>NZ_JAUHHZ010000001.1:0-3160000 GCF_032377575.1 Bradyrhizobium sp. SZCCHNS2022 | reverse complement strand
GGCAGCACGCCGGGCGTGTTGACGTCGCCGAGAACGCTGACCACGCTCGAATGCTGCTGGTTCAGGCTGACGACAACCTGCGGCTCGAGCGCGCGCTTCTGCAGGCGGAAGACGATCTCCTGCTCGATCTGGGGAAGCGTCCGGCCGGCGGCCGCGATCTCGCCGGCATAGGGAACGCGGATGTTGCCCTGCTGATCCACCGCCTGCGCCGGCAGATCCACGAAGTTGCCCGGACGGGCCCCGGCCGCGGTCGGCGGCGTGAACAATCCGCCTGGGGCCGCTTCGAAGATGGACACGTTCAGGACGTCCCCGACACCGGCGACCTGCACCGGCTTCGGCCGCTTGTCGGGAAATACGCCCTGGAAGGTCACCAGATTGGGCTGGGACAGGAAGCCGATCGTCTCCGAGCTGACGTCGACAAGGGCATAGGGAAGGGCGGTATTGGACCGGACGCTGGACGTGGCGTTGTCGTTCACCGCGTCGCTGGTCGGGCCGGTCCCGGGCAGCAAAGAGCAGGCCGGCAGCAGCGCCAGCATCGCTGCCATCGCGAGACCACGCGAGGCACGACCAAGGCGGCGTAGACCCATCGGGCTCGCTGCACCCTTGCCGACGACAGACCCTGCACCGCCGGTCGATCCAGGCGGCTTGATCAAGATCTTCAAACGCATTCCCGGATACGACAAAAATACGTCCCCACGCCATTCCCTCCCCCACGGAGGGACAACGCCATCCCACTAGTTCCCAACCTACCCGGCGGTCCCCCCTGGCGAAAGCGGACCACTGTTCGTCCCAGCCCGCTTTTGCCGTGACGTGCTAATTAGGTCACAGTCAGACCTCACCAAATTACCTCTTGCCAGGCCGACATCGCAACGGCTGTGCATAGGTGCCGCCGCGCGTCATCAGACCCGACGAAACGCCTGAAAATCTAAGCAGAAAGCAGTTGAGCAACGGTTATCCGAGTCGCGGCGGCGTTTCCCGAAGCCGCCGGCCCGCGTGCTCGTGCCGCCCGGACGATCGGTTGTCGCCGGCCGCCATCCAAGTCTATGCTGCTCGGCAGGTCATTGGTTCGAAGGAGCATGCCTTGTCGAACGCCATCAGGATCGCTGCTGCCGCGGTCGTCATTCTCATGACCGGCACGTCCGCCCCGGCGCTGGCGGGCCGGCTTTATCCGCTGACGGAGTGCGGCCCGGATCTCAGCCGGCTGTGCCGGCTGCATGGCGCCTTCGAGGCCACTCCGTTTCACTACAATCTCGCGATCTATCCGGGATGCCTCCGGCGCGTGGCGGTGATGACGCCTCGGGGGCTCCGGTATCGACATGCCGTGGTCTGCGGAGCGCCGGAACGGCCGATGATCTGGTGAAGCAGCCGCTTGCATTGGTGACTAAGCCGAATCCCGGGCGTCGGTATCGCTCCTCGCGCCCGGGCGTCGGATCTGGCGACGGGCGGGCCTTTCGAAACGGCGGGCTCGAGGCGCCACGTCCTGACCGATCGCTTGTGCGCTCAGTCCGGCGTATTAAATCGAGTGGTTGCGTTATTTGTTTTACGCAATCTAAAATTAAATAATTTCCTGCGCGCCCTCGAATACCGTTGCGACACAAAAAATTGTAATGAGAACAAACTAAAGCTTCAATTATCATCGACCAAGGGTGGTTAATAAGTCCTTTCGGGGACGCGGTAAAAAATTACTCCCAACCGCGGCTTGCGCCGGAAGTATTTAATTATCTTGCCGTTCAGATGGTAAATTAACTTGTCGCGAGTGGTTAATTTAATTCCGGTCATCGGAGCCGTACGTCGCCGCGACGGCAGTTCGCGGGCGTTCGAGAAAAAATCCCTCAAATCTCGCCAACGAGTGGGGTCCGTCCTTGTGTGACGAGTTGAGTACCGCGTTGATTGAAGACGAGTTGGACATTGGCGGCGGCGCTTCGAATGCCGTGCATAAATCATTGAAGACGATGCGGGCTGCCAGATCACGCCTGCAAGTGCTGTCGTCGGAACCGTCGACGCCAGCAGTCTTGATCTCGCAGATCGAGCTCTGCGACCTTCTCCTTGACGAACTCCAGTCCATCAACTGCAGCGTCGAGAAGCGCGCCGAGCCATCCAGTACGCCCAGTCGTCGCGCCGTGGCGAACCGGTATCGGCGTGGCACGGCTCACCTGGTTGCGCCGCAGCGCACTGTGCCCGGCCGGACCAAACAACGGAAATAGGACGGCAGACCTTGCCGCTGGCACGGCGTCTGTCGACGGCAGACGCTGCCGCCGCGTCTCCGTCGATCGAGAAGCTGCCGCGCCAGCGTCCGGTCCTCGACCAGGGCCGCCAAGCCGAGGACGATCTTCACCGGCAGCGGCGTGCGCGCCTCGGTGTCGAGCGTGGCTCCCAGGGCTGCTCCGGGTTCATCTCGCCGAGGTCCTTGTAGCGCTGCTGGGGGACGCCGCCGATCTGTCACGTCCTTGAAGAACTTCCCGCGCCGGCATCAGATGTTTGCCTTCCCGAGCAGTGCCATTGGGGGGCAGGTGGCGACCGCGTGCGCTCGGCGCTGACGGCGCAGCGGTGAAGCCGCGTGTGTGGAGGCCTGCCGGCTCGGCTCCGATCGCGAGCAGCCGGAACGCGAGGCAGAACCCGCGGCAGGGGCGGGATGACGCTGCCGGCGAGAGAACGCGTCGCCGCGCGGAGACCGAGTAGTCTTCCAAACCGAAGATGCGACTGACGACAGCCAGTCGTCTCCTGCAGGAAGTCTCTTGCTGGAGTCGCATCGGGCGACGGGCTCCGCGCGCTGTGATTCGCGGGCCTGTGCCCTGAACATCTTGCGGCCCCGCCGGCGCGCGACCGTCCGTGCCGATGAACGCATTTCGGCAGCTCGGCGGCATATTCCAGATGTTGTGCGTAATTAAACCTGCTTCTGGCATTTTGTGCAGATGCATAAATATCTCGATCCGGGTTATTGGCTGTTTCGCCAGAATAGGTTGTGTAGGTTGTTGCGCACTTCGCGCGTGCGTCCTCACCGGACCCGCTCGGCTGCCGAAACGTGTCCGTTTTCGTCATTCAAAATCGCGTCATTCTGGCGCGCTTTTGCCATACGACATCGAAATTCCTTGCAGATCGCGGCTATTCGGCGTTTTTTGACTCGGTCGAGCAGGTCGTTGGCCGGCGCAGGGTGATTGAAAGACACATTTCCCCGAAATGGGGTTGCGGGTTGATTATTTGTTGAGTTACAACCAAATGCGTCGGCAAGTGGATATATCTCAAATATTCAGTTTTTCCGACAGCGGGCCTCTTGCGGATCGAAATACCGAATTATATGACATTAATCCGGCAGGATAGAGATCACAGATAAAGGTCGCTGCATGTCCACCAAGAAGATCGATTTCGAGGCGATGTCTTTCGATGACCTCTGGTCTCTCCACGAGCAGATCAGTCAGATCCTCGCCGTGAGGATCACGTCAGAGAAGCGCGAGCTCGAACGTCGCCTGGCGGTTCTCAACCGCAGTCGCGGCGCCATCGAGGGGGCTGGCAGCGAGGGCGCGCAGCCCTACAACGGCAACGGCAAGGCGCGACGCAAATATCCCCGGGTCCTGCCGAAATATCGCAATCCGCAGACGTCGGAGACGTGGTCCGGCCGCGGCAAGCAGCCGCGTTGGCTGGTCGCGGCGATCAAGACCGGGCATCGGATCGAGGAATTCGCGATCAACGGCAGCGGTGTCCCGAAGGGGCGCCGTCAGCGGGCTTGAACGGCGTCAGGTGCCAGGCCGGTCTGCTAAAAAGCTGTGCTGCGTGGCGAAGTCGCTTCTCGGACGTGCGGCTGGTTTGAACTCGCGGGATCCGCGAACCCGATTGGCCGATTCGCTGGCGCGCCTTGCGCAGACAGGCGGTCGAGCGCCGCGGCATGGTCCTGGTTCCGGCGGGCGAATTCACCGGATTGGTCCGCAGCTTCATTCTCCGCATCTGGCCTAATAGGCGTTGTTGCCGCGAATCAGCTCGATCGGCGTCCGGAGCAGGATGGCGATGTCCAGCGACAGGCTCCAATTGTCGATGTACCACAGGTCGAACTCGACGCGCTCCTCGATGGAGGCACGCGTCGGCGTCGGCCCTCGGCAACCGTGCACCTGCGCCCACCCGGTCAATCCCGGCTTGACCCGGCGGCGAAACGCGTAGTTGCGGACAAGCTTGTCGAACTCGTTGTCGTGGGCCAAAGCGTGCGGACGCGGTCCGACCAGGGACATGCTGCCGTTCAAGACGTTCAGAAGCTGCGGCAGCTCATCGATGCTGGTTCTCCGGAGCCACGCCCCGAGGCGCGTGAACCTGCTGTCGCCGATTTGCGCCTGCACGATGGAGGGGCCGTCCTCGAGCACGGACATCGTGCGAAATTTGTAGATCTGGAAGGATCGGCCGTTGAATCCGCAGCGCTGCTGCCGGAACAGCACCGGTCCCGGCGAGTCGAGCTTGATGGCGAGCGCGACCAGCAGCAGCAGCGGCGAAAGCAGCGTCAGCGCAGCCGCCGAGAGCGCCAGGTCCATGAGCCGTTTCGTCGCGTGCTCGAGCGGGCTCATCAGGCCGCGCTGCAGCTCGATGCAGACGGCGCTGCCAAGCTCGTGGCGGGGACGCTTGAAGATCTCGGAGGCGGTGCCTACCGGCACGAAGCTCACCGGAAATGGCAGGACGCGCAACTCGGCGCCCAGCGAGCGCAACTCGGACCAGGGAGCGGGACCGGCGCCGACCACGATCTCCTCGATGTCGGAGCCGCGCACGAAATCGATCACGCCCGCAACAATCCGCCGTCGCTCATCGGAATCGGATCCCGGGGCGGGAAGCAGGAAGTGTCGCTTGACGCGAAAGCCGGTGTCCGTGAGCGCCTGGGTCAGGCCGGCATTGTCCTTGCCCGCCTCGTCGGTGATGAGAACGATGTTGCGGCCTGAGAACCGTTTCTCGGCGAGGCCCTTCGCCAGCAGGTATTCGGTGATCCGGCGGTTGAGGATCAGCGCCATCAGCCCGAGCGTCGCGAACACGATGCTGGTGCCGCGCGAGAACTCGCTGCCGATCTTCAGCGCAAACAGCGCGCCGGCCAGCACGAGAAAGGCGGTGATCCAGGTCAGGCAGGCCGCGCGGATCTGGTGTCGCAGGATCAGCAGCTCGGCCGGGCGGTACATGCCGCGGACCTTCATCAGCGACACGAACAGCGCCGACACCAGGATCGCCAGGCCAACCGATTTGCTGACGTCGTTGGCGCCGACGGCGTCCTGCAGATGATAGAGAAAGCCGGACAGCACACTGGATGCGGTAATCGTCGCGATGTCCGCCGCGATCGCGAAAGGCTCCACCGCGGCGTAGTGGACGGGCCATTTGCGCCCCTGGACTTGCCGCTCCGCCATGATGGCGGCCGGCATGCCGTTCCGATCGAGAGTCTCGGGCTGATCCACGTAATGCATGGGATATCGGTGTTCGAAACTCGGTTAAAATAGCGGCTCGGCCGGCACTATATAATCTGGCATTTAATTTAAACAAATAAAATCGACGGCCGTTTTTGCGGACGCTGTCGAATGGTCCCGAAATACCGGGACTGGCATGGGAATGAACAATGCCGACGCGCCGTCCAGCGCTCCGGAGCTCCTGTTTTTGCTATGGGATGCCGCGTAACGGGCGATCGGCCGATGCGTGTGGCGGATTAATGTCGGCGAAGCGGATATTTCAATGCTGGCCGCCAAAAATATCGTTTAAAATAAAATACAACAGGATTATTAATTGCGGGCGGGGCGCTGCTTTGCGACAGGTTGAATTCCGCTGCCGGACGGAATCGTCGCAAGGGCGCTCCCCGACCGGAGGAGGCGGCGAGCCGTCGTCGAGGCTGGCCGGCGAGGTTGAAAGATAATGTTGCTCATTTCCGAGATTACGAATCCGAAGGACGTCGAGCCATGAAGGTCGTGTTGTTCTGTGGAGGACTTGGTACCCGGATCAGGGAATATTCCGAGAGCATCCCGAAGCCGATGATTCCGATCGGCCACCAGCCGATCCTCTGGCACGTGATGCAGTACTACAGCCAGTACGGGCATCGCGACTTCGTTCTCTGCCTCGGCTACAAGGCCAATGTGGTGAAGGATTATTTCCTGAACTACAATCAGGCCGCCACGACCGACTGCACCATCTCGCAATTCGGCAAGAAGGTCGAACTGCTGGGCGAGCGCCCGGCGGATTGGCGCGTCTCGCTCGTCGACACCGGCATCTGGCGCAACATCGGCCAGCGCCTGCGGGCCGTCCGGCACATGGTGCAGGATGAGGAGATCTTCCTCGCCAATTACAGCGACGGTCTGACCGATGCACCGCTGCCGGACATGATCGATCGCTTCAAGCGAAGCGGCATGATCGGCTGCTTCATCGCGATTCATCCGCCGATCAGCTTTCACCTCGCCGAGTTCGATGCCGGCGGCAAGGTCGGCCGCATGGCGGCGAGCAATGATTCCGACATCTGGATCAACGGCGGATACTTCATCTTCCGCAAGGAGATCTTCGATTACATCGAGGAAGGCGACGAACTCGTCGTCCAGCCGTTCAAGCGGCTGATCGATCGCGGCCTGCTGATGGCCTATCGCTACGAAGGGTTCTGGCGGGCCATGGACACGCTCAGGGACCGTCAGGTGCTCGAGGAGATGATCGAGCGCGGCGACACGCCCTGGCATTTCGGCGGAAACCTTCCGGCCGTGGTGAACGGATGAGAGCCCTCAAGCTCGCCGGTCGCGGCGACCGGCTTTCGGTCCTCTGTCTCGGCGCGCATTCCGACGACATCGAGATCGGCGCGGGGGGCACGCTTCTGACCTGGCTCGACCAGGGGGTTCGCCTCGACGTCCACTGGTGCGTGCTGAGCGGCAATGGCGAGCGCGGCACCGAGGCGAAGGCATCGGCCGACGACTTTCTCGCCGAGGCGGCGGGGCGCAGCCTCGAGATCATGAATTTCCGCGACGGCTTCTTTCCGGAGCAGGGCGAGGAGATCAAGGCCTGGTTCGAGGCGCTGAAGGGCCGGATCGAACCGGACGTCATTCTCGCCCACCGCCGCCACGATGCGCATCAGGACCATCGCCAGGTCAACCGGCTCGTCTGGAACACGTTTCGCGATCATCTCGTCCTCGAATACGAGATCCCGAAGTGGGACGGCGATCTCGGTCGGCCGAACGTCTACATGCCGGTGCCGGAGATCGTCATGAAGCGCAAGGTCGCGCTGCTGATGTCGCATTTCGGCAGCCAACGCTCCAAGCAATGGTTCGATCCGGAGACGTTCATGGGCCTGGCGCGGCTGCGCGGCATGGAATGCCGCGCGCCCGAGCGCTACGCCGAGGCCTTCGTCGCGCGCAAGCTGTCGCTGGGGTGAGCCGCAGCCGCTGCGCTTGGCGCGGACGCAAAGTCCGCGCGACTCTCAAGCGTCGGAGCACGGCCCTGCGGTGATCTTGCCGCGCTGTCTGGTGCGTACACAGAGGCGGCAGGGTCCTGCGGAGCCGGCGGAAACCTCGCGATCCCTTCGATCGCGGCCGACGATGTGTCTGGCCGTCAGCCCGTCGCCCGTCTGGGAACGTCGACGGTCTCAGCCACCGGCGGACGCTCGATCGCGGTGGCCGGCACCTTCTCCAGCCAGACCTCGCGCCACCATGCAAAGATGCCGCGCGGGCAGAACAGGCGGTTCTCGCTATAGCGCGACTGGCAGTAGACGCCGTCCAGGATGACCGCTGGCGTCTTCATGCGCCGGATGAAGCCCGTCCGCTCGTCGATGAACTTCTCGACCCGGGTCCGGACCCGGAAGACCTTGCCGCAATAAGGCACCATCTCGGCATCGAAGCCCATGCCGCGGTTGTTGGTCTGCTTGTCGATGGTCGCGAGGATCTCCTTGTGCGGCCGGACGCGGACGAGGTCGCCCGGCTGCAGCCCGAGATCGGCAATCGGGGCGTCCTTGTCGGTCAAGAGGTCGCCACGCCGCCGCGGAAACGGCACGCCGCCCCATAGCGACTGGACGCGGTCATAGACCCAGCGGGCCGGACGGCCGAGCCGCGGGCGTCGTGCCATCGTCGCGCCGACATAGGCAAAGTAGAGCAGGCCGCGGAGCATCTTGCCGACCGAGACGTTGCCGGACGCGATGTCCTCGGCATATTGCCTCGCGTCCCACCATTTGAGCGGTTGGGTGTAGCTCGGCAGCTCGGTGGCCTGACAGGAATATCTGGGGCCTTTTCCCGCGATCTGGTCGGGCGACTTGGTCGCGTCCCACACCGCGCGCGCCGTGCATCCGCCGGAAGGCTGGCGCGCGGCGGCGTGATCGCGATCGGCCGCGGCGGCTTGCGCCGGGTCGACCGGAGACAGCCAGGCCTCCTTCCAGAAGATCAGGCACGCTGCCTGGCAGCCGCCATAGGCCTCGCCGTCGCAGCGCAGGTCGAGATGCACCGCATGGGGCAGGCGTCTTCCGAGCCATTCGCCGGTGTTGTATCCGGTCACCGTATCGCAGGTCTTGTGGGCGCGCTTGTGAACCTGGAGACGCTGGCCGCACCATTTGAACATCTGCGGCATGAACGGCAGCCCTTCGAGGCGCCCATTCGCGTCGAGCGTGGCCAGGATCTCTTCCTTGCTGCGCACCACAACCCAGTCGCCGGCGGATAGCGTCATGCTCTGTCTCTCAAATCTTCAATGAAAGCGCTCGAATAAAGCTGCCCAGATTTGCGGTTCCGGTTTGTCCGATTCAAGGCATTTATTTAATTTGGCTGGATTAAAATTAAATGGGTGGTGGCCGGATCGGCATGCCGGTGCGGGGGGCTTCCGGCCGCCGAATGTCGCGGAAAAGTGCGGTCCTGCCCGTGTTCATCGTCTCGCTTGCTCCTCCCCCGGCCTCTGGACAAAGGCGGCGATGGATTTACTGGACGGAAGTGCATTATATATTATAATGCATTTTGGATCATTTTAAATCGTGCTTTGGTTGGTGGCGTAAGAGGTGACGATGCTGAAGGTGCTCATCACTGGAAACATGGGCTATGTCGGGCCGGAGGTGGCAAAGCATCTGCGCGCGCAGCGGCCGGATGCGGTGCTGCACGGCTTCGACAACGCCTATTTCGCGCACTGCCTGACCGGCGCTCCGGTTCTGCCCGAGCGATATCTCGACGAGCAGTTCCATGGCGACGTCCGCGAGATGTCGCTGGACCTGCGCGGCTACGATGCCGTGATCCAGCTGGCGGCGATCTCGAACGACCCGATGGGCAATCGCTTCCAGGACGTGACGCTCGACATCAACCAGACGACCACCGTGTCGCTGGCCAGGGCGGCCGCTGCGGCGGGAGTGAAGAACTTCGTGTTCGCGTCGAGCTGCAGTGTTTATGGCATCGCTGACGGCCCGCCGCGAAAGGAGGGCGATCCGCTCAACCCCATCACCGCCTATGCCAAGTCGAAGATCGGCTCGGAGCAGGAGCTGGCTGCGATCGATACCGGCATGACCATCACCTGCCTGCGCTTCGCGACGGCGTGCGGCATGTCGGATCGGCTGCGGCTCGATCTGGTTCTCAATGATTTCGTCGCCTGCGCGCTCACGCGCCGGCAGATCAGCGTGCTCTCCGACGGCACGCCGTGGCGTCCCCTGATCGACGTCGCCGACATGGCGCGGGCGATCGACTGGGCCATCGACAGGCCGGCGGCGACCGGCGGCCGCTTCCTCACCGTCAACGCCGGCTCGGACGATCGCAACTACCAGGTCAAGGATCTCGCCGACGCGGTGGCCGCGAGGGTCCCGGGGACCGCGGTGTCCATCAATACCTCCGCGCCGGTGGACAGCCGCTCCTACAAGGTCGATTTCGGCCTGTACCGGGCGCTCGCGCCCGATCACCAGCCGCGCGTCACGCTGGATCAGTCGATCACCAACCTGGTCAATGGCCTGAAGCGGATGAACTTCAAGGATGCCGAGTTCCGCTCATCCGACCTGATC
The DNA here is from genome assembly GCF_032377575.1 of Bradyrhizobium sp. SZCCHNS2022. Classification (NCBI taxonomy): domain Bacteria; kingdom Pseudomonadati; phylum Pseudomonadota; class Alphaproteobacteria; order Hyphomicrobiales; family Nitrobacteraceae; genus Bradyrhizobium; species Bradyrhizobium sp. SZCCHNS2022. The sequence goes on along the minus strand of NZ_JAUHHZ010000001.1, from coordinate 3,150,069 downwards.
CGTCTCAAGGTCCTGCAGGACCACATGGAGACCGCGAGGATCAACGACAGGCTGCAATGGACCTGACGCCGCACGGCCCGTGCAGCAGGCCATAGCGTCGCCAGACAGGACAGTGACGGAGAAACCATGGAACTGAGCCTTCCCACGGCCGTAGGTGTCGCGCCCAAGTGCCGGCACTGCGGCGATGACCTCACGCTCAAGCTGATCGACCTCGGCGCCTCACCGGTCGCCAACGACTACGTCGACCCCGCCAACTACATGAGGGCCGAGCCGTTCTATCCGCTGGAGACGTTCGTCTGCCGCGAGTGCCGTCTGGCGCAGACGCGGGATCTCTTGGCAGCCTCCGAGATTTTTCGCGCGGACTATGCGTATTTCTCTTCGCACTCGACGTCGTGGCTGGAGCACGCGCGCGGCTATGTCGAGGCGATGACGGCGCGCTTCGCGCTCGGCCCGTCCTCGCGTCATGTCGAGATCGCGTCGAACGACGGCTATCTGCTGCAGTATTCGCTGCAGAAGGGGGTCAGCTGCCTGGGCGTCGAGCCTTGCGAGAGCGTCGCGCTGGCCGCGCGCGCCAAGGGCATCGAGACCCGTGTCGAATTCTTCGGCCGCGCCTATGCGAAGGTTCTTGCTGACGAGGGCTGGTCAGCCGACCTGCTCACCGCGAACAACGTTCTGGCGCACGTTCCGGACATCAACGACTTCGTCGGCGGGGTCAAGATCCTGCTGGCTCCGCAGGGCGTCGCGACCTTCGAGGTCCAGCACCTGCTGACGCTGATGCAGCGGCATCAGTTCGACACGATCTATCACGAGCATTTCTCGTATCTGTCCCTGATCGCCGGCTTGCGCATCTTCGCCCGGGCCGGCCTGCGGGTGTTCGATGTCGAGCTGCCGGAGACTCACGGCGGCTCGATCAGGTTCTTCGTCTGCCATGAGGGCGCGGCGCATGCAGAGAGCCCGAACGTGGCCGACGTGCTGGCGCGCGAGCGGGCCTATGGCCTGCACGAGGACGCGATCTACACGGCCTGGAACGAGCAGGTCAAGGAGACCAAGCGGGCGCTGCTCGAACTGCTGACGTCGCTGAAGCGCGACGGCAAGAAGATCGTCGCCTACGGCGCGCCGGCCAAGGGCGTCACGCTGCTCAATTATTGCGGGGTCCGGACCGACTTCCTCGACTTCACCGTCGATCGCGCGCCCTCGAAGCAGGGACGCTACATGCCGGGTGTCCGCATTCCGATCCTGCCGCCGGAGGCGATTTTCGAAGCAAGGCCCGACTACGTGCTGATCCTGCCGTGGAACATCAAGAACGAGATCAAGGCGCAGATGGCCGAGATCCGAAATTGGGGCGGCCGCTTCATCGTGCCGGTGCCCAAGGCCAGCATCGAGGAGTAGGGCGGCAGCGATGAGGTTTGTCCAGCTGGGGCGATCGGATGCGCGGCTGATCGAGCTCACGGTTCGTGCCGATGAGCGTGGCAGCTTCACCCGAACCTGGTGCGCGGACACGTTCGCCCGGGAGGGCATCGCCTTCCAGCCGGTGCAGGGCAACAGCTCGGTGACGCGTCTGCGCGGCACCGTGCGTGGCATGCATTTCCAGCGCGCGCCGAAGGCCGACGCCAAGATCGTCCGGTGCTCGGCAGGCCTGATCCATGACGTCATCGTCGATGTCAGGCCGGAGTCTCCGACGCGAGGCGAGGTCCATGCCTGCGAGCTCGGGCCGTCGACGTCACGGATGCTCTATATCCCGGCCGGCTTTGCTCATGGTTTCCAGGCGCTGACGGACGACGTGACGGTCGAGTACCTGATGGGCATCGACTATGTCGAGGGGCTGTCGGACGGCTTTCGACACGACGATCCGATGATCGGCATCCGATGGCCGCAGCCGGTCACGGTGATGTCGGCGAAGGATGCCGCATGGCCCTTGCTGGCCGAGCGGGGGCTTTGGTGATGCGGCTTCGCGATTGCTGCGGTCGGTCGGCGCACGGACGAATGAACGAGCGGCAGAAGCCGCCAGGTCGCCCAAGGTATGACGACGAGCCAGGAGGGCTACGGAATGACGAATATTTTCGTTGATGCCACGATGCCGGACGACCAGCGGCGCCAGAGCTTGTATGACGGCGCGCTGTTCCTGTATTCGCCGACGCCGTCCGTCCAGGCGCTGGTGGCGTTCGCAAGGCAGCTGATCGAGGAGGCCTTTCGTCCCTACGATCCGCGCACCGCCCAGTTCGAGCTGCCCGTCGAGCGCTACGTCGACATTCTCGCCAAGCTCAAGCCGTTCTTCATTCATCACCCCCGTTCGAAAGAGCTGGTGGGAGGAATTCTGCGCGAGCTCGGCTGCGACCCCGAGTTGACCTATTTCGACGTGCCGCGGCTGCGGTCGGCCACGAGCAACGATTATTTGACGACGGGCATCGCGTTCGCATTCCATCCGCACCGCGACACCTGGTACTCCGCGCCGCCGTGCCAGTTGAATTGGTGGCTGCCGGTCTATGACATCACGCCCGATAACGGCCTTGCCTTCCATCCGCGTTATTTCGACGAGGCCATCAAGAACGGCTCGAGAAACTATGATTATTACGAGTGGAACCGGACGTCGCGTGCGTCGGCCGCGCAACACATCAAGACCGATACGCGCGTGCAGCCGAAGCCCGAGCAGGAGATTGCCCTCGATCCACAGCTCCGCTTCGTGGCGCCGAGCGGGGGCGTCACGATATTCTCGGCGGCGCACCTCCATTCCTCTGTGCCGAACACGTCCGGACTCACCCGGTTCAGCATCGATTTCCGCACGGTTCACGTCGCCGATGTCGGTGGCAGGCGCGGGGCCGTCAATCTCGACTCGGAGTCGACGGGCACCAATCTGCGCGACTTCCTGCGCGTCTCGGATCTCGCGCGGCTGCCGGAAGAGATGGTCGCGCCCTATGATCAGGGCTCCGTACCGCAGGACCATCTGATCTACCAGCCGACCATCGTGCCGCGGGCGACCGGCGATCTCGCCGCCGATGCGGCGCAGGAATCGGTCTGACGGCTGAAGGGGACGCGTGCGCAATGCTGGACAGGCTGAAATCACCGACGGGAGCGCGAACGCCGGCGATCGATCTCCACGATCTGGTGACGGAGCTGTTTCCGATCAACCGCAGCCTCACCGGCGCGGGTGTCAGGCAGACGCTCGCGGTCGTCGCCCGGCATGTCGATCTTGCCATCCACGAGGTCCCGAGCGGCACGCCGATCCTCGACTGGCACGTCCCGGCGGAGTGGAACATCCGCCGCGCGACGATCTCCGACATGGCGGGGCGTCGTGTGGTCGACTTCGCCGATCACAATCTCCATGTGATGGGATACAGCCGGCCGGTGCAGGCGGTGATCAGCCGGGCCGAACTGGCGAAGCACATTCATACGCTGCCGGAGCAGCCGGACCTCATTCCATACCGGACCGGCTACTATGCGGATGATTGGGGCTTCTGCCTGCCGGATCGTCTCTGGCGCAAGATGACGGACGACAGCTACCGCATCGACATCGATAGCGATCTCACCCAGGGTGCGCTGACCTATGGTGAGCTGTTCGTCCCGGGGTCGACGAGCCGGGAAGTGCTGATCACCTGCCACATCTGTCATCCGAGTCTGGCGAACGACAATCTGTCGGGCATCGCGGTGATGACCGCGCTCGCCATGCGGCAGGCCCGTCAGACGCGCCGGCTCGGCTATCGGTTTCTGTTCATGCCGGCGACGATTGGCGCGCTGGCCTGGCTCGATCGGAATCAGAGCCAATTGGATCGGGTGGAGCACGGCCTCGTCCTGACATGTCTCGGAGATCCGAGCGGATTCCACTACAAGCAGAGCCGCAAGAGCGCGCCGATCGACCGCGCCGTCGCGCATGTCTTGAAGCACTCCGGTCATTCCCACGAAATCTTGCCGTTCAGCCCCTATGGCTATGACGAGCGGCAGTTCTGCTCGCCGGGCTTCGATCTGCCGGTGGGCTGCCTGATGCGCGGGGTGCACGGCACGTTTCCGGAGTATCACACCTCGGCAGACAACCTCGATTTCGTCAAGCCAGAATGCCTCGACCAGTCCTACGCGGTGATCGAGGAGGTGCTCGATCTGCTCGATCGTGATTGCGTCTATGAACGCGTCGACGGGCGAGGTGAGCCGCAGCTGGGCCGGCGCGGCCTCTACCGCGCAATCGCTGGACAGCGCGAGGCTGGCGGCGCAACGCAAATGGATCTGTTGTGGGTCCTCAACCTGGCGGATGGAAAGCACAGCCTGCTCGACATGGCGATCCGCGCCGATGTGCCGTTCGGCCGGATCGAGGCGGCGGCGCGGCTCGCACTGGATGCCAGTCTGATCAGGCCGGCGGCTTCCCTCGAAAACGTCGGCGACGGCACGGGACGCAGTGAGGCACCATGAATCCGCAGTCCGACGATCCTCGCGTTCTGGTCTTTTCGCTCCGAAACATTTTCGGACGCGCCCTCAATCGCGGCCCTCATGTCGAGCTCGAAGACATCATCTGCGAGGTCGATTCCGCCGAGCTGCTCGCGCCCATGCTCGACCCGTCGAGCCGGCGGGCGAGCTTCGCCACGCGGCTGGCGTATCATGCGCCCGTGCTGCTCAATCCCGGCCTGCCGCGCGTTCCGCCGAAGCAGCAATACGACGTTCTGTTCGCCATCTGCGGCTTTCCGCAGGATCTCATCATGTTCGATGCGATCGAGGATCTCAGAGCGGCCTGCAAGACCTCGGTGTGTCTGCTGGACGAGCTCTGGATCAAGGAGATTGCCAAGCATCGCCACTTCCTCAAGGTGCTCGCCAAGTTCGACATCGTCATGCCGTTCCAGATCAACACGGTGAAGCCGCTCAGCGAGGAGATCGGGCAGGCTTGCGTGCATCTGCCGCTCGCCATCGACACGATGCGGTTCTGTCCCTATCCCGACCCGCCGGAACGGGTCATCGACGTCTACAGCATGGGACGTCGCTCGCCGGTCATTCATCAGACGCTGCGCGCGATGGCGCAGGACGGCGACTTCTTCTATCTGCACGATACGATCGGCGGCAGCCAGGCCATCGATCTCGGCGAGCACCGGACGCAGGTCGCGAACCTCGCCAAGAGGAGCAGGTATTTTCTCGTCAACCCCGGCAAGTTCGACGAACCGGGCGAAACGGGACGCCAGGTCGAGTTCGGATACCGGTATTTCGAAGGCGCTGCCGCGGGCGCGATCATGCTTGGCGAGCGTCCCGACAATGAGCTGTTCCCCAGATTGTTCGATTGGCCGGATGCCATGGTCCACGTGCCTCACACCTCCGGTGACATCGATCGGGTCATCCGGGAGTTGGACCGGGATCTCGACCGGCAGGAGACGATGCGGCGGACCGGCATGGCGCAGACCCTGCTGCGGCACGATTGGGTCTATCGGTGGGAGACGATCCTCGATGCCGTAGGCCTCCAACCGCTGCCGGGACTTGCGGTGCGCAAGGATCGTCTCAAGGCGCTCGCCGAGATGGCTTCAGGCCAACGCCCGGCAAGACACGCTAAATTAAATCGCGCGCCGATATTGGCGAGGTCGTGATTTTAAATCCTTTTCTCCGCCACAAAGTGAGTTCATCGCTCGTCTGCCCCGCACATGATCGGACGCAGGGGTTTTTCGCGACGTCTTTCCATTTTGAACGATGGGTTTTCATGCCCCCGACGAACTTGACTGGCTCGCAGCGAGGCGTTCGACGGTCGGCATCGACCCTGGCAGGCGATTGACATGTCGGAAGCCCTCTCCGCCTATTTCGAAGAGCACAGGGAATCGAAGGATCTCGGACGCCGCGCGTTGCGCGGCGGGATCATTTCCATCGTCATCCAATATGGCAATGCTGCGCTCCAGATCGTGGCGGCCATCGTGCTGGCCCGGCTGCTCGCGCCGGAAGATTTCGGGCTCGTCGCCATCGTCACCGTTCTGACGAGCTTCGCTCCGCTCCTGATCGATTTCGGATTGCTCGACGCGACCGCGCAGAGAAGCAAGGTGACGCCAGCCCAGGTCAGCGGTCTGTTCTGGGTCAGCACCGGCATCGGGGTGGCGGTCGCGGTGATCGTCGCCGCGTCCAGTCCGCTGATCGCCTGGATCTACGGTGATGCGCGGCTGCAGCCAATCTCGCTGTGCGTGGCAATCACCTTCGTGCTGTCGGGACTAACCAATCAGCACATGGCGCTGCTGCGGCGCACGATGCAGTTCGGTCGCATCGGTCGGATCCAACTGTTCGGCACGCTGGCCGGGACCATCGTCGCCATCGCCGCCGCCATCGCGGGCTACGGCTATTGGGCCTTGGTGCTCCGGCCGGTGACGAGCTCGGTTTGCGTGGTGATCGCGGCCTGGTCGGCATGCGCTTGGCGCCCGGGGGCTCCGGTGTTCGACGATGAGGTCAAGTCGATGGTCCGGTTCGGGCTCCACGTGGTCGGCTTTACCGTCGCCTACACGCTGTCGCGGGCGGCAGACCGGATCGCGCTCGGCCTGATGTACCGCCCCGATCAGGTCGGGTACTACCAGAATGCCATGAACCTGTACGACAACTCGATCTATGCGGCGCTCAATCAGACGCATGCCGTCGGCAGCTCGGCGCTCAGCAAGCTGCAGTCGAATCCGGCTGCCCTTCGACAGAAATACGAGGCGGCGCTGTCGATGCTGGCTTTCTTCCTGATGCCGGCGGCGGCGATCCTTTCCGTCACGGCCGAGGATCTGACCGTCGTTCTGCTCGGCCAGAAGTGGCAGGCGGCCGGCGGGCTGCTCAGCATCATCGCCTTGCGCGGCATTTCGCACGTCGTCGAGGGCTCGCAGGGCTGGCTGCATCTGTCGCTCGGAAGGGCTGATCGCTGGCAGACATGGGGGATCATTTCGCTGGTCGTGCAGGTCGCGGCCGTGCTCGCGGGCCTGCCTTTCGGCCCGGTCGGCGTCGCCTGGGCAGTGGTCATCGGATATTCGCTGATCGCCTTGCCATCGGTCATCTATGCGGGCCAGCCGATCGGCATCGGTGCGGCGCTCGTGGCCCGGGCTGCGGGTCCGCAGACGGTCGGCGCCATTGCCGCGGCTGCGGCCGGCTGGTGGCTGCAGTCCGAGCTCCTCACCGCCACTCCCGCTCTGCTGCGCATGATGCTCTCCGGGTGCTTCTGCGGCTGCCTCTACCTCGCAATCGTCGTCGGCGTGTTCCGGCACGGCGAGCCGCTGAGGATAGCTGGTACGATCATCCAGGATTTCATCAGGAAGCGGTGAGCCGGGGCCGGGCCGAAGCCGGAGCGGCGAGATTATTTCTCGCCCTTTATTAAATCGTCTATATAATATCGTTGTAATTCAATATTTAAACGGCCATGGACCACCGCACCTCGAGCCCTGACGTCATCGACCCCATGCCTGCGCCGCCGACCGGCGATGCATGGAGGTTGCGTGGGCGCGGGCCCGATCGGCGCCGTCTCAGCATCCTCTGCGTCTCGCACATGCCGGCGAGCCCGCCGCGCTTCGGGGCGCAGGCGCGCATGCATGGGCTGATGACGCAGCTCGCGCGCCGCCACGATCTCACGGCGGTGATGCTGGTCGACGACGCCTTCGACATCGACGAGTGCCGCCAGGCGATGCAGGCCTATTGCCGCGACGTGGTTCTCGTCCGCAATCCCTACGGCCGCGACGGTCTTGCCAAGCGGCTTCTGCAACTGCGATCGATGGTGTCGGGCCGGAGCTTCGACCGGCTGCGGGTCGCGCTGCCCGACTTGCAGCGGGTGCTGGACCGGGTGTTGCGTGCGACCCGCTTCGACGTCGTCAATCTCGAATTTCCCTATCTGGGTCATTGCGACCTGCGGCAGGCTCCGGCCGGAGAGCCTCCCCCGCGGCTGATCGTGGACTCGCATGAGATTGCGTATGATCTGGCCCGGCAGTTTGCGGAAACAGGTGCGAGCCTCGGCCGCCGTCTCTATGCCGGAGCGAACTGGCGCAAGCTCCGGCGCGAGGAGCTCGCCGCCTATGGCGGCGCCGACGGCGTCTGTCTCTGCAGCACCGACGACGAGAAGCGTCTCCACGAGGACCTTCCGCGCACCCGCACGGCGGTGATCCCCAACGCCGCCGACATCGCGTTCTATCAGCCGCGCGGCACCGATCCAGCGCCGGACGGACGCACGCTGGTCTATTTCGGGCTGCTGTCGACGGTGCCGAACATCGATGCCGTCATGCACTTCGTCCAGGACATCTGGCCTGGTGTCGCCGCGCGGCATCCCGACGCGCGCTGCAAGATCATCGGCGGCCGGCCGCCGGCATCGCTGCTGGCGCTGGCCGGACCGCGCGTCGAACTGACCGGCTTCGTGCCCGACCTTCGGCCGCATCTGGCGGCTGCGGCGGCCGTGGTCGTGCCATTGCGGCTCGGCGGCGGCACGCGGCTGAAGATCGTGGAAGCGATGGCCATGGGCAAGGCGATCGTCTCGACCAGCCTCGGCGCAGAGGGAATCGACGCGAAGCCCGGCCGCGACATTCTCATCGAAGATGATCCGCGCGGCTTCGCCAGGGCCGTCAGTCGATTGCTCGCGGAGCCGGATCTGGCGGCGCGCATCGGTGGCGCCGCGCGCGATCTCGCCGTGGAAAAATATGCCTGGAGCGCGGCGGCTCGGGCGCTGGAGAGCTTCTACTACGACATCCTGGAGGCCACTCCGTCATGAAGGCCGCGCTCATCGGAGCCGGGCAGATCGCCCGCCAGCATCTGGCCTGCCTCAATACGCTGCCCGGCGTTCAACTGGCTGCCATCTGCGACCTGTCGCCGGCCACCGCGGAAGCCGCGGCCGAACGCTACGCCATTCCATCCTGGTTCACCGATTACCGCGCGATGCTCGAGACCGTTCGACCCGACGTCGTGCACGTGACGACGCCACCGACCTCGCATTTTCGCCTGGCGATGGATGCGCTCGAGGCGGGTGCGCATGTGATCGTTGAGAAGCCGGCGACCTCGACCTTCGAGGAGCTGCAGACGTTGATCTTGCGCGCCAAGCAGACCGGCCGCCATGTCGTCGAGGACTACAACTACGTCTTCAACCGGGCCCCGCAGGAGATCCTGCGCCGCATCGAGAGCGGCGAGTTCGGCGCGGTCACCCATGTCGACGTGCTGATCTGTCTCGACATCCTCGGCCCCGGCGGCTTTGCCGATCCGAACTCGCCGCATCCGGCGCTCAAGCTCGCCGGCGGCGCGATCGCCGATTTCCTGCCGCACCTCGCTTCGCTGTCCCATGCGTTCGTCGGGCCGCACCGCAGCGCGCAGACGGTCTGGAGCAAGCGCAAGCCGTCGCCGCTACCGTTCGACGAGTTCCGCAGCGTGGTGGAGGCCGAACGCGGCACGGCCACGCTCAGCTTCAGCGCCAGCGCCCAGCCGGACGCGTTCTGGCTGCGCGTCTATGGCGAACGGATGCAGGCGACGGCCAATCTGTTCGAGACGCGGCTCACCTTCGATGGACCGCGCAACGTGCCGAAGCCGCTGCGACCGTTCTTCAGCGGCCTGGAGGAGGGCAGCGACATCCGGCGTGCGGCGCTGTCGACATTGCTGCGCAAGTTCAAGGGACCCGGCGCCTATGAAGGGCTGTGGGAGTGCCTGGCGCGTACCTATCAGGCACTCGCGGCCCGAGCCGTTCTGCCGATCACGGTCGAGGACGTTCTCGCGGTCAATCGGATGGTCGAGGCCATGAAGCCGACGGAGCAGGGAATATGAAGGCTCTCGTCACGGGCGCCAATGGTTTTCTCGGACGGCATGTCGTCGATGCGCTGCTCGCCCGCGGCGTCGAGGTCCGGGCCATGGTGCGTCCGGCGACCCGGGTCGAAGCTCTCGGCTGGCCGGCGTCGGTCGATGTCGTCAGGGCCGACCTGCGCACCTCGCGCGATCTCGTGGATGCTTTCGAGAACGTCGATGTGCTGATTCATCTGGCGGCCGTGGTCTCCGGCGGCGAGGACGCGCAATTCGCCGGCACCGTCGGCGGCACCGAGCGGCTGCTCGACGCGATGGCCGGCAGCAACTGCCGCCGGCTCGTCCTGTGCAGCAGCTTCTCGGTCTACGACTACACGGCCGCACGCGGTGTCCTCGACGAGGCCTCGCCGCTGCAGCAGACGCCCGATGTCTACACGCGTGGCGGCTACACCGTCGCGAAATGGTGGCAGGAGCGGGTGACGCGCCGCTCTGTCGAGCAGCATGGCTGGGATCTTACCGTGCTTCGCCCCGGATTCATCTGGGGCCGCGACCACGGCTATCTCGCGGCGCTGGGACAGCAGATCGGACGACATCACGTGGTGATCGGGCCGCTGACGCGCATCCCGATGACCCATGTCGAGAATTGCGCCGACGTTTTCGCGCTCGCCGCCGTGGATCAGCGTGCCCGGGGGCAGACGCTCAACATCGTCGATGGCCCCGGTGAGCACGTCTGGTCGTATCTGTCCGACTACATGCGCGGCACGGGCGAACGCGGCTGGCGGCTGCCCGTTCCGCACTGGCTCGCCAGCGCCGTGATACGGCTGGCGTTCGTCACCTTGTTCAGGCAAGCGACCAAAGTGCCGGCAATCCTGACGCCGAAGAAGTTCGATGCAATGCTCAAGCCGCTGCATTTCGACAATCGCAGGCTGAGGGAGACGCTCGGCTGGACGCCGCCGCTGAGCTATCAGCAATGCCTGGCACGCACCTACGGCCCTGTGCCGGTGCCCACTGAAGCGCCGGCGTCGTGGTCGTCCGGAACGGCGGCTTCGATTTGAGGGCCGCGCGCGCGACCCCGGACTGGGATCGTCGAGCCCAGCAGGCTCGACGTCGTTGCCCATCTCTCGTCTTGACCTCGCGCATTGCAGACGGACTTCCCTGATGTGTGGCATTGCTGGGATCATTGGCCGGGTCGACGACGACAATCGCGCAGCGCTGCAGCGCATGAACGACGCCATGCTCCACCGGGGTCCCGATGCCGGAGGGACGTGGGTCTCCGAGCCGGATGAGCGAGGCTGGGGTGCGCTGCTCGGCCACCGTCGCCTTGCCATTCTCGATCTCTCGCCGGCCGGTGTGCAGCCCATGACAGATCCGGTCACCGGACATGTCATCGTCTTCAACGGTGAGATCTACAACTTCGCCGATCTGCGGCAGCGCCTGGCCGCGGAGGGGCAGACGTTCAACTCGACGGGCGATACCGCGGTGATGCTGCGCGCGCTCGGCCTGCACGGCCCTGAGGCCGTGGCCTGGCTGCGCGGCATGTTCGCGTTCGCCTGCTGGGATCCGAAGCAGCGCCGGCTGCTGCTGGCGCGCGATCCGCTCGGCATCAAGCCGCTCTACGTGGCCCGTGCGGCGAGTCCCGACGCGGGCTGGTCGCTGGCGTTCGCGTCGGAGCTGCGCGCGCTGCTGGCGTCGGGCCTTCTCGGCAAGCCGCAACTCGATCCGCAGGCCGTTTCCAGCGGCGTTTGGAACGGCTTCGTGGTCGGGCCGGGAACGGCGGTCAAGGGCGTCGAGTTGTTGCCTCCCGGTCATCTCACCGCTTTCGACGGGGTCGGCCGCACGGTTCGCGACGAGGATTTCTGGACCATCCCCGGCCATGCGCCGCAGCAAGGCATGGACGAAGAGCAGCTCGCCGCCATTCTCCAGGACACGCTGGGCCTGCATTTGGCCAGCGACGTGCCGCTCGCGGTGTTCCTCTCCGGCGGCGTCGATTCCTCCGTCATGGCCAATCTGGCTCAGCGTGCGGCCAAGAGCCCGATCCACACCTTCACGCTCGCCTTCGAAGAGCAGGAGCTGAACGAGGGGCCGATCGCGCGCCGCATTGCGGGGGCCATCGGCACCGAGCACCATGAGGTGGTGCTGACCGAGCAGCACTTCGTCGACAATCTCGATGCAGCGCTCGACAGCCTCGACCAGCCGACCTTCGATGGTCTGAATGCCTACTACATGTCGCACGCGATCCGCGGCGCCGGCTTCACCGTGGCCTTGTCGGGCACGGGCGGCGACGAGTTGTTCGGCGGCTACACGTCCTTCCGCGACTTGCCGGTTCTGCAGCAATGGTCGCGGCGCACGGCGTGGTTGCCCGACACTCTGAAGGTCGCCGCAGCGGCGCTGGCCTTGCGCATGCTGTCGCCGTCCGGCGGCGCCGTCGCGCCGCAGACGCGCTGGGCCAAGCTGCCGGACATGGTTCGGCGTAGCGACGATCTCCTGGCGCTCTATCAGATGGCCTATGCGCTGTTCCTTCCCGGCTTCCAGCGCGAGCTGCTCGCGTCCGACCTCGTCGCGACGTTGAACGACGGTCTGCCGGCGGCGATGAAGGCGAAGATCACCGCGGAGACCCGCGCGCGCACGCCGCTATCGGCGATCAGCGTGATGGAGCAGCGCCTGTTTCTTGGCGAGCGCCTGCTGCGCGACAATGACGTGGCGAGCATGGCAGCCTCGTTGGAGCAGCGCGTACCGCTGGTCGATCAGGTGCTGTTCGAAAGCGTCGACCGGCTGCCCGAGCCGACGCGCTACGAGCCGCTGCGCAGCAAGGCGATGCTCCGGCGCATCGGCCTGCGCGGCCTCGACCTCTCGCTGTTCGATCGCCCCAAGAGCGGCTTCGTGCTGCCGCTGGATCGCTGGATCCGGCGCGGCTTGCAGGATGCGATGGACGAGACCTTGCGCGATCCGCAGGCGATCGCGGCAGTGGGTCTTGCGCCCGCGGCGGTGGAACGGCTCTGGCGCGCCTTTCTCGATGGCGCCCCGGGAATCTATTGGTCCCGCGTCTGGTCGATCTACGTGTTCGTCCGCTGGTGCCACCGCCACCGCGTCTTCCGCTGACGGAAGACGAGCGAGGCGCCGGCATCGACGCCGGACCGCTCAGGCCTCCGGCATGACGATTCCGCCGCACACCGGCACGCGCACCCCCGTGACGAAGCTTGCGAGGTCGGAGGCCAGAAAGGCGATCATGTTGGCGACGTCCTGGTCGTAGCCACGGCGTCCAAGCGGCACGGAGCGCTCATAGAGCGGCTGCACCTCGTCGCGGTCGCGGCGGTCCTTGTCGGAGATGACCCAGCCCGGCGCAACCTGATTGACCGTGATGCCGTGTTCTCCGAGTTCTTTCGCCAGCGAGCGCAGCATGCCGTCCATCGCGCATTTGGCTGCGGTGTAGGGCGCGCGGTTCGGCAGCGCCAGACTCGTCATTTCCGTGCCGAGCGAAATCAGGCGCCCCCATCTGCGCTCGATCATCGGGCCGGAAAACACCCGTGCGGTCGCCCAGGCCTGCAGGACGGAGGAGCGAAACACCCGATCGAACTGGTCGGCCGTCTGATCGACGACGGGGCGCTCGTCGAACCAGGTCACCGCATTGTTCACGACGATGTCGACCGGGCCGAGTTGGCTCTCCGCGATCCCGCGCATTGCCTCGACATCCTCGAGCTTTGCAACGTCACCCGAGACCGTGCAGGCGCGCTGTGGGGCGAGTTCGTTCAACTCGTCGCGCAGTCGCTCGGCGGTATCGCGTGCCGTCAGGTAGTGGATGGCGACCTTCGCGCCGCAGGCCGCCAAGGTTCGTGCGATCGGCCGGCCGATTTCTCCCGCCGCACCGGTGACGAGCGCGACCCTGCCCGACAAATCGATCTGCAGCGGCGACCTCAGGGGCTTCAGCGCCGGGTCGTCCGGCAGGGGGCCCAGCGTATTTCGTCGAATTCGTCGTGCAACAGCGCTCGCGATCCGCATACGCCGGCCTCCAACCATCATTCAATGTCAACGGAACGACATTAAATGGCCGGCGCACGAATTAAATTACACAATTTGCCGCATTCTACCTGACGATGGCTCGGCAGATTGGCGGATGCCCGGCGCTGCTCGTGCCGCGTGCTGCGATGTCGTGTTCTGATTCCGCCGGAGTGATCAGGACGCGTGCGTCGTCGGGCTCTCGACGAGACGATCGCGAAGCTGCCAGCTTTTGCGGCTCGAGTCCTGCGCCTGCTCGGTGGCCGGGGCGCCGGCTGGCGCAGGCCTGAACCTGTGCCTGAGCTGCCTGAAATACGGCTCGATGAAACGTTCGATCGCAGCCGCATAGACCACCGCGATCAGGAGCGTCAGCGGAAAGAGCAGATAGGGCTTGGCTGCGATCGCGGGGACATTCTTGTCGATGGTTCGGATCACGACATTGTGGATCAGATAGATCGCATAGGAGTAGGTGCCGAGCGTCATCATCCAGGAACGGTTGAGCTCACGGAACAGCGGCGCGTCGGCGAAACGGACGGCGAGGTAGAATAGCGGCATCAAGGCCAGTCCCTGAATGCTGTAGCGGGCCGTCTCCCGAAAGGTCGGGTCGCGGTAGAGCAGGGAGAGCAGCAGCACGGCCGCGGCGCCCAGCAGCAGCGCCCAGTGCGCTGCCGACATCGCGCCGTGTTCCCTCCGTTGCCGCATCGGATTCGTCATGAGCGCCAGGATGCAGCCATAGGCGATCGAGTCGATGCGCGTATCCGACCCGTAATAGGTGCGGTCGGAGAAGAAGCCGGGCGCGTGCACCAGATGGATGCGCCAGGCGAGCACGGCGAGACAGACGAGCCCGAGCAGCACGCCGATGGTGCGGGGGCGCAGTGCAGACCCGAGCAGCACGATCATCAGCAAGGGATAGGCGATATAGAAATGCTCCTCGACCGCAAGTGACCAGAGAATGCCGGTGCCGTCCGGAACCGTATTGCCGGGATCGAAGAACAGGCCATAGTAGTTGGCGAAATAGAGGAGCTGCGCCGCCAGCCCCTTGGCGGTGATCCCGCCATCCAGCAGGCCGGTAAAGGTGAGCCCATAGGCGATCGCCAATGTGAGCAGCAAGGGCGGCATCAGCCGGAACACGCGCCGTGCGTAGAAGCTTGGGACGTTGATGGTCGAGGTGCGCTCGTGCTCCGACAGCATGAGCGTCGAGATCAGAAATCCGCTCAGGAAGAAGAAGATCGTGACTCCAAAGCCGCCTGGAATCACCGTCTGAAGCCCGGAATGGCCGAGAACGACGATCAGGACCGAGAGCGCGCGGATGCCGTCCAGGGAGGGAATGACCGGAGAAGGGCCGGCTTGCCCATTCGTTGCGGCGGCCGTCTCTGCAGATGAGACGCCGTCACCCGGATCCCCGAGCGGAGCGGACAACGAGGCGGCGCGAAGACGGCTGAATGCGAAATTCATGGCCATGATATCCGGTCGAGCCCGAGAATGATTTGCTTCGCAAAAGGTCGCTTCATCGCCGCGGTCCGCGGGCCGATCATCTGGTGTCGGCGAGGGGGTGACTGGCTTGCCAGAGCCGGGCCCGCTCGGCATTGATCCGTGCCGTCGCGGCACGCTTGCCCAGCCGCAGACAGGCGCGCTGATAGGTACGGAGGAAGCGTCGAAACTCCGGATCGTCGTAGCGCGGCAGGCCCTTCAGCCAGCTCCGGAAATAGCCCCACAACATGGCGGTGCTGCCGATCAGTGCAGGATAGGCGGGCAGGTGATAGACGGCGACCGCGAGGTGATAGAGCGGTGATGTGCCCATGAAATACTGGCCGAAACCCTTGCGCAGACGTCCCGTCCAGATGCCCTTGTGGCTTGCGCCCTGCGGACGCAGATGAATGAAGCGCAGCGGCTCGGTGTCGACGCTTTCGGCAATCCAGCCGAGCATGCGGCAGCGGTGGCAGTCGATGCCGTCCCACATCACCTGGCGCACGAAGCCGCCGATCTCCTGGAAGCAGGCCACGCGGTAGAACTTGGTCATGCCGACCGACATCTCGTCGCCGCAGACCTCCGGCTCGAGGGCGCCGGTTTGCGGGTGGACGAACCATGGCTTGCCCGATGTGGTTCCGACGCGCGGATCGGCCTCCATGCGCGCCATCAGCAGCTCGAAGTAGCGCGGGGGCAGGTCGAGGTCCATGTCGAGCTTGCACAGATAGTCGTAGTCCTCGAGCCGGACGGTCTCGAGGCCCGCATAGAACGCCTCGATCACGCCGGGGCCGACCTTGCGTCCGCCGCGGTCGGCGCGGCGCACGACGCGCAGATAGGGCAGGCGCCTCGCATACTCCTCGAGAATGGCTGGGGTCTGGTCGGTCGAGCCGTCGTCGACCACGATCCACAGCGTCGGCGGCACCGTCTGGGCCGCCACGCTGTCGAGCGTGCGGCGCAGATACTCAGCCTCGTCCCGGCACGGCGAGATCAGCAGATAGCGTCGCGATGGCGTCACGGTCAAAATCCCTTGCAGAAGGCGGCTGGTCGAATGTGAGGCCCGTCGAGCTGCGTCGCTCACGACTTTCAATAATTTAAATCCTGATTTAATATTATGACATGCGGCGTGTCAAAATCATGGTGATTTTAAATCTTGGCGGGTGCCGGCGGACCCGGACGAGGCGGATGGAGGCGGCATGCGGCGAGGCCGCTGGGAAGGCCCAGGGGTGGGCCTTGCCGTTCGCGTCGAGCCGTCTTCCACGCGGCTGGATCTTCAGCGCGGCCGCGCTCGCGGTGCTCAGCCTTGGCGGCGTTGCCGAAGCCGCCGAGCCGCCTGGGTTGCCGCCAGCATCGGACCGCAGTCTGTTGCCGGCGGATCGCTGGGTCGCCTGGAATCCGGGCTTGATGTCGTCGGGGGGCATTCCGAACCGCACCACCATCTACCGGACGCTGTCTCCAAGCGGCGCAGATGACACCGGTGCGATCCAGGCGGCGCTCGGCGCTGCGCCGGCCGGGCAGGTGGTAATGCTAGGACCCGGCACATTCATCGTCAGCGAACCGTTGCTGATCAGCCGCCCGGTGACGTTGCGCGGCTCCGGTGCAGGCACGACTCGGCTGGTAAAGCCGAACGGGGCCCGCGCCAGAACGTCAGCGGTCATGGCCGGTACCCGGGGAATCCTCACACCTGTCGACCCCGGCTCGTACAGCTATGATCCGAAGCCGGTCATCATCGTCGGACCCTCGCGTTGGAACAACGGCCCCGACAGCACGGCCTCGCAGAACCTGGCGGCTGACGGCGCGCAGGGCGCGACGACGATCATGGTGGCCGGCACAGCGAATTTCAAGGTCGGCGACGTCGTGCTGCTCGATGAGACGTCGGGCGCATCATGGCAGGCGACGCCGGCAGGCTTCCCGGGGACAGCGAAAGTCTGGCAGGGCGATCGCGTCGCCTGGAACATGCATCACCCGGTCCAACCGGGCGACGACAATGGCGGCTCCAATGCGGCAGGACCGTATGACCAGACGCCCGGCGTGCTCCCGAAGTCGATGTCGTGGTTCGCGCGGACCGACCGGGCGACCGCCGAGATCAAGCAGATCGCATCCGTCTCGCCCACCACGGTCACGTTCACCTCACCCCTGACGATCAGCTACCGCGTCAGCCATCAGGCGCAGCTCACGCCCTACAGCACCGACCCGAACAGTGGGGGTCACGCTGCCAACAATCGCGACATCCACATCGCCAATGCGGGCGTCGAACATTTGAGCATCCTGGGTGGTGCGGATGGCGCCCTGCGGTTCGAGGCCGCCGCCTATTCATGGGCCAAATCCATCGAAGTGACGCAGTGGCTCGGTGAAGGCGTCGCGATCAACAACTCGTTCCGGATCGAGCTGCGCGATTCCTATATTCACTCCGGGTCGTGGCCTCAACCGGGTGGTGCCGGATACGCCATCAGTCTCGCTCTGGGCTCGTCGGAGGTGCTGGTCGAGAACAACATTCTTGTCGATGTCTGCAAGAACATGGTGTTTCGCTCCGCAGGTGCAGGCACCGTCGTCGGCTACAACTACGCCGACGATTCGTTCGATTTCGACAATCCCGGTTGGGTCGAGGTCGGCATCAATGCGTCACACATGGCCGGCTCGCATCACGTGCTGTTCGAGGGCAACCTGTCTCACAACGCCGACAGCGACTACACGCATGGCAACGCCATCTATCTGACCTTCTTCCGCAACCATCTGACCGGGCAGCGTCAGCGTTTCGTCGACCGATCCGGAATTCGCACTGTTGGCCTCGCCTATGGATCGTGGTGGGACTCCTTCGTCGGCAACGTGCTCGGACGCCCGGGGCGCATGGGCGGCTGGGTCTATGACGATCCGTCGATGCGGGCAAACGTTGCCCGTTGGGGGCAGGGCGGGGCAGGCAACATCTGGATGCTCGGCTATGATCCGGAACGATGGACGATGGCTCCGGATCCGAAGACGTTGGCGACGGTGATCCGCGGCGGCAATTTCGATTATCTCACCAATCAGGTGGTTTGGACCGATGGCCTGCCCGCGCAGCCGCTACCGGCCTCGCTCTATCTGCGGGCCAAGCCCGGCTTCTTCGGCGACCATCGCTGGCCCTGGGTCGATCCGGTTGCCGAGACCAAGCTTCACGTGCTTCCGGCAAAGGCCAGGCTCGATGCCGGGGCGCCCTTCGCCGCGGCGCCAGGAGCAACGCAATAGACCGTCCCGATGCTCGCTACGAGGGCGCGGCGGCGTCCGTCATGTGCGGATGCCGAGCCGAGGCCGCCACGCGAGTCGCGCACGGACGGAGCCAATCGATTGCCTGGACGCTGATTGACGGGAGGGCATGCTCAGCGGCGACCGGCGCCAGTATCGCGCGGCTTCGACCGTGACGAGCACGAACACGACCCAGGAGACGTCGAAGGCGCGGAGCCACAAGGTCTCGAGGAAGTTGTAGAACATTACGAACAACGCGACCGACAGCAGGATCCATGCTCGCTTGGCGTCATGTTTCATGACACGCCCGATGACGTGTACAGTGGTCACGAGAAAGACGAGCAGGAACGTGAGGCCGACGTAGCCGAGCTCCAGCATCGCATCGTAGTAGCCATTGTGCGAGTTCGGCATGGCTTTCACCCAGCCAGGGGCCTCGGTGATGCTCGGCGCGTCCGCTCCGACCAGCCAGAAGCTCTGATAGCCCCATCCGAGCAACGGCCTCTGCGCGATCTGCGTTTCGGAGAAGGCCCAAATGGTCGTTCGGCCCGTGAAACTGGAATCGCCCGTCAACAGATAGGCGATCCGGCCGGTGTTGAAGCCGGCGAGCTGGCCGATCACGAAGTAGCTCAGAACGATGACTGCGAGCACGAGGACGGGCGCAAGCCGCAGCGCGCGCGCCGTCACGAGCGTCAGCATCGCCAGGACGGGGGCGAGGAGCGCAAGACCAAGCGCCGTCTTGGAGCTGGACAGGAAGATCAGGACGACCGCTCCGGCGGCAACCAGGAGCCCGAGCAGACGACGATGGCCGGGATAGAGCAGCTCGTGGACCGACAGCAGAAAGGCGAGCGCGGCAAACTCGCCCAACAGGTTCTTCCCCGAGAAATAGCCCTGATAGCCGATGTCCACCAGAGCCGTGCCGTATTGCGCGTAGGTGGCGTAGCCGCCGGGGATCAGCAGCACGTTCAGGATCGCCCCGATCGCAAAGCAGGCGAACATGCCGCGCAGAAGGTCCGCTCTCGGATTCGACAACAGGGCCGGCAGCACCACGGCGGTCAGCACCATCGCTTCCTGAACGAAACGGACGAAGGCGAACTCCGGCTTGAAGGCCCAGGCGACGCTGGCGCCGGCCAGACCAAAGTATACGCAGAGGCTGACGATGTTGGGCGGCGCGGTCAGACGGGTCCCGCGCGCCAGGCGCTGCGCGGCGACGATGATGGCGACCGCGGCCAAAGCGGGCCAGAAGATCCGGTTCTCCGTGCGGCTTTCCAGCAGGCCTTGAAGCCCGGGCGACGGCGGAAAGCTGAAATAGATCAGCGGCTGAATGAGCGACGAATAGGCGAAGGCCAGGACCGGGATCACCGCGCAGATGTCGAACGCGCCCGCAGAGGAGCGCGGCGCCGCGGCCGTTGAGGATGTCGTCAGCTGAAATCTGGGCATCCGAGTTCTGCTTCCAAACTGTCCGAATGGACCATCCGGCGGGCCGCCCCGCGGCAGGTCCTGTGAACATTATCCCGATGCGGTTTTAAATAAAGACGTTTCGTCGAGGCCTCTGCGCATTGCCGGGTGGCTGCCGGAAATATGCTCTTTCTTTCACAGATAAACCACATTAAATAAATCAAATGATTTAAAATTAAATGATCGATTTTTGGGGCTGTCCCGCTCTTCGGGGGGCCGGCGCCGCCGTCGGGATCCATAAGGCGGCCATCCTCGTGCAGCGGACAGATTGAGGGAGTTCGGTCGATGCTCACCACGCAGGAGTTGCAGGAGGTCGGGCGATCCTCCTATCGCGTGGGCGGTCAGAGCACGGGCCGCGGACGGCCCGAAGTCGACGCGGTGACGCTCGATCCGGCGGTCCACGACGACTTGTCGCGCGACGTCTATTGCATCCTCGGAGTGCCGATCGACGCCATCGGCATGCGCGGTGTGCTCGGTCGCATTCGCGACGCGGCTCGCTGCAAGACCCGTTTGTTGATCTCCACTCCCAATCTCAATTTCCTGGTCGCGAGCCAGTGGGACCGGAGCTTCAGGCAGTCGCTGATCCTGAGCGACCTCTGCACAGTCGATGGCATGCCGGTGGTGTGGATCGCCCGGCTCATCGGCATTCCGATCAAGAGCCGCACCGCCGGTGCCGACATCTTCGATGCGCTGAAGTCGGACGCCGGGTCTGCAGACGCTCTCAAGCTGTTTCTGTTTGGCGGACCGCAGGGTGCCGCAGAACGTGCTGCGCGGACGCTGAACGGCGAGCCGGGCGGGCTTCGCTGTGTCGGCTGGTCGAACCCGGGCTACTGCTCTGCCGAGGAGATGAGCCGGGATCATATCATCGAGGAGATCAACGCCAGTGGTGCGGACTTCCTGGTTGCGTCCTTGAGCAGTCAGAAGGGGCAATCCTGGCTGCTGCGCAACCACGACCGGCTCGCGATTCCGATACGCGCCCATCTGGGCGCCGCGCTCAACTTCCAGGCCGGTACGGTCAGGCGGGCGCCGTCGGTCCTGCGCAGCCTGGGCCTGGAGTGGATGTGGCGCATCAAGGAGGAGCCTTATCTCTGGCGACGCTACTGGAACGACGGGACCGCGATGCTGGGGCTGCTGTTCACTCACGTGATGCCCTTCGTGCTCTGCACCTGGTGGATGCGGCGCACGCATGAGCGCGGGGAGGCGCTGACGATCACGCAGGACCATGGCGCGCGGGTGGTGACCTTGAGCCTCTCCGGGCCGGCAGATGCACGTCACGTCGACCGGGCCATTCCGGTATTTCGTGCCGCAGCTGCGGCCCGCAAGCGGGTGACGGTCGATTTCTCCAATGTCTGCGCCATCGATGCGCGCTTCCTTGGGCTGCTGCTGATGCTGAGGAAGCAGCTGGAGGCTCAGGGCTGCGTTGCATCCTTCGTCGGAGTCTCGCCGCTGATGGCGAGAATATTCCGCTTCGGCGGCCTGGATCTTTCCTGAGGCCGCTGCCGTTCTGAGCTCTCGCCGACGGGCCGCGAGCAGCTTTTTCCGCGGTGCAGTGTTGCCGCCATGCGCTTGCCCGAATCCGCCCGAGCGGCTTAGCTCATCGCTAACCATTCGCCGCTAGCCTCTCGACACGGCCGAGGAGGCATGAAGATTGATGTGGGTGATCGCGCTTCATTTCGGGGCCGGGGCAGTTGCGGGAGCGATCTTCAACGTTCGCACGCTGATTGTGCTCGTCGCCCTCGTCGCCGTGGAGTGCATCGCGGTTGCGGCCGCGAGCGGCCTGTCGACTGCGCTTCTGTCGGCCGGCGGTCTGGTTGCCGTCCAGGTCGGCTATCTCGTCGGCATCTATCTCCGCAGCGTCCTCGAGCGTGCCGGCCTCGCCCATCCCTCCATCCGGCCCGAGCATCAGCGCTGATTGCGCCCGTTCATTCGGCCATGACGCGCCCGTAGCGGGCGTAATATTCATGGTTGTAGTAGTCGCCGAAGTGGTTCGCATAGAGCTTCAGCGCCTTCATGTCGGTCTTGTTGAGCACGACCCCGAGCAGCGCGTCATAGACATTCGGCGCCGTGTTCAGTGCATGCTCGACCACCTCGGCCGGTGTCCGCCCCCATTCGACGACGAGGACGAAGCTGTCGAGCAGCCCCGAGACGGCGCGCGCATCGGCAACCGGCGCGAGCGGCGGAAGATCGACGATGACGTAGTCGTAGCTCTCACGCAGCCGCTCGAACAGCTTGCGCATCTGCTCGTTGGCCAGGATGTCACTGGTGTCGCGATGTGCCGCGCCCTTGCCGGGCAGGAACTGCAGCCGCGTCACTGGATCGGTCCAGACGGCGTCTTCGAGCCGCTGCGCGCCCGAGACGACGTCGGCGATGCCCATGCCGGCGTCGGGAGCGAGCATGCCGGAGAGGGACGGGTTTCTGAGATCGCAGTCGACCACGATCACCCGCTTTCCCGAGCTGGCAATCGACTGCGCGAGCGAGGCAGCGATGATCGATTTGCCCTCGTTTGGCAGCGCGGAGGTGAGTCCGAACACCTTCCGCGACGTCCGGCTCGGATCCTGATCGATCGCGACCTTCAGCGAGCGGATCGATTCCGCGAACCGAGAGGAGGGCATGGCTGATGCGGCCCAGCACGTTCCCGCGCCTCTTGCGACCAGGCGCGGGCTGCAATCCGCGTCCGCCTTGTCGACCGAGCCCGGCGCGGCCTCCTTGGTGATCCTGTTGACCTCGTCCTGCTTCAGCAGGGGCACGACCGAGAGACAGGGCAGACGCAGACGATCTTCGACCTGATGGGTGGTTCGGAAGCTGCGATCCCGCACTTCTCTCAGCAGCCCCAGGCCGCCGCCGAGCGCAAGGCCGCCGAACAGCCCGATCGCCAGCAGCATGATCGACTTCGGCTTGCTCTTCTTCTTCGGGGGCGTCGCGGCGGAGATGACGCGGGCCTTCGTGATCGGAAACGAGCCCTGCTGGACCGAGCCCATGTAGCGCTGCAGGAAGGTATCGTACAGCGCGCGGTATCCCTTGGCGCTGGTCTCGAGCTCGCGGATGCTGACCTCGGCGGCCCGGGTGTCCTGCGATCGGGCCACGGCCTGCGCCAGCTGCTTTTCGACCTCTTGCTGCTGCTGCTTGGCTTCCGCATAGTCGTGCCTGGCGACGTCGGCAAGGCGTCGCACCTCGTCGAAGATCGCCTGGCGGATGCTCTTCATCGCGGCGCGGATGTTGACGACGGCCAGATGGTCCTTGCCGTATTTGGCGGCGTACTCGTATTCCCGCTTCGCATTGTCGAGATATTGCTGACGCAGGCTGTTGATGATCAGCGTGCTGTTTGAATTGCTGAGCGACAGCCCGTCGGGCGGATTGAGATTGCCGCTCAGCTCGGCCGGGGAGAAGTCAGAGACCGCAGCAAAGCTCTCGATCGGCGTGTCGGCATTGGTCGCGGCCAGCATCTCGTCGAACCGGTTGAGCCGGGTCATCAGCGAGGCCGTATGCGTCCGGGCGGCGACCAGGCGGTTGGTCAGTTCGGTGACCTGCTGCTGATCGATGAACTTGCCGTCGGCCGTGACGATGTTGTGCCGGCTCTTCAGATCGTTCACGGCGCGCTCGGCCGCGGTGGCGTCGTTGCCGAGGTCCTGTAGACGATCGTGCAGCCATGCCGTGACGGTGCGGTGCTCGTTGGCCTCCGCCTTCAGCTGCTGGTCGAAATATTCCTTGACGATCGCATTGGCGATCATTGCGGCCCGCTTCGGATCGCTGGCGCTGAAGTCGACTTCGACGACGGTGCTGGTGCCGATCCTGAAGGCGTTCATGCGACGCTGAAACTCGTCGAGCAGGTCGTCCATGGATGGCGTCGTCGGCTCCGGCGTGGCGCTCACCAGCCGGCGGATGGCATCCACGGCGCCATGCAGGGGGCTCGCTTTGCCGCTGAAGTCGGGATCATCGGCCAGGTTCAGCTTGGTGATGACGGCCGTCGCGATCGACTTGGATTTCAGGATCTCGATCTGGGATTCCATGTCGAGCGGCGGATCGTCCTGCGCCGGCTGCGGCTGCAGGACGGGGGGCTTGGCGCCGCCCAGCATGATCTTCACGTCCGCCGAATAGGTCGGCGGCACGATCTTGAGAACGGCGAAGCTCGCAGCGAGCGAGACTGTGGCGGTGATCGCGATCACGAGATAATGCCGGCGCAGGAATCCCAGCGCCAGATCAAATGGTCCGGGGCCGGCCCGCTCCCAGCCATGGTCCTGTTGAGGATTGTAGGCAACTGCGCTTGCGTTGGGATTGTGCAGCATGTTTTTGAAGCTTCATCAGTTGCGCTGCGGACGTCGGAGCCGTCCGGATGCCTGCCAAGACAAGGATTTGATGTGTTGGGTCATTAAATTATCAGAGGGGGCGCTTGATTTAATTTATATTAAATCTAATTTTGCCCAGCAAGTGGCCTTTTAAAATTAAATAATGTCTGTGGCAAAAGCATGTGGCGCCGCGGGATGCCGGCATGAGGTTGTCGGGGACGGACCTGATCTTGCTCGGGCCGGGCGCGTCACGGCCAATCCGCGAAATCGAGAACGGCGCGGGCTTGTCCGGCGGTTCGTTGCGACGAGACCCCCTTGCGCCACGCCCCCGGTGCCTGTCCGGTGTGCTTGACGAAGAAGCGGTTGAAATAGGCGCTGTCCTTGAAGCCCAGTGCGAACGCGATCTGCTTGATCGTCGCGGTGGTGGTCTCCAGGCGGGTCGCAGCCTCCTGGACGACGCGCTGCTGGATCAGCGCGCTCGGCGAGCGCTTCAGCGCGCCGGTGCACAGCGCATGCAGGCGGTCCGGCGTGACGCCGAGCAGGGCTGCGTAGTCGGCCACGCGCAATTGCTGATGAAAGCGTTCCTCGACCAGCCGGCGGAAGCGGCTCAGGATCTCGGCGCTCGAGCCTTGCGCCTCGCCGGCGCTCTCGTCGGCGAACAGCCTCCAGAAGCGCAGCACGCACAGGGTCAGCTCCGCCGACAGGATCGAGACGGCGCCGCGCCTGGCCGGATTTTCGAGCTCCGCGGCGATGGCCGCGATCGAGCGCGCCATCACTGCTGCAAGCTCGGCTGAGACGGCGAACGCCAGAACGGCTTCGGTGCCTGCGAGGTCGAGATAGGCCGGCTCGGCCGAGGACGGCAGATGGCGGTGCCAGAGGCCGGAGCGCAGCCGAAGCAGGTGACCGGCCGCGCCGGCCGCGATGTCGAGCTGCTCGGCGCATCCTGCCGGCAGCCAGACCAGCGAAGGACCGCTCCAGATCGGCATCTCCTCGGCTGTGAAGCGCACCGAGGCTTGTCCCGTCGACAGGCAGAGCAGGTGAATGAAGGGCCGGGCGGCGTCGGAGCGGAGCGACCAACGCCTCGGCTCGAAATGCGAGGAAATGGCCTCGGCGCCGACCGTGGCGGGGTTGCCGCGCGGCGGGCGCAGGGCCAGGGCCGCGTCATTGTGCGCGGCCGCCGGGCCAGAAAAGTACACTCTTTTGCCGGAACTGTCCATTGCGCCACCCAAGCCCGCGGTGTTTCCCTCGTCAAGCCCCCAACGACCGCAAACAAAAACCGCGGACCGAGGCGGGGAGCAGAGGAACGTCAATGCTTCACCCGCGCAGCGCGCGCGTGAACACCGGAGGAGGACAAACGGATGACTTCGACGAACCGTCGTCAGTTGTTGCGCATCGCGGGGGCCGCGGCGATCGCGGCCGGCTTTGGCGCCACGGCCGCGCAGGCCGAAACCGACAAGATCCGCATCGGTTACGCCATTTCCAAGACCGGCCCCTATGCCGGCGGCGCCGGCATCACCACGCTGCCCAACTACCAGCTGTGGGTGAAGGACGTGAACGCGGCGGGCGGCATCAAGCTCGGCGACAAGAAGCTGCCGGTCGAGATCGTCGAATATGACGACCGCAGCTCGTCGGAGGAGGCGGTGAAGGCGATCGAGCGCCTCGCCAACCAGGACAAGGTCGATTTCATCCTGTCGCCCTGGGGCACCGGCCTCAACCTCGCGGTTGGTCCGACCCTCAACAAGCTTGGCTATCCGCATCTCGCGGTCACCTCGGTGACCGACAAGGCGCCGGAGCTCGCCAAGCGCTGGGCCAATGCCACCTTCTGGCTCGGCACCTCGGCGCAGATCTCCAACGGCCTCGCCGAGCTGCTCGGCAAGCTCAAGAGCGAGGGCAAGATCGGCGGCACCGTGGCGATGGTCAGCGTCGCCGACCAGTTCGGCATCGAGCTCGCCGCGGCCGGACGCGAGGCGTTCAAGAAGGCCGGGCTGACGATCGCCTATGACAAGACCTATCCGATGGGCTCGCAGGACCTGCAGCCGCTGCTGAAGGATGCGATCGCGGCCAATGCCGATGCCTTCATCGCCTTCAGCTATCCGCCGGATACGATCGGGCTGACCGAGCAGGCGCAGCTGCTGAAGTACAATCCGAAGGTGTTCTATGTCGGCGTCGGCACCGCGTTCCCGCTGTTCAAGGGCAAGTTCGCCGCCAACAGCGACGGCGTGATGGGGATCGGCGGCTGGAATGCCGATTCTCCGCCGCTGAAGGACTATCTTGCCCGCCACAAGGCCGCGACCGGGCAGGAGCCCGATCGCTGGGCGAGCTCGATCACCTATGCGAGCCTTCAAGTGTTGCAGCAGGCGATCGAGAAGGTCGGCAAGGTCGATCGTGCGGCGGTCGCCAAGGAGATCCGCGAGGGCTCCTTCGATACCATCATCGGCAAGGTCAAGCTGAAGGACGGCCTGCTGCAGGAGGTCTGGAGCGTCGGCCAGTGGCAGAACGGCGAGTTCTACGCGCTGTCGCCGGCCTCGCTGCCGGGCGCCCGCGCGGCGGTCGTGCCGAAGCCCGAGTGGAAATAGCCGAGACGAGACCGTGAGCTTGCGGGCGCGCGTGATGTCATGCGCGCCCGCGGGCCTCGCGCAAGAGGCACCCATCCCATGCTGCTGTTCGACATCCTGTTGCCCGGCCTCGTGCTGGGCGGCATGTATGCCCTGATCGCGCTCGGCCTGACGCTGCAATATGGCGTCGCGCGGATCATGAACCTGTCCTACGGCGAGTCGCTGGTCGCGGCCGCCTTCGGCACGCTGTCGCTGTATTCGGGCCTCAAGCTCAGCCCGCTGCTGGCGCTCGTGCTCGCGATCCCCGCGGCCGCACTGCTCAACTGGCTGCTCTATCGCCTGCTGCTGCAGCGCCTGATCCGCCGCAGCAAGGATCGGGGCGCGCAGGAGGTCGACAGCATCCTCGTGACGTTCGGCGTGCTGTTCGTGATCCAGGGCGTCATGCTGGTCGCGTTCGGTGGTCAATACTACAGCTATAGCTATCTCTCCATTCCGGTGACGGTGCTCGGCTCGACCCTGGCCGTGAATCGCCTGGTCGCGCTCGCTTTCGCCGCGCTGATCGGCACTGCGGTGTATCTCGCACTGACGCGGACGCGGCTCGGCACCGCCGTGCGTGCGGTCGCCGTCGATCCCAACGCCGCGCAGCTCGTCGGCATCGATGTCGGCCAGCTTGCCGGCCTTGCCTTCGCGTTCGGCGGCGGGCTCGTCGCCGCCGGCGGCGTGCTGGTCAGCATGTTTCTCACCTTCAACGCCTCGATGGGCGTCGTCTTCACCATGAAGGCGCTGGTCGTCGTCATCATGGGCGGCGTCGGCAACGTCATGGGCGCGCTGGTCGCGGGGCTGCTGCTCGGCGTGGTCGAGACCGCGGTGGCCCGCCTGGTCGATCCCGGGCTGACCCTGGCGGCGACCTTCGCGCTGTTCCTCGCTGTGCTGCTGATCCGGCCGACCGGACTGTTCGGAAAGGCGGCGTCGTGACCTCGCCCGGAAAAATTCTCGCCTGGTGTATCGGGCTCGCAGTTGCTGCGGCTGCGATCACGCTGCCGCTCTATGCCAACGGCTATTATCTCGCGCTCGGCATCAGCATTCTCTATTTCACGGTGCTGGCGACCGCCTGGGCGATGTTCTCCGGCCCGACCCGCTACGTGTCGCTGGCGACGGCGGCGTTCTTCGGCATCGGCGCCTACACGGCTGCCGTCACCGGTGAAACGCTGAGCTGGCCGCTGCAGCTGCTGACCGCCGCGGGCGTCGGCGCGGTCGTCGCGGCGATCACGGGCCTGTCGACGCTGCGGCTGTCCGGCATCTACTTCATCATCTTCTCGTTCGGCCTCGCCGAGCTGATCCGCCAGCTCGTGATCTGGTACGAGGTCAACATCCACAAATCGGTCGGCCGCTATCTGTTCAGCGACATCACCCAGGAGATGCTGTACTGGCAGCTCTGCGCGCTGACCGCGCTGGTGTTCCTGACCGGCTTCGTGCTGACGCGCTCGCGCTTTGGCCTTGCACTGCGCGCGATCGGCGCCGACGAGACCGCCGCGCGCCATTCCGGCATCGACGCCACGGCGGTGAAGCTTGGCGTCTTCATCGTCAGCGCCGTCTTCATGTCGGTGACCGGCGCGATCATGGCGCCGCGCTGGACCTATATCGATCCCGCCATCGCCTTCAACCCGATGATCTCGTTCCAGGTCGTGATCATGGCGCTGCTCGGCGGCGCCGGCGCGCTGATCGGGCCGGTGCTCGGCGTGATCCCGCTGGTGCTGCTGTTCGAGGTGCTGACCGCGGCGCTGCCCAACCATTTCAGCATCGTGCTCGGTCTGATCTTCATCGGCATCGTCCTGGCGCTGCCGAAGGGGGTGGTCGGGCTGGTCGATCAGGTCTGGCGCCGCGAGCGCAGCAAGGTCGCCGCGGTCAAGCCGCTGTCGGGCGGCGGAACGCTGCTCGCGGCCGAGACCGTCGGCAAGTCTTTCGGTGGCCTGCGCGCCGTCGACAAGGTCAGCCTGGACGTCCGCGCCGGCGAGATCCTCGGCGTCATCGGGCCCAACGGCTCCGGCAAGACCACGCTGCTCAACATGCTCTCCGGAGCGCTGGTGCCGTCGGACGGCACCATCCGCTTCGACGGCGCCGTCATCAACGGCATGGCCGCCCACAGGATCGCGCGGCTCGGGCTCGCCCGCACCTTCCAGCTGGTGCGCGTGATGCCCGATCTCACGGTCGCCGAGAACGTCGCCACCGCGGCGCTGTTCCGCGGCAGCCGCAGCAGCGCGGCGCAAGAATCCATCCACGAGCTGCTGGTGATGGTGGGGCTCGGCGACATGGCCGACAGCCCGGCGGGCGATCTCACCTATATCGACCAGAAACGGCTGGAGCTGGCGCGCGCGCTGGCGCTGCATCCGCGGCTGGTGCTGCTCGACGAGTGGCTGGCCGGGCTCAATCCGACCGAGCTCGAGACCGGCATCGCCCTGATCGCCTCCTTGCGCGCTCGCGGCATCACCATCGTGATGGTCGAGCATGTCATGGATGCGATCCGTGCGCTCTGCGACCGCTGCGTCGTGATGAGCGCGGGCGTCGTGATCGCGCGCGGCACGCCGGACGAGGTGCTCGCCGATCCCACCGTGATAACAGCCTATCTCGGAGAGCCCGATGCTTGAGATCTCCGGCCTGTCGCACGCATATGGCAAGCACCAGGCGCTTGCCGACGTCACCCTGAACGTCGCGCCGCGCGAGATCATCGCGATCCTCGGCGCCAACGGCGCCGGCAAGTCGACCTTGCTGAAGGCGATCGCCGGCCTGATCCGGCCGCGGGCGGGCGCCGTGATCCGCTTCGACGGCTCAGACATCGCGCAGCTCCTGCCGCATCAGATCGTCGAGCGCGGCATCGCGCTCGTGCCGGAGGGGCGCGGGGTGTTCGGCGACCTCACCGTGGCGGAGAACCTGCAGCTCGGCGCCTATCCGGCGCGCGCCCGCGACGGCGAGGACGCGCGGCTCGCCCATGTGCTGGCGCTGTTTCCGCGGCTGACCGAGCGCATGGGCCAGGCGGTGCGCACCATGAGCGGCGGCGAGCAGCAGATGGTGGCGATCGGCCGCGCGCTGATGTCGCGGCCGCAGCTCCTGATGCTCGACGAGCCCTCGCTCGGCCTGTCGCCGCTGCTCAGCCGCGAGGTGTTCCGCGCGCTCAAGACCATCCGGGGCGACGGCGTCGGCATCCTGATGGTCGAACAGAACGCCCGCGCCAGCCTGGATATCGCCGACCGTGTCTATCTGATCGAGCAGGGACGCAATGCCGGCGATGGCGCGGCGTCCGAAATGAAGAGCAACGCCGACATCCAGCGCGCCTATCTCGGCCAGTCGCGCGAACCAGCTACATCCAAGTCCAAGTAGGAGAACCCCATGAACGCAATCAATCTCCTGATTGGCGGCAAGGACCAGTCCGCCGCCAACCAGCGCACCTTCCAGCGCCTCAATCCGATCAGCGGCGAGATCGCGAGCATCGTTGCGGCCGCCTCGATCGACGACGCGCTGCGCGCCGCCGATGCCGCCGCGGCGGCGTTTCCCGCGTGGTCCCGGCTCAGCCCCGGCGAGCGCCGCAAGCGGCTCAGTGCGGCGGCAGACGCGCTGGCGCGCAACGCCGCCGAGTTCACCGCGCTGATGATGGCCGAGACCGGCGCCACCGCCGGCTGGGCCGGCTTCAACGTGCATCTCGCCGAGGGCATGCTGCGCGAGGCTGCGGCGATGACGACGCAGATTTCCGGCGAGGTCATTCCCACCGACGTGCCCGACAATCTCGCGCTCGCCTATCGCCAGCCGGCCGGCGTCGTGCTCGGCATCGCGCCGTGGAACGCGCCGGTCATTCTCGGCGTGCGCGCGGTGGCAATGCCGCTCGCCTGCGGCAACACCGTCGTGCTCAAGGCTTCGGAGATGAGCCCGGGCGTGCACCGGCTGATCGGCGCCTGTCTCCATGAGGCGGGACTGGGTGACGGTGTCGTCAACGTCGTCACCAATGCGCCCGAGGATGCGCAGGCCGTGGTCGAGGCGCTGATCGCGCATCCTGCGATCCGCCGCGTCAACTTCACCGGCTCGACCCGCGTCGGCCGTCTCATCGCGATGGCCTGCGCCAAGCATCTCAAGCGCGCGCTGCTCGAGCTCGGCGGCAAGGCGCCGCTGGTCATCCTCGACGATGCCGATCTCGACGCTGCGGTGAATGCAGCCGCGTTCGGCGCCTTCATGAACCAGGGCCAGATCTGCATGTCGACCGAGCGCATCGTGGTCGACGACAAGGTCGCCGACGAATTCGTCGCGAAGTTCGCCGCCAAGGCGAAGGGCCTGCCGTATGGTGATCCGCGCAAGGGCAATGTCGTGCTGGGCTCGCTGGTCAGCGCCGCCGCCTGCGACCGTGTCGGCACGCTGATCGAGGATGCCGTGGCCAAGGGCGCGGTGCTCGCCGCCGGCGGTCGCGGCACCGGCACGATCATGCCGGCGACCATCGTCGACCACGTGACGCCGGCGATGCGCATCTATGGCGAGGAGAGCTTTGGCCCCGTGGTCACCGTCGTGCGCGTCGGCGGCATCGACGAGGCGGTGCGCGTTGCCAACGACACCGAGTACGGACTGTCGTCGGCGGTGTTCGGCCGCGACATCGCCCGCGCGATCGGCGTCGCCAAGCGCATCGAGTCCGGCATCTGCCACGTCAATGCGCCGACCGTGCATGACGAGCCGCAGATGCCGTTTGGCGGCGTCAAGGCCTCGGGCTATGGCCGGTTCGGCGGCAAGGCCGCGATCGACGAGTTCACCGAGCTGCGCTGGATCACGGTGCAGACCGGCGAACGGCACTATCCGTTCTGAGCGCATCGTCGCCTCGCTTGCTTCGAGCGGCGAGGCGGGGCCCGCGTCCGCAGCGCGCGTTGCACATGCGACGTGACGCTGCGGCCTCGCGGCGCAAAAGCGTCCGAGCTGTCCGGGTCGTTTCGCCCTCGGATATCAAGATGGCGCGGGGAATGCCGGGCGCTGGCCGCACCCATGGCCCGCCTGCGAAAAAAAATGCAGGCTGCAGGAACCACAGGTTCAGCCGAGACATCCCGGCATTCCCCGCGCGATGGTTGGGCGGCTTATACGTCCTCTCCGTCCGCATGTACCTTCGCAATGCTGCGAGCCAATACTGCCAGCGCTTCCCACGTGGTGCGTTGTGGCGATCGCGATACGTCCGTCGCTTCGAGGTGATGTTGTAACGCGTGCTTCGTTTTCGGGCGATCGCACTAAGTCCGGATGCGTGTTCATGGCTTCGTCGGGCTTCCGGTAGGCGAAGATGGGGGGGGCGGAATCAGAATAACTTGCGGCTGCGGCTGTTTGGCGGCTGTGATCGACTGAGACAATGTCGAGGTTAGCGCCTGGATGTCAGTAGTAATTCTGGATGGAAGTTCTCCCACGCGAGAACTCAACTGATCCAACTTGACCAGGGTGTATGAGCCTAACGCTAAAAGTAGTGCCGACACCAAACCGATGCACGACATCAACAGGGTGTGATTGGTTCTCAAGCCCTCGACAATGCCTTCCAACCGTGCGAGCTTTTCACCGTCTCCTCCTGAGGTGCCAGACGATCCGCCACCTCCAAATCTCTGACGAGATTGATCGAGTGCTTCAGCTTGCTCTCTCTGACGCTGTTGAAATGTAACTACATTATTGTCGTTAGCCATTTGACGAAGCCCTAGCTCTTCAGAACGTCGGAAACCTCATTTAGTCTTTTCAGCAAGCCGTCTGTGCGCTTGAAGGATTGCTCTAAAAGTGGAACCATTTCCTCCTTTAATTCGGAGGAGATACTTGGCTCTTTCAAGAGGGTGAGCAAAATACCTCGTAGCTCCAACGTGGCTATCGCATGCTCCAGCATGGCGCTGATGATCAAGTTAAGTGCTCTTTCGGTCTTATCGGTCAATCAAAACCACTCCTGTTGCCTTAGGGTTGAGAGGGCAATAGCTCGGGTTTGTCTTTTCGATCTAAGGCTTGGTACCATGCACGCTTGGCATGAGGAAAGTTTCCCTGGGTAGATTGGAAAATCGCGACGTTCTACTGTAGCGAGAATTCTCTCAACAAGATCAATATTCCGCTTTCCGACGATCCTCTTCTAGCATTCCGCTCGATATCATCCCCCTCGATAAGCGATTTGTTTCTATTTTGTTCTCGCGTGACGCTGCGGCCTCGCGGCGCAAAAGCGTCCGAGTTGTCCGGGTCGTTTCGCCCTCGGATATCAAGAGGGCGCGGGGAATGCCGGGCGCTGGCCGCACCCATGGCCCGCCTGCGAAAAAAATGCAGGCGGCAGGAACCACAGGTTCAGCCGAGACATCCCGGCATTCCCCGCGCGATGGTTGGGCGGCTTATACGTCCTCTCCCCGGGGACCGGCTGTCTTGCCCCCGTAACCGGCGGATCATCACCACCAGCGTGGCCTCAGCGTCGGGAGGCCAGGACCCTACGATTTCGCCGGCGCATCGGGCCCGTTCGTCCGCATGACCCATGGCCACGCTGCGAGCCGACACACCCACCGCATCCCACCCCGCGCGTCGTGACGATCGCGATGCGCCCCTCTTGGCGAGGCGGGACGAGGGCACCCAAACACGTTTTCGCAGAAAACGAAATCGATTTATTTTTCGTGGGACGACTGGACAGAGGTCATCTGACTGAGACGACGGACGAAATCAGTTTTCCGGCGCACGGCTTTGGCTTGCCCGGCGGGGACAGGTGAGAGTCTGCGCGAGGGCATGAGTCGCCCGTCGGGCAGGTGTGCGGTCGATGGTCTTGCAGCGACGCCGTCGTGGCGCAGCGCCGCCGCCCGCGGCTATTTTCCGTAGGCTCCCGTATAGCGGCCGGCACGGATGCTCGCCAGGATGTCCGCCTCGCGCTGCTCCTGCGCCCGCGCCATCTCCAACAGCAGCGAAGCGCGTTCCGGCGCGAAGGCAACGACGCCGTCGGCATCGCCCACCACGACGTCGCCGGGCGCCACCACCATGCCGCCGATCGAGACCGGCGCGTTGATGGTGCCCGGTCCGTTCTTGTAGGGGCCGCGATGGTTGGCGGCGCGCGCGAACACCGGAAACGGCGACGACATCAGCACGGCTGAATCGCGGATGGCGCCGTCGAGCACGATTCCGGCCGCGCCGCGTTGCTCGGCGATCGCGGCGATGATCTCGCCGACGAGCGCGCGCGTCTCGTCGCCGCCGCCATTGATCACGAGCACCTCGCCGGGCTTGATCAGATCGAGCGCGCGATGGATGAACAGATTGTCGCCCGGCGCGGTGTCGACCGTGAACGCGATCCCGGCCATGGGCGGTCCCTTGTAGAACGGCTTGAGGCCGATCGCGCCGGGCAAACGCTCGAGATTGTCGCTGATCACGGCGGTCGGGATCTGCCTGAAGGCGGCAATCAGGCCGGGATCGACTGTCGCAACCGGCGGCGGTTCGGTGTCACTCATTGTCGTTCTCCTCGATGCGTGCCGTCGGATGGCTGCGCAGGCACCGGTGTAGGACTCGCGCCAAATTCAGAAAACAGATAAATGACGATGTCATATCATCGCTTTTGAGAATGTCTCATGATCACGCTGAAGCAGCTCGAGGCGCTGCATTGGATCGCGGAGCTCGGCACGTTCGAGCGCGCCGCGGCGAAGCTCAACACGACGCAATCGGCGATCTCCAAGCGCGTCCAGGAGCTGGAAGCGTCCGCGCGCGTGCCGCTGTTCGACCGCCGCCAGCGCGGTGCGCGCCTGACCGAGCGGGGCGAGGAGATCCTCGCTCTGGGCCGTCAGATGCTGACGCTGCAGGAGCAGATCCTGGCGCTGAGGGACGGACGGCAGTCCCCAGCCCGCCGGCTGCGCCTCGGCGCCACGGAACTGTCGGCGCTGACATGGTTGCCGCGCCTCGTCTCGGCCATTCGGGAGCAGCATCCTGCCGTGGTGATCGAGCCCGAGGTGGAGACCACCCGCACGCTCTACGATCGCCTGATGGAAGGCAGCATTGACCTGATCGTGGTTCCCGAGGTGTTTTCCGACCCGGATGTGACCTCTGTCAGGCTCGCCGAGGTGCAGAACGTCTGGACCGCACGCCCTGGTCTGGTTCGGTCGCGCCGCCCGCTCGGATTCGAGGAGCTCGGGGAATATACTCTCCTGATGCAGGGCCGCCGCTCCGGGCAGGGGCTCTACATCAATCGGTGGCTGACGGCGAACGGCGTCGCCTTCAAGCGTGCGATTACCGTCGACAATCTCACCGCTCTCGTCGGTCTCGCCGTAGCCGGCCTCGGCATCAGCTATCTTCCGCAACGCTGCTTCCGGCCACTCTTTGCGGAGGGAAAGTTGTCCGTCGTGCCGGTCAGGCCGGCGCTCCCCGCCGTGCCGTATTCGGCGATGTATCGCAATGACAGGCCGTCGGCGCTGACGGCCATCGTGGCCGAACTGGCGCGCAGGACCTGCGACTTCAGCCGCCAGCTCCAGGGCTAGAGGTCCGAGATAGACATCACTTTTTGGAATGGGCGGAGAAGCGTTTTTATCCCTTTTCATCGCGGTCGGCCGAAGCGAGGCTGCGGCCCGCTGCACCATGCAGGGAATGACGACGAGGAGGGGCTTCGATGCGCCGATGGGGATGCGTACTGGCACTGGTTCTGGCGGCACATGCCGCCGGCGCCGAGGAGTTGAGCGGCACGCTGCAGAAGATCAAGGAAACCGGCAAGATCGCGATCGCCTTCCAGGAAGCGGCGGTGCCCTTCAGCTATCTCGACGGCAACCAGAAGCCGGTGGGCTACGCGCTCGACATCTGTGCGCGGATCGCCGACGCCGTGAAGCGGGAGCTCAAGCTGCCCAACCTCGTGGTCGAGACCGTTCCGGTCACCTCGTCCACCCGCATCCCGCTGATGACCAACGGCACCATTGACCTTCTGTGCGCCTCCACCACCAACAACGCGGAGCGCCAGAAGCTCGTCACCTTCACCAACACGCATTTTCTCAGCGCAACGCGCTTCGCCGCCAAGGCGTCGAGCTCGCTGCGGCGGATCGACGATTTGAAGGGCAAAACGGCGGTTGCGATCGCCGGGTCGACCAACATCGCGCAACTGAACAAGGTCAATGTCGAGCGCAAGCTCGGGATCACCATCGTTCCGGCCAAGGACCAGGCCGAGGCGTTCCTGATGCTCGAGACCGACCGAGCCCAGGCCTATGTGCTCGACGACGTCCAGCTCGCGGTCGCGATCGCGCGCTCCAAGGAGCCGGCCGCCTATGTCATCAGCGAAGATGCGTTCTCCAAGGCGGAGCCGTTCGGCATCATGCTGCGCAAGGACGATGCCCCGTTCAAGGCCATCGCCGACCGCGTCACGGCCGAGCTGTATCAGAGCCCGGAGATCGAAAAGCTCTACAGGACCTGGTTCGAATCGCCGGTGCCGCCGACCGGGACCAATTTCAACTATCCGATGTCCGCCGCATTGCGCGCTGCGTTCAAGAAGCCCAGCAGCAGCCCCGATCCGGATGCCTATGCAGCCGAATGAAGCCACGGATCGCGTCGGCTGATCCGAGCAGCTGATGCAGCCGATCTACCCGCGGCTCGCCGTCAGCTGCTGCCGGTAGCGCTCGGCGTCCCAGTTGAGCAGCATCTGCTCGTGCTGTGACGAGAGATAGCTGATCTCGGCCGACAGCGGCAGGCGGCTCGTCACCAGCGCGAGGCAGCTCAGCATGGCCTCCGCGCCGGGACTGGCATCGTTGCGGATGATGGCGCCGAGACCCGGCGCCAAGGCCGCAACGGGCGCGGCGAGGCCGGCTGCGCCCGCGCGCGCAAGCAGCGTGGCGAGACCGTCGGCGCCTTCGATCGTCGGCAGGCCCGGGCCGAGAAACACCACATGGTCCGGATACAGCGAGCCGCCGGTCGCGACCGCGCGGCTGAAGGGATCGGTGGCGATGCCATGACAGCCTGCGTCGGCCGGCAGGCGATAGTCTGTGCCGGCGCAGAGCCGGCGCAAGGCGGCGTCGTCTGGCGCTTGTGTCGCGCGCACCGGCAAGGCCAGCCGGGTCTCGATGTCACGCACCAGCGCCTCGGCATCCTCGCAGGTCTCGGCGCCGACGACCAGGCCGTGATTGCCGAGGATGAGCACGTCGACGCTCTCGCTTGCGACGATCGCGCCGACCGCGCGCGCCAGCGGCAGCCCCGGATGGACATAGTCGACATGACGCCAGGCTAGCCCGTCGAGCCGCGCGGCAAATTCATCGCGCGCATCGCGGCGCGCCGCCCAGGCGATGGTGTTGACGGCATGGACGTGCAGCACGACCCGGTGCGGCATCAGCGCATGCAGCGAGGTCTCGATCGAGGCGCGCAGGGCACCGGGCGCGGCCAGCGGGATGCGCTCGTCGTCGCGGGCGAGCGCCTCGCGCGCCGCCGTCAACAGGACCGGCACGAAGATCTCCTTGTCATTGGCGTCGGACAGCCAGGTGCCGGAGGCCTTCACCCAGAGGACGTCGCCGTCCTTGATCGAGGAATTGCCGCCGGCGCCCTGCACGAGCAGCATGTTGCAGCCGACGCGCGCCGACATCCGGCGCAACGCATCAAGCTCGGCGGGTTGGCGCATCGCTCGTCTCCTTCACCAGCTCAGTTGCTGCATCGTCCAGTTCGGCATGCGGCTCGTCGACGCCGCGAGCTTTCGCGTCGCCGCGGCCAGATCAGGCGCGCCCGCCAGCGCCGTGCGATGCACGCCATCGGCGAGCAGCAGCGTCTGCAGGCCCATGGCGCGCGCGCCGGCGACGTCGTGGTCGAGCGAGTCGCCGATCATCAGCACGCGATGCGGATCGGGATGACCGAGCAGCTGCAGCGCCGCCTCGAAGATCGGCGCGTGTGGCTTGCCGACGAAGGTCACCGCACCGCCGAGCCATTCATAAGCGCGCGCCAGCGTGCCGGGGGCAGGGACGAGGCCGCTCGCACCGAACATCATCAGGTCGGGATTGGCGCAGATCATCGGCACGCGCCGGCCGGCTGCGCGGGTGAACGGGTCGCGCCAGAGGTCGGGTTCGGCAAGATCGTCGTCGAGGCCGCCGAGCAGGATGAAATCGGCATCGCGCGTATCGGATACGATCACGAGGTCGAGCCCCTCGACCAGCGAGCCGTCGCCGCCGCGCGTGATCAGGAAGCAGGCGTCGCCGCAATCGGTGAACGGCGCGCGGTTGCGGTCGCGCAGGCCCGTCCAGGTCACTTCGCCCGAGGTGAGGATGCCGTCATAAGCCGCGCGCGGCAGGCCGAGCCGTGCGAGCCGCTCGGCATTGGGGCTCGCGCGCTTGCCGGAGTTCGACAGCACGAGGATATGCTTGCCGGCCTGGCGCAGCTTGACGACGCAGTCCAGCGCGGCCGGAAACACCATGCGGCCGTCATGCAAGGTGCCCCATTGGTCGAGCAGCACGTGATCGAACCGGTCGGCAATCGCGGAAAGGCCGCTGATCTCACACGCCGCGGCGGTCATTGCGGCGGCCCCTGCAAGGCGAGCAGGGCGGTGCCGTAGCTCGCTTCGGTCTGCGCCGCGACGCTGATGGGCACACCGATGACGCGCTCGCGCATCCGCATCCAAGCGTGGTTCCTGGCGCCGCCGCCGATGCTGATGACCCGCCGCAATGTCGGCGCGCCGAGCGCCTGCAGGCGCCGATAGGCCAGCGCCTCGACATCGGCAATGCCTTCGAGCAGCGCCTGGAAGAAGCGATGATCCTCCGCCGGCCGCGGCGTGATCCGCGGCGCCAGCGTGGGATCGGCGATCGGGAAACGCTCGCCGGGTTTCGGCAGCGGATAATAGCCGAGCCCGATGGGCTCGTCGGGGCACAGCAAGGGTGTCATGCGGTCCATGTCGTCGGCGGAGAAATGCGCGAGCAGCGCGGCGCCGCCGGAGTTCGACGCGCCGCCGGCGAGCCATTTGTCGCCGAGCCGGTGCGAGTAGACGCCCTGATCGGCGGCGAAGATCGGCTGTGTCGCGATCAGCTTGACCACCAGCGTGGTGCCGAGCGAGGTGACGGCGTCGCCCGGCGCGTCGGCGCCGGTGGCGATGAAGGCGGCCACGCCATCGGTGGTGCCGGCGACGAGGCGCGCGGAGGACGCGATGCCCAGCGCGCGCGCCATCGTGGGATCGATCTCGGCGAATGGCGTGCCGGGCACCAGAATGGTCGGCAGCACCTCGCGCGGCACGCCGAGCTGATCGAACCAATCCGGAAAGCGGCGCTGCACGGGATCATAGCCAAGCTTGAGCGCGTTGTTCTCGTCGCTGACGCCATGACGGCCGGCGAGCCGGCCTGCGATCCAATCGGCCTGATGCGCGACGCGGACAGCGCCGCCGGTCGACGCCAGCAGATGCATCAGCTTCGCGAGCGGACTGCTCGTGCCATGCGCGCCGCTCTCCGGCGGTGCGACCGCGGCAATCCGTCTGGCCTCATCGGCCGCGCGCGCATCGTTGTACATCAGTCCAAGGGAGCGGGGACGCCCGTCGCCGTCGATCAGCAGCAGCGTGCCCGACGTGCCGTCGACCGCGATGCGCGCGACGGCGCGCAGATCGACGGCTTCGCCGAGCTTGCCGAGCGCCGCCGTGGTCGCCCGCCACCATAGCTCGGGATCCTGGTCGATGGCTGCGCCATCCTGACGCGGCGATGCCAGCGGCACGGAAGCTGCGCCCTGGATCGCGCCACTGGCATCAATCGCGCAGGCGCGTACGCCGCTCGTTCCGACATCGATGCCGACAAACAACTCCCTCATGCGACCTCTTCTCGTTGTGACCAGGCGAGCATGCCGGCCCGCGCGATCCCGTCAGTCCCTGACGCGCTGCAGCACGTTTGGGGGATTGACGGCCGGATCGGTGTCTGCAATTTTTTGCAAGACGTGAAGAAATTTGCAAGCAGGCAATCGCGCGTGACGACAGCTTCCGACAGGGCGCCCATGGTGGACGGCGAGGCTTCGCTGGCGACGCGCGCGGCGTGGCTGTATTTCGCGGCCGGGCTGACGCAGTCGGAGGTGGCCGACCGCCTCAACATCCAGAGCACCAAGGCGCACCGGCTGATCGCGCGCGCCAGCCGCGAGGGCATGATCCGCGTCTTCGTGGAAGGGCCGGTCGCCGAATGCGTCGCGCTGGAGAATGCACTCGCCGACCGCTACGGCCTCGATTTCTGCCGCGTCGCGCCGGACCTCGGCGAGGGCGATCTGCCGCTGAAGGCGCTGGCGCTGGAGGGCGCGAGCTTCCTGCGCCAGGTGCTGGAGCGTGGCGACGACAAGATCATCGGCGTCGGCCATGGCCGCACGCTCGCGGCCGTCGTCGCGCAATTGCCGCAGACGCCCGCGCGCGGCGTGCAGTTCGTTTCGCTGCTCGGTGGGCTCACGCGCAAATTCGCGGCCAATCCGTTCGACGTCATCCATCGTCTCGCCGAGCGAACCGGCGCCGAGGCCTATCTGCTGCCCGTTCCCGTGTTCGCCAACTCGGTGGCCGACCGCCGCGTCCTGATGCAGCAGTTCGGTATCGCCGACGTGTTCGCGCTGGCGCAGCAGGCCTCGCTGCTGTTCGTCGGCATCGGGCAGATCCACGCCGACGGCTTCCTGGTGTCGAGCGGCATGATCAAGCCGGACGAGGTCGTCGAGCTGAAGCGCGCCGGCGCCTGCGCCGATCTGCTCGGGCATTTCTTCAATGCCGACGGCGAACTGCTCGATCTGGATCTCTCCGCACGCGCGACCTCGATGGCGGCGAGCGAGCTGAAGAAACACCGCATCGTCGCCATCGGCGGCGGCGGGGCGAAGATCACGGCGCTGCGCGCGGTGCTGCGCAGCGGCTTCCTGAACGGCCTCATCATCGATGAGGTGACCGCTCAGGCACTATCTACCGACAAGCCGGAGAAAACATCCGGTCACTCCAAAAACAAAAGTCGGAAGGGCAGGTAACGCGATCAATCTCTATAAAAACAAAGGGAGGGTAACATGCACGATCGTGAGAAGAATCTCTTTGCGTCCTACGCCGGCAAACGCATCAGCCGGCGTGATCTGCTCGACGGCGCCGCCAAGCTCGGCATCGCCGGCGCCGCCGCCAATGCCGCCTTCGCCTCGGCAATGTCGAAGGCGATGGCCGCCGACTTCAACTGGAAGGCGCATAGCGGCAAGACCGTCAAGCTGCTGCTGAACAAGCATCCGTACGTCGATGCGATGATCGGCGACATCGAGGCGTTCAAGAGCCTGACCGGCATGAACGTCACTTACGACATCTTCCCGGAGGACGTCTATTTTGACAAGGTGACGGCGGCGCTGTCGTCGAAGTCGGATCAGTACGACGCCTTCATGACCGGAGCCTACATGACCTGGACCTACGGTCCGGCGGGCTGGATCGAGGACCTCAACACCTACATCAAGGATCCGGCCAAGACCAATCCGGCGTTTGCCTGGGATGACGTGCTGCCGGGCCTGCGCTCCTCGACCGCCTGGGACGGCGTCGCCGGTTCCGAGCTCGGCTCCGGCAAGGCCAAGCAGTGGTGCATCCCGTGGGGCTACGAGCTCAACAACGTCACCTATAACCGCAACATCTTCAGCAAGGTCGGCGTCAAGCCGCCGAGCAATCTCGACGAGATGCTGGAGGTCGCCGCCAAGATCACCAAGGATGCCGGTGGCCCCTATGGCGTCGGCGTGCGCGGCTCGCGCTCCTGGGCGACCATCCATCCGGGCTTCCTGTCGGCCTACGCGAATTTCGGCCAGAAGGATTTCGTGATGGAGGGCGGCAAGCTCAAGGCCGCGATGAACACCAAGGCCTCGAAGGACTTCCACGAGAAGTGGGTCAAGATGATCCAGGGCTCGGGTCCGAAGAACTGGTCGACCTACACCTGGTACCAGGTCGGCACCGATCTCGGCGCCGGCGCCTCCGGCATGATCTTCGACGCCGACATTCTCGGCTACTTCATGAACGGCGGTGAGAACAAGGAGCGCGGCAATCTCGGCTACGCCCCGTTCGCGGCCAACCCGGCCGCCAAGGCGCCGACGCCGAACGTCTGGATCTGGTCGCTGGCGATGTCGAGCTTCTCCAAGCAGAAGGACGCGGCCTGGACGTTCATGCAATGGGCGGCCTCGGTCGAGCACGACCTGTTCGGCGCGCGCAAGATGGACTTCGTCAATCCGGTCCGCACCTCCGTATGGAAGGACAGCGAGTTCCGCGACCGCATCGCCAAGTCCTATCCGGGCTATCTCGAGCAGCACGATCTCTCGGCGCCCGGAGCGAAGATCTACTTCACGGCGCAGCCGCTGTTCTTCGATCTCACCACGGAGTGGGCGGCGTCGCTGCAGAAGATGGTGGCCAAGGAGATCAGCGTCGACGAGGGCCTCGACAAGCTTGCCGAGAGCATCAACCGTCAGCTGAAGCAGGCCGGCCTCGGCTGAGGCTGCGTCGGCACCTCCCTGACCGCCCACCGGTCCGGACGCTCCCCACAAGCGTCCGGACCGGCTCCATACCCGCGACGATGCGATCACACCTTGTCATGAGCATGGCCCAACTTGTCGAGACCGAGGCGGCGCCGCGCCGCACCAAACGCTGGCGCGGGCGGCTGCTGCCGTATCTCCTGAGCTTGCCGGCGCTCTTGGTGTGCATCGCCATCCTGGTGCCGTTCATCACCGCCGCCATCTATTCGCTGCAGCGCTATCGGCTCAATCTGCCGTATCTGCGCGGCTTCATCGGCGTCGACAATTACATCGACTTCCTGTCCGATCCTGCGTTCTGGAACACGCTGCGCATCTCGCTCGTCTACACCGCGGTGACCGTCATCGCCGAGCTGCTGCTCGGCCTGGGCATCGCGCTGCTTCTGCGGCGGCCGACGCGCTTCCACAACGCCGTCTCGATCATGCTGCTGCTGCCGCTGATGACGGCGCCGGCGATCGCCGCCTTGATGTGGAAGCTGATGACCAATCCGAGCTTCGGCATCCTGTCCTATCTCGTGGGGCTGCTCGGCGCCCACGACTTCAAATGGGCGTCCGATCCGTCGACCGCGCTGTTCACGGTCGTGCTGGTCGACGTCTGGGTCTACACGCCCTTCATCATGATCCTGCTGCTGGCCGGCCTGCGCTCGCTGCCGCGGCAGCCGTTCGAGGCGGCGGCGCTCGACGGCGTGCCGGCGAGCTTCGTGTTCTTCCGCATCACCCTGCCGATGCTCGCGCCCTATATCATCACGGCGTCGCTGTTCCGGCTGCTCGACTCGATCCAGCAGTTCGACATCGTCTATGCGATGACACAGGGCGGTCCAGGGGACCGGCTGATGGTGTTCCAGGTCCAGGCCTATCTGGAGTTCTTTCAGTACACCAATGTCGGACGTTCGGCGGCGCTGCTGATGATCCTGTGGCTGATCACCAACATCCTGTCGAACATCTTCATCAAGAACTGGCTGCGGCTACGCGCTCGCGCCCATGGTCACGCCTGAGGGAGGTCGCCGATGGATCACTCCAGTCTCGCCGGACGCATCTTCCGCGGCATTGCGCTGGCGATGGTGCTCGTGTTCTTCATGTTCCCGATCGCCTGGATCCTCCTGATGTCGTTCCAGACCAACGAGCAGATCCTGCGCATTCCGCCGCGCATCCTGTTCGAGCCGACGCTCGCCAATTACGAGGCGCTGATCTCGGGGCAGCTCAAGACTGCCGCCGGCAATCTGCAGATCTCGTTCATGCGCAATCTGATGAACAGCTTCGTGCTGTCGAGCGCGTCCGTCATCCTGGCGCTGCTGCTCGGCGTGCCCGCGGCGTACGCCTTCGCCCGCTTCAAGTTCCGGCTCGGCGAGACCATCGCGTTCACGCTCTTGTCGTTCCGCTTCGCGCCGCCGCTCCTGGTGCTGCTGCCGTTGTCGCTCTACTACCAGCAGCTCGGGCTCAACGACACCTATTTCGGCATCGTCTGGGTCTATCAGCTGATCGCCTTGCCGCTGATCCTGTGGATCGTGCGCGGCTATTTCGAGGACATCAGCCCTGATATCGAGCACGCCTACCGGTTGGCCGGGCATTCCTGGCGCGAGGCGTTCACGCGCATCGCGGTGCCGCTCGCCGGTCCCGGCATCGCGGCGGCAGGGCTGCTGTCGTTCATCTTCTGCTGGAACAATTTCGTCTTCGCGCTGATCCTGGCCTCCGCCGACAAGCAGCCGGTGACGGTCGGCGCGCTGGCCTTCGTCACGGCGTCGGGTATCCAATACGGCCAGATCGCCGCGGCGATCGTGCTGTCGGTGACGCCGACCCTGCTGCTCGCGCTCTACGCGCAGCGCTATCTGGTCGAAGGTCTCTCGCTCGGTGCAGTGAAGGGTTGAGCAGTCATGGCGCGTCTCGAACTCAAATCCGTCGACAAGAGCTTCGGCGCCGTCAGCTGCGCCAAGGGCGTGTCGCTGACGGTCGAGCCCGGCGAGATCGTTGCGGTGTTCGGCCCGTCGGGCAGCGGCAAGACCGTGCTGCTGCGCATGATCGCGGGCATGTTCGAGCCTGATGCGGGGGATATCCTGGTCGGCGGCCGTTCGATCGTCGACGCGCCGCCGGAGCAGCGTGGCATCGGCATGGCGTTCCAGAACTTCGCGCTGTTTCCGCACATGAGCGCGCGCGACAATATCGCGAGCGGCCTGCGCGCGACCGGGGCGAGCGACATCGCGGCCAAGATTGCATCGATGAGCCGGTTGTTGAAGATCGATCATGTGCTCGGCCACAGGCCGCGCGAATTGTCCAACGGCCAGAAGCAGCGCACGGCGCTCGCCCGCGCGCTGATCGGCAATCCCGAGGTGCTGCTGCTCGACGATCCCCTGCGCAACGTCGACGCCAAGCTGCGCTACGAGATGCGGCTGGAGCTGCCGAGCCTGCTGCGCCGAGGCTCTGCCGCGGTGCTCTACGTCACGCAGGACTATCGCGAGGCGATGGCGATCGCCGACCGGATCGCGGTGCTGATCAATGGCCGGCTCGTGCAGGTGGCGCGCCCGGAGGAGATCTATGCCCGGCCGGCATCGGTCGCGGTGGCGCGGCTGTTCGGCGATCCCAGCATCAATCTCTCGGAGGTCGCGCCGGTCGCCGAGCAGGGTCGGCTGACGGCGACCGTGGCCGGAACCCAGATCCGGCTCGATGCCAACGGCCTGCCTTGCGACGCACGAGCGCGCTGCTGGCTCGGGGTGCGGCCTGACGATGTCATGGTGGCGCGCCAAGGCGGCGAGGGCGCGATCCCCGCACGCATCGTGGCGGTCACGCCGATCCACGAGCGGGCAGTGGTGCTGCTGCGCTTCGCCGACGGCTCGGAATGGCTGGCCGCAATGGTGCCCGAGG
This sequence comes from Bradyrhizobium sp. SZCCHNS2022, assembly GCF_032377575.1. NCBI lineage: Bacteria > Pseudomonadati > Pseudomonadota > Alphaproteobacteria > Hyphomicrobiales > Nitrobacteraceae > Bradyrhizobium > Bradyrhizobium sp. SZCCHNS2022. Next base: position 3,105,164 of record NZ_JAUHHZ010000001.1, on the reverse strand, counting down.
CATTGCAGGCCGGTGCCGACGATGACGTATTCGTGCGGTTCGCGCCGGAGGCGGCGCTGCTGTTCGATCATGCCAGCGGCGAGCGCATCGGCCAACCGCCGCGCCGGCAGGCCGCGTGAGGGTTTGACATGGGCATGCTCGAGATCCGCAACGTCGACAAGATCTATCACAGCCGCGGCAAGCCGCCGGTCCACGCCGTGCGCGCGCTCGACATGGACATCAGGTCGGGCGAGATCGTCGCGCTGCTCGGCTCGTCCGGATGCGGCAAGACGTCCACGCTTCGCATGATCGCGGGCTTCGAGAGCGTGAGCGCGGGCTCCATCGCGCTGGCGCAGCGGCCGATCCATGATCTGCCGCCGGCCAAGCGCAAGGTGGCGATGGCGTTCGAAGGCTATTCGCTGTATCCGCCGCTCACGGTGCGCGAGAACATCGCGTTCGCGCTGAAGGCGCAGCAGCTGTCGCGCGCCGAGATCGCGCAGCGCGTCGACAGCATCGCCCGTCTGGTCGAGATCGAGGACATTCTCGATCATCATCCCCGCGCGCTCTCGGGCGGCCAGCAGCAGCGGGTCTCGCTGGCGCGCGCGCTGGTGCGCGATGCCGACCTCTATCTGCTCGACGAGCCGATGGGGCAGCTCGAGCCGCAGCTCCGCGCCGTGCTGCGCGGCCGCATCAAGGGCCTTCTGGCCGAGCGCGGCATGACCGCGATCTTCGTCACCCACGACCAGACCGAGGCGAGCGCACTCGCCGACCGCATCGCCGTGATGGAGGATGGCGTGCTGCAGCAGTTCGCCGGGGAGCGCGAGTTGAAGGACCGCCCGGCCAATCTGTTCGTCGCGAGCTTCATCGGCGAGCCGCCGATGAACCTGCTCGACACGGCGGTGACGCAGGAGGACAGCGGCTTCCGGCTGGCGGTGGGCGCCGATCTTGCCTTCGATGTTCCCCGGCAGACGCTGGACGTCGCCGCCCAGCAGGCACTGGTGCAAAGCGACCGGATCAAGGTCGGCATCCGGCCGCAGCGGATCGCGATCGGCAGCGGCGAGGCGCGGCTGCGCGTGGTCTCCAACCAGTGGCTCGGCGATCAGTCGCACATCGCGGGCGAATGCGCCGGGCATCTGCTGGTCGCCGTGACGTCGGGCAAGGTCGCCGCGCGGCCCGGTGACATCGTGCCGTGCGCGCTGGAGTCGCGCCATCTCCACATCTTCGGCGCTGACGGCGTCTGCGTTCGCCACGCGGAGGCACGCTGAACATGGCGTCCTCGGCGACCCGCGACGTGATCATCGGCATCGACGCCGGGACGTCGGTGATCAAGGCAGTCGCATTCGCGCGGGACGGCCGCCAGCTGGGCGACTTCGCGATTCCCAACAGCTACACGACGTCGCCCGGTGGCCGCGTCGAGCAGGACATGAACCGGACCTGGAGCGACACGGTCGCGGCCCTGCGCGGGATTGCGGCCGCGTTGCCGGACATCTCCCGCCGGGTCGCAGCGATCGCGGTGACCGGGCAGGGCGACGGCACCTGGCTGATCGACGCCGACGGCCGTCCCGTCGCGCCCGCTCTGTTGTGGCTCGATTCCCGCGCGGCCGGCTTCGTCGAGTCCTTCCGCGGCAGTGAGCACAACACGGCGCACTATCGGCGCACCGGGTCGGGACTCAATGCCTGCCAGCAGGGGCCGCAGCTGGCCTGGCTTCAGGCGCATGATGCCGAGACGCTGGTGCGCGCCAGCACCGTCTTCCATTGCAAGGACTGGCTCTATTTCAAGCTCACCGGCGCGCGCGCCACCGATCCGTCCGAGGCCGCGTTCTCCTGCGGCGATTTCCGCGGGCGCTGCTTCGACGATGAAGCGGCGCGACTGATCGGCATCGCGGAGTCGACGCGCCTGTTTCCCGACGTCGTCGATGGCGTGGTGACGACGCATGCGCTGACCGCGTCTGCGGCGGCGGAGACGGGCTTGCCCGAGGGCGTGCCGGTGTCGCTCGGCTATGTCGACGTCATCTGCAACGCGCTGGGCGGCGGACTCTACGATCCCTCGCCGGATGTCGGCTGCACCATCATCGGCTCGACCGGGATGCATATGCGGCTTGCGACATCGGCCGATGACGTCAAGCTGAATGCCGAGGCGACCGGCTACACCATGCCGTTCCCCGCGCCGGGTCACTACGCGCAGATGCAGTCGACGATGGCGGCGACCTTGAACATCGACTGGCTGCTCGACGTCGCGCGCGGCGTGCTCGCGATGGAAGGCATCGCGCGGTCGCGCAACGATCTGATCCGGCGCCTGGATGAGCGCGTGCTCGCGGCCAAGGCCGGCGAGCTGCTCTATCATCCGTTCATCTCCGACGCCGGCGAGCGCGGGCCGTTCGTGTCCCACGAGGCTTCGGCGCAGCTGATCGGCCTGCGCACCCGTCATGGCTACTGGGATCTGATGCGCGCCGTGATGGAAGGACTGGCCTTCGCGGCACGCGACTGCTACGCGGCGATGGGATCACTGCCGACGGAGATCCGGTTGACGGGAGGCGCCGCCCGCAGCCGTGCGCTCGGAACGATTCTGGGGGCCGTGCTCGGCAGCACCATCCGGGTCTGCCGGCGCGAGGAAGCCGGCGCCTCGGGCGCCGCGATGATCGCCGCCGTCGCGACGGGGCTCTATCCGGACATGATGGATTGCGCGGAGGAATGGGTGAGACCGTATCTCGATGAGCCGCAGCCGCCGGATGCGGTGCTCGCGGAACGCTATGCGCGGCTGTTTCCGGCCTATGTCGAAGCGCGTCTTGCCGCGCGACCGGTGTGGAGGCAACTCGCCGCTCAGCGTGCAGGAGCCAATCATGTCTAGCTCCATCGCCATCATCGGCGACCGCTTCATGCTGCCCTCGGTGTTCGCCGAGCGCATCACCGCGATCTGCGGCGATGCCATCGACATCCGCATGCTCGAGCAGCCCTGGCCGGACGAGCCGATGGAGCACGGCTATGCCGGCTCCAAGCTCGACGGGCTGAAGGAGTTCATGGGCGATCCGGATGAGCTCGCCGCATTCATCGGCGAAGCGCCGCTGCTGGTGACGCATCTCGCGCCGATCTCGCGCGCGATGCTGCAGCGGCTGCCGAGCCTCAGATTCATCGCGGTCTCGCGCGGCGGCCCGGTCAATGTCGACATGCAGGCGGCGCGCGATCACGGCGTGCTCGTGGTCAACACACCCGGACGCAACGCCAGCGCTGTGGCCGAGTTCACCATCGGCGCGATGCTCGCGGAGACCAGGCTCATTCGCAGCGGCCATGAATCGATGCGTGGCGGCGACTGGCGCGGTGATCTCTACCGCGCCGACCGGACGGGGCGCGAGCTCGGCGAGATGACGGTGGGCATCGTCGGCTATGGCGCGATCGGCACCCGCGTGGTGAAGCTCTTGAAGGCGTTCGGCTGCAGGATCCTGGTGACCGACCCCTACGTCCAGCTCAGCGCGCAGGACCGCAGCGACGGCGTCGAGCATGTCGCGCTTTCCGAGCTGCTGGCGCGGGCCGACGTCATCAGCCTGCACGCCCGGGTGACCGCGGAGACCACCGGCTTCATCGATCGCGAGGCGCTGGCGAAGATCAAGCCGGGCGCGATCCTGATCAATACGGCGCGCGGCCCGCTGGTCGACTACGACGCGCTCTATGACGCGCTCAGCTCGCAGCGGCTTGCCGGCGCGATGCTCGACACCTTCGCGATCGAACCCGCGCCGCCGGACTGGCCGCTGCTGCAGCTCCCCAACGTCACGCTGACGCCGCATATCGCCGGCGCCTCGGTGCGCACCGTCACCTTTGCCGCCGATCAGGCGGCCGAAGAGGTTCGCCGCTATCTCGCCGGCGAGCCGCCGCTCAATCCCTGCTGACGAAAGGTCTTTCAAATGAATCGTGAGGAACGACAGCTACGCGAGAGCATCATCGCCAAGTGCCGGTGGATGAACGCGTCGGGTCTCAATCAGGGCACCTCGGGCAACATCTCCGCCCGCTACAAGGATCGCATGCTGATCACGCCGTCGGCCACGCCCTATGATTCGATGAAGCCCGAGATGATCGCATCGATGCCGCTCGACGGCGAGTACGGCTCCTGGGACGGCCCGCTGAAGCCGTCGACGGAATGGCGGTTTCATCTGGACATCATGCGGGGGCGCCCCGATGTCGGCGGCGTCGTGCACACCCATTCGACCTACGCCACGGTGCTCGCCATCGCGCGCAAGTCGATCCCGGCCTGCCACTACATGATGGCGGCGTTCGGCGGCACGGATATCCGCTGCGCCGGCTATGCGCGCTTCGGCACGGCCGAGCTCTCGGAGCTGGCGCTGGAAGCGTTGGAGGGACGCAACGGCTGCCTGCTCGCCAATCACGGCATGATCGCGGTCGGTGCCAACCTCGACAAGGCGATGTGGCTTGCGGTCGAGCTCGAGACCATTGCGAAGCAGTATTACCTGTCGCTCGCGCTCGGCCAGCCGCACATCCTCGGCGACGCCGAGATCGCCGAGACGGCGCAGGGCTTTTCCACCTATGGGCTGCAGGAGCCCAAGGTCAAAGCGGCGAAGTCCGCCAAGACCCCAGCGAAGCCGGCACCGAAGACGCGCGCCGCTGCTGTTGGTCGCAGACCTGAGAAGAAGCGCAGCAGCGCGCGATGAACGGGACGGTCTCACGCAGCGGAACCGATCACGGTCTGTTGGACCTCGCCGTGATCGGCGGCGGCATCAATGGCGCTGGTATCGCCCGTGATGCCGCCGGCCGCGGCCTGAAGGTGCTGCTGTGCGAGAAGGACGATTTCGCGCAAGGCACCTCGTCACGCTCGGGCAAGCTGATCCATGGCGGCCTGCGCTATCTCGAATACTACGAGTTTCGGCTGGTGCGCGAGGCGCTGATCGAGCGCGAGGTGCTGCTGGCGTCGGCACCGCACATCATCTGGCCGATGCGCTTCGTGCTGCCGCACTCGCCGGAGCAGCGCCCGGCCTGGCTGGTGCGCACCGGGCTGTTTCTCTACGACCATCTCGGCGGCCGCAAGCAGCTGCCGGCGAGCCGCAACGTCGATCTCGCGCATGAGCCGGAGGGCGCGCCGCTGCGTCCTGAATTCCGGCGCGGGTTCGAATATTCGGACTGCTGGGTCGATGATTCCAGGCTCGTCATCCTCAATCTCGTCGATGCCGCGCGGAACGGCGCGACGATCCTTCCGCGCACCCGCGCGGTCAGCGCGCGACGCGAAGCTGATTGCTGGCGGCTGGAGATGCGCTCCGAGCGCGGCGAGGTGCAGATCGCCCGCGCGCGGGCCCTGGTCAATGCGGCCGGTCCCTGGGTGCAGGACGTGGTGCAGGGCGTCGCCGGCCTCAACTCCGCGCATCATGTGCGGCTCGTGAAGGGCAGCCATCTCGTCGTGCCGAAATTCTGGAGCGGCTCGCAAGCCTATCTGTTGCAGAACACCGACCGCCGCGTGATCTTCGTCAACCCATATGAGACCGATCTCGCACTGATCGGCACCACGGACATCGTGCATGATGGCCGTGCCGAGGACGTCGCGATCGAGGGCGGCGAGATCGACTATCTTCTGGCCGTGCTCGACCGCTACTTCCGCGCTGCCCCTGGCAAGGCCGACATCATTCACGCGTTTTCAGGCGTGCGGCCGCTGTACGACGACAACGCTGACAATCCGTCCGCGGTCACCCGAGACTACGTGTTCGAGGTGCATGGCGGCTCCGACCAGCCGCCGCTGCTGTCGATCTTCGGCGGCAAGATCACGACCTTCCGCCGGCTCGCGGAGCAGGCGCTCGAGCGCCTCGCGCCATGGTTTCCGCAGATGCGACCGGCATGGACGGCGGGCGCCTGCCTTCCCGGCGGCGACATCGGCGCATCGTTCGAGCAGTTCCTCGAAGATCTCGCCGCGCAGTATCAGGGATTGCCGCGGAAGGCCGTCGCGCATTACGCGCGGCTCTACGGCACGTGCGCGCGCGACCTGCTCGGTTCGGCGCGCTGTGCCGACGATCTCGGCCGCCATTTCGGCGGCACCTTCTACGAGCGCGAGCTGACCTATCTGCGCGAGCGGGAATGGGCAGTCACGGCAGCCGATATCCTGGATCGACGCACCAAGCACGGCCTGCACCTGAGCCGTGCCGAGCGCGAGGCGTTCGAGGCGGGGCTCTGATCGATCCGGCGAATCTGGAGCCGACAGCGACGGGCCTGCCGTCCCTCAGCCGAATGCCTGGCTCACGACCGCATAGCAGGTCGACCCGCCAGTCGGCGGTTCGGCTCCGTGGGGCCGCAACGACATCGTCGTCACCGTATCGTGGAGCGCGAGGCCGGCACCAGCGATGAAGGCGCGGAATTCGTCGCCCTCGCTGTGCGTGTCGAGGCGCAGGAACTGGCGGCTATGGGCTGCGACATGCGGAGCGATGACGGCGATCGCGTCCGTGTCGCACGACGCCACGACGGGCCCGATCACGTGCCCACGTCCGAGCGGCCGGCACAGCGCAAACGCCGCGAGCCGGCCGGCTCGAAACAGGCCATAGCCCTGCGAACGCTGGAACAGAGCGGTGATCAGCTTCGCTCGCGCCACGCCATAGGCCAGGGCATCATTCTCGATCACCGATGGCAGCTCGGCCTCCGCCAGCAGCCGGACGCCCTCGGCCGCAACCGAGCTCGCGGCTGCGCCGTTCGCCTTGCCCTGACATTGGTACAAGGTGCGCTCGCGCTGGAAGCCAAGCGAGCTGTACAACCGATACGCCGCGTTGGTGGCATTGAGCCGAAGCGCGCGTCCGCCGCATTCCGCGATCACGCGCGTCATCAGCCAGCTGCCGGTGCCGAGCGCCTGGAGGCGAGGCGAGGTGATGACCATGCCGACGGCGGCAAACGTCTCGGTGTAGGGAAACCACATCGCCGAGCCGCAGACGCGGCCGATCTCGTCGAGCGCGACGAGGCCGCGTCCCTGGCTGCGCATGAACTGCCAGTCCGCCGCGCGGTGAGGCCAGCGGACCGCGATCGACAACGCCAGCAGCTGCGCGACGTCGACCGTTTCGATATCGGCCAGGCGCATCTCGAAGACGTCGACGGCGCGAGATTCGACGCTGGGATCATCCATGTCCGTCTTCCCTGTCGGTCGCTTCCGCGCCGTTGATGCCGGCATCAGGCGGCCGCATCGATGTTTTTCGGACAGATCCGCGCAACATTCCACTCAATCCTCGTCCGTATTCGGCATGGAATACATGCTCCGCGCCGCTAGCATGACGGATGTGGGCGAGGCCGGATCGGTCCGGCCGGTCCGCTCGGAATGACGGCCATGAGCTTCCTGTTCAACTCGGATGCCCGGCGCGGCGCGATCTTTCGCGAGGTCCTTGCGCGCGAGCTGCCGGACCTCCCGTTCGAAATCGACCCGGCCAAAGCCGATCCTGACGACGTCCGCTACATGATCAGCTGGCTGGTGCCGCCGGATCTCGGCATCTATCGCAATCTCGAGATCCTGTTCTCGATCGGCGCCGGCATCGACCAGTTCAACGCCGCGGCGGTGCCCGAACAGGTCAAGATCGTCCGCATGGTGGAGGACGGCATCGTCAGGATGATGCAGGAATACGTCACGCTGGCCGTGCTGGCGTTGCATCGGAGCTGGCCGGTCTATCTCGATCAGCAGCGACAGCAGCAGTGGCGGGCCGTGGCGCAGCCTCAGGCGCAGCAGCGGCGCATCGGCGTGCTCGGCCTGGGCATGCTCGGGCAGGCCGTGCTGCAACGGCTTGAACCGTTCGGCTTTCCCTTGTCCGGATGGAGTCGCAGCCCGCGTACGGTCGACGGGGTGACCACCTATCACGGCGCCGACGGGCTCGATCAAATGCTGGCGACGACCGACATCCTGATCTGTCTTCTGCCTTTGACGCACGAGACGCGCGGTCTGCTGAATGCCGGGCTGCTCGCGAAGCTGCCGCGCGGCGCCGCGCTGGTGCAGGCCGGGCGGGGCGCGCAGCTCGATCAGGCGGCGTTGCTCACCGCGCTCGACACCGGCCATTTGTCCGGCGCGGTGCTCGACGTGACCGATCCGGAGCCGCTGCCCGCAGATCATCCGCTGTGGCGGCATCCGCGTGTCCTGATCACCCCGCATGTCGCCAGCGTCACGCAGCCGGAATCGGCAGCGCTCGCGGTGGCCGAGAACATCAAGCGGCACCGCGCGGGTCTTGCGCCGGTCGGTCTCGTCGACCGCCGACGCGGCTACTGATGACCGGCGCACCGCCACGGCTCAGCGAATCCAGTCCAGCGTCTTGTAGTAGGCTCCGACGAGCGGCAGGAACCAAGGCTTGCCGAAATGGCCGGGCACGACCGGCCAGCCGGCGTCCTTCATCGGGTTCTTATCGGCGCGGCCGAGCATCGCGTCGGCCATGATCATGCCGAGATGGGTCGAGAGCTGCGCGCCATGGCCCGAATAGCCCATCGCGTACCATAGCCCGTCCTGGCGGCCTGCGCGCGGATACCGGTCGGCGGTCATGTCGACGAGGCCGCCCCAGCAATAGTCGATCGCGACGCCCGCGAGCTGCGGGAACATTCTCAGCATCGCCGCCTGCAGGATGGCGCCGCTCTTGGCGTCGGACTGCTGATCCGATGTCGCCGAGAAGCGCGCGCGGCCACCGAAGATCAGGCGATTGTCCGGCGACAGGCGGAAGTAGTTGCCGATGTTCATCGAGTTGACATAGGTGCGGTTGCCCGGCAGCACCGACGACGCCTCGGCCACCGTGAGCGGCCGGGTCGCGATGATGAAGCTGCCGACGGCGATGATCCGCCGGCGGAAATAGCTGAAGGCCGACGGCGTGGTGGCGCCGGTGGCGAGCAGCACCTGCTCGGCGCGCACCGTTCCCTTGGCCGTGGTCAGGCGAAAACCCTTGGCCTCCTGCACCTGCTCGGTGACGGCGGCCTGCTCGACGATGACGGCGCCATGGCGGGTTGCAGCCGCGGCCAGGCCGGCTGCGAAGCGGCCCATATGCATCATCGCGCTCTTCTTGAACAGCATGCCGCCATGGAACGGCGAGCTGATCTCCGATGTCAGGTCTTCCGCCGTGAGTAGCGCCGTATCCGGATCGACCTCGCGGTGGATGGCCTCGAAATTCCTGGCGATCCCATCGAGATGTCCGGGCTTCGAGGCGAGCTTGAGCTTGCCGCAGCGACGGAAATCGCAGGCGATGTTCTCCTCCGCGATCAGGCGCTCCAGCGTGTCGATCGAGTCGTCGAACGCCTTGTAGAGGGCGATCGCGCGCTCGGTCCCGAGCTCGGCTTTCGCGGCGAGATAACTGTGCGCCAGCCCGTTGTTGAGGTGGCCGCCATTGCGCCCCGACGCGCCGGAGCCGACTTGATCAGCCTCGAGCACGATCACCTTGGCGCCGGCCTTGGCGAGCTGCCGTGCGGCACCGAGTCCGGTGAAGCCGCCGCCGATGACGGCAACGTCGTAGTGCCCCTCCACGGGCCCGGTGTGACCGCCGGCAAAAGCGGTCGCGGTGTCGCGCCAGTAGGAGACATATTTCATCGCAGGCACTCTGCTTAGAGACCGAACACGCCGGGCAGTTCGGAGACGTCCCTGATCTCGGTGTAGCCGTAATAGGGATTGGCCGGCTCGTGGCCGCGATTGACCCAGACCTTGCTCTTGATGCCCAGATCGTGCGCCGTCATCAGGTCGTAGCGGAACGAGGACGAGCAGTGTGTGATGTCCTCCGGACCGCAGCCGAGCATGTCGAACATGTATTCGAAGGCGCGCATCCGCGGCTTGTAGGCCTGCGCCTGCTCGGCGGTGAACACGGCATGGAACGGTGCGCCGAGCCTGGCGACGTTGGACGGGATCTGCGCCGTCATGGCGTTGGAGAGAATGACGAGGGGGATGTCCCTGGCCACCTTGGCGAGGCCCGCCGGCACGTCCGGGTGCGGCCCCCAGGTCGGCACGCGCTGATAGACCGTCTCGCCGTCCGCGGGCTTGTAGGGAATCCCCATCCTGCGGCAGCTGCGCGCCAGCGCATTGCCGACCACCTCGGCATAGGGCTTCCACGCGCCGAGGATCTCGTCGAGGCGATAGGCCGAGAAGACGTTGACGAACTCGGTCATGGCCGGCTCGGACAGGATTGCGCCGTAGAGATCGCGCGCGGCCTTCGCCATCTCGAAATTGATCAGCGTGCCGTAGCAGTCGAAGGTCACATATTTCGGGCGAAAGCGGCTCATGGGTCCTCATGCCGGTCATGATCTCGGCCCTGATGATAGGCGGGGGCGCCAGCATAAGATGCGGCTTTGCCCTGATTTTGCGGCGGAAGATGTCGTGGGCGTCGGCGCCTTCAGACGATCTGCCGGGTGTGCCTCGCCCAGACTCCATGCCGAACAGGGAGTGCAGACATGATTTCCGCCGCGGCAACGCTCACCGCTTTCAGCCCGGAGCATCTCGAGGCTGCGACGCGGCTGTCGCAGCAGGCCGGCTGGCCGCATCGCCGGGAGGATTGGCAGGTCGCGCTCACCGTCAGCAAAGGGTGCGTTGCCGTTGCCGCGGATGGGCGCGTGATCGGCACCGTGCTGATGACGCCCTACGGTGGCGACGCCGGGACCATCAACATGGTCATCGTCGATGAAGGCGAGCGTGGGCAGGGGCTCGGACGGCGCTTGATGCTGGAGGCGCTGACGCTTGCCGGTGACCGGCGGCTGCAGCTCGTCGCCACCGCGGACGGCCTGCCGCTGTACGAGAAGCTCGGCTTCCGCCGGACCGGCGAGATCGTCCAGCATCAGGGACATCTCCGACTGCCGATCGCACGAACGGAGCGCGTCCGCGCGGCCGTGCACGACGATCTCGGCGCAGTCACTGCACTCGATGCGGCGGCGTTCGGGGCGGACCGCAGGGATCTGGTTGTGCGTCTCGCCGGGATCGGCGAGGTCGCGGTGTTCGAACGAGACGGCCGCATCGCGGGCTTCGCCATGCTGCGCCGCTTCGGCCGTGGCTTCGTGATCGGTCCTGTGGTCGCGCCCGCGCTCGATGACGCGCAGGCGCTGATTGCGCATTTTCTCGCCGGGCGCGAGGGGGACTTCATCCGGCTCGACACGGGGACCGAGACCGGGCTCGCGCCGTGGCTGGCCGGCCTCGGCCTGGCTGATGTCGGCGGCGGCATGGTCATGCGCCGTCCGGTCACCGGCGCCGCGATCCCGCCGACAGCGATGTCATTTGCATTGGCCAGCCAGGCATTCGGCTGAACCGGAGATCATCATGCTCAGCAACTCGCTCATCGAGCTCGACCGCGCCCATCTGGTGCATCCGGTCGCGTCCTATCGTGGACACGAGGCATCCGGCGCGCGCGTGCTGGCCTCGGCCAAGGGGGCTGTCGTCACCGACGCCTCCGGTCATCAGCTCGTCGATGGCTTCGCGGGGCTGTGGTGCGTCAATGCCGGCTACGGTCATGATAGCATCGTGGAGGCGGCCGCCAAGCAGATGCGCGAGCTGCCTTACGCCACCGGCTACTTCAGTCTCGCCTCCGAGCCGGCCATCCGGCTGGCAGCCGCGCTCGCCGAGCGCGCGCCGGGCGATCTCAACCACGTCTACTTCACGCTCGGCGGCTCTGATGCCGTCGATAGCACCGTGCGCTTCATTCACAACTATTGGCACGTGAAGGGCCAGCCGCAGCGCGACCAGTTCATCACGCTGCAGCAGGGCTATCACGGCTCGTCGACGGTCGGCGCCGGCCTGACGGCGCTGCCCGCCTTCCATGCCAATTTCGGCGTGCCGCTCAACTGGCAGCACAAGATCCCCTCCCACTACGCGTACCGCAATCCGGTGGGCAGCGATCCTGCGGCTGTCATCGCGGCATCGCTGGCCGCGCTCGAGACCAAGATCGCCGAAATCGGCGGGCCGGAGCGGGTGGCCGCATTCTACGCCGAGCCGATTCAGGGCTCCGGCGGCGTGCTGGTGCCGCCCGACGGCTGGATGAAGGCGATGCGCGAGCGCTGCCGGCACCACGGCATCCTGTTCGTCGCCGACGAGGTGATCACCGGCTTCGGCCGCACCGGGCCGCTGTTCGCCTGCACCGACGACGACATCGTCCCGGACTTCATGACCGTGGCCAAGGGGCTGACCTCCGGCTATGTGCCGATGGGGGCGGTGCTGATGTCCGATCATGTCTACGGCGTGATCGCTGACGGGGCAGGGGCGGCGGCCGTGGGACATGGCTATACCTATTCGGCGCATCCGGTGAGCGCGGCCGTCGGTCTCGCCGTACTCGATCTGTATGAGAACGGATTGTTGGAGAATGGCCGGCGCGCCGGCGCGCGGCTGATGGCGGGGCTGCGTGCGCTGCAGGATCATCCGCTGGTCGGCGAGGTTCGCGGCCGCGGCCTGCTGGCCGCCATCGAGCTCGTGGTCGACAAGGAGAAGAAGACGCCGCTGCCGGCCATAGCCGAGCCGTCGCGACGCATCTTCGATCGGGCCTGGGCCAACGGGCTCGTCATTCGCGCCTTCCCGACCGGCGTGCTCGGCTACGCGCCGCCGCTGTGCTGCAGCGACGCCGATATCGATGCCATCATCGAGCGGACCGCACGGACGCTCGACCAGACCCTGGCCGATCCGGACGTGCGGCAGGCCATGCCGTGAAAGCGGGCACGGGCAGATCGCCGCCTGTGCAGCAGCGCCGATATGTCGGCGCGTGCTCCACTTCGCAATTTTGTGCCGTCGGGTCCCTGCAATTCGGAAGTTTTCGCCGGAACCCGGCTCCACACTAGACCAGCAGATAGCAGTCGTCGCAGAGCAGGATGTGCAGGATGAATCTCGCCCAATTCAGGTATCTGACCTTCGATGTGGTCGGCACCTTGATCGATTTCGAAGGCGGGATCGTTGCCAGCCTGGGCGAGATTGCGGCTGAATTCGGGACGCAGATCGATGGCGAGCAGGCGCTCGGGCTGTACCGCGCTGCACGCTATGCCGCGGATGCCGATCGTTTTCCCGATGACCTCGTGCGTGTCTACGACGTCATTGCGCCGCAGCTGGGCTTGCCCAGGCAGGCGGCACTTGGCGAGCGCTTCCGCGAGTCCGCCAAGCATTGGCAGGCGTTTCCCGATAGCACTGCTGCGATGGCGCGTCTGGCCAAGCGTTACAGGCTGATCGCGATGACCAATGCGCGGCGCTGGGCGCTGGATCATTTCGAGCGCGAGCTGGGGGCGCCGTTCTACGCGACGTTCACGGTCGACGACACCGGCACCGAGAAGCCGGACCCGGTCTTCTTTACGCAAGTGTTCGATTACATCGAACGCGACGGCGGTGCCAAGTCGCAGATCCTGCACGTCGCGCAGAGCCAGTATCACGACATCGGCATCTCCCGGCAGCTCGGCATCGCCAATTGCTGGATCGAGCGGCGCCACGACAAGCAGGGCTATGGCGGCACGATCGCGCCTGCTTCTTTCACCAAGCCAGATTTCCACTTCCACTCGATGGCCGAGCTGGCTGACGCGGTGGACCACGTGCCTGCGACATGACGCGCTGCTGACGACTGCATTCTGCCGGATCGCAAACAGGGGACGGATGACATGAGCAACGGGATCACCAACTGGACGGCGAGTGACGATGGGCTGATCGAGGCGGCGATCCGGCGTGGCGCGTCGCGCCGCGATCTCCTGAAGATGATGTTCGCGAACGGCGTCGCGCTCGCTGCCGGCAGCACCATCCTGGGCCACGCCGAGCGCGCCTTCGCGGCGACGCCGAAGAAGGGAGGCTCGATCAAGGCGGCGGGTTGGTCGACCTCGACGGCCGACACGCTCGATCCGGCCAAGGCCTCGTTCTCGACCGATTATGTCCGCTGCTGCTCGTTCTACAATCGGCTGACCACGCTCGACAAGAACGGCGCGGCGCAGATGGAGCTCGCCGACTCCGTGGAGTCGACCGACGCGCAGACCTGGACCGTGAAGCTCAAGAAGGGCGTCACCTTCCACGACGGCAAGCCGCTGACGGCCGACGACGTCGTGTTCTCGCTGAAGCGGCACCTCGACAAGGCCACCGGCTCCAAGGTGGCGAAGATCGCGGCACAGATGACCGGCTTCAAGGCGGTCGACAAGACCACGGTCGAGATCACGCTGGCGAGCCCGAACGCCGATCTGCCGATGATCCTGGCGCTGCATCACTTCATGATCGTGGCCGACGGCACCACCGATTTCTCCAAGGGCAACGGCACCGGCGCCTTCGTTCGCGAGGCCTTCGAGCCCGGCGTGCGCTCCATCGGCGTGCGCAACAAGACCTATTTCAAGGATGGTCCCTATCTCGACCAGATCGAGTTCATCGCGATCACGGAGGAGAATGCGCGCGTCAACGCGCTGCTGTCCGGCGACATCCAGCTTGCGGCCAGCATCAACCCGCGCTCGCTCCGGCTCATCGAGGGCAAGGAGGGGATCGCGCTGTCGAAGTCGACGACCGGCAACTACACCGACCTCAACATCCGGCTCGACATGGCGCCTGGCAACAAGAGGGACTTCATCGACGGCATGAAGCACCTCGTGAACCGCGAGCAGATCGTCAAATCGGTGCTGCGCGGCTTCGGGGTCGTCGGCAACGACCAGCCGGTCTCTCCGGCCAACTTCTTTCACAATCCAGATCTCAAGCCCAAACCGTTCGATCCGGACAAGGCGAAAGCGCTGTTCCAGAAGGCCGGCGTGCTCGGCACCTCGATCCCGGTCGTGGCCTCGGAGGCCGCAAACTCCGCAATCGAGATGGCGATGGTGATCCAGGCCTCCGCTGCGGCGATCGGCCTGACGCTCGACGTGCAGCGCGTCCCGTCGGACGGCTATTGGGACAATTATTGGCTGAAGGCGCCGGTCCATTTCGGCAACATCAATCCGCGGCCGACGCCGGACATCCTGTTCTCGCTGTTGTACGCCTCGGAGGCGCCGTGGAACGAGAGCCGCTACAAGTCTGAGAAGTTCGACAAGATGATGATGGAGGCACGCGGCCTGCTCGACCAGGCCAAGCGCAAGCAGATGTATGCCGAGATGCAGGCCATGATCGCGGAGGAGGCGGGCACCATCATTCCGGCCTACATCTCCAACATCGATGCCACCTCGTCCAAGCTGAAGGGCTTGGAGCCGAGCCCGCTTGGCGGCATGATGGGCTATGCCTTCGCGGAGTATGTCTGGCTCGATTCGTGAATGCGGCCTCAGACACTGGACGTCGGTCACTCCGACCGGCGTCCGTGCGATGGCTATTGTCTGATCAGGCTCACGGACGCCCAGTGTGAAACATCGGATCGCCTCACTCGTCCTTGCCCGGCTGGCCATCGCGCTGGTCACTGCGATCATTGTTTCATTTGCCGTGTTCTTCGCCACCGCGATGCTGCCGGGCGACACCGCGACCATCCTGCTCGGCCAGGCCGCGACCCCGGAAGCGGTCGAGGGCCTGCGCAAGGCGATGCATCTGGACGATCCGGCGATTTTCCGCTTCCTGCGCTGGCTGGTCGGCGTTCTCCACGGCGATCTCGGCACCTCCTATGCCAACAACATGCCGGTCGCCAAGCTGATCGGCGGAAGGCTGGTCAACACGCTCAAGCTCGCAGGTCTCACGGCAGCCATCTCGGTGCCGCTCGCGCTGACGCTCGGCATCACCGCGGCGATGCTGCGTGACACGCTGTACGATCGCTGCCTCACTATCGCTGTCATCGGCGTGGTCTCGGTTCCGGAGTTCATGATTGCGACGCTCGCCGTGCTGCTGTTCGCGGTCTATCTCAACTGGCTCCCGGCGGTGTCCTTCACCAGCGAGATCCGCACGGCGTATGATTTCGCGCGCGCCTATGCGATGCCGGTCGTGACGCTCACCGTGGTGATCTCGGCGCAGATGATCCGGATGAGCCGGGCGGCGGTGATCGAGACCCTGAACACGCCCTATGTCGAGATGGCGTTGTTGAAGGGCGCCTCGCGCGGAAGGCTCGTGCTCCGCCACGCGCTGCCGAATGCGCTCGGCCCGATCGTCAATGCCGTTGCGCTGTCATTGTCGTATCTGCTCGGCGGAGTCATCATCGTCGAGACGGTGTTCAACTATCCCGGCATCGCCAAGCTCATGGTCGACGCGGTCTCGACGCGCGATCTGCCGCTGATCCAGAGCTGCGCCATCATCTTCTGCTTCGGTTATCTCCTCCTGACCACCACGGCCGACATCATCGCCATCCTGTCCAATCCGAGGCTGCGATGACGAGCGCCGTGACATCCACCCCGCGCAGGCCGCGTTTCGGCTACCGCATCAATGCGGTCGGCGTCGCCGGGGCGCTGATCGTGGCATTCTGGATCGTGGTGGCGTTCGCGGCGCCTGCGATCATCCCGCACCCGATCGGCGACATCGTCGACACCGACTATTTCGGCCCCATGAGCCGGGAGCTGTGGCTCGGCTCCGATTATCTCGGGCGCGACATGACCTCGCGCATCCTGATGGGGGCCCGCTATACGCTCGGCATCTCCGTTGCCGCGGTGATCATCGCCGGTGTGTCGGGCGTGACGCTCGGGATGATCGCCGCGATCACCGGCGGCGCCGTCGATATGGTGCTGAGCCGCTTCCTCGATGCGCTGAACTCGATCCCGAGCAAGCTGTTCAGCCTCGTCGTCGTCGCCGCCGTGGGCTCGTCGATTCCCGTCCTGATCGTGACGATGGCGGTGATCTACATTCCCGGCGCCTACCGCTTCGCGCGTGCCCTTGCGGTCAACATCAACACCATGGATTTCGTCGTCGTGGCCCGCATCCGCGGCGAGAGCCTGTTCTATCTGATCCGCGCGGAGATCCTGCCCAACATCATCGGGCCCGTCATGGTCGATCTGGGCTTGCGTTTCGTCTTCATCGTGCTGCTGCTGTCGGGGCTGTCCTTCCTCGGCCTGGGGGTGAAGCCGCCCTATGCCGATTGGGGCGCACTGGTGCGCGAGAACATCGGCGGTCTTCCCTATGCCGCGCCGGCCGTGATCGTCCCGTCGCTCGCGATTGCGAGCCTGACCATCGCGGTCAATCTGCTGATCGACAATCTCCCGACCAAGATCCGCGACCGGGAGGCTTCCTAGATGGGGAGCCTCGTACAGATCCGCGATCTCGTCGTGGAGGCGACCACCGATTCCGGCCGCACCATCGAGATCATCAAGGGCGTCGGTCTCGACATTGCCGAGGGCGAGATCGTCGCGCTGATCGGCGAGAGCGGCTCCGGCAAGACCACGATTGCGATGACCCTGATGGGCTATGCGCGCGCCGGGTGCAAGATCGTCGGCGGCTCGGTCGTGGTCGACGGCGTCGACATGGTGACGCTTCCGGAGAAGGGCAGGGCCGCGGTACGCGGCGCCACGATCGCCTATGTGCCGCAGAGCGCTGCCGCGGCGTTCAATCCGGCGATCCGGATCATGGACCAGGTCATCGAGGTCGTGCGTATCCACGGCGTGATGCCGATCGAGGAGGCGCGCGCCAAGGCGGTCTCGCTGTTCCGCGCGCTGTCGCTGCCCAGCCCGGACAGCATCGGCGATCGTTATCCGCACCAGGTGTCCGGCGGCCAGTTGCAGCGGCTCGCCGCCGCCATGGCGCTGATCGCCAGCCCGAAGGTGCTGATCTTCGACGAGCCGACGACGGCGCTCGACGTCACCACCCAGGTCGAGGTGCTCCGCGCCTTCAAGTCGGTGATCTCGGCGAACCGCATCGCCGGCATCTACGTGTCGCATGATCTCGCGGTTGTCGCCCAGATCGCCGACCGCATCGTGGTGCTGAGGAACGGCGAGGTGCAGGAGACCGGCACGACCGCCGACATTCTCGAGCGCGCGCAACATCCCTACACGCAGCAACTGCTGGCCGCCGTCGCGCCACATCATGGATCTCGACCCGAAACATCCGCCACGACGGCCGAAGCGCTGCTCGAGGTCCACGAGGTGTCGGTCGGCTACGGTCCGCTGCGCTCGGACGGCAGGCCCGCGATCTTGGCGGTCGAGAATGTCAGCCTGCGCGTCGCGCGCGGACGCAATCTCGGCATCATCGGCGAATCCGGCTGCGGCAAGTCGACGCTCGCGCGGGCCATTGCCGGCATTCTGCCTCCGTTCGCCGGCGGGGTCGTGTTCGACGGGCGCGAGCTCGGGCGTAGCGCGCGAAGCCGCAGCCCGGACCAGTTGCGCCAGGTGCAGATCGTGTTCCAGCATGCCGACACCGCGCTCAATCCGGCGCAGACGGTCGAGGACATTCTGGGCCGTCCGTTGAGGTTCTATCACGGCATGGCGGGCAAGCAGCGCAGCGCGCGCATCGATCAGCTGCTCGACATGGTGAAGCTGCCGCGCGCCCTGCGGCTGCGCCGTCCGGCCGAGCTCTCCGGCGGACAGAAGCAGCGCGTCAACTTCGCGCGGGCGCTTGCCGCCGATCCCAAGCTGATCGTCTGCGACGAGATCACCTCGGCGCTCGACACCGTGGTGGCCGCGGCGGTCATCGATCTCCTGAAGGAACTGCAGCGCGAGCTGGATCTCGCTTACGTCTTCATCAGCCACGATCTGTCGGTGGTCGAGGCGATCTGCGACGACATCGTCGTGATGTATCGCGGCCGCAAGATCGAGCAGATCACGCCTGAAGCCATGGCGAGGCCGGGTCATCCCTACACGCAGCTGCTGCTGTCGTCGGTGCCGAAGCTCGATCCGGCGTGGCTCGACAATCTGCGCCAGGATCCCGAGCAGGTCCGCGCATATTGCCAGCGCTGAGCGCGCAGTGCGCGCTACACCTGAAACAGGCTGGTGAGCGGCAAATAGGGCTTGACGATCGGCGACTTCAGAACGACGAAGCTGAAATATTTCTCGATGCCGATGTCCATGTCGGTCAGCCGCTCCATGATGGTCTGGTACTCGCCGATCCCGGCGGTGACGAACTTCATCATGTAGTCGTAGCCGCCGGAGACGAGGTGGCACTCGATCACCTGGTCGATCTTCTCGACCGCGGCGAGGAAGCGGGCGAAGTCGATCTGGCGGTGGTTCTTCAGCGTGACCTCGGTGAACACGGTGAGCGTCTGGCCGAGCTTGGAAACGCAGATCTGCGCCGAATAGCCCTCGATATAGCCCTCGGCCTGCAGCTTCTTCACCCGCATCAGGCACGGGCTCGGCGACAGGTTGACCAGCTCGGCGAGCTCGACATTGGTGACCCGGCCGTTCTTCTGCAACTCGTGCAGGATCTTGATGTCGATGCGATCGAGCTTCATGCAGCGAAGGTCCGTGTGATGACGCGTCCTGGTCCATTACAGCAGAAAATTCTGCGCTTGGGCCATCGGAAGTTTCGCAAAGCAAGAATGAGGCCGCGTCGTCCGGATTATGCGATGCAAAACAATACGCCGCTGGCGTGGGCGCCAGCAGAATCAAATGCCGGTCCGGCTGTCGAATCCGGATTCTCCCGTGCCGGATACCGCTTTAATTTGATGCGGCTGAAGGCCGGAGAGACACCATGCCCGCACCCCTGGTGCACGTCGAAACGTCGCCAACGCTGCCCGAGCGTGCAGATGCCGTGGTCATCGGCGGCGGCATCGTCGGCGTGTTCGCGGCCTACTATCTGGCACGGCGCGGGCTTGCGGTGGCGTTGATCGAGAAGGGACGGATCGGTGCCGAGCAGTCCAGCCGCAATTGGGGCTGGTGCCGGCAGCAGAACCGCGATGCCCGTGAGCTGCCGATGGCGACGCTGAGCCTCGATCTGTGGGAGCGTTTTGCCGGCGACAGCGGCGAGGCGACGGGCTTCTCGCGCTGCGGGCTGTTCTATCTCAGCAATGACGAGGCCGAGCTCGCCGGCTGGGCGCGCTGGGGCGAGTTTGCCAAGACGGCCGGCGTGACCACGCACATGCTGGACGGCCGTCAGGCCAGCGAGCGCGGCGCGGCCACCGGGCGACGCTGGAAGGGCGGCGTATTTTCGCCGACCGACGGCACCGCCAGCCCCGCCGATGCGGCGCCTGCGGTGGCGCGCGCGATCCTGAAGCAGGGCGGCACGGTGCATCAGATGTGCGCCGTGCGCGGCGTCGAGAGCCGCGGCGGCCGGCTCTCCGCGGTCGTCACCGAGCGTGGCACCATTCGCACGTCGCTTGCTGTGCTCTCGGCTGGCGCTTGGACATCGTCGTTCTGCCATCAGCTCGGAGTCGCCCTCCCGATCGCCTCCATCCGCTCCTCGGCGCTCGCGCTGTCGCCATCCGCAGAGCCGCTGCCGCCGGCGCTGCACACCGCCGCGGTCTCGATCACGCGACGCGGCGACGGCGGGCATACGCTCGCCATCAGCGGCCGTGGCCGCGTCGATCCGACCCTGCAGCAGCTGCGCTTCGCGCCGCATTTCCTGCCGATGTTCGCCAAGCGCTGGCGCAACCTTCTCCCCGGCGGCCTCGAAGGCCTGCGCTCCGGCCATGAGACGCTCGGCCGCTGGCGGCTCGATGAGCCGACGCCGATGGAGCACATGCGCATCCTCGATCCCGCGCCGGATCAGGCGACCATCCGCCTCACCCATGCGCGCGCGCTGGAGCTGCTGCCGGCCCTGAAGCAGAGCCAGGTCACGGCGACCTGGGCGGGCTACATCGACTCCACGCCCGACGGCGTGCCCGTCATCGGCGAGCTCGCCGCGCTGCCCGGCCTGATCGTCGCCGCCGGCTTCAGCGGACACGGCTTCGGCATCGGCCCCGGCGCCGGCCATCTCATCGCCGATCTCGTCACCGCCGCCACGCCGATCGTCGATCCCAAGCCTTATGCACCCGAGCGTTTCGCGCGTCCCGGGGCAACGAAGGTCGCGGATTTCTGACGGCCCATACGCGACGTCCATCGCCTCTCGAATTCGCCGACACGCTCGCATTGCCGAGATCTGTTTGGACATCGGTCAAAATGCCATCCGTCAGGCCATGATGGTCCGGCCTCGCGACGCCTGATGCGTCCGAGCTGTGCGATCGTTCCACCCTCTGCCAACAGAGGGCGCAGGGAATGCCGGGCGCTGGCCGCACCCATGGCCCGCCAGCGAAAGAAAATGCTGGCGGCAGGTACCACAGGTTCAGCCGAGACATCCCGGCATTCCCCGCGCGATGGTTTTAGCGGCTTATACGTCCTCTCCCCGGGGACCGGCTGTCTTGCCCCCGTAACGGCCGGATCATCATCACCAACCGCGTGGCCTCAGCGTCGGGAGGCCAGGACCCTACGATTTCGCCGGCGCATCGGGCTCGTTCGTCCGCACGATCGCTCATGCTGCGATCCGATGCACCCACCGCATCCCGCACCCACGTTTCGTGACGACCGCGAAGCGCCCCTCGGCGGGACGGGATGGGCCTAGACAATCATGATTTTCGGAAAAGCGAAAGAGGAATATTTTTCGCGAGAGGACTGGACAGGGGTGATGTGCTTGAGGCTGCGCGTGAAATGAGGATTTTGGCGCATGGGCACCAAGCCTGCCATCAGTTGCGCGCGGGTGACCTTGGGCATTCTCGGTTTCCCGGCGATCTCTTCGGTTAAGCCCAGCAAGCGGACGTCTTTGGCGTTGACCGGAAGGTCCGAGACGGGCGAAAGGCGGACATGACAGAGGCGCCCGACCATGTTGCGAAATATTGGGGTGAT
This sequence comes from Bradyrhizobium sp. SZCCHNS2022, assembly GCF_032377575.1. Classification (NCBI taxonomy): domain Bacteria; kingdom Pseudomonadati; phylum Pseudomonadota; class Alphaproteobacteria; order Hyphomicrobiales; family Nitrobacteraceae; genus Bradyrhizobium; species Bradyrhizobium sp. SZCCHNS2022. Next base: position 3,083,651 of record NZ_JAUHHZ010000001.1, on the reverse strand, counting down.
CTCATGCAACGCGTTCATATAGCAATCGCAGGTCTGCGAGCTCAGTCCGATAATCGGTCTGCAATCTTTACGAGGGCCTCGGCTGTATTGTTCTTGTAAGTCGGGGCGTACGCGATCTGCATGGCCTCGGCGAAGCTCGCCAGAGCATCGGCCGTGAGGCCTTCCTTCGCCTGCGCGCCGCCGATTGACGCCAGGGCTTCGACCTGATCGGGCCCCCAGGTGACGTGTTGCGTCACCTGCTTCGCCTGGTCGACCCGGCCCGCTTCAGCCCGGGCCTTGGCAATCGATGCGAGCAGCTCGGAGCGACGATAGAGATTGTCCTCGGCCGAGGCAGCATCGATCGCTTCGGCGATCCGTCCGGCCTCGGCCAGCCCCTCGGCGACGACGCCGGGCCCTGGGGACATGATATCAGGACCCAGCCTGAGCGCCGACGCGTTCAGAAGGGCGTCCATCGTCCTGCCCGCTCTCGCTTGCGCCTTGGCGATCGCGCGCAGTGCAACGCGACGGTCATAGTCGGTGCTGACGAGCTTGCCATCGCTCACGACCTTTGCGACATATCCCGCGGTAGCCATGGTCCCGCCGATCAGTCGGGTGACATGGAGGGCTTCGTCGATCTGACCGGCATCCGCTTGTGAGACCGCGATTTTCGACAGAAGCCCGTCGTTCGGTTGGAACGACAACGCAGCCTGGACGGCCCGGTCGAAGGACGCGATCGATTGTGTGGCCATGCCGGCCTTCGCTTGCGCCTTGGCAATGGCGTGCCAAGCGAAAGCGCGTGGTTTGTCCTGATCGATGGGCTCCGCGAGCGCGATGGCTTCGTCCAGGCGGCCGTTGTTCGCCCATGTCATCGCGATAAGACAGAGCACGGTGGCGCGCTGCTCGCGATCCGTGAAGGCGGCGACGAAATCCTGGACCTTGTTAGGGAGCTCGACTTTCACAGGCGAACCGGGCATCGTCGCCTCATCGGCGATGAGATCGGGCGTTAGCCGAGGCTCGAGAATGTGCCCGAGCACGATGCCGCGCTCCCATCGGTCGTCGATCGAGCGCGCAACTTCCAAGGCCGAACCGGTCGCACCGGCCCGTGCTAGCGCGACGCCAATGGCTGCAAACGTCTGGGCGCGCTCCATCGAGCGCGAGACCAGTCTCGCAACCCGTATGGCGTCGGCGACTTTTCCCGCGCGGGCCTGCGCTTGCGCGATGATGGCGAGCGCCGGAATGAATTCCGAGGGATGATGAACTCCAGTCATCGCTATGGGCGGCGGATACCGCTGTTCGACCGCCAGCACGGTTTGAAGCGCGGCCACGATCTTTTCGTCCTCTCCTCGCGCCACTGCGCTGGCGCGCAGGTCCCAGGTCACCCGGCGCATGATGAGGGCACGGTCCGGCAAGTCCTTGATCGCCTGCACCCGTCGAAGCGCATCGTCCAGCCGGCCGGCGTTCCCCTCTGCAATCGCGATCGCCCCGAACGCCGCGGCCTGTACGTGACGGTTCTCGATCGATTTGGCGGTCTTCAGCGCGTCGGCGAGCGTGCCGGCCTGCGCCTGAGCCTGCGTGATGGCCTCGAATGCGTCGTCGCGACGATAGCTATCCTTCGCGATTGACTTCGCGGCCTGCACGGCCAGATCGATCGTCGTGGTGGCCTCAGTGAACAGGCCGGCCTTCAACTGTGCCTTGGCAATCTCGCTTAGCTTGTGCGCAGACAAATCCGGGTCGTCGATGGTGCCGGCGACCTTTGTGGCCTCACGTAGGACGCAGGCCCGTCTCGGGGCTATGAGGCATTCAGCCCAACTGGCGTCGGACGCGTTCGCGACGGATTCAGCGGCTGCACAGCATGCTAAAGCGAGGATGAACGGGCTGATGATTGTTGTCCAGACCATGACGTTCCTGACTCCTCCCGCACCTTTGCACCATCGTGCTGTGGCCGGCAAATGGCAATGACTGGATGAGTTCCTAATGCCCGGTCACTCGGTGTGCTCGACTGCTCCTTTGGGCTGATCGTGTCACTTTGGCTGTCGAGCGGCCCCTTCCGGTCTGCCCCGAGCAACAGACGTGCTCGGCGTTCGCCGACATGATTCAACAGGGCGAATTACGGACCTGCGGAACGGTCAAGTCGTGAATGGGGGTAGACCTGCTATTACGCCTTCTGGCGGCCGTAGATCAGGAGCATCAGGATGATGACCACGCCATAGATCAGCTGCCGGCCGGCTTCGCTGATTTGCATCACCGAGAGGATGGACTGCAACAGCGTGATCAGGATGACGCCGGCGATCGTCCCGAGATAGCTGCCGCGGCCGCCGAGGATGTGGGTGCCGCCGAGCACGACGGCGGCGATCGACGGCAGCAGATAGGCGTCGCCCATCGACTGCGCGGCCTTGGAGGCGTAGCCCGCGAGCAGCACGCCTCCGAAGGCGGACAGGGCGCCCGACAGAGCGAAGGCCAGCATCGTGACGCGGCGTGTGTCGATGCCGGAGAGATAGGCGGCGCGCTCGCGATTGCCGATGGCGTAGATCGCACGGCCGAAGGTCGTGCGCGACAGCAGCCAGATCGCCGCGCCGCCGATGATCGCCCAGACCAGCACCGCGTTGGGAAGCCCGGGGACGACATTGCCGGTCGCCAGATAGCGCATCGCCTTCGAGGCGGAATCCTGCGGCGCGAAGCCGCCGGTGTAGGCGACCATCAGGCCCTGCGCGACCGCGTTGGTCGCGAGCGTGATGATCATCGAGGGAATGCGCAGGTAGGCGACCCCGATGCCGTTCAAGAGACCGATCGCGGCGCCACAGAGAATGCCGCAGGGGATTGCGAGAATGGCGCCGGTGGTCCCGTGCGCGGCCGCCGCACAGGCCATCATCGCGCCTGACGTCACCACCCACGGCACCGACAGGTCGATCTGGCCGAGCAGGATGACCAGCATCATGCCGGTCGCGATCACGCCCAGGAAGCTCGCGACCTTCAGCTGCTGCAGCAGATAGTCCGGCGACAGGAAGCTGCGCGAATACAGACTGCCCACCAGCAGCAACAGCAGGATGCAGCCGAACGAGGCCGCCACCGCCGGATCGATCCGGCGCAGCATGGCAACCCCGCGTTGGGCCGGTTGTGACGCCGTCGCCTCGCTCATCCGAACCACTCCAGCCGGTTGCGCACGCGAAGCAGGCCGAACGCCCCGATCGAGACCGCAAGCATCAGCACGATCCCCTGGAACAGCGGCTGCCACAGCGGATCGAAATCGAACACGAACAGGAGATCGCCGATGGTGCGGAACGCCAGCGCGCCGAAGATCGCGCCGATCGCGCTGCCGCGTCCGCCCATCAGCGAGACGCCGCCGAGCACGACGGCCGCGATCGAGAACAGCGTATAGGCGTTGCCGCTCGCATAGGCGGCCTCGCCTGTATAGGAGAAGAAGGTGAGGAACAGGCCGCCGATCGCCGACAGCAGGCCGGCCAGGCTGTAGGCGGCGAACTTGGCGGCGCGGATCGGCGCGCCGGACATGTATGCGGCGACCTCCGAGGAGCCGGTCGCGAATGCGGCGCGGCCGATGACCGAGCGGCTGTAGGGCACCCAGATCAGCAGTGCCGCCGCGGCCAGCGCGACGAGGCTGGTCGGCAGGACGCCGAACAGGCGTCCCGTCAGCGCATCGGCCAGCGTCTCGTTGACTGACCCGCCGGGATTGGGCCGCAGCATCAGCGCGACGCCGTAATACATCGCGCCTGTCGCGATCGTGGTGACGATCGGCTGCAGCCGGCCGAAGATCACGATCGCGCCGTTGATCATGCCGCAGAGGAGGCCCGTGCCGAGCACGCCGGCGACGCCGAGCGCCGTCTCGGTGGCGGTGCCGACCACGATCCAGGACGCGAGGCAGTTGGTGAGCGTCAGGATCATGCCAACGGACAGATCGATGCCGGCGGTGATCACCACGATCGCCTGGGCCATGGCGACGAAGGCGAGCAAGGTCGCCTTGTTGGACGCGGTTTGCACCATGTTGGCGCTGAAGCCGGCTGGATGGTTGGTGGCATAGATCAGGAACATCGCGACGAAGATGCCGATCGCGAGCAAGGTGCCGCGCTGCTCGGCGAGCCAGTACCGCCACTCGGTCATTGCGCGCTCGCTTCCGCTCGTTCGCCGTCGTCGACGTTGAGCGCGCTGCTGACCAGCGCGCGCTCGGTGATCTCGGCGCCTGCGAGCTCGCGCCTGATGGCGCCATCATACATCACGAGAACGCGGTCGCAGCAGCCGATCAGCTCGTCATAGTCGGTCGAATAGAGCAGGATCGCGGCGCCTTCGTCGGCGAGGCGGCGCAGCAGCCGGTAGATCTCCTGCTTGGTGCCGACGTCGATGCCGCGCGTCGGATCGTTGAGCAGGATGATGCGCGGCTTGTTCATCAGCCATTTCGCGATCACGACCTTCTGCTGGTTGCCGCCCGACAGCGCACTGACGGGAAGATCGGGGGAGGCGGTCTTGATCTCGATGAGGCGGATCATCTCGTCGATCAGCGCGGATTGCTGCTGCCGGTCGATGATGCCGAACTGCGCGAAGCGGTCGAACGCGGCGGCCGACAGATTGTCTCGCACCGACATCGGTAGCATCAATCCCTCGGTCTTGCGATCCTCCGGGATCAGAGCGAGGCCGATGCGATCGGACTTGGCGGCGACGGGGCTGTCGATCACGACCTTGTCGCCATCGATGAGAATGTCGCCACTGACATCGCTGAGCACGCCGAACAGCGCCAGCAGCAACTCGCGCTGGCCCTGGCCGTCGAGTCCGCCGAGCCCGATGATTTCGCGGGCATGCAGCGAGAAGGAGATGTCCCTCAGCCGATCGCCCCAGCCGAGCTTCCTGCATTGCAGGGCCGGCGGCCGGCCGTCGGGCGCGCGGACCGGCTTGTCGGGAAAGGCATGCTTGTATTCACGGCCGATCATCAGCTCGATCACTTCGGCATCCGTCCTGGTGCCGGCAGCAAAGGTCGAGATCCTCCGGCCATTGCGGAACACGCTGCACTCGTCGGCCAGCTCGGCGATCTCGTGCATGCGATGGGAGATGTAGAGCAGGGCCAGTCCCTCGCTGCGCAGGCGCTTCAGCACCTCGAACACCTTGGTGACGTCGGAGGCCGTCAGCGCCGACGTCGCCTCGTCGAGGATCAGGATCTTCGGCCGGCGCGACAGCGCCTTGGCGATCTCGACCATCTGCCGGCGCGACAGCGGCAGGTCCTTCACCAGTGCGCGCGGATGAATGTCGCCGGCGCCGGCTCGCTCCAGTGCTTCTTCGGCGATGCGGCGCTGGGCCTGCCGGTCGATCAGGCCGAGCCGCGTCGGCGGACGAGAGATCATGATGTTGTCGGCCACCGACAGATCAGGGATCAGCGACAGCTCCTGGAAGATGCACACCACGCCGGCATCGTTCGCGGCAGACGGATTGCTGAACGCGACCTCGCGTCCCCCAAGCATCATGCGGCCTTCATCCGGCGCGACGACGCCGACCATGAGCTTGATCAGCGTCGACTTGCCGGCGCCGTTCTCGCCGAGGATGGCGTGGATGCGGCCGGGGTGAACCTCGAGGTCCGCCCGGTCGAGAGCAATGACGCCGCCATAGCGCTTGGACAATCCTTCCGCGCGAAACAGCGGCTCGGCCGCGCTCATGCTCGCTTTCCTCGATCCTCAGCAATAAAGACGGGCTGGCCGCAAGCGGGCTCGCGGCCAGCGATCACATCCGGGGCTATTGATTGTCCTTCGACTGGCCCATGATCTCCTGCGCCGTGAAGTTGATGCCGCAGGTCGGGAAGGAGTTGCCGACGAAGAAATTGTCGGACTGCGACGGGAAGTAGTCGACGTCCTTCTTGAAGTTCGGATCCTCGACGACGGCGAGCGGCAGCTTGACCGACTGCGGCACGACCTTGCCTTCCAGTGCGGCGAGCGCGACCTTGATGGCGACCGCGACCTGCGCAGGCCCGGTGCCGGCGGACGAGCATTTCAGGCCTTCCGACGCCTTGGCGGCGCAGAACTTGCGGAAGCCGTTCTCGGTCTCGCCGCCGAACGGCACCATCTTGTGCTTGGCGTCGAGCATCGCCTGCACGATGCCGGTATCGCCGCCCTGGCCGGAGATCGCGTCGAACGGGCCGTTGGTTGCGATCGCATCTGCCGTGGCCTTCTGCGCGACGCCGTCATCCCATTTGCCGACGACCTCGGTGATCTGCCACTTCTTGCCGGAGCCGTTCAGCACGGAGTGCAAGCCGTTGTGCCGGTCGGTGTCGACCGACGTGCCGGCGACACCACGCACCTCGAGCACCTTGCCGCCATCGGGCACGTTCTTGACCAGCCATCGCGCCCAGAGCTCGCCGAGACCTTTCTGGTCGACATTGACGTTGATGGCGTCCTCCGTCGCCAGGATGTTGTCGAACGCGACCAGGATCACGCCTGCCTGCTTCGCGCGCTTGATCACCGGGCCGAACGCCGTCGGGTTCTGCGCGTTGACGACGATGGCGTCATAGCCGGAATCGATGAAGTTGTTGATCGCCGAGATCTGCGCCGGCACGTCCTCGCCCGTCGAGACGACCTTGAATTCCTTCAGCTTCGCCTTGACCTCGGGCTGCGCCGCATAGGCCTTCGCGGTCTGAATCATCTGGATGCGCCAGGTGTTGGCGATGTAGCCATTCGCAAGCGCGATGCGGTAGGGGCCTTTCTTGGCCGGGAATTTGAAGAACTTGGTATCCGCGGTCCAGGGCACCATGCATTCGGGCTCGGCCGCCGGACCCTTGACCATCTCCGGCTCTGCCAGCGCCTTGCCGGCGAACGCCGACAGCAGCACCAGTGATGCACACGTGGCAAGGCATCGCGCCCTGATCGACTTGGACGACATTCGTGACCTCCCCTGTTTTTGCAGCGCCAATCATCGACGCATTTGCGAGACGCCTCACTTCTGTGCGGAGGTTGTTCGAGCTTCGCTCGTCATCTCGACGAGCGCAGCGTTACTGACCAATGACAGCGCTGTCAATTAGCGCCCGCCGGCTTCTGAAACGCTGCTGGGTTCGGAGCGCACTGCACAATCGTACTATATACAATGTGTCGACTGCGCTGAACGACGGCCGTGTTGCGGCATGACGAATGGCAGCGCTATCAGCAGGACGCCGCGATTTCTGCGTCGCACCAAGGAAAATGAGACTGCCCGTCAAGGTGGTCGCTCGGCACCCCATCCGAGGCGGCGCGCCGTCAGCTAGCCTCCGCAGGTGATGGGGGCTCACCGCTTCCTGCCAGAACTTGGTGAGACCTGCTGCCAACACGGCCAGCAACGACTGGCCGGCACATTCGTGTGCTCCAGCAATGGGCAACAAGGGAGGGAGTTCGATGCACATGCGACGCGTAGGGTTCGCCGTGGTCACGGCGCTTTTGCTGTCCAGTACGGCGTACGCTCAGGACAAGATCAAGGTCGGCGTCACCGCGACGCTCGAGGGCACCTACACGGTGCTCGGCGAAGATGGCATGCGCGGCCACGTCACCGCGCTCAACGTGCTCGGCAAGAAGATCGGCGACAAGGAGCTGGAATTCGTCGTCGCATCGACCGACGCCACGCCCGACTCGGCCGTACGCGCCGTGCGCAAGCTGATCGAGCAGGACAAGGTGCAGATCCTGCTGTCGCCGCTGTCGGGTGACGAGGGCATCGCGGTCAAGAACTTCGCCAAGACGCATCCCGAGCTGACCTTCGTCAATGCCGCCTCCGGCGCGCAGGAGACGACCTACGTCGACCCGGCGCCGAACTTCTTCCGCTTCAACATGGATGGCGCGCAGTGGCAGGTCGGCCTTGGCAAATACGCCTATGAGACCAAGGGGTACCGCAAGATCGCAACCGTCGGCGAGGACTACTCCTTCATCTATACCCAGGTATTCGGCCTGGCCTTGGAGTTCTGCGGCCTCGGCGGCAAGATTTCCAGCCGGCAATGGGTGCCGCTCGGCACCAAGGACTTCGCGTCCGTGATCGCGGCGCTGCCCGATGACGTCGACGCGATCTATCTCGGCCTGGGCGGCGCCGACGCCGTCAATTTCCTCAACCAGTACCAGCAGGCCGGCGGCAAGGCGCATCTGATGGGCGGCTCGATCATGATCGACCAGACCATCCTGTCGTCGAAGGGCAATGCCAAGAACGCGCTCGTCGGCACCATCGCGGCGTCGGGCCAGGCCGATACTTGGGAGGATCCGCGCTGGCAGAAATTCGTCAAGGCCTATCAGGACTCGTTCCCGCCGGAGAAGCGCTTCCCGAGTCCGTCGCTGCTTGCCACCAACTACTACGGCTCGACGATGGCGCTGATCCTGGCGCTGCGCGAGGTCAATGGCGATCTGTCGAACAACCAGGCCAAACTGAAGGCGGCGCTGGCCAAGATCGAGATCGATGCGCCCAACGGCAAGATCAAGCTCGACTCCAACCGTCAGGCGATCGGTACCAACTTCGTGACCGAGGTGGTGGATGACGGCAAGGGCGCCCTGTTCAGCAAGGTCGTGAAGGTGATCCCCGACGTCAACCAGACGCTGGGCTATGACGCGGCGACCTTCGCCAAGATCGGCCTGCCGAGCCGGACCGTGCCTGAATGTAAGAAGTACTGACCAATTATGGTCAGCAGCCAACGCGGCCGGAGCCCGCTCCGGCCGCGTCGTCGCGTCTCTTGCATTCTCCGGGGCAATGATCGACGCTGAAGGGCAAACAACAAGACATTTCGGTGAGGAAGTGATGAGTAGGGCGCTCGCCGTCTTTCATGCTCGCTTCGGCCGCGCGACGGTCTATCAGCTCAATCGACCGTTCAACGTGCACGCGCACCGCGAGGGGCATCTGATCTTTCACGTCGGTGGAACGCCGGCCCATATCGACGTCTGCGACCGGCGCCATCTCATGGGCGAGGAATCCATCGTCGCGGTCAATCCGTGGGAGCCGCACAATTTCGTTCCCAATGACATGGAGAATGGCGCGATCTTCTTCGTGCTCTACGTGAACTCGGAGTGGTTCTCGCCGCCGGCCGCGCGCGAGCAGGGCCTGCGGTTCGGCCGAACCTGCTTTCGCCGCACGGCGGCGCTCGATCGCTGCATTCGCCGCACTGCGGCGCTGGTATGTGGCGCGCCATCCCTGGGCTGCCTCGACGGCGAGTTGCGGCAGCTGATCGACAGCTGCTACGAAGAGAGCTGGCGGATCTCGGACGACCTGCCGGACCGGCCGTGTGCCGAAGTGACGGATTTCCGCGTTCGCAAGTGCATCAAGCTGATGTCGGACAGTCCCTGCGCCGAGATCGAGCTCGATCATATCGCGCGCGAGTCCGGGCTGTCGCGGCCGCATTTCTATCGGTTGTTCCGCAGCCAGACGGGCGTGACGCCGAACCTCTATCTCAACACGCTGCTGATGGAGCGGGCGCTCGACGCGATCGTGGCGACGGAATCGCCGATCGCCGATATCGGCTTCGACCTCGGCTTCTCCTCGCAGAGCGGCTTCACCCGCTTCTTCGCCGGCAATGTCGGCATGGCGCCGACCGACTATCGCCGCGCTGCGAAGGTGCTGCGCTCCTGACGTGCTGCTTCGCACCTTGCGAAAAGAGACTGTCGATCAAATACGCGCGCGCGTCCCCCGCTACACTCGACGGAACGTGATCCGGACAAGGATCCGACGAGGGAGGACGAGCGATGGCCGGCACACCCGGCGATCTTCGGCTGGGTTCGCCCGGCCACTGTGGCGACGGAGCTGCCCTCCCGGTCGTGAGGGAGGATCGATGAGCCGCTTCATCGAGCGCCACCCGATCTGGTCCCTGATCATTCTTCTCGGGATCGCGCTCGCGGCCTGGCTGATCTTTGCGGTCTGGCCGCCCGGACTGGAAGAGGCGATCGGGCGCAAGAAGGTCTTCCTGAGCGCAGTCTTTAACGGCATCACATTGGGCGGCCTCTATTTCCTGGTGGCGAGCGGCTTCACGCTGATCTTCGGGCTGATGCGGAACGTCAATCTCGCACACGGCTCACTCTATCTGTTCGGCGGCTATGTCGGCTACGGCATCTCGTCGGCGACCGGCTCCTGGATCCTCGCCTTCATCGCCGCCTTCATCGTCGTTGCCGTCATCGGTGTCCTGCTTCAGCTGCTGGTGTTTCGCCGCATGGAGGGGCAGGACCTGCGCCAGACCATGGTGACGATCGGGCTCTCCATCGTCTTCGCCGACCTGATGCTGTGGGCATTCGGCGGCGACTTCTATCAGATCCAGACACCGGCCTGGCTGATCGGGCCGATCCAGCTGCCCCTGATGACCGCGATGAAATCGTCGGGCGAGGCGGTGTTCCTGCAATATCCGCTGGTTCGGCTGGTGATCTTCTGCGGCTCGGTCGTCATCGGCATCGCGATGTGGCTTGCGCTCAACCGCACCCGCGTCGGCATGATCGTCCGCGCCGGCGTCGACGATCGCGAGATCCTGGCGGCGACCGGCGTCCAGATCCAGCTCGTGTTCGTGCTGGTGTTTGCGCTCGGCGCCGGTCTCGCGGGCATTGCGGGGGTGGTCGGCGGTACGTTCCAGTCGATCTCGCCCGGCGAGGACACACGATTTCTGCTGGCCTCGCTCGTCGTCGTCATCGTCGGAGGCATGGGATCGATCCCTGGCGCGGCGCTCGGCGCGCTGATCATCGGCCTCGCCGAGCAGCTTGGCTCGGTCTACATCCCGACCTATGCGATCGTCGTGACCTTCCTGATCATGGTTCTGGTGCTGGCGCTGCGGCCCCAGGGCCTGCTGGCGAGGCGATGAGATGTCGCTGATCCAGGAGGCGCGGGCGCGGGACGGGGGGCTCACATCAGGGGGAGCAGCAGCGCGGCCGGCGGCATGGTCGGTGACCGAGCAGCCGTGGGCCTGGGCTGTCGCCGTCTTGCTGCTGATCATGCCGGTCATCGCCAACGGCTTCTTCCTGATCGAGATCTTCGGCACGACCCTGATCCTCGGGACCATCGCGCTGAGCCTGATGTTCCTCGCCGGCTATGGCGGCATGGTCAGTCTGATGCAGCTGACCATCGCGGGCTTTGCCGGCTACATGGTCGCCGTGTTCGGCGTCAGCGGCAACGCCAACATCAGCCTGGGCTGGCCGTGGTGGCTGGCGACGCCGATGGCGCTGGTGCTCGCGGTGCTGTTCGGCACGCTCGGCGGCGCGCTCGCCGTGCGCACCGAAGGCATCTACACCATCATGATCACGCTCGCGATCGGCGCGGCCTTCTACTATTTCACGAACCAGAACTGGGCGATCTTCAACGGCCATACCGGCATCAACACGATCGCGACGCCGCATTTTCTCGGCATCGATTGGCGCATGGATGTCGCCTTCTATTACCTGACGCTGGCGGTGGCCGCGCTTTGTTATTTCGCGGTGCTCTATCTGTCTCGCGCGCCGTTCGGCCTGGCGCTGCAGGGCGTGCGCGACAATCCGAGGCGGATGGCGGCGCTGGGCTTCAACGTCAACGCCCACCGCATCGCCGCCTATGCCTTCGCCGCGCTGATCGCGGGAATGGGCGGTGTGCTGCAGGTCTGGAACTACCGGCAGATCTCGCCGGGCTCGGTCGCGGTCGAGCGCTGCATCGACATTCTGATCGTCGCGGTCGTCGGCGGCATCACCCGTCCGGTCGGCCCCTATATCGGCGCCTTCATCTTCGTCATCCTGCGCACCTTTGCGCTGGATTTCCTGGTCAAGGTCGGGCTCGACGGCAACCGCTTCCGGCTGCTGATCGGGCTCGGCTTCCTGGCCATCGTGTTCTGGTCGTCCGACGGCGTCATCGGCCTGTATGAGCGCTGGCGCAAGCGCGGCGAAGGTGGGGAGGCGCGGGCGCGTCCGGGAGGGCACGGCCATGGATAGGGTGGCTGACCGTCTCTCGGCGCTCGGCTCGGCTGCCGCGCTCGAGCTCCGCGGCGTGACGCGGATGTTCGGCGCCCTGGCTGCGCTGACCGACATTACGATCACCGTGCGGCCCGGCGAGCGGCGCGCGGTGCTCGGCTCGAACGGTGCCGGCAAGACGACGCTGTTCAACTGCGTCACCGGCGACTTCCTGCCGACGTCGGGCACGATCCGCTTCTTCGGCGAGGACGTCACAGCATTTCCGCCGTATGAGCGCATTCGTCGCGGTCTGCGCCGGACCTACCAGATCTCCGCCCTGTTTCTCGGCCTGACGGTGCGCGACAACGTCTATCTGGCCTGCCGCGGCGTGTCGCGCGCGCGCTTCTCGATGCTGCGTCCGAGTGCCAACGATGCGCTGATGCAGGCAGCCGAGCGCCTGATCGAGGCGGTGCATCTCACGGCCGTGCGCGACCAGCTGGTGTCCGAGCTCGCCCATGGCCAGCAGCGTCAGCTCGAGATTGCGCTGGCGCTCGCGGGCGCGCCGCGCTTCATCCTGTTCGACGAGCCAGCGGCGGGCCTGTCGCCGACCGAGCGGCGCGAGCTGGTCGAGATCCTGACATCGCTGCCGCCGCACATCGGCTACATCATCATCGAGCACGACATGGACGTGGCGCTGCGCGTCGTCGAGAGCGTGACGATGATGCACAACGGCCGCATCTTCAAGGAGGGCGCGCCGCACGAGATCGAGTCCGACCCGGAGGTGCAGGAGCTGTATCTGGGAGGCGGTCATGAATGATCGCAGCCGCTCCGCGCCAGCGCTCGAGGTCCGCGGGCTCGACGTCTACTACGGCCATTCGCATGCGCTGCAGGGCGTCGATCTCCGGCTCGACAGCGGTGTGTTCTCGCTGGTCGGCCGCAACGGCATGGGCAAGACCACGCTGTGCAAGGCTATCATGGGTCTGCTGCGCCCGTCCGGAGGCTCCGTGCGGCTGCGCGGCAATGATATAACCGGGCTCAACCCGGCGCGCATCGCACGGCTCGGTGTCGGCTATGTGCCGCAGGGACGGCGTCTGTGGCGCTCCCTGAGCGTCGACGAGCATCTGCGGCTCGCGGCGGGCCTGCGCCGCGGTGCCTGGACCGTCGATCGCGTCTACGAGACGTTTCCGCGGCTCGCCGAGCGGCGCAACAATGGCGGCGGTCAGCTGTCGGGCGGCGAGCAGCAGATGCTCGCGATCTCCCGCGCATTGCTGACCAATCCGCAGCTGCTGATCATGGACGAGCCGACGGAGGGGCTCGCGCCGGTGATCGTCGCCCAGGTCGAGGAGATGCTGATCCGTCTCGGCCAGGACGGCGACATGGCGGTGCTCGTGATCGAGCAGAATATCGGCGTCGCCACCGCGATCTCGCCGCGCGTGGCGATCATGGTCAACGGCCGCATCAACCGCATCATCGACTCTGCGCGGCTCGCCGCCGACCGCGAGCTGCAGCAGCGTCTGCTCGGTGTCGGCCAGCATGCCGGCGACGAGACCGATCTCGGAACGGAGCAGGTCAGGGATGAGCCCGTCGCCCGGCCCGCAGTGCCAGCGGCGCCGAGGTCCGCGCCGGTCAGGGTCTACGTCTCCAATCCCGTGCTGCCGACGCGCTGGTCGCAGCCGGCCCCCATCGCGCTGATCGAGGCCAAGGCGCGCACGCTCTCCACCAGCGTGACGCGGCTCGACGATGCGGCGCGCCCGGGCCGCGAGCGCATGGTGCCGGTCGCGTCGGGCCCGCCGGCCGTGATCGTGGTCGGCACGCTCGACACCAAGGGCGACGAGCTGCGCTTCATCCGCGACATCATTGCCGGCCATGGACTGCGCACCCGCCTGGTCGATGTCTCCACCAGCGGCCGCCAGACGGGCTGCGATGTCTCGGCGCAGGAGGTTGCGCTCAATCACCCCCGCGGTGGCTCGGCCGTGTTCGGGCCGGACCGCGGCGCATCCGTCACCGCGATGGCGGAAGCCTTCTCACGCTGGCTGCGACGGCAGGACAATGTCGTCGGCATCATCTCGGCCGGAGGCTCCGGAGGCACATCGCTGGTCGCTCCGGGCATGCGCGAGCTTGCCGTTGGCGTGCCGAAGCTGATCATCTCCTCGGTCGCTTCCGGCGATGTCGGCGGCTATGTCGGGCCGGCCGACATTGCGATGATGTATTCGGTCACCGACGTGCAAGGCCTCAATTCGATCTCGCGCGCGGTGCTGAGCAACGGTGCCAACGCGCTCGCCGGCATGGTGTCGGCCCGCCAGCAGCAATCGACAGCTGTCGACCGCGCCAGGCCGCAGCGACCCGCCATCGGCATCACCATGTTCGGCGTCACCACGCCGGCCGTGCAGAAGATCACGGCCGCGCTGCGCGACGACTATGAGTGCCTGGTGTTCCACGCCACCGGCGTCGGTGGCCGGTCGATGGAGAAGCTGGTCGATTCCGGCATGCTCGCCGGCGTGGTCGACCTGACCACGACCGAGGTCTGCGACCTCTTGATGGGCGGTGTCTTTCCGGCGACCGAGGATCGCTTCGGCGCCATCATCCGCAGCCGCGTGCCCTATGTCGGCTCGGTCGGCGCGCTCGACATGGTGAATTTCGGCGCGCCGGACACCATTCCCGAGCGCTACCGCGGGCGCAAGTTTCACGTCCACAATCCGCAGGTCACCTTGATGCGCACCACGGCTGCGGAGAATGCGCAGATGGGACGCTGGATCGGCGAGCGTCTCAACCGTATGGACGGGCCGGTTCGCTTCTTCCTGCCGGAGAAGGGCGTCTCCGCGCTCGATGCGCCGGGCCAGCCGTTCTTCGACCGCGAGGCGGACGAGGCCCTGTTCCGCAGCCTCGAACAGACCGTGCGGCAGACGTCGAACCGGCGCCTGATCCGCGTGCCGCATCATATCAACGACAACGAGTTCGTCGCGACCATCGTCGGCGCCATCAGGCCCATGCTGGGGCGACTGCCGGCGCGGCGCAGACAGGCGAGGTGAGTGATGCCGAGATACGAGCGCGCACCGCTGTTGAAGAAGTTCCGCGACATGGTGCGTCGGGGCGTGCCGATCATCGGCGGCGGCGCCGGCACCGGTCTCTCGGCGAAGTGCGAGGAAGCCGGCGGCATCGACCTGATCGTGATCTACAACTCCGGCCGCTATCGCATGGCCGGGCGTGGCTCGCTGGCCGGGCTGATGGCCTATGGCGATGCCAATGCGATCGTGGTCGAGATGGCCAGCGAGGTGCTGCCGGTGGTCAAGAGCACGCCGGTGCTCGCCGGCGTCAACGGCACCGATCCGTTCCGCGACATGGATGTGTTCCTCGATCAGCTCAAGACGCTCGGCTTCTCCGGCGTGCAGAACTTCCCGACGGTCGGCCTGATCGACGGCACCTTCCGTGCGAACCTCGAGGAGACGGGGATTTCCTACGCGCTGGAAATCGACATGATCGGGCGCGCGCATGACAAGGACCTGCTGACGACGCCTTACGTCTTCAATGAAGCCCAGGCCGCGGGCATGGCGATCGCGGGCGCCGACATCATCGTCTGCCATCTCGGCCTCACCACGGGCGGCTCGATCGGCGCGCAGACGGCGCCGAAGCTCGAGGACTGTCCGGGGCTGATCGACAGCTGGGCGTCCGCCGCGCTCAGCGTCAATCCCGAGATTCTCGTGCTGGCGCATGGCGGCCCGATCGCCGAGCCCGACGATGCCGACTTCATCATGAAGCATGCGAAGAACTGTCACGGCTTCTACGGCGCATCCTCGATGGAGCGGCTGCCGGTGGAGCGGGCGCTGACGGAGCAGGTGCGACATTTCAAGGCGATCAGCTCGCGGCCGCGCCGCGTCTGAGACGGCAACACGAAGTCCGGCAGCAACGGCGCCTTGCGCCATGTTTGCCGGATGGGAGACTGAGGGAGGAATGGGATGTCCGGGGTTCTGATCGGTGAGCTGATCCTTTGGCTGATCATCGCGATCATCGTCATCGTGGTCGCCGTCTACATCGTCAACTGGCTGTATCATCGCTCGTCGAAGGAGGTCTCCTTCGTCCGGACCGGCTTCCTCGGCGAGCGCGTCGTGATCAATGGCGGCGCCTTCGTGATGCCGTTCATCCACGACTACACCCCGGTCAACATGAACGTGCTGCCGATGGGCATCACGCGCTCGA
This sequence comes from Bradyrhizobium sp. SZCCHNS2022, assembly GCF_032377575.1. NCBI lineage: Bacteria > Pseudomonadati > Pseudomonadota > Alphaproteobacteria > Hyphomicrobiales > Nitrobacteraceae > Bradyrhizobium > Bradyrhizobium sp. SZCCHNS2022. The sequence continues at coordinate 3,067,665 of NZ_JAUHHZ010000001.1, read as the reverse complement.
AGCAGGATGCCGTGATCACGCGCGACCGGATGCGCATCGACATCGAGGCGGATTTCTATGTCCGCGTGCAGCCGACCCGGGAGGCGGTGTCGATTGCGGCCGCGACGCTCGGCCGGCGCACCCTCGAACCGGAGAAGCTGCATGCGCTGTTGTCGGGCAAGTTCGTCTCCGCCTTGCGCTCCGTTGCGGCCGAGATGACGATGGAGCAGATGCACGAGCAGCGCGGCGATTATGTCGGACGCGTCAAGGCGGCCGCCGCCGAGGCGCTGGCACAGAACGGCCTGGAGCTGGAATCGGTCGCGATCACCGATCTCGACCAGACCGATCTCGAATTCTTCAACCCGTCGAACCGGTTCGACGCCGAAGGCCTGACCCGGCTGATGGAGGACATCGAGAGCAAGCGCAAGCTGCGCAATGACATCGAGCAGGACTCGATGATCAAGATCCGTACCCGCAATCTGGAGGCCGAGCGCGAGGCGCTCGAGATCGAGCGGGAGAGCGAGACGGCGCGGTTGGATCAGGAGCGCGACATCGAGATGCGCCGCGCCCTGCAGCGAACGGAGGTGGCGCGCGAGCGGGCACTGCGCGAGACCGAGGCCGAGCAGGCGCAGATAGCGGCGCGCGAGGCGATCGAGAAGGCGCGCATCGCCAACGAGCTTTCGATCGCGGAAGCACGGATCGCGGCCGAGCGCGATACCCGGCAGCGCGAGATCGAGCGCACCAGGGCAGTCGAGGAGCGCGAGCTGCTGGCGCGCGAGGACATCGAGAAGGCCCGCATCGCCAATCAGCGCGCCATCGATGCTGCGCGCATCGAATCCGAGCGCGAGGTGCGCCAACGCGACATCGAGCGCACCCGGACCATCGAGGAAGCCGAGATCGCCGCGCGCGAGGCGGTGGAGAAGGCCAGGATCCAGCAGGACCGCGCCGTCTCCGATGCGCGCATCGCCAACGACGAGGAGACGCGACGGCGCGAGATCGAGCGCACCCGCGCCATCGAGCAGGCGGAGATCGCGGCGCGCGAGGCGACCGAGAAGGCGCGGATCGCGCAGACCATGATCGTCAACCTCGAGCGTATCAGCTCCGATGAGCGGACGCGTGCGACCGAAATCGCACAGGTGCGCAATATTCAGGAAGCTGAGATCGAGGCGCAGAAGGCGGTCGAAGCCGCGCGCATTGCGCGCGAGCAGGCGCTGTCGGCGGAGCGCATCGCCGCCGAGCATGCCACGCGCAGGCTGGAGATCGAGCGCAATCAGGGCATCGAGATCGCCGGCATCGCCGCGCGCGAGGCGACGGAAGCCAGCCGCATCGCGCAGGAGGAGCGAGTCCGCGCGCTCGAGATCGCGCGGGTCAGGACGATCGAGCAGGCCGACATCGCCTCGCGAGAGGCGATCGAGGCGGCGCGGATCGCCCAAGAGCAGGCGGTGGCCGAGAAGCGAATCCTCTCGGAGAAGGAGACGCGCAGCCTCGAGATCGCGCGCACGGAAGCTGTCGAGGCGGCCGATCTCAAGCGGCGCGAGGCGGTCGAGCGGCGCCGCATCGAGGTCGAGCTGGCGCTGGAAGCCGAGCGCATCGCCTCGTCGCGTACCCGCGAGGTGCTCAACATCGACCAGAAGAAGGCCATCGAGCTTGCCGACGAGCTCAGGGTGATCGAACTCGCCGCCAAGCGCGCCGAGCGCATCGATGCGGATCGCCAGGTCAAGGAAGCCGAGATCGTCGCGCGCAAGCAGGTCGAGACCGCCGACGTCTCGCGCGAGCAGGCGCTGGAGGCGGTCAGGCTGGAACGCCGCCGGTCGATCGAGCAGCTCGAGGTCGCCCGCGTGCAGTCGCTGCAGGAAGCCGAGATCGCCGCGCGTGAGGAGGTGGAGCGCGCACGCATCGCGTCCGATCGAGGTCTCGACGAGGCGCGTATCGGCAGGGAGCGCGAGCTGCGCAAGCTCGAAGTGAACCGCGAAAAGGATGTCGAGACGGCGCTGATGGAGAAGGCCATCGCGCTGTACCAGAAGTCGCTGGAGGAATCCGCGGCCAAGGTCTCGGCCGAGGAGGCGCGCACGCGCGCGACCGAGGCGGCGGAGAAGGTGATCACCGCGCGCGAGAGCGAGATCGCCCGCAGACGCAAGACGGTGGAGGTGCTGCTCGCCGAGAAGCAGGCCGAGGAGACGCGGATCGCGGCCGAGGCCGAGCGGGTCCGCGCGGCGGTCGAGGCCGAGGCACAGCGGCTGCTCAATGAGGCCGAGAACGTTCTGACCGACCAGGCGCGCTATTCGCTGTTCCGGCGCAAGCTGCTCGACCGTATCGAGGGCATCGTGCGCGAAAGCGTCAAGCCGATGGAGAAGATCGAGGGCATCCGCATTCTCCAGGTCGACGGCCTGAACGGAAATGGTGGCAACGGCAATGGCGGTCGCAGCGCCACCGACGAGGTGATCGACTCGGCGCTGCGCTACCGCGTGCAGGCGCCGCTGATCGACTCCATTCTGTCGGACATCGGTGTCGAAGGTGGCAGCCTGGCCAAGATGCCCGGCCTGATCCGCGAGGCCAGGGACATGCAGGGCATCCGCAAGGACACCGCGGCGCGCAAGGAGTCCGGTAGCGGAGCCGGCGACGGCGCGCCGTCGGAGCCGCCCACCGACCGCGGTCCGCGCAAGAAGGGTTGATGCGAGATGGCGAGGGTCTACGTCTCCACGGTGGTGAGTGCTCGCAATGACCGGGTATGGGCACGCGTCCGCGACTTCAATGGCCTGCCGAACTGGCATCCGGCGATCGCCGAGAGCCGCATCGAGGGCGGTGAACCCGCTGACAAGATCGGCTGCGTCAGGGATTTTCGGCTGCGCAATGGCGACCGCATCCGCGAGAAGCTGCTCGGCCTGTCCGACTACGACATGTTCTGCACCTATTCGATCCTGGAATCGCCGATGGGCGTGTCGAACTACGTCGCGACCTTGCGGCTGACGCCCGTCACCGACGGTGACAGGACGTTCCTGGAGTGGACCGCCGAGTTCGACTGCGCGCCGGAGCGCGAGGCCGATCTGGTGGCCTCGATCGGCGGTGGCGTGTTCCAGGGCGGCTTCGATGCGCTGAAGCGCGCGTTCGGAGGCTGAACCGTGCCGCACGTCGTCAAGAGCACGATCATCGACGCGCCCACCACGGCGGTGTGGGATGTGCTGCGCGACTTCAACGGCCATGACCGCTGGCATCCGGCGGTCGCGACGTCCGCAATCGAACGTTCGCAGACGTCCGACAAGATCGGATGTATCAGGCGCTTCCGCCTCAAGGACGGCTCCGAGCTGCGTGAGCAGCTGCTGGCGCTGTCCGATCTGGAGCAGAGCTTCAGCTACTGCCTGCTCGACACGCCGATCCAGCTCTTCAATTACGTCGCCCACGTCCGGCTGCTGCCGGTCACCGATGGTGATCGGACATTCTGGCACTGGGAAAGCCGTTTCACGACGCGGCCCGAGCAGTCAGAGGCGCTCACGCGCATGGTCGCCGAGGACATCTATCAGGCCGGCTTCGAGGCGATTCGATCGCATCTGAAGCAGGCGGCATGAGCGAGAGGTGAATCGATGCCGGTGACGGTCAAGACGTTCCAGGCGTTGAGCGAGGCGGCATCCGCGCTGTCGTCCGATCGCGCCACCCGCTATCTCGGCGGCGGCACGCTGGTGATGCGCGATCTCAACGAAGGCGACGTCTCGGTTGCGACGGTCATCCGCGCGACCGACCGCGTTCTGCAAAGCATCGATGCAGCGGGTGCACGCATCCGGATCGGCGCCGGTGTCACCTTTTCCCGCGTGCTTGCCGAACGCGATCTCAGCTTCCTGCATCCGGCAGCACGTTCGATCGGCGGGCCCGCGGTGCGCAACATGGGGACCGTGGGCGGCAATCTGTTCGCGCCCGCGCCGTTCGGCGACTTCACGGTGGCGCTGCTGGCGCTCGACGGCATGGTCTCGATGCAGGGCGGCTTCGGTCTGCGGGACATGCCGCTCGAGGAGTTCCTGCAGTCCCGCGATCGTCAAGCCGGTGCGCTGGTCGTCGCCGTGTCCTGTCTCCGGCCGGCGTCGGCCGATGCCTTCCGCTACCGCAAGATCGCCCGTATCAAGCCGAAGGGTGGATCGGTCATCACGCTCGCCGCGCATCTTCCGCAGAGCGGCGGCCGCGTCACCGGCGCCCGCATCGCGCTGGGATCGATGGCGCCGACCGCTGTTCGCGCCAAGGGGGCCGAGCGCGCGCTCGAAGGCCGGCCGCTCGATGCCGGCGCAATCAGCGCCGCCGCCGCTGCGGCAGCCGAGGGAACGGCGCCCACCGACAATTCGCTGGCGAGCGCCTGGTATCGCCGCGAAGTGGTCGGCGTGCATCTGCGGCGGCTGCTGTCGGGACAGGAGAGCTAGAGCATGGCCAAGACCCCCCTTCAGTTCCGGCACAATGGTCGCGACGTCGCGCTGTTCGTCGATGGCGGCACCAATCTGCTGGTGGTGCTGCGCGAGATGCTGGGCGATGTGACGCCGAAGTTCGGCTGCGGGCAGGGGGGCTGTGGCGCCTGCACGGTGCTGATTGATGGCGAGGCCCATCTCTCCTGCCTGACACTGGCTGAAGCCGTCGAGGGCCGGGCGGTGGAGACGCTCGACGGCATCAAGACCGGGCCGAGCCTGCATCCGCTGCAGCGCGCGTTCGCCGACGGCTTCGCCGCGCAATGCGGCTATTGCACGCCGGGCATGCTGATGGCGGCCAAGGCGCTGCTCGACCGGACCCCGCAGCCGAGCCGTGAGCAGGTGGTGGAGGCGATCTCCGGCAACATCTGCCGCTGCACCGGCTACGAGCCGATCATCAATGCGGTGCTGGCCGCGGCCGCATCGCTGCGCGCCAGCGCCTGAGGAGAACGCCATGCTGGAACTGCGCAAGGACATCTTCGCCGACGAGCGTGACGACGCTCTCCATGAGATCGGCAAGGGCACCCAGCGCCAGGACATGCTCGGCCACGTCACGGGCACGTCGACCTATTTCAATGATCACAAGCTGCAGGGCATGCTGCATCTACGCGTCGTGAGGTCCACACAGCCACATGCGCGGCTGCGCCGCATCGACACCAGCGAGGCCGAGCGGAGCGAGGGCGTCCGCCGGGTCATCCGCGGCGCCGATGTGCCGCGCAATCTGAACACGCTGCTCAGCCTGATCAATTTCGGCAAGGATGATGAGCCGACGCTGGCCATCGACAAGGTGCGTTACCGTGGTGAGCCGATCGTCGCCGTCGTTGCCGAGACGCCGCGCGCGGCGGCGGAGGCGGCCGCCAAGGTGCGCGTCGACTACGAGACCTTGCCGGCCGTGTTCGACGTCGAGGACGCGCTGAAGCCCGGCGCGCCCACGGTGAACGAGACCTATCCGAAGAATACGTTCACCTATCACGAGCGCTACGATCACCAGAAGCTGCGCTTCGGCGACGTCGAGCGTGGCCTTGCCCAAGCCGATCACGTCCTGGAACAGCGCTACCAGATGTCGCCGATCGAGCATGCGCCGGTCGAGACCAACGGCTCGATCGCGGCGCCCGACACCAACGGCCGCTATGTCGTCTACACCTCGACCCAGGCGCTGTTCTTCTCGCTCGACACCTGCGCCAAGATCCTCGATCTGCCGTCGAACACGTTCCACTTCATCGGCGGCACGGTGGGTGGCGGCTTCGGCGGCAAGGTCGATACGCTGACCGAGCCGCTCGCCATCCTCGCCGCGATGCTGACCGGTCGCCCGGTGCGATACGTGCTCGGGCGCGAGGAGGAGATGCAGTTCGGACCGCCGCGCGGCGCCGAGCGCATCTACATCAAGGACGGCGTCATGCGCGACGGCCGGATCGTTGCGCGCCAGATTCGCGGCTATTTCGACTCCGGCGCCTATACGCGGCTGTCGAGCTACGCGGTGGTGAAATGTGCGGCGCATCTGCCGGGGCCCTACACGATCCCGAACGTGCATGGCGACATCTACTGCGTCTACACCAACCGCACGCCGGCCACCGCGATGCGCGGTTTCGGCATCACCGGCATGGACTTCGCGCTCGAATGCCAGATGGACAAGCTCGCGCATCTCATCGGCATGGATCCGATGGAGTTCCGCATCCTGAATGCGTATCGCGACGGCGACATGAAGGCGCATCGCCGCGAGGCCAAGAACACCGCGCTGATCGAATGCGTGCAGGTCGCCGCCGAGAAGGCCAAATGGCCGATCCGCGAGGAATTCCGCCGGATGTCGTCGCGCAAGGATGGCGGCGGAGCACGTGCGGCAGTGCCGTCCACGCCACGTGAGCCGGCGAGCGCGCGGCCTGCGCCGGCGCAGCAGCGCACGAGCTATGACCGCGGGCTTCCGATCTCTCCGTCTTCGGAGCCGCCACCACCACAGAGCCCGGCACCGGCTCCCGCACATGGCGCGACGCGGTTCTCGTCGGTGTTCGGCACGAGGAGGCGCTGAGATGACGAGGCACCGCGGCCGCGGCATGGCGGCGATCAACTATCCCATCGGCATGAATCTCGGCGGCGATCCGAGCCAGGCGCTGGTGCATTCCAACCCCAGCGGCAAGTTCACGGTGGCGCTGTCATCGATCGATCTCGGCCAGGGCATGAAGTCGGTGACGCGTCAGATCTGCGCCGAGACGCTCGGCGTGCCGGTCGAGGACGTCTATGTCGACACGGCGGACTCCGACACCGGGCCGCATTGCATGGGCTCGTTCGCTTCGCGCGGCACCCATCGCGTCGGCAATGCGGTGATGGCCGCGGCCAAGGAGGCGCGCGGCGTGATGATGGAGGCGGCGGCGGAGGAGCTGGAAGTCAACGCTGGGGATCTTGAGACCGACGGTCGCGGCAACATCCACGTCAAGGGCGCGCCGCATCGCTCGATCTCAGTGAAGGACGTCGCCATCGCCGCGCAGTTTCGCCAGGGCAAGACGATCTCGGGACGCGGCATCTTCCTGGTGCCGCTGTCGGACGTCGATCCCGAGACCGGCGAGATGTCGCCGGCCACCTGCTATGCGCATGCCTGCCTCGTCGCCGAGGTGGAGGTCGACGACGAGACCGGCGAGGTCGGCGTGATCCGGATGGACTCTGCCTACGAGCTGGGTCGCGCGCTCAATCCGCGTCTGGTCGAGCAGCAGCTGGTCGGCGGCGCCTGGATGGGGATGAGCCACGCGCTCTATGAGACGACGGAGCCTTACTATCCTGATCCGAAGCAGGGGCCCCGTGACTTCGTCGAATATCTGATGCCCGGACCCGGCGACATCTGTCCGCACGACATCGCGGTGCTGGAGCGGCCGGCGCCGGACGGCCCGTTCGGCGGCAAGGGGCCGGGCGAGATGTGCGCGAACCCGGTATTGCCGGCCATCGCGAATGCGATCTTCAGCGCAGTCGGGGTTCGCATCGACGAACTGCCGATCACGCCCGAAAGAGTGCTGCGTGCGATCAAGGCCCAGGGCGGCGCCCGGCCGCAGACGCGGCGGTGAGGCGCGATGGTGGTCCGCAGCAACATCGTCGGCATCGACTCGCCGCAGGCGCTGGAGAAGGCGTTGCGCGCAGCCTATTATCTGGCCGACGACGGGCTCTCCACTGCCGCATATCTCGCGCTTGCGCTCGGCAAGCCGCTGCTGCTCGAAGGCGCGCCGGGCGTCGGCAAGACGGAGGCGGCGAAGGCGATCGCCGCCGTGCTCGGCCGCAAGCTGATCCGACTGCAATGCTATGAGGGCATCGACGCTGCGGCTGCGCTCTACGAGTGGAACTATCCGCGCCAGATGCTCGCGATCCGCCAGGCCGGCGAGGAGAGCATCGACATCTATGGCGAGAGCTTCCTGATCGAGCGGCCGATGCTGGCCTGTCTGCGCGCGCCGGACTCGACCGTCCTTCTGATCGACGAGATCGATCGCGCCGACCAGGAGTTCGAGGCGTTCCTGCTCGAATTCCTCTCGGACTTCCAGATCTCGATCCCCGAGCGCGGCACGGTGCGCGCCGCCGAGCGGCCGATCGTCGTGCTGACCTCGAACCGGACCCGCGATCTTCATGAGGCGTTGCGCCGCCGCTGCGTCTACCATTGGATCGACTATCCGGGGGCCGAACGCGAAGCCCGGATCGTAATGATGCGGGCCTCCAGCGTTGCCGAGGCGACTGCGCGCGCCGTGGTGGCGGCGGTCGCGAAGCTCAGGCGCGAGCCCTTGAGCAAGGCGCCGGGAATTGCGGAGGCAGTCGACTGGGCCGAAGCGGCGACGCTCCTGAACCAGACCGGCGCGCGCTGGCCCGATGCCTTCAAGCGCTCGATTGGCGTGGCGCTGAAGGACGAGGAGGATCTATCCTTCGTCGCGCCCCGGCTCGATGCGCTGCTCGCGGAGGCGATGACATGAGCGAGCCGCGACTGCCACGAGCGACCGAGATTTTCGTCACCTTCGCCGCGCTGCTGCGGCGGAACGGATTCGCGATCGCGCCCGAGCAGACCACGGCGTTTCTCGCTGCGATCGAATTGCTGGGCCCGTCCAGTCTCGACGACATTCGCCGCGCTGGAGCCGCAACCCTGGCGCCGCCGCCCGAGCGGCTCGCGACCTATCATCTGCTGTTCGACATTCACTTTGGGGTCACTGACGCGGCAGCCCTTAGCGACACCGACCAGCCGGACGACGTCGTGCGGCTGCAGGAGGAGGGCGACGAGGGCGTCGATCCCGACAGCGCCCAGGAGCAGAACGAATCCGGGTTGGCCGCCACGCGGACCGAGGCGCTGGTCGCGCGCCGCCTTGCTGCGGCCACCGGCGGCACTGCCCTGCAGCGCCTCGCGCGTCAAGCCCGGGCAAGGTTGCCGAAGCGGCGCGGACACCGCCGCATGCGGGCGCGGCGCGGCGGCTTCGTCGATCTGCGCAGGACCTTGCGGGAGAGCGTGCGGCGTGACGGCGAGGTGTTGTCGCTCCGGCGCTTGAAGCGCCGGCCGCGGCTGCGCCGCCTGCTGCTGCTGATCGACGTCTCCGGCTCGATGAAGGCGCGCACCGAGGACAACATGCGGCTCGCGCATGTGCTGGTGCAGGCGGTGCCCCAGGCCGAGGTGTTCACACTCGGGACGCGGTTGACCCGCGTGACGCGCCCGTTGCGCCTGAAGCGGCGCGAGCAGGCGCTGCTCGCGGCCTCGCATCTGGTCAGCGACTGGGACGGCGGCACCCGGATCGGCGAGGCACTGCAGGCGTTCCTCGCGGTGCCGCGCTTCTCGACCTATGCGCGCGGCGCCGCGGTGCTGGTGATCTCGGACGGGCTGGAGCGCGGCGATCATCAGGCGCTCCGCGATGCCGTCTGGAAGCTGTCGTTGCGCGCCTGGCGCCTGAGCTGGCTGACGCCACTGGCGACCGCGCCCGGATTCAAGCCACAGACGGAAGCGCTGCAGGCGATCGCGCCTTACGTTGACGACATCGTTCCCGGCGGATCGGACGAGGCGATCGTCGCGCACGTGCTGTCGCTGGCGCAGAGGAGGGCGGCATGAGCGGATATGTCGATGCGCATCATCACATCTGGCGCCAGGCCGACCTGCCCTGGCTCGTCGGTCCGATGCAGCCGCGCATCTTCGGCCCCTACGAGCCGATCCGGCGCGACTATCCGATCGAAGAATTTCTCGGCGACATCGCCGCGAGCGGCGTGACGCAGTCGGTCTACGTCCAGACCAATTGGGCCAAGGACGGCTTCGAGGACGAAGCCGCATGGGTGCAACGCACGGCCGATGCGCACGGCTTCCCGCACGCGATCGTCGCTTACGCGGACCTCTCGGTCGAGGATGCTCGGCCGCAGTTCGACCGGCTCGCGCGCTACCCGCTGCTGCGCGGCGTGCGGATGCAGCTGCATTGGCATGACAACCCGCTGTATCGCTTCGCGGCGTCGCCCGATCTCTGCAGCGATCCGAAGATCCGTTCCAACATCGCACGGCTCGCCGACTACGACTGGTCGTTCGACCTGCAGGTGTTCGCGCCGCAGATGGCGGGTGCGGCGGCCCTCGCCGAGAGCTGTCCGTCCGTCACCTTCATCCTGCAGCACGCCGGCATGCTGGAGGATCTTTCGCCTGAAGGACGCGAGCAATGGCGCGCGGGCATGCAGCGGCTCGCCGCCTGCGGCAATGTCGTCAGCAAGCTCTCGGGCCTCGGCACCTTCATCCGCCGCAACGACCCCGCGCACGTCGCCGACGTCGTGCGCGAGACGACCGCCATGTTCGGTGCCGAGCGCTGCCTGTTCGGCTCGAACTTTCCGATCGAAAAGCTCTGGACGGATTATCGCGCGCTCGTTGCGGCCTACGAGGCAGCGATCGAGGATCTCGATGAGCGCGCACGCACGCAAATCATGGGAGAGACCGCGCGGCGCGTCTATCGGCTCGGCTGACGCCGCTCGCAACGACAACAAAAGCAACAGGGAACGCTCATGGCGCTGGAAATCAAGATTCTCGACTATGGTGATATCGAGCTGGAATCCAGCTTCCTCGTGCTCGGCCGCGACTGCGGCCGTACTCGCCGGGTGCTGACGCTCGGATTCCTGATCCTGGGCGGGCCCTATCCGGTCGTGGTCGACACCGGCTACCGCTCGAACCAGATCATGGAGACGCTGGGCATGCGCGGCCTGCAGTACCATGAGAACATGATCGAGAACCAGCTGGCGCGCCACGGCGTGCGCATGGGCGACGTCCGCTATGTCTGCCACACCCATCTGCACATCGATCATGCCGGCAAGGACGATCTGTTTCCGATGAACACGACGGTCGTGCTGAACCGCCGCGAGCTCGAATACTCCGTCTCCGGCCTGATGCATCCGCAATATCCGGCGCCGGACATCAAGCATTTGATCGACAGGCTGCACACCAAGAGCGCGCTGCGTTTCCTCGATCTGGAGCTGACTGGCCCGGTGGAGCTGATGCCCGGCGTCTATTGCGACGCCGCCAACGCCCACACCGAGGGATCGATGAACGTTCATGTCCACACCGCCGACGGCATCGCCACCATCTGCGGCGACGTGATCTACGACTTCAACGACCAGATCGTGACGCCGTTCAACGAGATCCAGGACGCCGAGCCGCGCACCACCGGCAACCATGGCACCAGCAAGCGCGCCGAGAAGGCGGCGATCAAGAAGCTGCTGTCGAGCTCGCGCTACCTGCTGCCCGTTCACGACCGTCCCGCCAAGATCGAGGGCGGGATGGTGGTCGGGCGACTGCACGACCAAGTGCCGGGCCCCGTCGTGCAATCGCTGCCACAGCGGCACTGGTTTCCGGCGTGAGGACGCGTCATGACCCACGTCACTTTGCGTCCTGGATTCGAGAGCCTGATCGATCCCTACGCGCCGGTGGCGCAGGTCGCGACCGGATTCGAATTCACGGAGGGACCGATCTGGCACCCGGCCGAGCAGTTCCTGCTGTTCTCGGACATGCCGGCCGACGTGCGGCGCCGCTGGGATGCGAAGCGAGGCGTCGTCGAGATGCGGCGGCCCTCGAGCAAATGCAACGGCATGACCTACGATGCCGAGCTCAACCTCATCGTCTGCGAGCACGCGACGTCGTCGCTGGTGCGCGAGCGGCCCGACGGGCGGCGCGAGATTCTGGCGTCGCATTTTCAGAACCAGGAGCTCAACAGCCCGAATGATGTGTGCGTCCACTCCAGCGGCGCGATCTATTTCTCGGACCCCTGGTATGGCCGCATGCCGGTCTATGGCGTCGAGCGGCCGCGGCAGCTCGGCTTCCAGGGCGTCTATTGCGTGCCGCCGGGGGGCGGAGCGCCGCTTCTGCTGGTCGACCGTTACATGTTCGATCAGCCCAACGGGCTGTGCTTCTCGCCGGACGAGAAGCTGCTCTACGTCAACGACACCGTGCAGGCCGTGATCCGCGTGTTCGACGTCGGCAGCGACGGTACGTTGTCGAATGGCCGCGTCTTCGCCAGCGGCATCCGCTCGGAGCTCGAGCCGGGTGTGCCCGACGGCATGAAATGCGATCAGCGCGGCAATGTCTGGGTCACCGCGCCGGGCGGCGTCTGGGTCTATGCGCCCGGTGGCGAACTGCTCGGCAAGGTGCGCGTGCCGGAGCTGGTCGCCAACCTGGCTTGGGGCGGGCCTGAGTTTCGCACGCTCTATCTCACCGCCACCCATTCGGTCTACGCGATCGCGACCAAGGTCGGTCCGCGCCACGAGCCGTACATGAGTGCGCGGCCTGGGGGCGCCACAACGTCGTCCTCTCCGCAGGCGCCGCAACTGGCAACGGGCGACATGCAGCTCGATCCGCGCCGCTGTGCGATGATCATCCAGGACCTCCAGAACGACGTCATCATGGATGGCGGTGCTTTTGCCGAGTCCGGAGCGCCTGGTCATGCCAAGCAGCAGCGCGTGGTCGACAACGTCCGTCGGCTGGCCGAGGCCGCCCGGGCGCGCGGCGTCGTGATCATCCATGTCTGGTTCGTGGTCGAGCCCGGCGCGCCCGGGGTGACGCTCAACGCCCCGCTGTTCGAGGGGCTGGTCGACAGCAAGGCGATGGTCCGCGGCAGCTGGGGCGCGGCGCCCGTTGCGGGGCTCGAGCCGCGCAGCGGCGACTTCGTCGTCGAGAAGATGCGGATGAGCGCGTGGGAAGGCACGCGGCTGGAGACGATCCTCAAAGCCACCGGACGAGACGTCATCATCAACACCGGTGCCTGGACCAACATGTCGGTCGAGCACACCGCGCGCACCGGCGCCGACAAGGGCTATTTCATGGTGGTGCCGGAGGATTGCTGCTCGACCATGAATGCCGACTGGCACAACGCGTCGATCAACTTCGCCCTGCAGAACGTCTCCGTCGTCACCCGGGCCGATGCCGTGATCAAAGCGCTGGGGTAGGGCATGCCCAAGCTGCTTCATCTCGTCGCCTCGCCGCGTACGGACTCCGAATCCGGCGCTGGCGCACGCGTCTTTCTCGACCGTTTCAGGCAGGCACGGCCGGGTTGGGACGTCGACGAGATGCATTTGTGGCGCGAGAGCCTGCCCGAATTCGATGGCGAAATCCTGCAGGCGAAGTATGCGCGCATGGGCGGGCGTGCCTTCACCGACAGCCAACGCGCGGCTTTCGCGATCGCCGAGCGCATGGCGGTGCGGCTCGATCTGGCCGAGCGCGTCGTGATCTCGACGCCGATGTGGAATTTCGGCATCCCCTACAAGCTCAAGCACTGGCTCGACATCATCAACCAGCCCGGTCTCACCTTCCGTTTCGATCCTGCGCGCGGCTATCTGCCGCTGTTGAAGGACCGTCCGACGCTCGTGATCCTCGCGAGCGGCGGTGACTTCGCGACGGGCATGAGCCGCGGCCGATCGGATCTTGCCACGCCCTATCTGCGCGAGGCGCTGCGTTTCATGGGCCTCCGCGACGTCAGGTTCGTCGCCCTTGGGCCGACCAGCGGGCCGTCCGAGCACACGGGCGCGGCGCGAGACAGGGCACATCGGCAACTCGTCGAGCTGGCCTCGCGATTCTGAATGGCGGGTTCGGCGACGCGCGTGGCGTAGCTCCGACCTGACCCAGTCGGCGATGGCGCACACTGCCGATCGCTGCGGCTCACGCGGCCTCCGTCAGGTCAGCGTCACCACCTTCGCAATGGAACTCCGGCATGTCGGGCCACCTGGACGAGCCTGCCGCCGCGACAAGGGTTTCATCAAGAGGACGCTCCGATCGTCCAGAGCAAGGTCGCTATGCTCGAGGGGCGACGGGATTAGAGGAGCACCGACGCGGCAGTATCCGGTAGAATGAAGACGATCGATTCACTGGAGAACGTCCCCATGCCGTTTGCGCAGTTCGGTGCGCAGCTCCGGGTGCAGAGCGGGCTGCGTGCCGCGATCACCTCGGCCTATCGTCGCGCCGAACCCGAGTGCCTCGCGCCGCTGCTCGAGCTTGCGACCCTTGCCGAGGCACCATCGCAGCGGGCTGCCGCCCTGGCGCGGGATCTCGTTCAGCGGCTGCGCGGCAGGACGCGGTCGGGTGGGATCGAAGGCCTCATCCAGGAATATTCGTTGTCGAGCCAGGAGGGCGTCGGGCTCATGTGCCTGGCCGAGGCCTTGCTGCGGATCCCCGACGCGGCGACCCGCGACGCGCTGATCCGCGACAAGATCGCCACCGGCGACTGGCGCGCTCACATCGGGCACAGCCCGTCTCTGCTGGTGAACGCGGCGACCTGGGGTCTGATCGTGACCGGCAGGCTGACGGCTGCCGCCAGCGAGGAAAGTCTGGCGTCTGCCGTGACGCGGCTGATCGCACGCGGTGGCGAGCCGATCATCCGCAAGGGCGTGACGCTCGCCATGCGTCTGATGGGCGAGCAGTTCGTCGCAGGCCAGACGATTGCGGAGGCGCTGTCGAACGGCCAGCGCTGGGAGGGACACGGCTTCCGCTACTCCTACGACATGCTGGGCGAGGCGGCGACCACGGCGGACGACGCCACGCGCTACTTCGCCGCCTACGAAACCGCGATCCATGCGATCGGACGGCATTCGGCCGGGCGCGGCATCTATGAAGGGCCGGGCATCTCGATCAAGCTGTCGGCGCTGCATCCGCGCTACAGCCGCATCAAGCGCGACCGGGTGATGGCGGAGCTGCTGCCGCGCCTGAAGCAATTGGTAGGGCTCGCCAGGCGGTATGACATCGGTCTCAACATCGACGCCGAAGAGGCCGACCGTCTCGATCTGTCCCTCGATCTGCTCGAAGCGCTCTGCCTCGATCGCGACCTTGCCGGCTGGAACGGCATCGGCTTCGTCGTCCAGGCCTATCAGAAGCGCTGCGCCTTCGTCATCGACTGGCTCGTCGATCTTGCCCGCCGCTCGCAACGTCGATTGATGGTGCGGCTGGTCAAGGGCGCCTATTGGGACAGCGAGATCAAGCGTGCGCAGGTCGACGGTTTGAAGGACTTCCCGGTGTTCACGCGGAAGAGCCACACCGACGTGTCCTATCTCGCCTGCGCGCGCAAGCTGCTGGCGGCGCCCGACGCGGTGTTTCCGCAGTTTGCCACCCACAATGCACGAACCCTGGCGTCGATCGTCGAAATGGCGGGGCCGAATTTCTATCGTGGCCAATACGAGTTTCAATGTCTCCACGGCATGGGCGAGCCGCTCTACGAAGAGGTCGTCGGTTCTGACCGCCTCGACCGTCCGTGTCGCATCTACGCGCCGGTGGGATCGCATGAAACGCTGCTGGCCTATCTGGTGCGCCGGCTGCTGGAGAATGGCGCGAACACCTCCTTCGTCAATCGCATCGCCGATCCGGCGGTGTCCGTCGACGAACTGATCGCGGACCCGGTGGCGCTCGTGCGCTCCTCGCAGGCTCCGGGTGCACCCCATGACAAGATCCGTCATCCGCGACGGCTGTTCGGCGCCAGGCGACTGAACTCGGCTGGCCTCGATCTGTCCGACGAAGGCGAACTCGCGCGGCTCGGCGAAGCGCTCGCCGAGAGCGGGCGCCTCGCATGGCAAGCCATGCCGTCGATGGCGGAAGAGCACAAATGCCATCGCCTTGTTCGCAATCCTGCCGACCACGAGGACATCGTCGGCGAGGTCAGGGACGCGAGTCCATCCGACATCGCGGCCGCGCTGGCGCGGGCAGCCGACGCGGCCTCTGCCTGGGCGGCGACGCCCGCGCGTGCGCGCGTGGGATCTCTGCGTGCCGCCGCCGACGCCATGGAGGCGCGCAGCGCCGTTCTCATCGGTCTCATCGTGGGCGAAGCCGGCAAGACCTATGCCAACGCGATCGGCGAAGTCCGAGAGGCCGTCGATTTCCTGCGCTACTATGCGAGCGAGATCGAGAATGTCGCAGGCGACGACGCTTGCAACGCGCTCGGGCCCATCGTCTGCATCAGCCCGTGGAATTTTCCGCTCGCGATCTTCACCGGCCAGATCGCGGCGGCGCTCGCGGCCGGCAATCCGGTGCTGGCGAAGCCGGCCGAGGAGACACCGCTGATCGCCGCCGCGGCGGTCCGCATCCTCCATGAGGCCGGGGTGCCCACGGATGTCCTGCAATTGCTGCCGGGCGACGGCCGCGTCGGCGCGGCGCTGGTCGGCGATCACCGCGTGCAGGGCGTGATGTTCACGGGATCGACCGACGTCGCGCTACTGATCCAGAAGCAGCTCGCCGAGCGCCTCACCGTCCATGGACAGCCGGTGCCGCTGATCGCGGAGACCGGCGGCCAGAACGCGCTGGTCGTGGATTCCTCGGCGCTCGCCGAGCAGGTCGTCGGCGACGTCATCGCCTCGGCGTTCGACTCCGCCGGCCAGCGCTGCTCGGCGCTGCGCATCCTGTGCCTGCAGGAGGATGTCGCCGATCGCATCCTGTCGATGCTGCGCGGCGCGATGCGCGAGCTGGAACTCGGCAATCCCGCGTCGCTGTCGGTCGATGTCGGCCCTGTGATCAGCGGCGAGGCCCGCGACACGCTCGAGGCGCATGTCGCGACGATGCAGGCGCGCGGTCATGCCGTGGAGCGGCTGCCGCTGCCGCCGCAGGCGGCGCATGGCACGTTCGTCGCGCCGACAATCATCGAGATCGCCAGCATCTTCGATGTCGAGCGCGAGGTGTTCGGCCCCGTGCTCCACGTCCTGCGCTACCGTCGCGAGCAGCTCGCTGATCTCATCGAAGCGATCAACCTCACCGGTTATGGCCTGACCTTCGGCATCCATTCGCGGATCACGGAGACCATCGCGCGTGCGTCGAGCCGCAGCGCGGCCGGCAACATCTACGTCAACCGCAACGTCATCGGCGCCGTCGTCGGCGTGCAGCCGTTCGGCGGCTCCGGCCTGTCCGGAACGGGGCCGAAGGCCGGCGGCCCGCTGTATCTGCGCCGGCTGTTCGCGACGCCGCCGCGCCAGCGGCTCATGGCGTCGCAGCCCGACGCAGTCACGCGCTCTTACCTCGACGGGTTGCGCGCCAGCGGACATGCCGAGGCCGCGCTGGCGTGCGAGGCGCATGGGCCCCAGGTGTTGGCCGGCTTCGAGATCGAGCTGCCAGGTCCCGTCGGCGAGCAGAACATCTATCGCATCACCTCGCGCGGCGCCGTCGCTGCACTGGCGCGAAGCGAGCAGGCGCTGCTGATCCAGATCGGCGTCATTCTGATGACCGGCAACGACGCATTCGTCGAACGCGCCAACCCTGCTTGTGCCGTGTTGGGACCGCTCAGCAGCCAGTTGCGCGGCCGCCTGCGGATCGTCGACAGCTGGCGGGCGCTCCGCGATCTGCAGGCTGTGCTCGCCGAAGGCGAAACGGATGAATTGATTGCGCTCGGCCGCGACCTCGCCGCGCGCCCCGGGCCGATCATCCCGCTCGTCACGCCGCGCACCAGCGACGGCTGCTACGATCTCGACCGGCTGGTCACCGAGGTCAGTCTCTCCACCAACACCGCAGCTGCCGGCGGCAATGCCAGCCTGATGTCGATCGGCTGAGAAGACAGGTATGCCGTCCCGGGCTGGCTCGAAGCCGCAGGACAGGATAGGGGAGAACACCGTCATCGTCGGCCCGCTTCGCCCGCTGACGCACGCTTCGCTCCGATCGAGGACACCTTGATGTCGACCATCCTGTTCAAGAACGCCGCTCTGCTCGACCCGCTGCAGCCCGACCTGCTCGAAGGGCGGCACGTCCTGGTCGAAGGCAACCTGATCAAGGAGGTCTCGGACAAGCCACTGCAGGCGAGCGCCGACCAGACCATCGACCTCCAGGGCAAGACCCTGATGCCCGGCCTGATCGACCTGCACGTCCATGCGATCGCGGTCGAGCTCAACCTCGCCCAGCAGGTGCAGATGCCGAACGTGCTGGTCACCCTGCGCTCGGCGATTTTGCTGAAG
This sequence comes from Bradyrhizobium sp. SZCCHNS2022, assembly GCF_032377575.1. Lineage (NCBI taxonomy): Bacteria > Pseudomonadati > Pseudomonadota > Alphaproteobacteria > Hyphomicrobiales > Nitrobacteraceae > Bradyrhizobium > Bradyrhizobium sp. SZCCHNS2022. The sequence goes on along the minus strand of NZ_JAUHHZ010000001.1, from coordinate 3,049,879 downwards.
GGCATGTTGCGCCGCGGCTTCACCACGGTGCGCGACGCCGGCGGCGCCGGCTATCCGCTCAAGCAGGCGGTCGAGACCGGCCTCACTGAAGGCCCGCGGCTGTTCGTCTCCGGCCGTGCGCTCAGCCAGACCGGCGGCCATGGCGACATGCGGGCGCGCACCGATTTCCTCTCCGACAACGCGCCCTGTCCCTGCTGCGTGCGCGTCGGCGCGCTGGCGAGGGTGGCCGACGGCGTCGACGGCGTGCGCAAGGCGGTGCGCGAGGAGCTCCAGATGGGCGCCGACCAGATCAAGATCATGGCGTCAGGCGGGGTGGCGTCGCCGACCGATCCGGTCGGCGCGTTCGGCTATTCCGAGGACGAGATCCGCGCCATCGTCGCCGAGGCGAGGGGACGCGGCACCTACGTGCTGGCGCACGCCTACACGGCGGAGGCGATCGCGCGCGCGGTGCGCTGCGGTGTGCGCACCATCGAGCATGGCAACCTCGTCGACCTGCCGACCGCCCGCCTGATGGCCGAGCACGGCGTCTACGTGATTCCGACGCTGGTCACCTATGAGGCGCTTGCCAATGAGGGTGCGCAATACGGCCTGCCGCCGGAGAGCGTCGCGAAGATCGCGGACGTGCGCGACGCCGGGTTGCGCTCGCTCGAGATCTATCGCGAAGCCGGCGTGAAGATGGGCTTCGGCAGCGACCTGCTGGGCCCGTCGCAGCGGCTGCAGAGCGACGAGTTTCGCATCCGCGCCGACATTCTCGGTCCCCGCGAGGCGATCGCCAGCGCCACCGTGATCGGCGCCGAGGTGCTGGGCATGGAAGGCAAGCTCGGCCGCATCGCGCCGGGCGCGATTGCGGATCTTCTCGTCGTCGACGGCAATCCGCTGCGCGACGTGTCTTGCCTGCTCGGCCAGGGCGATCACATCCCGCTGGTGATGAAGGCGGGCAAGATTCACATCGATCGGCGCGACTCCTGAACGGGCCCGTCAGGCGCCGCCTCAGAGAATGAGGCGCTGCCTCAGAGAATGTCGGCGATGGAATGGCCCTGCAGCTCGATGCTGAGGCCCTGCATGCCCAGATCGGTGATCTCGCCGCCCATCGCCTTCAGGCTTTCCTCGCGGATCAGCGACATCAGGCCACGGCGCAGCGCCAGGAACTCGGACGACATCATCATGGCCTGCTGTCGCGGCCGCTCCAGCGGAATCTGAATCTCGGCCTTGATCGAGCCGGGGCGCGCGGTCATGCAGTAGACGCGGTCCGACAGGAAAATCGCCTCGTCGATGTCGTGGGTGACGAACAGCACCGAGATCTTCAGCCGCTGCCACATGTTGGTGAGGATCTGCTGCATGATGATGCGCGTCTGCGCATCGAGCGCGCCGAACGGCTCGTCGAGCAGCAGCACCTTGGGGCCGGTGGCGAGGGCGCGCACGATGCCGACACGCTGCTTCATGCCGCCGGAAAGCCGCTCGGGATAGTGGTTCTCGAACGCCTCGAGGCCCGCGAGCCCCAGCAAGGTGCGCGCCGCGCGTGCGCGCTCGAATTTCGGGATGCCGCGCATCTTCAACCCGAACTCGACGTTCTCGCGCACCGTCTTCCACGGAAATAGCGAGTACTGCTGGAACACCATGCCGCGTTCGGCGCTCGGTCCGGTGACGGCGTTGCCGTCCACCGTGACGATGCCGCAGGTCGGCTTCAGGAAGCCCGCCACGGCATTGAGCAGTGTCGACTTGCCGCAGCCCGAGGGACCGACGATCGAGACGAACTCGCCGGGTGCGACATGGATCTGCGTGTCGGTGACGGCCTCGACGGCGCCGTCGATGGTCTCATAACTCAAGGCGAAGTTGCGGACCTCGATATGGCCTTGGCGGGTCTCCAATGCGGCGTGGCTCATCGTGACCTCCAGGGCATCACCAATTGTCCGGCGGCGCGGATCACGAGGCTCGAGCCGAGCCCGAGCACCCCGATCGCGATCATGCCGAGCGCGATGTCGGCATATTGAACCAGCGAGTACGCCTCCCAGGTGAAGTAGCCGATGCCGAACTGGCCCGAGATCATCTCGGCCGCGATCAGCGACACCCATGCGACGCCCATGCCGACGGTGAGGCCGGTGAAGATGTGCGGCAGCGACGCCGGGAAGTAGACCTCGCGAAAGATCGAGGTCTCGCGCGCGCCGAGGCATTTGGCGGCGCGCACGAGCACGGGATCGACCAGCGTCATGCCATGCAGCGTATTGACCAGGATCGGGAAGAACGAGCCGAGGAAGGTGATGAAGACGATGCTCTGCTCGTTGGTCGGCCACAGCATGATCGCCATCGGCACCCAGGCGATGGCGGGGATCGGGCGCAGCACCTCCGCGACCGGAAAGACGATCTCGTGCACCAGCTTGAAGCGGCCCATGATCAGACCGAGCGGAACGCCGACCAGTGCAGCCAGCGAGAACCCGATGAAGATCCGGCGGCAGCTGAGCAGGATGTGCATCAGGAATTTCGGATCGTGGATCGCCTTGGTGAAGCTCGCATAGACCGCCAGCGGCGCCGGCACGTTGGTGAACTTCACGAAGAAGACGACGCGGTAGGTCGTCAGCAGATGCCAGGCGATCAGGAACGCGATCAGCGAGGCGGTGCCGATCAGCAAGGCTCGCAGCCGGTCCTGATTGAGCCGGAACCAGCGCGCTGCGCGGGCGGAAAACTCCGGCCGGCTCGGCGGGATGGCGGCGCCAGGCGCGGTGACCGCCGCAGCCTGGTCGGGCGAGGTCATAAGGGCGGGGCTGCTCAAGTCTTGCCTCCCACCACTGCCAGCTTCACGGCCTCGTCTAGCCCCATCACCTTGCCGCCGATCTTCGCGGCGTAGGCCTCGGCGTCCTTCTTCAGCAGGAACGGCGCGATCTCGCCATTGGCGGCGGCGAAGAAGGCCTGGTCGGCGAACAGCTTGATGCCGCGCGCGGTGTCGAACACATAGGCGACGTTGATCTTCTTGCCCTTGGCCTTGAGGTCGGCATAGGCGCCCAGCGTGCAGGCCGCGCTGCTGAAGGCTGTGATGCCCTCGCCGTCGACCCAGACTTCGCCGGACTTGCGCGGCTCGGTGATCGGCTTGTTGCAGAACTTGTCCTCGCCGGAGACCTCATAGTTCGCGGTGCTGGCGAGCTCCTTGTCGTAGTCGAGCTTGAGCTCGGCATAGGCCTTGCGGATGTAGCTGTCGTCGACCCATTTCTTCGGATCGAACTCCTTCATGCGGCCGAGGCTCTGCAGCACCTTGACGTCGGTCGCCGCGGCATCGACCAGCGCCGGCTTGATCGTCGGATCCGTGGTCATGTTGCCGCCGGGGCCGAGGAAGATGTAGACGACCTCCTTGTTGATCCCGGTCCATTCCTGGATTTTTTCAGCCGCCGCTTTCGGATCCTGGCGCAGCCAACGGTTGGCGGCGATCACCGCCTTGATATAGGCAACGACGACCTCGGGGTATTTCTCGGCGAAGTCGGTGCGGACGACGACGCCGTGGAAGGTCGGCAGGTTGGTCTGGACGCCGTCGTAGATCTTCCGGGCGAAACCGCGGAACGGGAGCAGCTCGGCGAACGGCACGAAGTCGGCGTGGGCGTCGATCTTCTTCTCCTGCAGGTTGGTCGATCCGACCTCGGGCGTTTGGCTCACCAGCTGGAAGAAGTCCGCCGGATAGCCGCCGTCCTGAAGCGCCTTGAGGACCATGCCGTGCGCGGCCGAGCCGAAGGGGACACTGACGAGCTTGCCCTTGAGATCGGAGAGTTCGTAGTACGGCGAGTCCTTGTGAACGACGATGCCGTTGCCGGAGCCGGCGAGATTGTACGCGGCGACCGCGATCAGCCGGCTCTTGCTTTCGGGATTGTTCTCGAAGGTGAAGCCGTTCACGATCAGCGGGTAGTCGCCCATCATGCCGAATTGCAGCTTGTTCGCCATCATGCCGTTGGTGACGGGCGGACCGGAGGTGAAGTTCTGCCACTCGATCTCGAACTTGATGTTGGCGTATTTGCCGTCCTTGGGGAGATACTTCTCCAGCAGCTTGAGCTGCCGTACGATGGTGCCGGCGGTGACCGTGTTGGTCGTCGTATCCTGGGTCCCGATCCCGATCGTGACGGTCTCTGCTGCGACAGGCTGCGCCGCGATCAGGGACAGACAGGTGACGGACAGTAAGAGCGCGTGATGGCAGCGGACCATTCTCATCCCCGTTCGGTTGGATGGTTGATGGCGCCATGATGAAGGCCGCGTCCGCGAGCGCAAATCCGGAAGTCGGCAGCGGGTGGATTAGTTGCCGTCAAATCCCGGTTGCGTACTCCTTGGGCAATTTCGCACATGACAGCCGCTTGCATGAGCAGGCCGGCTAATCGGCGGCCTGACCGCGCATCTCTTCCAGGAGATCGGGCCGGCAGACCACGATCTGCGAGCGCCGGGTCTGGACGATGCGCTTCTCCTGCATCCGCTTGAGGCTGATCGTCACCCACTGCCGCGTCGCGCCGACCATGTGAGCGATGTCGGCATGGGTGAAGGCCGCGGCGATGACCTTTCCTTCGGGATCGTCGACGCCGTAGAGGTCGACCAGATGCAGCAGAAGATGCGCGAGCCGCTCGGTGATCGAACGTGTTCCCAGCATTTGCGCCAGCGCGGAGTAGCACTTCCCCTTGAAGCTCAGTCCTTCGATCAGCCCGATTGCGAGATTGGGGATCTCGGCGACCAGCGCTCGCAGCTCCTTGCCTGGCAGCTGAATCACGCTGGCATTGCTGGCGGCGACGCCCGACCATTGATGCACGCCGGTGTCGAACACCTCCGGGCCGCCGACGAAATTGCCGACATGCCAATAGGCCAGCGTGATCTCTCGGCCTTGCGGCGAGGTGTAGAACACCCGGATGCGGCCGCTCTCGACCAGGAAGATGCCGTCGTGCTTTGCGCCCTGGCTGAACAGCGTCTGGCCGCGGTTGAGCACCTTGCGGCGGCCCTGTTTGAGCACCTGCTCACGCTCGCGCAGGCTGAGCCTTTCGATCAGCGACGGTGGGCCGCCGATGGATTGCTGGCTCTCGGTGAGCAGAAGCGACGAGCTGGTCACCGCGCGCGCGGGTGGCAGGGGCGTGGGCACGGCGTCCGCAGCTGATTTGGCCGCCTGCAGCAACATGTCTTGCCTCCGCATTGATCACGCTGATCAGAAGCGGAGCAATGTTCGTGCCATCCGGCGCGGCGCTGCCGTTCAGGCCGCGGCCAGCTCCCGGAGGTATGATGTCGGATAAATGCCGCGATTGTGGCCGTCGGAAAACGCGATGTTCAGCCCGTAGCCGAGATCTCCGACCGCCACGATGGCGATGCCGGGGAACTGCGCCGGGAAGCGGCCGTCGAAGCGGGCGCGCTTGCAATGCGCGCACATGCAGGACAGGCGCAGCCGTTCGGCCGATATCACGGCAGGACCAGCGCCGCTCGTGCTCCGCAGCAGCAACGACGAAAGGTCCGCGCTGACCTCGCTGTCCGCGATTTCAACATCCGTCATGTTGCCTCCTGGTTGTGTCGTGGCCGCTGCCGAGAGGCTAGGCAAACGGAGCGAACCCACCCAGCAACTAATTGCCTCGGTGGTTCGATTCCCCGGCCGGATGCGTCGCCGCCGGACGATCGAGCGGTGGGGCGGAGAAAGTTTGCAACTAATCCACCGGCGTCGCGCGTTCGAAATTGCCGGACCGCGCCGTTTCCGCGAGATCGTGCTCAGCAACCGGAGACAAGGCGCGTGTCGCGCCGCAGGAGACGAGGATGAGCGCTTTTCAGAGCGAGACGGTGTTGTCGGTCCGGCATTGGACCGAGTCGCTGTTCAGCTTCACCGCCACGCGGGATCCCGGCTTCCGCTTCCAGAACGGGCAGTTCGCGATGATCGGGCTCGAGGTCGACGGCCGGCCGCTGATGCGCGCCTACAGCATGGCGAGCGCCAATCATGAGGAGGCGCTGGAATTCTTCAGCATCAAGGTGGCGGATGGACCGCTGACATCGCGGCTGCAGAAGATCAAGGAAGGTGACCGTATCCTGGTCGGGCGCAAGGCGACGGGAACCCTGATCGCGGGCAACCTCATTCCCGGCAGGCGGCTGCTGCTGCTGTCGACCGGAACGGGGCTGGCGCCGTTCGCCAGCCTGATCAAGGATCCCGACATCTACGACACCTATGAGACCATCGTGCTCGCTCATGGCTGCCGCCAGGTCTCGGAGCTCGCCTATGGCGAGCAGCTCGTCGAGGGCCTGCGCGGCCATGAATTCTTCGGCCCGCTGGTCCGGGACCGGCTGCTTTATTATCCGACCGTCACGCGTGAGCCGTTCCGCAACCGCGGCCGCATCACCGACCTGATCGCATCGGGGCAGATGTTCGCCGACATCGACGGGCCCGATCTCGATCTCGGGACCGATCGCGTCATGCTGTGCGGCAGCCCGGCGATGCTGGCCGAACTTCAGGCGATGCTGGAGGAGCGCGGCTTCACCGAGGGCAACCACAGCACGCCGGGCCATTTCGTGGTCGAGAAGGCGTTCGTCGAGCGTTGACCGGCCGGCGTGAAGAAACGCGCTCAGGCGACAACTAATTGCTATCGCCGGGTGCCCCCGCTGAACAAGTCTGATCCGGACCGGTGTGACGCCGGCCAAGCAGGAGCTTAGAATGGCAATGGATGAGATCGTCGACGGCCTCTCGGAGGTGTCCTGCGACGTGCTGGTGATCGGCGGCGGCACGGCCGGCCCGATGGCCGCCCTGAAGGCCAAGATGAAGAATCCCAAGGCGAACGTCGTTCTGCTGGAGAAGGCGAACGTCAAGCGCTCCGGCGCGATCTCGATGGGCATGGACGGCCTGAACAACGCCGTCATCCCCGGCTATGCGACCCCGGAGCAGTACACCAAGGAAATCACGATCGCCAATGACGGCATCGTCGACCAGAAGGCCGTCTATAAATACGCCCAGAGCTGCTACGGCATCATCGAGGAGCTGGACAGCTTCGGCATCCGCTTCCTCAAGAACGAGAACGGCGACTATGCCGTCAAGAAGGTGCACCACATCGGCACCTATGTGCTGCCGATGCCGAACGGCGAGACCGTGAAGAAGGCGCTGTACCGTCAGTTGCGCCGGGCGCGCATCCTGATCTCCAACCGCTACATGGCGACGCGCCTGCTGAAATCGAGCGACGGCCGCGTCGCCGGCGTCGTCAGCGTCAACACGCGCACAGCCGAGATCCTGGTGATCAAGGCCAAGGCCGTGATCCTGTGCATGGGCGCGGCCGGCCGGCTCGGGCTGCCGACCTCGGGCTACATGTTCGGCACCTATGAGAACGCCGCCAATTCCGGCGACGGCTACGCGATGGCCTATCACGCGGGTGCAGCGCTCGCCAATCTCGAATGCTTCCAGATCAATCCGCTGATCAAGGACTACAACGGTCCGGCGTGCGCCTATGTCGCCGGTCCCTTCGGCGCCTATACCGCCAACAACGAGGATCGCCGCTTCATCGAATGCGACTATTGGTCGGGCCAGATGATGCTGGAGTTCTACAACGAGCTGCTGTCGGGCAAAGGGCCGGTGTTCCTGCAGCTCAAGCACCTGCACGACAAGACCATCGAGGAGATCGAGCACACCCTGCACAAGGTCGAGCGGCCGACACGCGGACTGTTCCAGGAGGGAAGGGGCGTCGACTACCGCAAGGAGTCGATCGAGATGCACATCTCCGAGATCGGCTTCTGCTCCGGCCATAGCGCGTCGGGCGTGTTCGTCGACGACAACGCCCGCACCACCGTTCCCGGCCTCTACGCGGCCGGCGACATGGCGAGCGTGCCGCACAACTACATGCTGGGCGCGTTCACCAACGGCTCGTTCGCCGGGCTCGATGCGATGGAGTTCGCCGACAATCATGATTTCGGCGCGGTCGATGCCGGCGAGATCGCGCTGGAGCGCGAGCGCGTGATGGCGCCGACCAGGCGCGAGGACGGCATTCCGCCGAACCAGATCGAGTACAAGACGCGCAGACTGGTCAACGACTATCTGCAGCCGCCGAAGGTGACGCGGAAGTACGAGCTCGGTATGCGCCGGCTCGCCGAGGTCCGCGAAGACATGCAGGAGCGCATGATCGCGCGCAACGCGCATGAGCTGCTGCGTGCGCTGGAGGTGCAGTCGATCATGGATTGTGCGGATATGGCCGCCCATGCCTCGCTGTTCCGCGAGGAGAGCCGCTGGGGGCTCTATCACTGGCGCACCGATTTTCCGGACAAGGACAACGAGAACTGGTTCTGCCACACGCTGCTGAGCAAGCGGGACGGTCGCATGACCAGCGAGAAGCGCGCGGTGCAGCCTTATGTCGTGCCGATCGCGGACGACGAGAAGGACCTCTACGACAAGCAGCGCATCCGCGCCAGCGCCTGACGATCAGACGGAGAACGAGACATGCCTCTTGCCACCTATCAGACGTCGGTTCCGGTCGTCGTCGACGACGCCAAATGCATCGCCGACAAGGGCTGCACGGTGTGCGTCGACGTCTGCCCGCTCGACGTGCTCAGGATCAGCGACATGACCGGCAAGGCCTTCATGGCCTATGACGAGTGCTGGTACTGCATGCCCTGCGAGGCGGATTGCCCGACCGGCGCCGTCACCGTCAACATTCCCTATCTGCTGAGGTGATCATGTCGAGCCCGTTCGAATCCTATGACGATCTCGACGACGCCGACGAGCGGCTCGGCGCCGCCGATCCGGCGGAGCGGCGGGTTGCGATCATCGCGTTGGGACATTCCGGCGATCCGGCCGCCGTGGCGCATCTGGCGAAGATGGTCGCCGATCCCGACGCCGGCGTGCGCCAGCAGGTCGCGATGGCGCTCGGCGAGTTCGATGGACCGGAGGCGGCGGAGGCGCTGGTTCAACTGCTCGTCGATCCCGAGCGGATCGTCGCCGCGGCCGCTGCCGACAGCCTGGCCGAGTTCAAGGATCCCGCGTCGGCCGATGCCATCCTGCCGCTCGTGAAGCATGCCCATGCCTTCGTTCGCACGGGCGCGCTGCGCGCGCTGAAGGAGCTGCGGCGCAAGGATACGCTCAAGCCGGCGCTGGAGGCATTGCAGGATCCGGATGCCGCGGTCCGCGTGCAGGCGATCGGCGTCATCGGCTTCCTCAAGCTGGAAGAGTCAATTCCGGCGCTGACGGCGCTGATCGGCGATCCCGACGCGCATGTCCGGCGCGCCGCGGTCAGTGCGCTCGCGTTCTCGCACATGAGGATCGCGGCCGAGACCATCACCAGGGCGCTCGCGGATTCCGACTGGATGGTGCGCGAGATGGCGGCCGAGACGCTCGGCCTCAACGCCAATGGCGCGGTCGCGGCCGATCCGTTGATGGCATGCCTGGCGGATGAATTCTGGCAGGTGCGCCTGAAGGCGATCCGCAGCCTCGGGCGCATGAAGATCGCGCAGGCCGTGCGTCCGATCGGTCATTGCATTACCCACGAGCAGGCCAATCTGCGCAAGGAGGCAGCGGCCGCGCTCGGCGAGATCGCCGCGCCCGATGGCGAGCCATTCCTTGCGCTGGTCGCCAACGATCTCGATCCCGACGTGCGCAAGAACGCGCGATGGGCACTGCACCAGATCGCCGCGAGCAAGGCTCGGGCGGGGTCCTAGCCTTTCCGCGGTCCCATTCTGCGTAAGCAGGCAAGGGCCGCCACGGAGTTCCGTGGCGGTTGGCCTCGAGCAACGCCTGGCTCATTCGTTGGCCGGGCTTAAGAAATCCGAGAAGCCTCACGATTTGTCGTAGTCGACATCGACATTGCCCGCGGATGTCGAATCCAACGGGACGCCATTCGTAGGTTAGGGTAGGCGTGCCTCGCTCCTATCAGGCCGGCCAGCACTGAGTGCCGCCGTCGATGCGCAGCACTTGACCCGAAACGAATGCTCCCATCGGACCGGCGAAGAATTCGACGACGCGCGCGACCTCGTCGACAGCGGCGATGCGGTCGAGCGTGCCGGTCTCGACCAGACGGTTCGCGTCGACGGCGCGGGTGCCGAGGAAGCGGCCGGTGCGGGTATCGCCGGGCGCGATGCAGTTGACCGCGATGTCGTAGGGGCGGAGCTGATCGGCGAGGCAGCGCGTGTAGTGCGTCACGCCCGCCTTCGCCACCGCATAGATCGCGCTGTTGGTGCGGCCCTTGAACGCGGCGACCGAGCCCAGCGTGACGATGCGGCCGCGCCGACGCTCCATCATGCCGCGCGCGACGGCCTGGCAGGTCAGGATCGTCGAAAGCAGGTTGCGGTCCAGCACCGCGCGCACGTCGGCCTCCTTGATGTTGACGGCGTCGTTCGGGTCGGGTTTGCCGCCGCCGGACGCGATGTCGCCCCCGGCATTGTGGACGAGAATGTCGATCGGACCGAGGGCCGCCTCGGTTTCCGCGACCACTCTTGAAATGTCGGCGGCCTGGGTGAGGTCGCCCAGCGCGCGTACGGTGCGGGCGCCGAAGGTGTTGCCGATCTCCGCGGCGACGGCGGTCAGCGTGGTGCCCTCGCCGTATTCCGCCGGGCCATTCTCGCGCATGCCATGGATGGCGACGTCGGCGCCGAGCGCGGCCAGCTTCTCCGCAAAGGCGCGGCCCAGTCCGCGTCCCGCGCCCGTCACCAGCGCGACCCGGCCAGTCAGAATCTTCGTCGCCTCATGCGATGCCATGATCTTCTCCATTCACGAATGTCAGTCGACCGCGAGATCGAGGCCGATCGCCAGGGCCTGCACCAGGCACATCGGCGCCACCAGCGTGCGCAGCGCAGGTTCGGGCATATCCTGGATCTCGAACACGACGCTCGCACCTTCGGCGATGGGGCTCAGCAGGCTGTCGGTGATGGAAATGGTCGGCACCCCACGCCCGACGAGCTCAGCAAACAGCCGGGCCGTATCGGTATAGTAGTTGCGGAAGCTGATCGCGACCAGCGCATCGTCGCGCGTCGCCGCGTGCGACTGCTCGTGAATGCTGCCGCCGGTGCCGTCGAGCAGGACCACGCGCCGTCCCAGCTTGCGCAGCACGTAGGCGAGGTGGGTTGCGACCGGAAACGAGCCGCCGAGGCCGACCAGGTAGATGTCGCGCGCTTTGGCGAGGATCGCGGTCGCGGCGTCGAGCTCGCGCGCGTGCACGGACTGGCTCAGCGCCGCCAGCGCCGATTGCGCTTCCGAGACGAAGCGCGACAGCACCGCGGCCGGCTGTCGGCCGAGCACTGACTTCTCCTCGCTCTTCATCCGCGCAAGCCGCGCCTTGTAGCTTGGCGCCACCCCGGCGACGAGGCGCGAGCGGAATACCTGCTGCATCTCGGTGAAGCCGCCAAAGCCCAGGGCGTGCGCGAAGCGCACGATGGCAGACGGCGGCACGCCCGAGCGCTGGGCCACCTCTGCGACGGTCCCGAGTGCGACGTCCGTCGGGTGGTCGAGCACGAACTCCGCGATCTGCTGGAGGCGGCCGGAGAGAGTTCTATGACGCTGCGCGATCGCGCCGCGCAACTCGTCATAGTTCGTGGGGCCGGATGCCTTGTTCATCAATCGAATCTCCAGGTCGGTCCGCTCTCTAACGACATTTTGTCGCGTGGATCAAATATTCCACTTTACACATAAAATGAAATGAATATTCTGATCGCCAACAACAAGACACTTCACGGTCGGGAGGGAACGATGAAGAGGCGTCAGATTTCACGTCGAGGCGTTCTGAAGGGCAGTCTGATGACCGCCGTCATCGGCGGCAGCGGGAGTTTCTTTGGCCCGTGGCAGGCGAACCATGCCTGGGCGCAGGGCGCGAAGCCGATCAAGCTCGGCCTGACCTGCGATGCCAGCGGCCAGTACGGCAACAGCGGGCAGGATGATTTCCGCGGCATCAAGATGGCCATCGACGAGTTCAACGCCAAAGGCGGCGTGCTCGGTCGTCCGGTCACCTACATCACCGCCGATACCGAGACCACCCCGGCGACGGGCAGCCGTGTTGCCGAACGCTTCATCACCCGCGAGGACTGCACGATCCTCATTGGCGCGCTGCATTCCGGTGTCGCCAATGCGATCACCCAGGTCGCCAGCAAATACGGCGTGATCTACCTCAACACCAACTCCTCGGCGCCGAGCGAGGCAGGCGAGAACTGCTCGCGCGTCAAGTTCGTCTGGGACGGCAACGGCACCAATTTTTCCAAGGCGTCGGTCAAGAACGCGGTTGAGTCCATCGGCAAGAACTGGATGCTGCTGACCAACGACTATGTCTGGGGCCATACGACGTCGGCCGCCACCAAGGCGCAGGTCGAGGGGGCCGGCGGAAAGATCATCGATAATCTGCTGGTGCCTCAGAATACGCGCGACTTCACGGCCTATCTGCTGAAGATCCAGCAGGCCAAGCCGGATGTCGTTGCGACCGCGATCGGGGGCGACGACATCAAGGCACTGCGCGAGCAGGTGGCGCAGCTCAAGCTCGACGGCAAGCCGGCCTGGATCAACAATCAGCAGGACTGGCCGGACGTCTGGGGCGCGCCGGACAGCTTGTTTGGCGTGTTCGGAACGACTTGGTATCACAAGCTTCCGCTGCCGGGCGTCGCCGAGTTCGTCAAGAAGTGGCAGGCCGTCAACAAGGACGGCCCGATTCCGGTGCCCGGCAATGTGTCCTACAACGGCTACATGGCAACGCGCGAATTGCTGCGCGCCATCGAACGCGCCGGTTCGACCAACAACGTCAAGATCATCAAGGAGCTGGAGACCCTCAAGGTCTCCGCGACCGACCGCATGCAGCATTTCGACGCCTACATGGACCCGGCGACCCACCAGATGCAGCAGACGATCTATCTCGCACGGCGCAATGCCAAACCTGCCGACGCCACCGATCTGTACGAGATCATCAGCTGGACGGAGCCGAAATCGGCGGCCGACGATGCGGCGCCTGCCAAATGCAAGCTGATGCCCTATGAGCAGGTGCCGACGGTCGACTCCTGACGGCGGTTCGTCAAGTCGCAGAAGGCGGCGCGCCGCTCGCGCCGCCGGCCCGGGGCCAAGCGCACCGGGCGGGGACCATGCCAAGTTGCGAGACCACAATCCGTGTTCGACCTTCTTCCGCACCTCGTCAACGGGCTGACGCTCGGCCTGTTGTTCGCGCTGATCGCGCTCGGATTCATGCTCATCGTCGGGCTGATGGAGCAGATCAATCTGGCGCATGGCTCGCTGTTTGCCCTGGGAGCGTATGTCGCCATGCAGCTCACCGGGCCGCGCCCGCCGCTGCCGGCGGATGTCGCCAAAGTGTGGCTCGCGCTGCCGCTCGGCTGGCGCTACGCGGCGGCGCTGCTCGTCGCGCCCCTCGTCGTCAGCCTCGTCGGCATGGTCATCGAAGTCTGCATGCGGCGCACCTACGGCAAGGACCCGCTCTATGGCCTGCTGTTGACGTTCGGCGCGGCGATGGTGATCGAGGAACTCATCCGCCTTGTCTGGGGCACGCGCGACTATGTCCTGCAGGTGCCGTCCGCCGTCAACGGCGGCTTCCTGTTCGGCGACCTGATCTGGTCGAGCTATCGGTTCTACGCGGCCGGCATTGCGGCGGGGATCATCGGTCTGGTCTGGCTGCTGATCGAGAAGACCTCGTTCGGCGCGACCGTGAAGGCGGGCGCCCATGACAGCGAGATCGTACGCGCGCTCGGCATCAATCTGGCGCGGCTCCGGTTGCTGGTCTTCGTGTTCGGCACCATGCTCGCTGCGGTGGCGGGCATCATCGTCGCGCCGATCTGGGGCATTCGCCCGCATATGGGCGTCGATGCCGTCATCCCGGCGTTCCTCGTGATCGTGCTCGGCGGCGTCGGAAGCTTCTGGGGCGCCGTCGTGGCCGGCCTGCTGGTCGGGCTGTGCGTCGGTCTTGCCGGAGCCTACGCGTCCGAATGGTCGCTGCTGTCAATGTACATTCTGCTCGTTGCCGTCGTGACGTTCCGTGCGCGCGGCCTCTGGGGCAAGAAAAGCGTGCTCGAGGTGTAGGACATGACCGTGGGTTCGACCACCTCGTCCGATGCTGTGCGCCTCGTCACGCCGACGATGCTGCTGCTCTGGCTCGTGCTTGCAACGGTGCCGCTCTGGATTGCGCGGATCGGGTTGTATCCCTATCTCGGGATCGAGATCCTGATCTGGGCGCTCTATGCGCTGGCCTTCAATCTGGTGCTGGGCACCGCCGGATTGCCGTCGTTCGGGCACGGCGCGTATTTCGGCATCGGCGCCTACGCGTTCGGGATGTGCCAGTTCGATATCGTCGCCAATCTCTGGATCTGCCTCGCCGCCGCCGCGCTCGCCGCAGGGGTCGCCGGAGCGATCGTCGCGCTGTTCATCTCCCATCGCCGCGGCATCTACTACGCCTTCATGACGATCGCCTTCGGTCAGATCTTCTGGACGCTGTCGATCAAGTCGCACCGCATCACCGGCGGCGAGGATGGCCTGCTCAAGATCAGGCGGCTGCCGGCCGATTTCGGCGTGGTGTCGTTCGATCTCACCGACAATGTCGCGTTCTACTATTTCGTGCTCGCCGTCTTCGCGGTCGGCATCGTCGTGCTGTGGCGCCTGGTGCACTCGCCCTACGGCCGCGTGATCGCGGCGATCAAGCAGAGCGAGGTCCGCGCCGCCCATCTCGGATACAACGTGTGGCTCTACAAGGCCTCGGTCTTCACGCTGTCGGCCGCGCTGTCCGGCTTTGCCGGCGGCCTGTTCGCGATGGCGCAACTCGCCGCATTCCCGGATGTCATGAGCCTCCATCAGTCCGGCTACGTCGTGATGATGACGCTGGTCGGCGGCGGCCTCGTCAGTTTCTGGGGCCCGGTGATCGGCGTGCTGCTGTTTCTCACCGCACGCGACGTGATCGGCGCGTTCACCAATGCCTGGATGCTCTATTTCGGGCTGTTGTTCATGGCGATCGTGCTGTTCCGCCCCGAGGGCATCGCGGGGGCGATCGCAGCCGCCATGCAGCAGCATTCGTTGAATGCGCTGCGCCGACGCGGCAGCTCCGCCATGCGGCTGTTGTTCGGAGGCGGCCGATGAGCATGATCGAGGCCGCTGGCGTGCATGTCCGTTTCGGCGATCGCGTGGTGCTGGAAAGCGTCGACCTTGCCGTTGCCGAAGGCGAATTCCACGGCGTGATGGGACCGAACGGCGCTGGCAAGACCACCTTCTTCAACGTTCTGACGGGACGCGTGAAGCCTGACCGCGGATCGATCCGGCTCGGCGGCGAGGACGTCACCGGCCTGAGCCCGCATCGCATCGCCGCCAAGGGCATTGCCCGCTCGTTCCAGATCATGACGCTGTTCGACGAGTTCTCCGCCCGCGACAATGTCATGATGGGCTTGCCCGCGTTTCGCGCGCGCGGCCTCGACATGATCCGCGCGGCGGCGGGCGACCGCAGCCTCCTCGACCAGGCCTCCGGAGCGCTCGCAGCGGTCGGGCTTGCCGACAAAGGGGGCGTTCGCGCCAAGGATCTCTCCTATGGCGATCGTCGCGCGCTGGAGATCGCGGTCGCGCTGGCCCAGGCGCCACGGGTGCTCTGCCTGGACGAGCCGACCTCCGGCCTTGGCTCCGACGGCGTGCAGCGGCTCGCCGCCCTGGTCGCGCAGCTGAAGGGCAAGCTCACGATCGTCGCCATCGAGCATGACATGGAATTCCTGTTCTCGCTCGCCGACCGCATCTCGGTCATCCATTGGGGGCAGGTGGTGGCGCGCGGTACGCCGCAGGAGTTGCAGCGGAACGAATGGGTCCGCCGTTCGAACCTGGGAAAATTCGCGTGATCCTCGAGGTGGACGCGATCGACACCTACTATGGCGAGACCCAGGCGCTGTTCGGCGCCTCGCTCGCGATCGCGCACGCAAAGGTCTTTGCGCTGCTCGGGCCGAACGGCGCCGGCAAGACCACCATGCTCCGCTCGATCCTCGGGCTGACGCGACCGCGGCGCGGCGCGGTCCGGTTCGACGGCCGTGAGGTGACGCGCGAACAGACCCATGAGATCGCTCGCGCGGGCATCGGCTGGGTGCCCGACGACCGGCGGCTATGTCCAACCCTCTCGGTGGCGCGCAACCTCGCGATTGCGCAGAAGCGCACGCGCTTCCGGCGCTGGACCGTCAAGGAAGCGAGCGAGATCTTCTCGCCGCTCGCCTATCTGATGGAGCGCGACTGCGAAAACCTGTCGGGCGGTGAGATGCAGATGGTGGCGATCGCGCGTGCGCTGGTCGGCTCGCCAGGACTGGTGCTGTTCGACGAGCCGAGCCAGGGGCTTGCGCCAAAGATCGTCGGTGATGTGCTCGCGACCATCACCCGCATGAAGCAGGAAGGCATCGCATCGCTGGTGGTCGAGCAGAATGCGGAGATTGCGCTGTCGGTTGCCGACAATGCCGCCGTGCTCGACCGCGGCCGGATCGTCTGGACCGGCGAGGCGGCAGCGCTGCGCGATGACCGCTTGTTTCGGCAGCGCCTGCTGGGAGTGCATTGAATGTCCGCGCCTCTGCTCGTCCTCGATCGCGTCCGCAAGGTCTACACCAGCGGACGCGTTGTCCGCCGCCCGACCTTCACGCTCGACGCCGATCTGTCGCTGAACGAGTCGGGGATCGTCGGTGTTGTCGGCCCGAACGGGGCAGGCAAGACCACCCTGTTCGAAATGATGACGGGCTCGAACGCGCCGACCTCGGGCCGCGTGCTGGTCGGGGGCACCGATATCCATGCCGTCAAATATCGCGAGCGTGACCGGCTCGCGATCCACTATCACCAGTCCTATCAAGTCAGGCGCTTTCGCAAGCGGGTTCCGTCGGTGCTCCTGGCGCCGTCGCCCACGGCGACTCCGCTCGTGCATCTGTTCGACGAGCCGCAGTTCAATCTCCAGGACGGCTATATCGGCTTCATGCTCGACTTCTTCCGCAAGCTCGCAGGCGAGGGCCGGCTGGTGATCCTCTGCATGCATCCGACGGCCTCCTGGCATCTCGACATTCTCGCCGAGATCGCCGGCCGTTTTCTGTTCGTGGCCGGCGGTGGTGTCACCCCGGTGGCGGACTTCCGCTCGCTCGTCGCCGAACCGCGCTTCCGCCTCTACCTCGGACCGGAGATGACGCAGGCGGCGGATACGATTTGTCATGGCGCCGCTTGAAGCCGGCAACACGGAACGACAGGGAGAGTCCATTGGCCTATTCGAACACGCAGCTCTTCATCGGCGGCCGGTGGCGGCCCGCCCAATCGGGCAACGTCCTCGATATCAGAAATCCAGCGACCGAAGAGGTCATCGGCACCGTCGCCCACGCTGGCAAGGCCGACCTCGACGAGGCGCTGGCCGCCGCGGCCGCGGGCTTCAAGCTCTGGCGCAGCGTCGCGCCGTTCGAGCGCTGCCGCATCATGCGCAAGGCCGCCGCGATCATGCGCGAGCGCAATGACGAGATCGCGCCGCTGCTGACGATGGAGCAAGGCAAGACGTTAGCCGAGGCCAAGATGGAGGCGATGGCCGCCGCCGATGTCATCGAATGGTTTGCCGAAGAAGCCAAGCGCGCCTATGGCCGCCTGATCCCGGCGCGCGGTCCCGGCATCTACCAGCTTGCGATGAAGGAGCCGGTCGGTCCAGTCGCGGCGTTCACGCCCTGGAATTTCCCGATCAACCAGGTCGTGCGTAAGCTCTCGGCCGCGCTCGCCGCAGGCTGCTCGATCATCGTCAAGGCGCCGGAGGAGACGCCGGCCTCGCCGGCGCAACTCATCCGGGCGTTCGCGGACGCGGGCGTGCCCGATGGCGTCGTCAATCTCGTCTACGGCGTGCCGTCGGAGATCTCCGAATATCTGATCCCGCACCCGGTGATCCGGAAGATCTCCTTCACCGGCTCCACTCATGTCGGCAAGCAGCTCAACGCGCTCGCCGGCCTGCACATGAAGCGTGCCACCATGGAGCTCGGCGGCCACGCGCCGGCAATCGTGTTCAAGGACGCCGATGTCGCCTCGGCTGCAAAGATCCTGGCGGCGGCGAAGTATCGCAATGCCGGCCAGGTCTGCATCTCGCCGACGCGCATGCTGGTGCAGGACGAGGTATTCAGTGAGTTCGTCGACACATTCGTGGACAGCGCCAAGGCGTTCAAGGTCGGCAACGGCCTCGATCCGGAGTCCAAAATGGGTTCGCTCGCCAACCCGCGCCGTGTTGCTGCGATCGAGGGTATGGTGCAGGACGCGGTTGGCAAGGGAGCCAGGCTGGAGACCGGCGGCCACCGGATCGGCAACAAGGGCTATTTCTACGCCCCTACCGTGGTCAGCGACGTGCCGAAGGAGGCGCGCGCCATGAATGAGGAACCGTTCGGACCCCTGGCGCTGATCTCGCGCTTCTCCACCTTCGATGAAGTGGTCGAGGAGGCCAACCGCCTGCCGTTTGGTCTCGCCTCCTATGCCTTCACCGGCTCGACGAAGACTGCAACTGCGATCGGCGCGGCGGTCGAAGCCGGCATGATGTCGATCAACAGCTTCGGTCTCGCGCTCCCTGAAGTCCCGTTCGGCGGGATCAAGGATTCCGGCTACGGCTCAGAAGGCGGCACCGAGGCGATGGAAGGTTACTTCAATACCAAGTTCATCTCGCAGACTGGCGTATGATCGGAAGCCGTTGGCGTGAGGGCATTGCAAGGCCGGGCTTGATCGGATCTCCGCGCCGCGCTTGATGAGGCGGACTGGGCCGGAGGGGCATGGTGCCGACTTTGCGCTTGCGAGCGGAGATCATTCCCACTAGGTGCCTCCCGGGTTGCCGGTTTCCGCTCCAAGCGGTCCCCGCGTTACGACATTGTGGTACAGGCGGGGGATGGAAATCGGCGAACACAGGCGGAGATCGGATGCCTTCGGTGCGGCACCTAAATGATTTGAAATTACAGAAAAAACAGGGATGGCGGCTTGGCGCTTCTCCGTGGCGCCGATGATGGATTGGACAGAGAGATTTTTGAAATCAAATAGTTAAGTGGAGGGCGTGTGCAAATCCTGTGCACGCATGTTCTACTATTCTTTCGCTTTCGTTCTCACGACATTGCCGCCGACGCTCGCCGAAAACTGTCCCGTCCTGCATTGAAGCTTTGTCGGGATGCTGCTCTTGGCCGTCATGGTGTCACGGGAATGCCGAGTGGTTGGCGGTGTGGACGAACGCCTTGTTCGTCTTGCACATCCGTTTGCGACGGCGAGGGTCGCCGGAGGGGTTGTTGTGCATGAGCGCAGCGCGGCAGCTATCTAGTTGATAACACGTAAACTTTTGGAGGCTGACGATGAAGTGGGGACGGAGAGTGGGGACGGTAGTGCGCGACAAATCGTGATCGTCACGCCTGATCAGGCCCGGTCATCGGGGGGCGTCCTGGCGCACGGCAAGACACCATGTTTCTCTTGTCCCACGCATCGAGTTCACCAATTGGATATAGGACCGCTTTCCCGATTTTGACGAAGGCCGGGCCAATGCGCAGCGCTCGCCAGTTGCGGAGCGTCCCGACGCTCACTGCGCCACGGTACCGCTCCGAGACTTCCTCTACAGTCAGGTATTTCCGATCGTCCATTGCCGCACTCCCGATTACGCGAGCATGAACGGAGTAATTCACGGTCCCGATCACGCATGGAAGCGGGAAAAGTCGTAGTTCGTGCAAGAGAAAGCGAATGGCGGCGCAAAGGCGTATCCTCTACGTCGCGGCGAGCGGCGCGGTGTCCGTTGTGTCTCAAGACAGCGATACCCGGTTCGACGGGTGAGATCATCAGCTTTGTGCCAATTGCGGTCATGTCGCTGGGGAGAGACATCTAACCCATCCGAGGCTGTGTCCGCCGCAACGGTCTTAGCAGCTTGGATAAGCGAGAACTCCCAAGCGTTCATCCAAGCCGAGGGTCTTTACAGTTGTTCGAAGGAGAGAACTCGGCCGGCACTCTTTCCTTGCCCCAGAGCTTGCCGCCCGCGCGCCCAGGGTTGCGTCTAAAGTGTATGTTACGTTCGCAGAAGTACCGGTCGATAGCCCTCTTGGCTTCGTCAACCGTTTCGTAGTTGCTGTTGTGAATGATCGCACGAGCCATACCGCTGAACACCGACTCGATCACGTTGAGGAACTGCGCGCGTGCTGGGAGCGCCGCCGTATCAATCTGCGGGCCGTTGCCGCCAATACTGGCGTTGTGTGTATCGATGCGTTCGAACAGCTTCTTTGAGACGTGCCAGGAGGCAGCGTCCCACGAAAGATAAAGCTTTCTGCGATCGCTATACTCGGCAACGAGAGCCTCCATCATGCGGATCATTTCGTCAGTGTTCTTTTCCACGCTGTAGAAATGCGTGACTTGGTTGGATGACAATTCGATGGCCGCAGTGACGATAATTGAGCCCTTCGATCTCTGCCATTGCGACACAAAACGTTGCTCCCCTGGACCGATCAACATGCGCCCGGGCTGGGCTTTGACAGCAAAAGGTCCGAATTCGTCAATTGAGAAGAAGGCTTCCTCGGCAGTGAGATTGCAAAGAATTGAACGGATACGCTGGAGCTTTTGCGAGAACTCCGGGTCGTTCGAGGTCAGCACAATCCTCGCTTTGCGCCAGCGGTAGCCGGCTCGTTTTACGATCGTCCGGATTACATCTTCGCAAGCGGGCTGTCCGGTCTCGCTCATGACGCGCGCCAAATCAGCCATCTTCCAGGTTGTACGATTGATGCCAAAATTAGCCGGCGGCTGGTGCAGGATGTTGAACAGAGCCTGTTTGATTTGTTCACTGTCGAACTTGCGGTGAGGATTGATGCGAAGAGCAAAAAGCTGTTCCGCCCCACCATCCTCGAAGAGACGAACCGATCGTACATAGCTTGACCGGCACTGCTTGAGAATGCGGCAAGCCAAGCTTGTCCGCAGCCCGCTGCGCGAAGCGACAACGGCCAGAGCGCGACGGCGCTCGATGGGACGACCTTTTTCAAGTTTCTCGATTAGGATTTTGAGGTCTGGATGGCACACAAGGGAAGTCGGCAGATCTTCCTGACTTATGGGAGTGTGCAACTGGCCTAGCAGGCGCAGAAACTTGCCTTGAGCGGGAGAGCCATCCAACTGGTTATGGCGGGCCAAAATCGCGGTGATGGTTGAGGGCGCGGGTACGGCGACGCTACCCGTAGATCGAAGATGGGACGCTATTTTTCGCCCGCCCCAGGTTGGGTGGTTCGCACGTACGGTGAGCACAGCTGTTTCGGTAGTATCCGGACAGCGATGGGGTGTATGGTGCGGCCGGCGGGATCGGCTTTCCAGACCTTCTGCACCAGCGAGTCGATATCGTTCTAGCGTTTGATAGCCCGTCTGCCGGCTGATATTGAAGCGTCGACAAAGGCTCTGAATGTTGGCATTCGGGGCGAGAGCCAGTTGCACGAATTCGCTACGGGCCTCACGAAGCGTATTTGACTTCCAAGGCATGCTGCACCTCCCCTTCTGAGCTACAGGTCACGCATTAGGCGGGGCTTGAGGCGCGGCGAACGGTAGAGGTTCAATCAAGCCGATTCTAGGCGGGCAGCGTTTGTCTTTTCCTGGCCATTCGCGTCGACTCCGATCCACTTTGATCGCTTCCCAACCTCCATCCTTCAGAAAGAACACCTGCTCGGCTGCTTCGCCTTGTGATCAGCGGAGCGCCCCGCTCACAAGAAGCCATGAGTGCGTTGAAGCCAAAGGCCAGGCCATCCGTAACCCGGCCAAGGCCGGTTAACCGGCATCGCCGGTCGCGCTGAAGGCGCGAGCCTTTACCGGGCTCCAGTGGTCGGCCAGGGGCTTTCCGCGCGCTCATGGCTAAGTGTGTCCCTATTCTGCGAAGCAGTTCGCCAATCTGCGAATAGTGCCATTCGGGACGTTGAGTTCTCAGGCATTTTTGTTTCTAACAACACCATAGCTCTTTGAATAGTGCCATGCTGCGATGAGTGAGCACAAAAACTTACGACCGCCGATTCTACGCCGCGGAGAGGCGCTTTTATCTTGCCTTCGATTCTCGCCTTGTAACCGTCCGGTCTCTGCACACCTTCCCCCTCGTGTGTTGTCGTTCCATTTCGAGTTCTCTGCTGCTGTGGAGATTCTCCGGTGGGATCCAAACATTTCGAGAACAGAGCGCGCCGCGAATGGTGGTCGCTGCACATCGAAGCGTGGCGTCGCAGCGGTCTCGGAATCCGCAGATACTGCCAACAACAACGTCTGACCGAGAACACTCTGCGGCGTTGGCTGAAGCGGCTGGCCGGCAACGAGACCGCGCTTAAGCTCGAGAAATATCAGACGGAATTGCGCCGCGAGCGCGCCCGGGACGAGCGGGAAAAGGCGCTCCGAAAGCAGAAGCAGCGCAGGTTCACGATCACCTCGGATGTACGCAACCGGGCGTCTCAGGCGTTCTGGGCCATGCATGTCGAGGCGCTGAACTGGAGCGGAATGGAGCTCCGCACCTATGCCGCGGCGATGCAGTTGTCGCCGCATTCGCTGCGCAAATGGCGCGATCGACTGGCCGCCGGCGAGGTCACGATTGACTAGCGCGCCATCTTCATCTCCTCCCCAGTCCCGCCGTTAGCACTAGTGCTAGGAACTCACAGCCCGAACGCCGCTTGACAGCCGCCGAAATCGGCGATCCGGCCGCGCCTAAAATGCCGGCCCGGCGCTTCTTCAGCGACGAGGAGAAGCTCGCGATCGCCAGGGAGACTGAGCTGCCGGGCGCCAAGGTCTCTGCCGTCGCGCGCAAGCATGGGATCGTCACCGGGCTGCTGTTCCGCTGGCGCGCGCAGTTCGGCATTGCGCAAAAGAAGCGCTCCAAGCTCGCCCGCGTCCTGCTGCCCGACGACATGCCCGCCGCGCGCGCCCTGCGCGATCTGGTGCATCCACCGGAGGGCATGATGGCCGTCGACCTCCATGATGGACGGCGTGTCTTCGCTCCCGCCGGCAGCGATCCGGATGCCGTGCGAGCGCAGATCGAGAGCGGAGAGACAGCATCATGATGTTCGTTCCAGCGGGCGTGAAAGTGCACCTGGCGCTCGGCCACACCGACATGCGCAAGGGCATGGACGGGCTTGCAATGCTGGTCCAGGACACGCTCAAGAAGGATCCGTTCTCCGGCCATCTGTTTGCCTTCCGCGGCAAGAAGGCATCGATCCTGAAGGTTCTGTTCTGGGACGGAAATGGGCTTTGTCTGTTCACGAAACGCATCGATCAGGGCGGCTTCGTGTGGCCAGTCGGCGCTCTCCATCTGATTGGTGAGAGCGTCACTTCGCGTCGTGCGCACAACCAGACCCAAAAACGCCTGCCGAGCCTGCAACAAGGTCGTGCAAGCCGGCGCGCCGGAGCGGTTGATCGCTGGCGGTCTGGCGACGCCGGCGCTGCTCGCGCACGGGTTGATCAGCAAATACTGCGATCACCTTCCGCTCTATCGGCAGTCGCAGATCTTCGACCGTCATGGCGTCGATCTCTGCCGCTCGACGCTCGCGGACTGGGTTGGCGGCGCATGCTGGTGGCTCGAGGCCTTGCACGAACGGCTGTGCAAGAACGTGTTCGCCTCCAACCATCTCTTTGCCTATGACACGCCGATCCCGGTACTCGACCCTGGTCGCGGACGAACCAAGACGGGACGGCTTTGGGTGTACGCGCGCGAGCAACGGCCGTGGAGCGGACCCGAACCTCCGGCCGCCATCTACCTGTTCGCACCCGATCGCAAGGCCGAGCGACCAGCCGCACATCTTGCTGCCTTCAAGGGCATCCTGCATGTCGATGGATATGCCGGCTTCGAGCAACTGGCCGACAAGGAGGGCATTGCGCTCGCAGCGTGTTGGAGCCACTCGCGACGCAAGTTTTACGATGTCGTCGAAGCCATGGCGTCTCCCGTGGCAACGGAAGCCCTGCGCCGGATCGGCGAACTCTATGCGATCGAGGCGCGCATCCGCGGCCAATCGCCTGACTACCGTCTTGCCGAACGCAGGACCTTCTCCAAACCGATCGTCGATGCTCTGAACGTCAGGCTCGATGCCCAGCTCCACCTGGTGTCTGGCCGCAGCACGCTTGCCGAGGCAATCCGCTATGCGCTCTCGCGTTGGCACGGACTGACGCGCTTCCTGAACGATGGCCCCGTCGAGCTCGACACCAATCCGGTCGAGCGCGCGATCCGTCCCGTCACTCTTGGCCGCAAGAACCATCTGTTTGCCGGCAGCGACGGTGGCGGACATCGCTGGGAAGTGGTCGGCTCGCTCATCACGACCAGCAAGCTGAACGACGTCGAGCCCTACGCCTATCTGCGGGACGTCCTGCAGCGGATGATCGACGGCCATCCCGTCAACCGCCTCGACGAGTTGCTGCCGTGGAGTTGGAGCCGGCTGATCATGTCAAGACTTGAGGCATGTGCAGCGGCCGGACGCTTACCCGCCCTACGTTCGCTCCTCTCCAATCTCAGGCCGAACTGCGCTTAGACACCGCGCGGTAGCACATGAGTAGTGGGTAGCAGGCAGCATCTTTGCTGCCGCTACGGTCGGACCCGGGGGCAGGCTCTTAGCGACTTATCGACAGAAACCAGGGTGATCGAACTGCATTGGCGATGCTATTCGTCCGCAGATCCGAGATGGATTGTCGGACTGCCCGCCAGCATCAAATCAACACGGACCGGTCCGACATCGAGCAAAACTGGTGTTAAAGCCGCACGCAAATCTCGATATCGGTGGCTCAGATGGAGCGTCGATCGGCGGCAGATCTGCAGCAACAGCGCGCGTCGTGGCCGTTAACCGCAGGGCTGTAGCGTGCGACGTCGCGCAATTCGGTCGTTCCGCTCTGGATTCGGACATGCCATCTTTGCGGGACACCGGCGCGCAGGGCAGGTTTCGCGAGGCTCGATTCGCCTTCGAGCGGCGGGCGAAATCACCCGCCGTCCGGCATTACTACGCGCAATGGCTCCTCCGTATTCTCTCCACGGGCCGAGCAGGAGGAATGACCGATGCCGGTCTGGCCAGGCAGCTCCCGTTTCCGGCCACTGCGATCAGCGTCATCGTTTTGGAGCAACCGGCTTTCGCGCGCCTGCGATCGCGCGGGGCCGAGACGCAAGGAGCAGCATCTGATCATGACCGAGTCCGTCCCGCCCCATCCATTCGATGACATAGAGGCGCTGGCCTGGCTGCGCTCCCAGCCCGAGGGACACGTGACTTTCAGCGCCGCCGAGCTCGGACGCCAATGGGGCTGGAATAGGATGCGGACCAGTCGTCGCCTGAAAGCCTGGGAGCGCGGCGGCCTGATCAGTCGTAACTCTGAAGCGATCATTGTAACTAGGACCGTAACACCGACGGTTACAGATGGTACCGCCGGCGTTACCGACGCCGCCGGCGTCACAGGGATGTCCGGAGCGGAGAAAGCCCATCGTTCCCCGACACGCGTCAAGCTCGCTGCTTTGATTGTGGCTCTGGCGCGCTGGCCTGTGTATCGGCTGCCTTTTCCATCGACGGCCTGACCGCGATCTTTGCCGGAGCCTTCTGGCCTGTCATCATCATGGGCGCCGTGCTGGAGGCCGGAAAGCTCGTCGCGGCAGCCTGGCTGACGGAGCATTGGAGGTCTGCGCCGTCTCTCCTGAGGTTCGTCCTCGTCCTGATGATTGGCGTGTTGATGGGCCTGAACGCCGTTGGCGTATTCGGCTTCCTCACCCGCGCTCACCTCGACCATATCGCATCCATAGATCTGACCATTGCCGACAGAATCGCAGACGTTGAGGCCCGCCTCGGGATGCAGAGCCGAGTGGTCATCGACATTGACCGGCGTATTGCCCAGATCGACGCGGCCATCGACGAGGCGACGCGCCTTGGCCGGCCTGTTGGAGCGATGACGATTGCTGACCAGAGGCGTCGCGAACGTGCCGACATCGCGGCGGAACGCCAGCGTGAGTCCCGGACTCTCGCCAATCTACAGATCGAAAAAGCCAAGATTGACGCGCAACGCAGGCGTGCCGAGGCCGAGGTCGGACCGATACGGTATCTCGCCGAGCTGGTTGGCATACCCGCCACGGACCTTGAGCGAGCCGTCCGGCTGCTCACGCTGGCGCTTGTTGCCGTCCTTGATCCGATGGTAGTGACGCTGCTGCTGGCTGCCGGAGTTCAGGCTAGGCGCGCGGATTCATTCTGATCGTTGCCGTTTCGTATCTAGGCAAGCTCTTCGCGCGATACGGGTTTTGATTGAATCGACGAGCAGCAAACCTGTTTCCGCGTAAACTTGCAGCCGAAGGCCAGCAGAACGAAGTAAGCGTTTTCTCACTCCCTGTGCACCGGTGGTTCTGACGCGGCGCGGACCGCACGTGGCTATCTCTTTGTAGCAAGTGGTGTATGGGCCAAACGCCGTCGGCAGATCACGCCAAGGTGCTCCTGATCGGAGGACCCTAAAGATGCCATTAAGGACCCGTCTGTCGTTCACCCGAGGAACGCCACGTGGCTTGTCCGGCAGCATCGGCTTGATGGCGGTCCATTCATGGTCGGCAAGTTCGTAGCGCATGATTTGAGCTCCCAGTTCGGGAGTTTGAATCACGGCAGTCCGGCCAAACGCAACGATCCTGGCCCGCTCTCTTCGTAGGGCACTTACGGATAGGAGCCGACATCAACCAGTCCTCAATCTCTGCCAAATGCGCCGAAAATGACCCGCAACGGGCATCAATGGCCTTGACCCGGTGCGGCCTACCTTTGGTTTGATAGGGTTCTCTCAGGGGCGCGTCATTTGCGTCCAGCAACGACCTCGGGGGGGCGATCCGGCGCGAGGCTGAAATGGTGACGGTCCTATTGGAACTCCCCCCTTCGTGATAGGCAAGGCATCAGGCAACAAAAGAAAGGACCGAACCGGCATGATCAGCCTAATAAATGTCTTCACGGTAGATCCAGCCAACCAGGACCGGCTTCTCGATTTGCTTGCGCGCGCGACCGATGAATTCGTCAGCCGGGCACCTGGCTTTGTTTCCTCGACCCTTCATAGGAGCCTCGACGGCACTAAGGTGACCATGTATGCGCAGTGGCGCAGCGCGGAAGACTATGAGGCCATGCGCCAGGATCCTGGACCGCTACCCTTTCTCGAAGAGGCGCTCACGATCGCGAAATTTGAGCCGGGCATGTATGAGGTCGTGCGCACATTCTCGCCCATTGATAGGTAGGCCTCGCCCCCGCGCGCGAATCCGGACTTCCGCTGTTGGCCCATCGCGACATTTGCTGCGGTTGCGCAAAGGAGGTCGATATCGGAGCGAAGCGGACGCCGCCGCCGGTTTATGAGTACACGGCCTAGTTCGGCACGCCATCCTCGCAGCTGGACCGCCGCTCGCGGTTCAGCCGGTTCGTCTCCTCAGCATAGGCGCGCATGGCTTCGGCAACGACATCGGCCGCCAGGACCCGAGCCCGTCCGTCCGGGACGCGCCGTTCTAGCTCGCTCCGCGCCAGGATGCCTCCGTTCGAGCATGAGCCGTTGCTGACATGGGCCGAGCAGACAAGCGGTCGGCGATCCGTAACGTGTACTGACCGTCGCAACAGCCGCAGAAGACGAGCCCGGAGAACTGCGACTTCGGACGCCGTGCGCTGTTCGTCCGCTTGTTCGTATGGTGCTCGCGGACTGCCGGGTCACGATGACGTGTTTTTCTGCAATCTCCGTCTGCCTCGCCTTCACCGCCTGCCACAGCTCGTCATCGACGATGCGCAGCGCTGGCAGCTCGGTGACGATCCATTCGGATTCCGGATTGAGCCGCCAAATGCGTTTGCCGATCGAGGGATCCTTCGTAGTCGGCGACGTCAGTGAGCGGCGAGGCCGCAGGGACGTGCAGCGCCGGTGTGCTCATCTGACGAACATGCCATGTATCATACCTCGGTATGACGGGGGCAACCCGAAAAGCTATCAGCGCACCCACACGTAGAATGGATCGCACCGATCGCCGAATTACTCTGATCTCATGGCGTGCGGGGCAAGCCAATCATGCTTGGCCGGATAAAAATGGGCGAGGAGCATGGCCGCGTCAAGCGCGCCTTGTGCGCGAAGCGTGTGCTGGCGGAATGTCCGAGTGAGGATCTCAAGCCGCAGCGCATCGGCCATGAGTGCGGATGAGAATCGTGCTTGGCTTGGGTATTTGCAAGCCCCTGCGACAGGCGCAACGAGTTAGGCCAGCAGGCCGGATGCATCGTGGACTGAACAATGGCAAGGCAGGATCATGAAAACATACCTCATAAACCACCTTCGTATCCCCGGCGATGTACCGAACCTTTCGGCCGTCGACTATCTGGATCAGGTCGAGGCGACCGTAGCTCCCTACGACGGCAAGTGGTTGGCAATGGGTCCGGTGACGGTCACTGAAGGTGCTTGGCCCGGAGCTGTCGTGCTGATGGAGTTTCCCAGTCGAGAACAGGCTGAGAACTGGTACAGCTCGGCGGCCTATCAAAAAATCCGTCCGTTGCGTGTGCATAGCGCGATCTCCGATATAGTTCTGATCGACCAGTTGCCTAACGCATTCACCGTTAAAGCATATGCGGCTGACGTTCGCCGGCAAATAACGGGCAGCTGAACGTGATGATGCACTTTGGAAGTGCGATCATCGCTGTGAGCGGCTTCCCTCTTAGTTCGTATGAGCCTGAAACGCGTCGGGGTTGCCCTCAGCGGGACAATAGCGTCTGAAGTCCATCAATCGATACCGATCGATCAACAGGGAAACCAATCATGAATATGAACCGACGGACGTTCTCTGCCACCCTCGTAGCCGGCGCCGCCGCTTCTCTCATTTCCACCCGCGGCATGGCCGCGACCAGTGCTCCGGTGAAGGCGCGCAATGTCGTCCTCGTGCATGGGTTGTTCGCGGACGGATCATGCTGGTCTGAAGTGATTGCGCATCTGCAGGCGGCCGGCCTGGACGCCACCGCCGTACAAAACCCTCTGACCACCCTGCCTGACGCCGTCGCCTCGGCTCAGCGCGTGCTCGCGCGCCAGGATGGTCCGACGGTTCTGGTCGGCCATTCCTTTGCGGGGATGATCGTCACGGAAGCAGGTGTGCACCCCAACGTATCCGCTCTGGTCTATGTGGCCGCTCGTGCGCCTGATGCAGATGAGGACTATGCCGAATTGGCGAAGACCTATCCGACCCCACCGGCGTCCGCCGGCGTCGTCTTTGACGGCGATGAAGGACGCCTCAGCGAGGCGGCGTTCCTGCGGGATTTCGCAGGCGACCTGCCGGAAGCGAAGGCAAAGGTGCTCTATGCTGTCCAGGAGCCGTTCCATAGAATGCTCCTCGCGGGCAAGACCACGCAGGCCGCCTGGCGTTCCAAGCCAAGTTGGTATGCCGTCTCCACGGAGGATCGGACGATCAATCCGGACCTGCAGCGCTTCATGGCCAAACGGATGGGCGCCAAGACGCTCGAAGTGCAGTCAAGCCACCTTTCGCTGATCTCCCATCCCGAAAAGATCTCCCGCCTCATTCTTGAGGCCGCAGGGCAGCATGTTTGACCGAGGTGCCAAGCGAAGGCATGTGGGGGCGGCAATATAAGTCGCATGGCGTCGGGCTGAACTTCCACGGATGGCCCCGCCTGATGCTTGTCAAAGCTGTCGTCCAGCTCGATCGCTTTGGTCGTGATGGCGTGTCCGGCCTCGGACGGTCCATCCGGCATCCCCAACCGCGCCGATTTCAGCGTCGACGCTGCCATCGGAGAGATCTGGTCGAGAGGTCGCCGTGCGCGATCACACCGGCGCATCGATCATGGTGTCGCTGCCCTTGCGCGCAGTTCACGCTGGTGATGCGAATGGTCAGTGTCATGGAAAGGAAGCGTAGATCTGAAGCCCTCACCTATAGGGCGGCGCCGCGGCACATTCGCCCAGCTTGATCTGCGCAAAGGTCCGTCATCACGAAACGCCGCTCGCTTTCGGCCCTCACCAATTCGTGAGAATCGAGTCATCTGGCGGCATTGATGCCGCGCTCGGGGCTTTTATCATGGACGGGTGCATCGGAGCTACGTTTGCGGTCTGACGATTACGGTCAGAACTTGAACATGTTTCCTGTGATCCGAATGGCGGAATGCCAGTGCGGTTTCTCTTTCCGACACGTGCACAAATGAGCGCTTACGGGCTGAGAAGGCGGTGTCGTAACGCGCGACGGGCGTCGAGAGAAGACTTCGAATTTCGTCAAAGGCGGGCTTAACAATGGACGCAGTTGCGCAAGTGCGCGGTCGTCTTCTGGTTGCGTCGGAGAACTCGGTTGCCGGGAGCCGAAATTGGCTTGACCCGGTACTCGCCGATCAGTTCGTCGGCCGGTGGTGCGTGGAGCTTCCGAGCCAGTTCCTGCCGAGAGCTGAGCACCTCTCGATCGAGGAACTTCTGGTCAACACTCGTCTGATTGATTTGAATGGCGAGGCTCTGCGGTTGATGCGGGCTTCGTCAGCCGATGAACTGGCCGGCGCTAGCCTGGTTCGCTTCGTTGCGACGTCATCGCGTCCCGCGGTGGCCGAGCTTCTGCAGAAAGGACGTGACGAGTTGTCGGTGGTGACGCCGGTATCGGTATGTCTCTTGACGAAGTCGGGTAGTCCCGTCGGGCTTCGCCTTGCGGCCGCACGAATGCGGGAAGCCGATGACCGCCTGCTTCTGCTGGGCTGTGAAGGGCCGCTTCCCGACGCGGCTGTTGAAGAGCTGATCAAGAGCGAGGAGCGATATCGCCGGCTGTTTCAGCGAATGCCGATTGCGCTGTGGCGCGTCGATTCGCGGGGCATAAAGGCGATCCTGGGCGAGGCCCGCGAAGCCGGCGTGAGCGATCTTGTGGCTCACTTCCATCGCCATCCAGAGCTCCTCGACTTTGCGATGGATTGCATCACCATCGCGGAGGTCAACGACCTGACGGTGCAACTCTTCGGCGGCAGGTCGAGCGTCGATTTCATTCGTCCCATTCGCACCTATTGGACGGCCCGCCCCGACACGCTGCGGCGGGTGATTGACGCCAGATTTCGCGGCTTCCCAAATTACGTCGAGGAGACGCAGGTCTGCGGCATCGACGGGCGGGTCGTCAACGTCCTGATGTCGATGGCATTTCCACCGGCCGACGATGCGGATGGCGATTGTCTGGTCGGCATGCTCGACATTACGGACCGCCTGAATGCGGAAGCGCAGCTTCGCGAGTTGCAGGACGAATTCGCGCATGCGACCCGCATTTCGATGCTCAGCGAATTGACGGCATCGATTGCCCATGAACTCAGGCAACCCCTGGCGGCGATCACGACGCATAGCGGCGCTTCGGCACGATGGCTCGGCGCGACGCCACCTGCCATCGATCAGGTACTCAAAGACCTGGACAGCATCGAGAAAGCGTCGGGCCGCGCGAGCGCCATCATACAGCGCATTCACAGAATGGCGATCAATGAGGCGGCTCAGTGGACCAGCGTCGACATCAACGCCGCGATTGCCGATACCGCAATCTTTCTCAGACACGATTTGCAAGTCCGGCAGGTCGAGTTGGTGCTCGATCTCGAGAAGGGGCGACCGATTGTGTCAGGCGACGAAGTGCAATTGCAGCAGGTCATGCACAATCTGATCAGAAACAGTGCCCAGGCGATTGCCGATGGCCAATGTTGGCCTCGGCGCGTGACCGTTTCGACTGCGCGTCACGGCGACTGCCTTCGTATCGACGTCGAAGACACTGGCCCGGGAATTCCGCCTGAACATCTCGACAAGCTGTTCAGAGCATTTGAGACGACGAAGCCGGGAGGTATGGGCATCGGTCTGACGCTCTGCCGCTCCATCGTGACCTCGCACGGCGGCTCGATCGAGCCGGACATGTCGTTCCGCAATGGAGCGAAATTTCGCGTCACCCTGCCGCTGCAGGCGACGCCCTGACGTCAATTCTCAGACCGCGGAGGAGTGCCGAGCAGACACCATCGGCTGCCGGGTCGGAGAGGAAGTAGGACGTATTCGGACGCATCGGTAGTGGAGCCATCGCGCGAGCGGCGCTGCCGAGGAGCACGCCGGCCCAGATCGTATCCTTCAATCTCTGCACGGTCGTGCCAAGGTCGCCGCCGAGGTGATGGCTGTTGGTCCAGGGAAGGCTCCGCCCAGCTCGTTGTCGACACCGGAAAACCCGTTTCAGGCGGAGATGACGCGGAAGTGAAGCGCGCAAATAAAACATGATTGGGACGAGGCGCCGGCCACCTTAGATCGAGATCATGCAGAGAGGCGATGGAGTGCGGGTCATGTCTTCGATTGCAGCGTGTTCTGTTTGGATGCTTGGGCTCCTGGTCGCGCTATGTCTTCCGGAGAGTGCATCCGCCGCGGCACATCGCGATCAAGAGTGGCGGCATGCCGTGGTTCATCCTGCCAATGCACGGCGCCCCTTGTCCTTCGGCTCCGATCCCGGCGTCCCGCCGGGCTGGTACAAATTTCCTGGTTACCCGCCCATCCCGCCAAGCGAGAACCGAAATCTTGATCCCTCCAACTTTGGCGGGGGATGAGATCGATCGATGCTGATCGACGACCGGCCGATGCGGTCGAAGGCCGGGGCGTTTCTTGTCGACGTCGCGTCCGGTCAGTCCATTTGCGCGCTCGCGAAGCGATGGCTGCGTTCGTGCAGACTCACTTCAGCGACGCCAAGCACGTCCGGGAAGGTCAGCCCGCACATTCACGGAGCAAGGTCGTGACCTTCTCATCGAGCTTTCGTGCAACTGCGAGAGCCTCCGTGTTGCCATAGCGACGCAAGTAGCTCGCCATCTTGTCGTAGGAGATGTGGACGCCATCGGGACGCTCATCGATGAGCAGTGTAACCGGCGCGTAGGATCCTGCGTCGGGTACGTGCTTGACCATCTCCTTCATGATCAGGGGATTGCCGACCACCAAGCGCACGATCTGGGGCGCCTTGGATCCGGTCTCGCGGCGCAGAATTTCGCCGAGATCGAACTCGGCGAACAGCATGAGGTCGGTTCTGCCGAGACTGCGCTTTACAACGCGTTCCAGATCCGGGAAGGACGTTGTCGCCCGGGTCTCCTCGAAGAATTCGAGCATGTCCGGCTGCCCGACCGCAGACTTGAGCGCAGCCACGACGTTGTTGAAGGGTTTCGAACTCGTGATGCTGAAACGCTCGACCTCTACTTTGGTGATTGTCATGCGTCCTCCGCAAATATGTCAGTTCGTGTCGCACCGATTTCATGCGCATCGGGCGGCAAATCCAGGAAAGCCCGGGCATGGACGACGAAGGTCTCGTGGTGCTGAAACAAGGCGCCATGGCCCGAATCAGGGTCAAGGACCAACTGAGGCGCGCTCCCGGCTCATGTGCCGGGAGCGATCCCCCTACTTGGCGAGCGCTGCCTTTTCGATCACCTCGGCAACCTGCTTGGCGTGGACGACGAGGGAGGCATGGCTGCCGGCGACATCAGTGGTCCGAGCCTTGATCCTGGTCGCGAACGACTTCTGGGCCTCGGGCGCCAGCACCTTGTCTCTCGTCGTGATCACGTAGAACGTCGGCTTGTCGTGCCAGGCCGCAACGGTGACCGGCGCCTCGAATGCAACATGGTTCAACGGAAGCTGTGAGTTGGCCAGGTGCTCCGCGATCGTCGGAGGAAGCTCCGGCGCGACCGCCGAGGGAAACACCTTCGGATCGATGTACAGATTGCCCTTCGCGTCGGGATGGATCGCGCTGGCGCCCTCGGTCGGCGGGCCGGCCTTTGCCAGTGACGCCAGGGATTCACCGACGTCAGGCGCGAAGGCGGACACATAGACCAGTGCCGAAACCTTGGGATCGTCGCCGGCCTGCGTGATCACCACACCGCCCCAGGAGTGCCCGACCAGCACGGTCCTGCCGTCCTGCTTGGCGAGCGCCTGCCTGGTGGCATCGGCATCGGCGGCAAGGGAGGTGAGCGGGTTTTCGACGAGCGTGACGTGGTAGCCCTTCTTCGTGAGAATATCGGCAACGGGCTGCCAGCTTGTCTGGTCCACAAAAGCGCCGTGCACCAGCACGATGTTGTGGGCTGCTCCCTTCGGCGGTTCGGCGGAAAGGGCAGGGCCCGCCAATGTGGACCCGGCCAGCAGCGCGGTGACGGCTGAGAGGAAAATATGTCGCATTGAATGTTTCCCTATGGACAGCTCGGACGGGCGGCGTCCGATGAAGTGGATCGTTTCCAATGAGGTCGCGGCTGTTCCATCCCGTCGTCGGCGAGAAGACCGCGGCGCGCATCATCGGCCCCGCTGCGGGATGACCTAGTGCGCGGCGCCTTCGGTCCAAAGATGTCAACCGTCCAGTTGTTGTGTCCGATCGTCCACCGCACTAACCTTGGCGGCATGGATATGCTCACGCCAGTGCTCGATCGCGTTCGTCTCGGCGGAACGCTGCTGTTTCACTTCGAGCTCGGTCATCCCTGGCATCTCGAGTTGCCGGTGCGCCCCTATGCGCTGTTTCACTATCTGAGCCAGGGCTCAGCGACACTCGCCCTCGGACAGGCGCAGGAAATCCAGATGACGGCGGGAGATCTTGTCGTCCTCACACGCGGACAGCCGCATGTGTTCTATTCCGATCGGCAGGCCAAGCCGCTGCGGATCGTGGACATCGATCGATCGTCGCCGCACCTCGGAGTCCTTCGACACGGCAGCCGTGCGAAGCCGCTCTCGACCATGATCTGCGGAAATTTCACCGTGGCACGGCCGCTGTTTGGTAACGTGCTGGAGCTGCTTCCACCCGTGCTTCTGCTGAAGCCGATGGCGGATGGTGGCTGGCGAGAGGCCATCCTGCAGCGCATGGTCGGCGAGGCGGCAACCGAGCGTCCCGGCCAGCGCGCCGCACTTTCACGACTGACGGAAGTCCTGTTCGTCGAGGTCCTCCGAACCTGGATCGCGTCCCTCGGTCCCGGACAAGGCGGCTGGCTCGGGGCGATATCCGACCCACATATCGGACCGGCGCTCAAGCTGATTCATGAAAATCCCGAGCGGCCCTGGACGCTGAGCGATCTCTGTCAGAGGGTTGGACTTGGCCGCTCGGTGTTTTCGGCGCGCTTTACCAAGCTCGTCGGCCAATCCATGCATCGCTATGTCATCGAGCGCCGAATGGCCGAAGCGGCGTTCCTGCTGGAAAGCAGCGAGGAGCCGATCGCTCGGATCGCAAGCCGGGTCGGATACGAAACAACGGCGGCGTTTTCAAAGCTGTTCCTTCGACACCACCGCCTGTCGCCCGGCCGGTACCGGGCTGTTCGACGTTCGGACGTCGGAGAAGGACAAGGCGCCACTTGGAAGCCGGACGCAGCCGGTTGATCAGGCCTCCGACAAGATGACGAACGACGCTGTGCAAGCGGTCGTCGTTTGCCGCGCCGTTGCTCCGGCCGTCCTCATTTCTTGAACTGCGTGTCGGCAATCGGCATGATCGACGCGAGCTTCCAGCCATCCGAATCCCGAACAAGGGTCTGGCTGATCAGGAACTTGCTGCTCTGCGGCTCTGCCCCTGGCAGACCTCGCGTGAACACGATTGGGACCAGAATCTGCGCAACGCGATCCGAGATCAGCGCGGCATGGAATTCCGACATGTCGGGCGCGACAGCCCACGTCCCTCGATAGTAATCGCTGAAACGAGCCGCCACCGCCTCCACGCCTCTGATTTCCAGACCTCGAGAGAGAAACAGAACATTGGGCGAGGTCCACAGCATCGATTTCACCTTGGTCACGTCGTGCGCATTCTGGGCCGCCACGAATTGCAGGAAGAAGTCACGTACACCGTCCTTGCCGGCCTGTGCGAAGGCAGGTTCGTCGAAAGCCGCGGCGGCCATGATCAGATATGCGATTGTCATCTTCTTCATGCGAGCGTCCTTCCGTGGCAGATGCAATGCGGTCTTGAGACAATGATCCCGAGATCAGATGCGGCGGGCCTCCGCTGCCCCGCCACTGGCGCTGTTCGCCAGACGCGCACAGGCGGCCGCCAACATGGCCGGCCGCCTGTGCCGCCGAACGGCCACGGCCTGGCGGGGCGCTCGCCCGGTCGTGACGTCGCCCGGGTCAGAAGCTGCCGGTGCCGGGCTCGCAGGGGACGTTGTTGCCGGTCCATGGCGCGGTGGCGAACGCACCGACGCGCGGCGCCGGAATGCAGGCATGGCCGCCCTGATAGACGAGCGTCTCCGGTCCGACCGGTGCGGTCCTCATGACGGATCGATGTTTGATCGGATGATGAGTGTGCGCCATGGCGGGGGCTCCAAGCATGGTGACGGCGATCAGTCCGGTCGACAGCAGCGTGAGAGTGGTCATCGGGATTCTCCTCGTGGATTAGCAGGCGGTCCCGGCAAGCGATCCAGGCCGTCCTGCGCATGACGTGCGGACGATCGGCCGCGAACCAAATGCACGAAACGCTCACCGGCCTTCAACGGCGCGTGATCCCGGCCTTTTCCGAAAGCACGATCGTGCAAATCCGTAACGTTCGCGAGGCCGGCGCGTAACGGTTGAGTGGTGCGGGACATATTTGTAGTGCCGCCCTGCGGCAGGGAGGCGAGACATGATGACGACGATGATCGATCGGAGCCTATGCGCACCGCCGCTGTCTGCGATCGATCGGAATAGCCTGACATGTAATTCAGTTGTGCCTGATCCGCTGTCGGGACTATCTGCGCTAAGGACCGGCGGAGCTTCGCATCATGGCGCTCGCAACCGGTCTCAACGTCTCCCAGCATGCGGGACCAGCACCATGAGACGAATTCTCCTGATCGAGGATGACAGCGAAACCGCTGCCGCGATCATGTCCGAACTGACCGAATCCGGGTTCGAGGTGCGGTGGGCGGCGGACGGCATCGGCGGTCTCGACCGCGCGCGCGAATCCGCGCCGGACGCCATGATCGTCGATCGCATGCTGCCGGGAATGGACGGGCTTACCGTCATCGAGGCCTTGCGGAACGAGCAGGTCAGAACACCGGTGCTGGTACTGAGCGCGCTCGGCGCGGTCGATGACAGGGTGCGCGGATTGCGCATGGGGGGAGACGACTATCTCACCAAGCCATTCGCGCTGGTCGAGCTCGTCGCCCGGGTGGAGGCGCTGCTACGCCGTCCCATCGACAACCGCGAAACGACGCTGCATGCCGGGCCGCTGGAGCTCGATCTGATCGAGCGCACCGTGCGGCGTGGCGAGCGTGAGATCGATCTGCTGCCGCGCGAATTCCGCCTGCTCGAATACATGATGCGCCGAAGCGATCAGCTGCTGACGCGCGCGATGCTGCTCGAAGAGGTCTGGGACTACAAATTCGTTCCAGCCACCACCAACCTGATCGACGTCCATATGGGCCGCCTCCGCCACAAGGTCGACGGTCCCGGCGAAGCGCAGCTCATCCATAACGTGCGCGGCGCCGGGTTCATCCTTCGTATCTGCTGACAAGGTTCGGGCCGATCGATGCGTCACATTCAGTTCATCCGTTCGAACACGTTCCTCTGGGCCGCAGGCGTGGCCGCCATGTTGGCGCTGTTCGTCGCCGGGATGTTCACCTTCATCTACCGGGAGATCGATGACTATCTGATCAGGCGGTCTGACCGCATGATCGCAACCCAGCTCAACTTCATGGCGGAGCTGCCGGCCGGCCGCCTCAATGACGCGATCTCCGATCATCTGCAGCAGGATTCCAGGGGCGTGCAATATGCCGGGCTGTTCGATGCCGCGGGCGTTCGGATGGCCGGCAACATCGCGCGGCTGCCGCCGCAGCTCGATCTCGGCGGGGCGGTGCAGAGCGTGCGGCTCACCCGGGTCGTGCCTTCAGAGGCTCAAGACGATGCCGTCGTGAAGGCAGCGGGCAGGCGGCTCGGCAGCGGTCATATCCTGGTGATGGGCAGGAATGTCGACGAGGTGAGCGAGATATCCCATGTTGTCGGCCACGCGTTGCTGCTCGGTCTCTTGCCGGCCTTCTGCTTGTGCCTGCTGTCCGGGGCTTGGCTCAGCATCCGCGCCCAGCGTCGTGTGGAGCAGGTGAACCGGCATGTGCAACGTATCGTGGCCGGCGATCTCCGCGAGCGTCTGCCGCAGACCCAGGCGGACGATCCGTTCGCGCGGCTGGCTGGGATCGTCAACGGCATGCTCGATGAGATCGAAACGACGGTCAACGCGCTGGCCGGCGTCGGCAACGACATCGCCCACGACCTCCGGACGCCACTGACGCGGGTCCGCCTGGCACTGGAGCGGGGCCGTACGCACGCAACAACGCTGAAGGATATTCAGGATGTGGTGGACAAGGCCATCGCTGGCATCGACCAGGCGCTCACGATCATCACGGCGCTGCTGCGCCTCGCCGAGATCGAGGGCAGCCGACGCACCGCCGGTTTCGGCGCGGTCGCGCTCGACGAGATTCTGCGGCGGGTCTGTGACGTCTATGAGCCGATTGCCGAGGACAAGGACATCAAGATTCGGGTCGTCATCGATCGCACGGCCGAACTGCTGGGCGACCGAGACCTGCTGTTCGAGGCGGTTGCCAATCTCGTCGACAACGCCGTCAAGTTCACGCCGCGCGGTGGGCGGGTGATGCTGGAGCTGGTGACGGACGACGACGGCGTGCATGCGCGCGTGACCGATACCGGCCCCGGTATCGGTGAGGGCGAGCGCGAAGCGGTACTGCGGCGGTTCTATCGATCCGACAAGATGCGTCACACGCCCGGTATGGGATTGGGGCTGAGCCTCGTCGCAGCCATCGTCAAGCTGCATGGATTTCGCCTGACCATTCATCCCGGGCCGGGCGGGCGGGTGGAGATCTTCGCCGACCGGAGGGAGCTTGGCGAAGCGGTGTCGGCCGGATACGACCGCGCGCCTGACGCCAGCCTCGCGCCAGTGTGACCGCAAGCTCCGCTCGTCTTGCGTGCGAAGCGGAAATTGCGTCGAGAACCCTGGAAGCGGAATCGCGCTTTTCAGGAGCAAATATCGGAGCCGAAGCCGGAGGCGTCTTGAGCTCCGTTCGCCGGTTTGAATATGGGAGCAGGAGATGTCAACGCGCCACGTGGGTTTGAGCAGGATCGATATCGCCGTGCCGGGCAGGCGAGCTGCGGTCAGTGCCGAGCATTCGTATTCCTCCGTCATCCGCCGTTACGGTCTGCTCGAGCGCGACCAGGAGCAGCAGCTGGCGCGTCGCTGGCAGGAGACCCGGGACGGCGACGCCGCCAACACGCTTGTCACCAGTCATCTGCGGCTGGCGGCCAAGGTCGCAAGGAGCTACAGGGGATACGGCCTGCCGTTCGCCGATGTCCTGGCCGAGGCCAATCTCGGGCTCGTGATCGCGGCCTCGCGGTTCGAGCCCGATCGCAACTCCCGGTTCTCCACCTACGCGACATGGTGGATCAAGGCCGCCGTTCACGAATACATCTTGCGCTCCTGGTCGCTGGTCAGGATCGGAACGACTGCGGCGCAGAGGAAACTGTTTTTCCGGCTTCGGGGCGAGATGCGAAAGACCGTCGACGGCGCGAGCGCGGGGCTCACGCCCGATGTCGCCGAGGCGATTGCCGTCAAGCTCGACGTCTCCACCCGCGACGTGATCGAAATGGACGGCCGTCTGCGTGGCGACCTGTCGCTGAATGCGCGTGTCGGCGGTGACGAGGAAGGGACCGAGTGGGAGGCTCTGCTCGTGGACGGCGCGAGCGACGCCGAGACCGTGCTTGCCGACCAGGATCAGACGGAGCAGCGGACCGGCATCCTGCGCACCGCGCTCAAGGTCCTCACAGCGCGCGAGCGCTGTGTGTTCGAGGCGAGGCGGTTGTCCGAGCGCCCCCGGACGCTCGATGAGCTTGCGCGCGAGCTTTCGATTTCGAGCGAACGCGTCCGGCAGATCGAGATCTGTGCCTTTGCGAAGGTCCGGCGCGCCGCCATCCGAGCCACGCAGCCGCCGTCTCTGGCGCCGCCTGCTCTGCGCGACGACGTGTTGAACACGGCGCACGAGCGGTCACTTCGACATGAACGACGGCAACGTCAGCGATGCTGAACGCGTTTTCATTTGAACGGTCGCGCAGCGCTGCCATCTGAACAGAGATTTCGCGCAACCCGCTCCAGGCAGTCGACATCATGGGAATTGTCCGCTTCGCGCTTCGCTTTCCGCACACGTTCTATATCCTTGCGGCGTTGATCATGTTTCTTGGCGGCCTCGCGATCTGGGCGATGCCGACGGATATCTTTCCCGAGATTCGCATCCCAGTCGTGACGGTGATCTGGAGCTATACCGGTCTTTCGACGCCGGAGATGGAGCAGCGCGTCAGCACGTACAGCCAGTATTCGATCAGCGCCAATGTCAACGGCATCAAGAACATCGAGGCGCAGACGCTCAACGGCCTGTCGGTTCAGAAGATCTACTTCCAGCCCGACGTCAATCTCGATCTCGCGATCTCGCAGATCGTCGCGGGAACGAATGCCATCCGCGCCCTGATGCCGCCCGGGATTCAGCCGCCCGTCATCGTGCAGTTCAACGCTTCGAGCGTTCCGGTGCTGCAGCTCAGCCTCGAATCCGACAAGCTGAACGAGCAGCAATTATATGATTTCGGCATCTACCGGATCCGCCAGCAGCTGGCTCCCGTTCCCGGGGTGACGCTGCCCACGCCCGCCGGCGGCAAATATCGTCAGATCATGGTCGATATCGATCCGGCCAAGCTGCTGTCGCGCGGGTTGACGCCGCTCGACATCGTCAATGCCGTCAACACCCAGAACCTGACGCTGCCGACCGGCACGGCGAAGATCGGCGACACCCAATACACGATCCGGACCAACGCGACGCCTGCATCGATCAAGGACCTGAACCTGATCCCGGTGAAGTTTGCGAATGGCGCGACCGTCCAGCTGAAGGATGTCGCCCAGGTCCGCGACGGGTCGCAGGTCCAGCAGAACATCGTGCGCGAGGACGGGCATCGCTCGGTGCTGCTCAGCGTGATCAAGAACGGCAACGCCTCGACACTTGCCGTGGTCAATGGCGTCAAGCATGCGCTGAAATCGATCCGGGCGGCGGCGCCTGCCGGGATGAAGATCCGTGAACTGTTCGACCAGTCGGTGTTCGTGACCCATTCGGTCGACGGCGTGCTGCGGGAAGGCGCGATCGCGGCGGGTCTCACGGCGTTGATGATCCTGGTCTTTCTAGGATCGTGGCGGTCGACGCTGGTTGTCCTGATCTCCATCCCGCTCGCGATGCTGTCCTCGCTCACCGTCCTGTATTTCCTGGGCGAGACCCTCAACACGATGACGCTCGGCGGTTTGGCGCTCGCGGTGGGCATTCTGGTCGACGATTCCACGGTGACGATCGAGAACACGCACCGGCTCTGGACCGAAGAGGGGATGCCGCTGTCGGAAGCGACGCTGCACGGCGCCGCTGAAATCGCCGTGCCGACACTGGTGTCGACGCTTGCGATCAGCTGCGTCTTTACCTCCGTCGTCTTCCTCGAAGGGCCGGCAAAATACCTGTTCACGCCGCTCGGCCTGGCGGTCGTGTTCGCCATGCTGGCATCCTACGCGCTGTCGCGAACTCTCACGCCGATCACGATCGGCCTGTTGCTGAAGGGCGAGCGGCGCCACGGCGAGGGCGGGCATCGGTCCGGCCTGTTCTCACGCGCGTCGGCCGCGTTCGAGCGCGGCTTCGAGCGCCTGCGTGAGAGCTATTCGGCGCTCCTGACCATCCTGCTGCGGCGGCGCTACATCGTGCCGGTCGTTGCCGCGCTCGTGCTGGTTCTCGGCGGTGTGATGTTCCTCTTTGTGGGCAGGGACTTCTATCCTCTGATCGACGGCGGCGATATTCAGCTGCATGTTCGTGCGCCCGCCGGGACCCGTATCGAGCGCACCGAGGCGATCTTTCAGGCGGTCGAGGACAAGATTCGCGAGGTCATCCCGGATCGCGATCGCGAGCTGATCGTCGACAATATCGGACTGCCGGCGCGATCCTACAATCTCGCGTTCACCGACGGGTCCACGATCGGGGTGAACGACGGCACGATCCTGGTGTCGCTCAAGGACGGCCACAGGCCGACGGCGGACTACATCAAGAAGCTGCGCCAGGTGCTGCCGGCGGCATTCCCCGAGGATGTCTTCTATTTCCAGGCGGCCGATATCGTCACCCAGATCCTGAATTTCGGCCTGCCGGCGCAGATCGACATCCGGACTGTCGGCTATGGCGACAACAATCTGGCGGTGGCGAAGCAGCTGCAAAGGAGCCTGGCGCAAATTCCCGGAATCGTCGATGCGCATCTGCAGCAGGAGGTCGATGCACCCGCCTTCTATGCCGACATCGACCGCACCCGCGCCGCGCAACTGGGGCTCAATGCCAGCACGGTGGCGACCAACATCAATGTCAGCCTCTCCTCGTCAGCCCAGGTCTCGCCGAACTTCTGGACCGATCCGACGTCGGGCATCCCCTACTATCTGGCCGTGCAGACGCCGGAGTACCGCGCCAACTCACTCAACGCGCTGGCGAATACGCCGGTGTCGGCTTCGCTTGCTGCGAGCGGACAGACGGTGCCCGGCCTGCTCAGCAACGTCGCGACCTTCAAGCGGGGCACCGTACCGACCAATCTGAACCAGGCCAATGTCCAGCCGGTGTTCGACGTCTATGCCAGCGTGCAGGGGCGCGATCTCGGCAGCGTCGCGGCCGATATCGACAAGCTGACCTCGACGCTGAAAAAGCAGCTGAAACCGGGAAATTCGATCGACGTCCTCGGACAAATCCAGAGCATGCATCAATCGTTTCGCGATCTCGGGATCGGGCTGCTGTTT
Organism: Bradyrhizobium sp. SZCCHNS2022; assembly: GCF_032377575.1. NCBI lineage: Bacteria > Pseudomonadati > Pseudomonadota > Alphaproteobacteria > Hyphomicrobiales > Nitrobacteraceae > Bradyrhizobium > Bradyrhizobium sp. SZCCHNS2022. Next base: position 3,007,310 of record NZ_JAUHHZ010000001.1, on the reverse strand, counting down.
GCCGCCATCCTGGTCTACATGCTGATGGTGGTGAACTATCAGAACTTCGGCGACCCCTTCGTCGTCATGATGGCCTTGCCGGCGACCCTCTGCGGCATCGTGACGATGCTGTTCATCACCGGGACGACGCTGAACGTGCCGTCGCTGATGGGGGCGATCATGGCGGTGGGCGTCGCATCGGCGAATTCCATCCTGCTCGTGACCTTCGCCCGTGAAGCGCAGTTGAAGGGGCAGTCCGCGTTCGAGGCTGCGCTCAATGCGGGCCGCACCCGAATCCGCCCGGTGCTGATGACGGCTGCCGCGATGATCGTGGGCATGATCCCGATGGCGATCGGAGGCCCGGGCGAGGAGCAGAACGCGGCGCTCGCCCGCGCCGTCATCGGCGGGCTGCTGTTCGCAACGCCGACCACGTTGCTGATCGTGCCTTATCTGTTCGCCGCGCTGCGCAAAGGCAATGACGGCAAGCCGCAGCACGGCGTGTTCGAGGAGCAACCGGCATGAGCGACGTTCGCGTAAGGATCGATGGCGACGGCTTGAACGAACGGCCCGATGCGGACAGCCGCCTCGTTGAGCCGCAAGCCAACGAGAGGCGGCCGCGCCGCAGACACGGCGGCGTCTGGTTCGGCGGCGCCATGGTCCTGCTCGTTGCCGGCGGCCTCAGCCTCGGCGGCTGGCGGCATTATCAGGCCGCGCGCGATCTGGCTGACTCGGCGGAGCAGGCCAGAACCGCCATTCCCGAGGTGCGGGTGGCGACGGTCCGCGCCAGTGGCGACGTCATGAAGGTCACGCTGCCGGCGACCACGACGGCGTTCGAGGCCGCGAACATCTTCGCGCGAGCCAGCGGCTATATCGAAAAACGCCATGTCGATATCGGCGATCACGTGAAGAAGGGCGATCTCCTTGCCGAGATCACCGCGCCCGAGCTCGACCAGCAGATCGCGCAGGCGCAGGCGACCCTGGCGCAGAACGAGGCCGCGCTGCAGCAGGCGCAGGCGAGTCGGGAGCTCGCCGACGTCACCAATTCGCGCGACAGCAATCTGGTCAAGCAGGGCTGGCTGACGGCCCAGCAGGGCGACAACGACCGTCTTTCTTTGCGCGCACAGCAGGCGGCCGTGAATGTTGCGCAATCGAACATCACGGCGCAGGGGGCGCAGATCCGCGTGCTCGAGCAGGAGAAGGCCTACCAGCGCGTGGTGGCGCCATTCGACGGCGTGATCACGCAACGCAATGTCGACAATGGCAGCCTCGTCCAGGCCGGGTCGACCTTCATGTTCACGCTGATGCATGCGAACGTCATTCGAACCCAGGTCTTCATTCCGCAGGACGAGGCTTTCGGCGTCGCGCCGGGTGTCGATGCCGACATTCGCGTACCCGAGATTCCGAACCGCACCTTTCCGGGAAAGGTCACGCGAATCGCGACAGCCCTGCAGCCGGGAAGCCGGACGCTGCTGACCGAAATCGACGTCCCCAATCCGGACAACACGCTGAGCCCCGGGATCTATTGCACGGTCGATCTGTCGATCCCGCGCAAGACCCCGTCGATGTCGGTTTCGGCCGACGCACTGATCTTCAATCAGAACGACCTCCATGTCGCCGTGGTGCGCGACGGCATCGTTCATTTGCAGAAGGTCTCGATCGCGCGCGACTTCGGCACCTCGATCGAGGTCCGCGACGGCGTCAAGCCGGGCGATCAGGTGGTGCTGAATCCGCCCGTCAATCTGGTCGAGGGCAGCAAGGTTGCCATTCGCAAGCCCGATGCGGCCCTGGGTGAAGAGACATGATGCGGATCGTCTGTGCGGCGCTCGCTGCCCTGCTGCTCGGCTGCGCTCCGGGGCAGGCTCAGGTCATGACGACAGGCAGCACGGCGATGGGTCTTCCGACCGTGCCGGGTGCGATCGTCACGTCACCGCTCAACAGCCCCGGGCCGTTTTCGGCTGCGACTGTGCCAGGCGCGCCTGATACGACGCTGGCGCCTGTCCCGCTTGCGCTGGATCCGACGACACCTGGCACGGCCATCGTCTGTGCAACGCCATCGACTTCTCCCGCGCCAGTGCCGGTGACGCCGGCGGTCACGAGCACGGGATTGGCGACAACCGGCAACGTGCCCACGGTCGCGCCCGTGATGGGACACACCCCCAGCTCGATCGGGACCATTCCGGCGGCGGCACCTGTGGGCACGGCGCCGCCCGCCGCCTGCAGCTCGACGCCCGGCGAAACGGTGACGACCGCTGCATCCTTGCCGCTCTCGATCGCGGACGTGCCGACGGGGCCTCCGCCCGGCACGATCTCGCCGGTCATCGCTGACGCCGGTGGCACGGGCATCGACTTAAATGCTGCGGTTACGCCGAGCCCCAACAGCTCGACCTGCGCGGAAGGCGTCTCGATGAATCTGGCGTCGATGGCAACGGTTCTACCCGCCAACGCGACGGGTGCAGCGGCGACGCCGGGAGTTGCACCGGTCATGCCACCGGGCTGCTGATCAACAAGACGCGTGTTGGCCCAGCAACTGCTTGATCAGTTCATGGGCAAAACGTGCAAGGCGATGGGATCACTTGGCGCCGACGCGTGGGCACGGGTCATGATCTGTGCTGCGCTGGCGTTGCCTTTGCGCGCATCTCGCGAGGTTTCACGGCGCGCATGCTGCGGCTTTCGGTGTAGCGGCCCGTGAGTACAGCGGCATGGCGCCGCTGTACTCCACCAACGATGCCCAGACGCAGCTGTCAGGCCGCATCATGTCAGTTCGCTCCGTCCTGCCACCTGCGCCAGTCGTGATGGTGCACATGACTCCAGCGAAAGACCGGAGCCGCGCCGCCGGGACGCTCGAGGCCCATGCGGCCGGCCGGGGTCAACGCGCCGCCACTGAGCACGTCGCGATCGGGGTACATAGAGGCAAAGGCCGCAGGCTCCTGGTCGGCGAAGGACCACGCTGCGGACGCGGAGGACAGTGTTGCTGTTGAGAGCAGCGCCGTTGTGATCATGATCTTGAATACGCTCATGGCGGTTCTCCATTGTCGTCTCGTGCGGAGAAACGCTTTGCGAGGATCGCTGACCGGCTTGTGGCGTTTCCAGAATCTTCTTCTATGCCGGCATATATAGGTCGCCTGATCAGCAAATCTTGTGAATGCGCATCACGCGTGCGGGAAGATCGCTGCGTGCAAGACATGATGGCGAGCTAACAACGAATAGCTTGCACATCGCGTAGGTAATGCTGTCACTGATGTCAGAGATGATCGCACGATCGTGCATGGTCAAATCGCGCGCGGCACCCAGTTCTAAATTCGGGGCTTATCGCGTCAGGAGTGCAGCCATGAGGCCGATTTCCATTTTGTGCATCGTCACCTGTCTTGCGCTTGCGAGCGCAGCCTCCGCCCGCGCCGGCCGTTCTTCCATGTCTATGATGGGCGGCGGGACATTTGGGACGACCGCGAGGCAGCCCGGGATCAACTCGCTCGGCACAGCGTTTTCATCGTCCGAGCGCGGCGGCCATGCGATGAGCGGGCCATTGCTCGGTACGGACCGAGCCCTTGTCGAGGAAGATGCTCGCCTTGAGAAGATGCTGGAAGGATCGATCTGCCGCGGCTGCTGAGGCTGTCGTCAGTGTCCCGGCGTGCTTTCGCGAAATCCGTGGCGCGCTCGGGGAAGATCGTGCGGGCACGATCGCGCTAGAGATGCCTTGGTCATTCGCGCGGAGAGCTGTGGGTTCGATCGCCAGACATCTTCGGCGCGACCGCGACAAGGAGTCCTGATGAAATTGCCTGCTGGACTGGAGAGTTCGTGCCCTGGATCGTTGATCCTGATTGTGGCCGTCGTCGGCTCGGGCATGGCTGCGTTCGCCTACACGGCGGGCTGGCTCTCACCTGGGCGTCTCACGCCGGATCGGATCATTGCAGCATTCACGCCTCCGAGTGGCCCGCCGCTCGGACACCGGCGCAATCATGCCAAGGGCATCTGTTTCACCGGCACGTTCGAAGCCAATGGAAATGGTGTGGCGCTCTCCCGCGCCCACATGTTGGTGCAGGGCCAGTATCCGGTTCTCGGACGTTTCAATCTGGGCACCGCCGATCCGAATGCGGTGGACGCGACCGTGCGCGTCCGCGGCGTAGGGCTGCAGATATCAGCGGCAGACGGCGAGGAGTGGCGGATGGCAATGATCAATCCACCAGTCTTTGCGGTCTCAACGCCTCAGGCGTTTCACGACCTGCTCGTCGCTGCCGGAAAGAAGGATCCGCAGGCGATGAACGCGTTCGTTCGCGCCAATCCGGGGTTTTCCGGCTTCGCGTCCTGGGCCATGGCGGCCCCATGGACCGCAAGCTACGCGGAGGAGCCCTACAACAGTCTCGACAGCTTCGTCTTCACCGATGCGAAGGGTGATGAGCACACGGTGCGATGGTCGTTTCTGCCCACGGCACGGCCAACTGCCATAGCGCCCGCGGAGCTCGACAAGCGCGGCGCGGATTTTCTCGAGCAGGACATTGCCGAGCGGGTGCGGTCTGTTCCGCAACGATGGACCATGGTCGTCACCGTCGCCGGTCCCGGCGATCCCACCGCCGATCCGAGCAAGGCCTGGCCGGAGGACCGGCGCAGGATGGAGGTCGGAACGCTGGTCGTGCGGCGAATTGAAGCTGAACGGGATGGGCCCTGCCGCGACATCAATTTCGATCCCACTGTGCTGCCACGCGGAGTCCATGTCTCCGACGATCCCTTCCCGGCGGCGCGCTCATCGGTCTATCGCAAATCCTATGATCTGCACTCCGCCGAAGCTGGAGACTATCCGAGAACCGGAGCCGACAAGCCATGACCAAAGCCATTGTTCAAGCCAACGCTCCCGCCATGACCGACGCTGGCCCTCGCTTCGCCCCCGGCCCAGCGTTTGCTGCACTGGCTGATGGCGATCTGTATCCTGACCATGCTCTTCATCGGAGTCGGCATGGTGTCGACTGTCGCGCCAAAATACCTGCCGCTCGTCCTGATCCACAAGACGCTCGGCGTCGCGCTGCTGTTTCTCGTTTTGATCAGGCTGGCGCTGCGGCTTCATTTCGGCGCGCCACCGCTGCCGGCCGATCTCCCGCAGGCAATGAAGCTCGGCGCGAAATGGTCGCACGTGCTGCTTTATGTCCTCATGATCGCCATGCCGCTGCTGGGCCTCGGCATGCTCTGGACCGCCGCCTATCCGGTCGTTCTGTATGGCGGGATTGTAATTCCGGCGCTGCTGCCGCAGAGCGATCGTGGGCATACGCTGCTCTGGGCCGCTCATGTCTATCTGGGCCTCGCGTTCTTTGCCCTCGTGATGCTGCATCTGGCTGCGGCGCTGTTCCACGCCTTGATCCGCCGCGATGGCGTGTTTGCGGCGATCTCGCCGCTTCCGCAGCGCGAGCGGGCCGGGGGATGACCCGCCGCGCAAAACCCCACCCCGGCGCTCTTGTGAGGCGCGGCACGAAGGCCAGTTGCGACAAGCAAAGAAAGGTGCCGTTTCCGGCGCCTTTCTTGCGAAGGATGTTTCCGTTCATGATCTCGGCATGACGCCAGGGCCGTTATCCGGCCATTGCGCGATCAGCTTCTCGTCGATGTTGAAGTGCTGAGCGACCAATCCGGGCGGCGTGTGCGTGAGCCAGTTGGAGAGCGAGACCTCCTCATAGCGCGAGGCACGAAACACGCCCACGAACTGAAGTTCAGTATCGCCGACATTCTCGACATAATGGCCGAGATTGCGCCGAACATAACCGATATCGCCGGCCGAAAAATCGGTCGTCAGGGCGTTGGGACCGGTATCGAACACGGTCATCCGCGCCTTGCCCTTGATGTAGTACTGCCACTCGTCGGCGTTCGGATGCCAGTGCATTTCCCGCAATGCTCCCGGCGGCATCGTCACCAGCGCGGCGGCGATAGTGACGGACACCTTGAAATTGCTGCTGTCGGCAACGCGGATGCTGCCGGCGGGGCTTTCCCTGGCCGGAAGCGAACTGCCGAGCGGATGGATGAATGGATAGGGCGGTGTCTCCGCATGCCCAGTCGCTGCGGCGCGATCGACGGCGAGATCGCCAGGTATGGTGCCTTGAAAGATCCAGCGGTTGTGCAGGGGGATCCTGGCGAACGCGTCGGCCGGCACACCGAAGTTCTTCGCCAGCACCTCGGGCGGCGTATGGGCAAACCAGTCCGTTACAAGCAGCGTGTTGAACTCATTGGCGTGGCCATCGTCGAAGCAGATCACGAACTCGCAGCCATCGGGGCCAAGACCCTGCAGCGAATGCGGCGCGCCCGGCGGGAAATACCAGAGGTCGCCGGCCTTCAGGTCGCCGACATATGGGCGTCCCTGGGTGTCGAGCGCGGTGATGCGGCAGGAGCCGTAGGTCATGATCGCCCATTCGGCCGCCTGATGCCAATGCAGCTCGCGGATGCCGCCGGCGGCAAGCCGCATATTGACGCCCGAGATCTCCTTGGAGATGGCGAAGTCCTCGACCGTGACCTGACGGGCCCAGCCGCCATCCTGGATGCGCCTTGGCGCGTTGTTGAACGAGGCCCAATCCATCGGCTGTCCGCCGACGTCGGTCGGCGGCGGGGTTTGCGCAGAGGGAAATTGCCTGCCGAGCGCCGGATTCTGCGGACCGGGATCGCTCGAGCTTCCTGGGCTCCTGGCGTTGACGGCGCCTTGCGGCGGCTCGTCCGGATTGCCGAAGGTTGCGGCCTGCGCGCTGGAGCCGACGATGGCGGCGCCCGCCGCGGACATGGCCAGTAGATCACGTCTCGAAAACATCTTGGGTCGCTCCTGAAAATGTCGAAAGCCCTCTGTCGCGACGGGACTCCCATATCCAACCCTAGTTTGCGCTTGCCGCATCAGCTTCCGTGAATGGCGCTCATTTTGCCGGAATGCACTGGCTGTGTGGCGGAGCTGCAGGGGACCCGAACGTGTGCAATTGAGAAATTGGGTTTCGTTCCGGAGGGACGTTTGGTCTGCGGCCGGAGCCATCAAGGCGTTAGAACGTGATGCGACAGGTCTACTCCAACGCCGGTGAGAGATCGTTTGCGTTTCCACAGGTGGTTGGCCGAAACGCACGAAGCCAGGATGGGGCCGGTCGCCGCCTGCAGCCGTCCGTCATGCCGATGATGACCCCTTCAAGCGGGCTTCTGGCGCAATCCCGCCTCTGCCTCTGTCGCGGGTGGCGTGGATGTCTCGGCGGCGTGCGGCTTGCGACCCGTGAACCAGTTGCCGAGCCGGTCGAGATAGAGATAGACGACCGGCGTGGTGTACAGCGTCAGGATCTGCGACAACATCAGGCCGCCTACGATCGTGTAGCCGAGCGGCTGGCGCAGCTCCGCGCCGGTGCCCGACCCGATCATCAGCGGCACACCACCGAGCAGCGCTGCCATTGTCGTCATCAGTATCGGACGGAAGCGCAGCGTGCAGGCCTGGTAGATCGCCTCTTCCGGGCTGAGCCCATTCCGGCGTTCCACCTCGAGTGCGAAGTCGACCAGCATGATGCCGTTCTTCTTCACGATGCCGATCAGCAGGATGATGCCGATGATCGCGATCACGCTGAGATCGATGTGGACCGCCAGCAGCAGGAGGAGCGCGCCGATCCCCGCCGAAGGCAGCGTCGACAGAATCGTGATCGGATGGATCAGGCTCTCATAGAGCACGCCGAGGATGATGTAGATCACGATCAATGCCGCGCCGATCAGCAGCGGCGTGCCCGACAGTGAGGATTGGAAGGCCTGGGCATTGCCCTGGAACGAGGTCGCCAGCGAGGCCGGCTTGGCCGTGTCCCTTTCAATCTTCTGAATTGCCGCCACCGCGTCGCCGAGCGCCACGCCAGGCCGCAGGTTGAACGAAATCGTCACCGAGGGGAACAGGCTCTGGTGGTTGATCAGGATCGGCGCCGGCTTGATGACGCTGTGAACCAGCGTGCTCAGCGGCACCTGCTGGCCGGTGGCCGAATTCAGGTAGATGTCCTTCAGCGCTTCGGGGCCGAACTGGAAACGCGGGTCGACTTCCATCACGACATGGTACTGGTTCAGCGAGGTGAACATGGTGGAAACGATACGCTGGCCGAAGGCGTCATCGAGCGCGTTGTCGATCGTCGTCGGCAGAATGCCGAAGCTGGAGGCGACCTCGCGATTGACGGTGACGTCCAGTCGCGGGCCGGCATTGGCCTGGTCGCTCGCCACGTCGCTTATGAGGTTGAGGGCTCGGAGCTTGGTCAGAAAGATATCCGACCAATGCGTGAGCTCGTTTGAGTCTGCATCCGTCAGCGTGAACTGATATTGCGTCTTGGACAGGCGGGCGCCGATGGTGATGTCCTGCGCGGCCTGCATGTAAAGCGTGATCCCCTGGATGTGGGCGAGACGCGGGCGCAGCCGGTTGATGATCTGGTCGGCGCTCGCCTTGCGCTCAGGCTTCGGCTTCAGCACGATGAAGATTCGTCCCTGGTTGAGCGTCGCCGTCGGGCCGCCGGGGCCGATATAGCTTGCCACCGACTGGATCTCCGGATCCTTCGACAGGATGTCGACGATCGCCCGCTGGCGCTCCGACATGGCTGGGAAGGAGATGTCCTGGGCGGCCTCGGTGATGCCGACGATTTGCCCGGTGTCCTGCTGGGGGAAGAAGCCCTTTGGAATGACGACATAGAGAAAGCCAGTGAGCGCGATGGTCGAGAGCATCACGAGCAGCGTTGCGAAGCGATGCCGCAGCACCACCCGCAAGCCCCGCGCGTAGAAGCCGAGCACGGCATCGAAACCGCGCTCGAACAGGAGATAGATCCGGCCGTGCCTCGTTCGGGACCGGTCCTTCAGCAGGCGCGCGCACATCATCGGCGTCAGAGTGAGGGAGATTGCAAGTGAAAGCAGCAGCGAGGCGGTGATGGTGATCGCGAATTCCTGGAACAGCTTGCCGACATAGCCGCCCATCAGGAACAGCGGGATGAACACCGCAATCAGCGACAGCGTGATCGAGACGATCGTGAAGCCGATCTCGGCGGAGCCCTTGAGTGCCGCCTCGAGCGGCGTCATGCCCTGCTCGAGATAGCGTACGATGTTCTCGATGACGACGACGGCATCGTCGACCACGAAGCCGACCGCGATCGACAAGGCCATCAACGATAGATTGTCCAGGCTGTAACCGAGCGTGTAGAGGACCGCGAATGTGCCGATCAGCGCCAGCGGAACCGTGATCGCCGGGATCACCGTGGCCCAGAAATTCCGCAAGAACAGGAAGATCACCATGACCACCAATGCGACGGTCAGGAGGAGCGTGAACTGTACGTCGGAGACCGCGGCGCGGATGGTGGCAGTCCGATCAGCCGCGATCGTCACCTTGATCGCGGGCGGAACGGAGGCCTGAAGTTGCGGCAGCAGCTTCTTGACGCGGTCGACCGTCTCGATGACGTTGGCGCCGGGAACACGCTGGACCGCCAGAATGATGGCCGGATCCTTGCCGTACCAGCCGGCGAGCAGGTCGTTTTCGGGTGCCTCGATCGCCGTGCCGATATCGCGCAGGCGCACCGGTGAGCCGTTGCGATAGGCGATGATGAGGTCTTTGTAGGCGGAAGGCTTCAGCAACTGGTCATTGGTGTTCAGCGTGTAGGTGACGCGCGGGCTGTTCAGCGTCCCCTTGGGCAGGTCGACATTTGCGCCAGCGATGACACTGCGGACGTCTTCGAGGCCGATGCCGCGGCTGGCGAGCGCCTGCGGGTTGACGCGAATCCGGATCGCTGGCTTCTGCTGGCCGCCGATGCCGACCAGGCCCACGCCGGGCACCTGTGAGATCTTCGGCAAAAGGATGTTCTCGGCATAGGCGTCGACCGTCGTCAGCGGCAACGAATCCGAGGTCAGCGCGATCAGCATGACCGGCGTTTCCGCCGGATTCACCTTCCTGATCGTTGGCGGGTAGGGGATGTTCGGCGGGAGGAAGGGGCTCGCGGCATTGATCGCCGCGAGCACATCCACCGCCGCGCTGTCCACCGTGCGCGACAGTTCGAATTGCGCCGTGAGCTGGGCGACGCCGAGCGCGCTGGAGGAGGTGAGCTGCGTGATGCCTGGAATCTGGCTGAGCTGTTGCTCGAGGGGCGTGGCCAACGATGAAGCAATGGTGTTGGGATCCGCCCCCGGCAATTGTGCCGAGATCTGGATCGTCGGATAGTTGACGTTCGGCAGCGCGCCGACCGGCAGCAGCGGATAGGCGGCAATGCCGCATAGCAGCAGCCCGGCCATCAGCAGCGCCGTTGCAATCGGCCGCACTATGAAGGGCGCGGAGAGGTTCATGGGATCGCGTCCTGCACGGCGCTCTGCAGGTCGGCTTCCTGCGCGGCTTTGCCATGCAGCTCGCGAACAGGGCTGCCTTCCGTCAGATGATACTGGCCGTCGATCACGACGACGTCGCCCGACTTCAGCCCCTGATCGATCAGGGCCTGTCCGTCGCTGATCTGGGCGACGTGGACCGAACGCAACGCCGCGGTCTGGTCTTCGGTTACGACGTAGACATAGCTGCCGCTCGGCCCCTGCTGCACGGCCGAACCGGCGACGGTCAGTGCGTCCTTGCGGATCTCGAGCAGCAGGCGCGCATTCACCAGCTGCCCCGGCCACAGCCGGTGCTCCTGGTTGGGAAAGACCGCCTTGAGCTGGACGGTTCCCGTCGTGCCGGCGATCTCGTTGTTGACCAGCAGCAGCGTGCCCTCGCCGAGCTTCGTCTTGTTGTCCTGGCTGTAGGCGATGACTTTCAGCGGGCCCTTTGCGGTTTGCTCCTGGATGATCGGCAGGTCGGTCTGGGGCAGAGTGAACAGCAGCGAGATGGGCTCGATCTGGGTGACGACGACGAGACCGTTGGCGTCGGTCGGATGAATCACGTTGCCGACGTCGATCTGGCGCACGCCGGTGATACCGGGAATCGCGGATGTCAGGCGCGTGTAGCTGAGCTGAACGTTGGCCTGATCAATCTGGGCTTGGTCGGCCTTCACGGCGGCTTTGAGCTGGGCGACCTGCGCCTTCTGCGTGTCGATCAGTTGCGGGGTCGCGTAACCTTTGTCACCAAGCTGATTATAGCGGGCGAGATTGGCCTCCGCATTGGCCAGCTGCGCCTGGTCCTTATCGCGATTTGCCGTCAGTTGCTCGATCTGTGCCTCGAAAGGGCGCGGGTCGATCTGGGCGAGCAGATCGCCGCTCTTGACGGTCTGTCCTTCCGTGAAGGCGATCTTTACGATCTGCCCTTGTATCTGGCTGCGCACGACATCGGTATTGTAGGCGATCACCGTGCCGATGCCGCGCAGATAGATCGGAACGTTCTTGCCGGTGACGGTGGCCGCGACCACCGGTACAGCGGCGGGCACCGGCGCAACTGTAATGGCCGACTTCTGGTGGTCTCGGGCTATGAACCACAGGGTTCCGCCGAGCAGGATCGCAGCGATCGCCAGGAGCACAAAAGTGATGAGCCGCTTCACGGTGATGGACCTTGTTGATCTCAGGGATTCGTGGAGCCGTCGATTGAGCTCGTACCGCTCGATAGCATCGGCCCTGGCACCGGCACGGCCGGACTGATACCCGCGCCGCCGATTTCCGTGGCCCCAAGCGGGATGCCGACACGCCCGACCGTCGATAGCGGGGCAGGAACGGTTGGTGTGATTGTCGTGCTACTGGAACAGCCGAGTGACGAGCCTCCTGATAATCCGCCGCCGTCGAACAAGGTGCCTGACGATCCGCTGTTGTCTGAGACGGCGCAGTTGGTCACGCCCGGCGAAGGATTGATCGGGGATACGCCGGGCGTCACGATCTCGGTCGAGCCCAGTGGGATGCCCGCAGGTCGCGTCGAGCCGAGATTGAGTGACGATGTCGCGGACATTCCGGCGGAGGGTTGCGTCGTCGGCAGTGCCATTTGCGCCTGTGACGCAGTCGGAGTCAGCCATATCAGGCTAGCCGCGAGTGCCGCCCTCAAACGAAGTGGTGCGAACCGGCGGTATGCTGACTGATTAAATGAGATGTGCTCTCGCATGGCTCGCTCCGGAGTCTTTCAAATTTCGCAGGATGATAGGGAGCCGCTGGCATCCGGGTATTTCCTGAACGAACGGCCCGCTGCCTGGATGCACGATCGGACGGCTCCCTCATTCCGGCCGCGTTCCGCTCGCGCCGACGAGCTTCGGGGTGGGCTGATGACTGCGCAGTGCATCCAGACTTTCCCGAAAATCGCTTCCAAGACACATATAAGGCTGGCCGCGATCATCATGACTGAATTCGATGTCATGATCGTCAGCGCGCGACGGCGGTTGAAAGCGCCTGCTGTGGCATGTCGATCTGCAGGACGTCGACCAGTGCAATGGTGGTCTGGCACAGCGCCGGATCAGCGTGATTGGCGCCCTGCGTCCCCGCGGCATAGATGCAAAACCCGACCCAGTCGCCGAGCACCGCGAGCAAGGGGCCGCAGGTCTGGGTAAACAGACCCGAGACGTCGGCTGAGATATCAGCGCCGCGCGCCGTTGCCGCCAAGCGCGTCCTCGAGACAACGGATGATCTCATCGCCGCTGGAAGGTTTGCCGAGATAGCAATGCGCACCGGCCGCCATCACGCGCTGGCGCACGGCTTCGCTCGGAAAGGCTGTCATGAAGATGATCGGGAAGCGGCGCCCGGAAGCGATCAGTTGTGCCTGGAGCTCGTCGCCGGTGATCACGGGCATCTGAATGTCGGCGATCATGCAGGCTGGATCGTCTGCCGGCGCGTGTTGGAGGAAATCTACGCCGGATTCATAGGCGAGAGCAGCGTAGCCGAGTGAACGCACCAGGCTGGTAAGTGAAGCGCGAACGCCTTCGTCATCATCTACAATTGCAATCACGAGTTTTTTGGCCATTCACGCACATCCTGACCGCGGTGTTCCGCAGGGGCGAGGAGGATTTCTCCCGTCGCGCGGCCAGTCAGGCCTTATGCACCTTGCGGCAGGCCCGCTGAAATTATACTCAAGTTTGGTCAGTAGACTTGCGGACGCGGGAAACCCCGAGTGCCTCCGCCTTGCGAACCAGATCCGCCAGCGACCTGACTCCCATCTTGCGCATGACGTGCCCACGATGGATCTTGACCGTGATCTCGCTTAGTCCGATCAACGCGGCGACCTGTTTGTTCATCAGGCCGGCAGTGACATGGCCCATTACCTCGCGCTCGCGTGCCGTCAAGGTCTCGTACTGCACTCGGACCTTCTCTCTGGTTGCTGCGTCGGCGCGGTGCTGGGCATCACGCTCAAGCGCGGCCGTCACGGCATCCAGCATGTCCTGGTCGCGAAACGGCTTGGAGAGGAAATCGACAGCGCCGGCCTTCATGGCGCGCACCGTCATCGGAATGTCCCCGTGACCAGTCATGAAGATGATCGGATGAGTGATGCCCTGCCGAACGAGCTGGCTCTGCAGGTCGAGCCCGCTCACACCCGGGAGACGGACGTCCAGCACGATGCAGCCGGGGCCGTCCGTCAGCGCGCTGCCGAGCAGCTCGGCCGGCGAGCCGAAAAGCCGGGTCTGCAGCCCGACAGATCGAAACAAGCTGTCGAGCGCGGCTCGGATGCCCGCATCATCATCGACGATGATGACGATGGCGTTGGAGGATTGCGGCGACGGTTGATCCTGGTCTGGTCGTGTCATCGCAAATCGTGTTCTTTGCTATACGGCAGTGTGAGTTGGAATGTCGCGCCCGAGCCTGGAATGCTCGCCACCGACAAGCGGCCGCCATGAGCTTCCACTGTCGTTCGGCAGATCGCAAGTCCCATGCCCATTCCGCCATCTTTCGTCGTGAAGAACGGATCGAACAGGCGTGGCCGGTCATCGGGCTGGATGCCCGGGCCGCTGTCCTGCACCGTGATTGCAATGGTCCGGTCGTCGACCGTGCCGGCTCGCAATTTGATGGTGCGGGAACCGGGGTGACCCGCCATGGCCTGGCAGGCATTGACCAGAAGATTGATGAGGACCTGCTGCAGCTGAATCCTGTCGCCGCGGACCGGCGGCAGGTCATGCTCGCTCTCGACAATCAGGGCGACGTCGTCCGTGGCAAGCTCGCGTGCGACCAGCGCGGTCGCCTCGGAGATGATTTCGCCGATCTGCAGCAAGTGCCGCTGAGGTGGGGCCTTCTTCAGGAAGGTTCGGATCCGGGTCACGATCTCGCCGGCGCGACGGCCCTGCGCGATGACTTGGCTGATCGCAGTTCCAACCTCATCGAGGTCCGCGACATCCCGCCGCAGCCATCGCAAGCCGGCCTCTGCGCTGGTGATGATTGCCGTCAGCGGCTGGTTTACCTCGTGGGCAATGGACGCGCTGAGTTCGCCGAGGGTGGCAACGCGCGCTGCATGGGCGAGCTCGGCCTGCGCAGCAAGCAGTGCGTCGTGGGCCTGCTTGCGCTCGGTGATGTCGACGACGAAGATGAGAACGCTAAGATCCTTGTCGGTACGAGGCGAAAAGGTGATCGTGAACAGCACAGGGATTTTGTATCCATCGAGACGCACGAGTTCGGTCTCACCTTCGTGAAACCGTCGTCCCTGTGCGAAAGCGGCCAGTGCGTCGAGGAAACTTTGATCATTCTTGACGAATAGCTTGTCCACGTTCTCGACGAAGACGGCAGCGTTATCTGCCCCTGCCATCTTCTGGAGTGCAGGATTGACGTCGATGATCCTGACAAGGCCGTGGGCATGCCGAACGAATTCGGGGTGTCGTACCAGATACTCGCGCACGTCCGTCCCTTGCGCGGGCAAAGAATCCAGCGCCGACCGCAGTTCGCTCCAATCTTCCTCGACGACACCGATCCGGCTCGCATCGAACATCCGTCGGTATCGCTGCTCACTCCGCAAAAGCGCGTTATGCCCCGCAACGCGGTCTGTGACGTCCGTGTGCGTCTCGAGCACCCCGATGGGCTTGCCGAGATGGTCGTGCTGCAAGGCCCATCGCGCATCGACCGTGAGGATGATGCCGGCTTTCGTCCGTTGCGCCACCCTGCCTTCCCATCGCCCGGTCTCGATTAAGCTGGCTTCAATGACTTCCCGGCGTTCGGGATAGGAGGTCCGGAGGAGCTTATCGGCGGGCTGCCCTTGCGCCTCCTCGGCCGACCAGCCATAGGTTTGCTCCGCGGTCTTGTTCCAGAACAGGATCACGCCGCCGTGATCTCTGGCGAAAATCATGTCGTGCGAGAGGTTGAGCAGACGTGCCTGTGCCGTGAGCCGGCTCATCGTCGCGTGATTCTGCAGCACAAGCAGCGTCGTGATTCCAATGGCCGCGAGGCTCACCAGCCCGCGCAGCGCTGGGGAACCGAGCGTCCGCAGACCGTGCGACGTCAGATAGGCGCTGATGGTCAGGACAATGCAGCCGGCTGCGGCGACGATGATATCATTGCGCCGGTTTGTTCTGGCTGCAAGCAGAATGGCGACGACATAGAGAACCGCGACCGCCCCCTCAAGGGGTGTAAGCGCGTCCACCATGAAGACCGCGAGGGCCAGGGCCACGGACAACAGCCGCAAGCCACCGCGGCTCATTGAACCCGTGGGCCGGTCAAGGTTCATCATCGTTGCAGGCGGTTTGTCTTCTCATTAGCAGCGTTGATGCCCCGATTTGATCACATCCACAATATCCAGCCGGGCCATTTTCGCACCCTTTTGAAAGACGCCGTGGGCAGCTGGATCGGTTCCGGGAATACTGGGCAGAGCCGGACTGTTCGTGAATCCGCCTGTGGTCCACGGCAAACTATCGCAGGCGCGCCGGTTGCGCCCGGGAGGCAAAATAAGGGTGTTGCGATCCGTCTGATCAGGTTACTTGATTGGGCTCATACAAAGGTATGACGCGGTAAACCCGAGACCTTATCACTTCAGCCGCGCGTAGAATGGAGCGCGCGTATCGCTGAACTACTCTGCTGCTATCGTATTCGGACAAGGCCGTCGGGCATTGTCGGAGCGAACTGCACAGGAGGTTCGACGATGTCGTTGCAGATGTCAGACCCGCGTGACGCCAACGATCAGGTCACGGTCGCAATCGACGTCTCGTCGATCGAGTGCCCGCCGTTGCGGTCACCGAGACAATCAGTTCGCTCGGGTGACGAAGCGATGACACTCTCCCTGGTGCATCTGGGTGTCGCGCTGACCATTGAACCGCCGGAGCCGCATTTGCAGAGATCCGCTGGAGGCCGGCCATGTTTCAAAGTGTCGGCCAAACGTGTTACTCGCGCGTCGGCCATGCCCGATCGGGAGACGGAGAACGACGAGTTCCCAGATCCAGTGATGCGGCGCATCTCGGATGCGCTCGCCGCCACCAAGGCCATGCACCATCCTCATTCTGCCATCCTCGTCGACGCGTTGCGTCTGGCCATGTTGACTAGGAAGGCCACCCAACAAGCAGAATGTGACGTCCATCGCCAACCGGCCAGTGGCAACAGCGAAGGGCAAGACAGCCGGACCGTGCGGTCGCTGCAGAAATGGCGCCTAAGGCGCGTCATGGAGTACGTCGACGACAATCTTGAAGCCAAGATCACGCTCGGGCATCTCGCTGCTGCGGCCGGCCTGAGCCGGATGCACTTTGCCGCGCAGTTTCGGGCGGCGGTCGGCATGCGACCGCATGACTATTTGTTGAAGCGGCGGATCGAGCGGGCTCAGCAATTGTTGCAGCGGTCCGATCTCGCGCTCGTCGACATCGCCCTGACCGTCGGCTTTCAAACTCAGGCACATTTTACCACGGTCTTCAAGCGATTTACGGGCGATACCCCATACCAATGGAGAAGCGCTCATCTCGCGAGATTTCTACCGTGGCCGCGGCCGGAAGCGAGGCTGTCATGAGCGACCCGGGCATTCAGGCGCTAATGCTGCAGATGGTTAGCAGCACGTCGACGTTGGCGTACCACGAGATCATGGCACTGTCGGAGATCGCTCGCGTGCTAAGCGCCTCATACCGGTTCGCATCCTCGGAGTCCGGAGCGGGGCTCGTCTATACTCGTATCTTACTAAGCTTGTGCTGGCACACGTCATGCAGCTTCGCGCGTCTATTTCGGTTGGAGTGTTCAATCAAGGGAGCGGTCACGCGGTGATGATGCCTTTCGAAGGGCTTTGGATGGCCGGACGTCGTCGGCGTTACGTGAAAGCCAGCGAGCGATTGAGCTCGACAGCGGGGCCGGCAGGTTTCGAACCTGCAATCAGGCGGATCAGGATGGAAATCCGCGTCTGCTATCGGGCAGCGCAGCGCGATTGCGCAATACTCAGCGAGGGATGGACGCCCACCAATGCCATTCGCACCGCCTCGCCGGACGAGTTGAGCCAGGCTTTTGACTTTTAAGGCTTGAGGTAGTCTATGAGGGGCAGCTTGAGGTTCGTCAGAGTCCTCGCAAGTCAAGAGAGCCGATCGGCAACTCCGGCGCTTCGGAGAGAACCAGTAGGAGTGTAGAAAGTCCTTCTGAAAGTGGCTCTTCAACGCTTCGTTCAGGCACGTTAGACCGGTCCGAACCAATCTGTCGTGAGGTCCGGACCGATCAGTGCCGTTCGAGCAAACTCAGCTGCAGTTCAACGGAAATGGCCGGTTCGAATGTAGTTCGTACCAGTTATAGCAATCCGGATAGGCTCCGTAGTATCCATATCCGGGCAGGCCATAGTGATGAAATGCGTGCTGACGGAGACCACCGAAGCCTAGGTGCTCGCCGCCGAACCGAGCGCCGCCGCCGAATCCTCCCCCGTGGCCCATGCCACTGAGATGCGTGCCGCCGCCAAAGCCGTGGCCGCCGCCGCCGTGCGCGTTGGCCGCGCCGATGGCTAGCGTAGAAGCGAGTGCCGCCGTTGCCAGAATCATGATGGCTCGTTCCATGGAAACTCCTTTCGTGTTGAACTGCCCGGCCATCCCGAAGCCCGCTTCCGCGTCACTTTGCGTACGCGAGGCCTCTGATGACTGAGCGTGCGGTGGACGAGAGTAGGGGCGATGCACTGCAATCCAACTGAATTCGGCGTCATACATCGGGCGCGCGGCTCGCGAATGTGAACTGGGGTCTGTACTCAATAGGGTTCCACCGCAACGTGAGATGTGATTCAAGGCTGCAAAGAGGCCTTCGGAAACAACTCTATTGGCCAACTGAGGCGGACTGGAGAAGGATCGAGAGTCGTTGATGCCACGCGGTCGGCGCGGTACGCATCGGTGTCGACGATCGTCGCGTTATCAGCGGGAACATGCACATGCTGCGGTCTTGAGCGCGTTGGCGCGACTGTCCCGAGGCTTACGGCCCTTGCACGACGATCTAAACCGGTTCAATCGCTGGAGCCGGCGGGGTCTGTGGGCTAACATCTTTTGCGCGCTCATGGTCGCGACCGGGTAGGTCGGAACGATCCGAGTGCCTAAACCCACATAAGAGCCCATCGCTCGCTGCGGACGTAGAGAGGGGACTTCCGGCAGGCGATCGGCCGCTCGGGCGGCGGGCGAACGACCAAAATCCACGCTGTGACTAGAGACCGTGGACGTCCGATCGCCTTCCTGATTACCCCAGGCAACTGCCACGATTTGCCGGCAGCCCGTGAATTGCTGCCAACCGTTCCTGTGCCTCGTCGCTTGCTTTGCGGATCGAGCCTACGATACCGATAGGTTACGGGAATGGCTGGCGGAAGGTGATGTCAGTGCGACTATCCCGGCCTGTCAGAATGGCTTGTCGACGTCCGCGTGAACGCGTGACTACTCAACTCGGAGGCAGGTGCGCACGATGTATTGCGCCCGTGCAAGGCTCCCTTGCAAGTCCCTCAACTCAATGATGGAGTCTATCGTCCAACCGGTACGCCCTAAGAGGCAGTAGATTCAAATGACGACAGCCGGCGAATGTCGGTATCGGTGGTGTGCCTCCCTGCACCCCCCAGATCCCCGAGCCAGATTTGAGCGCGCATAAGCGTGAAGGCACGGGCGGTATGCTTGCGCCGGCACTATTTAGGCGAATGACTGGATAAAGTATCGTATGTTTGGTTGGTGTGGTGAAAGGCGGTAGCGTTCCAGCGCATTGAACCCCCGAGCGAGGAGCCGGTCTCGCCACCCTCACGCGTTGGCGTCTCTATGGCCACCTTCCCTCTGCTGTTTTCCGACTTAAGGCTCTCGGATGCTCAAGGGCGTGCTTGCGACGTTGCATATCGCTTCAACGAGCAGACGCACCGCTCGTCCTTCCCAACCTATTTGATCGATTGGGGCCTCCCAGTACTCCGACAGAACGTAGGCCAAGTGACGGGCCTTCACACTCAAGCCCGTCATCGTGTAGGCGGGGGTCCCCATGATGGCTCGTTCAACGGGATCGAGGCGGGCCAGGAGGGCCTCATCCCGCGCCGTCAAGTACTCGTCGGACTGCTTGAGGTTCTCACCGTCACGATCGAGTTCAGCTATCAACGCCAAGAACTGGTTTTCGAAGGCGACCAAAGGAGCGTCGGGGTCTCCGATAGCTTCCTCGGGTCTGGTACCTCCGACATGATCACGCATTTTTTCAGCTCGGTACACGTAAACCGTCAATTTTACACGGATAGCGTTTATATTCGCGGATGTCAACGCTTTTCGTGACTGTTAAACGAAAAACGTGTTCCCATGAAATGGCGGTTGAATGACTCCCGATCAATCTCGGGCGGCTCGTGGCCTACTCGACTGGTCTCAAGCTGAATTGGCTGCTCGGTCCAATTTGAGCGAGAGTACAATTCGTGATTTCGAAAAAGGCCGCCGGATTCCGTCAATCAACAATTTAGCGGCCGTCAGGCGCGCTCTTGAGGCCGCGGGCGTTCATTTCATCGACGGCGATCATCCTGGAGTTCGCTTGGTGCGATGACAGGCTGTTTCATGAGTTGCGCTCACTTGCAGCTCAGGACGATTGCCGCGCCACCACGGGCTGCCTCTGAAGCCAAGCCTGAATTAAGACGGCTGAACCGGCGACTTCTGGCACACGTCAAAGAGCCCAAGATCGCGGCTCCTAACTGTTGGGTCGCAGGCGCGCCGACCTGCAGCATGTTTTCAGCAGAGTGACTATCTCTCCAGCCCGCGGGTGAGGAGCGATCTTCCGGCCGCCTTATTCGGACAATCCAGAAAGGCTATTTCAGTTCAATCGCGCCTGGAGCTAACTTTTGTCCGAACGCGCCTTGAAAGTATTCAACTGTCGAAACCCTTCCAAGCTGAATACGAGGGTTCGATTCTCTTCCCACTCCAGTTTGAGCTCTTCACTTGTCCAATGTTCTCGGCGCCTGTCAGGCAACCCGCGCTGAACGGATGGAGTGGAGTGTTTCTGGCTTTAGGTGTGTGTAGCGGCGCAGCATTTTCCAATCCTTGTGCCCGGTGACAAGTGCGACCTGTTCGATGGAAAATCCAGCTTCGAAAAGGCGACTCGTGCCTTCGTGACGCAAATCGTGAAAATGAAGGTCATCGGTCCTCAATTGCTGGCACTGACGACGAAATGCTGTTCCAACGGATCGTCCGTTGTAAGGAAAAATTCGACCTTCGCGAGTATTCGAGAACCGACCTTGCTCCTCAATGATCTTGCATGCGTCATAGCCTGTTACATCCAGCAGGGGCCCCAATGCCGTCGCCCGGGGCATTCTCTTTGCGCTTGAGCAGCCGTTCGAAGTCGATGTTGGCAGCATAGTCATACGGCCGACAGCGCAAGACTGAAGCAAGGCGCTTGCGTTCCGGCTGAGACACCCTTGCTTGACATGACATTTTGTATTTCTCCGGTCCCTCAAATCACCATTCTTGACATCAAGTTAGCTAGCTGACATTATATGTTAGATGGCTAACAAAAGCAATGATCACGGGCCTTTTTCGGTAGGGGCGTGGGCAAAGCGCTGCTTTTTCGCGGGGCGTGCGATGATGGAAGACGCGCTGAGGCCGCATGGGATCGGCGCTACTCAATGGTATGTCCTGCATCAGTTGGCCCAAGTGGGACCGACGATGCAGCGCGAACTGGTGCGCTTGCTTGAAATTGAACGGGCGACGCTGAGTACCATTGTCGCGACGCTTGTCCGCAAGGGGTTGGTTGAACAGGTCGCTGACGAGGTTGATCAACGCCAGAAACTTCTGCGCCTAACCCCAGCGGGAAGAAGGCTGTGGGGAAAGTTGCCCGATCTGGGCTTTATCCATGAGGCGGCATTTGGCGGTTTTTCCGAGGCTGACCTTGCAACGACCGCGCGCGTGCTGAAAGTCGCGACCGAGCGCCTCAATCAACGAATGAAGGCATAGAAATCATGACAGTTCTCATAACCGGAGCAACCGGCCTGGTAGGCGAACGCCTGCTGCCGCGTCTGATGGAAGCGGGCGAGGATTGCCGGGTCTTGGTTCGTCGTGGCAAGAACAGCCCAGCTGGCACGACATCCGTTGAAGGGGACCTCCTTGAGCCTGAATCGCTGGCGGAGGCCGCCACCGGCGTCTCGGCAGTCATCCACCTTGCGGCAGTGTTTCGCACGCAAGACGCCGACCTGATTTGGCGAAGCAATCTGGGCGGTACACGCAGCCTCATCGCTACGGTGCAGGCCCATGCTCCATATGCGCGCTTCATTATGGCGAGCACCTCGAACGTCTATAACGAGAATAGTCCTCAGCCCAGCCGTGAGAGCGACAGGGTTGAGCCGGATCTTGCCTACCCGGCAAGTAAGGTCGCGGCCGAGGCGCTGCTCCGCGACAGCGGGCTGAACTGGGCGATTCTACGGTTCCCGTTTGTGTATGGTGACGGTGATGGCCACCTCGATATGCTTCCCAAGCATATGGCGGCGTTCGGATTCCACCCCGCCAATCGCATGAGCACCATCCATCACCGCGACATCGCGACTGCCATGAAGCTGGCGCTCGCGGGTGTATTCGATGGCCGCATCGTCAATATTGCCGACGAAGCGCCCACCACAATCTACGAGTTGGTCGGTCTCGCCGGCGCAAGGATGGAGGCTTCAGCCGAGCCGATGAAGAACCCCTGGCATCTGCACATCGATGCGTCGCTGGCGCGTGGCCTCGGTTTCCAACCCACCGTGCGCACGGTCTACCAAGCGGTACAAGAAGGCCTCCTTTGAGTTGCCCAATTGATAAGGGTTGGAGGGGCGTAGCTCTGGCGGAGGGAGAGCAGTAGATGCACGAGGCAGTGCCAACCTTCAGAAGTCGACTACGTATTAAACGAGTCCGTAGTCCCTTTTGATCAAGAGCTTGCCAGTTAGATCAGCTCCATGTCGGACTTGTTCTTTATGAGTCCCGGCCGCTGGTTCCGTCGTCTATCTCCGCCAACAACCTAGAGGCGCGGACGAGGTCTTGCGCGCCAAACCCTTCAGTAAACTCCCCAAAAATCGGAGCGAGCAATTGGACTGCGTCTTTCTCGCGGCCTGTCGTCGCCCAATGAGCCGCGAGGTCGGTGGCGGTTCGAAGTGCGAAAGTCAACGCGCCGGTAGCGCGAGCGTCGGCAAGCGCCTGATTGAACAGCTTTTCAGCGCGGTCAGTTTCGCCTGCGTGGAGAAGGATCGATGCATTGACACGAAGGAGTTCCGAGCGACACCAGCGTTCGCCTTGGCGTTCCTGATAATCGATCGCTCGCCTGATGGCGTCCCGCGCTTTCGCGACCCGTCCCTGCCGCAGGTATGCACGAGCGAGGAAAGCCAGATAGCTGCCGATCCGCATCAAGAAGCGGCATTCTATCAGTTCATCGATCGCAACCCGAATATCCTCCACCGCCCGCCGATCGCCGCGCAAGTTGCGCAGGCAGGCGGAGAAATAGCGCTCGACTGAAACCCAGCGAGAGATGCGCTCTCGTTCCAGGTTGCGACGCAAACGTTCTGTGAAGAACGCGAGCGCGTCAAGATCGCCAATTTCAAGCGAGATGGGAAGAGCGGCCAGCCCAAGTGCGTTCGACTGCGACACCCAATGGCCGCCGCGGTCTGCAGCATCCACGGCGTCGCGAGCCAGCTTGGCGGCGTAGTCGGCCTGCCCCTGCATCCACGCGACGAAGGGCAGGTTGAAGCGGACGGTGATGAAGCGGTAGACCTCATTTGCATCCTTGCGCGAACGTCCCTGGGCCAGCGAATGGGTTGACGCGAGACGATCGAGAACCGGGCGGCTTTTGCTCAATTCGCCTGCGAAGGCGTGGGCCCAGGCCAAGGCCCTGTCGGCTTCGGATGTGGCCGTCGAATCGCGGTCCCGGCCGGCCAGCGAGGTGGCCTGCTCAAGATAGGTTATGGCACGTGCGATTTCTCCGATCTGGAGCAGGTAGAACGCGAAACCTACCAGCGCGCGCTGCTGATAATCGACGTTGCCGGCGCGTGTCGCGAATGCGATGGCATCAAGCCAAGCGACCTCGTTCTCATTCGAACTCTTGCGAGCGTAGAACAGGCTCCAGCCGAGGGCACAGGCGAGCTTCGCTTTTGACAGATCGTCGCATGGGACGCGCTTGGCCAAGGCGAGTGCGACCTCCAGCCGCGCCTGCGCCTCCGACAGGATGGAGGTTTCCGACCAGAGAGTGATGGCCGCAACCGCAAGCCTGATGCCGAGCATGGGATCGCCTTGCTCGCCGAACGACCATGAGAGTGCGCTTCTCAGATCGGCAATGCGGCCGAGATAGCGCTCGGTCCAATCGGCCGGCTCGCGCCAATTCCACTCCTCCTCCGACTGCTCGAACAGCGCTATCATGCGTTCCGCATGCCGGCGCATCGCCGAGCCGCACGCCGGGTCGCCCCGACACCGCTCGGCAGCGTAGCGGCGTGTACTGTCGAGCAGCCGGTATCGCAGGCTCGAGCCTCGGGCCTGCGCACTCAACAGTGATTTGGCGACGAGACTCCCGAGTGCGGTCACAACGTCGATTGGCGTGAGCCCCGCCGCGTTCGCCACGAAGACCGCGTCATCGTGCTCGAATCCGTCACTGAACACCGACAATACCGCGAACAACCTGGCTTCCTTCTGCGAAAGCAGCCGGTAGCTCCACTCAATCGTAGCCATGAGAGTTTCATGGCGGGGCAACGAGGCGATCCCGGCCGCGGTAAAACCAAGCTTATGATCGAGATTGAGCAATAGCTCCTGCGGAGTAAATCTGCCGATCTGGGCTGCAGCCAATTCGATGGCCAATGGAAGTCCGTCCAACGAATGGCAGATCGCGGCTATTGCATTGCAATCTTCGTCGACGAACTCGTAATCCGACCATTCGGTGGCGCGTCGGACGAACAACTCCACCGCCGGGAATCTGACAGCCTGATCGGCCGACAGTCCAAGACCGAAGCTGGGAAATGAGAGAGAGCCAAGCCGAACGACATGCTCAATGGTGGTGCCGAGCGGCTCGCGGCTCGTGGCAAGCAGCCTGGATGCCGATGTGTCCGTCATGAACTTGCTGGCAAAGATCGTAGCAGCGGGCAGCACATGCTCGCAATTGTCGAGAATGAGCAGCATTTGCCGCGGCCTCAGAAAGTCGAGGACAGCAGCCAGACCAATGTCCGTATTGCCTCGGATACCGAGCGCCGTCACTAGCGCCGCGCCGAACAGGGTAGGATCGGAGATTGTCGCGAGATCGACGAAGCAGACGCCGTCGTGATATCTTGAAGCGTACGCCTGTGCGACGGCTAGGGCGACGGTTGTCTTCCCGATCCCCCCGGTGCCGGCCAGGGTTACAAGTCTGTCCTCGGCGAGTAGATCGGCGATGGCGGTGATATCGGCTTCCCGGCCGACGATGCCGCGCGGCAATGGCGGGTGCGCAAGCGGGGGCGGATCGGCTGGCGTCGGCTCGTCCTGGACATCGCCGATCCCGACCCGGACATCGGCGATGAATTTGTACCCGCGCCGTGCGACGGTCGCAATGTAGATGGGCTCGATCTGGGTGTCTCCCAGCGAGCGGCGCAAGCTCCACATATTGACCTTGAGATTGCTGTCATGAACGAACGTGCCGGGCCAGGCGGCCGCCGTCAGGTCGTTCTTGCTGACGAGCTCGCCACGGCGCTGCACCAGCAGCCGCAAGAGCTCGAAGGCGCGTCCGCCGAGTTTGACGGGGCGGTCGTCGAGGAGAAGCAGCTGACGGCCGGGGACCAGTCGAAAAGGACCGAAGCTGAACGTCAACTCCTGTCGGGGGGCGCCCCGTTTCTTTGTGGCGGTCCGCATTGAGCAAAGCCAATCAGTCGATGAGATCGACCGGTATTATCATGGCCTCCAGAGTTGTTAAAGCGAACCATTTGCAATTGCACGAGTGCAGCGTGGAATTCCTCGCCTGAGGCGCTTCTGGCTACTTCTTTGGCATGCTGCGAACGGCTATGCGCAGAGGCCGATGCCTCATCATCGAGTTGTGGAGACTTGGCGAAGCACGCTTTCGAATTGCACTTAAGTGGGGAAGCGGAGTTGCGGGGGGGGGGGAAGCGCTTCTTCCTTAAGCGCGCCGCGCGATTCTCGGCAATGCCTGGGCGGATCGCGCCGGAAATGACAGCTGCCACTACCTTGGTTCGCCGGCGCGAACCGCAGCAGACCCGTCGCCTTGGCAGCAAATGAAAATGTAATCGGCTTCATAGCTGGCCCTGATCCTTGGCGACATGGCCGTTGCTAGACTCTCGAGCGCGCGTGATCAGTTGCGATTCCTTTAACTCCCGCGACGACGATCGCATCTTGCTCATCTGCGGTGAGAGGGCGGCTTCCAGGCAGCGCGATACGCGAGTGCAACCTGTTGTCGCTCGCTTTTAACTCTTTTTAACCGTGCCACCTCTGGACTTCGCTGTCGCTCCTTGTGAGAATCTGAGTATGCGCGTTGCAGCTGGCCGGGGCTGCACTCATTGACCAGGCGGAATGATCGTTCTCTCGCGATGGGAGGGGGAAATTACCGCAACTTGCGGGGTCTTGATGGCACTCGTGACTTATGGAGATCAGAAGTGCCGAAACACCGACAAGCTCGCAGCGGCCAACGACTGACCAGGGCTGAGCATAGAACATCGTAAGCTTGAAGCAGGATGCCAGGCGACGCCGGTTCCCATCTGCACCGAGCTGGTGATGCTGCTGTCAGTCGGCTGGATGGTGTGTCGAACAGGCAACGGTGAAATCCAGAAGAGCCTGACGCGCCCTGGCATGAGCTACCTCGTCCCATCTGGGACGCGGGATAGTCATATCGAGCTTCCGGACCGGACGGAGCGTCTCCATCTCTAAATTCCGCCCGCGCTCCTCGACCAGAGCGCGCTTGCGGATTCCGATATCGATCCGGTGAAGATCGAAATCGCCTATGCTCACGGTTTGACGGGCCGGGTGCACTTCCTCATTTGCTCACCGCCTCTGGATCTGCTTCATCGTCCGCGACAGTCGGCTGACGCGCTGTTCGGGAAAGGGATTCAAGTCGCGCTCGCGGCGCACATTTGGGGCAACTATACAATTGATCGCCGGCGTTCGCCAGACAGGCTCCGTCGCTCGATCCAAGGCGACTGCAGCGCGTGCTCAGGCCTGTCCCAGCCCCGATCATTTCTGCCGGCTGTTTCGCGAAGCGACCGGATTGTCAGCGCACCGATACGTAACTGATCGGCGCGTTCAGGCTGCGCGGCACGAACTCGCGCGCAGCCGAGTCTCCCTGGTGGAAATTGCCCTTGAATTCCGTTTTGGCTCGCAAGCGAACGTCACGCGCCTCTTCTGTAAGGCCGCAGACCTCACTCCGGGGCAGTATCTCGAATTGTGCAGCGACCAGATCCAGGCAAATGCCGATGGGCCCGATTCGAATGACCGCAGGGATTGCTCATGATCCCGCAGGATTCGCAAATACGGTTCTGGGGCCCGGCGATAACGTCATTGCGACATCTCACTTTTGCAGCTCTCCAGAAGGCCGATCATGACCCAGCACGTCCTGTTTATCGTCAGCAACGCGGCAGTGATCGGCCCGCAGAATCGCAAGACGGGCTTCTTTTTCGCCGAGGTTGCGCATCCGTTCGATGTTCTTGACAAGGCAGGCATCGCGGTCGAGTTCGCTTCCTTGAGAGGTGGATGGACGCCCTATGACGCCTACGACGAGAAAGATCCTGCGCAAAAAGCCTTCCTTGAAAGCAAGGCTTTTCGCCGTCTCAATCGCAGCCGCAAGCTGGCCGAGGTGGATGCTGCGGATTTTGATGCGATCCTGGTGCCAGGCGGACTTGGGCCGATGGTCGATATCCAGCGAAATCCTACCGTTCATGATGCGGTCGTGCGTGCATGGAGCACGGGAAAAATCGTGACGGCCGTTTGTCACGGTCCATGCGCGCTTCTCGGAGTAGACCTTGGCGACGGTAAGCCTTTCGTGCAGGGAAGGAAGCTGACTTCGTTCTCGAAGAAAGAAGAGTACGACTACGCACGTGAAGATGTTCCTTATGAGCTTGAAGATGCTTTGAGGGCCGAGGGCGCTGAATATACGTCTGTAGAAAACTGGCAGCCGCACGTCGTCGTCGATGGGCGCCTGATCACCGGGCAGAATCCTGCGTCAGCCGGGCCTCTGGCAAAGGAGCTGCTGGCGGCACTCAGAAGCAGCCAAGTCTAGCCTGGCCGCCTCGGAGGCCGCAGTCACGAAAAAGGTCGGTTGTACAATGCCGTCAAAGATTACAGCCATTCTGGTTGCCTACCCTGGCAAAAGCCTTGAGCTTAGAGATCTGCTTGTCGGAATGGCGCCGCATTGCAGAGCCGAGCCCGGAAATCTGCGTTGGGACATTTGGCGCGACCGGGAGGACGATCATCGTTACGTCCTTGACGAACTCTATCTGGACGGCGCTGCTGTCGAAGCGCATCGCAATTCACAGCATTATCAGGAGTACCTGGCCAAGGCTCCCAAATTGGCCGAGCGCACGGCAGTCGTCGCGGAGGCCTTGGATGTCAGATAATCGTTGCCTTCGACATATTGGCAATGTCGCTGAGCTTCAGTTGCCACAGCGCGAGACGGCCGGTTCGTAAGGGTTGCGCACGCAATTGCGCTTCTGTCACGAATTGCGAAGACGACAGATCAGTAGACTGACGAGGCGATGTTGATCGCACTCGACTACCGCGAAATAACCTGGTGCACGACCGAAGGAGTTGCGATGCGTCTGTCCTGCACGATTGCCATCGGCTTGATCATGGCGAGTGCCCATCCATCGTTCGGGGAACCCACGGCGTCCGATTGCGGACCGGGCGCGTCCGCTCATCGCTTGCCGATACCTGGCCGCGCAGCGGGCTCTTCAACGGTTCACTACCGCACGGCCGCTATCAACGGCGTGAACGTGTTCTACCGGGAGGCTGGGCCGACAGATGGGCCGGTCGCTCTGCTTTTGCATGGCTTTCCGTCGTCCTCGCATATGTTTCGCGATTTGATCCCGAAGCTGGCCCACAGATATCATGTCATTGCGCCGGACTATCCTGGCTTCGGGCAGAGCGGCGCTCCAGACCGCAGCCGATTCTCCTATTCGTTTGCGAACTATGCCGAGATGATCGATGTGTTGCTGGATCAACTCGGTGCAAAGCGCTACGCCATGTACGTCATGGATTACGGGGCGCCGGTCGGCTACCGGCTCGCCCTCAAACATCCAGAGCGTGTGACTGCCCTCATCGTTCAAAACGGCAACGCCTACGAAGAGGGTTTGCGAGACGCTTGGGAGCCGATCAAGGCGTATTGGAAGGAAGGCACGGAGGAGCGGAGGAATGCGCTTTCGTTCCTCGTCTCGGCCGCATCGACGAAGTTCCTGTACACCGACGGCGTACGCGATCCGACTCGCATCAGCCCTGATAATTGGGTCAATGACCAGGCACTCCTGGATCGCCCGGGCAACAAGGATATTCAGCTCGACCTGCTGTACGACCACGCGACCAACGTCCCGCTCTATCCGGCCTTCCAGGCGTTTTTCCGCGAACGTAAACCGCCCGCCCTGATCCTCTGGGGCAAGAACGACAAAGTCTTCGCTGAAGCAGGCGCGCACGCCTATCTGCGCGATTTGCCGGAAGCCGAGTTGCACTTGCTCGACACCGGCCACTTCGCACTCGAGGACCAAATCGACGTGATGGCGCCACTGATCAACGACTTTCTCGATCAAGTTAACAAATGACGCTGATGCAAGACGTTCGCACGAAGCCAACGCTGGCTGATTTGTTATTCCACTCCACAAGACGAAGGGAAATCATATGAAGTATCTGGCACCGTTGCTGGCGCTCTCCGCGCTTGTCATGACGTCAACATCCTCGGGAGCTCAGCAGCAGAAAGCGACATCCGTCGTCCTCGTCCACGGAGCGTTCGTCGATGGCTCAGGCTGGCAAGCGGTCTACGATCTTCTCAAGAAGGACGGCTACGAAGTATTGGTGGTCCAGAATCCGACCATCACACTCGAAGGCGACGTCGCCGCTACAGAGGCAGTGATCGCAGCAGCCAAGTATCCTGTCGTGCTGGTAGGCCACTCCTATGGCGGCATGGTGATCACGCAGGCTGGCGAAAATCCGAAGGTCAAGAGCTTGGCTTACATCGCAGCTTTCGCGCCGGATACGGGCGAATCGGCCGCATCGCTGAATTCGTGGCCAGCAGAGCCCGGCGAGGTTAAGGCACCACTGCTGCCCCCGCAGAACGGCTATCTACTGGTCGATCCCGCGAAGTTCCCGACGTCCTTTGCAGCGGATTCGCCCGTGGCTCTCACCGAGTTCATGGCGGCCGCGCAAGTGCCATGGGGATTGCACGCCGTTGAAGCGAAGGTCACAAAGGTGGGCTGGAAGGCAAAACCAAGTGTTTTCCTGATCCCGTCGCAAGACCGCATGATAACTCCAAGTTCGCAAAGAAAGATGGCCAAGCGAAGCGGCGCGCGAGTGGAAGAGATAAGCAGCAGCCATGCAGTGATGCTGTCCCATCCGCGGGAGGTCGCCGCATTCATCGAGTCTGCCGACCGATGATCGAAGCGGAATAGATCATCTTTCGTTGCGACCCGCAGTGAATTCCGCTGCGGGTCGTCGATTGCAGGAGCACGCAGCCAAGCCGTCAAGGGAACAAAGCGATCACTGGGATCCCACCAAGCGCGTCGGAAAACAATTGCCGGATCATGGCGGCTCAGCGGCTCGTTGGGCTCGTTGGGATCGTTGGGCTTGTCGATCCTACAATGTCATCTCGCCGGCTCGCCGCAGGAGGTGCGACGCTCTCACGAGGCCCTGCATAGCGAACCCTTCCCGGTACTGCCGGCAGACAGGCGACAGGATGGAATTGGCCTTTCCTGGATAGCCAGTCTCGAGATGATGCGCCGCAAGCTCGCTGGCGGCGCGCAGTTCGGATGACGGCGCCCCGATGCTGCGGGCCTCGTCGATCGCGGCTAGGAGGGAGACGCTCGGCGCGATCAGGCTGCCCAGAGACGCGATGATTGAGGGCCCGGAGTCGCATCAGCTTTGCCCGCGCCTGCGCCACCACGGAGTAGGCGCCAATCGGAATGGCCGCATAGCTCGGCGACGAGGCCTGCTAGGCGGAAGCGGCCGGGCCCGTCAGTAGCGCGAAGCATGGTCGAGCATTCGATATCGGCGGCATTGTTCACAGCGTCGGTCATCTGCAATCTCCTCGAGGTCAACAGGCAGTGTTGCGGCCGAGAGAGAGCCGGGACCGGCCGCAACTTGCTGTGCTCCGCTCTGAGGCCGGTCAGTTCGTCTCCGGGACCGGAGCATCCGGATGGATGAGGCAGGCGGCGCGAAGCTCGCTCCAGAACGCGGTAGGAATAACTTCCGCGAGCGCGGCATGATCGGCCGCGATACGGTCGGGGCGGCTTGCTCCGGGAATGACAGCCGCAACTGCCGGATTGGCGAGAGCGAACTGCAGGCCGGCCGCTTTCATGCTGATGCGATGGCGATCGGCGATGGCCTTGATGCGCGCCACCTTCTCGATGATCTCGGGCGGAGCCGGCGCGTATTCGAAGTTCGGACCGCCGACGAGCGCCCCGGAACTATAGGGGCCGCCGACGATGAGTCCGAGCTCGTGCTCGGCCACCATTGGCATCAGCCGCTGCAACGCCTGGGCATGGTCGAGCAGCGTGTAGCGGCCTGCCAGCAGGCAGCCATTGGGCCGCGGCGCATCTAGCGCGAGCAGCAGTTCGATCGG
The DNA here is from genome assembly GCF_032377575.1 of Bradyrhizobium sp. SZCCHNS2022. NCBI lineage: Bacteria > Pseudomonadati > Pseudomonadota > Alphaproteobacteria > Hyphomicrobiales > Nitrobacteraceae > Bradyrhizobium > Bradyrhizobium sp. SZCCHNS2022. Next base: position 2,976,371 of record NZ_JAUHHZ010000001.1, on the reverse strand, counting down.
CTCGACCCGGTTGACGCCGAGCCCCCATGCCCTGATCACGCCCTCGTCGCGCAGCCGGTCGAGCACCTTGAATGCGCCCTTGCGCGCGGTATCGAACACGCCGAGCCACTCGTCGCCGTAGAAGTCCTGCGCGACGTCGTGAACGAAGACGATGTCGATGCGGTCCAGGCGCAGCCGCTTCAGGCTGTCCTCGATCGAGCGCAGCGTCGCATCGGCCGTGTAGTCGTTGACGATCCTGTTGGGACGTCCATGCTTGAACACGCCGCCCTTCTCGCCGAGGTCACGCGCGTTCACGTCCTCGATCTCGTCGAGGATCAGACGGCCCACCTTGGTGCTGATCACATAGTCAGCCCGCGGCCGCCCAGCGAGCGCCGCACCCAGGCGCAACTCGGCGAGCCCAGCGCCGTAGAACGGGGCGGTGTCGAAATAGCGGATGCCGCTGTCCCATGCGGCGCTGACCGTCGCCAGGGCTTCGTCTTCCGGAATGTCGCGGAACATGTTGCCGAGCGGTGCGGCGCCGAATCCCAGTTTGCCGGGCAGGATGGTCTTCAGTGACATGCTCTCGTCTCCTTAGACGTGGCTGATTGGCTCAGCCGTTCCTACGGCGGATGAGCGCGGACATATTCTCGGTTTCTGCGCGATGACGGACCGATCTTGCTGATTGCTGCGCAGCCTCAACAATCGTCCGAGGGGACTGGGGTCGCCAGCAAGCCTCTGCGTTTACTGCGATTTACCTCTTTTAACCGCGCGCTCCCTGGACTTTGCCTGCGCTGTCGCGAACAAGTGGCAGGTCAGTGGGGACGACCGGCAGCGTTAGTCGAGATACCCCCGGATCGAGCGGAGGCCACAATGCCGCTCCCCACGCATGGGGACGAGAAATATCGGAACAGTGAGAAGCTCGCGGAAGCCAAGGACTGGCAACACCTCGGCATCGAGCATCGCAAGTTCGCGGCCGGTCGTCAGGAGACGCCCGTTCCAATCTGTAACGAGCTCGTGCTGCTGCTGTCCGGCGGAGGCATCGTCTCGCGCACCGGCAATGGCGAAACACAAACCAGTCTCGCCCGGCCGGGGATGACCTATCTCGTTCCGGTCGGCACGCAGGAGAGCCATCTCGAACTGTCGGACCGGATGGAGTGCCTGCATCTCTATCTTCCCCCCGCGCTTCTCGATCAAAGCGCGCTCGCCGATTTCGACGTCGACCCGGACAAAATTGAGATCGCCTATGCCGACGGCCTTGCAGACCAGGTGATCTTCCAGATCTGCTCGCCGCTGCGCGATCTGTTGTATCGGCCGCGCCAGCCGACCGATGCGTTGTTCGTCGAGGGCATCCAGACCGCGCTCGCGGCCCATCTCATCGGTTGCTATACGATCGATCGCTGGCGGCCGCCCGAGAGATCGCCTTCGCTTGATCCGCGCCGGCTGCAACGCGTGATCGACTTCATCGAAGCTTCGCTCGGCGCCGACATCCGGCTCGACGAACTTGCCGCCCAGGCCTGTCTCAGCCCGTTCCATTTCTCGCGCCTGTTTCGCGAGGCGACCGGCCTGTCGCCGCATCGCTACGTCACCGATCGCCGAGTCCAGGCGGCACGGCATGAACTGGCGCACAACGACGCGACGCTGGTCCAGATCGCGCTCGACTTCGGCTTCGGATCGCAAGCCAATTTCACGCGTGTCTTCCGCAAGGCTACCGGCCTGACACCCGGACAATATCGCGAGTTGTGCTGCGGCTCCTCGCAGGCAAAGCAGGGTCGTCGCGCACTCGATCGGCGCACGGATTGTCCATAATACCGCAGGATTCGCCAATACCGTCGCGTCCCCATGCGGCAGACTACATGCGTCAGCTTCGCCGAGCTAACTGCCGGCCGCATCCCGATGCGGCTGCTCCTGTAACCGTTGGCTTCAGACCGCAAGCGCGGCAGGCATCTGATAGGAGGATTCATCGACATGATCGAGTTCACGGTCAACGGAACCAAGCGCCAGGTCGACGTCACTCCCGACATGCCTTTGCTTTGGGTGCTCAGGGATGAGCTCGGGATCACCAGTGCCAAATATGGTTGCGGCGTCGCGCAGTGCGGCGCGTGCACGGTTCACATCGATGGCTTGGCGGTCCGCTCCTGTCAGGCGCGGATCGGCGATCTGGCCGGAAAGTCGGTCGTCACGCTCGACGGCGTCGACGGACGCGATCAGCATCCGGTGGTGCAGGCATGGATCGAGCATCAGGTGCCGCAATGCGGCTACTGCCAGACCGGGCAGATCATGCAGGCGATCTCGCTGCTGGACCTGATCCCAAAGCCGACCGACGAACAGATCGACCAGGTCATGTCCGGCAATCTTTGCCGCTGCGGCACCTATCCTCGTATTCGAGCCGCGATTCATACGGCGGCCGCAAAGAAGATGGCGGAGAAGTAACATGGATATCGCGCAAGGTCTTTCGCGTCGGTCCTTCCTCATCGGTTCCGCGGCGCTGGCCGGCGGTGTTGCATTCGGCGGCTACGGCGCGGCCGTGCAGGCGGCTGCATCGGCCAACGACAATCCGCTGGCTGCGGGCCTTGCGCCCGATGCGGTGACCTTCAACCCATGGGTCGAGATCAGTGGCGGCAAGATCACGCTGATTGCCCAGCATGCCGATATCGGCCAGGGCACCGGCTCGGTCCAACCGATGATGATCGCCGAGGAGATGGACCTCGATCCCGGTCAGTTCGAGATCCGGTTCGCGGGACCGCACCCCGCCTATTTCAATACAGGCTTCAAGGAAGAGCTCGCACCCTTCCTGGCTGCGGACCAGAGCCCCGCCGCGGAGAAGGCGCGCGCCGTCGCGCTCGAAGGTCTCAGGAAGTCCGGGCTGCAGATGACGGGTGGGTCGAGCACCATCCCTGACACCTATGAGAAGCTGCGGGTGGCCGGCGCCGTCGCGCGCGAGACGTTGAAGCTTGCAGCGGCCAAACGTACGGGCGTGCCGCTGGCCGATCTCCGCACCCAGTCCGGCCATGTGGTGCTGCCGAACGGATCGCGGATCGCCTATGTCGATCTCGCAGCGGACGCGGCGCGCATTCCGCCGGTGCTCGATGCCAAGCCGCGCGATGCCTCGACGTGGAGGATTCTCGGCAAGCCGATGATGCGGCTCGACATCCGCTCGAAAGTGCTGGGCGAATTGAAGTTCGGCATCGACATGAAGATGGACGGCATGCTGTACGCCGCCGTCAAGCTGAACCCCAACAAGGGGCAGCCTCTGGAATCCTTCGATGCTGCCAAGGCACGGACAATGCCGGGCGTGAAGACGATTCTGCGTCTGAAGAACGGCGTCGCTGCCGTCGCGACAAACAGCTGGTATGCCATGAAGGCGGTCGAGACGATCGACTGCGATTGGGCGCCGTCGACCTATCCTGCCGAACAGGCCGATCATTGGAAGACGCTGGAGGCATCCTTCAAACCGGAGTTTCTCGGCAAGGAGTGGCGCAAGATCGGTGATGTCGAGGCAGGCCTCAAGCAAGGCAAGCGGGTCGAGGCCGAGTATCGCGCACCTTATGTCGGTCACCAGCCGCTGGAGCCGCTCAACGGCGTCGCCGTCGTAACCGATGCGGGCATGGAGATCTGGGTCGGGCATCAGAGCCCGCAGGCGGTGCAGGCGATCGCGGCTGCCAATGCCGGTCTGAAGCCCGAGCAGGTGACGTTTCACAACCAATGGACGGGCGGCAGCTTCGGGCATCGTCTGGAGTTCGAGAACGTCCGCGTGCTGGCGGAGATCGCCAGCCAGATGCGCGGCACGCCGATCAAGCTGGTGTTCTCGCGCGAGGAGGATTTCCGTCAGGATATCCCGCGCCAGATCTCGATCGCCCGCCACACAGGCAGCGTGGCCAAGGGCAGGATCATTGCGGCCGACCTGAAGCTCGCGGGCACGATGCCCTACAACGGACTGCTCGAGCACATGGGCATGCCGACCAAGGATCCCGATCCGCAACTCGCCGCCGGGCTGTGGAACGTCTACTACGATATCCCGCACTTTCGCGCGACGACCTTCGAGGCGCGCAACCTGTCGCCGTGCACGACCTGGCGCTCGGTCGGCGCATCCACGGGCGGCTTCTTCACCGAGAGCTTCATCGACGAGATGATTCATGCGGCGGGGCTCGATCCGATGAAGGCTCGCATCGAGATGTGTGCCGTGCCGACCTATCGCAAGGTGCTCGAGACGGTTGCGGAGATGTCGGATTGGAAGGGACCGCTCGGCCAGGGCAGGGGACGCGGCGTCGCCTTCGTCGAGTCGTTCGGAACACCGGTCGCCGAGGTCGTTGACGTGACGGCGACGCCGCACGGCATCCGGGTCGACAGGGTTTTCGTCGCCGTCGATGTCGGCAAGATCATCGACCCCGTCAACTTCGAGAGCCAGGTGCAGGGCGGCGTCGTCTGGGGGCTCGGTCACGCAATGAATTGCGAACTGACCTACGCCAAGGGTGGGGTGCAGCAGACCAACTACAATCATCACGAAGCGATGCGGATGTACCAGTGTCCGGTGATCACCGTGCGCGGTCTCGAGAACGATCCGAAGGTGAGGGGGCTCGGTGAGCCGCCGGTGCCGCCAGTGGCGCCCGCCCTGGCCAACGCGATCTTCGCGGCCACGGGCAAGCGCATCCGCGAAATGCCCTTCAACAAGTTCGTCGAATTCGTGTGAGGCCGGCCATGAAACGCTCTTTGATTGCGATCGTCGTCGCAACGTCAGCTATAGCGGCGCTCACTGGCATCGTTGCCGCCAAGGACGAGGCCAACAAAGATGCGCTGCCGGCCGGTAGCATTAGCCGCGCCGAAGGACTGAAAGCCTGGCAGCGGATCGAAGCGGTCATCACTCATCCGCGTTGCGCCAATTGTCACGTCGATGCCGGGGCGATTCCGATCTGGACGCCGGCGGGTGAAACCAAGCCGCGCGTGCACGGCATGAACATCCATGGCGGCGAAAGCCGCATCGGTGCCGAGGCGGTGCCGTGCTCGACCTGTCACATGACCTCGGCCATGCCGAATGATCCGGCGCCTGCGCCGCCGCACGCGGGCATCGACTGGCAGCTCGCGCCAGTCGAGTTCATCTGGTTCGGCAAGAAAGGCGCCGAGATCTGCGCGCAGCTCAAGGATCCCAAGCGCAACGGGGGCCGCGACGCCGTCGGGCTGCTCGAACATCTGCGCCACGACGCTTCGCAGAATGGCTTCATCCCGCGCGGCTGGGCGCCGGGCGCGGGACGCTCGACGCCGCCGGGCACGTTCGAGGATCACGTCAAGGATGTGGCCCTCTGGGGCGCGGCAGGACAGCCTTGTCCAAAGTGATACAGCGACGCGGCGGGTTCCAAGGGCGTGAATAGCCGTACGTCAGAGCCTCCGCAGTGCGGACGCGCTGACGCGAGCGTGTGAACCAACTGCGGGATCCTCGGGCCATGATCGCCGCGATCAGACCTTCCTTGTGAGCGGATATAGTGATGCTCGAGAGCGCCTACCGAGCGCAATGCGCAGCCGTCGAGGACCATTGCACCGATGAAGCGCAGCAGCGCAGGCGCGGCCTGACGCTGTTTGCGCTCGCGTTCGGAAGCTTCTGCATCGGCACGTCCGAATTCGCGAGCATGGGAATCCTTCAGCTGCTCTCGACCGGGCTTGGCGTCGATATCCCGGCCGCGACCTACGCAATCACGGCTTACGCGGTCGGTGTGGTGGTCGGAGCGCCTCTCGTGACGCTGATGGCCGCGCGACTGAACCGGCGGATGCTGCTGCTCTGCCTCATGGCGCTATTCGTGCTCGGCAATGCGCTGTCGGCGATTGCCCCCAATCTGACGCTTCTAGCCCTCGCGCGCTTCGTGAGCGGACTGCCGCAAGGTGCCTACTTTGGCGCGGGCGCCATGGTCGCGTCCTGCATCGTCGGTCCCGGTCAGTCCGGCAGGGCGTTCGCGCAGGTCATGGGCGGACTGACGATTGCAACGATCATTGGTTCGCCGCTGGCGACCTTCCTGGGTCAGGCGATTGGCTGGCGGCGGACCTATGCCGTCGTCGCGTGCGTGGCGCTGCTTGCCCTGCTGGCGCTGTGGGCGTGGGTGCCGGTAAGTCAGTCACTGCGCGGCCGTCCCTTGATGCAGGAGCTTGGCGCGCTGCGCCGGCCTGCCGTGTGGGGAACCATGCTGGTCGCAGCGCTCGGCGTCGCCAGCATCTTCGCGATCTACACTTTCATCGGTCCGCTGGTGACCGACCAGGCCGCGCTTGATCGCGCCTGGATCCCGGTCGCGCTGGCGCTGTTCGGGTTCGGCATGACCTTCGGCAACTTCATCGGCGGGCGAATGGCCGACGCCTTTCCCGCGCGTGGCCTTGTCGCCGGCTTCGGTTGCGCTCTCGTGGTGCTCGCCGTGCTGGCGATCGCAGGCAGCCATGTCTGGGTGCTCATGCCCGCCTTGTTCGGGGTGGGCGCCACGATGATGACCGCGATCCCGACTATCCAGGTCCGGCTCACACGCTTGGCGCCGGAAGCGCCCACGTTGATGGGCGCCATGAATCTCGCCGCGCTCAATTTGTCCAATGCGATCGGCGCATGGGTCGGCGGCCAAGTGATCGCGTCCGGTCGCGGACTGCTGTCATGCGCATGGGCTGGTTTCGGTTTGACAATGCTCGGGCTCGCGGTCTTCGCGCTGACGCTGGCAAAGGTGCCGCAGCTCGCGCGGGCATGAACGAAGCCGGCTTGGGTGCATGGAACCGGTGGTGACGATCATGGCTATCAGTGAGGCTCGCCGCGAGCAGATCTTCCCGACGCTTTCGGAGTTGCAGATCAGCCTGGCCCGGCGCTTTGCAAGCGCGGATGCGCGCCGCTTCGACGCCCATGAGACGATCTACGACATCGGTGCCCGCAACATTCCGGCCTGGATGATCCTGGAGGGATCGGCCGATGCGCTCATGCGCGGCGCCGCGGGCAAGTCGTCGCTGGTCACGACCTATCGCCGCGGCCAGTTCACAGGCGAGACCAATCATCTGTCGGGCCGTCCAACGCTGATGTCGGTCGTCGCAGGCGAACAGGGGGCGCTGGCTGTTCCATTCGATGCGCCGCATTTGCGCGCCCTCGTCATTGCCTCGGCCGAGGTCGGCGAGATCATCATGCGCGCGTACATTCTTCGTCGCATCATGCTAATCGAGGAGGGACAGGGCGGCGGTGCCGGCTCGGTCCTGGTCGGTCGCAGCGATGCGCCCGAGATCGTCCGCCTCGCCGGCTTTCTGGCGCGCAACGGCTATCCGTTCACCACGATCGATGCGTCGGAGGCGGAGGGACGCGAACTGGTGCGACGGCTCGGTATCGCGGCCGACGATCTGCCGTTGATGATTTGCCCCAACGGCACGTTGCTGGCGAAACCGAGCGATGCCGACGCTGCGTCCTGTCTCGGCATTTTGCCGGTGCTCGAGCCGCAGACGGTGTACGATGTCGCCGTCGTCGGCGCCGGGCCGGCGGGACTGGCGGCGGCGGTCTACGCCGCATCGGAAGGGCTCTCTGCCCTGGTGCTCGATTCCCGCGCCTTCGGCGGCCAGGCGGGTGCGTCCGCGCGGATCGAGAACTATCTCGGCTTCCCCACGGGCATTTCAGGTCAGGCCCTGGCCGGACGCGCGTTCAATCAAGCCGTCAAGTTCGGCGCCGAGGTCGCGATCCCGCTCACGGTCGACCGGCTTCACTGTCACGGGGATGAGTCGGATGTCGCCTTCACGCTGGAGCTTGGCGGCGGCAGCACCGCACGTGCGAAGACCGTCGTTATCGCGTCGGGCGCTCGCTATCGGCGGCCAGACATTGCCGGATTGGGCGAGTTCGAAGGTGCCGGCGTTTCGTACTGGGCTTCGCCGATCGAGGCACGTCTGTGCGCGGGCGCCAAGGTCACGCTGGTCGGCGGCGGCAACTCAGCGGGTCAGGCGGTCGTCTATCTTGCGCCCAGGGTCGAGCGGCTCGACCTCGTGGTTCGCCGGCCGCTTGCGCAGACGATGTCGCGCTATCTGATCGACCGGATTTCCGCGCTTCCCAATATCGAGCTGCATCTCGGCTCGGAAGTCGTCGGCCTGCACGGTAACCGCGCGACGGGCGTGACCGCCGTGACGCTGCGCGACAACGGAAGCCGCACGACCCGCACGCTAGAGGCGCGCCATCTGTTCCTCTTTGTCGGCGCCGATCCCAATTCGGAGTGGATCAACGGCTGCGTTGACATCGACGACCGAGGCTTCGTGCTGACGGGCGAGCAAGCCGGTCCGGGGCACAGATTGTCGCTCGAGACGAGCAGGCCTGGCATCTTTGCGATCGGCGATGTCAGGGCAGGCTCGACCAAGCGCGTCGCAGCGGCCGTCGGCGAAGGCGCCACCGTCGTCTCGCAGGTTCATTCGGTCCTGACGCGAAGCCGCTGACCCGGCGGGAGCGAGCAGGATGGCTGCCGCGCCTCACCAAACGACTCGGCAGCGACCTCAGGCGGCCTTCGTTTCCGACGGATGACCATGAAGAGATCTGTCGGGGGACGGAGTGACGCGTGAATCCCCCCCGCTACTCGAACCCCCGACGTATCTCGGGATGACCCCTAATGCTGGTTCTCAGGCACCGCATTGGCAACTCGCCGCCTCCTCCATACGAGAGTTTCGATTCCCTTCACCCGCTCCAGTGTTTTCATCACTGTTGCGCGGTCAGCGTTCCAATCGGACGAGCAAGCTGTAAGGACGGAATTCTGATTCAACCGTCAGGATGATCTTACCGAAGCTGCCACCTGCTTCCATCAGACGATGCGCTTCGGCAGCTTGTTGCAGCGGAAGCACTGCATGGATCAGCGGCTTCAGTTTGCCCTCCGCGAGCAAGGGCAGGGCTAAAGGCGCAAAACGCTCTATCACGGCCCTCTTTTTCCGCGGGATCGCGCGATTTCATCACCGTGCCCTGCAGCCGCAGGTGATTGTGCAGGAGCAGCTTGAGCGGAATGGTCGCCTCTGTCGCGCCGCTGAGAATGCCGATCTGCACCAATGTTCTGCCAGGTCTGAGGCTACGCAGATTGGGCGCGAGATTGACGCGCTAGAACACTCGCTGGGCCTGCTGCTGCTGGTCCGTTCTACGCGCGCGTTGGCGATGACCAACGCGGGCGAACGCCTCTACGAGCGGGCCCAGCCCTTGCTCGACCAACTGGCCGATACGTATGCTGAAGTCGCTGCGTTCGATGGAGCCGTGGCGGGTGTAGTGCGGATCGCCTGCTTGCCGACGTTCGGAAAACGCTACGTTATTCCGGTCCTCCAGCGGATCATGGCCGAGCATCCTCGGCTCCGGATTGAACTTGGTTTGACCGAGCGCCTTGCCGATCCGGTGCTTGAATGGCTGGACGCTGTGATCCGCATCGGTGATCTGGCAGACAGCACGCTTATCGCCACCAAGCTCTCCGATCAGCGCCGCCTCCTAGTGGCAAGTCCAGCCTATCTGGCGCGTGCGGGCCGCCCTGAAGCGGTGGCCGATCTGCCGCGCCATCGACTGATCGACAAGCTGCATGGCGCGGACCTGCTTGATTGAGCCGATCTGTTGGGCACGCCAGTGGCGCAGGCGGTGAGCAATGACGATGCCGTCTTCCGCTGCGATGATTTCGAAGCGATGCGACTTGCCGCGTGCGCGGGTCTCGGCGTCGCGTTACTTCCCGAGTGGGTGGTCGTCCCGGATGTCCGCTCGGGCGCACTGGTCCCTCTCGGCTTTGGCGGCGAGGTCTGGAGTAGCCGACCTGTCGGCATCTGGCTCTTGCGTGCGCTGGCCCAACCTTCGGCTCGGCTGCAGGTGCTGTCTGAGGCATTGCGTGAGACCGCCGGTCGTCTGTTCCTGTGAGCGTTCGGCGATGGTCGCTTGCGAATGGCAGTTCCAACCCGCAGCTGAGGGCGATCTTGGGTCGCTTCAGTTCGGACTGTCCAGAAAAGCTATTCTAGTTCGATCGCGCCTAGAGCCGACTCTTGTCCCAACGCGCCTTGAAGTATTCAACTCTCGAAACCTCCGAGCTGAATACGACGGTTCGATTTTTCAGCCATTGGGATTGAGCTCGCCAATGTTTTCGGTGCCTGTCAGGCAACCCGGACCGAACGGATAGAGTGTAGCGTTTCTGGCCTTAGGTGTGTGTAGCGGCGCAGCATTTTCCAATCCTTGTGCCCGGTGACAAGTGCGACCTGTTCGATTGAAAATCCAGCTTCGAAGAGGCGACTCGTGCCTTCGTGACGCAAATCGTGAAAATGAAGGTCATCGATCTTCAATTGCTGGCACTGACGACGAAATGCTGTTCCAACGGATCGTCCGTTGTAAGGAAAAATTCGACCTTCGCGAGTATTCGAGAACCGACCTTGCTCCTCAATGATCTTGCATGCGTCATAGCCTGTTACATCCAGCAGGGGAATTCGCTGATCGTTGCCCTTCTTCTTTCGGGGATCTTTCCGATTGCGAATGAGGAGCATTCGGCTGCCGGCGTCGAAGTCGCGCCATTCGACTCTTGCAATTTCGTCTTGCCGCATAGCCGTCGCGACCGCAAATCGGATGACACGACCAACTGGGATCTGTTGCCGATCGTTTGACTCCAACGCTGAGATAATACGATCGAGTTCGTCTTGCGTGGGACGGCGATTGCGCTCATTGCCTTTTCCAACGAGCCCGAGACGTCCCAAAGCGATCCGGGCGAGATCGATTGGTTCAGTTGACGCAACAATACCGTGTACCGCGGCGGCGTGAGACAGAATCGTCTTTATATATCCAAGATCGATCCCGACCGTCACGGGGCCCGCTCCCTCCAGCGCGCGCTCTTTTCCGAATTTGATGAGCCGCTCTCGATCAAGCTCTGGAAGACGAAGATGCCCAAGTCTTTCGTCCAGGAAGTTGAGGCTGGCAGTTTTGGAACGACCGATGTCCTTCCCGACCTCTTCCAAGTCTTGACGATGAAGTGTGATGAGGTCGCCGAAAAGCTGGACATCCCGAGATTTGTGCGTCGCTATCGATTCTTGGCGATCGATCCGCCGCTCGATATCGATGCCCCATTCTTCGGCGTCCTTTCGGCGGAGAAATGTCTCGTTGACATATTTCCCCTTTCGTCGGACTTGGGCTCTCCAAGAGCCGGATTTCAGTCTGGTGATAGTTGCCACGCGTGTGCGCTCCGTGTGCACTGAGGCGTCGAAAAGCCGGAAAAAACGTCGCACTATGGCGTAGAGTAGAGTGCACACGACGCGACCTAACGAATTGAACTTAATCGAAAAATGCAGATAAATCAATCACATAGATTTGCCGTGGCGCCTATGATGGATTGGACGGACCGGCATTGCCGCGTGTTCCATCGGCTGCTGTCGCGCCGTGCGCTGCTCTATACCGAGATGGTGACCACCGGCGCCGTCATCCATGGCGATCGCGCGCGGCTGCTCGGCTTCGATGCGAGCGAGCATCCGGTGGCGCTGCAGCTCGGCGGTTCCGATCCGGCCGATCTCGCGACCTCGGCCGAGATCGGCGAGGAGTTCGGTTACGACGAAATCAATCTCAATGTCGGCTGCCCGTCGGATCGCGTGAAGGACGGCCGCTTCGGCGCGTGCCTGATGGCCGAGCCCGCCTTGGTCGCAGCCTGCGTTGCCGCGATGAAGCGCGTGGTGAGGATTCCGGTCACCGTGAAGTGCCGCATCGGCATCGATGATCAGGATCCCGAAGTCGCGCTCGATGCGCTGGCGGATGCGGTCGTCGATAGCGGCGCCGACGCGCTCATCGTGCATGCGCGCAAGGCGTGGCTGAACGGTCTGTCGCCGAAGGAGAACCGCGACGTCCCGCCGCTCGACTATGACCGGGTGTACCGGCTCAAGGCGCGGCTGCCGCACGTGCCCGTCATCATCAATGGCGGCATCACCAGCATCGCGGCGGCGCGAGGTCATCTCGCGCATGTCGATGGCGTGATGCTCGGGCGCGCCGCCTATCAGGAGCCGTGGCGGCTGCTCGATGTGGACCCCGTGCTGTTCGGCGAGGCCGCGCCACACCAGATGAAGGGCGCGCTGGCGGCGCTCGAACCGTACATCGAACGCCAGATCGGGCAGGGTGCGCGGCTGCATGCCATCACGCGGCACCTCGTCGGTGCCTATCACGCGGTGCCCGGCGCGCGCGCCTTTCGCCGCCATCTTGCCGAGCGCGGCGTCAAGCCCGATGCCGGCATCGAGGTGCTGCGCGAGGCGGTGGCGATGGTCGAGGAGCGTGCCCTGGCGGCCGCGCTCGCCTGACCCGGCCGTTGGCGGTCGGCAGCGGCGCTGGGGCAGGGTGTCGGCCGTGGCGGAGAGCGCCGGCCGGGACCTGCCGCTCCCGCTAGGCGACGACGCCCGCCGCGACGCGCGTCAGCTGCGATCGGGATAGCCGTGCAGCATCAACCGGTCGGAGTGCACCTCGATGCGTTCGAGCCGGTCGAGAAAGCTCATGCCGAGCAGGTTGGTCTTCATCTGGCCGTTGCGCACCACCAGCGCCGGCACCGAGCGCTCGACCAGCTTGCCGATCGCCAGTCGGTCCAGCGTCAGCCGCGCCGCCTTGGTGTGGCCGCCGGCCGTCTCGACGTCGACGTCGTAGTCGAGCAGCTCGAGCGGCAGGCCCGCGGCCTTTGCGGTCTCGTAGGTCAGCACCACGGAGGTGGCGCCGGTGTCGACCACCATCGGCGCCGTGACACCGTTGATCTTGGCGCGCAGCGCGAACTCGCCGCCTCGGGTGCGCTCGATCTCGACGGCGTTGGTCTTGGGCGTTGCCTTCGCCCTGAGCGCGCGGCTGCGCAGCACCTCTGACACGGTGTCGCTGGCGAGCGCGGCCTGCTCGGGGTCCTTGTAGACGATGACGGCGCCCGCGGTGAGCACCATGGTGACGAGAACGAGCACGACTTTGTTCATGCCGCGCCTCCGGTGCGGCCGGCCGCGTTCAGCCGCGCCGGGGCGCCATCGCGGGCAGGCCGGCGTCGTGCATGCGCGCGCGCAGCCCGTCCATCAAGGCGAGCCGCTCGTCGCGTGACATGCTGCCCCAGCGCGCGATCTCCGGCAGCGTGCGGCCGCAGCCGAAGCACAGCTTGGTCTTCGGGTCGATCATGCAGACGGCGATGCAGGGCGTGTCCTGGCTCATGAGGCCAGTCAAAAAGGTTCTGGTCCGGCTTTGCAAGTGCCATCATCTCACAGTCCCGTTCCGGCATTCATGATCGGCTTGCGCAGCAGTCGCCGCTTCTCCTGGGCGGGCGCTGTGGCAGGTTCAGGTTGCAGCGGCGGCGCCTCGTCGGACAGCGGCGCCAGCGCCGACATTACCCGCTCCGGCGGGAAGGTGACGATCACCTCGGTGCCGATGCGGACCTTCGATTTCAGCGTGAACGTGCCGCCATGCATCTCGATCAGGTTCTTGGCGATCGGCAAGCCGAGGCCCGCGCCCTGTTCCGCCGACTTGATCGAGTTCGAGCCCTGGCCGAATGAGGCGAGCACGATCGGAATCTCGTTCTCGGGGATGCCGGAGCCGGTGTCCCTGACGCTGAGATACTGGCCGCCGGACGCGGTCCAGCCCGCCTTCAGCCAGATCTCGCCGCCCTGCGGGGTGAACTTGATCGCGTTGGACAGCAGATTGAGCACGACCTGGCGGATCGCACGTTCATCCGCCCACAGCCGCGGCATGCTCTGCTCGAACACTTCGTGGATGGTGATGCCACGGCTCGAGGCGCGCAGCTTCAGGAGATGGTGACAGTCGGCGATGACATGCACCAGCGCGACGGCCTCCTCGTTCAGCTCGTAACGGCCGGCCTCGATCCGCGACAGGTCGAGGATCTCGTTGATCAGGTTGAGCAGGTGGACGCCGGAATTGTGGATGTCGGCGGAATATTCCTTGTAGACCGGCACGGCGTGGCTGCCGAAGATCTCGCTCTTCATCACCTCAGAGAAGCCGAGGATGGCGTTCAGGGGCGTGCGCAGTTCGTGGCTCATCTGCGCTAGGAAGCGCGACTTCGCCACGTTGGCGGCCTCGGCGCGGTAGCGCGCCTCGTCGGAGATCGCCTTGGCCTGTTCGAGCTCGCCGATCAGCGCGTCCTTCTCGGCGCGGGCCTCCAACGTCGCGAGCGTGGTCGAGTGCAGCTGATGCGCCAGCAGCACGAAATAGCCTTCGGCCGCGACGGCAAATCCGGCGAGCAGATAATTGTCGAACGTGCCTGACAGCGCGAGGCTCAGCGTGATCGCTACGGTGACCGGCGCGGTGACGGCGACGGCCGCGACCGGCAGATTGGCGGCGAGCATGCTGGAGACGGCGATCACCAGCAGCATCAGGAACATCATCAGCGTGCCCGACACCTCGGCGAGCGCGGGGTGGATGAGGATCGCCATCCAGCACACGCCGTAGAGCAGGTCGAGCAGCACGAAGCGCGTGCGCCAGCGCCGCGTCGCCGCCATCGACGGCTGGTCGGCGAGGAAGTTCGTGCAATTGCGGACGATCGCGGCGTGAATGCAGAGCACGCCGAGCGTCCAGGCGCCGGCGGCGACCGCATGCAGCCAGACGCTGAGCATCAGGCCGGTCGCCACCACCAGCAGCATCACGATGTAGGAGGCGGAGATGCGGGTCTGGGCGTATTGGCGCAGCAGCTCGCGATCGAAGGCCGGCCGCGTTTCCGATGTCGACGTTAACCGGTCGCGCGCCTCGCGCACCCGCTGCTGCGCGGCCCGACGCTGGCTTGCCGGTCCGAGCGCCGGCGCATCGGCCGGAAGCTCGACGATCTCGGGCTTTTCCGCGGGTTTACTCATCAACAACACAAATCCTGCCCGGGGCCGCACGGGCTGCTTTCTGCATCGTCTATAACTGGCTCGAAATCCTTAAGACGGATTATAGACAACGAAAAATTTGCGTTAACCGCGCGTTAAAATTAACCAATGTGGCGGGATGTGCCGCCGAGCAGCCGCAGCCGCCGCCATCCGATCACCATGCCCGTGATGCTGAAGGCCGCGCCGAGCCCGCACAGGCCGACGATGAGCAGCGTGCGCAGCGTCGCGTGAGCCAGCAAGGTCGGAAAGTCGAGCGTATGCAGCGCCTGATACAGCCAGCGATAGGCGCGCCGCGACGGATCGAGCTTCTCGAGGACAGCGCCCGACGCGGAGTCGACATGATACCAGGTGTCGCCGCAGACCACGCGATGGACCGGGGCGCCCGGCACCTCTGACGTGAAGGGATGGTCGTCGCCCGGCTCGACCTCGGTCGAGCGCGCGCACCGGCCGTGCAGATCGGCGGTCACGGCGTTGACGTTTGCAGGCTGGAGGAATCGGCCGACCATGCGCCAGGTGGAGCCATCCAGCACGGACATCTGCTGCTGGCTCAGCGCGCGCCTGATACGCTGATGAAGCTGGCCGCCGAAGGCGAACCACTCGATCTCACGGACCTCGCCATGGACGGTTGCGAGCGTGGTGGCGCTCAGGGCCGTCCAGTCGGGTGCGCCAATGAGGATGGACTCCTCGGGCAGGGTGAGATGGCCGGTCGCAAACAGCCGGCCGTGGTCCATCGACAGCCAGCCGCTGACGATCCAGGTGAGCACGAACTGCATGCAGATGAGGCCGGCCCAATGATGCCACAAGTGCCAGCCGTGGTAACGCGAGGACAGCCGCGCCTTGCGCCGTCGCAGCCTGACGGGGCCGAGCAGGGCGCCCGTCACGGCCGCCATGACCGCCGCGAGCGACAGCCACCAGACTACGATGTTCCAGGCCGCCCAGTCCTTGCGCAGCAATGTCGGATAGATCCAGTGCACGACGCTGCCGACATAATTCCAGGCACGCTCGAAGTGCGTGGTGTCGAGCACCACCTCTCCCGTTCGCGACGAGACATAGAGCTCGCTGCCCTGCGAATCGTTGAGCGCAATCCGGTACAGCGGGCGATGGGGATCGAAACGGTTCGGTACCGTCCATTGATCGTAGTCGTCGCGTGCGGCGATGGTAGCGCCGCTGGCGTCAAGTCCGCGCCGTTGCGCGGTGGTGCGGGCGATCGACAGAGCGAGGTTGGGGTCCGTCACATCGGCCGCCGCCAGCGTGTCGGCATGGATGGCCGTGCTGCGACCGTGCGCGGTGATGACATAGACCGGTCCGTCCACGCGCTGCATCAGCCGGACGCGGATGGGACGCTCGATGCCACCAGCGGCGAGCGCCTCCGCGGGGCTGCGCAGGCCGGCGGTGAGGTCAAACGCCGCCAGTCCCGCGAAGCGTTCGCTCTCCGTCTGTGCCGGGAACGGCACGAAGTGCATCACGATCCCGGTCGCGAACCACAGCACGAACAGCGGGCCAAGGGGAATGCTGAGCCAGCGATGCGTGAGGATCAGCGCCCGGATCATGCCGCCTCAGAACTTGAACGAGGCTTCGACCTCGTAGGTGCGGGGCGCACCTAAGAAGATCTGGTCGGGATAGAACGGGTCGCTCCAGGCCGCATAGCGCTTGTCGGTGACGTTGCGGACGCGGAAGGCGAGGCGCGTGCTGGTCGCGGTCGCAAACAGCGGCACCTTCGGCAGATCGACAAAGGCAAACAGGTCGGCGGTCGTGTAGGCCAGCAGCTTCACCGTATTGGCGTCCGTGCTCCAGCGGTCGCCGACGTGACGGACCGAGAAGCCGAGCTCGACCGGCCACCAGCCCGGATTGAGGAAGCGATAGGAGGCACCGCCATTGACGATGACGGCGGGAATGTTCGGCGGCGTGTTGCCGGAGAACGAGCCGCTGCCGTCGGCGAGATCGTAGTCGGCATAGCGCGCGCGGACATAGGCGACATTGCCCCAGAGCTTGCTCTCCGGCGTCGGCCGCACCGCGGCTGCGATCTCGATGCCCTGCGACTTCACCTTGCCGGCAAGATTGAGCTGCTGGCCTGCCTGGGCGCTGTAGACGTTGTTGCGTTCGATGTCGAAGGCCGAGAAGGTCCACTCGGCGCGGCCGTTCCACAGCAATTGCTTGACGCCGGTCTCATAGCTGCGGGAGTCAGATAGTGTCAGGTTCTGCGTCGGACTGAGAATGAAGATGCTGTCGGCCGAGATGTCGGTCGCGGTCGCATATTGGCTGTAGAAGGTGGTGCCCGGCAGCGCCTCCCAGGTATAGCCGATGCGGCCGGTGAGCGGCTGCCAGCTCTTTGAATAAGGAAAACCGGGCCGATCAGCGCCGTTCCTGATCCAGTTGCGATCGAGCGTGAAGGGATTGTAGCGCAGGCCGCCGATCAGGGCGAAGCTGTCGGTGAGCTTCAGCCGGTCCTCGATATTGAGCGCGACGCTGTCGATGGTGGCGGTCTGCAGCTGCGTTCTCAAGTCGCCATAGGTGCCGCGGTCGAACCCGACCAGCGGGACCGGCTCGCCCGGAAAGTTTGCGGCGCCGGGCCGCGTGAAGTCGGTATGGGAGCTCTCGATCGAGCCGACGAGGCGGTTGTCCAAACCGAAGATGCGGCCGTTCCAGGTGACGTCGGTGATGTTGCCGACGATGTTGTGGTTGTGGTGGACGAAGAAGCGCTCGCGATCGACTTGTTTAGTGAGCGAGTTGTAGGCCGAGATCTCGTTATTGTACCAGTCGCGGCTGGCATTGTAGTTGTAGATCTGGCTCCGCAAGGTGACCGCGTTGTTCAGGTCCCATTCGAAGCCGCTGCGGACCCATGACTCCTTGATGGTCTTGTGGCCGTCGATCACGTTGTAATTGGTCGACAGCGTGCGGCGGTCGATCGTCACGGCGTCGAGATTGCTGCTGTTGTAGGCGGATATCTTGCTGCCCGAGACGATGCCGGCGGTCGCATTGGTGCCGCTGTCGGCCGCCGGCACCAGCGGCGTGCCCTCATAGGGCTTGGCCTTGTAGTCCTTGAATTCGGCGGCAACGAAGGTCTTGAAGCTGTCGGACAAGCGGTAGTTCAATTGTCCGGACACGTGGACGTTCTTGAACTCGGTGTCGTCGATGAAGCCGACTTCTTTGGTCCGGCTGATGTCGAAGCGGTAGTCGAGCCCGGGGACGGTGGTGCTGCCGCCCGAGCCGAAGCCGCTCCGGAACGTGCCGCGCTGGTCGAAGCCGACGAAAGCCTCGTTCTGCACAGGGCCGGTGTGCGGGGTCTTGGTGACGAAATTGATGGTGCCGCCGACGGCGCCCTGGCCTGAACTCAGCGAGGAGGGACCCTTGAGAAACTCGACGCGGTCGAGATTGAAGGTCTCCATCGTCAGCGCCGTGAAGCCGGTCGGGCCGATGTTGATGCCGTTGTAGAGCACGTTGACCTGGTTGCCCTGGAAGCCGCGCATCGCAAAGCCGACATCGTTCGGCGCATCGCCGGCGCTGACGCCGGTCGCGCCTTTCACCGCGTCGACCGTCGTATGGTAGCCTTGCTCGCGCAGCGTCGCGGCGCCGACCACTTCGACGGTTGCCGGCACCTCGCGGGCCGTCAGGCCGAGGCGGCTGCCGATCGCAGGCGTCGCATTGCCGTTGAGGGGCGTCGCGGCCGAGCCGGCGGAGGAGGGAGTGGCCTGCGCCGCTGCCTGTGCCGGCGCAGCCGCGCGCCGCGCCGCAGGCCGCAGCATCCGCCTGGCGGCTTGCCCCGCCGATGACGTCCGGCCGGCCACCTGCCGCTGGCGCGGCGCATCGACCGTGACGTCCGGCAGCGGCGTATCCGCCGTCGTCCGCCTCCCGCTCGTGGCCTGCTGCGCATGGGCCGCCGGCATGGCGGACCAGCCTGCCAGCATTACTCCCGCCAGCGATATCGAAGCCCAGACGTTCCGCGTGCTCATTCCGAATTCCCCACCGCGGATGCCCGGCTGCCCGGCGCTCCGCTTCCAAGCCAAAGTTCGTCGTAGCGGGGACGAGAGCTAGCGTAGGTGGGAGCAAATGTAATGTTATAACATTACATTTGCTTCCTTCTCCTCGTATGTGTCTCGATCGAGCAACATTTGCGAACGATTAGCGATTGCAATCGGTAACAGCGAGTCGCTTGGCGCGCAACGGGCGCTGCTCTGGGTGGGCGCGTCATGTTCCGGTCGCGCCGCGGACAGGGCGGGGACGAGGAAGCGCCAGCGCGGGCGGAGCCTGCCGCCGCGCGGAAGCGGCGGCAGGGGATCAGATGGGACGCGACCGCGTCACTTCTCCAGCCGCGCGAGCAGGCTGCACGTGTCCCAGCGCTTGCCGCCGAGCTTCTCGACCTCGGAGTAGAACTGATCGACCAGCGCGGTCACCGGCAGATGGGCGCCGTTGCGGCGCGCCTCGCTGATGCAGATCGACAGGTCCTTGCGCATCCATTCCACTGCAAAGCCAAAGTCGTATTTGCCTTCGTTCATGGCCTTGTAGCGGTTCTCCATCTGCCAGGACTGCGCGGCGCCCTTGGAGATGGTGTCGATGACCGCCGGCACGTCGAGGCCCGACTTCTTCGCGAAATGGATGCCCTCGGCGAGGCCCTGCACGAGACCCGCGATGCAGATCTGGTTGACCATCTTGGTCAGCTGGCCGGAGCCGGCCGGTCCGAGCAGCTTGCACATCCGGGCATAGGCCGCGATCACCGGCTCGGCGCCCGCGAAGGCATCCTGGGTGCCGCCGCACATCACGGTCAGCACGCCATTCTCGGCGCCCGCCTGGCCGCCCGAGACGGGCGCGTCGATGAATTTGAAGCCGGACTTGGTGGCTGCGGCGTCGAGCTCACGTGCCACTTCAGCTGATGCCGTGGTGTGGTCGACGAAGGTCGCGCCCTTGGTCATGCCGGCGAAGGCGCCGTCGGGGCCGATCGTGACCGAGCGCAAATCGTTGTCGTTGCCGACGCAGCACATCACGAAGTCCTGGCCTTCTGCGGCCTGCTTCGGCGTCGCCGCGGTCTTGCCGCCGAATTTGTCGGCCCATTCCTTCGCCTTGGCTGCCGTGCGGTTGTAGACGGTGACCTCGTGACCACCCTTCTTCACGAGATGTCCCGCCATGGGGAACCCCATGACGCCGAGACCGATGAAAGCGACTTTAGCCATATGAGTGACCTTGCCCTTGGGTTCTGCCGGCGGCCTTGCGATGGCCGGGCGGTTCTTGGAGAGGAAAACATCAGCAGCCGGCCGGGTTCCGGCGGCGCGCTGGACGCCGCACCATAACGGCTTGCGAGGCGGGGGCAACGGCTTCGTGACGGATGCGAAAAGGCGCCGGCGTGCTAAAGAGGGATGATCAGGACGGCTTGCAAAGCCGTCATTCCACGACGAAATCCAGACAAGCAACGAACCAACCAGGGAGTGTCTCGCATGGGCGTCAGCGTCGGCGTGCTCGATCATTTCAACATCCGGACCCGCAACCTGCAGGAGACCGTGCGCTTCTATGAGGACGTGCTCGGGCTCGAGAATGGCGACCGGCCGAACTTCGCGTTTCCCGGCGCGTGGATGTACAGCGAGGGCCGTCCCGTCGTGCATCTGGTCGACATCTCGCCGACCTCCGAGGCGCAGAAGCCGGACTCCGGCGTCGTCCACCACGTGGCCTTCGTCAGCCGTGGCTTTGCCGGCATGAAGGCGCGGCTCGCAGCCAAGGGCATGCCGTTCGATGCGCGGCAGGTGCCGGGCGGCGAGCTGTGGCAGATCTTCGTCCGCGACCCCAACGGCGTGATGATCGAGCTCAATTACGAGGCAGCGAAGGAGCAGGCCGAGGATGCGCCTGACGAGAACTCCGGCGACGTCGGAACCATGGTGGCGTTTTGAGCCAGGCTTCATTATGAAGCAGCGCAACAGAGGGCTGACGCGATCCTTTCGGCAACGACGGAAGATCGCGTCGGGCCAACATCATAGGGCGCGACGATGTGGCGCGTTCTGAGCCTATTCAGGAGACGCGCCGTGAGCGTGACGCAGCAGCAGGTCATCGAGGCACTCAAGCAGGTTCGCTCGCCGCGCGGCGTGGCGCTGCCCGAAGCCGGCGTGCTGTCGCCGATCACGGCAAACGACGGCAAGGTGTTCTTCTCGATCAATGTCGAGGCCAGCGAGGCGCGCGCCTGGGAGGATACCCGGGCAAAGGCCGAGGCCGCCGTGCGCGCCATTCCCGGCGTCACCATGGCGATGATCGCGCTGACCGCCGAGCGCAAGGCGGGTGCTGCGGCCCCGCCGCCGCGGCAGGGCGGCGTGCAGCCGGTCGCGGCGCATCGGCCGCATCAGCACCAGCATCCGGCCGATTCGCCGATGTCGAAGCAGGCGGCGATTCCCGGCATCGCTGCGGTCATCGCGGTCGCCTCCGGCAAGGGCGGCGTCGGCAAGTCGACCACCGCGATCAATCTCGCGCTGGGCCTGCGCGATCTCGGTCTCAAGGTCGGGCTGCTCGACGCCGACATTTACGGCCCGTCGGTGCCGCGGCTCACCGGGCTGCAGGAGAAGCCGCAGCTGACGCCCGAAAAGAAGATGATCCCGCTGTCCCGCTTCGGCCTTGCGATCATGTCGATCGGCTTCCTGGTCGACGAGGACTCGGCGCTGGTGTGGCGCGGCCCGATGGTGATGTCGGCCATCAACCAGATGCTGCGCGACGTCGCCTGGGGGACGCTCGATGTCCTGGTGGTGGACATGCCGCCCGGCACCGGTGATGCCCAGCTCACGCTGGCGCAGAACGTGCCGCTGAAGGGCGCCGTGATCGTCTCGACGCCGCAGGATCTGTCGCTGATCGACGCCCGCCGGGGGCTTGCGATGTTCCGCAAGGTCAACGTGCCCGTGCTCGGCATCATCGAGAACATGAGCTATTTCCAGTGTCCGCAATGCGGGACGCGTTCGGACATCTTCGGCCATGGCGGTGCGCGCCACGAGGCCGAGCGTCTCGGCGTGCCGTTCCTCGGCGAGATCCCGCTGCACATGGACATCCGCTCGACCTCGGATGCCGGCAACCCGGTGGTGGAGAGCGAGCCGAACGGCCCGCATGCGGCGATCTACCGGAGCATCGCGTCCTCGGTGCGGGATCAGCTCAAGGGCGCCATCGCTGCGGCTTGATGCACTGCAGCGAAGTGCGTGCGACCATTGGACTGTTTGTCATCCCAACGTCGCGTTTTCGCTTAACCGGTTCCGTGCTAAAGCCCGGCCCGGATCGCCTTCGACCGTACGCGGCCAATCGTGTCGGCGGATAAAGTTTGCAACGGGAAACGCCCCCAACAAGGAGATGCCTTAATATGAAGCGTCGTGATTTTCTGAAGGTTTCGGCCGCGGGTGCCGCGGCGACGGCTGCGGTGGCCTCGCCGGCGATCGCGCAGTCGATGCCGGAAATCAAGTGGCGGTTGACCTCGAGCTTCCCGAAGTCGCTCGACACGATCTATGGCGGCGCCGAGTACATGGCGAAGCAGGTCGCCGAGATGACCGACAACAAGTTCCAGATCCAGGTCTTCCAGGCCGGTGAGCTGGTTCCGGGTCTGCAGGCGCTCGACGCCACCTCCAAGAACACCGTCGAGATGTGCCATACGGTGTCGTATTATTACGTCGGCAAGGACCCGACCTTCGCGATCTTCGCTTCGGTCCCGTTCGGCCTCAATGCCCGGCAGCAGAACTCCTGGCTGTACCAGGGCGGCGGCAACGAACTCGCCAACGAGTTCTACAAGAAGGCCGCCAACGTCATCGGCTTCCCCTGCGGCAACACCGGCACCCAGATGGGTGGCTGGTTCCGCAAGGAGATCAAGACCGTCGCCGACCTCTCGGGCCTGAAATTCCGCATCGGCGGCATCGCCGGTCAGGTGCTGCAGAAGCTCGGCGTCGTGCCGCAGCAGCTCGCGGGCGGCGACATCTATCCGTCGCTGGAGAAGGGCACCATCGACGCCGCCGAGTGGGTCGGTCCCTATGACGACGAGAAGCTCGGCTTCCAGAAAGTTGCCAAGTACTACTACTATCCGGGCTTCTGGGAGGGCGGTCCGACCGTCCACGCCTTCGCCAACCTCGACAAGTACAACGAGCTGCCGAAGCACTATCAGTCGATCCTCGCCAACGCGACGATCAACGCCAACACCTGGATGGCTGCGCGCTACGACCAGGTGAACCCGGCGGCGCTGAAGCGGCTGGTGGCCGGCGGCACGCAGCTGCGTCCGTTCACCAACGAGGTGCTCGAAGCCTGCCTCAAGGCGACCAATGAGCTGTGGGGCGAGATCTCGGCCAAGAATGCCGACTTCAAGAAGGTGATCGACGCGATGCAGGCCTACCGCTCGGATGAATATCTGTGGTGGCAGGTCGCCGAGTATACCTACGACAGCTTCATGATCCGCTCGCGCACCCGCGGCTGATCGCAAGCATCCAAGATCGGCGGATCGACATAAAGCCCGGCCTCGCAAGAGGCCGGGCTTTTGCATTGCGACAACGTTTCGCAATGGCACTCTGCCGCGCTTTGATCCACACTGGAACACAAGCCTCACAAGAAGGCTGCCCAGGAAACGCGCACACACCCAAGGGAGGAAGACTATGAAGCGTAGAGACTTCATCAAGGTCACGGGACTCGGCGCTGCTGGTGCGGCGGCCATTGCGGCGCCGGCCATCGCGCAATCGATGCCCGAGCTGAAATGGCGCATGCCGACGAGCTGGCCGAAATCGCTCGACACGCTGTATGGCGGCGCCGATATCATGGCCAAGGTGGTCGCCGAGGCCACCGACAACAAATTCCAGATCCAGCCGTTCGCAGCCGGTGAGATCGTGCCCGGCCTGCAGGTCCTCGACGCCGTGCAGAACGGCACCGTCGAGATCGGCCACACCGCGTCGTACTACTACTTCGGCAAGGACCCGACCTTCACCTTCGGCTCGTCGGTGCCGTTCGGGCCAAACATGCGCCTCAATCAGGCCTGGTACATGCTCGGCGGAGGACGTGAGATCCTCAACGAGTTCTACGCGAAGTACAATGTCGTCTCGCTGCTGGCCGGCAACACCGGCTGCCAGATGGGCGGCTGGTTCCGCAAGGAGCTGACGGGCGTCAACGATCTCAAGGGACTGAAATTCCGCGTCGGCGGTTTTGCCGGCCGCGTGCTGCAGAAGCTCGGTGCGGTGCCGCAGCAGATCGCCGGAGGCGACATCTATCCGGCGCTGGAGAAGGGCACGATCGATGCGGCCGAGTGGGTCGGACCCTACGACGACGAGAAGCTCGGCTTCGTCAAGGTCGCGCCCCACTACTACTATCCGGGCTGGTGGGAGGGCGGACCGATACTGCTCTCCTTCGTCAACCAGGATCGTTGGAATGCGCTGCCCAAGAACTATCAGAAGATCCTCGAGCACGCCGGCCACTATGCCAACAACTGGATGATGGCCAAGTACGACCAGAGCAATCCGGCGGCGCTGCGCCGGCTGCTCGCCGCCGGCGCCAAGCTGCACGCGTTCTCGCCGGAGATCATGCAGGCTTGCCTGAAGGCCGCCCGCGAGCTGCACAACGAGGTCGCGGCCACCAACCCCGACTTCAAGAAGACCTACGAATCGCTGTCGGCCTTCGCCGGCAACGGCTACTCCTGGTTCCAGGTCGCCGAGATCGGCTACGACGCCTTCATGGCGCGCAATCCGCTCGCCTGAGCTCGCGCCGCCTTTCGTCTCGCGCACACGCAAGACAAAACCCCGGCGCAATGCGCCGGGGTTTTTCGTTGTCTGAGCGATGGAGCGCCGCGGTCATCACTGCTTCGGCGGATCGGTGTCGAATTTCGGCGGACCGAAATCCAGCGGCGGCGCGTCGATCTGCGGGATGTCGATCTTGATCGAGTTTGGATCGACGGTGGAGACGGCGCCCTTGTAGTGCATCACCATCGAGGGGAACAGGATCACCAGCATCACCATGATCAGCTGGATCACCACGAACGGCACCGCGCCCCAATAGATCTGTCCCGTCGTGACCGGCTCCATCCGCTTCCCGGTGACGCGGTCGAGATAGGAATCCTTCGGCGCCACCGAGCGCAAATAGAACAGCGCGAAGCCGAACGGCGGATGCATGAACGAAGTCTGCATGTTGACGCCGAGGATGACGCCGAACCAGATCAGGTCGATGCCGAGCTTTTCGGCGGCGGGCCCGAGCAGCGGGATGATGATGAAGGCCAGCTCGAAGAAGTCGAGGAAGAAGGCCAGCACGAACACGAAGGCGTTGACGAAGATCAGGAAGCCGATCTGGCCGCCGGGCAGGGAGGTCAAGAGGTGCTCGACCCAGACGTGGCCATTGACGCCGTAGAAGGTCAGCGAGAACACGCGGGCGCCGACCAGGATGAAGACCACGAAAGCCGACAACTTCGCCGTGGATTCGACGGCTTGGCGAACCAGGTCGAAGCTGAGCCGGCGCTTGATCGCGCCGAGGATGATCGCGCCGGCGGCACCCATCGCGCCGCCTTCGGTCGGGGTCGCCAAGCCGATGAAGATCGTGCCCAGCACCAGGAAGATCAGGAACAGCGGCGGGACCATCACGAAGGTGGTCTGCTGCGCCATGCGCGACAGGAAGCGGTATCCCGTGGTGCGCTCCAGCAGCCAGTTCACCACCGCGACGGCGAAGGCGAACACGATGCCGGAGAACATGCTGAGCACAACGAAGTCGGCGCCATGATATTCGGAGCCGCGCATCACGTACCAGCCGAACACGCAGCTCGCCAGGAACAGCACGCCGAGCGATCGCAGCCCGCGGTCGCCGGAGTCCTCACGGAAGCCGATCGCCTCGGCCGGCAGGCCGGGCGCCGCCTTCGGGAAGATCATGCTGACGAGGAAGGCGTAGCCGGCATAGAGCGCCGACAGCACGAGGCCGGGGATGAAGGCGCCCTCGTACATGTCGCCGACCGACTTGCCGAGCTGGTCGGCCATCACGATCAGAACCAGCGACGGCGGGATGATCTGCGCCAGGGTGCCGGAGGCGGCGATGACGCCCGAGGCCAGGCGCCGGTCATAGCCGTAGCGCAGCATGATCGGCAGCGAGATCAAGCCCATCGAGATCACGGACGCCGCGACCACGCCGGTGGTGGCCGCAAGCAGCGCGCCGACGAAGATGACCGCATAGGCGAGGCCGCCGCGGATGGTGCCGAACAGCTGCCCGATCGTGTCGAGCAGATCCTCCGCCATACCCGACCGTTCGAGCACCAGGCCCATGAAGGTGAAGAACGGGATCGCCAGCAGCGTGTCGTTGTTCATCACGCCGTAGACACGTTCGGGTAGTGCCTGCAGGAAGTCCGGCCGAAATTCACCGAGCTCGATGCCGATGAGGGCATAGAACAGACCGACGGCGCCGAGCGAGAACGCTGCCGGATAACCGAGCAGCAGCATGACGACGAGCGAGCCGAACATGATCGGCGCCATATTGGCGATCAGAAACGCTTCCATTGAAATAATCCCCCAGCCCGTCGCTTACTTCTTCTCGATCGCTTCGACGAGGTGCTCGACCTCGGCCTCGATCCCGTGAGGCTTCGAAGCGTGGGGATCGGGAATGAGCCCGCGCATGACCGCGATGCGCTTGATCAGCTCGGAGATGGCCTGCACGAGCAGGAAGACGAACCCGATCATGATCAGCGATTTCGCCGGCCATTGCGGCAGGCCGCCGGCATTGCTGGACTGCTCGTTGATTTCCACCGAGCGCAGGAAGAACGGCACGCTGGTGATGATCATGACGATGCAGAGCGGGATCAGGAAGAGGACGTGACCGACGACGTCGATGGTGTCGCGCAGCCATTTCGGCAGCATGGCGTTCACGATGTCGATGCGGATGTGCTCGTTGTCCAGCAGGGTCCAGGGCGAGCACAGCAGGAAGACCGCCGCGAACAGCACCCATTGCAGCTCCAGCCAGGAGTTCGACGAGGTGTCGAGCGTCTTGCGGATGATGGCGTTGACGGTCGAGATGATGACGGCCAGCAGGATCAGCCAGGCCAGTCGCTTGCCGGTCCAGGTCGTGAACGCATCGATCCCACGGCTCAATTTCAGCAACGCTTGCAACGCAATCCTCCCCCTTGTCCCAAGATTGTCTCACGGCCCGCGTCTGGCTGCGCGTACGCAGCGGCCTTTTGCGGCCCGGCAGGCTCCGAAAACCGGGGCACCATTTCAGCGCCCGTTGTTGCCGTCAATCGGAAAATGGGCAAAAAGGGGCGCTGCCGCAATGTGTTGCACCGGTGACGACGCCGCGCCACAGCTTGTCGCAGCCGGCCGGCGCGACACCGCGCTGGCCATCCCTGGCGGCTACATCCTCCAGCCGGATCTTCGGGTCGGCGAGAGCCGCATCAGCGGCCGCCGGTCCCTGCCGCGGCAAGCTTCGGCTTTACAGCACGACCACGCCGGAGTGCTTGGCCTTGTTTTCCGGCTCGACGTGAATGGTGATCCAGCTGTGCTCGTCGTCCTCGCGCAGCGCGGCTTCGATCCGGTCGCAGATCTCGTGGGCCCGGTTGACCGACATCTCTCCGGGGACCACGAGGTGAAACTCGATGAAGGTCAGCTTGCCGGCATGCCGGGTCCGGACATCATGCGCCTCCAGCGCGCCGTCGGCATGCTGGCCGATGATCTGGCGGATGCGCGCCAGCGTGGCATCGGAGACGGCTTCGTCCATCAGCCCGCCGGTCGATTCCTTCAGGACCTGCCATCCGGACCATAGGATGTTGATGGCGACGAGCAAGGCCAGCGCGGGGTCGAGAATGGGCAGCTTCAGCACCACCGCGAGGCCGAGCCCGATGACCACGCCGCCGGAGGAGACGACGTCGGTGAGGAGGTGCCGGCCGTCTGCGACCAGCGCCGGCGAGCGCAGGCGCCTGCCGCGCGTGATCAGCAGCCAGCACCAGGCAGCATTGACGACGCTGGCGAAGCCGTTCACGGCGAGGCCCTCGACCGGCGCCGCGAACGGCTGCGGATCGCGGAAATTGCCATAGGCCTCGTGGATGATCAGCAGCGCCGCGACGACGATCATGACGCCTTCGATCACCGCGCTGAAATACTCGACCTTGTGGTGACCGAAAGGGTGGTTGGCGTCCGGAGGCTTGGCGGCGATGCGCACCGCGAGCAGCGCGACCGCGGCGGTGACGACGTTGACGATGCTCTCGACGGCGTCGGAATAGAGCGCGACCGAGCCGGTCAGCCAATAGGCGAGAAATTTCAGGCCGAGCACGATCGCTCCGACCACGAGACTGCCGATGGCGAGCTTGAGCGATTGCGAAAGCATGATGTCCTGATCCGGCCGAGAGTTGCGAGGTACTCAAGGCGGCGATGGAACGCAACGTCTGTTGCTGCGACCGGATCGCAGGAGAGTTGATGCTTCGTCGCATGCTCGGCGAGGCACCGGGCCACGATACCGCCTCGACGGAACGATCCCGCGGAAACAGAAAGGTCGTGCCCGTCGCGATGGGCACGACCTTTCGCATCGCCAGAGTTCAGGGATCGATGCCGACTACTTCTCCTTGATGATCGTGGTGGTGGTGCTGGTGCCGACGGTGCCCGAGTCCTCGCAGACCTTGGTCTGCCTGATGCGGTCCTCGGCCTCGACGCGGCTGGTGAACGCCATCGGCCCGATCTGCGTCACGATCTCCCGGTCGGCGGGACGGGTGGTGGTGATCGTGCAGCGGTGGCTCGGTCCCTGCACGACGTAGTATTCATCAGCAAGCGCCGGGGCCAGCGATCCGACGATCAGTGCGCCAGCGAGAAGAAGGGGAGCTTTCATTGTCGCCTCTCTGTCCAGTTGTTTGCCGAAGGGAAGCACCGAGGCGATGAACAGACGAGCTGGGCATCGGTCGATCCTCTCCGTGGCTGAGCAACTCGCCGGGCCGTCTGTGGTTCCGACCGGGCATGGCTGAGGACAATCGCCGCGCCGCAGCGTGCTGTGCGGTGAACGCTCGAGCGCGTCAGGGGACGATGACGCCGGCATCGCGCATATACGCACGGCAATATGAACTGCGCGGAGCTTCGTCACATCCTTTGCGGAGATGAATGGATGCAGCCCTCGACTCATCAGGAGCGGCGTGTACGCTCTGTTGTGCTTGTCTGAGGGAGAGACGGATGCCGGATTCCACCAGGATGCTTGGTCTGATCGCCGCCTGCCATGATGAGGAGAAGCTGCGCAGCTGGATTGCCAATGCTCGGAAGGCTGAGCAGAAGGACGTTGAAGATGCTGCCTTTCGTCGCTTGGTGGAAATCCTGCCCAAGGAAGCTCCGGGCACCGTGCAACACGATTTCTGGAGAACGATCTATGCATTCGAACATATCCTCACTGCGGAGCGGGGCAGGACAACGCGGCTGGCGCGTACCAGGCAAAAAGTGTCCAGGGTTGGTGAGATCGCGACGCTGAGGGACTGGGCTCTCGCCGGCCAGAGCACGGATGGGTTCGACATGCTGCTCGAGCGCAAAATGCCGGAGCTCACGGGCGAGGCAATCGTCCTGCGGCATGCTGATCAGTTCGACGCGAGCGTCGTCTCTGCGGCTCAGAAGCGACTGGAGGCAGCCGGAGTGGACGTGTCTCGATTGCCGAGAACCGCCTCCTAGCTCCGCTCGCAGTCAGCAGGGAGATTGTTGAAGCGGCCGATGGGCAGCGCGCTGAAGGCATCGTTGCGGTTCATGCGCAGCCAGCGACAGGTGATCAGTATGTTGAGTCCGAAATAGCTGCTGCCGAGCACAACGCCGACCAGGGCCATTTCGAGATCGAGACAGCCGAGCCATGCCAGACGCGGTACCAGGGATGGCCGGCCGGGAAGAGATTCCCGTTGATCTGCCTGGGCGTCGCAATCGGTTGTCGCTTTGATAGCGCAGCCTGAGCAAAAAAGCTCGGCGACAATCTCCCGGCAGACCGGCATTGGGTGTATGTTTGCGACAACTCGCCCTGACGGCGACGTGTCGGTCGGGCTGCAAACCTCCGCTGCTCCTGCACGCGGGTCTTGGTCGGGGGCTGGCCGCCTTGCCGTCTGCGACGTCGTCATCGGGGAGATCGGCCGTGACAGCCACCACAGCTCTGCCGCGATCGTCGGTTCGCGTTGCGCTCGAACTGCCTTATCCGACGGCGGAAGTCGCCGAATATCTGTTCGAGCCTGATGTCGTCGCGTATTGGCTCGGTGACGGATGCGCGCTTCTTCCCGCCCGGGGCGCGATCGTCCTGCTGCCCGATGCGACCGTCCACCGGCGTTCGCAGTGGATCGGTTCTGGCGGGCCCGGACGTGGACAAGTCACATCATTGACTTGGCCCTCCGCATCAGCGGGCGACGGTGATGCTGCGGGACTGACGGTCGAGCATCGCAGCTACGAGATCGTCGTCGTATTGGACGATGCGCCTGCCAAAGCGCGCGTGGCCTTTCGGCTGTCTCCACGGCCGAACGGCACGTCCCGGCTGCGCATCCAGCACAGTGGGCTCGAAAGCGAAGCCGAGCGGCGCGCCAGCCTGAAGGCTTGGTCGGGCGCGCTGACGAGAATAGGACGCATCCTGGTTCAGGCCGAGCGGAGCCGCCGTCGCGATCGGCAAGCGGTGATCGTCGTTCACGGTATCGGCGAGCAGCGCCCCGGCCAGCTGCTGCGCGGGTTCGTCGCGAACATCTTCGACTCCGATGCCGGCGATCTTCACTTCGTGAAGCCCGACTATGTGTCCCCGTTGTTCGAAATGCGGGTCGCCACCGTGCCCCGCAGCGATGCAGCGCGACCGACCACCGACATCTACGAGCTGTACTGGGCGCATCTGATCCGCGACACCACCGTTGCGCAGGTCTACGGATGGATGCTGCGACTGATCTTGTCGCGCGACAACCGGATTCCGCCGACGCTGGTCCGGCTGGTTTGGCTAATCCGCGTCGTGCTGGTCGCCGCGATCATCGCATTCGCGTGGCTGATGACGCTGGACGTGTCCGGCTGGCTCAAGGGCATTGCGGGCGGCGCGCTGGTTTCGCTGCCGGCCATCGCCTCCTTCGTGCTCAAAGCGCTGCGCGACCAGTTCGTCGTCGGCTATGCCGGCGACGCCGCGCGCTATCTCGAGCCCCGCGCGGAGAACATCGCGCGCCGGCAGGAAATCCGCGAGGCCGGCACCAAGCTGCTCGAAGCGTTGCACGACGGCGGACGCTATGCCCGCATCATCGTCTATGGTCATAGCCTCGGCAGCGTGATCGCCTACGACATCCTCAGCCATGCATGGGCCAGGCACGCCCGCAGCCGGGGGGCCGTGCCGAAGACCAGCAGCCGCGCGCTGCGGGCGCTGGAGAATCTGCTCAACCCACGCCCCGGTCGCGACAAGGCGGTCGATGTCGATCAGGTGCAGTCGATGCAGCATGCCGCGTGGCTGGAATATCGGCGCAACGGCTTTCTCTGGCGGGTCAGCGATTTCGTCACGGCGGGCTCGCCGCTCGCGCATGCCCGCTGGCTTCTGAACCTGGATGCAGCCACTGAATTCGCGGACCTCGTTCGCGAGCGATCCTTTCCCACCTGTCCTCCGCAAACGGAACAGATTCCCAGCCCGGCGGTCGGGATCTTGCGAAAGGTCTTCACCTTCACCCATGCCTATGAGGACGAGCGAAGTCCACGTCGGACGCGGTCAGTTCAGGTGCCGCATCATGGCGGGCTGTTCGCGCTGACGCGGTGGACGAACCTGTACTTTCCCTACACGGGGCTGATCGCCGGCGACCCCATCGCCGGCCCGCTTCGGCCATGCTTCGGCGAGTGGATCAGGGATGTGAAGCTCCGGGTGACGAAGGGCTTCGCGCACTGCCGCTATACCGACCGATCCCTTGAGCCCGACGCCGTGGCGGAACTGCGCACCGCGCTCCGCCTGCCGCTGCGGCGTCCCATGGCCGACTTTGCCCCATCGGGGCGCGACCTCGCAGGGCAGAGTTGAGTGCTGCCGGCGCGCCGGTATTCCATGCCGTAGCACGGAACAGATAAGTCGCAACTCGCGGCTACGACCGGCAGCGGCCATAACATAGAGCAGGACCGGCCGGCCGTCACGCCGGATTCAGCCGACGCGCCATCCACGTGATCAGGCCTCAGGTCGACTTGCCGGTCCCGACTGGCCGGAGACCACGAACCTTTCGATCAGGTGCGGCTGCAAGGGCATCGCTGGAATCCATTGCGGCTGTGCCGAATTCCCGGCGTTGGCGGCGGGGTTCGCCTTCCAGTCGCGCCGTCGCGGCACGCGATCGAGGCCGACGGCGTGGACTTGGACGTCGTCGCCTTCGATGCGCAGCCGGAGGAAGTTGTTGTAGTGGCCGATGCGCAGCGCGCTGAAGGCGTCGTTGCGGTTCATGCGCAACCAGCGGCAGGTGATCAGCATGTTGAGGCCGAAATAGCTGCTGCCGAGCACGAAGCCGACGCTGCCCATCTCGAGCGCCAGCCAGCCGAGCCATATCCAGACGCTGTACCACGGATGGCCGGGCGGGAAGAGATCGCCATTATACGCGTTGAAGAAAATGGCGGCTGTGAGAGCCGTGCCGACATGGGCGGCGACGTGGACCAGGCTCGTGCCGGTGACGATCATCGCCTTGCGGAATTGAAGCCAGAGATTTTCATTGGCAAGCTCGTCGAAATCGTCCGGCTTGATGCGCCGGCGCCGCCATTTGTGGAAGATGTCGACAAGCGACACATGTTCCTGCCGCGTCGTGTAGCCGATGATGCCGGCGCCAAGCGCCAGCGTCACCAGGATGTAGATGTCGATCTCGTCGCGCAGCCCGACCAGCACGCCGACGGCGAAATACACCAGCCCCATGAAAATCGAAAAATCCCAGTTCGTGACGGCGAACCACAGATTGCGCCAGAGCAGGCGGCGGCTCGTCGGCATGGAGGGGTAGGCGGCAGGCTCGTTGCTGCCAGCCTTGGTGGCCAGGGTCAGCGGCACCTTCGTGCCGGTCCAGCGCACGCTGACGTTCTTCTCGAGCTGGTGGGTCGGGTGCAGGAAGGCGCCGCCGCCGCCGGATGTGACGAACTGCGTGCCGTCTTCAGCGTGATAGCGGCTGTAGTGATGGGTGTCGCCGGACAGCAGCAGCGGAATCGTCAGGGCCTTGTCCGCCTTCTTCGCGATGCCCAAGGCGTAGTCGACGATCTCCCACGATCGCATGTTGGTGTCGGTGTAGAGCCAGCCTGGCTCCGCCGTGCACAGGATGATGTTCGATCCCGGCTTGAGCCGGTCCGACCGCGCGATGAGATTGAAGTAGTCCGCCTGCGGCTGGTCCATGTTGTCGGCGAGCTGGATGTCCATGCCCCACAGCCACCAGCTCTCGGTGAGCTGGAGCGCGAAATAGCTGCGCTTCTGCTGCGTGCGCCAGGAGCCGAAATGGGTCGGCGTCGGCCGGGTGAAGTAGGCGAGGAACTGCACCAGCCCATCGTACCAGTCGTGGTTGCCGGGGATCGCGAACAGCGGAACGCCGTCGTCGTCGGTCTTGTCGTGGTCGGGAGAGGCCCATTGATAGGGCTTGCGCAACTGATTCCGGTAGGTCTGGGCGTTGGCGAGCGGATAGACCTCGTCGCCGCCCATGATCAGCATCTCGCCGCGCGGCAGAGTTTCGCCGCCGAGCTCCAGTGTCTGGCGGGCGAGCAGGCAGGCCACTGCATAGGTGCTGTCGAAGCCGTCGCCGAGATCGGCGACGAAGTCGATCCAGACGGGGCCCTGCGTCGTCGGGCTGAGGCTCCTCGCGAACGCCGTCGCGCGCGCCATGTGCTCGTCGGGCGTCACCGTGTCGAGCGCGGCGACCATCAGGCGTCGGTCGGCATACTGGCCGAACATCGCAGATGTGACGACGTTGTTGAGCAGCTTGATGAGAAGCAGTGGATTGAACCAGCGCGTCATCCGCGGATAGGTCTTGGTGTCCTGCAAAAGGTCGACGGTCATGCCAATGAGCCTCGCGGAGAGGGCGTGTCGAAAAAGCAATTCAAAAGGAACTTTGCGAGCTTAACAGGCGGGGGTGAGAACTCAACTGCGACGGGTGCAAGCGCGACGGCGGTGCTGCCTCATCACGCCGGCCGCGTCGCGATCCAGATCACGTGACGCGCGCCGCGACCGCCGCGGCCGGTGGCGCGGATCTTGATCTCCTCGGCGGCGAAGCCGGCCTTGCGCAGCTGCGGGGTGAAGTGGTCGGCCGGATGCGACGACCACACCGCGAGCACGCCGCCGGGACGTAGCGCCGAGAACGCGGCGCGCAAGCCAGAGGAGTCGTAGAGCGCGTCGTTGGACTGCCGGGTCAGGCCCTGCGGGCCATTGTCGACGTCGAGCAGGATCGCATCATAGGCGCCGCGCGCGGACGCGATCAGCTTCACGACGTCGCCCTCGCGAATGTCGACGCGCGAATCGGTCAGGCTGTCGCCGGACAGTGCGGCCATCGGCCCGCGCGCCCACGTGATCACCGCCGGCACCAATTCGGCCACGGTGACGCGCGCCTGCGGTCCCAGCACCTTCAGCGCGGCGCGCAGGGTGAAGCCCATGCCGAGGCCGCCGATCAGCAGATGCGGGGCAGGACGGTCCTTGAGCCGCGCGCAGCTCAACGTCGCCAGCGCCTCCTCGGAGCCGTAGAGGCGGCTGCTCATCAGCTCGTTCTGGCCGAGCTTGATCGTGAACTCGCGGCCGCGCTGCATCAGCCGCAGCGGCTCGCCGCCGCCGGGCACGTCAGCGGTGTCGATCAGCTTCCAGGGCAGCACGTCGTCAGCCGCCCGTCACGCTCATGTGCCGGCTGACGCTCGGGCGGTTGTGGCGGCGGTCGATGATGAAGTCGTGGCCCTTCGGCTTCAGGCCGATGGCGCGGTCGATCGCATCGCTCAACTGCTCGTCGCTGGCCGAGGCGCGCAGCGGCTTGCGCAAATCGGAGGCGTCCTCGTGGCCGAGGCAGGTGTGCAGGGTGCCGGTGCAGGTGACGCGCACGCGGTTGCAGCTCTCGCAGAAATTATGCGTCATCGGCGTGATGAAGCCGATCGTGCCGCCGGTCTCGGCGACGCGGACATAGCGCGCGGGACCGCCGGTGGTCTCGTCGAGATCGGTCATCGTGTATTTCTGCGCGAGGCGGCTGCGCAGCAGCGACAGCGGCAGATACTGGTCGATGCGGCCTTCGCCGATCTCGCCCATCGGCATCACCTCGATGAGCGTCAGCGCCATGCCCTTGCCATGCGCCCAGTCGATCAGCGAGGGGATCTCGTCCTCGTTCATGTTCTTGAGCGCGACCGCGTTGATCTTGACCGCGATCCCAGCGGCCTGCGCGGCCTCGATGCCGGCGAGCACGCGGTCGAGATCGCCCCAGCGGGTGATGGTGCGGAATTTGTCGGGATCGAGCGTATCGAGCGAGACGTTGATGCGGCGGACGCCGCAATCGGCGAGCTCTGCGGCATATTTCGCAAGCTGCGTCGCATTGGTCGTCATCGTCAGCTCGTTGAGCGCGCCGCTCGTCAGATGTCGCGACAGCGAGCGCACCAGGCCCATGACGTTACGCCGGACCAGCGGCTCGCCGCCGGTGAGCCTGAGCTTCTTCACGCCCTTGTGGATGAAGGCCGAGCAGAGCCGGTCGAGCTCCTCGAGCGTCAGGAGATCGGCCTTCGGCAGGAAGGTCATGTCCTCCGACATGCAGTAGAAGCAGCGCAGATCGCAGCGGTCGGTGACCGAGACGCGCAGATAGGAGATGCGACGGCCGAACGGGTCGGTCATCGGGCGCGTCAGGGCGGTGTCGCTCAACGTCTCAGCAGTCATGGATGGCCTTGCGGGTGGCGGCGATGCCACGAGGCGGCCGCGTGAGGCACGTGGCCGATGTCAGTTACGAGCCAATCTAATCATGATCCGCGCGCCTCACAATCGCCAACGCCGCATCGTCGATGTTGCGCCGCACGCGAGCGCGGCCGTTACTGCCGCGCCGCGCCGGGAACCGGTGCGGGGAAGGCCGAGCCGGTGGTTGCCGGCGCGGCGGCCGCCGGCGCGGCGGCGGACTTCTGCGGCTTCGGCTTCTTCGGCCGCATGTGCTTGACCGCTTTCGGCGGTGCTCCCGGCGCCGGCTGCAGCTCGGCCACCACCGGGCTCGGATCCATCACGACCGGCGGCGACGAGTTGAAATCGCCGGTGTTGCGGATCACCTGCACCGGGATGGTCGCCGGCAGGTATCTGTCCATCGTGAAGGTGACGCTGAAGCCCGCATCGGGCGCCGGAACCTGGACTGTGCACGGCGTTCTGCAGCCCGGCCCGAGCGAGGTTTTGGCATCGGCGCCTGGTGGCACCGATTCGAGCTGCACGGGGACCTCGGGCGCCGCCAGCTTGAAGCTGTCCATGGAGAAGGACGAGCAGCCGGCAAGGCCGGCTCCCGCAACCGCAATTGCGATGACACGCCGCATCATGATGTCCGCCCCACAACCCTGCGGCCATCGGCCGCAATCCCAAGGCGACCATAGGAGCGTCAGAACAGCGGCGCAACTGCGGTCAACCCTATTCTCAACAGAACGTTAACGTTCCGCGTCGTCCCATTTTCTGTCGGCAGAACAAGGAGTTGATCCGGAATCCGGCAGTCGGATCGGAGATCCGCGCTGTCGGCCGGGAGTTGCATCGAGAGCACGTTTCTCCGTGCGGGAGAGATCGATCCCGGTGCGTGCGTTCCTGAAAATCGCGGTCTGGTCAGCCGTTTTTGAGCGAGGACCCGAGCGCTGTGACTGCGGCCGGCAGCTCGCGCATGTGGTCGATCAGGTGGTCCGGATTCAGTTCGGCAATCGGGACGTCGGTGTAGCCGAACGTGCAGCCGATCACCGGTACGCCGGCCCGACGCGCCGCGCCGACATCGGTGCCGGCATCGCCGACCATGATCGCGGCGCCGATCTCGCCGCCGGCCTGCGCGATGGTCTGGCGCAGGATCGTCGGGTCGGGCTTGGCGACGCCGAACGTATCGGCGCCGCAGATGGCGGCGAAGCGGGCGGACAGGCCGAGCTGGTCGAGCAGGCGCTTGGACAGCCATTCGAGCTTGTTGGTGCAGACCGCGAACTGGCAGCCGCGGCCGGCGAGCTCGTCGAGCGCTGCCTCCAGCCCGTCGAAGGGGCGCGATTCGATCGCGATGTTCTCGGCATAGAAATCGATGAAATCGGCGGTGAGCCGGTCCATGTCCTCCGTGCTGGCGAAGCGGCCCTCCGCCTCCAGCCCGCGCTCGAGCAGCTTGCGCGCGCCGTGCCCGATCATCTTGCGGGCCGAGGCCAGCGGCACCGGCCGCAGCCCTTCGCGCTGCAAGATGTAATTCAGCGCGTTGATGAGGTCCGGCGCCGTGTCGACCAGGGTGCCGTCGAGATCGAAGACGATGGTGCTGGAGATGGCCATCGGTATCCGCTACCGGGCAGCCCTCGCCCTTGCAAGAGGGCCGGGCCTGCTTTTTGTCCGATTTCGTGACTGCCGGGAGCCAGCAAGAGCTAGGCCTTGCGGCAAAACACCGCTAGATATGCGCCGGTTTTCGGCCCCCGCCCGGTGGGGGTCCATCCGAGGGGCGGGTGTCTTGGTCGATATGGACGCATTGAAACGGCAGGCGGCGGCGCGCGCGCTGGAGGAGGTCGAGAGCGGCATGAGGCTCGGCCTCGGCACCGGCTCGACCGCCAAGCATTTCGTCGATCTGCTCGGTGAAAAGGTGCGTGACGGGCTGAAGGTCGTGGGCGTGCCGACCTCGGAGGCGACGCGGGCGCAGGCGGAAGCCTGCGGCGTGCCGCTGACCACGCTCGACGAGATCGACCGCCTCGACATCACCATCGACGGCGCCGACGAGATCAATCCGGCGCTCGACCTGATCAAGGGCGGCGGCGGCGCGCTGCTGCGCGAGAAGATCGTCGCCAGCGCCTCGGCTCGCATGATCGTGATCGCCGACGAAACCAAATGGGTCGCGCGGCTCGGCCGCTTCCCGCTGCCGGTCGAGGTGGTTCCGTTCGGCCTCGCCGCCACCCAGCGCGAGATGAGTGAAGCCTTTGCCAAGGCCGGCGTGTCCGGGCCAATGAGCGTGCGCAAGTCCGCAGATGGCCACGTTTTCGTCACCGATGGCGGCCACTGGATTGTCGACGTCCGCCTGGGGGAGATCGAGGATCCCCCGCGTCTGGCGGGCCTTTTGAGCGCAATTCCAGGCGTGGTCGAGCACGGGCTGTTCATCGGCCTCGGCAGCACCGCGATCCTGGCAGGCGCACAGGGAATTCGCGTTATCCAGCGGCCTTGAGTGAAGCAGGACTGTCTGCTCAAGGCGGCAATCTCACAGGAGACTTGGAATGAAGAGCGTGTTCAGAATCTTGCCGGCCGCCGGAATCGTGCTGGCTCTGGCCTCTGCGAGCCCCGCTGCCGCGCAGGGCCAGCCGCCGGCCCTGAAGCCGGCCTCGGCCGCCTGCATGGCGGGCGCGCGCGAGATTCTGGCGATGAAGAACGCGGGTGCGATGTACGCCAATGCCGTTCCCGGGATGGTGCAGCAGACCAAGCAGGCTCTGCTGCAGTCCAACCTGAACTACCAGAAGGACCTCGACGAGGTCGCCGTGATGGTCGCCCAGACCTATGCCGGCAAGGAGAAGGAGATCGGCGAGAAGATGGCGCAGATCTACTGCAACGAGTTCTCGGACGCCGAGATCGCCAACCTCGTCACCTTCTACAAGTCGCCGATCGGCCAGAAGCTGCTTGCGGCGGAGCCGAAGGCGATCCAGATGAGCATGCAGGCGATGAACCTGTGGGCAGCGGAGTTTTCCGACACCGTCACCGCGCAGTTCCGCGCCGAGATGCGCAAGCGCAACAAGCCGATCTGAGGCTTGTCGCGGCGAGAACAGGTCGGGGGAGAGATGGCTGAATTCGACGTCGACCTGTTCGTGATCGGTGGCGGCTCGGGGGGCGTGCGCGCCGCCCGCATCGCGGCGGGCTATGGCGCCCGCGTGATGGTCGCCGAGGAATACCGCATGGGCGGCACCTGCGTGATCCGCGGCTGCGTGCCCAAGAAGCTGTTCGTGATCGGCTCGCATGTCCGCCAGGAGATCGCCGATGCCGCCGGTTTCGGCTGGACGATCCCGACCGCGACCTTCGACTGGCCGACGCTGATCAGGAACAAGGACAAGGAGATCGCGCGGCTCGAGGCGGCCTA
This sequence comes from Bradyrhizobium sp. SZCCHNS2022, assembly GCF_032377575.1. NCBI lineage: Bacteria > Pseudomonadati > Pseudomonadota > Alphaproteobacteria > Hyphomicrobiales > Nitrobacteraceae > Bradyrhizobium > Bradyrhizobium sp. SZCCHNS2022. The sequence continues at coordinate 2,937,520 of NZ_JAUHHZ010000001.1, read as the reverse complement.
TACCGCCAATGTCGAGAAGTCCGGCGCCAGGATCGTCAAGACCCGTGCGGTGCTGGAGGATGCCAACACCGTGCGGCTCGCGACCGGCGAGACGGTGCGCGCAAAGTACATCCTGATCGCGACCGGCGGCGCGCCGAATCACGGCACGCCGATCCCTGGTATCGAGCACGTCATCTCCTCCAACGAGGCGTTTCATCTGGAGGAGCTGCCGCGCCGGATCGTGATCCAGGGCGGCGGCTACATCGCGCTGGAATTCGCCTGCATCTTCGCCAATTTCGGCTCCGATGTGACGGTCGTCTATCGCGGCGACAACATCCTGCGCGGCTTCGACGAGGACGTCCGCAAGCACGTCCGCGCGGAGATGGAGAAGGAAGGCATCACCATCCTGACCGGCTGCACGGTGACGAGCGTCGACAAGCACGGCCGTGACTACACCACGCACCTGTCGAACGGCTCCAGCATCGCCTCCGACAAGGTGATGTTCGCGATCGGCCGCCATCCGGCGGTCGCCAATCTCGGTCTGGAGAAGGCGGGCGTCGCGATCAATCCGCGCAACGGCGGCATCGCGGTCGACGCGTTTTCGCAGAGCTCGGTGCCGAGCATCTATGCGATCGGCGACGTCACCCATCGCTTCAACCTGACGCCGGTCGCGATCCGCGAGGGCCATGCCTTCGCCGACACTGTGTTCGGCGGCAAGAGCGTGCGCGTGGATCACGCCGACATCCCGACCGCCGTGTTCTGCCAGCCTGAAGTGGGCACCGTCGGCCTGACCGAGACCCAGGCGCGCGAGATGTACGACCGCGTCGACATCTACAAGACCAGTTTCCGCCCGATCAAGGCGACGATGTCCGGCCGCGATACCCGCGTGCTGATGAAGCTCGTGGTCGACGGCGCGACCGACCGCGTGCTCGGCTGCCACATCGTCGGCGACACGGCTGCCGAGATCACGCAGGCCGTCGCCATCGCCATCAAGATGAAGGCGACCAAGGCCGATTTCGACTCGACCGTCGCGCTGCATCCCTCCGCCGCCGAGGAACTGGTGACGATGCGCACGGTGACCGAGCGGCATGTGAGGCAGGCGGCGCAGTAGGGCGGCCGCGCTTTCCAGCTCCGCCCGACCGCGTATAAGCTCCCGCCGTCAGGACATGGCGGGGGAACCGATGCGACGATGGAAGATGCTGGCGCTGGCCGGATTGAGCCTGCTCGGCGTTGGCAGCCCCGCGCTCGCCGATACCCGCATCGCGCTCGTCATCGGCAACTCGGCCTATCGGACGGTCAGCCGTCTCGACAACCCCAAGCATGATGCGGCGCTGATGGCCGAGACCCTTCAGGGACTCGGCTTCACGCTGGTCGGCGGCAGCGCGCAGTTCGATCTCGACGAGGCCGCGATGCGCCGCGCCGTGCAGGAGTTCGGCGGCAAGGCGCGCGGCGCCGACGTGGCGCTGGTCTATTATGCGGGCCACGGCGTGCAGGTGCGCGGCGCTAACTATCTCGTGCCGGTCGACGCCAACCCGACGCGGGAGGCCGACGTCGATTTCCAGATGCTCGACGTCAACGTCGTGCTGCGGCAGATGGAGAGCGCGGGCACCAAGCTCAACCTCGTCATCCTCGATGCCTGCCGCAACAATCCGTTCGGTGGCCGCGGGCTGCGTGACGCCGGCAGCGGACTCGCGCAGATGCGCGCGCCCGAGGGAACGCTGATCTCGTTCGCGACCCAGCCCGGCAACGTCGCGCTCGATGGCCGCGACGGCAACAGCCCGTTCACCAAGGCGCTGGCTGAGACGATCAAGCGGCCCGGGCTCGACATCTTCAAGACCTTCAACCAGGTCGGCCTCGAGGTGAAGCGCGCCACTGCCGGCTCACAGCAGCCCTGGGTGTCGAGCTCGCCGGTCGATGGCGATTTCTTCTTCGCCGGCCAGACGTTCGCGCCGGCTTCGGCCACGCAGCCTGCCTCGGCCGCCTCGTCCGATCCGGCCGAGCGCGCCTGGGCGGTGACGCAGAACACCACCAGCATCGCCGTGCTCGAGGATTTCGTGCGCCAGTTCGGCGCTACGCCCTACGGCTCGATGGCGCGGGCGCGGATCGAGGAGCTGAAGAAGACGCAGACCGCAACGCGTCCGGCGGAGTCACCGACCGAGCGGGCGCAGGCCGTTCTGCCCAATCCGCATCTCGTGCCGCGCATGGTGAAGCGCAACGTCTCGCAGGGCTATCTCAACCTGCGCCGCGAGCCCGGGCAGAAATCCGACATCCTGACGCGCATCCCCGCCGGCGAGACTGCGATGGTCGGCGGCTGCGTGATGCCCGGCGACGGTGTCAGCCGGTTTCCGTCGTGTCGTGCGGTGTGGAACGGCGTCGTCGGCTGGGTGTCGGCGAACGGGCTGGAGTAGGCGGTCTCGCGAGGCAGGCAGCGCATGGCCGCGCGTTTGCCCGCCGACATCCTCAGGGCTGAGCCTTGGCCGTCCTCGTCAAATACGGCCGAGCAAACAGATAGAGCCCGGTTGCCAGCAGCACGATCAGCGGGACGAGCGCCAGCAGCCCGATCCAGAAGGCCGGCTGCGTCTGCGTCATCGCCGCGATGTTGATGATGACTCCGATGGTGAACGCGATCGACACCCAGCGATGCACCTGCCGGATCGCATTGGACCAATTCATCTGCTCCTCCCCATGATGACAATGCTGACGAATGCGCGAGATCTCTCCTCCGTCATTCCGGGGCGTGCGCAGCACGAGCCCGGAATCCATCGTGCGGCAGTTGCGCGGCTTGATGGATTCCGGGCTCGTCGCGCTGCGCGCGTCGCCCCGGAATGACGGCGGAGTTTGTTGCCGGTGCAGCTCAGTCGAGCCGCGCCAATGTCTGCTCCAACCCATCGAAGAATCTCGGCCAGCCGAAGCGCGCGCCCTGATAGGCGCGGGTCTGATCGGCGGCGAAGCCGGTCTGCTCCATGCGCAGATGCGTGCCGGTTGCCGTCGGCGTCAGCGTCCAGGTCACGACGCTGTCGAGGCCGAGCGCCGCCCAGCTATAGGCCAGCGTCCTGTGCGGCTCGATGGTCACGACCTGGCAATCGACCACGCCCCAATCGGCCTTCAGCTTGAAGCGATGATCGAGCGCTGGCACGAAGTCGTTGGCCATCAGCCACTCCGCGATCAGATGCGGCTGCGTCAACGCGCGCCAGAGTTTTTCCGGCGGATGTGCGAATTCGCGCTCGACGACGACGGTGCGGGTTTCGGGCGCAGCTGAGCTCATTGATCCATCCTGTTGAGCAGATTTTCCAGATCGTCGAACCGGCTTTCCCAGAACGTGGCCATGCGGCTGGTCCAGTCGAGCAGCGGCGCGAGCGCCTTCGGTTGCGCGCGGTAATGCGTCAGGCGGCCTTCGTGACGCTCGCGCACCAGGCCCGCCTGCCTGAGCACGCCGAGATGCTTCGAGACAGCCGGTTGCGACACGCCGGCCTTGGCCGTCAACGCGCCGACCGTCTGCTCGCCGTGCCGGCACAGCCCTTCGAAGATGGCGCGCCGGGTGGGATCGGCGAGCGAGCGGAACAGCAGATCGGGCGAGCGCGGCATGAAATCCATAGCCTGTTGGTTATGGGTTAATTCATAACCGATTGGTTATGGGTTTGTCAAACGGGGCTCGCGTGATTGCGGCGAAATGAGCTCGAGGTGATCTCCAGCACACAGCGAGAAACCCAGGCACACCTCATCCCCCGCTCGGGGGACGCTGAGGAGACGGCGGGCTGCTAGCAATCCGATACCACTTGCCGGAGACGTCGGACATGCAAGCCCATCAGGATTCAACGCAGCGAAAGCCGGTCGCGCCGAAGCCGGCGCTCGGCGCCGCCGTCCTCGTCGGCTTCCTGATCCTGCACGTCGTCGCGATTGCGATTCTGCGAGGGGCTGACACGCCCGACGAAGCGTCGACGAAGCCGATGGCGACGCTTCAATCCATCGATTGACCACCACCCATTTTCAGCCTCATCAGCGGGAGCATTTCCATGCCCGGTTTCGGATCATTCTTGCTGCTCAGCGTCGCCGTGTTCTTCGGCGCCTTCGTCTCCGGCCTCGCCGGCTTTGCATTTTCGGCCGTTGCCGGCGCGATCCTGCTGCACATGCTTCAGCCCCTGGAGGCGGTGCCGCTGATGATGGCGTGCAGCGTCGGCGTGCAGGCGACGAACCTCTGGGCGCTGCGCGCCAGCATCCGCTGGAGGGAGAGCTTGGTCCTGATCATCGGCGGGCTGCTCGGCGTGCCGCTGGCGCTGTGGCTGCTGCACAATGCAGATACACGCGTGTTCCAGCAGGTGTTCGGCCTCACCATTGCGATCTACGCCGGCACCATGCTGTGCAAGCCGGCGCTGGGCAGTCTTCAACCGATGAGCCGAAGCCGCACCGCCATCATCGGCTTCGGTGGCGGCCTGATCGGCAGCCTCACCGCGATGCCCGGCGCGCTGCCGACCATCTGGTGCGAGATGCACGGCCTGCCGAAGACCGAACAGCGCGGCCTCGTGCAGCCCTTCATCGCCGCTATCCAGATCGCCTCGCTCGCGGTGATGCTGGCCCGGCAGGACCTGTCCTCCAAGGTGATCATCGACCTCGCCTTGAGCATCCCGGCGCTGCTCGCCGGCACGGCGCTCGGCGTGTTCGCGTTCCGCAAGGTCAACGACGTCTTTTTCAGGAAGATCATCCTGGGCATTCTGCTGCTCTCGGGGCTGCTGCTGGTCGTGTGATCGGCTCAGGAGCGGTTGCCTCAAAATTTTGCTTTACGAATTTCAGAATTCGTGATCTACTCCCACGCATCCCGCCTCACTCGAAGGGGCGTTGCGCGCGATCGTCACGACACGCGAGGCGGGGAGCGATGGCCGCGAGGGAGCCGCAGCGTGTCCGAAAGGATGCGCGGACGAACGGCTTGGCGCGGACGTGAAGTCGCAGCGTGCTGGCACCCCGATGCTGGTGCTACGCTCGTGACGGCGCTTGCGCGCCGCACGGGCAATGGTGGCCAACAAGCCCGGCGCACCAGGCAGACTGCGTATAAGCGTGAAGACCGTCGCGCAGGGAATGCCGGAATGATCGGCTGAACCTGTGGTACCTGCCGCCTGCATTTTTTCCGCAGGCGGGCCATGGGCGAGGCCATCGTCCGGCATTCCCTGCGCCCTTCGATGTCTGAGAGGGCGGATGAGCAGCATGACTCGGCCCAAGCGGCGCGCGAGGATGAGAGCCCGTGGCTGCTGTGTGGGCTCATTTGAGACGGATTCAGCGAGAGGGGCGACCTGAGCGCGTCGAACTCGGTCGTCATCCCCGCGAAAGCGGGGATCCAGTACGCCGCGGCCCATCGAGTCCATTACAGGCGTCTCGGCGTACTGGATCGCCCGGTCAAGCCGGGCGATGACAGCGGTGATTGTGGAGACACTGCTCTTCCATCCGAGACAGGCGGTCGTCATGCGGGGCAAAGTCGTCACCCCACGTCATTGCGAGCGCAGCGACGTGTCCACGAGCTCGGAGAGCGAAGGCGCAAGCAATCCAGAGTCCCGCCCACCACCCTCGATTGCTTCGCTGCGCTCGCAATGACGGGGAGAAAGAGGGGGCTACGGGATCATACGGAATCTCGGCCGGGCCAAAATCCATCCGTAGCAGCAAGGGCTTGGACGAACGACTTAAATTCCGGATGGCAGTTCGGAGACGGGCTGTGTATAACGCGGCGCGCCGCTGCGGGGGAACGAGCGAGCGGATGTCCAGAGGGAGTAGAGAGCCATGACGGAGCGCTGGAGCCCGGAGAGCTGGCGGTCCAAGCCGGTGCAGCAGGTGCCTGACTATCCCGACCAGAAGGCGCTGGCCGAGGTCGAGGCGCAGCTCGCGACCTTCCCGCCGCTGGTGTTCGCCGGCGAGGCGCGCAACCTGAAGAAATCGCTGGCGCGTGTCGCCGCGGGCGAAGCCTTCCTGCTGCAGGGCGGCGACTGCGCCGAGAGCTTTGCCGAGCACGGCGCCAACAACATCCGCGACTTCTTCCGCGTGCTGCTGCAGATGGCCGTGGTCATGACCTATGCCGGCGCGGTGCCGGTGGTGAAGGTCGGCCGCATCGCCGGCCAGTTCGCCAAGCCGCGCTCGTCGCCGACCGAGAAGGTCAACGGCGTCGAGCTGCCGAGCTATCGCGGCGACATCGTCAATGACACCGCCTTCACCCCGGAGGCGCGCATCCCCAACCCGCAGCGCCAGCTCGATGCCTACCGGCAGTCGGCCGCGACCTTGAACCTGCTGCGTGCGTTCGCCACCGGCGGCTTCGCCAATCTCGGCAGCGTGCACCAGTGGATGCTCGGCTTCGTCAAGGATTCTCCGCAGTCGCGGCGCTACAAGGAGCTCGCCGACCGCATCTCCGAGGCGCTCAATTTCATGCGCGCCTGCGGCCTCGATCTCGAGAGCCATCCGGAGCTGCGCGCCACCGATTTCTACACCAGCCACGAGGCGCTGCTGCTCGGCTACGAGCAGGCCTTCACCCGCGTCGACTCCACGACCGGGGACTGGTACGCGACCTCGGGCCATTTCATCTGGATCGGCGACCGCACCCGCCAGCTCGATCACGGCCATGTCGAGTATTTCCGCGGCATCAAGAACCCGATCGGCCTGAAATGCGGCCCGTCGCTGAAGCCGGACGAACTGATCAAGCTGATCGACATTCTCAACCCCGACAACGAGCCGGGCCGGCTGACCCTGATCAACCGCTTCGGCGCCGACAAGGTCGGCGATCACCTGCCGGGGCTGATCCGCGCGGTGCAGCGGGAGGGGCGCAAGGTGGTGTGGTCGTGCGATCCGATGCACGGCAACACCATCACCTCGAACTCGGGCTACAAGACCCGGCCGTTCGATCGCATCGTATCGGAGGTCCGCGCCTTCTTCGCGGTGCATGCCGCCGAGGGCACCCATGCCGGCGGCATTCATCTGGAGATGACCGGCAAGGACGTCACCGAATGCATCGGCGGCGCGCGCGCGATCACCGACGAGGATCTCAACGACCGCTATCACACGGTGTGCGATCCCCGGCTGAACGCCGAGCAGTCGATCGACATGGCGTTCCTGATCGCCGAGCTGTTGAAGCAGCAGCGCGGCGGCAAGTCGTCTCCGATTCCGGCGGTCGCGGGCTTCTGATGCTGCGCTTCTGGCGCGCGACGCTCAACTCGCGCAATGGTCTTTCCTTCGCGCTCCGCTCCGAGCAGGCGGTGCGCGAGGAGGTGATCGCCTTCGTTTTGTCGCTGCCGCTCGCCTATGTGATCGGCGTGACGCCGATGCGCAGCGTCGAGCTGGTCTGCGCCGTCCTGCTGGTGCTGGTGGTCGAGCTCTTGAACACAGCGATCGAGAAGCTCGCCGATCGCCTGACCACCGAGCACGATCTGCAGATCGGCCGGGTCAAGGATCTCGGCTCGGCCGCAGTCGGCGTTGCGCTCTTGATGTCCGGCGGCTTCTGGCTGTTCGCGATCGCCGAGCGGATCGGGCTGTTGTGAACGAGTTGAGCGATGGCCGCTGACGGTTTCAGGATCACGCTGGCGCAGCTCAATCCGACGGTGGGCGACATCGCGGGCAACGCCGCCAAGGCCCGGGAGGTTCTGGCGAACGCCGCCGACGCCGATCTCGTGGTGCTGCCGGAGCTGTTCATCGCCGGCGGCCTTGCCGCGGAGCTGACGCCGCGCATCGAGGCCGACTGCCGCGACGCCGTCGAAGCCCTGGCGCGCGAGGCCGCCGATGGCGGGCCGGCGATGCTGATCGGCACGCCATGGAGCGACAACGGCAAGCTCTACAACGCCCTTGCGCTCCTCGACGGCGGCCGCATCGCCGCGACGCGCTTCAAGACCAATTTGCCGGGTGATCAGAAGCGGCTGTTCGCGCGCGGCCCCGCGGCCGGCCCGATCAGCGTGCGCGGCATGCGCATCGGCGTCGCGATCGGCGAGGACATCTGGCCCGAGCAGCCCAGCGACGAGAACGTCGTCGAGACGCTGGCCGAGACCGGCGCCGAGCTGGTCGTGGTCGCCGCCGCCGCGCGCTACATCCGCGGCGATGGCGACCGCCGGCTGTCGGCGGCCGTGGCGCGCGTCACCGAGAGCGACCTGCCGCTGCTCTGGCTCAATCAGACCGGCGGTCACGACGGCGAAGTGTTCGACGGCGCGTCCTTCGCACTCAACGCCGATCTCTCGATCGCCGCGCAGTTGCCGGGCTTCGTCGAGCACGTGACCACGCTGGCATGGCGCAGGGGAGATGACGGCTGGCAGTGCCGCGGGCCGGTTGCCGAGCTGATCGAGGGCGACGAGGCGGACTATGCCGCCCATGTGCTCCGCCTGCGCGACCGCGTCGCCAAGGCAGGCTTCAGCGACGCGATATTGGGCTTGGCGGCAGGCATCGAATCCGCGCTGTCACTGGCCCTGGCCGTCGATGCACTCGGAGCCGACGAGGTTCGCGCCGTGCTGCTGGCCGGGCCGGACACGCCGCAGCAGCTGCGGGACGAGGCGATCGCGTTCGCGGCGCGGCTCGGTATTGCCGCCGAGATCGTGCCGATCGCGGCGGCCATCGAAGGTGTTGAAACGATCCTGCCCGGCCCGCTGCCGGTCGATGCCCATCGCGATCTGCTGGTGCGGCTGCGCAGCACGTTGCTGGCGGCACTGGCGAATCAATCGGGCGCGCTTGCCGTCGATGTCAGCGGTGGGATCGCCGGCCGGAGCGGCATCGTCGCTGCGCTCGGCGACATCGCCCCGGCGCAGGCTGCTCGTCTGGCCGCGCTGCGCAATCGCTGGACACCCGCGGACGCGCGCGGGCCGTCGGGCGAGGTGATCTCGCCCGATCTCATCGCCCGTGCTGAGACTGAAGGATGATGCAGATGACCCGGCGAGACTGCTCAGCGCGCCGGGATGAAGGTCGGGCCGACCGTGCGGATCTGCTTGTCGCCGCCGGCGCCGGTCGTGGTGTCGGCGGTCGTGGTCGCCGGAGCCGCATCTGCGGGCGCCGCGCCCTTCTTGCCGGCGACAGGCTTGCCGGTCTGGCGCTGCTGCATCCGCTTGGCGCTCTCCTCGGTGACGATGATGTCACCCTGCTCGGCGGCCGAGGCCCTCTCGTCGATCGACTTCAGAGCATCCGCCCAGGTCTGGCCTGGCGCCTTGCACGAGCAGGAGGGGTTGAACTCGGTGCGATATTTGAACGCGTTCGGCAGCGCGGTGTACGACTGGCCGTTGACCGACACCGCCTGATTCATGTCCTCGCCGGGATTGCGATAGGTGAACAAGGTCGCGTCGGCGGCCGGGCATTGCGCCTTGCAGGCGCGTTCGTCATCGGCGAAGCGGCCGGGAACGGTGGCAAACGAGATCGGGAAATAGGCGCCGTCGCAGGTGCGGACGCAGACGGTGCGATAGGTGCCCTGCGGGGCGGCGAGATCGGCGCTCGGCGGCGGCAGCGAGGCCGCCGGGTTGCTGTCGGCGCCGCCACCGAACAGGCTGGTCAGGAAATTGCCGCCGGCGTTTCCGCCGCCACCGCGATTCGCGTATTGCTGGTACTGCGGCCCGCAATTGTTCTGGCCGAGCGCGGCCAGCACCGAGCGGCGCTGGTTGTCGCGTTCGCCGCCGAACCCGCCGCCGCGCAGCCGCTCCAGGCTGCCGGTGATCTGGTCCAGATTGGAGCGCATCTGCTGGATCTGATTGTTGACCGGTTGGCATTCGGCCGCGCGACCGTTGAAGATCGAGAAGAAGCCGGGGCTGTCGCAGCCCATGCGCTTGGCCTGCATGCTGACTCGATCGAGCTCGGCCTGCTGCTTGGCGGCAGCGTCCTGATAGCGCCGAATCTGGTCCTCGCGTGCCGGATCACCGCCGCCACCGCCACGGTCGATCGAGGCGAGCTGAGCCTCGAGACGCGGACAGATCGGGTTGACGCCGGCCTGCGGCTGACCCGGGGCCATCTGCGCGTAGGAATCGGAGCTGGATTGCGCCAGGGCGTGCGAGCCGGTCAGGGTCAGTCCGAGCAGCGCGGTGCAGGCCAACAGGCGCGGAGACAGGGATGCGATCAAGATGCGGTATTCCGGTCCATGGGTGCTGCCGCGGGACGAGCACAGAATTCGGAAAAATCGCGGCAGCGGCGCGCATCCCATAGCCGCTTTGTCGGGCAGCGTCACGTCGTTTCCGGGGCGCTGGCGTGGCGGGAACAGTCGTTCCCGAAGCCGTCAGCGCTGGCAGGTGATCGCGACATACTCGCTGCAGCCGCCATGAGCGCAGCTCGCGCCGGCTTTCGGCACCGAACCGGTGATCTCGTCGGGGTCGACGCGGCGGTAGGAGGAGGCCTGTGCAAAATCCCGTGATTGGCAGTAGGAGCGGGCGGCCGGGGCGCCGCATTTGTCGCCCTTGGCCAGGCACTGGTCGACGCCGTAGCCGTCGGCCTCGTTGGCGATGATGAAGATTCGGCTCTCGGCCGAGGCGGTGGTCGCGGCGGCGAGGAGGACACAGCAGGCGAGCAGGCCCGAGGAGAAGCGCATGGTGCACCGGTCGATGATGGCTACAACTCACGGTTAGGCCAAAAAGGTTAAAAATGATTAACCATGAGGCAGGGCGGGACGATTTGGGCGGTGAAAGCGGCCGATTTGCGGCTCTTGACGGCAACATCCCGCTGCATCATGGTGAAACCCATGAACGGTTTCCTCGCCATCTGCTGCATTTGCCGCGAGATTACGCGCTAGCGATTCGCTGGCTGAGGCCGTCTTTTCTCAACAGAGATGATCAGGACGCCCCGCCGGCAGGTCGGAAGCGTGCTGTTTGCCGTGGCCGCCCGTCTTCGGGCCGTCATCTGGCGGAGGACACCCGTTGCGTCTCGCTTGGCGAGACGCGGGCACAGGCATTCGGGACTGAGGCATTCGGGGACTGACCATGGACTTGCGTTTGTACGACACCGCGTCGCGGGAGAAGCGCCCCTTCGTGCCGCTCGATCCGAACAATGTCCGCATGTATGTCTGCGGACCGACCGTCTACGACTTCGCCCATATCGGCAATGCGCGGCCCGTGATCGTCTTCGACGTGCTGTTCCGGCTGCTGCGGCATCTCTATGGCCCCGAGCACGTGACCTATGTCCGCAACATCACGGACGTCGACGACAAGATCAACGCGCGGGCCGCGCGCGACTATCCGGGGCTGCCGCTGAACGAGGCGATTCGGAAGGTCACCGAGGTCACAGCCAATCAGTTTCGCAGCGACACCGCTGCGCTCGGCAGCCTGCCGCCGACCTTCGAGCCGCGCGCGACCGATTTCGTATTGCCGCGCGCGGACGGCAAGGCCGACATGGTGACGTTGATCCGCCAGCTGATCGCGCGCGGGCATGCCTATGAGGCTGCGGGCGAGGTTCTGTTCGATACCCGATCGATGCCGGAATATGGCGCGCTGTCGGGCCGCAAGCTCGACGAGCAGCTCGCCGGCGCCCGCGTCGCGGTCGATGCGCACAAGAAGGATGCGGCTGATTTCGTGCTATGGAAGCAGTCGTCCGATGACGAGCCGGGCTGGGACAGCCCATGGGGTCGCGGCCGCCCGGGCTGGCACATCGAATGCTCGGCGATGAGCGCCGCCTATCTCGGTGACGTCTTCGACATCCATGGCGGCGGTCTCGACCTGATCTTCCCGCATCATGAGAACGAGATCGCGCAGTCGCGCTGCGCCCATGGCACCTCGGTCATGGCGAACTACTGGCTGCACAACGAGTTCGTGCAGGTCGAGGGCGCGAAGATGTCGAAGAGTCTCGGCAACTTCGTCACCATCCGCGAACTGCTGGCGGACTGGCCGGGCGAGGTGCTACGCCTCAACATGCTCAAGATGCACTACCGCTCGCCGGCCGATTGGACGGTCAAGGGCCTGGAGGAGAGTGCGAAGACGCTCGACGAATGGTATCGCGTCGCGGCCGATGCGTCCGGCGAGCAGCCCGACCCCGCGGTCATCGCCGCGCTGCTGGACGACATCAATACGCCGCTGATGATCGCGGAGCTGCACGCATTGCGCGGACGGGCGTCGTCCGGGGATGACGCCGCTCGCACCGCTTTTGCCGGCTCGTTGCGCTATTTCGGCTTTCTGTCCGAAACGGCGGCGCAATGGGAGGCGCGCAAGCAGCAGGCGCGTGGCGTCGACGCCGGCAAGGTCGATAGCCTGATCGCCGAGCGCACCGCCGCCCGTGCGCGCAAGGACTTCAAGGAGTCCGACCGCATTCGTGATGAGCTCGCGGCGATGGGCGTCGTGCTCAAGGATGGCAAGGGCGCCGACGGCAAGCCGGTCACGACCTGGGAGATCGCGCGATGAAGAGGCCCGATACGCCGTTCCCGCGGCACTGGCTGTACTACATCCTGCTCAAGCTCGCGGTGATCGCAGGCGCGGTTGCATTGGTCACGAAGCTTTATGGACTCTGGTGAGACGATGGGACAGGCTCTTCCGAAGGCGGCGCTCCGGCCGTTTCTCGCTGCCGATACGCCGCTGCTCGCGGCGATCTTCGTCGCCAGTATCCAGCAGCTGACCTCGGACGACTACAGCGAGGAGCAGCAGGAGGCCTGGGCCGCCGCTGCCGACGACGAGGCGTGTTTTGGCAAGAAGCTGGCGTCGACGCTGACCTTGATCGCAACCCTGAAAGGCGCGCCGGTCGGCTTCGCGTCGCTGAAGGGCAACGATCACATCGACATGCTCTACGTGCATCCGAGCGTCGCGGGGCAGGGCGTCGGAGCGCTGCTGTGCGATGCGCTGGAGAAGCTTGCCGGCGCTCGCGGCACGACGGGGCTGGTGGTCGATGCCAGCGACACTGCGGTGGATTTCTTCAGGAAGCGCGGCTACGTCGCGCAGCAGCGCAACAGCGTCTCCATCAATGGCGAGTGGCTCGCCAACACAAGGATGAAGAAGGCGCTCGGCGCGGGAGCGCAGTCATGAGCAGAGAGCGACTCTATCTGTTCGATACGACGTTGCGCGATGGCGCGCAGACCAACGGCGTCGACTTCACGCTGGCCGACAAGCAGGTCATCGCGCGCATGCTCGACGATCTCGGCATCGACTATGTCGAGGGCGGCTATCCCGGCGCCAATCCGCTCGACAGCGAGTTCTTCGCGACCAAGCCCAAGCTCGGACATGCCCGTTTCACGGCCTTCGGGATGACGCGGCGCGCCGGGCGGTCGGTGTCGAACGATCCCGGCGTCGCGGCGCTGCTCGACGCCAAGGCGGATGCGATCTGCTTCGTGGCCAAGTCCTCAGCCTATCAGGTTCGCGTCGCGCTCGAGACGACCAACGAGGAGAACCTCGCCTCGATCCGCGACAGCGTGACTGCGGCCAAGGCGGCCGGGCGCGAGGTGATGCTCGACTGTGAGCATTTCTTCGACGGCTACAAGGAGAATGCCGAGTTCGCGCTGGCCTGTGCGCGAGCCGCGTATGAGGCCGGCGCGCGTTGGGTCGTGCTGTGTGACACCAATGGCGGCACCATGCCGCATGAGATCGAGGCCATCGTCGGCGAGGTCGCCAAGCATGTGCCAGGCGATCATCTCGGCATTCACGCCCATAACGACACCGAGCAGGCGGTGGCGAACTCGCTGGCCGCGGTGCGCGCCGGCGTGCGCCAGATCCAGGGCACGTTGAACGGGCTTGGCGAGCGCTGCGGTAATGCCAATCTGTGCTCGCTGATTCCGACCCTGAAGCTGAAGGCGGAGTTCGCTGACAAGTTCGAGATCGGCGTCTCCGACCAGCAGCTCGGCGGCCTGATGAAGGTGTCACGCACGCTCGACGACATGCTCAACCGCGCGCCGAACCGGCATGCGCCTTACGTCGGCGAGAGCGCATTCGTCACCAAGACCGGCATCCATGCCTCTGCGGTGCTGAAGGATCCGCACACTTATGAGCATGTGCTGCCCGAGAGCGTCGGCAATCATCGCAAGGTGCTTGTGTCGGACCAGGCCGGCCGTTCCAACGTGATCGCAGCGCTGGAGCGCGGCGGCATTCCCTTCAGCAAGAGCGATCCGAAGCTGACGCGGCTGGTCGAGGAGCTGAAGGAGCGCGAGGCCTTGGGCTATGCCTATGAGTCCGCGAACGCCTCGTTCGAGCTGCTGGCGCGGCGTACGCTCGGCTCCGTGCCGGAGTATTTCCGGGTCGAGCAGTTCGACGTCAATGTCGAGCAGCGCTACAACGCGCTCGGCGAGCGCGTCACGGTGGCGCTGGCGGTGGTCAAGGTCGACGTCGCCGGCGAGCGGCTGATCTCCGCCGCCGAAGGCAACGGCCCGGTGAATGCGCTCGACGTTGCCTTGCGCAAGGATCTCGGCAAGTATCAGGGCTTCATCGACGGCCTCAAGCTGATCGACTACCGAGTCCGCATCCTCAATGGCGGCACCGAGGCAGTGACGCGGGTGCTGATCGAGAGCGCTGACGAGACCGGCGAGCGCTGGACCACGGTCGGCGTGTCGCCCAACATCATCGACGCCTCGTTCCAGGCGCTGATGGATTCAGTGTTCTACAAGCTGGTGAAATCAGGCGCGCCGGGATGACAATGAGGAGCCGTCATTGCGAGCGAAGCGAAGCAATCCAGAGTTCCGCCCTCGGCTCTGGATTGCTTCGTCGCTTCGCTCCTCGCAATGACGAATGGAGAGAGCGGGGAGTCAACGCATGATCGACCACGTCTCCGTCGGTGTCAGCGACCTCGCCCGCAGCGCGCGCTTCTACGGGCTTGCGCTGGCGCCGCTCGGCATGACCCGGCTGGTCGAGCGGCCTGCCACCATCGGCTTCGGCAAAACCTATCCGGAGCTCTGGATCAACCTGCGCCCGGCGATGGCGCGCGTGCCGGCCGACACCGGCTCGCATCTCTGCTTGCGCGCCAAGACCACGGCCGAGGTCGATGCGTTCCACGCGGCAGCTGTTGAAGCAGCCGGCATCTCGGACGGCGCGCCGGGGCTGCGGCCGCATGATCGCGTGCGCTATTATGCGGCCTTCGTGCTCGATCCCGATGGTAACCGGATCGAGGCGGTGACGTTTCCCAGCGAGTAGGGAGTCACAGCCGCTTGGCAATCTCCGGCGCCATCTCGGTCTCTTCCTTGGCGACGCGGGCGGCGGCCTCGCGCAGCCGCGGCAGGATGTCCTCGGTGCGGTCGGCCTTGAGCAGCTCGATCTGGAAGCCGGGGCGGATGAACTCGGTTTCCCGCATGTGGGCGAGCAGGGCGAACAGCGGCTCCCAGAAGCCGTCGATATTGGCCATCAGCACCGGCTTGGCGTGGCGTCCCAACTGCTTCCAGGTCAGCTGCTCGACCAGCTCCTCGAGTGTGCCGATGCCGCCGGGTAAGGCGACGAACGCATCGGAATGCTCGAACATCAGCCGCTTGCGCTCGTGCATGTCGGGCGTGACGATCAGATCCTTCAGCGGCATCATGACCTCCTTCTTCACCAGGAAGTCAGGGATGATGCCGGTGACGTCGCCGCCATGATCGAGCACGGCCTTGGCGACCGCGCCCATCATGCCGATGGAGCCGCCGCCATAGACGAGCCTGACGCCGTTGTCGGCGAGCGCCTTGCCAAGTGCCTTCGCCGATTCGATGAAGCTGGGATTGGTGCCCGGGCCGGAGCCGCAATAGACACAGACGGTGCGGATTTCAGTCATGTGATGGATGTGACACTGCAGCTGAAAGGCGTCAAGACGGAGGCGGATGGGGTGAATTCCCGGGATTTCATCGTGTGATGCCGACGGTTTCGATCCATTTGTCGGAAAACAAATATGCAAATACTGCGCCGCCGCAACGGTTTCCGTGGGCACACGGGTGCATCCGGCGCACGGACACTCTATATGACGCAGGCAACGCCCGGCATCACAACATGCCAAGACCCTCGCTGTTCCAGATCGCTTGATGCCTCCTGATTCCTCCCCCCATCACGGCGCCGCTCAGCCGCCCGCGTCCCTCGAGCAGGGAACGCTGGCTGGCACCCTGCGGCATCTCTGGCCCTTCATCTGGCCGAGCGATCGCGCCGATCTGAAAATGCGGGTGTTGTGGTCTGTCGTGCTGCTGCTCGCGGCCAAGGTCGCGACCTTGGTGCTGCCCTTCACCTTCAAATGGGCCACCGACGCGCTGACGGGCGCCAACACCGCGCCGATCAAGCCGGACGACTGGGCGTTCTGGCTGGTCGCCTCGCCGATCGTGATGACGGCGAGCTACGGCGCGATGCGCGTGCTGATGGCGGTACTGACGCAATGGCGCGACGGTATTTTCGCCCGCGTCGCGATGCATGCGGTGCGCAAGCTCGCGACCATCACCTTCGTCCACATGCACGAATTGTCGCTGCGCTTTCATCTGGAGCGCAAGACCGGCGGATTGACGCGTGTGCTCGAGCGAGGCCGCAACGCGATCGAAACCATCGTGCGGATGGTGATCCTGCAGCTGATCCCGACCATCGTCGAGGTCTCGCTGCTGACCGCCGTGCTGCTGTGGCAGTTCGACTGGCGCTACGTGCTAGTGACGCTGACCATGGTCGCAGCCTATCTCTACTACACCTACATCGCGACCGAGTGGCGCATCGAGATCCGGCGCCGCATGAACGACTCAGATACCGACGCCAACACCAAGGCGATCGACTCGCTTCTCAACTATGAGACGGTGAAGTATTTCGGCGCCGAGGCCCGCGAGGCCGAGCGCTACGACCGCTCGATGGAGCGCTATGAGCGCGCCAGCGTGAAGACCTACACCTCGCTGGCGGTGCTGAACGCCGGGCAGGCCGTGATCTTCACGATCGGGCTCACGGTCGCGATGCTGATGTGCGCGCAGGGCGTGCGCCAGGGGCGCAACACGGTCGGCGACTTCGTCATGATCAACAGCATGATGATCCAGCTGTACCAGCCGCTGAACTTCATGGGCATGGTCTATCGCGAGATCAAGCAGGCGATCATCGACATCGAGATGATGTTCGGCGTGCTCACCAGGGACGCGGAGGTCAAGGACGCGCCCGGGGCGACGCCGCTGGTCGTGACATCGGGCCATGTCCGCTTCGAGGACGTCCGCTTCGCCTACGAGCCGGAGCGGCCGATCCTGCAAGGGCTGAGCTTCGAGGTGCCGGCCGGCAAGACGGTCGCCATCGTGGGGCCGTCCGGCGCCGGCAAGTCGACCATCTCGCGGCTGCTGTTCCGCCTCTATGACGTCTCCGGCGGTCGCATCCTGATCGACGGGCAGGACATCCGCGACGTCACCCAGGTGTCGCTGCGCGCCCAGATCGGCATGGTGCCGCAGGACACGGTGCTGTTCAACGACACCATCCGCTACAACATCCGCTACGGCCGCTGGGACGCCGACGATGCCGCGGTCGAGGAGGCGGCGCGGCTGGCCCAGATCGACGGCCTGATCCGGATGGCGCCCAAGGGCTATGAGACCCAGGTCGGCGAACGCGGCCTCAAGCTGTCCGGCGGCGAGAAGCAGCGGGTGGCGATCGCGCGGACGATCCTGAAGGGACCGCCGATCCTGGTGCTCGACGAGGCCACCTCGGCGCTGGACAGCCACACCGAGCACGAGATCCAGGAGGCACTGGACGGCGTGTCGCGCAACCGCACCTCGCTGGTGATCGCGCACCGGCTGTCGACCATCGTGGCGGCGGACGAGATCATCGTGCTCGACCGCGGCCGGATCGCCGAGCGGGGCACCCATGCCGACCTGCTGGCGCGAGGCGGGCTGTATGCCGGCATGTGGAACCGGCAGCGCGAGGCCGAGGAGGCGCGCGAGAAGCTGGCGCAGATCGGCGACGACGCTGCTGCACCGAACCGCAATCCGCCGGTGGCCACGGATCCGGTCGCCACGGCGGCCGAATGAGCCCGCGAACCGCCTTGATCCACAGTTAAGGAATCATTTTGACCTTGGCCGCGCATCGACCTAGTCAAGGCGGCGGTCCGCTCTGAGGTCAGAGGGACGACATCTCAACGAAGCAGGCCATGTCGATCAGCAACTCCATCCGCGCGCAGATTCCGCCGATTCATCCCGAGGGCTATCCGTTCATCGGGGGCTTTGCCCTGGCCAGTCTGGTCCTGTTCTGGATCTTCACGCCGCTCGGCTGGATCGGCACCTTGCTCACCGTCTGGTGCGCGCTGTTCTTCCGCGATCCGATCCGGGTGACGCCGCAGCGGGACGGGCTGGTGGTGGCGCCGGCCGACGGGCGCATCTCCATGATCACGCGGGCACTGCCGCCGGCCGAGCTCGGCCTTGGCGACCGGCCGCTGTTGCGTGTCTCGATCTTCATGAGCGTGTTCAACGTGCATGTGAACCGCAGCCCGATTGCCGGCCGGATCGAGAAGATCTCCTACCGTCCCGGCGCCTTCATCAACGCCGAGCTGGACAAGGCGAGCGAGGACAATGAGCGCAACTCGCTGGCGATCTCGACGCCGCACGGCAAGATCGGCGTGGTCCAGATCGCCGGTCTCGTGGCGCGGCGGATCGTGTCGTTCGTCCGTGAAGGCCAGACCGTCGGGGCCGGGGAGCGCTTCGGGCTGATCAGGTTCGGCTCGCGCCTCGACGTCTATCTGCCCGACGGCACGGAGGTTCTGGTCTCGGAAGGCCAGACCGCCATTGCCGGCGAAACCATCCTGGCCGATTTCGACGTGGCGGTGCCCGGACTGAGCTTCCGGAGCCAGTGAACCGTCGCCGGGCCGGTGTGACTCATTAACGGGACCTTGGGTCGCGATCCGGCACAAGGTCGAGACCTGCCACTCTGCGGTGTGATCATGAGCTTCGATCCGAACTCTTCCGAACTGCGCCGTCGCCGCTTCCGCCCGATCCCGGTGCGGCTGCTGGTGCCGAACATGATCACCCTGCTGGCGATCTGCGCCGGCTTGACCGCGATCCGGCTGTCGACCGAGGGCCGGATGGAGCTCGCGGTCGGGGCCATCGTCTTCGCCGCCTTCCTGGATGGTATCGACGGCCGCATCGCGCGCATGATCAAGGGGCAGTCGAAGTTCGGTGCCGAGCTCGATAGCCTGGCCGATTTCGTGAATTTCGGCGTGGCACCGGGCCTGATCCTGTATTTCTGGCAGCTTCACGAACTGCGCGACGGCGGCTGGATCGCCGCCATGATGTACGCCATCAGCGGCGGGCTGCGGCTGGCGCGCTTCAATGCCAGCATCGACGACCCCAACAAGCCGCCCTTCGCCGCCAATTTCTTCACCGGCGTGCCGGCGCCGCTCGGCGCGATCACGGTGCTGCTGCCGGTCTATCTGGCGTTTCTGGACCTGCCGAAGCCGCCCGCGCTGGTGACCGCGTTCTACACGCTGCTGATCGCCTTCCTGATGGTGTCGCGGCTGCCCGTGTTCTCCGGCAAGACCGCGCGGATGCGCGTCGCCCCTGAGCTCGTGCTGCCGGTGTTCGCCGCGGTGGTGTTCTTCGTCGCGCTACTGGTGGTCTATCCCTGGCACATCCTGTCGGCGGGCTCGATCCTCTATATGCTCAGCCTGCCGTTCGGCTGGCGGCTGTACCGTCAGCAGGCGGCGCGGCATGCCGCAGCTCTTGGCGACGCCGGCGCGGCGGCGCAATCGCCCTCGACGTCGGCGGAGCCCTTCGTGCCTGCAGGCGTGCCGGCCGAGCAGGAGCCGCGAGCACCGGATCGTCTGCACTGAGCGCAGGGCCGTAGACCGGCCCGAAGCTTTGCCGGCTCGGACGCGTCAGTTATACCGGATCCAAGGACGGCGATCACGTCTGTCCGCAGCATCCGGAGAAAACGCCCGTGACAAGCTCTGCCGCCGCGCCCCTCGCTGCTTCCGTCCTCGAGGCGCTCGCGCGCTACGACACCCCGACGATCTGCAATGCCATGGAGATCGTGGCGCCCGAGCGCCGCCTGATCGGCTACACCACCAAGCCGCTGGTCTGCCCGTTCCCTGATCTGCCGCCGATGGTCGGCTATGCCCGCACCGCGACGATCCGGTCCGTGGTCAAGTCCGGCCTGCCCGCCGAGGAGCAGGCGAGGCGGCGCACCGACTACTATGAATATGTCGGCACCGGCCACGGCCCCCGCATCGTGGTGATCCAGGACATCGACGGCCCCGATATCGGCTACGGCGCGTTCTGGGGCGAGGTGCAGAGCAGCGTGCACAAGGCGCTCGGTTGCCTCGGCGTGATCACCGACGGCTCGATCCGCGACATTCCGCAATGGGCTGATGGCTTCCAGGCGCTGGCGGGCTCGATCGGACCCTCGCATGCGTGGGTTCATGCCGAAGGTTTCGGCGGCGAGGTCCGCGTTGCCGGGATGACGGTGCGCTCCGACGATTTGATCCATTCCGATCGTCACGGCGCGATCGTGATCCCCCATGACATCGCCGCCAAGCTGCCCGAGGCGGCCGAGCTATGCGCCCGCCGCGAGACGCCGATCCTGGAGATCGCGCGATCGGCGGATTTCTCGCTCGAGAAGCTGAAGGCCGCGCTGAAGCGCTCGGCCGAGATTCACTGAGTACGGCTGCGCGCAGCACGTTCAGGGGCCGCACCGCACGACGGTGCGGCACTCGCCGGCAATGCCGGCCTCAGCCCGGCCGGAGAGCGCATCCGGGCGATTACGGGGGCGAGGCGTCGGCGCCAGCTCAAACCCGCGATTTCGGTGACTGATTACCCGTCAGCCCGCCGGATCGGCCGAAGGTTAAGCGGCTCTCGCTCGTTGAGAAGATTTTATCCATCAAGCTTTACCTGATGGCTAGCCTGTCCGGATAGGCATGTCTTTCGAGGGCGAGAGAGATGCGCAGGCTGATATCGAAATCGATGCCGTTTTTCGGCCGGCTCGACCGGGCCGTCGACAGGGTGGTGCGGCTGATCGGGCATTTCGGCAGCGCGGTGATCGGCCTGTCGGCGATCGCGCTGGTATGGTCCGGCATCTTTTATACGATTTCGGAAGAATACGCACGCACCGAGCAGTCGGCGCTCAAGAACGGCTCCAATCTGGCGCGTGCCTTCGAGGAGCAGATCATCCGCTCGATCCGCGCCGCGGACCAGACCCTGCGCTACGTCCGCGATTCCTATGCCAAGGACCCGCAGAACTTCGACATGTCGCTGTGGTCGAAGAACAGCCAGTTCTTGTCCGACTTCTCGTTCCAGGTGGTCGTGATCGGCAAGGACGGCATCATGCTGTCCAGCAACATCGATCCGAAAATGCGCGGGCTCGACCTGCGCGATCGCGAGCACTTCCGCGTCCACGCCGACGGCAAGGACGACTTCCTCTTCATCAGCAAGCCGATCTTCGGGCGCGTCTCCAACAAATGGTCGATCCAGCTGACGCGGCGGATCGTCATGCCGGACGGCTCGTTCGGCGGCGTCGTCGTGGTCTCGCTCGATCCGGAATATCTGTCGAGCTTCTACAACACGGTTGATCTCGGCAACAAGGGCAACGTCACGCTTGTCGGCCTCGACGGCATCGTGCGCGCGCGCGCCTCGGCGGGTCCCGCCGGCGTCGGATCCTCGCTCGCCGGCAGCCCGGTGATGACCGCCGTCCAGCAGAAGGATAGCGGCTCCTACACGGTCAAGAGTCTGATCGACGGCGTATCCCGCATCTATACCTTCCAGCGTATCAAGGAGCAGCCGCTGGTGGTCATCGTCGGCCAGGCGTCCGAGGAGATCTTCAGCGCCTTCAAGGTCAATCGCGATCGCGATCTGCTGGTGGGAGCGCTGCTGACCGTCGTCATCGGCATCATCACGGTCCTGATCGCGCGCTACCAGGCGGGCCTTGCCGCCTCGCGCGACGCGGCGGAAGCCGGCACGCGGGCGCGTTCGGAATTCCTGGCGATGATGAGCCACGAGATCCGCACGCCCATGAACGGCGTCATCGGCTTGGCCGATCTCCTTCTGTCGGCCGATCTCGCGCCGGAGCAGCGCAAGATCGCTACCACCTTGCGTGAATCGGCAGACTATCTGCTGCAACTCCTCAACGACGTGCTCGACTTCTCGAAGCTCGATGCCGATCGTCTGGAGATCGAGCATATCGAGTTCGACCTGCATCGCTCGGTGACGGCGACGGCCGAGCTCCTGGTGTCCCGTGCCAAGGAGAAGGGGCTGCAGCTGACGACCTCGATCGCGCCGGAGGTGCCGAACTACGTGGTCGGCGACCCGGCGCGGCTGCGCCAGGTGCTGTTCAACCTGGTCGGCAACGCCCTCAAATTCACCGAAGCCGGCAGCGTTCATATCGACGTGCGGGCCGAGGATCTCGCCGGGCCGAACCTGACCCTGGTGTTCTCCGTCGCCGACACCGGCGTCGGCATTCCGGCGGAAGCCGTCGGCCGCCTGTTCAAGCAGTTCTCGCAGGTCGACAACTCGATCTCGCGCCGCTTCGGCGGCACCGGGCTTGGGCTCGCGATCTGCAAGCGCCTCGTCACCTGCATGGGCGGTGACATCAAGGTGCAGAGCAAGGTCGGCGAAGGCAGCACCTTCACCTTCTCCATCCAGGTCCAGCCTCAGCCGCAGCCCGACGTCGAGCAGGTCAGCGCGCCCGAGGCGACCATCGTCCCGGTCGGTGAGACGAAGGCGGAGGAGCGCCCGGCCAGCGTCGAGCCGCTGAAGATCCTCGTGGCCGAGGACAATCTCACCAATCAGTTCGTGATCAAGAAGCTTCTGGACAAGCTGGGTCACAGCTACGAGCTGGTGGAGAACGGCACGCAGGCGGTCGCCGCCGTGCAGAAGCAGACCTACGACCTCATCCTGATGGACATGATGATGCCGGAGATGGACGGGCTGACGGCGACGCGGATGATCCGCTCGCTGCCGCCCCCGGCGCAGGACATCTACATCATCGCGCTGACGGCCAACGCCACCAGCCAGGATCACCTGGCGTGCACGGACGCCGGCATGAACGACTTCGTGACCAAGCCGGTCACGCGCGATCGATTGAATGCCGCTCTGCTCCGCGCGGCCGCTGCTACAAACAAGGAAAGGCTTGTTGCATGACCGACTTGGTGCAATTCGATGAATCCGTCTATCAGATCCTGATCTCCGAGCTCGGCGAGGAGGATGCGCTGGAAGTGCTCAGAACGTTCCTGGACGACACCTCCAGCAAGTTCGGCACGCTCGCCAGCAAGTTCGAGGATCGCCTCGAGCTGAAGCGTGAGGCGCACTCGATCAAGAGCTCGTCGGCGACGTTCGGCTTCGCGGCGCTGTCGCGCCTGTCGCGCGAGCTCGAGCTCGGCTCGGCGACGATGGAGCCGGCGCAGATGCTGGAGATGGTCCGCAAGATGGAAAAATCGTTCGAGCAGGCGGTCGTGTTCGCCGAGGCGAACCTGCTGAAGTCCGGCGCGGCGGCGGCGTGAACGCGGCCGACGATCTCCGATGCGCGGCTCATCGGCTTCCGTTTACGTCTCATTATGCCTACCAAATTCGGTAACTCGTCCTTAATTGCGCGCATCTAGTGTGGAGCGCGCGTGGGGCAGGGCCGCCGCGCCCGTCCAGGACGGCCGGTGGTTCGCGTACGCGGGTGGAGTAAGCTCATGGATATCATGACGGGCGCAGGGCTCGTGTTTGGCATGATCGTCATCGCCGTCATGATGCTGCTGGGCGGTGACTTCGGGATGTTCGTCAGCGACCACGCTGCGATCATCATCTTCGGCGGCTCGACCGCCGCCACCATGATCCGCTTCCCGCTCGGGGCCATGCTGCACGGCATGCCGCTCGGCATCAAGTTCGCGTTCACGATGAGCCGCCTGTCGGCCCGCGAGCTGGTCGACGAGCTCGCCCGCATCGCCGAGATCGCTCGCAAGCAGGGACCGGTCGGCCTCGAGAAGGTCGAGACCGACGAGCCGTTCCTCGCCAAGGGCATTCGCTACGTGGCCGACGGCTACGACCTCGAATTCATCCGCGACAATCTCGAGCGCGACCGCGACAACTTCCTGATGCATCTCGACGAGGGCAGCAAGATCTACCGCGCGATCGGCGACTGCGCGCCGGCCTTCGGCATGATCGGCACGCTGATCGGCATGGTGCAGATGTTCGCCAACATGACCGACCCCTCGAAGCTCGGCCCGTTCATGGCGACCGCGCTGCTCGCGACGCTGTATGGCGCGCTCGTCGCCAATCTCATCTGTCTGCCGATCGCCGACAAGCTGCACGGCAAGCTGCTCGACGAGGAGACCAATCGGACCCTGATCATCGACGGCATCCTGATGATCCGCGATTCCAAGAGCCCGGCCTTGGTGCGCGAAATGCTGCTGGCCTATCTGCCGGAGAAGCACCGCCATGCCGAGGGCGAGCCCGTGCCGGCCTGACCGGCGGGGACTCAAGGGGATCTGGGGCGGGTTGAGAGATGGCCAAGAAGAAACGGGGCGATGCGCATGGCGGCGGTCACGGCTGGTTCGTGACCTTCGCCGACCTGATGGGGCTGCTGCTCGCCTTCTTCGTCATGCTTGTCGCATTCTCCACCATGGACAACAACAAGCTGAAGGTCGTCGCCGGCTCGATGCGCGACGCCTTCGGCGTGCAGTCGGAGTCGCGCTATTCCGGCATCGTCGAATCCGACGGCCTGCCGACCCGGCCGAAGCTCAAGAACGCCGCCCACATCTCGCCTGAGGAGACCGCGCGCGAGCCGAGCCCGGAGCAGGAGGAGCGCCAGCACACCAATGGCGCCAAGCTGAAGATCGATCGCCAATTCGCGCTGGCCTCAGCCTCGCTGCGCCAGGCGTTGCAGGACATGCCGGAGATGACCGAGATCTCCAAGCACATCATGTTCGAGGAGACCAAGCAGGGGCTCAACCTCGAGATCGTCGACCAGGACGGCCGCTCGATGTTCGCCGACGGTTCGAAGGTGCCCTATGACCGCACCCGGCGGCTCATCGAGAAGCTGGCGGCGCCGCTCAAGGCGACGCCGCTCCGGGTTCAGATCACCGGGCATACCGCCGCCGGCTTCGTTCCGGCCCGCAGCGATTACGGTGGTTTCGACCTGTCGGCGGACCGCGCCAACGCCGTGCGCCAAATCCTGGAGCGGGAAGGCCTGCCGGCGAGCCACATCTTCGCGGTGTCCGGCAAAGCGGATACTCAGCCGCTGTTTCCGGACGACCCTTCGCTGTCCGCGAACCGCCGCGTCACGATCACCCTGATGCGGGAAGATCCGCCATTGCCGCCGGACTTGAAGCCGTAGCCGCACCGGCTCTGGCCGCATCACATTGCCGCACAGCTGTTTGCGAACGGCATTCAACAGCACCGGCAAGCCCTTGATTTACGGGCGATTGATCCGACATCCGCTGCGGAAAACCCTCGCTGCCCGGGAACTCGCTGCGGCGCGATACCAGACATTCTGTGCAAGACAGCTCGCCTGGAGGCCGGGAAGCACGGTCTGATATGGTAGAGACTTGACCTGCGGCCGGTCTGCGTCCACACGCGCCGGGCTAAACGGGAAGATGCGTTCCAAGCGACATGACGGCCACGGCTACATCGACCGAAGGACAGGAAACCGCCACCCCATCGGGGTTCTGGGGGCTGACGCTCGGCAGCATCGGCGTCGTGTTCGGCGACATCGGCACCTCGCCCCTGTACGCCTTCCGCGAGGCCGCGCACGGTGCTGCTCAGGGACAGCCAGTGTCCCGGATGATCGTGCTCGGCGTGCTCTCCCTGATTCTCTGGTCGCTGTTCATCGTGGTCACGGCCAAATACGTGCTGCTGCTGTTGCGGGCCGACAATAACGGCGAGGGCGGGACGCTGTCGCTGATGGCGCTCGGCCAGCGGGCTCTGGGCCGGCGCAGCATGTTCCTGATGGCGCTCGGCGTCATCGGCGCCTCGATGTTCATTGGCGATTCGATGATCACGCCGGCGATCTCGGTGCTCTCGGCGGTCGAAGGCCTCAAGCTCGCGGCGCCCGCGCTCGAGCATTACGTCGTGCCGCTGACCGTGATGATCCTGGTCGTGCTGTTCGCGGTGCAGAGCAAGGGGACGGCACGGGTGGCCTCCGCCTTCGGCCCGGTCATGGTCACGTGGTTCGCATGCCTCGCGGTCATGGGACTCGTGCACATCAGTGACGATCCCTCCGTCCTCGCCGCCATCAATCCCTATTACGCAGTGCAGTTCCTGCTGTCACACGGCACCGTCGGTCTGGTCACGCTCGGCGCGGTGTTTCTTGCCGTTACCGGCGGTGAGGCGCTTTATGCCGATCTCGGACATTTCGGCCGCAAGCCGATCCAGTCGGCGTGGCTGTTCTTCGTACTGCCCGCGCTGTTGATCAACTATTTCGGGCAGGGCGCGCTGGTGCTGTCCGACCCGGCCGCGATCGAGAACTCGTTCTATCGGATGGTGCCTGAGCTCCTGCTGTTGCCGCTCGTGGTGCTGGCGACCGCCGCGACCGTCATCGCGAGCCAAGCCGTCATCACCGGTGCGTACTCGCTGGTCAGCCAGGCGGTGCAGCTCGGGCTGCTGCCGCGTTTCGAAGTGCGCTACACCTCCGAGAGCCATGCCGGGCAGATCTATCTGCCGCGCGTCAACCGGCTGCTGCTGATCGGCGTCATGCTGCTGGTGCTGCTGTTCCGGACGTCCAGCAATCTCGCCTCCGCCTACGGCATCGCGGTGTCCACCACCATGGTGGCCGACGGCATCATGGGCTTCGTGGTGATCTGGAAGCTCTGGAACTTGCGCGCCGCGGTGGCCGCGGCGGTCATTGCGCCGTTCGTCATCGTCGACATGAGCTTCTTCGCTGCCAACCTCCTGAAGCTGCTTGAGGGCGCCTGGGTGCCGCTGCTGTTCGGCGCGGCGATGGTCGTGACGATCTGGACCTGGCGGCGTGGCTCGGCGATCCTGATGCTGAAGACGCGCAAGATCGAAGTCCCGCTGGACGATCTGGTCGCCAGCCTCGAGAAGCGGCCGCCGCATATCGTCAAGGGCACCGCGGTGTTTCTGACCAGCGATCCGACCTCGGTGCCGACCGCTCTTTTGCACAATCTCAAGCACAACAAGGTGCTGCATGAGCACAACGTGATCCTGACCATCGAGACCGCGCAGACGCCCCGGGTCGATGTGGCGGAGCGCGTGCGCATGGAGAAGATCAGCGAGAAGTTCTCCAAGGTGCGGCTGCGCTTCGGCTTCATGGAATCGCCAAACGTGCCTCGGGCCCTCGCCGTGGCGCGCAAGCTCGGCTGGCAGTTCGACATCATGTCGACGTCGTTCTTTGTGTCGCGACGGTCGCTGAAGCCGTCGTCTCAGTCCGGCATGCCCGCCTGGCAGGATCACCTGTTTATCGGGTTGAGCCGGTCGGCCAATGATGCGACGGACTACTTCCAGATTCCGACCGGCCGGGTTGTTGAGGTTGGTACTCAGGTAACGATCTGAGAACCTTTCGTGCTCCTGGTCACCGATGTATGCTGCATTGCATGGCTGACCCGCAATCTCGTCCAGTCCGTCGCCAAGCCTTGTCGCTATAAGCCGCGCGCTCTGCCGGTTTGTGCAGTGAAGCATTCAACAAGTCCTCGAGGGGGCTACCCCAATGACAGCTGACGTCGTCGCCACGCCCCCGGAAGCGCCGGCGGCCAACGGACATGGCGAGGCCCACTCCACGGCCAGCTTCACTGCACTCACCCTGGGCAGCATCGGTGTGGTCTATGGTGACATCGGTACCAGCCCGCTCTACGCGCTCCGCGAGGCGGTCGCGGCAGCCAGCAGCAGCGGCGATCCCGCGCCGCATGCCGTGATGGGCGTGCTCTCGCTGATCCTGTGGGCTCTCGTCGTCGTCGTGACGCTGAAATACGTCGTCATCCTGCTGCGGGCTGACAACAATGGCGAGGGTGGGACCTTAGCGCTGATGGCGCTGGCCCAGCGCGGCGTCACGCGGGGCGCCAGTGTCATCGTTCTGCTCGGCATCATCAGCGGCGCGCTGTTCTACGGCGACGCAGTGATCACCCCAGCCTTATCCGTCTTATCGGCGATCGAAGGCATCAAGCTCGTCACGGCGGCGTTCGATCCCTACGTGGTGCCGCTCACGATCGTGATTCTGGTCGCGCTGTTTGCCGTTCAGGTGCGGGGCACGGCCAAGGTGGCTGCATTCTTCGGACCGATCATGCTGATCTGGTTCCTGGTGATCGCGATCGCGGCGATCCCGCCGATCCTACGTCATCCCGAGGTGCTGTGGGCGGTCAACCCGCTGAACGCCGTGACCTTCATGCTGCATCACGGCATCATCGGCTTCATCACGCTTGGCGCGGTGTTCCTGGCCGTCACCGGCGCCGAGGCGCTCTATGCCGATCTCGGCCATTTCGGCAAACGGCCGATTCAGACCGCCTGGCTGTTCATCGTGCTGCCGTCGCTGGCGCTGAATTATCTGGGGCAGGGCGCCCTGGTGATCGCCGACGCCAAGGCGATCGAGAATCCGTTCTTCCTGATGTTCCCGGACTGGGCGCTGATCCCGATGGTGGCGCTGGCCACGGCGGCGACGGTGATCGCCAGTCAGGCCGTCATCACCGGCGCCTATTCGCTGACCCGGCAGGCGATCCAGCTCGGTCTGCTGCCGCGCTTCGAGATCCGTCACACCTCGGAGGCGCATTCCGGCCAGATCTATATTCCCCGCATCAACAAGCTGCTGCTGGTCTCGGTGGTGCTGCTGGTGCTCCTCTTCAAGTCTTCCAGCGCGCTGGCCTCGGCCTATGGCATCTCGGTGACCGGCACCATGGTCGTGACGGCCATGATGGGCTTCGTCGTGATCTGGAAAGTCTGGAGGTGGTCACCGCTCGCCGCAGGGGCGCTGATCGCGCCGTTCCTGTTCCTGGACCTGACCTTCCTGTCGGCCAACCTGCTGAAGGTGCTCGAAGGCGGCTGGGTGCCGCTGGCGCTGGGCGGCTTCGTCATGACGCTGATGTACACGTGGCGACGGGGAAGCCGTCTGCTGTTCGACAAGTCGCGCAAGCTGGAGTTCCCGCTCGACGACCTCGTGGCCATGCTCGAGAAGCGGCCGCCGCAGCGCGTGCCCGGCACGGCCGTGTTCCTGACCTCTGATCCCCTGAGCGCGCCGACGGCGCTGATGCACAGCCTCAAGCACTACAAGGTGCTGCACGAGAAGAACGTGATCCTGACGATCGAGACCGCGCCGACGCCGCGCATCGATCCCTCGGAGCGCGTGCGGCTGGAGCAGATCAGCCCGACCTTCTCCAAGGTGACGTTGCGCTTCGGCTTCATGGAATCGCCCAACGTGCCGCGGGCGCTGGCGATCGCGCGTAAGCTCGGCTGGCAGTTCGATATCATGTCGACGTCGTTCTTCCTGTCGCGGCGCGCGCTCAAGCCGGCGGCGCATTCCGGCATGCCGCGCTGGCAGGATCACCTGTTCATCTCCATGAGCCGCTCCGCCAACGACGCCACCGACTATTTCCAGATCCCGAGCGGTCGCGTGGTCGAGGTCGGCACGCAGGTCACGATCTGAGCGCAGGTCGGCTGGCTGGAACGGCCGGGTACGAGCAGGGCGTGCAGCCGAAGCGCTTGATTTTCGCTGCGTCTGGGGTGAGTTTGGCGCCTGTTCGGAGCCGGGTGCGGCTCCCTCGAAGGCTTGGAGGATGGGCGTGGCTGTTGTGCACGATTTGACCCCGCAGGACGTGGCCAAGGGGATCGCCGAAGGGCGAATTCTTCTCGTCGACGTGCGCGAGCCGAACGAAGTTGCTGCGGAAGCCTATCCCGACGGTGTCGTCGTTCCCCTGTCGGCCTTCGACCCGAAGCTCATCCCAGATCCGCAGGGCAAGGACGTCGTGTTCGCCTGCCGCTCGGGCAAGCGCTCGGTGACCGCCTCACTCGCCGCGCAGGCCGCGGGGCTGCCCTACGACAAGCACCTGCAGGGCGGGATGCTCGGCTGGAAGGCGGCCGGTCTGCCAAGCAAGACCGGCGGCTGACGCGCGATCATGATCTCGCAGAACAAGGTCTTCGCCGACCTACCCGTCACCATTTTCGAACAGATGTCGCAGCTCGCGCGCGACAACAACGCGATCAATCTGGGGCAGGGCTTTCCTGACGACCCTGGGCCGGAGGACATCCGCCGCGCCGCCGCCGACGCCGTGCTGAACGGCTACAATCAGTATCCCTCGATGATGGGCTTGCCGGAGCTGCGCCAGGCGATCGCTGCGCACTACAAGCACTGGCACAAGCTCGATCTCGATCCGATGAGCGAGGTCATGGTCACCTCGGGCGGCACCGAGGCGCTGACCTCGGCGATCCTGTCGGTGGTCGAGCCCGGCGACGAGGTGATCTGCTTCCAACCGGTCTACGATTCATACCTGCCGATCATCCGCCAGGCTGGCGGCATTCCGCGTCTCGTCCGGCTCGAGCCGCCGCATTGGCGGTTGTCGGAGGAGATGCTGCGCTCCGCGTTCTCGCCGAAGACCAAGGCGGTGCTGTTCAACAATCCGCTCAACCCTGCCGCCGTGGTGTATCCGCGCGAGGATCTCGAGCTGCTGGCGCGCTTCTGCCAGGAGTTCGATGCCGTCGCGATCTGCGACGAGGTCTGGGAGCACGTGGTGTTCGACGGCCGCGAGCACATCCCGCTGATCACCATCCCCGGCATGCGCGACCGTACCATCAAGGTCGGCTCGGCCGGCAAGATCTTCTCGCTCACGGGGTGGAAGATCGGCTTCGTCTGCGCCGCGCCGCAGCTGCTGCGCGTCGCCGCCAAGGTGCACCAGTTCCTGACCTTCACCACCGCGCCGAATCTCCAGGTCGCGGTGGCCTACGGACTCGGCAAGTCCGACGACTATTTCGTCAACATGCGCGCCGAGCTGTCCAGGAGCCGTGACCGCCTGACGGCGGGACTGGAAAGCCTCGGCTTTCCCGTGCTGAAGGCGCAGGGGACCTACTTCCTCACGGTCGACCTGTCGCCGCTCGGCCTCAATGAGACCGACGAGCAGTTCTGCCGGCGCATCGTTCACGACTACAAGGTGGCGGCCATTCCGGTATCGGCGTTCTACGAGAAGGATGCGGTGACCTCGGTGGTGCGGTTTTGCTTCGCGAAGAGGGATGCAACCCTGGACACGGCGCTGGAGCGGCTGTCCGACGCGATCCACCGGCGCTAGGAGGCGAGATCGATGACGCGCGGCTGCATTCGTTCGGCGCTGGCGGTTGCAGCACTGATGCTTTCGGTGTCGGCCGCCGCGGCCGAAGATCGCGTCGTGAACTTCTACAACTGGTCGAACTACATGGCGCCCGGCGTCCTGGACGCCTTCACCAAGGAGACCGGCATCAAGGTCGTCTACGACACCTTCGATGCCAACGAGACCCTGGAGACGCGGTTGCTTGCCGGCAAGTCCGGCTACGACGTCGTAGTACCGACCGCGTATTTCCTGCAGCGCCAGATCAAGGCCAGGATCTTCCAGCCGCTCGACAAGTCGAAGTTGCCGAACCTCGCCAATGCCTGGCCTGTGGTGACCGACCGCCTCGCGATCTACGATTCCGGCAATCAATTCGCCGCCAACTACATGTGGGGCACGACCGGCATCGGCTACAATGTCAAGACGATCGAGAAGATCCTTGGGCCGGGCGCGCGGATCGACAGCTGGGATATGGTGTTCAAGCCGGAGAACCTGGCCAAGTTCAAGGATTGCGGCGTCCACATGCTGGATTCCGCCGACGACATCTTTCCGGCGGCGCTGAACTATCTCGGCCTCGATCCGAACTCGACCAAGCAGGCGGATCTGGAAAAGGCGGCCGAGGTGGTCGGCAAGGTCGCGTCCTCCGTGCGGAAGTTTCATTCGTCGGAATATCTGAGCGCGCTCGCCACCGGCGAAATCTGCCTCGTCGTCGGCTGGTCCGGCGACATCATGCAGGCCAGGAGCCGTGCAGAGGAGGCCAAGAACGGCATCGAGATCGGCTACGCGATCCCGAAAGAGGGTGCGCAGATGTTCTTCGACAATTTTGCGATTCCCGCCGATGCCCAGCACGTGCCCGAGGCGTACGCGCTGATCAACTATCTGTACCGGCCCGAGGTCGCGGCCAAGAACTCGGACTTCCTGTCCTACGCCAATGGCAATCTGGCGAGCCAGAAGCTGATCGATCCGAAGATCCTGGGCGACAAGAACATCTATCCTGATGACGCAACCTTGAAGAAGCTCTTCGTCATCACCGCCCGCGAGCCGGCGACGCAGCGCGTGATCAACCGGCTGTGGACCAAGGTGAAGACGGGGCGGTAGTCGTCACTATCGTCATTGCGAGCGAAGCGAAGCAATCCAGGGCGGAGACCGCGACTCTGGATTGCTTCGTCGCGTTGCTCCTCGCAATGACGGCGGCGAGATCACGCCAGCCGGTGCATCGCACACAGCTTGTTGCCGTCGAGATCGCGCAGATACGCGAGATACAGCTTGCCGGTCGATCCCTGGCGTACGCCGGGCGGATCCTCGCACGTCGTGGCGCCGGCTTCGAGGCCAGCTGCGTGCCAGGCATCGACTTGTTCGGTTGAACTGCAGGCATAGCCGATGGTGCCGCCATTGGCCGGCGTCGCGGGCTGCCCGTTGATCGGCTTGGAGACCGAGAAGATGCCGGTCGGGGTAATGTAGAAGATGCGGTGGCCGTCGACCTTGGCCGGACGCACGCCGAGCGTGCCCAAGAGCTTGTCGTAGAAGGCCTTGGCCTTGTCGAGGTCGTTGGTGCCGATCATGATGTGCGAAAACATTCGCGTCGTTCTCCCTGGAGCTTCCGAACAGCTGTCGGATTAGGGCTCCAAGGTAGCGAGCGTTGCTACATGAAGTAAGAGTTTTCTTCGGAGGGCCTGTCGGCGAAGGGCGATGCTATCGGCTGCCTTCCTTGCGGTGGAATTTGGCTGCGCGAAGCGATTACCGCCAGCGCCGGTGGAGCCAGAGCCACTGCTCCGGATATTCGCGCACCCAGCTCTCGACGACGTTCGTCACCGCCTGCGTTGTGCCCTGGATGTCGATCTTGCCATTGGCATCGCGCACCGGCTTCACTTCCTCCGACAGCTCGGCGCGGAAGCGGTTGCCGGGGAGGCGGATGATGCGCACGCCGTGCACGGGGCATTCGACCTGACGCAGCAGGCGCGCCAGCATCGGGTTGGCGCGGGTCTTGCGGCCGAAGAACGTCACCTCGACGCCGCCGGTCAGGTACTGATCGACCAGCATCGCGACGTGCTGGCCGGCCTTCAGAGCCTCGGCCAGCCGCAGCGGTGCGTCGCGGCCAGCCGGGATCAGCGTGCCCATCTTGACCTGCCGCATCTCCTGGATGATGCGGTCGGCGGCAGCGATGTTGGGGCGGCGGTAGAGGATCGCGGTATCGAGCTTGTGGGCGACGGCGGCGAGCGCCGGCATCTCCCAATTGGCGAGGTGGCTGGCGAAGATCAGGGCGGGCTTGCCGTCGAGACGGAGCTGATGGAACAGCTCATGGGTGCGCGGCGACAGCTCGATGCGGCTGCGCTCGGGATGCTCCTCGTCGAAATCCCAGATCTTGTCGAGATGGGCGAACTCGGCGCCGACACGGCCGAGATTGTCCCACACGCCGGCGAGGATCTGCTCGATCTCCTCGGGCGACTTTTCCGGGAAAGCCTTGGTGAGATTGTCGCGGCCGATGCGCTGCTCGCGAAGCTTCGGGCCGATCCACTGCGCGATGCGTGCGAAGCGGTCAGCGGTCTTCTGCGGATCGAAATAGCGCGTCGTCTTGAGCATGCCGACCGTCAGCGCGCCGACGGCCGAGGACCCGAACGACTTCACCTTCTGGCGGATGACGAGCTTGGTCCGGAGGGGAATGAGACTCATCGATACGACAGGCGGATCAGGCCGGTTCGCGGGTCAGGATCAGCGAGGCGTTCTGGCCGCCGAAGCCGAACGAGTTCGACATCACGGTGGTGACGCGCGCCTCGCGCGCCTTGTTGCCGACGACGTCGAACAGGATCGCGGGATCCGGAATGTCGTAGTTGATGGTCGGCGGGATCAGCTGATGCTCGAGCGTGAGCAGCGAGATGATCGCCTCGACCGCGCCGGCCGCCGAGATGGTGTGGCCGACCATCGACTTGTTCGACGACACCGGAATCCTGCCGGTGTGCTCGCCGAACACGGCGGAGACGCCGACATATTCCATCTTGTCGTTCTCGGGCGTCGCGGTGCCGTGGGCGTTGATGTGATCGATCTGTTCCGGCGCCATGCCGGCATCGGCCAGCGCCTTGCGGATGCAGCCGATGATCGGCTTGCCGTCCGGCGAGGAGCGGGTGCGGTGGAACGAGTCCGTCAGCTCGCCGCAGCCGGCGACGACGCCGAGGATTTTCGCGCCACGCGCCACGGCCGCATCATAGCTCTCCAGCACCAGCGCGCCGGCGCCTTCGGCCATCACGAAGCCATCGCGATTCTTGGAGAACGGCTTGGACGCGGCCTGCGGCGGATCGTTCTGCGTCGACAGCGCCGACAGCAGCGAGAAGCGCACGAGGCCTTCCGGATTGACCGAGCCTTCGGTGGCCGCGCACAGCGCCACGTCGGTCTCGCCGCGCCGGATGGCTTCGACGCCAAGCTGGATCGCGGTGGCGCCGGAGGCGCAGGCGGTCGACAGCGAGATCGGCGAGCCCTTGGTGCCGAACGTATCGGACAGCGAATCCGCCACCGAGCCGAACAGGAAGCGATGATGATAGTTGACGAACTTGCCGCCGCCGCAGACCTTCAGAAGGTCGTCATAGGTGAACTGCGTGCCGCCCACCTCATGGGCGAGCTCCAGGCGCTGCGGCCATTCGATCTCGACCGGCGCGACGGCAAGAAACAGCGGGCCGGGGAAGTCGCCCTTGGAGCCGATGCCGGCCTGCGCGATGGCTTCCTCGACGGCCATGTGACCGAGCCGCTCGGACAGGCCCGTTGACGTGAACGGCGCGACGGGCACGAAGTCGACCGTGCCGGCCATCGTCGTCTTCAAGCCGTCGATCGGGAAGCGCGTGATGGTGCGGATGCCGGACTCGCCGGCAACGAGCTTTTTCCAATTGTCCGACTTGCCCGCCCCGA
The DNA here is from genome assembly GCF_032377575.1 of Bradyrhizobium sp. SZCCHNS2022. Taxonomy (NCBI): domain Bacteria; kingdom Pseudomonadati; phylum Pseudomonadota; class Alphaproteobacteria; order Hyphomicrobiales; family Nitrobacteraceae; genus Bradyrhizobium; species Bradyrhizobium sp. SZCCHNS2022. Next base: position 2,902,669 of record NZ_JAUHHZ010000001.1, on the reverse strand, counting down.
GCGAGGTGACGATGCCCATCCCGGTCACGACCACGATGGGGCGTCCAAACTTGTCGCGTGCACTCATGATGTTCCCCGTCGCGTCTCGGTCGGCCGTGCCGCGTTCACTTGACTGCTTCGACCAAGGCCATGCCTTCGCCGCGGTAATGGCCGGCGCCGACCACGACGATTTGGGTCGGAGCCTCCTTCATGTCGGTTTCGATGCCCGACGAATCGCCCGGAGCGAACAGCGCTCCCCGCGAGATCGAGAGCGCCGCGAGCGCCAGGCCGAGGGCGAATTGCGCTTCCATCGAATGACCGAAGCGGGTCCCGCTCGACCTGACCGCGAACGATTTGTGGTGGTCGAGGAACGCGCGTTCCTCCGAGGTCACGGGCTCGGCCCCGGTGGCGCCGGTGATGATGGCGCCCGGCGCTTCCCGAACGTCAAGCGCCGACCACAGCCGGTCGAGCGTTCCGGTCACGGCGCCAGCCTCCTTGCGGCGGGCGCGGTCGGCCACGACCTTGCTCAGCCGCGCCAGCGGCTTGGCGCCGCGGGCCTCGGCATGCGGCTTGGATTCCAGCACCAGGAAGGCGCCGGCGGATCCGAGCGCAAACCCCGGATGGTCCTTGCGGGCCCAGACCGGCTTGAATTCGTTCTTCAGATTGTAGTCGCCGAACTCGTAGAGCACGAGCAGGTCCTTGCGCTCGCCATTGTGCGAGCCTCCGACCAGTGCGATGTCGCTCTGGCCGCCGGCGATGCGCGCCAGCGCGATCTTGAACGCGTCGACGCCCGCGACCTCCTCGCCCATGAAGGTGCGCGAGGTACCGCAGACGCCGTGCGAGATCGCGATGTTGCCGGCGAGCAGGTTCGACAGCTGCGCCAGGAACAGCGTGGGGCGCAGATCGCTCATCAGCCGGTCGTTCAGGAAACCGGGCGTGCAATTGCCCTGCGCTTCGGCGTTGAGAATGGCGGTGTCGACGGAGATGTCGCGCTCGCCGCCGCCGGCGGCCACGATCATGTCCATCCGGGACAGGATGTCCTTGTTGCCCTTGAGGCCGGCTGAATCCAGCGCGAGGCCCGCGGCGTAGGTGCCGATGCGCTGCCACGCCTCCATCTGGCGCTGTTCCTTCTTGGGGATCTGCGCTTCCAGATTCACCTTCGCCCAGGGATGCACGATGTAGGGCGCGAAGCCCTGCTCATCGACGTTCATCTGGCCGGAGTTGAGGGCTTCCCAGTTCGCATCGAGGCCTTCGCCGAGCGAGGTCGCAAGACCAATGCCGGTGATCCAGACTTCCACGGGCTCGTTGGTCACGGCTGTCGTCTCACTCATCGCTGCAGCGCCTGTTGCGGAAAGCCGATGCGCTTGGCTTCGGCGTCCATGTGTCCGCGCAATTCCGGATTGGGGAAGGGGACGTGGCTGAAGGTGAGGCTCGCGTTGGAGCGCAGCTTGCCGTCGACCTTCACCTTCGCTTCGGTCATGGCGTAGCCGGACCCTTCGTGGATCACGTGAGCCTCCACCGTCAGCACCTCGCCCGGCGTCACGAAGCCGCGCATCTTGGCTTCCTTGACTGCGGCGAGGAACGGCATGCGCTCGAACTTCATCAGCGCCAGCAGCAGCCAGCCCGAGGTTTGTGCCATCGACTCGATCAGAAGCACGCCGGGCATGATCGGATGCCCCGGAAAATGCCCCTCGAAGATCGTGCTCTGCGTGGGAACCGTCGCTTCGACGGTGATCGTCTTCTCGTCCACCTTGAGGTCGAGAATCCGGTCGATGAGCTTGAAGTATTCGATCTGCATGGCGGGCGCTCAGGCGCCCTTGGCGGCGACCAGCTCGTCGATGCGGGCGCACAGATTCTTCAGCACGAAATACTGCTCGGTGCTGGCTTTGCCGTCGTTGACTTCCTGCGTCCACTTCTCGAGCGGCAGCTTGATCCCGAAGGCCTTGTCGATCGCGAACGCGATGTCGAGGAAATCGAGGCTGTCGATGCCCAGATCGTCGATGGCGTGGCTATCCGGCGTGATCGTGTCGCGCGGGATGTCGCAGGTTTCAGCGATGATCGTGGCGACCTGATCGAATGTTGAGGACATCACTAAGCCTTTGATATATTGGAGCTAATCCGGATAAGGCAACGAGGAGCACCGCGCCCCCGGGGGCGTCTGATGCGAGCCCTTTTACCCCCGTCGCCCAGGAGTCGTGTGCCCGTATATCGGAGCGCCGCGGTGAGTTCAATGGAGCCGGGGACGGCGGTTGTGGCGGGATTGTGATGTGTCGCGACGGCGGCTCGGCCGCGTTGGCGAGAGGCTCAGGGCGTGTAGGTCTCGGTGATGATGCGGGCGCAGTCGCGCCGGCCGGTCAGCAGGCAGTCCTGGGTTTTGCGAAGATCGGCGATGCTCATTGCCAGCCAGATGCCAATGGCGGTCAGCGCGACGGTGAAGGCGATCGCGGCGATGTTGGCCAGGATGCGGTGGCGGAAGTCATCCGGCTCCTCGCGCGTCTGCTCGTAGCGGGACAGGTCGAGCTGGGCCGGCTCGCGGCGAGGCAGCGGCACCGGCGGATTCACGTTCGCACTGCCGGCCTCGGTAACGCGCCGCGCCGGACCATTGCGGGGCCGGAACGGCACCACGCGATGCTCTTCCTCCGCGGCCATGGGGCGCTGGGTCTTCATGCCTCGACTCCGATGTGCTTTCTTAGCACGCAGGCGCAGCCTCTCACAAAGAAACTTTGCAGGAGTTGAGCTGCATCAGAGGAGCGTCTCGCCCTGCGGGTGTGTCGTGTCCGCGGCATTTGCGGTAACGATGGAACCCGCAAACCGGTGCTGATGTCGCCGGACGTGTCTGCAGATTCCATCGGAGCTCATGCATGGCCAATATCCGCGAGCCGCTGCTGCACCCCGTGCCGATCCTGTCGCTGCGCCCGACGCAGCTGACGGTCGGGATGCGCGAGGTGAAGGACAAGCGCGAGCGCTGGCGCGAGCACAAATCCAAGAAGAAGCAGGCCGAGCTGCTCGGCAAGCACATGATCCCGGTCGTGCTCGGTCCGGACAAGCGGCACTACGTGGTGGACCACCACCACCTCGCGCGTGCGCTCCACGACGAGGGCGTCAAGGACGTGCTGGTCACCGTGATCGGCGATCTCTCGATGGTCGATCCCGACGGCTTCTGGAACGTGATGGACAACAAGCGCTGGGTCTATCCGTACGACGCCAGGGGCGAGCGGCGGAGCTTCAAGGATCTGCCGAAGACGGTGGCGGATCTGAAGGACGATCCGTTTCGCAGCCTGGCCGGCGAGCTGCGCCGCGCCGGCGGCTTTGCCAAGGACACCACGCCGTTCAGCGAGTTCCTGTGGGCCGATTTCCTGCGCCGCAAGGTCAAGCGCAAGACGGTCGAGGATCGGTTTGCCGCCGCCATGGAGCACGCGCTGGCGCTGGCCAAGAGCCGGGACGCCGTCTATCTGCCCGGCTGGTGCGGACCAGCGTCCGACGACTGATCGCCTCACTTCGCCTTCGGCAGCCGGCCCATCAGATAGAACTCGTCATTCGGGCGCATGCCCGTGACGTTGGCCATCCGGTTCGACAGCGCGAAGAACGCCGCGATCGCGGCGATGTCCCAGACGTCGTCGTCGCTGAAGCCGTGGCCGGCCAGCGCCTGGAAATCGGCATCGCCGACGGTCTGCGCCTCCAGCGCGACCTTCATCGCGAAGTCGAGCATGGCGCGCTGGCGCGGGGTGATGTCGGCCTTTCGGTAGTTGATCGCGATCTGGTCGGCGATCAGGGGATTTTTGGCGCGGATGCGCAGGATCGCGCCATGCGCGATCACGCAATACTGGCACTGGTTCGCGCTCGAGGTCGCCACCACGATCATCTCGCGCTCGGCCTTGGTCAGCCCGCCATCCTTCTCCATCAGCGCGTCGTGATAGGCGAAGAAGGCACGGAACTCGTCGGGCCGATGCGCCAGGGTCAGGAACACGTTGGGCACGAAGCCGCTCTTCTCCTGCACTGCCAGCAGCCGCGTGCGGATATCATCCGGCAGCGCATCGATTGCGGGGACGGGGAAGCGGCTGATGGCGGGCTGGGTCATGGCAAGGGGATCCGGCTTGCGTGTCAGATGCCGGACCATAGTCGATCACGGCGAGCGCGCAATCACCCTGCAATCCGCCGCCTGCTCAGCGCAGCGGCTTCTTCAACAGCGAGAAGCGGTCGGGGTCGAGACCCATGGACGGCTGCAGCATCGGCGCATCCAGCGAGGCCGACAGGCCGGCGCGATCGCCGGCGCTGCTCATGCCGCCGTCGCCGTTCGCTGCATCCCGGCTCGAGGTCGCCCCCCGCCAGCGTTCCAGCACGGCGCTGACGAAATGCATGTCGTGCCCGGCATTAACCGAACGGACGGTGGCGATCGTCGCCTCGCTGCGCGGCAATTGATGCAGCGGCACCTCCTTGAAGCGCAGCCGGGTCGGCAGCGCGACGCCTTCACCGAAGGCCAGCACCTCGCGGGTGCCGAGCGACGGCACGAACGACAGCAGGTTGGCGGCCGCATCCGAGACGGCGGAGCGCAACAGCGACTGGTCGCGTTCGTTGGCGAGGCGCATCGTGAACAGCGTGTTGCACTGGGAGATGATGGTGGCGTCGAGCTCGGCTGGCCGCTGGGTGATCAGGCCGAGATAGACACCGTATTTGCGGCCTTCCTTGGCGATGCGGGAGATCGCCTTGCGGGTCGGGCCGAAGCCGATCGAGCGGTCGGCGGAGGCGTAGCGGTGCGCTTCCTCGCAGACGAACAAAAGCGGCGACACGCCGTCGCTCCACAAGCCGAAATCGAATGCCATGCGGCAGACCACCGAGACGACGGAATCGACCACCTCGGCCGGGAAGCCGGCGAGCTGCATCACGGTCATCGGACGGCCGTTGGCGGGCAGGCGGAACAGGTGGCTGATGACCTCGGCCATGGTGTCGCCGCCGACATTGGCGTTGTCGAACATGAACGCGTAGCGCGGGTCGTTGCGCACGGTCTCGATGCGCGAGATCAGCTTGTGGTAGATGATGCGCGAGGAGCGGTTTTCCAGCTTGCCCATGCGCTCGTCGATCAGGTTGATCAGGTCGACGAGGCGATAGGGCACCGGGGTGTCGACCGTATAGCCGACGGTCTTGGGATCGATGCGCTTGAGGCCGATACGGTCCGTGTTCTGATACTGGGTGTAGATGCCCTTCGCCAGCGGGATGACCTCGGCGAGAATGTCGAGTTCTTCGGGCACGCCGGGCCGGCCGCCGAACAGGACGTCGACGATTTCCTCGAAATTAAACAGCCAGAACGGCAGCTTCAGATTGCGCGGGTTGAGCACCAGCGCCTTCTCGCCGAAGCAGCGGCCATATTCGTTGTGGACGTCGAGCAGGAAGATGCGCAGGTTCGGCCGCGCTTTCAGGATCTCGTTGAGTAGCAGCGACACGCCGGTCGATTTGCCGACGCCGGTCGAACCGAGCACAGCGAAGTGCTTCGACAGCATCTCCTCGACATTGACGCAGGCACGCACGGAGGTGTCCTGCTGCAACGCCCCGATGTCGATGTGGTCGCCAGCCGTCGGCGTGTAGATCGTGCGCAGCTCCTGGCTGGTGATCATCTCGACGGCGTCGCCGATGGTCGGATAGTGGGTCACGCCGCGCTGGAACTTGGGCCGCTCGGCGGGGCCGAGGATTTCGCCGAGCAGGTCCACGGACGCCGTCGCGACGTAGTCGTGAGCCTTTGACAGGTCCTCGCTGGTGACCTCGGTGATGATCGCGATGATCGTGGCGCTCGGGCAGCGAATGCTGATGAAACGGCCGACTGTCGCGCGGATATCGGAGACGGTCATCTGCTTTGTCGACAGAATGCCGACGCGGGCCTGGGAGCCTCGCACCGAGATCACACGTCCGAAGGATGTCACGGTCATGAAACCTGTGGTGAATTGTTGAGCGGACACCTTCGCCGGAGGGACTGGAGAATTTGTTAAACGGCTCACATTTGTCGGCGCACCGGCCCCCGTCCGTGCGGTCCGGACATGCCTCGCGACGTTGGGAGCATGCCTTCTCAAAGTGGCGTAACGCATTGTGGTATAACGCTTTCTGTTGCCTGTGCTAAAGCGTCGCGCAAGCCGCTTCGTTTAACGCCCGATTTACCATTTCAAAGGGCTTCCTCAGCTCTGCGCACGCCTGGATCGAGGGGACGATTGCGGGGCCTGCGGGTCCAACGAAGTGCGGGTGAGGCGGGCTGAGCGGCTGCGCAAGGATTTGATCGCGATCAATCTGGAACCGCGGTGTGCCCGGTATATTCTTCCCGTCAAGCGCGAGGGAGCGGATGCCGGCCGGTCTCGTCGAGCGCACCGGTTGCGCATGTACCGCTGAAGAGCCGATCCTCGCGTGAAGCAGGAGGATGAAGTCATGGCCGAACCCACCAAGCTGCCCGTCAACACCGAGAAAGCAAATGCGCCGTCCTTGCAGGGATGGCGTCCGTTCGAGAACCTGCGCCGCGAGATCGATCGCGTGTTCGAGGACTTCCACGGCGGCGTCTGGCGCACCCCGTCGCTGTTCGATTCCTTGCCGAGCCTGGCGCGGGCACGCTCCTTCGCCGTGGCGCCGGCGGTCGATGTCGCCGAGCACGACAACGCCTACGAGGTCACGGCCGAATTGCCCGGGCTCGACGAGAAGAACGTCGAGGTGAAGGTCGCGAGCGGCGTGCTCTCGATCAAGGGCGAGAAGCAGGAAGACAAGGAAGAGAAGAAGAAGGACTATTACGTCCGCGAGCGCAGCTTCGGCTCGTTCGAACGGTCTTTCCAGATCCCGGATGGCGTCGACACCGACAAGATCGAGGCGGTGTTCAAGCAGGGTGTGCTCAAGGTGACCCTGCCGAAGAAGCCGGAGGTGCAGAAGGCCGCCAAGACCATCGACATCAAGGCGGCATGACGGCATGTCCTGGTTCTGCTGTCCCATGATCATGGGACAGCAGGGGCTAGACGTCGACGAAGGGCCGCGCTCGCGGCCCTTTTGTTTGCGAGGCTGGAAGGCTAATCTGTCCATCAAGCAAGCGGTTCGCGACAGCGGACCGTGAACGATCGGAAGGGAGACGAGACGATGGGCAAGCTCGCACTGGCGGCCAAGATCACGCATGTGCCGTCGATGTATCTCAGCGAGCTCGATGGTCCGGCCAAGGGCAAGCGCCAGTCGGCGATCGACGGTCATCTCGAGATCGGGCGGCGCTGCCGCGAGGCGGGCGTCGACACCATCGTCGTGTTCGATACCCATTGGCTGGTCAATGCCGGCTATCACATCAACTGCGCGCCGCATTTCGAGGGGCTCTATACCTCGAACGAGCTGCCGCACTTCATCGCCAACATGACCTACGAGTACGACGGCAACCCGGAGCTCGGCCATATCCTGGCCAAGGGCGCCAACGCGCATGGCGTGGCGACCATGGCGCATGACGCGACTTCGTTGGCGCTCGAATACGGCACACTCGTTCCGATGCGCTACATGAACCCCGACCGCCACTTCAAGGTGGTGTCGGTGTCGGCTTTGTGCACCTCGCATTATCTTGCCGACAGCGCCAAGCTCGGCTGGGCGTTCCGTCGCGCGGTCGAGGATCACTATGATGGCACGGTGGCGTTCTTCGCCTCGGGCTCGCTGAGCCATCGCTTCGCCCAGAACGGCACGGCCGACGAATATCGCGACAAGATGTTCAGCCCGTTCCTGGAGCGGCTCGATCACGAGGTGATCCAGATGTGGGAGCAGGGCGAATGGCCCGACTTCTGCGACATGCTGCCGGAATACGCCAGCAAGGGCCACGGCGAGGGCTTCATGCACGACACCGCGATGCTGCTCGGCGCCCTCGGCTGGAACCATTACGATCGCGGCGTCGAGGTGGTGACGCCGTTCTTCCCGTCGTCCGGCACCGGGCAGATCAACGCGGTGTTTCCGGTCTCGCCGATGCCCAGCGCGATCGACGATATTGGCCGGCCCCGCGCCGCCGCGCTGACGGGCGGACGGCTCTGACGGGGCGATTGCCTCACCAGACGTCCGCGCGTCTCAGCATGTCAGTGATGTCCTCGGGAAAGACCTGGTCGGACGTCGCTGCGAGTTCCTCCCGCCGCCACCACCGCTGCGCAGTGATGGCTGCGCGCTCCAACTCGGTCCAATGCGTCGACGAAACGCCGTCGTGAGCGACCCTGATGAGGAAGTAGCGTTCGTCCGAGCTGACCTGCTCGCCGTCGACCAAAGTGAAGGTGACGGCTCGCTGCACGATCTGCGGTCCGGGATGATCGATGCGAATGCCCGTCTCCTCGAACATCTCGCGGCAGGCGGCGGCCTCGTAGCTCTCGCCCGGATCGAGCCCGCCGCCAGGCGTGGCCCAGAACTGCTGTCCCGCCAGCGCGCCGGCCAGATGCACGAACTTGAACAACAGCAGCCGATCCTGGGGATCGAGAACGAGCAGGCGGGAGGAGGGACGTGCGCGCATCGGAACGCTTTCTGCCCGACTGGCGAGGGGGGGGGGCTGTTGATGCGGACGTCCTCGCGCGTCTGGCCCTCCGGCTCAACATCTATTGCTGGATTCCGTCCCACTGGAGCCGAAACGCCTTGGAAGGATCATAAGCGACGGAAGCACCTCCGCTCTCCGGATTGTAGACCAGCAGAGGGCTGCCTTCCGGCGACGTCGCGAACTGAACCAGGAAATTCTGCCTCTGCACCGGCTCCTTGAAGTCGTCCTTGGCCATGGCGAACTTCTCCGCATAGGACGAAGCGAGCTTGTTGAATTCGCCGATGTCACCGCTGCGCAGATAAGCCCATCCCTTGATTTCCGCCGCCGATTTCTGCAGCGCGAGCCTGGAGGGGTCGTTTTGCGGGACGGCCGTCTCCACGGCGGCCGCGATGAATGTCGAACTGCGAATCGCGTCCTGGTATTGCCCGGCGGAGTAGGATGAGCCGGCCGCGTCGGCAATCCAGGTCAGCTGTTGCTTGTTGTCGGCCGTCGTGGCGGCGGCAACCGAATAGAGCCGGGCCCTTTCTCCTGCATCCAAGGATGTGCGGGCGAGCGCCGCGATGTCCGATGGCTTTTTGCCCGCGGCAGCGAGAGCCCGCTTGTTGATGTCGATCGCGAGCTTGTCGTCGCTGCCCGACCAGCTCTTGGGATCTGAGGACACCGGAATCCAGGATCGGGTGGCGGCTGTTTCCGCTGCCAGCAACGAGGCATAGGCCGTCTCCGCGCGCGCGGTTTGAAGATCGGCGCGCTTCGCCGCCGAAATATAGAGCTCGTCGATCATGCTGAGCACCGGCTTGCTGCTGATGATCTTGGTATGGTCCTCCTGAACCTCGATGGTCTGGCGCGTGCTGCTGACCAACATGCTCTGCGCGCTGTAGACCGGGACGGTGCCGTCGCCCTGAACGATCTTCGAGTCGTCGATCCGGTCGGTCTTGCCGCTGCGCAGGTGGAACCAGCCGTAGGTGCGATCCGTCTTTTCCCGGCCAAAGAAATAGGACACGTCGGCAATGCTGGACGGGTCGAAGTCGGCGATCTCGCACAGGACTTGCTCGGCTCCCTTCAGCATCGGCGCGAGCTCGTTGTCGTAATAGCTCTTTCGAACCGCGGGCAGGCCGATCCGCTGCAGCAGATCGTATTTGCGCCACGTCTCGACGTCGAACAGGTTGACCGGCTTTTGGTCGTCGCTCTCGACCGGCACCCCCGCCTTGCTCAGTGCCGGCTTTTGCTTCAGGCAGTATTCGCTGCTGCGGATCGGCAGCAGCTCATACAGGCTTGGGAACGAGATGCCTGCTGCATTGATCGAATCGAGCAGATAGTTGCGTTCCCACCAGCCGAGGTAGCGCTTCAGGCCCGTCAGCTCGTCGAACAGGATGTTATAGCCGTCGACGACGGCCTTGATGGCTTTCGGTGATCCGAGATGCGGCGTCGCAACGAACACGATCTGCGATACGTCGGGGAGGCTGCCGTTGTTGCAGGGCTGCTTGCCATAGCGCGCGGCCCAGATCTTGGTCATCAGTCCGCCCATGCTGTGGGCGATGATCACGATCGGCGATTTGGCCGCGCCGGCTCTGAGGTCGCAGATGCGGTCGCGCAGCAGCGTGGCATTGTAGGCGTTGGAGAGCCGCCAGTCATACGAGAACACGCTGACGAGCGGATCGCCCGCGGCGTCGGGGCCGATCGCGCTGGCCTTCAGACGCAGATGGTCGACGATGCCGCCATAGATGTTGCTGAACAGCAGGGTCTCGACCACGTCTGTCCGATAGCGGCGATCCGTCTTCATGCTCAAATCGACATCGCTTCGCGCAATCGCGCCGGTCGTTCCCCAGATGTCCCGGCACTGGGTGCCGTCCACGTGGCATTCGGCGATCTTGGAGCCGAGGATGCCCGGAACGAACAGAACCCGCGGCGCGGTCTGCCGTCTGATGTCGCGGCGCCTAGCATAGAATTCGTCACGCGTCTGTTGCGGGATGTCCTTCACGATCGCGCTTCCCGGAACCTCCGACTCGGCCGCGGCCTGCGCATGGCATGCGGAGACGGCGATGAGCGCGAGAATGGCGGCGACGGCAAACCTGGTCAGCAGCATCGGCGATCTCCATGAGATGGATCGCAACACGCTCGCCTCACGGCGGATGAGATTGGTGGCAATCGGACGTCAGCAACCCATGATAGCAATGAACGGCCGGTCAGTCACGACGGGTTTTCGGCCGGGAGGAGCAAAGGCAGCGGTGACTGCCTTCGTCTCCGCGCTTGCGGCCCGCGTGCAGGCGGCGGCGTTGAACTTCGGCGCGGCGGCAGCGACCAATTCGGATCCTGGTCGGGATTGGATGCTTTGATGATGCGCATGATTGTTTGGCTGCTCGCCGTGCTGCTCGCGGTCCCCGTCGTCGCTTCGGCCCAAGGGCCGGGGCGGGCAGCATGCAACGTCGACGTCGACATCACCGACCGCGATCCGAACGGCGCCAATGTGCGCGCGAGCCCGGGCGGCAGCGTGATCACGGCGCTGAAGAACCCCACCAGCGAGGGCTGGATCGTCGTGCATCTCGTCGCGCAGCATGACGACTGGTTCGAGATCGACCGCGCCGTTCTGATCGATGTCGACCAGGACAAGGAGCGGGTCATTTTCCAGGGCCGCGGCTTCGTGCACCGGAGCGTCGTCGGGGCCAGCGGGCTGCAGAACGGTGCAGTGATCTACCGCGACCATGCCACCGCGAGCGCGACGCTCGACTCGCATGCGAGCGGCGATCAGGCCGTCGAGCTGCTCGGCTGCTTCGGCACGTTCGCCAAGGTCCGCGTCAAGAAGGGGATCGGCTGGACCCGGCAGCTCTGCACCAACATGGTCACGACCTGCTCCTGAGGGCACAGGTCGATCGGCGCCGCTTCGGAAAACACGCCTGCAGCAGCGGGCGGCGGCTCGTCACGCCGCGCAGCGCTGCCGCGACAGCCGCTCGCGCTCGCGGCGGCACTCTGCCGCAAATTGGCGCAGCCGTTCGATCGTCAGCATATCGGTGATGCTGCGCTCGAGCCGCTCGGCCCGCGCGATCTGGTCTTCGAGATTCTGCATCCTGGTCATGTCCCGTCTCCCTGACCAGACAATTTGATGCAAATTGCATCGTTCCGGCCGGGCCGGGATCGTGGTGAACAGCGGGTTAATCCGGCGGGTGCGGCGCTCCGCCTGCCGGTTTGCCCGGGACCGAGCCCTCGTCGGACCGCGCCGGTGTCCAGCCCGGCCGCTGAAACGTCATGACCTCCTCGAACCACAACGAGCGCTGGCCCGGTGCGCAGCCGGTCATGATCGCATCGGCGGAGCCCCGGCTGCATGATGGCGGCAGATCCGCATCCCTGTCCGTCGCCAACATGACGAGGCCGACGACGGCGAGAACGAGCAGGCCAGAGACACCGATGACAGCCAACCGACGCAGAACCAGCACCCTTCGCTCCTTTCGAAGTTGATCTGCGTGGCATGGTCGGCGGATCCTCGCCAGCAACCGCTGATAGTTCCGCCGATTAAGTTGAACGCTGTGGCGCCCTTGTCTTGTTTCTACAAGTTTCCGTTGTGACCACGCGCGGTAGCCGTTGGGCCGGTTGCAGGCGCCTTGCGTTCGGGCCTTGTTGTGATCGGACACCCCGTTCGCTAGCATGAACGCCTTGGCCACAAACGAGGAAGCATGCCATGCGTCGCGGGACGGGCGAGCCCGACGAAGCCATCGTCGTCGCTCCCAGGCTGCGCTCGCCGACGGCGGTACAGCTCCTCACCCGGATGCTCTCGCTGGATCGCGAGCTCGGCACCAGGAAACTGCTGGACGTCGATCAGTTGCTCGACCTCGCGCAAGGTCGCGTCGGTCCGGTGCCGCTCGGCGCGGGCAGCGAACTTCATCTCGAAGGGATCAGGCGCCTCGCGGACGCCGTCGGCCGTGACCCGCATTATGACGACCTCGGCCGCTACATGGCCAGCCACTACATCTATGGCTGGATCGAACGATACGTCCAGTTCGCGCGGGACCTGACCGATTTCCCCGAGATCGCCGACGTGCCCGTCGCAAGACCGCTGTTTCTCGTCGGCTTCGGCCGCACCGGAAGCACGTTCCTGCATCACCTGCTGGCGCTCGATCCGCAGGCGCGGGCGCCGCTTCTGTGGGAGCTGCAGGAGCCGTCTCCGCCACCGCGGCCCGAGACCTACGCGAGCGATCCGCGGATCGGCCGGCTGCGCGCGCAATCCGAGTTCCGGGCCGCCGTGATGCCGGATCTGCACAAGATCCATGAGCTCGCTCTGGACGCCCCCGAGGAGTGCCAGCTCATGATGTGGCATGGCCCGCAGCACATGATCCTCGGACTCCGGTCGCCGGACTATTGGCAATGGTTTCGAGACCTGAGCCGGTCGGACCTTGGTGTGCTCTGTGCCGGCTACAAACGGCAGGTTCAGCACTTGCAGTTGTTTCATCGCGGCGGGCACTGGCTCAGCAAATCGCTGGCCCATGCCCACTTTCTCCCGGTGCTGTTCGAGAGCTTTCCCGACGCGCGGATCGTGCGGCTGCACCGCGATCCCTGCCAGATCATTCCGGCCCTCGCCAGCCTGATCGCGCAGCTGCAGATCGCCTATACGCCGCGCGTCGATTTTGCCGACCTCGGCCAGCGGATGCTGGAGCTGTTCGAACAGTCGATGGCCGGGATGATGCGGGCCGACGAGGCGGCGAGTTCCGAGCGCCATGTCGATATTCTGTTCGACGATCTGACCAATGACCCGATCTCGACCGTCCGCGCGATCTACGCGAGGTTCGGCTACGACTTTACGGCGGCGTTCGAGAGCCGCATGCGGCGGCACCTGCAGGCGGGATCGATCAGCCGCCGCTTCAGGCATGTCTATACGCTCGAGCAGTTCGGATTGTCGCGGCCGCAGGTGTTGGCGCGGTCGGAAGACTACCTCGCATGGGTGGAACGGCGCACCGGCGCACGGCTGTGCCGGGCCTGATCCGCTCCCCGTCGCCCGGCGCTCGCGGTCCGCACGGCGCTAGCGGATCAGCGCCTGCCGGCTGTAATCGCGCCAGAACTTGCGGTAGCCGGATTCCACATGCCGCGTGTACACCGCGCCGTTCCCGGCGGCTGAATTCAACACCATGGCCGGCAGCTTGGCGCGAAGCGCGGCAAGCTCGGCAGGCCGGCCGCTGAATTTCAGCGCGATCGCGAGATAGCCCTCGTCGTCCTCGGCGACCCACTCGTCGAGACCGATCGCCTTGACGATCGCACCGCCGGCGCGGGCGGCCGGGCCGCTGCCGAGCTTGGTGACCACGGGCACCCCCATCTGCAGCGACTCCCAGGTCGAGATGCCGCCATTTTGCGGGAACGGATCGAGCGAGATGTCGATCTCGGCGAACATCGCAAGATGCTCCTGGCGCGTCGTCTTTCCTGCACAGATCACGCGGTCAGCGGCAATGCCGTGAGCGACGAAGCGGGCAATCAACCGGTCGCGGAGCAGGGCATCGCCCATCGAGTGGTTCTTGACGACGATGATCGAGCCGGGCGTTGCTGCCATCAGTTGCGACCAGAGCACAAGGCAAGGCTCGGACAGCTTGTCGATGCGGTTGAATGCGCCGAAGGTGACGTGGCCGTTGCGAAGCATCGGCAGCGGCGATGGCGGAATCGGGGGCGGGGGCTCGATCGTGATGAGCGACGGCAGGTCGTAGATCTTTTCGGCAAACAGATGCCGGACCGCGGGTGGGATCGTCACCGGATCGGCCAGCAGATAATCCATGACGGGCAGGCCCGTCCCGGTGACGCTGCCGACGGCCGAGACCTGGATCGGCGCAGGCTTGCGCGCGAACATCGTGAGCCGGTGGCCGGCGGAATGCCCGGCGAGGTCGACGAGGATGTCGACCTTGTCGGCCTGAATCTGATCGGCGAGCTTGTCATCGCTCCACAGCGAGGCGTCGACAAAGCGATCGACCAGCGAGCGGCACAGCTCGGTCTTGGCGTCCTTCATCGGCGAGCAGGAATAGGCGAGGACTTCAAACTTCTCGCGGTCGTGGTGGCGCAAGATCGGAAGGAAGGCGAAGGCCGCCGAATGGTCGCGGAAATCGGACGAGACGTAGCCCACGACGAGCCGCCGATCGGGATCGATGTTGCGCACGCCGAGCGCTCGGCGTTCCAATCGCGAGCCGATCGCCGCCCACCAGTCTCTCCGCGCGGCCTGGAGACGTTCCAACCCGGTGTCGGGGAGGAAATCCAGCGCGAAGATCTTCTTGGTGATCGCGTCCTCATGATTCGGTCGGATCGCGAGCGCGCGGTCGTAATGCTCGATGGCCGCAGCGGTGTCGCCCTGCGCGGCGGCGCAGACGCCGAGCAGGGTCCAGGCGATCTCCGAGTTCGGGTTCTGGGCCAGCACCTTGTTGCTGACCGAGATCGCCAGCGCGATATTGCCGTTGACCAGAAGCATCTCGGCCTTGCCGCAAAGTGCGGCTTCCAGCAGCGGTTCGAGGGCGAGCGCGGCGTCGAAATCGGCTTCCGCCTCGGCGAATTTACCCAGCTCCTGATACGCCCGCCCGCGCTGGGCGAGCACGGCGGCCGCCTTCGGATTGATCGCAAGCGCCGCATTCAGCGCGGTCAGTGCCGCATCGAACTCGCGCAGGTTCATGCTGGCCACGCCCTTGCCGAACAGGGCCGTCAGCAAGCGCGGCTGCAGCGAGAGCGCGCGATCGAAGTTCTCGCTGGCCTCGGCGTGGCGGCTCGTGAACATCAGCGCCATGCCGCGATTGGCGTAGGCTTCGGCATGGTCGGGCTTCAGCGCAATGGCGCGGTCATGCGCCGCGATCGCCTCCTCGAAACGGAAGAGGCTCATCAGCGCATTGCCGAGATGCGTCAGCGCGGTCGGAAAGTTCGGCTTGAGCGCGATGGCGCGCTCCAAGCGGGCGCGAGCGTCCTCGTGACGACCGAGCCGGGACAGCGTCACGCCGAGGTCCGACTGGGCGTCGGCCGAGCGCGGGTCGAGCTCGACCGCACGGGTGAGGGCGAGCACGGCCTCGTGGGAGCGGCCGCAATCCCGTTCGGACACGCCGAGCAGATGCAGGGCGCCGAAATGCTGCGGCAGGTCCTGCAGGATCTGCTGGCACAACGCCTGCGCCTCGTGATGCCGGCCCTCGCGATAGGCCTTGACCGCGGCCGGCAGCAGCGCGTCGGCCTGCTTCCTGGCTCGCTTCTGCAGCCGAGCATTTTGAAAGGCGCGCGCGCCGACGCTGCTTTGCAAGTGCCTGCCCTCCACGAAAACGGTCCATTGCTCGCAATGGTTGTTCCGTTCTCGCCGATTCGCAATGAGCAGACGTTAACGCGCGGTCACGCGCGCCAAAGCAGGCCGAAGCTGCAGCGATTCAGGGCACGCCGATGCGTTCGCGGCGGACCGATCCAGATCGTTTCAGGTCGCAGGGACGTCGCGGCAGAGATGAAGCTGGCTGGGGAACCTGGATTCGAACCAAGACAAACAGAGTCAGAGTCTGTTGTGCTACCGTTACACCATTCCCCAACGGAATGCCGAGCAGTTTCAACCAATTGGCGGACTGTCTGGCACCGTTTTGCGAGCCGGCCCGCGAATACGGCCGGCGGCGGCGACGCGTCCTTCTACCCGCATGTCCGAGGCTTTGGCAAGCCGCTGGATGACGGATTTCCAACGTGTTTGGCCGGGGGGAGCCGGCGGCCGGAGCCGCTAGCGCTTGCTGGGGCGGCCACGCGGCTTTGGCGCAGGGCCGTCCGGCCCGGCGCGCAGCAGCAGGACGAGGCATGCGCCCAGCCGTTCGGCGATCTCGTCGTCGTCGATCGAGAGCGGGCCGGGATCGTTGAGGATGGCATTCACCAGGGTGCCGAGCACGACCTGGACGCCGAACGCGACCGTCTTCAGCTCCGCCGCCGTCGCGGCCGGCTTGCGTCGGACCGCGCTGCTGTCGTGAGGTGCCGGCCGCAGCAGCAGCGCCGCGCGCTGTGAGAGTGCCTGGGCCAGATCCTTGAAACCGGTCCAGTTGTTGGCTCCCTGCTCCCCACGGACGAGGGCTGCGCGCAGCACCCCCTTGTGACGGCGCATCCAGAGAACGATCCCGCGGACCAGGTGATGGCATTGCGCGTCGAGGTCCCCGGGATGGACCGAACCGGCAGGCGACAGCTTCAGGAGCTCCTGCCGGCCGCCCTCCAGGGTGAGCGCGAGCAGGGCGTTGAAATAGGCCTCCTTGCTGTCGAACCGGCTGTAGAAGGCGCCCACCGTGGCGCCGATCTGCGCGCAGAGGTCGCTGATCGACAGCTCCGCGAGGTTGCGCGTGCAGAGCAGCTCCGCGCCGGCCGTCAGCAACGCAAGCGTCGTCTCGCGGCTGCGCTGCTGCCGCGACGGCGTGACGCCGGGCAGGTCGACCTGCGCAATTGGTCCAGCCATGCCGCTTTCTCCATCTAGAACCATAACCATAATTATGATTATGATCTGGGGCAAGCGCGGCCGTGCCGCCTCCGGACGGGGGGTGTGGATCGGATGCAATGAGAAACAAGAACGAGCTCGGCCGGCCGGCCAGCGGCCGGGGCGCGAGCGACAGGGGAGGACCAGTCATGAGCGAGCCCGCATTCGGCGGCACGATCGGCAGGACCATCGCCGGCTCCACACCGTGGTGGCCCGCGCCTCGGCAGCCACCAAAGGGCGCGCCGAACATCCTGGTGGTGCTGTTCGACGACGTCGGCTTCTCCGATTTCGGCTGCTACGGTTCGCCGATCCGCACCCCCGCGATCGACGCGCTGGCGGCGGAGGGGCTGCGCTATTCCGGCTTCCACACCACGGCGATGTGCTCGACCACGCGGGCGGCGCTGCTCACCGGCCGCAACCACCATTCGGTCGGCGTCGGCTGCCTCGCCAATTTCGACTCGGGCTATCCAGGTTATCGCGGCAAGATTGCGCGCGAGGCGGGGACGCTCGCCGAGATGCTGCGGGCCCATGCCTATCGCAACTACATGGTCGGCAAGTGGCATGTCACGCCGCTGACCGAGAGCGGCGCGACCGGGCCGTTCGACGGCTGGCCGCTCGGCCGCGGCTTCGACCGATTCTACGGCTTCCTCGACGCCGAGACCGACCAATATGCGCCGGAGCTCGTGCTCGACAACACGCCCATCAGTCCGCCCGGCAGCTTCGCCGACGGCTATCATCTGACTGCCGATCTGGTCGATCAGGCCATCCGCTTCATCGCCGATCACACTGCCGACCGGCCCGAGTTGCCGTGGCTGACCTGGCTCGCGCTTGGCGCCTGCCACGCCCCGCATCAGGCGCCGCGCGACGTCATCGAGAGCTATGACGCGGTGTTCGCTCATGGCTGGGACGTCGAGCGCGCGCAGCGTCTTTCGCGACAGAAGGCGATGGGGCTGGTACCGGAGAATACGGATCTGCCGCCGCGCAATGACGGCGTGAAGGCGTGGGAGACGCATTCGGACGACGAGCGGCGCGTCTTCACCCGGCTGCAATCGGCCTTTGCCGGCATGCTCGACCATGCCGACCAGCATCTGGCGCGGCTGCTCGCTTTCCTCGACAAGACCGGCCAGCGCGACGACACGCTGATCATCGTGATGTCCGACAATGGCGCCAGCCAGGAGGGCGGTCCGCTCGGCTTCGTCAACGCGATGGGTCCGTTCAACTTCAAGCCGGAGCCGATCGCCGAGAAGCTCGCGCGCATCGACGACATCGGCGGGCCCGACACGCACTCGAACTTCCCGCATGGCTGGGCGATGACGTCGAACACGCCGCTCCGGCGCTACAAGCAGAACACCCATGGCGGCGGCATCCGCGATCCGTTCATCCTGTCATGGCCGAAGCGGATTGCGGCGCGCGGCGAGCTGCGGCATCAGTTCGTCCATGCCTGCGATCTCGTGCCGACGTTGCTCGAGCTGATCGGCATCGAGGCGCCGGCGACGATCGCCGGCGTGCCGCAGATGCCGCTGGAGGGCGTCAGCTTCGCCGCGTCGATCACGAACGCAACCGCACCGTCGAAGCCTGTGCCGCAATATTTCGAGATGTTCGGCCATCGCGGTCTCTGGCACGACGGCTGGAAGGCGGTGGCGTTTCATCCCACCGGCACCCCGTTCGAGAACGACAAATGGGAGCTGTTCCACCTCGCGCAGGATTTCTCCGAGACGCACGATCTCGCGGCCGAGCAGCCGGAGCGGCTCGCAGCGCTGGTCAAGCTGTGGTGGGAGCAGGCGGAAGCGCATCAGGTGCTGCCGCTCGACGACCGCTTCGGTCCGCGCTTTGCCGAGAACGCCGCGCGCTTCCATGGCGCGCGGACGCGTTTCACCTTCCACGCCGGCATGGGCCATGTGCCCACCGACGTCGCGCCCGACGTGCGCAGCCGCGACTATCTGATCGAGGCCCATGTCGAGATCGATGACGGCGCGTGCGGCGTGCTGATCGCCCATGGCGATGCCACCTCGGGCTACAGCCTCTACATCAAGGACGGCCATCTCGTGCACGATCTCAACATCGGCGGCCGCCACGAGGTGGTCAGGTCGAGCCGTCCGGTGCCGGCCGGCGGGCATCGGCTCGGTCTTCGCGTCGAGCGCCTCAGGCGGCAGAGCGAGCCCGCCAAGGGCGCGCGCACCGGCATGAGCCGGTACACGCTGCTGATCGACGGCGAGGAGGCCGGCGCGCTGACGACGCAGCTCGCCTTTCACACGCTGATCTCCTGGTCGGGGCTCGACATCGGCCATGACCGCGGCAGCCCGGTGTCGGACTACGCCGCGCCGTTCGCGTTCACCGGACGGCTGTCGCACGTGACGGTGACGATGCAGGACGAGCAGAGCCTGGACGGCGAGGGCGTTGGCAACGCCGAGATGGCGCGGCAATAGATCGCGACGAACGGCGGCCGACTACTCCGCCGCTTCCTTGACCGGGCCTGCCGCGGCGGTCTCCGTCTCGTGGTCGATATGGGTGCGACCCCAGCGCGCGAAGGCGTTGTTGACCCTGTCGAGATAGAGATAGATCACCGGCGTGGTGAACAGCGTCAGCATCTGGCTGACGATCAGGCCGCCGACCATGGCGTAGCCGAGCGGCTGGCGGATCTCCGAGCCGGTGCCGTTGCCGAGCATCAGGGGCACGCCGCCGAGCAGCGCGGCCATCGTCGTCATCATGATCGGACGGAAGCGGAGCAGGGCGGCCTGACGGATCGACTGCTCGGGCGGCAGGTGCTGGTCGCGCTCGGCGGCAATGGCGAAGTCCACCATCATGATGCCGTTCTTCTTCACGATGCCGATCAGCAGAATGACACCGATGAGAGCAATCAGGCTGAAATCGTAGCCGAACGCCATCAGGATCGCGAGCGCGCCGACGCCGGCCGAGGGCAGCGTCGAGAGAATCGTGATCGGATGGATGTAGCTCTCGTAGAGAATGCCGAGGATCAGATAAACCACGACGAGGGCCGCGAGGATCAGCAGCGGCACGGTCGACAGCGATTGCTGGAATGCCTGCGCCGTACCCTGGAAGCTCGAGTTCAGGGTCGCGGGCGCGCCGAGCTCGACCATGGCGCGCTGGACCGCGTCGGTGGCCTGGCCGAGCGCCACGCCCTGGGCGAGGTTGAAGCTGATCGTGATCGACGGGAACTGACCCTGGTGGCTGATCGACAGCGGCTTGACGGGAACGGTGGTCCAGCTGGCGAAGGTCGACAGCGGCACCTGGTCGCCGGTCGTCGGCGACTTCACGTAGAGCTTGTTGAGCGTGTCGAGATTGCCCTGCAACTCCGGCAGGATCTCCAGGATGACGCGGTAGGAGTTGAGCTGGGTGAAATACTGCGCAACCTGGCGCTGGCCGAACGCATCGTACAGCGTATCGTCGATCAGCTGCGGCGAGATGCCGTAGCGCGAGGCGGTGTCGCGGTTGATCGTCAGCTGAACGGTGGTGCCGTCGGCCTGCTGGTCGGTGGCGACGTCGCGCAGCTGCGGCAGCGAGCGCATCTTCTCCAGGATCTTCGGCGCCCAGTCGTTCAGCTCGGTGAGGTTCGGATCCTGCAGCGTGAACTCGAACTGAGTGCGCGAGGGACGGCCACCCAAACGAATGTCCTGCGCCGCCTGCATGTAGAGGCGGGCGCCCTCGACCTTCTCGAGTTGCGGCCGCAGGCGGCCGATGATCTGCTGCGCCGTCGCACTGCGCTCCTCGCGCGGCTTCAGGGTGATGAACATGTTGCCGTTGTTGCCGGCACGGCCGGAGCCGCCGATCGCCATCGCCACGCTGGCGACGTCATGATCGTCCATCACGATCTTGGCGAGCGCCTCCTGGCGCGACTGCATCGCCTTGAACGAGATGTCCTGCGAGGCTTCCGAGGTCGCGGTGATCAGGCCGACGTCCTGCTGCGGGAAGAAGCCCTTGGGGATCAGGATGAACAGGTAGACCGACAGGCCCAGCGTGGCGAAGAACACCATCAGGGTGACGAAGCGCCAGCGCAGCGCAAGGTCCAGGCCCTTCTCGTAGGCGCGCAGCATCGCGTCGAATGCCGCCTCGCTCCACTGGTAGAACTTGCCGTGCTGGGCGGCGTGCTCGTTGCGCAGGAAGCGCGAGGCCATCATCGGCGTCAGCGTCAGCGAAACGAACATCGAGACGAAGATGGTCATCGCCAGCACCACCGCGAACTCGCGGAACAGCCGGCCGATGATGCCGCCCATCAGCAGCAGCGGGATCAGCACGGCGACCAGCGAGATCGAGATCGAGACGATGGTGAAGCCGATTTCCTTGGCGCCCTTGTAGGCGGCGGCCATCGGCGATTCGCCTTCCTCGACATAGCGCGAGATGTTCTCGAGCATGACGATGGCATCGTCGACCACGAAGCCGACCGCGATCGTCAGCGCCATCAGCGACAGATTGTCGAGCGTGTAGCCGACGCCCCACATCATGGCGCAGGCCCCCAGCAGCGCCAGCGGCACCGTGATGGTCGGGATCACCGTGGCCCAGAAGCTGCGCAGGAAGATGAAGATCACCATGACGACCAGGAAGATCGTCAGGATCAGCGTAAACTGGACGTCCTCGACGGCGGCGCGGATGGTGGTGGTGCGGTCAGAAATGACGTCGATCTTGATCGCCGGCGGGATCGCCGCGACCAGCCGCGGCAACAGCCCCTTGATGCGGTCGACGGTCTCGATGACGTTGGCGCCCGGCTGCTTGAAGATCACCAGGAACACACCGCGCTTGCCGTTGGCCCAGGCCGCCTGCTTGGCGTCCTCGGCCGCGGTGACCGCCTTGCCGATGTCGCGGATGCGTAAGGGGCCACCATTGCGGTAGGCGATGATGACGTCGTTCCAGTCCTTCGAGTCGGTCAGCTGGTCGTTGGCGTAGATCGTGTAGGCGCGGCGCTCGCCGTCGATGTTGCCCTTGGGCGCATCGACGGTGGTGATGGCAATCTGGCTGCGGACGTCCTCCATCGACAGACCCTTGGCCACGAGCTTGGCCGGGTCGATCTGGATGCGGATCGACGGCTTCTGCTGACCGCCGATGATCACCTGGGCAACGCCGGAGATCTGGCTGATCTGCTGGGCGAGACCGGCGTCGACGGCATCGCTGACGGTGGTCAGCGGCAGCGTCTCGGAGGTGGCCGACAGCAGCAGGATCGGGGAGTCGGCCGGATTGACCTTGCGGTAGGTCGGCGGCGACGGCAGGCTCTTCGGCAGCTGGCCCGAGGCCGCGTTGATCGCGCCCTGGACGTCGTTGGCCGCGCCGTCGATGCTGCGGTTGAGATCGAACTGGATCGTGACCGATGCGGTGCCCAGATAGCTGGTCGAGGTCATCTGGGCGATGCCGGGGATCTGGGCGAACTGCCGCTCCAGCGGCTGGGCGACCGAGGTCGCCATGGTCTCGGGGCTGGCGCCCGGCAGATTGGCGGTGACCTGGATGGTCGGGAAGTCGACCTGCGGCAGCGGCGCGACCGGCAGCAAGGGATAGGCAACGAGACCGATGAACAGGATGCCCGCCATCAGCAGCGAGGTGCCGATGGGGTATTTGATGAAGGGTGCCGAGATGCCGCCGCCGTTCATTCCTGCCGGACCTTCGCTGGCGCCTGATCCGAGCTGGCCACCGCAGTGGTCACGATCGAGCCGGGCTGCACTTTGAACTGGCCGCCGGTGATCACCTGCTGGCCGGGGGTGAGACCCTCCTCGATCACGGTCCGGCCGTCGATCGAGGCGCCCACTTTCACCTTGCGCAACTCGGCCTTGTTCTCCGGGCTCACCGTGTAGGAATACAGCCCGCTGGTCGAATGCTGGACCGCGTCATCCGGAACCACGGTGGCATCCTTCAGCGTCCGCACCAGCAGGCGGGTCGACACCGACTGGCCCGGCCACAGCACGTGGTCCTTGTTGTCGAACACGGCCTTCAGCCGGATCGTTCCACTCGACGTGTCGACCTGGTTGTTCACGACCATCAGCTTGCCCTCGGCGAGCTGCTTCTTGCCGTCGGTGGTGAAGGCGATCACCTTCAGGGCTGCGGCCTTCTGCGCCTCGTTGATGTAGGGCAATTGCTCCTCGGGCGCGGTGAAGATCACCGCGATCGGCTCGATCTGCGCGATCGACACGATGCCGGTCTGGGTCGAGGCATTGACGATGTTGCCGACGTCGACCTGGCGCAGGCCGGCGACGCCCGAGATCGGCGCCTTGATCTGGGTGTAGCTGAGCTGGGTCTGGGCATTGGCGATCGCGGCGTCGTCGGCGGCGATCTGTGCCGTCAGCTGTGCGACCGTGGCGCGCTGGGTGTCCTGCTGCTGCCGCGTCGCGAATTCACCGAGCTTGGTGGTGCGCTGCAGGTCGAGATTGGCATTGTTGAGATTGGCCTCGTCCTGCGCCCGCTTGGCCTTGGCCTGGTCGAGCGCTGCCTGGAACGGCCGCGGATCGATCTCGACCAGCAGGTCGCCCTGGTTGACGAGCTGCCCCTCGGTAAACGCGATCTTGTCGATCTGGCCGTCGACGCGGGTGCGAACCTGGACGGTATTGAAGCCTTGGACGGTGCCGAGGCCGGTGAGGAAGACCGGGAAGTCCGCCTTCTCGACCGGGACGGTCGAGACCCGAACCGCTTGCGGCCGGGCCGATTTTTGTGCGGCGGTCTTCTTCGCTGCCTCAGCGTCCTGATAACGCTGCCAGCCGTAATAACCGGCGCCGCCGAGAGCCGCGACCAGCAGGATCCATGCAATGGTTCGTGATGTCTTCATGCTGGCCCGTATGCTGAGACGAACAGGATAACCGGTCTTTAAAACCAATCCCAGCAGCCCAGATATAGTACGCACGCAATTAATGTGTAAACACACGAGGGCGTGGACAAACCTAAACAATTCGCAAGCTTTCGAGGGACCCCGAGGACCGCACGGCCATGTCGCTGGACGCAAGACGGCAGCTCGTTACGCAGCTTGTCGAAAGCTCGCGCATTCTGCGCAACTATATTGATCATCGTGCCAAGCAGCGCGGCACGACACGCGCGCAATGGGTGGTGCTGTTTCGGCTGCGCGCGCAGGAAGGGTTGTCCCAGGTCGATCTCGCCGAAGTGCTGGAATTGCAGCCGATCTCGCTGGTTCGACTGCTGGACCGGCTGGTGGAGCAGGGTCTGCTGGAGCGCCGTCATGATCCCAGGGATCGACGGGCGAACCGAGTCTACCTCACGGCCGCCGGTCGGCAGCTGGTGGACGAACTGGACGAGCTGCGCGACGCCATCGCTGCCGATGTGCTGCACGACATCCCGGACGACGCGGTGGCCGCCAGCCTCGCCACGCTCCGGGGGCTGAAGGAGCGGATCAAGACACTGTCCGAAACCAAGTCGGGCGTTGCGGTCAAATAACCGACACCGCGCCTCGAGGTGCCTCGATCCGATCTTGAGTTGTGATGCTTCACAAGAGCACCCTGAGTGCGAAAATGCGCAGAGGGTGGCTTCTGTCGTCACTGCTCGCGCAGATCGACCATGTCTGGACGGCGCGCGAGGCGAATGGCGTGGCCGCGGCGGCGCGGCCTCCGCCCGCCCTCGCTGTGCCGGACACGCCGCGGCCGGTCGCGCAAAAGTCGTCCTCCGACCTATTGTCGCCGTCTTGTCGCGCCCGATGAGAGCTGATTAGAAGCGGATGACTTCGGCGGTGGCCGCGGTGCCCCGGACATTCGGCAAGTTTTCAACCTGAGCGGGGCTACATCGTCCGGCAAGCGACGATGCGCCATGCGACGACAACGAGATGTGGAGCCTTCGATGGAAGAATTGAACGGAAAGATGCTCGCCTGCCAGATCCTGGTCACCGGCCTGATCGCGCGCGTCGCCAACGAGCAGCGCGATCCCCTGCGCTTCCTGACTGATTTCCGCGACGAGATCAGGGCTGTCGTCAACGGCGTGCGGATCGCGGGCATCGACGATTCCGAGCGCGTGCGCCGGATCGCGGTGCAGACCGTCGATGAGCTGTTCTCGCTGATGAAGCCGCCGAGCAGCGACGAGACCGCCGGGTCGTCGACCTGAGACACGGGCCGATTCGACAACAGCGCGAGTCAAATCGCGCTGTTTAGAACGATTTCAAGTTCCGCCTGTTTCTATTAGTTGCGCGTTTTTAGAATTGTTTTGATCTGGAACTATTCAAGGCCAAATTGGGGCTCCTCAAATTGACCCCCTGAAACACGCCCGATACCAACGACACATCGTCGCACTGCGAATGATCCGCGGAAGCGATGTGCAATGAAAAATCTGGGGCGCGTGAAATTAAAATGGGACAGGTGAGAGCACCGCGTTCGCTGCGGGCAGGCGCAGCGATGAAGTTTTTCGAGGGACGAGGAGAGGGGCCTCTCGTCACCAAAGTGTCGGCGGTCGCCGGACTGATGGCCGTGGCGTCGGTGTCGTCAGCCGAAGCGCAACCCGCTTCCGACCTGCCACCCGTGAACGTCGATGCGCCGGTCGCGCGCGCCAAACCAACGTCCTCCAAGCCGACCGCCGAGCAGGTCCGCGCCCGCAATGCCCTGCGCCGCGCGGCCCGCCAGCAGGCGGGGCAGCAGGGGGCGGTAGCTTTCCCGAACGCGGGCGGGCTGGCCGCGCCCGACGCCAACCCCTATGCTGACGCGGCCGAGCCGTACAAGGTCAACCGCGTGCAGGCCTCGGGCAAGTTCCCCGAGCCGCTCCTGAACACGCCAAAGACGATCACGGTGATGAGCAAGGAGGTGCTGCAGGACAAGCACGTCACTGCGCTCAAGGAGATCGGCCGCTCGACCGCCGGCGTCACCTTGGGCTCGGGTGAGGGCGGCAACGCCTTCGGCGACCGCTTCTTCATCCGCGGCTTCGATGCCCGCAACGACGTCTTCATCGACGGCATCCGCGACCCCGCGGTGTCGATCCGCGAGAACTTCTTCACCGAGCAGATCGAGATCCTGCGTGGTCCGGCCTCATCCTATGCGGGGCGCGGCACCGCCGGCGGCGCGA
This sequence comes from Bradyrhizobium sp. SZCCHNS2022, assembly GCF_032377575.1. NCBI lineage: Bacteria > Pseudomonadati > Pseudomonadota > Alphaproteobacteria > Hyphomicrobiales > Nitrobacteraceae > Bradyrhizobium > Bradyrhizobium sp. SZCCHNS2022. The sequence continues at coordinate 2,876,789 of NZ_JAUHHZ010000001.1, read as the reverse complement.
TCAACATCGTCACCAAGCAGGCCGGCGACACCAACTTCAAGCGGATGGACACCGAGTTCGGCACCGATCAGCAGAAGCGCGTGACGCTCGATGTCAACCAGGTGGTCTCGCCGACCGTCTCGGTGCGCACCGGCGGCGTGTTTCAGGACTCCAACGTCGCGGGACGCAACTACGTCACCGACGACCGCTGGGGCGCCTTCCTCTCGACCAAATGGACGCCGACCGAGGACCTCAAATTCACGACCAACTATGTCCACACCGATCTCTCCGGCTATCCTGATTTCGGCGTGCCCTACTACAAGCAGGGCAACGTGCCGGTGACTTCGGCCGGCATCCCGCGCAATACTTGGTACGGCTTCCTCAACCGTGACTTCCAGGCCGCGCGGCAGGACTTCGGCACCGGCACCATGGAGTACAAGGTCAACGAGGCAATTACGCTCACCAGCAAGTTCCGTGGCGAGCATTCAGAGCTGAACTACATCGGCACGCTGCCGCAGAACCCGAACACGACCAGCTCCAACCCGCTGCTGTGGACGACCACGGCCAGCGCGCAGAGCCGCTACCAGACCGTCGACGTCTGGGCCAACCAGAACGATGCCACGTTCAAGCTCGACACCTGGGGCATCAAGCATACCGCAGTCGTCGGCACCGAGTTCTCCAACGAGACCATCTCGATCGATCGCTATACCGGCCTGTCGTCGGAGCTGTTCGGCGGCGGCTCGACCAGCTCGGGCGCTGTTACCGGCGTCAATCTGTACTCGCCGCAATACACCAACATCCCGTTCAGTACGACGCCGTCGCTGGTCGGCAATCCCACCCGTTATGGCGTCAACACCAACAGCGTCTACGTGATGGATACGGCGAACTGGCGGGACACCATCATCCTGAACGGCGGCGTGCGCTATGACGGCTACATCATGGGGTCGTCGAACAACACCAGATACCTCAAGATGAACGCCGATCTGGTCAACTACAATGTCGGCCTGGTCTACAAGCCGATGCCGATCGGCAGCATCTACGCCGCCTACGCGACCTCGGCCAATCCGTTCGGCTCGGAGCTCGACGCCACCGGTACCGACTATGGCGGCGTGCCCGCCAACACCACGGTGCTGCTCGGGCCGGAGCGCAACAAGGCGGCCGAGCTCGGCACCAAATGGGAGCTGGTCGACCGCCACCTCCTGGTCTCGGCTGCGCTGTTCCAGACCACCAAGGACAATGCGCGCGAGACGGTGAACAGCATCCTCACCTCGGGCGCGGCCTACCGCATCCAGGGCATCGATATCGAGGCGGAGGGCAAGCTGACGGACCGCTGGAGCATCTTCGGCGGCCTGGTGCTAATGCAGTCCAAGGTCACCCAGAGCGGCGTCGCCTCCAATATCGGCCTGCAGCTCGCCAACATCGCGCACCAGTCGTTCAGCATGCTGTCGAAATACAAGCTCGACAATGGCTGGGAGATCGGCGGCCAGGCGGTCTACCGCTCCAAGGTCTATGGCGGCACCTTCGCGGCCAACACCGGCAACGAACTGCCGGCGTACTGGCGCTTCGATGCCTTCGTCGAGAAGAAGCTCGATGCGCACTGGACCATGAAGCTGTATGCGCAGAACCTGACCAACAAGCTGTACTACGACACGCTGTATCGGAGCGCGGTGCCGTTCGTCGCCGTCGCCCCGGGCCGCGCCTTCTACATCGTGACAACTGCGAAGTTCTGATCATGCTGATCTGCATCCCGGACGTTCTGTCCAAAGACGAGGTCGCCGACTTCCGCCGCATCATGGATGCGGCGGAGTGGGAGGACGGCCGCTCGACGGCCGGGGCGCAGTCGGCCATGGTCAAGCGCAACGAGCAGTTGCCACCGGAGGGTGAGGCGGCGCGGGTGCTCGGCCAACGCATCATCACGGCGTTGACGAAGAATCCGCGCTTCCTGTCGGCGGCGATCCCGCTGCAGATCTTTCCGCCTTTGTTCAACCGCTACACCGCTGCGCGCGGCGATCATTTCGGCATTCATGTCGACAATGCCGTGCGCGGCGATGCGCTGACTGGGCTTCGCATCCGCACCGACCTGTCGATGACGCTGTTCCTGGCCGAGCCGGACACGTATGACGGTGGCGAGCTTGTGATCGAGGACACCTACGGCTCGCACGAAGTCAAGTTGCCCGCAGGGCATGCGGTGCTGTATCCGTCATCGAGCCTTCACATGGTCACGCCGGTGACCCGCGGCGCCCGGGTCGCCTCTTTTTTCTGGATGCAGAGCATGATACGGGATGCCCATGTCCGGAGCATGATCTTCGATCTGGACACGGCGATCCAGAGCTTGGCGGAACGCCTCGGGAGGGACGATCCCGATGCGGTCAAGCTGACCGGCATCTATCACAATCTGATCCGGCAATGGGCCGAGGTTTAGTGGGCCGAGATATGATGACATCGTTCCTCGCAAGGTTTGCAATCGTCCTGTCATTTCTGACCGTTTCGGCCGTGGCGCCTGCGGGCGCGCAGCAGGTCGTGCCACAGGCGCCGGCTGCTCCTGCGATCTCGACGGACCTGTCGGCTCAGCCTCCGGCGGCGGGACAGCTGGCCCCGGGACAGGCGGCCGCGACCAGCGCCGAGAGCGCCGCACGCGGTGGAAAGTCGTTGACCACCGGGCTCGACGAGCTGTCGCCGCTCGGCATGTTCCTCAAGGCCGACATGATCGTCAAATCGGTCATGATCGCGCTGGCGCTGGCCTCGGTCGCGAGCTGGACGATCCTGATTGCCAAGAGCATCGAATTCTCGGTGCTGCGCCGCCGCTTGGTCGCAGCGCTGCGCAAGCTCGGCGGTGCGAAGTCGCTCGCCGAGGCGCATCTGGCGCTCGGCAATGGCAAGAACGTCGCGACGGTGCTGCTCCAGGCGGCCATCGCGGAGGCGCGGCTCTCGGCCGGGCTCGGCAGCGACGAGGGCATCAAGGAGCGCGCGGCGTCGAGCTTCACCGAGATCGTCCGCGCCGAGGCGCGGCGCGTGCGCGTCGGCATGGGCCTGCTTGCCACCGTCGGTGCCATCTCGCCCTTCGTCGGGCTGTTCGGCACCGTCTGGGGCATCATGAACAGCTTCATCGGTATCTCCAAATCGCAGACCACCAATCTCGCGGTGGTCGCGCCGGGCATCGCCGAGGCGCTGCTGGCGACTGCGATCGGCCTGGCCGCCGCGATCCCTGCGGTCATCATCTACAATCACTTCTCACGCGTCACGAAGGGCTATCTCGAGCTGGTCAACCGCGCCTCCGGCGCCACTGGGCGGCTGTTGTCGCGCGATCTCGATCGCAGCCAGATCGGCCTGCACGCGCGCGCGGCGGAGTAGCAGGCGATGGCCGTCTCGCTCTCCGAAGGTGATCTCGACGACGATTTCGACGAGACCCACGACATCAACGTGACGCCGTTCATCGACGTCATCCTGGTGCTGCTCATCATCTTCATGGTGGCCGCGCCGTTGTCGACGGTCGACCTGCCGATCGACCTGCCGTCGTCGAGCGCGACGCCACAGAAGAAGCCGGAGAAGCCGACCTATGTGTCGGTCAAGCCCGACCTGTCGCTGGCGATCGGCGAGAACCCGGTCAAGCGGGCTGATCTGGTCGCCGAGCTGAACAGGGTGATGGCCGACCAGACCGATCGGACGGTCTTCCTGCGTGGCGACCGCGGGGCTCCCTATGGCGAGGTCATGGACGTTCTGGAGCTGCTCCGCGATGCGCACTTCAAGTTCAAGCTGGTGGCGCTGGAGCGGCCGGCCGGGGCTGCCGGGGGAGCGGTTGCCGCTCCGGCCCCGCAACCCTGATCGGTCCGTCTGAGATGAGCGATCTCCTCACCTCGCACTCGACCTCCCGCGTCGCCTGGTTCGCGGCGGCGCTGGTGGCCGTCGCGCTCCACATCGGCGGCGTGGCCGTGGCCTTGACCACGGCGCATGGTGACGACGACGATGGCGGCCTCGGCACTGCCGCCGACGTCATCGACGCCGAGATCGCCGCTCCGAAGGTCGAGGATTCGGACTTGCCGATGGGCGTGGATTCCGTCGCCGATACGGCCTCGGCCGCCACCCCGGAGCAGAAGGCGGAGACCGAGCAGACGGATCTGCAGAAGGGCATTCCCACCACCACCGAGGAGGCCGACCAGCAGGTGTCGCCCACCGAGGCCAAGAAGCCCACGGAAGAGGAAAAGGTCGCCGCCGTCGAGACCAACGCGTCGGAGGCGCGGGAGGCGGCCGTGGACAGCTCGCGCAAGACGCTCGATGCCAAGGTCCCCGAAGCCGATCGCGTCAAGGCGCCCGATCCCAGCGGCACCGGCAAGGACAGGGACCCGCAGACGGCCAACTGGCAGCGCAAGCTCAGCCTGATCGTGAAGAAGAATCAGAAATATCCCGCCGGCAAGACCCAGGGCGGAAGCGTCCGGATCTCCTTCAAGCTCAACCGCCGGGGCAACGTGGTCTCCGTCGACGTGATCCAGTCATCCGGCGACCCGGATTACGATCACGAAGCGGTGGCGATGGTGCGACGCTCGGATCCGTTCCCCAAGCCGCCGGCGCAGATCTCGGACGACGAGATACCCTTCAACATCGTCGTGAAATTCCCGGCGACCAAGACCTGACGCCGCGGCCCGAGGGCCTGGTCCTCCTGGCCGTACGGCTCACTGCCAGTACAGCCTGATCCCGACATAGGCGACGCAGAGCGTGACGAAGATCAGGGCCACCGGCAGCTTGCGCTGCGCGGCGGGGCCGGACTGCGCCGCTTTCGGCTTCGGCGGCAGCTTGCGGAAGGCGGTGACGTTGTCGCTCACCGGCTCGGCCGCGGCCTGCTTGACCTCCGGCGGCGCGCCGCCGCCGCCCATCTCGGCGTAGTAGGCCTTGTACATCTCGCGGATGGTGGCCTCGGTCGCCTCGTGCTCGGACATCTCGCCCAGCCGGGTCTTGTAGCTCGCCAGGAACTCCTGCGCGGCCGGCGGCAGGCCGGAGGCGCCGTTCAGCTTGGCGATCATCTTCCAGGTCGCGAAATCGGCGCGGGCGCGCGTATCGGCGCGGCGCGCGATCATCATGTCAGCGGCTTTGACCAAGAGTGCCTCGGAGCTCGTTTACCGTCCCTGATACGGAGACCTATGCGTTACCCGTCAATAACAGAAGCAGTTGCTTGAGAGAATCGGTCATGGCGCGGAGCAGCCCCGACACAAAATCAAGATTAAGACCGAACTGGGAACCCGCGAGCGGCAGCAGGATCAAAAATCCGATCAGAATCAGCATGCCGTAGGGCTCGAGCCGGGCAAAGGGCCGGGCCAGCACGGATGGCAGCAGCCCGACCGCCACCCGGCCGCCATCGAGCGGCGGTATCGGGAGCATGTTGAACACCGCGAGCAGGATGTTGAACGAGAAGGCATTGAGCAGATTGTGGGCAACCCATCGCGCCCCCTCGGCCGGCACCAGTGGCAGGACGTGGAATGCCAGCCCGGCAGCCAGCGCCAGCACGATGTTGGTCGCCGGCCCCGCCAGGGCGACCATGATCATGCCGGCCCGTAGTGGCTGCAGGTTGCGGAAGTTGACCGGGACCGGCTTGGCATAGCCGAACAGGAACGGCGAGCCCGACAGCAGCAGCATCCCCGGCAGCAGAATCGTGCCGAACGGATCGATGTGCTTGAGCGGGTTGAAGCTGACGCGACCGAGTTGCTTGGCGGTGTCGTCGCCGAACCGCCAGGCGACGAAGGCATGGGCGGCCTCGTGAAAGGTGATGGCGACGATGACCGGCAGGATCCAGATCGAGATGCCGTAGAGCGAGATGTTCAAGGAGCGAGGTTCCGGACGCGTTGACGCCTTACATAGGCACGATGGTTCCGCGATGCTACGCGGGATTTTCCGGAAATTGCGGCAGGCCGTCGTCCAGGCTCACCCAGCCGATCCTGGCCGACGTCCAGATGTGCTCGGTCGGCCTGAACGCATTGGGATCGTCGAAGCAGGCCAGCGCCACGCCGACGACGGGGCGGGTGTTGCGCCAGGAGAACAGCCGCGTGCCGCAGCGCGGGCAGAACATCCGGTCGAGCGCGTCGGACGAGGGGAAGCGCGCGGTCTCGCCGTGGATCGTCAGCGCCTCATGGGAGAACAGCGCGCGGGCGAAATAGGGCGAGCCCATCGCCTTCTGGCAGTTGCGGCAATGGCAGATGCGGACGTTGATCGGCTCGCCCGTGCAAGCGAAGCGCACTGCACCGCAGAAGCATCCGCCATGGTGGGTCATGATGTCGATCTCCGTCGCGGATGAATGTCGTCAGCGCATCGCTGCGCGCATTGTTCGAGGCTGCTCACGGACGCTTGTCCAGATGCGAGGGGCGGACTTGTCGAGTGTTGATAGAGCAGATCGGGGGTGGTCGGCGAGTCCTCATCTGGCGACACGCGCTCTCGCGGCCGTCATTGCGAAGAGCGTAGCGACGAAGCGATCCAGAGTCCCGCGATGACCCTGGATTGCTTCGCTTCGCTCGCAATGACGGAGAGATCTCGTTTGTTGGTTAGTCGCGCCGTGTCCACCATTGCGCAGCGGAACGCGCTGAGGGAGGTGGGCACGCTGCCGCCTTGCGGTGACTGCTTTGCCCACCTCCGAGGTTGCCACGTTGGTGAGCTAGCCCCACCCCTCCAGCACGATCTTGCCGCGTGAGGTGTTGCTCTCGATCAGCGCATGCGCGCGCTTGAGGTTCGCCGCATTGATCGTGCCGTAGTTGTCGCCGAGGGTGGTGCGGATGACGCCCTTGTCGATCAGATCTGACACGTCGTTCAGCAGGTTGTGCTGGGCGATCATGTCAGGCGTCGTGAACGACGACCGCGTGAACATCGATTCCCAGTGGATCGAGATCGCCTTGCCCTTGAAGGCGGCGATCGAAAACTCGGCGGGATCGTCGATCAGGCCGAACTTGCCTTGCGGCGCCATGAACTCGGCGATCGCCTTGTAGTGCTGGTCGCTGTAGGTGAGGCTCGCGACGAGCGCGACAGGCGGCAGCTTGAGCGCGTCGATCTGTTCCTTCATCGGTATGGCGTGGTCGACGACGGCGTGGGCGCCGAGCGCCAGGCACCAGTCGCGCGATTCCGGCCGCGTCGCGGTCGCGAGCACGGTCAGGCCGGTGAGACGGCGCGCGAGCTGGATCAGGATCGAGCCAACGCCGCCGGCCGCGCCGGTGATCAGCAGAGTGCGATCGTCGAGGCTCTTGCCAGGGATAGCGCCGAGCCGGTCGAACAGCAGCTCCCAGGCGGTGATCGAGGTCAGGGGCAGGGCGGCGGCTTCGGCAAACGACAGGCTCTTGGGCTTGCGGCCGACGATGCGCTCGTCGACGAGATGGAATTCGGCATTGGTGCCCTGGCGCAGGATCGAGCCGGCGTAGAAGACCTCGTCGCCGGCCTTGAACAGCGTCACCTCGGGGCCGACCGCCTCGACCACGCCGGCGGCGTCATAGCCGAGGATCTTGGTCTCGCCGGCCGGCGGCGCGGCACGCTTGCGCACTTTGGTGTCGACGGGATTGACCGAGATCGCCTTCACCGCGACGCAGATGTCGCGCCCTTTCGGCTCGGGCTTGGCGGTTTCGAAATCGAACAGCGCGCGCTCCTCGATGATGGCGAGCGACTGCTGGTAACCGACGGCCTTCATCACAATCTCCTGGCTGGCTTCTCCATGGGATTTACTTGTCCTGCTGGCGTCGTTTCGGCAAGTACTGTAAAAACAGGGAACTAGTCCCCGTTTGGATACTATTGGGCCAAAACGCGATGAAACGGAAGAATTTCGCCCGCCGCCCTGGCTGCGCGGTCGAAGCCACGCTCGATCTGATCGACGGCAAGTGGAAGGGGGTGATCCTCTACCACCTGCAGGGCGGCAGCCAGCGCTTCGGCGAGCTGCGCCGGCTGATGCCGAGCGTGACGCAGCGCATGCTGACCAAGCAGTTGCGCGCGCTGGAGGAGGACGGGCTCGTGGTCCGCAAGGTCTACGCCGAGGTGCCGCCGCGCGTGGAGTACAGCCTCTCCGAGATCGGCGAGAGCCTGCGGCCGGTTATCGAGGTGCTCAGGACGTGGGGCGAGCGGCACCAGGAACGGCTGTCCTGTGCCCCCGTTGCCGAGACCATCAAAACGCCGCATCAGACCGCCTGAGCTTGGCCATCACGGCCGTTCCGCCTATATCCAGGGCCTCATTTTTCCAGGATTTGTCGCATGACGTTGATTCGCTCCACCGTAGCCCTGCTGCTGTCGCTGCTGGCCGCCACACCGCTCGCGGCGCAGGACCGGCGCGTGCCGCAATCCGCGGCCGAGCTGCGACTGTCCTATGCGCCGATCGTACAGCGCGTGCAGCCCGCGGTGGTCAACGTCTACGCCGCCAAGGTGGTGCAGAACCGCAATCCCTTCCTCGACGATCCGATCTTCCGCCGCTTCTTCGGCCTGCAAGGCGGACCACAGGAGCAGATGCAGCGCTCGCTCGGCTCCGGCGTGATGATCGATGCATCCGGTCTCGTCGTCACCAACGTGCATGTCATCGAGGGGGCCGACGAGGTGAAGGTGTCGCTGTCCGACAAGCGCGAGTTCGAGGCGGAGATCGTGCTGAAGGACAGCCGCACCGATCTCGCGGTGCTCAAGCTGAAGGGGACCAAGGAGCAGTTTCCGACCCTCGAGCTCGCCAATTCAGATGACCTCCTGGTCGGCGACGTCGTGCTGGCCATCGGCAATCCCTTCGGCGTCGGCCAGACCGTGACGCACGGCATCGTGTCGGCGCTTGCGCGCACCCAGGTTGGCATCACCGACTATCAGTTCTTCATTCAGACCGACGCGGCGATCAATCCCGGTAATTCCGGCGGCGCGCTGGTCGACATGACCGGGCGGCTCGCCGGCATCAACACGGCGATCTATTCGAAGTCCGGCGGCTCGCAAGGCATTGGCTTCGCGATCCCCGCCAACATGGTGCGTGTCGTCGTGGCCTCGGCCAAGAGCGGCGGCAAGGCGGTGAAGCGCCCTTGGCTCGGCGCGCGGCTGCAGGCAGTGACGCCGGAGATTGCCGAGAGCCTCGGCCTGCGTTCGCCGACCGGCGCGCTGGTCGCCTCGGTGGTGGCGAACAGCCCGGCGGCGAAAGCCGGCATCAAGTCGTCGGATCTGATCGTGTCGATCGATGGCCAGACCGTGGACGATCCCAACGCCTTCGACTATCGCTTCGCCACCCGTCCGCTCGGCGGGACCGCGCACATCGAGGTGCAGCGCGGCGGCAAGCCGGTGAAGGTCGCGGTCGCGCTGGAGACGGCGCCGGACACCGGACGCAACGAGATGGTCATCAACGGCCGCTCGCCGTTCCAGGGTGCCAAGGTCGCCAACATCTCGCCGGCCGTCGCCGACGAGCTGCATCTCGATGCCGACACCGAAGGCGTCGTCATTCTCGAACCGGGCGACGGCACCACGGCGGCCAATGTCGGCTTCCAGAAGGGCGACGTGATCATGGCCGTCAACAACCAGAAGATCGCCAAGACCACCGATCTCGACAAGGCCTCGCGCGAGCAGGCCCGCCTCTGGCGGATCACCGTGCTGCGCGGCGGCCAGCAGATCAACGTCACGCTCGGCGGATGAGCCCGAAGCGTCCCCAGCAGGGAGGGCCGAGCCTCTTCGCTGCCGCGGGGATGGAGCACGACGCGCCGCGGCCGCTGCCGGAGCGGCTGCGCCCGCACCAGCTGTCGGATGTGGTCGGACAGGATCACATCCTCGGCCCCGACGGCGCGCTGACCCGCATGCTGGAGACGCGGACGCTCGGCTCCTTGATCTTCTGGGGCCCGCCGGGCACCGGCAAGACGACGGTCGCGCGGCTGCTGGCCGACGCCACCGAGCTGCATTTCGAGCAGATCTCGGCGGTGTTCTCCGGCGTCGCCGATCTGAAGAAGGTGTTCGACGCCGCGCGCGCGCGACGCGAGACCGGGCAGGGCACGCTGCTGTTCGTCGACGAGGTGCATCGCTTCAACCGGGCGCAGCAGGACTCCTTCCTGCCGGTGATGGAGGACGGCACCGTCGTCCTGGTGGGCGCCACCACGGAGAATCCGTCATTCGAGCTCAACGCCGCTCTGCTGTCGCGCTCGCGCGTGCTGGTGTTTCATTCGCTCGACGCCGCCGCGATCGAGAAGCTCTATAGCCACGCCGAGGCGGTCGAAGGCCGCAAGCTGCCGCTCGACGAGGACGCGCGCAATGTCCTGATCCGCATGGCCGACGGCGACGGCAGGGCCTCGCTGACGCTCGCCGAGGAAGTGTGGCGCTCCGCGCGCAAGGGCGAGATCTTCAATGCGGTACAGTTGCAGGAGATCCTGCAGCGCCGCGCGCCGATCTACGACAAGTCGGCCGACGGCCACTACAACCTGATCTCGGCCATGCACAAATCAGTGCGCGGCTCCGATCCGGATGCCGCGCTGTACTACTTCGCCCGCATGCTCGACGCCGGCGAGGACCCGCTGTTTCTCGCCCGCCGCATCGTGCGCATGGCGGTGGAGGACATCGGGCTGGCCGATCCCCAGGCGCTGGTGATCGCCAACGCCGCCAAGGACGCCTACGACTTCCTCGGCTCGCCCGAAGGCGAGCTCGCGATCGCGCAGGCCGTGATCTACGTCGCGACTGCACCGAAATCCAACGCCGCCTACAAGGCCTTCGGCGCCGCCAAGCGCGTGGCGAAGGAGGGTGGCTCATTGCTGCCGCCGAAGCATATCCTCAATGCACCCACCAAGCTGATGCAGAGCGAGGGCTATGGCACGGGCTATCAGTACGACCACGACACGCCCGACGCTTTTTCCGGGCAGGATTACTTCCCAGAAGCGCTCGGCCGCCAGCAGTTCTACGATCCCCCCGAACGCGGCTTCGAGCGTGAGATCCGGAAGCGGCTGGATTACTGGGCGAAGCTGAGGAAGGAGCGGGGCGGGTAGGAGCACTGATGCCGGTCTCGCTGTCGCAGCATACTCCGCTGCTTATGTCGCATCATGCCCTCGCCACGTCATTGCGAGCGTAGCGAAGCAATCCAGAGTCCCGCCCACCACCCTGGATTGCTTCGCTGCGCTCGCAATGACAGCGGTGAGAGGGAGTACGCTCCGCTACGCCGTCATTCCGGGGCAGTCGCGCGTCCGAAGGGGCGCGTGACTGAGCCCGGAATCCATGACCACACGCAGTCGTTGGTCGAAGGCTCCATGCCATGGGCATTTCGCGTCATCATCGGCGCTCGTGGTTATGGATTCCGGGCTCGCGCTGGCGCGCGCCCCGGAATGACGGAGGAGAGAGCGCGAACTACTTCCCTGTCTGCACGAACTCCGCGATCTCACGTGTCAGCCGGTCATCCTCCGTGTTGATCGAATACACCTCAGACATATGACTATGCTGCGGCAGCATCACGCTCCGCGCGCAGCCGGAGGAGCGCTTGCAGGCGGCCTGCTTCAACAGGTCGAACTGCTCGATGAAGCGCGGCGGGTCGAGCTCGGCGGAGGCGATCATCAGCGGTAATGACGAGGCCTGCAGGCCCTGCAGCGACGACCGCTCCTTGAAGCGGGAGGGGTCGGTGCCGAAATAGGCCATCTCCTGGTCGCCGAGCGGCGTCGCCGTGAGGTCGTAGACCCCGGAGGCCATGATGGCCCCCGCAAGGCCGCCGCCGCCGACTTTGTGGAATTCGGGATGCGCGACATAGGTCGCGACGTGCACGGCGCCCGCGGAATGGCCCATCAGGAAGATCCGTGCGGGATCGCCGCCGTTCTCGGCGGCGTGGGCCGCGACCCACTGCACCGCGCTTGCGACATCCTCGACGCCGGCGGGCCAGGGGAATTTCGGCGCGAGCCGATAGGTGATGTTGACGCCGACGAAGCCGTTCTTCACGGCCCACAGCATGATGTTGTCGTAGAACGGGCTGTCGGGCGTGGTGCGCTTGTTGCCGCCGATGAAGGCGCCGCCATGCACGAAGATCAGGATCGGGCGCGGCGCAGCCGTCGCGGTCTCCGGCGTGAAGACGTCGAGCAGGTTGCGCTCGGCGGTGCCGTAGCGGACGTCGCGCTGAACCTTCACGCCCACATAGGGTTCCCGCGCCTGCAGCGGCGCGTAGATCGCAGCTGTCTTCGGCGGGTCGATGGCGCGGCCGATCTCGATCAGCTTCCAGGCGATGTCGTCCGGCATCGGGCTCTGCTGCGCCTGCGCGGCGCCGAGCGTCAGCGCGGCCGTCAGGATCGTCAGGGCCAGTCTCGTCAGCATCATCGGGTCAGCTCCGATCGTGTCCGATTCGCGCAAGGGGAGGCCTTGCCGGGCCGATTTACCGTGATTTCGCCGTGACTGGCAGGGGCTTTTGCGATAGGCAGCACCCATGAGCCGCCGCATCAAGCGAACCCAGACCCGATCCGACCGCCCGACCGATCGCCGCAAAGATGAGCGGCCGAAGGCCGAAGCCGCGCGCAGCGCAGGTGCGCCGGCCAAGCGCGGGGCGCCAAAGCGCGAACCGGGCAAGCGGACGGATGGCGATCGTCCGCGGCGCGAGAGCTTTGCCGGCGAGCGTGACGCGCCGCGCAGCGAGTTTGGGCGAGGCAAGGGTGACCGCGTCCGCGCACCCCGCGGCGAGCGCGAGGATCGGCGCGAGACGTTCGAGCCGCGCGGCAAGCGCGCCGCTGCGGCCAAGCCCGCGCGCTTCGGCTCCGAGCGGTCCGAGCGCAAACCAGTGGCTGCGCCGCCGCCGAAGAAGCCCGAGCCGGAAACGGCAGTGCTGCCCACCAAGGTCCAGACCGTCGTCGTCACCGCCGACGAGAACAACATGCGCGTCGACCGTTTCCTCGAGGCGCGCTTTCCCGGCCTGTCGTTCTCCCACATCCAGCGCATCGTCCGCAAAGGCGAGCTGCGGGTCAACGGCAAGCGTGCCGACTCCAAGGACCGCCTGGAGGAAGGTCAGACCGTCCGTATTCCGCCGCTCAAGCTCGATGCGCCGAAGGTCTCGGGCGTGTTGTCGGAGGCCGAGCAGAAGACCCTCGATAGCCTGAAGGCGATGACGCTGTATGAGGATGACGACGTGCTCGTCCTCAACAAGCCGGTCGGGCTCGCGGTGCAGGGCGGTTCCGGCATGACGCGGCACATCGACCAGATGCTGGAGGTGATGCGCGACGCCAAGGGCCAGAAGCCGCGGCTCGTACACCGCATCGACCGCGAGACCTCCGGCTGTCTGCTGATCGCCAAGACGCGCTTCGCCGCCACGCATCTGACCGGCGCCTTCCGCAGCCGCTCGGCGCGCAAGATCTACTGGGCGCTGGTCGCGGGTGTTCCGAAGCCGAAGCAGGGCCGCATCTCGACCTATCTCGCCAAGGACGAGGGCGAGGACGACACCATCATGCGCGTCGCCGCCCATGGCGACGAAGGCGCCAGCCACGCCGTGACCTATTACGCCGTGGTCGAGGCCTCCGCCAACAAGCTCGCCTGGGTGTCGCTGAAGCCGGTGACCGGGCGCACCCACCAGCTGCGTGCGCACATGGCCCATATCGGCCATCCCATCGTCGGCGATCCCAAATATTTCAACATCGAGAACTGGTCGCTGCCCGGCGGCCTGCAGAACCGGCTGCATCTGCTGGCGCGCCGCATCGTCATTCCGCATCCGCGCGGCGGGTTCATCGACGCCACCGCGCCGCTGCCGCCGCACATGCTGCAATCCTGGAACCTGCTCGGCCTCGAGCACGACCGCTTCGACCCGATCGAGAACGCGCCGGAGGAGTGAGCGGGAGCTCAGCTCCTCCGTTCGACGAGCTGAATACCCGCGTCATGAAGTGCCAAGAATACATCTTCGACGTCCTCAGGCGGCCTCTCCGGACCGCACAGGTCGTTCAGCTCGTCAAATGTGATCTCGCCATCTGGCTCACTCAGCGCGATGGCGCGACGAATGATCTCTGCCACGGTCATGGTCATCCTCCGAGCTTAGGCCCTCTGTCTAAAGGGAGGGAGACTCGACTCCGCCGGGACCTCAATTCCGGAACTGCTGCAAAAACTCCCGTAGCGAATCGTGCGGGGTCTCGACGTCGAGGATGACCCAGCCGTCCGGCCCCTTGACCACGATGAAGTTCATCGTCACGCGGCGGCCCTGGTTGTCGAAGCTCGCGGCGACATAGGTCTTGTCGAACTGCCTGCGCAAGATCGCAATCGCGACCGGGCCGAGCTTCCAGCGCGGGCTCTGCACCAGGAAGTCGTAGGGCTCGCGCCGCGGCGCCGTCCAGGCCCTGGCGAGGCTCGGGTCGAAGAACTGCCGCGCGGCCTCGGGCGTCCGCGGCAGCCCGGCGGAGAGCTCCGGCGCGCCCTGGCCGTAGTGCGCATAGACGTTGCGCACCAGCGATTCCGGCGTGCCGAAGCCGGCGGCGGCCGGGACGGCGCTGCCGAGCAGGATCAGGATGAAGAGCGGGGCACGCATCGGCAGCTCGCATTTCGGGCGGACAGGGCTTATCTAGCGCGCAAACCACGGATCCTGTGTGATCCTTCCCTATCAGAGGGCCGGAATTTCCATGCGTGAACTGTTCGACGACGTCGCCGGCCGGTCGCCGCTCGATCCGCAGGAATCGGCGCGCCAGGCGATGCGCGCGCCGCTGCGCAAGCGTTTCTACAAGGAGGCCGGGACCGCCGCGGCCGACGGCGGCTTCCATGTGACGCTCGATGGCCGGCCGATCCGCACGCCGTCGGGCCGGCTCGTCGTCATCCCTGCGAAGGAGCTCGCGGAAGCCATCGCCGCGGAATGGCTGGCCCAAGGCGACAGCATCGATCCCACCCAGATGCCGCTGACGCGGTTCGCCAACAGCGTGGTGCAGTCGGTGGTGGATCGCGTCGAGGACGTGCGCGAGGACATCGCCAAATACCTCCAGTCCGACCTGCTGTTCTATCGTGCGGCAAACCCGGAGGCGCTGGTGGCCCGCGAGGCCGAGCATTGGGACCCGGTGCTGGATTGGGCGCGCGACAATCTCGGCGCGCGTTTCATCCTGTCCGAGGGGATCATGCATGTCAGCCAGCCGGATGCGGCGGTGCAGGCGGCGCGGAGCGCGCTGCCGACGGGCCCCTGGGCCGTGGCCGCCGCCCATGTGGTCACCACATTGACCGGTTCGGCGCTGCTGGCGCTGGCGCTGGTGCACGGCGTGCGCGATGCCGACCAGGTCTGGGCGGCTGCTCATGTCGACGAGGACTGGAACGTGGCGCAATGGGGGGCCGACGAGGAGGCGATGAGCCGCCGCGCCGCCAAGCAGATCGACTATCAGGCTGCGGTTCGCATCCTCCGGGAGCTCGCCGCGTCGCACTGAGGCCGGTTAACGCCGGGTTTAGGGCGAGGGGCTAGGCTGTGCGCGTAACCCGAGTACGCGCATGGTCCAGAGTGTCACCCCGCCGCCTTCCGTGAGCGCCGTCCGCGGCGTCGGAAACGCGCCGTCCGGAACCACGGTGGCGGGAGCGACCACGCTGCAGGCCGGTGCGCTGCTCAGCGCCAGGGTGCAGCAGGTGCTCGCCGAGAATCTGGTCCAGGTCGCGATCGGAAACCTGTCGATGGAGCTCGCCAGCGAGCTGCCACTGCAGGCCGGCCAGTCCGTGCAGGTCGCGGTGTCGCAGACCGCGCATGGCCTGCAGCTCGCGATCGTCGGGCAGGGCGCCGCTTCGGGCACGGGCGGCACGCCGACGCCGGCCGCCACCGTGGTCGACGTCACCGGCCGCCTCGCGCCGGCCTTGGCACCGCCTCCCGATCCGCTGACCGGGCTCGAGCGGCTCGCGGTGTCGATCGCCAGCGAGGAGGCGGCCACACGCCAGGGCAGCCAGGGGCCGTTGTTCGCCGATCTCCAGGCCGTGGCCGACTCGCCAAATCTTCCGCCGGCGTTGCGCGCGGCCGTTGCCCAGGTGCTGGCGCAGCAGACGCAGCTGTCGCCGGCGCTGACGGCGGAGGACGTGCAGGGCGCGGTGCGCAATTCCGGCCTGTTCCTGGAATCCTCGCTCGCCAATGGCAGCGCCGGTGCCGGCGGGCCCGACCTGAAGGCGGCGCTGATCGTGCTGCGCCAGACGCTGGCGTCGGTGCTGCAGACCGTCGATCCCGGCGCCACCGGATCGACGACGCCGTCGCCCGGTGCCTCCTACGCCTCGGTGCTGTCGGAGGCCGGCCGTGCCGCCGCCGCGCAGCAACAGAATGCGGCGCCCTCGCTGGTGCCGGATATCGACATCGAGCTGCCCCCGCAGCCCTGGGCCACCGGCATGGGCCGGGCCGATGTCGCGTCCGCCGGCCTCACCGGTTCGGCGCTGATCGAGTCCCTGACGGGGGCCAAGGCGCAGTCGCTGACCCCCGGCGCGGTGCTGGCCGTGCTGCAGGAGGCGCAGCAGCAGATCCCGCGTGCCGCCGGCCTCGTTCCCGGACGCAACACCAATGGCCGCGGCGACGTCGTCGCCCGCACCAACACGCCGCCGCCGCCATTCCGTGGCGGTGCGCCGGTGCCGCAGCACGTGGCGACGCCGACGCTCGGGTCCGACATGCCGCTGCCGGCAATTGCGCACCGGCTGCTCGACGAGACCGATCAGGCGCTGTCGCGGCAGACGCTGCTGCAGGTCGCCTCGCTGCCGGATCGCCCGGATGCCTCGACCGCGCGCACCGATTCCTCGTCGCCGCGCTGGAATTTCGAGATCCCCTTCGCCACGCCTCAGGGCACGGCGATGGCACAGTTCGAGATCTCGCGCGACGGCGGCACGCAGGCGCCCGATGCCGCCAAGCGCGTCTGGCGCGCGCGCTTCTCGCTCGACGTCGAGCCGGCGGGTCCCGTGCATGCACTGATCTCGTTCAGCGCCGAGCGGACCTCCGTGCGGATGTGGGCCGAGCGCCCGGTCACCGCCGCGCGGCTGCGTGCTGGCCTGTCCGATCTCGGCCAGGCGCTCAGCCGCGCCGAGCTGTCGCCGGGCGATCTCGTGGTGCAGGACGGCGCGCCGCCGGCGGTGATGCCGCCCAAGGCCGGCCATTTCCTGGATCGCGCGCTATGAGCATCGACGTGAAGGCCGCCAGCAAGACCCAGCTCGCCGTCGCGCTGCATTACGACAAGGGCCAGGGCGCGCCGCGCGTGGTCGCCAAGGGCAAGGGCACGATCGGCGCCAAGATCATCGAGGTTGCCAAGGCGCACGACATCCCGATCGAGGAGAACGAGGTGCTGGCCGGCGCGCTCTCCAATGTCGAGCTCGGCGACGAGATTCCCGAGGAGCTCTACAAGGCCGTCGCCGAGGTGCTGGTGTTCGTACTCAATCTGTCGCGGCCGATGCGCTGAGCGCGCCGCATTGTGATCTCCGTCATGCCTCGATGGTCGTCGCCCTGTGATAGGCAGGGGTGGAATTCGACGGAGAGATGACGCGATGCCCATCATGAGCCGCCGCCATGCGCTTGGCCTGCTGGCCGGCGCCAGCCTGCTGCCCGCGCGCGCCTTCGCGCATGTCGCGCCGCCGCGCAACGAGATCCGCGGCGCGCTCGCCGAGCGCTTCACCGAGGCCGCCACCAAGGGCACGTTCCTCGCCTACAAGGTGGAGGAGTATCTCATCATCGCCAGCGACACCGAGCGCTCCGGCGAGGCGAGGCTGCCGGCCTCGACGTTCAAGATCGCCAATTCGCTGATCGCGCTGGAGACCGGCGTCGTCGCCGACCCCGACAAGGACGTGTTCAAATGGGACGGCATCACCAGATCGATCGAGGCCTGGAACAAGGACCATACGCTGCGCAGCGCGATCGCGGTGTCGGCCGTGCCGGTCTATCAGGAGATCGCGCGGCGCATCGGGCCCGAGCGGATGCAGAAATATCTCGAGGAGCTCGACTACGGCAATCATGACATCGGCGGCGGCATCGATCAGTTCTGGCTGACGGGCGCGCTGCGGATCGATCCCGTCGAGCAGGTCGATTTCATCGATCGCCTGCGGCGCGGCGCATTGCCGGTGGCCAAGCGCAGTCAGGATCTGACGCGCGACATCATTCCCGTCACCAAGGTCGGCGACGCCGTCATCCACTACAAGTCGGGATTGCTCGGCAGGGAGCAGGGCGCGCTCGGCTGGATGGTCGGCTGGGTCGACAAGGGTGACCAGCCGACCGTGTTCGCACTCAACATGGATTGCCCCGAGCCACGTCACGTCGAAGCGCGCATGACGGTGGCCCAGGCGTGCCTGAAGGACATCGGCGCGCTTTGAACGTTGAGGCCACGGGCGCGCTTATCTGCGCGCGAGCTCCAGGTCGACACCTCGGATGTCCGTGCCCGCCGGGCGGATCGACACCGTCTGCCGCTTGCCGCTGGTCGTCAGCGCAAGGCCGGCCGAGAAGGTCTGGCCGCGCGCCTGGGCCTCGATGCGGTTGCCGACGGCGCGGCCCTCGATGGTGCCCGACGCGTTGTGGCTCGCCTCGCTCCATTGGCCGGAAATCTCGCCGCCGCGATAGGCGACGTCGCTGGAGAGATCGATGTTGTAGCTGTCGCTGGCGCAGCGGATGTTGAGGCGCAACTGCTCCCCGGCGCCGCCGACGTCGTAGGCCGCCCGGCAGCGCAGCCGCTCCTGGTTGCCGTCGGACAGGTTGATCACGCCGCCGCCGGTCCAGGAGCCCTCCAGCGCCCGGAACGGCGAGGCGGGTGCGCCATGGGCTGCGCCGCCCAGTGCGAGGGCGGTGAGCAAAGTCGGGATTGCAAGGCGAGAGGCGCGCATCATCGGGCTCCGTTTCATCGTCGAAAAGCGAGCGACAACGCAACAACACCCGATCCGTTCGATCTGTCACCTCAATAATTGATCCAAATCGTTCTATTTTTGCTCACGACAACTTGAGCAGCGCCCGGAGAAAATCCGTCACCGCCTGCCGCGCGGCCTCGGCGGTGGCCGGATTGCCGCCGACATGCGGGTCCAGCTCGACACAGGCATCCTGATAGGTGAACGGTTGCTGCGTGTCGGCGTTCATCAGCACACCGCCGTCGCCTTCCTTGATGTGGCAGTTGCGCACGGTCTGCGCCTTGGTCGCGACGGCAAGCATATTGGCGCCGAGCAGGCCGAGATCGAAGCCGTGCGGCGAGTCCGGATATTCGGTCAGCTCGACGTCACGCCCGGCGGCCTTCAGCCGTTCGACATAGGCCTTGCACGTTCGCACCGGATTGTAGTCGTCCGGTCCGCCATGGAAGATGCGGATCGGGCGCGCCGCAACGTCGGTATCGCCGAGATAGGTCGTTGCGCAGTCCGGATAGAACGGAATGTAGGCCGCGAACTGCACCCCCGAATGATTCCAGCGCTTGTGGAAGCGCTCGAGGCTGGCATAGAGCGCCGCCTGTCCGCCGCGCGAAAAACCCATCAGCACGATCCGCTCCGGATCGACGCGCGGATGCTTCGCCAGCACGTCGAGCGAGCGGTAGATGTCCATGATCAGGTTGAGCCGGCCGAGCTGGGCCTGGTTGGTGCTGGTGGTGGTGATGCCGCGCCCGGTGAAGCCGTCGATCGCGAAGGTCGAAATCCCCATCGCGTTGAAGGTGCGGCTCCAGGCCGCGATGTTCGCGCCAACGCCGCCCGAGCCATGCATCAAGACGACCACCGGCAGCCTGCCGCTGCCCTGCGCGACCCGCAATTCGCCGACCACGGTGACCGGCTTGCCGCCGTCGTCGCCGGACAGGAATTGCCGGTCGGACAAGGTGAGCGAAGGAATAGGATACATCTCGACCCGGGCCGGCACGTCCTTCCAGATGCCCTGCGCCTGCGCGTTGCCCGTGAGCGCGACGCCGACAATCGCAAGGCTTGCGACGGCAGCAGCGGCGACGGCGCGAAGGGAGCGCCGGCCGGCACGGCGCGTTGCGCGACTGAAACCGACGGACTCACACGCGGTCGAGACCATACGCGCCGCTTCCACGTGTCGCTTCATGATGATCCTCCCGGCTCGCTGCTTGTTGCGCGGCATTGGAGCCAAGTAGAACGAGTGGGCGCGAGGCTGTCAAACGAGCGCACCGGCAGCGCCAGCGGACAGCGGTGGACAACGCATCGAGCAGGCGATTGGTGCGTCGCGAGAGGTCGGCCGGGCTTCGACGAGATCCTGACATCCATTGCGCTGCTGCAACGCGCGGGGCTTCGCCGGAGACGCAGCACGAGCAGCGGACGAGTCCGCCGTGTCGTCACGAGGCGCCAGCAAGGCCATCGGCGCTTGTTGCAGAACGAGTCCAAGCCTCTTCAATTCGCTCACGAGCACGAGAGTTGCGTGGCACAAGAAGGGCGGTCAGCAATGGGCCACGCCGGTCGTGATGGACTGATGAGCTTCGTCGCGCCTCGCATCGTAAATCAATCGTTAGCGGCTCGCTCCAATCGTGACGGTATTCGAGACCATCGAATCCCGGGGACAACCCGGCCGACTGCTGGTCGCGCTCGTTTCCAAGACAATGACCGGCGCCGGCCTGCGAAATAATGTCGTGCAGTATTGATCCGTATTCCACCGGTGGTCGTTTCACGTTGAGGGACTATGTGTTGTTCGGATCGACAGCGTCAAAACGAAGCACGCGACAAAGCGCGCAGGCGTAGCCGCATCGGTCGCGGCGAAGCATCCCTGCGTTGTTGTCGCAGTCGCCGTTTTGTTGAGGAAAGTAGGTGGCTGTGAGCTATCAACTCACCTATGTAAGCGCCGCACGAAAATTCGTCGGCTCGCGATCGTGGTATACGGCGCGCCAAGTTTGTGAGCGACGACCTGGACGGCAGGCCCACGCGATCGGAGTGGTCTGACGGCCGTCGGGAAATGACGCGCGCCGGCGACGTTATTAGATGGGCTTCATGTTGAAAGAGCAGTTGATCCGTTCCGCCGGCGCGACGATCTGCGCCGTCTCCGTCATCACGCTTGCGGCGTGCAGCGATCAGGGCGGCGCGGCTGCGCCGCATGTGTCCGGTGCTCCCGAGGTCGGTGTGGTCAACCTCGTATCCGCGCCGGTCACGTTGACGAAGGACCTGCCGGGGCGGATCACCTCGATGCGGATCGCGGAGGTGCGCCCGCGCGTCAGCGGAATCGTGATCGAGCGCAGCTTTCAGCAGGGCGCCATGGTCGAAGCCGGGGCGGTGCTCTACCGGATCGATCCGGCCCCGTTCGAGGTCGAGTTGGAGAAGGCGCGCGCAGCGCTCGCCAAGGCCGAGGCTGTGCTCTATCAGGCGGACCGCCAGGAGGATCGCCTGAAGAACCTCTTGAAGGGCGAGGCGACCACCCAGGCGCAGTACGAGCTTGCGGTGGCCTCGGAGCGTCAGGCGCAGGCCGACGTGGCCGCTCAGAAGGCGGCTCTCGCCCAGGCACAGCTCAATCTCGACTGGGCGACGGTGCGGGCGCCGATCTCGGGCCGCATCGGCCGCGCGCTGGTGACCGAAGGCGCGTTGGTCAATCCCAACGAGACGACGCATCTGGCGACGATCCAGCAGCTCGATCCGGTCTATGCCGACTTCACCCAGTCCGTGGACGAGTTGAACCAGCTGCGGCGCGATCTCGCTGAAGGCCGCCTCAAGAGCGTGTCGCGCGAGGCGGCGCGGGTCCGCCTGCTGTTCGATGACGGCTCGATGTACAAGCATCCAGGTCGGCTGCTGTTCTCCGACGTCAGCGTCGATCCGGGCACCGCGAAGGTCACCCTGCGCGGCGAGTTTCCCAATCCGGAGGGCGAGCTGCTCCCGGGCATGTATGTCCGCGTTCAGATCGAGGAGGCGATCGATGCCGCGGGCATCGTCGTGCCCAGCCAGGCGGTGCAGCGGACGACGGCCGGCGGCAGCGCCGTCTATGTGGTCAACAATGAGGGCCGCGCCAATCTGCAGCCGGTGCGGCTCGGGCGCGCGCTCAATGGCGGGATGCTGATCGAGGACGGCCTCAAGCCGGGCTGGCGGATCGTGGTCGACGGCTTCCAGAAGTTCGGCCCGGGCAGCGCGGTCACGCCGGTACCGTGGAAAGCCTCCGGATCCGACAAGCCGTCCGCTCCGAACTGAACGCCGCTACGGCCCGGAGACCATCCGTCATGTCACGCTTCTTCATCGCACGTCCGATCTTTGCCTGGGTCGTGGCGATCTTCATCTGTCTCGGCGGCATCCTGTCGATTCCGTTCTTGCCCGTCGCGCAATACCCGATCATCGCGCCGCCCTCGATCTCGATCTCGACCGCTTATCCCGGCGCATCGACCGAGAACCTCTATTACAGCGTCACGCGTCTGATCGAGGAGGAGCTGAACGGCGCCTCCGGAATTCTGAACTACGAATCGACCAGCGACACCACCGGCGAGGTCGAGATCATCGCCCAGTTCAAGCCGGGCACTGACATCGAGCTCGCGGCCGTCGACGTCCAGAACCGCATCAAGCGCATCGAGCCGCGTCTGCCCGAGGCGGTGCGCAAGCAGGGCATCGTCATTCTCGAGGCCTCGAGCGCCATCCTTCAGTTCGTCACGCTGACCTCGACCGACGGCAGTCTCGACGAGATCGGTCTCGGCGACGTCGCGACGCGCTACGTTCTCCCGGAGCTGCGCCGCCTGCCGGGCGTCGGCCGCGCCCGCTTGTTTGCGACCGAGCGCGCGATGCGCATCTGGCTCGATCCCGACAAGCTGCTCGGACTCGGTTTGACCGCGCAGGACGTCGACGCCGCGATCGCTGCGCAGAACTCGCAGGTCGCCTCCGGCATCCTCGGCGTGCCGCCGTCACCATCGAGCCAGCGCACCCAGAACATGGTGCTGGTCAAGGGACAGCTGGAATCGCCGGAGGAGTTCGGCAACATCGTGCTGCGCGCCAACCTCAACGGCTCCACCGTGAAGCTGTCCGACGTGGCGAAGATCGAGGTCGGCGGCCTGACCTACGCCTTCTCGTCCTGGCTGGACGGCAAGCCGGCGGCCGCCGTCGCCGTGCAGCTGGCGCCGACCGGCAATGCGCTCGCGACCGCCAAGGCGGTCAAGACGCGGATGGCCGAGCTCGCGGGCTTCTTCCCGCCCGGAGTGAAATACGAGGTCTCCTACGACATCACCCCGGTCATCGCCGCCTCGGTCAAGAAGGTGCTGATGACCCTGGGCGAGGCGGTGATCCTCGTCTTCCTGGTGATGTTCCTGTTCCTTCAGAACATCCGCTACACGCTGATCCCGACCATCGTGGTGCCGATCGCGCTGCTCGGCACCTGCGCGGTGCTGCTCAGCCTCGGCTTCTCCATCAATGTGCTGACGATGTTCGGCATGGTGCTCGCGATCGGCATCCTGGTCGACGACGCGATCGTCGTCGTCGAGAACGTCGAGCGCATCATGGCGGAGGAGGGGCTGTCGCCTGTTGAGGCGACCGTCAAGGCGATGGAGCAGATCACCGGCGCCGTCATCGGCATCACCCTGGTGCTGATGGCGGTATTCGTGCCGATGGCCTTTTTTCCCGGCTCGGTCGGCATCATGTATCAGCAGTTCTCGGCGTCCATGGTGGTGTCGATCGGCTTCTCCGCCTTCCTGGCCCTGTCGTTGACTCCTGCGCTGTGCGCGACCCTGCTCAAGCCGATCGAGAAGGGCCATGGCCACGCCAAAGGCGGCTTCTTCGGCTGGTTCAACCGCTGGTTCGGGCGGGTGACGGAGCGCTACACCGGCGCGACGCGCTGGGTCGTGGCGCGCGGTGGCCGCTTCATGCTCATCTACGTGCTGCTGCTGGCCGGGCTCGGCTATTCGTTGTGGCGGTTGCCGGGCGGCTTCCTGCCGGTCGACGACCAGGGCTTCGTGATGGTCGACGTGCTGACGCCGGCCGACGCCAGCACCAACCGCACGCTCGATGTGATCAAGACAGTCGAGAAGAAGCTTGCCGAAACGTCCGGCATCGACACGGTATCGTTCATCGCCGGCTTCAGCTTCTATGGACAGGGCTCCAACACGGCTCAGGCCTTCGTCACCTTGAAGGACTGGTCGGAGCGCGGCCGCAACGAGAGCGCCGATGCCTTGATCGCGCGGCTCAATCCGGAGCTGGCGAAGATCAGGGACGCCGAGGTGTCGGTGCTGGCGCCGCCGCCGATCGACAATCTCGGCAACACCTCGGGCTTCAGCTTCCGTTTGCAGGATCGCTCGCAGCGCGGCTACGACGCCCTGATGGCGGCGAAGGACCAGTTGTTCGCGGCCGCCGCCGCTTCGCCGGTGCTCGGCAAGCTCAGCGTCGAAGGCTTGCCGCCGGCGCCGCTGGTTCGGCTCGAGATCGACCGCGCCAAGGCCGCCGCGCTCGGCGTGACCTTTGCCGCGATCAACGGCGCGTTGTCGACCAGCCTCGGCTCGAACTACATCAACGACTTCCTGAACCTCGGGCGCATGCAGCGCGTCATCGTTCAGGCCAATGACGACAAGCGGACCAAGCCCGAGCATCTACTCACCTATAGCGTGCGCAACAATGCCGGCGAGATGGTGCCGTTCTCGTCGTTCTCGCGCATCGCCTGGTCGGTCGGGCCGACGCAAGTGGTGGGCTTCGACGGCTATCCGTCGGTGCGCATCACCGGCAATCCGAAGCCCGGCTATACCTCGGGCGACGCGATCGCCGAGATGGAGCGGCTGATGGGCACCTTGCCGAAGGGATTCGGCTACGCCTGGACCGGGCAGTCGCTGCAGGAGAAGCTCGCCGGATCGCAAGCCGTCTTCCTGCTCGGCCTGTCGATCCTGTTCGTCTTCCTGTGCCTTGCCGCGTTGTATGAAAGCTGGGCGATCCCGTTTGCCGTGATGCTCGCGGTGCCGCTCGGACTGATCGGATCGGTCGCAGCGGCCTGGCTGCGCGGACTGCCGAACGACGTCTATTTCACGGTGGGCGTCATCACCATCATCGGCCTGTCGGCCAAGAACGCCATTCTCATCATCGAGTTCGCCAAGGACCTGCGGGCCCGTGGCACGCCGCTGATCGAGGCGACGGTGACGGCCTGCGAGCTCCGCTTCCGGCCGATCATCATGACGTCGCTGGCCTTCATCCTCGGCGTCGTGCCGCTGGTGATCGCGACCGGCGCGAGCGGCGCGAGCCAGCAGGCGCTCGGCACCGGCGTGCTCGGCGGCATGATCACGGCGACCTTCCTCGCCGTGTTCTGGGTGCCGGTGTTCTTCGTGATGGTGATCCGCTTCTTCACCCGCGACAAGGCGACGGTCGCGCCGGCCGCCAAGGAGCAACTGCCCTCCGCGGCGCATTAAGGCCTTGGCGACAGACTTCCGAGGCGCGCGGCTCTTGCGCGTCTCAAGTCGCGACGAACCGACCGGTGCAAGGGGCAGGGCCGCTGGTCCAGCACACGCCAATGTCATCCCGGCGCACGCCTGCCGGGTTGATCGGAAACAGTACGTTCCGAATTCTTGCGACTTATACTGTCGCAGGACCGTCGGGCGCGGTGTGAGCGCCGGCCGAGTTGGTCTCTGCCCGACGGCCAATCTCCGCATCGCGGCCATGCGCCAACTGCCCGTCGTGCCAGTTTGTCGCGGACTCATCACTTGTGTCGTCGGGCAAATCACATCCACATTTCCGCGCATCCGGGCCCGCCAAGAGGGACGTTTCGCGATCGTCACGAACGTCGGGTCCGAGATGCGGTGGGCGCGTCGGTCTGCAGCCTGGTTTCGGCCGGGCGGACGAACGGAGCGATGCGACGGCGAAATCGTGTGGTCCTGGCCTCCCGGTGCCGAGGTCAAGTGGACGGGGATGATGACCCGTTCGCGATGGGGGCAATCAAGCCGGTCCCCAAGGAGAGCACGTATAAGCCGCTCAACCATCGCGCAGGGAAGGCCGGGATGTCCCAGCCGAACCTGTGGTTCCTACCCCGTGCATTTTTCTCTGCACGGGGGCCATGGGGGCGGCAGGCTCCCGGCCTTCCCTGCGCCTCTTCTTAGCAGGAGAGGACGAACCAGATGCAAAAGCCCGGGCGTCGTCGCTGCGGGATCGCGATGGCTTGCCTTCGATGTTTGACACCGGTGAAGTTGCGTCATGAGACGGGATGCGCCGACTCGCGCCCTGCGCTAAGTCGGTACGGCGCGTGCGAGGCGCGCACAGATGGAGGCAGCAGATTGCGATGGAGCGCGCCCAGATCGCCATTCTCGGCAGCTCGGTGCCGAGCTTCGAGCTCGCCGATGCGCTGATCGCCGACGGATGTGATATCTGCGCGATCGTGCCGCCGCGTGGCACGCTCGGCAGCGGGGTGGAACGGCGCGCCGCGTCGCGCAGGCTGCCGCTGGTCGATGTCGGTCCGTCAATCAATGATCCCGCGACGATGGCGAAGCTGCGGGCGCTCGGCGCCGACCTGTTCGTGAACTGGGGTCATCCCGAGCGCTTTGCCGAGGAGCTGCTCGCGCTGCCGCGGCTCGGCGTCCTCAACCTGCATCCCGGCGAGATCCCCGGCGCGCGCGGGCTCGAGCCGGTGTTCGCGGCGATCCTCGAAGGCTGGCCTGCGATCACCCAGACGGCGCATCTGATGAGCGCTGCGTTCGACGACGGGCCGATCATCCGCACCCGCCGCATCGCGATCGATGACGCGCCGTATCGCGACGTCGTCGAGGAACGGCTGCGCGACGGCGCGGTCGGCTTCTATCAGGGCGCGGTGCAGGCCGTGCTCGCCGGCGCGCGCGGGATGCCGGGAACGGGGCCGCGGCGCTATTTCGGCAAGCTCAAGCCGGATGACGATGTGTTGTGCTGGCACCAGCCGCGCGCGGCGGTGCTGCGGCGGCTGCGAGCGCTGAGCCCGTTCAAGCCCGCACGGTGCTTCGTCGCCGGCCACGACGCGCCGCTGCTGATCTGGCGGGCCGAGCCGAGCGGCTACGCCGCCGCGGATGCTCCGGCGGGGCGCGTGATGGCGGCGCATGACGGTGAGCTGCTGGTCGCCGCTGCCGACGGGTCCGTTCGCATCACGGAGCATGAGCGTCCGCCGGCGCTGGCCTTGGCCAGTCTGGTCGGCGCGCAGCTGACGGGTGATCAGCGCTGAGGACGCAGCCGGCTCGCCAGCATCGAGCGCTTGCGCGCGCGCAGGATGCGATAGGACAGGTGGCCTTCGGTCATCGCGACCTGCATCTGCGAGCCGGGCCGGGCCATCACGAGGTCGAGCACGCGCGCGTCGGACTGCTCGGTGGCAGCGCAGGCCTCGGCGGGCGACACGGTGCCGAAGCCTTCGAGCTGCGAGTCGCCTTCGGCTGCGCGAGCCAGCATCACGTTCGGCGTGATGTCGCGATCGCTGAGCACGTCGAGCCCGCAGGCGCTCATCTCGGCCCGGCGCGCCGTCACCTCGTCGCGATCGAACACGTCGGTGTAGAGGAACGTGCCGCCCGGCCGCAGCACCCGCGCCACCTCGGCAAAGAAGCGCGTGATGTGAGGGTAGCAATGCGAGCTCTCGACATTGGTGACGACGTCGAAGCTCTGGTCGGGAAACGGCAATTGCTCGGCATCGCCTTCGAGGAAGCGGCTGCGCGGCGCATCGACGGCGCGCCGGCAGAATGCGATGTTCTCTGGCGTGAGATCGAGGCCGGTGACCTCGCGGGGTTGGAAGTAGCTCAGCAGCGTGTGCACCGTGCCGCCGCGGCCGCAGCCGACGTCGAGCACGTCGCGGCCGGCGAGCTCGGTGTCGCCGACCAGCTCCAGGATCAGCCGCACCGAGCTGGCATTGACCGCATCGGGCCGCGGCAGGATGCCGGCCTCGTCCTGGCCGGACGGCAGGTAGCCCCAGTTCATGAACAGGCTGACCTCGCCGAACGGCAGGCTGTCGACGCGCCGGTTCCAATAGCCGTAGAACCGCTGAATGCGCGACTTGAAGGCCTCGGGCGCGGTGGCCTTGTCGGGCAGATCATAGACGTCGTCATCGGACATCGTCACGCCTCGTTACAGCTCGATGCAGTCGGCAACCTTGCGCAGCCGCAGGATGCGATATTCGAAGCGGCCGTCCTCGATATGATCGAAGAACTCCGAGCCCTCGGGAGCAAGGAAGTAGCTCATCAAGGCGGCGCGCGTCGGGTCGGCGGCGCCGGGTTGCTCCGCGTTGAAGGCACGCAGCTGCACCTGCGCGGCCTCGCGCCTTGCAGCCAGCACGTTGGCGGTGATGTCGCGATCGGCCTCGATCACGAAGCCATTGGCGGTGAGGAAATCGCGCGCATGCCCGAACTGGCCCGGCTGCAGCAGGTCGGTGTAGGCGAAATGGCCGCCGTGCCGGAGCACGCGATTGACCTCGCGATAGAAGCGGTCGATGTCCGGATAGGCGTTGGAGGATTCGATGTTGGTGACGAGATCGAAGCTGCAGTCGCCGAAGGCGAGGTCCTCGGCATCGCCCTGGAAGAAGCGCAGGTGCGGATCGGCGTGCGTCTGCTTGCAATGGGCAATGCTGCGGGGATTGAGGTCGACGCCGGTCAGGCTGCGCGGCGCGCAGCGCGCGGCCAGCGTCGCCAGCGTGCCGCCGCGGCCGCAGCCGACGTCGAGCACGTCCAGGCCGTCGACGCTGATCGGCCCGAGCAGCTCCAGCACCAGCCGCACGGCATGGCGGTCGAGCATCGCTGCCGGCAGGCTGCCGCGCCAGTCGTCCGGGCGGCCCTCGACCGGCAGGTAGCCCCAGTTGAAGAACTGCACATAGCCGTCGAGGCTGCTGTCGGAGAGGTAGGTGTTGAGCCCATTGTAGAAGTCGATCACGCGCGACTTCAATTCGGCTGGCGCCACGCCCAGCCGCTCGCCGAGACCCGGCGCGGCGTCTGGTCCGAGCTGATCGTGTGGGCTGCTCATCGCAAACTCCGCCTGCGGTCGACCAGCGCGTGGCGGCGGCGCTCGGCGCGGTCCCCGACCTCGGGACTGTCGGCCGCATTGGCCGCCTCGTGGGTGGCGAGCTTGGCCTGGTCCGCAATCGTGGTGGCGCGGAACAGATCGATCAGCGCGAGGTCGCGGCCGAAATGGGTGTTGATGCGATGGAGCAGCCGGACCAGCAGCAGCGAATGGCCACCGGCGTCGAAGAAGTTGGTGGCGCGGTCGATGCGCTCGCGTTGCAGCAGCTCCTGCCACATTCCATGCACTGCACGCTCGGCATCGCCGGCAGGTGCAGCCGCTTCGCTCTGCTCCGGCGCGGATGCGATGGGCGGCAAGGCGCGGCGGTCGATCTTGCCGGTGCCGGCCAGCGGCATCCGCTCCAGCACCGCGATCTGGCCGGGGATCATGTAGTCCGGCAGCAGCCGGGACAGATGCAGCTTCAGCTCGGGGCCGATGCTGCGGCCGAGCGCGGTCTGCAGGGGATCGTTGGAGAGCTCGGCCCACGGCTTCGTCGTCCGCGCGGCCTCCAGCGGAGAGACGGGGCGAACGTCGCCGCGAGGATAAAGCAGCAGGTCGAACACGCCATCGCCGGCGCGCTCGGACAGCGCGAAATCGACCGCGAAGCCGGCGGCGGCCGCGGCCTCCGCGAGCTGCTCGGGATGCGGGGCCTCGGCCGGCGGCGCGACCTCGGGGTCGATGCCGGCAAGCAGCCGCAGATCCTCGCTCAGCCGGCCATCAGGCACGCCGGTGATGCAGAGCGCGGGATGCGCCCGCGCGGCGCCGATCATCGCTGCGACCGGATCGGCGGCATCGAGGGCCGTCCAGGCGACGCTCGCAGGAGAGCCCAGACCAGGGGCGGCGGCGGTGTCGATCACCACCTCGTAGCGGTACTTGGTCAGCTCATTCACCGCCATGCCGCGCTTCGCGGCGAGCCGAACCGCGGCGCCGTGCTCGGCGGCGATGCGGGTGAAGTAGGCGGGATCGAGCACCAGCTCCTTGTCGAAGCGGATGCGGTTGGCCGCGCGCGCGAGAACGGCAGGCCCGCCGAGCGCGTGCTGCCGGGCCTCCACGGAGACCGCGAACAGGCGCTGCAACGGCAGCGACCGGATGTCGCCGAGATAGATCCGCCCTGATGGCGCAAGGCATTCGAACGCGCCGTCGAGGACACGGCGCAGATAGTCACGGCTCGGGAAGTACTGAACGATGGAGTTGAGAATGACGAGATCGAAATGGCCGGGCGGCACACCGTCGAAATTGTCGGCCTCGCGCTGCTCGATCGTGACATGGGTCCAGCCGCTTTGGCGCGCCAGCTCACGCGTGCCGGCAACGGCCTGCGGGGAGAAGTCGGTGCCGTGATAGGTCTCCACCCGATCGGCGAGGCCGCGCAGCAGCAGCCCGGTGCCGCAGCCGATCTCCAGCACGCGGCGTGGCCCCAAGGCCAGCAGCGCCTCCGTCGTCCTTGCCTGCCATTCGCGCATCTCGGCCACCACGATCGGCCGGCCGGTGTAGCTGTCGTGCCAGCCGGCGAGATCGGCATCCGCCGCATCGGACTCAGGCGCGTAGGTGATCTCGTACAGCTCACGCCAGTCGGACACGAAGGCCTGCCCATGCTGCTGGTGCTGCGCAGTCGCAACGTCGGGCTTCAAGGTGACGTAGGCATCGAGAAACTTGTCCTCGTCCTTGGTCCGCACCACGACGGCAGCCTCGGCGACGGCGGGATGGCACGCGAGCGCGAGCTCGATCTCCTCGATCTCGATGCGATGGCCGCGGATCTTGACCTGGTTGTCGCGCCGGCCGACGAACTCGATGGCGTCGTTCGGATCGAGCCGCACGAGATCGCCGCTGCGATAGAGCCTGACGCCGTCGGGCGCGGTGACGAAGCGGGCGTCGGTCGCGGCCGGATCGCCGAGATAGCCCTTGGCGAGGCCGCTGCCGCCGATGCAGAGTTCGCCGGGCATGCCGGCCGGCACCGGCCTCAGATCGGCGTCGAGGATGCGGCAGATCACGCCGGGCAGCGGCCGTCCGATCGGCACCGTGGCGGCGCGATCGGTGAGCTGGCCGATCGGATGGAAGGTTGCGAAGGTCGTGGTCTCCGTCGGACCGTAGACATGGAGCAGGCGGGCCGGCGGAGCGGCCGCGAGCACGCTGCGGACATGGTCGGCATTGACGGCCTCGCCGCCGAACAGCACGAGCCGCAGCGGCGCGAAGGCGGCCGGCTTCAACTGAGCGACCTGGTTGAACAGCGCGGTGGTCAGGAACATGACCGAGACGGCGCGCGCCTGCAGATCGCGGGCGAGCGCATCGGGATCGAGCAGGGTCTGCTTGTCGAGCATCGCGACGCAGCCGCCATTGAGCAGCGCGCCCCAGATCTCGAAGGTGGCGGCATCGAAGGACAGCGGCGCGGCCTGGGCGATGCGATCGTCGGCCGTGAGCGTCGCGTAGTCGGTGTCGAGCACGAGATTGGCGACGGCACCCTGCGGCACCAGGATGGCCTTCGGCGTGCCGGTCGATCCGGAGGTGAAATTGACATAGGCCGGGCTGTCGGCGCCGATCAGCTGCGGCGCGGGCAGCGCTGCACCGGCAAGCTCGCCCACTTCGTCCGCGACGACGATGCGGAGCGCGGCGTCGATCCGCATCAGGACGTCGCGCATCGCGCGGCTCGCGACGACATGGCGAACGCCGGCCTGACGCAACATCAGCGCAAGCCGCGCCTCGGGGAGCGCGGGATCGAGCGGCAGATAGGCGCCGCCGGCGCGGATCACGGCGAGCAGCATGACGACGGCATCGACCGAGCGCTCGGCGACAACACCGACGATGTCGCCGTTCCGGACACCACCGGCCACGAGCCGTTCGCCGAGCGCGCGGCTTGCCGCCTCGAGCGCGGCATAGCTCAGCGTGCGGCCGTCGCTGCTCTCGATTGCGATGCGCTCACCATGGGTGGCCGCAATGGTCTCGAAGCGGGCCGCAAGACCCGTGTCGCCACCGGGCGGCGCACGCGGCCGTTCCAGGACATGCTGCTGCGTCCGCAGGTCGGAGGGCGAGGCGACGACCAGCGACGGCAAGGGGGTGTCCGGCGCATCCAGCGCCGCGGCCAGCAGAGCCACGAATTGAGCCGCGAGTCGGCTCGCCGTGGCTTCCGTGAACAGATCGCTGGCGTAGACCAGCAGGCCCGCGATGGCGCCGTCGCGTTCGAACAAATGCGTCTCGATGTCGAACCGCGTGGTACGGATATCGACCGCGAACGGCGTTGCCTCGATGCCGGGAATAATGAGGCGGTCATCGGTCGCATTCTGGAGCGCGAATGCGACCTGCACCAGCGGATTGCGCGCGGGATCACGGTCGGGCTGCAGGCGCTCCACGAGCTGCTCGAACGGCAGGTCCTGGTTCTGATAGGCCTCCAGCGCGACGCCGCGCACGCGCGACACCAGCGCTTCCAGCGAGGGCGCGCCGGAGAGGTCGAGCCGCAGCGCCAGCGTGTTGACGAAGAAGCCGATCAGCTCCTCGGTCTCGTGATGCTGGCGATTGGCGATCGGGCTGGCCACCGCAAAATCATCCTGCGCGGCGGCGCGTCCGATGACGGCACCGTAGACCGCGAGCAGCACCATGAACGGCGTCGCGTTGCAGCGCTCGGACAGGGCTTTCACGCGCGCCGTGGTCGCTGCGTCGATCATGATCGGAACGATGCCGCCGCGATAGGACTGCCGGGCCGGACGTCGGTGGTCGAGCGGCAGGCGCAGCTCGGGCAGATCAGCCAGACGGGCCGACCAGGCCTCGAGCTGCTCGCGTGCGCGAGCGCCGGAGAACCAGTCACGCTGCCATGCGGCGAAATCGGCGTAGCGCAGCGGCAATGGACGCAAGGTGGCGCCGCTCGTGAGCAGCGACAGCTCGCGGGCCAGCACCGTCAGCGACCAGCCATCGCACGAGATATGGTGCATGGTCAGCGCCAGGACGGCGCGGTCATTCGTCGTCAGGATCAAGGTGCCGCGCAGCAGAGGAGGCTGCGTCAGATCGAAAGGTTCGAGCGCTGCGGCGGCGACCACAGCGCGTGCCCGTGTGAGCGCATCGGGCCGGCCGCGCAGATCCACTGTGCGCAGCGGACAGGGCATCGGCGCCAGCGGCTCCTGCCAGGACTGGCCATCGCGCTCGCCGATCCGGCTGCGCAGCGGCTCATGACGAGCGACGACGTGATCGAGCGCGGCCTGCAGCCTGGCGACATCGAGCGGCCCGTCGAGCTGATAGGCAACCGGCACGTTGTAGCCCGCCGTACCAGGGTCGAGCCGCTCCAGGAACCAGAGCCGCTGTTGCGCAAAGGACAGCGGCGCGGCGCCGGTGCCGGCCCTGCCGGCGATGACCTCGCGGGTGTCCGGAGCAGCGGGCGTACCATCGGCGATGGCCGCGGCAAGGAGGCGCGGCGTCGGCTGCTCGAACAGCAGTCGCAACGGTGCGATGAGGCCGCGGCGCTGCGACAATTGCGCAAGGACGCGGGTCGCGAGCAGGGAATGTCCGCCATTCTCGAAGAAGTCGCTGTCGCGTCCGATCGGCCGCGCCAGCAGCTGCGACCAGATCGCGATGATCTCGCTTTCGAGATCGTCAGCGGAGCCGGCATTGGTATCGGGCACCGTCGCGGGCCTCATCAGCCGCAGGGCCACGCGGTCGATCTTGCCATGCTCGCTGACGGGCATGCGCGCGACCAGAGTGATGCGTGCCGGGATCATGTAGTCCGGCAGCTCCTGGCGAAGCCAGCGCAGCACCGCCGCGGTCTCGTGAGTTGCATCCGAAAGCGTGACGAAGGCCTGGAGCGACTTGTCCTCATCGTCGCCCTGCACGATCACGACAGCCTCGGCGACGGCGGGATGGAACGCGAGCGCGAGCTCGATCTCCTCGATCTCGATGCGATGACCGCGGATCTTGACCTGGTTGTCGCGGCGGCCGACGAACTCGATGGTGTCGTTCGGATCGAGCCGCACGAGATCGCCGCTGCGGTACAGCCTGACGCCGTCGGGCGCGGTGACGAAGCGGGCGTCGGTCGCGACCGGATCGCCGAGATAGCCCGTGGCAAGGCCGCTGCCGCCGATGCAGAGCTCGCCGGGCATGCCGGCCGGCACCGGCTTCAGATCGGTGTCGAGGATACGGCAGATCACGCCGGGCAGCGGCCGCCCGATCGGCACCGTGGCGGCGCGATCGGTGAGCTGGCCGACCGGATGGAAGGTCGCGAAGGTCGTGGTCTCCGTCGGGCCGTAGACATGGAGCAGGCGGGCCGGCGGAGCGGCCGCGAGCACGCTGCGGACATGGTCGGCATTGACGGCCTCGCCGCCGAACAGCACGAGCCGCAGCGGCGCGAAGGCGGCCGGCTTCAACTGAGCGACCTGGTTGAACAGCGCGGTGGTCAGGAACATGACCGAGACGGCGCGCGCCTGCAGATCGCGGGCGAGCGCATCGGGATCGAGCAGGGTCTGCTTGTCGAGCATCGCGACGCAGCCGCCATTGAGCAGCGCGCCCCAGATCTCGAAGGTGGCGGCATCGAAGGACAGCGGCGCGGCCTGGGCGATGCGATCGTCGGCCGTGAGCGCCGCGTAGTCGGTGTCGAGCACGAGATTGGCGACGGCGCCCTGCGGCACCAGGATGGCCTTGGGCGTGCCGGTCGAGCCGGAGGTGAAGTTGACATAGGCCGGGCTGTCGGCGCCGATCAGCCGCGGCGCGGGCAGCGCTGCATCGGCAAGCTCGCCCACTTCGTCCGCGACGACGATGCGGAGCGCGCCGTCGATCCGCATCAGGACGTCGCGCATCGTACTGGTCGCCACGACATGGCGAACGCCGGCCTGACGCAGCATCAGCGCAAGCCGCGCCTCGGGGAGCGCGGGATCGAGCGGCAGATAGGCGCCGCCGGCGCGGATCACGGCGAGCAGCATGACGACGGCCTCGACCGAGCGCTCGGCGACAACGCCGACGATGTCGCCGTTCCGGACACCAGCGGCCACGAGCCGTTCGCCGAGCGCGCGGCTCGCCGCCTCGAGCGCGGCATAGCTCAGCGTGCGGCCGTCGCTGCTCTCGATTGCGATGCGCTCACCATGGGCGGCCGCAATGGTCTCGAAGCGAGCCGCAAGACCCGTGTCGCCGCCGGGCGGCGCACGCGGCCGTTCCAGGACATGCTGCTGCGTCCGCAGGTCGGAGGGCGAGTCCAGCGGCAGATCGGCGACGAGGCTGTCGGGCGCAGCAATGCACGCGTCGAGCAGGTGCACATAGCGGCGCAGCCATCGTGCCGCGCCATCGCGTGTGAAACTGTCGCTGCGCGCCGTAAGCATCAGGCGCAGACCATCCGGCTCGCCCGCATCCGCCCCGATCAGCGCGAGTTCGCTGTCCGGCGCAGGCTCCAGCAGTGCCGATGTGGCGTGGCCGGCGAGTGGCCAGACGTGCAGTTCGAGATCGAAACGGGTGGTGCCGCGCTCGAAGCCGACGATCCCGACGTCGACATTGTCCAGCAGGAGCGGGGTGTCGGGTGTGGCCTGATAGGCGAAGCTCGTCAGCGCGGGCTCGGCGAGCAGGACCGAGTGCGAAGGATCATTCGACGACTCGGCGCCTGCGGCGTCGAGCGCAGCGGCGAGCCCGTCATGCACCTGGCTCAGCAGCTCCGTAAAGCGCATCGACGAGCCGCAGGACGCCGTAACCAGGAGCGTATCGACGTGGAAGCCGATCTGCTCGCCCAATTCGGGATCGCGACGGCCTGCAGCCGGCACGGCGACAATGGGCGTGGAGCTCGCCGACAGACGCGCGACCAGCAGAGTGTGCACCGCCAGCAGGACGGTTGCGATGCTGGTGCGGCGCTGTCGCGCGACAGCACGGACGCGCGCGTGCAGGCCCGCCGGAAGCCGCGTCGCCAGCGTATGGCCGTCGTGAGGCCGGCCATGGGGACGAACCGCATCGTGCGGCACCGGCGCCGGGGGTATGTCGGGGAGTGCCGGCGGCCGGCCCAGCGCAATCGTCGCGGATGGACCGGATTGTGCCTTGTGTGCCGCAGAGCGCCACGGCTGCCCAGCCAGACGCGCGCGATAGGCGGCCGACAGATCGCGGCAGAACAGCGCGTGCGACCAGCCGTCGGTGACGATGTGGTGGATGAGGTGGATGAGCAGATGATCATCGTCCGCGAAGCGGACCAGAGTGGCGCTCAGCAGCGGTGGCTGGTCGAGCGCGATCGCGCGTTGCGAGAGGCGGGAGGCCAGGTCGCGCGCGACAGTGTCCCGCTCACCGGGCGCGATCTGCGAACGGTCGAGCTGCGTGATCCGGAACGGAGATGGCGCCGCGATGAACCGCTCCGGCTCACCATTGATCTCGCGAAAGCCGGTCCGCAGCGCGTCATGCCCGGCGACGACATCGCTGACCGCAGCTTCGAGCGCACCGGCATCGAGCCGGCCCGACAGGCGGTAGGCGGCCGAGACGTTGTAAGGTGCCTCGTCCGGTGCGAGCCGGTTGGCAAACCACAGTCGCTTCTCGGCGCTCGAAAGACGCGAGACATCGCGCAGGTGAGCGATGATGCCGGCGTGATCGGCTGCGATCGCGTCGCGCAGCTGCGCGGTCAGCGCGCCGGGAGGGGCCCGAAACCGCAGCTGATCGCCGTCCAGGAACAGCGCGATGCCGCGGCTCTTCAGGGTGGCGAGAAGCGAGGCTGCGGTCACAGCACGCCGGCCTCAAAGGGGGCGGCCATGTCGGCGAGGCGCCGCGCCACGCCGCGGACGGTCGCATCGGCGTAGAGATCCTGCAGCGTGCCCTCCCAGCCGAGCTGTGTGCGCAACTGCCCGAGGAGGCGCATGGCCAGCAGCGAGTCGCCGCCGAGATCAAAGAAGTCGTCGTCGAGGCTTCCCGGCGCAAGCTTGAGGACGGACGTGAACAAGGCGGCGACCGCCGCCTGATCGCGGTCGTCGTAGCGAGGCTCGACGCTACCGCCTGCGGCGGCCGCCACATGCGCGAGCAATGCATCACGATCGACCTTGCCGTTGGCCGACAGCGGAAATGACGGCACGATCACGATCCGCGCCGGCACCATTGGCGGCGGAAGCTCGGCCTGCAGCCGGGAGCGGAGTTGGGATTCGAATCCGTTGGACTTGGCCGAAGTCGTGACGAACGCATGGAGTCTGACGTCTCCGGGCGACAGCTCCGCGGCCAGCACGACGGCGCCGCGAACGCCGTCGATGGCCTCGAGATGGCGTGCGACCGCACCGGGCTCGACGCGATGGCCGCGGATCTTGAGCTGCGCGTCGAGGCGGTCAAGGAAGATCAACGAGCCGTCGCGCTGCATGCGGACGCTGTCGCCGCTGCGATACATGCGTCCCTGGGGACGGAAAGGATCCGGCCGGAAGCGTTGCTGCGTCAGCTCGGGATCGCCGAGATAGCCGGTGGCGACGGCTTCGCCGCCGATCCAGAGCTCGCCTGCCGTGCCGAGCGCAACCGGCTGCTGATCGGAATCGAGCACGTAGCAGGACGTTCCGGCAATGGGACCGCCGATCGAGAAAGGCTCAGTCGGGCGGGCGTCTGCGGTGAAGCGGGCGGCCGTCGTGTAGACCGCCGTCTCCGTCGGTCCGTAGCAATGCACGATCGCGCGGGCGCCGCCATCGAGCACCCGACACGCGGCCTCGGCGCTGCCGCGTTCGCCGCCGGTCAGGACCTCGACGCCGGCAAGAGCCGCGGGACGATCCTCGGCAATGCGGTTGAACAGGCCGGTCGTGATGAACGTCGTGGTGACGCCGTGACGGTGCACCAGCTCGGCGATGCTGTCAGGTGTCGGAGGCGCATCCGGATGCAGCACGATGCGGGCGCCGGCCGCGAGGAACGGCCAGAGGTCGAAGACCGCGGCATCGAAGCTCGGTGGCGAAAGTGCCAACGCGACGCTGTTGCTGTCGATCGCGGCGTAGGAAGGCGACACCATCAGCCGCGTGACGTTGTCATGGCGGACCACGACGCCCTTGGGATGGCCGGTCGAGCCCGAGGTGAAGATCACATAGGCCGTATCCGATGCGCATGCGACCGGCGGCACAGCAGGCTTGCCGCGAATGTCGCCGGTTCCGATCAGGCGATCCCGCCATTCGGCACCGAGCTGCAGCGGAGATCGGGCATCGGCAACAATCAGCGCGGGCTGAGCTGCCGCGAGGACGGTCTCGGTGAAAGACCGGGGATAGTGCGGCGCGATCGGGACGTAGCCGCAGCCGGCATCGAGCACGCCGAGCAGCAGAGCGGGAAGATCGAGGTCGCGGCCGGAAAGCACGGCAATCAGGTCGCCGCGCCGCGCGCCGCGCGCGGTCAAGGCGGCGCGGACCTGATCGGCGCGATCGATCAGCTCGGCGTAAGTCATGCAGCCTGCAGCGCCGATCACTGCCGGTGCTCCCGGCGACCTTGCGGCCGCCGCGCGTACCAGCTCGCCAACGGTGCCACGCTCCGGCGCCGGATGGTCGTGCCGGGCCAGCGACAGCTCAGGGTCCACGGTCATGCGCGAGCCGCCGATCCGGGCCATGTCCTACTCGACGGGAACGCGTTGCGGACGGCGCTCCTTCGGGCCGCTCTCGGCGCGCTGCTCTTCCTTCTCGACCACGGCGAGCAGGCCGCGCAGCAGCTCGGCCTCGCTGCGCAGGATGTGCTTGCGCATGATCTGCACGCTCTCGGCGCGTCCGGCCAGCAGCGGCCCGAGCACCTGGTTGATGGCGGCTTGCGCATAATGCAGCAGCGGCTGCAGGTCGATGCCCTTCAGTCCGAGCGTCGCGGCGTCGACGGTGGCGTCGTCCTTGTCATGAGCCTCGGTCATGGTCGGTCCTTTCAAGAATCCTTGGTGGGGAAGGGGGTGGGACGGGACGGCATTGCGGTCCGCAGCTCGGTCGCCGTGGAGACGGTCGGCCTGATCTGCTGGGCCAGCGTGGCCGATTCAGTGGCTGCTGCCGTCGCGGTGGCGATCGCCTGCGCGCGGCTGGTATGGACCGGGCTGATGCTGGCGGATGTGGTCGGCGACGGCGGCGGGCTGGCCGGAGCAGGGGCCGGTGTTGCCGCAGCCGCGCGCGCACGAGTCCCCGGCGGCGGTGCGGACGGCTTGTGCAACTTGCCGATCAGGTTCTCGACCACCGCGAGCTGGCCCTTGTAGAGCTCGGCCTGAGCCTTCAGAGCCTGCTCCAGCAAGGTTCGCATCGCCGAATTGTGCGTGTCGGCGACGTCGCGCAATTCATCTTTCAGGTTTTCCGACGTCTCCAGGGCCCGTTTCAGGAACGGGAAGCTTCCGCGACTGATCATGAATGCGCATCCTTTCTGAATGTGATCTCGAGTGCATCGCCGTTCATCTTTGCGCCCGCGGTCTGCATCGCTACCAGGGCGCGGGGTAGCAGGATGACGCGCTTGAACGTTCCGATCCGGATGAAGAGATCCTCGTTGTCCCTGGAGATCTCCACCTTGTCCTTCGGTGCGAACCGCAGCTGCACCGACAGCCTGTGCTCATTGTCGGAGACCTTGGTGAAGCCGAACGGCGCCGTGGCCACACGCACCTCGGCCGGATCGGCATCGCCATAGAGCTGAGCGCCGAACTCCTCCAGCCGTTCGACCCCGACCACCTCGCTCCGCTGAAACGGAATGGTCGCGATCGGCACCGGATCGAAATAGCTATGCACCGTCTCGATCATTGCGGTCTGCCGCTCCACCCAGTGCGAGAAGTAGCCGTCGCCTTTCGGCAGCATGCGATTAACGACGACGGTGTCAATGGCGATCCCGTAGAGGTTGAAGTACATGTAGGCCCGCTGCGTCTCACGGACCACCATCTGGTCGGGTACGGTGACCAGCCGCAGCGAGGTGATGGTGGGGTCGTGCAGCATCGTCTCGACACCCTCGAGCTTCTCGAACAGGCTCTGCAGCGCGGCGAAATAGCCGTCCTCGGGCAGCATCATGGACTCGCCGCCGAATTTCTTGGCAATCGGTCGCAGGACGCTGGCGACGCGGCGGTCGATCTTCAGCCGCTTGCGCACATACCAATCGATCGAGCCGATGATCGAGACGAAGCGGAGCGACTCGCTGGTCGGCGGGCAATCGACGACGATGACGTCATAGGTGCCCTCGCGGGCATATTGGTTGATGTGGAGGAGGGCGATGATGTCCTCCATGCCCGGCATGATTGCTGCCTCCTCGGCGACGATGCCGTCGAGCCCGCCCCCCATCAGCAGGTAGGCGATGTACTTGTAGACATCACCCCAGTTGCGCTGCATCTCCTCCTGGACGTCGATCTCCTGGAAATCGAGGTTGTCGCGCACCTTCACGGGCTGCCCGCGCGCCGTGCTGAACAGCTCCTCGCTCATGTTGAAGCTGTCGGCGAGGCTGTGCGCGAGATCGAACGACATCACGATGGTCTTGCGGCCGCTCGCGGCCAGAGCGACGGCCGTCGCGGCGGCGACGGTGGTCTTGCCGACGCCGCCCTTGCCCGAGACCATGATGATGCGCGGCTTAGCGCGCGAAGGTGCAGTCCCCGTCATGAAATGCGCAACTCCGAAGCTGTGGGACCACGCGCGCAGGATGGGTCGCGCAGTCGTTCCGCGATGGCGCGGGCGATCAACGCCACGACGGCCGGCATCGCGTGATGAATGAAGAAGTGGTTGCCGTCGAACATCTCACAGGTGAGAGGCTGCGACGTCATGGCCTGCCAGCTCTGAAGCTCGGGCAGGCCGGCAATGGGATCGCTGCGGCCGCCGATGGCCAGGATCGGACAGGCGAGTGCCGGACGAGGACGCCAATCATAGGTCTCGCACAGCTTGAAATCGGCGCGCAGCGCGGGCAGCACCAGCGCGAGCAATTCCGGCTCCTCCAGCAGCACTGCGGGCAG
Source organism: Bradyrhizobium sp. SZCCHNS2022 (assembly GCF_032377575.1). Classification (NCBI taxonomy): domain Bacteria; kingdom Pseudomonadati; phylum Pseudomonadota; class Alphaproteobacteria; order Hyphomicrobiales; family Nitrobacteraceae; genus Bradyrhizobium; species Bradyrhizobium sp. SZCCHNS2022. Next base: position 2,836,294 of record NZ_JAUHHZ010000001.1, on the reverse strand, counting down.
GCCGCCAAGCTCCATGACGGCGGCCAGAAAATCCGCGTCCGCAAGATGAGAGATGACGGGAAACCGGCGCGGCAGGTTGGGCGAGCCATGGCCAGATATGATCACCAGCTCCGGTCCCGGCAGACCGCGGTGCTGCAGCGCCTGCGCCAGCTCATAGGCGAGCATCGCGCCCATGCTGTGCCCGAACAGCGCATAGGGCCGGTCGAGCCAGGGCGCGATGGCGGGAACGAGCTGCGCGATCAGCATCCGCGCATCGTCGATGGCGGGCTCCATGATGCGGCGCTCGCGGCCGGGCAGGTGCACCGGCGAGAACGCGATCGAGCCCGGCAGTCTCGCGGGCCATTCGCCGAAGCTCGCGGCATTGCCGCCGGCGAATGGCAGCGCGAACAGGCGCAGCCGGCGCGTCGTCTCGGGATCGCCGCCGATCCAGGTGCGGCCCGGCGCGCTCCGAGTGCCGGAAGTGGCTGGCATCCCGCTCACGCTCCAGGCTCCAGCGTCGTATCGGGCTGCAGCGCGGGCGTGATCACGTCGCGGCCCTCCGGGCCCGGTGGAACGTCGCCGATCCAGCCCTGGACGTGCAGCCATTGGCAGATCTCGTCGACCGCGGCCTCGACGTCGGTATGGGCAAGCGCGTCCTCGATGACCTTGCGCGTTTGGCCGACGTCGAACGGATGCGGTGCTGCATTGAAATAAGGATCGATGCGCTTGAAATTGGTGCCGAGTAGTTGAGCGCATTGATATTCGATGATGGCACCGCCGCCGCGGATGGCGAGCCGCACCAGCAGCATCGGCTCCTTCGGCGACAGCAGCCATTGGCCATAGCCCCAGTCGGCAATGCCGTCGACGATCTCAGGCTTCACCGACAGCGGCTTGCGCCCACAGCCGACGGAGAGCACGCTGATGCTCTCGACGTCGATCGGCTGACCGGCCGCGCGGCGCTGCTCGAACACGGCCGACACGGCGCACATCGACGGATTGTTGGCAACCAGCCCGCCATCGAGATAGCCGATGTCGCCGCCGGCGATGCTTGCGAAGATCGGGCTGATCACGGGAATGTTGCTGGTGCGCAGAGCGACGTCAACCACGCGCTCGTCCGGCGAATAGTCGAGGATGCCGGGAATGTTGTGGAACAGCCGCGGTCGCCATTGGCGTTGCCGCTCTCCGGCGTGCTCGTGATGGAGCTGGAACGCCGGTACGACGACGCGGCGCTTGAGGTCGCCGAGCCGCGTGTCGGCACCGAAATAGCTGACCAGGAAATCGATCATGCGCTGGCGGTCATCGAACGCCTTGGCGCCGACGAAGCCGGCGACGAGGCGGGTCGGCTTGAAGGTGAAGGTGGTGTCGAGGATATGCTCCCAGAACCCGAGGGCGCCCTCGATGCCGTGATCGGGATCCTCATGGGCCGCGAGGAACAGCGCGTTCAGTCCGCCGGCCGACGTGCCGGCAATGATGTCGGCGCTGTCGAGAAAATGGCCGCCATGGCGGCCGATGCGGTCCGCCGTGCGCCGCAGCACCTCGGCCGTGACATAGCCGCTGATGCCGCCGTCCATGGCGAGGATGCGCTGATGTGTCATGGCTGCACTCCATCGCGTGTGGCAAGGCCGTTCATGATCGCGTCAGCAAGGGCTGCAACTGATTTGCGTCCGAGCAGGGTCAGATGGGCCGCGCGCACGACGCGGATCTCGGGCGCTCGCGTCAAATGCGGACAGATTGTTTCGACCAGCGGATCGTCGGCAGCAATGGCGCCGTCCGTGCTGGCCCGGACGATCAGCGTCGGTCCGCCATAGGTGCCGGGTGCGTAGTCCAGCCAGGCGCGGCTGAGCGCCGTGAAGCAGGGCCAGCGTCGCATCAGCTCACGGGCGAGGCCGATCACCACCCGCGCGGTGCCGGTGTTGCGGTCGCCGGCGAGCCGCGCCAGATCGGTGATGTCGGCAGGTGATCGCGGTATGCTGCGCAGCAGTTCGCGGCCGAGCCCGACGGCCAGGGCGCCGATGCGCAGCGGACTGCGCCTGGCGCTCCGCCAGGGCAGGCCGGCATCGATCAGCACCAACTGCACAGGCTCACCCGCGGCCTCCAATTGCCGGGCCATCTCGAACGCGATGGCGCCGCCGAGCGACCAGCCGCCGACGCGATAAGGACCGCGCGGCGCCACCTGGCGAACGAGCGCGACATAGCTTGCCGCGAGCTGCGTGAGGTCTTGCGCCTGCTCGGCCGCCGGCGCCTCGAGGCCGAACACCGGCCAGTCCCGCGGCAACGCGTCGGCCAGCGCGCCGTAGCCCAGCGACGTGCCGATCGCCGGATGCACCAGGAACAGGGGAGCTGCGTTGCCCTCGCGCCGGAACGGCAGCATCTGATCCGGCAGGCCGGGTGCATCGCTGGTCGACGTCAGCGCCCGGGCGATCTGCGCGATGCTCGATCCTGCAAACAGGGTCGCCAGAGCCAGCTCGCGGCCGGTCAGGCGCTGCAACCGGTCCCGCAACGTCAACAGCAGCAGCGAGTGGCCGCCGAGCGTGAAGAAGTCGGCGTCGCGATCGAGCTCGGCGGCCTGCGCGGCATCGCGCCCGAGCACGCCGGCCACGATGCCTGCGACCTGCATCTCGACCTCGCCGGCAGGCGCCGCGCGGCGCGGCGCCGAGCTGCCCCCGGAGAGGGCCACCAGCGCCGACAGATCGAGCTTGCCGTGGCGTGTGCGCGGCATCGCCGGCACGGCGACGATGCGGTCCGGAACCATGTAGCCGGGGAGGCGCTGGCGGAGAAACTCCGCAAGCTCAGCGCCATCGAGCTTTGCGGACTCACGTGGGGCGGCAAAGGCGACGAGACATCCATCACGCATCGTCACGGCGGCTTCTGTGACGTCCGGATGCCGTGCGAGCGCAGCCTCGATCTCGGCCGGTTCGACGCGGTGACCGCGCAATTTCAGCTGCTGGTCGGCTCGGCCGAGATAGGCAATTCGTCCATCGTGCTCGAGCCGGCCGCGGTCGCCGGTGAGATAGAAGCGCTCGCCGGGCGCAAGCCGCAGGTCGGTGCGGAAGCGTGCCGCAGTCGCCTGGGCATCGCCGAGATAGCCGCGCGCAAGTCCGACGCCGCCGATCGCAATCTCGCCCGCAATGCCGCTCGGCAGCGCCGCGCCCTTGGCGTCGACCACCGCCACGCGATGACCGCGAATCGGCCGGCCGATCGTCGGTGCCGCATCGCTCTCGACGCGCGCGATGGTGCTCCAGACCGTCGTCTCGGTTGGGCCGTAGGCGTTGAACAGCTGCACGGCGTTCGCCCACGCGCCAAGGCCAGCCGGACAGGTCTCACCCGCGACCACGACCGCGGCAAGGGACGGATGATCGGCGGGGCGCAGATGACTGAGCAGCGTTGGCGGCAGCGTGACATGCGTCGCGCCGCCGTCGCGGATGCGTGCGGAGACGGAGAGCCGGTCGACCGTGTCACCCCGGTCGGGCAGCAGCAGGGTGGCGCCATGGCCCAGCGCCATCACGACCTCGAAGATGAAGGCATCGAAGCTGATTGCGGCGAACTGCAGCACGCGCGCGGTCCGGCCATCAGGGATGATGTCGTCGGCTTGCGCATCGGCGAGGTTGGAGAGACCGCCATGCTCGACCATGACGCCTTTCGGACGCCCGGTGCTGCCCGAGGTGTAGATGAGATAGGCGAGTTGGTTCGTACCCGGCAGGGGCAGCGAGCGCGGCGTGGCGTTCGCCAAGAGCTCGGCGACGGAAGCCTGGGGCACATCGACCTCAAGCGGCTGCGCCGCCGATGCAGTCGTTAGCATCAGCGCCGGCCGCGCGTCCGCGATCAGCTCGGCGATGCGCGCCGGCGGCAGATCGTGCGCGAGCGGAAGATAGCAGCGACCGCTGCGCCAGATCGCCAGCAGCGCAATGATCAGCGCCGGGGAGGATGGCCCGAGCACCGCGACGACCGTGCCCTCCGGCGTGCGCTCGGCGAGCGCGGCAGCGAGCGTCTCGACACGCGACCCGAGCTCACGATAGCCGATCTGCTCGCCGCGGCAGATCACGGCCGGGTGGTCCGGACGCGCCGCCGCATGATGTGCGAAGCGCTCGGGGAGGCTCACATAAGGCGACGCAGGTACACCCATGGACTGCGCCGAGAGTGCCTCTCGCTCGGCAGACGTCGTCAGAGCGAGGTCGGCGACCGCCGTTGCCGGCCGCGTCACGGCGCTCGTCAGCAACGCGCGAAAACGCTCCGCAAAGGCCTCCATGCTCTCGCGTGAGAACAGGCTCGCCGCGTAGGTCAGCACGCCGCGCCAGCCACCGGCGCCGTCGGGAAATAAATGCAGCTCGAGATCGAAACGCGTGGCTTTGTAGTCAGCCGACAGGATCGTGACCACGCTGTTGCCGAGCCGGCCCGTGGCCGGAAAATCCGGCTGCACCGACAGCGCCACCTGCACCAGCGGATTGCGCGAGGGATCGCGCGGCGGATTGAGCGCCTCGACCAGCCGGTCGAACGGGGTCAGCGCATGATCGAGCGCGGCCATCGCCGTGCGATGCGTCTGCTTGACGAGCTCGGCGAAGCTGCGCTCCGGATCGAGCCGCTGGCGCATCACCAGCGTGTTGACGAAGAAGCCGATCAGGGACTCCAACTCGGGACGTTGGCGATTGGCAGTGACCGAGCCGATCGCGAGATCCTGTTCGCCGGTGTAGCGGTGGAGCAGGGCGGTGAAGGCGGCGAGAAACACGACGAAGGCCGATGTGCCGTGCTGGCGCGCCAGGGCATCGACGAGCCGGCCATGCTGCGGCGGGATCGTCACCGCAACGGCATCGCCCGTGTGGCTCTGCTGCGGCGGCCGCGGCCAATCGGTCGGGAGTTCCGTGACCGGCAGGCCGGCCAGCGTCTGGCGCCACCATTCCAGCGCGCCGGCAAGGCGTTCGTCGTCGCCGGCTTCGTGATAAGCGAGATCGGCGTAATCGATCGCCAGCGGCGGCAGCCTCTCGCCACGATAGAGCGCATCAAGGTCGCGCAGCAGCACGCCGACGCTCCAGCCGTCGGTAACGATGTGATGGAGATTGAGCAGCAGCGCGTGGTCGCGCTCGCCGAGCTTGACGAGTTCGGCCGCGATGAGCGGCGCGCAGGTGAGATCGAACCGGTGCTGGGCGTGCCGGACCACGGCAAGGTTCAGCCGCTCCTCGCGTTCCTCAGAGCCCAGCTGCGACAGGTCGCTATGTGCGAGCCCGACATCGACGCTCGGCGCAATCAGTTGGCACGGTTCGCCGTCGCGTTCGCCGAACGAGGTTCGCAGCACCGCATGGCGGGCCACCAGCGCGCGCAGCGCAATCTCCAGGCGTTCGGCATCGAGCGGCCCGGTGAGTCTCAGCGGCAGCGGTGAGTTATAGGCGTAGTCGCCCGGCGACAGCCTGTCGAGGAACCAGAGCCGGCGCTGTGCGGCCGTCAGCGGCGCGGTGCCGCCAGCGGCCGGCAGCACCTTGCCGATGGGCGAGAGCGTTGCTTCGGAAGCGCGCGCAGTCGCAAGCTGCGCATTCAGCGCCGCCCGTTGTGCCGGCGAGAGCTGCCGCAGCCGCTCGGCGATCTCTGCTGCCGCGGTCATGAGGCCAGCGCCTCCGGCATGCTGCCGCCCGCGAGCTGATCCAGGCCGTCGAGCAGCCTGGTCAGGGTCGCCGTGTCGGTCGTCTCAGTCAGGGCTTGGCCCATGTGGAGCGCCATGCCTGCGACGGTCGGCGCGGCGAAGAATGTCTTCAGCGACAGGCGGACGCCGAACTGATCGGTGACGCGCGCCAGCAGTTGCACCGCGCGCAGCGAATGACCGCCGAGATCGAAGAAGTTGTCGTCGGCGCCGACCTTGGCTATCCCGAGCAACTGGCCCCACAACGTGGCGAGGCGGCTCTCGATCTCGCCCTCCGGCGCGCGGTAGGCGGTCCGGCGCTGCGCGGCGTGCGGCTGTAGCGCAGCCGCCCTCTCGGCGCTCTCATCACGCGCGATCCAGATCTGGCGGCGCTGCGCGAGGTCGCCGCGGGTGACCACGAACTGCTCGGCGTCGCCCTGCAGGATGATGCGCAGGATCGCGGTGAGGCTTTCCGACGGGCGCATCGCGAACGCATCCATGCTCGTGGCGGCGCCTCCCGCAAGCTCATCGTCGCGGGTCAACCACCGGTCCCAATTGGTGCTGACCCAGTCCGTCGTGCCTTGCCGGCTGCGGAGCGCCGCGGCCGCATCCAGCACCTGGTTGGCGGCCGAGTACGCGGCGAAGCCGAGGCCGCCGAGAATGGCGGCGTTCGACGACAACAGCACGACGAAGCGCGGCGGCTCCGCGCATGCGGCGACGGCGGCGTCGAGGCCATCGAGCCCGGCGAGCTTGGGAGCAAATTGCGCGGCCGCATCCTCCGGCGTGAGCTGGAGGATGGGGCTGATCAGGGCGGTGCCGCTGGTCACTGCGGCCGCATGGATGATCCCGGCGACCGGACCATGCGTGCGTTCGAGGGCGATCATGGCTTGCGCCATGGCTGCGGGATCGGCGACGTCGGCGGCCACGACATCGATGGAGAGGCCTTCGCGACGCCACCGGCGCAGCGTTGCGATGCGCTCGGCGTCCCGGGCATCACAAGCGCTCCAGCGGCTTTCGTCCGGAAATCCGGGCCGCACGATCAGCGCGACGCGGGCGCCGAACTGGCGCGCCAGATGGTCCGCGAGCAGCCGGCCGACACGGCCGAGGCCGCCCGTGATCACCACGAGATCGCCGGAAGCGATGTTGCGGATCAGCGCTGCATCGGAGCCGAGTTGCGCCGGCGTGTAGTCCCTCAGCCAGCGTCGGCGCCCGCGCAGGGCCACGATGGGCTCCAGGCGGACGGCGCTGATCTCGCGTAGCAGGCCATCGACGGCAGTCTGTGGCGATCCACGGCGGTCGAGGTCGACGACGCTGACTTCGCAGCCCGGGAATTCCTGCGGCAGGACCTGGGCCACCCCGAGCAACGTCGGACGCGCTGCGATCAGTTCGTCCTGGGGGTCGACGAGCACGGTATCGCGCACGCCGATCACGATGCGCGCGGGCGGCGCATGTCCCGCGGTCGCGCAAGCCTGCATCAAGCCGACGATCGTCATGAAGCCGTTGCTCACCTCGGCGTCGGCTCCGCTATCGGCACCTGCACTCCAGAGGTGAACGGCGAGTGCAGGTGCAACGCCGGCTGCGACGAGGAGCAGATTGAGGTCCTCGGCCGAGCCGGGACGAATTTGGAAACGATCCTGATCGTCGATCGCAAAGCCGTCGCCGGCGGTGACGCAAAGCACCGGATCGTGCCCGGCCTTGCGCAGCCCGGTGATCACGTCGGCAGACATGACGCTGTCGTCGTCGAACACGAGCGCCGCACCCGAGACGGCGCCGGGTCGCGGTGCCGGCGGCAGCGCCCGGCGCCAGGCAGGCAGATAGAACCACTCGTCGATCGGCTTGTCAGTTGCCGCGCCGCGGCGCTCGCCAGGCGCGGGCGCGTCGATCCACAGCCGGTTGCGTGCGAACGGATAGGTCGGCAGTGGCACGCGGACGCCGTCCGGGACGCCTGCGGTTGCGGAGAGATCGACGTCGACGCCCGCGCACCACAGCTGGGCGGCGGCGGTCAGCAGCACGGCCTTGTCATCGTCATCGACGCCGGCTTTGCGCAACGACGTCACCCGGTGGTGGTTCGCGCCGTAGGCGGGATGCTGCGCGGCCAGCATCGTGCAGGCTTCGCCCGGGCCGCATTCGATCAGGACGAGGTCAGGCTCGCGCAGCAGCACGGCCAATGCACGATCGAAGCGGACCGTGCGGCGCAGATGCGCGATCCAGTAGTCGGGCGTGAGCTCGCCTGGCCGAAGCCAATCGCCCGAGAGACTCGAGATCATCTGGCACGACGGTGCGCGCTGCGGCACCTCGGCAAAGCCGGCGGCGAAGGCGGGCATCACGCCGTCGATCGCGCGCGAGTGACCGCCGACATTGAGGACAAGGCGCTGGGTGCGAATGCCGTGCGCCTCCAGCTTGCGCTCCAACTGGTCGATGTCGGCCGCGGGGCCGGAGAGCGTGCACAAGGCCGGGCCATTGATGGCGGCAAGGTCGATCTCGGGCCCCGCCAGCGCCATCGCCGTCTCGCTCGGAGCCATCACCGCCAGCATCGCGCCGGCCGCGCTTGCATCCTGGAGTGCCGAGCGCAAGGCGACGATGCGGGCGGCCTCGGCCAGCGTGAACACGCCAGCGAGCGTCGCGGCGGCATATTCGCCGAGACTGTGGCCGAGCATGATGTCGGGCGTGACGCCGCGCGTTTGCCATAGCCGCCCCAGCGCATAGGACACCGCGAACGTCGCGGGCAGCGTGACGCGGGCGCTGCGATCGGCCGGCGTGTCCGCGGCGTCGCGGATCAGCGGCAGCACATCGACGCCGGCAGCGCTGAGATGCGCGGCGACATCGAGCAGTGCGTCACGGAACGCAGGCTCCTGGTCGAGCAGTCGGCGCGCCATGCCGGGATAGGCAACGCCGCCGCCTGGAAACAGGAACGCGCATTTCGGCCGCGCCAGCGCGCGGGCGCCGACGCGGCGTCCGCTTCGGCCCGATAGCGTCGCGGCGGCCTCGTCCGCGTCACGCGCGATGACGGCGCTGCGCTGATCATGAGCCGTACGTCCGACCTGCTGCGTATAAGCGGCGTCGGCGAGCGTGACCTCACTGCCGGCCAGGCGACTGGCGAGCGCCGCGCCCAGTCGCTCGACACCGTCCTCGTCGCGCGCGGAGAATGGCAGCACGCGCCAGCTTCCGTCTCGTCCGGCGTTTCGCTGCGCCGTGAAGCTCTCGACCACGACATGAGCGTTGGTGCCGCCGATGCCGAAGGCGCTGACACCGGCGCGACGGACTGCGTCGCTCCAGGGCTTGGAGTCCGTCGCGAGATAGAACGGGCTGGCGGCGAAGTTGATCGCCGGGTTGGGCGTGTTGATGTTGATGGTCGGCGGGATGATGCCGTCACGCACCGCGCAGACCGCCTTGATCAATCCGGCGACGCCGGCGGCGGCGTCGAGATGGCCGACATTGCCCTTGAGGCTGCCCAGCGCGCAGAAGCCATTCCGCTGCGTGGTCTCGCGGAACGCCTGCGTCAACGCGCTGACCTCGATCGGATCGCCGAGCCGTGTGCCCGTGCCGTGCGCCTCGATCAGTCCGATTTCATCGGCGGTGATGCCGGCGAGCTGCTGCGCCAGCAGCACCGCCTCGGCCTGTCCCTCGACGCTCGGCGCGGTAAAGCTCATCTTGCGGCCGCCATCATTGTTGATGGCGCTGCCGCGGATGACGGCATGGATGACGTCGCCGTCGGCCAGCGCTTCCGAGAGCCGCTTCAGCACGACCATCGCGGCCGCATTGCCGGGCACAATGCCGTCGCCCGCCGCGTCAAACGGACGGCAATGGCCGTCGCCGGAGAGCACCGACCCCTCCTGGTGCAGATAGCCGCCGGTGAGCGGCAGGCTCACGGTCACGCCGCCCGCCAGCGCGGTGTCGCATTCGAACGCGAGCAGGGCGCGGCAGGCCATGTGCACGGCGACCAGCGAGGTCGAGCATCCCGTCTGCACGTCGACCGCGGGGCCGTGCAGATCGAGCTTGAATGCCAGCCGTGTCGCAAGAAAATCCTTCTCGTTGCCGATGAAGATCTGGTCGTCGCCTTCGGCCGCGCGCGGATTGTCGGTGAGGTTCGATAGCCAGTAGCCGGCACGGGCGGCCCCGGCGAAGACCCCGGTCCACCCGGCGATGCCGCCGTTGCGATAGCCGGCGCTCTCGAGCGCGGCATGGCCGACCTCGAGCAGCAGCCGATGCTGCGGATCCATCAGCATGGCCTCGCGCGGCGAATAGCCGAAGAAGCCGTGATCGAAGCAGTTGGCGTCCTCGAGCACGGCCTTGGCGCGGACATAATCGGGCCGGGAGGATAGTGACGCGGGAACTCCGGCTTTAGAGAGATCCTCGTCGCTCAGTGCGCGCACCGATTCGATGCCGGCCTGCAGATTGCGCCAGAAGGTCTCGACGTCGGGCGCGCCGGGGAAGCGCCCGGCCATGCCGATGACTGCGATCGCCTCACGCTCGGTCGAAGGGCTCTCTGTCATCGCAGGCCCTCTCCACGCATGCGCTGGGCCCGACTGCGAACGCTGCTTGCGGCACCGATACCAGCCGGCTGCGCGGCGGAGTTGATATGGCGCGCCAGCGCAGCGACGGTCGGAAACTGAAACAGGTCGGCGATGGCGAGCGGCACCGCGAATTGGCTCGTCATCCTGTCGAAGGCTTGCACCACCAGCAGCGAATTGCCGCCGAGCTCGAAGAAGGTGCTGTCGCAATCGACATCGTCGCGGCGGAGCACGGTGCGCCAGATCGCAGCGATCGCCTGTTCGGTCGGGCTGCGTGGGACGGATTGGCTCTGCGCCGGCGGCGCGAATGGACGGCCGAGCACGGCCAGCGCGGCGCGATCGATTTTGCCGTTGCCGGACAGCGGCAGCATGTCGAGCCGCAGGAAGCGGGTGGGCATCATGTAATCGGGCAGCCGAGGCCGCAGCCAGTCGCGCATCGCGTGCAGCGTCAGAGAGGCCGACCGTGGGACGACATAGGCCGCGAGCTGGCCGCGGCCGGTTTCATCCGGCTCGGCGGTCACGGCGCAGTCGGCGATGTCAGGATGGGCTGCCAGCACGACCTCGATCTCACCTGGCTCGACGCGGTAGCCGCGGATCTTGATCTGGCCATCGCGCCGGCCGAGGAAGCAGAGTCGTCCATCGCGGTTCAGCTTGACGAGATCACCGGTGCGGTACATGCGCGCCCGGTCGTGCGCGCTGAACGGATCGGCCACGAAGCGTCCGGCGGACGGCTCATCCGGGCCGAGATAGCCATCGGCGACCTGCATGCCGCCAATGCAGAGCTCGCCCGCCATCCCGAAGGGTTGCAGCCGGTCCTGTGCATCGAGCACGTAAAGCCGATTGCCGGGCAGGGCGCGTCCGGCCGCAGGCAAATTCGGCCAGCGGAAGGCGTCGCCGTCGAGCACCTCTTCGCTTACGACATGGGTCTCGGCGGGGCCGTATTGGTTGATCAGCCGGAGGCTGGGATGCCGGACGAACAGGGCGCGGACTTCGTCCGTCATTTGGGGCTGCTCCCCCGCGGTGATGATCTCACGCAGGCCGTCCAGACGTTGGTTCGAACTCGTCGCGCCGCGCGCGAGCAGGGCGATCAGGGCGAATGGCAGATACACCCGCTCGATCCGCTGCCGTGCGATCAGCCTTGCCAATTGCTGCGGATCACGCCGCTCTGCCGCGGTGGCCGGGATCAGCGTGCCACCGGTCAGCAGCGTGAACAGCACCTCCTGGATCGCAACATCGAAGCCGACAGCCGACGACTGCAGGGTCCGCATCGGCTCCGCATGTTTGGCGCGTTGTGCGGCCATCAGGTTCGCGAAGGCGCCGGCGGGCATGCGGATGCCCTTAGGTACTCCGGTCGATCCTGAGGTGAAGACGATATAGAGCGGCGCATCGCGGCGCGTCGCCCGCGGCGGAATCGCCCCGGAGCCCAGGTCGGGCATCAGCTCGCCGATGGTCGCCCGCTCGGCGCCGACGTCTGCGCTGCCATCGTGCTCGTTCGCACACAACACCAGCATTGCACCAGCCAGGGTGATCTGCTGCGCCAGGCGCAAGGGCGGCAAGTCCGGATCGATCGGAGCAAAGGTGAAGCCGAAGCGGGCGCAAGCCAGCATTGCACAGACGAGATCGCGGCCGCGCGGCAGCAGCAACGCGATCACGTCTCCCGCCGCAAGACCGCGTGCATGCAGTGCTGATCCGATCCGGTCGGCACGATCGAACAGCTGATCATAGGTGAGGTCCGGACCGGATTCGTCGCGATAGGCGCATTGTCCGGCAAAGTCGACGCGCGCCTGCGTGAGCAGCGCGCCGAGATCGACTTCCGAAGCCGGGCCGCCATCGCCGGCAGCGATGATGTCGGCCTGCGCTGCCGCATCGAGCAAAGAATGGCCGGCGAGCGGCAGGTCCGGCGCTGCCACCGCGGCTGTGAGCCAGACCTTCAGCATCGCGACCAGGCCGGTCATCGTCTCCCGGTCGAACAGGTCACTGTTGTAGAACAGGCTGCCGGTGAGCCCGGCGTCGATGTCGCGCGCGCCGGTCCAGCTCTGCCGCCCATCCCACAGATGCAGCTCGACGTCGAAGCGCGAGGCGGGCAGGCGATAGGGGAATGCGGCCGTCGAAAGTCCCTCCAGCTGAAGCGGCAGCATCGGCGCATTCTGCAATGCGAACAGCACCTGCACCAGCGGATTGCGACTGGTGTCGCGCGGCAGATCGAGATCGTCGACGAGCTTCTCGAACGGCAGATCCTGATGCGCCTGAGCCCGGATCATCGCTTCGCTGGTACGTCGAACGAGATCGCGGAAACTCTTTGCGTCCTCGAGATCGAGCCTGATCGCCAGCGTATTGACGAAGAAGCCGATCAGGTTCTCGAGCGCAGGATCGGTGCGACCGGCGACGGGCGTGCCGATCGCAAAGTCGCTCTGTCCGGCGAGACGACCGAGGACGGCGCGAAACGCGGCAAGCAGCACGCAATACAGCGTCGTCGATTGCTGTCGTGCCAGCTCGCGGGCCTCAGCGATCAGCGTCGCATCGAGGCTGAGATCGATCGCATCACCACGCAGCCGCGCCAGCGCCGGGCGCGGACGGTCGAGCGGCAGGTCGAGCGCGGGAACGCCGCCCAGCGCCGTCGTCCAGAAACCGAGCAGGTCTTGAAGGCGAGTCCCGCTGAGCTCGGCGCGCTGCGCGGAGCTGAAGCTCGCATAGTCGGTGGCGAGCGGCGCGAAGCTCGGGGCTTGCCCATGCCGGCGCGCGGCATAGGCCGCAGCGAGATCGCGATTGAACACCGCAAGCGACCAGCCGTCGGCGCAGATGTGGTGCAGCACGACGACCAGGACATGGCGCTGCGGCGCCAGCTGGATCAACCGGGCGCGGATCACCGACGCGCGCAGGTCGAACGGAGACGCGACTTCGGCATCGACCAGCCTGCGGGCCTCGTCCTCATCCGCCGCATCGACGACCGGCAGCGCGACGCGCATCGCGGGGCGCACCGTCTGCATGGGGCGTCCGTCGATCTCGGCGAAGACCGTGCGCAGCGGCGCATGCCGCGCGAGCAGATCGTTCAGCGCCTCGGTCAGAGCCGTGACGTCGAGCGGTCCGGACAGATCGAACGCGCCAGGGATGTTGTAGGCCGGGCTGCCGGGATTGAGCCGGTCGAGAAACCACAGCCGCTGCTGCGCAAACGACAGAGGATAGCTGTGCGGCTGGTCGTCACGGCGGCTGAGCAACTGCGCCAGCAGCGCGCGCTGCTCGGCGGCCGACATCGTCGCCAGATCGGTGGCCGGCCGCGCGGCGGTCATGTCGGTTGTCCCTCCGCCAGCAGCCGTTCGAGCAGGCGATTGACCTCTTCGCCCGACATGACCTCGACCATGCGACGCGCTTCCTCGCTCACCGGCCGGGCGAGCTCGCCCTTGGTTTTCGCGGGCGCGGCCGATGCTGCGGTGGCCAGGCGGTCGAGCGCGGCGGCGAGCCGGACCGGTGTCGTGTGCTCGAACAGAAGATCGGGCGTGACCGGCAACGCGAAGCGCAGCCGCAGCCGTGACACGACCTGGATCGCCTGCAGCGAGTCGCCGCCGAGATCGAAGAAGTCCCCGTCATGAGGCAGGTTGGCGCGTCCGAGCACCTCGGCGAAGATGTCGCGGATGCCGCGCGCGCGGTCGGTCGCGTCATCGACGACACCATCGTTGGAGGCCGTGGCATTGCCGGCGAGCGATGTCCATCGCGCAAGACGTTCGTCGAGATCGCCGCCGCACACGACGACCTGGCCGGTCAGCCCTCCGGCGACGACGCGCTCAATGGCCTCGATCGCCTGCGGCGTCGAAAGTGCGTAGCGCGCCGATGCAACGTCGCCGGCATCCAGGCCCTCGGCCCAGGCGTCCCAGCACAGCGACGCCCATCGACCGTCGCGCTCGGCATGCGCGTCGAGCCAGGCATTCGCGGCCGCATAGGATGAAAAGCCGAGGCCGCCGAGCAGCGAGGCCAGCGACGACATCAGGATACGAACGCTCAGTTCGCGTCGTCCGAGCACCGTTTCGAGCGCCTGCAATCCTGCGACTTTCGCCGCAAGCATGCGCGCGGACACGGCGTCATCAGTCGCCGGGACCGACGCGAAGGCACGAGTCTCGGCAGCCATGTGAATGACGCCGTCGAGCGGCCCGAAGCTGGCCTCCGCACGGGCGACGACGGCGACAAGGGCGGTCGCATCAGTCACGTCGCATGCGAATGCCTGAGCCGCGCCGCCCGTGGCGGTGACGTCTCGGAGGCGACGATCGAGGTCATCCGGCAGCGAGCGGCCGAGCAGCGACAAGCGTGCGCCATGCCGGCGCGCAAGCTCGCGTGCCACCGTCAGGCCGAGCCGGCCGAGACCGCCGGTGACGAGATAGTGCCCGTCCAGCCTCGCGTCTTCACCGATCGGGCCGACCGGGCGGAAGCCGCGTTCGAGCACGCGGCCGCCACGTAGCGCGGAGACCGCCGGGCCCGGTGCGGCGCAGGCTGCAAGCAGCGCTGCATCGGTCACGTCATGTCCGACGTCGATGACGCGCACGGTGACGTTCGGCTGCTCCTGGCCGAGCACGGTGGCGGGCCCGAGCATCAGCGCGGCCTCTGGATCGGGGCGGTCGTCGCTATCGACCGCGAACACATTGCGTGCAGCGATGGTCAGGTCGATGCGCGCAGCGATGTTGGCGGCATCGAGCGCGGCTCCAATCCGCAGCAGCGACTCGTAGCCGTGTTCCCGCGCATGACCCTCCCTTTGTTGCAGGAGGGCAAGATGCAGGATGCGATCGGGAGCCCCTTCGTGCAGACGTGCGACCAGCGCGCCACGGTCGGCAGTCGCGGGGACACGCACCAGCCGTCCACCAGCGCGAGCGACGGCGGCGACAAGGGCGTCGTCGAGCCCGCTCGTTGTCGCGCCGACGACCCAGGTCGTGCCGCTGAGCGGACTCGGCACGCGCCGAGGCCGGCGCTCCCAGGCCGGCAGCAACAGCACGTCGCGCTGCGCCGGCCGCTCGGCTGTGGTCGCCTGCGGGGGCGCCGCCGCATCGAGGTCGGCGATCATGTCGATGGCGTAGCGCGTCGCGCGGAACGGATAGGGCGGCAGCGCCACCGGCCGGTGTTTCCGGCCGGCATTAAAGGCGTGCCAATCCAGCTCGCAGCCTTGCACATAGAGCTCGGCAACCGCTGTGTAGGTCTCACATGCGTCGTCGATGCTCGACGACGGCTGCGGCAGCGCCGCCACGATCTCGGTGTCGGGTGTGCGGGCGGGGTGGCGACGGGCGAAGCCGGCGAGGGTGCGTCCCGGCCCGATCTCGATCAGGATGTGCGGGCCCTCCGCCAGCACCGAGCTCAATCCGTCATGGAAACGCACCGGGGACAGCGCCTGGCCGATCCAGTAGGCGGGATCGCAAGCCTCCGTCGCGCTCAGCCAGCGGCCATGGACATTCGAGGCGATCGGAAGGCGCGGAGCGGCCAGCGCGGTGCTTGCCAGCGCCGTGCGGAATGCGCCCAGCGCAGGCGCCAGCAGATGCGAATGGAAGGCGCGGGTCGCGGGCAGGCGTCGGGTCTGGACCCCCATAGACGTCCAGCGCGTCTCCTGCGCGGCGACTTCTCGCGGCGTGCCGGAGACGACACATTGCGCGGCGGTGTTGACCGCGGCCAGCCGGAGATCGGGCCCGAGGTCGCCGAGGGCAGCTTCGCTCAGCGCAACCGCGAGCATCGCGCCTTCGGGGCTCGCCTGCATCGCTTCGCCGCGCGCAACGACCAGCGCGAGTGCAGCGTCTTCCGTCATCACGCCGGCGAGACAGGCGGCGGCGATCTCGCCGATGCTGTGGCCGATCAGCCGGTCGGGCATCAGCCCCCACTGCATCAGCAGCCGGGCGAGCGCATATTCGATCACGAACAGCGCCGGTTGGGTCCAGCGGGTGTCGCCGAGACCCGCGGCACCGGCAGCGCCATCGGCGATGACGTTGCGGATATCCACGCCGGTAAGACGCAGGAGCGTTGTCGCGCAGCGGTCGATGATGTCCTTGAACGACGGCTCGGTCCGAAGCAGGCCGGCTCCCATGCCGGCGAACTCCGCGCCTTGACCGGGAAACATGAAGCACAGCGGGCGCTTCGTTGCCCCGACGCGGCTGGCGATCACCGCGCCGCTGCCCGCGCATGCATCACGCGCTTCGCCGGCTGTTGTCGCGACGATCGCGCGCCGACGCGCGAAATGGCGGCGCCGGGTCTGCAGCGTGAAGGCGACGTCGGCGATTTCGGGCGGCTGCGGCGCCAGCAGCGCCTCGCCGAGCCGGCGGACCATGGCGTCGGCGACCTCGTCGTCATGGGCCGAGAGCGGCAGGATCAACGGACGTTCGTTCGCCGCCGCCGGCACGTCCAACGCAGGTGCCTCTTGCAGCACGGCATGGGCGTTGGTGCCGCCGATGCCGAATGAACTCACGGCCGCCAGTCTCGCGCCGTCCGACGTCCACGCGTGCAGACGGTCGTTGACGGCAAAGCGGGTGCGGCCCAGCTCCAGCTTGGGATTGGCCGCGCGATAATGCAGCGTCGGCGGAATTTCCCGGTGATGCAGAGCAAGCGCGGTCTTGATCAGTCCGGCGACGCCAGCGGCCGCCTTGAGGTGTCCGACATTGCTTTTCAGCGAGCCGATCCAGCAACGCGCCTCGCCCGGCGCGCCCGGGCCGAAGGCGTCGGCGAGCGCAGCGATCTCGATCGGATCGCCCATCACCGTGCCGGTGCCGTGCGCTTCGATGAAGCCGATCTCGGCGGCATCGACACCGGCCACCTTGCGAGCGAGCGTCACGACGTCGGCCTGGCCCTGGATGCTCGGCGCGGTGAAGCCGACCTTGCGGCCGCCGTCATTGTTGATGGCGGTTCCGCGGATCAAGGCATAGATGCGGTCGCCGGCCGCGAGCGCGTCCTCGACCCGCTTCAGCGCGACGACGCCGACGCCATTGGAGGGCAGGGTGCCGGCCGCGTCGGCATCGAACGGACGACAGCAGCCGTCCGGCGATTCCACCGAGCCGTGAGCGAACGTGTAGCCCTCGACATTGGGCGTGCTGATCGACACGCCGCCGGCCAGCGCCAGGTCGGATTCGAAAGTCAGCAGCGACTGGCAGGCGAGATGGACGGCGACCAGGGAGGTCGAGCACGCGGTCTGCACCGTCAGGCTCGGTCCGCGCAGGTCGAGCTTGTAGGAGACGCGGGTGGCGAGGAAGTCGGGGCTGTTGCCGAAGAAGATCGGCGTCGACCTGGCGGCTTCGACGACATCGCGTGCGCGCGCGAGCAGCGCAGCCTGGTGGCTCTGCTCGGCCTCGCCCGCGAACACGCCGATCCAACCCTTGAACGTTGCGGGATCGCAGCCGGCATCCTCGAGCGCGTGCCAGCAGCTCTGCAGAAACCAACGGTGCTGCGGATCGAGATAGGCGGCCTCGCGCGGCGGGATGCCGAAGAAGTCTGCGTCGAAGCAGTCGCCCTCGTCGATCACCCCCTTGGCGGGCACATAGTCGGGATGGTCCACGAGCGAGGCGGGGAGACCGGCTGCGACCAGTTCCTCCCTCGACAGACGCCGGACCCCGTTGCGGCCATCCCGCAACAGCGACCAGAACGCGGCGATGTCGGCTGCGCCCGGGAAACGCCCGGCCATGCCGACGATCGCAATGCTGCCGGGCGGCACGGACGGCGACGTCATGTGGCGGCAGCCGCACGCGCGATGGAGTTGCCGGCGAAGGCGGCGGCAAAGCCGATCAGCGCACTCACGAACATCAGGCTGAAGATCGGGGCATGCTCCGTGGTTTCGACAAAGCCGGCGGCTGCCGAGATCGCCGCCGCCAGCACCGTCATCAAGAACGTGACCAGCGCCGATGAGGTCGCGATGTCGCGCGTCGCCTCGGTGAGCGCCGCCGACCGGCCGACCACGACCGCCATGCCGAGGCCGAAGGTGAAGGTGCCGGCCGAGAGCAGAATGAGGATCACCGACGGTTCGAACACGCTGGTCAGCCAGCCGATCGCAGCGCCGAGAACCGCAAGGATGCAGCCGACGAGGATGTTGGCGTGCAGCGAGAGCCATTGTCGCCGCAGCGACTCCCGCACCACGATCGATCCGATGATGAAGGGGAGGAAGGCCACGAAGGCGAGAATGCCGTAGGTATGCACCGAGACCTTGAGCTGATGCATGAACAGGAACGGCGCGCTGATGAAGAAGATGGTGAGCGCGCCGGTCAGACAGCCGATCATCGTGGCGTACAGCACCAGCCGGCGCTGCCCCAAGGCGATGCGGTAGCTCTCCAATGTCACGACCAGATGCGGGCGCCTCCGATCCTCCTCGGCCGGTCGTGCCAATGTCTCCGGGCTGGCAAAGGCAAAGGGGCCGAGCGCGAGCACGACGGCCGCGAGCACCGCGAACAGGCCGCGCCAGCCCAGCGTTCCGACCAGCGATGTGCCGATGATCGGCGTCAGCGCCGAGGCGAGCGCCAGCGCGGTGCCGAGGCGGGCAAGGATCATCAACGTCGCCTGGGCATCACGGCTGTCGCGGATCATCGCCTGGCCGACCGTCGGGAGGACGCCCGCGCCAACCGACAGAATGAAGATGCCGATGAAGACGCCTGCCACGACCGGCGCCAGCGCTGCGATCACGGCGCCGAGGGCGAGCAGCGCCACGCCTCCGATGAGCACGGGGCGCCGTCCGAAACGATCCGCCAGGGGCCCCACCAGGATCTGGACGGAGGCATAGCCGGTCAGAAAAACACTCATCAGCATCTGCGAGCGGCCAGCTGAAATTTCAAAGTAACGACCGATCTCCGGCAGCGCCGGAGCAAAAACGAAATTCGATAGCTGCGACATGACGATGGCTGCACCTGCCAGTGTCGGAATGAAGCGTGTATCGAGCTTGAGAGCTGCGCTCATTTGTCCGACGGAGTTGCCGCGCACCGAATCATGACGACAGAATATCCGATTAGAAGACGCACCCTTGTGAACTATCGCATAAGTCGCACCATATAATTTGGTGCAAAGGCGAACAAGCGCGCCCCGCTGTTGTGCACAGCCGCGCAACTAAGCAAGTTGATTCCGGTCTACGCGTTACGGTGCGCGATCGGCATTGATGGTCTTCTGCCTCTGGCGCGGATCACTGCGATGACCAATCATGCCGAGATCCGCAAGACGCAACGGCAGCCGACATTGAGATCGATGCTCCGTGAGATTGACGGTGCAGGGGCACCGATCGGCATGTACAATCATGGGAGTTTAGGACGGCGCGGCCTGAGGCGGTCTATGGTCAAGCGGCCCGAGGCGGTGTTTGGTCAAACAGCGTCGCGGCCATCCGAGCTGAGGCTCTCCGCATGCAGAGTTGTTGATGACGGCGATAGCAGATCTGTTTTCCGGCCCTGTCGGCGTCGAGACCTCCGCGCTTTCGACTGCGGATGGCGAGCTGTTTCCCGAGGAGCGCGCCTTCATTCAGGCCGCAGTGCCCAAACGGCGGGCAGAGTTCACCACGGCCAGGATTCTGGCGCGACGGTTGCTTGCAGCATTCGGCACGCCACCGGGCCCGCTCGTCCCCGGACCCGATCGGGCGCCGGTCTGGCCATCTGGCTTCACGGGGAGCATTTCCCACTGCGCCAACTACTGCGCCGTCGTCGTGGCACGGCACCGCGACGTGACGTCTCTTGGCCTGGACGTGGAGGATGTGCGCGAGCTGGACGCGAGCTTGCAGGACCTGGTGCTCACGCCGGCGGAGCGGCAATGGATCGCTGCGCAGCCCGGGGCAATTCGGCCGGTGCTTCCGATCCTGATCTTCAGCGCCAAGGAAGCATATTATAAGTGTCAGTATCCGATCACGCGGGGCTTCCTCGATTTTCAGGACGTCGAGCTCGGGATCGAATGGGCATCGGGCACCTTTGCGGCCCGCGTTCTCAAAACGGGATGGCCGGTCGCGGTCGCCCGCCTGTCGGGTCGGTTCGTTGTCGATCAGGACCGCGTCGCCTGCGGTGTGGCGCTGATGCCGGGCTGAAGCCCTAGACGCTCCCAAGGAGCGATACCGGGGCGGCGCGCGGTTCATCGTCAGCGCCGGGTCTCAGCGAATCTCGTTCGAGTAGTAGTGGCCGGCCGTCGTGGCGCGGTGTTGGCTAAGAATCGCCAGCGCCCCGGTCTGGTCGTAGGCCTCCTCATTGATGACCAGTACCGCGCCTGGCGCCGACAGGTTGAGAAGCGTCCGGTCCTCCTTGGTTGCGACCTCCGCGGTGACCTTCTCGCGCACGGCGGCGATCCGGATGCCGTAGGTCTCGAGCAAATGGCGATAGATCAGGGCGGGGACCTTCGTCGTCTCGCGCGGAAACTCAGGCACGCGGCTTGCGACCATCGCGATGCGCGAATGCAGCACGGGCGCGCCCGCTACGCGGCGGATGCGATGAAGATGCAGCAGCGGCTCAGTTTCGGCGGTGGCGAACAGCGCGGCTTCGGCGGGCGCGGCGGCCCGTTTTGTCACCGACAGCACCTCCGCCTCCGAGTGCAACAGGCTGCCATCCGCCCCCAACAGGCGGAAATATTGAAAGAAGAAGCTGAGGCCATGTTGCGACGCTCGGCCTGTGACGACGGTCCCCGTCTTGCGCCGGCGCATCAGCATGCCGCCGGCGGTGAGGTCGGCCAACGCGCGGCGAATGGTGCCGACCGCGACGCCATATTGATGGGCGAGCGCGACCTCGCCGGGCAGCACCGTGCCGGGCGCAAGCTCGCCGATCAGGATCGCCTCCGCGATCTGCCGCTTGACATGCTCGTACAGCGGCACGGGCAGGACACCGCTCCCTGCACCCACCCCATCTGCCGCTTTGCTGGCCACAGCTGCCTTTTTCATGGATTTGACAAACGCCGCGTCGTGAATTCTATTTCTATATAGAATATAGGATTTGGCTCGCGGCAAATGATTTCTCAGGACAGGGCGGATCGGGGCGGGGCCAACCTGGCCCACGGCGTGGCGGCGATCGACCGGCTGTCCGCGACCGCCGTCCATGATCTGCAGAGGATGGTGGCGGTCGACACCAGCTTTCCGCCCGGTGCTGGCTACGATGATTTTGCCGATCTCATGGAGCGGCTCGCCGCGCCGCTCGCGCTGGAGTGCGAGCGCATCATCGTTCCGGAGGAGCTGTGGCGAGCACCCGGCGCGTGCGGGCGACGCACCAATCTGATCGCGCGCCGCCGCTCCGGCAGGCCCGTTCTCGGCCTCTATTTTCATGTCGACACCGTGCCCGCTGCTCCCGGCTGGACCACCGATCCGCTGCAGCTGACGTGCGAGGGTGATCGTCTCGTCGGCCTCGGTGCGGCCGACATGAAGGGTTCGATCGCAGCGGCGCTGCTCGCGTTGCGCGCCGCACAGCAGACCGGCCTGTCGCTTGCTTATGATCCGATGCTGCTGTTGTGCACGGACGAAGAAGCGGGGCTCTATCCCGGCGTGCGCTATCTGGCCGAGCAGGGCCGTCTCGAAGGGCACATCCTCAACTTCAACGGCAGCGCGATGCCGCGGATCTGGGCCGGCTGCTTCGGTCTGTTCACGCTCACGGTGCGCGTTCATGGCAAGCCGGCGCATGCGGGCGAGCAGCGCAGCGCCGGCGCCAACGCAATCGAAGCAGCGCTGCCGATTCTCAATGCCGTCGCTGCCTTGAAGCCGGTGATTGCCCAGCGCACGTCGGCACTGCCGCCAGCGCCGCAGGCGAGCGGGCCGCTCACGGCGAGTCTCGACATTTCCGCCATTCATGGCGGCCGATGCGGCGGACAGATCCCGTCGCTGGTCGAGCTTCTGCTGTGCCGCCGCTATGCGCCTGAAGAGGACTTCATTGGCGCGCGCAGCGAGATCGAAACCGCGATCAAGCAGGCCGCGGGCTCCCTCGACGTCGAGATCATCCTCACCGGACATCTGGCGCCGACCTCCGATCCCGGCGGGCCGCATTGGCCGCGCTGGCAGCAGGCGCTGTCGCTCGGATTCGACTATGCGCCCGATGACTTCGCACGCTGGGGCGCTTCCGGCTGCTCCGATTTCGGCTGGGTGCAGCAGGCCACCGGACTTCAAGAGGTGCTGCTCACCGGTCTCGGCAAGCCCGACAGCCGCATCCATGCGCCGGGCGAATCGACGACCCTGACCGACATCGTCGCATTGGCGAAATCGGTGCTTGCTTATCTCTCAGCCGAGTTCTGTCCCGAACTCTCTCCCGAAGCCATGACGCTCAAGAAGGACTTCGCCTGATGCCGTCCGTCACCCGTCGCCATTTTCTCGCCGGCACCGCAGTCGCGCTTGCCTTGCCGCGTGTCTCGCTGGCTGCCGAGGCGCCGAAGCGTGGCGGCGTGCTGCGGATCTCGGTCGATCAGGGCGCGGCGGTCATTCATCCGCTGCTCGCGCGCGTCAATCCGGAATATCTCGTCACCGAGCTGCTCTATTCCAACCTCACCCGGTTGAAGCCGGACATGGCGGTGGAGCCCGATCTCGCGCTGTCGTGGGAAGCCGGCGCGGGCCTGACGGAGTGGACGTTCAAGCTGCGTCCGAACGTTAGTTTTCATGACGGCTCGCCGCTGACGGCCGAGGACGTCGTCGCGACCTTCAAGGCGATCCTCGATCCGAAGACCGCCTCGCCTGCGCGCACGAATGTCGGCCCGATCAAGGACGTTGCAGCGATCGATGCCGCGACCGTGAAGTTCACAATGACGGTCGCCTTCGCCGATTTCCCGGTCGCGCTCGCCTACACCAATGCGCGCATCGTCCCGGCGAAGGTGATCGCCGCCGATCTCGGCAGTCTCGCTACCAAGGCCAATGGCTCGGGGCCGTTCAAGCTCGTGTCCTACGAGCCGGACCGCAAGATCGTGGTCGAGCGCAATCCGGCCTATTACGATCCGGCGCGGCCGGCGCTCGATCGCGTCGAGATCCTGGTCTATCCCGATCGCACCGCCGAAGCCTCCGCGCTGATCTCGGGGGATATCGATCTGATGCTGTCGACCACGCCCGGCGAGTATGAGCGACTGGGCAAGGCCACCGGCATCAAGGCGCTGCGGATTCCCTCGGGCCAGTTCCTCAACGTCAACATGGGCTGCGACCAGAAGCCGTTCAACGATGTCCGCGTGCGTCAGGCCCTGGCGCTGACCATCGATCGTGAGGCCATGGCGGGGTTCGTCGCCGGCGGCTACGGCACGCCCGGCAACGACACGCCGCTCAGCCCGGCCTACCGGTTCTACAAGGACAGCAAGCTCAAAAGGCCGGATATCGCCAAGGCGAAGCAGCTGCTGGCCGAGGCGGGCTATCCCTCCGGCATCGACCTGACCATGGTCGCCTCCGACAAGCCGGACACCCGCACGCAGCTCGGCGTCGCGATCCGGGAAATGGCGGCGCCCGCAGGCTTCCGCATCAATGTGCAGACGATGCCGCACGCGACCTATCTCGACCAGGTCTGGAAGAAGGGCAATTTCTACGTCGGCTTCTACAACATGCAGCCCACGGCGGATGCCATCTTCAAGCTGCTCTACACCTCGGATGCCGCCTGGAACGAAACGCGCTGGAACAATGCGCGCTTCGACGAGGTCGTCAATGCCGCGCGCAGCGAGACCGACGATGCCAACCGCGCCGCGCTCTATGCGCGGGCCCAGGCGATGATGAACGAGGAGGTGCCGTCGGTCATCCCGGTGTTCTTCGACATCCTGGCGGCCCAGCGCGCCTATGTCGAGGGCTACACCTTGCATCCGCGTGGATCGGTGTTCCGGCTTGATCTCGTCTCGCTCGGCGCTGGCGCGCCCAAGCGCGCCTGAGACGGGACCTGATCGGTGTCGTTAGCCTGGCTGCTGCGGCGGCTGCTCCTGATGGTCTACACCGTCGTCATCGTCAGCGTGCTGGTGTTCGCCATCACGCAGGCGCTGCCGGCCGATGCCGCGCAGACTCTCCTCGGCGAGAATGCCTCGCCGGAGGCGCTGGCCGCCGTGCGCGTGCGCCTCGGGCTGAACGATCCGGTCTGGCTGCAATTCGCGCACTGGGTGGCACGCGCCGCGACCGGCAATTTTGGCGTCTCGATGCGCACTGGCCTGCCGGTCGCGCCCGAAATGCTGACGGCACTGTCGCGTTCGCTGCTGCTCGCCGCCGGTGCGCTCGTCGTGACCCTCGTGATCGCGGTCCCGCTGGGGATCTTCGCCGCGCTGCGCCAGGGCAGGGCGGCGGATACCATGACGAGCATCATCGCCTATCTTGGCGTGTCCCTTCCGGAGTTCGTCACCGCAACGGCGCTGGCGCTGCTGCTCACCGACATCCTGCCGTGGCTGCCCGCAACCGGCTACGTTTCGCCGCTGGAGGATTCCGGCCTCGCGCTGCGTCACCTGACGTTGCCGATCCTGACCGTTTCGGTCATCCTCATCGCGCACGTCATGCGCATGATGCGCTCGGAGACGCTGGACGTGCTGCAATCCGACTATGTCCGCGCGGCGCGGCTGAGGGGACTGCCGGAGCGAACGGTGCTGGTCCGTCACGTGATGCGCAACGCGCTGCTGCCGGTCATCACCATCGTCGCGCTCGACGTCGGCTATCTGCTCGGCGGCATCATCGTGATCGAGGAGATCTTCGCCATTCCCGGCATCGGTCGCGCGCTGATGATCGCCATCACCACCCGCGATCTGCCGTCGATCCAGGCCGGAGCGATGATCATGGCGGTGACCTACGCGATCACCAATACGCTCGCGGACGTCGTCTACGCGCTGCTCGACCGGCGGATCCGCTATGACTGAGCTGCTCGGCAGGATGATCCGCAAGCCGCAAGGCGCGATCGGCATCGTTCTGCTGGTCGTGCTCGCAGCCATCTGCATCCTCGGACCGTGGCTGGCACCATACGGACCGGAGAAAATGGACTTCCTCGGCCGTTTCCGCGCGCCGGGCTGGCAGAACCTGTTCGGCGCCGACCAGTTCGGCCGCGACGTGCTCAGCCGTCTGTTGTCCGGGGCGCGTGCGACAGTCCCGATGGCGCTTACTGCGACCTTGGCGGGCAGCGCCATCGGCGCCGTCATCGGCGTCGCATCAGCCTATCTGGGCGGCAAGACCGACGAGCTCATCATGCGGACCAACGACGCGGTCATGGCCATTCCCGGTCTCCTGATGGCCCTGCTGCTGGTCAGCACGCTCGGTAACGGCGCGAGCAATGCCGTCGTCGCGATTGCCATCGCCTTTGCGCCGGGCATGGCACGGGTGACGCGCTCGGTCGCGCTCGCCGTGCGGAACCAGGATTTCGTCAAGGCCGCGGTCGCGCGCGGGGAGGGTGCCGCGCAGATCATCTTCCGCGAGATGCTTCCCAACGTGATGGGGCCAATCGTGATCGAGGCGACGATCCGCGTCTCCTTCGCGGTGATGCTGTTCGCGACCCTCAGCTTTCTCGGCCTCGGCGCGCAGCCACCCGCCTCGGAATGGGGCTTGATGGTCGCCGATGCCCGGCAATACATGCACCGCGCACCGTGGATCCTGATCGCGCCGTCGGCTGCGATCGCGCTGTCGGCCATTGCGTTCAATCTCGTCGGTGATGCCCTGCGCGACGCTCTCAATCCCCGGGACGATCGATGACGGCCGCACTCACGATCACCAACTACGGTTTGGACTATGCGACCGCGGCCGGCGCCGTGGCGGTGCTGCGTGACATCTCGCTGGAGATTGCGCCCGGCGAGGTGCTCGGCCTCGTGGGCGAATCCGGCTCGGGCAAGAGCTCGCTGGCCTGGGCGCTGATGCGGCATCTGCCGGCCAATGCGCGCGAGGTGTCGGGCGCGCTGCGGCTCGGTGACGTCGACCTGCAGGCGCTCGGTCCGAAGCAGCTGAGCGCCTTGCGAGGTCGACGCATCGGCATGGTGTTCCAGGATCCGTCGACGGCGCTGAATCCGACGTTGACCATCGGTCGCCAGATCACCGAGGCCCTGATGCGCCACCGTGAACTGAATGCGCGGGCCGCCAGGGATCTCGCGGTCGAGTTGCTCGGCCATGTCGATCTGCGCAACCCGGCCGCCATCTTGCGGCGCTATCCGCACGAGATCTCCGGCGGCGAGAAGCAGCGCGTGATCATCGCCACGGCGTTCGGCTGCCGGCCTGACGTGATCCTGTTCGACGAGCCGACGACGGCGCTCGACGTCATCACCGGAGCAAGGATCATCGAGCTGTTTGCGCGACTGCGCGCCGAGACGGGCGTGGCAGCGCTCTACATCTCCCATGACCTGGGAATGATGAACCGCGTCGCGGATCGCGTCGCAGTGATCCGGCACGGCCGGGTGGTCGAGCAGGCGAAGGCGTCCGAGATCTTTCGTCGTCCGCAGCACGACTACACGAGGTCCCTGATCGCGGCGGTGCCGCGGCCGGAGCGGAGGCTCGTGCACGACAAACCCGGTGAGGCCGTGCTGCTCGAGGCGCGGGGCATTGACGTCCATTACGGGAGGGCGGGGCTATTCCGCGCAGCTCCGCCGCCGGCGACCAAGGCCGTCGACATCGACATCCGCGCCGGCGAGATTGTGGGCCTGGTCGGCGAGTCCGGCTCGGGCAAATCATCGGTTGCGCGCGCGCTGACCGGGCTCGCGCGCTTTGATGGCGCCATCCGCTTCGATGGCCGAACATTGCATGGGGCTGGCGACATGAGCCCGGCCTATCGTCGCGATGTTCAGATCGTGTTTCAGCACCCCGATTCCTCGCTCAACCCGCGTCATCGCATCGGTGAGATCCTGTCGCGGCCGCTCAAGCTTTATGGCGGCGACGTCGCTTCGGTGCCACGGCTGCTGGAGCAGGTCCGGCTGCCTGCGTCTTATGCGGCGCGCTGGCCGCACCAATTGTCGGGCGGCGAGAAGCAGCGCGTCGCGATCGCGCGCGCCTTCGCGGCGCGTCCACGACTCGTCGTCTGCGACGAGATCACCGCGCCGCTCGACGTCTCCGTGCAGGCCCAGATCATCGAGCTTCTGCTGAAGCTGCGCGCCGAGACCGGCGCGGCCTATCTGTTCATCACCCACGATCTCAATCTGATCCGGCAGATCGCCCACCGCATCGTCGTGATGCGCCGGGGCCAGCTGGTCGACAGCCGTGCCGTCGATGCTTTCGGCGCGGAGGACGTTCACCCCTATACGAGCGAGCTGATGGCGGCTTCGCCGGTGCCGGTCAGCTGACCGCGAGGATTGCAACCCATGGACCGCGACGACCTGCTCGCCCGCATCGACGTTCCCGCAGCGCTCGCGCTGCTGTCGCGCATGGTGCAGCACAAGAGCTATTCGAAGACGGAAGGAGAGAAGCAGCTCGCGAACTTCATGGCCGAGCGCATGCGAGAGATCGGGCTCGACGCCGCCGTCACGCCGTTCGGCGACGAGGGGCGTGTGAATGCCGTCGGGCGCTGGAAGGGTACGGGTGGCGGCAAGAGCCTGCTTTTCAACGGTCACGTCGATACCAACCCGGTGACGGAGGGCTGGACGGTCGATCCCTGGGCAGGGAAGGTCGATGACGCGTTCATCTATGGCATCGGCGTTTCCAACATGAAGGCGGGCGACGCCGCCTATTTCTGCGCGGTCAAGACGCTGATCGAGGCCGGCGTGAAGCTCAGAGGCGACGTGATCCTCACCTATGTCGTCGGTGAGCTGCAGGGCGGCGTCGGCACCTACTCCTTGATCGAGCAGGGGCTGCGCGCGGACTATTTCATCAATTCAGAGCCGACCGATCTCAAGGCGATGACCATGCACGCGGCAGCATTCATGTTCATCATCGAGCTCGTCGGCAATACCCGCCATCTGTCCAAGCGCGAGGAGGCGGTCGATGCCATCAGCGCGGCCTGCGATCTCATCCCGCGCCTCAACGCGATGACCTTCTCCGGCGCTCGGTCGCCCGCGCATGAGGCGATCAACCGGGTGCATGTCGGCGTCGTCCATGGCGCGCTCGGCCGTGAGCTGCACGAGTGGCGGACGCCGCAGGTAGCGGATTTCGTCCGCATCAAGGGCTCAGGCCGCTACGCGCCCGGTCAGACCGAGCAGGGCGCGCTGGCCGACATGCGGCGCGAGCTCGATGCGCTGGAGGCTCGGTTTCTCGGCCTCAAGGCGCATCTGATGTCGGAGGATCGCGCCGGGGTCCCGACGATGCCCCCGTTCGAGGTCGCGCCGGACAGTCCGATCGTCCGGGCCGTCAATGACGCCTATCGTGTCGTGCGCGGCGAGGCGCAGCCGACCGGGCCGGTTGCGCCGAGCTGCTTCTATGGCACCGACGCCGGCCATCTCTATGCCTCGGGCAGGATGGAGGGCATCGTCTGCGGGCCGGGTGGTCGCTACAACACGATGCCGGACGAGCGCGTCGATATTCCCGACTATCTCGACATGATCCGCATCTACATGCTCGCCATTCTCGACATCTGCGGCTGATCGCGCTTCAGGCGGCGGCCGCCTGCTGCTGGAATTCCTCGAAGGCGGCGATCGCATCAGCCGCGTACATCAGCGAGGGCCCACCGCCCATATAGATGGCCATGCCAAGCGTCTCCTCGACCTCCTGGCGTGTCGCGCCGAGGCGGACCAGCGCCTCGGCGTGAAAGCCGATGCAGCCGTCGCAGCGGACGGCGACGCCGATCGCCAGCGCAATCAGCTCCTTGGTCTTCTTGTCGAGCGCGCCGTCCGCGCTGGCCGCCCGTGCCAGCGCGGAGAAGCCCTGCATCACGTCGGGGATGTCCTTGCGCAAGGTCTTCAGATTGCCGGACAGATCCTTGCAGATCTCGCTGTACAGCTTGGTCATCATCATCTCCTAGGACATCTTCGTGGTGGGTTTTCCGGGCTCGCGCAGCGCGATGTAGATCGCGGGGATGACGAGCACCGTGAGCAGGGTGGACGACGCGAGGCCGAACAGCAGCGAGATCGCCAGCCCCTGGAAGATCGGATCGAGCAGGATCGTCGCCGCGCCGATCATCGCCGCGAGCGCGGTCAGCAGGATCGGCTTGAAGCGCACCGCGCCGGCCTCCAGCACGACGTCGCGCAAGGTCTTGCCCTCGCCGCCGCTGTGTCGGATGAAGTCGACCAGCAGGATCGAATTGCGCACGATGATGCCGGCGAGCGCGATGAAGCCGATCATCGACGTCGCCGTGAACGGCGCGCCGAGCAGCCAATGGCCGAGCAGGATGCCGATCAGGGTCAGCGGGATCGGCGTCAGGATCACCAGCGGCAGCCGGAAGCTCTTGAACTGCGCCACCACCAGCACGTAGATGCCGAGGATGGCCGCGCCAAACGCCGCACCCATGTCGCGGAAGGTCACGTAGGTGATCTCCCATTCGCCGTCCCACAGCAAGGTCGGACGCGACTCGTCCTTGGGCTGGCCATGGAAGCCGATCGCCGGCTTCGGCAACTTGCCCCAGTCATGCGCGTCGATCCGGTCGGCGACCGCAAGCATGCCATACAGCGGCGCCTCGAAGCGGCCGGCGAGCTCGGCCATCACCATGTCGGCGAAGCGGCCGTCGCGGCGAAAGATCATCGGCGATCCCTCTTCCATCGTCGCCTTCACGACCTGGCCGAGCTCGACGACGGTCTTGCTGCCGGGCAGGGTGTTGGCCGGCACCGGCGTCGAAGCCAGAGCCTGGCTCCAGCTCTTGGTGCGCTTCGGCAGCCGCACCGCGATCTCGATCGGATTGCGGTCCTCGCCGCGGTGCGAGTAGCCGACCGAGACGCCGCCAAACAAGGTCTGGATGGTGTCGTAGACGTCGCGCTGCTCGACCCCGAAGAATTCGAGACTGTCCTGGTCGATCGACAGCCGCAGCCGCGGCCGGCGCTGGCCGATGGAGTCGTCGATGTCGACGATGAAGGGGACGTCGGCGAACACCTTCTTCAGCTCGGTGGTGACGGCCCGCCGGGTCGCGGCATCCGGGCCGTAGATCTCGGCGAGCAAGGTCGCCAGCACCGGCGGGCCGGGCGGCACCTCGACGACCTTGATGCTGGTGCCCGAGGGCACCGAGACCGCCTTCAGCCGCTGCCGCAGGTCGAGCGCGATGTCATGGCTCGCGCGCTTGCGGTCGCCGCGGGCGGCGAGATTGACCTGGAGCTCGCCGAGCTCAGGCCGTTCGCGCAGGTAATAGTGCCGGACGAGGCCGTTGAAGTTGAACGGCGCCGCCGTGCCGGCGTAGCTCTGCACACTCGTAATCTCCGGCAACTGATGCGCGATGTCGGCGGCGGCAAACAGCGTCCGCTCGGTATCCTCCAGGCTGGCGCCTTCGGGCAGATCGACCATCACCGCGATCTCCGACTTGTTGTCGAACGGCAGCAGCTTGACGGTGACGGACTTGGTCGCAAACAGCGTCATCGACAGCAAGGTGGCGATGCCGACGCCGAGCAGGAAGATCCAGGCGGAGCTCTTGCTGGCGACGATCGGGCGCGCCACGCTGCGATAGATCCGGCCGAGCCGGCCCTCGCCATGTGCGTCATGGCTCGGATCGTGCTGTGCGCCACCCGCGGCGGCGGTCTGCTTCGGCGCGAGGCGCAGCATCAGCCACGGTGCCACGACCATCGCGACGAAGAACGAGAACAGCATCGCGGCCGAGGCGTTGGCCGGGATCGGTGCCATATAAGGGCCCATCAGGCCCGACACGAACAGCATCGGCAGCAGGGCGGCCACCACCGTCAGGGTGGCAACGATGGTCGGGTTGCCGACCTCGGCGACCGCCTCGATGGTCGCCTGCAGGCGCGGACGGCCGTCACGCATGCCCCAATGGCGGGCGATGTTCTCGACCACGACGATGGCGTCGTCGACCAGGATGCCGATCGAGAAGATCAGCGCGAACAGGCTGACGCGGTTGATAGTGTAGCCCATCAAATTCGCGGCGAACATCGTCAGCAGGATCGTGGTCGGGATGACCACGAAGGTGACGAGCGCCTCGCGCCAGCCGATTGCGATCGCGATCAGGACGACGATCGAGATCGTCGCGAGACCGAGATGGAACAACAGCTCATTGGCCTTCTCATTGGCGGTCTCGCCATAGTCGCGCGTCACCGTGACCGCGACGTCACTCGGAATGAGGCTGGTCTTGAGCCCTTCGAGGCGTTGCGCGATGTCGTGCGACACCACGACCGCGTTGGCGCCGGCGCGCTTGGCGAGCGCGAGGCTCACCGCGGGCACGCGGTGCCAGTCGCCCTTGTCGCTGCGGGCGTCGTCCCAGACGCGGTGCTCGGCGAGATTGGGGCCGATCACGACGGTCGCGACATCGCGCACATAGACCGGGCGGCCGTCGCGGGTTGAGATCAACAGGAGCCCGATATCGGGGATGCCCGTCAGAGTCTGCCCGGCAGTCACGTTGCGGACGATGCCGCCGTCGCGGACGTCGCCGGCGAGGAAGGAACGGTTGGCATCCTTCACCTTGGCGACGAGCTGCTGCAAGGTCACGCCGAACAGCGACAGCTTCTCCGGGCTGGGCTCGACGCGGATCTGCTGGGCGCCGCCGCCGGAGATGTAGGTCAGGCCGATATTGTCGACCTTGGTCAGCTCGGCCCGCAGCTTATCGGCGAGCTCGTAGAGGTCCTTGTCGGACCAGCGCTCGGCGGCCTCCGGCTTCGGCGACAGGGTCAGAACGGTCACGGCGACATCGTTGATGCCGCGGCCGACGATCAGCGGCTCGGGGATGCCGACGGGAATGCGGTCGAGATTGGCGCGGAGCTTCTCATGGACGCGCAGGATCGCGTCCTCGAACTTGGTGCCGACCAGGAACCGCGCGGTGACCATGACGCGGTCGTCCTCGGTCTGGCTGTAGACGTGCTCGACGCCGTCGATCGCCTTGACGATCGTCTCCAGCGGCTTCGTGACGAGCTCGACGCCATCAGGCGCACGCAGTCCGTCGGCGTTGACGCGGATGTCGACCATCGGCACGCTGATCTGCGGTTCCTCCTCGCGCGGGATCACGACCACGGCGATGAGGCCGACCACGAGCGAGGCGAGCAGGAACAGCGGCGTGAGCGGCGAGGCGATGGTCGCCTGGGTCAGCTTGCCTGAGAGTCCAAGTTTCACGGCTGCACCAATTGGTCGCCGGCGCGCAGGCCGGACAGGATTTCAAGTCCATCGGGAAGATCGGCGCTCGGCAAGGCGCGGCCGCGCTGCACCGGAACGCTGACTTGCTGCGATCCCTGTTGCAGCTGAACGTAGTCGATGCCGAAGCGGGTGGTGACGTAGCGGCCAGGGATCACATAGGCGTCGCGCTGGCCGCCGGAGATCCACACCCGCAGCCGGTCGCCGACGAAATACTGGCCAAGGCCTTGAACGATCGCGTCCGCGACGACGCGGCCTTCCTCGATCTGCGGATAGACGAGGTCGATCACGCCCCATTTGTCGCCGCTCTCGCCGAACTCGGCGCCGTCGACACGAACCTTGTCGCCTGCCTTCAGGAACAGCGCGTGGCGCTCGGGCACGCGGAGCCGCAGCTTGAAATTCTGCTGGGCCACCGTCACCACGGGATCGCCGGGCAGGACCACCGAACCGACGGTCACGAGCTTCTTCAGCACGCGGCCGTCATCGGGCGCCAGCACCTGGCCTTCACTCATCTGCTGGTTCACCACGGCGCGCTCGGCGGTCTTGGCGCGCAGCGAATTCTCGGCGACGTTCAGCGCAGTGCGCGTCTCGTCGAGCTTGACCCGGGGCAGGGTGCCGCGCTCGACGAGGCCTTCCGTCCGGGTGAAGTCGATCTGCGCCTGGTTGGCCTGCGCCTGCAGCGCCTCGATCTGGGCGTCGAGCGACTTGAGCTGAAGTGCGAGCTTCTCGTCGCCGATCAGCGCGATCGGCTGGCCACGCTTGACCGGGTCGCCTTCGCGCACCGAGAGCTGAGCGATCGTGCCGCCGATGCGGCCGCGCGCCGGGACCACGCTGACGCTTTCCACGGTCGCGAACACCGCCTTCTCGTCGGCGACCTGACGCGGGGTCACCGTCAGCGTTTCGGCAAGGGCCGGCGTGGCCTGCGAGCTCAGCTGGCAGGCCATCGCGGCGATCAAGGTCAGGAGCGATAATCTGCGCATCAGCCTCATCCTGTTCGTTTTGAGTCAAATCGTGTGGTCGGGCGAAACGGGCGGTCCAGACATCCCACCGGGATGCGGGTTCCCACTTGATGCTGGTCAAGTCGGCGGTTGGGCGCCGTCATAGTCTCGGTACAGGTTTCGGCGGCGGCGTTGCGCAATAGACCTGATAGAGCGTCTTCAGGACCTCGCGGGCCGGCTCGCTGGCGATCGAGTAGTAGATGGTCTGCCCGTCGCGCCGGGCGGTGACCAGACCGTCCTTGCGCAGCAAAGCGAGGTGCTGCGAGACGGTCGAGTCGCGCAGGCCGAGGAATGCCGCCAGTTCGCCGACCGACCGTTCATTGTCGACCAGCTGGCAGATGATCAGGAGCCGATGCCGGTTCGACAGCGCCTTCAGGAGGTCACTGGCCTGGTCGGCCGCCACTTCCATGATGTCAGCATCAAATTTCATAGTTGCGTATATACAGATATTCGAATATATAGTCAAGGCCGGCCCGGGAGGTTGCGGCTCAAGCGAAACAAGAACGAAGCAAGGCGATGGAGGACCCAAATGGCGGACGTTGTCGTGATCGGAGCGGGGCTGAGCGGCTCCCTGATGGCTTATGAATTGCTGCCCCAGATGCGAAAGGAGGATCGTGTGACCGTCATCTCGCAGGGGTCCTCGTATCATTTCGTGCCCTCCAACCCGTGGGTTGCCGTGGGCTGGCGCAAGCGCGACGAGATCGAGATCGATCTGGTCGACGTCATGCAGCGCAAGGGCATCCGCCTGCTGACCCAGGGCGCCAAGCGCGTGCACCCGGACGACAACCAGGTCGAGCTGACGGACGGCACCATGGTCGCCTATGATTATCTTGTGGTCGCCACCGGGCCCGAGCTCGCCTTCGACGAGATTCCAGGTCTCGGCCCGGACGGCCATACCCAGTCGGTGTGCCACGTCGATCACGCCGCGCATGCCAAGGCGGCGTTCGACAAGCTGGCCGAGAAGCCGGGGCCGGTCATCGTCGGCGCGGTGCAGGGCGCGTCCTGCTTCGGGCCGGCCTATGAATTCCTCTTCATTCTCGAGACCGAACTGCGCCGCCGCAAGATGCGCGACCAGGTGCCGATGACCTTCGTGACCTCCGAGCCCTATATCGGCCATCTCGGCCTCGACGGCGTGGGCGACACCAAGGGGCTGCTCGAAAGCGAGATGCGCGAGAAGCACGTCAAGTGGATCACCAGCGCGCGCGTCACCAAGGTCGAGGACGGGCGGATGTTCGTGGAGGAGGTGGCCGACGACGGCTCTGTCCGCAAGACGCATGAGCTGCCGTTCGCCTATTCGATGATGCTGCCGGCGTTCCGCGGCGTCGGCGCCGTCAGGGGCATCGACAAGCTCACCAATCCGCGCGGCTTCGTCGTCGTCGACAAGCATCAGCGCAACCCGGCCTATCCCAACGTCTTCGCCATCGGCGTCTGCGTCGCGATCCCGCCGATCGGGCCGACGCCGGTGCCGGTCGGCGTGCCCAAGACCGGCTTCATGATCGAGTCGATGGTCACCGCGACTGCCATGAACATCGGCGCGCTGCTGCGCGGGCAGGAGCCCAAGACGCAGCCGACCTGGAATGCGATCTGCCTTGCGGACTTCGGCGATTCCGGCGTCGCGTTCCTGGCGCAGCCGCAGATTCCGCCGCGCAACGTCAACTGGTCGTCGAAGGGCGAGTGGGTGCATTACGCCAAGGTCGCCTTCGAGAAGTATTTCCTGCGCAAGATGAGGCGCGGCACGCCTGAGCCGTTCTACGAGAAATTCCTGCTCGACCGGCTCAACATCGCAAAGATCAAGGAAGTCAGGACGGGCACATGAGCGAGACCTTTCAGCTGGTGTGCGGCCAGTGCGGGCAGATCAACCGACTGCCCGCGGGCCGGGCGCCGACCCAGGGCAAATGCGGCAAATGCCACGCACCGCTGTTCTCCGGTCACCCGATCGAGGTCGACCAGGCTGCGTTCGAACGCCATGTGGCGCATAGCGATCTGCCGCTGCTGGTCGACGTCTGGGCGCCGTGGTGCGGCCCCTGCCGCGCGATGGCGCCGATGTTTGCGCGCGCTGCGCAAGAGTTGGAGCCGCACGTGCAGCTTCTCAAGCTGAACTCCGACGAGGCGCCGGACGTCTCGGCGAAGTTCGGCATCTCCGGAATTCCCACTCTTCTGCTGCTGCAGAAGGGACGGGAGCTCCAGCGAATTTCGGGTGCGATGGACTCGCAACGAATCGTCGCCTGGACACGATCCGGCCTGCGGCAGTGATGCCGTGGCGCCGGCTTGATTACGCTCAAATGCAACCATGAGGGACTATGCCATGAACGTCGACAAAGCAGTTCTCACCTTCGCAGGATTCGTCGTCCTTCTCAGCCTCGCGCTCGGCTGGTACGTCAGTCCGTATTGGTTCCTGCTTGCCGCCTTTGCGGGCGTGAACATGATCCAGGCCTCGTTCACCGGCTTCTGTCCGGCGGCCATCGTGTTCAAGAAGCTGGGGCTGCGCAGCGGCAACGCGTTCTCCTGAACCGGTCGGACGAAGGATGGGCGAGATGAAGATGAAGCGAGGATCTCATGGCTGACTCGGACGAAACCTACATCGTCGGTCCGCTCTACAAGGCGCGCGACAAGGTCTATCCGGCAGCCGTGCACGGCCGCTTTCGCCGCATCAAATGGACGATCCTCTGCATCACGCTCGGCATCTACTATCTGCTGCCCTTCGTGCGCTGGGACCGCGGTCCCGGCATGCCGAACCAGGCGGTGCTGGTCGATTTCCCGCACCGTCGGTTCTATTTCTTCTTCATCGAGCTGTGGCCGCAGGAGGTCTATTACTTCACCGGCCTCCTGATCATTGCGGCGGTCGCCCTGTTCCTGATGAACGCGGTGGCCGGCCGGCTGTGGTGCGGCTATCTCTGTCCGCAGACGGTGTGGACCGATTTGTTCTACGCCGTCGAGCGCTGGGTCGAGGGCGACCGGCGCGAGCGCATGCTCAGCGACAAGCGCGGCTGGACCTTCACCCACATTCGTCAGGTCGCGCTCAAGCACTTCCTCTGGATCATGATCGGCTGGTGGACCGGCGGCGCCTGGGTGCTGTATTTCGACGATGCGCCGACCCTGGTGAAGGACCTCGCCACCTTCCAGGCGCCGTTCACGGCCTATCTCTGGATCGGCATCCTGACCGCGACGACCTATTTGTTCGCCGGCCACGCCCGCGAGCAGGTCTGCATCTACATGTGCCCGTGGCCACGGATCCAGGCGGCGCTGACCGACGAATGGGCGCTCAATGTCACCTACAAGGGCGACCGCGGCGAGCCGCGGATGTCGGTCAAGAAGGCTGAGGCGGCGCGGTTGCAGGGGGCACCGGCCGGCGACTGCGTCGATTGCCACCAATGCGTCAACGTCTGCCCGACCGGCGTCGACATCCGCCACGGCATCCAGCTCGGCTGCATCCAGTGCAGCCTGTGCATCGACGCCTGCGACAGCGTCATGACCCAGATCGGCCGGCCGACCGGCCTGATCGGCTACGACACCGACATCAACGTCCAGCGCCGGAAAGAGGGCAAGCCCGAAATCTACCGGATCATCCGGCCGCGCACGATCATCTATGCGAGCTTCATCGCCATCGTCGGCGGCATCATGCTGTACTCGCTGGCGACGCGGGGCACGATGGGCATCAACGTCCTGCATGAGCGCAATCCGTTGTTCGTGCAGCTGTCGGATGGCGGCGTGCGCAACGACTACACGGTCCGCCTGCTCAACAAGCGTGGTGCGCGGGACTTCGTCCTCGACGTCGTCGGCCTGCCGAACGCCAAGGTGACGGTGGCCGGCGAGACGCGCGAGCAGGATGGCCGCATGATCATCGACGTCGGTCAGGATCAGACCCGCGAAATTCGCATGTCGATCGAGGCCAAGGGAGCCGATCTCCCCGCCACGCCGGTCGACATCGAGATCAAGATCACCGATCCGGCCACCGGCACGTCGGTGAGCAAGCATGATCATTTCGTACCGCCGGCGCGATAGCACGGCCACCGCGCGGGTCACCGCGGCAGGGCCGTTGCGCCGGCGACGTCGTTAGCTGATGCCAAAGAGGGAGGGGCAGCCGCTCCTCCCTCTTTTCATTTGTCGAGTCCGGTTGTTTCAGATCAATGATGCGCGCGCACGGCAGGCAGAGCATCGTCATGTCAAGGGATCGATGTTGTTCCGAATGACGGAGAATGACAGATGTTCAAGGTCGCAGTTCTCATCTGGGTCATGCTGGGCACCGTGCTGGCAGGTAGTGCGGTCACGGCGTTGTTGACGGTGCAGGGGCTGGTGGCGAGCCCGATGAAGGACCTGCCGCTGGCAGCGCTGGCCGGCTTCATCGTCGCGATGCCGCTGTCCTACTTCGTTGCGGCGAAGATCAGCCGCAACGGACGCCGCACCGCCTGATAGGCGCGAGCCGGACAAAGAGGCGTTCACGGGGTCAAACAGCGTATCGACGGAATGCGCGGGAGCGGGACGTCATGAACCGTTCCCGCGGCGCAGATGCGCCCGGGCGGCTCCAGTCCGTTCCGCCCTCTTGAAAGAAGAGGGCGCGGGGAATGCCGGGCGCTGGCCGCACCCATGGCCCGCCTGCAGAAAAAAAGCAGGCGGCAGTCACCACAGGTTCAGCCGAGGCATCCCGGCATTCCCCGCGCGATGGTCTTCACGCTTATCTCGCGCTCTCCTCGGTGTACCGGCTCGTTAGCCACCGTCGCCTGAGGGGATCATCATCACCCCAGAGGCTTGGCGCCAGCATCGGGGCGCCAGGACCACGCGTCTTCACGTCCGCCACCAGCTGTTCGTCCGCGCGCATCAGAGCACGCTGCAGCATGATCGCGGCCACCGCATCCCACCCCGCGTGTCGTGACGATCGCGATACGCCCCTTTTGCCGGGGCGGGACGGGCGCACTCAACCACAAATTCCGAAAAAAAGAAACGAAAAAATCGCGCATGGCGCGGTGCCGGCTGCGATCCTCTTGGAGCGGCTTGTGAAATGAGCGTTTCGGAAGGGCGGGGCCCGATGCGATTGCAGGCCGGGGGCCGAACGGACGTCTCGTCGTCGCGAGGTGAGTCGCCCGACGGGTAGCAGTTCGTCCGGCTCAGATCGGCGGTGGGGCCGACGTTGTTCCACCACCCGGGGAACCAGCTCAGCCCTGAGTGGCGCATCTCCTGGTTGTCCGGGCCGCGCAGCAGCGTGAGGTTGCGAGTGATTATTACGGGCGGGGAGCTGCCCGGCCATTCGTATTGATAGTTGAGCC
The DNA here is from genome assembly GCF_032377575.1 of Bradyrhizobium sp. SZCCHNS2022. NCBI lineage: Bacteria > Pseudomonadati > Pseudomonadota > Alphaproteobacteria > Hyphomicrobiales > Nitrobacteraceae > Bradyrhizobium > Bradyrhizobium sp. SZCCHNS2022. Next base: position 2,797,958 of record NZ_JAUHHZ010000001.1, on the reverse strand, counting down.
CGGATGTCCGGGCTTCGTTCGTGCAAATGAGATCCTGCCTAGGAGATGATGTGGATGTCCTGATTGCTCCGTTCGTCAACTGCGTCGCATGCGCCCGGCTCGGAATGGCAAGAGCCGGGTCGCGACGGTGGCGTCGGGCTGAACGGCGTTGCGCATTGTCCCCGCACATGTTGCGAGCCCTAGGCGGAGCAACCATGAAGGTTGCCTTCAGTCATGCGCCGATGCCGCGGGTGATCGTGCCGGAACGGCGGCAGTATTGGCGAGCGTCCTCATCCCTCACGCTTGGCCGGCACCATCTTGTCGTAGACCTTGCTGCCGAGCAGGGCGGCGTGGCTGACGAACAGCAGCGAGGTGAAGGTGCCGTCGATCTGCGGCATCGAGGTCAGCACCGAGGCATTCTGCGCGGCGGCGAAGACGATGCGGACGGCGTCGATGTTGGAGACGACATCGAACAGCACCAGCAGGTAGCTGATGCTGAGGATGCCGGTGATGGCGACGTGCTGGACCCGGTTGATATCGACCATGTCGCTGCGTCCCTTCACCTCCTGCAGCACCATGTCGGCCAGCGCGGCCCTCTCCGGGCCGGCCTTGTCGGCGAGATATTTCGGTGCCTGCGTCGGCGAGGCGGCGTCCGGCGCGGTCTGGTCCTGCGTGCCGACGATGGTCGAGTTCGAGATCAGGCGCGACAGGAACGGCGTCGCGACGGCGAAGCCGCCGACCAGGGCGAGATAGAACGGGATGCTCGGGAACAGATTGTAGGCGTCGAGCGCGATCTTTGCGTTGTTGGGCGTTTCCTTGGCGGCCGTGGCCGCTGCCGCCTGCTGCTGCAGCTCGGTGATCAGCAGTCCGCCGAAGCCGTAGTTGAAGAGCCCGCACACCAGCAGTCCCGACAGCAGGATGATCGACCAGATCGCGAGCTGGGCCAGCGTCAGGCTCATGCGGTTGCGCTCGTCGATGATCGGTCCGAGCGCGCGCCCGGTGACGCCGAAGCCGCAGGAAATGAACAGCATCAGCAGCGACAGCAGGGCCAGCCAGAACGGGATCACGAGCGACATCGTGCCGTTGACGACGCTCGACCATGCCAGCGCCTGGCTGGCGAACCATTCCGGCCAGGTGGTCTGGCGGCTGGCTTTGCTGCCGGGCTTGGCATCGGGATCGGGATATTGCGCCGACGCGACGATGGATTGCGCGGCCATGAACTGCGTGCGGCAATCCTGGTCCTTGTTGGCGTTTGGCCGCCATTTGACGCTGTCGAGCACGGTCGGCTTCTCGGCGGTCGCCACCGTGCAATCCAGCCCTGCGCCGGTGCTGCCGGTCGCGATGCGGGCGTTCTGCACGAACTGGCCGAGCGACAGGCGCGCCCCGACGCCCATGCCGTAGGATCCGAGGGCCGACACCACGAACAGCGCCAGCGCGACGACGAACAGCAAAAGGCCAGTTTTCGGCATCGCTTTCGACGTCGCCCGCGGCTCGGCCATCGGGGCGGTGCCGCCCGGCATTCCGGTGCCGGTGATGGCATTGATGAAGACCGCAGCGCCGCTGGAGCCCGCATCGGTTGCGGCGTCGCGCGTGAAGACGTCCACCGTCTGGCCGTTGACGAGCGTCTGATGCAGCTGATGCGTGATCTTGTCGGCTGCGAGATCGGCCCATGGCGCTGGCGGCGGCGGGCTCGTCCTGGTGTTGAGCTGCAGGGTGTTGCTGTCGGCCTCCCAGATGATGATCCGGCTCTGTGGTGCGGTCGCGCTGCGCGCGTCCTCCGCAATCGACAGGATCGCGCGCACGGTGCCGCCGAGCTCGCGGTCCTGGACCGACGGCAGCTGATCGCGCCGCTCGAAGCCGGCGCCGTCCATCGCTGCGGCCAGCTGGGCAACCAGCCGCCTGACGCCGTTGACGCTGCCGCTGCCGTCGGCGGGCGCGGTGCCCAACGTCTTGGTCTCCGCCCAGACGATCTGAGCCAGTTCACCTGATGAGAGCGTCATGATGTCCTCCGGGCAATCTTCCTTGCGCATCAATCGGTCGTTGCACGCCTATGATAGTGGATCGGCCGGCTGGCCGCGTCATTTCGACAGCCAGTCCTGCAGGAATTTGCGCGTCGCCTCGTCGTTCTTCGGGTCCTTGCCGAAGCCGAAATCCTCCCACATCTCCTTGCCGGAGCCGTAGTCCTTCCACATCTCCTTGCCGCGGCTCTGCGCATGGCAGTTCGGGCACACCGTGCCGAGCTGCTCCTGCACCGTCGGGAATGCATTGCGGTTGGGATCGGGCGGCGTGTAGCCGGGCGGGCTGGCGTGGGCGTTCGGATCGCGTTGCTGAATCGGTTGCGGCTGCGCCCTTGCCGGCAGGCTCAGCGGCTTCTGCGGCAGGTTCTTGACCGCAGACCGCAGCGCGGTGAGCGCCTGTGCGGTGACGCTGGTGCAGGTCGGGATTCTGTTCAGCGCCTCGACCTCGGCCGGCGTCATCTTCGGTCCGGGCAGATCCTTCGGCTGCCGCCCGTGACACGATGGGCAGACGTCATCCATGCCGTATGTCGCCGGGGACGCCGCCGGGCGTGCGCCAGGGGGGACGCCCTGGATCTCGGCGTCGGCGAGCTGCGCCGCGATCAGCACCGTCTCGGCGTCGGTGGCGCCTTCGGGGAAGATCCGCATGAACTCGGTGACGAAGGCTGCGTTGACACAGCCGTCCGACCGCATCCGGCCGATCAGGATGTTGTAGACGGCGATCTCGTTCGGCCGCTTGCCGTCGAGCCGCTTGTAGGCGCGGTCGAGCTCGGTCTCGGTGGCAGCGTCGTAGGCAGCCTCGCCCCCCTTGCTACCCAGATAGCCGCCAGCGCCGCCGGCGGCGAGACCGCAGAACAGGAGGCTCCATCCCAACGTCTCGATGCCGAATATGAGATTGCAGACGACGTAGCCTCCGACTGCGCTGCCCGCGAAGCCGCCGACCGCGCCGGCCAGCACACGGGGGCGCTGCTTCGGCGTTGCCGTATAGAGCTGATAGCCGGTGATGATGGTGAAGGCGGCGATGCCGCCGATCTTGAGGCCCTTGAACAGCAACGCCATCCGGCGCCCGGCGTTGGCGGCGGCTGCCGTGCCCTCGGCGGCGCCTTCCAGGGCGCCGGCTTCGCCGCTCGCGCCCGCGAGCGTTTTCTGCGCCAGCGCCTCGACCAGCGCCTGCGGCTCACCCGACAAGGCCTCGACGGCGGCGACGCTGCCATCGGCGTTCTGCGTGATCCTGATCGTGATCTGCGCGGGCACCTTGGCGCCCGCCGGCGCCGAACCGTTGACCTGTTCGAGGTTGTTGCCGAAGCTGTAGCGGACCTCCGACACCGTGGTCCCATTCGGATTGCGGACGGAGTTGACGACCTCGACCTTGGTCTCGACCTGCACCGAGGTCGTCTGGTTGCCCGCCGACGCACCGGGCAGGGCCTGTGCGCCTTCCGCGGCGGCGACAGCCGTCTCGGAGCCCTTCAGAACGGTCAGGCTGCTGCTCTGCAGGTTCTTGATCTCGAAGGTCAGCTCCGGATATTTCAGGCTGAGCTTCTTCAAGACGCCCGCGGCGGTCTCGGCGTTGGTGGCGCCCTGGCCGCAGGTCGCACACACCTCCTGCTCGATCAGCATCCAGACGCGGCGGCCCTTGAGCTGGTCGCGTGGAATCTTCGCGAGCGCCTCCTCGAGTTGATCGGCGATGTGCTGCTCGGCATGGCCATGCGTGTGCGGCAGCGTCTCGGGGCTGGTGTGCGGCGGGAAGTTGGATTGCGGATTGTAGCCCGGGCCGCCCGCCAGCTTGGACTGGCCGACGAAGCTGCGGTTCTCCAGGCCGGGAATGTCGGTGCGGGCCGCGCCGACGGTGCCGCCCTGAACCTCGATGTCCGGTGCGACGGCGTGGGGCTCGACACGCGTGATGCCGCTGGCGGCGCGATTGGCCTTGATGTCCTTCGTCAGCACGTCCTGCATGCCGTTCTGCGAGAAGCGGCCTTGCCCGGCTGCGTCGACCGGCTTGATCACGCGGCGGGCATATTCGTGGGCAGCCAGTTCGTCAGTGCCCTTGGCATATTGCGCGAGCTGGCCGTCGCTCATCGCCGCATAGCGATTCTGCAGCACCTCGACCGCGGCCTTGTCGCCGCTGCTGACCAGCTTGCGCAGCTGATTGATCGACATCTTGTCGTAGTCCGGCGCACGCCGCAGCACGGTGTGTTCGCCGCGCTGCTGCACCACATGGGTCAGCTCGTGGGCGAGCAGGCGCTGTCCTGCGCTGGAGTGCGGCGCGTAGCGGCCGGCGCCGAACACGACGTTGTGGCCGACCGTGTAGGCCTGCGCGCCGACTGCGCGCGCCGAGGCTGCGGCGCGGGCATCGGTATGAATGCGCACGGCGGCAAAGCTTCGGCCGAAGCGGCCTTCCATGGCCGTGCGCGCCGGGCGGTCGAGCGGCTGGCCGGGCCCGCGCAGCACCTCGTGCACGATCGGCGGCGCAACGCCCGCCTGCGCATCGTTGCCGCCTTGCGTGGCCTGGCGCCGCAGCTTGTCCTCCTTGCAGGAAGAGCAGGTGCCGCCGCATTCGCATTGGCGCTGCAGCGCAGGCGCCCGTTTCGCTGCGCCGATCTGTGCCGAAGACGCAGGCCCGCCGCCGATGGCGCGCGCAACCGCCTCGGCCTCGCGCTCCGCGGGATCGTCGACCGCGCCGATCTCGAGTCGCGCCTGGAGGGGCTGCAGCAGCGGGGAGGGCGGCTGGAGCGCCGCGCCGGCGCCCGCCCGCTGCGTTGATGCGGACGTGGGAGCGGTGGCGGTTCTCGCTGCGGCCGTCTTCATCGCTGCTCTCAGTTGGTGAAGATGCGGTAGGTGGCAGAGCGGCCGGGGCTGATCAGGAACGGCTCCTGTCCGTCCGGCGCGATGTTGATGAGGTCGGCATTGGTCGTCTTCAAGGCAAATCGCAGCAGCGTCTTGCCCTTGTATTTCGCATCGGTCTCCGTCGTCGGCGATCCCACGACCTCGTAGGTCAGCTGATGATAGTAGTTCTTGCCGTCGTCGCCGATCCAGGTCAGCGTCATCAGCACGCGATCGCCGGCCTTGGTCGCCGTCGTGATCGGCGCGTTGGTCACGAAGCTGTAGTCGCGCTCGCTCGTCTTGCTGCGATCGCCGGTGAAGGCGCGCGCCAGCGTGTAGCCGCCGGATTTGCCGAATGACGGCTCGGTCTGCTTGCCCCTGGGGGCCGGCGGCGCCTTGTCGCCCGATGCCGATCCCTTATCTCCCTTGCCTTCCGCCCCGGGAGCACCCGACTTGCCGCCGTCCTTCTGTCCCGCGTTCGACGGCGCGGGCGCGGCCGTGGCGCCGCCGGAGCTCTGGCGGCGCTTCTTCAGGGCCTCGACGATCTGCTTGCGCAGCTCGTCGGGCGAGAGATGGCCCGGCTTCCAGTTGAGCGTCTTGAGCAGAGCCAGATCGTCCGGCGTGATGTCGGCGGTGACCTGCATCATCGTCTCCACCCATTGCGCGGTCGGCACGCGGAACTGCTTGTCCGATGAGGAGTCGATCAAATGCTGCATCAGCGCGATCTGACCGGACGAGGCCTTGCTCAGCATCAGCGCGACCTTGGTGGCCTCCTGCTGCGCCAGGCGCTGCTCGGCCTCGGTCGCATTCGGCGAGGTCAGGGGAATGACCATGCCGCCCGGCACAGGCGTCGCGCCGGTCGCCGCATTGCCCGGCGTTGCGGTCGAGGAGGTGCCGGGCACCGCTCCCGCAGTCGGCCCGGCCGTGCCCTTGCCGGCGTCGCCGGTGGTTTGCGGCGTGCCGGTCTGCTGCGCGCCGCCGGGCTTTCCGCCCGGTGTTTGCGCGCCGGTGCTCTGGCCCGTCGGAGCATCGCCGGTCTTGGTGCCCGGGGTCTGGGTGCCGGAGCCGCTCACCCCCGACCCCGGAGTCTTGCCGCTGCCGCTTCCGGTCGCTCCGGGCTTGTCGGCACTGCCCGTACCGGTGCCTTTGCCTTGCGTGGTCGCTTGTCCCTGCGGCGCGCTCGGGCCGGCGGTCGTCTGGCCCGGCGTGCGCTGTGTCGTTGCGCCCGGCGTGGTCGTGCCGGTCGAGGTCTGCCCTTGCGGCGACCCCGCCACGGGCGTGGCCGGTGCGCCCTTCTGCGGCGAGCCGACGCCGGCGCCGATCGCGTTCTCGGCCTTGCCGCTTCCTGTGCTCTTGGCGACGGCAACGACGTTGTTCTTGGCTTCGCCCTTGCCGGCGGTGGCCGCCGACGCCGACAGATTGCCTTCGCTCTTGCCCGCACCTGCGGTGGCAGCGGCCACGCTCGTGTTGTCGGAGGATTTGCCCGCGCCCGCAGTCGCCACCGAACCGCCGAGCGAATCCGAGCTCATGCCGGCGCCGGCCGAGAGCGCGGTCGCGCCGGTGTCGTTGGCGGAGACGCCGGCGCCGGCGGCACCGGCCGCTGCGCTGTCGGAGAACCAGCTGAAGCCTGCACCCGCGGTGCCGACCGAGGCGCTGTTGGAGCCGACCGAGACGCCGACGCCGGCATTGCCGCCACCGACGCTCGAGCCGAACAGGGAGATGCCGAAGCCGACATTGGCGGCGCCGGCCTTCTCGCCGCCTTTCTCCTTGTCCTTCTCTTTGTCTTTCTCCTTTTCCTTCTCCTTGTCTTTTTCCTTTTCTTTGTCCTTGTCCTTCTTCTTGTCGGACTTGGGGATCTGATCGCAGGCGCATTCCGGGCGCAGCTGCTGGAGCGTGGCTCGCGGCTCGCAATGATAGAGATAGAGGCCGTGGCTCGCCGGATTGACGAAGATCAGTTGTCCGCAGTTCTTTGGCAGGCCCTTGGTGACGAGCCAGCCGACCGGAGCGCCGGACGGATTCCACTGCTTCGCCGTGAGATGATAATGGTTGAACGATTGGTACCATTTGTCGGCCGCGACGATGGCGCGGTAGAACAGCTGATCGCGAACGCCGGCGGCGCGGCCGCCCGCGCTGTCCGGCTTGACCTCGCCGGTGTAGATCGCGTGCCGCTTCAGATCGATCATTGCGAGATCGAGGCGGCCGCTATTGCCCTTGCCCCAGCCGCGGAAGACGCGCACTTCCTTCCTGCCAAGCCCGCTGGCGACGAAATGCCCGCCGATCCAGTTGTGCGCGGCGGTGCCGGCATGCATCGGCAGCTGACACACGCCGCAGCCGCCGGCAGGTTGACCGATCCCGCTCGTCAGTCCCGTCCCGCCGGGTCCGCCGGGCTTGCGCGCCAGCCGCAGCGGCGCGCCGCGCCCCTGCTGCACGACGTGAGTCAGCTCATGCGCCAGCAGCCGGCGGCCGGCCGGAGATTGCGGCGCGTAGTGGCCGTTGCCGAATACGACGTTGTGACCGACCGTGTAGGCCTGCGCGCCGACCGCGCGCGCCGAGGCGGCGGCATTTGCATCGGTGTGGATGCGGACCGCCGCGAAGCTCCGGCCGAAGCGCGGCTCCAGATCGGCGCGCGTCGCGGCATCCAGCGGTTGGCCAGGCGAGCGCAGCACGTCGTGCACGACCGGCGGCGCGATGGCGGCGCTCAGCGCCGCCGTGCTGCCGGAGGCGTCCTTGCGCTGCATGAGGTCCTTGCGGCAGTCGGGGCAGGTGCCGCCGCAGGCGCACTGCCGTTGCATGCGCGGCGGGCCCGCGGAGACGGCGCCCAGTGATGCGGGCATGGCATGGCTTGCAGGACCGTCGACGACGCGGCTGGCCATCGCATCGGCCTCGCGCTCCAGCGGATCGTCGACCGGACCGATCTCGAGCCGCGGCTGCAGCATCGCGACCGAAGGAAAGGTGAGGGGCGGGGACAGCGCGACACCGCGGTTCGATCGCGCGCTCTGGCTCTGCGCCGCCTGGGGCGCGGCGCGCGTGGCCGTCTGCTTCATGCCGCCCTCCCTTCCTTGATCATCTCGCTCTTGATCGCGGCGACGAGATCGTCGCGGCCGATCGGGCGGCCATTGTCCTTCAGCGATTGCAGCGAGGCGAGGCGGATCACGTTCATGATCGAGCCGCCAGACAGCGTATAGTCGCGCGCGATCTTCGAAAGGTCGAGATCGCCGGCGAACTGCGCCTTGGGCGAGAAGCCCTGCCGCCACAGCTGCTCGCGCTCCTCGGGACGCGGCACCGGGAAGTAGATCACGGATTCGAAGCGGCGTGCGAAGGCGTCGTCGATGTTGTCGCGCAGGTTGGAGGCGAGGATGGCGATGCCGTCGAAGCTCTCGATCCGCTGCAGCAGGAAGGCGATTTCCTGGTTGGCGTAGCGGTCATGTGCATCGCGCGTCTCGCTGCGCTTGCCGAACAAGGCATCGGCCTCGTCGAACAGCAGGATCCAGTTGCGGCCCTCCGCCTGGTTGAACACGGCGGCAAGGTTCTTCTCGGTCTCGCCGATGAATTTCGACACGACCATCGACAGGTCGACGCGGTAGACGTGGCGTCCCGTGGACTTGCCGAGCAGGCACGCCGTCATGGTCTTGCCGGTGCCGGGCGGGCCGTAGAACAGGCTGCGATAGCCAGGACGCAGCTTGGCGGCCATGCGCCAGTCGTGCATCAAGGTGTGGCCATGCGCGATCCAGGATTCGATCTGGCCGAGACCCTGGCGCGTGGCCGGATGCAGCACGAGGTCGCTCCAGTCCAGCGCTGTCTCGATCAGCTGCGCGGGGAAGTGCGCGCCGAAGCTCGGCCGGCGCTGCTCGCCGCGCGTGAACAGCGCCAGCGCATCCTCGGACAGAACGAGCCGCGCCTTCATCACCGGCTCGTCGTTGCCGGACGCGGCCCGCAACAGCCCGCGACGGGCGAACGGATGATCCGGCTCGAACAGCGCCTGCAGGCGGAAGCGGGTGGCGAGGTCGGTGCCGCCGATGATGAAGGCGAGCGTCTCGCCGGTCGGCCAGAAATCGCCGTCGGGCTCCTTGCGCACGCCGCCGAACTCGGCGAAGCGACGGTCGAAGGTCTGGTTGCGGGTGAAGAAGACATCGAGCAGCTGCGGCCGCAGATGCGGCGCCAGGGCCAGCACCAGCGCGACCCGCTCGGCGAAATCGCAAGCGTGCTCGCGCAGGAAGCTCGCGTAGGGCGACGGCGACTGCGACAGGTCGGGTGGCGCCAAGGGCGCCGCCGGCTCGGCGCCGTCGAGGTTGAAATACAGCTTGAAGCGTGCGTCAATCAGCTGCGCGAGCCAGCCCAGCTCGGCGTCCAGATCGACCGCGTTCTGCTCCAGCGCGCTCACCATTCCACCCGCATCGCCGCCTGCATCCATGGCAATCGCAGCCATTGCAGGGTCCAGGGAAGCCGTTCCAGCAGCACGTCGGCGCCGCGGCGCTCCAGCCGCAGCAGCCAGGCGCCGTCGCGCGTGCCGAGCAGGCCCGACCGCATCAGGAAGGTCTCGCGCAGGCCGGTCCGCGAGATCGCGCCGAGGCAGCTCGCATGCGCGATCGCGGCATCGATCAGCGCTCCGGCTTCGGCCTGCTCGGTGTCGGTGATGGGAGCGGCGATCTCGCACGGATCGAACGGCGGCAGGCCGCATAGCGCCTTCGGCAGCAGCAGCGCGAATTCCGGCGCGTCAGGCTCGCCGGTCGCCAGATGATGCAGCAGCAGCACGGCACGCTGCTGCGCGGCCAGGCTGACGAAGCCCGTTTCCTTGTCATCGAGCAGACCGCGGCGGGCGAAGAAGCGCGGCAGGAACGGCCATAGCAGGCAGACGCCCGCGGCCATGACGGAATGAACGTCGTCGGGCGCACGGCGCTCACGATCATCCTGACGAACAGGCGCGGGCCGACGCGAGAGCCGCGCCTGCAGGCGCTCGGCATCGGCCGGTGTGATCAATCCGGCCTGGCGTAACGGCTGGAGCACGGCGGCCAGCGCAGTGTCGAAGGACGGACCGACCGGAGCCTCGGCGAGCCGCGCGAAGCTCTCCGCCCATGCCGGCTGTTCTCGCGCAGCCAGTCGGGCTGCCAGTGGCGCCAGCTCCGCATGCAAGCCTGCGAGCATCGAGCCCGGCGGCCAGCTGCGCGGCGCCCGCGGCGGCTCTGAGGCAAGCGCCGAATGAATCCGTTCCAGCTCGGCGATGCGGGCGACGAGAACGGCCGGTGATGGCCGCATTGCCAGGGCGGCCGCGCAGGCCTCCAGCAGCGCCGTGAGGGTCATGCCGGCGGCGATGGCGATGCTCGTGAGCGCGGTCTCGACGGGGTCGGCGCGAGGGGCGGCACAGGCTGCCTGCAGCAGTCCGCGCCAGATTGCGAGACGCTTGCGTCGGGGCGTCAGACCGGCGATCGAAGACGTTTCCAAGAGCTCTGCCAGCTGATGCAGAATGGCGGTGTCTTCGGGCGCGAGCGCCGCGACGATGCGCTCCAGCGTGGTATCGGCGAGGTGACCGACGAGGCGGTTCATGGCTGCCGGATCGGCGACGAGGCCGCGCAGGCTGTGCGCCAGGCTGGCGGGTGATTGTCGCAGCGCCGAGTCCGCGGCGCGGTTCAAGAGGTCGCGATCGTGGCCGTCGCACCACCACGGCAGGGTGCCGGTCGTCACGAAGTGATTGATGACGAGCAGCGCCGCCGCGTCGGCCGCAGGCTTCGCCCGGCCGGCTGGCGCGGGGCTTGTCGATTGAGGATGGTGGCTCAGTGCAACCGATGACCTCAGTGCGCCCGGAAGTCTGGCGGCGATCCGCGCGGGCAGCTCCCGTGACAGCGAATCCAGATCGAGCCGTCCGAGATCGAGCTCGAGCCAGTCGATCCGGATCAGCTCGGCATGCGGCGTGAGCTCATCGAAGATGCGCTCCAACAGCGGCGTCAGCGCCTCGCGGACCACGTCCGAGACGGCCGTGCTGACGCGCTCGGCGGTCGCTGCATGGGCGACGGTCAGCTCGACGATCTCGCGATGAATGGTATGACGCTGGGACATGGCGCGCGACGAACGGTCCTAGTTCTGTTTGAGCGTGACGGTTGCGGTCGCAGCCAGCGTGACGGTTGCGACCGGCGGATTGAGCCGGGTTGCGATGATCGAGAACGTGGTGCTTGCGCTGATCGGATCGGTGAGCAAAGCGAGGGTGTCGCCATTGCCCGGCTGCGCTGCGCCGACCGGCGCGCCCGCAGCGACGAGCTGATAGCTCATCTCCGTCTGGGTCTTGTCGACGAGGATCTTGGCGCGATTGCCCGCGGGCACGGCGGCATCGCCGGCGCGGACGGGGCATGTCGGATCGGGCCGGACGGCAACCGGAAAGCGGATCCGGCGTCGCACCGGGATCGCTGCCTTGCTGGTGGCCGACAGCACCAGCACCATGTCGTTGGCGATGGCAGCGGAGGCGAAATCGAGCGCCTGGCCATTGCCGTCGCGCGCCGCGCCGATGGCGATGTCATCCGCAGAGGTTTCCTGGGACAGCGCGTAGCTGTCAGAGGCTGCGCTCGCCGGCACCATGACATGGGCGATGCTGCCGCGATCGATCAGCGCGGCGGTCGGCTGCGCGGCCGGCACCGCGGCGATGACGGCCGGATTCGGCAGGTCGATGCCGACCCGGCTCTGCGCCTTCATCGCGCCGATCGTCCATGACGTCCCCACCGCGCTCGCGCCGGTCTCCACCACCGGCGGCAGCGGCGGCTGGCCGTCGCGCGTCACCGCGAAGTCGACCTCCAGCTCGAGCTGGCCGATGCCCTTGTTGACGTTGGCGTCCTCCGGACTGCGCTGGTGCACATAGGCCGGAAGAACGGCCGGCACGGGTTGCGCCGTCCGCGGTGTGTAGTAGACGCCGGCCTGACCGCCCGCGATCGTCATCGCGCCGTCGGTTGCGGCGCCCGCGAGCGTCACGGTGACGCTGAGGCCCGGCTTGGGATTGGGGCGCACCAGCACGGCCAGCATCTGGCGCAGCCAGATCCAGGACGAGAACGACGTCGTCCCCGTTGCATGGGTCTTGCGCGCGGCGATCGCGACGACGCTGTCGGCGGTGGCTTGCGGCAGGGGCAGCCGCAGGTCGGCATTGGCGCCGGGCTGCCAGTCTGCGCCGAGCGCAAAACCCTGCGGCACGGCGCTCGGATCTGCCGCCGCGAGCGACGGCAGGCGGATCATCACGTCCGGCTGGCCCGGCACCGGCACGGCAAGCAGACCGGGGCCCGGCGGCGCGCCTTGCGCGAAGGCCGTATCGGGCAGGCGCAGCAGCACGGCGCGGTAGTCGACGCCGCCCTGGGCGGCGGCGAGCCTGATCTTCGGAACGGATAGGAAGTCGACGATGGCGCCGGGCTCGGGCGCGAGAGACAGATCCGGATTGGCCCTGACGTAGATGCGTAGGCGGATGGCCAGAAGGTTGGTCTGCGTTGGACGCGCCAGGGCGGCGTCGAATGTCTTGGTGGCGCGGATCCTAATCTCGGTGTCGGCCTGCAGTGGCTTGCTCGCCAGCTCGATCGGCCCACCGGTACCTCGGACGGTTTGGCCGACCGAGACGACGTCGTCCTGCGCGGCCGCGGCGACGTCGTCCGGATGCGCCGGGTCACCGTTGACGAAACGGACCAGCCGGTAGTCGACGCCGTCCTGGCTGGAGGGCAGGCGCACCGTGATCGCCGTGTTGTAGCTCAGGATGCGCGGAGATGGGCCATCCTCGGGCAACACGATTGCCGCCAGCGAGAGGTCGAGTCCGACCTTGACTCCCGCCGTTGTCAAAAGGTCCGCCTCGCGGCCATTCGGCGCCCGCGCATGGATGGTGAAGGTCACGTCGTCGCGAATGGGCGGCGTGGTCAGCGCCACGGTTTTGCCGGTGCCCTTGACGGTAGCCCCGACCGCGTCGCCGGTCTTGTTGCGCAGCCCGTAGTCGACGCCCGTCTCGCTGGTCTCGATCTTGATCGTCGCAATGTCGTTGAAGGCAACCGTGAGCCGCTCGTTGGGCACCGGCAGGTCACGCACCGGATAGGTCTCGCCGAGCCCGAGCGCCTCGAGCATGCGGTTGCGTGCCTCGCGCAGGCGCAACACCGTGGCCGTGCTCATGGTTGCGCCGCTCATGTGAGTGGCCCCGATGGGACGGAATCGGCCTTCACGCCGAGCCGGTCGGCAAGACGATGGTGGCGCAGCGCCAGCAGCAGATCGTCATAGGTCGCGGCAAAGGCGGCGAAGGGAGCGGGATCGAGCCACAGCAGATAGGCGGTGAGATGCGCCGGCGTTTCCTCGCGCATGATGCGCTGGATCATGCTTTCGAGCGTCTTGAAGCGCGATGGAAATATGAAGGTGAGCTGCGCCGTCCATGGATCGTTGCGCGAGGCCGCCGCGAGCAGCGGCAGCGCGTTGATCTCGTCCTCCGGCAGCGCGCGCAGCAGAATGTGCTCGACCAGCAGGAACCTGGTCTCGCTGGCCGGCCAGCCGAGCCGGAGGCGTACGCGGTCGATCAGGGCGGGCGATGATCCCGGTGAGAGCAGGTCGACTCCCGTGCCGCGCCCTGCACCGAGCTCGGGCATGCGGCGGAGGAATTCGCGCTTGGCCTGCAACAGCCGCGCGGTCGCGGCATCTGCATCCTGTGGCGTCGCGGTCGCCGACAGTTGCGGATCGTCGGTCACGGTTTCGGCGAAGCGCCCGAGCAGATGGTTGAGCAGCCGGTTGCGCCGCTTCATCGCCCCCGGCGGCTGCTCGGGCTCGACCAGCTTGGCCAGCTCGTCGGGGCCGAAGGTCGGATCGAGGATCGGATCGCGATCCGGATCATCGCCGATGTACTGTGCGGCATAGGTGCGCGGCGACGTCTCGTCGATGCCGAGCAGCGAGGCGACGTGGGCGAGCTGGGCGAATTCGTTCGCCAGCAACTGGTCGAGCACGGCCAGATAGCCGCGGAGCTGGTTGGCCGCGGCCTTGCGGGCGTCGTCGGCCGTATCGGGCAGGGCGCCCGCGCCGACGCCGTAGAGCCGTGGCAGGTCCGTCTCCAAAGGCAGATAGTGCGCGACGTCCCGCCTTTGTCCGGGGCTCGGGATCAGATCGCGCTCGGCCGTGTCGAGCTCCGGGAACAGCCGCGCGCTGCGCGCACGCGCGTCATACGCGCTGATCACGCCGGCAGTGTCGACGATGACCGGCTGGCGATCCTTGACCAGCTCGATGCTGCTGGCGGTGAGATCGAGACGGGCCGCGCCGGTCTCGTCGAGCGTCAGCGACCACGGCTCGGCCGACGGGCTGCCGGCGCGCGCGAGCAGGATCCAGCGGACCGCGCGGACCCCCGGCACGCTCATGATCGTGCGGATCACGTCCGACGTATGCAGCGCAACGCGGCGCCCGGCTGCCGGCAAGGTCGCTGGATCGACGAAGCCGCGCAGCAGCGGCGGGCCTTCGAAGATCTCGTCGCTGCGCGCGCCCTGCGCGAGCGCCTGGTCGAGCCTGAGGAATCCCACCGACGGCGAGATCAGCGCGCTGACCCGCTCGAAGATGCCGAGCAGCACGTCGGCGCCGTTCTCGGTTTCGCCGATCTCGACGGAGGCGCGCACGGCCACCGGCATCGGATCGAGCATGACGATGTCGTCGAAATCCTCGCATAGCGGCCGGTTGGCAGAGAGGCGTCTTGCGACCGCGAGCCGGACGACAGCGGCATCGATGTCCTGCACATCGGACTTTTCCACCAGCACGCGCCACAGGCCGCGCGGCGCGACGGCCTCGGAGCTCGCCGGCGGCGTCGGATCGCGGTCGATCGCGATCGTCTTGGCGGCCGGATCATAGCGGAGCGGGAGCGAGGCGCCGTCCGCCGTGACGATCCAGGCGTTCTTGACGCCGGGCACGTCGAGCACGATGCGCCTCAGATCATCCGGCGTGACCGCCCTGGAGGTGAGCGCCTGCGCCGGTGTGAACAGGCAGGCCTCGGTGGTCTTGCCGGCTTCCGCCAGCAGATCGGGGATCGGGTGAAAGGTACGATAGCCGAGATCGCTGAGGGCGTAGCACATCGCCTCGAGCAGCGTGATGCCGGGATCATGGGCGTTGAAGTCGGTCCACTGCTCGCCGGCGAGGCGCTCGAGCTCGGTCAGGCCCTGACGCAGCAGGGCCGTGAAGTCGAGCAGCGGATGCTCCGGAGGTCCGGTGGAGATCGATAGCGCGTCCACGGGTCCTAACCTTCCTTGCTTTCGCCGAGCTCCTCGGACAGCACCTGGATGGCGCCGCTGATGCGCAGCAGCGTTTCGCGCAGGTCGCGCACGCGCGCTTCGGCCTGCACCAGCTGGGTCTGGCCGCTGGCGAACTCCTCGCGCAACTGGCTCAGCCGTTCCTTGAGACGGTCTTCCATCGTCGAACTCTCGATCATTGTCATTGTCGTATGGTCGCTCCTGTCAGTGCAGCATGACGAAGATCTCGATCAGCCCTTCGCCGGCCGTATGCGCGCCGAGCGCCTTGCCGATGATGGTTCCGGCGCGATAGGCGCCGTCGGTCGTTGCCGGAGCGGCCCGCATGGCGTAGCCGGGGCGTGAGGCCGCGGTCAGGAGATCGCCACGGCGGATGGGTCCGCCTTCGTCGGTGACCTTGCAGGGGACGCATCCCGAGAGCGCCACGGGAAATCCCTTGCTGCCGTCGGCCGGAAGATCCTCGCGGTTGATCAGCGAATTGAGCAGCATCCCGGGCTCGGTCGAGATGACCCCGATCACCCGGCTGCAATTCGCTTCCGGGGCAAGGACGATATGCTCGGAATCGGGATCGAGGCTGACGACGTCTCCAGGCGCGAGCGATGCCTGTGCGAAATAGATCTCGGCGAGATCGCGCGGTCCGGTCTGCACGGGGCCGCGTGACCAGACCGTTCCTTCGGCTTCCAGATCCCACGTGCGCATACCGCCGCCCCAGCCCGGCGTGAGCGGATTGGGGCCCTTGCCCATGCTGCCGATGCGGCCGGTCACCAGCAGGTCGCCGTTCACCTCGAGATAGTCCCAGACCTTGACGACGCGTCGGAGCGGAGAGGTGTTGACGGTTCTGCCCAGGATCATCAGGCCGCCGTAATTGGCGCCGTTCTCGATGGCCGCGTAGCCGAGCTTGTTGCCGATGCCCGTATGATTGTGGTCGGTCTTGGTGAAGTAGAGATCCGAGCCGCCGATCGACAGGCTTCGCTTGACGTTGAAGTCGCCGTCCTTCTGAAGCTCTGCATAGCTGACATTCTTGATCCTGAACTGGATCGTCTCGGGCGAATTCAAATACGTCGTTCCGAAGTCGTCGCCCGCGGCGCTCTGCAGCAGCGCATAGTTGTCCGCGGCGGCCTGGTTCAGCGTGGTGACGCCGAAATGGACGTAATTGCCGTTGGCCGGCCAGGGGCCGATGGACAACGAGCCGAACCTCGCCACCCCGGCGACGTCGAGCATCGCGGCGGGGGACGGAGTTCCGATACCGAGATGGCCGTTGGCCGCGAAGGTCGCGCGCTGGACGTTGTTGACGCGGAACGAGATGTCCTTGCCGTTCAGCGCCGTTCGCCCGAGCTGCGCGCCGGAGATGCCGACCGCCAGCGCATAGGTGGTCGTGAGATCGCCGGCAGCGCTGCCGCCGACATAGGAATAGTCGACATTGACGTCCGGCGCGCCGATCGTGAGCAGCCCGGCCCTGATGCGGCCGCCGACCTCGAGCCGCTCAGCAGGCGCGACCACGCCGATGCCGACCCGGCCGTTCGCGGCATCGACGGCAAGGCGGCTGTTGCCGGCGGCATCGTTGATGGAGAGGCCCGGCCGCCCCGTCTGCGGATCGTTCGGGTTCGATCGCGGGCGCAGCGACAGCGTCCAGGCGGGGCTGGCGTCGGAGATCTGCATGTAGAAGTTGATGGCCTTCTCGAAGTCGCCGACGGCTTCGATCGAGAGCGGCTCGCCGCCGCCGGGCTTGATGACGCCATCGTCGCGCTGGTTGATCAGGCTGTCGATGAGCTGGGAGAACTGCTGCTCGGTCGGGATCGCATTCTTGACGAAGTAGGACTTCAGCGTTGCCCGCGATTTCTTGTTGTCATCGATGTTCATGGCAGCCTCGTACCCGCGATCATGTGTGAGTGTCTAACCGATGATGAAATCAAGCTCGATTTTCATGTAGTTGATGCCTTTGAACTGATCGGCCGGGAAGATCTCGTCGGCAATCAGATCGATCTCGTGCCGCCGCGCGGCGACCAGCACCGCGTCCGGCCGCTCGGACCCGACGCTGTCGCCGTCCGGGCCGCCCGGAGGAGCCAGGGTGAAGACCTCGCCGTCCTCGCTGGAGAACAGCTTGATGCCGGCGACGTAGTCGACATAGGAGCGCTGGTCGATGAAGTTGACGATGCTGCTGGCATAGATGCGGCGCCCGATCATGATGTCGGCGCCGTCGTCGAACGCCCATGGCGAGAGGAAGCGGTTGAGGTCGTCGTTCAGCCGCTGCTTCCACAGCGCCGGATTGCTCTGGTCGACGAAGCGGACGCCGACGCGGATGCGGACCTGGACGTATCTGGCGTTCTCGACGCTCAGCCGCGCCGATCCCGGCAGCAGCGGCGTCAGGTAGGCCGCGACGTCGGCGAGCAGCGCCGATGCGGCCTTGGGCTCGAACGGATCGAACAGGCTCTTGCCGCGGATGTCCGGAATGACGATCAGCCTGACGAGGCCGAGCGCGTCGCGCCTGTCGATAGCGGCTTCGTTGGAGGTCGCCGGCAGGCACTTCACCTTGTAGATCTCCGGGAAGCGGCGCAGCACGAGCCGCTCATAGTCCCAGGCCGTCACCGCACGCTGCTTGTGCCGCAGCCGCTCGCTCGACGACGCATGGAAGCCCACGGGATCTTCCGCCGGACGTCCGCCGAACGAGGCATAGGGCTGGTGCACGGCGGCGACGCCGGGCAGCGGCGCGAACAGCGACTTGATGGTTTTGGGCGGCAGCGGCGTGAGGTCGACGGCCGAGGCGTTCAGCTCACGGGTCGCGAGCGCCGCCTGCGGATGGATCGCGATGGTGTCGCAAACTGCGGCGGCGCCGATGGCCGCGCTGGCGCGCAGCCAATACGGCCCAGCGGGAAGCCGTGCATCCGGCGCCGCCTGCGGCAGAGCGAAGGTGATGATCCCCGAATTGATCAGCCCGCGCGTGCCGTCCTGCAGCATGGCTTCGCCGGGCAGATCGACCCAGCCGTTCCGGTCGAGCACGCTCCAGCGGATGGCAGGCGGGTCGACATCGGCATCGGCGCTGCCTTCGGCCATCTGAAACAACAGCGACAGAGTCTCCGGCGGACGCAGACCTTCGAGGCCGATCAGCAGCTCGCCCTCATTGCCGTAGTCGGGGAGCAGGGGAGAGCCGTTCGCGGCGGCGCTGAGCTCGGCGATCCCGAACGGGTGCAGGTGGAACACCATGTCCGATGCCGGCCCCTGCTGATAGGCCTCCATGCGGATCTCGTGCCCCGCCAGCAGATCGAGCGTGAGCGATTTCAGCTTCGGTGCATAGGGCAGGCCGACCGTGTAACTCGCTGCATTGATGGTGCCGCCGCTCTTGGCGAACACGGCCGTGTCGACCGCGAGCGCGATCGCCTTGGTGGCGGCCAGCCCGGCATAGTCGCGATGGCCGAAGCCGATGGCGAGCTCCAGCCGCAGTGCGTGCGGAAGGTTGCGTGCGGTCGCCGCCGCTGTTTCCGGCGGCGGTAAGGTGTAAGCTTGCACGGCATCGCTGACGCTCGCGATCTCGAGTGTCTGCGGCTTGCTGGCGTCCTGCGTGCGCCGCGCCCTGTCGGTCACGAACAGGGCGCCGGCCCCGCCTTGCGCCGTCACCAGTGGACCGTCGACCAGGCTGACCTTGGCCGTGAACGGGCCGGCGAGCTGGTAGGCCGCGTAGGTCGCGTTCAGATCGGGTGGGCCGCCCATCCAGTCGAGCCGCATCTTGACGGCCCGCAGCCGCTTGTTCTGCAGATCGGGATGTCCGATCCAGAAGGTGGCGCCGGCGTCCGGCTGCGGCCCGAAAGGCTCGAACGGGCGCTTGCCGTCGAGCGGACCGAGATCGTTCTCCAGCACCAGGGGGCCGAGCGGCTCGCCGCTCTGCGCCGGCTGCACGTAGGATCCGATCGCCGCGCGCATGTGGATGCGCGCGATCCGCAGCGAGCGCAGCCGGGCATAGCGGATCACCCAGCGGCCGAGCGTGCCGTCCCAGATCTGGCGCAGCGTCAGCCGGACGGCGGGCCAGGGACAAGAGGCGAGTGCCTGATCGCCCGGCAGCGGTGCGATGGCCGGCATGGTCGTGGGCAGCGTCAGGCGAACGCGCAGGCCGATCAGGGTGGTCGTGCCGGGGATCGGCGCGATGTCGTCGAGCTTGCTGTAGTCGACGGTGCCGTCGCCGGTCATGTCCACCTTGTCGGCGCCGAGGGTGACCCAGCCGTCGGCGGTGCTGACCTGCACCGAGAAGGGCTGCTCCGGCGCGGCAACGATCGGGCCGCCGCCATCATCGTAGAAGCCGAAAGTCAGGATGATCTGCCGCGTTCCTGCGCTGAGCGCGAACAGCGGCGAGCCGATCACGAGGCCGATCGTTTCCGGCGGCGGCTGCTCGGGGGATTGTGCCGGTGCGGCGCCGAACGTTTTCCAGCGCTGCTCCAGCTCGGCGCTCGGATGCACCGTCGTCGCGTCTGCCTGGGGATACAGATTGAGCCAGTCCTGCCGCTCCGGCCGCGGGATGGGCAGCTGCGTGCGCTTGCGCGAGGCGCGTTCGAGGATGTCGTAGACTTGCACCCATTGCTCGGTGCTTGCGGTCTTCGGCGCATCCGCGACCCTCCTCAGGGGCTGCATGTCGGCAGCGGAGGCCCAGTCCTTCAGCTCCTCCAGCAATTGCGGCGTGGGGGCGCCGGGCGACGCCCCGGCAGCATCGGCCAGGATCGACTGCAGGCCCGCGGCGGGATCGGCAGCCGCCTCGCGCCGCTTGCGTATCGCATCGCGCCGTGCAGCGACCACCTTCTTCTGCAACGCATCTTCGAGGGTGCCGTAGACCTGCTGCCATGCACGCTCGGAGACGTTCGCCTCCGGCTGATCGGCCGTCGCCATCATGGCCGCGAAGGCCTCGGCCGACATGAAGGCATAGGCTTCCAGGTTGCGCACCGCCGCTGCATAGCCGTCGATCGAGGTTACGCCGGTCGGCGTGTAGTCGATGGTGCCGATCGCCTCCTTCATGTTGGTCGCGAAGTCGGCGGGATCGATCACCTTGAGCCGGTAGTTCGAATCCTTGCGCTTGTCCTGGCCGGCATGTTCGAGCAGCCCGTTGATGACACGCCAATCGGCATCGGAGGCCCGTTTGAGGTCCATCATCGTGACGAAGGTCGCAACCGGCATGTGCAGCTTTTGCGTGATCGCATCCTGCACGTCCTGCCGATAGCGCTGCACGTAGAGATCGTCGACGGTCGTGATCTCGGGCAGGCCCGCGAGGTTCGGCGTGCCGTTCAGCGCGGTCGCGAGATTGGCGTTGAAGTCGCGCGGATTGGCCGGGTTGAGAACGAAGTTAGGGTCGTGCCGCGCATCGCGGCCCGCCGCCTGCAGGATCGCATTGATCTTGGCCCAGTCGGCGCCGGCATTGTCGCGGGTACGCTTGCGATCGATCAGCTCGCGCAGCTCATAGTGCTGCAGGTGCAGCGCCGTGGGGGCGAACGCGACCAGGGCGGCGAGCGACTGCAGCAGCGGATAGGTGACCGGCTTGCCGCCATAGAGCGGCAGCAGCCCGCCCGGCGAGGGCTCGCCGAGCGCGAGCCGCAGCATGGCGAGGAACCGATCCTCCTTGGTGCCGAGCGCGCCCTTTCTCGGATCGCGCGCCTCCGGCAGCCCGATGACGAGCTTGTCGGTGAACACCGTGGCGAGCCTGCTGACTTTCGCGCGGCTGACGACGACATCGGCGTCCGTGCGGAAGAAGCGCTCGCGCTTGGCGGAGTCGCGCCCGGCCGGAAGCCTGGTGCCGGCGGGGATCTGCACGGCATGCGCACCATTGGCGAGATCGAACAGCACGAATGCGCGATCGGGTACCGGCAGCTTCGGGGCGAGCCGCAGCACGTCGCGATAGTAGTAGTCGAGATGGCGGGGGACGATCCCATTGAGCGCGTTCCGGGCGGTGTCGAGCAGCTTGAACAAGGCAAGCAGCAGCACCAGATGCGGCCGTCGCAGCCGGTCGTCGGAACCCGTGCCCGGATTGTCGATGAAGGCGAGGATCTGATCGTCGCTGAGATCGCCGAGCAGGCCCGACCAGTCGCCGACGGGATCGTTGTCCGCGTCATAGTAGGTCACCTTCTCGACGTAGCCGCGCAGGAATGTCAGCAGGTCACGCGTCGTCCGCTCGTCGATGCCGACGCCGTCCGGATAGCGGTCGGAGACGATCCTGGTGGCCAGCAGCCGCGCGAGCTGGCTGGTGCCGTCACGCCGGGGCGAAGGAATCTCGGCGGGCGGCTGCACCATCGGTTACCCCGCCTTCACGCTGGTTTCGGCCGCAACGAAGCTGCCCTTGCCGGTGTAGCTCGTCGTCGCGTCCGGAATGGGCGAGCCGGGCCCCGGCGGCGGCTGCATCGCCGGCGCCGCGACGGTGAATCGTGCGGTGAACGAGCTTCCCTTGAGCAGCAGCTTCTTGGCTCCTGACTGGCAGGTTGCCGCCTTCTGGTCTCCGGCCAGCGCGGCGATCGAGAGCGTTCCGGTGCCCGGGATCGAATAGGGACCGGCCGTGTACATGCAGCCGGCGACGGACACGCTGCTCTCGTCGCCGGCGACGCAGGCGAGCTTGCCGGCGACCCGGGCCTTGCCGCTTGCGGTGATCGGACCGGGGCGCACGACGACGGTCGCCGCTCCGAAGCCCGGCTCGAAACTCGCCATGTCGCCATCGATCACGATCACGTCGCTCACGGCACCGCTCTCGTCGCTTCGTTGAGGTAATAGGGATAGACCATGTTGAAACGGGAGTTGCTGGTGCGAACCGTGAAGCGGATCGCGATCAGCACGAGGCCGGGGGTCTGGCCGTCGGTGCTGACATCGACGCCGTCGAGCCGGATGCGCGTCTCGTGATAGAGGATCGCATCTGACACCGCCTCGCGGATCGAGGTCAGCAGCGTCTGGTCGATCTCCTCGAACATGTAACGCGAGACGTCGCAGCCGAAATCCTGCCGCATCACGCGCTCGCCCAGCGCCGTGCCGAACAGGATCGTCAGGCTCTGAACGATGTCGTCGTCGCCGGCGACCATGGCGACGTCGGAGCCGTTCGGTCCGAACTGCGGCGGAAACGCCCAGCCGCGTCCGAGATAGCCGGCGGAGGTCGTCATGTCCGTTCCGTTCGGTGTAAGCTGAAGCGCCGCATATCGTTCGTCTCCCAGCAACGGTGGAAATCAGTTCAGGTCGATCGTGCTGCCCTTGATCTTGATCGCGCCCTTGGCCTGGATCACGAGGTCCTTGCCCGAGTCGATGGTGATGCCGTTCGCGTCGAGAACGAGCTTGTTGTTGTTCTTGTCGGACAGCGTGATGGTGCCGCCGTCGTCGTCGAGGATGACGGTTCGTCCGCCGGGCGTGCTGATCGTGATCGAGGGCTTGTCGGCCTCCGACAGGACGATGCGCGTGTTCTGCTTGCCGACGAGACCCTTCTGCTTGGCATCGGTGAACCCCTCCGGCAGCTTGTTCTTGCTGCCCCAGAGGCGGCCGAGCACGACCGGATGCCTGGGATCGCCGCCGAGAAAGCCGACCAGCACTTCGTCGCCCGGCTCCGGCCGGACGCAGAAGCCGCGCTTGTCGCCGGCATCGGGACTTGCGATGCGCGCCCAGAGCGGTTTGGGCGGATCGGTGAGGACGGAGGAGACGCTGACCTGAATTCGGCTCTCGCCATCCGGATCTTCGTCCGAGGAGTCGGCAATGGTGCCGAGATGCAGCCCCGAGATCGGCGGCAGCAGGCCCCCGGCAGCCATGTCCGAAAGCTCGGGCAACCGGCCCGCGGGCTCGGCGGCGAGACCGAATTGCAGGTCGGTCGAGAAACCGTGCGTATCGATGCGATGGCGTACGCCCGTGACGAGCACCT
The DNA here is from genome assembly GCF_032377575.1 of Bradyrhizobium sp. SZCCHNS2022. Classification (NCBI taxonomy): domain Bacteria; kingdom Pseudomonadati; phylum Pseudomonadota; class Alphaproteobacteria; order Hyphomicrobiales; family Nitrobacteraceae; genus Bradyrhizobium; species Bradyrhizobium sp. SZCCHNS2022. The sequence continues at coordinate 2,775,078 of NZ_JAUHHZ010000001.1, read as the reverse complement.
TGCCGTCGAACAGGTCGCCGAGCCCGTTCAGCTCGGCAATGTCCATCGGCTTTGCTGCGGGAAGTCCTGCCACCGACATGCGGCCGCGGATCAGCGCGAGCCGCGCACGGGCCGCGCGTGCATTCGTCCACGCTTTCACTTCGTCGGGCTGAAGAGGCACCATATGGGTGAGGCGAACGGGCCCCATTCCGAGTTTATCGCCGATCGATGCCGTTCCGATCTCCCCCTGCGGCAGGCTCAGCGTCTCCGCCGTGGCAGGCTCAGCCGCCGCGAGCGCCTTCGGGTCCCACGCCACGCCGTCGATGCTCGGCGCCTGGCTCGCCGCGTCGAGCTCGAAATGCAGGTCGGTGATCGGATCGAGCCCGAGCGAGAAGCTGTGCGCCGGCTCGCCGGCGACGGCGAGTTTCTTCAGCGACACGGCCCCGTCGAAGGCGACGACGCCGAGCCCCTGCGCATCGGCGCGGGTCAGGATGAAGTCCCAGTCGGTGCAATCATGCTGCACCAGGGTCTTGTGCGTTGGGGTCGTGTCGGGCGCGTCATCGACGGTCAGTTGCGCGTCGCCGACGATGGCGCGGATCGCGTCGCTATCGGGAGTGTCGGTCCAGATCCGGTTGTGGCGCGCGCCGGTGAGCTTGACCGTCTTGTCCTTGACCACCACGTCGAGCGTCGGCAGGCCCTCGCGCGTATGGACGAACAGAGCGGTGACGAGGCCCTTGAATACGCTGACGTCGTCCTCGCCGGCGCGGCGCAGCTTGATCTCGACCTCGGCCGCCGGCTTGAACGGACCGCCCGCCATCAGCGGCGCCTCGTCGGCCACGGGGCCCTTGGCGTGAATCGACAACATCGCGGTGGGAATGCGGTTCACCGCCCGCATCACGTCGATCGACAGCGGCGCGAGGTTCGGCGGCAGCGCAGCTCCCGCGACGAGAATGGTGGGAATGGTGAAGCCGTCGGGCACCTCGAGCTCCTAGCGCGACAGCGGCGGAAAGATCAGCGTGCGGCCCGGCTCCAGGCCGCGCAGATGATTGAGCCCGTTGGCACGCGCGACCCGCGGCGTATGCACCGCGCTGCCGTAGACGGCATGGACCAGCAGCGGCAGCGTATCGCCGCCGCGCACCAGCCGGGCATGGGACACGTCGGGCGAGGTGAAGGCAAGCTGCGACTGCTGCTTGGCGACGTCATCGTCCGCCGCCAGGCTCAGCACCAGCTCGGCCCGCAGCGGCGAGCCGTCGCGCTCGAAGCTCGTGTAGTTGATGGTGACGGTGGTGAGCCGGCAGTTGAAGCTGAACTTGCCCCATTTAAGGTTCAGATAGCTCGGCTCGTGCGTCTCGCTCTGCGGCTGGTAGGCGATGGCAAGGAAGCTGTCGATGCGATCCTTCACCGTCTTGGTGTCCGAGAACAGATTGACGAGGCCCATCTCCTCGACGCCCGTGCCATCGAGCAGCAGAGTGAGCTCGATCGCGCTCGGCTGAGTCCGGATGAAGGTCGCGACCTGCTCGGCGCCGCCGGCCGCCTTGCCCGGCTCGAACAGGTTGCTGTTGGTCTGGCTCAAGGTCTGCGGGTTGAACATCGCCACGAACGGCGAGCCGTCGATCTCCTTGCTCTTCGAGCGCTTGGCATCGGCGAAGGCGTAGATCTGCAGCTTCTCGAGCTTGAACAGGTCGGGAAAACCCATGATCAGCGCTCCTTCTCGCGGCGCAGGATGCGCAGCGTCTCGTCGACGCAGGCCTGCACCAGTGCGTCGCGGTCGAATGCCGGGGCGTTCGCGGCAGGGCTCCGCGCGTCGACCTTGTGCGGATCGACCACGGCGCGGATGATCAGCTCGCGGATCTCGACAGGCATGGCTCAGAGCCTCATGATCTGCATGCGGGTGTAGGCCAGCTCCATCGTGTCGATCACGACGCCGGTCTGCCCGGCATCGAGATCCGAGGTCGCCCACCGCACCGGATAGGTGTTGAGGAACATCCATCCCGCCGTCGGCGCGCCGCTGTCGTCGAACAGCGTCACCAGAACGTTGGAGGCGGAGAATTTGAACAGTGACAGCGAGATGTTGAACTCGATGTCGAGCGGCGAGATCAGCGGTGCGCTGCGCTCCAGCACCAGGTTCTGGTAGCCGATGGTCTCGGGAAAGCGGTGCGTGTAGAGGTTCTGCCCGCCCTCGGCGTGGGTCTTGAGCGACACCGTCGCGCCCAGCCCCGACACCTTCTGGAAGCGGATGTCGATCGGGTTGGGCACGAGTCCGCCGACGAAGAAGAACACGCCGAAGCGGAAGCTTAAGGGGAGGTCCTTGACCGGCATGTCACAGATACTCGACGGAGATTCCACTGGCGAGCAGGTCGATCGTCTCGATGGCGAGCTGCGTGCTGTTGACGTCGAAGCTCGGCGCTGAAAGCTTGACCGGGATCGCCTCCTTGACGTGCCAGACGACGACCGGCGTTCCCGCCTCGTCGCACAGGCTGATGGCGAGCGCCCGTGCGGTTGGCGGATCCGCCGTCAGCCATTGCGACAGGAAGTTGCCGCCGGGCATCACGCCCTTCTTCAGCGTCACCGTGCTGTGGCTTCGCTTGGGGACGCGCGTCACGTCCTCGCCCTCCCAGCGGCTGAAGCCGTGCCGGTAGGTCACGGTCTCGTACTCGCTGGCGAGCCCGGACACCTCGACGAAGCTCGCCGAGTCCGAATCCACGGCGACCTGGAAATTGTAGCCGGGCAGCGGATAGAGCAGCTTCTGCGTCGTCTTGTCGTCGGGCATCGGCGTGATCAGCCTTCGGTCATGGTGATGGCGTCGGCGCGCAGCTCGAGCGACTCGACGGCGACCTCGTTCGACTTGGCATCGAAGGCGGGTCCGTCGAGCTTGGTCGGGAAGGCGTTGATCACGGTCCAGCTGATGACCGGCTTGCCCTGCTCGTCGCACAGCCGGATGACGACGTCCTTCTTCTCGACCTGGTTCAGCGAGACGGTCTTGATCCAGCTGTAGAGCGCGGAGACGCTCGCCGTGCGCGCCACGCCCTTCTTGAGCGTGATGTTCACCGGCTGCGGCTGCGACGGCATGTGGATGATGCGCGGGCCGGCGCTGCCGCCGCCGGTCGGGCTCTCCTTGAAGGTCGTGACCTCATAATGGATCGACAGGCCGGACACCTCCGAGAACGCCACGGCGTTCGGACCGATCTCGACGCGGAAGTTGTAGACCGGCAAGGGATAGGTGGCCTTGATTTCGCTGGCGCTGACAGCCATCGGTGCGCTCCTCTATCGGTTCTGGTCGATCAGGCTTGCTGTAGCTTGTGCATGAAGCGCAGCACGATGAACTCGGCCGGCCTGACGGCGGCGATTCCGATCTCGACGATCAGCCGGCCCTCCAGCACGTCCTGCGGCGTCATGGTCTTGCCGAGGCCGACATTGACGTAATAGGCCGCTTCCGGTGTCGAGCCGGCGAGCGCGCCGCGCTCCCACAGCGAGTAGAGATAGCTCTCGATCATGCCCCTGACCTTCAGCCAAGTGGTGGCATCGTTCGGCTCGAACACGGCGAAGCCGGAGGCCTTGCGGGTGTTTTCCTCGATGGTGATGAACAGCCGCCGCACCGGCACGTAGCGCCATTCATTGTCGTTGCCGGCGAGCGTGCGAGCGCCCCAGACGATGGTGCCCTTGCCGGTGAAGTCGCGGATCGCATTGATCGATTTGCCGGCGGTCGGGTCGACGTTGAGGGATTCCTGATCGGCATCCGTCATCTTCTTGTCGACGCCGATCATCGCCATCACGCCGACATTGGCCGGCGCCTTCCAGACGCCGCGGTCGCGGTCGACGCGGGCGTAGATGCCGGCGATCGCGGCACTCGGCGGCAGGGTCACGCGCTGTCGGCTGAGCGCATCCTTGATCTGGTTGTAGCGCGCGGTGTCGCTGAGCTTGATGTCGCCGAGCGCGGGCGTCGGCGGCGCGCCGCCGCCGACCTTGACGAGATCGGCGCCGTCGCCGGCGGCCGTCGGCTGCAGCGCGGCCGTGCCATTGCCCTGCAGGCGGATGTCGAACCCCGACGGCGCCAGCGCGGCCTTCACGACGGCCCAACGGTCGACCACCTGCTTGGCAGTCTTGCCGCCGGCGACATTGGTGATCACCAGCGTCGGCTTGCCGTTGACGATGGAGATGTCGATCGCCTGCGCATTGTCGCCGCCGACGAGCTGGACCTTTGGCGCGATCGCCGGATCGTTGCTCTGGAACGAGACGATCATGCCGTTGGGGTCGTTGGCCGGGAACTGCACCTCCTTGATCGTCGGCGGCACCTGGGCGTCGGTGATCTTGACCTGGATCTTGCTCTCGTCGACGGCGAAGTTCAGCGACGTTCGCAAATACGGATGATAGGCGGCTCCGTAGGACAGGTAGTCGACGCCGATCTGGTTCCGGAACGTGGCGATGTCGCCCTTGGGAACATCCAGGATGGTGAAGCGATCCTTCAACCGCGCGCACTGGCTCAGCGCGGCCTGCGCAATCTCGAAATAGTCGCCGGCGGCGAGCAGCACGGCATCGGTGAGGACGATCAAGGTCGGCTCGTCCTCCAGCGCCAGCAGATTGAGCGCCGTGAGGAAGTCGGCCTTGGCGAGGGCGCTCGCATAGTCGCCGAGCGAGAAGACGTAGCAGGGGCCGCCGCCATTGGCGAAGTAGTGGCTGACGGCATAATACAGCAGGCGGTCGGGGCTGGGTCCATTGGCGGCCGCGGGATCGGACAACGCGATCGTCGGCAGGCCCGTGGCCGCATCGGTCGTCGACGTGGCGACGAAGGCGGTCGGCTTGGCGCCGCCGAACGTGGCCGTGTACTCGAGCAGCGAGCTGATCCGCGCCATCGCGGGGCCCTTCTCGGTGTAGCCGAGGAACGCCGGTATGGCGGTCGACACTTCGGCGACGGACGGCGGCAATCGGGAGATCTCTTCGACGTAGACGCCCGGGGTCTTGTAGATCGGCATGACAATGCACCTTCGGAACGTGGTGAGGAGAGGTGGAAGAAATCAGTTCGTCAGCAGCGATAGGATCTGGTAGCGGACCATCTGGCGCGGCGCGGCCGCGGCGGTCTGCAGCAGGGTCAGGCGATCAGGCGGCGGATTGGGCAGGCGCGTCAGCAGGGGCGTGTTGTCGAGGCGGAGTTCGAGCGCACCGAGGGGGACGTCGCGCGTCGGAATTGGCGCATCCGACAGCAGTCGGATGACCCGCCGGCCCGGATAGCGTCCGAGCAGGTCCATGCCGACCGGATCGCTGCCGACCATCGCCAGCGTCAGCTCGGTGCGGCCGGCGTCGGATATGGTGATGGCACGCGGCCCATTGCCCGGCGTCGCATCGACGACGCCGAGCGTGGAGAGGTCGCCGGCAAAATCCGTCACGACATAATAGGCCCAGCGCGAATCGGCGGAAGCCAGCGGGATGACATAGGCCCGCGGCGCCGGCGATGGTTTCAGCGCCTGCGCGGTCAGCGTCAGGGTGATGTCTGCGAGCGCGCCGCGCGCCGTCGCCGCGCGGACCGGATAGGAAACCTGAAAAGTGGTGGCTGGCAGAAGCGCCGATGTATCGATCGTGATGCGCTTGGAACCGGGCATGACGCTCGTGACGGCGCCTGCGCCAGCGACGGTGACGTCCGCGGGTGTGGTGCCGTCGAGCGGCGTGCCGGAAAGCACGAACGGCTCGGCGACAGCTGGAGCCGAGACGATGAGGCGCTCGCTCGCCGTGGCGCGGCGCGTGGTCAGGCGTAGCGGCAGCGGGTCCGCCGGCTGAACTCCCTCATTGGTGAAGAGGGGGGCGGGCTGCTGGGTGAGCTCACTGAGCCTGGTGATCGCGGCATAGCCGGCCCCGCGCGGTTGCAGGGCGAACTCCAGCGACAGCGGCGCCGCGGCCGCGGCGATGGTGTTTCCCTTGGCGTCGAGCTCGGCATAGACGCGCAGGCGGTCGGCGAAGCTCTTGTGAGTGAGCCGCAGCCGCGCCATCGCTGACTCCGTCTGCGCCGCCGGCACGATCGCGAAATCGCCGCAGCGCAGATCCGCGTAGTAGTCGTGGGTGACGCGGACGTCAAACAGAGCGGCCGAGGGCATGTTCCAGCCTCCGTTCCGGCGGACCGGAGACCGGCCGCGTCATCTCTTCCTGACGATCCTCGAACACGAGCATGCGCACGCGATAGAGCAGGGAAGGCTGGAACGCGGCACGCAGCGCATTCCAGAGATCGTTCTGCTCGTTGAGCGGAAGGGTGACCAGCTCGAGCGCCAGTTGTGGAATGCCTGCCGGCATGCTTGGCACGGCCTGGCGATCCAGCACCGGGTGCGACTGGAAGAAGGTGATGATCTGCGACAGCCGCGCCAGCGCCTGCTCATATTGCTTGAAGCGCGCCACGAACAGCACGCGCATGTTGAGACGGACATCGGGCTGGATGCGGTAGGCCGTACCGTCGGCAGCCAATCGCTGATAGGGGTTGGCCGCGCGCAGGATCGGCTCCTGCTCGACATTGATCAGCATCGTGGTGACGGCGCCCATGCGGAACGAGATCGGGTCGGTCTTGTCGCCGTCGAGAAAAATCACGGCGTCCTCGGCCGGCGCCGCGTGACCCGGAACAGCGGGCCCCGTCAAATGCGCATTGAGCAGGTCGCGAAGGAAAATCATCGCTTGATCAATCACGTCCCGCTCCGCAACTAACAGCTGGCAACGACGTAGCGAAGGCTACCGCGACCAAGCGGTCGCGATATAACGCTCATGGCCGCCGACTTGGCGGCTCGATCAGGCCGTGAGTCTCGCACAACATGATCATTAAGCGTGTGTGTGCGGACCAGTCGATGTGGTTCAGGTCGTTCAATGAGGTTTGCGTCGAAAACAACAAATAGAAAGCATCGAAATATTCAACCACGATAACTTCAGTCGCCGAACGCGTCAAGTTGCAGCGATGCCACCTGAGGCTGATCGACGTCGAGCTATCATGCGAGCGAACGGAGATCGAGGGCCGGGTCAGAGAGTGCGACACGCGCGTGACAGACGCCGCATGACGGTGTCATGCAACCTGTGTCGGATCCGCGCAGCGGGCGGGTTCGTTGCGATGCATAGTGGAACGAAACGTCGCACTCTCGACAGATCGAGAATGCTCATGAGTTGTGGACGCAGGGACCGACGGTCGATCGCGCAAACGGGAAAGGGCAGGCCGATCATCGGGCGGGATGAGGCTCGCCGTCCTGCAGGATCTTCGGAAGCGAGAGGCGTGCACCGTCCAGGAAGAGCGCGATGGCGTCGCGCACGGTCTGCTCGAGATCGGACGGCACCGGTGTTTCATAGATGAACTTGCGGATTGCAAGATAGAAGATGCGGCCGTGCAGGCCCCAGAACATCTCCGTCTCGCGGCTGCCGAGCGGGCAGGTCAGGGTGTCCGGCAATGCCAGCTCGTGGCGCAGTTCGATCGCCGCCGGCTCGATGATCTCGCGTCGGACGAGGTCGAGATAGCGTCCGGCGATTCCGAACGACTTCATTCCGGAGAAGACGAAGATCCGCACCCAATTGTACTCGAACACCCGGGCGACGTAGTCGAGATAGAAGCTCGTGAGCCGCACCTGCAGCGGCTGGCGGCGGTCTCGGATCAGCGGGGCCCAGTCCTGTGACCAGCGGCTCAGATAGACCTCCTGATAGACCCGTTCGATCAGCGCTTCCTTGCTCGGAAAGTGCCGGTAGATCACCGAATGGGCAATGCCCATGCGCTTGGCGAGCTCTCTCGTCTGGCCCTCGAAGCCGCGCTCGGCGAAGAAGCGGATCGCTTCATCGACGATCAGCCGCTCGCGGTCGGCCGCGCGCATGTTGCGGCGCCGCGTCTGCGAGGGAGCATCAGCTTGCCGCGTGCGTCCTGCACGTACACCGCTCGCCGCCTTGGTGGCGCTCGTCGTCTTCGGAGGTCTGGCCATGTCCTGAATCGTTGCCGCAGGGAGTTGCTTGATAGCTGAAAGCAGATTTGTGACCAATCGTTCGTTTCTGGTTGACCGCGAACCTATGACCGTGCAACTGTTTTGAGACCAGATGGTCACAAATCTGGAGTTCGGGCAGGCGAGCCCAGGCAGCGAGGAAATGGATGAAAGCGAGGGCTTTCAGCTATCACCGTGCACATTCGGTCGACGACGCGCGCGACGCTCATGCGCGGAGCGGCGACGATGCGCGCTACATCGCCGGCGGGCAGAGCCTCGTCCCCGCCTTGGCGTTGCGCCTTCAGGCGCCGCGAATTCTAATTGATATCAACCACATCGAAGAGCTGCGCGGCGTTCGTTGCGACGGCGAATGGCTTCGCATCGGCGCCCTGACGCGGCACTGCGAGATGTTGACCGATCCGCTCATCGCTGAGTTTGCGCCGCTGTTGCGCGCCGCAGCTCCGTTCGTCGCCCATCCTGCCATCCGCAATCGCGGCACGCTGGGCGGCAGCGTCGCGCTGGCGGACCCGGCGTCCGAGTTTCCCGCCATGATGCTGGCGCTCGATGCCGAGATCGAGATCGCGGGCACCTCGGGCCGGCGCCGCGTCAAGGCCGATGACTTCTTCATTGATCTGTTCGAGACGGTCGTGAGGCCGGGCGAGATCGTGACGGCGATCTTGGTGCCGCGCTTCCGCTGCAACCAGCGCATCTGCTTCGACGAACTGGCGCGGCGCCGTGGTGATTACGCGCTGGTCGGCTGCGGCATGTTGGCGACCTGCAAGGATGGCCTGGTCGAAACCATCCGCATCGCCTTCTTTTCGGTCGGCAACGTGCCGACCCGCGCCAGGTCGGCCGAAGCTGTGGTGAGTGGTGCTCGTATCGATGCCGATCGGATCGTTGCGGCTCAGGCCGCACTCGACCGCGATCTCGCGCCGCCGGAGAGCGACGAGGTGCCACCGGCCATGCGCCTGCATCTGGCGCGGGTGCTGCTCGGCCGGCTGCTGGCGCGGATGAGCGAGGCGGCATGAGCAGCGAGATCGACGATGCCGAGGAGGCGGTGCGGGTTCGCTTCACGGTCAACGGCCGTAAGGTCGCCTGCGAGGTCGCACCACGTGACACGCTGGTCGACTGCCTGCGCAATGCTCTCGAATTGACCGGCACGCATGCCGGCTGCGAGATGGGGGCCTGCGGCGCCTGCCTGGTGCAGCTCGACGGCCGTGCCGTGCATGCCTGCCTGATGTTCGCCGTGCAGGCCGATGGCGCCCGGATCGATACCATCGAGGGGCTTTCCGAAAGCGGCGCGATCGCCGATCTGCAGGCTGAGTTTCATCGACGCAATGCGCTGCAGTGCGGGTTCTGCACGCCGGGCATGCTGATCAATGCCCACGAGCTGCTGTCCCGGCTCACGGAGCCGAGCCGCGCTGCGATCCGCGATGCGCTCTCGGGGAATTTCTGCCGTTGCACCGGCTATGAGGCGATCGTCGACGCGATCGCGGCGGTGGCCGACGCTCGCGCCACGAAGGCGTCGCAAGAGGGCTCGCCGGGATGAAAGCGCTCACCCCGCTCGATCGTCCGAATTCCTATATCGGCCGCTCGGTGCCGCGGCCGAATGCGAAGCGCCTGCTGGCCGGGCGCGGCCGCTATGTCACCGACATTCGCCTGCCGCGGATGCTGCATGCGGCATTTCTGCGCAGCCCATATGCGCATGCACGGATCATCAGCATCGACGTCGATGCCGCACGTGCGCTCGCAGGCGTGCATCTGGTTGCCACCGGCGCTGATCTCGCCAAGATCTGCGCGCCCTGGACCGGCACGCTCGATCATTTCAAGGGCATGACCTCGGAGCCGCAGCTGCCGCTGCCGCTCGATCGCGTGGTCTGGGCTGGGCAGGCCGTCGTCGCCGTCGTCGCCGAGAGCAGGGCGCTTGCCGAGGATGCGCTGGAGCTGATCTCGATCGGCTATGAGGAGCTGCCCGCCGTGGTCGATCTCGACGCGGCGCGCCAGCCTGGAACGCCCACGGTCAATCCGTCCGGAACCTCAAATATCTGCTTCCGCACCCAGCTCGACAGTGGCGGGGTCGACGAGGCTTTCGCCTCGGCAGCGCATGTCATCGAGGAGGAGTTCAATTTCGGCCGTCACACGCCGGTCACGCTGGAGCCGCGCGCCATCGTCGCGGACTACGATCTCGAGAGTGCCTCGCTCACCGTGCACCACGCCACGCAGACGCCGTATCAGTTCCAGGATCTCTACGCGCGTCACTACGGCATCCCGGAAGCCCGCGTGCGGGTCATCGCACCTGATATCGGCGGCTCGTTTGGCATGAAGCTGCATGTCTACCACGAGGATGTGGCGGTGGTCGGACTGTCGATCCTGCTCGCACGCCCGGTGAAATATGTCGCCGACCGGATCGAGTCGTTCGTCTCCGACATCCATGCCCGTGATCACCATGTCCGGGCGCGGATGGCCGTCGATGCGGGCGGTAAGATCCTCGCCATGGACATCCACGATGCCACCGCGATCGGCGCATTCTCGACCTATCCGCGCACCAGCGTGGTCGAGGGCAACCAGGTGATCCGCCTGATCGGTGCGCCCTATAACTTCAAATCCTATCGCGCCGTGCTGGAGGTCGTGTTTCAGAACAAGGTGCAGACCAGCCAGTACCGCGCCGTCGGACACCCGATCGCTTGCGCGGTGACTGAGCGCATGGTCGATCTGGCGGCCAGCCATGCCGGGATCGACCCGTTCACGATGCGCGCCAGGAACGTGATTGCCGACAACGCCTATCCGACGGCATCGCCGACGGGTTACAAATTCGAGGCGCTGTCGCACGAGATATGTTTGCAGCGGCTGCGCGGGATCATGGACTACGACGCGCTGCGCGCCGAGCAGGACGAGCTGCGCCAGCGCGGCATTCATCGCGGCATCGGGATCGCCACCTTCGTCGAGATCACCAATCCGAGCCCTGCCTTCTATGGCGTTGGCGGCGCGCGCATCTCCTCGCAGGATGGCGCGACCCTCAGCCTGACGCCGTCGGGCGAGGTACGCTGCGCGATCTCCGTCACCGAGCAGGGCCAGGGCACCGAGGCGATCATCGGCCAGATCGTCGCCGACCAGCTCGGCGTCGCTCAGGACCACGTCAAGGTCATTACCGGTGATACCGAGGTCACGCCGCATGGCGGGGCAACCTGGGCCTGCCGCGGCGCCGGCATCGGCGGAGAGACCGCTCTGCAGGCCGCGCGCCGGCTCAAGGCCAACATCCTGGAGATCGCGGGCCTGATCCTGCAGGAGCAGCCGTCGGCGCTGGACATCATCGATGGGCAGGTGGTCAGTGTCGCCACGGGACAGCCGCGACTGCCGGTCGCCGAGATCGCGCGCATCGCCTATTTTCGGTCCGACACCTTGCCGCCGGGCACCCAGGCGCAGCTGACCGTCAGCCATCACTTCGCGCCGCAGGGCTATCCGTTCGCCTTCACCAATGGCATCCAGGGCTGCTATCTCGAGGTCGACGTCCACACCGGCTTCATCAAGCTCTTGAAGCATTACGTCGTCGAGGATTGCGGCCGCATCATCAATCCGATGCTGGTCGACGAGCAGCTGCGCGGCGGTGTCGTGCAGGGGCTCGGCGCTGCATTGTTCGAGGAATGCCGCTACGGTGAGACCGGTCAGCTGCTCAACGGCTCGCTTGCCGATTACCTCGTGCCGATGGCGATGGAGATGCCCGACATCATCATCGACCATGTCGAGACGCCGACGGCCGACACCATTCTCGGCGCCAAGGGCTGCGGCGAGGCCGGCACGGCGGCGGCGTCCGCCTGCGTGCTCAATGCGGTCAACGACGCATTGGCGCCGCTTGCCGCGTCCATCAATGCCATTCCGATCACGCCCGCGCGTGTGCTCAAGGCACTCGGTCGATACTAAAACAACAAGTTGAGGGAGGACATCATGCCAAGCTACGAGACGAAGTCGCGACGAGCAGGACTATCCCGCCGTACGGCGCTCATGGGACTGTCGGCGGGCGTCGCCACGCTCGCGATGCCGCGGCTGGGCCGCGCCGCCGACGACACCATCCGCATCGGCTTCCCGACGCCGCTGACCGGCCCGTTCGCGGCCGAAGCGCGGGACCAGGTGAAGTGCGCGGAGCTTGCGGTCAAGCTGGTCAACGACAAGGGCGGCATCGGTGGCCGCAAGGTCGAGCTGCTGGTGCGCGACGACAAGCTCAACGCCGGAGAGGCCGCGACGCGGACGCTCGAGCTGATCGAGAAGGACAAGGTGCACGCCATCGTCGGCGCGCTCTCCAGCGCGGTCCAGCTCGCCGTCAACGAGGTGACGCGCGCACGGGGCGTGATCTATGTCTCGATCAGCCAGTCCGACACCATCAACGAGGCCAAGGATTTCAGCAAATACACCTTCCACGAGGCGCTCAATCCGCACATGACCACGGCGGCGGTTGCGCGGCAGACCATCAAGAAGGGCATGAAGGTTGCGCACCTCGTCGCCGACTATGCCTATGGCCACGAGATGCTGCGCGGCTTCAAGCGTGCGCAGGCCGCGATCGGCGCCGAGAGCGTCGGGGAGATCCTGCATCCGTTCGGTGCGGCCGACTACTCGACCTTCATGCCGCGCCTGATGTCGCTGCGCCCGGACGTGCTGTGCATCAGCAATTTCGGCCGCGACCAGGCCAATGCGATCAAGCAGGCGGTCGATTTCGGCATCAAGCAGCAGATGAAGATCGTGGTGCCCGTGATCCTGCACAACCAGCGCCTCGCCGTCGGTCCCGACGTATTCGAGGGTGTCGTCGGCGGCGCCAACTACTATTGGGGTCTGGAGACACAGAACAAGACCGCGGCCGAGTTCAACAAGGCGTTCCGCGCAGCCAATGGTGGCGCGATCCCGACCGACTACGGTGCCTACGGCTATTCCGGCGTCGGCTCCCTGCTGCAGGCGATGCAGGTGGCCGGCGGCACGGAGACCGACAAGGTCGTCGCGGCGCTGGAGGGTTTGCAATACGACCTGACCAAGGGGCCGCAGCACTACCGCAAATGCGACCACCAGTCGGTGCAGTCGGTGCTGGTGCTGGAATCCAAGAAGAAGTCGGCCATGGCCAGCGACAACGATCTGTTTGCCATCGTGGCCAGCGATCCCGGTGCGGACGAGATGCTGCGCAGCTGCGGCGAGCTCGGCCACGCGACCTGATCCTGACCGCATGGACCTGTCTCTGATCATCATGCAGTTGTTCTCCGGCATCGCCCTCGGGGCGGTGCTGGTGATCACGGCGCTCGGCCTGACCATCGTGTTCGGCATGCTGGGCGTCGTCAACTTCGCCCATGGCGCGCTGTTCATGATCGGCGCCTATGCGGGTCTGTATCTGGCGTCGCTGACCGGCAGCTTCTGGTGGGGGCTGCTGCTCGCCCCCGTGCTGGTCGGCGCGTTCGGCATGCTAATCGAGTTCGTCCTTGTTCGCCGCCTGTACGGCCGCTCGATCGATGATCCCCTGCTGCTCACCTTCGGTCTCAGCTACATTTTGGTCGAGGGCGTGCGCATCGTGTTCGGCAGCGACGGCATTCCGTTTCCGACGCCGTCGCAATTGATCGGCGTCGTCGATCTCGGCGTCGGTTTCTTTCCGAAATATCGTCTGTTCGTGATTGCGCTGGTGGCGATCGTGCTGCTGCTGCTGTGGCTGATGCTGGAGAAGACGCGCGTGGGCCTGATCGTCCGCGCCGGCGCGCGTGATCCCCAGATCATGCGCGTGCTCGGCGTCGACATCGGCAGGGTGTGGCTCGCGATCTTCGGCCTCGGCGTCGGCCTCGCCGCGCTCGGCGGCGTGCTGGCCGGGCCGATGCGCAGCGTCAATCCGGAGATGGGCACGCTGGTGCTCGCGGAAGCCTTCGTCGTCACCGTGATCGGTGGACTCGGCTCGATCGTCGGCGCCGTCGTCGCCGGCCTGATGGTCGGCATCTGCATCAGCATGGTGGCGCTGTTCGCGCCTGAGATGGCGACCATCGTGATGTTCGCCCTGATGGCGGCCGTGCTGCTGGTCCGGCCGCAAGGTCTGTTCGGCCTCAAGGGGAGAGCGTGATGACGGTGCAGTCGACCGGCGAAGCACCGCCGCTTCCCCAGGCGCAGCGGCTTGTCACGGCTCTGGCCGATCACCGCGTGCTGGTGTCGCTGGTCGCGCTGGCGCTGCTGCCTTGGCTGCTGCCGTCGAAGGCGCTCGCCGTGAACGTCCTGATCTACGGCGTCGTGGTGATGGGCTACAATCTGTTGTTCGGCTACACCGGGCTGCTGTCGTTCGGCCACGCCGCCTTCTTCGGCACCGGCGCGTATCTGACCGGCATCGCCATCGGCCGCTGGGGCCTGCCGTGGTTTGCGGCCGTGCCGCTGGCGATTGCGGCGGGCACCGCGCTCGCCGCGGTGATCGGCGCGATCTCGACGCGGACCCGCGGCATCTATTTCTCGATGGTCACGCTGGCCTTGGCACAGCTCGTCTACTACGTCGCATTGCAGGCGTCGTCCTTTACTGGCGGCGAGAACGGGCTGCGCGGCTTCACAGTCGACCGCATCAATCTGCTCGGCCTGCAGGTCAACTTTCTCGATCCCGTCAATAAATACTACGTCCTGATGGCCTTCGCGGCGCTGGCGCTCTGGGTGCAGTCGCGCATTCTCAACTCTCCGTTCGGCGCCGTCATCGAGGCAATCCGTGAGAACGAGCAGCGGGCGCGCGCCTGCGGCTATGACGTCGAGCGCTGCAAGCTCATCGTGTTCATGCTGTCGGGCGCGATCTCGGCGATCGGCGGCTGCATGTCGGCGCTGCATCTGTCGATCGTGCCGCTCGATTCCCTACATTACCAGACCTCGGGCATGATCGTGATGATGGTGCTGCTCGGCGGCGCCCGCAGCTTCTTCGGCCCGTTCATCGGCGCGGCGACCTTCCTGATCCTGGAGGACGTCGTCTCGCTGTGGACGCCGCATTGGCAGATCGTGGTCGGCGCGGTCTTCGTGGTGTTCGTGCTGTTCCTGCCGAAAGGCATCTGGGGCACGCTGCTGGATGTGCTGCCGTTTGCGAGGGAGCGGCGATGAGCACCACGCTGTTGCAGGCCGAGGGCATCGGCCGCCGGTTCGGCGGGTTCACCGCGCTCGAGGGCATTTCGGTGTCGTTCGCGGCCGGTGAGCTGACCTCGATCATCGGGCCGAACGGCGCCGGGAAGAGCACGTTCTTCAACATCCTCTCCGGCACGCTGTCGCCGAGCATGGGCACCTTGCGCTTCAAGGGGCGGGAGCTGAACGGGCTGCCGCAGCACCGCTTCGTGCACCAGGGCATCTCGCGGTCCTACCAGATCACCAACATCTTTCCCGATCTGTCGGTACACGAGAACGTGCGGGTCGCAGCGCAGGCGATGCGCGTGAGCTATGACATCTGGCGCAGGCGCGCCGATCTCGTCGAGCTGAGCGAGCGCGCCGACGCGGCGCTGACAGCGGTGGGGCTGGGCGGCAAGCGCGCTGAGCAGGCGAAATATCTCGCCCATGGCCAGCAGCGCGCGCTGGAGATCGCGATTGCGCTCGTGTCCGAGCCGGAGTTGCTGCTGCTCGACGAGCCGACCGCCGGGATGGGGCCGGAAGAGACCAAGGACATGGTGGCGCTGCTGGAGAGGCTGGCTGAGAAGCGGACGGTGCTGCTGGTCGAGCACAAGATGAAAATGGTGCTCGGCCTGAGCCAGCGCGTGCTGGTGCTGCACCACGGCCGGCTGCTCGCCGACGGCAGACCGGAGGACATCCGCAGCAATCCCGACGTGCGCCGGGTCTATCTGGGACAGAGTGAGGGCTATGGCTGAGACCGCATTGCTCGAGCTCGATCAGGTCCAGGCCTGGTACGGCGCCAGCCACGTCCTGCACGGCATCACGCTGCGCGTGAACGAGGGCGAGGTGGTCGCGCTGGTCGGGCGCAACGGCGCCGGCAAGACTACGACGCTGCGCACCGTGATGGGACTGATGCCCAAGGCCGAGGGCCGTGTGCGTTTCGCCGGACATGATCTCCTGCCGTTGCCTGCGCATCGGCGCTTTCATCTCGGGCTCGCTTATGTGCCGGAGGAGCGGCGCATCGTGCCGGGCTTGTCGGTGCGGGAGAATCTGCGGCTCGGGCTCGTCGCGGCCAAGGCCGAGATCGACGAGCGCGCAGCGTTCGCTGAGATCGCTGAGACCTTTCCGCGCCTGCGCGAGCGGCTCGATCAGGAGGGCGTCACCTTGTCCGGCGGCGAGCAGCAGATGCTGGCGATCGCGCGCGCCCTGATCGCGCGTCCGCGCATGGTGCTGCTCGACGAGCCCTCGGAAGGCATCATGCCCGTGCTGGTCGAGGAGATGGGTGTGCTGTTCCGGCGGCTACGCGACCAGGGCAAGACCTTGCTGCTGGTCGAGCAGAACGTCGAATGGGCGCTGCGGCTCGCCGACCGTGCCGTCATCATCGACCAGGGTGAGGTCGTTCATGAAAGCAGCGCCGCCGCGCTGCTCGCCGACAAGGACATCCAGGACCGCTATTGCGCGGTGTGAGGGTCCTGGCATCGTCAGGAGCCGCCGTGCTCCGGCGCCGGCAGCTGCGGCAGGCGCGCGAGGCTGATGCCGGCGGCCTGATGCTGGAACATGCGCGCGATCAGATCGGCGGCCTGCTTTGCAGCGTCCTCAGGCGCGAGCCCACCCTGGCGGACGTTGGAAACGCAGTTGCGCTCGGAATCGACGCGCCCGCGGCGTGGCATCCAGGTGAGATAGAGGCCGAGTGAGTCCGCGGCGCTGAGGCCTGGACGTTCGCCGATCAGGATGATCGAGGCGGATGCGCCGAGCAGCTCGCCGACGTGATCGGCGAGCGCGACCCGGCCTTGGGCGGCCACGGTCACCGGCGACAGCCTTCGGCCGGTCGTTGCGAGAAGCGGCATCAATGCTTCGAGCACGGGCAGGGCGTTGACCAGTACCGCGCGGCTGCTCAGTCCATCCGCCACCACCAGCGCAATGTCGGCCGGCGCGCGCGGCTCCGACAGCAGCGCTTCGGACTCGGGCGAGAGCAGGCGGCCTGCATCGGGGCGCTGCAGATACGTCGCACGGTCGGCGGCGCGGCTGTGCACGGCGAGCGCGGGCCAGCCGCGCGCGGTGGCGTCATCCGCAAATTGCTCGGCATCGAACGGCTTGAGCACGGCATCGCGGGCTTCGGCATGGGCAGCCTGAAAGCCGAGATGCGCGGACGTCGGCACGCCCGGTCCGCAGCGGCCGAGCGCGATGCGCGCCTCCGTGTAGCGCGACAGCCAGGTCCAGGCGTCGACTGAATTCGTCGCGAGCTTGGTCGGGTCCGCGCCGCTCATCATTCGGCTCCCAGCAGCGGCAGCGACGGCATCAGCCGCGTCGGGTCGAAGCGCAACTCGCCTTGCGCATCGCTGATGCCGGTCGCCGCGAGCCACGCCTCGAACTCCGGCGCCGCGCGCTTGCCTAGCACTTTCCGCACGTACAGCGCATCATGGAACGAGGTGCTCTGATAGTTCAGCATGATGTCGTCGGCGCCCGGCACGCCCATGATGTAGGTGCAGCCGGCGACGCCGAGCAACGTCAGCAACGCGTCCATGTCGTCCTGGTCGGCCTCCGCATGGTTGGTGTAGCAGACGTCGCAGCCCATCGGCAGCCCGAGCAGCTTGCCGCAGAAATGATCCTCGAGGCCCGCGCGCATGATCTGCTTGCCGTCGTAGAGATATTCGGGGCCGATGAAGCCGACGACGGTGTTGACCAGCAGCGGCCGGTAGCGCCGCGCCACCGCGTAGCAGCGTGCCTCCAGGGTCTGCTGATCGACGCCGCAATGGCCTGATGACGACAGCTCGCTGCCTTGACCCGTCTCGAAGTACATCACATTGCCGCCCGCCGGGCAGCGTTGCAGGCTCTCCGCAGCAGCAAGGGCTTCATCGAGCAGCGACAGCGTGATGCCGAAGCCGCGATTGGCCTCCTCGGTGCCGGCGAGCGACTGGAAGACGAGATCGACCGGCGCGCGGCGCTCGATTGCCTTCAGCGCGGTCGTGACATGCGCCAGCACGCAGGACTGGATCGGCGCGTTCGCGGCCAGCCGCAGCGTCTCGATCATGTCGAGCAGGCGCAGCATGGTCTCGACGTCGTCGCTGGCGGGGTTGATGCCGATCGTGGCGTCGCCGACGCCATACATCAGCCCGTCGAGGATCGAGGCGGCGACGCCCTTGGGATCGTCCAGGGGATGATTGGGTTGGAGTCGCGTCGACATCCGGCCGGGCAGGCCGATGGTGCAGCGGAAGCGCGTGACCACCTCGCACTTCGCCGCGACCGTCACGAGATCCTGCAGCCGCATGATCTTGCAGACGGCCGCAACCATTTCCGGCGTGAGACCGGGCGACACGGTCGCGAGCATCATTGCGTCAGCCGTATCCGACAGGAGCCATTCCCGGAAGGCTCCGACGGTGAGACTCGCGATCGGTGCGAACGCGGCGCCGTCATGCTGATCGACGATCAGCCGCGTGACCTCATCGCTTTCATAGGGAACGACTGCCTCGTTGAGGAAGTGCCGCAGCGGCAGATCGGCAAGCGCCATGCGCGCCGCGACGCGCTCGGCCGCGTCCTGCGCGGCAAGCCCGGCGAGCGCGTCGCCGGAACGCATCGGCGTTGCTTTCGCAAGCAGCGTTCGGAGGTCGTCGAAGCGATAGGTCGTGCCGGCCAGCGTGTGTGAAAAACCCATTCGTCTCCGTCCTATGTCACGCCGTCGGTCATTATCGGCGGCACGTGTCGTCGTCACAAACCATGGGTACGCCGTCCACGCCTGCAAGCAGCGTGCGCGCGACCGAGAGCACCTGCCCAACGATGGTGCATCGATCGTAGGCAGTTGCTGATTTGCATGACATATGCGCAATCAGCGTAGACTTGGTTCCACAAATTTGCAAATAATCACTCAAATCCACAGACGATCGGACGGGATCGAGCCCGCGCCGCAGCTCATGAGGGGCATGACGATGTTGCAGTTGTTGAAAGGTCTCTCCGCAAGTCTCGCTCTGGTCATGCTCGGCGCGGTCGCGCAGGCGGGAACGGTCACGGTCTATACGGCGCTGGAAGAGGACGAGATCGCCGACTACGTGAAAGCGGCGAAGACGGCGCTGCCCGATGTCGACCTCAAGGTGCTCCGGTTGTCGACCGGCGATCTCGGCGCCCGCATCATCGCCGAGTCCGGCAATCCGCAGCATGACGTGATCTGGGGCTGGGCGGTCACGAACATGCTCGACCCGCGCATCACCGCGCTGCTCGAATCCTACGAGGCGAAGGGCACCGAGAAGCTGCCGGCCTCCGCCAAGGGCACTGATGCCAGCTGGTTCGCCGCGACCGGCTATGTCACCGCGTTCTGCGTCAATACCGAGGTGCTGAAGGCGAAGAATCTGCCGATGCCGACCTCTTGGAAGGATCTCACCAACCCCGTCTACAAGGGCGAGGTGGTGCTGCCGAACCCGGTCTCCTCCGGCACCGGCTACATGCAGATCGCCGGCATCCTGCAGTCGCAGGGCGAGGAGAAGGGCTGGCAGTTTCTCAAGGCCCTCGACGGCAACGTTGCCCAATACATCAAGTCCGGCTCGCGGCCGTGCAAGGCGGCGCGCGGCGGTGAGTTCGCCATCGGCGGCTCGCTCGCCTTCGCCGCGATCAAGTCGATCGAGGAGGGCTTTCCGATCAAGATGGTGATCCCGACCGACGGCGCGGGCTATGAGCTCGAGGCGTCCGGCTTGATGAAGGCCGCCAAGAACAAGGCTGACGCCAGACGCTTCCTCGACTGGACCTTGTCGCCGGAGGCGGCCGCGCTCTACACCAGCTACAAGGAGCTCGTGACCATCTCGGGCACGCCGCCGTCGAAGGCCGCGCAGACCGCGGGCTTCCCCGCCGATGTCGCCAAGGCGGTCTATCCGATCGACTTCGCTCGTTCCGCCAGGGAGCGCGACGGCATCCTGAAAAACTGGCAGACCAGCATCGGCCGCTGAACGGAGCCGGCCATGACGCTCGAGCTCGACCGGCTGCACAAGACGTTCGACGATTTCGTTGCGCTCGATCGCATCTCGCTCAAGGTCGAAGGCAGCGAGTTCGTCTGCCTGCTCGGGCCGAGCGGCTGCGGCAAGACCACGCTTCTCCGCATCATCGCCGGCCTGCTGACCCAGGACAGTGGGCGGTTGCTGCTCGACGGCCAGGATCTCAGCGCGGTGCCGGCGCGCGAGCGCGGCTTCGGCATCGTGTTCCAGTCCTACTCGCTGTTTCCCAACATGACCGTGGCCGAGAACATCGGCTATGGCATGCGCATCCGGAAAGCGGAGCGCGGCAGGATCGCCGCGCGCGTCGCCGATCTGCTGGAGTTGATCAAGCTGCCGCATCTGGCCGATCGGCTGCCGTATCAGCTGTCCGGCGGACAGCAGCAGCGCGTCGCGCTGGCGCGGGCGGTGGCCGTCGATCCGCGGCTGATCCTGCTCGACGAGCCCCTGTCGGCGCTCGACGCCAAGGTGCGGGCCGACCTGCGGGTCGAGATTCGCGAGCTGCAGCGCCGGCTCGGCATCCCCACCATCATGGTCACCCACGACCAGGAGGAGGCGATGGTGCTGTCCGACCGGATCGTCTGCATGAATGCCGGCCGCATCGAGCAGGTCGGGAAGCCCGAGGCGCTCTATCTCAGGCCGGCGACGAAGTTCGTCGCCGACTTCATGGGCAGCAGCAACCTGCTGCCGACCGACTGGGTGCGCGACGCCATGCCGGCGCTGCTCGCCTCGCGTCCCGACGGCGACGATGCGGATTTCCTTGCCTGCCTGCGTCCCGAGCATGTGCGGCTTCAACCTCTCGCGTCGGGTGAGGCGAAGGTGGTCGACGTCACCTTCCTCGGCAACATCAGCCGCACCCGCGTCGCCTGGAAGGGGCGCGAGCTGATGGTGCAGACCGGCCCGATCGACGGCGTTGCGCCTGGAGCCGCGGTGGCCGTTTCCGCCGATGCCGCCGGCTGCGGCTGGGTGCGCGCGTGAGCATCGCCGCCGTCGAGGTCGCAGAGCGCGCCGGCTTTCGCCTGCGGCGGGCCGGCCATGATCGGGTGCTGATCGCGGCGGCGATTGCGCTGCCATGCCTCGCGCTGCTCATCTTCTTCGTCTTCCCGCTGGCGATGATGCTGTGGCGCAGCCTGGTCGCCGAGGACGGCAGCATCGGCTTTGCCAACTACATCGCGCTCGCGCGCACGCCCGGAATCATCAAGGCGACGCTCAACAGCCTGACGCTCGGGCTCGCCACGACGGCGGTCTGCCTCGTCCTCGGCTTCGTGCTCGCCTATACGATGACACGAACCCGCGTGCCCGGATCGCGCATCATCTCCGCGGTGCTGGCGCTGCCGATGCTGGCGCCGTCGCTGGTGCTCGGCCTCGGGCTGATCTTCCTGCTCGGGCGCAACGGCCTGATCAGCGGCATGCTGGGCAAGCGCATCGACATCTACGGCTTCCCGGGGCTGCTGATCGCCGACGTGCTCTACGCGCTGCCGCAGGCGGTGCTGATCCTGAAAGCCGCGCTCGCCCACGCCGATGCCCGCTATTACGACGCCGCCGAGGTGATGGGGGCCGGGCGCTGGCGGCAGTTTTTCGACATCACGCTGCCGAACGTGAAGTTCGGCCTGCTCAGTGCCGGCTTCGTCGTGTTCACCGTCACCATCACCGATTTCGGCAATGCTGCCGTCATCGGCGGCGACTATGCGGTGCTGGCGACCGAGATCTACAACCAGGTCACCGGGCAGATGAAGTTCGGCATCGGCGCCGTGGTGGGCCTCTTGCTGCTCGCGCCCACGGGGCTCGCCGTCTACATCGAGCGCGTGGCTGCGCAGCGCCAGTTCGGCGGCGGACCCGAGGGGGCTGTGCCGCCACAGCCGAGCTTCGTCCCCGCGCGCGACGTGCCGCTGGCAGTCGTCACCCTCCTTGCCACATTCTCCGTGCTCGCCGTCATCGGCGTCGTCGTCTATGCGAGCTTCATGCGGCTGTGGCCGTACCGGCTGACCTTCACGCTCAAGCACTACGATATCACGCTGAGCGGCGGCTATGCGCCGCTTTGGACCTCGCTGCTGGTCTCGGCGGTCGCCGCGGGCCTCGGCACCTTGCTGCTGTTCGCGCTGGTCTATGGCATTCGCCGGCTGCCGTCCTGGCCTGCCAAGCTCGTCTATCTCGTCGCCGTCATGCCGGTCGGCGTGCCCGGCCTCGTGCTCGGCCTGTCCTACATCTTCGCCTTCAACATCGCGGGATCGCCGCTGTCGGTGCTGTACGGCTCCACCTTGCTGCTCGCGCTGTGCAACTTCTATCACTACCACACCCAGGGTTTTCTCACGATGGTGACCGGCATGCGCGCCGTGCCGCCGGCGCTGGAGGAGGCCGCGACGTGTCTCGGCAGCGGAGCAGGGCAGGTGCTCGCCAATGTCATCATCCCCGTGATGTCGCCCACGCTGATCTCCGTGTTCTTCTTCCTGTTCATGCGCTCGATGGTGACGTTGTCGGCCGTCATCTTCCTGGTGACGCCGTCGCTCGGCATCGCCGCCGTCTCGGTGATGCGGCTCGACGAGGCCGGCTTCGTGTCGCAGGCCGCGGCGTTCTCGACCTGCATCATGGCGGTGGTCTGTGCGGCGGCGCTGGTGATGCAGCTGGCGTTGAAATGGCTGGCCGCGCGCGGCGGGCGCCGATGATGCTGCAGGAGGATCGCCACCAGCGCATCCGCGCGCTGCTCGCCACCGTCGGCCGCGCCACAACGGACCGTATCGCCACCGATCTCGGCGTCTCCCGCGAGACCGTGCGACGCGACGTGCTGGCGCTCGAGGCCCGCGGCGAGCTGCGCCGCGTCCATGGCGGCGTCGCTGCGATCGCGCCGGAGGCCGAGCCGCCGATCACCGTCCGCGCCCGCGTGCGTCTGGCCGAGAAGACACGCATCGCGCAGGCTGCGGCGCGCATGGTCAGCCCCGGCCAGACGCTGTTCCTCGACGTCGGCTCGACCGTCTCGATCCTCGCCCGCGAGCTCGCGACGTTGTCGGGGCTCACCATCGTCACCAACTCGTTCGAGGTCGCGACCATCATCGGCGGCTCCTCCGGCGAGCGCGGCAACCGCGTCATCGTGCTCGGCGGCGAGCTCGGCAGCACCCTGCCTGCGACGTTCGGCTCGACCACGGTCGCCGAGATCCAGCGCTGGCAGGCCGATGTCGCGCTGCTGTCGCCGGTCGGCATCGATCATCGCTATGGCGCCACCAGCTTCGACATCGAGGAAGCCAATGTCGCGCGCGCGATGGCGGCGGCCGCCAGGCGCGTGCTGATCCTCGCCGACCACAGCAAGATCGGCCAGACCAGCCGCGTCGCGTATCGCGCGCCGGACGGCATCGACAGCCTGATCACCGACGCGCGCGCCACCGATGCGCCTGCGCTCGGCGCGCTGCGCGGCGTCGTCGGCGAGGTCGTGATCGCCTGAGCTCGACGACGTCCGGCATGTTGCACTTGGCGGCAACGGCGCTAAGGTCGCGCGCCAAGCAACGCAATTCGAGGGACCATCGCCATGGCGCGCATTCGCTGCATTACCGAGATGGGCATGGGCGTCGACGTCCATGGCCGCGACGCCACCAAGGCGGCGAAGCGCGCGGTGTCGGATGCGATCCGCCATTCCAGCCTCGGCTTCTTCCGCATGGTCGGCAAGACGCCGCAGGACATGCTCGTCGACGTCACCGTCGCGGTTCCCAATCCGGAGGCCGTCGACACGGAAGCGGTCGCCAAGGAGTTGCCCTATGGCACGGTGACGGTCACCGCCGTGAAGGGCGGGCTGGAGATTCCCGCCGAGGCCGGCAGCGACGCCATCATCATCGCCAATGCCGCGGTGCTGGTGCATCTCGATGACGGCAAATGAGCGCGCGCATCAAGTGAGCGCGCGCATCATGGGCGTGTCGTTCTGATGTGAATGTCAAACAGCGGAGCATGTCGTCGCGATCCCGCGGTGCCAAGCGCACCCGGGTGATGTCCGAACGATGTCCCCCTGTCAAACAGAGGGCGCAGGGAAGACCGGGTATCCGCTGATACCCGCGGCCCCCGTGCGTGAAGACGTGCACGGGGCAGGAACCACAGGCTCAGCCGGACATTCCGGCCTTCCCTGCGCAACGGTTTTCCGACTTATACGTGCTCTCCCCGGGGAACGGCTGTCTTGCCCCCGTCACCGGCGGATCATCACCACCGGCTTGGCATCAGCACCGCGATGCCAGGACCACACGATTTCGCCGGCGCATCCCACCGTTCGTCCGCATGGCAAGCCACGCTGCGGTAGAACGCGCCCGTCGCATCACCGCCTCCACGTTCGTGACGATCGCGAAGCGCCCCTCATGGCGAGGCGGGACGGGCAGAGTGTTTCACAGATTCCGAAAAAACGAAAGCGAAATCTGTCGCGGCGTGACCTCGTCACCGCCAACGCGTTGATGGCATTGCTGGAAGACCATTCGCCGTGCGTTCGACGACAGCGACGCGGAGCGCGGTGAAAGCCCGCCGCGGTCGGTAAGCCGGTGCGTGAGTCGCCCGTCGGGCAGAGGTGGCGCAGCCCCAAGAGACTTGCGCGGTGGTGCTTCAGCTCGCCTCTGTTGCCGTTGATGATGGGCTGGACGGCTGAAGCATTGAACGGCACGCGGGCAGCGCAGGAGCGATAACCGGACTTGCCGGTCGCACAACCAAAAGAGGTATCAAAGAAAACACATTGGAGATAGGTTGATGCGGCAGGCTGTTGTCGTCTCCGAATTCGTTGCGGAAGGAGGCTAACTTGGGAAACCAGCCGCGTAGAGGGGGATCAACATGGCCACCATTACGATCGATGTCATCAACGAGAGCCTCGAGCCGCAGAACTTTTTCATCTTCGAGGAGCCGGCTGAGGATTCGGGTGAACCGCAGGTCTATTCGAACAGTCTCGATAGCGAGGCTTTGCTGCCCCATGCCACGTCGAACGCTCATGTCACATTTTTGATCCAGGAGTCCGACTGTCAGCCGGACACGATCTTCTACGTCCAGACCGGTAACTATCCCCCGGGAACCGTCGTGAACGCCACGGACGCGTCGATCAATGCGGCGGTGTGCGACGCGACGTCCGGATGCACGACGTTCAGCGTGACGTACAATGCTGATGGAAGCTGGACCGTACAGGCCATGGCTTCGCCAGGGGGAGTCGATGGTCAGCTCGATCTGCCCGAGCCGGATGAAGCACAAGTAAGGCCGTGTTGAGTCACCGGCCGCCCTCGCTGATCCACCGCGCCAGTCCCTCCGCCAGCCCGTCGAACATCGCGCGGATCGGGGCAGCGTCCTTCTGGTCCTCGTGCACGGCGAGCCAGCAGTCGAGCTCGAAGGCGACCTGGCCGGCGAGCACCGGGACCAGCGCCGGATTGCGCTTGGCCATGGCGATCTGCATGCCGCCGATGCCGAGGCCGGCTTCGATCGCCGTGACCTGGGCGACGTCGGAGTCGGTGCGGTAGGAGAAGAGCTCGCGTGAGATCGGCAGCTGTGAGCTGGCGACCGAGCGGGCCGAATGATCGTCGCGGTCGAAGCCGATGACGTGGTGGGCGGCGAGCGCCTCGATCGTGTCGGGCAGCCCGAAGCGGGCGATGTAGTCGCGATGCGCATAGAGGCCGAGCGGGACGCTGCCGATCCGGCGCGCGACGAGACCGTCCTGCTTCGGCCTGATCATCCGCACCGCGATGTCGGCGTCGCGCCGCAGCAGGTCGTCGGTGCGGTTGTTGAGCACGAGCTCGATGATGATCTCCGGACAGCGCTTGCGGATGCCGGCGAGGATCGTCGGCAGCACGAAGGTGCCGACGATCTCGCTCGCGGAGATCCTGACGACGCCGCGCGGCTGCCGCGCATCGCCTCCGCTCCTGGCCGCGCGCACCAGCGCCGCGAATGCCGCCTCCATCGCTTCCGCGTGCGGCACCAGTGCCGTCGCCGCTTCGGTCGGCAGCAGGCCGGCCTGGGAGCGGGTGAACAGGGCGACGCCGAGGCCGGCCTCGAGCTCGTCGATGTGGCGGCCGACGGTCGGCTGCGTCAGCCCGGTCGCCCGCGCTGCGGCCGACAGGCTGCCGCGCCTGATGACCGCGAGGAACGAGCGCAGCAGGCTCCAATCCGAGGGTTCAATCATACAGAAACGTATAGCATCTCAAGAATGATTGGCAATTTTCGTTTTGGGACGGCCGGGTCAGATTGCCGGGCACAGCAGGAGATTGACTCATGTCCCACGACACGAACATCCCGACCGCCTTGATCCTCGGCCTGACCGGTGCGATCGGCGGCGCCATTGCCAAGGCGCTGGCAAAGCGCGGCTTCGCCATCCGCGCGCTGACGCGCCGGCCACCGGCCGAGCGGAATTCGTTTGCCTTCCCGGTCGACTGGCGCGGTGGCGACGCGCGCGATGCGGCGTCGGTGCTGGCCGCGGCCGTGGGCGCGAGCCTGATCGTTCACGGCGTCAATCCGCCGGGCTATGCGCGCTGGCGCGAGGACGCGCTGCCGATGCTCGCCAACACCATCGCGGCGGCGAAGGCCGTCGGCGCGACGATCGTGTTTCCGGGCAATGTCTACGTCTACTCATCAGCATCGCCGGCGGTGGTCAGCGAGACCTCGCCGCGGCGGCCGACGACGCGGAAGGGCCAGGTGCGGCTGGAGATGGAGGAGATGCTGGAGCAGGCCGCGCGCGACCATGGCGTCCGCGTCATCGCCATCAGGGCGGGCGACTTCTTCGGCCCCGGTGTAACCAATTCCTGGTTCGCCCAGGCGCTGGCGAAGGGCGGCATGGCCGTGACCTCCGTGCAGCGCCTGACACGCCCCGGCATCGGCCATGCCTGGGCCTACGTCCCCGATCTCGCCGAAACCTTCGCGCGCCTGGTCGACATCCGCGCCGATCTGCCGGCCTGCACGATGCTGAACTTTGCCGGGCACTACGATGCGACCGGGCATGACATGACCGACGCCGTTCGCCGCGTCATCGGCCGGCCCGATCTGCCGGTGAAGCCGTTCCCCTGGATCATCCTCTGGCTCGCCGCGCCTTTCGTCGGCTTCATGCGCGAGGCGATCGAGATGCGCTGGCTGTGGAAACAGAGCCTCGCGCTCGACAACAGCGAGCTCGTCGGCCTGCTCGGGGTGGAGCCGCATACGCCGCTCAACGGCGCCGTCAAGGCGGCGCTCGCATCCAACCGCTGAACCCATTACCCCAAGAGGATCGATCCCATGACCACCGCAACGACTGCGGCGCCGATGGCGCGCGCCGACATGCTCACGCTCGTCCTGCTCGTCGCCGCGCAGGTCGTCCTGTTTCTCATCCCGCTGATCGTGCTCGGCCGCGCGATCGGCTGGCCGGCCAGCCTGCGCCTGCCGGCCGGCGAAGCGCTGCCGCTGATCGCGCGCCATGCGACGGCGGTGCAGATCGGCTACTGGGGCTATCTCCTGACCGCGACCGCGATGGTGCCGCTCGCGCTCGCCTTGCGCCATTTTGCGCAGGCGCACGGCGTTCGCGGCGGGTTACCCGACGTCATGGCGGCGATGGGCGTCGCTGCCGCCGTCCTCAAGACGCTCGGCATCGTGCGCTGGCTGATCGCGATGCCGAACCTCGCGATGCTCCATGCCGGCACCAACGATCCGATCATCCGGGCCGCCGTCGAGGTCGGGTACGTTGCGCTCAACGGCTATGCCGGCGCCGTCGGCGAACTGCTGGGCGTGCAACTGTTCTCCGGCATCTGGCTGATGCTGGTCGGCACGATGCTGCTGCGTGCGAAGCTTTGCGTCAACGGTCTCGCCGGCCTCGCCATCGGCACTGGCTTTGCAACGACGGCGCTGCGGACGTTCGTGCCGGCATTTGAGATACTTGGCGCCATCGTTCCGTCGCTGGCGCTGGGATGGTTCGTGGCGCTCGCCGTGACACTGGCGCGGTGCGCGCTCCCCGGAGGCTGAGACGCTCCCGTTGAGACGGCGAAGCCATACATGGGATAGCCAGCTAGGTTAGGATTGACGCCGGCGGTGAAACGACGGAAAGGCGCATCAACGTCCCAATCCAATTGGCTTGGGAGGCGCTAGGAGAGCGAAACGGTAGCCCATCAATCACGCAAATGATCGATGCGATTAGTCGATACCGCGCCGGTGAAAGAGTTACGGCACAGACAATGATTGAGTGCCGCGTCTTGGCGGCAAGGCCTGTCTAAGGTGATGTCGCTATGGCTGGTGTGTGGTAGGAGCTTTTGGACCTACCTCAATTCAGTAGCCGAGTTTCAGCCTCGGATCGACGGTGCCGCGTGTCCTCTTGAAGACGTCCGCAAACAAATCTTCCTTCTCGTCGGCGGGGTGAGCGTGTTCGATCGGACGCGTGGCCGGCTTCTTGCGTTTGGACCGCGCGTGCTCCGCAATGTGATAGGTCGTTTGCTCCGCCAGAGGTAGAATTTCGTTTGGTCTCTTTCTCTTGCGCATCGGAACCTCCTGGCAGAAAGAAGCGGTTTTGCAGGCCGACTGTACGTCTTGGAGTCTCGATCAACGCTGGGGTCGCAGGCCCTCACTCCACGGCATCCTTCTTCGCGATCCTATGCAGCTGCTCGAACAGATCGGCCTGCTCGCTCGTGCACAGGCAGACGCCCTGCGCGGAGTCCGCTTCGCCGGCGTTGAGGTAGGCGTGGCCCATGGTGCTGTCGAGATACATGCCGTCGCCTTCGTGCAGGATCTCCGGCGCGTAGAACTCGGTGTGGACGGCGATGGTGCCGCGGGTGACGAGAAAATACTCCTCGCCGCTGTGGCGGAGCAGGGGGCCGAACTCGTCGAGGGTGCGGGCGCGCACCTCGGTGATCATCGGCACCATGCGCTTGCCGATCAAATCGGTGCATTGATAGGTGTAGGTGTAGAACTTCGTGCTGACCACCTGGCCCTGGCCGGCGCGGCTGATGCTGCGGCGGGCCGTGACGGGACGCCCGGGCTCGGGGCGCGGCGCGGCCGGGCTGAACAGCTCGGCGATGTCCATCTGCAGGCCTGAGGTCAGCTGCAACAGCTTGTCGTAGGTCAGCGACATCAGGCCGTTCTCGACCTTGGACAAGGTCGACAGCGCCATGCCCGTCTTTTCCGCCACCTGCTTCAGGGTCAGGCCGCGCGCCTGCCGGGCCGCCTTCAGGCAGTGGCCGAGCTGGGAGTGGGGGCCTTCGGCGGCGGTCTCGCTGACGACGGTGTCGGTCACGGGGGGCTCCGGAAAATCCGTTAGCGGATCGGGTGGTCTTCGTGCGGCGGCGGTCGGGTAATGTCGCGCGAAAGTGGCTGATCGATCAATGGGCTGGACGTCCGGCCTCACGGTCATGCGTGACGCGCGGTGGAACATTGCGTTTTCAAGCCGTGCATTCGATTTCTTATGTGCTAAATAGTTTTCCGAAACGGAAAAGAGAAGCCCTGTGGAATCGATTTGCGACAAGACGGCCGGCGAACTGGTCAAGCTTCTGAAATCGAAGGCGATCTCGCCGGTCGCGCTGCTCGATTCGTGCCTGGAGCGGATCGCCGCGGTCAACCCGGCGGTCAATGCCGTGGTCACCCTGGACGAGCCGGGGGCCCGGGCTGCCGCCAAGCGGGCCGAGGCGGAGCTTGCCCGCGGCGAGGATAAAGGGACGCTGCACGGCCTGCCGGTGCTGATCAAGGACACCCAGGACACCGCCGGGATGCGCTCGACCTATGGCAGCCCGATCCTGGCCGACAACGTGCCCGCGATCGACCAGGCGTCGGTGGCGCGGCTGCGCGCGGCCGGCGCGATCATCTTCGGCAAGACCAACACGCCGGAATGGGCGGCTGGTGGCAACACCCGCAATCCCGTGTTCGGTGCCACCGGCAATCCGTTCGACACGTTGCGGTCGGCGGCCGGCTCCTCCGGCGGCTCGGCGGCGGCGCTGGCCTGCGGGATGGCGCCGCTCGCCTCGGGCTCGGACACCGGCGGCAGCTTGCGCAATCCGGCCGGCTTCTGCGGCATCGTCGGCATGCGTCCCTCCTACGGACTCGTCGCCAGCGAGAAGCGCGCCCATGGCTGGTCGTGCCTGTCGACCGACGGGCCGATGGCGCGCAATGTTGCGGATACGGCGCTGATGCTCTCGGTGATGGCGAGCGACGATGCGCGCGATCCGCTCGCCTATACGCTGCCGGGCGAGGCGGTGCGCGGTGCGCCTGCGCGCTGGGCGGTGCCGCCGCAGGTCAACTTGCACAAGCTCAAGCTCGCCTTCACCGAGGACTTCGGCTTTGCGCCGACGGAAGCGCTGATCCGCCGCGCCTTCCGCGCGCGCGTGACGCGCATCGCGCCGCTGTTTGCGGACGCCAGCGAAGCGACGCCCGATTGCAGCGGCGCCGACGAGACCTTTGCGGTGCTGCGCGCCTCGCTGTTCCTGACGCAGCATGGCAAGAATTATCGCGAACGCCCCGAGATGATCGGGCCGAACGTGCGTGCCAATGTCGAGGAGGGGCTGTCCTACAGCCTCGACGATTTCTCGCGCGCGAGCGCGAACCAGACCCGGATCTACCGGTCCTATCAGTCGTTCTTCGCTCAGCACGACGTGCTGATCAGCCCGACCATCACCTTGAGTCCGCGGCCGTGGTCGGAGCTGTATCCGGCCGAGATCGACGGCGTGCCGACCAAGTCCTATTTTCATTGGCTGGCGCTGGCCTATGCGGTGACGCTGGCGGGACATCCGGCCCTCAGCCTGCCGCTCGGCGTTGACGACAACGGGCTGCCGTTCGGATTGCAGATCATCGGTCCCCGTGGCGGCGATGCGCTGGTGCTCGGCGTGGCCGCGGCGCTGGAGCAGGCCTTTGCGGGTGACGCCGAGCTGCGCCGTCCGCAGCCGGATCTCGAGAAGCTCGCCGCGCTGCCGCCGCTGGCGCAGACGCCGGGATTCATGGCGTGGGATTGAGCCGCGCCGACATGATCAACATCTTC
This sequence comes from Bradyrhizobium sp. SZCCHNS2022, assembly GCF_032377575.1. Classification (NCBI taxonomy): domain Bacteria; kingdom Pseudomonadati; phylum Pseudomonadota; class Alphaproteobacteria; order Hyphomicrobiales; family Nitrobacteraceae; genus Bradyrhizobium; species Bradyrhizobium sp. SZCCHNS2022. The sequence continues at coordinate 2,744,221 of NZ_JAUHHZ010000001.1, read as the reverse complement.
TGGAGCTAGCAATGTCCGACGCTTCCTCATGGCCGTTCTCGCTGGTGCGCCGCGCCGGCGGCCTTGTGTTCCTGTCGGGCGAGGTCCCGGTTGCCGATGACGGCAGCATTCCCGAGGGCATCACGGCGCAGACCGACCTCGTGTTCAAGCTGATCTCGGAGACGCTGGCCGCCGAGGGGCTGACGCTCGACGACGTCGTGTCCTGCATGGTGCATCTCGCCGACAAGGCCGACTTCGCCGAATACAACGCGGCCTATCGCAGGCATTTCAAGGATCCGCTGCCGGTGCGCACCACGGTGCAGGCGCAGATGATCGCGGATGTTCGGCTCGAGGTCACCGTCGTCGCGGCGGCGCGGACCTGATGGGAGTGATGACGATGCGGAGCGCTATCGTTCTCGGAGGTGGGATGGTCGGCGTCGGCACGGCGCTGCACCTGCAGAGCCGCGGCTGGTCGGTGGCGCTGGTCGATCGCCGCGAGCCGGGACGCGAGACCAGCTACGGCAATGCCGGCATCATCCAGAGCGAGGCCGTCCGGCCCTATGCGATGCCCTATGACATCGCCGGCGTGCTCGACATCGCGCTGGCGCGCACCAACGACGTGCACTACAGCCTTCCGGCCCTGCCGTATCACGTGAAGCCGCTGCTGCGTTACTGGTGGAATTCGTTCCCCGGCCGGCACGAGGTGCTGACGCGCACCTACGCGCAGCTGATCTCGCGCGCCGCGCCCGAGCACGAGCCGCTGATCACGGCCGCCGGCGCCGGCAATCTCGTGCGCCGCGACGGCTTTCGCGTGCTGCACCGGAACCAGGCGCAGTTCGACAAGGAGGCCAAGGAGGCCGAAGCGGTCGGCAAGGCGTTCGGCGTCAAGTTCAAGCTGCTCAGTGCAGCCGAGCTGGCCAAGGTCGAGCCCGGCCTGAACGAGAGCGGCATTGGCGGCCTGCATTGGCAGGAGCCGTGGACGGTGTCCGATCCGGGCAGCCTGGTGACCTCCTATGCGGATCTGTTCGTGAAGCGTGGCGGCAAGCTGCTGGTCGGCGATGCGACCACGCTGGCGCAACAGGGCAGCGGCTGGGCGGTGACGACCAGCGAAGGACGGATCGAGGCCGAGGCGGTCGTGGTCGCGCTGGGTCCGTGGTCGCCGGAATTCCTGAAGCGGTTCGGCATGGACATCCCGATGGTGCGCAAGCGCGGCTATCATCGGCACTACAGCGGCGGCGCGCCGCTCGACCTGCCGCTGCGCGATGCCGCGTTCGGCTATCTGATGAATCCGATGGCAAGGGGCGTGCGCATCACCACCGGCGCCGAGCTGTCGTCGCCGGATGCGAAGCTGACGCCGGTTCAGCTCGGCAAGGCCGAGGCCGCGGCACGCCAGCTGATCGATCTCGGCAAGCCGGTGGAGCCCGAGCCGTGGCTCGGCACACGGCCCTGCATGCCCGACATGCTGCCGGTCGTCGGACAGGCGGCGCGGCACAAGGGTCTCTGGCTGCATTTCGGCCACGGCCACCAGGGCTTTACCCTGGGACCGGCCACCGGCCGCATCCTCGCCGAGCTGATGAGCGGCGAGACGCCCAGCGTCGACGTCGCCGCCTGTGCGCCGGCGCGATTCGGGGCGTGAGCCGTCTGCCCTGCGACCGCAAGAGAGGGTGAGCCGGGAAGGCCGCAAGTGACGGCTGCAAAGCGCAGCCAGTCGTTTACCAAGCGCGCCTTTCCGGAGCCCGGAAAACCCCCGCTTCACCAATTCGCAAGCCCGCTCTCCTAGCGTGGCGGTGCCGGTTGGGGCCAGGACATTGGGGCGAACGCAGTTCGTGAGTTCTGCCGTTGGCCAGCGATCCGAACATCGTGTGGGGGAGCAGATGAACTTCGCGGGCCTAGCCTACCGCTTCATATCCAATTTCGTGTTTCTCGCGGCTGTCTTTCTCAGCCTGAACTACATCGAGAAATACCAGAACCGCGCCGTGCTGGCGCTGGTGGTGCTGATCTATGCCGGCATGCGCGCCGTGACGGTGGTGCGAACCTTCCACTTCTTCGGACGGATCGAAAAGATGGAATCCGACGTTCGCCGGCTGGCGGGCATGCTCGGCGAAGGGCCGGTCGCCCAGGTCGTCAGCAAGCAGGTGGTCGCCGACGTCGGCTCGCTGCGCAAGGACGGCGAGAAGAAGTCCTATATGGACCTGTTCTTCCTGGCCGCGGCCGTCATCCTCTGCGTCAGCAAGCTCATCTCGAACTGACGCGCGGGAGAATGCATCGGGCGTGAGGCCAGCCAGATTGCTCAATTGAAAAAGGGGCGCGTCAGCGCCCCGTTTTCGTTTCGAAGATCGTTGCTCTGATCTCAGCGCCGGCGCAGCGCCGCGAGGCGAACCGGGCGACCGGCCGGCTTGGTGGCGGCCTGGCCCTCGACCCGGACGACCTGATGCCGGCGGGCGGACAATGGTGCGGCGGGCGGCCAGGCGAACAGCTGGGCGGACGGAGCGGGAAGCGCGGGAGCCGTCGCGATTCGCGCCTTGACCGCAGGCCGCGGCCAGGACGGCTTCGGCAGGGTGCGTGCCGCCGCAGGCGGCAGGTCCAGATTGCCGAAATCGTCCAGCGTGGCACGGGCGCGCGTGTCGGCGCCGGCGAGGTTGGTTGGCGTGATGGCCGGCCAACGCGCCACCGGCGTCTCGTCCGACGGCCGGTGCACCAGCCAGTCCTCCGGCTCGGTCGGCGTTGCCGGCCGGTCCGGCGTCGCGGCGACGACATGCACGACGCGATAGTTCTTGGCCTTGAGATCGGCGAGGATCTTCGGCAGCGCTGCGACGGTGCGCGCCTGGATGTCGTGCAGCAGCAGGATGCCCTTGCCGCGCGCCTCCAGCCGCTTCATCGCGAGCTCATGGACCTTGGCGCCGGAGATGTTGCGCCAGTCGTCGGCCAGAAAGTCGGCGCTCCACACCTGCAGGCCGAGCGTCGCGGCGTAGCTCTCCACGGCGTCGCCGCGGAGCAGGCCGGGCACGCGGAAGAACGGCGACAGCGCGGAAGGGTCGGTCAGCGCGGCCTTGGTCCAGGCGATGCCCTGGTCGACCTCGGGCTGGACCTGCTCGAGCGTCATCTTGTTGAAGCTCAGCGGATGGTTCTGGCTGTGGGTGCCGACGGTGTGGCCGGCGGCCACGAGCTTGCGCACGCCTTCTGGGTCGGCCTTGGCCTGGCGCCCGATCGTGAAGAACGTCGCCTTGACGCATTCGTCGGCGAGGATCTGCAGCACCTGGTTGCTGTACTTGCGCAGCGGCCCGTCGTCGAAGGTGATGACCACCTCGTGATCGCGCAGCGGCAGCGTCTCCTTGTACTGCATGGCGCCGAGCCGCGGATGCTCGCGCGGATCGACCACCAGGACGCGTGATGTGCCGAGCGCGTTGGGGTGGCCAGGACAGTCGGCGGCCGATGCATCCGGGCTCGACGTGATCAGGGCGAGGGCGCCCAGCAGTGCTGCGAGCCATGTTGGCCGTCCGACGCAAGCCCACTCATGATCACGCATCACGCTGCTCACATTGTCTCTTTCTGCGGTGGCCGGCTTCTTCGGTCCACCTGCCTCATTGCCCCTATGAATCGCAGCCGCGCGGCCGGGGCAAGCGACCGCCAAGACATAGCAGGGATGTTGGCTCGTCGCGACATCGCATCACCCCGGGTTCCGGTTTGCCCGCGGCTGTTGCCGGATTGCAAGAGGCTGGAATGGCCGCGGCCGCAACGGTCAAGCGTAAACGACGGCCCTGAACGCCCGATTAACCACCTTCATGGGCCGTCTCCGGCGCGGGAGACGGCCGTTCGCTGTGCTGCTCGTTGTGCTTCTCCTCGGAAGGCACGACGTGCACCACGCGGTAGCCATGATCCTTCAAGTAGCGCAGGAAGGCCGGCAGCATTGCGACGGTGCGCGGCTGCGGGTCGTGCAGCAGGATGATGCCCTTGCGCGCCTGGTTGAGGCGGCTGGTCAGGAGCTTCAGCGTCTGCTGCGGCGACATCGGGTTCCAATCGCTGGCCCAGAGATCGGCGCCGAACACGGCGATGCCGCGCGACGCCAGCAGGTCGAGCGTGGCCGGCGTCGATTCGAAATAGGGGAAGCGGAAGAACGGCGTCGACGGCGTTGTCGTCTCGACGCCGTTGAGCGCCTTCTCGTCTGCGGCGATGCCGCGGTCGATCTCCTCGATGGCCTGCTCCGGCGTGATATGCGCGAGATGCGCATGCGTGTAGGTGTGATGGCCGATCGTGTGGCCTTCGGCCGCGATCTTCTGCACCAGCGCCGTGCGGCCCGAGGCCGGCTTGCCGACGAGGAAGAACGTCGCGCGCACGCATTCCTTGGCAAGCGCGGCGAGCACCTTGTTGGTCATCGGCGGCGAGGGTCCGTCGTCGAAGGTCAGCACCACCTCGCCGTCGTGCAGCGGCAGCGTCTCGGGGAAGCTCTTCAGGCCGATGCGCGGATGTTGCTTCGGGTCGACGGTGAGGATGCGCGAGGTGCCGAGCGTGTGCTCGCGCGGACAGTCGGCCGGCGCCGCGGCGGCGCCGTGTACCACGAGCAGCGCGGCCGCCCCGCCGGCTGCGTTTACCCATCGTGATGTCCATCGCGCCTGAGACATCTTTTCCCGTTGCGCTCGCAGTGACCGATTATGTAATGCGTCAAAGCACAAATCAGACCAGTTGTCTGAAGATGGCTTGGTGAGGCACGTCATGAACGAGACATTGGACGTTGCCCCTGCCGATGCAACTCTAGCCGATCGCGCGGCGATGCGCACCGAATCCGGCGAGATTCGCGCCGAATTCATCGCCGCCATGACCGCCGCCATCGCCGCCGAGGACGAGGCGTTCCTGCGCGCCGAGGTCGCCGAGCTGCACGAGGCGGATCTCGGCGACCTGATCGCCGCGCTTGCCCCCGACGACCGTGTCAGGCTGGTGGAGCTGACCGGCACCGATTTCGACTTTTCGGCGCTGAACGAGGTCGACGACGCCGTCCGCGAGGAGATCCTCGAGGAGCTGGAGCCGGCCACCGTCGCCGAAGGCGTCCGCGAGCTCGAATCCGACGACGCCGTCGAGCTGCTGGAGAGCCTCGACGAGGAGGACAAGGAGGAGATCCTCGAGCGCCTGCCGCCGTCCGAGCGCGACGTGCTGGCGCGCAGCCTCGACTATCCCGAGGGCTCGGCCGGCCGGCGCATGCAGAGCGAGTTCATCGCGGTTCCGCCGGCATGGACCGTCGGCCAGGCCATCGACTACATGCGCGAGACGCCGGATCTGCCCGAGCGGTTCTACGAGATCTATGCGGTCGATGAGGCGCGGCACTGGCAGGGTGCGGTCTCGCTCGACAAGCTGCTGCGCGCCCGCCGCCCGGTGCCGCTGGCCGAGCTGATCGACGAGGATCGTCGCCGCGTCACGGTCACCGACGATCTCGCCGAGGTGGCGCGGCTGTTCGGCAAGTACAATCTCGTGGCGGCCCCCGTGCTCGATGCCGACAACCGGCTGGTCGGCGTCATCACGATCGACGACGTCGTCGACGTGATCGAGGAGGAGGCGGACGAGGACTTCAAGGCGCTCGGCGGCGTGTCGGGCGACGAGGAGCTCTCGGACAGCGTCTGGACCATCGCCAAGGGCCGCTTCAACTGGCTGCTGATCAATCTCGCCACCGCGTTCCTCGCGTCCTCGGTGCTCGGCCTGTTCGAAGGCCAGCTGCAGCAGATGGTCGCGCTTGCCGTGCTCGCGCCGATCGTGGCGAGCCAGGGCGGCAATGCCGCGACCCAGACCATGACGGTCGCGGTGCGCGCGCTGGCGACGCGCGAGCTCGGGCCGAACAATGCGATGCGCGTCGTGATGCGCGAGGTGCTGGTAGGACTGGTGAATGGTCTCGCTTTCGCGCTGGTCACCGGCCTCGCCGCGTTCGCCTGGTTCAAGACGCCCGGGCTCGGCATCGTGATCGGGCTCGCGATGATCTCAAACCTGGTGGCCGGCGCGCTCGGTGGCATCCTGATCCCGATGGTGCTCGAGCGTGTCCGCGCCGACCCCGCGGTGGCGTCGGGAACCTTCGTCACCACGGTCACCGACGTGGTCGGTTTCTTCTCGTTTCTGGGCATCGCAACGCTCTGGTTCGGCTTGAAATAACCACAGCGCCTGAACGACTTATATCGTTAATCCGGCCTTAACGCAGCTCGGCGACACTCTCATCCGAGACGGAGTCGGACGATGCAACGCTTGCGGCTGAAGGCAGATGGACGGATCGTGGAGCTGCGCGATGGCGGAGAGTTTCCGCTCGCGCCGTCGGAAGCCGCGCCGGCAGCGCCGCTCGAGGTGCGCGACCTCCGGCGGCGGGTGCAGCTGACACAGCAGGAATTCGCCGCCAAGCTCGGTGTGCCCGTCGAGACCATCCGCAACTGGGAGCAGGGCAAGCGCATGCCGCGCGGCCCGGCGCGCGCGCTGCTCACCGTGATCGCGCACGCGCCCGACACGGTGTTTGCGGCCTTAGCTAAGACTTAAGCCAAAAACCGGTCGTGCGTTGGCAAGGCCTCGCGTGTGCCTACATAATGTTACACGCGGTCTGGAGTGCACGGCCATGCTGACGATCGAGGCCAATGGTGCCAGGATTCCTGCCCTGGGTCTGGGGACCTGGGAGCTACGCGGACGGACCTGCGCGCGGATCGTCGAGCAGGCGCTCACCCTCGGCTACCGGCACATCGACACCGCCCAGGTCTATGAGAACGAGCAGGAGGTCGGCGAGGGCCTGCGGGCCTCCCGCGTCCGGCGCAACGAGTTGTTCCTGACCACCAAGGTGTGGACGACGCACTTTGCACCGCATGACCTGGAGCGCTCGACCAAGGAGAGCCTGGTCCGCCTGCGCGTCTCCGAGGTCGATCTCTTGCTGCTGCATTGGCCGAACCCGCACGTGCCGCTGGCCGAGACGCTGGGAGCGCTGGCGCACGCCAAGACGCTCGGGCTGGCACGCCATATCGGCGTGTCCAATTTTACGGTCGCGCTGCTCGACGAAGCCGTGGCGCTGTCGCCGGAGCCGCTGGTGTGCAACCAGGTCGAGTATCATCCCTATCTCGACCAGACCAAGGTTCGCGAGGCCTGCGCCCGGCACGGCCTCGCGCTGGTCGCCTATAGCCCGATCGCCAAGGGCAAGATCAAGAACGATCCGACCCTGACCCGGATCGGCCGCGCCCATGGCAAGAGCCCGGCGCAGATCTGCCTGCGCTGGCTGGTGCAGCAGAACGTCGTGGCGATCCCGCGCACCTCGAAGATCGAACGGCTGTCCGAGAACCTCGAGGTGTTCGATTTCGAGCTGTCCGAGCAGGAGATGGCCGACATCTTCGCCATGGGCAGTCCGGAAGGGCGGATGACCAACTTCGCCTTCGCGCCGAAATGGGATTGAGCGGCGCCCGGGCCGGCATGCTAGAGTGGCAGGAGCGGGCAGGTGGCCCGCGCTCAACCCTGGCGATGACCCCCGCGACAGCGCGTGCCGCATGCGCCAGGCCGCGAGCGGGCGCAAATGAAGCAGCATGGAACGTTGGCAGTTCATACGTTGGGGCATCGCCGCATCCGTGCTCGTGCATCTCCTGATCTTCGGCGGCGCCGTGGTCTCGACCTCGGTGCGCCCTTACGAGATGCCGAAGTCCGACGAGATCGCGGTCAATATCGTCGACGCTGACGAGCCGCAGAAGACGCCGGAACCGTTGGTCACGCCATCACCGTCGCCGACGCCGGAGCTGGTCCTGCCGCAGCCGGCCCCGAGCGCCTTGCCGGCGGCCGCCGCGCCACCTCCGCCCAGTCCTCCGCAAGAGGCCAAGGAAACTCCGACTCCGCAGGCGCCGGCCGCACCGGCGGCGAAACAGCCGGCGCCGGCTGCATCGCCCAAAGCGGCGAAGTTGGCCGCCAGATCGGAGGTCAAATCCGCCGCCAAGCAGACCCCGCCACCAGCGCCGGTTCCAGCGCCGAGCTATGTGCCCCCAGAGCCGGACCTCACCGTGAAATACGGCGTCATGCTCGGTCTGCCCGAGCCGCTCTCACCGCTGCCGCGAGCCGGGGCCTCGGAGGATGGCAAGGAGGCGGGGTCGGTCGCGACGACGAACCTTGCTCCCAATCTCGAGACAGCGCTGCGGGAGAAGGTCAGGAGCTGCGCGCGTCTGCCGGTCTCGCTGTCGCTGTCCGACAACGTGCTGATCAGGCTTCGCTTCGGCATGACACCGGATGGACGGCTTGCGACCGAGCCGGAGGTGATCGAGGTCGTCGCAGCCTCGAAGGCCATTCAGCTCAAGGAGAGCGCGGTCCAGGCGTTGAACGCCTGCCAGCCTTACGCGATGCTTCCGCCCGATCGCTACAACGAGTGGAAGATCATCGAGATGTCGTTCACGCCGCGGGACTTCGTCCGCTGATCGCCAGCGGCGCATGCGTGTCGGGAGAGAGCGGGCGTCGCATGGTCGCGCTTGGCTGTCGACGCGATGGCCGTTCATCCTGTATGCGATCCTCGATCGCGCGGGTCCCCAATGCGGGGGATGCACGGGCGGTCCACGCTCGAGATGCGGAGACGGTGCGACATGACGCTGAAGCTGGTGATCGGCAACAAGAACTATTCCTCATGGTCGATGCGGCCGTGGCTGGCGCTGCGCGGCTGCGACATCGCCTTCGAGGAGATCGTGATCCCGCTCTACACCGACGATCCCGCCGACAAGGCGCGTATCCTCAGCCACTCGCCTGCCGGCAAGGTGCCGATCCTGATCGATGGCGCCGTGACGGTGTGGGACTCGCTCGCGATCATCGAATATCTCGCTGAACGTTGTCCGGAGGCCGGGCTCTGGCCCGCTGATGCGGCGGGGCGCGCGCATGCGCGGTCGGTCTCGGCCGAGATGCATTCCGGCTTCCAGGCCCTGCGCAACGAGTGTCCGATGAACCTGCATCGCGAGATCAGGCCGGTGGAGTTGTCCGCCGACGCCCGGGCCAACATCGCCCGGATCGAGGACATCTGGCGCGACTGCCGGGCGCGCTACGGCGCCGGCGGTCCGTTCCTGTTCGGCCGCTTCAGCGGAGCAGACGCGATGTACGCTCCGGTCGTGACGCGCTTCCACACCTTCGCGGTTCCGGTCGCGGCGGACACCCGGGCCTACATGGCGACGATGATGGCGATGCCGGCCTTCGCAGCCTGGGTGAAGGACGGGCTTGCAGAAACCTGGACCATCGACCGGGTGGAGAACGTCTGACGTCCGATGGGTTGTCCAGAGCCTGTCCGGGCCTGTTAGTCCAGGAATACCGGTCGCGGCGCCATCTCGTTGAAGAAGCTCGCAATATCAGTGTTTGCCATGTCACGAGGCCGCTGGCCACGGCCGGCGGCGGCGTGCTATAGGAGAGATATTATTAAAGACACGCCGGCCCGGGCAGCGGGACCAGGGGCTCTTGCCGGCATGCGAGCAGGAGAGGGCGTTGAAACACAAGTTCCCCATTGGGTCGACGGTCTATTTTACCGCGAGCAACGTCTCGCGTCCGGCGGCCAGCGGTACCTATGAAATCATCCGTCAACTTCCGACGGATGGGGACGACTGCCAGTACCGGATCAAGAGCTCGACGGAAGCCTTTGAACGGGTTGCAAGAGAGAGCCAATTGGCCTTGTCTTGAGGACGGCACGATTTTCGGCAGGCTCGGCGCGTCGGCGGACGCAGCCGGTCGATAGGGAGGAGAAACGGCAGTCTCAACGGGGCTCGAAGCCCGGTTTCGAAGGTTTTGTCCGAAGGTGTGACTCCGAAGGTTTTACGAAGGCTGCGCGATCCCCCTGGGGATAGCGGGTAGCTCCGCACCATCCTGTGCCCGCACGGGGCATGGAATCGTCGTATTGTCCTGGGGTGGGGCGTCATGGATCGGGTGATCGTTTGAATTTGGTGATCGTTTCACTTGTGTCCCATGTCGGGATGCCATCGGGGCCGATTTGCTTGGCCCGCGTCAGGAATCAGCGCGCATGAATTCGACCTTGAATTCGACCTGGCCCTCGTCGTTCGACCAGCTCCTGAACTCGCCGGCGTTCCCGATGTGGCTCACCGTTGCGGCGGCGGGCTTCTTTGCTTTGATCGTGCTGATCACGCTGCTGCGGGCCGAGAAGTCGGTCGCCAACGGCGCGCTGACGGTGATCACCCTGCTTGCCGTCGGCATCGCGGTCGCTTCGATGATGCGCAGCCAGGATGCCTCGCCCCGCGGCGGCAATGGTGATGCTGCGACGACGGCTTCGGTCGGCGTCTCACCGCCCGCGCTCGCCTGCGTCGACGATCTCGCCGGCGATCTGGTGCTGTCGAATTGTGAGCGGGGCCTGTTCGGGTCGGCCGAGATGACGGCGGCCGCCGTCAGCTATGCGGCGGGCATGCTGAGCCGGCTAACGCAAGCGGGGGATGTCGCCAGCGCCAACAAGGTCATGACCGCCGAGTTGCTGGCGCTGCGCCGTGCCGTGGAGCGTGATCGCTATGGCCTGATGGCCTATGTGCTGCTGACGCGCGACCGCTGCACGCCGACCGACTGCGTGATGTTCCGTGCCGTGGCGGACCGCCAGCAACTCGTCAACAACATGGAAGGCCGGACCTATGAAGGGCTGGTGACGCGCTATGCCTCGCAGTGGAACGCGCCGCCAGCCGCTGCTGCGGGTCAGCAGCCGGCCGCCGGCACTTTCGCCGGCCTGGCGCCCTCGGCGCCGTCCGGCAAGCCCACGACTGCGGAGTTTCCCAGCTCGGCCAACACCCCGCCGGTCAGCATCATGAACCCTGAGCCGACGGCCTCGACGCGTTCGGCCGCGCCTGCGGCGGCGCCAAAGCCGCCGACGCAGCTTGCGCCGGCACCGGCTGCGCCGGCCAGCGTCGCGGCGAGCCATGCGCAGGCGCCTCCCGCGGCCAAGAAGGCGGCGGCCCCTAGGCCGAAGCCGCCGGCGGCAGCGCCGCAGGCCGCGCCTGAGGCGGCCGAGCCGGCTGCCAAGGACGAATAGAGCCCGCTGATCGAACCGCCATCATGCCCCTGCATCTGATCAAGCTGGCCGTCGGCTGCGAGTCGGTCAAAGAGCTCAAGGAATGGATCGCCGAGCGCATGCTCGCGGCCAAGAAGAAGGGCCTGCCGCAGCAGCACTTGCACGTCACGCGGATGACGCCCAAACGGGTCGAGGACATTCTCGGCGGCGGCTCGCTGTACTGGGTGATTCGCGGCGAGGTCGCTGCGCGCGAGAAGATCGTCGGCATCGAGCCGTTTCGCGACGGCGACGGCATCGGACGCTGCCGCATCATCATGCAGCCGAAGGTGATTGCCGTGTCGCCGCGGCCGATGCGCCCGTTCCAGGGCTGGCGCTATCTGACCGCGGAGGATGCTCCCGCCGATCTCGGCAAGGCCAGCGCTGCCGGCGTCGAGGCCATGCCCGAGCCGCTGCGGCGCGAGCTGCGGGATCTGGGGCTGCTGTAAGGGCGCGAGTTCCAATGCCGGCGTGCCGCAGCTCGCTCTCAGCAGAACCATCCGCTCCGCGATGCCAGTTGCTGCGCCCTTTCCCCTTGCGGGCCCCCTTGCGGAAGAGGGCATCACCGGCCCATCCACATACGCGATCGGGTGAGGGGTATCTTTCCGCAAGAAAAACGTGTGGAGAGATACCCCTCACCCGACCGAGTCCGCCGTGCTGTCCTACATGCCCTCTCCCGCAAGGGGAGAGGGCGCAGTCATTTGCACCTCGCAGACGGTGTAACCCGCCTGTTCTGGTTCCGGCGCTTGTGCCGCTTCCTCTCGCGATTCTCACGCCGCGATGTTGTCGATCAACCGCGTGGTTCCGATCTTGGCTGCCACCAGAATCCGCTTCGGCCCGGACTCCTTGGGTCCGATCGGCGCCAGTGTCTCCGCGTGGCGGACCTCGAGATAGTCCAAGGCAAAGCCGGCTTCGGTGATCGCGGCAGCGCCATCACGAACGGCCTGCCGCATGTCCTCGCCCGCGCGCAGCCGCGTCGCGATCTCCTTCAGCACCCGGTGCAGCGTCGGTGCAACACGGCGCTGCTCTGCACTGAGGTAGACATTGCGCGAGGACATCGCGAGTCCGTCGCGTTCACGCACCGTACGGGAGCCGACGACGCGCACGCCCAGATCGAGGTCGCGCGCCATCTGTGCGACGACGCGGAGCTGCTGATAGTCCTTCTCGCCGAAGATCGCGACGTCGGGCCGGCATTGCGTGAACAGCTTGGCGACCACGGTCGCCACGCCGCCGAAGAAATGCGGCCGGAAGCGATCCTCCAGTCCGGCCAGCGCCGCGCCCTCGGGCACAATCCGCGTCACGAAGCCGTCCGGGTACATCGCCTTCGCGTCGGGGTGCCAGATCAGATCGACGCGCTCCGCCGCCAGCTTTGCAACATCCTCTTTCCAGGTACGCGGGTACGAGCCGAAATCCTCTGTCGGCGCGAATTGAGTCGGGTTGACGAAGATCGAGACGACGACCTTGTCGGCGCGACGCTTCGCCAGCCGAACGAGCGAGATGTGGCCTTCATGCAGCGCCCCCATCGTCGGCACGAGCGCGATGCTGGCTTTTCGCGCACGCAAGCCGTCGAGCTCGCGTCGGAGGGCCGGAATGGTGCGGGCGACGTGCGGGGGTCGTGACATTTTTGCTCGATCTCACAGCGAAAAAACGCGGATTTTCTGTTCGGCCTTGACGCTCGGGCGACTGCCTTTCACAAGAACGCGACAAGCCGCTCAGCTTACTTGAATACGCCTGTTAGCACGTCTCCGCAGCAAATGCGGCGTTGGTAAACGCGCGCGTCAAGTAGTAGCGGAGGATGCGTCCCCCGTGGGATTCACGATGATGATGCATTTCACTTGACCGCAGACGACCGTGACTCGAAGATGATCGTAAGGGGTCGAAAACATGCTGGTGCAGACTAGCCAAGGACAATCGGGCTCGGCCCACGTGGTTGTGCTTGGAAACGAGAAGGGCGGGTCTGGCAAGTCCACCACCGCCCTGCACATCGCCGTTGCACTTCTCAAGGCTGGCCAGCGCGTCGCCACCATCGATCTCGACTGTCGTCAGCAGAGCTTCACCCACTACATCAACAATCGCAGCGCCTGGGCCCGTCGCACCGGCCTGCGCCTCGAGCTGCCGACGCACTATTGCATCCAGCTCGGCCAGACCTTGCAGATCGACGAGAACGAGAACACCGAGTTCCAGCAGTTCATGGAGGCGGTGAGTGCGGTCGAACGGTCGTTCGATTTCATCGTCATCGATACGCCCGGCAACGACAGCTACCTGATGCGTCTCGCGCATTCGATGGCCGACACGCTGGTCACCCCGATCAACGACAGCTTCCTCGATTTCGACGTGCTCGGAACGGTCGACGCCGCGACCTATGCGGTGACCGGAGAGAGTCACTACGCCGAGATGGTGCGCGACGTCCGGCGCAAGCGCCGCCAGATCGACGGCGCCATGACCGACTGGATCGTGGTCCGCAACCGGCTGTCGATGCTCGGCTCGCGCAACAAGCAATTGGTGGCCGAGGGCCTGAAGGATCTGTCGCTGCGGCTCGGCTTCCGCGCCATCGACGGCTTCGCCGAGCGGGTCGTGTATCGCGAGTTCTTCCCGCGCGGGCTGACCGCGCTGGACGACATCGACGAAGCGACGCTCGGCACGCGCCCCAATCTCGGCCATGTCACGGCGCGGGAGGAGGTCACGAGCCTGCTGCGCCAGCTCAAGCTGCCGCTCGACGAACGCGGCCGCCGCCGCGCCGCCAACCGGGCCGAATGGTTTGCCCAGGTCGACAAGCCGCTCGACCTGCACGACATCATCAGCGCCTGAACCCGTCAGCGGGGCGCGACCGCTGCGACCTCGCGCCAGTCCGATGGCCGTCATCCCGTCGTCGTCATCCTGATCAGTGAGCTGAGCCGGCGGTTGCGGCCTGAGACATCGTGCGCATTGAATGAGCGCCGACGCTTCGGCTAATCGTCAGTGCAACGGGATCCGGTGATCGTGGTGCAGGGCCGTCGGCCGAGCGGCTGGATTTGTCTCAGGTCAACGCCGAAGCCACAGTTTTCGCTAGATTACCGTCAAATTCATGACTGATTTGAACCCGACGTTGAGGGTTCACGTCACATGGGAAGGGCGGATCTGACGGTATGCTGCACAGCAACTAGGTGCGCCGCACAACGAACGGGCGATGGATACACAACATTTAGCCTTCCTGTCACAGCCCCGTTACATATATTAGACACCACGGGTCACGAGAGTCTTACAGGTCTTAAACTACCTTTGATTGTAGCTCCCGAGGAACGAACATGAAGCGTGGAATAACCGTCCTGTTGTCCGTCAGCGTGCTGGCGGCCGTCGGCTACTTCACTGCCAGCAAGTGGGCGATCCGGCACGAAACCGTCAGGTTCTATGACGCCTCCCGCGGCAATCGCCTCGTCGAGGTCGCCGTGGCCATCCGGCGTGACAAGGAGATGCAGGCCGAGGCCGGCATGATCAAGCTTCCGGTGGCGATCCTCAATCACGGTAATACCGTCAAGTTCACCGAGTACTCGTTCGTGGCCAACGTGTTTGCCGCCCGCGGCTACATGGCGGTGAGCATCCAGCATGACCTGCCGACCGATCCGCCGATGGTGACCAAGGTCGGCGAGCCCTATGTCGGCCGCCTGCCGCAGATCCAGCGCGGCGTCGCCAATATCCGGTTCGCCGTCGAGCAGATGCGCCAGCTGCAGCCGAATGCGGACTACGACCACCTGACCATGGTCGGCCATTCGATGGGTGGCGACATTTCGATGTATTTCGCCAAGCAGTATCCCGACGACGTCAAGAAGGTCGTCACGCTCGACAATCTGCGCGTTCCCTTCGTGACCGACGGCAAGTTCAAGATCCTGTCGTTCCGCTCCAAGGATCCGCAGTTCAAGACGGATCCTGGTGTGATCCCGAGCGACGACATCTGCGAGAAGGAAGGCATTACGGTCGTCAACACCGACTTCCAGCACAATGACATGCGTGATACCGGGCCCGACGATGCCAAGTCGTCGATCCAGGCCATGCTCGACAAGTTCCTGGCCGACAGCGACAGTTCCAGCGCCATCGCGCCGGTGAAGACCAGGACCCCCTTGCTCGATCCCGGCCCGGTTCCGCCTTATGCGCCGGTCGGCAAGGCCGCGGCCCCAACCAAGGCGCTGACGAACTGATCATGCGGGCGCGAGGCGCGATCAGCTGATCCCGAGGACATGCTCGGGATGCGGCGGGCGCCTCTGCGACGTGACCCGAGACTTGGCCCAAAGACTTGGCCCAAAGACCTGGCCCAAAGACCTGGCCCGAGCGGCTGCGCCGCTCATTGAAGCTGCCGGGGCGCCTGCCCACATCATGCGCATCCAAGCAGGTGCGTGCGCATGGTCCAGGGGCCTTTCAAATCCAGTTCCGGCTCGATCACCTCGTCGGATGATGGAACCGACAGCCAGCGGTTGCCTGAAGCCGAGCGGTCCAGCGCCGACGCGATCGCAGATTTCGTTGCGCAGGCCCGCGCCGTGGCTGCGTCCGGAAGCCGGGGCCGCCTGGTCTTTGCCCTCGATGCGACCCTGAGCCGGCAGCCCACCTGGGACATGGCTTGTGCCCTGCAAGCCGACATGTTCCGCGAGGCCGCGGCTCTGGGCAGTCTCGATGTGCGGCTGGTCTACTACCGGGGCTTCAACGAGTGCCGTGCGACGGGCTGGATCTCAGACAGCGCCGAGCTCGCCCGCCTGATGGGCAAGATCGATTGCCGGGGTGGCAAGACCCAGATCGGCAAGGTTCTCGCCGAGGCCCGCCGCCACGCCACCTCGGCGCGGATCCGCGCCGTCGTCTTCGTGGGCGATGCCATGGAGGAAAACGTCGACGAGCTCTGTGCGCGGGCCGGCGAGCTCGGGCTGTTGAAGGTCCCGCTCTTCCTGTTCCAGGAAGGCAACGACCCCGTTGCCGAACAGGCGTTTCGCGAGATGGCCCGGCTGTCCGGCGGGGCGTGGTGCCGGTTCGATCCGGGCGCCGCCGCTCAATTGCGGGATCTGCTGCGCGCGGCCGCGGCCTACGCCGCGGGCGGCCGTGACGCGCTGCTCCGCCTGGCGGCGTCGGAGGGCGGGGCGGCACGCCTGATCGGGCAGATGAGCAGATGAGATGAGCAGGGTATCGGACGAGCGCGGTCGGCTGGCGCGACACGCCTGTTGAAGCCATCAGCGTCACACCGGGCCGGTCATGCTTTTTGTCGCGACAGGCCCTATATTCCGCCGATGACACTGATCGCGGGCGCCGTCGCCGTCATCACCCTCTATCTGTTGCTGCAGATGTTCCGGAACGCCAATCCGGCGGCCCTGGCGCGCGCGATCAAGTTCGCCGGAGGCATCGCTTGTCTCGCGGTCGCGGCCTTCACCGGCCTTCGCGGCGAGCTGGTGGTGGCGATTCCGATCGGGTTATTCGGGGCAGGGCTGCTGGGCTGGTCGCCGGGCGGTCTCGGCAATGTCGGCAGCATGTTCGGGCTGGGCGGAGCGCGCTCCTCCGGTCAGAGCTCGCGGGTGCGCTCGCCCGCGATCGAGATGATGCTCGACCATGACAGCGGCCAGCTGCAGGGCCGCTTCGTCGCCGGCGCTCATGCCGGCCGTGCGCTGGACGAGTTCGATCTGCCGCAGCTCGCAGCGATGCTGCCAGGCCTCGACGCCGACAGCGTCTCGCTACTTGAAACTTATCTGGACCGCCGGTTTCCCGCTTGGCGTCAGCACGCGCAGCGCGACGCGGCAGGGGGGCAGCGCCGCGCGGCGTCGAGCTCCAAAATGACGGCGGAGGAGGCCTATCAGATCCTTGGCCTGCAGCCGGGCGCGGGGCGTGACGAGATCGGGCGTGCCCACCGTGCGCTCATGAAGAAACTGCATCCCGACCAAGGGGGGTCGACGTATCTCGCCGCCCGGGTGAACGAGGCCAAGGATACTCTGCTTCGTACGCATCACGGCTAACTCCGGCAACGCCACCAACGCCACAACACCGAACCCGCTTCCACCGCAGTGAAACGACGCCTGCTGCTCTCGACTTCGTCAGGCGCGATCATTCGTCATGGTGAAAAAGTTCTAGCGGCAATTCCTTGACGAGTGGTTTTCACCGGTTGGGCCGACGCACTGCCGGGGCTGTCCGCAAAAGAAAAGGCCCGCGCGTGTGTCGCGCGGGCCTCATCGGCAGCTATGGTGATGTGCGTTAGTTGTGCACGGTCATGCAGGAGATGTCGGCGCGCTTCAGCTTCTTGCACACCGCTTCGGCCTGATCGCGATCGAGACCGGCGAAGCGGGCGCGGATCAGCGTCTTGTCACCTTTCGAGATGGTCTCGGTGAACGGATCCGCCTTGCTCAGCAGGCCCTGCGCCGAGCTGCGCGCGGCCTCGATCCGCTTCTGCGCCTCGGCCTCGCTGTCGAGCGCGCCGACCTGGATGATCCAGCCGCTACGTGCCACGGCGGAGCGAACCGGAACCTCTGCAGCAGGGCTGGCGGACGCCAACTGCGTCGGCGGCTGCGACGGCGGGGCGGGAGGCGCAGCATAGGCCATGGCCTGCGACGAGGCGGGCGGCAGGCTGGAGGCCGGCAGCACGCCGAGAATGCCGTTGCCGGTGCCGTGACCCGCAGGCTGCGGCGGCAGCTCGGGACGCGGGGCCTCGGCGCGGACGATCGGCGGCGCCGGTTCGATGGCCTCGACGCGCTGCGCGAACGGCGCGGGAGCAGGGGCAACCGGCTGCGGCGCGGCGGTGGCGAGCTTCACGGCGCCAGCCTTGACCTGAACCGTCCGGACCTTGACCGGCTTCATCGGCTCGGTCGAGCCGGGAACGAGCGACATCGGCTGGTTCTGGATCACACCGGAGGTCATCGGGGCGGGCTCGACCCTGGCCTCCTTCGGCGCCGACGGCGGCAGCGCCGCGGTCGCTTCCGAGAGGGTCGACATCAGCTTGGCGGCGCGGCTCGGCGCCGGCGTCTCCGGCGCAGCCGAGGCGAGCTGGACGGTGCCCTGGTCGGCGCTGTCGCCGGCATCGGATCCGCCGCGCTCGCCGATCGCCGCCACGGTGCGGCGGGTCGCGCCCTTGTCGAGATTTTCGGCCAGCAGGTTGCGCATGATCGCGTCGCGCGAGCCGCCGCTGCGGCCGCCGAGCACGACGCCGACCAGATGGCGGTTGCCGCGACGGAGCGAGGTCACGATGTTGAAGCCGGAGGCGCGGGTATAGCCGGTCTTGATGCCGTCGATGCCCTCGACGCTGCCGAGCAGGTGGTTGTGGTTGCGGATCGACTGGCCGCGATAATTGAACACCACCGTCGAGAAATAGCGATAGTAGCGCGGGAAGCGGTCCTGGATCGCGCGGCCGAGGATCGACTGGTCGCGTGCCGTCGTGATCTGGGCGTCGGCCGGAAGACCGGAGGCGTTGACATAGGTGGTGCGGCTCATGCCGAGCGAGCGCGCCTTGCGCGTCATCATCTTGGCGAACTCGTCCTCGTCGCCGCCGATCGCTTCCGCGATGACCACGGCGGCGTCGTTGGCCGAGCGCGTCACCAGGCCCTTGATCGCATCCTCGACGCGGATGCTCTGTCCGGGGCGCAGGCCGAGCTTGGTCGGCGACTGCTCGGAGGCGTGCTCCGACACCGGCATCTCGGTGTCGAGCTTCATCTTGCCGGACTCGAGGCGCTCGAACAGCAGATAGAGCGTCATGATCTTGGTGAGCGAGGCGGGGTGCCGCAGCGCGTCCGGATTGGTCGCGGTCAGCGTCGCGCCGGAATTGCCGTCGACGACGATCGAGGCGAATGCCGGGCTGTAGCTGCCCTCGTCATTGTGGGGGGAGTGGCGCGCATGGTGGTGCCGATGGCGCCGGCGCGCTTCCGCGCTGTCGACCGTGACCACTGCCGCCACCGTGAGCGTGAGCAGCCCGTAGACGCCAACCCGCAGCAGGCGCGAGGAAGCCAAGTTTTTGCGAAGCATGAAATCCCCGTCCAATTTCTGACGTGATCACCGGCCCGTAAGGCGAAATTGTGCCAAAACGCTCCCGTGATCTTGCCTGTCGGACCTCCAGTTTGCGCCTCGACGCGGTCATGCATCGAAGGGCCCGAACTGAGGTTTTGTTAAGACGCTGTTTTAGAACAGCTTTACGGTTCGGCCGACGCTGGCCGGGACCACAGGAGAGGTTAGGACGGTCGAGTTGCCAAAGGATTAAAGAAACCTTGCGCCGAACCCGGGGATTTCGGTCGAACTGGCCCGACGTGAAGCATCTGAGCCATTAGCAGACTTCGGCGTGAAGCAATGCCCATGATGGTGCATTGCACAAGATTCTTGCTTTCTATTGTGCGGTGCACTATATTGGGACTGCGTCAGGGAGCCGGGGCCTCCCTGCGGGCGCTAAAGTCAGGGAAAGGAATGCCACATGTTTAAGGTTGAAGACATTCAGAACTACGGCAAAGAGCAGTTCGAGACCGTCGTGAACTCCGCGACCACGGTCCAGAACGGCCTGCATGCGATCGCCACGGCCTACGGCGACTACACCAAGAAGTCGTTCGAGGACACCAAGTCGTTCGTCGAGAAGCTCTCGGGCGTGAAGTCGCTCGACAAGGTGCTCGAGGTCCAGACCGAATACGCCAAGTCGGCCTACGAGACCTTCGTCGCCGATTCGCAGAAGATCGCCGGCCTGTATTCGGACCTCGCCAAGCAGGCGTTCAAGCCGCTCGAAGGTTTCGCTGCCAAGTTCACCCCGCCGGCCGCGCATTGATCGCAGCCGTTGTTCGGTGACAGCGGAAAGCCCGGCTCGCGCCGGGCTTTTTTGTTGGGCGGCAGCAATGCGTCGATGCCCGCGACTATTTGGCGACGCGCAGCTTCGACAGCGCGGTTCCGATCGAATTGAACGTCGCCACGATCTGGCTCGAGCTCGTCAGCATGTAGAACTTGTCCGGGCTGCTGGCGCAGTTCTGCAGCACGGTCGAGGTCGCATCGGCGGGCGAGCTCGTGTTCACCTGGATCGTGTAGATCGTGTACATCGAATTGCCTTTGGCATCCTTGCTGTTCTTGAGGTTCGAGCAGAGCAGGGCCTGGCGCGCATCGATCGGATTGCCCGAGGCCTGGCTCGAGCCGTTGCCGTATTCCGGCCAGCGGTCCTCGGTGTTCAGGCCGTCCGACAGCAGGATGATGACCCGGTTGTAGGTGGTGTTGGCGTCCTCGGCAGGCGCCCCGAGCACGCCGTTCGGGATTAGCGATTGCACCGCCCAGGCCATGCCGATCGCCTGGTTGGTGCCGCCGGTCGGCTCCATGGCGTTGACGGCGCTCTTCAGCGAGCTCCAATTGTAGCTGAGCGGCACGATCTGGGCGAGCTTCGTTGAGGCGCTGCTGCTGCAGTACTGGGTGCTGTTCTCCATGTGCTGGTTGGCCGGAAACAGCGTCGTGACATCGGATGTCGCGGGCGAGACGGCGTTCGCGTCATTCGGCTGGGTGCGGTCGGCGACGCAGCCGGTCCAGGTGCTCTTGGCGTTGGCAACCCAGGTATGCGTGAAGGTGTTGACCTTGCAGACGGTGCTGGAATAGCTGCCGGTGCAGCTACAGGTGTTGTTCGGAATGTTGCTGCCGCTGGTCTGACAGCTGCAGTTGCTGCCGGTGCACCAGTTCACCCGGGTGCTGGTCTGCACGCTGGTCCAGCAGCCGTTATAGTAGCTGTGCGAGGCGGAATCGTAGCCGGGGCAGATGTACCCGTTGTAAGTCCCGCTCGATGGGATTCGGGAGGCACTGGAGCTTCCCGTTGTCGGCTCGCTGGCGCAGGAGAAGTAGGAGAAGCCGTTGCTGGACCTGAACGGACAGGACGATCCCGGTCCCACCATGTCCCACTGCGCCTGGGTGTAGCTCCCGTTCGGGATTGCGGCCTGATAGGAGCCGTTATTGGGCTGGATCGTGGGCGGATTCTGCCAATCGGTCCAGTCGATCCAGTCCTGGGCGTAGTTGTTGGCGCCGACGTTGACGACCTTGGCGAACGGAATGACGGAGATGTAGACGTCGCCCGGGGTCTTGGCGAGCGCGCTGAGCTGATCGATCAGGCCGCCGCTGCCGGCGACCGCGTTCTGCAGCGCCGTCATCTTGTTGCTGGAGGCCATCGAGCCGGTATTGTCGAGCGCGAGCGCGACGCGCATCTTCACGTCACCCCAGGTCGTGGTCGCCTTGGTGCTGAAGTCCATCGTCGGGAAGCCTGCGAGCTTCATGAACTGGGTGATGATCTGGCCGGAGGCGGTGAGCTGGATGTTGGACGCCGAGGAGCTGCTCGAAGCGGTATAGTTGGCGGTCACCGCGACGCTCTTGGCGTCCGCGCTGGTGTAGAGCGCCTTGAAATAGGCGGATGCCTTCGTTCCGATGTCGGCCGAGGTGATCGTTCCCTGGGCCAGATCGCGCGACAGCATCAGCGCGGTCGAATCCAGCGCGGCCTGCATCGACGATTTTGCGGCATTGGCGCGGCTGTAGTCGACGCCGGCGCCGACGAAGGCCAGGATCGGCAACAGTGCGATGGCAAAGGTCACCGCAATGTTGCCCCGGTTGTCGCGGGCGAAGCGTCGCACAATACGGCGGCAGAAGCGGACGAGGGTCGCAGCGGTCATGTCGCTCACCAATGATGATGTCTGCGAGCGATCTGGCGCCCCGATCCTCAAGGGTCGGTGAATCGAATCCTCGAAAAACGCTGCAAATCCCGCAGCATGGCGGCTCGTTCGCACGGCGCGCGGGTTCCCTGTCAACGCCCGGTGAATCGGCTTTGTAAAATGCCACCGGTTTGATTAACCTTTGGACTCATCGCCGGGGCAGGGAATCGGTCCTGCCGGAGCGTCGCTCCATCCATGGGGACGCGCTTGCGGCAAACCGGCCGCTGACCCATATTCCTGGAGTCGGTCCGATCGGGCCGGTCGGCAGGGACAGGCGATCTGGAACGCAGGACCGGGTGGCGGAAGCGGCCCGGAGGGGACAGTGCGGGAAACCCTTTATCGGTGTCCTCGCAACATTATCTAACGCGTGCAAGATGTCGCAGCCAAATTCCAGATTGAACCGATCCGCACCTAGGATGAGCAATAACGACAACAAGTCCGGTGGCACCGGGGGTCCGGTCACGTCCGTGATCACCAAGGTGAAACCGAAGACCAAACGCCCCAATCTCTATCGCGTTCTGATTTTGAACGACGATTACACGCCGATGGAATTCGTCGTTCACGTCCTGGAGAAGTTCTTCAACAAGGACGTCGAGGCCGCGACCAAGATCATGCTCCATGTGCACCATCATGGCATCGGGGAGTGCGGCGTTTTCACTTACGAGATCGCCGAGACCAAGGTGACGCAGGTGATGGATTTCGCCCGCAAGCACCAGCACCCGTTGCAGTGTGTGATGGAGAAAAAATAGGGCGGGTCTGCGCGGGGAGATCCGCCTGGCGCGAGCGCTCAATGGGCCGTCGCAGGTCCCTGCGGTCAGCGCCGCGAGATGGTCTGGTCCGGGGAATTACGGCCGGTGTGGCGTCTCGGTCCAAGCCGGATCCTTGCCCGGAGATCGCTCGCTGCGGCTGTCGCAGCCGGACGCGTCACGATCGGAGGCGTCACGATCGGATGCGTCACAATCGGAACGGGTTTTGCATTGACGATCGAGTGAACGCGTAATCGAGCCGCCCGACCGGTCTTTTGTCGCACTCGGTTATAACTATATTTGACAAAGGTTGTTGTTGCCTGACCGGGCGGCGGCGATCATGATGGCAGGGGGCCACAGAGGACGCGCATGCCGACTTTTTCTCAAAGCCTTGAACAATCCCTGCATCGTGCGCTGGCGATTGCCAACGAGCGTCATCATCAATACGCGACATTGGAACATCTCCTCTTGTCCTTGATCGATGACAGCGATGCAGCGGCCGTGATGCGCGCGTGCAGCGTCGACCTCGACAAGCTGCGCGGCAGTCTCGTCAATTATCTCGAAACCGAGTTCGAAAATCTGGTCACGGACGGCAGCGACGACGCCAAGCCGACCGCCGGCTTCCAGCGTGTGATCCAGCGCGCGGTGATCCACGTTCAGTCGTCGGGCCGTGAAGAGGTGACCGGCGCCAATGTGCTGATCGCGATCTTCGCCGAGCGTGAGAGCCACGCCGCCTACTTCCTGCAAGAGCAGGACATGACGCGCTACGACGCCGTGAACTACATCAGCCACGGCATCGCCAAGCGCCCCGGCGTCTCCGAAGCGCGCCCCGTGCGCGGCGTCGACGAGGAGACCGAGACCAAGGGCAGTGAGGACTCCAAGAAAAAGGGCGAGGCGCTGGAAACCTATTGCGTCAATCTCAACAAGAAGGCCCGCGACGGCAAGATCGACCCGGTGATCGGCCGCAACTCCGAGATCAACCGCGCCATCCAGGTGCTCTGCCGACGCCAGAAGAACAACCCGCTGTTCGTCGGTGAAGCCGGCGTCGGCAAGACCGCGATTGCCGAAGGCCTCGCCAAGCGCATCGTCGACAGCGAGGTTCCGGAGGTGCTGTCGGCGGCAACCGTGTTCTCGCTGGACATGGGGACGCTGCTGGCCGGCACGCGCTATCGCGGCGACTTCGAGGAGCGGCTGAAGCAGGTCCTCAAGGAACTCGAGGCGCATCCGAACGCGATCCTGTTCATCGACGAGATCCACACCGTGATCGGTGCGGGTGCGACGTCGGGCGGCGCCATGGACGCCTCGAACCTGTTGAAGCCGGCGCTGGCCTCGGGCTCGATCCGCTGCATGGGATCGACGACCTACAAGGAATATCGCCAGCACTTCGAGAAGGACCGCGCGCTGGTGCGCCGGTTCCAGAAGATCGACGTCAATGAGCCCTCGGTCGAGGATGCGATTGCGATCCTCAAGGGCCTGAAGCCGTATTTCGAGGACTATCACCGCCTGAAGTACACCAACGAGGCCATCGAGGCCGCGGTGCAACTGTCGTCGCGCTACATCCACGACCGCAAGCTGCCGGACAAGGCGATCGACGTGATCGACGAGTCCGGTGCGGCGCAGATGCTGCTCGCCGAGAACAAGCGCAAGAAGACGATCGGCATCAAGGAGATCGAGACCACGATCGCCACCATGGCGCGGATCCCGCCGAAGAGCGTGTCGAAGGACGATGCCGAGGTGCTCAAGCATCTCGAGCAGACCCTCAAGCGCGTCGTATTCGGCCAGGACAAGGCGATCGAATCGCTGTCGGCCTCGATCAAGCTGGCGCGGGCCGGCCTGCGCGAGCCGGAGAAGCCGATCGGCTGCTATCTGTTCTCGGGTCCGACCGGTGTCGGCAAGACCGAGGTCGCCAAGCAGCTCGCTGCGACCTTGGGCGTCGAGCTGCTGCGCTTCGACATGTCCGAGTACATGGAGCGGCACACCGTGTCGCGGCTGATCGGCGCGCCTCCCGGCTATGTCGGCTTCGACCAGGGCGGTCTGCTGACCGATGGCGTCGACCAGCATCCGCATTGCGTGGTGCTGCTGGACGAGATCGAGAAGGCGCATCCGGATCTGTACAACGTGCTGCTGCAGATCATGGACCATGGCCGGCTCACCGACCACAACGGCAAGCAGGTCAACTTCCGCAACGTGATCCTGATCATGACCACGAATGCGGGCGCTGCCGACATGGCCAAGCAGGCCTTCGGCTTCCACCGCGCCAAGCGGGAAGGCGACGACCACGAGGCGATCAACCGGCAGTTCGCGCCGGAATTCCGCAACCGTCTCGACTCCATCGTCTCGTTCGCACACCTCAACGTCGAGGTGATCGGCATGGTCGTCGAGAAGTTCGTGCTGCAGCTCGAGGCCCAGCTGGCCGATCGCGACGTCACGATCGAGCTGTCGGAGCCGGCCAAGGCGTGGCTCATCCAGCACGGCTATGACGAGCAGATGGGCGCGCGTCCGATGGGCCGCGTGATCCAGGAGCACATCAAGAAGCCGCTGGCCGACGAGGTGCTGTTCGGCCAGCTGAAGGGTGGCGGTCATGTCCGTGTCGTCCTCGTCAAGGACGAGTCCGGCGTGGACGAGAAGATCGGCTTCGAGTTCGTCGAGGGGCCGGTCACGCCGAAGTCGGAGGTGCCGGCCGCGCGTAAGCGCAAGCCGAAGTCCGGCGGCGGCGGCCCGAAGGGGCCCGCTCCGAAGGGACCGCTGGTGAAGGCGTGATGCCCTGACGATACCATTGACTGAAAAGGCCGGCGTCTCGCCGGCCTTTTTGTTGGGCCTCTTCTCTTCAGCACTCGTCTATCTGGTCGGGAAAGCTTGGTCGAGACGCTCTCTCCCTTGGGCCGCGCCCCCGCCACGTCGTGTCGGCTTTGTTTTTCCGATCCTCGATCTGGAGGGGTGGACCGGGGCTCACGCCGCCGAATTGAGCGGCTTCGCGCGGTCGATCCGCTTGCGGTCACGTGGCGAATGCAGCGCGTTCCAAAGGTCTGTGCGGCGCTGGACGTTGAGCCAAAACTCCGCGCTGTTGCCGAACACGCGGGCGAGGATGAGGGCGGTGGCGGCGGTGACGTTGCGCTTGCCGTTGCAGAGCTCGTTGACGTGCTTGCGCTGCACACCCATCGCTGCCGCCAGCGCGGTCTGCGTCAGCCGGAGCGGCTGCATGAACTCCTCGACAAGGATCTCGGCCACCGTCGCCGGCTTGCGTTTGGTCATCAGCATGGATGGGCTCACTCGTAGCTGTGGTCATCAAGATAGAGATCGGTCGCCTCGCCGCGGCCGCCGTGCCAGCGAAACACGAGCCGCCAGCGCTTGTTGACGCGGATGCAATGAAAGCCGTCGAGATGGCCGCGCGGCTTCTCGAAATGATTGCTCGGCGGGGACCGCAAATCGCCGTCGGTGGCGGCATCGTCGATCAACTGGAGCTTCCGGAACAGCCTGTCTTCCAGATCCGCCGGGATCTTCTTGGACCTGACGTCGTCGACGAAGAACCGATGCAGCCAGTCATCCCGAAAGCTCACGATCATCGTGCCGCCCCGTTTGAGGCGGTGTACCACCCTATGACACAGCCCGCAATGCTCCTCCATCTTTGCGAGGCTGAGGTGACGAACTGCGGAATGCATCTGATCCAGGATCACCCCGGCGCTGAGCATCAGGGGTGATAAGGGGCTCGCGCCTCAGGCCGGCTTGACGAAAAAGTAGACCGTCAGGCCGCAGCCGACCGCGATGACGAAGCGGCGCACGTAAGCCGGCGGGATGATCTGGCCGAGGCGTGCGCCGACGAAGCCGCCAAGCATGCCCGTGCACATCATCGTCAGCGTCTCCAGCCAATGCACGCGGCCGGAGAATGCGAAGATCGCCGAGGCCATGATGTTCATCAGCGCCGCCAACCAGATCTTCAGGCCGTTCATGGCGCGGATGTCGCGCATCCCGTAGAACACCAGAGCGGCCAGCATCAGGATGCCGATGCCGCCGCCGAAATAGCCGCCATAGATTGCGATCACGAACTGGACGGCCTGGATGGTCACCGGCCCGATCCAGCGCGCGCCGTCCTTCGGCGTGAAACGCATGCCGAATGCGAACACGGTGGTTGCGAACAGAAGCAGCCACGGCACCAGCCGGCTGAACGCATCCGATGGCGTCACCAGCAACAGCACCGCTCCCAACGTGCCGCCGATCAGGCTGATGATCGACAGCCGGACGAGGTCGCCACGCCACGATGCCTTGGGATCGTTCAGGATCTCGCGCGAGGCGAAGGCGCTGACGAACTGGCCGGGGCAGAGCGCGACCGTACTCGAGGCGTTGGCGTCGATCGCGGGAATGCCGGCCGCGAGCAGGGTGGGGAAGGTCAGGAAGGCGCCGCCGCCGGCCAGCGCATTGACGATGCCCGAGCCGAACGCGGCGAGCGCGAGCAAAGCGAGCATCATCCAATCGGCCATGGCCTATTCGCCCTTCAACCGCTGACCGTCCTGGACCCGCACATGCTCGGCGCCGCGCGCGCCGGCCGGCGAGAGGCGCAGCATGCTCAGGAATGCGCCGACCAGGGCGAAGCCGACCCCGGTCAGGAGCGACAGCCGGGTGCCGTCGACTGGATCAATCGCGAGGAACATGGCGACCAGCGCGGCGCCCGTCGTTTGACCCAGCAGGCGCGCAGTGCCGAGCATGCCGCTGGCGCCGCCGGCGCGCTCGCGCGGCGCGGCCGCGATCATGGTGCGGTTGTTCGGGGTCTGAAACAGGCCGAAGCCGCAGCCGGCCAGCGCCATCCGCCAGACGACGTCCCATGACGACGGCTCGCGCGGCAGCAGGCCGAGCGCGCCGAGCCCCAGCGCAAAGATGACGAGGCCGACGCCGCCGAGCAGGCCGGCCGGCACCCGCTCCACCAGCCGGCCGGCGATGGGGGCGGTCAGGCCGACCGCGATCGGCCAGGGCGTGATCAAGAGGCCCATCTGCACCGGCGAATAGCCGAAATGGCTTTCGAGATAGAAGGGAATGGCGACGAAGGCGAGCATCTGGCCGCAGAACGACGAGATCGAGGTCGCGATCGACAGCGCGAACACGGGGATGCGCAGGAGATCGAGCGGCAGCAGCGGCGAGGCCATGTGCGTCTGCCGGTACACCAGCCAGACGCCGGCGGTGACGGCGACGACGAACTCGACGGCGCAGGTGACCAGGGCCTCGCCGTGACCGAGGCTGTCGACGGCGGCGATGAGGAAACCGAAGGTTACCGCGCTGAGTGCCGCGCTCTGCCAGTCGAACATGTGCGACGCGCGCGGCGTGTGCGGCAGGAAGCGGAAGCCGAAGACGAAGGTGACGATGCCGAGCGGCACGTTGATCGCGAACAGCCAGGGCCAGCTGCCGACCGCGAGGATGCCGGCGGCGATGGTCGGTCCGACCGCAGCCGAGACGGCGACGACCATCGCATTGATGCCGATGCCGCGACCGAGCAGCGCCTGCGGATAGGTGAAGCGCACCAGCGCCGAGTTGACGCTGAGGATGCCGGCGGCGCCAAACCCCTGCAGGATGCGGGCGAGCGTCAGCAGCAGCAGGCTGTCAGCCAATGCACAGAAGGCGGACGCAGCCGTGAACAGCACGAGGCCGGCGAGATAGACCCGGCGATAGCCGATGATCTCGCCGAGCGAGGCGAGCGGCAGCAGCGAGATCGTGACCGCGAGCTGATAGCCATTGACGATCCAGATCGAGAAGGCGGGGCTCGCATTGAGGTCGCGGGCAATCGTCGGCAGCGCCACATTGGCAATCGCGCCGTCTACGACCGCGAGCACGATGCCGAGGGCGATGGTCACGATCGCCCAGGTCCGCTGCGGCAGCGGCAGGCCGTCGGCGTGCAGGACCCTGGTCGGCGATGTCATGGCGCGGGCTCCGGCGGCAGCCGGGCCGCGGAAAGGGGACGGGAACGGGCAACCGCAACGCACAAGTCCCGTTCCAGACCGGCGGATGGTGCCGACGCGTCACCGCCGCCTGGGGCGGACCTGGATGGCCTTGAGATAATTGACGGCGGCTTCCGCGTCGGCCCGATCGAACCGGAAGCTCGGCATGTCCTTGTGGATGGTCGAGAGGCCGCTCTGCAGTCGCTGGGCAAAATCGTCGTCGTAGAGTTTGCTGTCACCAAAGGTCCGGAACGGTGGCGCGTCGGGATGCGGGCTCGCGCCGGCGGGACCTATCGCATGACATCGGCTGCAAAGGCTTTGCAAGAGCGCTTTTCCTCGCCTCTGCTCGCTGTCCAGTGCATGGCTGGCCGTGGAGGTCATGAGCAGCAGCAGGCACGCGGAGCCAATTCGTCGCATCATCAGGAACTCGTCTCAGGTCTCGGTTGCATCGGGCTACCAGCGGCCCTCCGCCTTGCCGTAGGCATAGAGCGCGATCAGCCCCAATGTCACCAGCGTCGAGCCGATCAGCACGATGCGATCCCAGCGCAGCCGCGTTTCGTCGTCCCGCTGCAGCGTCAGCAGCGAGAACAGAGCCTTCATGGCGAAGCGGCGCATCCAAGCAATCCCGGCACGGGCCGCCGCATCGCGGAGTCGGCCTTTCTCCGAGCTTAGCGCGAAGCGCTGCTGCGCCGCCACTCGCGCGGCGACACGCCGAACTGCTCGCGGAACACGCGGCCGAAATGCGACAGGTCGTTGAAGCCCCAGGAAAACGCGATCTCGCCGATCTGACGATGCCCCAACGCCGGCGAGCCGATGTCGCGCCGGCAGTGCTTGAGGCGCTCGGCCAGAACGAAGCGTTGAAACGACAGCTGCTCGTCCGAGAACAGGTCGCTGACGTAGCGCGCCGACAGGCCGACCTCGCGCGCGATGGCCTGCAGCGACAGCTCCGAATCCGACAGCCGCGTCCGGATATGCGCCTTGATGCGATAGAGCAGGGCCGCGCGATGGCTGGAAGACGGCAAGGGCTGCGTGCTGAGCCGCTCCGTCAGAGTCATGGCCAGGAGGTCGGCGGCCTGATCCGCGAGGTGCTCGGCATGCTCGACGCCGATGTGATCGGCGCGCTCGCACAGCTTGATGATGAAGTCATAGGCGAGCGGCTGCAGCGGACTGTCGCTGCCGAAAGTGATGGCCGTGACAGCCTCGGTTGCGCCAATCCTGCGCTGCAGCATCTCGCGCGGCAGCTTGAACACGGTCTGCCGGAAGGCCCCGTCGAACTGCAGCTCATAGGGCCGCGTCGTGTCGTAGATCGCGAACTCGCCGGGCCGGATCACCGTGTCGCGGCCGTCCTGGGTGACGCCGCCGGTGCCCTCGCGTCCGAGCGCGACCAGCACGTAGTCGGCATCGGCACGCGCGATGCGCTGTGTTGTCCGGCGGACGCGCTGCTGGTCCGAGGCAACCTCGGAGCAGACGGCCCGGCCCAAGGTCGTGTGCGTCACCGCACCGCGAAACGCGCTGCCGAGATCGGACGTGCAGTCGAGGCCGACATAGACGTCGCAGACGATATCCTGCCACAGCGCCAGCCGGCGGTGGCCCGGGCTTCCATCCGTCGTGAACAGCACCGGCATCGCTCCGTTTCCCTCCGCTTTCGTGTCGCGTGGATGGTCGGATCTGCAGCAAGTTCTGGGCCGGCTCGTCTGACTGGCGGCCGCAGTCGAGTTTTCGTTCCCGCCAAGACGAGCGCGAATGACGGCCGAGGTCAATACTCCCCGGCGAGGCGCGGCGCCTTGCGCCGCCGATCCGGACGAGGGGAGACGAGCGATGGGACTGGCACATCCGAAATACAAGGTCGCGGTGGTGCAGGCGGCGCCTGCCTGGCTCGACCTGGACGGTTCGATCAAGAAGACGATCGCGCTGATCGATGAGGCCGCCGACAAGGGCGCCAAGCTAATCGCCTTCCCGGAGGTGTTCATCCCCGGCTATCCCTGGCACATCTGGATGGACTCGCCCGCCTGGTGCATCGGCCGCGGCTTCGTGCAGCGCTATTTCGACAATTCGCTGGCTTATGACAGCCCGCAGGCCGACGCGCTGCGCGCCGCGGTGCGCAAGGCGAAGCTGACGGCCGTGCTCGGCCTGTCCGAGCGTGACGGCGGCAGCCTCTACATCGCGCAATGGCTGATCGGCTCGGATGGTGAGACCATCGGCAAGCGTCGCAAGCTGCGGCCGACCCATGCCGAGCGGACGGTCTATGGCGAGGGCGATGGCAGCGATCTCGCCGTGCACGAGCGCGCCGACATCGGCCGGATCGGCGCGCTGTGCTGCTGGGAGCATCTGCAGCCGCTGTCGAAATACGCGATGTATGCGCAGAACGAGCAGGTGCATGTCGCGGCGTGGCCGAGCTTCTCGCTGTACGATCCGTTCGCGCCGGCGCTCGGCGCCGACGTCAACAACGCTGCCTCGCGCGTCTATGCCGTGGAGGGCTCGTGCTTCGTGCTGGCGCCCTGTGCCACGGTCTCGCAGGCGATGATCGACGAACTCTGCGACCGCCCCGACAAGCACGCGCTGCTGCATGTCGGCGGCGGCCATGCCGCGATCTTCGGGCCCGATGGCTCGATGCTGGTCGAGAAGCTGCCGCCCGAGCAGGAGGGCCTGCTGATCGCCGAGATCGATCTCGGCATGATCGGGATCGCCAAGAACGCCGCCGATCCCGCCGGGCACTATTCGCGGCCCGACGTCACGCGGCTGCTGCTCAACAAGAAGCCGTTCAATCGGGTGGAAACGTTTGCGCTTCCCGTCGACACCGTCGCGCCGGGGGAGGCCCAGGCGGCCGGGTGACCGGCCGGGGCAACGCGGCCGCCATCGACGGATACATTGCCAAACCAAGTCACCCTGATGATGGAGATATTCAGGCTCAATTGCGCCGGTGACGGCTCAAACGGCTTGCGTTCGCCCCCGGATTGCTTCACGATTTCGTGGGCACGGGGGGAATCTATGTTCGTAGAGTGGCGCAATATCGGCCTTTTGGGCGCTTTTTTTCTTGGCGCTTTTTTTCTTGGCGCCTGTGCGTCGAGTTCGGCTGACATTACGCCGACCTACGTTTCTCCCATGATCTATCAGTCCTACAACTGCCAGCAGCTTGCAATGGAGGCTCAGAGCGTCTCTTCGCGCGCTGCTGTTCTCTCCGGAGCTCAAGACAAGCAGCGGACGAATGACACCATCGCGACCACCGCTGCCGTCGTGATCTTCTGGCCGGCAGCATTTCTTGTCGGTGGAGATAAGCAGACGGCCGCCGAGCTCGGCAACATGAAGGGGCAGATGGTGGCCATCGAGCAGGCCTCGATCGCGAAGAAGTGCAATATTCAGTTTCAACGGCCGGAGCCAAAGGCCGAAGAAAAGTAGTTGGTCGGTTTCTCGATCCTTCGATCTACTCGGATGAGGGTAAACGAGTTCGGCGAGATCTAGGTCGATGTCGCACGAACGCCCCGCGCGATCGCCTTCTGTGCATCGAACTCGGCCCCCCGCCGCGCGAGCTCTTCGGGAGCGAGCATGGCGGGGTTGCTGTAGTCGCGCTTCCAGCCGTGGTCGTCGCTCCACTGCAATGGTGATTGCACGGTCGTCCGTGCGGCTGGTGAACTTTCCAGAACACGCAGCGCGAGCTCGAGCGTGAAGGCTTGCGACGCGGTGTCGTGCGGCTTGCCGGCGGAATTGCCGAGCGGGAAGTCCGAGAACAGAAAGCGCGGCGCGGCCGCATGCTCGACGATGTCCTTGGCGCAGCCCATCACCACGGTGGCAATGCCATTGGCTTCGAGATGCCGTGCCACGAGGCTGACGGTCTGATGGCACACCGGGCAGTTTGGCACCAGCACGACGGCGTCGATGTCGTCGGCGCGGCAGCGCGCGAGAATCTCCGGCGCATCGGTCTCGATCGTCACACGCTGGCTGCGATTCGTCGGCGCGCCGAAGAAGCGCGGTCCGATGGCGCCGATGCGGCCCTCGCGTGCGAGCCGTATCAGTTGCGGCAGCGGAAACCAGGTGCCGGAATCGTCGGCCGAGGTGTGCGCGCGATCATAGGCGATGTGGGAGATGCGCAGATCATGCTGCGCCGAGGTGTCTCCGTCATAGACCCGGTAGAACTTGGCTGCGCCATTATAGGCCGCGCCGGGCCCCTGATCGCCTTTCGCCGGATCGTAGGGCGCGGCCGTGGTGATGAGGGTGACACGGGACTGCGCGAGCGGCTTGCGCAGTGGCTGGAACGGGGCCGACGTGTAGTGCGCCCAGCGGTAGGGCGTGTCATAGCCGATCGCGAGATAATAGTCGCGCGTCCGCGCCATGTAGGACAGCGGGGCGGCCTCCTCGGGAGCGAAACCGAGCTTGTCGTCGGTGGCTGCGGTCATTGGCTTGCGTTCCTGAAGCGATCGCCCGATTGCTAGCGGCGCGGCGGTGCGTGTCAAGGCGTCGCGTGTTGGAACCCGGGCGGCCCTGAAGCTTTGTCTGTCGGCAATTGGGCTCGCCGGCAATCGGTCCGACCGTTCTTCATCGTATTCATGCATATTTCGATCTCGGCAGCTCTCGGTGTCGTTGTCTGCCTCATGGTCGCGACGACCGGTAACGTCGCCGCCAATGAGGGCGAGACCGTTTGGCCCTTGGCGGACGGGGCGCCGGCAGGGTCGGGGGACGGAGGCGCGACGTCCGCGGGCGCGAAGGAAGACGACAAACCGGCCGAGCCGAAGGAGAGCGGGACGCGCGAGGCGATCTGCCTGATGATCGAAGCCGCCGCCAAGGCGAACGACCTGCCGCTCGAATTCTTTGCCCGTGTGATCTGGCAGGAGAGCCGCTTCCAGACCGATGCCGTCGGGCCGGTGACGCGCAATGGCCAGCGTGCCCAGGGCATTGCGCAATTCATGCCGGGCACGGCGAGCGAGCGCGAGCTGCTCGATCCGTTCGACCCGGTGCAGGCCCTGCCGAAGTCGGCGGAGTTTCTGGCCGAGCTGCGCAATCAGTTCGGCAATCTCGGTCTTGCCGCCGCGGCCTACAATGCCGGTCCCCGCCGGGTGCAGGACTGGCTTGCCGGCAAGGGGCAGATGCCCTGGGAGACGCGCAACTACGTCTCGGCCATCACCGGCGCGTCGGTCGACGATTGGGCTGCCGCGGGGAAGGGCGGCAAGGCGCGACCGAACCCGCCGCCCACATCGTGTCGTCAGCTGATGGCGCTGTTGAAGCGCGCACCCAACCCGTTCGTCAGAGAGCTCGAGCAGCACGTCGCGCTGTCGGCCGCGAAGCCTTGGGGCGTGCAGCTCGCCGCCGGCTTCGACCGCAACCGGGCACTCTCGATGTATTCGCGCGCCATCAAGGGGCTGGGCGCGGTGATCGGCGATCGCGACCCGAGCCTGCTGTCGTCGGTGATGCGCTCACGCGGCAACCGCGCCTTCTACCAGGTTCGGATCGGCGCCGAGACCCGGCCTGAGGCGGACGCGCTCTGCAACCGCATCCGCCGCGCCGGCGGCGCCTGCTTCGTGCTGCGCAACCGGGCCTGACGTGGACGGCTTGCGCCGCGTGCAGAGCCGCGCGCGCGTGGTGGTGGTTGACGCGGAGCGGTTTCGCCAGCCTTATCGCGGTCCGTTCCGCTGGGCCGCCCGTGACACTTCCCCCACTCGATTCTCCGCAATGGCAAGGCTCGCTCAAGGCGTTCCGCTGGGGGCTGCGCGCGACGTCGGCCACCATCCTGTCGCTGGTGCTGTTCGTCACCTTCATCGGCATCGGCGCGCTCGCGCACGATACGCATTTCAGCATGCTCTGGGCGATCCTGAGCACGGTGCTGGTATGGGCCGGACCGGCGCAGATCATCCTGGTCTCGACGCTCGGCTCCGGCCAGACCATCCTGCAGTCGGCGATCGCAGTCACGATGAGCGCGATCCGGCTGTTTCCGATGGTGGTGGCGGTGCTGCCGCTGATCCGCTCGCCTGACACCAAGCGGCGGCATCTGGTGCTGATCGCGCATTTCACCGCGGTAACCTTGTGGGTCGAATGCTATCGCTTCCTGCCGCATGTGCCGCGCGAGCGCCGCATCGCTTTCGTGCATGGGCTCGGCACTGGGCTGATGGGGGTGGCGCTGGTCGCCACCATCATCGGCTATCTCCTGGCCGCCAACCTCTCGCAGACCTTCGGCGCCGCCGTGCTGCTGCTGACGCCGCTGGCGTTCCTGTTCTCGACCTTGCGCAATTCCAAGGAGCTCGCCGACGTGCTCGCGCTCGGTCTCGGACTCGTGCTCTATCCGGTGGCCGCGCAGCTCAACAGCGGCGTCGACATCCTGGTCAGCGGCGTGGTCGCGGGCACGCTCGCCTTCGGCGTCCACAAATGGCGCGAGCGACGGGAGGCGGCATGAGCGACTTCATCGGCGACTGGCACGCGCTCGTGGTGCTGCTGGTGGCGGGCGTGATCCCGAACCAGATCTGGCGCCTGCTCGGCCTGTGGTTCGGCAGCGGCCTCGATGAGGGCTCGGACCTGCTGATGTGGGTCAAGGCGGTCGCCACCGCAATCCTCGCCGGCGTCATCGCCCAGATCCTGGTGCAGCCGCCCGGGGCGCTCGCCAGCGTGCCCTGGGGCCTGCGCTATGGCGCAGTCGTCGCCGGCCTCGCCGCCTTCCTGGCGATGCGCCGCTCGATCTTCGCCGGCGTGGTCTGCGGCGAGGCCGTCATGCTGGCCGGCAAATGGTGGCTCGGCTGAATTGCGCGGCCGCAATTGCGGCGCCACCGCGTTCGGCTAGATTGCCGGAAGACCTGAGGATTCCGGAATGACCACAGACACTGATCTACGCCCGGGCGAAGTCGCCGTCGACGTGCCGCTGCCGCGCGACGCCACGCTGTATTTCATCGGCCGCATCCGCACGCCCTGGACCTCGCGGCTGGAGACGCCGCGTCAAGGCAGCTTCGAGGGGCCGGTGTGCCGGCTGGAGATCTTCGAGCCGTGGGTCCCGGCCCTGCAGGGCATCGACGCCTTCGGCCATCTCCAGGTGCTGTATTGGCTCAACCGCGCCCGCCGCGACCTCGTCAGGCAGAGCCCGCGCCACCATGACGGCGAGACCCGCGGCACCTTCGCGCTGCGCTCCCCGGTGCGTCCCAATCCGATCGGCGTGTCGACGGTCCGCTTCGTCGCGCTGGAGGGAAGCACCGTGCTGGTGCGCGGGCTCGATTGCCTCGACGAGACGCCGCTGATCGACCTCAAGCCGGATCATTGCGTGTTCACGCAGGCGCCGGGTTCTGGCGACAACGACAATGGCGGAGCTCGATAGCCAACGTGAACAAGCGGCCGCAGAAGACCGTGACTCCGCTGGATGCGATCACTGCTGATCTCGTTGCCGTGCTGGTCGCGGTGACCGACGGCGATCCCCGGATCATGACGATCGAGCACGCGTCGGCGTTGCCGAGCGGGCCGTTTCAGTTTGCGCACCGCTCGCTGCAGATGGGGCTGCGCGCCTGGGTCGAGGCGCAGACCGGCCATCCCCTCGGCTATGTCGAGCAGCTCTACACCTTCGCCGATCGTGGCCGCTCGGGCGATCCCGAGGCGCCGCACCGCATCTCCATCAGCTATCTCGGCCTGACGCGCGAGGAGGAGGGGCGAGAGGGCGGCGATGCGCAATGGTCGTCTTGGTACGACTACTTCCCCTGGGAGGATCATCGCGACGGACCGCCGGCTATCCTGGCGAAGATCATCGCGCCGAAGCTGAAGGCCTGGGCGCGCTCAGCCGATGAGCCGGCGCTGCAGAAGACGCGATGGCGCCGTGCCGCCATCACCTTCGGCCTCGATGGCCGCGAATGGAACGAGGAGCTGGCGCTGCAGCGCTACGAACTGCTGTACGAGGCGGCGCTGATCCCGGAAAGCGTGCGCGAGCAGGGCGGCGAAGCAGCCGTGCCCGGCCGCGCGATGACGGGCGATCACCGCCGCATTCTCGCCACCGGCATCGCCCGGCTGCGCGCCAAGATCAAATATCGCCCGGTCGTGTTCGAGCTGATGCCGGACGAATTCACGCTGCTGCAATTGCAACGCAGCGTCGAGGCGCTGGCCGGCCGGCTGGTGCACAAGCAGAACTTTCGCCGCCTCATCGAGCAGCAGGAACTCGTTGAAGAAACAGGCGCAATGGCGGCCGACACGATCGGCCGGCCGGCCAAGCTGTTTCGCTTCCGCCAGGGCGTGCTCGCCGAACGCGCGGTGGTCGGAACCAAGCTGCCGCTCTCGCGGTCGTGATCTCCAGCCCTTGACACGACTTATGCTCAGGATAAGTATAAGCCATCTTATGCTCATGGAGAGTATAAATGGCCGAGACTGTTCTGCCCGCGATCGCGCCGACGTTGCCGCTTCCTGACCGCCTGCGGCGTGTGATCCCTCCGCCCGAATGGGCCGTCTTTGAAGAGGATGTCGAAGCCATCCTGGCGCTCAAGCGGCGGCGCAACGCCGTGGTGCTCGCGCACAACTATCAGACACCCGAGATCTTCCACGGCGTCGCCGACATCGTCGGTGACAGCCTGCTGCTGGCGCGCGAGGCGACCAAGGTCGACGCCGAGGTGATCGTGCTCGCCGGCGTGCACTTCATGGCGGAGACGGCGAAGCTGCTCAATCCCGGGAAGACGGTGCTGATTCCGGACCTCGATGCGGGCTGCTCGCTCGCGGAATCCATTACCGCCGCCGACGTCCGGCTGATGCGCGCGCGCCATCCCGGCGTGCCGGTGGTCGCCTATGTCAACACGTCGGTCGCGGTGAAGGCGGAGTCCGATGTCTGCTGCACGTCGGGGAATGCCCTGGAGATCGTGGAGTCGCTCGGCACGGATCACGTCATCATGCTGCCGGATGAGTATCTGGCCCGCAATGTCGCGGCGCAGACGAAGGTGAGGATCACGGCCTGGAACGGCCATTGCGAAGTGCATGAGCGCTTCACCGCCGAGGACGTCCGCACCTTGCGTGACGATCATCCCGGCGTCACCGTGCTCGCCCATCCGGAATGCCCGCCGGAGGTGGTGGCGGAAGCCGACTTCGCCGGCTCGACCGCGGCGATGTCCGACTATGTCGGCGCGAGGCGGCCGGCGCGGGTGGTGCTGCTGACCGAATGCTCGATGAGCGACAACGTTGCCGTCTCGTATCCGGACATCGCGTTCATCCGGCCATGCAATCTGTGCCCGCACATGAAGCGGATCACGTTGAAGAACATCCGTCATGCGCTCGAGACCAACACGCATGAGGTGACGATCGATCCAGGGATGGCCGAGCGCGCGCGGCGCTCGGTGGAAAGGATGCTGGCGGTATGAGCATCGATCTCTCGCAACTCATGGGTCGTCCCGTGATCATCGGCGGCGGTGCCGCCGGACTGATGACCGCGCTGCAACTCGCGCCAGAGCCCGTCGTGCTGCTGTCGAAGTCGCCGCTCGGCGCCGAGGCGTCGAGCATGTGGGCGCAGGGCGGCCTCGCCGCCGCTGTCGGCGGTGACGATGAGCCGGCGCTGCATCTGCAGGACACCCTCCTTGCCGGCGCGGGCCTGTGCGATGAAGCCGCGGCACGCCGCATCATCGATGCGGCGCCGGCGGCGGTTGAGCGCCTTGCGCAGCACGGTGTTGCGTTCGATCGCGACGCGAGCGGGCGCTGGCGCCTCGGCCTGGAGGCTGCGCACAGCCGCAACCGTATCGTCCACGCCACCGGCGACGGAACGGGGCGCGAGATCATGCGTGCGCTGATCGGGGCCGTCCGGCGCTGTCCGTCGGTGACGCTGCTGGAAGGCGTCGAAGCGCGCCGGCTGATCGTCGCTGACAATGCCATTCAGGGCGTGCTCGCGGTGCGCGGCGAGGAGCCGCTCGTGCTCGCCACGGCGCGCGTCGTGATCGCGACCGGCGGCATCGGTGGTCTCTTCCTCGACAGTACCAATCCCTCCGGCTGTTTCGGCCAGGGACTGGCGCTGGCGGCGCGGGCAGGGGCGGTGCTGTCCGATCTCGAATTCGTGCAGTTTCACCCCACCGCCTTCGACGGACCGTCGCGGCCGCTGCCGCTGCTGACCGAGGCGATCCGCGGCGATGGCGCGGTGCTGATCGACGAGGCCGGCACGCGCTTCATGGCCGCCGAGACCGGCGCCGAACTCGCGCCGCGTGACGTGGTGGCGCGGGCGGTCTGGCGTCATCGCGCGGCGGGTCACCGGACGTTCCTCGATGCGCGGGAGAAGCCAGGCGCGGCGTTCGCCGCGCGCTATCCCGTCATCACCGCGTTCTGCCGCATGGCCGGGATTGATCCGGCCGTCGATCCGATCCCGGTGCGGCCGGCCGTGCACTACCATATGGGCGGCGTCGCCGTGGATGCGATGGGGCGCAGCACCGTCGATGGTCTCTGGGCCTGCGGCGAGGTCAGCCGCACCGGTTTGCACGGCGCCAACCGCCTCGCCAGCAACTCGCTGATGGAAGCCATCGTCTGCG
The DNA here is from genome assembly GCF_032377575.1 of Bradyrhizobium sp. SZCCHNS2022. NCBI lineage: Bacteria > Pseudomonadati > Pseudomonadota > Alphaproteobacteria > Hyphomicrobiales > Nitrobacteraceae > Bradyrhizobium > Bradyrhizobium sp. SZCCHNS2022. The sequence goes on along the minus strand of NZ_JAUHHZ010000001.1, from coordinate 2,705,509 downwards.
CGCAATGGGTGGCCGAGAGCGTGGCCGGCTCGCCGCGACGCGCAGCCAAGCCCGGAGAGGCCGCAGCAATCCCCGCCGCATCCGATCCCGCAGCGGTACGCCCGCTGCTGTCGAATGCGCTCGGCGTGCTGCGCGACCGCGATCGGATGACAGTCGCGATCCGGAGCCTGCTCCCGCTGGCGCTGGGAGCAGAGGCTGCGGCCGATCCTGCCCTGGTCGGCCTGATGATGTCGGTTGCGGCCCTCGCGCGCGCGGAGAGCCGCGGCGGGCATTGCCGCACCGATTGTCCGGACACACTGCCCGTTGCGCAGCCGTCCCGCTTCACATGGTCGTCCGCGATCGCCGCCGCGCGGGAGATCGCCGAGACCGAGCGTCCCTCTCTCAGGAGCGTCGTCGCATGACCCTCAATCCTCTCTCGCCCTTGCTTTACGAGCCGCTGGTGCGCATGGCGCTGCTGGAGGATCTCGGCCGCGCCGGCGACATCACCACGGATGCGATCGTGCCCGCCGAGCAGCGCGCCTCCCTGAAGCTGCGAGCGCGCCAGCAAGGCGTGATCGCCGGGCTCGAGGTTGCGCGCTGCGCGTTCCAGGCGGTCTCGCCCGAGGTCCGCATGGAGATCGTTCGGCCCGACGGCAGCGCCGTGACGGCCGGCGACGTGATCGCCACCATCAGCGGCCCGGCGCGGGCGCTGCTGACCGGCGAGCGCGTCGCGCTCAACTTCCTCTGCCACCTCAGCGGCGTGGCCTCGGCGACGGCGTCGCTGGTCGCGGCCGTGAAGGGGATGCGGGCGCAGATCGTCTGTACCCGCAAGACGACGCCGGGGCTGCGCGCGCTTGAGAAGTACGCGGTGCGTGCCGGCGGCGGCGGCAATCACCGGTTCGGGCTCGATGACGCGGTGCTGATCAAGGACAATCACGTCGCGATTGCCGGCGGCATCGAGGCGGCGATCACGAGGGCCAAGGCTCGTGCCGGCCATCTCGTGAAGATCGAGGTGGAGGTCGACAACCTCGCGCAGCTCGAGGAGGCGCTGGCGCTGGGCGTCGACGCTGTCCTGCTCGACAACATGTCGCCGGCGGAGCTCGAACGCGCGGTCGCCATGGCCCGGGGCAAGGCGATCACCGAGGCGTCGGGCCGGATCACCGTCGACAACGCGCCGGCCATCGCGGCAACAGGCGTCGACCTGATCTCGGTCGGCTGGATCACGCATTCCTCGGCCGCGCTCGACATCGGCCTCGACGACGCCTGATCAGCCCTTGAGCGCCGCGATCAGCTTCGCGGCGTTGTCCTCCAGCACCTTCGGATCCTCCTTGCGGCTCGCCGGCGGCAGCAGGGAATCCCCGTTGTGGCGCGGCATGATGTGGACGTGGAGGTGGAACACCATCTGGCCGCCGGCATGCTCGTTGAACTGCTGCACGGTGATGCCGTCGGCAGCGAACGCGGTCTTGGCGGCGCGGGCGATGGTCCGCACGGCGCGGCCGACATGGAGGTAGTCCTCCTCGGTGATATCCAGGATGTTGCGGGCCGCCGCCTTCGGGATCACCAGCGTATGACCAGGGACGCGCGGCATGATGTCGAGGAAGGCCAGCACGTGGTCGTTCTCGTACACCTTCACGCAGGGAAATTCGCCGCGCAGGATCTTTGCGAACGGGTTCTGGGGATCGTAGGCGGTCATCGGCAGGTCCTTCAGCGGTTCCTCGTTACGCGCCTTACTCTCATTGCCCCGTGCCGGCGGTCAAGATTGCTCGTCCATGCCTTTGCGGAAGGGCCCGGCTTCAGCAAGCTCGCGGCCGGCCTGCTCGACATAGGCGCGCTCGCGCTTGAGATAGTCGTCGATGGCGCGGCGCAGGCCGCGGTCGGCGATGTAGTGGGCGGAGTAGGTGGTCTGCGGCAGGTAGCCGCGCACGATCTTGTGCTCGCCCTGCGCACCGGCCTCGACCACGCGGAGCTTGTGCTGGATCGCGAAATCGATCGCCTGGTAGTAGCAAACCTCGAAATGCAGGAACGGGTGGTGCTCGATGGCGCCCCAATTGCGGCCGAACAACGTGTCCGAGCCGATGAAGTTGATCGCGCCCGCGATCCAGCGTCCCTCGCGCTTGGCCATCACCAGCAGCACGTCGTCCGCCATGCTCTCGCCGATCAGCGAGAAGAACTTGCGGTTCAAATAGGGCCGGCCCCATTTGCGCGAGCCGGTGTCCATGTAGAAGTCGAAGAACGCGTCCCAGGCGTCCTCGGTGATGTCCTTGCCGGTCAGCCAATGGATGGTGATCCCGGCCGCCAGCGCATCGCGCCGCTCGCGCTTGATCGACTTGCGGTGGCGCGAGTTCATCGTCGCCAGGAAATCGTCGAAGGTGGAAAAACCCTGGTTGTGCCAGTGGAACTGCTGGTCCGTGCGCTGCAGGAAGCCTTGCGCCGCGAGCAGCTCCCACTCGGCCTGCCGGGCGAAGGTGACGTGGACGGAGGAGGCCTCGCTGATACCGCACAGCGCCTTCAAACCTTGGGCGAGCGCGTTGCCAACGACGTCCCGGTCCTGGCCGGGTCGGATTAAAAGCCGTGGCCCGGTCGCCGGCGTAAAGGGAACGGAGACCTGGAGCTTCGGGTAGTAGCGGCCGCCGGCGCGCTCATAGGCATCGGCCCAGCCGCGGTCGAAGACATATTCGCCCTGCGAATGAGATTTGAGATAGCAGGGGACGACGCCGAAGACCTCGTCGCCGAGCTTCGCCACCAGATGCCGCGGCGCCCAGCCGGTGCGGATCGTCGCCGAGCCGGAGGCTTCGCAGGCCGACAAAAAGGCGTGGGAGACAAACGGGTTGTACGATGGGCCGCAGGCGGCGGATGAGCCGGGCGGCAGGCGGCCGGCTGGATTGGCGCAGGCGTCCCAGGCTTCGGCCGGGATCTCGCTGATCCCGGGAACGGCTTCGAGCGTGATCTCAGGTGCTGCCATCGAACCCTTGAAAAAGCGTCTGGCAAGGAACGCTCGCCGGAGACGTCCGGATTGCTCTGCTCAAGATCGTGCATCGCAGCACCGACTTCAAGACCGACGTCACGTCTCCGGCGTAAACCCTTCGAAGATCATCTGATCCGCATAGCGCGCGGCGGTGGCGCGCTGCTCCGGCGTGCGGACGGTCCAGGTCAGCAGCGGACAGCCGAACACGTGGCGCGCGATCCAGGGGGCAGGGGCCGGCAACTGCTCGACCCAATAGGCGACGAAATGCGGCCGCGTGCTCATGCCGTGCTTGAGGTGCAGCATGCCGTCGCGCTGCTCCTGCGTGAGCTTGGCCCAATAGCCGTCCTCATAGGTGCGCTGGGCGACGATCCCGCGGGTCAGGTTCGGCATGGTCTCGCGCAAGGCGCGGACCTGGTCGGGATCGAACGACATGCCGACGACCGGGCCGGAGTAGGAGGCGAGAACCTCGGCCATGCGCCGGACCAGGCGATGATCGCCCTGGAAGGTGCTCTTGACCTCGACCACCAGCGGCACGCGTCCGCCGATCAGGTCGCAGAGGTCATTGAGCGTCATCATCCGCTCGTCGGTCTGCTTGAAGCGGATGGCCTTGAGCTCGGCGACGGTCTTCTCGATCAGCAGCCCGGAGCCCTCGGTGAGACGGCCGAGCTCGTAGTCGTGATGCACCATCGCCTCGCCATCGGCCGACAGCTGGATGTCGCATTCGATCGCGAAATTGCCGGCGACGGCGCCACGCGCGGCGGCCGGCATGTTCTCGATGATGCCGCTGGCCGCATCATGCAGGCCGCGATGGGCGACGGGGCGGGCCGTCAGCCAGTCAGGTGCGCGCATTCGCCCCGTCCATTCTTCCCAGTTTCGAGCTCACTCGACCTCGAACACGCCTTCGACCTCCACCGCCGCGTCCGACGGCAGTGCCGACACGCCGACGGTGGTGCGAGCGTGACGGCCCTTGTCGCCGAAGGCGGCGACCATCAGGTCGGAGGCGCCGTTGAGCACCTTGGGGCCGTCGAGGAAGTCGGGCGCCGAATTGACGAAGCCGCCGAGACGGACCACGCGCACGACCTTGTCGAGATCGCCGATGGCCGCCTTCACCTGCGCCAGCAGGTTGATGCCGCAGCCCTTCGCCGCCGCATAGCCATCCTCCAGCGAGACGCCGCCGCCGAGCTTGCCGGATGCGATCATCTTGCCGTCACCGCCGAGGCAGACCTGCCCGGAGACGAACAGCAGATTGCCCGTGCGCACGAACGGAACATAATTGGCCACCGGTGCCTTCGGTGCCGGCAGCGTGATGCCCTGTGCCGTCAGATTTTGTTCGACCGTACCCGCCATCTCAAATCCCTGTCCTGTCGCCTGAAAACCGGTCCCGTGCCGGACCGCCGCTCTGTTTGGCGCAGTTGCCAGTGACATGCAAGCAGCCGGCACCGGCGCGATTCCGGCGCATGGAGCGCACGTATCCGTGAGACAGCCGCAGTTGCGACGTATTGCAGCGGTCTCTAATGTGACGCTTTAACGATACGTCCCCCGAGGAAAACTCATGGCTCATTCGTTTCGACTGTCGATGGGAGCGCTCGCCCTCGCGGCGATGACGTTCGGTCCGGCGCAGGCCGGGGCGGGCGTGCCGTTCCTGCCGCACCAGGCGCTCTATGATCTCAGCCTCGTGAAGTCGCGCGGATCGAGTCCGGTCAACAGCGCGCGGGGCCGCATCCTCTACAATTTCACCGGCAATGCCTGTACCGGCTACACCTCGGAATTCCGCCAGGTCTCGGAGCTCGATCTCGGCGAGGGCAAGGTGACGTTGAGCGATCTGCGCTCGACGGCGTGGGAGGACGGTGCGGGCAAGAGCTATCGCTTCAAGATCGACTCGCGAATGAACGACCAGGCCTCGAGCCCTGTCGACGGCATGGCCGAGCGCACCGGCGATCACATCACCGTCAAGCTCAAGCAGCCCGAGGCGAAGACCTTCACGCTCGACGGCTCCACCGTGTTTCCGACCGAGCAGATCCAGCGCATCATTGCTGCCGCGCGCGAAGGCAAGTCGCTGCTCGAGCTGTCGGTCTATGACGGCTCCGACAATGGCGAGAAGGTCTACAACACGCTGACCGTCATCGGCGCGGCCGTGCCGGGCGACAAGGCCGCCGCCAAGCCGGATGCCTCGACCGACAACAACGAGATGAAGACGATGACGCGCTGGCCGGTGACGGTCAGCTATTACGACCGCGATGCCAAGCGGACTGAGGGCGAGCAGACGCCGGTCTATGCGATGTCGTTCGAGCTCTACGAGAACGGCGTCTCGCGCGCGCTCGTGCTGGACTACAACGACTTCGTCATTTCCGGCGCGCTCGGCAAGTTCGACGTCAAGGACGCCAAGGATTCCAAGTCCTGCAGCAACTGACCGCGTCGTCATTCGGTCGGCTCCGGGCCGTCATAGGCGATGCCGCGGATGACCGCGGCTTGGCCGAATTTCTTTCGCAAGGCATCCATCGCGCGCTCGGCCGAGGCCGAGCGGCGGTCGAGCATATCGGTGTCGGACGCCTCCGAGCCCGGGCGTAGCGCGCTGACGCCGGCGCCCATCAGCCGAAACGCGGTGCCGTCGGTCTCCCGCGCCAGCATCTCCTTGCAGATGGCGAAGATCTTGCCGGCGAGCTGCGTCGGCGCCGCGATCGACTGCGAGCGGGTGCGCTGGCGGAAATCCGCCGTCTTCAGCTTCAAGGTGATGGTGGAGCCGGCGAGCTGGCTCGATTTGAGGCGCGCGGACACCTTCTCCGACAATCGCCACAGCATCTTTTCCAGGGTCGCATAGTCGCGGATGTCGGTGTCGAAAGTGGTCTCGCTGGAGATCGTCTTGGCGCCGCGATCGGCCACGACCTTGCGATCGTCGATGCCGCGCGCCAGCCGCCACAGCCTGCGGCCGTCGCCGCCGAACTGCTTCATCAGCTCGATCTCGTCGGCCCGCTGCAGGTCGGCGATGGTGCGGAAGCCCTGGTTCGCCAGCCGCTGCTGGGTCGCCGGACCGACGCCGAAGATGAAGCCGACCGGCTTGCTGGCCAGCATCATCACGGCCTCGTCCTGGTCGAGCGCGGCGAAGCCGCGCGGCTTGTCGAGGTCGGAGGCGATCTTGGCCAGGAACTTGTTGCAGGACAGCCCGACCGAGACGGTGATGCCGATGGTCCGTTCGATCTCGCGGGCGAAGCGCGCCAGCACCTTGGCCGCGATCATGCCGTGGACGCGCTCGGTGCCGGCGAGATCCAGGAACGCCTCGTCGATCGACAGCGGCTCGACCAATGGCGTCAGCGCCTGCATCGCCTGGCGAACCTCGCGGCCGACGCGAACATATTTGGCCATGTCTGGGCGAATCACCGCCGCCGACGGGCACAGCTCCAGCGCCTTGAACATCGGCATGGCCGAGCGTACGCCATAGGTGCGGGCGATATAGCAGGCGGCCGACACCACGCCGCGCTTGCCGCCGCCGATGATGACGGGCCGGTCGGCCACTTCGGGATTGTCGCGCTTCTCGACGGTCGCATAGAAGGCGTCGCAGTCGATATGCGCCAGCGTCAGCTGGGGCAAAGCGCGGTGCCGGACGAGGCGCGGCGAGCCACAGGCGGTGCAGCGGCGCGCGCTGGAGGCGAGATCCGACAGGCAGTCGCGGCAGAAGCAGGTCGGCCCGCTGACCGCGTGCGACGCTCCCTCTGGCGCTGGCGGCATCACGGCACGTCGCGCTCCCACTGCCGGTCGCCCAATACCTGCCTTGCTGCCATGATATTGGTCGGATGTAACTTGGAGTGGGCGGCAAAAGCCTTTACCGTCTCGTCGTCGCGCAGCACGAAATCGAGCACGCTGACCAGGAATTGCGGGTCGGCGGCCGAGGATCGCAGCGTTTCCGGCCCAATCCCGGTCTCGGCCAGGAACCGGCCCAGCCGCTCCGGTTCCCCGGCGAGGAAAGAGAGGGCCTGAACTGCAACGATTTCAGCGACTTCGCGCGGATTTCGAACGGGCTTTTTCAACGGCGCATTTGCCTTTCCATTAACTTGTCGTCTCTACTTTGCGCGCATCATGCCCGAGTCTTCGAAGCGGGTTCAAGCAAGTGGAAACCATCTCGGGCAAAGATGGAATGCCGCCTTAACAGCTTTGAACGAATCTGGGGCTAGTTTGAATTAGATCAGGTGCGGTGGACAGAGGTCCACCGGAGGACATGCCGGTGTCAGTGATTCGGAGGGGCGGATGGGCAAGACCGTCCTGATCGTGGAAGACAATGAGCTCAACATGAAGCTCTTCCGCGATCTGTTGGAGGCCCACGGTTACCAGACGTCCGGCACCTCCAGCGGCGTGGAGGCGCTCGACATCGTGCGCCGGACCCGCCCCGATCTGATCCTGATGGACATCCAGTTGCCGCAGGTCTCGGGCCTGGAGGTGACGAAATGGATCAAGGACGATCCCGATCTGCGCGCGATCCCGGTGGTCGCGGTGACCGCTTTTGCCATGAAGGGCGACGAGGAGCGCATCCGCGAGGGTGGCTGCGAAGCCTATCTTTCCAAGCCGATCTCGGTCGGAAAATTCATTGAAACCGTGCGACGTTTTATCGGCTGAGGAGTTTCTGCAGTGTCCGCGCGCATCCTTGTGGTCGACGACGTCCCCGCCAACGTCAAGCTGTTGGAGGCGCGGCTGTCGGCCGAATATTTCGACGTGCTGACCGCCTCGAACGGCGCCGAGGCGCTGCAGATCTGCCAGCGCGCCGAATGCGACATCATCCTGCTCGACGTCATGATGCCGGACATGGACGGCTTCGAGGTCTGCCGGCGGCTGAAGTCGAATCCGGCGACGCATTTCATTCCCGTGGTGATGGTGACGGCGCTGGACAGCCCGTCCGACCGTGTGCGCGGCCTGGAGGCCGGTGCCGACGATTTTCTCACCAAGCCGGTGTCCGACGTCGTGCTGATCGCGCGCGTGCGTTCGCTGACGCGGCTGAAGATGATGACCGACGAGTTGCGCATGCGTGCGCTCACCTCGCTCGAGATCGGCGTCCAGGCACCGGAGCGCAGCGCGGTCGCCGACGCCGGCCGGGGCGGCAAGATCCTCCTGGTCGACGACCGGCCGTCGTCCTACGAGCGGCTCGGGCCGATGCTGGCGACCGAGCATTCCGTCGACGTCGAGACGAATCCATCGGAGGCGGTGTTCAACGCCGCCGAGGGCAATTACGACCTCGTCATCGTCTCGCTCGACCTCAATGATTTCGACGGCCTGCGGCTGTGCAGCCAGTTGCGCTCGCTGGAGCGCACGCGTCATGTGCCGATCCTGGCCATCGCCGAGGCCGAGAACAATTCGCGGCTGCTGCGCGGGCTGGAGATCGGCGTCAACGACTACCTGTTGCGCCCGGTCGACAAGAATGAGCTGCTGGCCCGCGCCCGCACTCAGATCCGCAAGCGCCGCTACACCGATCATCTGCGCGACAACGTCCAGAACTCGATCGAGATGGCGATCACCGACGCGCTGACGGGCCTGCACAACCGCCGCTACATGGAGACGCATCTGGCGACCCTGGCCGACCAGGCGGCGAGCCGCGGCAAGCCGCTGGCGCTGATGATGCTCGACATCGACTACTTCAAGTCGATCAACGACAATTACGGCCATGATGCCGGCGACGACGTGCTGCGCGAGTTCGCGATGCGGGTGCGCAAGTCGATCCGCGGCATCGATCTCGCGTGCCGCTATGGCGGCGAGGAGTTCGTGATCGTGATGCCGGAGACCGACCTGCACGTCGCCGGCATGGTCGCCGAGCGCCTGCGCCGCTCCGTCGCCAACGAGCCGTTCTCGGTCCACAAGGGCGAGAAGCGCATCGAGGTCACGGTCTCGATCGGGCTGTCGACCCTGGAGCAGAAGGGTGAGCCGATCGCCGACGTCATGAAGCGCGCCGACACTGCGCTGTACCGTGCCAAGAACGAAGGCCGCAACCGCGCTGTCGCGATCGCCCCGGTGCATCCGCCGGCGCCGTTCCTGCCGCAGGCCGCGGGCAGGGGAAGATAGAGGGCAGGGGCGCTGCGCCGCTCTATCACTCCGAATGCGTTGATCGCGAGCGGCCATACCCTCTCCACACGTCATTCCGGGGCGCGCGTAGCGCGAGCCCGGAATCCATAGTCACGAACGGCTCTGTGTCGCGAGGTGCCAGTGGCGGCTGCCTTCGCCAAACCACGGCTCGTGGTTGTGGATTCCGGGCTCGCGACTGCGTCGCGCCCCGGAATGACGGCGAGTGTGTAGCGACATTCTTCCACACACGGCGTCTCATCCTCGCCGCGCCTCCGCGCCCGAGCTGTGCCCATCAAAACCCCCTTCGAGAACAGAGGGCGCAGGGAAGGCCGGGTGCTGGTCGCACCCATGGTCCGCGTGCAGCAAAAAAAGCACGCGGCAGAACCACAGGTACGAGCCGAACATCCGGCCTTCCCTGCGCGATGGCTTTACGGCTTACTCCGTGCTCTCCCCGGGGACCGGCTGTCTTGCCCCCGTCACCAGCGCGCTCGTCGCAGCGCCCGCTTGGCCTCAGCGTCGGGAGGCCAGGACCACACGGCTTCACCGTGCGCGTCAGGATGTTCGTCCGCGCGGACAAGCCACGCTGCACCCCGAAACGCCCACCGCACCCCACCTCACGCTCGTGACGATCGCGATGCGCCCCTCTTGGCGAGGTGGGATGAGCGACGTGTAGCACATCTTTCGGAAAAACGAAAGATGAAAATTGCGGTTGGAGTGCCCATCACGGCGATCATGTTGAGATCATTTGAAAAGTTGGTTTTTTGGAGCGGCGCTCTCCCGGAGGCTGCTGGGCGCCGGGTCGATTTCTGAGCGCGCGAAGCTTCAGGATGGCTGATGATGGTCACGCCAGGATTGATCGGCCTGCGAGCTTCGTTGATCTCGTGCTAACATGCGCTCCCAGGACGGTTCGTGATCTCTGGAGACTGCCATGAAGGCGCTTCGTATCGGTGCTCTGAGTGGTGGGCTGATGGTGTGCGGACTCCTGATCCTCTACGCCTTCGGTGTCGAGACCAATACCGTGGTGTTGGGACTCTTGGGAGGTGTTGCCGCATGGTTGGCTGGCTTCATCGAGGACCGTTTCATGGCCGCTCGGCCGGTGCCGTAGGGCGGATCAGTGCCAGTGCCGTAGGGCGGATGAGCGGAGCGTAATCCGCCATTTCACGGGCGGACAAGCGGCGGATTACGCTGCGCTCATCCGCCCTACGACACGTCGCAAAGTCATCAGCTCGAAATACTCCCGTCAGAGATGTGCCGTCATGCGGAACATCTCTTGATTTCATTCGATATCGGTGGTATCCAGGTCCCATGAGCACATCGATCCGCATCGTCAACTTCGATCACATGACCCGCTTCGGCCGGGCCATGGAAGGAGTCGCGCGCTAGGAGATCGACGACGCGATGTTCTCACCAGGCCCCGCCGGCATCGGACGGGGCCTTTTCGTTTGGCCTTTGCTCGCTGCCGGCACAACAGCAGGAGCGGAGCATGCCACCCCACCAGACCAACTCGACGATCGATGCCGGGCACGTGTCAGGGCTCACGGTCGATCTCTCGATCGCGTCAGTCACCGATGCGATCAGCAGCGTGCAGCCATCGACGCAGTCCGAGACGTCCCTCGCAGCGTTGCGAGAGGTGTTGTCGGAGAAGGACGCGGCCGGCCCGCCGGCCACGCCGACCTGGCTGATCATCCGCCTGATCGGCCGATGCTGGCGCGCCGTTCAAGCATGGCAACGCCGCGAGTACGTGCGGGCAAGCCTCTACGAGCTGAGCGAACGCGAGCTGACCGACATCGGCGTCACGCGTGCCGAGATCGAGCACATCGCCGCGCTGCAGACGCTCGACGGGTTGAGGCATGACCCGCGATTTCTGAGGGACGTCTCGCGTCGGGGAATGTAGTCGGCCGCTCGCTGTGGCGACGCAGGACAGTCGACCAAGAGCGCGAGATGGTCGCCGCGACGTCATTGCGAGCGTCAGCGAAGCAATCCAGGGGCTTCACGCGCGACTCTGGATTGCTTCGCTTGCGCTCGCAATGACGGAGGAGAGACCGAGCGGCTCTTTCGAATAGATCTCGTCAGGCGATCGTGCGTGCAGAGTTCGGCAGCGGTCGAGCCTCGCGCATGGGTGCTCATCTGTGGGCGCAGGAACTACATGCCTTGATCTGGCGCAATCTTCATGGTACTTGCAAACTATGATCAACGTCGTGCGCCATTCCTACCGCAAAAATACGACCCGCTGCAGCCGGGCCGTGGGAGGAGTCGTGCGCTAGGATTTCGACGACACGATCATTCCACCAGGCCCCGCCGGCATCGGACGGGGCCTTTTTGTTGGGCCACGCTCCCTGCCGGCATCACTCAGCAGGAGCGACCGATGCCACCTCAGACCCACCTCACCGCCGAGATCGCGCGCGATGCCGCCACGCGCAATCGTCCCCTCACATTGGTGAAGAACGCGGCGCACCAGGCGCCAGCCGCGCCGCGCTCAGAGGCATCCGCCACGGTGCTGCGCGATGTGGTGTCGGAAAAGAATGCAGCCGGGCCGCCGGGCGGCGCGGCTTCCTGGCTGTTCAGAGGGATTGCACGCTCTTGGCACGCGTTTCAGGACAGCTGCCGGCGCCGGAGAATGAGACTCCACTTGCGTGACCTGAGCGAGGCACAGCTGATCGACATCGGGCTCTCGCAAGGCGACCTCGACCATCTCGCAGCCCACCGCGCCCTCGAGCGGCTCAGATACGACATGGCGAATACCCTGATGTCCCGCGGCGTGATGTAGTCGTGGAGGAGACGCGGTGCTTGTCGGCAGGGCGGATCTGTGGAGGTCTGCCCTGACGTGCCGCCGCTTGTCCCAGGTGACGCGCCTCATGGATGAGCCGTGCTGCTTGCGACACCGTCATTGCGAGCGCAGCGAAGCAATCCAGGGCCGGGCAAGGACTGGATTGCTTCGCTGCGCTCGCAATGACGGTGTACTGGTCACGCGTCTCATTCCATGTGGTGCTCACGTGCAATCGCCTTTCGCGCTATCATCGCCAGTAACGATGGACAAACGAGACGATCCATGACCCAACATATCGGCATCGTCGGTTGCTCCGCCGAGGGCGCGGCGCTGTGTTACCGCACGATCTGCAAGGAGGGCGCCGACCGGCTCGGACCGCACGCGCACCCCGAAGTGTCGATGCACACGCCGTCGCTGGCCGACTATGTCAGATGCCTCGATCGCGGCGATCTCGCCGGTGTGGCCGAACTCATGCTGGCCTCCGCGCGCAAGCTCGCCGCGGCCGGCGCGGATTTCCTGATCTGCCCGGACAACACCATCCACCAGGCATTGCCGCTGGTGCTGCCGCGCTCACCGTTGCCATGGCTTGATATCGCCGACGAGGTCGCACAGGAGGCTGTCAGGCGGGGCTATCGGCACGTCGGGATCACCGGCACGCAATGGCTCGTCGACAGCAACGTCTATCCCGACCGACTGAGTACGCATGGCCTCAGCTTCGAGCGTCCGGATGAGGCCGACCGAATCACCGCGAATCGCATCATCATGGACGAGCTGGTCAACGGCCGCGTCGAGCCGTCCTCCATCGCGGCGTTTCAGGCGATCATCGCGCGGCTGAAGGCGAAAGGCTGCGATGCCGTCGCGCTCGGCTGCACCGAGATCCCGCTGATCATCGACGACAACAATTCGCCATTGCCGACCCTGGATTCGACGCGGCTGCTGGCCCGCGCCGCGTTGGCGCGGGCGCTCGCCTAGGTCTCGGGCAGTGGGCGCCGCGGAGGCGTCGGCTGCTGCCAGAGTTCCGCCGGAACCGCCCGGCGCTGCGGACGTTTGTCTGGGCCCCAAGGAGGAGCCCCAATGACAAAGCTGATGTTCGCGGTTGCCGTATTGTCTGTCCTGCCGTCCTTCGCCATGGCGCAGGGCCATATGGGCACGCCGCAGGAGCAGAAGGCGTGCGCGCCCGACGCCAAGCGCCTCTGTCGCGCTCAGCTCGGCGACGATTTCGGCGTGCAGAATTGTTTGATGCAGAACCGCGCCAAGCTGAGCAAGCGCTGCTCGGCGGTGTTCCAGAGCCACGGCATGTAGTCGCCGCGCAGCTTACGCGGCGCGCACCTTCCGCAAGAACTTCTCCAACTCGTCCTTCAGCCGATCGCTCTCGCGTGACAGCGAGTGCGCTGACGTGAGCACCTGCGAGGAGGCGGAGCCGGTGGCGTCGGCCCCCTTGCTGACGTCGCCGATGTTGCCGGCGACGCGGGCGGTGCCGCCGGCGACCTCCTGGACGTTGCGCGAGATCTGTCCCGTCGCCGCGCCCTGCTGCTCGACGGCGGCGGCGATGCCGGCCGCGATCTCCGAGATGTGCTGGATGGTGCCGCCGATTTGCTTGATCGAGGCGACCGAAGACTGCGTCGCGTTCTGGATGCCTTCGATCTGCTGGCCGATCTCCTCGGTGGCCTTGGCGGTCTGCGACGCCAGCGCCTTGACCTCGGAGGCGACCACCGCAAAGCCGCGGCCGGCATCACCGGCGCGCGCCGCCTCGATGGTGGCGTTCAAGGCGAGCAAATTGGTCTGGGCGGCGATCGAGGTGATCAACTTCAGCACGTCGCCGATGCGCTCGGCCGTGCGCGATAATTCGCTGATCCCGACATCGGTCTGCTCGATCTGGCGCACCGCTTCCTTGGCGATGCTGGTCGATTCGGTGACGCGGCGGCCGATCTCGTGGACGGAGGACGTCATCTCTCCCGCCGCCGATGCGACCGACTGCACGGTGGCCGAGACCTGGCCGGAGGCGGCGGCGGCGCTGGTCGACAGCTGCTGGGTCTGCTCGGCGGTCTTGCTCAGCGTATTGGCGGAGACCTCGAGGCTGCGCGCGTCCGCGTGAACCTTGTTGATGATCTGGCCGACGGTCGACTCGAACTCATCGGCCATGCGCTGCATGGCGACGTGCTGCTCGGTCTTGGCGGCGTCGAGATAGACCGAGATCGCGAGGTCCATGTCGATCATGGCTGCCTTCGTGATCGCGGCCTGCAACGCGGCCTTCTTCTCGCGGGCGGCCTGGCCGCCGAACCAGCCGTCGGAGAGCTCGGTCTCGATCGCCTTCTGCAGGCCGGTGACGATCAGCGAGTAGCCGGCGATGTACCAGCGGGGCTCCAGCCCCATCCGGTTGTGGGCGAGGCCGATCCGGGTGACGGACTTCACATAGGCGTCGTCGAACTTGGCCGTCGCCAGCGACATCCAATGCTCGAACTGTGCCTTGGAGGCGTGCCGCATCGCCGCCTGGCCGGAGAACATCTTGGCGAGCGACGGCACCTTGCCGACATGGGCGTAGAACTGATCGAGCAGTCCGGGCAGCACCTTGCCGATCAGGGGCCGCAACTCGCGCAAGTGCTCTCTGGTGGCGTTGTCGATGCCGATGAAATCGAGACGGGATTTGAGAGTCGTCAGATCGGTCATCGGTGGTCCGCCCGTCAATCGATACGCAAGGGAGAAGCCCCGCTGCCGGGTGCCTCGTTACCCCAGAATTGCACGGGTTTGGTTGATGGTTCCTTACGACCGGAACCCGGATTTCAACTGATCGGGGAATGTGAGCGGGATGCAGCGGGCAGGGCAGTCAGCCGCGACGGGTCCAGCGCGGAATGCGCAATAAAAAACGGGGCCGAAACGGCCCCGTGGAAGTCGTAAGCAGATCCGCGATCTTACTTGATCTTGGCTTCGCGGAATTCGACGTGCTTGCGCGCGACCGGGTCGTACTTCTTCTTGACCATCTTGTCGGTCATGGTGCGCGAATTCTTCTTGGCGACGTAATAGAAGCCGGTGTTGGCGGTCGACACGAGCTTGACCTTGATGGTGACCGCTTTGGCCATGTCTTGAACCTCTGGTATCGGGATCGGGGGTGGGCACCGGCCAAAGAGGGGGCGCCGTTGGCCGGCAACCTACCCAGCCAGCCCTCAAAGTCAAGGTTCGCCGGGCAGAATCTGCGCCTCTAGGCCGGGAAGAACCGGTTTTTCGGCCGCGGCAGGCCGAGATTGTCGCGCAAAGTGGGGCCTTCATACTCCGTCCGGAAGATCCCGCGGCGCTGCAGCTCGGGAATCACCTTGTCGACGAAGTCGTCCAGCCCGGCCGGGAGGAACGGGAACATGATGTTGAAGCCGTCAGAGCCGCGGCTTTCCAGCCAGTCCTGCATCTGATCGGCGATCGTCTTGGCCGTGCCGACGAAGGCGAGCCCGCCATAGCCGCCGACCCGCTGCGCCAGCTGCCGCACCGTGAGCTTGTCGCGGGCGGCGACGTCGACCAGGCGCTGGCGGCCGCTCTTGGAGGCGTTGGTCTCGGGGATCTCGGGCAGCGGGCCGTCCGGATCGAAGCCGGAGGCATCGGTGCCGAGGATGACGGAGAGCGAGGCGGTCGCGCTGTCGTAGTGCACTTTGCTGTCGAGCAGAGCGCGCTTCTCTTTCGCTTCATCGACGCTGTCGCCGACCACGACGAAGGCGCCGGGCAGGATCTTCAGATGCTCCGGATTGCGGCCGATCGTCTCCATGCGGCCCTTGATGTCGGCATAGAGCTTCTGTGCGTCCGCGAGGCTGCCGCCGCCGGTGAACACGGCCTCCGCCGTCTCGGCGGCGAGCTGTTTGCCATCCTCGGAGGCGCCGGCCTGCACGATGACCGGCCAGCCCTGCACCGGGCGGGCGATGTTCAGCGGCCCGCGAACCTTGAGGTATTTGCCCTTGTGGTCGAGCACATGCATCTTCTGGGGATCGAAGAACAGCCCACTCTCGACATCGCGCACGAAGGCGTCGTCGGCGAAGGAATCCCACAGGCCGGTGACGACGTCGTAGAACTCGCGGGCGCGCTTGTAGCGCTCAGCATGCTCCATGTGATCGTCGAGGCCGAAATTCAGCGCCGCATCGGGGTTCGACGTCGTCACGATATTCCAGCCGGCACGGCCGCCGGAGATGTGGTCGAGCGAGGCGAAGCGGCGGGCGACGTGATAGGGCTCGTCGAACGTGGTGGAGCCCGTCGCGATCAGGCCGATGTGCTCGGTGACGGCCGACAGCGCCGAGAGCAACGTGAACGGCTCGAACGAGGTCACGGTGTGGCTGCGCTTGAGCGCATCGATCGGCATGTTGAGCACGGCGAGATGATCGGCCATGAAGAAGGCGTCGAACTTGCCGGCCTCGAGCTTGCGGATCAGCTGCTTGAGATGGCCGAAATTGAAATTGGCATCCGGCCAGGCGCCGGGATAGCGCCACGCGCCGGTGTGGATCGAGACCGGGCGCATGAACGCGCCGAGCTTGAGTTGACGAGGGGCCATGAGGGCGTCCGAGGATGGTTGCTGTCTTTGAGGAGATAGGAACCTCGTGACCGCATGTCAGCAACTCGCCGCAGAACACGATTTCGTTTTTCATCTCGCGCGTAGCACGCGCATGCCAATGTTGGCCGACCAGCCAATCCAAATAACGCTGTCGTCCCGGCGAACGCCGGGATCCATACCTCCAGGGAGGAGTTCGAGGCCGGCTGGTCATTGGCATTTGGTGCCCATCACGTCCGCCGCGGGATATGGGTCCCGGATCGGCGCCGCGTCGCGCGACGCGCGTCACGGCTTGTCCGGGGCGACACTTCTTGTGGGCAGGACCTCCATCTCAACTCAAGGCACGCGGCGATCAGAAGCCTTTGCCCGGCTGCTCAGCCTAATTCCCCCGTGCGCGTTCGTCGAACGCCGAGAGTACGGCGAGCGTCATGGCCGTGACGCCGGTCTCGATGGTCGGCTTCGGCACCGGCGCGAATTGCGGGGAGTGGTTCGGCGGCAGCGGCGGGCCGCTGCCGTTGCGGGCGGCGGCGACGCGCTCGGGTTCGTAGACCCCGATGCCGAAGAACATGGAGGGCACGCCGGCCGCCACGAACTCGGAATAGTCCTCGCTGGTGCTGGTCGGCGGAACCAGCATCAGCTTGTCGCCGAAGGCCGCCCGCAGCACCTTCTCGCCCGTCGCGACGACAGCTGAATCGTTCATGACGCCCTTGGCGCCCTCGGTGATCTCGATCTGCGGCGGCGGCGCATCCGCCATGGTCGCCACGGCTTTCGCCGTGCGCTCGATGCCCGCCACGATCCTCGCACGCACCTGCGGCTTGAAAGTTCTGATGGTGCCGACCACGAATGCGTTGTCGGGAATGATGTTGCCGGCGGTGCCGCCATGGATGGCGCCGACCGTGACGAGCCCGAACTCGGTCGGATTCTTTTCGCGGCTGATCACGCTCTGCACGTCGACCACGAAGCGCGCAGCCATCATCACCGGATCGATCGTCTGATGGGGCGCCGCGCCGTGGCCGCCCCGGCCGTGGAAACGAATGAACAGCCCATCCACGTTGGAGGAGCCGATCCCGACGCGATAGATCAGCGAGCCGTAGGCGAAGTCGCCATCATGGAGGGCGAAGCCGACATCGGGTTTCGGGAAGCGCGTAAACAGGCCGTCCGCCAGCATCGCCTTGGCGCCCGCGACGATCTCTTCCGCCGGCTGCGCGATGAACATCAGCGTGCCCTTCCACTTGTCCTTCAGGCCGACCAGCGTCCTGGCCGTGCCGACCCAGCTCGCCATGTGGACGTCGTGGCCGCAACTATGCGCGACGAAGGTCTCGCGTCCGTCCCAATTGGCCTTGTCGCGGCTTGCATAGGGCAGGCCGGTCTTCTCCTCCATCGGCAGCGCGTCGAGCTCGGTGCGCACCATGATCGTCGGGCCGTCGCCATTGCGGTAGAGCGCGACGAGCCCGGTCTTGCCGACCTTCTCGGTCACCTCGAAGCCGAGCGCGCGCATCTGCTCCGCGAGCTTCGCCGCGGTCTTGACCTCCTGGAAGGCCAGCTCCGGGTGGGCGTGCAGGTCTTTGTAGAGCTCGTCGAGGGCGGGGTAGTCGCGTTCGAGCGAAGCGGCGATGGTGCTCTTCAGCGCTGAGACGTCCAGCTCGGCATGCGCCGGCGCGGAGGCAAGGGCGATCAGTACGGTGGAGGCGAGCAAAAGGCGGCGGGACTGCGTCATGGATCGGCTCTCCGATGAACGCAGTCAGTCTAGTCCCGTTCAGCTCACCCGCCCAGCACGTCCTTCTGCATCCTGCCGCCGTAGAAGTGAAAGAAGGGCACGGGCGCGTCGTGGCGCAGCGGGCCGGTGGCCAAGCGCTTGTCGAGCTCGTGGAGGACGTTCCTGGTCATCGGGTGCAGATCGGCCAGCGGCTTGGAGCCGAGCTCGACCCAGACCAGCTCGACCAGCTCGGCATCGGCATGGATGACACCGTCGACGCGATGGGTGATGGCGGAGGCGTCGGCGGTGAAGAAGCGGGTGTCGAAACGCTTGATGCGGCCGGGCGGGGTGATGGCGCGGGCGATCAGGAACAGGCCGGAGGGATCGGGCAGGAGGCCGGCTTCCGAGAAAGGCGCCCACGGACCTTCGAGCTTCGGCGCGGGGCCGTCGACCTTGCGGCCGAGGCAGAGACCGGTTTCCTCGCAGGCCTCGCGGATCGCGGCGACGGCCAGCGACTTCGCGCGCGAGGCCGTGGTCTGCGGCTTGCCCTTGAACAGATTGGCTTCGAGCTCGGCCGGCATCGGAGCGGCGACCGGAATGCGGTGATCGGTCTTGTCGACGCGGCCGCCGGGGAAGACGAACTTGCCGGGCATGAACACGACCTTGTCGTGGCGCTTGCCGACCAGCACTTTCGGCACCGCGCCGCTGCGGTCGACCAGGATCAAGGTCGCGGCGTCGCGTGGCTTGGTGTAGGGATGATGATCCGCTTCCTTCTCGGCGGGCTTGCCCGCCGGCGCGCTCGTCGCCTGTACCGTCTCGCTCATATCCTCCCCTTCTTCTTATTAGTTCTTAAAGTCGCTCACACCGGCGGAATGCCTTCCACCGGATTGTCGTCGAAGCCGTGCATGCGGAACGCCCATTGCAGCCCGACGACGGCGCCCTTGACCGGCTGCAGCAGTGCGAGCGAGGCGATCAACGTCACCGGAAGATAGATCGCGAGTTGCAGCGCGACCGGCGGTGCGTAGTTGGTCTCGACCGACAGCACCAGCGGCACGATGATATGGCCGACGATGACGATCACGAGATAGGCGGGAAGATCATCGGCGCGATGGCCGGAGAAGTCCTGGCCGCAGCGGTCGCAGTTGTCGGCGACCTTCAGGAAGGCGCGGAACAGCTTGCCTTCGCCACAGCGCGGACAGCGGCCGCGGAGGCCATGCTTCATCGCCGTCCAGACGTCGCGCTTCTCGACGGCTCCGGCGTCGCGCGTCCAAGTCTGTGGCAAAGTCTGCGGCAATGCGCGGGGCGTTGAACTCATGGCGTCCATGATCTGCCTTTCTTCGATGTGCCGGGCTTGCGTTTTGCCCCTGCCTTTTGGCTTTTCTTACGGCTCTTTTCTTTACGCTTTGGATGAGCCTCGGACTTGCCCCGTTTGCTCGCCTTGGCGTTCGTCCCGACGGTAGTCTTGCGCCTGGGACCCGCGCCGCGCGGATGCCGCGACACCAGCACGTCGGCTTGGGTCAGCAGCTCGAAGCGCAGCGCACCGGCGACCGGTTGAGCTTCTACCAGACGCACGTCGACGACGTCACCCAGCCGGTGCATGGCACCGCTGCGCTGGCCGATCAGCGCGTGGCGGGTCTCGTCGTAATCGAAATATTCCGTGCCGAGGGTCCGGATCGGAACCAGGCCGTCGGCGCCGGTGTCGTCGAGCTTGATGAAGAGACCGGCGCGGGTGACGCCGGAAATGCGGCCCTGGAAGGTGGCGCCGACGCGATCGGCGAGGTGGTGTGCGATCAGCCGGTCGGCGGTCTCGCGCTCGGCCTTCATCGCCCGTCGCTCGGTCACCGAGATCTGCGCCGCGACCTCGGCCAGATGATCCGGCGTCTCGCTGTCGGGCAGGGCGCCGTCGCCGAGGCCCAGCGCGCGCAGCAGGCCGCGATGCACGACGAGGTCGGCGTAGCGGCGGATCGGCGAGGTGAAGTGGGCGTAGCGGCGCAAGTTCAGGCCGAAATGCCCGTAATTCTCCGAGGAGTACTCGGCTTGCGCCTGCGAGCGCAGCACGACCTCGTTGACGAGTTTTTCGTAATCCTGGCCGGCGACCAGCGTCAGCACGCGGTTGAACAGCGACGGCCGCAGCGCGCCCGATTTGGCGAAGGGCACGTCGAGCGTCTTCAGGAACTCCTGCAGCGCATGCACCTTCTCCACCGTCGGCTCGTCATGCACGCGGTAGATCAGCGGCAGCGCCTTCTTCTCCAGCGCTTCCGCCGCGGCGACGTTGGCGAGGATCATGAACTCCTCGATCAGCCTGTGCGCGTCGAGGCGCTCGGGCACGACGACGCGGTCGACGGTGCCGTCCTTCTTCAGCAGGATCTTGCGCTCGGGAAGGTCGAGGTCGAGCGGATCGCGCGCGTCGCGGCCGCGCTTGGCGACCTCATAGGCGGCGTAGAGCGGCTTCAGGATCGGCTCGAGCAGGGGACCCGTGACGTCATCCGGCTTGCCGTCAACAGCGGCCTGCGCCTGCGCGTAGGACAGCTTTGCCGCCGAGCGCATCAGCACGCGGTGGAACGAGTGCGAGCGCTTGCGGCCGTCGGCGCCGATCACCATGCGCACCGCGAGCGCGCCGCGCGCCTCGCCCGGCACCAGCGAGCACAGATTGTTGGAGATGCGCTCGGGCAGCATCGGCACGACGCGGTCGGGGAAGTAGACCGAGTTGCCGCGGATCAGCGCGTCGCGATCGAGCGCCGAGCCGGGACGCACGTAGTAGGCGACGTCGGCGATCGCGACGTGGAGAATGAAGCCGCCGACATTGTTCGGATCGGGATCCGGCTCGGCGTGAACGGCGTCGTCGTGATCCTTGGCGTCGGGCGGATCGATCGTGACCAGCGGCAGCTCACGCCAATCCTCGCGGCCCTTCAGGGTCGCGGGCTGCGCCGCTTCGGCTTCCGCAACGGCAGCAGCCGAGAAGTCCATCGGAATCTCGTGGGCGTGGATCGCGATCAGGCTGATCGCCTTCTCGGTCGCGACCGAGCCATAGCGCTCCTTCACCCGGCCCGACGGCAGGCCGTAGCCGCGGCCACGCAGCAGATCGACGCTGATGAGGTCGCCGTCCCTGGCATCCTTGGTATCGCCTGGCGCGATCGACAGCTCGCGTCCCGCCTGCTTCTTGTCGACGGGGATCAGGCGGCCGCCGCCGCCACCGGGATTGCTCTTGAAGATGCCGAGCACGCGGTTGCGCGCCTGGTCGAGCACCTTGAGCACGCGGCCGCGATAGGTGATCCCATCGGCGTCGTCGATGGGCTCGACGCGGAGCAAAGCGCGATCGCCGACGCCGGCGGTGGCGCCCGGCTTGGCGAGGCGAGACGCGTAGATGCGGATGCGCGGCGGCTCGGACTGCTCGGCCTCGTCCCATTCGGCGGGCTTGGCGATCAGCTCGCCGTCGCTGTCTCGCCCGGTGATGTCGGCCACCAGTGTGGCCGGCAATGTCGCGGGCTCGATGATCGTCTTGCGGCCGCCCTTCTTGACGGTGCCGTCGGCCACGAGCTCGCGCAGCAGCTGCTTGAGGGCGGCGCGATCGGCGTTCTTCAGGCCGAACTCACGCGCAATGTCCTTGGTGCCAACCTTGCCCGGGTTGGCGCGGATGAAGGCGACGATGGCCTCCCGCGGAGGGAAGCCGATGTCGCGCTTTTTGGTCATTTTCTCATCCGCGGGCCTTGCCGGCGCTCTTCTTGGGCGTGGCCTTGGTCGCGGGCTTGGCCGATGTCTTGGCGGCCTTGGCAACCGGCGCACGCGCCTTGCTGGTGGAGTCTGATTTCGGCTTGGCCGCGGCCTTCTTCGCAACCGCCTTCTTCGCCGGCTTCGGCGTGTCGTCGTCGCCGCCGGCCTTCGGCTTGGCGGCCGCCTTGGGCTTTGCAGCCTTCTTCGGAGCCTTGGCCTTGCCGCCGCCCTTGGCGGCGCGCTCGTCGATCAGGGCGATCGCCTCCGCAAGCGTGATCGTGTCCTTTTCCTTGTCGCCGGGAATGGTGGCGTTGACTCCACCAGCGGTGACATAGGCGCCGTAGCGGCCGGCCTTCACGGCAACGGGGCCGAGCGACGGATGATCGCCCAGCGCCTTGCCGGGATCGGCACCGAAACGCTTGCTCGGACCCTTGGCGACCTTCTCGGCGATCAGGGTGACGGCGCGATTGAGGCCGATGTCGAACACCTCGTCGCCGGCTTCCAGGCTCGCATAGGTCTTGTCGTGCTTCACGAACGGCCCGAAGCGGCCGAGGCCCGCCGTGATCGGAAGACCCGTCTCCGGATGCTTGCCGATCTCACGCGGCAGCGACAGCAGCTTCAGCGCCAGTTCGAGATCGACGTCCGAGGGCTGTGTGCCCTTCGGAATGCCGGCGCGCTTCGGCTTCTCGCCTTCGGCATAGTCCTTCTGCTCGCCGAGTTGGATGTAGGGCCCGAACCGGCCCGCCTTGACGGCGACCTCGAGGCCCGAGTCCGGATCCTGCCCGAGCATGCGATCGGCCGCGGCTTCGCTGTCCGCTGCGAGCGGACGGGTGTAGCGGCATTCCGGGTAGTTCGAGCAGCCGACGAAGGCGCCGAACTTACCGGCCTTCAGATTGAGCCGCCCGGTGCCGCAGGTCGGGCACTGCCGGACGTCGCCGCCATCCTCGCGCGGCGGATAGATGTGCGGACCCAGCATCTCGTCGAGCGCGTCGAGCACCTGCGCGACGCGCAGGTCCTTGATGTCGTCGACCGCGCCGATGAACCCGGTCCAGAAATCCTTGAGCACCTGCTGCCAGGCGATCTCGTTGTTGGAGATGCGGTCGAGCTGCTCCTCCAGATCCGCCGTGAAATCATACTCGACGTAGCGGCGGAAGAAGTTCTCCAGGAACGCGATGACGACGCGGCCTTTGTCCTCGCCGTGCAGCCGTTTCTTCTCCAGCTTCACATAGCCGCGGGCCTTCAGCACATCGAGGATCGAGGCATAGGTCGAGGGCCGGCCGATGCCGAGCTCCTCCATGCGCTTGACCAGCGACGCCTCCGAGAAGCGCGGCGGCGGCTCGGTGAAATGCTGGGTGACCGCGAGGTTCTGGCGCCTGAGCGGATCGTTCGGGCTCATCTGCGGCAGGCGGCGGCTGTCCTCGTCCTCCTCGTCGTCGCGGCCTTCCTGATAGAGCGCGAGGAAGCCGTCGAACTTGACGACCTGGCCGGTGGCGCGCAGCTCGAGCGTGCGCGCGCCCGCCTTGGCGATGATGTCGACCGTGGTGCGTTCCAGCTCGGCGGATTCCATCTGGCTCGCGATGGTCCGGGTCCAGATCAGCTCGTAGAGCTTGGCCTGGTCGTCATCGAGCCGCTTGCGCAGGTCGGCGGGCTTGCGCGACAGGTCGGTCGGACGGATCGCCTCGTGCGCCTCCTGGGCGTTCTTGGCCTTGGTCTGGTATTGGCGCGGGCTGTCCGGCACATATTTGTCGCCGTAGACCTCGCCGATCACCTTGCGCGCCTGGGTGATCGCGGAGCCGTCGATCTGCACGCCGTCGGTTCGCATATAAGTAATGAGACCGGTGGTCTCGCCGCCGATGTCGATGCCTTCATAGAGGCGCTGTGCGATGCGCATGGTGTGCGCCGGCGCGAAGCCGAGCTTGCGGCTCGCTTCCTGCTGCAGGGTGGAGGTGGTGAAGGGCGCCTGCGGATTGCGCCGCGCCGGCTTGGCGTCGACGGTCGCGACCGTGAAACTCGCGGCGTTCAGCGCGTTCTTGAAGTCCTCGGCCTCCGCTCCGGTGCCGATGTCGAGCCGCTGGATCTTCTTGCCGTCGGCGCCGACCAGGCGCGCCTCGAAGCTGTCGCCGCGCGGCGTCGCCAGAGTGGCGATCAGCGACCAGTATTCGCGCGGGACGAACTTCTCGATCTCGAGCTCGCGGTCGCAGACGAGGCGCAGCGCCACGGACTGCACGCGGCCGGCCGAGCGCGCGCCCGGCAGCTTGCGCCACAGCACGGGAGAGAGCGTGAAGCCGACGAGGTAATCTAGAGCGCGGCGCGCCATGTAGGCGTCGACCAGCGCGCCGTCGATCTGGCGCGGATTCTTCATCGCCTCCGAGACGGCCTGCTTGGTGATGGCGTTGAAGACGACGCGCTCGATCTTCTGATCCTTGAGCGCGCGTTTCTCCTTCAGGACTTCCAGCACGTGCCAGGAGATCGCCTCACCTTCGCGATCAGGGTCGGTGGCGAGAATCAGACGGTCTGCACCCTTCAGGGACTTGGCGATGTCATTGAGCCGGCCTGCCGCTTTGGGATCGACTTCCCAGATCATCCGAAAATTTTCGTCCGGATCGACGGAACCATTCTTGGCGGGGAGGTCGCGGACATGGCCGAACGAGGCCAGAACCTCGTAGGAGGAGCCCAGATACTTATTGATCGTCTTGGCCTTTGCAGGCGACTCCACGATGACGATGTTCATGTATTTCCAATGACTTAGTGGAAGGATTGAAGCCGGTTTCGCGGGATTCGCGCTCGGGCCGCTGATCCGAACATGGGTGGTGAGGAGGTTCCTGTCAAATCGAGGGGTGTTGAAAGCCGATTGCGTTGAATCGGCGAAGTACCTATCAGGTTGTAGAGAGCGCTGCAGGAACCATGCGCTTTTTATGATGTTTTTCGTCAGAATCTCGACGTTGGATAGAGTCGTTGGCCAAGGCAGCGGACAAACGCGACCCGGACGTCGAGGCGACGGTAGAGGATGCCGACGCAGCGGCGGCGCTGATCGCCGAGCTGACGGCCGGCCTCGCGCAGCTGGCACAGCGCCACAATCTCGACATGCTCGACTACCTGCTGCGGATGGCGAACCTGGAGGCCGAAGAGCATCTCAGGCTTCGGAGCAAGCACCGGCTCTGCTGACCCCGGCCCGCGCTCATCGCGGCGCCAGCGTGGTCTCGCCAGGCGCCAGCGGTGTGCCGTCATCCGCGCATAGCAGCAGCTTGCGCACCGGCCGGCGGTGGGTCCGGTCCACCAGCACGGTGGCGATCTCGTCCGGATGCTCGTCGAATTCCTCGCTCCACTGCCGCAGCGCGACCAGGATCGGAAACAGCCCGCGGCCTTTCGGAGTCAGCACGTAGTCGCGATAGGCGCTGCCATCGGCGGCCGGCTCGGTGGCGAGGATGCCGCGATCGACCAGCGCGCGCAGCCGCACCGTCAGAATGTTCTTGGCCAGCCCGAGGCTACGCTGGAAGGCACTGAACCGGCGGATACCGAAAAATGCATCGCGGATGATGAGGAGAGACCACCAGTCGCCGATCGCGTCCAGTGACCGGGCGATCGGGCAGGGATTTCCCTCGAGGCTCGTGCGTTTGACCATCATGCCGTCCTTATTCTTCCTCCTGGCGCCCGAACCTTCGTCCTGTCGGCACCCGTCAAGGGCGTGAGTTGATCACGCGCTTGTGTGGTTGCATTATAAAACTAATCCGCTATCTCGTCCATTCGGTTTAATAATGCAACCATATGGAGGCGGGCGTGAGGCTTGCAAACAAGACGGCACTGATTACCGGCGGCAGCAGCGGCATCGGGCTGGCGACAGCCCGCAGGTTCGTCGCGGAAGGGGCCAACGTCGCGATCACCGGGCGCGATGCGGGGCGGCTGGAGAGCGTGGCGCGGGAGCTCGGTCCGAAGGCGCTGGCGCTCGTGGCCGACGCGACCGACATTGCAGCAACGGAGGCGGCGGTCGCGCGCGCCGCGGAGCGCTTCGGCAAGCTCGACACTCTGTTCGCGAATGCCGGCATTCCCGGCGCGACGCCGGCTGGAGCATCCAGGCTGGAGGTGTTCGAGCAGGTGATCCGCACCAACCTCACCGGAGTGTTCTTCACCGTGCAGGCGGCGCTGCCTCATCTCAAGGACGGCGCGTCGATCATCCTCAACGGTTCGGTGATCTCGGTGCTGGGCAATCCCGGCTACTCGGCCTACGCCGCCAGCAAGGCCGGCGTCCGCGCCATGGCGCGGGTGCTGGCCTCCGAGCTGTCGCCGCGCGGCATCCGAGTCAACGTGGTCGCTCCGGGCGCCATCCGGACACCGATCTGGGGCGCGGCGGTCGCCACACCAGACGCCGAGAAGATGTTCGAGGCCAGGATTGCTGCCACCACGCCGCTCGGCCGCATCGGCGAGCCCGACCATATCGCCGGCACCGTGCTGTTCCTGGCGTCGGACGATGCTGCGCACATCCAGGGACAGGAGCTGTTCGTCGATGGCGGCGCCACCAGCTCGCCCGCCGGCGCGCCGATCTATCGGGGTTAACCGGCCGGGTCGGTGGGCGGTTTGGGACCTGTCCGAGGGTTTGAAAGCGGTGGCTGCCGGCGGCAGCCACCGAGGGACTCAAGAGGCGAGAGCGCCGGCCGTCTGAATCGCCTTCGCTAGCGCCTGCTCGCGATGCTCCGGGCCGATCTGGACACCATCGGCCGCAACGAATTCGAGATCTGTGACGCCGATGAAGCTGAAGACGCTGCGCAAATAGGTCTCCAGGTGTTCGAATGCCGCCATCGGCGTGTCCGCGCCGTAATGGCCCCCGCGTGAGACCGCTACGACAATGCGCTTGCCGCCGGCCAAACCCTGCGGGCCGTTCGGGCCATAGCTGAAGGTCTTGCCCTTGACAGCGATGCGGTCGATCCAGGCCTTAAGCTGGCTCGGGATGGAGAAGTTGTACATCGGAGCGCCGATCACGACGATATCGGCGGCCAGGAACTCTTCCAGAACGGCCTGTCCAACAGCGACATCAGCTTCCACCGCGGGATCCTCAACGGGCGCTCCGTAAGCGACGGCGACATGCGTTCCGGACAGATGCGACAGCGGCTCGGCTGCGACATCTCGGTAAATGACCTGCAGCCCCGGCATGATCTGGCGAAGCCGCGCGACGATCGCGGCGGACACCTGACGGCTGACCGAGTTGGGGCCGAGCACGCTGGAGTCGATATGGAGCAGTCGGGTCATGGGACAGTCACCTTGGTATTGGTTTGTAACTGGCGCACTATGAGTGACTGTGATGTAACTCCACAAGAACGCACATTCTTGAAACCCGAGCACAGTCGTGACACCTGCGAACAGCGATGATCCTGACCTTCCGGCGCAGCCGGACCACAATGATTGCCGGGGTGTGGCTGCGATCCTGGCGCGCGTCGGCGACAAATGGAGCGT
This sequence comes from Bradyrhizobium sp. SZCCHNS2022, assembly GCF_032377575.1. Taxonomy (NCBI): domain Bacteria; kingdom Pseudomonadati; phylum Pseudomonadota; class Alphaproteobacteria; order Hyphomicrobiales; family Nitrobacteraceae; genus Bradyrhizobium; species Bradyrhizobium sp. SZCCHNS2022. The sequence continues at coordinate 2,678,388 of NZ_JAUHHZ010000001.1, read as the reverse complement.
GTTCGTCATCATGATGCTGCAGGACGGGCCGAAGCGCTTCAACGAGCTGAAGCGGCTCGTTGGCGGCATCTCGCAGCGGATGCTGACCTTGACCCTGCGCGGCCTCGAGCGCGACGGGCTGGTGACGCGGACGGTGTTTCCGACCATCCCGCCGCGGGTCGACTATGAGCTGACCGACCTCGGCCGCGGCCTGTCGCAACCGGTGCAGGCGCTCGGGCAATGGGCCACTCAGCACCAGGAGCAGATCGAGCAGGCGCGCTCGCGGTTCGATGCGCGCAAAGACGCGGGCTAAATCAGCGACACCATCCCGCCGCCGTGGCGCTCCAGCCGGCCGGCCAGCTCGAGCTCCAGCAGCACCATGCGCAGCACGGCCGGTGACAGGCCGCTGATCCGGATCAGGTCGTCGATCGACACCGGCGTCGGGCCGAGCAAGGCAATGATCTGCGCACGGTCGTGGTTCTCTGGATCGGGCGCGAACAGGTCCTCGTCCGGCTCGCGCAACGGCAAGGGCTGCGGCCGCTCCATGATCGGGCCGACGGCCTGGATGATGTCGGCGGTTTCGGTGACCAGGGTGGCGCCCTGCTTGATCAAATCGTTGGTGCCGGCCGAGCGCGGGTCGAGCGGCGAGCCGGGGACGGCAAAGACCTCGCGGCCCTGCTCGCCGGCCATGCGCGCCGTGATCAGCGAGCCCGAGCGATGCGCGGCCTCGACGACCACGACGCCGAGTGACGCGCCCGATATCAGCCGGTTGCGGCGGGGGAAGTCGCGGGCGCGCGGCTCGTGGCCGAGCGGCATCTCGGAGATCGCGGCGCCGCTGCCGCCAATGATGGCGCCGAGCAGATCGACATGCTCCGGCGGATAGATCCGGTCGTGGCCGCCGGCGAGCACGGCGACGGTGCCGCTCGACAGGCTCGCGCGATGGGCGGCCTGATCGATGCCGCGGGCCAGGCCGGAGATGATGACGAAGCCGGCCTCGCCGAGCTCATGGGCGAGCTGGCCGGCGAATTTGAGTCCCGCGGCGGAGGCGTTGCGCGAGCCGACGATGGCGATCATCGGGCGCATCAACGTCGTGCGGGCGCCGCGCACGGCGAGCAGGGGAGGTGCGTCGTCGCAGGTGGCAAGGCGGGGCGGATAGCCGTCCTCCTGCGGCGCTCGGAGCTGGACGCCGTATCGCCGGCAGGCATCGAGCTCGGCCTCGGCTTCGTCGATCGTGCAGATGCGGCCGGCCCTTGCGGCTCCGCCGCGACGTGCCAGATCGGGCAGACGGTCCAGGGCGATCCGCGCGGTGCCGAAATGGTCGAGCAGCGAGCGGAAGGTGCGCGGCCCGACATTGTCGGAGCGGATCAGGCGCAGCCGATCGCGCCGCTCGGTCTCGCTCAGCTCGATCGTCGTGTTGATTGCATCCACGCGAAGCCCCCACACCATGGCAGGCCAGCATGGAGCAACCCGAGAGCGCAGGGAAGAGGGGGCGCTACGCCGGCGCGACGTCGCGGAGGGTCTCGGGAGCCGGCGCTGCCGGTGCCGAAGGAGACACCGGCTGCTCGTCCTGAACGGCCGGTGTGGTGCCGACGGGAGCCTCGCGCAGCCAGCGGTCGGCGGCGGCGCGACCGCGCTGATGCAGCATGTCGATGAAGTCGCTGCCGAGGTCGGTCGCATCGCGCTGAGCCAGCGCCTCGATCTCGTCGTCGGCTGCGAGCCGATGCACGCGCGGCGGATGCAGGCCGTCGCTGCGGGCCCATTCGAGCGCCGCGAGCTCGGCGTTGAGAACGGCGTTGGCGGCGATCTGGTCGAGGCGGCGGTCGATCGCAGCCGAGGTCACCGGGACGTAGCCGTCCCGCGCGGGGGTGACCTGGATCACCAGCAGGTCGGCCGCGCTGGAGTCGTGGGCGATCTGGATCAGCGGCGGGTTGGCGACGTAGCCGCCATCCCAATAGGTCTCATCGGCGATCTCGACGGCGGCGTGCAGCTGGGCCGGGCAGGTGGAGGCGAGCAGAACGTCGGGCGTGATGTCGCCGTTCCGGAAGATCTGCGGCAGGCCGTCACGGACACGCGTCGCCGCCACCAGCAGGCGCGGTGCGGCTGCGCTTTGCACGGCCTCGAAATCGATCGTCTCCGCGAGGATGTCGCGGAGCGGGTCGAGATCGAGCGGGTCGGCGCGTCTGCCGCGCAGTCCCGCGCCGAACGAGACGGCGCTGCTTGCCGGAGAGTATCCGCCGATCACCATCAGCGAGCGGAACGAGACCTCCTCGGTGAGGCGGGTCCAGAACAGCGCGAGCCGGCTGCGCGCCTCGTCGCGGCCGCTCCTGGCAAGTCCGCTGGCCAGCAGGGCAGCGTTGACCGCGCCCGCGCTCGCGCCGCTGATCGTGTCGAAATCGCAGCCGGGCTCCTCCAGCAGGCGATCGAGCACGCCCCAGGTGAAGGCGGAGAAGGTTCCGCCGCCCTGCAGCGCCAGCGAGAGCTTGCGCGGCGGCCACGTCCGCGGCGGTGGCGGCAAGGTGGCGCTGGCGATGGTCTCTGCCAGCGAGCGCTCCACCGCTTCGGCCGGTGCGGGCTTCGGCTCGGTGGTGGTGTCGACGACCGTCGTGGTCTCATCCGACGGCGCGCTCGCCGAGTGCGCCATCGCGATGCGGACGTCGTCGGCCATCGGACCGTCGACAGAAGCTGCGGGGACGGGTGTCGCAGGCTCGCTCGCTGCCGGTTGGGCAACGCGGCCGCTGGCGCCGAACGGATCATCCGTCGACCAGATTTGAGCCGCGGAGAGGAGGACGCTGGCGCTCGAGCGGACCGGATTGGACATTGGCTGCGCCGACTCCTCATCAGTGCGATCATCGCGCGTCGCCGATGAACCGCTCGAATTGGTCTTGCGTAATCAGATGCCGGAATCATGACAGGCAATCATGATTCACACCAGAGTCCGACGTTAACTTATTAGCTGTTCACGCAGCGGTGTTGCAGCGCTGCCTCTGTGGGTTCAGCGTGCAACACGAGTTTTCCGTAATTGTCCGGGGCAACTACTTCTTCGCGCCGATCTTGCTCTCGGTGCCGGCCTGCAATCGCTTGATGTTCTCGCGATGCATGTAAATGAGCAACAAGGTGAGCAGCGCAAACAGGGCAGCCATCGCAGTGTGACCGAAAGCCCACAACACGATCGGGGTCAGCACGCTCGCGACGAGTGCAGCGAGTGATGAGTAGCGGAACGCGAACGCGGTCGCGAGCCACACCAAGCAGAAGAAGATCGCACCCGGCCAGAACAGGCCGATCAGAATACCGATATAGACCGCGACGCCTTTGCCGCCGCGGAATTTCAGCCACACCGGGAACAAATGGCCGAGGAAGGCGCCGAGGCCCGCGATCATCGCGGCATTCGGGCCGCCGAAATGACCGCAGAGGATCACGGCCGCGGTGCCCTTGAGCGCATCGCCGAGCAGGGTGGCCGCGGCCAGTCCCTTGCGCCCGGTGCGCAGCACGTTGGTGGCGCCGATGTTGCCCGAGCCGATGCTGCGCAGATCCTGGGTGCCGGCGAGCTTGGTCAGGATCAATCCGAAGGGGATCGAGCCGAACAGATAGCCGATGATGAGGGCGACGGGCAGGAAGGCTTCGGGTCCCATCACACAACTCCTTGGGCGCGGTGGCGCGCGTCAGACATGTTCGAACACGGTGCGGCCGCCGACGATGGTGCGAACCACGCGGCCCGTGAAGCGGGCCTCGTCGAACGGCGTGTTCTTGCACAATGATTTCAGATCGGCCGGATCGAGGATCCAGGGCACGTCCGGATCGATCACGATGATGTCGGCCGGCGCGCCCGCGCGCAATGTGCCGCCGGGCAGGCCGAGCAGCTCCGCGGGCCGCGTCGACATCGCGCGGATCAGCGCCGTCCAGCTCAGCTCGCCATTGTGCACGAGGCGCAATGCCGCCGGCAGCATGGTCTCCAGGCCGACCGCGCCGCTGGCGGCCTCCGCGAATGGCAGCCGCTTGACCTCGACGTCCTGCGGCGTGTGGTCCGACATGATGACGTCGATCAGGCCGGAGGCCAGCGCCTCGACCAGCGCGCGGCGGTCGACCTCGGTGCGCAGCGGCGGCGTCAGCTTGAGGAAGGTGCGGTAGGGGCCGATGTCGTTCTCGTTCAAGGTGACATGGTTGATCGAGACCGATGCGCTCACCGCAAGCCCTGCGTCTCGCGCGCGATTGAGAATGTCGAGCGAGTCGACCGAGCTCAGCGCGGCCGCATGATAGCGGCCCTTGGTGAGTGCGACGAGGCGCATGTCGCGCTCGAGCACGACGGCCTCCGCGGCCGGAGGAATGCCGTGGAGGCCGAGCCGCGAGGCGAACTCGCCCTCGTTCATGACGCCTTCGCCGACGAGGTTGGGATCCTCGGTGTGATGCACGATCAGCGCGTCGAAATCGCGGGCATAGGTCAGCGCGCGGCGCATCACCTGCGCGTTCATCACGCTGCTGTGGCCGTTGGAGAAGGCGACCGCTCCGGCGGCGCGCAACAGCCCGATCTCCGTCATCTCCTCGCCGCGCAGGCCCTTGGTCAGGGCCGCCATCGGCTGGATGTTGACGATCGCGGTGTCGCGGGCGCGGCGCAGCACGAAGTCGACGGTCGCCGAATTGTCGATCACCGGCTCGGTGCCGGGCTGGCAGATGATCGTGGTGATGCCGCCGGTCGCGGCCGCCTGGCTGGCACTGGCGAAGGTTTCGCGATGGCCGAGACCCGGCTCGCCGACGAAGGCGCAGATGTCGATCAGTCCGGGCGCGACGATCTTGCCGGCGCAGTTGACGACGTCAGTGCCCTCGGGGACGCCGGCGGCGCCGATGCCGCGCTTGAGGTCGCGGATGACGCCGTCGGCGATCAGCACGTCACCGGGACCGTCGAAGTCGCGGGAGGGATCAATGACGCGCGCATTGGCGAGCAGGATCGGGCGGCGGTCGGTCAGCATGGCGTTTGGTCCCGACTTCTCTCTCACGCGTTGGGCAGGTTGCGGGCCAGCGCCTCGAGCACGGCCATGCGCACGGCAACACCCATTTCGACCTGTTCCCGGATCAGCGACTGCGCGCCGTCGGCCACGATGGACTCGATCTCGACGCCGCGATTCATCGGTCCCGGATGCATCACCAGCGCGTCGGGCTTGGCATAGGCCAGCTTCTTCTGGTCGAGCCCGAAATACTGGAAATATTCCGACGAGGACGGCACGAACGAGCCGTTCATGCGCTCGCGCTGCAGCCGCAGCATCATCACGATGTCGGCGCCGTTGAGCCCCTCGCGCATGTCGCGCGCGACCTCGACACCCATGCGCTCGATGCCCGGCGGCAGCAAGGTGGAGGGTGCAACGACGCGGACGCGGGCGCCCATCGTGTTGAGAAGCAGGATGTTGGAGCGTGCGACTCGCGAATGCAGCACGTCGCCGCAGATCGCGATCACGAGCCCCTCGAGGCGGCCCTTGTTGCGGCGGATGGTCAGTGCGTCCAGCAGCGCCTGGGTCGGATGCTCATGCGCGCCGTCGCCGGCATTGATCACGGAGCCGTCGACCTTGCGGGCGAGCAGCTCCACCGCGCCGGAGGCGTGGTGGCGGACCACCAGAATGTCCGGATGCATCGCGTTGAGCGTGACCGCGGTGTCGATCAGGGTCTCGCCCTTCTTGATGGACGAGGACGACACCGACATGTTCATGACGTCGGCGCCGAGCCGCTTGCCGGCAAGCTCGAACGAGGATTGCGTCCGCGTCGAAGCCTCGAAGAACAGGTTGACCTGGGTGCGGCCGCGCAGCACCGTGCGCTTCTTGTCGACCTGACGATTCAGCTCGACATACTCCTCGGACAAATCGAGGAGGCCGGTGATGTCGTGGGCGGAAAGGCCCTCGATTCCCAGCAAATGCCGGTGCCCGAGGACGAACGTCGATTTCGGAGAGGTTGCCATTAAAGCCAGAGCTATAGGGGCGGTTTCCGTGAGGGGCAAGGCCGAAAGCCGGGGTTCCGAGTTATCCCCCGTTCCGTCTTCCGAGCCTCTCGGGGGGCTGCAAACCGGAGGCGGGCGGGGCACCGCCGGACGAGGTCCGCTCCGATATGCCCTGATCCTGCTGGCGGCGATCGTGCCGGCCGGTGCGGCCGCGTTGCCGTTCGATTTCGTCTATCTCCGCGACATCGACCCGACGATCCTCCAGGACATCCGTTATGCCGGCAGCAACAATTTCGTCGGCCGCCCGTTGCCAGGCTATGAGGCGGCCGAATGCGTCGTGACGCGCGACGTGGCGCGGCGGCTGCAGGCGGCTCAGGCCGAGCTGCGGCCGCGCGGCCTGTCGCTGAAGATGCTCGACTGCTACCGGCCGGTACGTGCGGTCGCAGAAATGCTGGCGTGGTCGCAGGACGGCGTCGAGACCACGGCCGGCCGCCGCTACACGCCGCGTGTCGCGAAGCAGGACCTGTTCCGTCTCGGCTACATCGCCGTGCGTTCGAGCCATTCGACCGGGGCGGCGCTCGATCTCACGCTGGTCGATCTCGCGGCCGACAATTCCGCGGCGTTCGATCCGGCCAAGGACTATGCGGACTGCACCGCGCCCGCAGCGCTGCGGGCGCCCGAGGGCAGCGTCGACATGGGAACCGGCTACGATTGTTCCGACGTGAAGGCCCATACAGCCGCGCAGAACCTGACACCGCAGCAGCGCCGCTGGCGCAACGAACTGGTCGCGGTGATGGCGCGGCAAGGGTTTGTGAACTATGCCAGGGAGTGGTGGCACTTTTCGCTGCCGGGCGCCGGCGCGACCACCTATGTGTTTCCCATTCGGCCGCGCCGATGATCGAGTTACAGGGTACGGCCATGTCCCAGCCTTCGTTCGAGACCCACGAGGTCTTCAACCAGTCGCCATCGTTCGAGAATTTCAACCTGTTCACGGCGGACCGGCCGCTGATCGAGGCTGTCGGGGCGAATGGTGGCTTGTCGGCCGAATGGACGGGAGCGTCAGCGGAGCAGGACCTGGTCGCGTTCGGCGCGCAGTGGGGCTCCGCCGAGATGGCGGAGCAGGGGCGGCTCGCCAACGAGAATACACCGAAGCTGCGCAGCTTCGACGCCAAGGGCTTTCGCCGCGATGTCGTCGAGTTTCATCCGGCCTATCATCGGATGATGACGCGCTCGGTTGAGGCCGGGCTGCACAATTCGACATGGACGACAGTCGGCAAGCCCGCCGGCGGCCGCTCGGAAGTGGTGCGCGCCGCGAAGTTCTACATGGCCTCGCAGGTCGAGAGCGGCCATTTGTGCCCGATCACGATGACGAGGGCCTCGGTGGCGGCGCTCGCCGCGCAGCCAGAGCTGCTCGCGCGCGTCATGCCCGTCATCGCCACCCGCGACTACGACCCGTCATTTGCGCCGTGGTGGCAGAAGCGCGGCATGACGCTCGGCATGGGCATGACCGAGAAGCAGGGCGGCACCGACGTGCGCGCCAACATGACGCGAGCCGAGCGGACCAGTGACGGCTATCGCATCACCGGGCACAAATGGTTCATGTCGGCGCCGATGTGCGACGCCTTCCTGGTGCTGGCGCAGGCCGAAAGCGGCCTGACCTGCTTCTTCATGCCGCGCTTTGCGCCGGACGGATCGATCAATGCGCTCCGCTTCCAGCGGCTGAAGGACAAGCTCGGCAATCGATCCAATGCGTCCTCCGAAGTGGAGTTCACCGGTGCCTTTGCCGAGCGGATCGGCGAGGAGGGCAGGGGCATCAGCACCATCATCCAGATGGTGCAGCTGACGCGGCTGGATTGCGCGATCTCGTCCGCCGGCCTGATGCGCTCGGGACTTGCGCATGCGCTGCATCACGCGCGCCATCGCAGCGTGTTCCAGAAGCATCTGGCCGATCAGCCGCTGATGCAGGCGGTGCTCGCCGACATGGCTCTCCATGTCGAGGCGACGGTGGCGCTGGTGATGCGGCTGTGTCAGGCGTTCGATCGCGCGCCTCTGTCGCCGCGGGAGGCGAACTACGTGCGGCTGCTGACGCCGGCGATCAAATACTGGGTCTGCAAGAGCGCGCCGCCGTTCCTGTATGAGGCGATGGAATGCCTGGGCGGCAACGGCTATGTCGAGGACGGCATCCTCGCGCGCCACTTCCGGGAGTCGCCGGTCAATGCGATCTGGGAGGGCTCGGGCAACGTCATGTGCCTCGACGTGCTGCGCGCGCTATCGCGCGAGCCGGAGGCGGCCGCCCATGTGCTGATGCATCTGAAGGCGGAAACGAGCGGGTTTCCCGGGGTCAGTGAGACGATCGCCTTCATCGAGACCTGCTTCCGCCGGCCGGACAGCGAGCGCATCGCGCGCCTCGCGGTCGAGCGGCTGGCACTGCTCGCAGCCACCGCCGCGCTCATCCTCGTGAGGCGCGATCACGCCGAGCTGTTCGCTACGACCAGACTCGCTACCCCCCATCCGAGCATGTATGGCGCCGTCGATCTCGATCCCGCCGATACCCGTGCCTTGCTGGAGCGCGCCCTGCCTTGACCGATTCTCCCGACGCCGCCGTCATGGATTCTCTCGATCCGGGCAACCCGCCGCAGCAGGTCGCTCCGGCGCAGCATCAGCCACGCACGCTCGGCTTCTGGCGGACGACGTTGTGGGGCGTCCTCATCATCGTCCTCTTCTTCATCGGTCAGCTGACACCGATCGTCTATCTGCTGCTGCGCCATGATGGCGCGTTCAGTAGCCCGGTCGAGCTTCAGACGGCCGCGATCCAGGTCGCGAGCCGGTCGCTCACGGTGTCGCTGTCGGCCATCATGGGCGTCCCTGCGATTTTGCTGCCGATCTATTTTGCCGTCCGCCACACCCGCATGTCATTCGCCGACTATCTGGGCCTGCGCTGGACCAGCTGGAAGAATTTTGGTTTTGGCGTGGTCGGGATGGTCGTGATCCTGGGATGCTGGGAGCTGGCTGCTCACCTGACCGGACGCGGGGACACGTCGTCGAACTTCATGGTGGACATCCTGAAGACCGCCAGAGGCGACGGCGTGGTCTGGCTGATGATCATCGCCTTTTGCGTCGCGGCGCCGGTATCGGAAGAGCTGATGGCGCGCGGCTTTCTCTATCGCGGCTGGTCGGATTCCTTCCTGCGGGTGCCGGGGGCCATCCTGCTGTCGTCGGCGATCTGGACCGTGCTGCATCTGCAGTACGACTGGTTCGCCCTGCTGAACGTGTTTTCGCTGGGGGTGTGGTTCGGCTATCTGCGCTACCGCACCCATTCCCTTTATCTGACCATGGTGCTGCACGGCCTCAACAACCTCGCCGCGACGGTGCAGACCATGTGGCTGGCGAGCGGTTCTTCCTGAACGGACGCGTTCAGCTCGCCCAGGCGATCGCGAGCGGCATGGTCAGCGCGGCCAGCACGGTCTGCAGCGAGATGATCTGCGCCAGCAGCGGCGCATCGCCGCCCATCTGCTTGGCCAGCACATAGGCGCTCGGCGAGGTCGGCACCGCCGCGCAGATCGCGACCACGACGAGGCTCGGGCCGGTGACGCCGAACCAGCCGGCGAGTCCGATCGCGAGGATCGGCATCAAGACCAGCTTGAGCACGACGCCGAGCGCAGCGGCCGGGCCGGCGCGGCGCAGGCCCTCGAAGTGCAGGCCGGCGCCGGTGACCAGCAGGCCGATCGGCAGCGACGCCTGTCCGAGCGCATCGGCGGCATCGTGCCAGAGCTTTGGCAGCGGCACATGCGCCACGTTGAGCGTGAGCCCGGCGATGCAGGCCCAGATCAGCGGATTACGGACGATGGTGGCGAGGATCTCGCGCATCGAGCGGCGGGTCGGCGAGGCGTAATGGGCGAGCACGGCCACGCTGAAGACGTTGACCATCGGGATGATCGCGATCATTCCGACCGAGGCCACCGCAAGCCCGGTCGGGCCGAACAGGCTGCCCGCCACGCTGAGCGCGACGTAGGTCTGCCAGCGGGTTGCTCCCTGGAAGATCGACGTGAAGGCCGGACCATCGATGCCGGAGCGGGTGAGCAGCGGCCGCAGTGCGAGGCACAACGCCGACATCGCCAGCATCGCCAGAAACAGGGCGCCGCCGATGCCGGCGACCGGCACCTTGCCGAGATCGGCCTTCACCAGGCTCTGCATCAGCAGCGCCGGAAATAGCACATAATAAGTCAGCCGCTCGAGCCCGTGCCATTGCGTATCCAGCCGGATCAGGCTGCGCCGCAGGCCGAAGCCGATCACGATCAGCAGGAACACCGGCGCGAGCGCCGCGGCGACGGGGCTCATGGGCTAGCGACCGGACTGGCGCAAGTTTGCAAGCCGATCGAGCGCCCCCTGCAGGATGAAGATCGCCGCATGGGTGTCGATCACCTCGGCGCGCCTGGCGCGGCTGACATCCATGCCGATCAACTCGCGCTCGACGGCGGCCGTCGACAGCCGCTCGTCCCAGAGGCCGATCGGCAAGTCGGTGAGGCCGGCGAGGTTGCGTGCGAACGCGCGCGTCGATTGCGCCCGCGGCCCTTCGCTGCCGTCCATGTTGATCGGCAGGCCGAGCACGAAGCCGACCACCTTGCGCTCGGCGCAAATCGCCAGCAGTCGCGCCGCGTCCGCCTTGAACGCCTTGCGCTGGATGGTCTCGACGCCGGTGGCGAGCCGCCGGTCGGGATCCGACACGGCGACGCCGATGGTCTTGGTGCCCAGGTCGAGGCCGACGAGCGCGCCGCGCTCGGGCCAGCGGCCGGCGGCTTCGATGAGGGGGAGAATGGCAGCGGGCATGGTGCGCCGCTTAGCATGGGTGCATCCCCCGAGCCAGCACGGCAGGCGCATGGCTTGTCGCTCCGTTGCCATCATTCTATATGGAGCATCGTACCGTGAACAGGAGTGGTGCCGTGGATAGCAGGACCAACATTGCCCGCCGCTTTGTGTCCTCTGCCATCACGGTTGCTCATGTCCTCCTGTCTGACGCTCAATGCGGTTGCCGCCGCGACACCTGACGGTCATCCGCTCTTCGACAATCTCACACTCTCCATCGGGGCCGAACGCGTCGGTCTGGTCGGCCGCAACGGCGCCGGCAAGTCGACCTTGCTCCGCATCGTCGCTGGCCTCTCCGAGCCTGCGGCCGGAGCGGTCACGCGCAGCGGGACGCTCGGCCTCCTGGCGCAGCACTGGGATCCCGGCTTGCGCGTCGACGAGGCGCTCGGCGTCGCCGGCGATCTTGCGGTCATCGATCGTATCGTCGTGGGAAAGAGCCGGGACAGCGACCTTGCCGATGATCTCGCGCGCGCGGATTGGAGCCTGCCGAGCCGTGTCGATGACGCGCTGACCGAGGCGGGCCTCGCCGGAATTGCGTTCGATCGCTCGATGGACTCGCTCAGCGGCGGCGAGCGGACGCGCGTCGGCATCGCACGGCTTCTGATCGAAATGCCGGATCTGCTGCTGCTCGACGAGCCCACGAACAATCTCGATGCTGAGGGGCGTGCCGCGATCGGCCGGCTGGTGCAGACCTGGCGCGGCGGCGTCCTGGTCGCCAGCCATGATCGCGCGCTGCTCGAATGGATGGACCGGATCGTCGAGCTGACGCCGGTCGGCGTGCACATCGTCGTCGGCGGCTGGTCGATGTTCGTCCAGGCCCGCGACGAGGCGCGGGCGCGGGCAGTCGCCGCGCTGGAGCGGGCCGATGCGCGCCTGCGCGACGTCGGACTCGCAGTGCAGCACCAGCGCGAGGCCAAGGGGCGCAAGGATCGGGCAGGGCGCGCATCCGCAGCGCGAGGCTCGGCGCCGAGGATCATGCTCGGTGCGCGCGCCGAGCGGGCGGAGAACACCGGCGGCCGCTTACAACGGCTCGCCGAGCGCATGATCAGCGAGGCGACCGGGCAACGCGATCAGGCGCGCAGGCAGCTCGAGGTGCTGACGCCGCTCTCCATGGTGCTGCCGCCGACCGGGCTCGGCGCCGGAACGGAGCTGCTCGTCATGGACGACGCGGTCGTGACCGCCGGTGACCGGACCTTCGGCCCCTGGACGCTTCACATCACGGGGCGGCAGCGAATTGCGATCACCGGACGCAATGGCGCGGGCAAGACCACGCTGCTCAGGGCCGCGACCGGCGCGATTCCGCTGATCGACGGAACGGTTCGGCGCGCCGAGGGGCGGATCGCGATGCTGGATCAGCACGTCGCGTTGCTGGATCGCAGCGACAGCATCATCGGCAATTTCCGCCGCCTCCATCCGGCGCTCGGCGCCGAGGCGGCGCATGCAGCCTGCGCGCGCTTCGCCTTTCGCAACCGCGACGCCGAGCAGACGGTGGAGACGCTGTCCGGCGGCGAGCGCCTGCGTGCGGGCCTTGCCTGCACGTTCGGCGGCGCGCGTCCGCCATGGCTGTTGCTGCTCGACGAGCCGACCAACCATCTCGACATTGTCTCGATCGAGATCCTGGAGCAGGCGCTGCGCGACTTCGACGGCGCGCTGCTGGTCGTCAGCCACGATCCGTCGTTTCTCGCCGCGATCGGCGTGGCCGACGAGTTCGAAGTCGCGAGCTGAGTGCTCATGGGGGAGATGAGGGGCAATCGGCGCGGCAACAAGGTCACCTCTCCCGAAGGGAGATGCATGCCGGGTGAGGGAGTACGGTCCAACTCATGGTCAACTTCCCCTCACCCGGCGCTGCGCGCCGAGCTCTCCCCGCCGGGGAGTGGTGAAGCAGCCTAGCGGATCGCGATCGGGTTGATGTTGCCCTGGACGCCGCCGCGCCAGCGCGGCTGGCCCAGCACGAACAGGAACTCGTAGCCCTTGTCCTTGGCGAGATCGGCCGTGTTCATGTTCTCGAGGATATAGGTCCCGTTCATGGCGAGCAGGATCTGGTGGACCTCGAACAGGTTCGACGACTCGAATGGGATGGCCTCGACACCCCAGGTGTCGGCGCCGACCGCGACCACGCCCTTGGAGGTCAGGTACTTGGCGCCCTCGACGCCGAGACCCGGCTCGCCCGCGCTGTAGCGCTTGTCGTCCTTGCCGACGAGGCCGAGCCAGCCGGTGTGGAAGATCACGATGTCACCCTGGCGGATCTCGACGCCCTGTTTCTTGGCGGCCTCCTCGATTTCCTTGACGTTGAACGCGGTGCCTTCCTTGACGACGTCGGTGTTGTAGTAGGCGGCCATGTCGAGCAGCACGCCGCGGGCCACCAGCGGCGGCACCTTCTCGATGCCGAGCTTCTTCAGGCCGGTCGGATCGGCGAAATCGTGCAGCTTGTTGCCGTTGTAGTAGACATGCTCGATGCCGAGATGGCCGAGGCCGTCGAGCTGGCTGCCGACGCCGACCCAGCCTTCGACGATGTCGTCATTGTAGGTCGCCTTGTTCGGGCCAAGACCTGGGATACCAGCCTGTCCCGGCTGCACCACGGTGATCTTGAACGAGCGCGGCGGATAGGCGGGGGTCTTGGGATCGATGATCATGCCGAGCGGGTAGGTCTTGCCGGTCTTCACCAGCGAGGCCGCTTTGACCACCAGCTCCGGCGTAATGTAGTTGGCGGCGCCGATCTCGTCGTTCGGCCCCCATTTCGACTTCGTCCAGTCTGCGGGCTTGTCCTGGGGCTTGTCCTGAGCAGTCGCCGTCCCGATCGCACCCATCAAGGCAATCGAGCAGCACAACACGAACGCGTTGCGCATCGCATTTCCTCCGACATGTTGACGTTTGTTGGTTTTCGCGCTGGCCAGCGCCACATCCTAACGTAGTGCAGGAGCGCGCGACAAAGCGTTTTTCGGCTGCGTGCGCTGCACAGCGCCCGAACGTCGCATCGGTCGAAATGACCGCGCTGCACCGAGGTGCCGGATCATTTCGTACCAAGGAATGTGCTGCGCGCCAGCGATGGCGTGCACAATCTCTGGGCGAGCGGGGTCACGCCGCGATGTCGCGATCCCCGCGGCCAAAGCCATCCATGAAGGCGGACAAGGCGCTGCTGCGATGTCCGGCGCGGCGATGGATGAAGAGCGTCTCGACCTGGGCATGGGATGGATCGAGCGTGTGCAGTCCGATGCTGCCGCTCATCTCATGTCGCGTCACCACCGCGCGCGGCAGCAAGGCGACGCCCATGCCGGCGGCCACGCAGCCGATCATGCCGTCGAGGGTGCCGAGCTCGATGCGGGCCGCCGCCGGCCAGCCGAACGCGTTGAAGACCTGCTCCAGGCGCTGCCGGTAGGTGCAGCCGGCCCTGAACATCAGCGCGGTCGGACCGGAGGCGATCGTTGCCGCGCGCAAGGCCGGCAGGCTTTCGAAGCGCCTGGCCGTCACCAGCACGAGCTCTTCCTCGAAGGCGACCAGGCCGGTGAGATTGGGATGATCGATCGGCCCGGCAACGAAGGCGCCATCGAGCGTCCCGTCGAGCACGCCGGCGACGAGCTCAGCTGTTGGCGCCGTGCGCAGGCTCAAGGAGACGGCTGGGAAGCGGCGGTGGAAATCCGCAAGACGCGTCGGCAGGCGCACCGCGGCGGTGGTCTCCATCGAGCCGATCATGAGCGATCCGTTCGGCTCGCCGTCGTCGCGCGCGGCGAGCACGGCTTCGCGGGACAAGGCCGCCAGGCGATCGGCGTAGGGCAGCAGGCGTTGTCCCGCGCCGGTCAATGTCATGCCGCGGCTGTGGCGTTCGAACAGCGCTGTGCCGATCTCGGCTTCCAGCGCCTTGATCCGCTGCGTGACATTGGACTGGACGGTGTTCAGGATTTCGGCGGCGCGCGTGATGCCGCCGGCGCGGGCCACGGCGGCGAAGGTCTGCAGGTCGCTCAGTTCCACAGCCGCTCTCCGTTTTGAATCTGCGATGGCAGGGTTCTCAACTATTCATTTTGACAGAATGCTAACCGCGCCTAGGGTTCGCGTCCAGACATCAGGGAAAGGCAGATGCTGAGAACGCCGCTGACGGAGAAGCTCGGCACGATTCATCCGATCCTGCTGGCGCCGATGGACCTGATCGCCGATGCGCGGCTGGTGCGTGCGGTCAGCGAAGCCGGCGGCTTCGGCATTCTCGGTGGCGGCTACGGCAACGGCATCTGGCTTGCGCAGGAAACGGCCAAGCTCAAGCGCCTGAGTGCGCCGTTCGGCATCGGCTTCATCACCTGGTCGCTGGCTAGGCAGCCGGAGCTGCTCGACATCGCGCTGGCGGCGAAGCCCGCGGCGGTGATGCTGTCGTTCGGCGATCCCGCGCGCTTCGCACCCGATATCAAGCAGGCCGGAGCGCTCTTGATCTGCCAGGTACAGGACCAAGCGATGGCGGAGCAGGCGCTCGCTGCGGGAGCCGACATCCTGGTCGCGCAAGGAACCGAAGCGGGCGGCCATGGCGCCTCGCGAACCACGCTCGACATCGTGCCCGCGATCGTCGACCTCACGGCGGGGCGCGTGCCGGTGGCGGCGGCCGGTGGTCTTGCGGATGGTCGTGGCCTTGCCGCGATGCTCACGCTCGGCGCCGACGGCGTGCTGCTCGGCACGCGGTTCTATGCCAGCCAGGAAGCCGCGGGCGCCGAGGACGCGAAGCGGCGCATCTGCGCTGCGAAGTCCGGCGAGACGGTTCGCGGCATCATCTTCGACCTGTCGCGCAACAATGTCTGGCCGGCGCCGTTCACAGGACGATGCCTGATCAACGACCATGCGCGGCGCTGGATGGGGCGGGAGGTCGAATTGCTGCAGCAGGTCGAGCGCGTGTCGGCCGACTATGTCAAGGCAAGGGCCGATGGCAATTTCGATGTCGCCGCCGTCATCGCCGGCGAGGCGGTCGGCCTGATCCATGATATTCCGCCGGCCGGCGAGATCGTCGAGCGGATCGTCGGCGAGGCCACCCGGATCCTGCAGGGGCGGCGCAACGCGACCTGGCTGCCGCGCAACGAAGAAGAGTGAGGTGAACCATGTGGCCCGATCGCCGCTTCCTGGATCTCGTCAAGACCGAGCACCCGATCGTGCTCGCCCCGATGGCCGGCGTGATGGATGCCGATCTCGTCATCGCCGTCGCGCAAGGTGGCGGCCTCGGCTCGCTGCCCTGTGCCATGCTGAGCGCCGACAAGGCCCGCGAGCAGGTCAACATCATCCGCCAGCGCGTCTCTGCGCCGATCAATGTGAACTTCTTCTGCCATACCCCGGTGGAGGCGGATGCTGTCCGTGAGACCGGCTGGAAGCAGCGGCTCGGCGCGTACTACGAGGAGTATGGCGTGGATCCGGCGGCGCCGGTCACGGCCGCCAACCGTGCGCCGTTCGACGCGGCGATGTGCGCCGTCGTCGAGGAGTTGAGGCCGGAGATCGTCAGCTTTCATTTCGGTCTGCCGGAGGCCGGCCTGCTGGCGCGCGTCAAGGCGACCGGTGCGATGGTGATGGCCTCCGCGACGGTCGTGCGCGAGGCGGTGTGGCTGGAACGGAACGGCGCCGACGTCATCATCGCGCAAGGCGCGGAGGCGGGCGGCCATCGCGGCATGTTCCTGACCGACAAGCTCGCCGAGCAGGTCGGGACGTTCGCGCTGGTGCCGCAGATCGTCGACGCGGTGAAGCTGCCCGTCATTGCCGCTGGCGGCATTGCGGACGCGCGCGGCATTGCCGCGGCGTTCGCGCTCGGCGCCTGCGGCGTGCAGATCGGCAGCGCCTTTCTGCGTTGTCCGGAATCCAAGGTCAGCGCGATCGCGCGCGCCGCGCTCGCGTCTGCCGATGACGAATCGACCGTGATCACCAATGTGATGACCGGGCGGCTCGCCCGCGGCGTCGCCAACCGGGTGATGCGCGAGGTCGGTCCGGTCTCGCCGGACGCGCCGGCGTTCCCGCACGCCGCGACCGCGCTGGGGCCGCTCAAGGCCGCCGCGGAGAAGCAGGGCAAGGTCGATTTCACCAATCTCTGGGCCGGGCAGGCGCTGCCGCTGGGCCGCGAGATCCCGGCGGCCGAGCTCACGCGGACGCTGGCCGAACAGGCGCTGGCGCGCCTCGCGCGGATGGCGGGCTGACGCCGCCGGAGACCTCGAGGGCGGGGCGCTGCCCTCGGAAAGTCCAGAGCCTGCCGGTTGCGGCGCGAAACCGGGCTCTGCTATAGGGCGGGTTCACTGTTTCCCGTGAGGCCCTATATAATGTCGGTCGATGCCGCCACCGTCCGCCGGATCGCGCAATTGGCGCGGATCGCTGTCACTGACGCCGAGGTCCCGCATCTGCAGGGCGAGCTCAATGCGATGCTGGCCTTCGTCGAGCAGCTTTCGGAGGTCAATGTCGAGGGCGTCGAGCCGATGACCTCGGTGACGCCGATGGCGATGAAGAAGCGCCAGGACGTCGTCACCGACGGCGAGATCGCCGACGACATCGTCAAGAACGCGCCCATGACCGAGAACAACTTCTTTCTCGTGCCGAAGGTCGTGGAATAGCTTGGGGCAGCTCCGCGCACCCGTCGCGCGTGATCCGCTCCTTCAAACCGACAAGCGAGCCAACGCCATGTGCCTGCTCTGCGACGATGAAGCGGCCTACAAGGCCTATATGGATTATCTCGACGCGATGGAGCGGCAGGGCAAGGCCGCCGATCCGGACAAGGCCGTGAACGAGGTGCTCGACCAGCTCCAAGCGGCCAACGCCAACAAGGCGAATACCACCAAGGCGAAGACGAACAAGTTCTTTGCCGACGATGCCGCCGACGACAAGACGCTTTCCCCCTTCTTCTGCAGCCCGATCAACAAATGACCGATTTGACTTCGATGACGCTCGCCGAGGCCCGCAAGGGCCTCGCGGACAAGACTTTCACGTCGCTCGAGCTGACCGACGCCCATCTGAAGGCGATGGAAGATGCGCGGGCGCTGAACGCGTTCGTGATGGAGACGCCGGACCAGGCGCGCGCGATGGCGCGCGAGGCCGACGCCAAGATCAATAAGGGCGAGGGTGGACCGCTCGCCGGCATTCCGCTCGGGATCAAGGACCTGTTCGCGACCAAGGACGTCCGCACCACCGCGTGCTCGAAGATCCTCGGCAATTTCGTGCCGACCTATGAGTCGACCGTGACCTCGCAGCTGTGGCGCGACGGCGCGGTCATGCTCGGCAAGCTCAACAATGACGAGTTCGCGATGGGCTCGTCGAACGAGACCTCGTATTTCGGTCCGGTCGGCAACCCCTGGCGCCGCGAGGGCTCCAACACCACGCTGGTGCCGGGCGGCTCGTCCGGCGGCTCGGCCTCGGCGGTGGCGGCGCTGCTCTGCATGGGCGCGACGGCGACCGACACCGGTGGTTCGATCCGCCAGCCGGCGGCGTTCACCGCCACCGTCGGCATCAAGCCGACCTATGGCCGCTGCTCGCGCTGGGGCATCGTCGCCTTCGCCTCGTCGCTCGACCAGGCCGGGCCGATCGCGCGCTCGACCCGCGACGCCGCCATCCTGCTGCGCTCGATGGCCGGGCACGATCCGAAGGACACGACCTCGGTCGATCTCCCCGTGCCGGACTATGAGGCCGCCATCGGCAAGTCCGTGAAGGGCATGAAGATCGGCATTCCCAAGGAGTATCGGCTCGACGGCATGCCGGCCGAGATCGAAAAGCTCTGGAGCGAGGGCGCGGCGTGGCTCAAGGCGGCCGGCGCCGAGCTGGTCGAGGTGTCGCTGCCGCACACCAAATACGCGCTGCCGGCCTATTATATCGTAGCGCCGGCGGAGGCGTCCTCGAACCTCGCCCGCTACGACGGCGTCCGCTACGGCCTGCGCGTGCCCGGCAAGTCGATCGGCGAGCTCTACGAGAACACCCGCGCCGAAGGTTTCGGGGCGGAGGTGCGGCGCCGCGTCATGATCGGCACCTATGTGCTGTCGGCCGGCTATTACGACGCCTATTACATCCGGGCGCAGAAGGTCCGCACCCTGATCAAGAAGGATTTCGAGGACTGCTTCGCCAAGGGTGTGAGCGCGATCCTGACGCCGGCGACGCCGTCGGCCGCCTTCGGTATCGGCGAGAAGGGCGGCGCGGACCCGGTCGAGATGTATCTCAACGACATCTTCACGGTGACCGTGAACATGGCCGGCCTGCCGGGCATCGCGGTGCCCGCCGGCAAGGACGCGCAGGGGCTGCCGCTCGGGCTGCAGCTGATCGGCCGTCCGTTCGACGAGGAGACGCTGTTCTCGCTCGGCGAGGTCATCGAGCAGGCGGCGGGCCGCTTCACGCCCGTTCGGTGGTGGTGAGCGTCGCCGGCTTCAAGACGAGCCTCGCGGGCGACGCGCCCGCGACCGGGCTGTCGCCGGTGCTGACCGGCCTGTGGTGGCTGGCGAAGGGCGATTGGGACCGCGCGCACAGGATCATTCAGGACGAGACCGGCCGCGATGCGGCCTGGGCGCACGCGCATCTGCATCGCGTTGAGGGCGATCTCGGCAATGCGGCCTATTGGTACCGCCAGGCCGGGCAGCCGGTCGCGACCGATGCGTTGGATATCGAATTCGAGCGGATCGTCTCCGCGCTGATGGGGAGTTGAGGGCCATGACGGCAACCAGCGGCAAGCTGATGAAGGGCGCAACGGGCGACTGGGAGGTCGTGATCGGCATGGAGATCCACGCCCAGGTCACCTCGAAGTCCAAACTGTTCTCGGGCGCGTCCACCGCCTTCGGCGGCGATCCCAATACCCATGTGTCGCTGGTCGACGTCGCAATGCCCGGCATGCTGCCGGTGATCAACGAGGAGTGCGTGCGCCAGGCCGTGCGCACCGGGCTCGGGCTGAACGCCAAGATCAACCTGCGCTCGGTGTTCGACCGCAAGAACTATTTCTATCCGGACCTGCCGCAGGGCTACCAGATCAGCCAGTACAAGGATCCGATCGTCGGCGAGGGCGAGGTCACGGTCGAGCTTGACGGCGGCAAGACCGCCACCATCGGCATCGAGCGCCTGCACATCGAGCAGGATCCCGGCAAGATGCTGCACGACCAGTCGCCGTCGCTGTCCTATATCGACTACAACCGCTGCGGCGTGGCGCTGATGGAGATCGTCTCCAAGCCGGACATCCGCGACGCCGAGCAGGCCAAGGCCTACGTGACCAAGCTGCGCTCGATCATGCGCTATCTCGGCACCTGCGACGGCGACATGGAGAAGGGAAGCCTGCGCGCCGACGTGAACGTCTCCGTGCGCAAGCCGGGCGGCCCGCTCGGCACCCGCTGCGAGATCAAGAACATCAACTCCATCAGCTTCATCGGCCAGGCGGTCGAGGCCGAGGCGCGCCGCCAGATCGAGATCATCGAGGACGGCGGCGTCATCGAGCAGGAAACCCGCCGGTTCGATCCCGACAAGGGCGAGACGCGGTCGATGCGCTCCAAGGAGGAGGCGCATGATTACCGTTACTTCCCGGACCCGGACCTGCTGCCGCTCGAGTTCTCTCAGGCGTTCGTCGACGAGCTGAAGGCCGCGCTGCCCGAGCTGCCCGACCAGAAGAAGGCGCGCTTCATCGCCGATCTCGGCCTGTCGCCCTACGACGCCTCGGTGCTGGTCGCCGAGCGCGAGAGCGCGGCCTTCTATGAAGGCGTGCTGGAGGCGCTGTTCGACCGCGCACGCGACGGCAAGCTCGCCGCCAACTGGGTGATCAACGAGCTGTTCGGCCGTCTCAACAAGGAAGGCCGCGACATCTCGTCCTCTCCGGTGTCGGCGTCCCAGCTCGCTTCCATCGTCGCGCTGATCGGCGAGGGCACCATCTCCGGCAAGATCGCCAAGGACCTGTTCGAGATCGTCTGGAGCGAGGGCGGCGATCCGCGCGAACTCGTCGAGAGCCGCGGCATGAAGCAGGTCACCGACCTCGGCGCGATCGAGAAGGTGGTCGACGAGATCATCGCCGCCAATCCGGAGAAGGTCGCGCAGGCCAAGGCGAAGCCGCAGCTCGCCGGATGGTTCGTCGGTCAGGTGATGAAGTCGTCGGGCGGCAAGGCCAACCCGCAGGCGGTCAACGATCTCCTGAAGAGGAAGCTCGGCATCTGAAACGACGATCGCTGGTCTTCGTTCCGACGGCGCGCACCACGGTGCGCGCCGTTTTCGTTTGGGCTCGCGTCCAGCGAATCGCCGCACGCGATTCGCAAAAAAGCCACCGTTCGCGAGCGATCGAACGCGCACGACGGTGTGTACGATGAAAATTTTTTCGTTGCCAAAATTTACGACTCGGAGTCCGTGAGCGGCTCTTCCGATGTGAGTCTGCGCGGCGCAACGGAGTTGTCGCCGCTGCCGCTTGATCTTGCAGCAATTCAGGAAATCCTTGCAGCGTAGGCTTTTCTTGCGATCGCTATTAGTAGCAGGCTCGCCGTTGCGCCGACGCGAGATCGCGTTTCCGATGGCGACCGTCGTGCTGCTTCGCGCGTTTCGCCAGCCGTACACGCGCGCGCGTGTCAACACTTCCTTAAGCCGGAAGCTGTTTTTTTTCACTCGTTGGTGTATCGATATGGAGTGCATCTCGATTCCCGAGTGCACGCATCGACTAAGCCAACTCACATCGGAGGGCAACATGGCCAAGAAAGCGAAGAAGGCGAAGAAGGCAGTGAAGAAGGTCGCGAAGACCGCGGCGAAGAAGACTGCCAAGAAGACCAAGAAGGTCGCCAAGAAGAAGTAACTCTCGCAGTCCGCTGCGAGATGAGTCCGGCAGCTTGAAGCCGGCACGTCGTTGGAACGAAGGGACGCGCAGCTCGTTCAGAGCCGGCGAATCCCCTTAGGCTCCAATCGACGATAGAGGGTGTCGGCGAGACATCAGGTCAACGGTCGGATCGAACTCCAAGGCAGCCTTGCTGCGGCGGGACGGTCCGGCAGAAGAAACAGGATTTCTTCGTTCGGTGCAGATCGCGTTTCCGGTCTGCAATCTCACGAGCGGCTCACGGGCCAGAGTGAGATCTGATCCTGACGTGTTCGCCGACGCCCTCGATCCCGGCACAGCGCCGGAGGGCGGCTCTGTCCGACACTCTCCTCCATTACTCTCTCCCACTGCTTTTCATCCCATGTAGCTGACGCGCTACACGGCGTTGGCCGAGTTGCGCCTCGGACGGCGTGAGCGAAGGCGCGCTCCTTGTTGGCGTCGAGTCGTTGTCTTGCGGGGATCGATCGGGACGTTGTCTCGGGCCTCGTCCATCAGCTGGCTCGGCGTTGCCCATGCCGCCGGTTGCAACGGCCGCAACATCGCGTTTCGCGGATGGTTAGAGGTTTGCCAAACAGAACGGTAAATCGATCTTTCCCACCTTGAAAAATCCCATCTGAATCAAGCGTTTGAGCTTCGGCCCGGAAGATCGGTCGCTTTGCGTTCAGGCTTCCTTCAGCACGATGTTTAAACTGCCTTTCAAACTTGATCCGCATCCTTCGCGCATAAGCCGTCAAACGGCATGGGGACTAACCAGGCGTTGAACAGTTGGACGGGGGCTGCGCTCCAAGGGAGCCGCCTCCTGGTGAGAAGGAGAGCGACGATGTTTCAGGGACAACTCAATTTCGTTGATGTGACCACCGCCGAGCAGGGCGCCAATGGCGACGTGCTGTTCGAACTCGGCATGCTCTATGCGAGCGGTCGCGACGGCGTGGTCGATCTGGTGGCCGCGCACAAATGGTTCAACCTCGCCGCCCTCAAGGGGCGTGTCGATGCGGCGGCGATGCGCCGTGAGGTCGCCGAGCAGATGTCGGACGCCGACATCGCTGCTGCGCAGCGCGAGGCGCGCGCCTGGATGAGCGCGCGCTGATCATGCAATGCTGTAGCTGTCCGGCCTCGCGCCTCGGAGAGGTGCAGAGCGAGGTCGGCGCCGGGCCCCTGCGGTGAGCGGATCCGGTCGCCGGGAATCGACTGAGATCCACATCCGCGACCAAGCCTCGTCGAGCGCCCACAAATCTCCTATCTGTCGTCGCAGGTGGCGCAGGAAGCGGGATGTTGTGAATGGGCCAGGCGCGGCGACAGCCGAGACGGCAAGAGCTGATCGACTGCCATGACTGCGGGAACGGCGTATCGTTCAGCGCGGTGGCGTGTCCGCATTGCGGGTCGACCGAGCCGGCCGGGCCTGCGGTGCAGAGCCGGCGCGAGTTGCAGCGGTTGCGGATCGAGGCCGCCAACGACCGGCGTCTCGTCGTGGTGACCGCGCTGTGTGCCGGTCTCGGCACATTATATGGTGCGGTGATGGGAGCAGGGGGCGCAGCGTCCTGGTGGGCGGCGCTTGGCTACGGCTTCGTCGGCGCCGTCATCGGCGTGCCCGCCGCCTTCGTGATCAACATCAGCCGCAGCCTGTTCGACTGAGGCGCGCACGGCCCGACGAAGATCGTGCGACGATGGCCGGTGTCGGAACGGGCGAACAATCGATGGAGATGGTGCCGCACCAGCCCTTGTCGCCAAGGGGACACATGGCAGAGACGGGACAGACGGCAGAGGCAGGTCACATGGCGGAGACGGAGGGATTCGAACCCTCGATAGGGCTTTACAACCCTATAACGGTTTAGCAAACCGCCGCCTTCAGCCACTCGGCCACGTCTCCGGCGAGCGTCGGTATGCCCGACGACGCGCCGAGCCGCAAGCGGCAGATTGCAGCTGGTTCGAAATCCTCACAGCTGCGCAGCTCTGATGGATATAGTCGGGCGGCGACTTGTCTGTGGAGCGTGCGCCGGCGGCCGCGGTCGCCGGCAGTCCTCCCGCCGTCGCGACGAGTTCAACTCTGCGCTCAAGACCGCCTGGGTCGGCGTGATGCAGAATCGCCACACCCCGTCGGGCTGCCCCGAATCTCAGGCATTTCCGGCCCGAGATGGTGCCCGCGGCGCCCGACTTGCGCCATTTCCTGGCTGGGGAGTGTGTCCGGGCATAAGCACCCAAAAATGCGCTGTCAAAAAACAGTAATATAAACAGTCTCTTAGGTGGTCCCGCAGAACCACGGTTCCGTGCCTTTTGTGCAACACCGTTCCAAAAAGGCGCCTGCTGACGGCCGCAATGATGGTTCCTTTGTTGCGTGTGCAAAGGCGTTCGGTAATTCTGCTCGCACGACGAAGGGGGGCATCCCGACGTCGTCCCGTTTCAGGTCGTTCGCTCAAGTCCCTCGCGTCATGCGGGTGTGTCCGATAGCGCGAAGCGGCTGAGCGACGGGTCGAAAGGGATCAGGACCAACCTCGAGGGTGTCTCACACCCAGCGGACTCGGAACCTTCCCTGACTGAGCAACTTGGAGGTTTAACACTATGAACACGATCAAGAGCCTCGTCCTTGGCTCGGCGGCAGTTCTCGTCGCCATGTCCGGGGCCCAGGCAGCTGACCTTCCGATCAAGGCCAAGGCGGTCGAGTATGTGAAGGTCTGCTCGCTGTACGGCGCCGGCTTCTACTACATCCCCGGCACCGACACCTGCATCAAGCTCGGCGGCTATCTCCGCGCGGAGGCGTCGTTCGCCAGCAACGGCCAGTACAACAACGCCGTCAACGGCGTTTCGGGCGGCAACAACCGCCACAGCAACTACTACTACAGCCGCGCTCGTCAGGACCTCAACATCGACACGCGCACCGCGACCGAGTACGGCGTGGTTCGTACCTATGCCGACCTGACGTTCACCTGGACCAGCGGCACCTACGCCGGCTCCGGCTCGGCGACCGGCGCGACCGCCTACTCGACGGCCGGCGCTCCTGGCGCTCAGGCCGACGGCAACATCGCGCAGGGCGGCGTTGGCGTGTACTACGCCTTCATCCAGTTCGCCGGCTTCACGATGGGTAAGGCCGTGTCGCAGTTCGACGCGCCCTGGACCAACTACCCGGGCAACAACTTCGACGGCCTGTGGGGCGGCGGCGGCACCGTGACCGGTGTCAACCAGTTCACCTACACCGCCGACTTCGGCTCGGGCATCACGGCGGCGATCTCGGCGCAGGACCAGACGGCGTACTACCAGACCAACCTCTGGAACGTCTCGGGCATCACCGCTGCCAGCATCATCGGCGGCGCCTACGGCACCAACTCGTACGGCGGCAACGTCGCTCCGGACATCGTCGGCATGGTCCGCGTCGACCAGGCCTGGGGTCTGTTCCAGGCGTCGTTCGCGGCGCATGACAACCACACCGGCTACTACGGTGCGGCGGAGACCTCGGGTCACCCGGCTGACAAGTGGGGCTGGGCTGCTCAGCTGGCCTTGTCGATCAAGAACATCCCGACCGGCCCCGGCGACAGCATCAACATCCAGGGTGTCTACACCAACGGTGCGAGCCGCTACAACGCTCAGAGCCTGGTGCCGACCTCCTACGCGATGTACGGCGGCAGCAGCACGGCTGGCGTCTACGGTACGCTCGGCTTCGCCGGCGTGAGCGACTCGGTGTTCGTCACGGGCGGTGAGCAGCAGCTGACCACCACCTACGGCTTCCGCGGTGCTTACACGCACAACTGGAGCCCGACCTGGAACTCGGCGATCTACGGTTCGTGGGCTGCCGTGTCCTACAACAACACTGCCAAGGGCCTGATCTGCGGCAGCGCGGCGATGGGTGCGATCGCGGGCGCAGGCTTCACCTGCAACCCCGACTTCAACATCTCCTCGCTGGGTCTGATCACCCGCTGGACTCCCGTCAAGAACCTGACCTTCTCGGCGGACGTTGCCTGGACCAACCTGGACCAGAAGTACTCGGGCAACATCGTTTCCCCGGCCACGAGCGCAACCTCGAAGCCGGCTGCGACCTACCAGCTCAAGGACCAGAACTCGGTCTCCTTGCTGCTTCGCGCTCAGCGCAACTTCTGATCCCGATCGACAGATTGGGTTCGAGAGCCCCCGGCAGGAAACTGCCGGGGGTTTTTCGTTGTGCCATCACGGCCGTGTCGGGCAGCGGTGCTTGGTTCGATGACGGAACAATCACCCGGCAAACACACAGTGGAACGGCAGTCGGAGCTGCTGATGCAGCGGATTGAAGGCAGTCCGGCACTCGGCAGAGAGTCGGTATTTTTTTTCAAAAGGGTGTTGAAAACAGATGAGTTGATAAGCTAATTTCTTAAAGTCATGAAATGATGTGTTCCTGACGAGGACTTCACTGCCGATTCAAGCTTGAAGACGTCTATGTTGAACCTCCCGAAGCCTCTGGCGATGCCCCGCTGGAGGCTTCTCTACCTCCTCGTCTCGTGATCCTCCTGTGACCGGCGCCGCCTGTTGGCGTGCTCCCTTCTGATCGTTGGCCAACGCGCTCGCGGACAGCGGCGTGCTGCCACGGTTCCGCCATGCGGCTAAAAATCCTCTCTTGTCGTCTTGACCAGGAAATCCCGGATCGTCACTCTGACAATCAGATGACGGGCCCTGACACCGTCACGTAGTGGGAAAACGGTCCAAGATGAGTTCGGAAGGCTCGGCGGGAGTACTGCGTCCGTGGTCCGACCAGGACGATCTGGCAGATGCGATCACGCGTCTGTTGGAAGCGCGTCCGGGTGGCCGCCTCGATTTGGCTGAATGTCTGGCTGTCGCGCGGCGAATCGACCGCAACGACGAGGACTCCTGGTATCGCGAGTGGATGCAGTGCGCGGATACGATGCGGGCGGCGGCCGGCGGCGCGTTGAAGGAGGGGCAGCTCCAGACCGCATTTCGCAAATGGTCGCGGGCCGTTGATTGCTATGAGGCCGCGGCCTGTCCGCTCAGTGGCTCTCACTCCCGTCAGACCGCCGTGCTCGCCCGCATGCGGGAATGCGCGCGTGACTTCCTCCGCTGCGCCGAGCCGCAAGGCGAGGTCGTCACGATTCCCTGGCGGACCGACTATCCTCTCGAAGCCTATTTTCTCCCGGCACCAGGCGATGGGAGGAGGGCGCCCACCCTCATCTGCATCGGTGAGCCCGGTCGGCGCAAGGAGACATCGCTGTTCAGGCTCGCGGCACATGCCGAACAGCGCGGCCTGGCGCTGCTCGTCGTCGACCTCTTGGGGGCCGGACCGGACTGTCGTTTCGAGGAGATCGTCGGCCGTCGCGATCTCGAATCGGCGATCGCGAGCGTGACGGACTACGTGACGTCGCGCGATGACGTGGACGAGGCGCGGATTGCGATTCTCGCCGACGACTGGAGCTCATCCTTCGTCGCGCGCGGAATCGCGCTGGATCCGCGCTATGCCGCCGCAGTTTGCGACGCCGGGCTGTGGGACATTCACGAGCGCGTCTTCCTGTCGCGCCGCCTCGCTGCGAGCGAGCGGGGCAGAATGTCCATCGCGAGCGATGGCCTGGCGGCGCGGCAGATCATGTGTCCGCTGCTGGTGACGGTGCCGGAGCGTGGCTGGTTGCGGGCCGACATCGCGGCCCGGCTGATCGCGCAGATCAAGCGCGAGCACCCGGATATCACGCTGAAGATATTCCCGGGTGAGGGCGCGGATTCGCTCGAGGCGGACGTCTTCGTCTTCGACTGGATCGCCAGGCGGCTGGCCGAGTCTCCGCGGCGACCAGGCTGAGCCCGCGGACACCGCATTCCGACGCAGCGGCACCGCGCCCTTCGGGCGGGGTGCGAACGGCTTCGTCCCAGGCTGGCTTCAGAGGCCCATCGAGAGCCGGGCGCTGGCCTTTTCGAAACGCTCCTTGAGGCCTGCGAGCTTGTCCGTGAAGGTGGCGAGCTCCGGTGCGTCGAACTCCTCGAAGATGAAGCTGAAGATCTGGAGCTGCTGAGCTTCCAGCTCGGCGAACTGATCCGAGGTCTTGCTCGTCAACGACATCAGGACCACCCGGGCATCGTTGGAGGCCGGCCTGCGCAGCATGAAGCCCTTCTTCTCGAGCAGCTTCGATTGCGTCGTGACGAAGGAGGGGTCGACGTGTAGCCGCTTGGCGGCCGCATTCACGGCGACACCCTCGCCCCGATCCAGCTCGGCGATCGCCATCAGAATCATCCATTGCGGACCGCTGATGCCGATCCTCTTGGCCCAGAAATACCGCAGCTCCTCCAGATGGACGTTGATCGTGGCGATCTCTCTGGCGAAGCGGATGATGGCGTCGCGATTCTTCGGCGGATGCTCGGCAGTTTGCGGTTGCGCGGCCGCTTCCACAGGTGCGGCAGAGGTATTGTTCAAGGGCGCCATTGCTCAAGAGTTCCAGGACGAAGCCAGACCCTAAAGAAAAAAAATCCGCAACAAAATCACTTATCTAGGAGGTCATCCCTGTTCGTCCTTGCGGTGCACAGCAAGCTGCCTCGGTGTTGCCCTCAAGACACATTTCGGCTTCATTCAATTACCTGACTGCATAAACTATTTTGCTTACCGAATGAGCGAAGGCATAGTTCCTGACGACGGTGGGGGGTTACTCGATCGTCCCGTGACAGGTGGTTCGCTTAAGTCCCTCGCGTGACGCGGGTGTGTCCGAGAGCGCGAAGCGGCTGAAGCGGTTTTTTCGGGAGCGGAGGAAGCGGGTCGTCCTGGGGGATCTTGATCCGGTTCTTCTTCAAAAGAGCAACTTGGAGGTTTAAATGAAGACGGTTAAGAGCCTTGTCCTCGGCTCGGCGGCGGTGCTGCTCGCCATGTCCGCGGCTCAGGCGGCCGACCTTCCGATCAAGGCCAAAGCGGTCGAGTATGTGAAGGTTTGCTCCCTGTACGGTGCGGGCTTCTACTACATCCCCGGCACCGACACCTGCATCAAGCTCGGCGGCTATCTGCGCGGCGATGTGGCGGTCGGCACCAACAGCGACTTCAACGGCACGTTCAACGGCCAGGGCGGCGCGCACAACCGCCTCAGCAACTACTACACCACCCGCGCTCGTCAGGACATCAACATCGACACGCGCACGGCGACCGAGTACGGCGTGGTCCGTACCTTCGCCGACATCACCTTCAGCTGGACCTCGGGCGGCTACGCCGGCACGGGTTCGGCGACCGGTGCGACGTCGTACTCGACCGCAGGCGCTCCGGGCGCTCAGGCCGACGGCAACATCGCGCAGGGTTCGATCGGCGTGTACTATGCCTTCATCCAGTTCGCCGGCTTCACGATGGGTAAGGCCGTGTCGCAGTTCGACACGCCCTGGACCAACTATCCGGGCAACAACTTCGACGGTCTCGCCGGCGGCGGCGGCACGGTCACTGGCGTCAATCAGCTGAGCTACACCGCTGACTTCGGCTCCGGCATCACGGCCACCGTTTCGGCCCAGGATGCGACTGCCTACTACCAGAACAACCTCTGGAACGTGGCGGGCTCGACGGCGGCTGGCGTGATCGGTGGTGCTTACGGCACCAGCAACTACGGCGGCAACGTTGCTCCGGACTTCGTCGGTATGGTCCGTGTCGACCAGGCCTGGGGTCTGTTCCAGGCGTCGTTCGCGGCGCATGACAACCACGTCGCCTACTACGGCGCGTCGGAGACCTCCGGCCACCCGGCTGACAAGTGGGGCTGGGCGGCTCAGCTGGCTCTGTCGATCAAGAACATCCCGACTGGACCGGGTGACACGATCAACATCCAGGGCGTCTACACCAACGGTGCGAGCCGCTACAACATCCAGAGCCTGATGCCGAACAACTACGCGATGTACGGCAGCTCCGGCCTGGCTGGCGCCTATCAGAGCATCGGCTTCGCTGGCCTCGGCGACTCGGTCTTCACGACCGGTGGCGAGCAGCAGCTGACCACGACCTACGGTATGCGCGGTGCGTACACCCACAACTGGAACCCCGCCTGGAACACTGCGATCTACGGATCCTGGGCTGCCGTCCGTTACAACGGCACTGCCAAGGGCCTGATCTGCACCAGCCCCGGCGTGGTTGCGACCTTCAACGCGGGTTCGACCTGTAATCCTGACTTCGATCTGGCCACCGTCGGCCTGATCACGCGCTGGACCCCGGTCAAGAACCTGACCTTCTCGGCCGACTTCGCCTACTCCTGGCTCGACCAGAAGCACTCGGGTTCGGTCACGGCTCCGGCCGCTGGTACCGTTGCCAAGCCGGCTGCGGTTTACGAGCTGAAGGACCAGACCTCGGCTGTGCTGCTGCTCCGCGCTCAGCGCAACTTCTGATCCAGATCGTCTGACGACGGTTTGACCGACCCCCGGCAGGCAACTGCCGGGGGTTTTTCTTGGGCCGAACCACTGCTCCAATGGACTCGCCAGGGTGAGCGTGGTGCATTCCGGTCCCGTCATGTCCTGCACGGGCATCATCTCCGTCGAACCACCTCCACCGGACGTGCCTGATGGCATCGTCGGGCAGCGCGGTCTTCTCCGACGACCTTCACATCCAATCGCGCATTCGCGTCTGTCTGGTGACCGCTCGTCTCAAAGATGCGTGAAGGCGGCCGCGTGACCCGTTGGCTGCGAAATCGTCGATCGATCGCAAATCCAATCCGGACGAAATCGACCTTGATGAGTCGCGGGAGCGCCGACCGGTAGCTCCCGATGCGTGGGCCGCCACAGTTTCCTAAATCCGCGACTCGTTCTCAAACCCGATCCGAGACCGTTGCGCTTCAGTCCTGCCATCCATCCGACGCAGACAAGGCGGCCCGGATCGCCGCCCACACATTGTTATGGGGTGCGCGGTCGAGCCGTGCGGTGCCCCCGCGTCGCCATAAGCATGGTCCGGCGCGTCACGAGAATGGTCCGATAAAACACGAAAAATGCCTCCGGATCGTTCCGAGTGAAACGCTATGCGCGGGCAGTGTGAAGTCGCTGGAGACGAGCCGACTCGCCGAGTGGGGACATTCGCCCCTGCTTCAGGGGTGGTCTGACGTGAGCAATTTGGAGGTTAGTATGATGACTGTGAGGAGCCTTGTTCTGGGCTCAGCGGCGGCGTTGCTCGCCATGAGTGGGGCTCAGGCAGCCGACCTTCCGATCAAGGCCAAAGCGGTCGAGTATGTGAGGGTCTGCTCGATGTACGGCGCGGGGTTCTTCTACATCCCGGGCACCGACACCTGCATCAAGCTCGGCGGCTTCCTGCGTGCCGAGGTGGCCTTCGGTACCAATACGATCTTCCAGAACGCCGTGAACGGCGTCGCCGGCGGACGCAATCGTCTCAGCAACTACTACACGACTCGCTCGCGCGCGGACCTCAACATCGACACCCGCACCGCGACCGAATATGGCGTCGTGCGCACCTTCTTCGATGGTGTATTCCAATGGACCGGGGGCAGCTACGCCGGGACGGGCTCGCCGACCGGCGCGACGGCCTATTCGACGGCGGGCGCGCCGGGAGCGCAGGCCGACGGCAACATCGCGCAAGGCGGGATCGGCGTGTTCTATGCCTTCATCCAGTTCGCCGGCTTCACGATGGGTAAGGCCGTGTCGCAGTTCGACGCGCCCTGGGCCAACTATCCCGGCAACAATTTCGACGGTCTGACCGGCGGCGGCGGCACCATCACGGGCGTCAACCAGTTCACCTACACCGCCGACTTCGGCTCGGGCATCACCGCGGCGATATCGCTCCAGGACGCGACGCAGTACTCGCAGTCGCAGATCTGGAATACGGCGGGCCAGACGGCCGCCGGCGTGATCACCGGTGCCTACGGCACGTCGAACTTCGGCGGTAATGTTGCGCCCGACATCGTCGGCATGGTGCGCGTCGACCAGGCGTGGGGCCTGTTCCAGGCCTCCTTTGCGGCGCACGACAACCACGCCGGCTTCTTCGGCGCGAACGAGACCACCGGGCATCCGGCCGACAAATGGGGCTTTGCAGGTCAGCTTGCTCTCTCGGTCAAGAACATCCCGACCGGTCCAGGCGATACCATCAACGTCCAGGGCGTCTACACCAATGGTGCCAGCCGCTATAACTTCCAGAGCCTCTCGCCGATCAACTACGCGATGTATGGCGGCAGCAACATGGCCGGCGCTTATCAGAGCCTCGGCTTCGCCGGCGTGTCTGATTCGGTGTTCGGGGCGGGCACCCAGCAGCAGCTGACCACGACCTACGGCGTCCGCGGCGCCTTCACTCACAATTGGGACTCGTTCTGGAATACGGCGGTCTACGGCTCCTGGAGCGCCGTCAGGTACAACGCCACGGCGAAGGGCCTGATCTGCAACGGCGCCGGCATGGTCGCTCTCGGCATCGTCGGTGCGAACTGCAACCCGGACTTCAACGTCTCGACGCTGGGTGTGATCACGCGCTGGACGCCGGTCAAGAATCTGACCTTCTCGGCGGACGTGGCCTGGACCCGGCTGGACCAGAAGTTTGCCGGCGTCGCCAATGCGCCCGCGGCTGCGGCGGTCGCCAAGCCGGCCACCACCTATCAGCTGAAGGACCAGGACTCGGTCTCGCTGCTGCTCCGCGCCCAGCGCAACTGGTGATGAGAGGCGAGTAGGGACTAGGGAGTAGCGAATCGCGGTTGACTGGCCATCCACATCCAGTCTCGCTACTCGCTACTCGCTACTCGCTACTCGCTACTCGCTACTCGCTACTCGCTACTCGCTACTCGCTACTCGCTACTCGCTACTCCACCACTGCGCCGCGGCGCAGGTCGGCCTCGATCTGCAGCCGCGAGCCGCCGCCGAAGCGGGCGCGATAGACCTGCAGATTTTCCATCACGCGCTGCACGTAATTGCGGGTCTCCGCGAACGGGATCAACTCCACCCAATCGACCGCGTCGACCTTGGGATCGCGCGGATCGCCGTAGCGCTCGACCCATTTCCTCACGCTGCCGCGGCCGGCATTGTAGGCTGCGAAGGTCATGATGTACGAGCCCCGATAATCCTCGAGCAGGCCGCCGAGTTCGGCGGCGCCGAGCTGGGCGTTATAGACCGGATCGGTCTTCATCCGGTTGAGATCGAAGCTGACGCCGGCGCGCTTGCAGACGTAGCGGCCTGCGTCCGGCGTGACCTGCATCAGCCCGTAAGCCTGCGCCGGCGACACCACGGCCTGGTTGAAGGCGCTCTCCTGGCGCGCGATCGAGAAAATCACGCTCTGCTCGACCTCCGGTCCAATCGACCGGAACGCCGGA
The DNA here is from genome assembly GCF_032377575.1 of Bradyrhizobium sp. SZCCHNS2022. Lineage (NCBI taxonomy): Bacteria > Pseudomonadati > Pseudomonadota > Alphaproteobacteria > Hyphomicrobiales > Nitrobacteraceae > Bradyrhizobium > Bradyrhizobium sp. SZCCHNS2022. The sequence goes on along the minus strand of NZ_JAUHHZ010000001.1, from coordinate 2,645,684 downwards.
ATGCCGCTGACCGGATAGGCGTAATGATCGAACGGCAGTCCGCGATTGAGCGCGGCCTTGCCGACCAGCAGCATCGCCCGAGCGTCGCTGTTTCGGCCGGCGATCTCGGCCAGCCCCACCAGCACGTCCGGATCGCCATTGTCGCCCATGTCGGCGAACATCGGAATTGCGACCTCGCCCTCGTCGAGCTCGTAGAGCAGCTGCACGGCGCGGACCACCTCCAGCCGTTCGACGCCGCGTCCGCGGCCGGTCGGCGCAGCGTTGAGGCCGAGCTGCGGCAGGCCGAGCTTGGCCCGCGCGAGCTGCCCGTAATAGCTCGTCGACTGCTCGGCCGCCGAAGTGTAGGCCGCGCGCGCCTCCTGCATGCGGCCCATCGCCTCTGCGGCGCGGCCCTGCCAATAGCCGGCGCGTGCCAGGGTCGTCGGGTTGACGCTGCCGACGCCGATGCGGGCGAAGTGCTGGGCAGCCGTCGCCGGATCCTTCAGGAAACGGAGCGCGATCCAGCCGGCGGTGAACTCCTGCTCGGTCTTGTAGATGTCCCGGCTCGGCAGCGCGGCGTCGCGGGCGATCAGATAGGCGCTGCGGTACTCGCCGGTGTCGATCATCTTGCGCGCCAGCAGGCGGCGCTCGATCCACCATTCGTCCAGATTGTGCAGACGGCCGGGATCCTTGGGTGCGCTCAGCATCAGCTGCGCCGCATCCGTGAAATTCTCGTCCCGCCTGAGCAGCTGGATGCGGCTGAAGATGTAGCCGGCGTCGCCATGCAGCTCGCGCGGAACGGCGTCGAGCAGAGCGCGGCTGTTGGCGGCCTTGCGATAGGTCGCGATCCGCGCCTTGGCCAGGGCCAGGTGCCCCGAGCCGAGCCGCCGCGCCGCGCGCAGCGCGGCCTCGTGCTCGCTGCCGTACAGCAGCGTGTCCATTCGCGCCTTGTGATCGCCACCGGAGAGCAGCGCGCCGAACTGGTTGAGAATGTTGTTCTCGGTGTCCTCCGACATCGCATCGTTGCGCCAGGCCTCGCGCACCAGGCGCTCGGCATTGGCGCGGTCGCCGCGATTGAGCATGACGCGGGCGAGCGCGAACCGGCCTTTGGCCGAGAGCGGCGATTCGTTCTCGAACCAGGACCACACCACGGCGTCGTCGCGCTTGTCGTCCCACAGCGCAGCCTCCAGGCGGCGGCGCAGGAAACTCTGCGACGGCCAGCTCGGATTGGCGGTGATGAAGGCGCGATAGCGCTCGACGGTGGCGTTGTTGTTGTCGCTGCGCAGGATCACCCATTCGGCGAGCTTGCGCGCCACGGGATCCGAGATCGCCTGCTCGACCTGGGTGGCGTCCTCAGGCTTGCGCTTGCGCACCAGTTCGATGACGTTTTCGAGCGTGTCCTTGTCCGATTGCGAGGTGGCCGACGTCGCCGCAATCGCGGCCGGTGCGATCGGCTTGCGGGAGGCGGGCAGGGCGGCGTGCTGGCGCGGCGGCAGGCTCGGGGCTGCCGCAGCGCTCGGCGTGATGTCCCTGGGGCCGGTCCGCGGCGGCTCGACGGAGCCCTTGGCGTGGGACTTGATGTCGGACTTGGCCTCGGCGCGGGCGTCGGCCTTGCTCCTGGTTTCGGTGCTCTCTTTGGCTACGGTACCGGGAGCCGCGTGACGGGCGATCGGCCGCGCCTTCGGCAGCGGAACCTTGTCCTTGGCCAGGGCGATGTCTCCGCCAAGCGCAAGCCCGAGCGTCAGGCTGGCGGCCAGGGACACCGAGAGAGACACCGACAGGGCGGTCGATCGCAATGCGGCGGCGCGGGCAGAAGAGGGCACGGCGTTCCTTTGCGGCGGATGACTTCGATCCCTGACGATCTTGGTCTATCGAAAAGGTGAACAAATACTAAATGTACGGGGGATGGTTGCAACCTGCGCCAACACCGCGGCGAAATCACGACCGAAGGGCGGCGCTGCGGCCCTGCGACGCGGGCTCGGACGGTTCCCGACAGGCAGTCAGGCGCGTCGCGGGGGCGATGGCGTTACGGCACGCGGCGGGCGGGCGCGGCGATTCGGCCGGCATGCATGCCTGTTGAGAAGGCAGCCGACACCAGGGCGGGCCTTCCGCCTTGTGTCCAGACCCGGTATGAAGTGCGCTTCGCTCTGGGGCAATGCGCGTTTGGGAGGGAGTTTCATGGCAGCCAAGACGAATTTCCGAGGCTCTTTCACCGCCTTGGTGACCCCCTTCAAGAACGGCTCCGTGGACGAGGCGGCGTTCCGCAGCCTCGTGAACTGGCAGATCGACGAGGGCACCAACGGCCTGGTGCCGGTCGGCACGACGGGCGAGAGCCCGACATTGAGCCATGACGAGCACAAGCGGGTGGTCGAGTGGTGCATCGCCGAGGCCAAGGGCAGGGTGCCCGTGGTGGCCGGCGCGGGCTCCAATTCGACCAAGGAGGCCGTCGAGCTCGCCCAGCATGCCGAGAAGGCCGGGGCCGATGCGGTGCTGGTGGTGACGCCGTACTACAACAAGCCGACGCAGGAAGGCCTGTATCAGCATTTCAAGGCGATCAACGATGCGATCGGCATTCCGATCATCATCTACAACATCCCGCCGCGCTCGGTGATCGACATGTCCGTCGACACCATGAAGCGGCTGTATGATCTGAAGAACATCGCTGGGGTGAAGGACGCGACCGCCAGCATGGTGCGCGTGTCGCAGCAGCGCGCGGCGATGGGCGAGGATTTCAACCAGCTGTCGGGCGAGGACGCCACCATCATCGGCTACATGGCCCATGGCGGCCATGGCTGCATCTCGGTCACGTCGAACGTTGCGCCGCGGCTGTGCGCGGAGTTCCACAAGGCCTGGCAGAAGGGCGATGTCGCCACCGCGCTGAAGATTCACGACAAGCTGATGCCGCTGCATACCAATCTGTTCATCGAATCCAATCCGGCGCCGGTGAAATACGCGCTCTCGCTGCTCGGCAAGATCGAGGAGAAGCTGCGGCTGCCGATGGTGCCGGTGTCGGAGCCGACCCGGGTCGCGGTGCGCGATGCCATGGTTCACGCCGGATTGATCAACTGATCGAGCCACTCGATCGCGCCCGAGAGTTTTCTTGCAAGTCTGAGGGGGATGCAGGCATGTTGAAGGAATTCCGCGAATTCGCCATGAAGGGCAACGTCGTCGACCTCGCGGTCGGCGTCATCATCGGTGCGGCGTTCGGCGCCATCGTCAACTCGCTGGTCGCCGATGTCATCATGCCGATCATCGGCGCGATCACCGGCGGCCTCGACTTCTCGAACTACTTCATCCCGCTGTCCAAGGCGGTCAATGCAACCAATCTGGCGGATGCGAAGAAGCAGGGCGCGGTGCTGGCCTATGGCAGCTTCCTGACGCTGACGCTCAACTTCTTCATCGTCGCCTTCGTGCTGTTCATGATCATCCGCTTGATGAACCAGTTGAAGCGGAAGCAGGAGGCGGCGCCTGCCGCTCCGGCGAAGCCCACAGCCGAGGTCGAGCTTCTGACCGAAATCAGGGACCTCCTGAAGAAAGCCTGACGTGGCCGACAAGAACGAGCCCAAGATCACGGTCGCCGCCGAGAACCGCAAGGCGCGGTTCAACTATGCGATCGAGGACACCATCGAGGCCGGCATCGCGCTGACCGGCACCGAGGTGAAGTCGGTCCGCAGCGGCAAGTCGACGATCGCGGAATCCTACGCGGATTCCCGCGACGGCGAGATCTGGCTGATCAACGCCAACATTCCCGAATATCTGCAGGCCAACCGCTTCAACCATGAGCCGAAGCGGCCGCGCAAGCTGCTGCTGCATCGCAAGCAGATCAACAAGCTGATGGGCGCGGTCGACCGCGAGGGCATGACGCTGATCCCGCTCAAGCTCTATTTCAACGAGCGCGGACGTGCCAAGCTGCTGCTCGCGGTGGCCAAGGGCAAGAAGCTGCACGACAAGCGCGAGAGCGAGAAGAAGCGCGATTGGGGCCGCGAGAAGGGCCGTCTGCTGCGGGCGCGCGGGTAACGCGGCTTTAAACCATGATCCGGAAAAGTGCGCAGCGGTTTTCCGAAAAGATCATGCGCAAACAACAACCTAAAGCGCGATGACGATTCATCCTGATCTCATCGCGCTTTAGCCTTCGCCGCGCTCTCCTCAGGGGGACGCCCAGGCCAGGGAAGCGATCCGATGAATCAGAAGAACCTGTTGAACGTCGATTGGAGTCTCATTCCGGCGCCGACCGATGACGGTGCAGCCGATCATCTCGTCGGGATGACCATTCCGCCGCTCAGTCTGCGCGCGACCGACGACAGGCTGGTGACCCTGTCGGATCTGGCGGGCCGTAGCGTCGTGTTTGCCTATCCGCGCACAGGCGAGCCCGGCAAGGTGTCCCTGGTCGAGGATTGGGACATGATTCCGGGCGCGCGGGGATGCACGCCGCAAGCCTGCAGCTTCCGCGACCTGTTCGGCGAGCTGAGGGCGGCGGGTGCCGCCCATGTGTTCGGCCTGTCGACGCAGAGCAATGCCTACCAGACCGAAATGGCCTCGCGCCTGCATCTGCCGTTTCCGGTGCTGTCGGACGACAGGCTCGCGTTGACCAACGCCCTGCGCCTGCCGACCATGGAGATCGCCGGACTGACCATGATCAAGCGTCTGGCGCTGATCATCGACGATGCGCGCATCGCGCATGTGTTCTATCCGGTGTTTCCGCCCGACCGCAACGCGGGCGACGTGCTGGCGTGGCTGAAGGACAACCGCGTCAGCGTCTGAATTTCAGGCCGTTCGCCTTCGACGCTGCGAGTGCGGCATACTCGGTCATTGCGAGCCAAGCGAAGCAATCCAGAGTCCAGGGCGCGGCCCCTGGATTGCTTCGCTCGCAATGAAAAAGGCTCCGATTTGGTCGAGGTGAACTAATCCAGATCCGCCTTCACGCGCGCGAACACGGCGTGGAACATCTCGGTCGTGAGCACGCCGGTGTTCGTATTGTAGCGCGAGCAGTGATAGCTGTCGTACAGCCGGATCCCGCCCGCCTGATGTACGGCGCCGTGGGCGAAAGGGGCGGCGGCGGCGCGCAGGCCGAACAGCTTCAGCAGCGTGTCGTGCGAGATGCGGCCGAGCGCGACGATGCTGCGCAGGCGCGGCATCGCGGCGATGCTGGCGCCGAGGAAGCTGCGGCACTGATTGATCTCGGCCGGCAGCGGCTTGTTCTGCGGAGGCACGCAGCGCACCGCGTTGCTGATGCGGCAATCGACCAGGGTCAGCCCGTCGTCGGGACGCGCCTCGAAGCGCCCCCGGGCGAAGCCGTAGTGGAGCAGCGTGCCGTAGAGCAGCTCGCCGGCATAGTCGCCCGTGAACGGTCGGCCGGTACGGTTTGCGCCCTGCAGCCCCGGCGCCAGGCCGACGATCAGCAGGCGTGCGCCCGCATCCCCGAACGACGGCACGGGCGCATTGAACCATGACGGCTCGCGCGCCCGCTGGGTGTTGCGGAAATCGACGAGACGGGGGCACAGCGGACAGTCGCGGTCGGGATCGGTCGGATGTGCTGCCGAGAGAGGTGTGTCCGAATCGGTCGTTCGAGCGCCGCGCTTGACCGTCCTAGTCCTCGAAATCGTCATCGTTGGACGTGGTGGTGGTCGTGGGCGTGCGCGCGGCCGGCGCGGTCGAACGTTGCAGGAACTGCGGCGAGTGATGGCGCGGCTCGCGCGGGGCAGGGCGTTCGGACGGGTCGCGACCGAGCTTGGACTGCAGTTCGACCAGGTCGGTGAAGACGTCGGCCTGGCGGCGCAGCTCGTCGGCGATCATCGGCGGCTGGCTTGAGATGGTCGAGATCACGGTGACGCGAACGCCGCGGCGCTGCATCGCCTCCACCAGCGAGCGGAAGTCGCCGTCGCCCGAGAACAGCACCATCTGGTCGATGTGCTCGGCGAGCTCCATGGCATCGACGGCAAGCTCGATGTCCATGTTGCCCTTGACCTTGCGCCGGCCGCTGGCGTCGATGAATTCCTTGGTCGCCTTGGTGACGACCGTATAGCCGTTGTAGTCGAGCCAGTCGATCAGCGGGCGAATCGACGAGTACTCCTGATCCTCGATGATCGCCGTGTAATAGAACGCGCGAAGCAGCGTGCCGCGGCTCTGAAATTCCTTGAGCAGGCGCTTGTAGTCGATGTCGAAGCCGAGCGTCTTGGCCGTTGCATATAGGTTGGCGCCGTCAATGAAGAGCGCAATCTTGTTGGTCGAAGATGACATTCAGTGTCTCGCGTTCAGTTAGATTCTATTTTTGGCGCGGCTCCACTCGGCCGCGCATTCCATTTCAAGATACTGCCAAGGTGTTGGCGGTCCGTCTGGTGTGAGGTTACCGCAAACAGGAGTGATCGGGGCAACAAAGGCGCAGTTGTGACGACGTAATGAAGCGTTTTCTTGTCCAAGGCCCGAATTCCGCGGGTCCGGACGGAGCGCCAGTCAAGGTTGCCGAATTCGGTACTCCTTGCACCTTGCCGGACCCTGACGCCAGTTTGGCCTTGCGAAAACCGGCCAGTCTCTATACCTAGCCCAGCATAATCAGCATATTAAGCACACAAAGGACCGGAGCGACAATGGCGCGCGTCACTGTGGAAGATTGTATTGATAAGGTCGACAACCGGTTCGACCTGGTCCTCCTGGCCGCGCATCGCGCGCGCATGATCTCGTCTGGATCACAACTTACAATTGATAGAGATAATGACAAGAATCCCGTTGTGGCACTCCGGGAAATTGCGGATTCGACCATTTCTCCCGAGGATCTGAAGGAAGAACTGGTGCATTCGCTGCAGAAGTTCGTCGAAGTGGACGAGCCGGAGCCGGATACGGTGCCGCTGATCGGTTCGGCCGGTGCGAGCGTCGATGCCGACGACACCGAGGTCGCGGTCGAGCGCATGACCGAGGAAGAGCTGCTGAAGGGCCTCGAGGGGCTGGCTCCGCCGGAGGAGCAGCCGGAAGAGGACGAGTGACGACGCGACGAAGGTTCGCGCGCACGGATTAACTTGTGAGAATGTGAAGGCCCGGACCTCGTCCGGGCCTTTGCATTTGAACGTGATTCCGTGATTACCTCAGGGGCGCGGCGCGCTCCCGCGATCCGGCGGATTCGGTCACGAAGATAAAGGTTTAGTCATTTTCCATGGTGGTTGCAGGCCACACTCCTCAGCAGATGCAGGCGGCGGCCGAATCGGCCGCGTTGGCGCCTCCGCCGCCGGCCGAGCGGCCGCGTCCGCAGAAGCCGCGCTCGCGCATGATGCGGCAATACGATCTGGTGGAGCGGGTCCGCTCCTACAATCCAGATACTAACGAGGATCTCCTCAACCGGGCGTATGTGTACGCGATGAAGGCGCATGGGTCGCAAACCCGCGCGTCGGGCGACCCGTATTTCACCCATCCGCTCGAGGTCGCGGCCATTTTGACCGACCTCAAGCTCGATGATGCCACCATCGTCGCCGCGCTGCTTCACGACACGATCGAGGACACCGAGGCGACCCGCGCCGAGATCGACCGCTTCTTCGGACCGGAGATCGGTGCGCTGGTGGAGGGCCTGACCAAGCTGAAGCGGCTGGAGCTCGTCTCGCGCGAGGCCAAGCAGGCCGAGAACCTGCGCAAGCTGCTGCTGGCGATCGCCGACGACGTGCGTGTATTGCTGGTGAAGCTCGCGGATCGCTTGCATAACATGCGCACCCTCGAATTCGTGCCCGAGGCCTCGCGCCGGCGCATTGCCGAGGAGACCCTCGACATTTATGCACCGCTTGCCGGGCGCATGGGCATGCAGGAGATGCGCGAGGAGCTCGAGGATCTGTCGTTCCAATCGCTGGATCCGCAGGCCTACAGCGTCGTGAAGCAGCGGCTCGATGCCCTGGCGGATCGCAACCGCAACCTGATCGGCGAAATCGAGAGCCAGCTCGCGCGCAAGTTTCGCGATCATGGCCTGACCGCCCGCGTGTTCGGCCGTCGCAAGCGCCCATTCTCGATCTGGACCAAGATGGAGCGCAAATCGATCGGGTTCGAGCAGCTGTCCGACATCTTCGGGTTTCGCGTCATCATGCCGGACCTGGAGTCCTGCTACCGCGCGCTCGGTATCGTGCATACGACGTGGCCGGTCGTGCCGGGCCGCTTCAAGGATTACATCTCGACCCCGAAGCAGAACGACTACCGCTCGATACACACGACCGTGATCGGTCCGGGCAAGCAGCGCGTCGAGCTGCAGATCCGCACCGAGGACATGGACCAGATCGCCGAGCTCGGCATCGCCGCCCACGCCTTCTACAAGGACGACATCGGCTCGCCGACAGAGCTCCTGAAGCGCGAATCGAACGCCTTCGCCTGGCTGCGCCACACCATCGGTATCCTCTCGGAGAGCGCCAATCCCGAGGAGTTTCTCGAGCACACCAAGCTCGAGCTGTTTCACGATCAGGTGTTCTGCTTCACGCCGAAGGGCAAGCTGATCGCGCTGCCGCGCCACGCAAACGTGATCGATTTCGCCTATGCCGTCCACACCGATGTCGGCAACAGCGCGGTCGGCTGCAAGATCAACGGCAAGTTCGCCGCGCTCTCCTCGGAGCTGCAGAATGGCGACGAGGTCGAGGTGCTGACCTCGGATGCGCAGTCGGCGCCGCCATCGGCCTGGGAGACGCTGGCCATCACCGGCAAGGCGCGGGCCGCGATTCGGCGCGCCACCCGCACCGCCGTGCGCGATCAATATGCGGGGCTTGGCCGCCGCATCGTCGAACGCCTGTTCGAGCGCACCAAGCTCGAATATGCCGACGACAAGCTCAAGGGCGCGCTGCCGCGCCTGGCGCGGGCCTCGATCGAGGATGTGATGGCCGCGGTCGGCCGCGGTGAGATCAAGGCGTCCGACGTCGCCCGCGCGATGTACCCGGACTACAAGGAAGAGCGCGTCGTCCGCTACGGCGCGAAAAAGACGGCTGCGCCGGCCAGCGTGCCGAAGGCCGCGGCGGCGCCAACGGCGGAGCCCCATCGCGGTCCGTTCGCGATCCCGATCAGCGGGCTGAATTCCGGCCTGCCGGTGAAGTTCGCGCCCAATGGCGGCGCCGTGCCGGGAGACCGCATCGTCGGCATCGTGACGCCGGGCGAGGGGATCACGATCTATCCGATCCAATCGCCGGCGCTGAAGGATTTCGAGGACGAGCCGGAGCGCTGGCTCGACGTCCGCTGGGACGTCGACGAGACCACGCCGCAGCGCTTCCCGGCGCGCATCCGGGTCGAGAACGTCAACGAGCCCGGCAGCCTCGCCCAGGTCGCGACCGTCATCGCCGAGCATGACGGCAACATCGACAACATCAGCATGAGCCGCCGCTCGTCGGACTTCACGGAGCTTACCATCGATCTCGAGGTCTACGACCTCAAGCATCTCTCGGCCATCATCAACCAGCTGCGCGCCAAGACCATCGTCGCCAGGGTCGACCGGGTGAATGGCTAATCTGCGGGTTTGACCGCAGCGTTTCCTGCGGCGATGCGTTAAACCAGCAATCTCCGTTTCGAGAACTCTGCGAGCCCCGTCGATGTCCCATCCTCCGAAGCTGCGCCTCGGCGTCAATGTCGATCACATCGCGACGCTGCGAAATGCCCGCGGCGGGCGCATTCCGGATCCCGTGCGCGCGGCGCTGCTGGCCATCGAGGCGGGCGCGGACGGCATCACCGCGCATCTGCGCGAAGACCGGCGTCACATCCGCGATGACGACATGGCCCGCCTCAAGGCCGCAATCTCCAAGCCGCTGAATTTCGAGATGGCGGCCACCGAGGAGATGGTGCGGATCGCGCTGGCCACCCGGCCGCACGCCTGCTGCCTGGTGCCGGAGCGGCGCGAGGAGCTCACCACCGAGGGCGGCCTCGACGTCGTCGGCCAGCACAACGCGCTGGCGCCCGCGATCGCCCGACTGGGCGAGGCCGGCATCCGGGTGTCGCTGTTCATCGCCGCCGACCCGGCCCAGATCGAGATGGCCGCACGCCTGCGGGCGCCCGTCATCGAGATCCACACCGGCGGCTGGTGCGACGCCATCACCGAGGGCCACGCGGACAAGGCGGCCGCAGAGTGGGAGCGGATCGTGGCTGGCGCCCGGCTGGCCCGGTCGGCGGGGCTGGAGGTGCATGCCGGCCATGGCCTGGACTATGCGACCGCCGAGCGGATCGCGGCGCTGCCGGAGATCGTCGAGCTCAACATCGGCTACTTCATGATGGGCGAGGCGCTGTTCGTGGGCCTCGCCGAGACGGTCCGGGCGATGCGCGCGGCCATGGATCGCGGCCGTGCGCGGCTGGGGACGGCAGCATGATCATCGGCATCGGCTCCGACCTGATCGACATCCGCCGCGTCGCCGAGGTGATGGAACGGCACGGCGAGCGCTTCCTGAACCGGATCTTCACCGCGGCCGAGCGCGCCAAGGCCGAGCGGCGGGCCAAGAACGAGAAGATGGTGATCGCCACCTATGCCAAACGCTTCGCCGCCAAGGAGGCCTGCGCCAAGGCGCTCGGCACCGGCATCCGCCAGGGCGTGTGGTGGCGCGACATGGGGGTGGTGAACCTGCCCGGCGGCCGGCCGACCATGCAGCTCACCGGGGGCGCCGCCGAGCGCCTGAAGGCGCTGACGCCGGCGGGACACGAGGCCCGCATCGATCTGTCGATCACCGATGACTGGCCGCTGGCGCAGGCTTTCGTCATCATCTCGGCGGTGCCCCAGGCAACGTCCTGAAGCCGCCCGGCGCGTGCCGAAAACAAAAATGCAATCGATTCCAGGGGCTTATGTAGTTTTGATGCGGCCCTTGATTGCGCGGCTGCGCGCAGTCGTCTAAAACCCCGCTCAAATCGAATGACTGCACCATGGGCGGATTCTGGGTCAAACCGGAGTTGGCCTTGACCACCAGAATCAGGACAGACTCCCTTAAGCCGCGGAACGATACGTTGTTCGCGGACGGAGGGGTGTTATGCAACGGCTGGCGAATCGTCGGACCATTCGCCCAGGGACAGTGAAAGAGCGATGAGCGTGACCTCCGGAACCAAGACTGAGAGCGGCCTCGGGGAAACCGTTCGGGTCGTCGTTCATGCCCTCCTGATCGCACTGGTGATCCGCACCTTCCTGTTCCAGCCCTTCAACATCCCCTCCGGATCGATGAAGGCGACGCTGCTGGTCGGCGATTATCTGTTCGTCTCGAAATATTCGTACGGCTATAGCCATTTCTCGATCCCGCAGTCGCCGAACATCTTCTCCGGCCGCATCTTCGGCTCCGAGCCGAAGCGCGGTGACATCGTGGTGTTCCGGCTGCCGAAGGACACCGAGATCGACTACATCAAGCGCGTGATCGGTCTGCCCGGCGATCGCATCCAGATGCGTGACGGTCTGCTCTACATCAACGACGTGCCGGTCCAGCGCGAGCGCCTGAAGGATTTCGTCGGCGAGGACCCCTGCGGCACCGCCGATTCCATCGCGCGCGTGAAGGCCTGGAAGGAGACGCTGCCCAACGGTGTCAGCTACGAGACCTTGGATTGCTTCGATCACGGCCCTTACGATAATACGGACGTCTACACCGTGCCGCCCGGCAACTTCTTCATGATGGGCGACAACCGCGACAACTCGACCGACAGCCGCGTGCCGTTGGCGGTCGGCTACGTCCCGTTCGAAAACATCATCGGCCGCGCCCAGATGATCTTCTTCTCCATCAGGGAAGGCGAGCATGCCTGGGCGTTCTGGCGCTGGCCCATGTCCATCCGTTGGGAACGTCTGTTCAAAATCGTGCGATGATCGACGACTCACACGATATCCAGACCACGCAGGCCGCTGCGGCGAGCCCGCAAACCGGTGCGCGCGCCCTCGAAGCCGCGCCGAAGGCCGCGTCGCGGCCGAAGCCTGAGATGAAGGCAGAGCCCAAGAACGACGCCAAGAACGACGCCAAGCCTGACGCTAAGCCTGACGCCAAAGCTGAAACCAAGATCGAGCCGAAGCCGGAAGCCAAGGCGGAAGCGAAGACCGAGCCGAAGGGCGATGGTGGCGGCGAGCCGCCCGCCGGGATCATCCTGAGCGGATCGGACATCGCTGCACCGGCTGCGGAGACCGATCCCGAAACGGCGCCTCGCAGCAAGAAGGGCAGCCGCCGCGCCAAGAGCGCCGGGGCCGGGGCTGCGAAGAGCGCCAAGGCCGCCGAGAAGGCGGCCAATGCTGCGATCGAGGCACGCATCGGCCACCGCTTTTCGGACCCGTCGCTGCTCAGCACCGCCTTCACCCATGTCTCGGCGCTGAAATCCTCCAAGAAGCGCGGTGACAGCTACCAGCGGCTCGAATTCCTCGGCGACCACGTGCTCGGTCTGATCGTCTCCGACATGCTGTACCGCTCGTTTCCCAGTGCCGACGAGGGCGAACTGTCGAAGCGGCTTGCCGACCTCGTGCGCAAGGAGAGCTGTGCCGACGTCGCCAAGTCGCTCGGTCTGCTCGACGACATCAAGCTCGGTGCGGTCGGCGCCGGCGCCGGGGCGCGGCTGCGCAAATCGGTGCTGGGCGATGTCTGCGAGGCGGTGATCGGCGCGATCTTCCTCGATGGCGGCTACACGGCCGCCGCAGGCTTCGTCGAGCGCAACTGGACCGAGCGCATGCACAAGCCGCGGCGTCCGCTGCGCGACCCGAAGACGGTGTTGCAGGAGTGGGCCCAGGGCAAGGGCCTGCCGACGCCCGTCTATCGCGAGGTCGAGCGCACCGGCCCTCATCATGATCCGCAGTTCCGGGTCGCCGTCGATCTGCCGGGCCTGGAGCCGGCCGAAGGCATCGGCGGCTCCAAGCGCGCGGCAGAAAAGGTAGCGGCATCCGTGATGATCGAACGTGAAGGCGTCAGCGGCGGCAGCAATGACGGCTGAGCAACAGGCCGTGCGGGGGGCCGATACCCGTTGCGGTTTCGTCGCGCTGATCGGCGCACCCAACGTCGGCAAATCGACCCTTGTCAATGCGCTGGTCGGATCCAAGGTCACGATCGTCTCGCGCAAGGTGCAGACGACGCGCGCGCTGATCCGCGGCATCGTCATCGAGGGCGCCTCGCAGATCATCCTGGTCGACACGCCCGGCATCTTCTCGCCCAAGCGAAGGCTCGACCGCGCGATGGTGACCACCGCCTGGAGCGGCGCGCATGATGCCGATCTCGTCTGCGTGCTGCTCGACGCCAAGAAGGGCATCGACGACGAGGCGCAGGCCATCATCGACAAGGCAGCTTCGGTCGCTCACGAGAAGATCCTGGTCGTCAACAAGGTCGACCTTGTGCCGCGCGAAAAGCTGCTGGCGCTGGTGGCCGCGGCCAACGAGAAGCTGTCCTTCGCGCGCACCTTCATGATCTCGGCAATCTCGGGCGACGGCGTCAACGATCTCAGGCGGGCGCTGGCGGAGATGGTGCCGCCCGGTCCGTTCCATTATCCCGAGGACCAGATGTCGGACGCGCCGATGCGTCACCTCGCGGCCGAGATCACCCGTGAGAAGATCTACTCGCATCTGCATCAGGAGCTGCCGTATCAGTCCACGGTCGAGACCGACAGCTGGACCGAGCGCAAGGACGGCTCGATCCGGATCGAGCAGACGATCTTCGTGGAGCGCGACAGCCAGCGCAAGATCGTGCTCGGCAAGGGCGGCGCGACGATCAAGTCGATCGGAGCGCAGTCGCGCAAGGAGATCGCCGAGATCACCGGCGTGCCGGTGCACCTGTTCCTGTTCGTGAAGGTGCGTGAGAACTGGGGCGACGATCCCGATCGTTACCGGGAAATGGGGCTCGAGTTCCCCAGGGAATGACGATGAGCGTGCCGCGCAACGTGTTGTGGTTCGAAGTGCTGCTCTACATCTCGCTGATGTTGGATTCGCTCTCGGTTGCCGTGTCGGACCGGACCCCGACCTTCGAGCGGACCGAGAGCATGATCACGACCGAGACCATTCTCAACGGCGTGGTGATCCTGCTGCTGTTCTATTTCGTCTATCTGGCGGCTCAGCGCCGCAAGAACTGGCCGCGCTGGGTGCTGCTGGCGGCGTTGGTTCTGTCGAGCATCTCGCTGGTGCAGGTCATCGGCCTGAAGGGCATGACGCTCGACGCCGGCATCGAGGTGATCTCCTGCGCGCTGACGACGATCGGGCTGTACTACTCGTTCACCGGCGACGCGCGCGGCTGGTTCGACGCCTGATGGCGGGAATGTAGGCAGGCCACGCGCAGCGTGTCCGGCTTCGCTCGCAAGGACGGGTGTTTGCGGAAGCATGGCGTGCAAGCTACGTTGTCCGCCGACGCGCGGTGGGCGCTTGGGTTTGAGCGCCCTGGATAGTAGAGACGACTTGCCCGATGGAATGGACCGATGACGGCATCGTGCTGGGCATCCGGCGGCACGGCGAATCCTCCGCCGTGCTGGAGCTGTTGACGCGCGAGCATGGCCGCCACCTCGGGCTCGTTCGCGGCGCCAGCGGCAAGCGCATGCGGCCGGTCCTGCAGCCCGGCAACACCGTGCGAGCGGTGTGGCGCGCGCGGCTCGACGAGCATCTCGGCATGTACGCGATCGACGGGCTGACCTTGCGCGCGGCGGAGCTGATGTCGGCGTCGCACGGCGCCTATGGTGTGACGCATCTGGCATCGCTTGCACGGCTGCTGCCCGAGCGCGATCCGCATGAGGACATGTATTTCCGGCTCGAACAGGCGCTGGATGATTTCGACGACGCCGGCGGCGCCGCCGTTCACATCGTGCGGTTCGAACTCGCGATCCTGGCGGAGCTCGGTTTCGGGCTCGATCTGGAATCCTGCGCAGCAACCGGCGAGACCACGGACCTTGTCTATGTATCGCCGAAATCCGGCGGCGCCGTCTCGCGCAGCGCCGGGGCGCCCTGGGCCGACCGGTTGCTGCCGCTGCCGCCCTTCCTGCGTGAGAGCGAGGAAGACCATGGCTGGTCCGACCAGGACCTCGTCGACGGCTTCCGCCTGACCGGCCTGTTCCTGCTGCGCCACGTGCTGGAGCCGCGCGGGCAGGGCCACTCGGATGCCCGCGAGGGCTTCATCAATGCGGTCACGCGGGCCAGGGCGCGGCTGGCGCGGGCGTGAGCCCGGAGGAGAAAGCATCATGGGACTACTCGTCGACGGCGTGTGGCACGATGTCTGGTACGACACCGCAGCCTCCGGCGGCCGTTTCGTGCGCAAGGATTCCGCCTTCCGCAGCTTCGTCACTGCGGATGGACGTCCGGGGCCCAGCGGTCGCGGCGGCTTCGAGGCGGAGGCCGGGCGCTATCATCTCTATGTCAGCCTGGCCTGCCCATGGGCGCACCGCACCCTGATCATGCGCGCGCTGAAAGGCCTCGACGCCTTCATCTCGGTCTCGGGGGTGCACTGGCTGATGCGCGAGCAGGGCTGGACGTTTGCCGGCGGCCCCGGCGTCGTGGCCGATGACATCAATCACGCGCAACTTCTCCATCAGGTCTACACCGCGGCCGATCCACGCTACTCCGGCCGCGTGACCGTGCCGGTGCTGTGGGACAAGGCGCAGCGGACGATCGTCAACAACGAATCGTCAGAGATCATCCGCATGCTCAATTCGGCCTTCGACGGTATCGGCGCCAGGCCCGGCGACTACTACCCGGAGGCGCTCCGCGACGAGATCGACGCGATCAATGCGCGCGTCTACGACACGCTCAACAACGGCGTCTACAAATGCGGCTTCGCCACCACGCAAGCGGCCTATGAGGAGGCGATCGGCCCGCTGTTCGCGACGCTCGACTGGCTCGAGCAGCGGCTGTCGACGCGCCGCTTCCTGCTCGGCGATGCCATGACCGAGGCCGACATCCGGCTGTTCACGACGCTGATCCGCTTCGACGCGGTCTATGTCGGCCACTTCAAGTGCAACATCCGCCGCATCGCCGACTATCCGCATCTGTCGGCCTACACGCGCGATCTCTATCAATGGCCCGGGATCGCGGCCACGGTGAACTTCCAGCACATCAAGGGGCACTATTACGAGAGCCACCGCACCATCAATCCGACCGGCATCGTTCCGGTCGGACCGGAGCAGGATTTCGCCGCGCCGCATGGCCGCGAGCGGCTCGCCAAATCCTGACGGGTCATGGCAGGCGAGATGGAAGGAGAGCGTCACCTCGGCGCTTTGCTGCTGAACATGACGCCCGAGTTGCGGGATGGCGTCTTCGTGTTCTGCTGCCTCTCTCCCGCCGAGGCGCCTCCCGCCGCACTGACGCCGCTGATGCTGTTTCGGGAGCGTGAAGGCATCACGCTGATCGTACGGCGTGAGGAGGCCGAGCAGGCCGGGCTGACCTATCAGTTCGCCGCCCGCCTGATCACGCTGTCAGTGCACTCCGCGCTCGACGCGGTGGGCTTCCTCGCCGCCGTGACCACGGCGCTGGCTGCCGCCGGCATCAGCGTCAATGCGGTCTCGGCCTTCCACCATGATCACCTGTTCGTACCCGAAGCGCAGGCCGAGCAGGCGATGCGGGTTCTGCAGGAGGTATCGCGCAGCGCCGCCGGACCATGATGGCGCAGCGTCAGTAGCCCGGTCAGGCTTTGCCCCTGGTCTGATTGCGCGACCGGCGGCGTGCGGGCGCGCCCGGCTTCTTGCGTGGGCCCGGCCGAGACCGAGGCGCGTTGCGCGCGGCGCGGGGCGCGGGTGGCCGGCGCGGTCCGGTCAGCATGCGTGCGGCTTGCGCGCGCACCATGTCCATCAGCATCAGCGCTGCCGGCGATAGAGTGCGGCCCTTCAGGCGCAAAATGCCGAATTGGGCCAGCAGCAGGTCCGATGCGCGAGGCTCGCTCAGCTCGGCCACATTGAGCCGGACCAGCTGCCCTGAGGCGAGCTCGTGGGTGACAACCGCATCTCCTGCAACGAGCACGACGTCCGAGCGCACGGCCATTTGCACCAGCAGGCCGGCGTTCTCGGATTCAAGGGCGACATCAAAGCCGCGTCCAGCTGGCGAAGCGATCAGGTCGTCCAGCCGCCTGCTGAAGTCCGGCGGCAGCGCGACCGAGGCGAAGTGCTGGCCGGCCAGATCGCGGACCGACAGCTGCCGTCGACCCACCAACGGATGCGTCGGACGACAGTAGAAGAAACCGGGAAGGCTTCCGAGCGGCTCGAGGTCCAGGCTATCGTCCGCGCGGATGTCGGTGATGTGCGCGAGGAAGAAATCGAGCTTGCCCTGTTGCAGCACGTCCATGAGGGCGCGCCAATTGTCCTGCACCACCTTGATGCGCACGGACGGATGCTCCGAATAGAGCTGTGCCATGGCGTCCGGCAGAAGGGTCAGGCCGGTGAACGCGCCCACGCCCACCGTCACCTGGCCGGCGTCTCCCGAGCGGAGCAGCCTGATCTCGCGGCCGAGATCGTCGGCGCCCGACAGCAGCGAGCGGGCCCGCGCCACCAGCCGCTCGCCGACTGCGGTGATCTCCACCGAGCGCGAGCTGCGGTCGAACAGCCGCATTCCCGCGGCGTCCTCCAACGTCTGCAGGCTTCGGCTCAGGGCCGACTGGGTCACATGGGCGCGCTGGGCCGCCCGGGCGAAATGCCGCTCTTCCGCGAGATAGACCAGCTGCTGCAACTGACGCAACGTGGGCGTGTGCATTGATGATCCCAACTCATTGATCAAGCCATAACAATTCATTGGATTTCTGAGCCGGTCAATCCCACAATGGCACAAACAAATTGCGGGGAACGCCGGAGCGAGGCCGATCAGCTCGCGCTCGAGACAAGGCGTCGCCCTATAAGAGGCTTTTCATGCCCAATGGCGCGCAAGCTCTGATACGGACCCTGGTCAATTCCGGCATTCGGGTCTGCTTCACCAATCCCGGCACCTCTGAGATGCATTTCGTTGCGGCGCTGGATACCGCGCCGGAGATGCGCGCGGTGCTCTGCCTGTTCGAAGGCGTTGCGACGGGGGCGGCGGACGGCTACGCCCGCATGACCGGCATGCCCGCAGCCACGCTGCTGCATCTCGGCTGCGGGCTCGGCAACGGCCTCGCCAACCTGCACAATGCGCGCAAGGGCAAGGTGCCCGTGGTCAACATCGTCGGCGACCACGCCACCTATCATGTTCCCTACGACGCGCAGCTGCAGTCGGACATCGAGACCGTGGCGCGCAACGTCTCGCCGAATTTCGTCTGGACCTCTCAGGTGACGTCGGAGCTGTGCCGCGACGCGGTCGCAGCCGTGAAGGCGGCGTGCTCCTGGCCGGGCCAGGTCGCGACCTTGATCCTGCCTGCCGACGTGTCCTGGGGCGAGGGCGGTGTGCCCGAGCCGGCGCCGGTGATCGAGCCGCCGCCGGCGGCCGACGACGCGACCGTGCAGGCCGTCGCCGACGCCATCAAGACGGGCGGCCGCAGCGCGCTTCTGCTCGGCGGCACGGCGCTGCACGAGGAGTCGCTGCTGTGGGCCGCGCGCATTGCCGCGGCCTGCGGAGTGAAGGTCCTCGCAGAGACGTTTCCGACGCGCATGGAGCGCGGCGCCGGCCTGCCGCAGGTCGAGCGCATCGCCTATCTGGCCGAGATGGCGCAGGTTCAGCTCAAGGAGATCGATACGCTGATCCTGGTCGACGCCAAGGCGCCGGTGTCGTTCTTCGCGTATCCGGGCAAGCCGAGCTATCTCCCGCATGACGGCTGCAAGGTCATGACTTTGTCGACGCCGGCGCAGGCCGCCGAATGCAGTCTGGCCCGGCTCGCCAAGGCCCTCGGTGCACAGGGCGCCACGCCGGCGCTGTCGGCGCCATGGCGGCCCGGACGCCCGCGCGGCAAGAAGCTCACGGCGGAGAAGGTCTGCAAGGCGGTCGGCCATCTGTTGCCGGAGAAGGCGATCATCGTCGACGAGGCGATCAGCTCCGGCCTGATGCTGCCGAAATTCACGGCCGGCGCGCCGCGGCACGATCTGATCACCTTGACCGGCGGCGCCATCGGGCAGGGGCTGCCGAACGCGATCGGCGCTGCGATCGCCTGTCCGGACCGGCCTGTCATCGCGCTGATCGGCGACGGCAGCTCGATGTATACCATCCAGTCGCTATGGACGATCGCGCGCGAGCGGCTCAACGTCACCGCCATCATCTTCAACAACGCCTCCTACTCGGTGCTCAACGTCGAGCTCGAGCGCGTCGGCGCCGAGGAGATCGGACCGAAGGCGAGGGCGCAGCTCGACCTGCATGGTCCGGTGCTGAAGCTTGCGCAGATCGCCGACGGCCTCGGCGTGCGCGCGACCCGCGTCAGCACGCCCGATGAATTCACCTCCGCCCTGAAGGGCGCGCTGGAACGTCCGGGTCCGCATCTGATCGAGGCCATGGTGCCGCCGGCGCTGAGCGGGCTCAAGCTGAAGCTGTTGCCGCATCTGTTGGGATCGCTCGACCGCATGCCGCTGCCGATGGCACGCATGCTCAAGCGCAAGTTGGCGCCGTGAGATGAGCGCGATGCTGCAAGCCGATGTCGTCATCGCCGGCGGCGGCCTCGCCGGCATCGTCACCGCGCTCGACGCGTTGCGCGCCGGCAAATCCGTCTTGATCGTCGATCGCGACACGCCCGAGCGCTTCGGCGGGCTGGCGCTATGGGCGTTCGGCGGCATGGCGCTGGTCGGCACGCCCTTGCAGGCAAGGATGAAGATCCCGGACACGCCCGAGATCGCGCTGCGCGACTGGATCAGGTTCGGCGAGCTCGACGGAACGGAGCACTGGCCGCTGCAATGGGCGCGCTATTACGTCGAGCATTCCCGCAGCGAGGTCTACGACTGGCTCTCGTCGCAGGGCGTGACCTTCATGCCCGCCGTGAACTGGGTCGAGCGCGGCCTCAACGGCGACGGCAATGCGCTGCCGCGCTATCACATCGTCTGGGGCACCTCGCAGCGCCTGACGCGCGTCATGATCGATGCGATGCGCGCGGCTGACAACGGCGGCAGGCTGACGGTGCTGCATCGGCATCGTGTCGTCAGTCTCGACCGCGCCGGAGGCGTGGCGTCGGGCGTCGTGGCCGTGAACGAGGAAACCGGCGCCGAGATCCGCATCGCCGCGCCGCTGACGGTGCTCGCGATGGGTGGCATCAATGGCAGTCACGCGGAGGCGCGGGCGAACTGGGTCAAGGGACGGCCGCAGCCGGCGACGATGCTCAACGGCGCGCATCCCTTCGCGGACGGCAAGCTGCATCACCATGCGGCCGAGATGCTCGGTGCCGAGATTGCTCACGCCGGCGAGATGTGGAACTACGCTGCCGGCATCCCGCATCCGTTTCCGCATTTCGACGGCCATGGCCTGTCGCTGGTGCCGTGCAAATCGGCGCTATGGCTCAACCATCGCGGCGAGCGCATCGGCCCGGCGCCGCTGGTCACCGGCTTCGATACGCATGACCTCTGCCAGCGCGTTGCGGCGCAAGAGAAACCGTATACGTGGCACCTGCTGAACTGGCGCATCGCCGCCAAGGAGTTCGCGATCTCCGGCGCCGAGCACAATCTGCGCATCCGCGAGCGGCAGATGCCGATGTTCCTCAAGGAGACGCTGTTCGGCAATCATCGTCTGGTCCGGCAGATGCAGCGCGAGAGCCGGCATTTCCTGGTCGACGAGACGCTGGCAGGTCTCGCCGCGAAGATGAACGCGCTGACCGGAACTGATGACGTGAAGCCAGAAGTGCTCCAGGCCACCGCCGACGCCTTCGACGCCAACTTCGCGAACGGCGACAAGCTCCACAACGACGATCAGATCCGCCGCATCCTGCACGCGCGACAATGGGGCCCGGACAAGCTCCGCACCTGCAAGCCCGCGCCGCTGCAGGCGCCTGGAGCAGGGCCGTACATCGCCATCCACATGCAACTCATCACCCGCAAGAGCCTCGGCGGCCTCAAGACCGATCTGCACAGCCGCGTGCTCGACGGGGCGGGCGCGCCGATCAGCGGCCTCTACGCCGTCGGCGAAGCGGCCGGCTTCGGCGGCGGCGGCGCCTCGGGCAAACGCTCGCTGGAAGGAACATTTCTGCCGGGCTGCATTCTCACAGCAAGGGCTGCCGTGCGAGCGATGTGAGGAGCGCGGCGACGCCGGGCGATGTTCCGCAAGACAGGCGCGTCGCTCGTGAGCGGCTTGATCTCTCCACACGTCATTCCGGGGCGCCCGCAGGGCGAGCCCGGAATCCATACCCACAGGCTGTCGTTGCTTGGGCGAGATGGCCGTGGGCGTCTATCTCGGCTCCTCAATCACAGTCGTGGTTATGGATTCCGGGCTCGCGCTACGCGCGCCCCGGAATGACGACAGTGAGACAATGTGCGTCATCACGATTTTTTCGCGAGCCCATGTCGATCCGCTCCCCGCGCGTTCGTCTTCAAGGCATCAGCCAAGGAGACCCCGTCATGAAGATCTACTGGATCAAGGCCCAGGCCCCGCGCCGCGTGCTGGCGCTGGTCAAGCATCTCGGCGTTCCCGCCGAGTTCATCGATATCACGCGTGGCCTGAAGACCTCGGAGTTCGCCTCGCTCAATCCCAACATGAAGGCGCCTGTGCTGGTCGACGGTGACACCGTGCTGTGGGAGTCCACCGCCATCATGGCGCATCTCTGCATCCGCGAGAGCTGCGACATGTGGCCCGCGCGCCATCCGCGGGAGCAGGTCGAGGTGTTGCGCTGGCTGGCCTGGACCGACAGCCATTGGAACCCGGCCGTTGCACCGTTCTACTTCGAGCACATCGTGCGCAAGAATTTCGGCCTCGGCGCGCCGAACCGCGACTCGCTGATCGACAAGGTCGCGCCGCTGAAGAGCTTCGCATCCGTGCTCGACGCGCATCTGCGCTCGCACAGCCACATCGCGTGCGACCGGCTGACGATCGCCGATTTCGCAGCGGCTTCGATGGCGACCGACTGGCGCGAGGCAGAGATGCCGTTCGAGGCATTTCCGAACATCGTGCGCTGGCTCGACAGCCTGATGCGGCTGCCGGCCTGGGCCGAGCCGTGGCCCGAGAAGCAGTCGGCCGCCGCGTAAGCCTCAGGTCTGCACCGTGCCGTGGCCGAGCTGCGTGGAGATCTCGGCGGCGCAGGCGCGCAGGCGGTTGGCGAGCGGGGACTGCCAGCCGGCATCGAAGGTGCCGGCCGGGCCCATCGCGGTGATCACCAGCGCGACATGGCCGGCGTGATCGAACACCGGTGCGGCGAACGCGTTGACGCCGGGCAGGGGATCGCCGACGGCGCGGGCAAGCCCCTGCGCGCGCACCTCGGCCAGCATCTCCGCGACCTTCGGGCTCTTCGGCGCGCGTTTCGGATTGTAGCCGACGCCGAGATGGTCGAGACCCGCGTCGAGCGCGGCCTTGATCGTCTTCGGCGGCAGGAACGCGGCAAAGGCGCGCCCTGTCGCGGTCTCCAGCAGCGCCATGATCGAGCCGACGCGCATCACGATGTGCACGGCGTGGCTCGGCTCCTCCAGCCGTACCACGGTCGGGCCGTTGGTGCCCCACACCGCGAGCGACACCGCGTGATCGATCGCGCTCGCGAGTGCGGCGATCTTCGGCGTGGCGATCCGCACCGCCGACAGCCGCCGCAAGCTGATCAGGCCGAGCTCGAGCGCGAGCGGGCCGATCTCGTAGCGGCCGCTGGCCTCGTCCTGCTCGATCAGGCCGATGCGCGAGAAGCTGACGAGATAGGGATGCGCCTTGGCCGGCGGCAGCCCGGCCTCGCGCGCGAGGTCGCGCAGCATCATCGGCTCGCCGCTGCGCGCCAGGGCCTGCAGCAGCGCGCCGCCGACCTCGATCGACTGGATGCCGCGGCTCTCTCGTCCCATGATCTGTGGTGCCCCCTGGTCCGGCGTCGTGCCTACACCGCCAGGAAGCCGCCGTCGACCGGCAAGGTCACGCCGTTGACGTAGGACGCCATGTCGGAGACCAGGAACGCGACGGGCCCTACCAGCTCCTCCGGCTGGCCGACGCGGCCGAGCGGGGTGCGGCTCATGAAGCCGGCCAGCCGCTCGGGATCGTTGCGGGTGGATTCCGTCATCGCGGTGGCGATCACGCCGGGCGCGATCGCATTGACGCGGATGCCGTCGGCGGCGAGCTCGCGCGCCAGCGCCTGCGTCAGCGACTTCACGCCGCCCTTGGACGGCGAATAGCCGAGCGTATTGCTGATGCCGATGAAGGAGGCGACGGAGGCGATGTTGACGATCGTGCCGCGCGTCTCGCGCAACGCGGCGAGAAACGCATAGGTGACGTTGAACACGCCGTTGAGATTGACGTCGAGCACGCGCTGCCAGTTCTCGGCGGCGCGGGGCGAGTCGATGTTCTCGCGGATGATGATGCCGGCATTGTTGACGAGGATCGAGATCGCGCCCACCTCGGCGCGCAACTGCGCCGCCAGCGCCTTGCAGCCGGCGGCATCGGTGACATCGAGCCGGTGCGCCCACGCCTTGCGGCCGTGACCGCGGATCTCCGCGGCGCAGCGCTCGGCGCCCTCCAGGTCGATGTCGGTGATGACGACATCGGCGCCGCGGCCGGCGAGTCCCAGCGCAATCGCGCGGCCATTGCCATGTGCCGCGCCCGTGACCAGCGCGAGCTTGCCGGCCAACATCTGATTGTCGCTCATGCGGCGCTCCTCTGCTTGGCGCGTTCGGCGAGATGCCGGCCGGCAATGTAGCCGAAGGTCAGCGCCGGTCCCAGCGTGATGCCGGCGCCCGGATAGTTGCCGCCCATGATGCTCGCCATGTCGTTGCCGGCCGCATACAGCCCCTCGATCGGCTGCCCCTGCGCATCGAGCGCGCGGGCATGCTCGTCGGTGCGGATGCCGGCATAGGTGCCGAGATCGCCGATCACCATCTTGATCGCGTAGAACGGCCCGTCCTTGATCGGCGCCACGCACGGGTTCGGCCCATGCAGCGCATCGCCCTGGTAGCGGTTGTAGGCGCGCGAGCCCTTGCCGAACGTCGGATCCTGGCCGAGCGCCGCATCGGCATTGAACGCGGCGACGGTGGCCTCCAGCGACATCGCATCGATGCCGGTGACGCGCGCGAGCTCGGCGAGCGTCGCGCCGCGCTTGAGGTAGCCGCTGCTGAGATGATGGCCGAGCGGCATCGGGAACGGCGGCACGCAGCCGAGGCCGTAGCGGCGCAGGCTGCGATGATCGGTGATCAGGAAGGCCGCGATCTCGCGTCCCTGCTTGGCCGCCTTGACCATCGCCTGCACGAAATCATGGTAGGAATTGCCCTCATTGGCGAACCGCACGCCATCCGCGGTGACCGCGATCACGCCGGGCTTGGCGCGGTCGATGAAGTGCGGCATCACGCCCTTGCTGCCGTCCTTGCGGGTGGTGACGGAGACCGGCACCCAGGCCGCCGCATGCGGCAGCCCGTCCTCGACACGGCCGCCGACGGCTTCCGCGAGCCGCAAGCCGTCTCCGGTGTTGCCGACAGGACCGGGCGAAAAATGCTCCTGGCCAGTCGGCGCATGCGGAAACATCGCCTTGCGTCGTTCGACATCATGCGGAAATCCGCCGCAGGCCAGCACCACGCCGAGCCTCGCGTTGACCCGGACGCGCTTGTCCTGCCGCGTCACCACGGCGCCGCGCACGGCCTCGCCGTCGCGTATCAGCTCGGCCACCGGCGACGACAGCCACAGGGGAATGCCGAGATCGAAGGCCGATTTCGCCAGCCGCCCCGCCAGCGCATTGCCGTTGGTCAGCGTCATGCCGCGGCCATGGCGCAGCACGTCCATCGCATGCTTCGACAGCCGCCTGGCGACGTAGAATGCCGAGGTCAGCGACTTGGTCGCCCGCATGAAGTGGATGATCTCCTTGCCGGAGCCGAGCATCATGCCGAACACCGTGAGCTCGGGCAGGGGCTGGCCGAGATCCTTGATGTGGTCGCCCAGCTCGCGCCCGTCGAACGGCCGTGTCACCATCGAGCGGCCGCCCTGCGTGCCGCCCGGCGCCTCCGCATGATAGTCCGGGAAGGTCAGCGGCATGTCGAACTTCAGAGCGGTCTTGCTGGTGAAGAAGTCGACCGCCTCCGGGCCCTTGGTCAGGAACGCGTCCACCCGCGCCGCATCAAAGCTGTTGCCGGCCTCGTGGCGCAGATAGGTGCGCGCCAGCTCCGCCGGCTCGTCGATGCCCCAGGCCTTGGCCAGCGAGGTGCCGGGAATCCACAGCCAGCCGCCGGATCGCGCTGTGGTGCCGCCGAAGCGCGGCTCCTTCTCGGTGACGACGACCTTCAGCCCGGCATGGGCGGCGGTGACCGCCGCCGACAGCCCGGCGCAGCCGGAGCCGACCACCAGCACGTCGCAATCATAGGTGTCGCCGTTCCTGGGTTCAGCTCCGGTCATACCTGCGCTCCTACTTCTTCAACAGCGGGCACTTGGATTCGGCGACCGGCCGGAACGCATCCTCGCCCTTCACGGTCTTGACGATCTCCAGATAGTCCCACGGCTCCTTCGATTCCGACGGTGTCTTGACGCGGGCGAGATACATGTCGCGGATGACGCGGCCGTCTTCGCGCAAGCGACCGCCGTGCACGAACGTATCCTCGATCGGCAGCTCGCGCATCTTCGCCATGACAGCCTTCGGATCGTCGGTCCCGGCCGCCTTGATCGCCTTGAGATAGTGCAGCACCGAGCCGTAGACGCCGGTCTGGATCATCGTCGGCATCACCTTGGCGCGGGCGAAGAACTTCTTCGACCAGGCGCGGGTGGCGTCGTTCATGGCCCAGTACGACGCCGTCGTCATGTAGGTGCCCTGCGCGGCCTCGAGCCCGATCGCGTGCACGTCGGTGTCGAACATCAACAGGCCGACCAGCTTCTGGCCGCCCTTGACCAGGCCGAACTCGCCTGACTGCTTGATGGCGTTGTCGGTGTCCTGGCCGGCATTCGCGAAGGCGACGACGTCGGCCTTCGAGCTCTGCGCCTGCAGGGCGAACGAGGAGAAGTCGGCGGTGTTGGTCGGGTGCTTGACGCCGCCGAGAATGGTGCCGCCGAGCTCCTTGACGAAGCGCGTGGCGTCCTTCTCCAGCTGCTGGCCGAACGCGTAGTCCGCGGTGATGAAGTACCAGGTCTTGCCGCCCTGGCCGATCACCGCCGAGGTCGTCACCTTGGACAGCGCATAGGTGTCGTAGGTGAAGTGCACGGTGTTGGGGCTGCACAGCTCGTCGGTCAGCGAGCTCGCGCCGGGGCCGGACAGCAGCGCGATCTTGTTGCGCTCGCGCACCATGTTGTGCACGGCGATCGCGATGCCGGAATTGGGAATGTCGACCACGGCGTCGACCTTGCCGTTGTCGAACCAGTCGCGGGCGACCGTGGTGCCGACATCGGCCTTCATCTGGTGATCGGCGCTGATGATCTCGATCGGCTTGCCGAGCACGGTGGGGCCGAACTCCTCCACCGCCATCTTCGCGGCTTCCACCGAGCCCGGTCCGCTGTTGTCGCGGCCCCAGCTGGAAAGGTCGGTCAGCACGCCGATGCGGACGACGTCGTCGGAGACCTGAGCGACAGCGTTGGTCGCGATGAATGACGTCGTTGCCAGAAACGCGCAGGCGAGCAGCTGCCGTCGCATGGAGATCCTCCCCGGTTTGTCCGCTCTATCGGCGGCGATGGCTGGACGTTAGGCAATGGCGAATCGATTTGTCAATGACGAATAAAGCTGGCGCAGGGCACAACGACACCTGCGGTGTTGCGAGGCGTCCTGGCCGCGGCGCGACTTGGCCGCTTCTCGCGGTCATTCCGGGGCAATCGACAACGCGCGTCCGCGCGTTGACGATTGAACCCGGAATCCGGAGATGATGGCCGCCAGACAAGTTCGAGATTCCGGGTTCAAGGCCTGCGGCCTTGCCCCGGAATGACGGAGTGGGGCTGATAGTAAGGAAGTCCGTCCTACACGCGCGGCATGATCTGCAGTTCGAGCAGCGCCAGCCGTTGCATCACGGCGGGATCGCGTTCGCCGGTCTTGGCGGCGCGCAGCACGCATTCGGCGAGCAGGGTGACATGGGTCGAACTGACCGGCTCGGGCAGGGCCGCGATCGCGCCGTCCAGTGCCTGCGTCATCAGCGCAATCACGTCAGGAGAAAAGGCAGCGTCTGAAAAGTCCTTCATATGAGGCTGTCCGCAGCAAGGGCTTCGGCTGACAATCGATCACGCGTTACGCTGGGATAAGCGATGACTTGATGCTCGGTAACGCGCCGTAGGGCAGGGCGGTTCCGGCGTGGGGCTGTTTCGGATATGCAGAAAAGCGCATCTCCCATGCGCAAACTGCCCGTCGAGCCAATCTGCCGCAGCTGTCCCGGCTTGTGTCGTCGGGCAAATCAGGCCGATGTTTCCGGCCATCCCGCCTCACTCGGAGGGGCGTTGCGCGCGATCGTCACGACACGCGAGGTGGGGATGCGGTGGCCTGCTGGCTCGCAGCGCGTCGGTTGCGCGCGGACGAACGAGTCCGGCAGGACGGTGAAGTCGCAGCGTCCTGGCGCCCCGATGCTGGCGTCAAGTTCGTGGTCGATGCCTCGTGCATCCCGCGGGCGATGGTGGCTACAAGCCCGGACACCAGGGAGACTGCGTATAAGTCGTCAACCCATCGCGCAGGGAAGGCCGGGTCGTCCGGCTGACCCGTGGTACCTGCCGCCTGCATTCTTTCTCGCAGGCGGGCCACGGACCTCAGTCGAGGTCCGGCCTTCCCTGCGCCCTTCGACTGGAGGGCGGTTTGATTTGATAGCTCGGGCGCCGAACGTGCCGCGAGAAGGCAGCCGTATGTCTGTACGCACGTGATGAAGCGATGATGCGCAACAGTCGCCCAGAACTCGTCATGCCCGGGCTTGTCCCGGGCATCCACGTCGTGCGGCATATGCGGAGCCGCGTGGATGGCCGGGACAAGCCCGGCCATGACGAGCAAGGGGAGATGGCGTCGGCTAAGCGGCGACCGAATGCCGAGAGGCGCCTGACGGTATGGTCGCGTCCTCTAGGGAGCGTTCCAATGGAGGGGGCATGTCGGAGATGTGCAACAACCGCTCCGGTTCGCCGCTGGATGCGGCTCATTCTCCGCGGAACCCGGCCGCCCCGTCATTGCGCCGCGCCGCGTCATCGCATAAAGCGTGTTCCCAAATCGTTCACGTCAGCTCAAGCCTTTGGGCTAACCCACTGAAAGCGCAACGCTAATGGGAAAATCACTGATTCCGCCGGAGCCGGCGGAGATCCATGAGGTCGCACTGCGCGAGGCGCTGGAGGAGCGCTATCTCGCTTACGCGCTCTCGACCATCATGCATCGCGCCCTGCCCGACGCGCGTGACGGCCTCAAGCCGGTGCACCGGCGCATCCTCTACGGCATGCGGCTGCTGCGGCTCGATCCCGGCACGGCGTTCAAGAAGTCCGCCAAGATCGTCGGCGACGTGATGGGCTCGTTCCATCCGCATGGCGACCAGGCGATCTACGACGCAATGGTGCGCCTCGCGCAGGATTTCTCCTCGCGCTATCCGCTGGTCGACGGCCAGGGCAATTTCGGCAACATCGATGGCGATAACGCCGCCGCCTATCGCTACACCGAAGCGCGCATGACCGATGTCGCGCGGCTGCTGCTCGAAGGCATCGACGAGGACGGCGTCGAGTTTCGGCCGAACTATGACGGCCAGTCCAAGGAGCCGGTGGTGCTGCCCGGCGGCTTCCCGAACCTGCTGGCCAACGGTGCGCAGGGCATCGCCGTGGGCATGGCGACCTCGATCCCGCCGCACAACGCCGCCGAGCTGTGCGACGCCGCGCTGCATCTGATCGAGAAGCCCGACGCCAAGTCGCGCGCGCTGCTGCGCTGGGTGAAGGGCCCGGACTTCCCGACCGGCGGCACCGTGATCGACTCGAAGGAGCAGATCATCGAGGCCTACACCACCGGTCGCGGCTCGTTCCGCGTCCGCGCCAAGTGGAAGCAGGAAGAGGGCAACCGCGGCACCTGGGTGGTGGTCATCACCGAGATTCCGTATCTGGTGCAGAAGTCGCGGCTGGTCGAAAAGATCGCCGAGCTGCTCAACGAGAAGAAGCTGCCGCTGGTCGGCGATGTCCGCGATGAATCCGCCGAGGACGTGCGGCTGGTCATCGAGCCGAAGTCGAAGAACGTCGATCCCGCGCTGATGATGGAATCGCTGTTCCGGCTCACCGATCTCGAGAGCAAGATTCCGCTGAACCTCAACGTGCTGGTCAAGGGCAAGATCCCGAAGGTGGTGGGGCTCGCCGAGTGCCTGCGCGAATGGCTCGATCATCTGCGCGACGTGCTGCTGCGGCGCTCGAACTATCGCAAGAAGCAGATCGAGAACCGGCTGGAGATCCTCGGCGGCTATCTGATCGCCTTTCTCAACATCGACGAGGTGATCCGGATCATCCGCACCGAGGATGAGCCGAAGCCGGTCCTGATGAAGACCTTCAAGCTCACCGAGGTGCAGGCCGAGGCCATCCTCAACATGCGCCTGCGCTCTCTGCGCAAGCTCGAGGAAATGGAGATCCGCACCGAGGACAAGAACCTGCGCGGCGAGCTGAAGGGTATCAACGAGCTGCTCGGCTCCGAGCAGCTGCAGTGGGCCAAGGTCGGCGAGCAGGTCAAGACCGTGCGCGACCTGTTCGGGCCGAAGACGCCGCTCGGCAAGCGCCGCACCAATTTCGCCGACGCGCCGGAGCATGATCTCGCGGCGATCGAGGAGGCCTTCATCGAGCGCGAGCCGGTCACGGTGGTCGTCTCCGACAAGGGCTGGGTGCGCACGCTCAAGGGCCACGTCGCCGATCTGTCGAACCTGCAGTTCAAGACCGACGACCAGCTCGGCCAATGGTTCTTTGCCGAGAACACCTCCAAGGTGCTGCTGTTCGCGACCAACGGCAAGTTCTACTCGCTCGACGTCGGCAAGCTGCCGGGCGGCCGCGGCCATGGCGAGCCGATCCGCATGTTCATCGACCTCGACCAGGACGCCTCGATCGTCTCGATGTTCGTCACCAAGGGCGAGCGCAAGTTCCTGATTGCCGCCTCGGACGGTCAGGGCTTCGTCGTCAAGGAAGAGGATTGCGTCAGCAACACCCGCAAGGGCAAGCAGGTGCTGAACGTGACGGCCCCCGCCGAGGCGCGCGCGATCTGCACGGTCACCGGCGATCAGGTCGCGGTGATCGGCACCAACCACAAGATGGTGGTGTTCGGCCTCGACCAGGTGCCGGAGATGGCGCGCGGCCGCGGCGTGCGGCTGCAGAAATACACCAGCGCGCAGCTGTCCGACGTCACGACCTTCGAGCAGAAGCAGGGCCTCGCCTGGAAGGACTCCGCCGGCCGCGATCAGGGCCTGAGCTGGAAGGAACTGGCCGACTATCGCGGCAACCGCGCCGACGCCGGCCGCATCGCGCAGGGCCTGCCGAAGTCGAACAAGTTCAACCGGCCGATCGAGTGAGGCGAGCGGGCGTGAGATGCTTCAAGTTTTGACTTCGCACGATTGTTGGAAGAGGCATCAGCCGGACCAACAATTAAGGTCGTCGTCCCGGGCAAGCCCCGCGCGCGCAACGCGTGGGGCGCCGACCCGGGACCCATAACCACAGGACGCGGGATGGGGCAGGCTGGAACCACGCGCGTGCCAACCAATCTCCGACGGTGGTTATGGGTCCCGGCGTTCGCCGGGACGACATCGAGAGCGGTCATCAGCAGCGGGTATTAGGTCGTATGGCGCAGTCGCATTCCCATCACGACGACCACGATCACTCCCACGATCACGCGCATTCCCACTCCCACGGCCATGCCGGCCATAGCCACGCCCCCGCCAGCTTCGGCGCGGCCTTCGCGATCGGCGTCTCGCTCAACACCGCCTTCGTCATCGCCGAGCTCGTGTTCGGCTACGCCGCCAACTCACTGGCGCTGATCTCCGACGCGATCCACAATCTCTCCGACGTGATGTCGCTGCTCCTGGCCTGGGGCGCGCTGTGGTTGGCGGGACGCCGGCCGACCGACCGCCACACCTACGGTTATCGCCGCGCCTCGATCCTGGCGGCGCTGATCAATGCCGGCCTCTTGCTGCTGGTGGTCGGCGGCATCGCCGTCGAAGCGTTCGATCGCCTGCGTCATCCGGGCGAGGTCGCGGGCGTCACCGTGCTGTCGGTCGCGGCCCTCGGCATCGTCGTCAATGGCGCGACCGCGCTGCTGTTCATGCGCGGCCGCGACACTGACCTCAACATCCGCGGCGCCTACCTGCACATGGCGGCCGATGCCGCCGTGTCGTTCGGCGTCGTCGTCGCGGCGTTGATCACGATCTGGACCGGCTGGCTATGGGTCGATCCCGTCGTCAGCCTCGTCATCGCGCTCGTGGTGCTGCTCAGCGGCTGGGAGCTCGCCCGTGACAGCGTCAATCTCGCACTCGATGCCGTGCCGCGCGACATCGCGCTGCCGGAGGTGCGCGACTATCTCGCCTCGCTCGACGGCGTCAGCGAGGTGCACGATCTCCACATCTGGGCCATGAGCACCAACGAGACCGCACTGACCGCGCACCTGGTGTGCCCCGGCGGCACCGACGATGCATTCCTGCATCGGGTCTGCGCCGGGCTGTCCCACCGCTTCAACATCCAGCATCCGACGCTGCAGATCGAAACCGACGGCTGCGCCTGTAAGCTGGCCCCGGCCGACGTGGTGTGAGCCGGCGATGCGTCAGCTCCACCCCGCCAGTCTGAGCAGCACTCCGGCGGCACACGCGGCGGCGAGCACCGAGAGCATGCCGAGCTTGAGGCGGAGCACGCCGACAGCCGCAGCGAGCGAGAGGATGAGTGCGCCGCCGTCGACGCTCGAGAGCACCGGCGCATCGAAATCGAGGCCGAAGCCGCCGACGGCCACGGTCTGGCGAAACAGCGTATGCAGCGCAAACCAGATCGACAAATTGAGGATCACGCCGACGACGGCCGCGGTGATCGCACCGAGCGCCCCCGAGAGCCCTTTGTTGCCGCGCAGCCGCTCGATATACGGCGCGCCGACGAAGATCCACAGGAAGCACGGCGCGAACGTCACCCAGGTGGCCAGCAGGCCGCCCAGCGTGCCGGCGATCAGCGGCGACAGCGATCCGGGATCGCGCGCGGCGGCGATGAAGCCGACGAATTGCAGCACCATGATCAGCGGCCCTGGCGTGGTCTCGGCCATGCCCAGCCCATCCAGCATCTCGGCAGGGGCGAGCCAATGGTAGTGCTCGACCGCCTGCTGTCCGACATAGGCGAGCACCGCATAGGCGCCGCCGAACGTCACCATCGCCATCTTGCTGAAGAACAGCGCGATCTGGCTGAACGTATTGGCAGGGCCGAGCGCCGCCAGCAGTGCCGCGACCGGCACGAGCCACAGCGCGAGCCAGACCAGCGCCGTGATGATCGTGCGCCGCGCATTCGGCTTGGCATGCTCGGGCAGGATCTCGCCGAGCGCGCTGTCGCCATCGCCGTTGGAGCCGGCTCCGTGTCCGGCTGCGGCGAACTCGGAGCGTCCAGCGCGTGCACCGAGATAGCCGATCACGCCGGCGGCGATGATGATCAGCGGAAACGGCACCGCGAAGAAGAAGATCGCGATGAACGCCACGGCGGCGATGCCGATCATGACATTGTTGCGCAGCGCCCGGCTGCCGACGCGCACCACCGCCTGGATCACGATCGCCAGCACGGCCGCCTTCAGCCCGAAGAACAGCGCCTCGACGAACCAGATGTGGCCGAATGCGGCATAGATCCAGCTCAGCGCCATGATCGCGATGATGCCCGGCAGGATGAACAGCCCGCCGGCCATCAGGCCGCCCGCGGTCCGATGCATCAGCCAGCCGATATAGGTCGCGAGCTGCTGTGCTTCGGGGCCAGGCAGCAGCATGCAATAGTTGAGGGCGTGGAGGAAGCGGCTCTCGCTCACCCAGCGCTTCTCGTCGACGATGATCCTGTGCATCACGGCGATCTGGCCGGCCGGACCGCCGAACGACAGCAGGGCGACGCGCAGCCAGACCCGGAACGCCTCGGTCAAGCTGACGCCATGGGCGGCATCAGCCGCGGTGGGGCTCGGCGATGAGACCATGTCTGTCATGGCTTCACCTTGTTGGTCGGCCAGTTGTGCGTCTCGCTGGTCGCGTCGCGGCACCAACGATAGAAGGCGTCGTAAAGCCCGAGGCCAGCCTCGAGCTGGGTGAGATCGTCATCATGAATGCGCGACAGCCCGAGCGAGGCAGCGAGCAAGCCCGGCGCTTCGGGACTGAGATCGAGACGTGCGGTGTCGGCGGCGCGCACGATGGTGGCCAGCCGCTGCAGGGCCGGCGTGGTCAAGCCGAACTCCTCGACCATGACGTCGAAGGTGCAGAGCTCGCCGCGATGACTCCAGAACGTGTTCTCGATGTCGAATGGCATGGCCTTGAAGCGCTCCGCCACCGCGGTGACTTCGGAGGGCGCGACGTAGAGAAACACGGCCTGCGGGTCGACGAAGCGGCGGATCAGCCAGGGGCAGGCAATGCGGTCGATCTTCGGCCGGGCGCGGGTCACCCAGACCGTGCGTCCTGCCGGGTCGTGCTGCTGCGGCAGCTTGTCGACGGGGACCAGCGGCAGACCCGCGGCCTTCCACGCCTCGAAGCCGCCCTCCAGCGACTCGGCCGGCGCGCCGGCGACGCGCAGCCATGCGGCGGCCCCGTGCGAGAGCTTGGCGCCGCGCTGGCAAACGACGATCACGGCACGGCCGGTGAAGTCCTGGCTCCATTGCGGAGCGTCCTCGGCGCAGCGCCGGATGGAGCCGGGCACCAGCCGCGGATCTGCGGAAAAATCATCAGCGGTGCGAACGTCGATCAGCACCGGGCGATCCGGGGTTCCGATCAATCGGCTGAGCCTGTCAGGAGAAATCGATGCGAAGGATGACATGATGCGTCCTCGTGCCGGAATGGCGGGACGCGATGCTTGGGCATGTCGCCTCGTGGGGAGATCGCGAAGTCCCCATGCGGAGCATTACAGCGGAACCGGTTGGTCCTGTCAATCATGCTGCAGGGCGCTCGCTTCGCTCTGTGGTAACGTGCATATCGCGCCCCGCGGGGCGCGCCGAGGCGGATGCGGGTGAAGCGAGGAGAACGGCCGATGTCATCGCAAGCGGACCATTGGGCGCATGATCACGTCTTCCTCGGCGCCGGGCACGAGCGCAACGAGCGCCGGACATGGTTCGTCGTCGGCCTGACCCTGGTGATGATGGCCGGCGAGATCGCCGCCGGCTCGCTGTTCGGGTCGATGGCGCTCCTCGCCGATGGCTGGCACATGGGCACGCATGCGGCCGCGCTCGGGATTGCCGGCCTCGCCTATCTGTTTGCCCGCCGTCACGCCCGCAACCCGTCCTTCACTTTCGGCACCGGCAAGTTCGGCGAGCTCGCGGCGTTCTCGAGCGCGCTCATATTGCTGATCATTGCGATCCAGGTCGCCTATGAGAGCCTCGTCCGGCTGCTCAACCCGGAGCCGATCGCCTATGGCGAGGCCATCGCGGTTGCGGTCCTCGGTCTTCTGGTCAATCTCGTCAGCGCCTGGCTGCTGGCGGACTCCCACCAGCACCACCATCATGGCCGCCACCACGGCGATGATCACCACGATGATCACGGCGAGCGCGATCACCACCATGGCCATCATCATCACCATGATCATGGTCATGGTCACCACGACAACAATCTGCGCGCAGCCTATCTGCACGTGCTGGCGGACGCCGCGACCTCGCTGCTCGCCATCGGCGCGCTTCTGATCGGCAAGGTTCTCGGCTGGAGTTGGGCGGACGCCGCGGTCGGCCTCGTCGGCAGCGCCGTCATTGCCAGCTGGGCCTACGGCCTGATCCGCGACGCCGGTGCGGTGCTGCTCGACGCCAATGCCGACCGGCGGCTGGAGGCCACGATCCGGGCGCGGCTGCAAGCGGGCGGCGACCGCGTCACCGACCTGCATCTCTGGCAGGTCGGGCCCGGCCATCGGGCCGTCGTCGTGTCGATCGTCTCCCATGCCCCGCTGGCGCCGGCGATGTACAAGCAGCGGCTGAGGGACCTGCACGGGCTGAGCCATGTCACCGTCGAGGTGGAGCACGGCCTGCATGCCTGAGAGATGCCCTGCGATCGAGATCGAGGAACTGCCCCGATGACCGTGACGATCTATCACAATCCCGCCTGCGGCACGTCCCGCAACACGCTGGCGATGATCCGCGCCTCGGGCGAGGAGCCGGATGTGATCGAATATCTGAAGACGCCCCCAAGCCGCGAACAGCTGATCGCGCTCATCAATGCGATGGGCGTCAAGGTGCGCGACGTCCTGCGTGAGAAGGGGACGCCCTATGCCGAGCTGGGGCTCGATGATCCCAAATGGAGCGACGACCAGCTGATCGAGGCGATGCTCTCGCATCCGATCCTGATCAACCGGCCGATCGTGGTGACCGGCAAGGGCGCGCGGCTGTGCCGGCCGTCCGAGCTCGTGCTCGACCTGCTCGAGCATCCCGTCGCTTCCTTCACCAAGGAGGACGGCGAGGTGGTGTGCCGGCCGGCCTGACGCGTTGGTGAGTTGGAAGCATGGACATCACGGCCCGACTTGATCTGACCAATTGGCTCGTCGCCCAGAGCCTGACGGGGTTGCCGGAGAACGACATTCTCCGTGGCTTCTGCGAGCGCTGCCGCGAGGCCGGCCTGGAGCTGTCGCGCGGGCTCACCTTCATCGATACCCTGCACCCGATCTTCGAGGGGCGCGGCTTTCGCTGGAACGAGTCCGCCAGCAACGAGTCCGACAGCTTCGAATATGGCTCCAGCAATGACGGCGAGGCCGCGCAGAACTGGCGGCGCTCGGTGTTTCACCACATGCTGGAGAAGGGCCATGACGAGTTCAGCATCGACCTGACCGATTGCGCCCATCTCGACTTCACGATGATCCATGATCTGTCGGCCAAGGGGCACCGGCATTTCCTCGCCTTCGTCCACCAGTTCGGCGAGGCCGGCACGCTGGGCCAGATGGATTGCTTCTATTCGTACTGGCTGACGCGGCGCGACGGCGGTTTCACCGCGCCGCAGATGGCCGCCTTGCGCGATCTCATTCCGCTGCTCGCGCTCGCGATCAAGTCGGCGCAGCAGGTCGACATCGTGCGCACCCTGGGGCGCGTCTATCTCGGCCGCGATGCGTCTGAGCAGGTGCTGCGCGGGCGGATCTCCCGCGGTGTCACCGAGCGTATCAATGCCGTGCTCTGGTTCTCCGACCTGCGCGGCTCCACCGCGATCTCCGAGAGCATCTCACCGGACGAGATCATTCCGCTGCTCAACGATTATGCGGAGGCGTCGATCGACGCGATCTACGATTCCGGCGGTGACGTGCTGAAGCTGATCGGCGACGGCGTGCTGGCGATCTTCACCGGCGGCGACATGGGCGCGGCGCGGCAGGCTGCGCTGCGCGCGGAGCATCGCTTCCGCCTCAACATCGCCAGGCTCAATGCGCGGCGGGCTGGCGAGGGACGGCCGGTGACCTCGGCCTATGTCGGCCTGCATCTCGGCGAGGTGTTCTACGGCAATATCGGCAGCGACGACCGGCTCGATTTCACCGTGGTGGGCCCGGCGGTCAACGAGGTCAGCCGCATCGCCTCGATGTGCCGCTCGGTCGATCGCGAGCTGCTGGCCTCCTCGGAGTTTTGCGCGGGCCTCGACGAGGAGGGGCGCCGCTACCTGGTCTCGACGGGTCGCTATGCACTGCGCGGCATCGGCCGTGCGCAGGATCTCTACACGCTCGATCCGGAGATCGCAGCGAGCCCGTCGGCGGCGCGGGCCTACGAGAGCTACCTCGCTGACGAGATGTCGCACCCTTGACCCACGTCAATGCCCGGAAGATGCGAGTCTGCCCCATCATCGGTCGGGGAGATGACGCTCATGTACACGCATATCTTGTTGCCGACGGATGGTTCGGACCTGTCGAAGGCCGCGATCAAGCACGGCGTCGCGCTGGCGAAGGCGACGGGCGCAAGGATCACGGCGTTGGTGGTGTCGACGCCGCTGCATTCGCTGGTCGTCGATCCGCACGCCGCCACCAAGGCGCTGGCGCAGTACAAGTCGCTGGTGGCGGATCAGACCGCAAAATATCTCGACCACGTGAAGGCGGATGCGGAGCAGGCCGGCGTTGCCTGCGCCACGCTCTGCGTCGAGCATGACAAGCCCTATGAGGCGATCGTCGAGACGGCGCGCAACGAGGGCTGCGACCTGGTGCTGATGGCTTCGCACGGGCTGCGCGGCGTCTCGGCCATCCTGGGCAGCGAGACGCTGAAGGTGCTGACGCATTCGACCGTGCCCATTCTCGTCTATCGCTAGGCCGGCTGCGGCTCCGGCTGTCGCGCGATCGCGACGGCGGGCGAGGTCAGGATCACCAGCGCCTGAAGCCCGAAGATCGCGGCGACGAGATAGAGACAGACGTCGGCGCCGTAGCGCCCGCCGACGACGGCGCCGAGCAGCGAGCCCAGCGGCCGCGCGCCGTAGCTGAGGATGTTGATGGCCGAGACGCGCCCGAGCAGCCCGGCCGGTGTCACCGATTGCCGCAGCGTGGTGGTCGAGATCACCCAGAGGATCGGCCCGGCCCCGAGCATGAAGAAGCTCAGCGCCGCGAGCAGAGGAGAGGGGACGAACGTCGTCAGCGCCATGACCAGCGCGGCGGCGAAGCCGGTGACCGGACCGAGCCCGATCACGGTGCCGAACGGCAGACGCCGCAGGATCCGCGTTGCCAGCAGCGCGCCGCAGACCATGCCGATTCCGAACATCGACAGCACCGTGCCCACACCGCCCGCCGACAGGCCGAGCCGGTGCACTGCATAGGGAACGAACACGGCAAGCAGCAGGAAGTGCGCGGTGTTGAAGATGAACTGTGTCACGAATACCGGCCGCAGCAGCGCATGGTGCAGCACGAACGTTGCGCCCTCGCGGATGTCGGCGAGCGGATGGCGGCGGGGCACCGGCGCACGGCTAGGCTCGGCGATGCCGGCAAGGCAGAGTGCCGCGATCAGCGACAAGGCTGCGGCCACACCGAATGCCGGCGCGCCGCCGATCCAGCCGACCAGCATGCCGCCCAGTGCGGGGCCGCCGGCAAAGGCAACCGTGCGGGCGAGCTCGATCCGCGCATTCGCAGTGGCCAGCCGGGCCGGTACGACCAGGCTTGGCACCAGCGCCGGTGCCGCCACGCTGAAGACGACGGTGCCGCACACGGCCGCGAACCCGAGCGCAGCGAGCAGCGGCAGCGTGAGCACGCCGCTCGCAAACGCCACGAGGATCGCGAGCAGCGCCAGCGCGCGCAGCGCCTCCGCTGCGGCCATGAGCAGCCGCCGCGGCATACGGTCGGCGAGCAGGCCGGCAGGAATGGCGAACAGCACGAACGGCGCGGTGAGCGCGGTCTGCAGCAGCCCGGTCTCGCCCTCGCCGACGCCGAGGGCAAGCACCGCTACGATCGGCGCCGCAGCCAGCGCGATCTGCTCGGCCGATTGCGCCGACAGGTTCGACCAGGCGAGGCGATGGAAGCTTGTGGGCAGGGCGGGTGGAGAGGGCATGGCGAGGAACCTGATGTGATGAGCCAGCATCATCGGCGCGAAAGCATCCGCGCGCCCACCCGCTTTCCGATCGCGCCGGAGGCCGCTTCCGGGCCGCCGGGCATCATCGGATCGTAGGGCGGCCTCGGGAGATCCGTGCGGCCGCGGGCTGGTGCAAGAGCACGCCGAAGTCGAGCACGCGCATGTCGGCTTCGTACGGCGTCCAGCAGCGGCCACCGCCGCCGCATTGTCAGCGGGACGATTGATCCGATAGTCTGGATCCACGGCTTCATCGCCATCGTTGGAGGTGTGGCTCCTGAACGACCCGATGCTCCAGTCGTTGAACGCGTCCGTGAACGGAAGGCGGCAAGCTGCGCGGCGCCATCGGCACACCGGACAGAGGAGCGCATGCGAGGGTTGGCAGGGCCGGTTCATGTCGACAACGCCGTAGCAGTTGCGGGGACCGTCACAGATCTTGCAGGGCGCAGGTGAGTTCGGAACTGAGTTGGGCAGACAGCATGTTGGACCTCATCCGTGGGCAGGCGGCCTGTCGCCGATTCGCGCGCGTTTCAGGCAGGCGACGACGTGGCAGAGGCGGTCTCGCCCGATGATTAAACGGTATCGGAATAATTCCAGGATCTGCCACAATTTGCTCTTGCAAATAAGTTGCATTAAAGGTCGGCTTCGTTCAGGATGACGGCATGGACGCAAAATCGTCAGACCTTTCGCAGCTGCATGCCATGGTTCCGCCGAGCGACCGCCCGATGACGGCGGGATGGCGCGGCGAGCGCGGGGAGCCGTCTCTGGGCGACATGTTCGCCACGGTTCGCACCGCAACCAAGGGATCGCTCTGGCGAAAGCTGCTGGCGTTCCTCGGACCCGGCTATCTGGTCGCGGTCGGCTACATGGACCCCGGCAATTGGGCCACGTCGCTCGCGGGCGGGGCCAAGTTCGGCTACGTGCTGCTCTCGGTCGCGCTGCTGTCCAACCTGATGGCAATCGTGCTGCAGTCGCTGTGCACCCGGCTCGGCGTCGCCACCGGCCGCGACCTGGCCCAGGCCTGTCGCGACTCGACCCCGCGCTGGGTCTCGGTGCCGCTATGGCTGTCGGCGGAGATCGCGATTACCGCGACCGACCTCGCCGAGGTCATCGGCACGGCGATTGGTCTCAGCCTGCTGTTCGGGCTGCCGCTGTCGATCGGTGTCTGTGTGACCGCCCTCGACGTCTTCCTGATCCTGGCGCTGCAGGCGTTCGGCTTTCGCTGGATCGAGGCGTTCGTGGTCGCACTGCTCGGCATCATCGCGCTCTGCTTTGCGATCCAGATCGCCATGGCGCAGCCGGACTGGGCTCTGGTGATCAAGGGCTTCGTGCCGAGCAGCCAGCTGATTGCCAATCCGGAGATGCTCTATCTCGCGCTCGGCATTCTCGGCGCCACGGTGATGCCGCACAATCTGTACCTCCATTCGGGACTGGTGCAGACCCG
Source organism: Bradyrhizobium sp. SZCCHNS2022 (assembly GCF_032377575.1). Lineage (NCBI taxonomy): Bacteria > Pseudomonadati > Pseudomonadota > Alphaproteobacteria > Hyphomicrobiales > Nitrobacteraceae > Bradyrhizobium > Bradyrhizobium sp. SZCCHNS2022. The sequence continues at coordinate 2,605,814 of NZ_JAUHHZ010000001.1, read as the reverse complement.
CGGCTATGGCGACAGTCCCGCGGAGAAGCGCGAGGCGATCACGCTTTCCACGATCGACTCCACGATCGCGCTGTGTCTGGCGTTGACCATCAATGCCTCGATTCTGATTCTGGCGGCGGCGACGTTCCACCGAACGGGGCAGCTCGACGTCGCCGAACTCGATCAGGCGCATTCGTTCCTGGCTCCCTTGCTGGGATCGACGCTGGCTCCGACATTGTTTGCGATCGCGCTGCTGTGCTGCGGCCTCAATTCGACGATCACAGCGACCTTGTCAGGTCAGATCGTGATGGAAGGATTTCTCCATTGGCGCATCGCGCCATGGCTGCGCCGCCTGATCACCCGCATGATTGCCATCGTGCCGGCGGTGGTGGTGACGATCTGGGCCGGCGAAAAGGCCACCGGGCAGCTGCTGATTCTCAGTCAGGTCGTGCTCAGCCTGCAGTTGCCGTTCGCGATCGTGCCGCTGGTCCTGCTCACCGCGAGCCGAGCGAAGATGGGACAGTTCGTGGCGCCACGCTGGCTCACGGCGATTGCGGCCCTGATCGCGGTCGTGATCATCGCCCTCAACGCCAAGCTGGTGTGGGATCTGGCCACCGGATGATGTGAGGCCAATGGCGAAGAGGGAGTAGCGAATAGGCGAAGCTGGAAGCGCGCTATTTGCTACTCCCTCTTCGCCATTCGCCCTCTTTCACTCCTGCGGCTCTGGCGCGGTGTCGCCTTCGGCATCCACACGGAGCCAGCCGGCCGCTGCAAGCCGCTGCTGCGGCAGATAGCGGCTCTTGTAGTCCATCTTCTTCGAGCCTTCGATCCAGTAGCCGAGATAGACGTAAGGCAGTCCCTGGCGCCGCGCCCGCGCGATGTGGTCGAGGATCATGAAGGTGCCGAGCGAGCGCGTGGTCTCGGACGGGTCGAAGAACGAGTACACCATCGACAGGCCGTCGCTGAGCACGTCGGTCAGGGCGACCGCGACCAGCTCGCCCCCCCTGGCGTTTGGACCGTTGCTCAGGTTGCGGCGGCGATATTCGATGATTCGCGTTTCGACATGGCTGTCCTCGACCATCATCGCGTAGTCGAGCACCGTCATGTCGGCCATGCCGCCATGACGATGGCGCTGATCGAGATAGCCGCGGAAGATCGAATATTGCTCGGACGTCGGTACCGCGCTGCGCTGCTCGCCGACCAGGTCGGAATTGCGCGCCAGCACCTTGCGGAAGTTGCGCGAGGGACGGAATTCGTTGGCGATCACGCGGACCGATACGCAGGCCCGGCACTGGTCGCAGGCCGGCCGGTAGGCGATCGACTGGCTGCGGCGGAAGCCGCCATGGGTGAGGAGGTCGTTGAGATCGGTCGCCTTGTCGCCGACCAGATGCGTGAACACCTTGCGTTCCTGCCGGCCCGGCAGATACGGGCAGGGCGACGGCGCGGTCAGGTAGAATTGCGGGGTGTCACGCGAGTGCTGGGTCAAGGAACGTCGTGAGCCTCCGAGGCGGTCAACAACAGAATTGCGCTCCGAAGCCGGCCGGTCAATCGGTTTTGGTGGGTCACCTGCGGTCTCACCACGTCCGAGCCGGTTGGGCGAGCTGCGAGCGGACGGACGTATTGATGACGACCGTGCCGAGCACGTAATCGTGCAGCAGCCGGCGGCGTCCGTTGAACAATCCGATCAGCAGGATGAAGGGCGACAGCGCCGATACCGAGATCCAGAAGCACACCGCATGCACGGCACCGAGCACAAAGTAGCCGGGCGCGCCGTACCAGGTTCGCAGCTCCAGATCCATGACCCGCATGCCGATCGTTGCCGAGTTCGGCCCGCCGATGGTCGCGCCGTAGTAGACGATCGCCCAGATCACCGAGGCTGGCGAGACCAGCCAGAACAGCGCCCAGCCGAGGCCGAGCGTGACCACGCCGAACACGGCAATGAAGATCACGGCCAGGATGACGGGGACCGCAAGCACCAGGAGGTCGATCAAGAACGCAATCATCCGCCGCGTCAGCACGCCGCGAAACAGCTCCGGCTGCTGAGTGGGATCATAGGCATGCGGCCGCGGGCTCGCCCCGCCGCTGGACCAGCCGCCGTCGTTGCCGGGGCTCGCAGACGCCATCGATGGACCCTCCCGAATTGGCAACCAGGACATGGGAACAGCGCGCGCGCTTGCAAGGGGCGATCCCTGCAACGCGCGCGGCAAATTTCCGGCGTTTTCGCGATTTGTCGCGCGGAGCGCCGCACGCCCGGGCGTCGAAACCGCGCAGCGCGTCGGGTCCGCTCAGCCGTGGCGGCGCAGCCGCTCGGCGGCCTGAGGCGCGAAATAGGTCAGGACGCCGTCGGCCCCGGCGCGCTTGAAGGCGAGCAGGCTCTCCATCATCGCCCGGTCGCCGTCGATCCAGCCATTGTTGGCGGCCGCCGCGATCATCGCATATTCGCCCGAGACCTGGTAGGCGAAGGTCGGCATGGCGAACGTGTCCTTCACCCGCCTGACGACGTCGAGATAGGGCATGCCCGGCTTGACCATCACCATGTCCGCGCCCTCGGCGATGTCGAGCTCGACCTCGCGCAGCGCCTCGTCGCTGTTGGCACTGTCCATCTGATAGGTGCGCTTGTCGCCGGTCAGCGTCTTGGCCGAGCCGATCGCGTCACGGAACGGGCCATAGAAGGCTGAGGCGTATTTGGCCGCGTAGGCCATGATCTGCACGTCGAGGAAGCCCGACTGGTCCAGCGCCTGGCGGATGGCGCCGACCCGGCCGTCCATCATGTCGGACGGCGCGATGATGTCGCAGCCGGCTTCGGCCTGGACCAGGGCCTGACGCACCAGGACCGCGACGGTCTCGTCGTTGAGAATGCGGCCGTCCCGGATCAGACCGTCATGGCCGTGACTGGTGAACGGGTCCAGCGCGACGTCGCAGAGCACGCCGATGTCCGGAAACTCCTTCTTGATGGCGCGCACGGCCTGGCAGACCAGATTGTCCGGGTTGCATGCCTCCGAGCCGTGCTCGTCGCGCAGCGACGGCTCGGTGTAGGGGAATAGCGCGATGCAGGGGATGTCCAGCTTGGCGGCGCGCTCGGCATCGCGGACGATCTCGTCGACGCTCAGCCGCTCGACGCCCGGCATCGAGGCCACCGTGCTGCGGGTGCGGTCGCCTTGCACGACGAACAGCGGCCAGATCAGGTCGTCGGTCGTCAGCACGTTCTCGCGCACCATCCGGCGCGCCCATTCGGCCTTGCGGTTGCGCCGCGGCCGGATGGTCAGATCGAGCACCGGCGGTGTTCCCGCGGCGGGGTTGCGCGCGACGTCGCGCAGATCGATCGGGCGCCCGAATTTGATCGCCATGGGGTGCTGGCTCCTTGAGCTGGCCGGCGAGCCGGAGGATTTTGATTTGTTGTAATTCCAACAATCTGTAGCACTTCGTCCGCCGCCCGTCACTTGACCTGACGCAAGCGGGCCAGGGTTGATTTCCGGCCCGGTTGATTTCACGGTGCGGGATGGCCAAGAAGCGGCCAAGAATCGCCATCCTCCTGGTCTTGAGAGGCCCGATGTTTTCGATGAAGACCTGCCCGATCTGCCTGAGCCGCCATGCCTGAGATCCCCTCGGCGCGAGACCTGGCGCGCGACAACGCCGCCATGTCCATTGCCGCCATGTCCTCAGATCGGCGCGAGGGTGACGAGAATGTCTGGACGCGACGGCTCGTGCTGTTCCTGCGCGTCATGGCGATGCTGTCGATCGTCAAGGGACTCTATCACTGGGCGCAGGTGACCGGCTTCATCGGTGGGGAGGACGATGCATTCGAGAACCAGGCCATGGCCTGGCAGGCCGCAACGGTCTATTTCGCGGTGATCGAGCTGGTCGCCGCCGTGGGCCTTTGGCTGGCAACGCCGTGGGGTGCGGTGGTGTGGCTCACCACGGTGGTCTCGATGGCGGTGATCGAGCTGATGTTCCCGGGCATCTATGGTGGCAATCTGGTGGTGGTTGCCGGCGAGGCGGTCATGCTTGCCGCCTATCTCGTATTGGCCTGGATGGCTGCGCGCGAGCGACCACCATAGGTGGTGCGTTCCAATCGTTGCCCGGCGTAAATCCTTTCAACGCATTGCGGGTAATGTTTCGAACACCTTAAGAGCGTTTGCCACAGCTGTTACAGACACCTTAGCGTGCAAGCCGTAGCTGTTTTGGAATGCGACAGCGGGATGAAACGAACCGCGAACATCGGGCATCGACCGTCAACGGACTCTTGCAAAAGCCTCTGTAATTACTGAATTAAAAGACGATTCACTCTCCGCGATTCATTCTCTCTTTATGCTCTTATTTAAGGCGATCTTCAAAGCACGCCCCTTAAGTTCGCTCTATCAGACGGGACACAAGTTTCGTCGAATAAGTCGACAAAAACGACGACAGGGGAAGTGTCATGATGAAAGCCGTTGCGACGGCCGTGGAGACTGCTGCGCCGGGTCAGGGCGGCACCGTCCAGTCGCTCTATCTGGAAGCCCTGACTCTGGTGGAGCGGCTGCATCGCCGCCTGCTCGACGTCATCAAGGACGAGTTCGACCGTCGCGGTCGTTCCGACATCAACTCGGTCCAGGCGCTCTTGCTCTATAACATCGGCGACAAGGAACTGACCGCGGGCGAGCTGCGCACGCGCGGCTACTATCTCGGCTCCAACGTCTCCTACAACCTGAAGAAGCTCGTCGAGCTCGGCTTCCTCGATCACCAGCGCTCGCGCGTCGATCGCCGCTCGGTCCGCATCCGCCTGACCCCGCAGGGCCAGGAGATCCGCCGCATCGTCGACTCGCTGTATCAGAAGCACGTCAAGACCGTGGAGCAGGTCGGCGGCATTTCGAGCGAGGAGTTCTCCACGCTGAACAAGTCGCTGCATCGCCTCGAGCGGTTCTGGACCGATCAGATTTTGTATCGGCTCTGACACGCGCACATCGTTTCGGTTGAGCCGGCCTCCCAACGCGGAGATCAAGACCGGACAGCCGTCTGAGTTCGACCTTGCGTCGGTCCCGCTTGGGGCCGGCGCTTTTTCTTTTGGTGTTCCTATTCGCTGTTGCGAGAAACTTCCGCTTCGAGCTGGAACCAACCAGGCCTCCACGACTTGTCCCCGCCGGAGGTTGGATCATGCTGCACGATCGCGGAATGCAGGTGATGAACGTGGAGGTGGTCGCCGACTCCTACGCGATCGCGGCCAACTATCTGCGCCTGTCAGGTGTGCTGCCGGACACGATCACGCCGAACGAACAGCTCGTCGACATCATCGTGCAGCTGATCCACCGCGGAGAATTCAACAAGCTCAGGCTCGCGAACAAGGCGATCTCGATGTTCGAGATGGCCTCTGCGGCCTGACCATCAAGAGGGGATGATATGGAAGCCGCCATCGATCGGATCATGCACACTTACGACCTGCTGGCGAACCGCACTGCGGCGGCCAGCGAGGAAGCGCGGCGCAAGGTCAGCGCCTACATCCAGACCTTGTTCGAAGCTGGCGAGCGTGACCCGCATCGTCTCACCGTGTGCGGCCTGACCTATCTGCGCCAGCTCGACGGCCGCGTCGATCCGGTGAAGGCGGGCTACACCGGGCTCTGATGACCCTGGCGCAAGATGCTCGCGCTTGGCGCTTGCCTCATGATACCGGCAACCTGTATGAGACCGTCTGGTTTCATGCAGGTTGTTTTTTTGGGGGGGAGCCGTCGATGCTTTTGCTGTCCCGAATGATACTGACTACCGCAGTCATGGTGTTGGTTTGCGGGGAGCTGGTCGTCTCTACGAGTACGGCCGAGCCGGTTGCCTCTCCGAAGGGACCGAACAGTCGCAAAGCCCTAGCGAAAGTTGGGGCCTGCGCAGAGACGACGATTACGAGAATCGCCGATCGGTTCGACGAGCCGCTATCGCCGACACCGTTCAAAAGCGGCGAAAAGCGCGACGAGGACGGTGAGCCGCTGATGGATTCTGGCACCTACGTTCAGTATCAGAACGGTGCCGAGCAGATCGACGCAGAGTGGAATGCCGGCGTGGCCCATTCCAAGCTGGGCGACCCCGTCCGTCTCTGCACGGTCTGGAAACCGAAGAAGTGTCCTCCCGGCGACGATCGGGGGCGGATCTACAAGGCGACCAACCTGCGGACCAACGAGACCTGGCAGATGTCGGAGAGCTGGCACTCCTGCGGCGGGGCGTGAGCAGGGGCTTGTTCCAGCGGCCGTCCACCATATCTGGCGCAAATATCCGGTTTGACCCGCAACCGCTTGACCTGTCCCTTGGCCTGCCGCCGCCCGTATGGTAAGGGCAGGGGTCTTTTCCGACCGCCTTCACTGAACCGACCGCCGGCCCCTCAAGGCCTTGCGGACGTGGAGATATTCCGCCGATGACCGCTTCCAGCGCCAAGCCCGCCTCGTCAGTCGATTCTTTCTTCTCCGCCACCCTGGCCGAGGCCGATCCCGAGATCGCCGCCGCCATCAAGGGTGAGCTCGGTCGGCAACGGCACGAAATCGAGCTGATCGCCTCGGAAAACATCGTCAGCCGGGCGGTCCTGGAGGCCCAGGGCTCGGTCATGACCAACAAATACGCCGAGGGCTATCCGGGCGCGCGCTACTATGGCGGCTGCGAATGGGTCGACGTCGCCGAGAACCTCGCGATCGACCGCGCCAAGAAGCTGTTCGGCGCCAATTTCGCCAACGTCCAGCCGAACTCCGGCAGCCAGATGAACCAGGCGGTGTTCCTGGCGCTCTTGCAGCCCGGCGACACCTTCATGGGCCTCGACCTCGCTGCCGGTGGCCATCTGACCCACGGCTCGCCGGTCAACATGTCCGGCAAGTGGTTCAAGGCCGCGCACTACACCGTGCGCCGCGACGACCACCTGATCGACATGGATGCGGTGGCCAAACAGGCTGAGGAAGTGAAGCCGAAGCTGATCATCGCCGGCGGCAGCGCCTATTCGCGCCCCTGGGACTTCAAGCGCTTCCGCGAGATCGCCGACAGCGTCGGCGCCTACCTGCTGGTCGACATGGCCCACTTCGCCGGCCTCGTCGCCGGCGGCGCGCATGCCTCGCCGGTGCCGCACGCTCACATCGTCACCACCACGACCCACAAATCGCTGCGCGGCCCGCGCGGCGGCCTGATCCTTTGGAACGACGAGCAGTTCACCAAGAAGCTGAACTCGGCGATCTTCCCCGGATTGCAGGGCGGCCCGCTGATGCACGTCATCGCGGCCAAGGCGGTGGCGTTCGCCGAGGCGCTGCGGCCGGAGTTCAAGGTCTACGCGAAGAACATCGTCGAGAACGCGAAGGCGCTGGCGGAATCGCTGCGCGCCCAGGGTTTCGATATCGTCTCCGGCGGCACCGACAACCACCTGATGCTGGTCGACCTCCGGCCGAAGGGGCTGAAGGGCAACGTCTCGGAGAAGGCGCTGGTCCGCGCCGGCATCACCTGCAACAAAAACGGCATCCCGTTCGACCCCGAGAAGCCGTTCGTCACCTCGGGCCTTCGTCTCGGCACCCCGGCGGCGACCACCCGCGGCTTCGGCGTCGCGGAATTCCAGCAGGTCGGCAGCCTGATCGCCGAGGTGCTGAACGCGATTGCGCAGTCCTCGGAAGGCAGTGCGCCGCTGGTGGAAGCCGCGGTCAAGGACAAGGTGAAGGCATTGACCGACCGGTTCCCGATCTATCAGTAAGGCTTGAAGCCACAATGCGCTGCCCGAGCTGCAACAGCCTCGATACGCAGGTGAAGGACTCCCGCCCCACCGAGGACTCCTCGGTGATCCGGCGGCGGCGGGTCTGCGTCACCTGCAACTTCCGCTTCACGACCTTCGAGCGGGTGCAGCTGCGCGAACTCACCGTCATCAAGCGCAACGGCCGCCGCGTGCCGTTCGACCGCGACAAGCTGATGCGCTCGGTGCAGATTTCCTTGCGCAAGCGCTCGGTCGATCCGGAGCGCGTCGAGAAGATGGTGTCGGCGATCGTGCGCGAGCTCGAGAGCGGCGGTGAATCGGAGGTGTCCTCGGAGGCGATCGGCGAGATCGTGATGGAGCATCTGCGCGACCTCGACGACGTCGCCTATGTCCGCTTCGCCTCGGTCTATCGCAATTTCCGCGAGGCCAAGGATTTCGAGGCCGTGCTCGGCGAGCTCTCGGCCGAGGACGAGACCCCGCGGCTGGCGCCGGTCCGCAAATGATCTTCCGGGTCCTGGTCGATCAGGTCGGTGAAAAGCTGAAGGCGCAAAAGGACGCCGACCGCCGCTTCATGCAGCTGGCGCTGGCGCTTGGCCGGCGTGGGCAGGGTCGCACCTGGCCGAACCCGGCCGTCGGCGCAGTGGTGGTCAAGGATGGCATCATCATTGGCCGTGGCTGGACCCAGCCGGGCGGGCGTCCGCACGCCGAGCCGGAGGCGATCCGGCGGGCGGGTGCGGCGGCCAAGGGTGCCACGCTCTATGTGACCCTGGAGCCGTGCTCGCATTTCGGCAAGTCGCCGCCTTGCGTCGACGCGGTGATCGCCGCCGGCATCAGCCGCGTCGTGTCCGCGATCGAGGACCCCAATCCCGAGGTCGCGGGGCAGGGGCATGCGAAGCTGCGTGCCGCCGGCATCCAGGTCGAGGTCGGTCTCTGTTCGGCCGACGCCAAGCGCGACCATGCCGGCCATTTCCGCCGTATCCGTGATGGCCGGCCGCATGTGATCCTGAAGCTCGCCGTCTCGGCCGACGACAAGATCGCAGCCAGCGGCAGCACGCCTGTGGCGATCACGGGCGCGGCCGCACGGACGCGCGTGCATCTGTTGCGCGCCCAGAGCGACGCGATCCTGATCGGCGTGCGCACCGCGATTGCCGATGATCCGCTGCTGACCTGCCGGCTCCCGGGGATGGATCTCCGCTCGCCGGTGCGCGTCGTGCTCGATCCGATGCTGCGGCTGCCCATGACCAGCCGTTTGGTGCAGTCGGCGCGAACCACGCCGCTCTGGATGGTCGCGTCCGCGCTAGCGGAGCCCGCGGCGGCGACCAAGCTCGGTGCTGCCGGTGCCCAGGTCATCCGTGTGCCGCCGCAGGCCGAGCCATCGGCGCTGGAGCCGCCCGCGGTGCTCAAGGCGCTCGCCGAGAAGGGCATCACCCGCCTGATGATCGAGGGCGGCAGCCGCGTCGCGTCATCCTTCATGGCGAGCGGCCTCGTCGACGAGATCTGGCTCCTGCGCGGTCCCGGCACGATCGGCGCCGACGGGATTGCTGCGCTGGATGCATTGCCGCTGACCGCAATCACGCAGTCGCCGGCCTATCGCGTTCGTGCTAGCGAGACGCTCGATCCCGACACCCTTACGATTTACGAGCGCGTGTAATGTTCACCGGCATCGTCACCGACATCGGCGAGATCGTCAGCCTGACGCCGCGGACCGAGGGCAAGCTGCACCGGCTGCGGATCGCCTGCAGCTATGATCAGGCCACGATTGCCGATGGCGCGTCGATCGCCAACAACGGCGTCTGCCTTACGGTTGTGCAGTCGGGTGTCGCCGACGGGAAGACCTGGTTCGAGGTCGATGCCGCCGCGGAGACGCTGGCGCTGACGACGGCCAGGCACTGGCGCGTCGGCTCGAAGCTTAACCTGGAGCGGGCGCTGAAGATCGGCGACGAGCTCGGCGGTCACATCGTCTCCGGCCATGTCGACGGCATCGCGACCATCGTCAGCCGCGAGAACCTGCCGGACATGGCGCGGTTCGTGTTCAAGACGAGCCGCGAACTGGCCCGCTTCATCGCCACCAAGGGCTCGATCACCCTCGATGGCGTGTCGCTGACGGTCAACACCGTCGACGATCTGACCTTCTCGGTCCTGATCATTCCGCATACGCTGAGCGTCACCACGCTGTCATCCTGGCAGGCCGGCAGCGAGGTCAATATCGAGGTCGACCTGATGGCGCGCTACGCCGCGCGCCTCACGGAAATGAAGTAGCCTCCAAGCGAGGCTTTCCGTCTTGGCTTTGCCGGCGCTCGCGCCTACAAGGCCAGCCCTCATGGCGAGGCGGCGCTGCTGCGCCGGTTCGCAGCATGAGGCCAATTTCATCTCGTCCTTCGCGATGCGGCCCATTGGCCGCTCCCTCAAGGGCGAGGCAGCTGAAGACAATGGAAACCGAACCATGGCAGACGCACGGCGCGCGCCGCTGAAAGACCAGACCGACATCACCGGCGCTCGCGCGCTGATCGTCGAGGCGCGCTTCTACGACGACATCCAGGACGCGATGCTCGAGGGCGCCACCGCCGAGTTGAAGGCGGCCGGTGTGAGCTACGACGTCCTCACTGTCACCGGCTCGCTGGAGATCCCGGCGACGATCGCGATCGCGCTGGATGCGGCGGCCAAGACCGGCAAGCCCTATGATCTCGCGATCGCGCTCGGTTGCGTCATCCGAGGCGACACCATCCATTTCGAGATCGTCTCGCAGGAATCTTCGCGGGCGCTGATGGACCTCTCGGTCGCCCGCGGCCTGCCGCTCGGCAACGGCATCCTGACGGTCAACAATGAGGACCAGGCGTGGGCGCGCGCCCGCGTGTCCGAGATGAACAAGGGCGGCGATGCCGCGCGGGCTGCGCTGGCCGTGCTGCGCATCAAACGCCGCCTGGCGCGAGGCTGACATGGCCGAGAACAAACCCTTCAAGGGCCCGATCCGCGCCAACAACGACCGCAAGGCCAACCGCCGCGGCGCCGCGCGTCTCGCCGCTGTCCAGGCGCTCTACCAGATGGATATCGCCGGCGCCGGGATCAACGACGTCCTGGCCGAATTCGAGAGCCACTGGCTCGGCAACGAGGTCGAGGGCGAGCAGTATCTGCCCGCCGAGGCCGCGTTCTTCCGCGACATCGTCTCCGGCGTGGTGCGCGACCAGACCAAGATCGATCCGGTGCTCGATACCGCGCTGGAGCGTGGCTGGCCGCTGCAGCGGATCGACGCGATCCTGCGCGCGGTGCTGCGCGCCGGCGCCTATGAGCTGGAGCGGCGCAAGGACATTCCGGCCCGCGTCGTCGTGTCCGAATATGTCGACATCGCCCATGCCTTCGTCGAGCGCGACGAGACCGGCATGGTCAATGCCGTGCTGGAGCAACTCGCCCGCCAGTATCGCGGCGACGAGATGGGGCCGAGGTAGGTGGTGAGCCGGGCCGCAGCAGGGCTGTTGCGAACCGGCGCGGTGCCAGCGTGCTTGCTCAACTGTCATCACCCGCGAAAGCGGGTGATCCAGTATTCCAGAGACGTCGGGGGGATACCGAGGGGCCGCGGCGTACTGGATCGCCCGGTCAAGCCGGGCGATGACAGCGGAGTGCAGGGAGGGCCCCGATGACCCAAACTCCGTCCGGCGAGGACTCCCTCATCGCCCGCTACTTCAAGCCGCTGGCGACCGACCCCGGCGCGTTCGGCCTTGTCGACGACGCCGCCATCATCCCGGCCTCGGGCGACGACCTCGTCGTCAACACCGACGCCATCGTCGAGGGCGTTCACTACCTCCCGGACGATCCGCCCGATACGGTCGCGCGCAAGGCGCTGCGGGTGAACCTGTCCGATCTCGCGGCCAAGGGCGCGGTGCCGGCTGGCTTCCTGCTGACCCTGGCGCTGCGCCGGACAGATGAAGCTTGGCTCGCCGCCTTCGCCGGCGGTCTCGGCGAGGACGCCGCGACGTTCGGCTGCCCGCTGCTCGGCGGCGACACCGTGTCCACGCCGGGACCTGTCATGATCTCGATCACCGCGTGGGGGCGTATCCCCCGGGGCCGGATGGTCCACCGCTTTGGAGCGGGTGCCGGCGACCGGGTGATGGTCACGGGCACGATCGGCGATGCTGCGCTCGGCCTGCGCATTCTTCAGGGCAGAGCAGAGGCGGGCGCGCCGAATGCCGATCCCGCCGCGCGGGATATGCTGATCGGCCGCTATCGCCTGCCGCAGCCGCGCTGCGAGCTGGCGGCGGCGGTGAGGGACTACGCGACAGCGTCGATGGACGTCTCTGATGGCCTGGCCGGCGACCTGACCAAGCTTTGTGCTGCCTCTTCCGTGAGCGCCGACATCGATCTGTCACGTGTTCCGATCTCATCAGCAGCTGCACAGCTTCTCGCTGCCGGATCGGTCCAACTGGAAACGCTGATCTCGGGCGGCGACGACTACGAGATCCTCTGCACCGTTCCCGCAGCGCAATGCGAAGCATTCCGCGCTGCAGCTACGACGGCCGGTGTGGACCTGACCGAACTCGGCGCCATCGCCGAAGGATCGCATCCGCCGCGCTTCCTGGACGGGCAGGGCCGTCCAGTTGCGCTGACGCGCCTGTCCTTCAGTCACTTCTGACATCTGTTCGCAACCGCACATTGCGACCAAAGAAGCGTCTGAATTTGGAGCGGTTCAGGCGTCGCGGCGTTGCGTCATCATGGCGATTTTGGCAAGGTCCATGACGTTCGAGGCGGCTCCGCCCGGAGCGGCCTGACAGGGGGCGTGCGTCGCACCATCGCGGCGTGACGTAGTTAGAAAAGCAAAGAGCCGAGGAAACTAAATGTCAGCTTTATGGGTGATCGTGCTCTGCGGAGCGCTGTCGATCGTCTATGCGATCTGGGCCACACAATCGGTGCTCAGTGCGGACGCCGGCAATGCGCGCATGCAGGAAATCGCAGCGGCCGTGGCCGAGGGCGCTCAGGCCTATCTCCGCCGCCAATACACGACGATCGGGTTAGTCGGCGTCGTGATCTTCGTGCTCCTTGCGTATTTCCTCGGTATGCTCGTCGCGATCGGCTTTGCGATCGGCGCGATCCTCTCCGGCGCCGCCGGCTTCATCGGCATGAACGTCTCAGTGCGCGCCAACGTCCGCACCGCGCAGGCCGCAACCACTTCGCTCGCCGGCGGCCTCGAGCTCGCCTTCAAGGCCGGCGCGATCACGGGCCTGCTGGTCGCCGGTCTCGCGCTGCTCGGCGTCACCATCTACTTCGGCATCCTCACCGGCTTCATGAAGCTCGCGCCCGACAGCCGCACCGTGATCGATGCGCTGGTCGCGCTCGGCTTCGGCGCCTCGCTGATCTCCATCTTCGCCCGTCTCGGCGGCGGCATCTTCACCAAGGGCGCCGACGTTGGCGGTGACCTCGTCGGCAAGGTCGAGGCCGGCATCCCCGAGGATGATCCGCGCAACCCCGCGACCATCGCCGACAACGTCGGCGACAATGTCGGCGACTGCGCCGGCATGGCCGCCGACCTGTTCGAAACCTACGCGGTGACCGCGGTCGCCACCATGGTGCTGGCCGCTATCTTCTTCGCCAAGTCGTCGCTGCTCGCCAACATGATGACGCTGCCGCTCGCCATCGGCGGCATCTGCATCATCACCTCGATCGCCGGCACGTTCTTCGTCAAGCTCGGCGCCAGCCAGTCGATCATGGGCGCGCTCTACAAGGGTCTGATCGCGACCGGCGTCTTGTCGCTCGCCGGCGTCGCGGTGGCGATCGGCTGGCTGATCGGCTTCGGCAAGCTCGACGGCGTCGACTACACCGGCACCGCTTTGTTCGTCTGCGGCGTCGTCGGCCTCGTCGTCACCGGCCTGATCATCTGGATCACCGAATACTACACCGGCACCGACTTTCGTCCGGTGAAGTCGATCGCGTCGGCCTCGGTGACCGGCCACGGCACCAACGTGATCCAGGGCCTCGCGATCTCGATGGAGGCAACGGCCCTGCCTGCGATCGTCATCATCGCCGGCATCCTGGTCACCTACAGCCTCGCCGGCCTGTTCGGCATCGCGATCGCGACCACCACGATGCTGGCGCTCGCCGGCATGATCGTCGCGCTCGACGCCTTCGGTCCGGTCACCGACAATGCCGGCGGCATCGCCGAGATGGCCGGACTGCCGAAGGAGGTGCGCAAGTCCACCGACGCGCTCGATGCCGTCGGCAATACCACGAAGGCCGTCACCAAGGGTTACGCGATCGGCTCCGCCGGTCTCGGTGCGCTGGTGCTGTTCGCGGCCTATAATCAGGACCTGCAGTTCTTCATCGCCGACTCCGCGAAGCATCCTTATTTCGCGGGGATCAAGCCGGACTTCTCGCTGAACAACCCCTACGTCGTGGTCGGCCTGCTGTTCGGCGGCCTGCTGCCGTATCTGTTCGGCGCGATGGGCATGACCGCCGTCGGCCGTGCCGCCGGCGCGATCGTCGAGGAGGTGCGGCGGCAGTTCCGCGAGAAGCCGGGCATCATGCAGGGCACCGACAAGCCGGATTACGGCAAGGCGGTCGACCTGCTGACCAAGGCGGCGATCAAGGAGATGATCATCCCCTCGCTGCTGCCGGTGCTGTCGCCGATCGTCGTCTACTTCCTGATCTACGCGATCGCGGGCGGTGGTGCGGCCGGCAAGTCGGCGGCGTTCTCGGCGGTCGGCGCCATGCTGCTCGGCGTCATCGTCACCGGCCTCTTCGTGGCGATCTCGATGACCTCGGGCGGCGGCGCCTGGGACAACGCCAAGAAGTACATCGAGGACGGCCATTTCGGCGGCAAGGGCTCGGATGCCCACAAGGCGGCCGTGACCGGTGACACCGTCGGCGATCCCTACAAGGACACGGCGGGCCCCGCCGTGAACCCGATGATCAAGATCACCAACATCGTGGCCCTGCTGCTGCTGGCGATCCTCGCGCACTGAGGTGTCATGGTCGAAAAAAAGCCCCGCGGCGCGAGCCGCGGGGCTTTCATATGAACTCGGTTCGTTGTTGAGAATGACTATTCCGCCGCGCGCTGTCGTGTCCGATAGCTTTGCAGCATGCTCTGCGCCATGCGCGGCTGCATTTGCGTGAAGCTCGCCAGGTGCTGATCGAGCTGCGGGCGCGCGCTGCCGCTGACATGCGCCTGCATGAACAGCAGCGTCGTCGTCGTCACCCAGGACAGGTCGAGCGCCTTGGCGATCACCAGGAGCTGGTCCGGCTGCTTGCGGACGAAGGCGCGCTCGACCAGATCGAGCGGCAGCTTGCACATCAGGGACAGCGCCAGCGTGACCTTGTCGAAGCTGCCTTCCTTGGCAAAGCCGTGCAGCTGGGCCTCGTGCAGTTGGCCGGTGGCGTGGAGCTGCTCGACATAGGCCTTGGCATGATCAAAATCGTTCGAGCGCGTCCGCGCCGCGGCCTGCAGATGGCCCGACGCTTGGGCGACGGCGAGCTCGACGATCTCGGAGCGCGCCGCGTCGGCACTGGCGAGTTGGTTGCGCACGGCATCAGAGGCTTCGACGAACAGGCGGACCAGCACTTCGCGCGGGCTGTCGGGGCGGCTCCAGAGCTTCAGCGCCAGGCCCGGATCATCGGAGGCCTTGGTCACGAGGCCGGAGAAGCCGTGATTTGAGAAGCGGGCGCCGTCATTGTTCGCGGTGTTCGAAACAACGGCCTGGTCGCCGCGATCGACCAGCACGTCGGTGACGGATTCGGTCAGGGTCTTGCGGCCGGAGATGGCAAGCAGATGCTCCTGGCCACGGGTCTGTGCGGCCGCGACCAGCGTAGTCTCATCAAGCCGGTCGCTCTGGCGCAGCACCGGACCGGCAACCGCAATCGTTTCATCCGCAGCCAGGTGCTTGATCAGGCGCGGCGGCGCATCGGGAAGCACCGCGAGCCGGCTGCCGAGCTCCGCGCGCGCGGCGATCGCCACGTTATCGAGCAGCTTGAACAGCACGTGGTCGAACAGATCGACATGCTCTTCGTTGAACTTGCCCGAGCCGACCACGAACAGGTCGGCCACGCGTTCCAGGATTTCCGCGCGCCGCGAGACGTAGCGGCTGGCAAGAATGTCTTCGAGCTGATGCAGGACGCTATTTTGCAAGACGCGGGCTCATGCGATGGACATCGCCGGCGCCTGCCCTTCGGACGGTCACCGGGCCGCCTCTTTGGAGGGAAGAGGCCCGGCATCCGCTGACGGTATCCAAAAACCAGATCAAAGACACGCGGCCGCCATCTATCGCACCACCTCGCTTAAGGTGCCGTTACACCATGGACTGTATCGGGCTACTGCATGCTGGATCGCAGCCGGCGGGATCCGGCGTGCCGGTCACTGCGCGTCCATCTGCAGGCCTTCCTTTTGGATGATGGACGCGAACTTGCTCGTCTCTGCCTGCACGAAGTCGCCGAATTGCTGCGGCGTGCCGTAGTCGGCCCGCGCGCCCATGGCCGCGATGTTCTTGCGGATGTCCTCGCGCTCCAGCATCGCCTTGACCTGCGAGTTCAGCGCGGTGACGATCTCGGGCGGGCAGGCCTTGGGCAGGAAGACGCCGAACCAGGACGAGACGTCGAACTTGGCCAGCTCCGGCGCGCTCTCGCGCATGGTCGGCAGGTCAGGTGCATTGGCGCTGCGCTCCGGCGTCGTCACGCAGAGCCCGGTCAGCTTGCCGTCCTGGATCTGCGGTAGCGATGGAAACAGATTGTCGAACAGGATCTGAATGTCGCCGGCGAGCGCGGCCTGCAGCGCCGGGCCGGCGCCGCGGAACGGGATGTGCGTCATCTTCAATCCCGTGAGCTGCAGGAACCATGCGCCGGTGAGGTGCGGGCTCTGGCCGACGCCGGAGGAGCCGTAGTTCAGCTTGTCGGGATTGGCTTTGAGATAGGCGATGAGCTCGGGAATCGACTTGATGCCGGTCGAGGGATGCGCCGAGACGATGTTCGGGATGCGGATCATGTTGGACACCGCCTGCAGCTGATCCGGCTTGTAGGCGAGGTTGCGGAAGATGGAATAGGCGATCGCGTTCGGGCCGGGATTGCCGATGAGGATGGTGGAGCCGTCGCCCTTGGTGTTGCGTGCGACCTCGGCGGTGCCGATGGTGCCGCCGCCGCCGGAGCGATTCTCGACCACGGCCGATTGTCCCCACGCCGTCTGCAGATGCGCCGCGAGCAGCCGGCCCATCACGTCGGTGCTGCCGCCGGGCGCGGCCGGCACGATCAGCTTCACCGTCTCGGTGGGGCGCCAGTCGGCGAGACTCGTGCGCGGCAGAATGGCGGCGGTCGAGAGCGCGGCGGCGCCCGTGAGAAGCTTGCGGCGCGATAGCGCGGTGCGATGAGCCAATGATTCCTCCCTGCTCTTGTTTTGTCGCAGGGTAGGGAAGGTTGCTGCGCCAGCGCAAGCGCATGGATCACGCGCATGCTGCGCCAATCAGCGCAGCGAGCGCACTTTGTGCCGTGGCCCGGAATCATATTCCGGACGACGGCGATCGACTTTGGATCAGTTGAAGCTGAGCAGCTTGAACAGCGGCGTCAGGTAGCTGAGCTCCTGGCCGGAGGTCGCCGTGGTGCGGCTGACGAAGTCGAAGATCTTGCCGTCCTTCATGCCGTAATTGGCGAGCCGGCGGACCTGGCGGTTCTTGTCGAAATAGACCGCGATCACGCGCTGATCGACCACCTTCTGGTTCATGAAGGCGACGGGGCGCTCGGCGCGCTGCGAGATGTAGTAGAACACCTCGCCGTCGAGCGTGGCGACGGTCGATGGCGTGCCCATCACGATCAGCACCTGATCCTGGCTGGCCCCGATCGGGATCTGCTCCAGCGCGCCGGGCGGCATGATGTAGCCCTTCTGGAACTGCTCGCCGGTGCAGGCGGCGAGCGCCAGACAGGTCAGCGCGATGGCGCCGGCGGTGCGCAGACGGGTACGGAGGCCACGGGTGAGCAGGCTGGCAGTCGTTCGCATTGTCTGGGTCATCTTCTCAAGATCGGATCCCGTCCCCTTGCGTCGGGCAGGGCGTTGACGTACCGGGCAAACTTGCGGATTGCAACATGCCGTCCGAACCGGGTCGGGAAAACTCAGCCGCGGAACCTTCATGCTCTGGCCATTCAACCATCTCAGGAAATTGCGACCGTCCCCGCGCGGGACCATCGAGCCGATCTATGGCACGATCGTGGCGCAAACCCGAGAACCGTTGTTTTATAGACACTTAAATGTCCCCGACACGGTCGAGGGACGGTTCGACCTGCTGATTCTGCACCTCTGGCTGGTGCTGCGCCGGCTGCGCGGGGTCGGTGCGGACCTGTCGCAGGCGCTGTTCGACCGGTTCTGCGCCGACATGGACGACAATCTGCGCGAGATGGGGGTTGGCGACCTCACCGTGCCCAAGCGCATGCAGAAATTCGGCGAGGCCTTCTACGGCCGCACTGCCGCCTATGATCTCGCCTGGTCGGAAAGCGAGGCCCGGCTGGCGGAGGCGCTGCAGAAGAATATCTTGAACGGAGAGCATCCGGACAGCGCGGCGGAACTTGCCGCCTATGCGGGACGGGCGGCGGCGCACCTCGCCACCCTCGACGACAACAAGCTGCTCGGCGCGACCTGGAGCTTCCCGCGTCCGGTGCAGCAGGACTGAACGACATGAGCAGAGACAGAGACATTTCCCGCGACCCGGGCCGCGATCCGGCAAAAGATCCCTGGCGAGCCGCGCCGGTGATCGTGGCGCAGATCCCGGACGCCGGGCTTCATCGCGAGATCGAGGCGGATGCGGCCACACGAAGCGCGCTCGCCGCGATGGGTGAACTGCGCGAGGTGATGTCGGCGCATGCCGCGTTCGACGTGGTCCAGAAGCGCGACGGCAAGGTGCACGTCGAGGGCCGGGTGCGCGCCCGGATCGGCCAGACCTGCGTGGTGACGCTCGATCCGATCGAGACCGAGATCGACGAGCCGATCGACCAGATGTTCGCACCGCCGGAAGACATTCCGGAACTGGCCGAGTTCGTCGAGGACGACCCGAACAGCGAGGTCGATACGGCCGATCCGCCCGAGCCGATCGTCAATGGCCAAATCGATCTCGGGCGGCTGGCCGCCGATGCGCTGTTCCTGGGGATTGACCCCTATCCGCGCAAGCCGGGCGCGGCGTTCGAGCAGCCGGCCGAGGCCGCCGACCCGGAGGATCACCCGTTTGCGGCGCTGAAGGCGTTGAAATCCCCCGGCGGCGCAACGTCCGGCCCGGCCAAAGCGAAGAAAACGGGTGAGGATTGATGTCTGAATGTGCAGGCCGGCCGCGCTCCCGTCCTGTCACGAAGCCTCCCGAATTCGGCTCAAGTTGCTGATTTCGATGGCAAAGATCGATCCGTCTCCCGCCCCTTGCGCCGCCGCGGTTGCAAAATCCATCGCCTCCGGGAGGTTGTTTCGACACGGAGAGACGCTATTGTCGCGCCGGGTCGGGGTGCGACGAAAATGCTCGGCGGCTGTGGGATTGTGCCTCAACTCTCCCCTGGCCGTGCAGTGCCTCTGAACGACCACCAAAACACGGCTAAGCAAGGCCAAGCGAGTCAAGGCCAACACGAGATCAAGCTCGAGATCAGGTTTCCGGGACGTCATGCCTCAAAAGGTTCGAATCGCGCTGGACGCCATGGGCGGGGATTTCGGCGCGGCCGTCGTCATTCCCGGAGCTGCGATTGCGCTGAGCCGCCATCCGGACGCGGAGTTTCTGCTGTTCGGTGACAGTGCCAAGATTGCTCCCGAGCTCGACCGGCTTCCGCGGCTGAAGGCGGTCTCGCGCGTCGTTCACACCGACGTCGCCGTCAGCATGGAGGACAAGCCCAGCCAGGCGCTGCGGCGCGGCCGGAAAACCTCCTCGATGTGGATGGCGATCGAGGCCGTCAAGAAGGGCGAGGCGGACGTCGCGATCTCCGCCGGCAATACCGGCGCGCTGGTGGCAATGGCGCGGTTCTGCCTGCGCACCCTCGATGGCATCGACCGGCCGGCGCTGGCGGCGATCTGGCCGACGATGCGCGGCGAATCGGTCGTGCTCGACCTCGGCGCGACGATCGGCGGCGACGCCCGCCATCTGGTGGCGCTGTCGGTGATGGGCGGCGCATTGGCGAGCGTGCTGTTCAACAAGCCCAGGCCGACCGTCGGCCTGCTCAACATCGGCGTCGAGGAGATCAAGGGCCACGAGGAGATCCGCGAGGCGGCCGAGCAGTTGCGCGCGATGAACCTGCCGCAGCTCGATTATATCGGCTTCGTCGAGGGCGACGGCATCGGCAAGGGCGCGGCCGACGTGGTCGTGACCGAAGGCTTCAGCGGCAACATCGCGCTGAAGGCGGCCGAGGGGACGGCGCGCCAGGTCGCGGAATTCCTGCGCGGCGCCATCCAGGCCAGCCTTATGGCCCGGATCGGCTATCTTTTCGCGCGCGGCGCCTTTGCCGCGCTGCGCGCCCGGCTCGACCCGCGCAAGTCCAATGGCAGCGTGGTGCTCGGGCTCAAGGGCATCGTGGTCAAGAGCCATGGCGGAACCGATGCCGAGGGCTTTGCCTCGGCCGTGCGGGTTGGCTATGAGATGGCCCGCTACGATCTCCTGACCAAGATCACTCAAACACTCAATCGCGACGGCGGCGCATTGGCGTCCGAACCGGTCGCCCAGGAGGCTGTCTCGTGACAATTCGTTCGGTCGTGCTCGGCTGTGGCTCCTATCTCCCGCAGCGGGTCGTGACCAATGCCGAGCTGGCAAGCCGCATCGAGACCTCCGACGAGTGGATCGTTCAGCGCACCGGCATCCGTGAGCGCCATGTCGCAGCCGACGGCGAGTTCACGTCGCATCTCGCGATCAATGCCGCCCGCGCCGCGCTCGCCGCAGCCGACGTCGATCCGCAATCGATCGACCTGATCGTGCTGGGCACCTCGACCCCGGACAACACCTTTCCGGCCACCGCGGTGGCCGTGCAGAACGGGCTCGGCATCAATCATGGCGCGGCCTTCGACCTGCAGGCGGTGTGCTCCGGCTTCGTCTATGCGCTGGCGACCGCCGACAATTTCCTGCGCAGCGGATCGTTCAAGCGGGCGCTGGTGATCGGCGCGGAGACCTTTTCGCGCATCCTCGACTGGAACGACCGCACCACCTGCGTGCTGTTCGGCGACGGCGCCGGTGCGCTGGTGCTGGACGCGCAGCAGCAGGGCGAGGGCGCCGCCGGCCGCGGCGTGCTGACCACCCATCTGCGCTCCGACGGCCGCCACAAATCCAAGCTCTATGTCGACGGCGGTCCGTCCTCGACCCAGACGGTCGGCCATCTCCGGATGGAAGGCCGCGAAGTGTTCAAGCATGCCGTCGGCATGATCACCGACGTGATCGTCGATGCCTTCGAGGCCACCGGCCAGTCGGCCGAGACCATCGACTGGTTCGTGCCGCACCAGGCCAACAAGCGAATCATCGACGCCTCCGCACATAAGCTGCACATCGCCCCCGAAAAGGTGGTCCTGACGGTCGATCGGCACGGAAATACCTCGGCTGCCTCGATTCCGCTGGCCCTCGACGTCGCCGTCAAGGACGGCCGCATCAAGAAGGGCGACCTCGTTCTGCTCGAGGCCATGGGCGGCGGCTTCACCTGGGGCTCGGCGCTGGTGCGCTGGTGAGCCATTCCGCCGGACGAGATTGCTTGGGACGACCTGCGCTGCGGCATGCAGTTCCGTTCACGCTGCTGTTGACCATCGCCGCTTAACCTCTTAATTTCCGGGCCGAATTATTCGCCGTGAGTGTGGGGCAGGCGATGGCGGGAACCGGAAAAACAGTTACACGCGTCGATCTCTGCGAGGCCGTCTACCAAAAGGTCGGACTGTCGCGGACGGAGTCGTCTGCGTTCGTCGAGCTGGTCTTGAAGGAGATCACCGACTGCCTGGAGCGCGGCGAGACGGTGAAGCTGTCGTCGTTCGGGTCGTTCATGGTGCGCAAGAAGGGGCAGCGCATCGGACGTAACCCCAAGACCGGCACCGAGGTGCCGATCTCGCCCCGGCGGGTCATGGTGTTCAAGCCGTCGGCGATCCTGAAGCAGCGCATCAACGGCCAGCCGGCCTCCGGCAAGATGAACGGCGAGGCCAGCGCCGAGTTCGGCGCCGAGCCGGAATAGGGCCGTTCGGCGTGGCCTGAGGGCCGGAGTCGGCGTCGCATGCGTTCAATTCGTCCAATATCGTCAGCGTAGTCGTCGCGTTTCTTGGCAGCACGATCGAAGGGGAACGGGCATTTGGACAAGGCGCCCGATGCGTTTCGGACGATCAGCGAGGTCGCGCAGGAGCTCGACATCCCGCAGCACGTGCTGCGGTTTTGGGAGACGCGGTTCGCCCAGATCAAGCCGATGAAGCGGAGCGGCGGCCGGCGCTATTACCGGCCCGACGACGTCGATCTTCTCAAGGGCATCCGCCGTCTGCTCTACAGCGAAGGCTACACGATCAAGGGCGTGCAGCGCATCCTGAAGGAGCACGGCGTCAAGTCGGTCCAGGGGCTGGCGGATACCTCCGCGGCCGTCTCCTTCGGCGCGCTCGAGGAGACCCTCGGCCAGGCGATGATGGAGGAGGAGCCGCTCAGCGAGGAGGAGGTCGAATCGGAGGATGAAGAGGAGGAGGCCTCCGAGGAGGAGGGCATCGATTTCCGCTTCGTCGACACCGAGGACGACATTCTCGACACCTTCCGTGTCGGCCCGCCCACCCGTGCCGGCATGAAGCCGGAGGAGCGCGAAAAGCTCGAAGGCGTGCTCAAGGAGCTCGTCGACTGCCGCGCGCTGCTCGACCGCGCGATGAAGGAGGTCTGAGGAGGCTCCACGGGCCAGCGGCCGGATTCATTCGCTTCGCGCATCGCCTTGGTTCACCCCAGATCCCAAGGTTTCGGGGCATAGATCGCGCCACAAGCTGGCTGCGCTCCCCTCCCCCTTGCGGGGAGGGGGCGGGGGTGGGGGTCCCCAACCTTCGCTCTCTCGATCGCCCCCGCAAAACCCACCCGCCGTACCTTGCATCCCATCCCGATCACGGCTACAGGATCGGCCATCGGAGCGTGGCGCAGCCCGGTTAGCGCACTAGTCTGGGGGACTAGGGGTCGTGGGTTCGAATCCCGCCGCTCCGACCATTTTTCGAGATGCGATCTGGCTCGTTGGAGTTCGCTTTGTCCCGAGCGGCGATCAGAGCAATTCGACGTAAGGCCTCAGCAGGTTGACGGTTTCGAGCAAACCATCGGCCTCCATTTCCAGAAGCAGCGGCTGACCTTCCGTTAAAGATGAGCGCGAGGCTGACGAAGGCAGGCTGACCGAGCGGAAGCCGATTGAGCCGACCAAGCCTGTCTGGTCGGGCTGACGGGGCGTGATCAAGGCGTGGAGAGAAGCCGCTTGGCAAGATGATCTCGCGAGACAGCAGCAAGACGCCAAACGCGTTGGAGCGATCAACGCGCGCATGCTCTCAGCGACACTGGCTTTTCAACGTGCTGACGGCTGCTTAAACTCCGCGGCGGCTCCCGGTGCGCTGGCTCGCGTCAGAGGCCATTTTCGTTTCTGTCATTGCTGTCGAGTTCCTCATGGACGCCGCCGTCGTCGATACCTCTTTTGGCCATTTCGAGAACGCCGAGCAGATCGCCTTCTGGAACGGCGCGGGCGGCGAGCGTTGGGTGGCGCGGCGGGCGGAGCTGGATGCGATGCTGGCGCCGGTGCAGGACGCGCTGCTGGAGCGGGCGGCCATTCAGCCGAACGAGCGGGTGCTCGACATCGGCTGCGGCTGCGGCGCCACGCTGATCGCCGCGGCGGACCAGGTCGGCCCGGGCGGCAGCGTGCTCGGCCTCGACGTCTCCGCCGCCATGTTGACCGCGGCACATGAGCAGGCGCCGGCCGAGGCGCCCGTCAGCTTCGTGCAGGCCGATACCATGGTGCATCACTTCAAGGCCGCGAGTGCCGATCTGGTGATCTCGCGTCTCGGCGTGATGTATTTCGCCGATCCCGTGCGCGCCGTGCTGAACATTCGCACGGCCCTGCGCTCCGAGGGGCGGGTCGCATTCGCCTGCTGGGGTGAGCTGCGCGACAACCCATGGGCGCTGGAGCCGCTGCAGGCGGCCTATGATCACGTGCCGAAGCTGCCGGGTCTGCGGCCGCACGCGCCGGACGATTTTGCGTTTGGCGCGGCCGAGTGGGTGGAGAAGGTGCTGACCGACGCGGGGCTGCGCCGCGTCCGCCTCGAGCGCTGCGACGTCACGCTGGATCTCGGCGCCGGCGGCGGTCTCGATGCCGCCGTGCAGACGGCGCTCGCGATCGGGCCCGCCGGCCGCACCGTCGCCGGGCAACCGACCGAGGCGGCGGAGGCCGCGACATCGGCGGTGAGAAAGGCGCTCGGGCGGTACGCCAAGGCGCACGGCGTGATGGTGCCCGCTTCGTTCTGGACCGTGACCGCCGTCGATCCCTGACACGGGCCGGAGACCACCGGCGCGCTCTGCACCCTCGACAACGCCGCAAGATCGGTCGAGCGCGCGATATCCGGGCGCGATTAGCTTGTGCTGCCACGGAGCTCGGAACGATGAAGGCGGCGCTGCGAAACCACCATGCCCGGATGCAACGGGTGCTCGATCACATTGACCGGCACCTCGACGATGATCTGGATCTCGATACGCTGAGCGGCATCGCAGCCTACTCGAAATATCACTTCCACCGGCAGTTCACCGCGACCTTCGGTCTGTCCGTGCATCGCTACATCCAGCTCGCCCGCATGAAGCGTGCGTCCTACCAGCTGGCCTACAGCGATGCCCGGAGCGTCACCGATGTCGCGATGGATGCCGGCTACGACGCACCGGATGCCTTCGCCCGCGCCTTTCGGCAACGGTTCGGGCAGACGCCGTCGTCGTTTCGGAAGTCTCCCGACTGGGAGCCGTGGCTTGCGGCCTTCGGGCCTTTCGACGATGCGAGGAGCAAGCTGATGCAGAAAACCTTCACCGCCCATGACGTCACGGTGCGCGACGTGTCTGCCACGCGCGTGGCCATCATCGAGCACCGCGGCGATCCGGCGACGCTCGGCGCCACGATCCAGCGCTTCATCGCGTGGCGCAAGACCGCCGGCCTGCACCCCAGGACCAGCCCGACCTTCAATGTCTGGCGCTCCGAGCGTCGTCCGGCATCGCCTGCGGATTACAGCGTGGACCTCTGTGTCGGGACGGACCAGCCGATCGCGGCGCATGGCGAGGACGTCAAGGTCGGCGAAATCCCCGGCGGACGCTGCGCCGTGCTCCGCGTCGTCGGCAACACCCACAATCTGGAGCCGGCCGCCCTCTTTCTCTATCGCGACTGGCTTCCGGCCAGCGGCGAGGAGGCCCGTGACTTCCCGATCTATTGCCAGCGGCTGAGCTTCTTCCCGGAGGTTCCAGAGCACGAGACGGTGGCTGACCTGTTCCTACCGTTGAAATAGCGTTCGAGGCGGCCCGTCCGTCTGAAGACCTGCGGCGGGCCTCTTCGTCGATCCGTTTCGACCAGTGCCGGCGCACTTTTGAAAGGTTCCAGTTCCATCCGCGGAACCGGGGCCGGTGCCTTCGCGTTGATGCGCCGGAGAAGCCGGGGCCCACACCCTGGCATTGAACCTTTGCGCGCACGCGCGCACCAACTTGGTGTTCGACTCGCCGCAGAGTCGGGTTTTCAGGAAATTTCAGACGGACGTCGGGGTTCACCTCGATGTGCTGCTCATTGTCGTTCAAGGAGGCGCGTATGGTCCTCAGGACTTTGAAAGTTTCGCTGTCCGTTTTCGCCGCTGCAACGTCGGTGGTGTCGCTATTCGCCGTCGGCTGGGTGGGTCTCGCGCTGCTCGGCTACTGATAAGTTCACGGAATGATGCATAGAGACGCACCGGCGTCTCATGTCCTGCAAGGCGCGCCCGGATCAAGCCTGATCCGGGCGCGCTTGTTTTTGCGGATGCGAGAGGAGCGCTCCGGTTCTACGCGAACGCCTTCTCCACGGTTTCGATCAGCACGCGGAACGATTTGTCATGGCGCGTGATCGGCGGAATCGCCCGGGTGATGCCGAGCAGCTGATAGACCGCCATCTGCGCCGCGCGCACCGAATATTCCACCGTGAACACGACGTCGTCGGGGATCTCGACGAACTGGCTGACGAAAGCGAGGTTCTTCGAATTCGCCGGCACCGGCAGCGGGCGGTCGCTCCTGCTTCGCGGCATGAACATGCTGGTGATGTAAGGCAGGCGGCAGGGCACGCAGGTCGCCGCTTCGAACACCGCCAGATCGAAGTTGAGGTGACCGCAGAGCTCCTTGAGAATGTCGGCGCCGCCGCAATCGGCCATCGCCTTCCCAACGAAATTGCCGATGCGGTCGGGATGCAGCGCATAGCCCCAGAACACCTGCACATCGTCAGGTTGACCGGCGAAATGCGGCTGGTGATACAGCACGATCGACATCAACCAGTTGGACTCGGTGAAGGTGACGAGCCCGCCGGTGCCGGCCGCGTTGCCGCTGAACGTCTCCATCGCGTCGAAGAAGCGCGGATTGCGGCAGGTGACGGTGAAGGACTCCCAGCAGGATTCCGGGATTGATGAGTTGAACGCGGCGGGATTGCCGAACTCCGGACGCCCCCTCGCGATCTTCTCCCACAGCGCCCAGCCCTGGCTGTCCTGCTTGCTGAGCCGCGGCGGCGGCGCATCCTGGGTGCCGAGGCTGGTCGCGTCCGTCATCGAGCCGTTCTGCAGGAAGACCAGGTCGTCGCTCGAAAGTGCGATCGTCTCCGGCCTGCCGCTGCGATCGAGCACAAGGCGCTTCACGACGTGCTTGCCGCCCTCCGTCTCGATCGCGATGTCGGTGACATCCACGCCGCCGGCGAAATGGACGCCGTGACCCTCGAGCCATTTGACGAGCGGCACCACGATCGCATCGTACTGATTGAACACGGTGCGCTTGACGCCGGCCAAGGTCTCGATGCGCGGAAACTCGTTCATGAAGCGATGCAGATAGCGCTTGAACTCGACCGCGCTGTGCCACGGCTGGAACGCAAACGTCGTCTGCCACATGTACCAGAAGTTCGTGGTGAAGAACGGCGGCGACAGCCAGTCGGTGATGCGGGACTTGCCGAGCTTTTCCTCGGACGCCTCCGTCAGCCTGACCAGCTCGAGCCGGTCCTGCATCGAGAATCCCATCGTGGACACGTCGATCTTGTGCCGGTTGCGATCGACGAGGCGCGCCTGCGAATGCGCGACGTGGTCCCTGTTGAAGGCGATGGTTTCGTCGCGCACGGTGCGGCTGGGATCGCTCGCGCCGGGAATGGTCGAGAGCAGGTCCCACGTGCATTCGTAGTGGTCGGTCGTCAGCATGCGGCCGCCGCGCAGCGAGAACGAGCCGTCGGGCAGTTGCGTGCCGTCGAGGCTGCCGCCGAACGGCAGATGCTTTTCGAAAATCGTGATGTCGTGTCCTGCCACGCCGCCGTCGCGGATCAGGAATGCGGCGCCAGCCAGCGCGCCGATGCCGCTGCCGATGAAATAGGCCTTCATGATGGTTCACCCGGATCGTCTGTACCGATCCGGGGATTAGCGGCCGTGTGTCCCGACGGAACTGATTCAGATCAACCGCGGCGAGACACTGACGATCACGATCTCGCGCGCGAGGTCAGGCGAAGGATTTGATGGCGGCCTGCGCCAGCACCTTCAGCGATTTGTCCCACGGTGTGACCGGCGGAATGGCGCGATCGATCTTCATGAGCTGATACACCGCGTGCATGGCCCCGCGCACCGAATATTCGATGGTGAACACGGCATCCTCCGGCAGCTCGACGAACTGGCCGATGAAGGCGAGGTTCTGCGAATTGGCCGGCACCGGCAGCGGCCGGTCGCCCATGCTGCGCGGCATGAACTCGCTCATGATGTACGGCATCCAGCACGGCACGCAGGTGGCCTCGTCGAACACGGTGAGCGGGAAGCGCAGATGCCCGCACAGCTCCTTCAGGATCTCGGCGCCGCTGCATTCCGACATCGGCTTGGGCACAAAATTGCCGACGCGGTCGGGGTAGAGTCCATAGCCCCAGAAGATCTGGATGCCCTCCGGCTGGTCCGGAAAATAGGGTTGAGTGTACAGCACGATCGACATCAGCCAGTTGGAGTCGGTGAAGGACACGAGGGCGCCGGTGCCGGCGACATTGCCGCTGAAGTTCTGCATCGCATCGAAGAAGCGCGGATTGCGGCAGGTGACCGTGAAGGATTCGAAGCTGGATTCCGGGATGTTGGAGTTGAAGATCGCGGGATTGCCGAACTCGGGCCGGTCGGCGGCGAGCTTCTCCCACAACGCCCAGCCGCGGCTGTCCTCCTTGGTCAATTGCTTCGGCGGGCTGTCGTGGCTGCCGAGGCTGGTCGCATCGGTCATCGAGCCCGCCGTGTAGAACACGAGATCGTCGGGGGCGAGATCGATGCTGCGGCTGGCGCCGTTCTGCGTCAGGTCGAGCCGCGTGGCGCGATGCCTGCCGTTCTCCGTGACGAGCGCGATGTCGGTGACATCGGCGCCGCCGACGAAGTTGACGCCGTGCTCCTCGAGCCAGCGCATCAGCGGCTTCACGATCGAGTCGTTCTGATTGTAGACCGTGCGCTTGACGCCGCCGAGCGTATTCATCGTCGGGAATTCGTTCATGAAGCGGCGCATGTAGCGCCTGAATTCGACCGCGCTGTGCCACGGCTGGAACGCGAACGCCGTCTGCCACATCAGCCAGAAATTCGTGGTGAAGAACGGCGGCGACAGCCAGTCGGAGATCAGCGAGTTGCCGAGCTTGTCCTCCGGGGTTTCGGTGAGCCTGGTCATCTCGATGCGGTCCTCCATCGAGAAGCCCATGGTGGAGACGTCGACCTTGTGCCGGTTGCGGTCGACCAGCCGCGCCTGCGCATGCGTGACGTGCAGCTTGTTGAACATCTCGGTTTCGCTGAGGATGTTCTCGGACGGCTGCGAAGCGCTCGGGATCGTCGACAGCAGATCCCACGTGCACTCGTATTGCTCTGTCGTCAGCATGCGCCCGCCGCGCATCGAGTAGGAGCCGTCCGCAAGCCTGGCGCCGTCGAGACTGCCGCCATAGGGCAGGCGTTTCTCGAACAAAGTGATGTCGCGCCCGGCCACGCCGCCGTCGCGGATCATGAATGCTGCGCCTGAGAGTGAACCGATGCCACCGCCGATGAAATAGGCCTTCATGATGTCGACCTGCTGTTTAAAGGTTTGAAGGAAAATAGGAAAAATGCCGGCAGGCGCGGCCGGTCACCGGCCAAACAAAGCCCGCCGGAGCGCAATTTACCGCAGCGGGATGAATTAGTCGTCAACACGCTGAGGTCGTTTGCCCGGGGGCGGCGCAATGTCCCGGCATGGGCACGCGCCAGTCTTTCCGTTGTCATTGCGAGCGCAGCGAAGCAATCCAGGATGGTGTGAGGACTCTGGATTGCTTCGCTGCGCCGCTGAGCTCGCAATGACGGTGAGGCGATGGCTTCGCGCGCTCACATGATGTGAGACTGCGAATGCAGGAGCGGCAAGCTCTGCTGTCGTCCCGGCCTCGAGCCGGGACCCAGAGCCACAGGGTATAGTTCGGGGCAGGCGCGTCGTTCACATCGCGGCCATCACGACGGCCGCGGAGTATGGGTCCCGGCTCAAGGCCGGGACGACACCGTTGGTCGTTGCGCGAGCTGGGCAGTTACCGCTGCGCTCGCAATGACGCGGAGAGCGAGCCATGCCAATAGCAGCGCGAGAGCCTGAGGACGTTGCTTCTCGCCAGGCATCAACCTCGCCCTCAATGCCCCGCCATATGCCGGCCGATCTCAGTCAGGTCGGCCTCGCCGGCGCGAGTCTCGTAGACCAGCTGGCCGTGGAACATCACGACCAGCCGGTCGGACAGCTCCAGCAACTCGTCGAGATCCTCGCTGACCAGCAGCACCGCGGCGCCGCGGTTGCGGGCGGCCATGATCTCGGCGTGGATCTGCGCCACCGCCGCGAAGTCGAGGCCGAAGCAGGGATTGGCGGCGATCAGGACCTCGACGTCGTGGCCGAGCTCGCGCGCCAGCACGGCGCGCTGCACGTTGCCGCCCGAGAGCGCCGAGATCGGCGTATCCGGCGTGCGGGTCTTGATCTTGTAGCGGTTGATCTTGCTGGTGGCGTCCTTGCGGAAGGCGGATTTGTTCAGCCACCAGCCGCCGCTGGCGAACGGGGCGCGGTCGAACTCGCGCAGCGCGATGTTGTCGGCGACGCTCATGCCGCCGACACAGGCGTTCTTCAAGGGCTCCTCGGGCAGCAGCGACATCTTGTGCCGCCGCATCTCCTCGCGGCTCGCGGAATAGGGCGCGCCCGACACGAGGACCGCGCCGCTCTCGGCCTCGCGCTGGCCGGCGAGCACCTCGACCAGCTGGCGCTGGCCGTTGCCGGAGACGCCGGCGATGCCGACGATCTCGCCGGCGCGCACGGTGAGCGAAAGATCGTGCACGGCGAGGCCGCCGGCGTCGTCGCGCGCGACCAGCTTTTCGACTTCGAGCCTGACCTTGCCGGCCTCGCCGGTGCGCGACGGCTGCACCGTCAGCTGCTCGGCGCCGATCATCATCCGCGCCATGTCATCGGGCGTCAGCTCGGAGACCTTGCCGCGGCCCGCGAGCTTGCCGCGTCGGAGGATGGTGACCTCGTCGGCGAACGCCATCACCTCGCGGAATTTGTGCGTGATCATCAGGATGGTCAGCTCGCCGGCCTCGACCATCTTGCGCAGCATGCCCAGCACCTCGTCGGCCTCGCCCGGCGTCAGCACCGAGGTCGGCTCGTCCAGGATCAGGAAGCGGCGCTTGAGATAGAGCTGCTTGAGGATCTCGCATTTCTGCCGCTCGCCGGCCGAAATGTCAGAGACCTTTGCGTCGAGCGGCACGCGGAACGGCATGCGCGACAGGAACGCCTCCAGCTGCTGCTTCTCCTTAGGCCAATTCACCACCGCCGGCACATCGTCGCGCGCCAGCACCAGGTTCTCGGCCACGGTCATCGCCGGCACGAGAGTAAAATGCTGATAGACCATGCCGAGGCCGAGCGCGTGGGCGTCCTTCGGGTTGCTGATCGCGCGCTCGCGCTCGGCGATCAGCACGTCGCCCTCGGTCGGCCGGTAGTAGCCCATGATGCATTTGACCAGCGTCGACTTGCCGGCGCCGTTCTCGCCGAGCAGCGCGTGGAACGAGCCGGGCTTGACCTTGAGCTCGACATTGTCGAGCGCGGTGAACGCGCCGAAGCGCATCGTCATCGCGATGGCCTCGACGCCGAACGCGCCCGTTGGTGTCGGATCGTCGCCGATCACGACAGCGCCTCGATCAGCGCGGAGGAGGTTGCGACCGCGCCGAACACGCCGCCCTGCATCTTGATCATCTTCAGCGCGTGGTCGTGATTGCTTTGATCGGTGGCGCCGCAACAGTCCGACAGCAGCACGCATTCGAAGCCGCGATCATTGCCCTCGCGCATCGTGGTGTGGACGCAGACGTCGGTGGTGATGCCCGTGAGCACGATGTTCTGGATGCCCTTGAGGCGCAGGATCAGCTCCAGATCAGTGGCGCAGAACGAGCCCTTGCCGGGCTTGTCGATGATGATTTCGCCAGGCAGAGGAGCCAGATCCGGGATGATCTCCCAGCCGGGCTCGCCGCGCACCAGGATGCGGCCGCACGGTCCGGGATCGCCGATCCCGGCGCCGATCTGCTGCGAGCGCCAGCGCTTGTTGGCGGGCAGATCGGAGAGATCGGTGCGATGGCCCTCGCGGGTGTGGATGATCAGGAAGCCTTGCGCCCGCATCACCGTCAGCAGCTTCTTGATCGGCTCGATGGGGGCACGGGTCAGCGACAGATCATAGCCCATCTTGTCGACATAGCCGCCGACGCCGCAGAAATCGGTCTGCATGTCGATGACGATCAGCGCGGTGTTCTCGGGGCGCAGATCGCCGTTATAGGGCCAGGCGTAGGGCTCGGAGCGGATGGTGCGCGTTGTCATGCTGAGGCTCCCGTTAGCGTGTGTTGGGGCCTCATGGTTCGAGACGCGTCGCAAGGGCGACGCTCCTCACCATGAGGGTTTGGTTGGCCGGTCGCCGCGCAAAGACTCCTCATCCTGAGGAGGCCGCCAAAGGCGGCCGTCTCGAAGGATGGCCGCAGCAAGATTGCCTGCTTCAACATCTTCAGCCTGCCCACTGATATCACCGCGTGATCGACAGCTCGGCCGGCGCGCCACTCAGCGTGCGCTTGGGCGAGCAGGTGATGATCATGATCAGCAGCGTCAGGATGTAGGGCGCGGCGTTGAACAGATGATAGCCGGAGGTGACGCCGACCGACTGCAGCGCCGGTCCGAGCGCTGCGGCGCCGCCGAAGGCGAGCGAGGCCCACAGGCACAGCATCGGGTCCCAGCGCGCGAAGATCACGAGCGCGACCGCGGTGATGCCTTGTCCTGATGACAGGCCCTCGTTCCAGCTGCCGGGATAGAACAGCGACAGGAACGAGCCGCCGATGCCGGCGAGGAAGCCGCCGGCCATGGTCGCACGCAGCCGGATCATCAGCACGGAGTGGCCCATCGCGCGTGCCGCATCGGCGCTCTCGCCGGCGGTGCGGATCAGGAGACCCCAGCGCGTGGTCTTGAACGCCCAGAACAGGATCGGCGCCAGCGCGACGCCGAGCAGGAACAGCACGTTGATGCGCAGCGCGGCGCGCACCTGCGGCACGTCGCTCCACCAGCCGAAATCGATGGCCGGCAGCCGCGCCGCGGTCGGCTCGATCAGCGGCTTGCCGAGGAAGAAGGCGAGCCCGGTGCCGAACAGCATCAGCGAAATGCCCACCGCGACGTCGTTGACGCGCGGCAGCGAGCAGATGCCGGCATGCAGCGCCCCGAGCAGCGCGCCGGTGAGGCCTGCGGCGAGCACCCCGAGCCAGGGCGAGCCCGACAGATAGGAGATGCCATAGGCGCTCATCGCGCCCATCACCAGCGTGCCCTCGAGGCCGAGATTGATGCGGCCGGAGCGCTCGGTGATGCATTCGCCCAAGCTGACAAACAGGAACGGCGTGGAGACGCGGATGGCGCCCCCGAGCACCGCGAGCGGGACGGTCCAGAGTCCAATGTTGCCGTCAGCCATGTCTCAGGACTTTCCCTTGAGGAAGCCGATACGCCCGTAGAGCGCGTCGCTCGCCAGCACCGAGATGAAGATGATCCCCTGCAGCACCAGCACGGAGGCATCGGGCAGGCCGAGCCGGCGCTGCAGCAGGCCGCCGGAGGCGTTGATGCCGCCGAGCAGGATCGCCACGGGGATGATCGCCAGCGGATTCTGCCGCGCCAGAAATGCCACGAGGATGCCGGTGAAGCCGTAGCCGACCGCGAGGTTCGCATTGGTGCGGCCCTGCACCGCGGCGACCTCGACCATCCCGGCGAGCCCGGCGCAGGCGCCGGCGAGGAAGCACACGGTGAGGATCAGCTTGCCGACGGAGAGACCGACGATCTTCGCGGCGCGGATGTTGCCCCCCGCCACGCGCGCGGCGAACCCGAACGTGGTGTGATAGATCAGCACGTAGGACGCGACCGCCAGGATCAGCCCGAACACCAGGCCCCAATGTACGTCGGTGCCCGGGATGGTCCCGATCATGTTGGCGGCGCCGATCTCGCGCGTCGACGGCTTGTTGAGGCTCGCCGGGTCGCGCATCACGCCTTCGACGAGATGGTTGAGGATCGCGAGCGCGATGTAGACCAGCAGCAGGCTGGAGATGGTCTCGTTGACGCCACGATACTGACGCAGGCCACCGGACAGCAGAATCCACAATCCTCCGCCGGTCATGCCGGCGATCACCATGGCGATCTGCACGACGAGCGGCGGCATCCCTTGCAGCGCCAGCGCCGCTGATGTGGCGGACAGCGCACCGATCAACAGCGCACCTTCGCCGCCGATGATCACCATGCCCAATTGCGCGGGCAGGGCGGTGCACAGCGCGGTGAGAATGAGCGGCGCGGCGCGGCTCAGCGTGTTCTGCCAGGAGAACCAGGTGCCGAACGCGCCGTAATACATGTACCAATAGAGATCGAGCGGGTTCTTGCCGAACAGCGCCACGAACCCGCCGAACACCAGGAGCGCGGCGACCAGCGCCGCGCCCGGAATGAGGATGTATTCAATGCTCGCGCCGTAACGCTGCAGGAAGCCTGCGTCGGCGGCCGGCGCGATGGCGGCCGCATCAACCGGATCGGCCGCCTCCGTGGTCACGACGTGGCTCCGATCACGCCCTCGACCAGATAGTCCATCTTCTCGAGCTCGGGATCCTTCTGGCCGCGCTCGGTGCCCGCGGTGATCACGGTGTTGCCCTTGTTGTCCTTGATCGGGCCCTTGAAGATCGTATAGCCGTCGCCGAGAAACTTGGCCTTGATCTCGTCGGCATGCTTGCGCGCAGCTTCCGAGACGGCCTCGCCATAGGGCGACACCTTGACCAGCTCTTCCTTCAAGCCGCCGCGATAGAAGTTCGGAATGCTCTCACCCGCGGCCAGCATCTTGACGAACTTCGGATACAGCGCCTCCCAGTTCCACTCGGCGCCGGTCAGATAGGCCTTCGGTGCCAGCGGCGACTGGTTGACGTGATAACCCGTGACGAAGGCGCCGCGGCGCGCGGCGTTCTCGACCATCGTCTTCGGACCGTCGACATGGCAGGTCAGCACGTCGACGCCCTGGTCGATCAGGCTGTTGGTCGCCTCGGCCTCCTTGACCGGCATCGACCAGTCGCCGGTGAAGATCACCTGGGTGGTGGCCTTGGGATTGGCGAGTTGGGCGCCGAGCGTGAAGGCGTTGATGTTGCGCAGCACCTGCGGGATCGGCTTGGCGGCGACGAAGCCGAGCTTGCCGCTCTTGCTGGTGTAGCCCGCGACGATGCCGGCGATGTACTGCGCCTCGTCGATGTAGCCGAAATAGGAGCCGGCGTTCTTCGGGTCCTTCTCGCTCCACAGGCCGCCGCAGTGCTCGAAGCGCAGCTTCGGGTACTTGTTGGCCATCTTGATCATGTGCGGATTGTAGTAGCCGAACGAGGTCGGGAACAGCAGCGTGGCGCCGTCGAGATTGATCATCGACTCGATCGTCTTCTCGACTGCGTCGGTCTCCGGCACCTTCTCCTCTTCGATCACCTTCAGCCCCGGCAGCTTCTTCAGCGCCGCCGCGCCCTGCGCATGCGCCTGGTTGTAGCCGTAGTCGTCGCGCGAGCCGACATAGATGAAGCCGATCGTCGTCTCCGCCGCGAAGGCCGGCCGCAGGCCCGCGGCTGCGCCGAGCGTCAGCGCCGCGCCACCCTGCAACAGATGCCGTCGTGAAATCCTGCCAAAGTCCATTGGTGTGCTCCCTCGGCGGGCTATCGTGCCCGCGCCTCTCGGCTTCGCCGGCACGGCGCAGCCTCGGCGGGGATCGCAAGCTTCGTGCCAGGGGCTTTTGGCCCGGCAGGAAACCTAAGCCACTGACGGACCACTGCTTTGTGATTGGCTGCGAATTGGGCAACGATTGCTGCGAACGAAATGTGGCCTAATTTTTAATCAATCGACTTCAATTGTATGCAACAAGTTCGGCGGAGCGAGACTGCCGTAGCGAGACCTCTGCGGTCAGCGCGCGTTCTGAAACGCGGTTGTGAGAACTTGGTCCGGAGACGGGAAACGGGTCTGCTCTCTCCACGTCATTGCGAGGAGCGTAGCGACGAAGCAATCCAGAGTCCCGTCAAGAGCCCTGGATTGCTCCGCTGCGCTCGCAATGACGGAGGAAGCAGCGGCGCGCACGTGTCCACACGCCATGCTTGGCGAGGCCTTCTGTCACGTCATGACGATGCGCGTCGCGCCGATCAGATGCCGAGCAGCCAGACGGCGACGATGGTGCCGATCACGGCGAGCCCTGAGATGGTCCAGCCGGTGACATAGGCGCCGTCGCCGGGACCGGCCGGATCGACCATCGTGTCGCGCCAGCTCTCGTCCTGCCAGTGCCCCTGTTGGTACGCCATGCGAACCTCCTCGAGCCTGCCTCCCCACGGAATAAGTCGGAGCGCTGCCGCGCGGGTTCAACCCGGGCGTGAAATGTTTCGCTTCCGCGCTGCAACGGAGATCGTCGACATCGGCTCTGGTCAGGCGCGCCAAACGCCCTAAGCTCATCCCCGCGTTCCGAGAAGAGAACGAGCAAGTCGCCGGGACGGCCGCGGCCGACCCGCAGCAGGGAAGGACAGACGTCGATGAAGGATTTCGCCGGCAGGATCGCTGTGATCACCGGAGGCGGCACGGGCATGGGCCGCGAGCTGGCGCGCCAGCTCGTCGCTGAGGGCTGCAACGTCGCGATGTGCGACGTCTCGGCCGAGGCGATGGCCGAGACCAAGCGGCTGTGCGAGTCGGAGGGACTGCCGCAGGGCCTGCGCGTCACCACCCACGTCGCCGACGTCTCGATCGAGGCGCAGCTGCAGCGTTTCCGCGATGAGCTCATCGAGCAGCAGGCGACCGACAAGATCCATCTGCTGTTCAACAATGCCGGCATCGGCGGCGGCGGCAGCCTGTTCACCAACTCCCGGGAGCAGTGGGAGCGCACCTTCAACATCTGCTGGGGCGGCGTCTATCTCGGCGTCCGCACCTTCCTGCCGATGCTGCTGAAGGCCGACGAAGCCCACATCGTCAACACGTCCAGCGTCAACGGCTTCTGGGCCTCGGTCGGCATGGGCGTCTCGCACACCGCCTACAGCGCCGCGAAATTTGCGGTGAAGGGTTTTACCGAAGCGCTGATCAACGACCTCCGCCTCAACGCTCCGCACATCAAATGCTCGGTGGTCATGCCCGGCCATATCGGCACGTCGATCGTCTCGAACTCGCGCAAGGTCCAGAGCGGCGGCGAGTCGGACGAGCTCAGCGAGACCGAGCTCGCCCAGGCCCGCCAGCGCATGAAGGGCATGGGCATCGACGTGTCAGCGATGAGCGATGCCGACATCCAGAACGCCGCCCGCGAACGCGCCCGCAGCTTCCTCGAGGACGCGCCGACCACGGCCGCGCAGGCGGCGAAGATCATCCTCGACGGCGTGAAAGCCGAGCAGTGGCGCATCCTGGTCGGGGAGGATGCGAAGCTCCTGGACATGCGCGTGCGGCAGTCGCCGGAGCAGGCCTACGAGCCGGAATTCTTCCAGCGCTTCGCGCAGGAGGCGGGGTGGAAGCTGGGGTAGGGAATACCTGTTAGTTGTGGACATCGCTCGTACGGCGCGGACAGTGAGCTCCCCTCCCCCTTGCGGGCAGGGCTATCGCATATCGCGATCGATGTTTTGCGCCCATCTCCCTCCGCGTCGTCATGGCCGGGCTTGTCCCGGCCATCCACGTCGTCCAGCATGCTGAGAACGACATGGATGCCCGGGACGGAGCCCGGGCATGACGATGTGGAGACGGTTTCGCGACACACCTAGATTGACCATATGCGATAGCCCTGCCCTGGAGGGGAGGGGAGACGAGACCGCCGCACCGTCCCCGCAGAACGCGGCGACCGAGCAAACAGTGAAGGGGCGCCCCAGGACCGATCGTGATCGAGGTTTGCGCTAAACGGGATATCTACCGCGACGACGCCACCCGATACGCCATCCGCGTGTGGCTCGGGCAATACGGCAAACCCTCGATCGGCTTCGAGCCGCAGAAGCAGAAATCATCCGCGCCGGGCGTCGAGATCGGCCAGCGGCAGCGTTCCTTGGAGAGTTCGAACAGCGAGCAGCCGTTCTCGACGGGGCCGGCGGGCGGCTCCTCGACCATGATCGGCGGCGGATCGTTGCTCACCGCGCGCAGGATGCGGCGGCGCAGTTTCGGCACCGGGCGGCGCGCGCCGTCGCGGGTGGTCTCGGCGCGCACCACGCGCCTGGAGTCGCCGCCATTGTCGCGCGTCAGCGCGAGGCGGGAGATCTTGCCGATCACGGCATTGCGGCTGACGCCGAGCTCGGCGGCGATCTCGCGGCAGGTCAGCCCGGCTTCAAAGTGCTGCTTCAGGGCCCGGAGGCGTTCCTCGGTCCAGGTGGGTTGGGTCTGTCGTTCGGCGGGCATTGTTGTCGCTTCCAAGTTTGATCCGTCCTGGATCGTCCTGGCCGACGGCCGCACCGAAACTGTCTCCGCGTGTCGTGTCCCTGTTACGCCCGTCCGTTGTCGCGAATCGACAGCAGCCCGTCCTTGATGGCGAGCCGGATGCCTTCTTCAATCAACGTTCTGCAGACACCCGGAACGCTGGTGCCGTGGGTGCCCTGTTTCACGAGCTTTTCGAGATAGCCAATGGTTGCCAGGGCCAGGGTTACGGGGATGCGGTCAGTTTCGGCTTTTTCCGTCGCCATGCCTAAAAGCTAGTCCGTAACCGGTGTACAGAAAAGTAACTTTTTAGACTCTATTAGGAATCCAATAGGTTGTACAGCGTCCTGGGGATAAGTGGTTAAACTATTGAATTTTATGGAAATCTGACGAATCGGGCGGGTCGCGGCGGTGACTCTCCGCGCGCTCGGCGAGTCCGGGCCCGGAATGGTACGGTGCACGAGCGGGTGGAGAGGATTCGCGGCGCAACTGTCGGGACTCCTTCCGGACATCGGTCCGGGCCGTCCGACCGCGCCCTGCGCGACGGTCCTCCCGCCCAGCAGCCATGGGACGGCTCGCCGCGGCGCCACGCCGGGTCAAATTTCTATAATCCAGAAAATAACGCTTTCGCTTTTCCGGAAATCATGCTCTATTGCACGCATCCCGCCTCATTCGGAAGGGGCGTTGCGCGCGATCGTCACGACACGCGAGGCGGGGAGCGATGGCCGCGAGCGAGCCGCAGCGCGTCCGAGAGGATGCGCGGACGAACGGTTCGGCGCGGACGTGAAGTCGCAGCGTGCTGGCACCCCGATGCTGGTGCTACGTTCGTGACGGCGCTTGCGCGCCGCGCGGGCAATGGTGGCCAACAAGCCCGGCGCACCAGGCAGACTGCGTATAAGCGTGAAGACCATCGCGCAGGGAAGGCCGGGCGTTGTCCGGCTGCACCTGTGGTACCTGCCGCCTGCATTTTTTCTCGCAGGCGGGCCGCAGGCGTCAGCCGACGCCTGGCCTTCCCTGCGCCCTCCGAACTTCGTGAGGGTGAGATGAGCGGCATGACTCGGCGCGAGCGGCGCGCGAGGATGAAAACGCTTGTCTGTTGGGATAAGCGAGGGCGCGTCACATTCGATCGTCATCCCCGCGCAGGCGGGGATCCAGTACGCCGCGGCCTATCGAGGACCCACCATGGCCGCGGAGTACTGGGTCGCCCGGTCAAGCCGGGCGACGACAATGGAGCGAGCCGCGCGAGCGCGGCCCACGACGACCTCACCCGTGCACGACCGACTTCGCGATCATGCAATGAATGCCCTTGGAGCCGTTGACGGTCTGGGTCACCCGCAGGTCGGCCGCGAGGCTGCACAGCGTATAGGCGTCCTCGCGCGACAGATTGCGCTTCTCGCCGAGCAGCACGATCATGTCGCGCAGCGCGCGCACCACGCACTGGTCGAGATCCGGGTCCATCGCCATCGTCATGTAATGCGTGGCGGTCTCGGCGCGCGGATAGTCGAATTTGAGATCCTTGCGCACGGTGAGACGAAAGCGGCCCTGAAGCGCGGTCTCGATCGCGGTGACGCAGACCTCGCCATCGCCCTGCACGCCATGGCCGTCGCCGCAGGAGAACAGCGCGCCCGGCACGAACACCGGCAGATAGAGCTTCGCGCCGGGCCTAAGCTCCTTGTTGTCGAGATTGCCGCCCATCGCGCGCGGGATCAGCGAGGTGATGCGGCCCCAGGCCGGCGGCGGCGCTACGCCCATCACGCCGAAGAACGGCGCCAGCGGCAGCTCCAGCCCCCACGGCATCTTGCCGACCATGCGCTCCCGGTCGAGCGGGATGTTCATCAGCCGGCTCTCGTGGAAATCGTCGGGCAGGGTGCCGGCCAGCGGACGGATGAAATTGTAGCCCCAGTCCTGGCGCAGCTGCACGTCGAGGATGTCGACCTCCAGCACGTCACCGACCTCGGCGCCATGGACCGCGATCGGCCCCGTCAGGATGTGGCCGGGCACCATGCGCTCACTGCGGGCGTGAACGTCGAACAGTTCCGGCGGCACGTGGAATTTGCTGGTATCGGGCACCACGTCGGGCCCGCCGCTGATCGAGTCGATCGTGACCTCGTCACCGCTGTCGACCGTGAGCACCGGCTTCAGCCGGGATTCGAAGAAGCCCCAATGGCAGGTCTCGGGGCTGGCGTGCAGATGGTGATGGGCCATGGTCCTCTCATTCTCTCCGGTTCGGCCACGACCATAGCGCATTCAAAGCCCGCCGCAGAGAGATGGCGACGCATGGCGGCTGTCGTGTATGAGGACGGCCGTGGCCTCTCACCCCGCGCCGGAGCTCGCAATGTTCTTTGTGCTGTCGAAGACGCTCGGCCTGCTGGCACTGCCGACCAATTTCATGATTGCGCTGGGCCTCGTCGGCGCCATCCTGATGCCGACGCGGTTCACCGTGCTGGGGCGCAGGCTGGTCGTCACGGCCATGCTGCTGCTGGCGATCGTCGGCCTGACGCCGCTCGGCAGCCTGATGCTCTCTCCGCTGGAGAGCCGGTTTCCGAAATGGGACCCGGCGAAGGGCGCGCCGGACGGCATCATCGTGCTCGGCGGTCCCGTCGACTCCGACCTCTCGGTGATGTACGGCATGCCGGTGACGGTGGCGGGCGCCGACCGGGTGATCCAGGCCGCGGTGCTGGCGCGGCGCTATCCGAATGCGCGAATCCTGTTCACGGGCGGCAGCGCCAACCTGATCGCGACCGAGGCCAAAGAGGCCGACGTCGGCGCAGAAATCCTGGAGAGCCTCGGCGTGCCCAAGGAGCGCCTGCTGCTGGAGCGGCAATCGCGCAACACCTACGAGAACGCGATCTTCTCCAAGGGGATGATTGCGCCGAAGCCGGGCGAGCGCTGGCTGCTGGTGACCTCAGCCTATCACATGCCGCGCTCGGTCGGGCTGTTCCGGAAAGCGGGCTTTCCGGTCGAGCCCTATCCGGTCGACTGGCGCGTCGGCCGCGTGCTCGAATTCGACGGCATCTCGCTGCTCGGCCTGCGGCGCGCCGACATCGCCGTGCGCGAATGGGTCGGGCTCTTGGCCTACCGCCTGCGCGGTCGCACCGACGATCTGTTTCCGGGACCGACCTAGGCCGTCGTCTTGTTGAAGCCGGTGATCATCGCCGCCAGCTCGGTGCGCACGGCGTGCACGACCGGCTCGAAGCTGCGACCGGCGTCCTGGCGGAACAGCCGCGCGCTCGGATACCACGGGCTGTCGTCGCGATCCCTGAGCCAGCGCCAGTCGGCGAGGTGCGGCAGCATGATCCAGGTCGGCCGTCCGAGCGTCGCGGCGAGATGCGCGGTGCTGGTGCAGACGGTGACGACCACGTCGAGACAGGACATGAGGGCCGCCGTTTCGGCAAAGTCGGCCAGATCAGCCGTGAGGTCGCGGATGCGGCTCTGCTGCGCGAGCAGCGCCCGGTCCGCTGGCCGCAGCTCTTTTTGCAGGCTGATGAAATCCGCCGCGACATCGAGCAGCGGCAGCAGCGTCGACAGCGGCATCGAGCGGTTGCCGTCGTTGGCCTGGTGCGGATTGCCGGACCAGACGAGGCCGACGCGCAGCCGGTCGTGCCCACCGAGCCGCTGCTCCCAGGCGGCGACGCGATCGGCCGGCGGCGGGGGCAGATAGTTGGCCGGTGGGATGGTGTCGAGCGTGGTGCCGAAGGCGAGCGGCAGGCTCATGATCGGACAATGCATGTCGAAGGCCGGCCGCTGCAGGTCCGGCGTGAAGGCGAGGCACTGCGACACGCCGTCGATGCCGGCCATCAGCCGCCGCAGCGGCTCGCGGACGACCAGGATCACCTTGGCGCCGCGCGCCGCGACCATCGGCAGATAGCGCGCGAACTGGATGTTGTCGCCGAAGCCTTCGTCCTCCTCGACCAGGATGGTCTTGCCGGAGATATCCTCCTGGCCCAACCATTTTGGCTGCGTGAAGCGCGGATAGTCGGGCGAGAAATCCGGCATGTTCCAGCGCGCCTCGCGGTGCGCCCAGCCGGCGGCATAGTCGCCGCATTGCAGCTCGATATGGGCGAGCTGCCATTCTGCTTTGGCGTTGTCCGGTTCGAGCGCAAGGATCTTGCGGTAGACCGCGATCGCCTCCTCGAAACGCAGTGCTTGCAGCAGCGCGAAGCCCTTGTTGTGCAGTACGTCGACGAAGTCCGGTCGCAGCGCCAATGCCCTGTCGAACCAGACCAGCGCCTCGTCGATCCGGCGCAGGCAGACGAGGGCATCGCCGAGATTGTTGCAGACGAGCGCATCGTCGGGCGCCAGCGCCTGCGCGCGCTCGCAATCCGCCAAATAGTCGTCGTAGCGCTTCAGCTCGCGGACGCATCTGGCACGCATCTGCAGCGATTGCAGGTCGTTCGGCTGCTGCGCCAGGCACACCGTGAAGGCCTGCGCGGCCTCGTCATAGCGCTGCTGCTGATGCAGCAGCAGGCCGCTCTGGAATGCGGACTCCCGATGCGCGGGATCGATGGTGAGGGCATGCTGATAGCTCAACAGCGCCTCGGCACCGCGATCCAGCGCCAGCAGCACGCCGCCCATGTGCTTCCACAATTCGGCGTCGTCGGGTCTGAGCTGGATCGCCTTGTCGAACACCGCGAGCGCATCGTCGAGCCGGCCCATCTGCTTGAGCGTGAAGCCGAGGCTGGTGAGATAGTCGATCTTCGGGCTCTGCCGAATGGCGCGCGAGAACCAGGCCACGGCGTGGTCGTGCTGCCCGGTCTGCAGCGCGATGATGCCCATCAGCGCAAGGCTGTCGGCGTGGGTCGGCTCGGCCGCCAGCGCCTGCTCGCAGCAGACCTGCGCGTCGAGCAGGCGGCCGGCGCCGAGGTGGTGCAAGCCCGCCTCGTACAGGGCGGCCGGGGACAGAACGTTCGTTCCGCCCGGGCCGGCCGTTGCGCTCCTGGCGCCCTTCTTCCGGTCACTGCGGCTCATCGCGTCGTCCTGTCCAAGGATCGAAAATTCATAAGTGATTCCCGATGCATCGAGAAGGATCATAGTATGGCACGCGAGCCGGCGGGGCGGATTTGCTGGCATCATCAGGTGCGAGGGTCTAACAAGCGCCCCGAAGTCGAACCACGCGATGCACGGGCAGACGGTGCGGCAGGGAGGAAACGCCACATGCAACAGCCGAACGCGACAGACAGGCTGGACCTGGCGGCCATGGTGGCCGATCTCAACGGCCTGCTGCGGCTGAAGACGACGGTGATCGGCATCAAGATGTTCGCCCGCGTCGAGGACATGGAAGCGATCGAGAGGATCCGCCGTCCCAACGCGGTGCACACCACAGACCAGATCGTCAGCATGGCCGCGCGGCTGGGCTGGACCGTCGGCATCACCGGCGATGATCTCGTCGGCGCGCAATGCCGCGCGGTGATCGGGCTCGGCCCGCAGGACGAGACCTGGCTCGAGGGCGCGAACTATGTCGGAGTCTGGCACGGCACCGCGGAGGACGCCCGCAAGCGGCAGCAGGCGCTGGATGTCGTGCCGTTCGGGCAGTATCAGGCGATGGCGGTCAGCCCGCTGGCGAGCGGCCGGCTCGATCCGCCGGACATCTGCCTCGTCTACGCGACGCCGGGGCAGATGATCATCCTGATCAACGGCCTGCAATATGTCGGCTACAAGAAGTTCGAATGGGGCGTCGTCGGCGAGACCGCCTGCGCCGATTCCTGGGGCCGCGCGCTGAAGACCGGCGAGCCCAGCCTGTCGTTGCCGTGCTTCGCCGAGCGCCGCTACGGCGGCGTGCCCGATGAAGAAATGTTGATGGCGCTCAAGCCGGCCGATCTTGCCAAGGCGATCGCCGGCATGAAAC
The DNA here is from genome assembly GCF_032377575.1 of Bradyrhizobium sp. SZCCHNS2022. Classification (NCBI taxonomy): domain Bacteria; kingdom Pseudomonadati; phylum Pseudomonadota; class Alphaproteobacteria; order Hyphomicrobiales; family Nitrobacteraceae; genus Bradyrhizobium; species Bradyrhizobium sp. SZCCHNS2022. The sequence goes on along the minus strand of NZ_JAUHHZ010000001.1, from coordinate 2,562,289 downwards.
AGCTGGCCAGGAACGGCCTGCGCTATCCGATCGCGCCCTACGGCATCCAGAACGACGTCCGCGCGGGAATGAATGTGTCTTACGGGAAGAAATGACATGCGCCGTCATTGCGAGTGCAGCGAAGGAATCCAGGGCTGTGGACGGGACTCTGGATTGCTTCGTCGCGGCGCTCCTCGCAATGACGGGGCATTAAAATCGCAGCTGATCGCTAGGGAACAAGAATGACGTCATCCAAATTCGACCTCGTCGTCTACGGCGCCACCGGCTTCACGGGCAAGCTCGTCGCCGAATATCTCGCCACGCATTATCGCGGCGACAGCTCGCTGCGCTGGGCGATGGCCGGCCGCAGCCTGGACAAGCTCGCGGCCGTCCGCGACGAGATCGGCGCGCCCGGTGACACGCCGCTGATTGCGGCTGATGCGTCCGATCCGGAGTCGCTGAAAGCCATGGTGGCGCAGACCAAGCTGGTGCTGACCACCGTCGGTCCCTATCAGCTCTACGGCAACGAGCTGGTCGCCGCCTGCGCCGAGACCGGCACCGACTATGTCGACCTGTGCGGCGAGCCGGTGTGGATGCGGCAGATGATCGACAAGCATCAGGCCGCCGCGGAGAAGAGCGGCGCGCGCATCGTGTTCTCCTGCGGCTTCGATTCGGTGCCGTTCGAGCTCGGCGTCTACTTCGTGCAGCAGCAGGCCAAGAAGGTGCTCGGCGCAGCGGCGTCGCGCGTGAAGGGCCGCGTCCGCGGCATGAGCGGCACCTTGTCGGGCGGCACCGCCGCCAGCGCCAAGGCGACGTTCGATGCGGTGGCCAAGGATCTCAGCCTGGTTTCGGTCCTCAAGGATTCGTTCGCGCTGACGCCGGGCTTCAAGGGCCCGAAGCAGCCCTCCGGCAACAAGCCCGCCTATGAGGAGGATCTGCAGTCCTGGACGGCGCCGTTCATGATGGCCCTGATCAACACCCGCAACGTCCACCGCTCCAACATGCTGATGGGTTTTCCGTACGGCCAGGACTTCGTCTATGACGAGATGGTGCTGACGGGACCCGGCGAGAAGGGCGAGGCCAACGCCAAGAAGGTGATGGCGGCCAACGCCGAGAAGACAGGCCCGAACGCGCCGAAGCCGGGCGAGGGGCCATCGAAGGAGGAGCGCGACAACGGCTACTACAACCTGCTCTTCGTCGCGATTGGCCCCGACGGCCGCCAGGTCCGCGCCACCGTCAAGGGCGACCGCGACCCCGGCTACGGCTCGACCTCGAAGATGATCAGCGAATGCGCCGTCGGCCTGCTGCGCGACGGTGCCAGCGTGAAGGGCGGCTTCTGGACCCCGGGCGCGGCGCTCCGGGACAGCCTGATCAAGCGGCTGGTCGACAATGCCGGGCTGACGTTCACGGCGGAGGACTAGGCGGCGGTGTGGGGGCCGATCGAAAATGATCGGCTCGCCCCAGCCTGATGCGCGCGGGTGGCGGCGATCATGCCCCACATCGTGCCGAGCATCAGGAAGAAATGCCGCCAATGGTCGGTGTCGATGATGAAGCTCTCGCCGACGGTGCCGAGAAAGGCCGCGAACACGGCGATGTAGGTGCGCTGCCAGGGCACGCGGACGAACAAATAGCGGAAGCCGAGAATGACGGTGGTGAAGACCAGAGCGGGATAGCAGATGCCGGATAGCCAGCCGCCCGACATGAAGGCGTTCAGATAGGAATTGTGGGTGTCCTCGGGGAAGTAGTTGTGGAACTGCAGCGGCCCGATCCCGAACGGCAGATCGAGCGCCATGTCGGCGCCGAGGATGTGGCGTCCGAAGCGTCCGAAGCGGCCCTCGTCATAGCTCTGGTCGAAGCTCGCCCGTTGCTTGAACATGTCGGCGATGGAGTCGATGGAGAGCAGCACGCCGATCAGGACGACGCCGGCGGCGGCCGCGGCGAGCGTCATGACAATGATGCGGGAGCGCTCTCGTGGCGATGTGCTGGTCAGCACCATCAGCACGAGCATGAAGGCGGCAGTCAGCACCAGGCCGCCCCAGGCTGCGCGCGAGAAGGCGAGCAGGATGCCGAGCACGATGATGCCGAACGCGAAGCTGGCACGCAGCGTTGCGGCGAGGCGTGCCGTGACCACGTTCTGCAATGCGAGCAGCGCAGGCAGGATCAGAAACGCGCCGAGCACGTTGGGGTCCTTGAAGGTGCCGCGCGCGCGGCCGTAGAGAGTGAGCAGGTCGTAGCCGCCGGGCACCAGATGGAAATAGCCGGCGACGCCGGCGAGCGCCGCGATCGCGCCCCCCATGACGAGGCCGCGCCGGAGCATGTCCAGGCGCGCCGCGGTGTCATCAGAGGTCGCCAAGGCGAGGAACAGCGCCGTGAAGGCCATGTACCAGGAGGTCGCGATCCAGGTTGCGATCTTGGAGTCATCGAGCAGCGGAACGGCGCTGATCGTGTATCCCAGATTGACCAGGAACAGCAGCAGGAGAAGAGGCAGGAAGACCAGCCGCAGTCGCATCCCGGTCGCGATGAAGACCGCCGCGGAAGCAAGCGTCACGACCTCATAGGGGCTGGGCTCGATGAACACGATCGCGCCGGACGCGCCGGCCAGCCAGAGAAGCGCGCGCTGCAGAGCGACCACGCCCGGAGGGGCGATGGGTCTCGACGCAAAGTCTCCTTCAGCCGCCGTCATGGCCATCGCGAACTCACACTCATACGCAACGCGCGGCGGGACCGACCTGACACAAGAACGAAGCGGACTGGCCGCCGCTCCGGATCCCGGAATTCAGTAAGCGTTCTCGCTCTTGGTCATCAGCGCCAGCGGCGTCTTGAGCAGGATGTAGAGGTCGAACAGCACGGACCAGTTCTCGATGTAATAAAGGTCGAACTCGACGCGCTTCTGGATCTTCTCCTGGTTGTCGATCTCGCCCCGCCAGCCGTTGATCTGCGCCCAGCCGGTGATGCCCGGTTTGACGCGGTGGCGGGCGAAGTAGCCATCGACGGCCTCGTCGAACATCCGGTTCTGCAGCTTGCCCTGCACCGCATGCGGCCTGGGACCGACGAGCGAGAGGTTGCCCTTGAAGACCACGTTGAACAGCTGCGGAAGCTCGTCGAGGCTGGTCTTGCGGATGAAGCGGCCGACGCGGGTGACACGCGGGTCGTTCTTGGTGACGACCTTGGACGCCGTGGGGTCGGCCTGGTGGTGGTACAGCGAGCGGAACTTGAAGACGTCGATGCGTTCGTTGTTGAAGCCGAACCGCTTCTGCCGGAACAGCACCGGGCCGGGGCTGTCGAGCTTGATCGCAAGCGCGACGAGGGCCATCACCGGCAGCGCCAGCAGCAGGATCAGCCCGCCGACCAACCGGTCGAACAGCTGCTTCATCACCAGATCCCAGTCGGTGATGGGGGCCTCGAACACGTCGAGAGTAGGGACCGCGCCGAGATAGGAATAGGAGCGGGGCCGGAAGCGCAGCTTGTTGGTGTGGGCGGAGAGGCGGATGTCGACCGGCAGCACCCACAGCTTCTTCAGCATGTCGAGGATGCGCGTCTCCGCCGAGATCGGCAGCGCGAACAGCACGAGGTCGACGCGGGTGCGGCGGGCGAATTCGACGATGTCGTCGACCTTGCCGAGCTTCGGCGCGCCGGCGCAGGTCTCGAGCGACCGCGAGTCGTTGCGATCATCGAACACGCCGAGGATTTCGATCTCGGAATCGTCCTGCGCCTTCAGCGCGCGCACCAGGTCCTCGCCGCTCTGGTCGGCGCCAACGATGATGGTCCGGCGGTCGAGGCGGCCATGCTTGGCCCAACTGCGAATGAGATTGCGCAGCACGACGCGGCTCGCGATCAGCGCGCCGAGGCCGACGAAGAAGAAGGCGGCAAGCCAAAGCCGGGAGACCTCGCTGCCGATCTTGGCGAAGAAGGAGAGGCCGATGAACAGCAGGAAGACGAAGCAGTAGGAGGAGATCATCCGCGTCATCTGCCGCACCTGGGCGCGGAAGACCTGGATCTGGTAGATGTCCGCTGCCTGGAAGCAGACCACGGCGCTCACCGCGAGCCCGATGATGGCCGCGAGGTACTCCCAATGGAATCCGCTGAGCGGAACGACGTAGCCGAAGTATACGATGCTGCCGACGACGCTCAGCAGCACGAAATCGGTGATGCGGACGACGCCGGCGAGGACGATCGGAGAATAGGCGCGGTGAACTTTCTCGTTGGCGACGGCCAGCGCAGCAGGCGACAGGCGGCGGCGCCGTTCAACGGCCGGCTGTCCGGCCCCTGCGGTCGATGCGGCCGTGGCCGCAGCAGCATCCAGCATCGAGCGAGCGTTGATCGGTTCCACAGTCGTACAAGCCCGGATTATGTTTGTTAGTATTTGTGGTCATGTAAGCGCTGATAGCGCCGGGGGAAATTCCCCACCGGCGGGATTAAAGGGCAAATCGGAAGAAACGGTTAGCGATGGTAAATGGGGTCAGGTCTTGGTAAATGCTTCGCGGTAGCTGTCGAGCACGCCCTCGACCATTGCCTTCTGCGAAAAGTGCTGGAAGACGCGTTCGCGCAGAGCTTTTGCACGGAGCTGCGCGGTAGCGGGATCATCGAGCGCGGCCGCGATCGCGTCCGCAAGGGCGTGAACGTTGCTCGGCGTGAACAGCGCCTCGCTGTGCGGGCCGAAGATCTCCGGAATGCCGCCGATCCTGGCCGCGATCATCGGAACCCCGGCGGCGCCAGCTTCAATGACGACGTAAGGCATGGAATCGCCGCGCGAGGGGACGACGAGCAGACGTCCCCTGGAGAAGCCATCGCGGGCCCGGACATGTCCGATGAAGCGGACCGAGGACGTCAGACCAAGACGTTCCACCTGCGCCTTGAGGCGGGGCATCTCCTCGCCGTCGCCGCCCAGCGTGAGCGTCAGCGCCCGCCCGCCTGCGCGCAATTGGGCCACGGCGTCGATCAGGAGATCGGCACCCTTGATGTGCCGGAACTCGCCGACATAAGCGAGGTCGGTTTGATCGGCGGCCGGCGTCACGGGATCGAATTCGCCGGCCGTCACGCCGTTGAAGACGCAATGAACGAGACCCTGGGGATGGCCGATCATGCGCTCATAGGTATCGCGAGCGAACACGCTCTCGAACAGGAACAGGTCGGTCCGGTTCATCAGCGCCCGTTCCAGGCGTCCGTACAGCGCGCCCTTGAGCGTGTTGCGCGGGTAATGCAGGGAGCCGCCATGCGGGGTGTAGATGCGGATCGTGCCGGGCCGATGCGGAAGCATGCGGACGAACGCACCGGCTTTCGCGCCATGGCCGTGCAGGACGTCCGGGCCCAAGGTGCGCGCCAGCCGATAGAACCGGCTCAGTGCGATGACGTCGGTCGGCCAGGGCTCGCGATGAATCGGCACGCGATGGACGCCGAGCGTCAATCGGGGCGCAATCTGCGCCAGTGCCGCGTCGGCTCGCTCTCCGCCCGTCAGGCTGTCCGCGACGATGCCGACATCGTGGCCGCGATCGACCTGGCCGTTGGCGAGGTCGAGGATGTGTCGAAAGATGCCGCCCACCGGAGCTCTCACCGCATGAAGGATCTTCAAGGGCCTGTCCAATGACGGCGCCGTGCCGCGCTGGTCCGTGCCGTCGGCCGGCACGTGCCTTTGCCAGGCGCCGCTGCGCGAACTGATCGGACGGCTGGCGGATAGAGGAAGCACGGGCGCCTCTCGTCGCAATTTCCTGGGACGTGTCTCTAGTCTGGATAGATCGTTGATGGTTAACAAAGCCTCACTCGACATCAATCGAAGTTGGTCCGTTGCCATCGTTGTGACGATCTGGCGCAACGCTCTCTCAAGGATGATGTGACGTACGATGATGATTATCCTGCAATGGCCGGCCTACGCCGGTCCGATTAACCCGTCAGCAACCTTAATAGAGTGTAATCGTACCACGTAGGGTAGCAGCGTGGCGTAGGTCGCGGGAGTGGATGATGCGGTTGGCGTTCTGGCGTGCCGACAAGAAGGTTCGGGCTGACGAGGCGTCCGTTCCACCGCGGACGAACGAGCCTGCATCGGCGGAGCCCGTTTCATCCGGCGATCTCGACATCCGTCTGGTGGGCCGGGCGCTGGCGCGAAAGCGTGGCTTCATACTGGTGCCGACGCTGCTGGCATTGGCCTTGGCGGTCACCGCGGTCAACATGATCACGCCCCGCTACAAGTCGGAGGCGCGCATCCTGATCGACGGCCGCGAGAACGAGTTCCTACGAACCCGAAGCGAGCGGCTCGAGGAGCGGACTGCTCTCGATGCCGAGGCGGTGACGAGCCAGGTGCAACTGGTGCTGTCGCGCGATCTGGCTCGTGACATCATCAAGCAGAACAAGCTCGGCGAGCTGCCGGAGTTCGATCCCGTGCTGCGCGGTGTCTCGCCGCTGAAGTCGATCGCTGCGATGATCGGGCTGGTCAAGGATCCGCTGGCGATGACGCCGGATGAGCGGGTCATGGATGCCTACTATGAACGCTTGACCGTCTATGCCGTGGACAAGTCGCGTGTGCTCGTCGTCGAGTTCCAGTCGCAGGATCCGGCGCTCGCGGCTCAGGTCGCCAACTCCATCGCCGACGGCTATCTGGTCGTTCAGCAGAACGCACGTCAGGCGCAGGCGAAGTCCGCGAGCCAATGGCTGGCCGGTGAGATCCAGGGCCTGCGCAAGAAGGTCGAGGACGCGGAAGCAAGGGTCGAGGCGTTCCGCGCCAAGGGCAATTCGTTCACGGGCACCAACAACACATCGTTGTCCAACCAGCAGATGGGTGAGACCAACACCCAGCTCAACAACGCGCGCACGCGCAAGTCCGACGCCGAAGCCAAGGCGCGGCTGATCCGGGAGATGCTGCAGGGCGGTCAGCCGATCGAGGCCTCCGAGGTGCTCAACTCCGAAACGATGCGGGTGCTGCAGGATCGCCGCGTCGCCTTGCGGGCGCAGCTTGCCGAACAGTCCTCGACCTTGCTCGATGCCCATCCGCGCATCAAGGAGCTGAAGGCGCAGATTGCCGAGGTCGATCGTAACATCCGCGACGAGGCCGGCAAGATTTCCCGCTCGCTCGACAATGATGCGCGGCTCGCCGGCGCGCAGGTTGATTCGTTGAACGCGAGCCTGGAGCAGGCAAAGAAGCAGGCATCCTCGACCAATGACCAGGACGTCAAGCTGCGGGCGCTGGAGCGCGAGGCGAAGTCGCAACGCGATCTGCTGGAGGCCTACCTTGCCAAATACCGCGAGGCCGATACCCGCGTTTCGCTCGACACCCCGGCCGCCGAGGGGCGGATCATCTCGCGGGCGGTGGTCTCGAACACGCCGGCCTATCCGAAGAAGCTGCCGATCGTGCTGATCGCGACGCTGGCGACCTTGATGCTGACCTCGGGAGTCGTCATCACCGGTGAGCTGCTGCGCCTCACGGCGCCGCGCGCGTCGAGCCCCGCGCCGGCAATGGGCAACATGGCCGACGTCATGGTGCTCGCCGCGCGCGTCGAGCCGATGATCGCCACGCGGACGGTCGCCGCCCCTCTGGCCGTTTCGCCGCCTCCGACGCCAGCCGCGGTCGAGCTTGCGCGGCCGGCTCCGATCCCGTCTCCGGCAACAGCCGAGATGCCGGCGCCCGAACCGGCCGATGCGACGCCAAGGCCATCGAGCGAGCTCGAGCTGCTGGCATCGGATCTGCTCGCGGCAGGCGAGAGCGCGCGCAAGATCACCGTGCTCGGCACCGCCGGCAGCCAGGCCGTGACCGCCACCGCGCTGTCGATCGCGCGCATGCTGGCGGTGCAGGCCCGCGTGGTGCTCGTCGACCTCGCAGGCAGTCCCCAGATGCTCGCCGGCCTTTCGGTCGACCCGGCCGCGCCCGGCCTGATCGAGCTGATGCTGGGCGAGGCGTCGTTCGCCTCGATCATCACCAAGGACCAGGCCTCGCGGTTGCACATCGTCAATGCCGGTCGGCCGGGCGCCGACCGTAACCAGCTGCAGTCGCCTCGACTGGCGCTCGCCATCGACGCGCTGCTGCGAGTCTATGACCACGTGCTGCTCGACGCCGGCAACGCCTCCGACCTGCCGGCCGAGCTGCTGACCGCAGGCGCGCGCGCCGTCGTCGTGCCCGATCCCAACATGTCCGCCGAGGCGCGTAGCCAGATGACCGAGCAGCTGCGCGAGGTCGGCTTCGGCGCTGTCACCATGCTCAAGGCCCCGGCCTTGGACGCCAACCAGAGTCAGCCGGGACGGCGCGGCGTCGCCGCCTAGTCATCGGCCCTGGCATCGCTCGCCGCCGCGGCCGTGCGCGGCTGCAGCGCACCACGCAGCCGCTGCGCCAGACGGAACAGAGCGGGGCTGTGCTTGACGGCGTGCTTGGCCCGCCCGACTGCGCCCATCGCCGCGGCAGCCGCGCGGCCGCGCGCCGTGAGCGGCACGAAGCTGTCGAAGATCGGCTCGTCGTCCTTGCAGAACATCCGCTTGTAGCTGTCCGAGCCGATGCCGAGGTCGAGCGCGCGAAAATCCGCTCGCGCGTAGTGATCGATGATCGAGCGCATCAGGATCAGCCCCGGACTCCAGCGCGCGTTATCCGACAGCGTGTAGGTGTTGAACATCATCGAGAAGCGGGCTCCGTCGGCGACGCCGGCAAACAGCGCGATGATCTCGTCCGCGCAGCGCAGCGCGTGGATCTCGATGACCCGATGGCCGCAGCCGAGCTTCGCCATGCAGGCGTGCCGCACGAAGGCCTCGATCCCCGGTTCGGCAAACACGTTCGGCAGCTTCTGCTCGGCCATCCGGACCGGCTTTGTCAGGAAGAACCAGTCGAGCAATTCGGTGATCTCGTCGTCGCGGCTCGCGACCATGTAGCGATAGCCGGGCAGCGCCTGCAGCTTCTTTTCCTTGCTCTTCAGCCGCTTGCGGAACGAGTTCGACAGCAGCGCCGTCGGCGCGGCGCCCTGCGGCATCAGCAGCACCGGGCAGTCGTTCACCGAAGGCTGATGCGGCCATCGTGCGAAGGGATTGTCGAGGTCGCGCCAGCGTTTCGGCTGCTGGAACAGGGCGAGGACGTCGGCGCCGCCGTGGTCGCGCAAACCGGCGAGCAGGGTGTCTAGATCGCCAGCGCTGGCGCGTGTGGCGAAGTCACGGTCCATCAACGGCATGTTGAAGGTGGTATGCTTGCCGCCCATGAACGTCGCGACGCGGACGCCGAAGGCCCGCCGCAAGGCCAGCGGCAGCAGCAGCAGCGGCCGCTGCTCGGCATCACGGGCGATCACGATGAACGGCGCCGCCTGATCGCGCGTGCCAACGTCGCGCTGCCAGGCGCCGAGCAGATCGAACCGCTGATAGGGCGTCGAGACATGGTCGGGAGCTTCGAGCGCACGCCAGACCGGCTCGGCGGCGGCGAGGTCGGAGACGATGTCGATGCGTGCGATTCCGGACGGCAGCTGCCGCGCGGGCGCCTGCGCCGTCCGGCTCTCGATCACGGCGGCCATGGTCATCGCGCAACTCGCGTTGTGGGGTGTGGCGTCTTGGAATTTGGTTGCTGTGGGCCGGATGACCCTCGCAAAGAAGTCTCAACAAAAGGTAATGGCAATGACATCGTCCCAAAACGGGATCAACACGCAGAAAGACCTGTCGAAATCACCTCCGGCCACGCGATCTTAAGGCGGATTGATCTTAAACATCGCAGGGCGGCCACGATGACGCGATCGCGCCATGGTCGGCTCCCATCAGGTGGGCGCGGGCAGCTTCGTTTCAAGTGGGATGTTTCGGAAAGGGCGCGGGAATTGTCGTCGGACAACGTGTGGCTGCGGAGCGCCCGGCTCGAGCTGGCCTATTTCAGCGGGCGCACGCTGCTTGCCTCCCGCGTCACCGGTGGGGCCGGCGCGATCCTGCGCTTCGAGCGGGTGCAGCCGCGGCGCAAGGGTGCCTTCCAGCCGCTCAAGCGGTCCGAGATCACGCCCATCTTCCTCGACAAGGTGATCCGCGCGCTGAAGCGCTGGGGCTATGACATCGTCTCGCTCGACGAGGCCTGCGCCCGCGCCGTGCGGCTCGCCGGCCACGGCCGCTTCGCCTGCCTGACCTTCGACGGCGCCTCGAAAGACCTGATTACGCACGCCTATCCGGTGCTCGCCCGTCATGGCGTGCCGTTCACGGTCTACGTCCCCAGCGCATTTCCCGATGGGCTGGGCGAGGCGTGGTGGCTTGGCCTGGAAGCCGTGATCGCGCGCGAGGCTCGCATCAGTCTGGTGATCGACCACCGAGAGCAGCGCTTCAGCGTATTCACGCCGGCTGAAAAATACGAGCTGTTCGCGTATCTCTGGGGCTGGCTGCGCAAGCTGCCGCCGGCCGAGCTGTCGGTCGCGATCCGCGACCTCTGCTCGCGGCATTCCGTCGACCTTGCGGCCTTGAGCCGGCAATCCGCGATGGACTGGACCGACATCGCGCGCCTTGCCGCGGATCCGAACGTCACCATCGGCAGCGCCACCGTTCATCATCATGTGCTCGCCAATCTCAGGGATGCCGACGCGCAGCGCGAGATCGCCATGGGCAAGGCGGTGCTGGAGACGGCGCTGCGCCGCCCAGTGCGGCACATGGCGTATCCGTTCGGCGACCGCGACAGCTTCCGCCGCAGCGATGTCGTGCTCGCGGAGCAGGCGGGCTTCGTCAGCGCGGCCTCGGCGATGTCAGGCGTCGTGCGGAGCGAGGGCCGCACCCATCTGCACATGCTGCCGCGCATCGCCTGGGACGGCCGCTCGCGCTCGCTGCGTGCCTTGAAGGTGCTGATGGCGGGGGTGACCCTGCCGCGTGAGAAAGCCGCGCAGCCGCCCACGCTCGACCTCGGCTGATCAGCCCCGCTGCCGCTCCCGGTCGGGACGCAGCATCCAGCTGACGATCGGCATCGCCGGCAGCACCCAGCCCATGCCGACGACGACGTAATACACCGCCTGCAGCCAGCCGGAATTGGCGATGAGGGGGAATTGCGCCACCACCATGCCCATCATCGACCAGGCGAAGGCGAGCAGCAGCAGGGCTATGGCCCCGATCAGTTTGCGGGTGCGGATGGTCATGACGGGAATGTCAGCCTGGGTTGGGGGCGGCGCGGCTTGCGCGCGATTTCCCCGGGATTATAAGGGCCTGTCAGCCCCGGTTCAATCGAGCGTTCAACGTCCATGACCACGGTTCCCCCGACCCGCGATCTCGCCGCGATCCGCATCTGGCTCCTCGTCGTGGCCGGCCTGATCGCGCTGATGGTGCTGGTCGGCGGCGCGACGCGGCTGACCGAATCCGGGCTGTCGATCGTCGAGTGGAAGCCGGTCACCGGGACATTGCCGCCGCTGTCGGAGCAGGCCTGGACCGAGGCGTTCGAGGCCTACAAGACGATCCCGCAGTACCGGCAGATGAACGCCGGCATGACTCTGCACGACTTCAAGACCATCTTCTGGTGGGAATGGAGCCACCGGCTGCTCGGCCGCGTCATCGGCATGGTCTATCTGCTGCCGTTCCTGTGGTTTCTGTGGCGCGGCGCCGTCTCCGGGCCGCTCGGCCGCAGGCTGTGGCTGATCTTCGGCCTCGGCGCGCTGCAGGGCGCGGTCGGCTGGTGGATGGTGGCCTCCGGCCTCACCGAGCGCACCGAGGTGGCGCCGGTCCGGCTGGCAACGCATCTGTCGCTGGCGCTTTTGATCTACGCGTCGATCGTCTGGACCTTGCGCCGGCTCGCGCCGCGCGAGGAGGCCGAGGCGCCGGCACGGCTCCGGCTGACGGCCTGGGTGCTGGTCGGCGTCACCTTCGTGCAGCTCTATCTCGGCGCGCTGGTCGCGGGCCTGCGTGCGGGGCTCGTCTACAACACCTGGCCTGAGATCGATGGCGGCCTGATTCCGAAAGCGGCCAACCTGTGGATCCAGTCGCCGTGGTGGATCAATCTGTTCGAGAACGACCTGACGGTGCAGTTCATGCATCGCATGACCGCCTACACGCTGCTGGCGCTGGCGGCGTGGCACGCCTTCGCCGTGATGCGCGCGGGCGCCGGCCGCAACGTCGTGCGTGGCGCGCACCGGCTGCTGGCGGCGATCCTGGTGCAGGCGGTGCTCGGCATTCTCACCTTGCTCGCGCTGGTGCCGATCTCGCTGGCGCTGCTGCATCAGGGCACGGCCATCATCGTGCTGACCTTTGCCGTGCTGCAGGCGGAACGGATGTCGCCGCGGCGGATGGCCGCCGTCGCCGTGCCGCAGGCGGCGGTGACCGCGGGGCAGGCGGGGTAGGGGCACGGTCTCTCCTCCGCCATTGCGAGCGAAGCGACGTGTCCGCCGAAGCCCGTATGGCGAAGGTGGAAGCAATCCAGAGTCCTGCCCACGACTCTCGATTGTGTCGTCGCGGAGCCTGTCATCGGGCCGCGCTCGCACGCCAATCTCCGCCGTCATTCCGGGGCGCCCGCAGGGCGAGCCCGGAATCCATCGGGCTACAGCACGCGCGGATCAATGGATTCCGGGCTCGCCCTGCGGGCGCCCCGGAATGACGCGTGGAGAGATCCGGGCAAGCCATCGCACTCATTCGCGTGCAGGACCGTGAAGACATGAAATCTTATCCTCGCGCGCCGTTTGCGCCGAGCTATGCCGATCGTCTCGCCCTCGAAAACGCGAGGGCGCGGGAAGGCCGGATGCCTGGCCGGCACCCATGGCCCGCGTGCAACAAGAAAAGCACGCGGCGGTCACCACAGGTACGGCCTGGAAACACCCGGCCTTCCCCGCGCGATGGTTTTAACGCTTATACGCGATCTCCCCGGGGACCGGGCTGTCTTGCCCCCGTCACCTCATGCGATGCGTGAGCACCGACACGAGACTTGGCGCCAGCGTCGGGGCGCCAGGACCACGCGATTTCGCCGTTCATGACCGACCGCTCGTCCGCGCAGACTTTCGTCCACGCACGGCCCGCCACGTCCACCGCATTCCCAATCCTACGCAACTGGACGATCCGGAAGCGCCCCTCGGCTGGACAGGAACGAACGCAGAATATGCTGATTTGCCGAAATATGCAAGAGCAAAGCTGCGACCGCATGGGGGCGGCGAGCGACTAACGTGCAGTGAAGACTTTAAGGAGTCCAATTGACCACGAGCAGTCCCGGCACCCGCTCGAACGCGCGCGTGTTCTGCGTCACCAGCGCCGCATTTCGGCGGCGAGCCTGTGCCGCGATGAGATAGTCGAACGGTCCTATCTGGGCGCCGGCTTTTTCCAGACCTGCACGGATCTCGGCGGCATGGTCGGCATCCTCGGGCTCGAACGGCAGCACCTCGATTCCGAGCTCGAGAAAGCGGTCAAGCAGGCGCTCGCTCTCTGCGCGCCGGATGCTCTTGGCGATTCCGTAGCGCAGTTCAAACAGTGCCACGACCGATAGCCCGATGCGCGTGCCCGAACGGATCTGCTCGCCGAGTCGGTGCCGCAAGGCCGAGCTGCGGCCACTGACGATGCCGATCACGATGTTGGTGTCGAGGCAAATCATTCGTCGAAGAAGGTGCGCGGGTCCGGTTGGAGCGGCGGATCATCAGGGATGCCTTCGGGCAGAAAGTCGCGCGCGCCCAGCGCATCGAGTTCGGCCCAGAACTTGTCGAGGTCGAGGGGCGCTCTTGTCATCGGCTCCAGGATCACCTTTTCGCCAACCTTGCTAACCAGCACCTCTGTCCCCTCGAAGCGGAATTCTTTCGGCAGCCGCACGGCCTGGCTGCGGCCATGCATGAAGAGTTTGGCGGTCGAGGACATCGGATAACTCCTCTTGATGGTATATACCGATGATATATATCTGCCGTCTGGTCGGTCAATATCCCAGCGAGGCGATGTCAGGCGATCCTTCCAACCCCAATTCGATCCGCTGGAGGACGATCGCCGTGTTGGCCGTGACGTCGCTCGGCCTCGCCTATTGTGCGATGCCTGATCTTGATGGCCAAGAAGATCGCAGCGGATGGCGAGCGTCCGTTGGGATGTCTCTGGGTCGGTCGAGCCTGCAGACCGTCATTTGAAGTCGGCAAGAGGTCGGATGATCCGCTTCGATAGATCAGCTACTATCAGTTGAGCGTGGCCCACACGAGCCTTCGACATGCGAGCTTCTTTTCGGTCGTGACCCGGACGTCACTTCGCTCGTTCGAGCTAAAGTCATGCGAGCGACTTCGTGTGCTTCCCCTCAGCAATACCCCGTCACGCCGCACGCGTAAGGCAATCGGAACATGTAGTTCGTGTAGCCCTCGCCGCCGTAATACGGGCCCTGGTAGTCGTAGGAGAAGGCGCGGCCGTAATAGCCGGGGAGCTCCTGGCGGCCGAGCAGCAGCGGAGTCGAGGGCAGCATCGGGGAGATCAGCGAGTCCTGGTCCTTGACCACGACCACCGGCGGCGGGGCCTTGACGGCGCGGCGGGCCTTGTAGCGGATGACCTTGTCATGGATGCCAGGCAGGTCGGCAGCGAGCACGACGCCGTTCGCGGCGGTGGCTGCCAGCAGCATCATGATCACTAGGGCTCGCATTCTGCTCTCCTGCCGTCTGTCACATCGATCGCGCCGGATTCGGTCGCCGGCGCCAGCACGGCAACGTCGGGGCGCCGCGCGATTCCATGGACGGCAGGATGGGCCGCTTATGGTTAATGAAAACTTTCTCGCGGGCGAAGCCGGCCGCAATCGCCCGTAGAAGGACGGGCTTTTTCAGCTTTCGTTAAGCTCTGCTGGTGCACGCTTACGGCTGCCGGCGATTTTTAAGGCTGGCGGAACGACGGGCCGGAGGTCCGCGTTCGGGACAGAATCTCTGCTGCATTTCATCAGAGTCTCAGACCAGAAGGTTTCGAGCATGTCGGTGATCCCGTTTTGCGCGTCGGCGCGCCAGCATCTGCAATTACGGACAGGCGCATTCCACACTGATCTTGCTGCCGTCGACGAGGATGGTGCCTGCCTGCGCGCGCTGGCGGTGAGCCGGCTGATCGCAGCGACGGCGCTGCCGCTGGCGGGCCAGACGCATGCGCGGATGCTGCACCTGATGACATGACACGATGAGTTAACGAGGGCGCGGTTCGAGAAGCCGGCAACGGCCCGACCGTGGGACGAAGGAGAGCGCGGAAGCCCAGGGGGGCCGCCCGCGCTCTCTTTGTTTTTGGACCATGGTGCAGATGAGGCCGTAGAGCAAAGCTGCAGGTAACGACTAATCTCGCTTGATCTCTGTCTCTCGCAAAGTGCGGCAGGTCGATCCGATTTGCGGATCGTCGTGTTGTGCTCGTCTCTCTCCACGTCGTCATGGCCGGGCTCGTCCCGGCCATCCACGTCGTCCGGCCTGCGGAGAACGACGTGGATGCCCGGGACAAGCCCGGGCATGACGGAGCAGCTAATAGGCGGAATCGTCCGCCGCCACAGCCTTTCTTACGCGCTCAGCGCCTGCTCGAGATCAGCGATCAGGTCTTCCTTGTCCTCGATGCCGACGGAGATGCGGACGATGTCGGGGCCGGCGCCGGCCTTGATCTTGGCGGCGTCGTCGAGCTGGCTGTGGGTGGTCGAGGCCGGGTGGATCACCAGCGAGCGGGTGTCGCCGACATTGGCGAGATGCGAGAACAGCTTCAAATTCGACACCAGCTTGACGCCGGCATCATAGCCGCCCTTCAGCGAGAAGGTGAACACGGCGCCGGCGCCCTTCGGGCAGTATTTGCGCGCGAGCGCGTGATACTTGTCCTCGGGCAGGCCGGCATAGTTCACCGAGGCCACGCCGGGATGCTTGCTGAGATAGTCCGCGACGGCCTTGGCATTGTCGCAGTGCTTCTGCATGCGCAGCGGCAAGGTCTCGATGCCGGTGAGGATCATGAAGGCGTTGAACGGCGACAAAGCGGGTCCGAGGTCGCGCAGGCCGAGCACGCGGCAGGCGATGGCGAAGGCGAAATTGCCGAACGTCTCGTGGATCCGGATGCCGTGATATTCGGGGCGGGGCTGCGTCAGCATCGGGTATTTGTCGCCGCTGCCGGCCCAGTCGAACGTGCCGGCGTCGACGATGATGCCGCCGATCGAGTTGCCGTGGCCGCCGAGGAACTTGGTCAGCGAGTGCAGCACGATGTCGGCGCCGTGATCGATCGGGCGGATCAGATAGGGCGAGGCCAGGGTGTTGTCGACGATCAGCGGCACGCCGGCCTTGCGCGCCACCTGCGCGATCGCCTCGATGTCGGTGATGGTGCCGCCGGGATTGGCGATGGATTCGATGAAGATCGCCTTGGTGCGCGGGCTCACCGCGGCTTCGAAGCTCGCGACGTCATCGGTATCGGCCCACACCACGTTCCAGCCAAAGCTCTTGAACGAATGCGTGAACTGGTTGATCGAGCCGCCATAGAGTTTTCGCGCGGCGATGAACTCGTCGCCGGGCGACAGCAGCTGCTGCAAGGCCACGACCTGCGCGGCATGGCCGGAGGCCACGGCCAGCGCGGCGGTGCCGCCTTCGAGCGCGGCGACGCGCTCCTCGAGCACGGCGTTGGTCGGGTTGCCGATGCGGGTGTAGATGTTGCCGAACGCCTGCAGGCCGAACAGCGACGCGGCGTGGTCGGCATCGTTGAACACGAACGACGTGGTCTGATAGATCGGCGTCGCCCGGGCGCCGGTGGTCGGGTCGGGCTGGGCGCCGGCGTGAATGGCGAGGGTGGCAAATCCGGGGGCACGTTCGGTCATGGTGTTTCCTCGTGGGCTTGGATCCCGCGCGCGGCGGCGCCGGCCGGCACGGGGATCGATGATGGGAGACGGTGTCGATTGCGCGCATTTGTGCGCCTCCGCGTCATCCCGGCGGAGGACATTTGCCACGGGGTCAGATGCCGTCAAGGCGGCAGGCGACAATCGATCGGATTTGAAATGCGTTGCTGTGTCGCGCCATGGTCGCGACACGTTCCTTTCGCAGATGCGTCAGGTCGGATCGCTTCTGTCCTTCGCCGCGCGATCCGCCGCCGCCGTGGCGCCGCCGCCGACGCTGGTGCGGTTGAGCGACAATCGCATGCCCTGGGTGGGGATCGGCGCGCGCTTGGCGCTGATGGTGCGGGAATTGACGCCCATCCAGGAGATTTCCGACGACAGCCGGCCATACTCGATCTTGGGGCAGCGGTTCATGACCACCTTCATGCCGGCGGCCTCGGCCTTTTCGGCCGCGGCATCGTCGCGCGCGCCGAGTTGCATCCAGATTACCTTCGGCAGGGGCGAGAGCTTCAGCGCCTCCTCAACGACGGGCATGATGTGCTGCGAGCTCCGGAAGATATCGACCATGTCGAGCGGGCGGCCGATGTCGGCGAGCGAGGCGACGAAGGGACGGCCCATCAGGCTCTTGCCGACATGGCCGGGGTTCACCGGGATCATGTCGTAGCCGCGCTGCACCAGATATTTGAAGGCGAAGAAGCTCGGCCGGATCTCGGACGGCGAGGCGCCGACCATCGCGATCACCTTCACGCCGTTGAGGATGCCGCGGATGTAGTCGTCGGGATAGGTGTCGTGATTCATGATGGACGCAATCTGTTAGTTGCTGTCATTCCGGGGCGCCCGTCGGGGCGAGCCCGGAATCCATAACCACGACCGGGAGTATGGATTCCGGGCTCGCGCTCCGCGCGCCCCGGAATGACGGAGGAGAGAATAGCGGCCGACGTCACTCATCCCGCCAATTCGGCGTCCGCTTCTCGATGAAGGCGCCGATGCCTTCCTCCGCGTCGCGGGCGAGCATGTTCTCGGTCATCACCTCTGCCGCATAACGGTAGGCGTCGGCAAGGTTCATTTCGGCCTGGCGGTAGAACGCCTCCTTGCCGAGCTTGATCGTATGCGCCGATTTGCGCGCGACTTGTTGGGCCAACGCGATCGCCGTGTCGCGTTCCGTGCCGGGCGTCACCACGCGATTGATCAGGCCCATCTCGCGGGCGCGTAGCGCTGGAACCGGCTCGCCGGTCAGCAGCATCTCCATCGCCTGCTTGCGCGTGACGTTGCGTGACAGCGCCACCATCGGCGTCGAGCAGAACAGGCCGATGTCGACGCCGGGCGTCGCGAACGAGGCGCGCTCGGAAGCCACCGCGAGATCGCAGGTCGCGACCAACTGGCAGCCGGCCGCGGTAGCGATGCCCTGCACGGACGCGACGACGGGTTTCGGCAGATGTACGATCGCCTGCATCATCGCGCTGCAGGCGTTCATCAGCTTGGCGAAGAAGGCGCGGCCGCGGTCGGCGTCGCCGCGATGCGCGGTGAGTTCCTTCAGGTCATGACCGGCGCAGAAGGCCGGGCCATTCGCCGCGATCACCACGGCGCGCACGGTCGTGTCGGCGTCGATCTCGGCCACCGCCCGATGCAGCTCCGCGATCAGCGGCTCCGACAGGCTGTTGCGCTGCGCCGGGCGATTGAGCGTCAGCACGGCAATGGAGCCGGCCATCTCGCGCAACAGGATCGGCGTGTCGGCAGCGTGGGCAAGGGCAGGGGCGGACATTGCGGTTTCCGTTCGGCGATTTCCATGTGGGCGCATCGTTGCGGCTAATGTAACAGAAGGCAACGAGACAGAGCAGGGGGAGACATGGCGGCGAAGATGACGATCGCGGAGCTGGAAGCGTTCCTGCACGCGGAATTTCCGCAGGCGTTCCGCACCGGCGGCGACATTTCGATCGAGAGCGCCGATGGCAGGAGCTGCCGGATGCGGCAGCGCTTCAACGAGCGCATGCTGCGCCCCGGCGGCACGGTCTCAGGGCCGACCTTGATGGCGCTGGCCGATTTCGCGATGTACGTGGTGCTGCTGTCGGCGATCGGCCCGGTCGGGCTCGCGGTGACGACGAATCTCAACATCAACTTCCTGCGCAAGGGCGCGGCCGGGGCCGACGTGCTGGCCGAGGCGCGGCTGCTCAAGCTCGGCAAGCGGCTGGCGGTCGGCGAAGTCACGCTGTTATCAGGGGAATCGCCCGATCCGATCGCCCACGTCACGGCGACCTATTCCATTCCGAATGCGTGATGTTTTCGAGGGTATTATTGCACCATATTTTCAAGCCACTGTTTTTATTGATATAATTTAGCGCTGACAGCGTTGACGAACGCGGGCGGCTTCTCTAGAAGCTGCGACCAGTTCGGCGCGTCGTCCGCGCCGCATTCTCCCTGTCACGGATATCTCTCATGAAAACCTTTTCGGCAAAGCCGGCCGAGGTCCAGAAGAAGTGGGTCGTGATCGACGCCAAGGGTCTGGTCGTCGGCCGTCTCGCCACGCTGGTCGCCATGCGGCTGCGCGGCAAGCACCTCCCGATCTACACGCCGCACGTCGACTGCGGCGACAACGTCATCATCGTCAATGCCGCGCACGCCGTCCTGACCGGCCGCAAGCGCGAGCAGAAGGTGTACTACAAGCACACCGGCTATGTCGGTCACGTCAAGGAGCGCACCGCGCGCCAGATCCTCGAGGGCCGCTTCCCCGAGCGCGTGATCGAGAAGGCCGTCGAGCGCATGATCCCGCGTGGCCCGCTCGGCCGCGTGCAGATGGGCAATCTGCGTGTCTATGGCGGACCCGATCATCCGCACGAGGCGCAGAGCCCCGAGAAGCTCGACATCGCGAAGTTGAACCGCAAGAACACGAGGGCCGCATAAGATGGCCGAAAGCATCCAGTCTCTCGATCAGCTGTCGCAGCTCAAGGGCGCCGTCACCGCGCCGGACGCTCCGAAGTATGAGAAGAAGGTCGACAAGTTCGGCCGCGCCTATGCCACCGGCAAGCGCAAGGACGCGGTCGCCCGCGTCTGGATCAAGCCGGGCTCCGGCAAGGTCACCGTCAATACCCGCGACATCGAAGTGTACTTCGCCCGTCCGGTGCTGCGCATGATGATCGAGCAGCCGATGGTCGTCGCCGCCCGCAAGGGCCAGTACGACGTGATCTGCACGGTCGCCGGCGGCGGTCTGTCCGGCCAGGCCGGCGCGGTGCGTCACGGCCTGTCCAAGGCGCTGACGAACTTCGAGCCGGAGCTGCGCGGCGTCCTCAAGAAGGGCGGCTTCCTGACCCGCGACTCGCGCGTCGTCGAGCGTAAGAAGTACGGCAAGGCCAAGGCCCGCCGCTCCTTCCAGTTCTCGAAGCGCTGATCTCCCAGGCGATCCGGCTCTGGCCGGATCGCTCAGCCACCCATACGAACGGGCGCCCTCGCGGGCGCCCGTTTTGCTTTCTGCGTTCGTTGATCAGGTGCTGGCGCGGCGCGCGGTCAGCCACTGGTCCGGCGCCAGCGGCTTCGACACCACGCGAACCTCGCCGATGCTGCCGATGAAGCCGTCCGCCGGCGCGCGGTCCCACCAGCCGCAGCCGAGCGCCCAGGGCTGGGACGCCGCGACGCTGGCGATGCCGTTGCCGCCGATCACGCTGCGCACGACCGGCGCGCCCTCGATGTAGAGCACGGTGGAATTGTCCGCGGGGCTGTTGACGATCGCGAGGTGGTACCAGGTGTCGAGCATGATCTCGCCGGACCAGTCCGTCTGGGCCTGCGCGGTCGCGCTCGACGGCACGATCTCCCACTGCACCTCGCGCAGGTTCGAGATCGCGAACAGGATCGGCGGCGACTCCGGATCACCGCCGGCAAAGCCCGGCAGCCAGCCGCGATTGCCGAAGCGGGTGAGGATGTTGCACCAGGCATGATCGGCCGCCTTCCAGTTCGGGTCGATCTTGATGAAGGCCTCGACCGTGTAGCCCTTGGCGAAACTCGCCGCGTTGATCGGGGCATTGGCCGCTGTCGTGAACCAGCTGAAGCGGCCGCCGCCCTGCTTGGTGGTGTTGAGGAACTGCACGCTGCCAGGCGCCGACGACAGGCGATGCTTGTCGGCGGTGAAGACGACGTCGGCGACCTGGGCGGCACCTGCGAGCGAGGCGCGCTGCATCGGATTGCCCGAGGTGAGGTCCGGCAGGGCGGTGCCGGCGGCGACGGCCTTGCCGATCGCAGACGACGCGATCCGCCAATGCGCCACCGTCTCGGCGATGAGAGGATAGTCCTGCTCGTTGGCCGGCGGCACCACCACCGGCTCCGGCTGTTCGGTGTAGTTGGTGTAGAGGTCCTGCTTGACCCGCGGCAGGATCGGCGTGCCGGCGAACGCCGGGAGATGGCAGAAGCGGGTGAAGCGCGAGAAGCGGCGCTGGAAGTCGATGTCGATGGTGAATTCGTGGTTGTCCTCGGACAGCCAGGCGCGATCGAACTGCCTGAGGCTGTCCTTCGGCTTCGCCACGACCCAGGGCGAGAACGAGGCAACGTCGATCCGGTTCTTCGTGAAGTCGAACTCGTACAGCCGCATCAGGCCGTTGCCGCCCTGATAGGCCATCTGATAGTCGACGACCATCTGGTGCACGGGGTTGCGGAAGTCGTTGAACTTCGTCAGATGCGCGCCGCCGTGATAGTGGCCGTTGAGCGTCATGAAGATCTGGTCGTTGCTGCGGATCAGCTTGTCCCAGAGATACTGGCCGTAGGCGACCTCGAGCGGGCTCACGCCGTCATTGGCGATGTTGAGCAGCTGATGGTTGACCAGGATCACCGGCAGCATCGGGTGGCGCGCGATCATGCTGCGGGCCCAGGCGATGGCATCGTCCGAGGCGCGCCAGGACAGCGACAGCACCATGAAGCTGACGCCGCAGGCGTGGAACACATGCGCCTCGTGCCAGCCGCTCGGGTGCCGCTCCAGGAAGGTGCGCTGCCTGGCGGCGCGGCTGGCCGGGAACCAGGACAAATACGGCTCGGACGGGGCGCGCTGCGCGTCGGTGCCCGAGCCCTGGCTCGCCGCGCTCTCGAACTCCAGCGCCTGCAGCACGTCGTGATTGCCGGCGAGCACGGAGTAGGGGCGGCCGGCGTTCTCCAGCAGCTTCATCGCGGCGTCGGCGACCGCCCATTGCTGCGGATGCTTGACCTGGTCAACGACGTCGCCGAGATGGATCGTGAACGGGATGTGATACTTCGCGGCGTTGTCGACGATGAACTGGGTCTGCGCCGGATACGGCGTGCTGCCATACTGGCGCTGATAGGCCTGGCCTTCCTCGCTCGTCGCATAGCGCGAATAGAACTGCGTGTCCGGCAGCACCGCGAGCGCGAAGCTCGTCGTCACGTGCCGATGGTGGTGATGCATGCGCCAATGCGCGTGCGCCGCCTGGCCGGGCAGCAGGCTGGCGCCGAGGCCGAGCGCCGACACGCCCATGGCGTTGCGCAGCAGCGTGCGGCGATCGACGCTAGCCGTCGGGTGATCTGCTGTTGATTTCTTGTCGTTTGAATCGTCGTCGAAAGACATGCTCGTCCCCACCTCGTGCGGCCGCTCTGCCGCCGTCGAGCGTGTTAGGGAGAGATGATCTCAAATTTGAGAAGGTTTCTTATCGTTTCGATGAGTGTCGGCCCGCGGATGTGAAATGCTTCATATTTCTCGCGTTCGTTCGCAACTATCAATGAGAGACCGTAGGCGACGCGCAATTACAGCGAGCGTCGGCCTCGGCGGCTGCGATCGTTTTTGAATCCTGTTTGCTGCATTTTTGCGCAGCAATTTACGGGCGAGTTGCGCCGAGCTTTTCGAGAAAACTTGGCATCCCAGGCAAACGTCTTTCGAACAGACCACCGGTTAGGTTGATCGCGATAAGGCGGCGCTAACCCTGAGTTCCCGCGCCGCCGCAGCAACCGAGGTGACGCATGGCGCTTGATAGCCTGACGCTCGACATCGTAGCGACGATGGTCGCGGCGCTGCTTGGCGCCATGTTGCTGCATTTCGGGCGGCAGGAGAGCACGCCGGCGCTGCGCTGGTGGGGCGCCGCGTACGTTCTCGGTGCGGTCGCGATCGCGCTATGGACGCTGATCGGCGACCTCTATGGCGAGGTGGTCTCGCTGTTCCTCAGCTCGATCGGCCTGATTGCGACCGCGATGGTGTGGAACGCCGCCCGCGTCTTCCACGGCAAACGGCCGAGCGTGCCGGGCCTCGTTCTCGGCGCCATCGTCTGGATCGCGAGTGGCATGCTGCTCCATCCCTCGGCGCAATCGCTGCGGCTGACGATCGGAGCCGCCCTCGTCGTGCTCTATGCGACGCTCACCGCGGCCGAGCTGTGGCAGGAGCGGCGCCGCACCCTGCACAAGCGCTGGCCGGCGCTGCTGGTGCCCGCGATGCACGGCTTCGTCCTGATGCTGCCGATCCTGCTCGGCAACATGCTGCGCGACGCCGACGGCGCCTTCGCCGCCGCCTGGGTGACGATCTTCTCGATCGAGCTCGTGCTCTACGCGGTCGGCACGGTCTTCGTGATCTTCATGCTGGTGTCCGAGCGCATCGTCAGCGCCCACAAGCGCGCGGCGACCACCGACCCGCTGACCGGGCTGCTCAACCGGCGCGGCTTCGCCGAGTCCTGCGCGCAACTGATCGAGCGCGAGGCGCGCGAGCGACGGCCGGTCAGCGTGCTGATCTTCGACATCGATCATTTCAAGTCGATCAACGACCGCTTCGGCCATGCCGAGGGCGACGAGGTGCTGAAGCTGTTCGCGAACGTCGTCGTCAACAATCTGCGGCTGACCGATCTTTCGGGGCGGATCGGCGGCGAGGAGTTCGCAGCGCTTCTGCCCTGTTCCATCGAAGAGGCGATGGTCGCCGCCGAGCGCGTCCGCGAAGCCTTCGCCGCCGCCGGCGTGGTGTGCGAGGACAAGCCGGTCGACACCACCGTCAGCATCGGCGTCGCCGGCGGAGCTGCCGGCACCGATCTCGACGTGCTGCTCGCGGCCGCCGATACCGCGCTCTACAAGGCCAAGCGCTCCGGCCGCAACCGTGTCGAGGCGTCGGCGGAGCTGCCGTTGTCGCTCGATCGCTACCGCCGCCAGCGTGCCGCAGCCGCGACGGCGGCGACGCCGCCGGCCGGTCAGGCGGTCATCTCGGGCTGACGCGTCGCTTTCTCTCTTCCCTGGTCTGGGCTAGACAAACGGTCCAACAACCAGGGGAGGCCGCGAGACCATGATCACCGAAATCGCCCAGATCGACGTCAAGCCCGGCACGGAGAAGGATTTCGAGGCGGCAGTGGCCAAGGCGCGTGCCGCCTTCGGCCGCTCCAAGGGCTTTCACGGCTTCGAGCTGCACAAGTCGATCGAGAAGCCGCAGCGCTACCGGCTGATGGTGACGTGGGAGACGCTCGAGAACCACACGGTGGATTTCCGCGGCTCGGAGAACTTCACCGAATGGCGCGGCCTGGTCGGGCAGTATTTCGCGGCGCCGCCTGAGGTCGAGCACACCGAGACGGTGCTGACCTCGGCCGGCTGAGCGTCTTAGCCGCAGCTGCTACGGAGCGGAGCCGCGATGACCCGTGACGATCTGATCGCTGCGTATTCCGCGCCGGGACGGCACTACCATGATCTGCGCCATGTCGAGGACTGCCTCGCATGGCTCGATCGCGTCGCGGGCCTCGACGCCCGCGATCGCGAGATCCTGACGCTGGCGATCTGGTGGCACGACGTCGTTTATGATCCCAGGCGATCCGACAACGAGGAGCAGAGCGCCGTCCTTGCGGAGCGTCATGTCGCGCCTGACATGCGAGACGAGGTGGCGCGTCTGATCCGGCTGACCCGGACGCACGACGTCGCCGCCGGCGACCGGCGCGGCGCGCTGCTCGTCTCCATCGATCTCGCCATTCTCGGCGCCGATCAGGCCAGCTACGATGCCTATGCGGATGCCATCCGGCGCGAATATGCACACGTGCCGGACGACGCCTACCGCACCGGGCGCGCGGCCGTCCTGGAGCGGTTCGCAAACCGGCCGGTGATCTATCCCGATGCGGACTTTGCTGCCGCGCTCGACCAGAAGGCACGTGCCAATCTCTTGCGCGAGCTGCGCGCTCACGCCCTCCTGCGATAGACGGCCATGCCGAGCAGGCCGACCGTCGCAGCGAACATGATGTAGTAGACCGGCGCGGTCTTGTCGCCGGTGGCCTGCACCAGCCAGGTGTTGATGAAGGGCGCAAGGCCGCCGAACAGCATCACGCCGAAATTGTACATCAGCGATGCCCCTGTTGCGCGGACGCCGACGGGATAGATCTCCGTCATGAACGCCGGCACGGCACCGCCGAGCACGCCGAGCAGCAGCCCCACGGCCTGTAACTGCCACAAATGCGCGGTGGTCGGCTCCGCCACCAGCTGCCTGAACAGCACGACGTAGAGGATCGGATAGAGCAGCAGCGCGGGCACGATCACGCCCCGCCGGCCGATCCGGTCCGACAGCAGCCCCGACGCGAGACCGAGCGGCACATTGGCGAGGCTGACCGCAAGCAGCCCGAGTTGCGCATCGGCCAGCGGCAGCTTGAGCTCGCTGGCGGCAAAGGCCGGCAGGAACACGCCCCCGACATAATAGATCGCGGTCCCCGCTGCGATCAGGCCGAATGAAGCCAGCAGCTCGCGCGGATGCTCTGCGAGCAGCCGGCCGAGGGTGGTCCTTTTCCGGGCGGTCGCTCTGGCCGCTCGTTCGGCAAGATAGGCCTGGAATTCCGGCGATTCGTCGCATCGTCGGCGCAGATACCAGCCGACCGGTCCGATCAGGATCCCGAGGATGAACGGCACCCGCCAGCCCCAGCCGGCGAAATCCGCAGGCGACAAAGTCTTGCCGAGCAGGACCGCGAGCATCGCGCCGAGCGCGAAGGCGAGCGCCTGCGACACCGTCTGAAAGGCGCCGTAGAGGCCCTTGCGGCCGGGAGGCGCGAACTCGATCAGCATGGCGCTCGCCGAGCCGAATTCACCGCCGGCGGAAAAGCCCTGGATCAGGCGTGCGAGCAGCAGGAGAGCCGGAGCGGCAATGCCGATCGACGCATAGGTCGGAAGAACGCCGATCAGGCCAGTGCCGAAAGCCATCATCGTGATCATCACCACGAGCGCCTTCTTGCGGCCGTATCTGTCGGCGTAGAGGCCGAACACCAGCCCGCCGAGCGGCCGCGCCGCAAAGGCGATGCCGAAGACCGCGAAGGTGGAGAGCAGCGACGCTCTCGGATCGTCGGCCGGAAAGAACAGCTTGCTGATGACGCCGGCAAACAGCCCGAACACCGTGAAGTCGAACCATTCGAGCGCATTGCCGATGGTCGAGGAGATCACGACACGACGGCGCATCGCGTCGCCGGAGACGTGTTGCATGACTGACCTGTCCGTCTGTTCGAGGACCTCGTTGACCAAGCGGCTGGGCTACGGCGCAGCGAGCGAGTCACGACGTCAGTCTACGATACCGAGAACCTCTGTCCAGCGCGGATGTCGGACCGCTGATGGCCCAACGCCGCCAGAGCCTGCCGGCGAGCTCCGCACGGGCGCAATCGCTGCGTCGTCGGCCTTTCGTTTCGTTGCCGGAATGCAGCGCGCGCAACCTCGCATGAGCAGATGTGGCTTGCCTTTTACCGGCGCGCAACGTGCAATGAGAGGCATTGCCGTTGCCCCACGACGGGATTGCGACGATTCCGCTGCCGGCGGCTCAACCAAATCTCCGAAGCGCAACACGCTTCCTCACCTGGAACATCTCATGCCGATCATCAATCGCGCCGCCGAGCTTGCCGAGGACGCCAAGGTCTGGCGCCGTGACTTCCACCAGCATCCCGAACTGCAATATGAGGTGCACCGGACGGCTGCTCGCGTCGCCGAGTTGCTGACCTCGTTCGGCGTCGACGAGGTGGTCAGCGGAATCGGCCGGACCGGCGTCGTCGGCGTCATCCGCGGCCGCGCGCCGTCACAGCGCGTGATCGGCCTGCGCGCCGACATGGATGCCCTGCCTTTGCAGGAGATCACCGACGTCCCGCACAAATCGACCGTTCCCGGCAAGATGCACGCCTGCGGCCATGACGGTCACACCGCGATGCTGCTGGGTGCGGCACGCTATCTCGCCGAGACGCGGAATTTCGCCGGCAACGCGGTCGTGATCTTCCAGCCGGCAGAGGAGGGCGGAGCCGGCGGCCGCGCCATGGTCGATGACGGCATGATGGAGCGCTTCGGCATCGAGGAGGTCTACGGTTTGCACAATGCGCCGGGCCTGCCGCTCGGCACGGTGGCTACCCGCGCCGGGGCGGTGATGGCGGCCGCGGACACCTTCGAGGTGCGCCTGACAGGCCATGGCGGACACGCGGCGCGACCGAACAAATGCGTCGATCCGATCGTTGCCGGTGCTCAGATCGTGAGCGCGCTGCAGTCGATCGTGGCGCGCAACGTCGACCCAGTCGAGAGCGCGGTGCTGTCGATCACGCGCTTTCATTCCGGAACAACGGCCGACAACATCATTCCGCAGACGGCCGTCATCGGCGGTACGGTGCGCACGCTGAACGAGGAGATCCGCCGGCTGATGGACGAGCGGTTCAAGGCCGTCGTGAACGGGCTTGCGAGCGGCATGGGCGTCGACGTCGAGATCGACTACGAGTGGGGCTATCCTGTCGTCGTCAACCACGTTGAGCAGACCGCATTCGCCGCCGATGTCGCGCGCAGCGTGGTCGGGCCGGATCAGGTCACGACCGACATGCCGCCGAAGCTCGGCGGCGAGGATTTCGCCTACATGTTGCAGGCGCGGCCAGGCGCCTTCGTGTTCATGGGCATCGGCGAGACCGCGGGTGGACTGCATCACCCGGCCTACGACTTCAATGACGAAGTGATCCCGCATGGGATCAGCTATTGGGCCAAGCTGGTCGAGACGGCGATGCCGGTTGAATAGAGTCCAGAGTGAGCAAGTGTTCTGGATGAATGCTCCACCGTGAGGTGCCGTTCCCGGTGTGGCTTCGAAGGAGCGATCGTTCACCTGTTCGGTTCGCGCACGAACGGTCGATCTACGACTCTCCGAAGGCCGTTCGAGAGAGCTTGGTGCGCCGGAGTGCGGCGACGCGGTCACACCGCTCCGCGCGCGGCTCCGGCGATTGTTTCCAAATGTTGAGATTCGTTTCCCGACGTGTCACGGGTAACCCGGTAGGCCAGACTGGCCTCGTCGATACGGGTTGTCAGAGTGAGCGTTGCCGTGCGTTTGGAGTATCGCCCGGACATCGATTGTCTGCGCGCGTTCGCCGTCATTTCGGTGATCGGGTTTCACTATGAGGTGCCGGGCTTCGGCGGCGGCTTCGTCGGCGTCGACGTTTTCTTTGTCATCTCCGGATACGTGATCTCGCGGCTGATCTGGGCGGGGCTTGCCACCGATTCGTTTTCCTTCCTGACATTCTATGAGCGCAGGGCAAGGCGCCTGCTGCCCGCGCTCTACCTGCTGATCCTCGTGACGGGAATCGCAGGGTATGTCCTGGTGCCGCCGAGCGACTACCGGATGTTCTTCGGCAGCGCGATCTCGACGCTCCTGTTCTCGTCGAACATCTTCTTCTGGATGGAGACCGGCTATTTCGACCTGCCCACGATGGGCAAGGTCCTGATTCATACTTGGTCACTGTCGGTCGAAGAGCAGTTCTACTTCTTGTTTCCGGTCATCACCTGGCTCTGGAGCAAGCTCTTTCGCGATCCCGCGTCGAGATCCTCACTCGCTCTGGTCATCGCCGGCACGATGGCGCTGTGCATTGTTGACGAACTCCTGATCAAGAATTCAGCCTCCGCTGCGTTCTACCTTGCTCCCCTGCGGGCTTGGGAATTCCTGATCGGAAGCATCGCCTTCTTTCTTCATCGATGGTCGCCGGTCGGGTTCTCGGCGCGCTGTGCCCACGGGCTGATGGGGCTGGCGCTCATGTTGATTCCGGTAGTCATGTTCCGGCCGGAGACCCGCTTTCCAGGGCTGCATGCGCTGATCCCTTGTCTCGGCGCGGCCCTCTTCATCATCGCGTTCAATCAGGACGACGGCAGGCCCCGGCTGCCGTTCGAGAATGCGGGGGCGTTTGTCGGGCGCCTGTCCTACGCGCTCTATCTCTGGCATTGGCCGGTGTTCGTTCTCGGCAGAGCGGCGCTCCCGCTCGACGTCGCAAGCTCGAACGCCGGGACGATGGCGCTGCTGGTGTGCTCGGTGTTGCTGGCGTACCTGTCGCATATCGCCGTGGAACGTCCCATTCGTGCACGCATCGCCTGGAACGGCTTGCGCACCTCGGGACTGATCGCGGGCACGGCCGCTGTTCTGATGGCGGTCGGGGTCCACGGCTTTTCGCACGAGGGCTATGCAGGACGCTTTCCGGCGTCGCAGGAGCGGATGTTGCGCTACAATGCCCAGGCGGTGGCGCCGTTCTATCGAACACATAGCTGTTTTCTGCAGCCGGACGAGCCGTTGTCGCACTACGATTCCGGCGCGTGTCTCACGCCGGCGGCAGACAGGCGCAACATTCTGCTCGCCGGTGACAGCATCGCCGCCCACTATGGCTGGGGCCTGCGCGACTACCTGCCTGCGGCCTATCATTTGATGCAGCTGACATCGGCGGCCTGCGCCCCCTTCGTCGAGTTGCGGCAGGAGTTTTCGCAAAGCTGCAATGACGCCAATCGTCTCCTCCGCGAAGAGATCAGGGCGCGACGACCCGCGGCGGTGATCGTTTCAGGCAATTGGCGCGTGTACGTCGATGTCTATGGCCAATCGGCCGCTCCGGGTTTCGACGGCTATCTCGGTGCGTTGCTGAAGGAGGCGGAAGACGCGGGCATTCCGGTTCTGTTGCTTGGGCCTTCGCTGGAATTTCCGGCTCCACTGGCTCAGACCTTGTTCAACTACGAGCGGATGCATCTGCCGGTCGCCAATTCGCTCACGCCGGTGGAGGCATCGTTCAAGGCCGACGAGCGTCTCCGGGAGATCGCGCGTTCTCACCCCGGCGTTCAGTACGTTTCGGTCCTCGATGCGATCTGCAGCCTGCGTGCTTGTCCAACCAGGGCTGATCCGGAAACGCCGATCACCTGGGACATCATCCACCTCACGCCGGAAGGCTCCAAATTCGTCGTCTCCAAATTGAAGCCGCAACTGGATGCATTCCTGAGCAGACTCGCCCTGCCGTCGGAAGCCAAGCTGAAGGAGCTCGTGGCCGGGCGCTCGACGAGGCCTCGGGACGCTTCGTCTCAAGTGCAATAGCCGGGGCAGGGACCGCCGCCAAGAACACAGTCTCAGATCGCGGCCGCGGCGTCCTCGGTGGTGCGGTCGCTCTTGAAATAGTCGATCATGACCTTGGCGATCGCCATCAGCGGCAGCGCCAGGGTCAGGCCCCAGACGCCGAACACGATGCCCAGCAGGATCTGGAACGCGAACAGCGTGGCCGGCGGAATGTCCAGCGCCTGCCGCTGGATCAACGGCGTCAGCACGTAGCTTTCCATCGCGTGCACGCCGAGGAACAGCACGAAGGCGGAGGCGGCCGCGACCCAGCCCGAGGCGAGGCTCGCCAGCACCACGATGACGCCGGCGATGATGGCGCCGACGGTTGGGATGAAGGCCAGCAGGCCGGCCTGGATGCCGAGGATGAACGAGCTCTGCACGCCGATGATGGCGAGCCCGATCCAGGTGACGAGGAAGACCGCGAACATCGTGGTGATCTGGGCGATCAGCCAGCGCTCCAGCGTGTAGCTGATGCGGTCGACGATCACGGTGGCCTGGTCGCGGTACTTGGCCGGCGCCAGGAACAGCAAGCCGCTGCGATAGACCGCCGGCTGCGCCGCGAAGGCAAGCCCCAGGAACAGCACGATGAAGAAGTTGCCGACGGCGCTGACGGTGCCCAGCAGCAGCTTGAAGGTCTGGCTGACGATGGCGCCGCCGGAGGAGGCCAGCGCGCTCGGCGAGGGCAGTCCGCTCGGCAGACCGTGGGACGGCGTCTGAGTCGGCGTGGTCGACCCGCCATCGGGGGCGGACGTGGCCGGCGGCGCGGCGTTGAAGTCGAAGAAGCTGGTGTCGATGCCGTTACGGTCGAGGAAGCCCTTGATGTTGCCGAGCTGCGACTTGATGGTGTCGCTCAGCACCTTGGCCTGGTCGGCGATGGTGGTGCCGCCGAGGAAGACGATGCCGACGAGAACGGCTGCGAGCGCCACGCAGACGATGACGAGCCGCGCCGGGTGGGGCCAGGGCAGCACCCGGCCGAGCAGGCTGGTCATTGCGTTGAGCGCCACGCCGAGCAGCATGCCGGAGAACAGCAGGAACAGCGCCGCAGCGTAATACCAGCTGAAGGCGAGAGCGGCCATGAACAGGATCACCCCGATTCCGCCCACGGCAATGGCCCAGGCCAGGTCGCTGCGGGCCTGGAGGCGGGGGTCTGCGGGGGCGGTCATGAGGCGTCCTTTGTGCTGATCGGCGTCCCACATTGGCGAAAACCGCTGCCGGATCAAGCGGGGCATTGGAGATCGTTGACGGGCGGACGCTGCGGGGTTGTCCGGAATTGGCATTGGGGACCCGCGCGCGCATATGTTGATCCGTGGATGCGACGCAGGCATGATTTGTGCCTGCTGGCTGATCCGAAGATCGAGCCGGCACATCAGGGAGACAACGAGGGCAATGAAGCGTCCGGTCGTCGGCGTGATCGGCAATAGCCATCGCGTCGAGAACAGGTTCACCGTGCAGATGGTGGGCGAGCGCAATCTGAGCGCCGTGGCCGAGGTCGCGGGGGCGCTGCCGCTGATGTTTGCCGGCGTCCCGGAGATCACCGACATCGGCGCGCTGCTCGACGTGGTCGATGGCGTGGTGCTGACCGGCGCCCGCGCCAATGTGCATCCGACGCGCTTCAACACCGAGCCCAGCCTCAAGCACGAGCCCTACGACGTCCATCGCGACGAGGTCGCCCTGCAACTGACGGAAGCCTGCGTCGCCCGGGGCATTCCGCTGTTCGGCATCTGCCGCGGCCTGCAGGAGATGAACGTCGCCTTCGGCGGCTCGCTGCACCCCGAGATCCGCGAAATTCCCGGCCGCATGAACCACCGCATGCCCCGGCTGGAGAACGGCGAGATCCATCCCGATCCGACCGTCATCTTCGCCGACCGCCACGAGGTGCGGCTGACCCCGGGCGGCGCCTTCGCCGGGATCCTCGGCTGCGACAGCATCAAGGTCAATTCGCTGCACGGCCAGGGCATCCTCGAGCCCGGCGACCGCGTCGTCATCGAGGGCATCGCCGAGGACGGCACCATCGAGGCCATCCGCATCGCCGATGCGTCGAGCTTTGCATTGGGCGTGCAATGGCACGCCGAATATGACCCGCAGAAGAACCCGATCAACCGCAAGCTGTTCGAGGCGTTCGGTGAGGCGGTGAGGAAGCGGCGTCTGGCGACCTGATGTCAGCCTGAACCCGAGGTGCGGCGAAACAGACCCAAGACCGTAAAGACCCAAGACTGTCGGCCGCGTTGTCTTGCATTCTCACAAGGGTTCACTGATGCGATATGTCTTGACCGCCGCCATCGCGCTGGCCGTTGCGAGTCCTGCTCTTGCCCAGACCGCGCCGCCAACGGAAGGACCGATCACCTGCACGTTGCCGGTGGCCGCGACCGACACGGCGAAGACCCTGAAGCAGCGCTATGGAAACGAAGCGGTGATCGAGGATCTGCCCGGAGCGGAAGGGGAGACCTACAAAGGCCTCGTGCTGTTTCCGCGCGCGATGGACCGCCGTATCGAAGTCGGCTTCATCGAGGACAAGGCCGCCACGGTATCCGGACTCACCTTGCGCGACACGGCCAAGACCAGCCGTTGGAGCGTGGCCGGCATCAGCATCGGCGCGAGCCTCGCTGCGGTTCAGAAGGCCAACGGCAAGCCGCTCGCCGTCGCAGGCTTCGGCTGGGACTATGGCGGTTGGGTCACCGACTTCAAGAACGGCGCGCTCGGGCGCATGCTGCCGGGCGGCTGCTCGATCACGGTACGGTTCGGCACCGAGAAGGACACGCCGCGGGCGCTGTCGGGCGACGGCGTGAAGGTGTCGTCCGACAATCCGGCGCTGCTGAAGCTTGCGCCCGTGGTAACCGAGATCGGCGTGAATTTCGCTGCGAAGTGATGGAGGCGAAATTGGTATTCTTCTTAGAGAGACCGCACCCTACTTGCGAGAAGTCGTGCTGGATCCGACTGCTCCCCCGATAACGGCTCCTGCGAAGATCTTTGCGATCTCCAGAAATCCTGAGGTGGCTTCCTTGGCTGGATTGTAGATCAATCCGACTACGCCCAAGACTCCGAAAGCAATCGTCATCAAAGCGACGACGGCGGTGAAACCAACAAATGTGCGGTTCCACCAGCCCTCCGGTTTGGGCGCCATTTGGGAGGGGAATTTGTTACCGGGGATGTATTCGTTTAGCGACACGAAGACGTCGCCAGCCTCAAGCTCGGATCGATCAGCTTCCTTCGCGATTTCTGATGCTCGGTTGGAAATCTTCTGCCGGATTGGTGGGATGTAGAGGTCCCAGATCTTATCAAAAACCTCGTTCGTCTCTGGCATTTCAACCCCCGCTAGATAGTTAGTTAAAATGCAATCAAGATAGAACGGATCGTGCAAATGTCCAACAACAAAAGGGCGCCCCGTGAGGGGCGCCCTGCTGTCGTCTCCGCCGATCGTTCGGGCTGTTAGCCCGAGTAGTACATGTCGAACTCGACCGGGTGCGGGGTCATTTCGAAGCGCTCGACCTCGGTCATCTTCAGCGCGATGTAGCTGTCGATGAAGTCGTCGTCGAACACGCCGCCGGCCTTCAGGAAGGCGCGGTCCTTGTCGAGGTTCTCGAGCGCCTCGCGGAGTGAGCCGCAGACGGTCGGGATCTGCTTCAGCTCTTCCTTCGGCAGGTCGTAGAGGTCCTTGTCCATCGCCGGGCCCGGGTCGAGCTTGTTCTTCACGCCGTCGAGGCCGGCCATCAGCATCGCGGCGAAGCCGAGATAGGGGTTGGCGAGCGGATCGGGGAAGCGGACCTCGACGCGCTTGGCCTTCGGCGAGGAGGTGTAGGGGATGCGGCACGAGGCCGAGCGGTTGCGCGCGGAGTAGGCGAGCAGCACCGGCGCCTCATAGCCCGGGACCAGACGCTTGTAGGAGTTGGTCGACGGGTTGGTGAAGGCGTTGATGGCCTTGGCGTGCTTGATGATGCCGGCGATGTAGGACAGGCAGGTCTCCGACAGGTCGGAATACTTGTTGCCCGCGAACACCGGCTTGCCGTCCTTCCAGATCGACTGGTGGACGTGCATGCCCGAGCCGTTGTCGCCGTAGACCGGCTTCGGCATGAAGGTGGCGGTCTTGCCGTAGATGTGCGCGACCTGATGGATGCAGTACTTGTAGATCTGCATCTGGTCGGCCATCAGCGTCAGCGTGTCGAACTTCATGCCGAGCTCGTGCTGGGCGGAGGCGACCTCGTGATGGTGCTTCTCGACCTTGACGCCCATGCGGGCCATCGCGCCGAGCATCTCCGAGCGCATGTCCTGCACAGAATCCTGCGGCGGCACCGGGAAGTAGCCGGCCTTGGTGCGGATGCGGTGGCCGAGATTGCCGCCCTCATACTCGGTGTCGGAGTTGGTCGGCAGCTCCGAGGAGTCCAGGCGGAAGCCGGTGTTGTAGGGCGAGGAGCTGTAGCGGACGTCGTCGAACACGAAGAACTCGGCCTCGGGGCCGACGAACACGGTGTCGCCCACGCCCATCGACTTCACCATGGCCTCGGCCTTCTTGGCGATGCCGCGGGGGTCGCGGTTGTACGGCTCGCCGGTGGTCGGCTCGAGCACGTCGCAGGTGATGATCATGGTGGTTTCGGCGAAGAACGGATCGATCGTCGCGGTCACCGGGTCGGGCATCAGGCACATGTCGGACTCGTTGATCGCCTTCCAGCCGGCGATCGAGGAGCCGTCGAACATGGTGCCTTCGGCGAAAATGTCTTCGTCGATCATGCTGACGTCGAAGGTGACGTGCTGCCACTTGCCCCGCGGATCGGTGAAGCGGAGGTCGACGTATTTGACGTCGTTGTCTTTGATTGCTTTCAAGACGTCCTTGGCGGTCTTCATGAATACCCCTCTTGGCTTATAACGTCACGGCCCGGCGCGGGACGGCGTCCGCGGGTCATGCTCCTTAGCCTCGCACGGGGGCCAAGACAATATCGGAAACGGCAAAATGGCCGCGGTCAGGCGTCCCGTGGAGAACGCCTGCGCTGCCGTCGTGGCTGCTTTCGCAGCAAATTTTCTCTATCCGAGGCCTGGGACGGGCGACCGTTCCCAAGCCTCGGGTCTGGCGCTAGATCGCGTCCAGCCCCGATTCACCGGTTCTGATGCGAATGGCTTCCTCGATGTTGGAGACGAAAATCTTGCCGTCGCCGATGCGGCCGGTCTGGGCCGCGCGGCGGATCGCCTCGATCGCGCGCTCGACCAGGTCGTCGCCGATCACGATCTCGATCTTCACCTTGGGCAGGAAGTCGACGATGTATTCGGCGCCGCGATAGAGTTCGGCATGACCCTTCTGTCGGCCGAAACCCTTCGCCTCGGTCACGGTGATGCCCTGAAGTCCCACTTCCTGAAGCGCCTCCTTCACCTCGTCGAGCTTGAACGGCTTGATGATGGCTTCGATCTTCTTCACTGAGCGCCTCCCGGGCATTCCGCTATAAAAAACAGTTGGGTCATCGTCAGGCTGCGCCGATGCGCAGGTCATTCGATCATTCGTTACCGGGCCCGACATTCTCCGGCGGAGGCCCGGTGATTGACAGCCCGTCTTGCCCCGTGCCGAAGTGGCTCCACAAAAGCAGGGTCTATGCCAAGTCGTTAACGAGGCTGAATCGAACAGATATCCGGGCCTTTGGCGCTGCGCCGACGATTCCCTCAGGGAGCGTCCAGAATACCGAAGCTCGCGAATTAGGCAAACAGGTCATAAGTTGTGCAGAAGTCGGAGTGGCGTCCGCAGCCCGGCCGAAATGCCCAGGGAAAAGGCGACGACCGATCACGAGATCAGCGGTGCGAGAGGAGGGTAGCGCTCTTGGAACTTGCCTGCGGGCGCGGCAATAGGAGGTGACAGGATTCGGCTGACGCGCGGGGCACGGCGCGCGTGGCGACCATCGAGCAGCGGGCATGAGACCGCTGCGGGGGGACATGAGCAGCAATGGAAGTCTTGACCACGAGCGAAATGGAGCGTGCCGACCGGCTGACGATCGCGGCCGGCACGCCCGGATTCTCGTTGATGCTGAGCGCCGGCCAGGCTGTCGCTGCGGCCGCCATGGATCTGGTCGAGGAGGGGTCGATCCTGGTCGTTTGCGGGCCCGGCAACAATGGCGGCGACGGCTTCGTGGCGGCGGCGGAGCTGGCCGCACAGGGCCGCGACGTCTCGGTCATCCTGATGTGCGAGCGCGACGCGCTGCAGGGGGATGCGGCCTCGGCGGCCAAGGGCTGGAAGTTTCCGGTGCTGCCGTTCACGCCGCAGGCGATCGGCAAGCCGGCGTTGATCGTCGATGCGCTGTTCGGCGCCGGCCTCAGCCGTCCCGTCTGCGGCGAGCCGCAGGACGTCATCGCGGCGATCAACGCCAACGGCGCGCCGGTGCTCGCGGTCGATCTGCCGAGCGGCATCAACGGTACGACCGGCGCGGTCATGGGCATCGCCGTCAGGGCGACCGAGACCGTGACCTTCTTCCGCAAGAAGCCGGCGCATCTGTTGCTGCCGGGACGCCAGCATTGCGGCCGCGTCCGGCTCGCCGACATCGGCATCGATCCGCAGGTGCTCGACGAAATCAAGCCGCAGGCGTTCGAGAACGATCCGGAGTTGTGGCACGGCCGCTTTCCCGTGCCTGTTATCGACGGCCACAAATACGC
Source organism: Bradyrhizobium sp. SZCCHNS2022 (assembly GCF_032377575.1). NCBI lineage: Bacteria > Pseudomonadati > Pseudomonadota > Alphaproteobacteria > Hyphomicrobiales > Nitrobacteraceae > Bradyrhizobium > Bradyrhizobium sp. SZCCHNS2022. The sequence goes on along the minus strand of NZ_JAUHHZ010000001.1, from coordinate 2,525,753 downwards.
GCGGGGTCATGTGCTCGCGGTGTCCGGCGATCTCACCGCCACCGGCGCCTCGCGCATGGCTGCGCGGGCTGCGTTGCGGGCCGGCGCCGGCCTCGTGACCTTAGCCTCGCCGCGTGATGCGCTCGCAGTCAATGCGTCGGCGCTGACGGCTGTGATGGTGCGCGCCGCCGACAGCGCGATCGAGTTCGGTGAGCTGCTCGGCGACAAGCGCTACAACACCTGCATCATCGGCCCGGGGACGGGCGTCAGCGAGCGCACGCGCGATCTCGTTTTCACCGGGCTCACCGCGCAGCGTCATCTGGTGCTGGATGCAGATGCGCTGACGAGCTTCGCCGACGCGCCGGAGCGGCTGTTCGAGCAGATCAGGATGATGGCGGACGCGCAGATCGTGCTGACCCCGCATGAGGGCGAATTCCCACGGCTGTTCTCGGACCTCAGCAACAAGAATCCCGGCCGCTCCAAGCTCGAGCGGGTGCGCGCCGCGGCCGCCCGCTGCGGCGCCGTCGTGCTCCTGAAGGGCGCCGACACCACCGTCGCCGCGCCCGACGGCCGCGCTGCCATCGCCGCCAATGCGCCGCCCTGGCTCGCCACAGCGGGCGCCGGCGACGTGCTCGCCGGCATCATCGCAGGGCTCCTGGCGCAGGGCGTGCCGGCGTTCGAGGCGGCGTGCATAGGCGTCTGGATGCATGGCGAGGCCGGCGCGGAGGCGGGGCCGGGGCTGATCGCGGAGGACCTGACGGAGACGCTGCCGGCGGTGTTCCGGCGGCTATATGACCGGTTCGGGGTCGCTTATTGAGGCGGCTGTTGCCCAGCAAAGACTGTCATGCCCGCGAAGGCGGGCATCCAGTACGCCGCGGCCCATCGGTTCAATCACGGACGTCTCGGCGTACTGGATCGCCCGGTCAAGCCGGGCGATGACAGTTGTGGGTGTGGTGACGCCTGCACGTCTCGCAGGCAGTCCGAGACGAGCTCACGTCACCTGATACTTCGCCACTGCGCTCTCGTTCCAGACGAGACCTAGGCCCGGGCCTCTTGCGGTCACCTTGCCGTCGATCACCTGCAAGGGCTCGGCGAGGATGGCGCCGGCGAAGTCCAGCACCTCGAGCCAGTGCGCCGTCGGCGTCACCGCCAGCACATGGGCGCTCGCCTCGGGCAGGATGTGGCTCGACATCGGGATCGAGGCGGCATCGGCCTGGCCTGCGACGTTGAGCCAGCCGGTGATGCCGCCGACCTTCATCAGGTCGGGCATGATGAAGTCGGAGGCGCCGGCGGCAATGGCCTCGGCGAAGCCGCGCGGAAACCACCAGTTCTCGCCGGCCTGGATCGGGATCTCCGAACGCTCGCGTACCCGGGCGTGACCGGAGAGATTCTCCTGCGGCACCGGCTCCTCGATCCAGGTCAGATCGTAATCGGCGAGACGCGTAATTCTGCGCGTGGCCTCAGCGGGATCGAGCGACTGGTTGAAGTCGAGCATCAGCGCGATGTCGGGACCGAGCAGAGCGCGCAGCCCCTTGATCATGGCCTCGTCGGTGGCGAGGTCGCCGTGGCCGCCCTTGGTCTTGATGGCGCGGAAGCCGTGCTCGTCGCAGGCGATGCGCAAGGTGCGCGCGTCGTCCTTGGCGTCGAGCACGCCGTAGCTGTCATAGGCGGGAATGGGGCGTGCGGAGCCGCCAAGCAGCTCGACGACCGGCTTGCCGGCGATCTGACCCAGCGCATCCCAGAACGCCATGTCGAGGCCGGAGACGGCCATGCCGACCAGCCCCTGCCAGCCGAGCAGGCGGAATTTGGCGTCCATGGCCTTCATCAGTTCGAACGGCACCAGCGCCTTGCCGGTGAGCTCGCGGCCGATCTCCTCGACCAGTTGCACCAGCGGCTTCAAGGCGAGCCGGGTGTAAGCGAACAGATAGGAATGGCCGGTAACCCCCTGATCGGTCGTGACGTCGATCAGCACCAGTGGACCGGCATCGATGATGCCGAAGGCGTTGCGCAACGGGCGCTTCATCGGCGTGACGACGGCGCGCGCGGTGACGCCGGTGATCGCGGCAATGGTCATGGGAGTTCTCCCTGGTTCGTTTCCTCAATCGATTTCATACCACCGGACGAGGCGCGGCGCCGCCCAGTTCGCGGCCATGCTCTCGATCAGGGAACGGCCCTGTTGCTCGGCCAGGAACGCAATGCGCTGGGTCTGGCCGGCGTCCAGGGCGAGCGTGTCCAGCCAATAGGGCTTCCAGCCATCGTCGAGCCGGTCGAGCAGCCGGAACGGCTGGCCATGCAGGTGGACCACCATCGCTCCGGCGGTCTTGTTGGCCAGAGCCAGCACGACGACGCGTCCGGGCTTGGCCCGGAAGGCGGGCGCGCTGCCGGCATTGAACTGGGTCGGTGGGCGCCAGTCAGGTCCGTCGAGTGCCAGCTCGGCGCGAACCGCCGAGCGGAGGTCGAGCTTGTCGGGCAAGCCGTTCCCGGGCAGGGGCGCCGGAGGGGGCAGGGGCGCGGCGCGCAGCGGCGGCTCGTTTGCCTGCCTCAGGCGCGCCACCGCGCGCGCCGAGGTGCCGTCGTGCAGCAGCACTTGCAGCGGCGCCTTGGCGGCGGGCATGTCGATGAAGACGTCGGTGCGGCCGCCGGGCGGCAACACCACGGCGCCGTTGCGGGCGAGGAACGGCTCGGCGGGCTGGCTGTCGATGGCCATCACCCTGACGTCCCCGAGCTCGGCGATTTTGATCGCGATCACAGCACGGTGGCAGCCATTGATGAACCGAAGCCTGACCCGCGCCTGGGCGCGCAGCGCGATCTCCGGCTGCAGCTGTCCGTTGACGGTGTAGAGCAGCTCGGACTCCTTCGGGTCGGTGCCCGGTGCGATCGCCGTGCCGTCGGGCTTGAGCCGGAAGTCCTCGACCAGGAAAACCTCATCGTGGTCAATGGTTACCGCTGTGGCCTCGTCAACGATGAGAGGCAGCGGCCGGATCGGCGCGGCGGCGGCATCAGCGAGCAGCCGCAGGTCGAGGAGACCGGTCCCGGCGCGCGGGCCCGCGGCCGCGATCGTGGCGCGTCCGCCCGGTCCGACCGGCGGCTGCTTCAGCAGCGGCGTCGGCATTGCAAGGCCGCGGACGGACATCGCCGCCGGTATCGTAAGCCCGTTGGCGAAAGCGAGATCGAGCGCGCTCCCGCGCGCCAGCCGGACCACCGGGCCGCCTCCCGCAAGCTGCCAGACCCGAGCGGGGCTCCGGCCGGGGGCCAGCGGCAGGGATTCGGCCCGCGCCTCCAAGGCGACGGCCATCCGTTCGGCAGCCGGCGAAAGCTGTGGGAACGAGGTCGCCCAGGCTGCGGCAAAGCCGCCGAGCACGGCGCGGCGGCTGACCCCCTCGACGGGCTGCGTCATGCGACAAAACATTGTGCGTTGAGGGGGATGCGGATCATGTCGTTTTCCCTTATGTGTGCCGCGAGCTTGGCCGATCGGCCGGCCGCGGGTGCTTGTTGGGCCCATTTTTTTGCTGCGGACGGTTTCGCGCGTGGTATAAGCCGCGCCGCCCGCGGCATCGCGGCCGGGCTATCGATGCAGTTCACGCGGGCGTGGCGGAACTGGTAGACGCGCTGGATTTAGGTTCCAGTGACGAAAGTTGTGGGGGTTCGAGTCCCTCCGCCCGCACCAAGCGCTTCTCCGGCGTTTGCCCCAAGTTTCACGGCGCATCCGTGCTCCTGCGACAGGAGAGCGGGGGCACCGATCCCACCGGCGCAAGGCTCGTTGCCGCGCGTCGTCCACAATTGAATCAGGTGTGTTCGGATCGCAAGGGTCCGGGCCGAAGCGGAAGAAGATTGACGCCATGCAGGTCACAGAAACCTTGTCGGAAGGCTTGAAGCACGAGTTCCAGATCAGCGTTCCCGCGGCCGATCTCGACGCCAAGGCGGATGCGCGGCTGGTGGACATGAAGGACAAGGTCCGCATCAACGGCTTCCGGCCCGGCAAGGTGCCGGTCGCGCATCTGAAGAAGATCTACGGCAAGTCGGTCATGGCCGAGACCATCGACCAGACCATCCGCGACACCAACACGCAGATCTTCACCGAGCGCGGCTTCCGTCTCGCCACCGAGCCGAAGGTGACGATGCCGACCGAGGAAGCCGAGATCGAGAAGATTCTCGCCGGCCAGACCGACCTGACCTACACCGTGGCGATCGAGGTCGTTCCCGCAATCGCGCTCGCCGACTTCAAGACTTTCGCCGTCGAGAAGCCGGTCGCCGACATCACCGATGCCGACGTCGACGAGGCGATCAAGCGCCTGGCCGATGCCAACCGCAGCTATGCCGCCAAGGCGGACGGCGCGAAGGCCGCGAGCGGTGACCGCGTGAAGATCAACTTCAAGGGCACGATCGACGGCGTCGCCTTCGACGGTGGGACGGGCGAGGGCATCGACGTCGTGATCGGCTCGAACACCTTCATTCCTGGCTTCGAGGATCAGCTGATCGGCATCGGCGCAGGCGAGACGCGCACGCTGAAGGTCTCGTTCCCGACCAACTATCTGAACAACGAGCTGGCCGGCAAAGCCGCGGAGTTCGAGACCACCGCGACCGCCATCGAGGCGCCGGAGGACAAGGTCGTCGACGACGAGTTCGCCAAGACGCTGGGCCTCGAATCGCTCGACAAGCTGAAGCAGCTGATGCGCGATCGTCTCGCCGGCGAGTTCAACCAGGCGACCCGTCAGCGCGTGAAGCGCGCGCTGCTCGATCGTCTCGACGAGACCCACAAGTTCGATGCGCCACCGTCGCTGATCGACGAGGAGTTCAACCTGATGTGGAACTCGGTCAAGGCCGAGATGGACTCCAGCGGCAAGACCTTTGCCGACGAGAACACCACCGAGGACAAGGCGAAGGAGGAGTACCGCACCATCGCCGACCGCCGCGTGCGTCTCGGCCTGGTGCTGTCGGAGATCGGCGAGAAGAACAAGATCACCGTGACCGACGACGAGGTCAGCCGCGCCGTGATCGAGCGCGCGCGCTCGATGCCGGGCCGCGAGAAGGAGGTCTGGGACTTCTATCGCAGCAACCCGCAGGCGCTCGCGCAGCTGCGCGCGCCGATCTACGAGGACAAGGTCGTCGACTTCATCCTCGAACTCGCCAACGTGACCGAGAAGAAGGTCTCCAAGGACGAGCTGTTCAAGGACGACGACAGCGACAAGGCGGCCTGATCGGGCCACCGTCGGTCGGGTTTGCGACATCAGCGCATGATTAAGGTTGACCGGCGAAAGCGCCGGTCAGCTTTGTTCCGGCGCTGGCCGCCGCGGCGGGAATCAGCTTGAACAGGACAACGACCTCGCTTGCGGTTGGCCAGGATACCCGGTCTTGTCACCGGGAAATTGGTCCATATCTGTGGGCTCGGTCTTGAAGTTCTGCATCACGGGGCCACTGTCCGTCGCTGCTCGCTGAACGAGCCTCACCTGCGGCGGCCAGTCGTCTTCAACTGCTGGTCCAACCCTTGGGTGATTCATGCGCGATCCCGTCGAAACCTATATGAACCTTGTGCCCATGGTGGTCGAGCAGACCAACCGCGGTGAGCGCGCCTACGACATCTTCTCGCGCCTCCTGAAGGAGCGCATCATCTTCGTGACCGGTCCGGTCGAGGACGGCATGGCGACGTTGATCGTCGCGCAGCTGCTCTTCCTCGAGGCCGAGAACCCGAAGAAGGAGATCGCGATGTACATCAACTCGCCGGGCGGCGTGGTGACGTCGGGCCTCGCGATCTACGACACGATGCAGTTCATCCGTCCTGCGGTATCGACGTTGTGCACCGGCCAGGCGGCCTCGATGGGCTCGCTGCTGCTGTGCGCCGGCCACAAGGACATGCGCTTCTCGCTGCCGAACTCGCGCATCATGGTGCATCAGCCGTCCGGCGGCTTCCAGGGCCAGGCGACCGACATCATGCTGCATGCCCAGGAGATCCTGAGCCTGAAGAAGCGGCTCAACGAGATCTACGTCAAGCACACCGGCCAGCCCTACAAGGCGATCGAGGATGCGCTGGAACGCGACAAATTCCTCACGGCGGAAGCCGCCCAGGAGTTCGGCCTGATCGACAAGGTGCTCGACAAGCGGCCGGAAGATCCGGCGGCGATGGGCAAGTGAGCCAACAATAAGCGAGGCGGGGCCCGATGCGCGGGCCTCGGGATGCAACGGCGGCTCCTTTGCCGGCTTCGGCTGGGAAAGGTGCTGAGGTAGGGTCTCAAAAGGGCCGCAACCCTGCCGTGCAACCGGCAAACAGGCGTGGCAAACCCGCAACGTTCAGCCGATTTCGCGTGTTCTTACCGTGTCAAGCCCCAAAATCACGGTAATGTCACGGTCTAGGGTCTGTCCTCCGATTAGCGAATTCTTGATAGTCGGATGACAGCATGATTGGCTAGAGTGTCCAGTTATGGATCGTGGGGGATTCGCGTAGGCCGTGGGTGCACGGCGGGTGAAGAACAAGGTCTTAATTTTGGTACGAAATTTGCTCTTTCACCAATCTGGACCGGCCTTTGCCGGATCGGAGCGAACGAGCGGACAAGAGCGAACCGCGGACGGAGACAGGAATGAGTAAGGTCGGCCAGGGCGATGCCAAGAACACGCTATATTGCTCGTTCTGCGGTAAGAGCCAGCACGAAGTCCGCAAACTGATCGCAGGTCCAACCGTCTTCATTTGCGACGAGTGCGTCGAGCTCTGCATGGACATCATCCGCGAGGAGAACAAGTCCTCGCTGGTCAAGTCGCGCGACGGCATTCCGACCCCGAAGGAGATCTGCAAGGTTCTCGACGATTACGTGATCGGTCAGAACCATGCCAAGAAGGTGCTGTCGGTCGCCGTGCACAACCACTACAAGCGGCTCAACCACCAGACCAAGCACTCCGACGTCGAGCTCGCGAAGTCGAACATCCTGCTGATCGGTCCGACCGGCTCGGGCAAGACGCTGCTCGCGCAGACGCTCGCCCGCATCCTCGACGTGCCGTTCACGATGGCGGATGCGACGACCCTGACCGAGGCCGGCTATGTCGGTGAGGACGTCGAGAACATCATCCTGAAGCTGCTGCAGGCCGCCGACTACAATGTCGAGCGTGCGCAGCGTGGCATTGTCTACATCGACGAGATCGACAAGATCAGTCGCAAGTCGGACAATCCCTCTATCACCCGCGACGTGTCGGGCGAGGGTGTCCAGCAGGCGCTGCTCAAGATCATGGAAGGCACGGTTGCATCGGTTCCGCCGCAGGGTGGCCGCAAGCATCCGCAGCAGGAATTCCTGCAGGTCGACACCACCAACATCCTGTTCATCTGCGGTGGTGCGTTCTCCGGCCTCGAGAAGATCATCTCGGCGCGCGGCCGGTCGACCTCGATCGGCTTCGCCGCCCAGGTGCTGGCGCCGGAAGACCGCCGCACCGGCGAGATCTTCCGTCACGTCGAGCCCGAGGATCTCCTGAAGTACGGCCTGATCCCGGAGTTCGTCGGCCGTCTGCCGGTCGTGGCGACGCTCGAGGATCTGGACGAGAACTCGCTGAAGAAGATCCTGACCGAGCCGAAGAACGCGCTGGTGAAGCAGTATCAGCGGCTGTTCGAAATGGAGAACATCGAGCTGACCTTCGCCGACGAGGCGCTGGGCGCAGTGGCCCGCAAGGCCATCGAGCGCAAGACCGGTGCGCGCGGCCTGCGGTCGATCCTCGAGAGCATTCTGCTCGAGACGATGTTCGACCTGCCGGGTCTCGAAGGCGTCGAGGAAGTGGTCATCTCGCGCGAGGTGGTCGAGGGCACCGCCCGTCCGCTCTACATCTACGCCGATCGTTCCGATCGCGCGGTGGAAAGCAGCGCCAGCGCGTGACGCGCGCTGGTACCATAGACAGAAGACCTCGATTTGTTGGATTGGCGATCGCTGCGGACCTCGCGTCCGCGGCATCGCAGCGTTTCAGTATCCCGCCGCGTAAAGCCATTTTTGGCGGGTGTTTACCGATACTTGACACCCCCCGGGTCGATAGCCACCTAATGTCGCGTGGCGATACAAATCTCAATCCCGGGATTCGCCTCAACAAACGATCCGAAACAAGCGGGCGATATCGACGCGTCAGTGATGTCCGGATCAGATCGCACCTTGTGGCGGTTGCGCACGATGGCGGACTGCGTGCAAGGGGGCTAAACAAAAGGAACAGGCCATGACGACCCCCAAACCCCGGCCGACCATCGTTTACGGCGAGAGCCACGCTTATCCGGTTCTGCCGCTCCGCGACATCGTCGTCTTCCCGCACAACATCGTTCCGCTGTTCGTCGGCCGCGAGAAGTCCATCCGCGCCCTCGAAGAGGTGATGAAGAACGACGCGCTGGTGATGCTGGCGACGCAGAAGAACGCGTCCGACGATGATCCAGCTCCGGATGCGATCTACGAGACCGGGACGCTCGCCAGCGTGCTGCAACTCCTGAAGCTGCCCGACGGCACCGTGAAGGTGCTGGTCGAAGGCCTGGAGCGCGCGCGCGTCGAGAAGTACACCGATCGTGCCGACTACTACGAAGCCACCGCCGTCGCGCTCGAGGACACCGATGCCAAGTCGGTCGAGGCCGAAGCGCTGGGCCGCTCCGTCGTGTCGGACTTCGAGAGCTATGTGAAGCTGAACAAGAAGATCTCGGCGGAAGTGGTCGGCGTCGTTCAGTCGATCACCGATTTCGGCAAGCTGGCGGACACCGTTGCCTCGCATCTCGCCGTCAAGATCGCCGATCGCCAGGGCATCCTGGAGACGCTGTCCGTCACCACGCGCCTGGAGAAGGTGCTGGGCCTGATGGAGAGCGAGATCTCGGTGCTGCAGGTCGAGAAGCGCATCCGCTCGCGTGTCAAGCGCCAGATGGAGAAGACCCAGCGCGAGTACTACCTGAATGAGCAGATGAAGGCCATTCAGAAGGAGCTGGGTGACGAGGACGGCCGCGACGAGCTCGCCGATCTGGAAGAGCGCATCAACAAGACCAAGCTCTCCAAGGAAGCACGCGAGAAGGCCCAGCACGAATTGAAGAAGCTGCGCCAGATGTCGCCGATGTCCGCGGAAGCGACCGTCGTGCGCAACTATCTGGATTGGCTGCTGTCGATTCCGTGGAACAAGAAGTCCAAGGTGAAGAAGGATCTGGAGGCCGCGCAGGCGGTCCTGGATGCGGATCACTATGGTCTGGAGAAGGTCAAGGACCGCATCGTCGAGTATCTCGCCGTGCAGTCGCGCGCCAACAAGCTGACCGGCCCGATCCTGTGCCTGGTCGGACCTCCCGGCGTCGGCAAGACCTCGCTCGGCAAGTCGATCGCGAAGGCCACGGGCCGCGAGTTCGTTCGCGTGTCGCTGGGCGGCGTGCGCGACGAGGCGGAGATCCGTGGTCATCGCCGGACCTATATCGGTTCGATGCCCGGCAAGATCATCCAGTCCATGCGCAAGGCCAAGACCTCGAATCCGCTGTTCCTGCTGGACGAGATCGACAAGATGGGCTCGGACTTCCGGGGTGACCCGTCGTCGGCGCTGCTGGAGGTCCTGGACCCCGAGCAGAACACGACGTTCAACGATCACTATCTGGAGGTCGACTACGACCTGTCCAACGTGATGTTCATCACGACCGCGAATACGCTGAATATTCCGGGACCGCTGATGGACCGCATGGAGATCATCCGCATCGCGGGCTACACCGAGACCGAAAAGCTCGAGATTGCCCGCAAGCACCTGATCCCCAGCGCGATCTCCAAGCACGGCCTGGACTCGAAGGAGTGGTCGATCGACGACGACGCGTTGCTGCTCGTGATCCGGCGCTACACCCGCGAGGCGGGCGTGCGTAATTTGGAGCGTGAGATTTCCACACTGGCCCGCAAGGCCGTGAAGGAGCTCATGATGTCCAAGAAGAAGTCGGTGAAGATCACCGAGAAGACCGTCGAGGAATTCTTGGGTGTTCCGAAGTACCGCTTCGGCGAAATCGAGAGCGACGACCAGGTCGGCATCGTGACGGGTCTGGCGTGGACGGATGTCGGCGGCGAGCTGCTGACGATCGAAGGCGTCATGATGCCCGGCAAGGGCAAGATGACGGTGACGGGCAATCTGCGCGACGTCATGAAGGAGTCGATCTCCGCGGCGGCCTCGTTCGTCCGCTCCAGGGCGATCAACTACGGCATCGAGCCGCCGTTGTTCGACCGGCGCGACATCCACGTCCACGTGCCGGAGGGGGCAACCCCGAAGGACGGCCCCTCGGCCGGCGTGGCCATGGCGACGACCATCATCTCGGTGATGACCGGCATTCCGGTCCGTCACGACGTCGCGATGACCGGCGAGATCACGCTGCGTGGTCGGGTGCTGCCGATCGGCGGTCTGAAGGAGAAGCTGCTGGCTGCCGCGCGCGGCGGCATCAAGACGGTGCTGATCCCCGAGGACAACGCCAAGGATCTCACGGAGATTTCCGATGCGATCAAGGGCGGCATGGAGATCATCCCGGTGGCTCGTCTCGACGACGTCGTGGCTCGGGCCCTGGTCCGCAAGCCGGTGCCGATCGTCTGGGAAGAGGACACCAAGGTGCCGGTGAAGGCCGACGGCGACGAAGCCGCCGGCGGCCTGACCGCCCACTGAGGATCGAACTGATCCAAGAAACGGCGCCCGTAAGGGCGCCGTTTTCGTTTGCGGATCGCTCTGGCCTTGCTGGGGTGTCCCAAAAGTCGCGGTAGCGAAGCAGGCTTTCCCGCGCTGCGGTGCGGTTCCGGCGTTGATTGCACGTCGGGCAGGGGGTAAAGAAGCGCGACGTGAGGGCGGCTAGCTCAGCTGGTTAGAGCATCTCGTTTACACCGAGAGGGTCGGGAGTTCGAATCTCTCGCCGCCTACCATTCGCAATAGTCGGATCGCGCGCCGAGCTGCTATCGCGGCGAACGCAGATTCTCCAGGCCCAAGGCAATCCTCTCCAGGAGCACGTTCGTGCGCTTGGTTTCATCGAGCTGCTGCTCGTGCAACCGAGCGACCATCGTCAATGAGCCGCCGCGGCCAAGCCAGAACCAAACCCCGATCAGAATGATGAAGGGGAGCCAGGAGACGATCAGCTCCATCAGCCATTGTTGCATCACACCCCATTCCACTATTCAGACAACCATTTCAGGTGGCAGCATAGCTGTACCACAGCCTCCTGGCGAGACATAGCTGCGCGGCGATGCCTGCGACAGACAGGGTTTAGATTCCTTTTCGGCAACTGGTGCGAACCAGGATGATTTTGCGTGGCGACCGGCTGTTGTTCGGTTAGCCTCGCGTGGTGAAACTTCGCGGACGAACCGATGACCGACTTCCTGCGCCACTGCACCGGCGGACACGAGCGCGCCATTGTCGCGGGCACCGAGCTGCTCCAGGAGGGCCACAGCACCGGGCATCTCTACATCCTGCTCGAAGGACGTCTGGAGGTGATCAAGGCCGGCGCCACGGTGGCGGTCGTCTCCGAGCCCGGCGCGCTGTTCGGCGAGATGTCGCTGCTGCTGGAGCAGCCGCACACGGCGACCGTGCGGGCGCTGGCCGAGTGCCGGATCTACGAGATCCCGGATGCGCCGCGCTTCCTCACTGAAAATCCCGAGGCGACGCTCGCCATCGCCCGCATGCTGGCGCAGCGTCTCAATGTCGCCAACACCTATCTCGCCGACCTCAAGCGGCAATATGCCGGCCACGGCACGCATCTCGCGATGGTCGGCGACGTTCTGCAGAGCATGATCAACCTGCCGCCGCAGCAGGTCGCGCCAGGAACGGATCTGGAATCCGATCCACGGCTCTGAGCCAGTCCGGCGCTGATGTCACCGGCTGCGCCGGGCGCTGCAGGGGCGCGGCGAGGTCGATCCATTCGGCTTGCCCCGCCGCCAGCCAGAAGGCGCGCTGCTCGTCGGTGTCGAGCACCATGTAGGTCGGCGGCCGTCCGGGCTGCCGCCCGGTGTTGAACACCCAGGTCTCCCCTAAGCGATCGAACCACGAGCCGTCCTTGATGAAGGGCGACTGATGGACGTGGCCGGAGATCACCATGGCCGGCCGATGCCGTGCGATGAAGCCTTCGAGCTCGGTGTCGCCGAAGAAGCGCTTGCCGCCCCAACTGACGGGAGAGTTGGCGGGCGGCGCGTGATGCACCCAGATCCAGCGATCGGGCCTGCGGGCGGCGGCGGCTTCGAGCTGGCGCGCGATCGCGGCCTTCACGCGCGGGCCGTCCCACCACGGGCAGACCGAGAACATGATGCCGCCGACCAGGAGATCGTCGCCATCGGAGGCGATGCCGAGCGCGCGAACGGTGCCGATCCAGGCCGCGATCTTCTCGCCGTCCGCGCTACGCTCCTCCAGGTCGTGATTGCCGGAGCAGATCATCACGCGCGTCCTGGCGGCGAGCAGCCCGAGATACTTCTTCACGACGACGATCTGCGCGCGGATGTCGACGATCGAGGCGAGGTCGAGCGCATCGCCGGCGAACACCACCATGTCGAAATGCTCGGCCGCCGCGACCAGCCAGTCGAACTGCGGCAACGTGTAGTGAAGATCGGCAACGATGAGACAGCGCATGAGGCTCCTGACGCGCAGGATCGAAGCAAGAGCGGGACCATATTATGCCCCCGCTATTGCATCTCGATGCCGTGGACGCCAGCAAGACCAGGACGTTTCCTGGTCTGTCGACGCCGGTGGTATGATGTTGGCGCGACATCGCGCGCGCGGGCCTTGACAGGCAAGACGCGCGCATGCGCGATGCCAGCTCTCACGATGACCTCAACCAGACAAGGCGCATCATGCAATTGCCTTCAGGAGACGACCGCAACGCCGACCAGATCGCCTACTGGAACGGGCCCGGCGGCCAGCGCTGGTCGGATCGTCAGGAGGCGCAGGACATCCTGCTCGCCCCGGTGTCGCAGATCCTGATCGAGCGCATTGCCGCAAAGCCGGGTGATCGCATCCTCGACATCGGCTGCGGCTGCGGTGGTCTTTCGATCGCGCTCGCCCGGCAGGTGAACCCTGGCGGACATGTGCTCGGGGTCGACATCTCCGCGCCGATGCTGGAGCGGGCGCGCGCGGTGGTGCCGGCCGGGCTTGCCACCGAGTTCGTGCTGGCCGACGCCACCGTGCATCCGTTCCCGGCTGCGAGCTTCGATTTGCTCGTCTCGCGTTTCGGCGTGATGTTCTTCGCCGACCCCGTGGCATCCTTCGCCAACATGCGCCGCGCGCTGAAGCCGGGCGGGCGCGTCGTGTTCGCCTGCTGGCGCGAGCCGAAGGCCAATCCCTGGATGATCGCGCCGCTGCAGGCGGTGTATCGCCATGTCCCGAAGCTGCCGGAGATGGCGCCGGAGGATCCCGGCCCGTTCGCGTTCGCATCCGAGGCGCGGGTGACGCGGATCCTCGGCGAAGCCGGCTTCACCGATGTCGCGCTGCAGCCGCACGCTCTGTCGCTCGACATCGCGCGCGGGCAGGGGCTGGACGCCGCGGTGCAATCGGCGTTCGAGATCGGCCCCGCCAGCCGCGCGCTGGAGGGGCACCCGGCGGAGACGCGCGAGGCGGCGCGGCTCTCGGTGAGCGAACTGCTTGCGCAGCATCAGGATGGCGGCAGCGTCACGCTGCCGGGCTCGATCTGGCTGGTGACGGCGCGCGCCTGAGGCCGTACCGGGCGGTCCTCAGGAGCGCTCCTCCCAGATCATCGCCAGATGGACGATGGTCTGCACCGCCTTCTCCATGTCGCGGACGCTGACCCACTCCTGCCGGGAGTGGAAGGCGTGCTCGCCTGCGAAGATGTTGGGGCAGGGCAGCCCCATGAAGGACAGCCGCGAGCCGTCGGTGCCGCCACGGATCGAGGTGCGCACCGGCGTGAGCCCGGCACGCCGGATCGCGTCCTCGGCATAGGTCACGATCTCGGGATGTAGATCGATGACCTCCTTCATGTTGCGGTATTGCTGCCGGACCTCCATCCGGTAGCTGGAATGCGGATAGTTCGTCATGACGTCCCTGACGACATCCTCCAGCAGCGCCTCCTTCTGCCGCAATCCCTGTTCGCTGAAATCACGCACGATGAAATCGAGCCGTGCCTGCTCCAGCGTGCCGGAGATCCCGACCGGATGCAGAAAGCCCTCCTTGCCCTCGGTGGTTTCCGGCGAGCACGTGTCCTTCGGCAGGCGATCGACGATGGCCGATGCAATCTTGATGGCGTGCTCGATCTTGCCCTTGGCAAAGCCGGGATGGGCGCTGACGCCGTTGATGGTGATGGTCGCGCCGTCGGCGGAGAAGGTCTCATCCTCGATATTCCCGGCGGTCTCGCCGTCCATCGTGTAGCCGAAATCGGCGCTGAGCTTCTTCAGGTCGACCCGGTCGACGCCGCGCCCGATCTCCTCATCCGGCGTGAACAGGATCTTGATCGTGCCGTGCTTGATCTGGGGATTGCTCAGCAGGAATTGCGCCGCGTCCATGATCTCGGCGATGCCGGCCTTGTTGTCGGCGCCGAGCAGCGTCGTGCCGTCCGAGGTGACGATATCGTTGCCGATCTGGTCCTTCAGTGCCGGGTGCTCGCCCGGACGGATCACCTGGCTGGAGTCGCCCGGCAGGACGATCTCGCCGCCCTGATAGTTGCGGACGATCTGCGGCTTCACGTTGGCGCCCGAGCAGTCGGGCGAGGTGTCCATATGCGAGCAGAAGCAGATCACGGGCACCCGCTTGTCGGTCGTCGCCGGGATCGTTGCATAGACGTAGCCGTGCTCGTCGAGATGAGCATCGGACAGCCCCATCGCCTGCAACTCGGCCGCGAGCAGCCGGCCGAGATTCTTCTGCTTGATGGTGGAAGGGCATGTCGGCGAAGTCGGATCGGACTGAGTGTCGATCACGACATAGCGGAGGAATCGGTCGAGGACGGAGTGGGTGAAGCGGAGCGACGTGTCGGACATGAGCACCACGAAAGTCGAGAGGATTATGTTACCGTCATAGCAAACATACTAATATATCAACTTTGCGTATACCACATACCAGATCTGCGAAGCAGCCACTAATGTGTCACGCCGCGGGTAGAAAGTCTCGACGCACCAATGGCGATATTGAGTTCAGAACGGGACGAGACTTGGCGAGCTTCCTCGCGCTTCGGAGCGCCAGCGGGCGCCTTATCGAACATGGTCCGATTCGGAGATCCTTCCACCTGTCGCTCTGTCCCTCCGATGCCTGCGGACATATGCCTCGGCGGCGGCAGCCAAAGGTGACGATCGGAGCGTTCGGCCACGGCGCCAGGCCCGCGAACCCTGAGCTCGAGGGACACCGGCATGGCTGCCAGGGGCATGACTGGTTGGTCTGTTGGGGGCTCATCAACGACTTCTCACAAATCGGTTTCATTGTCCTTGACTTCGAAACATCGCCCCTTTAAGTCGCACTCCTCCGCGGATTTCGCGATCACGCGGGAGTAGCTCAGTTGGTTAGAGCGCCGGCCTGTCACGCCGGAGGTCGCGGGTTCGAGCCCCGTCTCTCGCGCCATTTCAGATGGCTCATCTCCCTCAGCCCGATCCTGCTTCCAGTGCGCACCGTCTCGTGCATCCGCGCCCGTCTGTCTTGGACAAGGCGGCCGCTGCGCAGCGGGGGCGGCGCGTGCGATGCGACCTCTGGCGGACTGCGCCCACGAAAAAGGCCGCCACGAGGGCGGCCCGACGGGCATCCGAAGCTGATCGGCGCGGCGCCTTCGATGCTCAACGCACCATCGAGCCGTTGGAACTGGTCACGACGACCGGCTTGCCGGCCTTGACCGGCGCATGCGAGGCCGTCTGGCTGTAGTCGGCATTGGTCCGGGCCGCGATCCCGAACGCGGTCACGGCGATGCCGGCGATGAGGGCCACGACCACGATCTTCAGATGGGTCGAGCGGTCTGCGGAATGGATCGAGTGGTTCATGTCAGCCTCCCGGCGTCTCAGAGCGCCACTTTGTTGCCGGGATGTGTACCTTCGCTTTGTTTCGATCCGGTTTCTTGGTTTCCTCAAAATGGTTTCATCGGTTGCAGCGCTCGCTGCGGCAATCGGGAGTAAGCGGCGCGGTGGGGCGGATCGACCGGCATTCGGTCTTTGCCCTTGGCCAGGTCGAGCCGGGCCCATGGCTTGTCACGGCTCCGTGCTGTGGATGACCTTGATTCGGCGGCCGACGGCGGCCATCTAGCCGATGGCGGTTGCGTATCGGACGATCGCCCAATCGCGATCAGTCGCTCCCGCTCGGTCGCCGCGTCGCAGCCTGTTTCCGCCTATCTCTGGCATGCGCACAACGCCGTGCGTGCTTGCGACCGCTGCCCGTCCGCGTTGGTCACGTGACATGCGACACCGTAATGCTGCGGGTCTGCGATGCCGGCCGCGCACGCGTCCTGGCCTTGCCACGGGCTGCTGTGTGTCCGGCACTCCGCAATGTGGGGAGGGATGACGGCGGCGAGACGGCTCGTCTTGCGCGGCTTGGTGCGCTGCGCTAAGGCTTCGACCAATTCCAATGCAGCGAGTCTGCGGTTTGCACCGAAACCGCAGAGGAAAGTGGCGCCGATGACCGGCATCCTTCAGAACTATCTCCCCCTCGTCGTTTTCATAGGTGTCGCGGCCATCATCGGGGTGGTGCTGCTGATCGCGCCCTTCGTGGTCGCCTACCAGCAGCCCGATCCCGAGAAGCTCTCGGCTTACGAGTGCGGCTTCAATGCGTTCGACGACGCCCGCATGAAGTTCGATGTCCGCTTCTATCTGGTTGCCATCCTTTTCATCATCTTCGACCTCGAAGTCGCCTTCCTGTTCCCCTGGGCAGTCGCATTCGGCAAGCTCGGCGCGGCCGGCTTCTGGTCGATGCTGGTGTTCCTGGCCGTGCTGACGGTCGGGTTTGCCTACGAATGGAAGAAAGGCGCGCTTGAATGGGATTGAGCCCGACCCCGTCCTCCGGTCCGGTGATCGCACCGGCCCCCAAGGGCATTCTCGATCCCGCGACCGGCAGGCCTGTTGGTGCCAACGACCCGTATTTCCTCGAGGTCAAGCACGAGCTGTCGGACAAGGGATTCTTCGTCGCCACCGCTGACGATCTCATCACCTGGGCCCGTACGGGCTCGCTGATGTGGATGACGTTCGGTCTGGCCTGCTGCGCCGTCGAGATGATGCAGGTCTCGATGCCGCGCTACGACGTCGAGCGCTTCGGCTTCGCGCCGCGCGCCTCGCCGCGCCAGTCCGACGTGATGATCGTCGCCGGCACCCTGACCAACAAGATGGCGCCGGCGCTGCGCAAAGTCTACGACCAGATGCCGGAGCCGCGCTACGTCATCTCGATGGGCTCCTGCGCCAATGGCGGCGGCTACTACCACTATTCCTATTCGGTGGTCCGCGGCTGCGACCGTATCGTTCCCATTGACATCTACGTGCCCGGCTGTCCGCCGACCGCGGAAGCGCTGCTGTACGGTGTTCTGTTGCTGCAGAAGAAGATCCGGCGCACCGGCACCATCGAACGCTGAAGGTTTTTCGTTATGGACGACGGCAGGCTCGACGCCCTTGGGCAGACGATCGTGAGCGCGCTTCCCGGCGCGGCGATCGGGCATTCGGTTGCTTTCAACCAACTCACGGTGACCGTGGAGCCCGCCCGGATCGTCGAGGTCGTGAAGTATCTGCGCGATGACCCCGGTTGCCGGTTCATCAACTTCACCGACATCACGGCGGTCGATTATCCCGAGCGCGCCAAGCGCTTCGAGGTCGTCTATCACTTCCTGTCGCCGACGATGAATACCCGCATCCGGCTCAAGGCCGAAGCCGACGAGACGACCCAGGTGCCCTCGATCATCGACGTCTTCCCGGGCGCCGACTGGTTCGAGCGCGAGGCCTACGACCTCTATGGCGTGATCTTCGTCGGCCATCCCGACATGCGCCGGCTGCTGACCGATTACGGCTTCGACGGCCACCCGCTGCGCAAGGACTTCCCGACAACCGGTTTCGTCGAGGTGCGCTACGACGACCAGGAGAAGCGGGTGATCTACGAGCCGGTCCGGCTCAACCAGGAATTCCGCAAGTTCGATTTTCTCTCGCCCTGGGAAGGCGCGGACTATCCGCTGCCGGGCGATGAGAAAGCGACGAAGTGAGTGGGAGCGCAGGCATGAACGAGCAGAGCCCGGCACTTCGCAATTTTACGATCAACTTCGGGCCGCAGCATCCGGCCGCGCACGGCGTGCTGCGTCTCGTCCTGGAACTGGACGGCGAGGTCGTGGAGCGCGTCGATCCGCATATCGGCCTGCTTCACCGCGGCACCGAGAAGCTGATCGAGACCAAGACCTATCTGCAGGCGATGCCGTACTTCGATCGGCTCGACTACGTCGCGCCGATGAACCAGGAGCATGCGTTCTGCCTCGCCGCCGAGCGTCTGCTCGGCATCGAGGTGCCGCGCCGCGGCCAGCTGATCCGCGTGCTCTATTCCGAGATCGGCCGGCTGCTGTCGCATCTGCTCAACGTCACCACGCAGGCCATGGACGTCGGTGCGCTGACCCCGCCGCTGTGGGGCTTCGAGGAGCGCGAGAAGCTCATGGTGTTCTATGAGCGCGCCTCCGGCTCGCGCATGCACGCCAACTACTTCCGCATCGGCGGCGTCCACCAGGACTTGCCGCCGAAGTTGATCGACGACATCGACGCGTTCTGCGATCCGTTCCTGAAGGTGGTCGACGATCTCGACCAGCTGCTCACCGGCAACCGCATCTTCAAGCAGCGCAATGTCGACATCGGCGTCGTCACCCTGAAGCAGGCCTGGGAGTGGGGCTTCTCCGGTGTGATGGTGCGCGGCTCCGGCGCCGCCTGGGACCTGCGCAAGTCGCAGCCTTACGACGTCTACGCCGAGATGGATTTCGACGTTCCGATCGGCAAGAATGGCGACTGCTACGACCGCTATCTGATCCGCATGGAAGAGATGCGCCAGTCCGTGCGCATCATGAAGCAGTGCATTGCCAAGCTGCGCGCGCCTGATGGACAGGGGCCGGTGCTGATCACCGACAACAAGATCTCGCCGCCGCGCCGTGGCGAGATGAAGCGTTCGATGGAAGCGCTGATCCATCACTTCAAGCTCTACACCGAGGGCTTTCACGTTCCGCCCGGCGAGATCTACGCCGCAGTCGAGGCGCCGAAGGGCGAGTTCGGCGTCTATCTCGTCTCCGACGGCACCAATAAGCCCTACAAGTGCAAGATCCGCGCGCCGGGCTTCGCCCATCTGCAGGCGATGGACTTCCTGTGCCGCGGCCATCTGCTCGCCGACGTCTCGGCCATTCTCGGCTCGCTCGACATCGTGTTCGGGGAGGTGGATCGCTGATGGGCCATGCGCCGATCCAGTTCGATCGTGCTTCCGGGGCGCTCGAAGGAGCGAACCTCTGGGAGCGCACGGCTGCCTTGGCGCTGTCCACCGGCTCGAAGATCTCGTCGCACTTCTCGCATCGCGGCTACAATCGCTGCGCCAATCTGCTGCGCCTCGCGCTGCCGGAACGCAACCTCGCAGTGAAGCTCAACCCGGATGCGGTGTTCGAGTTTCCCTATGGGGACGGTTATTGGAGCAAGCTGCTCAACCGCGCCTATCACTATGAGGACGAGCTCGAGTTGCTGTTTCTCGGCAGCGTCGATGTCGACTACACCTTCATCGATGGCGGCGCCAATTACGGCTACTGGTCTGTGCTGGTGTCGAGCGCGCCGTATGGATCGCACAAGGCGATCGCGATCGAGCCGTCGTCGGCGAACTTCGCCAAGCTCGCCAACAATTCCAAGATCAATGGCGGCCGCTTCGAGGTCATGAAGTGCGCGATCGGCGAACGCCGCGGCGTTGCGCACCTGAGCGGGACCAAGCATGAGGCCTTCAGCATCGCCGGCGATGGCGCTGACGGTGAGCAGGTGCCGGTGATGGCGCTCGACGACCTCATCGACGACGGCAAGGTCGCTGCGTCCGGAAAGTACCTGATCAAGCTCGACGTCGAGGGCGTGGAGATCGAGGCGATCAAGGGCGGGGCCCGGCTGCTCGCGACCGACAGCATGATCCTGTGCGAGGAGCACGGGCAGGACCGCAATCACACGGTGTCGCGCTACATCCTCGACCAGACGCCGATGCAGCTGATGGTCTACGACCCCGCGAGCGGCCGATTCGAGACCGTGACCGAGCTGTCGATCCTCGACCGTATCAAGGTATCCACGCACGTCGGCTACAACGTGTTCGGAACTGCAAGTGCCTTCTGGCAGAATCGCGTCGCAGCGCTCAATGCAAGTGCCGCGCGCCGCATGCAATGAAAGACTAGAGAGCCATGTCCGTCCGCCGTCTTGCCCCGAAGGACCTCCAGCCCGCGAGCTTTGCGTTCACGGATGAAAACCTCGCCTTCGCCAAGGCCCAGATCGCCAAATACCCGGAAGGCCGCCAGGCCTCGGCCGTGATCGCGATCCTGTGGCGCGCGCAGGAGCAGAACGAGGGCTGGGTTTCGGAAGCGGCCATCCGCGTGGTCGCCGACATGCTGGGCATGCCCTATATCCGCGTGCTCGAGGTCGCGACCTTCTACACGATGTTCCAGCTGCAGCCGGTCGGCAAGAAGGCGCATGTCCAGGTCTGCGGCACCACGCCGTGCCGGCTGCGCGGCGCCGAGGAGCTGATCGAGGTCTGCAAGCACCGGATCCATCACGATCCCTTCCACCTCTCCAAGGACGGCGACTTCAGCTGGGAAGAAGTCGAGTGCCTGGGCGCCTGTGTGAATGCGCCGATGGTGCAGGTCTGGAAGGATACCTACGAGGACCTGACGCCGGAGAGCTTCGGCAAGGTGCTCGACGGCTTCGCGACCGGCAATCTGCCGACGCCGGGTCCGCAGAACGGGCGCCAGTTCTCGGCGCCGGCGGGCGGGCCGACCACGCTGAAGGAGAAGACATGAGCCGCAATCGCATCCGCGTTGCGGCCCTGACCCAAGAGGGCGCCGCGATGAAGAACTGGCGCTACGTGGCGCTGCATACGCTTGCTGCCGCCGCTTTCATTTTCGTACTGCAGCGGTTCGCGCTGAACGCGACGCTGGAGTCCAGTCTGCTGTGGGCCCTGGTGTTTGGCGGCTGCGCCACCTTCATCGCCACCATGCAGTCGAACCGCTGATCTCAGAGGAAGCCGTCTGATGCTCGACGACAAGGACCGCATCTTCACCAACCTCTACGGCCTGCACGATTGGGGCCTCGAAGGCGCGCGCCGGCGCGGCAGCTGGGATGGCACCAAGGGGCTGATCGACAAGGGGCGCGACTGGATCATCAACGAGATGAAGGCGTCGGGGCTGCGCGGCCGCGGCGGCGCCGGCTTTCCGACGGGCCTGAAATGGTCGTTCATGCCGAAGGAATCGACCGACGGCCGGCCGAGCTATCTCGTGGTCAATGCCGACGAGTCCGAGCCCGGCACCTGCAAGGATCGCGAGATCATGCGGCACGATCCGCATCATCTCGTCGAGGGCTGCCTGATCGCCAGCTTCGCGATGAACGCGCATGCCTGCTACATCTATGTGCGCGGCGAGTTCATCCGGGAGCGCGAGCGGCTGCAGGCGGCGATCGATCAGGCCTATGACGCGAAGCTGGTCGGCAAGGACAACATCCATGGCTGGCCGTTCGACATCTATGTCGCGCATGGCGCCGGCGCCTATATCTGCGGCGAAGAGACCGCGCTGCTCGAGAGCCTCGAGGGCAAGAAAGGCCAGCCGCGGCTGAAGCCGCCATTCCCGGCCAATGTCGGCCTCTATGGCTGCCCGACGACCGTCAACAACGTCGAGTCGATCGCGGTCGCGCCGACCATCCTGCGCCGCGGTGCGTCCTGGTTCGCCGGCATCGGCCGGCCGAACAATGTCGGCACCAAGCTGTTCTGCATCTCCGGTCACGTCGAGCGGCCCTGCAACGTCGAAGAGGCGATGGGCATCCCGTTCCGCGAGCTGATCGAGAAGCATTGCGGCGGCATCCGCGGCGGCTGGGACAATCTGAAGGCCGTCATTCCCGGCGGCTCGTCGGTGCGCATGGTGCCGGCCGAGCAGATCATCGACACGCCGATGGATTTCGACAGCCTTTCCAAGCTGCGCTCGGGCCTGGGGACCGCGGCCGTCATCGTGATGGACAAGTCGACCGACCTGATCCGGGCGATCGCGCGCATCTCCTATTTCTACAAGCATGAGAGCTGCGGCCAGTGCACGCCGTGCCGCGAGGGCACCGGCTGGATGTGGCGCGTGCTGACCCGCATGGCCGAGGGCCGCGCCCACAAGCGCGAGATCGACATGCTGCTGGAGGTCACCAAGCAGATCGAGGGGCACACGATCTGCGCGCTGGGCGACGCCGCGGCCTGGCCGATCCAGGGCCTGATCACGCATTTCCGTCACGAGATCGAAGCGCGGATCGATCAGTATTCGCACAAGGCTGACGTCGATGACGTCGGCGTGCGCGATCCCGCGCACATGGTGGCGGCGGAGTAGGTATGGCGGTCCGATCCGCCAGCAAGGTTTTCCTCCGCGCTTGCGCCCTCTCGGCGCGCGGCGCGGTGGTCCGTGGTTTGAGAGAGATGTGAGGCAATGACCAAGATCATCATCGATGGCAAAGAGATCGATGTGCCGCCGGAGTACACGCTGCTGCAGGCGTGCGAGGCGGCGGGCGCCGAGATTCCGCGCTTCTGCTATCACGAGCGGCTGTCGATCGCCGGCAACTGCCGGATGTGCCTCGTCGAGGTGAAGGGCGGACCGAAGCCGGTCGCGAGCTGCGCCTGGGGCGTGCGCGACTGCCGGCCGGGCCCGAAGGGCGAGCCGCCGGAGATCTCGACGCGGTCGCCGATGGTCAAGAAGGCACGCGAAGGCGTGATGGAATTCCTTCTGATCAACCATCCCTTGGATTGCCCGATCTGCGACCAGGGCGGCGAGTGCGACCTGCAGGACCAGGCGATGGGCTATGGTGTCGACACCAGCCGCTACGCCGAGAACAAGCGTGCCGTCGAGGACAAATATCTCGGCGCGCTCGTCAAGACCTCGATGACCCGCTGCATCCAGTGCACGCGCTGCGTCCGCTTTTCGGCGGAAGTCTGCGGCGTGCCGGAAATGGGCGCGACAGGCCGTGGCGAGGACATGGAGATCACGACCTATCTCGAGCAGGCGCTGAGCTCGGAGCTGCAGGGCAATCTGGTCGACATCTGCCCGGTCGGCGCGCTGACCTCTAAGCCCTATGCCTTCGCGGCGCGTCCGTGGGAGCTGGGCAAGACGCAGTCGATCGACGTCATGGATGGCGTGGGCTCGGCGATCCGCGTCGACACCCGCGGTCGCGAGGTGATGCGCATCCTGCCGCGCATCAATGACGCCGTGAACGAGGAGTGGATCTCCGACAAGACCCGTCACGTCGTCGACGGCCTGCGGACGCAGCGGCTGGATCGTCCCTACGTCCGCGAGGATGGCAAACTGCGCCCGGCCACATGGCCGGAGGCGTTCAAGGCGATCGCCGCAAAACTGTCGCGCATCGACGGCAAGCGGATCGGCGCCATCGCCGGCGATCTCGCGGCCGTCGAGGAGATGTATGCGCTGAAGGATCTGCTCGCGAAGCTCGGCTCGACCAACGTGGCGGTGCAGGGCGGTGACAGCTTCGACGCCAAGCTTGGCCGTTCGTCCTATTTGTTCAATCCGACCATCGCCGGCATCGAGCAGGCCGACGCGATCCTGATCATCGGCGCCAATCCGCGCAAGGAAGCGGCCGTGCTCAACGCCCGCATTCGCAAGCGTTGGCGCTCGGGCCAGCTCAAGGTCGGTCTGGTCGGCCCCAAGGCCGATCTGACCTATGCCTATGAGCACATCGGCGCGGGCACGGACTCGCTGAGCGACGTCGCCGCCGGCAAGCACTCCTTCGCAACCACCTTCCGCAACGCCAAGAACCCGATCGTGCTGGTCGGCGCCGGCGCGGCCGCGCGTCACGACGGCGGCGCGATCCTGGCGCTCGCCGCCAAGATCGCGATGGACGTCAACGCCGTGCGCGACGACTGGAACGGTTTTGCGGTGCTGCACGACACCGCGTCCCGCGTCGGCGCGCTCGACATCGGCTTCAACGGCACCGGCCTGACCGGCGCACAGATGACCACCTTCGGCACCATGGACGTGATGTTCCTGCTCGGCGCCGACGAGGTCGAGGTGCCCGAGGGCGTGTTCACGGTCTACATCGGTACCCATGGCGACCGCGGCGCGCATCGCGCCGACGTCATCCTTCCGGGCGCCGCCTACACCGAGAAGTCCGGCCTCTACGTCAACACCGAGGGCCGGGTGCAGATCGCGGCGCGCGCATCGTTCCCACCGGGCGAGGCCCGCGAGGACTGGGCGATCATCCGCGCGCTGTCAGACGTGCTCGGGCGCAAGCTCGGCTACGACTCGCTGGCGGCGCTACGTGCCGAGATCATCAAGGCGGTGCCGCATCTGGCCCGCATCGACCAGATCGAGGCCGGCAAGATCGCCGACATCAAGACCCTGGCAGGCAAGGGCGGTAGCCTCGAAAAGGCGCCGTTCAAGCCTGTCATCGACGACTTCTATCTCACCAATCCGATCGCGCGCGCATCGGCGGTCATGGCGGAATGCTCCCGCCTGGCCTCCGGGCAGATGCTGACGGCAGCGGAGTGAGCGTGACCTGATGGCTGATTTCTTCGCAAGCTCGTTCTGGACCGGCTTCCTCTGGCCGCTGATCATCATGATCGCGCAGAGCGTGCTGCTCCTCGTCGTCCTCCTGGTCGCGATCGCCTACATCCTGCTCGCCGACCGCAAGATCTGGGCGGCGGTGCAGATCCGCAGGGGTCCCAACGTGGTCGGGCCCTTCGGCCTGTTCCAGTCGTTCGCCGACCTGCTGAAGTTCGTGCTCAAGGAGCCGATCATTCCGGCCGGCGCCAACAAGGGCGTGTTCCTGCTGGCGCCGCTGGTGTCGTGCGTGCTCGCGCTAGCGGCCTGGGCGGTGATCCCGACCAATCTCGGCTGGGCGATCGCCGACATCAATGTCGGCATCCTCTTCATCTTCGCGATCTCGTCGCTGTCGATCTACGGCATCATCATGGCCGGCTGGTCGTCGAACTCGAAGTATCCGTTCCTGGCGGCGCTGCGCTCCGCGGCGCAGATGGTGTCCTACGAGGTCTCGATCGGCTTCGTGATCATCACCGTTCTGCTCTGCGCCGGCACCCTGAACCTCTCGGCGGTGGTCGAGGCGCAGCATGCGCGCGGCCTCGCCAGCCTGATCGGCCTGCCGCAGCTGACGATCCTGAACTGGTACGTCTGGCCGCTGTTCCCGATGTTCGTGGTGTTCTACGTCTCGGCGCTGGCCGAGACCAACCGCCCGCCCTTCGACCTGGTCGAGGCGGAATCGGAGCTCGTCGCCGGCTTCATGGTCGAGTACGGCTCGACGCCGTATCTCCTGTTCATGCTCGGCGAGTACGTCGCGATCACCACGATGTGCGCGCTGGCGACCATCCTGTTCCTCGGCGGTTGGCTGCCGCCGATCGACCTGCCGCCGTTCAACTGGGTGCCGGGCGTCATCTGGTTCTCGCTGAAACTGTTCTTCATGTTCTTCCTGATCGCGATGGCGAAAGCGATCGTGCCGCGCTACCGCTACGACCAGTTGATGCGACTGGGTTGGAAGGTGTTCCTGCCGCTGTCGCTGGCCATGGTGGTCGTTGTCGCGGGCGTGCTGCACTTCGCCGGTATCGCGCCGAAATGAGGCTGTCATGAACATCTCCGCCACTGCACGGTCGCTGCTGCTGCAGGAGTTCGTCTCCGCGTTCTTCCTCGCGATGCGCTACTTCTTCCAGCCGAAGCCGACCCTGAACTATCCGTTCGAGAAGGGCCCGATCTCGCCGCGCTTCCGCGGCGAGCATGCGTTGCGCCGCTATCCCAACGGCGAAGAGCGCTGCATCGCCTGCAAGCTCTGTGAGGCCGTCTGCCCGGCGCAGGCGATCACCATCGAGGCCGGCCCGCGCCGCAACGACGGCACCCGCCGTACGGTGCGCTATGACATCGACATGGTGAAGTGCATCTATTGCGGCCTGTGCCAGGAAGCCTGTCCGGTGGATGCCATCGTCGAGGGCCCGAACTTCGAGTTCGCGACCGAGACCCGCGAGGAGCTGTACTATGACAAGGCCAAGCTACTCGCGAACGGCGACCGCTGGGAGCGCGAAATCTCCAAAGCCATCGCGCTCGACGCGCCGTACCGCTGAGGCCGTCCGATGATCCTTCCTGCGCTCTTCTTCTATCTGTTCGCGGCGGTCTGCGTGGCCTCGGCCGTGATGGTGATCGTCTCGAAGAACCCCGTTCACTCGGTGCTCTATCTGATCCTCGCCTTCGTCAACGCCTCCGGCCTGTTCGTGCTGATGGGGGCGGAGTTCCTGGCGATGATCCTGGTCGTCGTCTATGTCGGCGCGGTCGCGGTGCTGTTCCTGTTCGTGATCATGATGCTCGACGTCGACTTCACGGAGTTGCGCGAGGGCTTCCTGCAGTACATGCCGATTGGTCTCGTGGTCGGCGGCATCTTCCTGTTCGAGCTGCTGCTGACGGTGTCGTACTGGGTCATCAACCCGACGACGCCAAAGGCGATCACGGCGGCGATCCCGACCAACGTCACCAACACCGAGGCGCTCGGCCTCGTGCTCTATACGAAATACGTCCATTACTTCCAGCTGTCGGGCATGATCCTGCTGGTGGCGATGATCGGCGCGATCGTGCTGACCCTGCGCCACAAGGCCAGCGTCAAGCGCCAGGACATCAACGTCCAGAACGCCCGCACGCCTGAGATGGCGATGGCCGTTCGCAAGGTCGCGGTCGGGCAGGGGCTGCAGGACACGGATGCCGCGGAGTGGGTGAAATGACCATCGGACTGGGGCACTACCTCGCGGTCGCCGCGATGCTGTTCACGCTGGGCATCCTCGGCATCTTCCTGAACCGCAAGAACATCATCGTCATCCTGATGTCGGTCGAGCTCATCCTGCTCGCGGTCAACATCAACCTTGTGGCGTTCTCCACCTTCCTCGGCGACATCGTCGGCCAGGTGTTCGCGCTGCTGGTGCTGACGGTCGCCGCGGCCGAGGCGGCGATCGGTCTGGCCGTGCTGGTGGTCTATTTCCGCAACCGCGGCTCGATCGCGGTTGAAGACGTCAATCTGATGAAGGGCTAAGGCGCATGATCCGCAACAGTGGGGGCCGGCTCGCCGGCAAGGTCATGCGTAAGGGAACGGGCGAATGATCCAGGCCATTGTCTTTCTGCCGCTGCTGGGCGCGATCCTGGCCGGCCTGATCGCGCTGCTCGGGGCGCATGGGCGCCATCCGAGCGGCGACGAGGTCGAGCATCACGACGACGGCCATGCTCATGGCGCCGCCGACGCGCATGCCCATGCGCATGACGACCACGGCCACGATGATCACGGTCATGGCCACGACGATCACCACGTCGCCGAGCCGCCGGCCTCCGGCACCTGGGCCGCGCAGGCGATCACCACCGCGCTGCTGTTCGTCTCGGCCGCGCTGTCCTGGGCGACCCTGGTCAGCGTCGGCTTCATGCACCACGAAGCGGGCGTGAAGGAGCTGCTGCCCTGGATCAATTCCGGCGAGCTGCAAGTGTCCTGGGCGCTGCGCGTCGATACGCTCACGGCGGTGATGCTGGTCGTGGTGACGAGCGTGTCCTCGCTCGTGCACCTCTATTCGATCGGCTACATGGACGAGGATCCGAACCGTCCGCGCTTCTTCGCCTATCTCTCGCTGTTCACCTTCGCGATGCTGATGCTGGTGACCGCCAACAACCTCGTGCAGCTGTTCTTCGGCTGGGAGGGCGTGGGTCTCGCCAGCTACCTCCTGATCGGCTTCTGGTTCCAGAAGCCCTCGGCCAATGCGGCCGCGATCAAGGCGTTCGTCGTCAACCGCGTCGGCGATTTCGGCTTCGCGCTCGGCATCTTCGCGATCTTCCTGCTGACGAAGTCGACCGACTTCGAGACCATCTTCGCCGCTGCGCCGAGCATCGCCGGCAAGACGACGATCAACTTCCTGGGTTGGCATGCGGATGCGCTCACGCTCACCTGTCTGCTTCTGTTCATGGGCGCGATGGGCAAGTCGGCGCAGTTCCTGCTGCACACCTGGCTGCCGGACGCGATGGAAGGCCCGACTCCGGTGTCGGCGCTGATCCACGCCGCGACCATGGTCACTGCCGGTGTCTTCATGGTGGCGCGCCTGTCGCCGCTGTTCGAGCTCGCGCCGAACGCGCAGGCCGTCGTGATGTTTTTCGGCGCCACCACCGCGTTCTTCGCGGCGACCGTCGGCCTCGTGCAGAACGACATCAAGCGCATCGTCGCCTATTCGACCTGCTCGCAGCTCGGCTACATGTTCGTGGCGATGGGGGCAGGGGCCTACTCGGTCGGCATGTTCCATCTGTTCACGCACGCCTTCTTCAAGGCCTTGCTGTTCCTGGGCGCCGGCTCGGTGATCTACGCGATGCACCACGAGCAGGACATCCGCAACATGGGCGGCCTGTGGCGCAAGATCCCGTACACCTTCGCGGTGATGACGGTCGGGACGCTTGCGCTGACCGGCTTCCCGGGCTTCGCCGGCTTCTTCTCCAAGGACGCGATCATCGAGGCCGCCTATGCCGCGCACAATCCGTTCGCGACCTATGCGTACTTCCTCACGATCGTCGCCGCCGGCCTGACTTCGTTCTACTCCTGGCGTCTGGTGTTCAAGACCTTCTTCGGCACGCCGCACGACCAGCATCACTACGACGCCGCCCATGAGAGCCCGATCTGGATGCTGATCCCGATCGGCGTGCTCGCGGCCGGCTCGATCCTGGCGGGCTTCCCGTTCAAGGGCCTGTTCGTCGATCCCCACGGTGTCGAGCACTTCTTCGGCGAGTCGCTGAAGATGAACCCGCACATCCTGGAGGACATGGAGCACATGCCGTTCTGGCTGGGTCAGCTGCCCTTCATCATGATGGTCGGCGGCTTCGCGGTGTCCTACTTCTTCTACGTCAAGCGTCCGGACATCCCGGAGGAGCTCGCCGCGCAGCAGCCGCTGCTTTACAACTTCCTGCTCAACAAGTGGTACTTCGACGAGCTCTATGACTTCATCTTCGTCCGTCCGGCGAAGTGGCTCGGCCGCTTCCTCTGGAAGAAGGGCGACGGGTTCGTCATCGACGGATTCGGTCCGGATGGCGTGTCGGCGCGGGTGCTCGACGTCACGCGCAACGTCGTCAAGATCCAGACCGGTTATCTCTATCACTATGCCTTTGCCATGCTGATCGGCGTCGCCGGCCTGATCACCTGGTTCATGTTCATGGGGGGCCAGCAATGACCACCTGGCCAATTCTCTCCGTCGTCACCTTCCTGCCGCTCGTCGGCGCGCTGCTGATCTATCTGGTCCGCGGCGATGACGAAGCCGCCCAGCGCAATGCGCGCTGGATCGCATTGTGGACCACGCTGATCACCTTCGCGGTGTCGGTGATCCTGGTGCTGCGCTTCGACCCCGGCCAGACCGACTTCCAGTTCGTCGAGAAGTCGAACTGGCTGGCGGCCGGCATCAGCTATCACATGGGCGTCGACGGCATCTCGCTGCCGTTCGTGATCCTGACCACCGCTTTGATGCCGTTCTGCATCGTGGCGAGCTGGAAGTCGGTCAAGAACCGCCTGCGCGAATACATGATGGCGTTCCTGATCCTGGAAACGCTGATGGTCGGCACCTTCTCGGCGCTCGACCTCGTGCTGTTCTACCTGTTCTTCGAGGGCGGCCTGATCCCGATGTTCCTGATCATCGGCGTCTGGGGCGGGCCGCGCCGGGTCTACGCGTCGTTCAAGTTCTTCCTCTATACGCTGCTCGGCTCGGTGCTGATGCTGCTCGCCATCATGGCGCTGTACTGGAACGCCGGCACCACCGACATTCCGACGCTGATGCACACCGCGGTGCCGCGCAACTTGCAGACCTGGGCCTGGCTGGCCTTCTTCGCCTCCTTCGCGGTGAAGATGCCGATGTGGCCGGTCCACACCTGGCTGCCGGACGCGCACGTCGAGGCGCCGACGGCGGGCTCGGTGATCCTGGCCGCGATCCTGCTGAAGATGGGCGGCTACGGCTTCCTGCGCTTCTCGCTGCCGATGTTCCCGCTGGCCTCGCACGATTTCGCGCCGCTGGTCTGGACGCTCTCGGCGATCGCGATCATCTACACCTCGCTGGTCGCGCTGATGCAGGAGGACATCAAGAAGCTCATCGCCTACTCGTCGGTGGCGCATATGGGCTTCGTGACGATGGGCATCTTCGCCGGCACCATGCAGGGCGTCGCCGGCGGCGTGTTCCAGATGATCTCGCACGGCATCGTCTCGGGCGCGCTGTTCCTCTGCGTCGGCGTCGTCTACGACCGCATGCACACCCGCGAGATCGCGGCCTATGGCGGCCTCGTCAACCGGATGCCGATCTACGCGTTGGTGTTCATGGTGTTCACCATGGCCAATGTCGGCCTGCCCGGCACCTCCGGTTTCGTCGGCGAGTTCATGACCCTGCTCGGTACCTTCAAGGTGTCGATCCCGACTGCGTTCTTCGCGACCTTCGGCGTCATCCTGTCGGCCGGCTACGCGCTGTGGCTGTACCGCAAGGTGGTGTTCGGCGCGCTGACCAAGCCGTCGCTCGCGAGCATCAAGGACCTCACTCTGCGTGAAGGCGTGATCCTGTTTCCGCTGGTGGCGCTGACCATCCTGTTCGGCGTCTATCCGAAGCCGATCCTGGACATGTCGGCGGCCTCGGTGCAGCAGCTCGTCACCAACTACAATACCGCCGTGACGGCCGTGAAGGCCGCCGCGCTGCTCCAATGATGAGACCCTTGGGGTCGGGACAGAGACGATGATCGAGAATCTTGGGCCTCAGCTTTGGGTGGTGCTGCCGGAGCTGCTGCTGGCCTTGGGGGCCATGGCGCTGTTGATGCTGGGCGCGTTTCGCGGGCAGGGGACGACGGGGATCGTCACCGGCCTCGCGGTTGCGCTCCTGATCGTGGTGGGCATCGTGGTGCTCAGGCAGCAGGGCGGTCAGGCCTTCGGCGGCAGCTTCATCGCCGATAGCTATGCGCGCTTTCTGAAGATCCTGGCGATCATCGGCTCGGCCGCGACGCTGATCATGTCGGCGGAGTTCCTGTCGAAGCCGGACCGCCGCATCTTCGAATATGCGATCCTGGTCCTGCTCTCGACGCTCGGCATGCTCGTGCTGATCTCGGCCGGTGACCTGATTACGCTCTATCTCGGCCTCGAGCTGATGTCGCTGGCCCTCTATGTCGTTGCCGCCAGCCATCGCGACAACGTCAAGTCGACGGAAGCCGGCCTGAAGTACTTCGTGCTGGGCGCACTGTCGTCGGGCATGCTGCTCTACGGCGCCTCGCTGATCTACGGCTTCACCGGCACTGTGAGCTTTGCCGGCATCGCGGCGGCCACCAAGACCGGCAGCGTCGGCATCATCTTCGGCCTCGTCTTCCTGTTCGCCGGCATGTGCTTTAAGGTCTCGGCGGTGCCGTTCCACATGTGGACGCCGGACGTCTATGAAGGCGCGCCGACGCCGGTCACCGCCTTTTTCGCCTCCGCGCCGAAGGTGGCCGCCATCGCCGTGTTCGTGCGCGTCGCGCTCACCGCGTTCCCGGGCATCACCTTCCAGTGGCAGCAGATCATCGTGTTCGTCTCGATCGCCTCGATGGCGCTCGGCTCGTTCGCCGCGATCGGCCAGACCAACATCAAGCGCCTGATGGCCTATTCGTCGATCGGCCACATGGGCTTCGCGCTGGTCGGACTCGCCGCCGGCACGGTGGAGGGCGCGCAGGGCGTGCTGACCTACATCGCGATTTACGTCGCGATGACGCTCGGCTCCTTCGCCGTGATCATGGCGATCAAGCGCAACGGCCAGTCGTTCGAGAAGATCAGCGATTTCGCCGGCCTCTCGCGCACCAATCCGCTGCTCGCCTTCTTCTTTGCGATGCTGCTGTTCTCGCTGGCCGGCGTGCCGCCGCTCGCTGGCTTCTTCGCCAAGTGGTACGTGTTCGTCGCGGCGATCAAGGGCGGGCTGTTCACGCTGTCGGTGATTGGCGTGCTGACCAGCGTCGTGGGCGCCTATTATTACCTGCTGATCGTCAAGACGATGTATTTCGACGAGCCGTTGCCGAGCGTCGATCCGGTCCGGATCGAGCTGCGCACGGTGCTCGCGATCTCCGGCGTCTTCAACATCCTGTTCTTCGCCTATCCCGGCCCGCTGGTCAGCGCGGCCGCGGCCGCGGCGAAGTCGCTGTTCTAGATGACCTTTGCTCTTGGGGCCCGGGCCGCTGCCAGCGGTTACGGGCTCGTCGTCTTCGATCGGGCCGGCTCGACCAATATCGAGGCCCTCTCCGCTGCGCGGCAGGGCGCCAAGGCAAGCTGGTTCGTCACGACGGAGCAGACCGCCGGACGTGGCCGCCGCCAGCGGCCATGGATTGCGCCACGGGGCAATCTGGCCTCCTCCGTCCTCGAAGTGCTGAACGTCGCGCCCGCTGTTGCCGCCACGCTCGGCTTCGCCGCCTGCCTCTCCATATCGAGCGCTCTGCGGCAGGTCAGCCGCGAGGCCGTGCTGCGGTCCGGCGGCAGCTCCTCACTCGATTTCTCGGTGAAGTGGCCGAACGACGTGCTCGCCGGCGGCCGCAAGATCGTCGGCATGCTGCTCGAGGCCGAACGGGTGGCCGGCGGGCTGGCGGTGGTGGCCGGCATCGGGACCAACGTGGTGGCGGCGCCGACCGATACCCCGACACCGGCGGTCTCGCTCAGAGACATTGGAGTCGAGGTGAGCGCCGAGGATCTGTTCACCGCTCTCTCCGATACCTGGGTCGAGTATTTCGGCATCTGGAACGAGGGACGCGGCTTCGGCGACATCCGAAAGCTGTGGCTGGAGCGGGCCGCGGGCCTCGGCCAGCCCGTCGCCATCAGGTCCGGACATGCTATCATCGAGGGGATTTTCGACACGATCGATGAACAGGGTTGTATGCTGGTGCGGACCGCGGAGGGACGATTGGAGCCGATCACGGCCGGTGATGTTCATTTCGGCTCGGTCGCATCCAAGGGAGCGGTCTAGATGGCACGTCCGGACGAATTGACCTTTGCGCCGCTCGGCGGCGTCGGCGAGATCGGCATGAACCTGTCGATCTACGGTCTCGGCAATCGCCACCAGCGCTCCTGGCTCGCGATCGATCTCGGCGTCTCCTTCGGCGACGAGGAGCATCTGCCCGGCATTGACCTGATCATGCCGGACGTCAGCTTCCTGGAGAAGGAGGGCAGGAATCTCGTCGGCCTGGTGCTGACGCACGCGCATGAGGATCATTTCGGCGCCATCATCGATCTCTGGCCGCGGCTGAAATGTCCGATTTACGCGACCAAGTTCAGCGCCGCCTTGTTCGAGGCGAAATGCGAGGCTGAGCGCCTGCCGGCGAAGATCCCGGTCAAGGTCATTCCGTCAGGCGGCCGTGTCGACATCGGTCCGTTCAACGTCGAGTTCATTCCGGTCGCGCATTCGATTCCGGAATCGCACGCGCTCGCCATCCATACCGAGGTCGGCACGGTCCTGCACACCGGCGACTGGAAGATCGATCCGACGCCGGTGCTGGGCGTGCCGACCGACGAGAAGCGGCTGCGCGAGCTCGGCGATGCCGGGCTGCTCGCGCTGATCGGTGACTCCACCAACGCCGTACGCGAGGGGCGCTCGCCATCCGAGGCCGAGGTCGCCAAGACGATTACGGCGCTTGTCAAGGAAGCCAAGGGCCGCGTCGCCGTCACCACCTTTGCCTCCAACGTCGCGCGCATCCGCGCCGTGGCGGAAGCGGCGCGTGAGGCCGAGCGCGAGGTCGTCATCGTCGGCCGCGCCATGGAGCGCGTCGTCCAGGTCGCGCGCGAAACCGGCTATCTCGACGGCGTGCAGAACTTCCGCGGCATGGATCTCTACGGCCACTTCCCCGCCGACAAGGTGCTGGCGCTGTGCACCGGCAGCCAGGGTGAGCCGCGTGCGGCGCTGGCGCGCATCGCCAATGACGATCATCCGCTGGTCACCCTGAACAAGGGCGACACCGTCATCTTCTCTTCGCGCACCATTCCCGGCAACGAGAAGGCGGTCGGCGCGGTCATCAATGGTCTCGTGCAGCAGGGCATCGAGATCATCACCGACCGCAATCATCTGGTTCACGTCTCCGGCCATCCGCGCCGCGACGAGCTGCGCGACATGATCGCCTGGACCCGGCCGCAGCTCCTGATTCCTGTCCACGGCGAGGCGCTGCATCTGCACGAGCATGCGCGGCTGGCGCGTGCCTGCGGCGTGCCGAAGGTCATCACCTGCCGCAACGGCGATCTGGTCAAGCTCGGCCCCGGCGATCCCGGGATCATCGATCAGCTGCCGGCGGGCCGTCTCTACAAGGACGGCACCATCGTCGAAGATTCGAAGTCGCGAGCCGTGGTCGAGCGGCGCAAGATGTCCTTCGCCGGCTGCATCTTCGTGGCCATGGCCATTACGGAGAAGGGCGAACTGGCTGACGATCCCGAGGTCGACATGGTCGGCATCCCCGAGAAGACTGTCGCCGGCGAGCCGATGGACGACATCGTATTCGATGCCGTCGTCTCGACCTTCGAGGGCCTGCCGCGGGCGCGGCGGCGCGATCCCGACGCCGCGGCGGAATCGGTGCGGCGAGCGGTTCGCTCGGCTGTGAACGAGCAATGGGGCAAGAAGCCGATTTGCCTGGTGCACGTCCTGGAAGTCTGACGCGGGCGGATTGAACGATAACCAAACAGTGGAGGAACCGATGCTGGGCCGGCTCAATCACGTGGCGATCGCGGTCAAGGATGCCGAGAAGGCGGCGAAGATCTATGGCGCCGCTTTCGGTGCCGAGATCTCGGCGCCGCTGCCGTTGCCGGATCACGGCGTGATCACCGTATTCGTGACGTTGCCGAATACCAAGATCGAGTTCATCCAGCCGCTCGGCGAGTCCTCGCCGATCGCCAAGTTTCTCGAGCGCAATGCCGATGGCGGCATCCATCATGTCTGCTACGAGGTGCCCGACATCATCGCCTCGCGCGACACGCTGATCAAGGAAGGCGCCCGCGTGCTCGGCGACGGGCTGCCGCGCATCGGCGCCCACGGCAAGCCGGTGCTGTTCCTGCACCCGAAGGATTTTTCCGGCGCGCTCGTCGAGATCGAGCAGGCCTGAGGCAGCGGGGCGACCATGGCCTATACGATCTCCACCTGGCTCGCGATCTACTTCGTGCTGTGGTGGGTCATGCTGTTCGTGACCCTTCCGTTCGGGGTGCGCAGCCAGCACGAGACCGGCGGCGCCTCGCCGGGCACGGATCCAGGCGCGCCGACGATCAGCCTGATGGGACGACGCCTGCTCTGGACGACGTTTCTGTCGGCCGTCATCTTTGGGCTCGCCTTGCTGGCGTATCAGGCCGGCTATCTCAGCATCGAGAGGCTCTCGAAGCTGATGGGCCTGCCGTTCTAGCTCGCTCGCATCGCACAACATTCTGTCGGAGCCGATGCACGGACGTGCATCGGCTTTTTTGCTATAGGAGGTCAAAACAAGAGCGACAGGGAGGTTGCGCGTGACGACATCGGCCGAAGCCGGGCAGGGGACGCCATCGGGCTATCGCATTCTGAACGAGGCGGATCTTCGCAACCATCTCGCGAGGACGCCAGCGGTCGCGGCTCGACTTGGAGGACCAGCGGAGCACTGGTCGATCTCCGAGGTCGGCGATGGCAATCTCAACCTCGTTTTCATCGTCAAGGGATCGTCAGGCGGACTGGCGGTCAAGCAGGCGCTGCCTTACGTGCGGCTGGTCGGCGAGAGCTGGCCACTGCCGCTGTCGCGCGCGCACTTCGAGCATCTCGCGCTCACCCAACAGGGGCGGCTGGCGTCAGGCTTGGTCCCGGCGGTGATCCATCATGATCATGCGCTGGCGCTGACGGCGATGGAGCTGCTGGAGCCGCACATCATCATGCGCAAGGGCCTGGTCGCCGGCACGATCTATCCCGCCTTCGTCGATCACATCACGACCTTCATGGCGCGGACATTGTTCTTCTCGTCCGACCTCGCGCTGTCGGCCGCGGAGAAGAAGGAGGCGATTGCGAGCTTCGCCGGCAACCATGCGCTGTGCAAGATCACCGAGGACCTGATCTTCACTGATCCCTATCGGATCGCCGAGCAGAACCGCTGGACCACGCCATGGCTGGATGCGACGGCGGCGGACATCCGCGCCGATCTCGATCTGCATGTCGCGATCTCCCGGCTGAAGCTGAAGTTTCTGTCGAGCGCCGAGGCGCTGATCCATGGTGACCTGCATACGGGCTCGATCATGGTCACGGACACCGAGACCAAGGTGATCGATCCCGAATTCGCGTTCTATGGACCGATGGGGTTCGACGTCGGCGCCGTTCTGGCCAACCTGCTGATGGCCTATTTCGCATCAGCAGGACATGAGCGGGAGCCGGGAGATCGGGAAGCCTTCGAGAGCTGGGTGCTCGCGACCGTCGATCGCGTGTGGACGGGATTTGCGGACAAATTCCAGGCGCTATGGCGCAGCGAGGCGCACGGCGATGCCTATTCGCCGTCGCTGTTTCCGGGAGAGGCAGGAGCCGCGCGGCTGGAGACGGAGCGCCAGGCCTACATGGCCAGATTGTTCCAGGACGCCGTCGGCTTCACGGCCGCGAAGATCATCCGCCGCATCCTGGGTCTGGCGCACAACATCGACTTCGAACTGATCGAAGATGCGAAGCAGCGCGCGGTGTGCGAGGCGAGGGCGCTGCGACTGGCGCGAAAGCTGATGACCGAGACAGCATCGTTCACGTCGATCGACGCGCTTACGAAGGCCGCCCGCGAGCTGCGTCATTGGCAGCCAGCGTTTTGAATGACCTCTCTCGTCATTGCGAGGAGCGAAGCGACGAAGCAATCCAAAGTCCTCGCGCGGCGCTCGATTGCTTCCGCCGTCGCCCTTCCGGCTACGGCAGCGCGTGCTCGGCGGCCTTGATGCTGGGCACGCTTCGCTTTGCCCACCCTACGGCTAGATCATGATGCGTTTCGGCGGAAACGCATCATGATCTTTGTCTTTGTTTGAGCATGATCTTTCGGAAAACCGGTTTCCACTTTTCCGGATCATGCTCTAGTCCGCCGCTTTCGCTCGCAGCCGTTGTGCGTAGACGTTGATCACCAGGGCCGCCAGCAGGATCAGGCCGCGGATCAGGATCTTCAGGAAGCTGTCGATGTTGACGTGGTCGAGGCCGTTGTTCAGCACGCCGAGCACGAACAGACCGACGATGGTGTTGCCGATGCCGCCGCGGCCGCCGAACAGGCTGGTGCCGCCGACCACGACGGCGGCGATCGAGTCGAGCAGATAGGTGTCGAACTCGTTCTGCTGCGCGCTGCCGAAATGTGCGACGCCGAGCATGCCGCCGATCCCCGAGCAGACCGCGGAGATCACCATGACGCTGCCCAGGATCAGCTTGACGTTCAGGCCCGAGTACTCGGCCGCCTCGCGATTGCCGCCGACCATGTAGACGTAGCGGCCGAACCGCGTGTAGGTCAGAACGAGATGACCGAGCAGCAGCATCAGCGCGGCGACGATCACGATCCAGGGCACGCCTGCGATCGAGCCTGAACCCAGCGTGGTGATCAGAGGAGGCACCTTGTAGGCGATCTGGCCGCGCACCAGCATCGCCGAGATGCCGGCCGCGATCTGCATCATCGCCAGCGTCATGATGAAGGAGGGAATGCCGATCACCGTCAAGCCGAACGCATTGACGGCGCCGAGCAGCGCGCACAGCGCCAGCGCGAGCAGAATCGCGACAAAGCCCGGCATCGGCACGTTGGCGATGTTGACGTAGGAGTCCTGCAGCGTGAAATAGGCTACTGCGATGCCGGTCACGTTGGCGATGGCCGCGATCGACAGGTCGATCTCGGCGCAGAGAATGACGAATGTCAGACCGACCGCGATGATGCCGGTCACGGACACTTGCGTCAGGATGTTGCCGACATTGTCGAGCGTCGCGAAGGACGGACTTGCGATCGCAAAGAACGCCGTGAGGAAGATCAAAGTCAGGAACGGCGCGATGTTGCGCATCTGCGAGCGCAACACGGACGCGACGCCGCCGGTGCGTCGCGGCGGCGCCTCCGGCATCGGAACGGTCTCGCCATGCGCCATGGAAGTCTCCCTACGCCGCCTCGAGCAGACGGTCTTTGCTGATGGTCTCGCCGGCGAATTCGCGCACGACCTCGCCGCGCTTGAGAACGATGACGCGGTCGGCCAGCGACAGCACGGTTTCCGGCTCGGTCGAGAGCACGATCACGGCAATGCCCTGGTCGCGCAGTTGCCGCACGATTCCGATCACGTCGCTCTTGGCGCCGACATCCATGCCGCGGGTCGGCTCGCACAGCACGAGAAGTCGCGGCGGATGGCTGAGCCATTTCGCCAGCGCGACCTTCTGCTGGTTGCCGCCGGAGAGCAGGCCGAGGTCGATCTCGACATCGGCCGGTCGGATCTGCAATTGCTCGACTTGGCGCTTCGCCAGCGCGCGCTCGCGCGACGGCTTCAGCAGCACCGCGTTGATGCGGTCGAGGATGCTGATCGAGACGTTCTTGTAGACAGGCTCCTGCAGAAACAGCATGTCGCGTCGGCTCTCCGGCACGAAGGCGATGCCGGCGCGGCGGGCATCCGCCGTGCTCTTGAACCGGTTGCGCTCGCCCGAGATTCGCAGTTCGCCGGCATCGGGCGCGAGCTTGCCGAACAGGATCCGCGCCAGCTCGAGCTGGCCGCAGCCCATGAAGCCGTAGACGCCGAGCACCTCTCCGGCGCGCACCGCGAACGACACGCGCTTCAGATTGCGGGCCAGCGACAGGCCGTCGGCTTCGACCACTACGGGCTTGTCGAGCGGCGGCGCGGGCAGGGTGATGTCGTGGGTGTAGCTGTCTTCGAGCGCGTCGCGCCCCTTGCCGATCATCGCCTCGATCAGCGCCGCCTTGCTGGTGTCGGCGGCCCGCGTCTCCATGATCTTGCGGCCGTTGCGGAACACCGTGACCTCATCGGAGATCAGCAGGATGTCCTCGATGAAATGCGAGATGAAGATGATCCCGGTGCCCTGCTCGCGCAGCTTGCGCAAGGCGGCGAACAGCCGCTCGACTTCAGGCGGCGACAGCGCCGAGGTCGGCTCGTCCAGGATGATGATGCGGGCGCCGGAGAACAGCACGCGCGCGATCTCGATCAACTGCTGCACGCCGATCGGCAGATCGCCGAGCCGGCTCATCGGATCGGCGTCGATGCCGAGCTTCTTGAGTTGTTCGGCAGCCTCGCGCGCCATGCGGCGCCACTGCACGATGCCCAGTGCATTGGTCGGCTGGTTGCCGAGAAACACGTTCTCGGCCACCGTGAGATCCGGCGCGACGCTCAGTTCCTGATGCACCATGGCGATGCCGGCGGCGCGAGCGTCGCGGGTGGAGTTGAAATGCACCTCGCGGCCGTCGAGCAGGAAACGGCCGGAGAATCCGGTGTGCACGCCGGCGATGATCTTCATCAACGTGCTCTTGCCGGCGCCGTTCTCCCCGACGAGACCATGAATCTCGCCGGGACGAAGGGTGAAATCGACGCCGCGCAAGGCGGTGACGCCGCCGAACGACTTGGTGATGTCCTGCAATTCCAGCAGTGGTGGGCGGCTGTCCAGCATGGGAGGAGACTTCAGATCAGGAAGTGATCCTCCATCCATTGCATGCCCGGAGCATTGGCCTTGGTCACGACCGGACCGTCGGTGATCACATGCTTCGGAATGCCCTGGCCGCTCTTCTCGCCGGCCGTGACCGCGGCAACACCCGCGACGATCGCGCCGCCATGGATGCGGCAGGACGGATTGCGCACGGTCGCGAACATGCGGCCGTCGCTGACCGCCTGGATCGCCGGCGGCATGGCGTCGACGCCGCCGATCAGGATGTTGGTGCGGTTGCGGGCCTTCATGATGTTGTAGGCGGCCAGCGCCATGTCGTCATTGTGGAAGAACGCCGCATCGATCTGCGGATATTTCGTCAGATAGGTCTCCCACAGCCGCGCCGCCTTGGAGACGTCCCAGTCGGCCGGTTGCGTGTCGAGCACTTCGATGTTCGGGAATTGCTTGATCACCGAGTTGAAGCCCTTGGCGCGGCCCTGCGCGCCGGTGTGGCCGAGCGCGCCCTGCGTCATGATGATCTTGCCCTTGCCGCCCATCGCCGTTGCCAGCGCCTGCGTCACGGATGCGCCCATGAACTCGTTGTCGGGCGCCAGGAAGGAGTGGACGTTGATCTGATCGAGCGGGGCGATCAGCGTGTCCATGTCGATGACGGGGATGCCGGCGTCGATCATCTTCTGCACCGGCTGCGTCAGCGTGCCGATGCCGAACGCCTGGATCGCGACGAAGTCCCACTTCTGCGAGGCCATGTTGTCGATCGCCGCGCGCTGCTTCACCGCATCGAGCTGGCCGTCGAACCAGGTCACCTCGACATTGAGCAGCTTGCCCCACCATTCCGCCGCCTGCTTGCCCTGGGCGCACCAGGTCGCCTGCAGGCCGGCATTGGAGAACGCCGCCTTGAGCGGCTTTTCGGAGCGGCCCATCTCGGCGGCGAGCGCCGGATTGATGCCGAAGCCGGCGAGCAGGGCCGCCGCCGAGCCCGCGGCCGTGGCCGCCTGGAGAAGATCGCGCCTGGTCTTGACCGTTTTCTTGGACGTTTTGTCAGTGCCGGACATCCCGTGCTCCCTGTCCCATCGTTGTCTGGCGGCGTCATTGATTGCGCTACCAAGACCTGCACTGTTTCACAACCGAACTAATCACGCTACAGCCGGATGTTGTGCGCTGCATCGAGGGACTTCCGCGCTGCACGCGATGTCAGAAAACCGTGATGCGTTCGTGGTACGCGGCGCTGCGACGCCATCTTCGCGCAAGGCATTCTGGGAGATCAGCTTTGGCA
The DNA here is from genome assembly GCF_032377575.1 of Bradyrhizobium sp. SZCCHNS2022. NCBI lineage: Bacteria > Pseudomonadati > Pseudomonadota > Alphaproteobacteria > Hyphomicrobiales > Nitrobacteraceae > Bradyrhizobium > Bradyrhizobium sp. SZCCHNS2022. Next base: position 2,484,850 of record NZ_JAUHHZ010000001.1, on the reverse strand, counting down.
ACGACGCGCATTGCCGTCATCGGCGATATTCATCACGGCCAGGACACGCCGACGAAGCGCGGATCGATGGCGCTGCCGCTGCTCGAGCAATTTGTCGCAGAGGTCAACAGTGGGCGCTTCGATGCAGTCATCGATCTCGGCGACAGGATCTCGGACGAGGATCCGGAGCGGGATCGCCTGCTGCAGAGCGACGTCGCGATGTGCTTCGGAAAGCTCGTGCCGGTGCATCATCACGTCAGCGGCAATCACGATGTCGCCTTGCTCAGTCTCGCCGACAATGAAGCGATCCTGGATCGTCCGAGCGGATCGCGCGCTCTGACGGTTGGCGATATCAGGTGCGTGTTCTGGCAGCCCGACGTGGGGCTCACGCGGGAGCGTGGCTTTCGCCTGTCTGCGAGCGACCTCGAGGAGTTGGTTCGATTGCTTTGGCAGGATGATCGGCCGACCCTGCTCGTCAGTCACGTGCCGCTGTCTGGACATGCTCAGACCGGCAACTACTACTTCGAAGCCAATCCGGGACACGCCGCCTATGCCGAGACCGACGCAATCCGCGCGGCCATCGCGGAGGCGCCGTGCCCGATCGTTGCGCTCGCCGGACATGTTCACTGGAATACGCTGACGACGGTCGATGGCACGTCGCACCTGACCCTGCAGTCCCTGACTGAGACGTTCATCTCGGGCGCTCCGGCCGAGGCCGCCGGCATTCTGGACATCGAGGAGGGGCGGCTGCGCTGGACGGTGACCGGCCGCGAACCGCTGTCGGTGACACTGCCATGGCCGCAGACCAGGACACGGTGGCGTGCTCCGTTGGCGCGCTTCGCGGCGTCAGCGGTGGCCTGAGTTGATCGGGATGTTCAGGCAGCGTTCATGCGGCCCGCGATACCGTCGGATGAGAAGGGAAGTTCGCGGCAGCTGCAAAAAAATAGAGCAGGGCAGCGGGCCCTGCTCGGAAATTGTGTCGACCCTTTAAATATCCCGCAAGTTCAGATTTGATCTTGTTAAGCGGGGTGACGCTGCTTGTTGCGCGCCAGGGCTCCTCCCGAGACTTGGACCACCAGACTTCCGCAAGCGTTAGCCTGAGGCCCAAATTCGTAGACGATCTTTTTGCGTTTGTCATCCTTTTCGGCAACGATTGTTCAAATTTCGCGCAGACCACGAAATGATCGATAAGTCATTGCAATTCGCGGGATTTGTTTTCGGCTTTTCCCGTCATTGGTTCTAAAATACCGCTCGGTCCGGCGGTTCGCGAACGCCCGCGGCGTTGTTCTTAATCAACGACCGCCGGCCGAATGTCCCCGACTGTGCTCAGAGCGTCCTCGACTCATGGCGTCGGCTGGGGCACAAGATTCGGGTTCATTTGGCGGGCATTCATGCGGCAGCGGCTGCAAGCGTTTCTTCCGATCGTGCTGATCGCACTGGTGGTGCAGATCCTGGCGCCGATCGGTGGCGCCTGGGCATCCGTATCGGCCGCCTCCGATCCGCTGCGTGGCGTCGAGATCTGCCATAGCCAGCCGGATTCCGCACCTGCCGATGACGATTCGTCCAAGCGGGGATGCTCTTCTTGTGCCCTCTGCTGCTTGGTGCAGCCGGTCGCCCTCGATGATCCGGACCTGTCCGTCGTCGATGTTCCCGAGCAGGCCTCGCATGTCGTGGTCTGGCGGGCAATGGCGCCGCTTCTCCGCGCGGCCCGGGCCTGGTCGCTCGCGCAGGCAAGAGCGCCACCCGCAGCCTAGTGCGTCGGCCGCTCTGCGGCTTGTCCCCTCTCATTCGCAAAACCGCCTTGCCTGGTCTGCCCGGTCAGCCGTTGCCGGGTCGACCCGCGACAAGGCTTCAATCGCGCACCGCGACGACCCTCACAAAGGAATCCCCCATGACGTTCATCGGACGCTCCCTGCTTGCACTCGCTCTCCTGCTGGCCGCCTCGCCCGCCACCTCCGCCGCAGACATCAAGGCCGGTGACCTCGTGATCTCCCAGCCGTGGAGCCGCGCCACGCCGGGCGGCGCCAAGACGGGCGCCGGATATCTCACGATCCAGAACAAGGGCAGCGCGCCGGACCGCCTGGTCGCCGTGTCCGGCGAGATCGCCGGTCACATCGAGATTCACGAGATGGCGGTCACCAACGGTGTGATGACGATGCGCCCGCTGGAGAAGGGGCTGGAGATCGAGCCCGGCAAGACCGTGGCACTGGCGCCCGGCGGCTATCACTTGATGCTGATGGAGCTGAAGAGCCCGCTGAAGCAGGGCGACAAGCTGCCGGTGACGCTGGAGTTCGAGAAAGCCGGCAAGGTGGCCGTCACGCTCGAGGTGCAGCCCGTCGGCGCCAAGGCGCCGGGCGGCGAGGGCGGCAGCATGATGAAGCACGAGCACAAGATGTGATGTAACGCGTCTGCCTGGCGACAGGGGACATTCGATGGATCGGTGCGTCTTCAACGGCTCTGTCCCGGCGGGCTCGCTTGCGGGCCTGCCACTGCCTGACGCGCAGGCCGGGCAGGCGTTGCGTGCCGCTGATGGAACGCTCGGCCTGTCATGACATCCGGTAGTACGATCACGCCCTGCCGATGCAACGGCCGCGCCCGCCGCATGACGCGGCGCCGTTGGATGGCGCGCCTTCTGCCGGTGGCTCTGCTGGCGCTGATCATCCAGGTGCTGGCGCCGGTGGCGGCGTCCGCCATGACCGCGGCGGCGATCGCGTCCTTTGATCCACTGAATGGCGCCGTCATCTGCCATGCCGAGGCGGACGTGGTACCATCCGATCGCGATGCCGACCGCACAGTCTGCGGCCTCGATTGCGTGATGTGCTGCGTGCTCCACGCCGCCGCGGCGCTCGATGCGCCGCCGGCGCCGGCTCACGCGGCGCCGCTTCGGAGCATGGCACGCGTCGACTGGACCGCGCGTGAGCTCCGGCTTGTCCGTCTCGCCGCCTGGTCCCAGGCGCAACCCAGAGGACCTCCCTTTCTGACCTGAGCACCGACGTCGTCACCGGCACCGCCCAGCGCGGGCCGGCCCGTTCAGTTCAGGAAGACCGGCCGCATAGCCGGCATTGGGGAAGTCAAACATGTTTCGTCGTCATGCCCTCGCAGGCGCGAGCGTGATCGCCATGGCGCTGGTGCTGTTGCAGCCGGCCACGATCGCGCACGCCCAGGCCGAGCGAGAATTGCCATCCGTCACTGTCGACGCGCCGCGCGCGGCGGCACAGCGGACGGCGCGCAAGCCGGCCGGACAGGCCGCAGCCGTCCGCACCCGCGCGCCGAAGCCGGCGGCTGCATCCGTCGCCAACACGTCCGGGCAGGGCGTCGCCGCCTCCGACCGGGCCGCCGGCGCCGCACGCGACCAGCTTGGCCAGTCGCCCTCCGGCCAGACCGCGACCACGATCGACCGCAGCCGCTATGACGACCGGCCGGCGTTCACCGTGGGCGACATCCTGCGCGAAAGTCCAGGCGTCTCGCTCAAGCAGGGCAATGGTCCGCGCGACCTCGGCATCTCGATCCGCGGCTCCAATGCGCGCAACGGCTTCGGCATCCGCAACATCGCGCTGTTCGAGGACGGCTTTCCTGTCACGCAGCCCGACGGTCTGTCACGCAGCGACCTGATCGATCCCCATGCCTACGGCGCCGTCGACGTGATCCGCGGGCCGTCCTCGGCGCTCTACGGCAATTATGCGACCGGTGGCGCGATCAATTTCCGTACCCGTCCGGGCGGCAGCATCGACGGCGCGGAGATCGGCAGCGAGGGCGGCAGCTTCGGCTATCTCAGCAACTACATGACGTTCGGCAAGAAGGTCGGCAATTTCGAGGGCTCGCTGTTCACCAGCGACGTCCGCGGCAACGGCTATCTCGGCAACAGCTGGTTCAACACCCAGACCGTCAATTTCCTCGGGACGTTGAAGGTCACGCCGGACGATCGCTTCACGGTCAAGATCATCAACAACGAGCTCGAGACGCGGTTGCCGCTGCGCTACACGCTCAGCCAGTTTAATCAGAACCCCTATCAGCAAGGCTGCACGACCTATGCTACGATGGCGACCGGCTGCGCCTTCGTTTCGCTCAACAGGAACGGCTTCAATACGTCCAATGGGCCAGACCTAGAAACTGCGCTACAGGCCGGACTTGGCCGCAACGACCGCCGTACCATCGTCGGCGGGCGCTGGGAGCATGATTTCGACAACACCACGACGTGGCGCAACCAGTTCACGTTCGACGATCGCAACATCAGCCAGCCGACCGGATCGACCAGCGCGATTGGTGATTATCCCTCCTACAACTACATGAGCGACGTCACCAAGCGCGGTGAAATTTTCGGGCTGGAATCGACGACGTTCTTCGGCGCCTTCTACAACACGCTCACCGCGTCCGGCGATACGCGATTCGTCGTCCCCGGTGGCAACGCAGCGCTCGGACGGCTGTCGGCGAATACTTGGAGCGAGACGACCAACTATGGCTTGCGTGCGCGTGAAGAGCTCAAGCTGACGACAGCACTGACTGCCGTGGCCGGGCTTGGCTGGGAGCGCACGCATCTGCGCGGCGTGAACACGGCCTATACGTACACCGGAACGGCCCCCACCACGTCGGTGGGGATCACGACCGCTGACCGGCAGTTCGACAATCTCGCGCCCGAGTTGGCCTTGCTCTATCGCTTGAACAGCGACTGGTTGCTGCGGGCGCGCGTGGCCACCGGCTATGGTACGCCGCAGGCGTCCAACCTGTTCGTCCTGCCGACTGGGGATTTCGGCAACAATACTCAGCTCAAGTCCCAGACCAACCTCGGCTATGATGTCGGTTTCGACTGGACGCCTAATCGAGCGGTGACCCTGAGTGCAACCGGCTTCTATGAATTCTTTCGCAACGAGATCGTCACTCAGGCCGTCACGGGAGCGAAGAACACGTCCTACACGTTCAACGCTCCGCGTTCGGAGCACAAGGGTGTCGAATTGGCTGCGGACTGGCGGTTCCTGTCGGGGTGGCGTTTCACCGCCGCCTATACCTATCTGGACCAAACCTACACCGACTATACCGAGAACCTCGCCAGCGGATCGACGCTTTTCAGCTTCAACCGCGCCGGCAACAAGATCCCTGGCATCTCGCCGAACGAGCTGACGGCGCGGCTGGGCTATGATCACGACAGCGGGAGACTTGCCGGGCTCGGCGGTTTCGTCGAGCTCCAATGGAAGGACTCTTTCTATATGGACAACGGCAACCTGCAGAAGGCGCCCGGCTACGAGCTCGTCAACCTGAACGTTCACTACAAGACTGAGCTGGCTTCGGAGACGTTCAAGTCGCTGAACGTCTTCTTCGAGGTCCGCAACGTGTTCGACCGCACCTACATCGCGTCCGCGAACAATGTGCAGAACGCGATGATCTCAGGCGTACAGAGCGTGGCGAGCACCGGGACGATCTACGCCGGCTCGCCACGCGCGTTCCTGGCCGGCATGAAGGTGGCATTCCGATGAGGACCAGCATGACAGCAACGGTACGGCTCAAGAGTGCTCTGCTCGGAGTAGCGATAGGTCTGCTTTGTGCGCCGATCGCCCAAGCCCAGATGGCGCATCAGCACGGCTCGGACGCCGCCTGCGAGGGCACCGAGCTTCGGTGCGCCACCAAGGTGACCCCGTTCTTCGCCGGCGACGGCAAGCTCTGGCTGGCCTGGATGGCCGGCGGGCGGGTGTCGGTCGCAAGCTCGAGTGATGAGGGCCGCACGCTGTCCACGGCGGTGCCGGTTAACGACCAGCCGCTCAATCTCGATTGGGGACCGGATGCCCGTCCGAAGCTGGTGGTCGACGGCAAGGGCGGGATCGCGGTGGCGTTCTCGATCTTCCGCGACCAGGCCTTCAACGGGCAGGTGCTCACCACGCGGTCTGACGACGGCGGCAAGAGCTTCGCGCCTGTCCGTCCGGTCACGGCGAGCAACGAGAGCCAGCGTTTCGAGGCGCTGGCGCTCGACCAGGATGGGACCGCCTTCGTGGCCTGGCTCGACAAACGCAACCGGGTGCCGGCGAAGGCTGCGGGGCGTGCTTACGAGGGGGCCGCGTTGTTCTTCGCCTCGTCGCGCGATGGCGGTGCCACCTATGCCGAGGCGACGATGGCCCAGGACAATACCTGCGAATGCTGCCGGCTGGGCCTCGCGTTTGCGGGGCCGGGACGTCCGGTCGTGATCTTCCGCAACATCTTCGAGGGCAGCGTACGCGATCATGCGGTGGTGACCTTCAAGGACCTCGCCACGCCCGGCGATGTCTACCGGGTCAGTACCGACGATTGGCAGATCAAGGCCTGCCCGCACCAGGGACCGACCCTGACGGTCGGGCCCAGCGGTGCCTACCATGTCGCCTGGTTCACCAGTGGCAAGGTCCGCAAGGGTCTGTTCTATGCGCATTCGCGCGATGGCGGCCGGACCTTCTCTGACCCGATGCCGATCGGCCGCCCCGACCGTAACCCGACGCGGCCCTATCTGCTTGCGACGTCAGAGATGACCACTTTGGTGTGGAAGGAGTTCGACGGCGAGCAGACCACGGTCATGGTGATGCAGTCGCGCGACGATGGCGAGATCTGGTCGAAGCCGCGCGCCGTTGCCAGCACGAACAATGCGTCGGATCATCCGCTGCTGGTCGCACGCGGCAAGCAGATCTTTCTGTCCTGGATGACCAAGGCGGACGGCTATCGGTTGCAGGCGATTGGAGACGAGTCATGAAGCGCGCATTGGCTGCCCTTGCGATCTCAAGTCTCGTCGCCCTGACCGCGTCGAGCACCGCGGCTCCCCAGTCCCTGAAACCGTTCGAGCGTGGCAGCTGGCGCGAGGTTCTCAGGGCCCATGCGGGCCGACCGACGCTGATCCATTTCTGGGGCGTGACCTGCGGCCCCTGCAAGATCGAGCTGCCGCAACTCGGCAAGTTCATGGCGGATCATCCCGAGATCGACGTCGTCACCGTCAGCGCCGACCTGGTGCCTAACCTCCATGCTGCGACCGAGGCCATGCTGGACAAGGCCGGCCTTGCCGCCGCCGAGAACTTCATCTTCAGCGACGGCTTCGTCGAGCGGCTGCGGTACGAGATCGACCCCTCCTGGCAGGGCGACATTCCGCGCACGATGCTCGTGACCCGTGACGGCGTCGTGGAAACGATCGAGGGCAGCGCCGAGATCGGCGATCTCGACAAATGGTCTGCGGAACAGGCGCGGCGGCAATAGGGCGCTTGAGGTCGAGGACCCTGCCGGCCGCGGTCATCGCGGTCGGCAGGCGAGATGGCGCGGCGGCGTGTTCATCCACCGCATCAGCGCAACCAGTAAAATGATTGGGAATCCGGTCGCTTAGCCGCTTTTTCTCAAACCCAGTCTTGTGTTTTGCCGTCCGATCCGCTTTGACTGCGCCAGCCCGAACCGAATCCCGAAGGCTTGGCCCATGCGTCTGTCGCGGTTTTTCCTGCCCATTCTGAAAGAAAATCCGAAGGAAGCCGAGATCGTCTCGCACCGGTTGATGCTGCGCGCCGGCATGCTGCGGCAGGAGGCGGCCGGCATCTATGCTTGGCTGCCGCTGGGCTTCAAGGTTCTGAAGAAGATCGAGCAGATCGTCCGTGAGGAGCAGAACCGGGCCGGCGCACTGGAGCTGCTGATGCCGACGCTGCAGCTCGCTGACCTCTGGCGCGAGAGCGGCCGCTACGATGCCTACGGCCCGGAGATGCTGCGCATCGCCGATCGCCACAAGCGTGAGTTGCTGTATGGGCCGACCAACGAGGAAATGATCACGGAGATCTTCCGGGCCTACGTGAAGTCCTACCGCAATCTGCCGCTCAATCTCTATCATATCCAATGGAAATTCCGCGACGAGCAGCGTCCGCGCTTCGGCGTGATGCGGGGGCGCGAATTCCTGATGAAGGATGCCTATTCGTTCGATCTGGACGAAGCCGGCGCGCGCCGCGCGTACAACAAGATGTTCGTCGCCTACCTGCGCACCTTCGCGCGGATGGGCCTGAAGGGCATCCCGATGCGCGCCGAGACCGGCCCGATCGGCGGTGATCTCAGCCACGAGTTCATCGTGCTGGCCGAGACCGGCGAGTCCGGCGTGTATTGCGACCGCGACGTGCTCGATCTGCCGATCCCGCCGGCGTCCGTCGACTACGACGGGGACCTGACGCCGATCATCAAGGAGTGGACCTCGCTCTATGCCGCGACCGAGGACGTCCACGACGGTGCTCGTTTCGAGGCTGAGGTGCCGGCGGACCGCCGCGTCCATACCCGCGGCATCGAGGTCGGCCAGATCTTCTATTTCGGCACCAAATATTCCGAGCCGATGAAGGCCCTGGTCGCCGGCCCCGATGGAGCCGAGGTCACCATCCATGGCGGCTCCTATGGCGTCGGCGTGTCGCGCCTCGCCGGGGCCATCATCGAGGCCTGTCACGACGACGCAGGCATCAAATGGCCGGAGGAGGTGGCGCCGTTCCGGGCCGTCATCCTCAACCTGAAGCAGGGCGGCTCCGACACCGATGCCGCCTGCGAGCAGCTCTACCGCGATCTCCTCGCCAAGGGCGTCGACGTGCTCTATGACGACACCGAGCAGCGCGCTGGCGGCAAATTCGCGACCGCCGATCTGATCGGCATCCCCTGGCAGATCATGGTCGGCCCCAAGAGCCTCGCCGAGGGCAAGGTCGAGGTGAAGACTCGCAGCGACGGGGCGCGGCAGATGATGACGCCGGCCGACGTCGTCGCCCGGCTCGGCGCCGCGACAAGCGTGGGCTGAGTGGCTCGTTCGATCAGCGGATTATCCACCGGAGCAGGCGGCCCGCTGACGGCCAATCCGGCCACAATCGGCCCGAATCATGGGATGATCGCGCAATGGATGAAGCCATGACCGAACCCGTGCAGACCGCGCCTTTCGCGCCCTTCGAGTGGATGCTGTCGGGGCGCTACCTGCGTGCCCGGCGCCGGGAAGGCTTCATCTCCGTCATCGCCGGGTTCTCGTTCCTCGGCATCATGCTCGGCGTCGCGACCCTGATCATCGTGATGGCGGTCATGAACGGCTTCCGCAAGGAGCTGCTCGACAAGATCCTCGGTTTGAACGGCCACCTCCTGGTGCAGCCCCTGGAATCGCCGCTGACCGACTGGAAGGACGTCTCCGAGCGGATCTCGCAGGTGCAGGGCATCCGGCTCGCCGCTCCCGTGGTCGATGGCCAGGGTCTCGGCTCGTCCCCATTCAATGCGTCCGGCGTGTTCATCCGCGGCATCCGCTCGCAGGACCTGACGAACCTGACGTCGATCGCCAAGAACATCAAGCAGGGCACGCTCGAAGGCTTCGACGAGGGACAGGGCGTGGCGATCGGTCGCCGGCTCGCGGACCTGTTGTCGCTGCATGCCGGCGACAGCATCACCCTGGTCGCGCCCAAGGGTGCCGTGACGCCGATGGGCACCACGCCGCGGATCAAGCCCTACAAGGTGGCGGCGGTATTCGAGATCGGCATGTCGGAGTACGATTCCAGCTTCGTGTTCATGCCGCTGGCGGAGGCGCAGGCCTATTTCAACCGCAACAACGACGTCACCGCGATCGAGATCTTCACCAGCAATCCCGACAAGGTAGAGCAGTTCCGCAAGACGGTGACCGAGGCGGCCGGCCGGCCGGTGTTCCTGGTCGACTGGCGCCAGCGCAACTCCACCTTCTTCAACGCGCTCCAGGTCGAGCGCAACGTGATGTTCCTGATCCTGACCCTCATCGTGCTGGTCGCCGCGCTCAACATCGTCTCCGGCCTGATCATGCTGGTGAAGGACAAGGGCCAGGACATCGCCGTGCTCAGGACGATGGGCGCCTCGCAAGGCGCGATCATGCGCATCTTCCTGATCACCGGCGCCTCGATCGGCGTGGTCGGCACGCTCACCGGCTTCATCGTCGGATTGCTGATCTGCATGAACATCGAGACCATCCGGCTGTTTCTGTCGTGGCTGACCAACACCGATCTGTTCGATCCGACGCTGTACTTCCTGTCCAAGCTGCCGGCCGAGATCGACGCCGGCGAGACCAGCGCCGTGGTCATCATGGCCCTGACCCTGTCGTTTCTGGCCACGCTCTATCCTTCCTGGCGCGCCGCCCGATTAGACCCGGTCGAAGCGCTTCGCTACGAGTGAGGCGCTGATGGAAGAGCAGGGGGCCGAGGACGTCCCGGTCGTTTATCTTCACGAGATCAAACGCCGGTATATGCAGGGCGAGAAGCAGCTGACCATTCTGGACGGCGCCAAGCTGGCGCTGTGGGCTGGGCAGTCGGTGGCGCTGGTGGCGCCGTCGGGCTCCGGCAAGTCGACATTGCTGCACATCGCGGGCCTTCTGGAGAGCCCGGACGAGGGCGAAGTCTATGTCGCGGGGACGCCGACCTCGCAACTGACCGACATCGAGCGCACCCAGATGCGTCGCACCGACATCGGTTTCGTCTACCAGTCGCATCGCCTGCTGCCGGAGTTCACGGCGCTGGAGAACGTGATGCTGCCGCAGATGATCCGCGGCCTCAAGCGTTCGGAGACGGTGAAGCGGGCGAGCGAGATCCTGGCCTATCTCGGGCTCGGCGAGCGCATCAAGCATCGTCCCTCCGAGCTGTCCGGTGGCGAGCAGCAGCGCGTCGCGATCGCGCGCGCGGTCGCCAACGCCCCGCGCGCGCTGCTGGCCGACGAGCCGACCGGCAACCTCGATCCTGCCACGGCCGATCACGTCTTCCACGCCCTGATGCAACTGGTGAAGGCGACACGGGTTGCGATGCTGATCGCGACCCACAACATGGAGCTGGCCGGCCGCATGGATCGACGCGTCTCCATCGTCGGCGGCAAGGTGGTCGAGCTCGATTGAGCCCGGACGCAGTCACGGCCTGATCACCGTCATCTGGAATGGCTCGCGGTGTGCGGCGGCATGCGCGACGGCCTCGTTGGCGTGATCGAGGGCGAATGACGTCGACTCGAACTGCGCGAGGTCGAGCAGCCCAGCCCTGATCAGACTGACCATTTTGCCCGTCGCGCTCGGCGGGTACATCCAGACGCCGTGGATCGTGATGCAGTCGCGCATGATCCAGGGATAGGGCAAGTCGAGCCCGGGACCGCCCAGCATCCCGACGCCTCCCATCAGCGCCACGCGTCCGTAGGGACGCACGGTCATCACGGCGGACCGCACGACGTCGGTCGTGACCGACGGCGGCATGATGTCGAGCACGCAGTCGATCGGGCCGGGTGCCGCGCGCTTCATGCTGATGGTGTCCTCGCTCTCGTTGCCCGACAGCTTGACCGGATGAACGCGGGATCCGAACCTGCGCCGGAGCTCGGCCAGCATCGCCTCGTTGCGGCCGGGCGCGACCACCGCAGCGGCGCCCATGGCGAGCGCCACCGCGACCGCGGCGCTGCCGAACCTGCCGGTCGCGCCGCTGATCAGCACGGTCTCGCCAGCCTGCAGATTGGCGGCGAGAAAGCCGCCATAGGGCACGAGCAGGGTGCCGAGCGCGCACCATTGCGCGGCGTCGCGTGCGTCGATGGCGCCGATCGGCTTGGCGTTCTCCGTCGGCACCCGCATGCGCTCGGCAAACGAGCCGTGCCGGAAATGCTGTTGCAGCTTCAAGCCGCCCGGTCCCCGCGCGCTCAGGCCCTGCAAGGTGATGTCGGGCGCGACGACGTCGTCACGCGAGCGCACGGTCGGATCGCAGTACACCCAGTCGCCGATCGCAAGATGCGTCGCGTCGGGGCCGATGGCGCTGACCCGTCCGATGCCTCCCGTCCCCGGGATGACCGGCAATTCCAGCAGGTACTTCCGCTCGCCGCTGAACACCTCGTTCGCGTAGAACAGCACGCCGGCTGCAACGATATCGACGATGACCTCGCCGGTGCCCAGCACGGGGTCATCGACCTGTTCGATCTCCAGCGGCGATCCAAAGCGTTTCAGCACGGCTGCCTTCATGATCATTCTCCATTCAAGAGTCGCGACAACCGAGCCTGCCCGTCTATGCTGCGCCCGGGAAGGCCTGGTATTATCCTAGGATTGTAGGACCTAGCCTGCGGCATCGCTTTCGGCGGGAACGAGACCATGAGTGATCCAAGACATGCGGAGCTCGGAAACTTTCTGCGCTCCCGGCGCGAGAAGCTGACACCGCAGGCGGTCGGGCTCGCGTCCGGGCGGCGGCGTCGCACCGCAGGGCTGCGACGCGAGGAGGTGGCGGAGCTCGCCGGCATCGGCGTCGATTGGTACATCCGTATTGAGCAGGGCCGCGCGGTGAAGCCCTCATCGTCGACCATCGACGCGCTGGCGCGCGCGCTGCGCCTGTCACGCGCGGAGCATGCGCATCTCAGGGCGCTGGCGCGGGAGTCCGCGCGCAAACCTTTCGTCCGCGAGGAGGTGCCGGTCCGCCTTCGCGAGCTCGTGCAAAGTCTGAACCAGCCGGCCTATATCTCGGGACGACGATGGGACGTGCTGGCCTGGAACGCTGCGGCGGACGAGATATTCGGCTTCTCACAGCTCGCTGACGAGGAGCGCAACACGCTGCTGCTGATGCTGTGCACGCCGGGCGTACGCCGCCTGTTCGGCGCGCAATGGAAGGACCTGGCAAGACGCATGGTCGCGCAGTTTCGCGCGACATATGATTTGTGGGCGGGCGATCCTGCCTTCCTGGATCTGATCGCGCACCTGCGGCACGGCAGTCGCGAGTTCGATGAATTCTGGGCGGCTCACGACATCAATGCGCTTGCTGCGGGCGAGAAGCTGCTCGAGCATCCGAAGAAGGGGCGCGTGAGGCTGCGCTATGCGACGTTCCAGGCCAATGACGATCCCGCGCTGAAGCTTGCGATCTACTACACGTTTGCGTCACCGCCGCTGCGATGAACGTCGCGACCGGCGGCGCCTGCAACCCGTTGCAGGCGGATGGCGATCATACAATCGTCCGTTTTGCGCATGATGATGCTAGGCATTCGCAAGATACGTCGTGACGCCCGAAAGAATTCACGACTGAGACGCGACAGGGTTCATTCCGTGACCGGGAGTTTCTCCGTCACGATTTTGACGCCGCTCTCATTGTGGCGGACCATGGACGTAGGTCACGACTCCTCCACATAGCTTATTAGTTGTTTGTTCATGAAGCGACCAAGCCATTGGAATGGCGGTGCTTGCGCCAAATCCCATAAAAGCCGGAAAGAAACATTCCAATCTGCCCAACAGATGATGTCGACGGAGCGGATGCAGGGGCATGGGCGCTACGCCGCGCTGCATGTTTTGCGACGGAATAGAGGGCTTGGGGACCTTGGGACAGAAGCTACGGAGTTCGATGATGAAAACGCTTTTCGGCGCAATGGTGGGGCTCGGCGCAATCGCCGTGGCGACGTCTGCTTTCGCGGCTGATCTTCCAGTGAAGAAGGGTCCCTACACCAAGGCTCCACAGGCCGTCATGGCCACGGTGTATGATTGGAGCGGCTTCTACATCGGCTTCAACGCCGGCGGCGGCTCCAGCCGCGACTGCTGGAACCTCGTTTCGAACGCAGGTGTTGCGGTCAACCCGGCGGCGAATCGCGAGGGCTGCTCCGGCGGCGGCGGCGCGGCGGTCGGCGGCCAGGTCGGATATCGCTACCAGATGGCGAACTGGGTGTTCGGCGTCGAGGCGCAGGGCGACTGGGCCAACTTCAAGGGCACGAACCGCAACCTGATTCTTCCCAATGTCAGCGACCGTTCACGCACCAACGGCTTCGGCCTGTTCACCGGCCAGGTCGGCTACGCCTTCGACAACATTCTCGGCTACGTCAAAGGCGGCGCCGCGGTCGTCGGCGATCGCTACGACACCTTCACCACCGGCACCAACGTGATGCTCGATCGCGCCAATACGACGCGTTGGGGCGGCACGATCGGTGCGGGTATCGAATACGGCTTCGCGCCGAACTGGTCGGTCGGCGTCGAGTACGACCACATCTTTCTCGGCAACAAGAACCTGAACTTCGTTGCCGCCGCGGGCCAGCCCGCGATGACCCACCGCATCAAGCAGGACGTCGACATCGGCCTCGTGAAGCTGAACTACAAGTTCGGCCCGGGCTTCGGAATGATGCGCTGACGCAGGCGTCGGTCGCTGCCGAAAGCGGATCGCCGAGGCCACGGCCCCGGCGATCAAATCAACAGGAGAAGTCGGCCTGGTCGGCGCCGCGCGCCGACGATGCGCCGCTCAATCCTCTTCGAACACGAAGGGATTGGGGAAGGGGGCGTAGGGATTCGGCGCCGGCGGCCGCGGCTTGATGCGCTGCCGGTGCGGATAGGGATAGGGCGTCGCGCGCGGATCATTGCTGACGCCGGCGAAATAAGGATTGGCGATGCAGGTCAGCAGGCGGCCCGAGGCCGTCGCCTGACACTGCGCGTAAGTGTCGAAGGTGCAGTTGCTGAGTCCCGGGTGCTGGTCGCCCTGCAGGCAGAACGCATGCCTGACGCCGACGGCGTGCGCCGGCGCATGGGTCGCGACCACGAGGCCGGCTGCAGCCAGGGCTGCAAAGAACACGTCACGCATCAACGATCTCCCTTCATCTCGTGATGACAGCATTTGCGCAGCGTGGCGAGGCGGCGCGGATGTCGCTTCGTGTGTAGTCGGTCGGTCTCCGATTGCAAGTTGGAATGTTCCATCAACACACTGTGATTGCAGATTAATTTCCGGACATGTCCAGGGCTCGTTCAGAAGCGCGCTGTGACCACGACGCTACAGCAATTGTGGCCCGGATGGTTAAGACGTGCGGCTGGCCTGGGGGCCAAATGAGACGAGACTGGACCTGTGATGAAGAAACTTGTGTTGATGACGACGGCGATCGTGGTGCTGGCCTCGCCGGCGCTGGCCGCGGATCTCGCTGCGCGTCCCTACACGAAGGCACCGCCGCCGGTGATGGCCGCGATCTATGACTGGAGCGGCTTCTACATCGGTGTGAACGGCGGCGGCGGCTGGACCCACAACACCTGGGATCTGGTGGGTGGCGGCCGCGAGGGCTCGCACGATTCGTCCGGCGGCACCGTCGGTGGCCAGGTCGGCTATCGCTGGCAGATGGGCCAGCTGGTGTTCGGCGTGGAAGCGCAGGGCAACTGGGCCGATTTCTCCGGCGACAATGTGAGCGCCCTGTTCGGCACCCGCAACCGCACCAAGACCGATGCGTTCGGTCTGTTCACCGGCCAGGTCGGCTACGCCTGGAACAACGTGCTGCTCTACGCCAAGGGCGGTGCGGCTGTGACCAGCAACACCTACACGATCACGAATGCTGCCACGGGCGGCTTCCTCGCCTCCAACGACAACACGCGCTGGGGCGGCGTGGTCGGCGCCGGCCTGGAATACGGCTTTGCTCCGAACTGGTCGCTGGGTGTCGAGTACGACCATCTGTTCATGGATCGTCAGACCGTGAGCTTCGGTGCGCTCGGCTCCGACAGCATCAAGCAGGACGCCGACATCTTCACCGCCCGCCTGAACTATCGCTTCGGCGGCCCGGTGGCGACAAGGTACTGATTCGCTCCGGCAGCGATGGATCGAAGGCCCCGGCGTTGTTCGCGCCGGGGCCTTTTTCGTAGCGTCAGCCGACAGATTAACCACGCGCCGCGGCGGCGGGGCGCGCTCCTCGTCAGCGTGCTTGACCTGAGAACGAAAAAGGAACATTGTTCTTCATATGTTCTAGCTCAGGGAGGTCCCCATGCTGAAGGTTTTCGTTGAAGAAGCCGCCGCACTGGCGTCCATCACGCTGTTCGTCGGGATGATCGCGCTGTGGGCGCAAATCATTCCGCAGCTTTGATTTTTTGCGGGCGCGACTGGGGAAAAGCCGGACAGCGGTCCAGGTGGCCGGACTCCGCGGCGGCTGATCCGATATCATGAGCGGGCGAGTCGGTCGGGCTCTCGGGCGATGGCGATAGCCATGTCTCTCTGCTGGCCGGTGACTCTGCTTTCGGAAGCCCCTAGGAAGTTGCAAGGCGAGCATGTCCAGCGCCGGATTCGTCCATCTTCACGTCCATTCCGCCTATTCGCTGCTGAAGGGCTCGATCAAGATCGCCAAGCTCGGCGAGCTCGCCAAGGCCGACCGCCAGCCCGCGCTGGCGCTGACTGACACCGACAACATGTTCGGTGGCCTGGAATTCTCCGACAAGATGGCGGGCTATGGCATCCAGCCGATCGTCGGTTGCGAGCTCGCGATCGACTTCGGCGACATGGACCCGAATGCGCGCAATGCGGCTGCGGTCGCACAGCCCGCGCGGATCGTCCTGCTGGCCGCGAAGGAGGAGGGCTATCGCCATCTGATGCGGCTGAACTCGCGCGCCTTCCTGGAGACGCCGACGCATCAGGCGCCGCACATCAAGTTCGACTGGTTGACCGAAGGCGTCGATGGGGTGATCGCGCTGACGGGTGGTCCCGATGGACCGATCTCGCTCGCGATCCAGCACGACATGGCCGCGCTGGCGGCGCAGCGCTGCGAGCGCCTGGCGACCATGTTCGGCGACCGTCTCTACATCGAGCTGCAGCGCCACGGTGTCGAGCGCGAGCGCCGCGTCGAGGGTGGGCTAATCGACATCGCGTATGAAAAAGGGCTGCCGCTGGTTGCGACCAACGAGCCGTATTTCGCGACCGCCGACGACTACGAGGCGCATGACGCGCTGCTGTGCATCGCCGGCGGCCATCTCATCGCCGACACCGAGCGCGTGCAGCTGACGCCCGACCACCGATTCAAGACCCGCGCCGAGATGGCGGTGCTGTTCGCCGACATTCCCGAGGCGCTCGCCTCGACGGTGGAGATCGCCGAGCGCTGCTCGTACCGGCCGCGCACGCGCAAGCCGATCCTGCCGTTTTTCACCGTCGGCGCCGGCTCGGGCGCCGATGCCGTGGACGCGGCCAGCGCCGAGGCCGCCGAGCTGAAGCGGCAGGCGGAGGAGGGCCTGGAGCGGCGTCTCAAGGTGCACGGCATGGCGCCGGGCATGACCGAGGAGGACTATCAGAAGCGGCTCGCCTTCGAGCTCGACGTCATCATGCGCATGAAGTACGCGGGCTACTTCCTGATCGTGTCGGACTTCATCAAATGGGCCAAGGCGCACGGCATCCCCGTCGGCCCGGGCCGCGGCTCCGGCGCCGGCTCGCTGGTCGCCTGGGTGCTGACCATCACCGACCTCGATCCGATGCGCTTCGCGCTGCTGTTCGAGCGCTTCCTCAATCCCGAGCGCGTGTCGATGCCGGACTTCGACATCGACTTCTGCCAGGACCGCCGCGGCGAGGTGATCTCCTACGTGCAGCAGCGCTACGGCCGCGACCAGGTGGCGCAGATCATCACCTTCGGTACGTTGCAGGCGCGCGGCGTGCTGCGCGACGTCGGCCGCGTGCTGCAGATGCCCTATGGCCAGGTCGACAAGCTGACCAAGCTGGTGCCGCAGAACCCGGCCGCGCCGGTCACGCTCGCCGCCGCCATCGAGGGCGAGCCGAAGCTGCAGGCGTTCCGCGACGAGGATCCCGTCGTGGCGCGCGCCTTCGACATCGCGATGCGCCTCGAAGGTTTGACGCGTCACGCCTCGACCCACGCGGCGGGCATCGTCATCGGCGACCGGCCGCTCAGCGAGCTGGTGCCGATGTATCGCGATCCGAAATCGGACATGCCGGTCACCCAGTTCAACATGAAATGGGTCGAGCCGGCCGGTCTCGTGAAGTTCGACTTCCTCGGCCTCAAGACGCTGACCGTGCTCGACGTCGCGGTGAAGCTGTTGAAGCAGCGCGACATTCATGTCGATCTCGCGACCCTGCCGATCGACGACGCGCCGAGCTACCAGATGCTGGCGCGCGGCGATGTGGTCGGCGTGTTCCAGGTTGAAAGCCAGGGCATGCGTCGGGCGCTGATCGACATGCGCCCGGACCGGTTCGAGGACATCATCGCGCTGGTGGCGCTGTATCGTCCCGGCCCGATGGCCAACATCCCGACCTACTGCGCCCGCAAGCACGGTGAGGAGGAGCCGGAATATCTGCACCCGATCCTGGAGCCGATCCTCAAGGAGACCTTCGGCGTCATCATCTACCAGGAGCAGGTGATGCAGGTCGCGCAGCAGATGTCCGGCTATTCGCTCGGCGAAGCCGACCTACTGCGCCGCGCCATGGGCAAGAAGATCCGCGCCGAGATGGACAAGCAGCGCGTCCGCTTCGTCGAGGGCGCCGTCAAGAACGGCGTGCCGAAGGACCAGGCCGACACCATCTTCGACCTGCTCGCCAAGTTCGCCGACTACGGCTTCAACAAGTCGCACGCCGCCGCTTACGCGCTGGTGTCCTACCACACCGCCTACATGAAGGCGCATTATCCGGTGGAGTTCATCGCGGCGTCGATGACGCTCGATCTCAACAACACCGACAAGCTGTCGGAATTTCGCGCCGAGGCGCAGCGCCTGGGGATCAAGGTCGAGCCGCCGTCGATCAACCGCTCGGGTCCCACCTTCGAGGTCAGCGGCAACACCATCTTCTACGCGCTCGCCGCCTTGAAGGGCGTCGGTCCGCAGGCGATCGAGATGATCGTCGAAGCTCGCAACAAGGGCGGGCCGTTCACGTCGCTCGCGGACTTCGCGAGCCGCGTCAGTCCGCGCGCGATCAACAAGCGCATCGTCGAGACGCTGGCCGCCGCAGGTGCGTTCGACGGGCTCGACAAGAACCGCGCGCGCGTGTTCGCCGGCGCCGATGCGATCGTCGCCGCCTGTCAGCGTGCCAACGAGGCCGCGACATCGGGCCAGAACGACATGTTCGGCAATGCGGCCGATGCGCCCGCGATCATCCTGCCGAACATCGAGAACTGGCTGCCCGCCGAACGCCTGCGGCGCGAGTACGACGCGATCGGTTTCTTCCTGTCGGGCCATCCGCTCGACGACTACGCGGCAGCATTGAAGCGGTTGCGGGTGCAGAGCTGGGCCGAGTTCTCCCGCGCGGTGAAAACCGGCGCGACCGCCGGCAAGGTCGCCGCCACCGTGGTGTCGCGCATGGAGCGGCGCACCAAGACCGGCAACAAGATGGGCATCATGGGCCTGTCGGACCCAACCGGTCATTTCGAGGCGGTGCTGTTCTCGGAAGGCCTTGCACAATATCGCGACGTGCTCGAGCCCGGCGCGGCGGTGCTGCTGCAGCTCGGCGCCGAGCTGCAGGGCGAGGATGTCCGCGCGCGCGTGCTGCATGCCGAGCCGCTCGACGATGCCGCCGCCAAGACGCAGCGCGGCCTGCGCATCTTCCTGCGCGACACCAAGCCGCTCGATTCCATCGTCAAGCGTCTGCAGGGGCCGGAGGGTGCCGCGGCGAATGGCAATGGAGGGCTTGCCAAGGGCGCTGCTGCGCCGCCGTTGGCGCCTCGGGCAGCCGCGGGCGAGGGCGAGGTCTCGCTGGTGATGATGCTCGACCTGGAGACCGAGGTGGAGATGAAGCTGCCCGGCCGCTTCAAGGTTTCGCCACAAATTGCTGGCGCCATCAAGGCGGTGACCGGCGTGGTGGACGTGCAGCAGCTGTGATCGTCAGCGGATGTTTCCGATGATGCGGCCCTGGCTCGGCTGCTGATCGGGCCGGAGCGACGGCGGGGGGAACAAAAAGCTGCGCGTAGGACTGTACGGACGTGCCTCCGTTCAACCGCGGTTCAGCCATCCTCGCGCTGAATCCAAAGCTGGTGCCTCGAAGGGGCTCGAACCGTCATGCGCTTGGCCAACATCGTTTTCAGTGTCACGTTCTGCCTGCTGGTGACTGCTGCCTTGCATCGCCCGGCGGAGGCGCAGCAGCCCGCGCCGGAAAAGCGCATCGCCCTGGTCGTCGGCAACGGCGCCTATGCCAAGGGCGCGCTGGCCACCGCGGCCAACGATGCCGGCCTGATCGCGCAGACCTTGCAGGCCGCGGGCTTCGACGTGGTCGGTGCCCGGGATCTCGATGCCGACACCCTGCGCAAGAGCTTTCGCGATTTCATTCACAAGGCGCAGTCGTCAGACGGCAACACCGTGGCGATGGTCTATCTCGCGGGTTACGGCATGCAGCTCGCCGGCGAGAACTATTTCCTTCCCGTCGATGCCAACGTCGCCAGCGATGTCGACATCCCGACCGAAGGTCTGCGCCTGAGCGACTATGTGCGTCAGCTCGCGGCGGTTCCCTTGAAGGCCGGCGTGGTCGTGCTCGACGCCGCGCGCCAGCAGCCGTTCATCACCGGCGGTTCGACCATTGCAGGCGGTCTCGCGCTGGTCGAGCCCGACAACAACATGCTGATCGCCTTCAACGCAGCTCCGGGCACGATCGCTCCGAACGAGACCGGCTCCTACGGCGTCTATGCGCGATCGCTGGCGGAGATGATCCGCGCCGGCGGACTGTCGTTGCCGGAGGTGTTCGACCGGTTGCGGCTGCGCGTCAACGAGGAGACCAAGGGCGCCCAGGTGCCGTGGGATGCACAGAAAGTCCAGGCCGCCTTCACCTTCTTCGAGCGCGCGCCGGATGCGCCGGCCACGCAGGCAAGCCCCGAGCAGACGGCGGCGCTGCGCGCCCGGCCGATCCGCGAGTTGCCGGTGCAGGAGGCCTACGCCGCGGCGCTGGAGCGTGACAGCTTGCAGGGCTATGAGGATTTCATCGCCGCCTATCCGAGCGACCCGCTCGCCCGGCGGGTGCGCGCCATCGTCGCCGCCCGCCGCGAGGCGCTGACCTGGCGGCGGACCTATCGCACCGACAGTCCTGAAGCCTATTGGTCGTATCTGAAACGTTATCCCTATGGCGCGCATGCTGCGGATGCCCGACGGCGCCTGGCGATGTTGTCGGCGCAAGCCGAGCCGCCGCCGAGCTTCGCGATGATCGAATACGACGTGCCGCCGCCGCCGCTCGACGAGGTCGTCTATATCGAAAGGCCGGTGCTGCTGTTCTCGGATCCAGAGTTCGGCTTCGTGCCGCCGCCTCCGCCGCCGGTCTACGTGCTGCCGCCGCCACCGCCCGAGTTCGTCGATCTGCCGCCGCCTTACGCGCCGGTCGGCCTGTTCATCCTGCCGCGGCCGGTGTTCGTGCCGATTCCGGTCTATGTCCGGCCGCCGGCCTTCGTCGCGCCACCGCCGAGCAACATCATCTACCAGAACATCCACAACACGACCGTCATCAACACCGTGATCAACCGTCCGGCACCGCCAGCCGCGCCGATGACCGCAGGTCCCGCGGCGGCGACATCGCCCGCCATGGCGGTGGCTCCGGCCCTGCCGCCGGCGGTGGTGCAGCGCGCGACGTTGATTCAGCAGGGCAAGGTCCCGCCGCCCGGACCGCTTGCCAATCCCGCCGGCAGGCCTGGCGCGCCCCCGGCGGTTCAGGCCAACGCGCCTTCAGGCGGAGCTTCGCCCGCTCCGGGGGGACCGGGGCAGGGGCCATCCCCCGTGAATGCGCTGCCAGTCCCGGGACGTGGCGGTCCGCCGGTTCCTCCCTCGGTTCAGGCTCCGAATCCGCATGTGCAGGCACCGGCGTCCCCTGGTCCGGGCCAGCCGCCGTCGGTACGGCCGGATCTTCGCGCGAACCGCGCGCCCGCCGGGGCCGCCGCGCCTCCGCCGGCGGGGCCGTCCGCGACGCCGGTCCGCCCGGCCATCCCATCAGTTTCTCCCCGCGGCCGCGTGCCCGAGGTGAGTCCGCGCATCCAGCAGGCGGCGCCGCCGATCCAGCGCCCCGTACCCCCACCGGCAACCGCACGGTTGAGCCCGCCGCCGGCGCCGCCACGACCGCCGGTTGCGCCGATGGTCCGGGCGGCACCGCCCCGGCCGGCGCCGCCGCCGCAAGTCATGCGCCCGGCCGCTCCGCCGCAGATGGCACGCCCAGCACCCCCACCGCCGATGGTGCGTTCCGCACCCCCGCCGCAGATGGCGCGTCCTGCGCCTCCACCACAGATGGCTCGTCCGAGCCCGCCGCCGATGGCCGCGGTGGCTCGGCCGGCGCCTCCGCCTCCGCCGCAGATGGCCCGCCCCGCGCCTCCGCCGCCGCGCCCGGCGCCGCCGCCGCAGGCGGCCGGCAAGAGATGTCCGCCGAACGTTCCGCATTGCTGAGCCCGCGCCGCCGCGGCGGCGCGGCGGTTGCAACGCGATCGTGTTTTCGATATTGGCCGAACCGCCGGACTGATCGATCGTGGGCGCAGGACGTCGGCGGCCGACGACGTGTTGCGGGGGCCACAGTGATCACAGCGTTTGTTCGGACCTTGCGGGCGTTGCTGTGGCGAAGCGCGTTCGTGGCCGTGCTTTGCAGTCTCGGCATGTCGAGCATCTCGTCACCGGTCGTGGCCCAGGGGCTGCCCGGCGCCGACACCGTCTACGCGTCAGCGCCGCCGCGCCTCCTGCAGATCCGGACCCTCGTGGCGGATGCGGGGCGGCAGACGTCGACCGGCTCGGGCTTCCTGGTGTCGGCCGACGGACTGGCGATCACGAACTATCACGTCGTCTCCGACGCGGCGCTCGAGCCGAAGACCTATCGGCTGGAATATACGGGCGCCGACGGCACGCAAGGCGCGGTGACGCTGCTCGCCGTCGATCTTCCCAATGATCTCGCGCTGGTTCGCGTCGACAAGCGGGACGCGCCGTTCTTTGCGTTCGACAAGGCCGCGCTCGACGGCAGCGTGCCCAAGGGCGAACGGCTGTACTCGCTCGGCAATCCGCTCGACCTCGGCTTCACCATCATCGAAGGCACTTATAACGGCCTGGTCGAGCACAGCTACAACGACCACATCCACTTCACCGGCGCGCTCAATCCGGGCATGAGCGGTGGCCCGGCGGTCAATGCGCAGGGGCAGGTGGTTGGCGTCAATGTCGCGACCCGCCGCGGCGGCCAGCTGATCAGCTTTCTGGTGCCGGCCCGGTTCGCCGCCGCGCTGCTCGCACGCGGCCGGGATGCCAAGCCCGCAGCGGGCGATCTGCGCAAGGACGTGAGCGCGCAGCTCGCGAACTGGCGCGGCGCGCTCTACAAATCGCTCGGCGACGAAGGCTTTCGCGATCGCGTGTTCGGCTCCTACCAGGCGCCGGAAACGCGGGCTGTGTGGTTCGAATGCTGGGCCAGCACCAACGCCAGCGCATCGCCGAAGCCGCGCGCCAGCATCAATGCGACCAGCTGCAAGGCGGAGGCGAGCGTTTATGTCGCCTCCGATCTCAACACCGGCGTGGTCGAAGTCAGTCATTCCTACGCGAAGTCGATCGACCTCAATCAATTCCAGTTCGCCACCGTGCTGACGCAGCTGGCGCAGCCGCGGCTGACGATGGGCGGCTCGTTCCGCAAGTGGTATACGCCGCAGCGTTGCCATGAGGATTTCGTCGGCCTCGCACCGGCGGCCGAGCATCCGCCCCTGCGCGTGATGTGGTGCGCGCAAGGCTATCGTGAGTTCGACGACCTCTATGACGTCGTGCTGGTCGCGGTGACGCAGGACCGCGCCGACGAGGCGCTCGTCTCGCGGCTCAATCTGCAGGCGGTCGCCTATGACGACGCGTTGCGGCTCGGCAAGAGCTTCCTCGAACGGCTGCAGGTCGCCCGATGATCTGGATCGAGATCCTGTCCAAGCATCGCGACGTCGCCGGCCGCTTCCGCGTCGACGCGGCCGAGATCAGCATCGGCCGCGGCTACGACAATCACGTCATTCTCGACGACCCCTATGTCGCCGCGCGCCACGTCCGCATCTTCCGTGACGAGGAGGGGCGCCTCGTCGCCGAAGATCTCGGCAGCGCCAACGGCCTCTATCTCGGCCGCAGCAAGAGCCGCAAGCCGCAGTTGGTGCTCGACGGCAGCGAGCCGATCCGGATCGGCCAGACCCTGTTGCGGGTGCGCGACGCCGGTCATGCCGTGGAGCCGGAGCGCCTTGCGGGATCCGAGCGTGGCGCGCTCCCGATCGTCGCCGCGATCGTGCTCGGTGCCGCTCTGGTTGCCCTCAATGCGATCCTGGTCTGGTTTGCGCAAACCTCGGAGCCGCATCTGTCCGACTATCTCGTGCCGACCCTGACCTTGATCGGCGTCGTCGTGGCGTGGGTCGGCGTCTGGGCGCTGCTGGCGCGGCTGTTTTCCGGGCGCTCGCATTTCCTCCGGCATCTGCTGACCGCACAGGCCGGCCTGGCAGCGTTCTTCCTCTACAGCGAGCTCGCGCAGATCGCCTCGTTCGCGCTGACATGGACGACCGTCTTTACCTACGGCTACGTCGTGTCCTGGGTCGTCTTCGCGGCCATCTGCTTCCTTCATCTGCGTGAGGTCGGGCGCACCCACATGATCGCCAAGGGCATCGTCGTGGGCGTGCTGCTCGTGGTCGCAATCGCGGTGCAGAGCCTGCAGCGATCGGAGGCGTTCACGAACTCGGGCAGGCCCAATATCAGCCACGTGCTGATGCCGCCGTCGCTGCGCCTGGTCCCGCTCCGAACCGAGCAGACGTTCATGGATGACGTCGCCGGGCTGAAGTCCAGGCTCGATGCCGACCGCGCCGAGCTGAAACCGACCAGCGCGGAGCGCTGAGAACAGTTCCACCGTCTTCGCTGCCGGAGACTGGCAGTTCCCGAGCTCCCGTCATCGCCTCGGCTCCGAGATTTACGGGGATTGGCTCTGGCGCTACTGGTATCAAGGTGTGTCATGAGCAGGGAAGGCATCGGAATGCGCGGTCGTCTCGCGCAAGATCGGGCCGCCCGCGGCGGGGACGCGCGTGCGTGGCCTTTCCAAGCGAGAAAGGCTCTGACCGGATCAGGGGCCTGCGAGCTGGCCATAGACGGGGCCGGTCGGCATCTATCCGCTGGACGAGTTCTGCGCCCGGGATTGCGGTCGCGGAGCTGCTCCAGACGGAATAGGGGCCCATTTTCCTTGCGTTGCGCCAGAATCCGGCTATATAGCGCGCCATCTCACACGGAAACTTGGCTCTCCTAGAGGGCGTCCGGTGGCAAGCCGGGCCATGACGGCCCGTTTTTGCTCACGCGTTTCCGGAGGAATCAACCGGAGAATATCCAATGGCGTTGCCTGAATTCACGATGCGCCAGCTGCTCGAAGCTGGCGTTCACTTTGGTCACCAGTCTCACCGCTGGAATCCGAAAATGGCCGATTTCATTTTCGGAGCCCGCAACAACATCCACATCATCGACCTCGCCCAGACCGTGCCGCTGCTGCACACGGCGCTGCAGGCGGTGAGCGACACGGTTGCCAAGGGCGGCCGCATCCTGTTCGTCGGCACCAAGCGCCAGGCGCAGGACAACGTCGCCGATGCGGCCAAGCGCTGCGCGCAGTACTTCGTCAATTCGCGCTGGCTCGGCGGCACGCTGACCAACTGGAAGACTATCTCGGCGTCGATCAAGCGCCTGCGTCACCTCGATGAGGTGCTGTCCTCGGGCGAGGCCAACTCCTACACCAAGAAGGAGCGCCTGACCCTGCAGCGCGAGCGCGACAAGCTCGACCGCTCGCTCGGCGGCATCAAGGACATGGGCGGTCTGCCCGACATGATCTTCGTGATCGACACCAACAAGGAAGACATCGCGATCCAGGAGGCCCAGCGCCTCAACATCCCGGTCGCCGCGATCGTCGACACCAATTGCGATCCGAAGGGCATCACCTATGTGGTCCCGGGCAATGACGACGCCGGCCGCGCCATCTCGCTGTATTGTGACCTGATCGCCCGCGCCGCCATCGACGGCATCTCGCGCGCCCAGGGCGAGCTCGGCATCGACGTCGGCGCATCCGCGGCTCCGCTGGAGGAAGACCTTCCGGCGGCGTCCACCTCGACGTTCCAGGGTCTGCCGGGTCCGCGTGGCACCGCCGACGATCTCAAGAAGCTCACCGGCGTGTCGGGTGCCATCGAGAAGAAGCTGAACGACCTCGGCATCTTCCACTACTGGCAGCTCGCCGAGCTCAACCACGACACGGCGCACCAGATCGGTGAAGAAGTCGGTCTGCCGAGCCGGGCCGACGCCTGGGTCGCCCAGGCCAAGTCGCTCGCCGACGCCTAAGACGACACGATCAAGAATCTGGCCGGCGTCGCACGCCGGCCATCGCGACTGAGATAGGTATATTTCCTGGCAGCGGACGGCGATGAGCCATCCGCTGCGTCGCGCTTTGGACAGGCAAAAGGACGTTCAACGATGGCTAATATCACCGCAGCGATGGTGAAGGACCTGCGCGAGTCGACCGGCGCGGGCATGATGGATTGCAAGGCCGCGCTCACCGAGAACGGCGGCGACATGCAGGCCGCGCAGGACTGGCTGCGCAAGAAGGGTCTGTCGAAGGCCGCCAAGAAGGCCGGCCGCGTCGCGGCCGAGGGTCTGATCGGCGCGCTGACCTCGGGCAAGAAGGGCGTGGTCGTCGAGGTCAACTCGGAGACCGACTTCGTCGCGCGCAACGAGCACTTCCAGGGCCTGGTCAAGATGATCGCCCAGGTCGCGCTCGACGTCGGCGCCGACGTCGAGAAGATCAAGGCCGCCAAGGTCGGCAGCATCACGGTCGAGGCCGCGATCGCCGATTCGATCGCGACCATCGGTGAGAACCAGACGCTGCGTCGTGCGGCTTCGCTCGAAGTGAGCCAGGGCGTCGTGTCGAGCTACGTGCATGGCGCCGTCATCGAGGGCGCCGGCAAGCTCGGCGTGATCGTGGCGCTGGAATCGCCCGGCAAGGCCGACGAGCTCGCCGTGCTCGGCCGTCAGCTCGCGATGCATGTCGCCGCGGCCAACCCGCAGGCGATCGATGCCGCCGGTCTCGATCCCGAGCTCGTCAAGCGCGAGAAGGACGTGCTCGCCGACAAGTATCGTCAGCAGGGCAAGCCGGAAAACGTGATCGAGAAGATCGTCGAGTCCGGTCTGAAGACCTACTACAAGGAAGTCACCCTGCTCGAGCAGGCCTTCATCCATGACAGCGGCAAGTCGGTCGCGCAGGCGCTGAAGGAGGCCGAAGGCAAGGTCGGCGGTCCGATCAAGGTGGCCGGTTTCGTCCGCTATGCACTCGGTGAGGGCATCGAGAAGGAAGAGACCGACTTCGCTGCCGAAGTCGCCGCCGCCAGCGGCAAGAAGTAACGACGAAGACAGTTACGATCCGGCGCGGTCTTCGCGCCGGATCTCAACGCGCGGGATAGGGACATATTGGCATATGGCTGAGCCGGTCTATCGTCGCGTCGTGGTCAAGCTGTCGGGCGAGTATCTCGCCGGCCCGCATTCCCATGGTATCGACCAGCCGACCGTCGATCGGATCGCCGACGACCTCATCGCCGCCCAGAAGCTCGGAATCGAAATCGCCGTCGTCGTCGGCGGCGGCAACATGGTGCGCGGCGTCGAAGTGTCGTCGCAAGGCGTGTCCCGCGCGACCGGCGACACCATGGGCATGCTGGCGACGGTGATGAACTGCCTCGCCTTGGAGGCCGCGATCCAGCGCAAGGGCAGCCCGGCACTGGCACTGTCCGCCTTCGTGATGCCGGAGGTCTGCGAGCTGTTCACCCGCGCTGCGGCGCACAAGGCGCTCGCCGAGGGACGGATCGTCGTGCTCGGCGGCGGCACCGGCAACCCCTATTTCACGACCGATACTACTGCGGTGCTCCGGGCGGCCGAGATCGGCGCCCAGGCCGTGCTGAAGGCCACCAATGTCGACGGCGTCTATAGCGCCGATCCCAAGAAGGATCCGGCCGCCAAGCGCTTCGACCGGCTGACCCATTCCCAGGCCATCGAAGGCGGCTACAAGGTGATGGATGCGACGGCATTCGCGCTTGCCCGGGAAACGTCGCTGCCTATCATTGTGTTCTCCATTGCCGAACCCGGCGCGATCGGCGCGATGCTGCAGGGCAAAGGGCGCGGCACCATCGTCGCGGGGTGATCCGCGGCACCGTCGGCGGCCGGTGTTGGACCGGCTCCGTGCCTGCGGTAGAAGCGTAAGCGACACAGGAATTCGTCCGGGAGCAGTCGAGTCCAGCCGATGGCCTTCCAAGGCTCGGCCGGACCGGGTGAAGGGCCCGGGGTTGCAGGAAAGGAAAGCGTGATGACCACGGGCAATTTCGATCTCAACGACCTGAAGCGCCGCATGCAGGGCGCGACCCAGGCGCTGAAGCACGAGCTCGGCGGCCTGCGCACCGGCCGTGCCTCGGCCTCGATGGTCGAGCCGGTCCAGGTCGAGGCCTATGGCTCGCACATGCCGCTCAATCAGCTCGCGACCGTCTCGGTGCCCGAGCCGCGCCTGCTGTCGGTGCAGGTCTGGGACCGCTCCATGGTCAAGGCGGTCGAGAAGGCGATTGTCGATTCCAATCTCGGCCTGTCGCCGGCCACCGAGGGCCAGGTGATCCGGCTGCGCATTCCCGAGCTCAACCAGGAACGCCGCAAGGAGCTGGTCAAGGTCGCGCACAAATATGCGGAAGCTGCCCGTGTCGCCGTCCGCCACGTCCGCCGCGACGGTCTCGACACCCTCAAGAAGCTCGAGAAGAATCACGAAATGTCCGAGGACGACCAGGAGCGGCTCGCCGGCGACGTGCAGAAGGCGACCGACAGCGTGATCTCGGAGATCGACCAGCTGCTGGCGGCGAAGGAAAAGGAAATCCTCACCGTCTGAAGGATGCGCCTGATGTCCAAAGCCGCGGCCCCGGTGACGGAGGCGCCGGACCGGTCCGACGGACCGGCCCATGTTGCCATCATCATGGATGGCAACGGCCGCTGGGCTGCGGCGCGCGGCCTGCCGCGCGCGGAAGGTCATCGCCGCGGTGTCGAGGCGCTGCGCCGCGTGGTGCGGGCCTCGCATGAGCTCGGCATCCGCTATCTCACCATCTTCTCGTTCTCGTCGGAGAACTGGTCGCGTCCCGCCAGCGAGATCGGCGACCTGTTCGGCCTGTTGCGCCGCTTCATCCGCAACGATCTCGCCACCCTGCATCGCGACGGCGTTCGTGTCAGGGTGATCGGCGAGCGCGACGGGCTCGAGCCCGACATCTGCGCGCTCCTCAGCGAGGCCGAGGAGCTGACCCGGGGCAACACCAAGCTGACGCTGGTGGTGGCCTTCAACTACGGCTCGCGCCAGGAGATCGCGCGCGCGGCGCAGCGTCTGGCCCGCGAGGTCGCGGAGGGCCGACGCGATCCGGCCTCGATCGATGCCGACGCCATCGGCGCTCATCTCGATGCGCCCGACATTCCCGATCCCGATCTCATCATCCGCACCAGCGGCGAGCAGCGGCTGTCGAACTTCCTGATGTGGCAGGCGGCCTATAGCGAGCTGGTGTTCGTCGCCGTCCATTGGCCCGACTTCGACAAGGCCGCGCTGGAGGGCGCGATCGCCGAGTTCGGCCGGCGTGAACGCCGCTTCGGCGGCCTCGTGGCGAAAACCGCCTCGTGAGCAAACCGGACACCGCAGCCGTGGGAGATGCCGCCAGCGCCGCGCAACGCGACGCGGCCGCGCAGCCGAAAAAGTCTGCGCCCAGCAATCTCGTGATGCGGGTCGCGGCGGCGCTGGTGCTGGTGCCGCTGGCGCTCGGTGCGGCCTATGCCGGCGGCATGTTCTGGACCGCATTGGTCACGGTCGTCGCGGTCGGCCTGTATCTCGAATGGCTCATGGTGGTCGGCGAGGTCCGCACGGTCTCCGTCGGCACGGCCGGCGCGCTCGCCATCGCGGTCGCCGGCATCTGCTGCGCGTTCGGCCTGATCGACGTCGCCGTGATCGTGCTCGCGCTCGGGCTGGTTGCCGTCACGGTTCTGGCTGCGGGCCGTCGCGCCTGGGTCGCGGCCGGGTTCGTCTATGCCTGCGCTGCCGAACTCGCGTCGGTCCTCGTGCGGTTCGATGCATCCGAGGGCTGGCACGCGCTGGTGCTGGTGTTCCTCGTCGTGTGGGCGAGCGACATTGGCGGCTATGTCGCCGGACGCAGCATCGGCGGCCCCAAGCTCGCGCCCCGCGTGAGCCCGAACAAGACCTGGGCCGGCGCGATCGGCGGCTTCGCGGCCAGCCTCGCTGCGGCCGCCGGCTGGTCGCTGGCTGGCGCCGGCGGACTGGTGGCGGTGCTTGCGATGGCCGCGGTGCTGTCGGTGGTGTCGCAGCTCGGCGATCTCGGCGAGTCCGCCGTGAAGCGCCGGTTCGGCGTCAAGGACTCCAGTCACATCATTCCCGGCCATGGCGGCCTACTGGACCGCCTGGACGGCTATGTCGCCGCGATCGTGTTCGCGGCATTCGTGGGTTTGCTGCGCGGCGGCCTCGACGGCGTCGGCCGCGGTCTTCTGGTTTGGTGACCGGCGCGACTCGCCGGTCGAGATTTTTGGTGGAAACATGAGCGCAGTGCCATTGCGGAACAACAAGGCCGGTGTGGCGGAGGTGCGCAGCATCACCGTGCTCGGCGCTACCGGCTCGATCGGCGATTCGACCATGGATCTCCTGCGCGGCGCACCGGAGCGCTACCGGGTCGAGGCGCTGACCGGCAACAGCAATGTCGAGGGTCTGGCCAAGCTCGCCCGCGAGTTCAATCCGCGCTTCGTGGCCGTCGCCGATCCCGCGCGGCTCGGCGAGCTGCGCGAGGCGCTGGCCGGCACCGGGATCGAATGCGGGGCAGGTGAGAGCGCCATCATCGAGGCCGGCGCGCGTCCCGCCGACTGGGTCATGGCCGCGGTGTCGGGTGCCGCCGGCCTCAAGCCGGCGCTCGCCGCGGTCGACCGCGGCGCGACGGTCGCCCTCGCCAACAAGGAATGCCTGGTCTGTGCCGGCGATTTCTTCATGCAGCGCGCCGCGCAGGCGAATGCCTGCATCCTGCCGGCCGATTCGGAGCACAATGCGCTGTTCCAGGCGCTGTCCTCGGGCAATCGCGAGGAGCTGGTGCGGGTCATCATCACCGCCTCGGGCGGACCGTTCCGCACCTGGGCGGCCACTGACATCGAGCAGGCGACCTTGGCGCAGGCGCTCAAGCATCCGAACTGGAGCATGGGCCAGAAAATCACGATCGATTCGGCCTCGATGATGAACAAGGGCCTCGAGGTGATCGAGGCGTCCTACCTGTTCGCGCTGGCGCCGGACGAGATCGACGTGCTGGTGCACCCGCAATCGATCGTTCACGGCATGGTCGAATTTTCCGACCGCTCGGTCGTGGCCCAGCTCGGCGCGCCCGACATGCGGATCCCGATCGCGCATTGCCTCGGCTGGCCGGAGCGCATCAAGGGACCGTCGGCCCGGCTCGACCTCGCCAAGATCGGCACCTTGACGTTCGAGGCGCCGGACTTCGCCCGGTTCCCGGGGCTGCGGCTGGCCTACGATTCGCTGCGGACCGGCCGCGGCGCCACGACGGTGTTCAATGCCGCGAACGAGGTCGCGGTCGCGGCCTTCATCGCCGGGCAGATCCGATTCGGTGCGATTGCCCGGCTGGTGGAGGCGACGCTCGAGGATTGGACCCGGTCAGGTAATCAGGCACCTCTTGGTTCGGCGGACGATGCCATCGCCATTGACCATGATGCGCGAA
Organism: Bradyrhizobium sp. SZCCHNS2022; assembly: GCF_032377575.1. Lineage (NCBI taxonomy): Bacteria > Pseudomonadati > Pseudomonadota > Alphaproteobacteria > Hyphomicrobiales > Nitrobacteraceae > Bradyrhizobium > Bradyrhizobium sp. SZCCHNS2022. The sequence continues at coordinate 2,453,533 of NZ_JAUHHZ010000001.1, read as the reverse complement.
AAAGGGCCGCGAGCCTCTTGCCTCAAATCGCCGCAAAAGCATCTTAAAGGGTTGGATGGGCCTTCGGGCCTGCGGGAAGGGAATCGGATGACCGAGTTTTTCCACCATATTTTCAACACGTTGAGCGGCGGCCTTCTCGCCTACATCATCCCGTTTTTGTTCGTGCTGACGATCGTGGTGTTCTTCCACGAGCTCGGCCATTTCCTGGTCGCGCGCTGGGCCGGCGTGAAGGTCCTAACGTTTTCGCTCGGATTTGGTCCTGAGTTGATCGGTTTCAACGACCGCCACAACACCCGCTGGAAGATCTCGGCGATCCCGCTCGGCGGCTATGTGAAGTTCTTCGGCGACGAATCGGAGGCCTCGACGCCTTCATCCGAGGCGATCGCGAAGATGAGCGCCGAGGAGCGCGCCGGCAGCTTCCACCACAAGACCGTCGGTCAGCGCGCCGCGATCGTCGCGGCCGGCCCGATCGCCAATTTCATCCTCGCCGTGATCATCTTTGCCGGCATGGCGCTCTATTACGGCAAGCCCAACACGACCCCGCGGGTCGATGCGGTGCAGCCGGACAGCGTCGCGGCGGCCGCCGGCTTCAAGACCGGTGACGTCATCGCCGCCATCGACGGCCGGGCGATCGAGACGTTCGGCGACATGCAGCGGATCGTGTCGGTGAATGCCGGAACCGAGCTGACCTTCCTGATCAAGCGCGATGGCTCCGAGATCACCCTGAAGGCCACGCCCGCCCTCCAGGAGCGCAAGGATTCGTTCGGGAACAGTCACCGAATCGGCGTGCTGGGTATCCAATACAACGCCAAGCCGGATGAATCGCGGTCGGTCCCGGTCGGCTTCTTCGAATCGATCAAGTTCGGCGTCGAGCAGGTCTGGTTCATCATCGGCACAACCTTCAAGTTCATCGCATCGCTGCTCTCGGGAACCGGCAATGCCGGCGAGCTCGGCGGAACGATTCGGATCGCCCAGCTGTCCGGACAGGCGGCGAGCCTCGGATTCCAGGTTCTGGTGAACTGGTGCGCCATGATCTCGGTCTCCATCGGGCTCCTGAACCTGTTCCCGGTTCCGCTGCTCGATGGTGGACACCTGCTGTTTTACGGGGTGGAGGCGGTTCGCGGCCGCCCCTTGTCCGAGCGGGCGCAGGAGATGGGGTTCCGAATCGGCCTGGGCCTCATCCTCATGCTCCTGGTCTTCACGACCTATAACGATATCCTTCACATCGCGGGGTCCTGACGGCGTCTCTTTTCCGACGTGGCCGATAGGCAACGTTTTGAAACGAATTTGAAAATTCGGAGATATCCGGCGTTTGCCGTCGGGGCCAAATTGGCTACAAGCGAACGACAAATGGGAATCTGTCGGTTTGGTAGGGGTACCGAACCGGCCTCGGAATAAGGGCGCGTAGCGCATGAAGTTCGGATTGCGGGTGCGGGGGGGCTTGGCGGCCGCCTTTATCATGATCGCCGGATCGGCAGCTTTGCCGCTGGCGGGCGTGGTGGTTTCGTCGCCAGCTGCGGCTCAGACGGTCAACTCGATCGAAGTGGTGGGCAATCGCCGCGTCGAGCTGGAGACGATCCGCTCGTACTTCAAGCCGGGGCCTGGCGGCACGCTGGATGCGGGCCGGGTCGACGATGGCCTGAAGGCCCTGATCGAGACCGGTCTGTTCTCGGACGTGAGGATCAACCGCCAGGGTGGCCGGCTGATCGTGACCGTCGTCGAGAACCCGGTGATCGGACGCGTTGCCTTCGAGGGCAACAAGAAGGTCAAGGACGAGCAGCTCCAGGCCGAGGTCCAGTCGAAGCCGCGTGGCACCCTGTCGCGGCCGATGGTGCAGTCCGACGCTCAGCGCATCTCCGAAATCTACCGCCGCTCGGGCCGATATGACGTGCGCGTCACGCCGGAAATGATCGAGCAGCCGAACAACCGCGTCGACCTGATCTTCACGATCGAGGAAGGCGCAAAGACCGGCGTGAAGTCGATCGAGTTCGTCGGCAATGGCGCGTTCTCGTCCTATCGCCTCAAGGACGTCATCAAGACCCGCGAGACCAACCTGCTGAGCTTCCTCGGCTCGGGTGACGTCTACGATCCGGATCGCGTCGAAGCCGACCGCGACCTCATCCGCCGTTTCTACCTGAAGAACGGCTATGCCGACGTGCAGGTGGTGGCCGCGCTGAGCGAGTACGACCCTGAGCGCAAGGGCTTCATGGTGACCTTCAAGATCGAGGAAGGTCAGCAATATCGGGTCGGTTCGGTCGACTTCCAGTCGACGATCGCGACGCTCGACCCCAACTCGCTGCGCGGCTATTCGCGCGTCAGCGTCGGCTCGCTCTACAACGTCGAGAACATCGAGAAGTCGGTCGAGGAGATGCAGATCGAGGCCTCGCGGCGCGGCTACGCGTTCGCTGTGGTCCGTCCGCGCGGCGACCGCAACTTCGAGGCTCACACGGTGTCGGTGGTGTTCGCCGTCGACGAGGGCCCGCGCACCTATATCGAGCGCATCAACATCCGCGGCAACACCCGCACGCGCGACTACGTCATTCGCCGCGAGTTCGACATCTCCGAGGGTGACGCCTATAACCGCGCCCTGGTCGACCGTGCCGAGCGGCGCCTGAAGAATCTCGACTTCTTCAAGGACGTGAAGATCTCGACCGAGCCTGGCTCGTCGAGCGACCGCGTCATCCTGGTCGTGAACCTCGAAGAGAAGTCCACCGGCGACTTCTCGATCTCGGGCGGCTACTCGACCACCGACGGTGCTCTGGCCGAGGTCTCGATCTCCGAGCGCAACTTCCTCGGCCGCGGCCTGTTCGCCAAGGCCTCGGTGACCTACGGCCAGTTTGCCCGCGGCTACTCGCTGTCCTTCGTCGAGCCGTACCTGCTCGACTACCGGGTCGCGCTGGGTCTCGACCTCTATCAGCGCCAGCAGCTCGCCAACAACTTCATCTCCTACGGCACCAAGACGCTCGGCTTCAGCCCGCGCCTCGGCTTCCAGCTGCGTGAAGATCTGTCGCTGCAGTTGCGCTACTCGATCTACCGTCAGGAGATCACGCTGCCGACGACGCTGTCGGACTGTAACAACCTTGCCGCCGGCAGCATGATCGGCAACCGGTTCGTGCCGTTCAACCCGACCCCGGCCTTCATCAACGCCAATGGCGGCGTGGATCCGACCGGCAACAATGGTCTGGGCTGCTTTGCCAATGGCGAGGCCTCGCTGCCGGTCCGCCAGGAGCTGGCGAATGGCGCGACGCTGACCTCGGCGCTCGGCTACACGCTGAACTACAACACGCTCGACAACAACAAGAACCCGACTGAAGGCCTGCTGGTCGACTTCAAGCAGGACTTCGCGGGTGTCGGCGGCGACGTGTCCTATCTGAAGACCGCGTTCGATGCGAAGTACTTCACCCCGCTGGTGTCGGACATCGTCAGCATCGTCCATCTGCAGGGCGGTATCCTGAACAAGATCGGCAACACGCAGCTGCGCATGCTCGATCACTTCCAGATGGGTCCGAACCTGGTTCGCGGTTTTGCCCCGAACGGCATTGGTCCGCGTGACATCAATCCGTTCGGCACGCAGGACGCGCTGGGCGGCACCAAATACTGGGGCGCTTCGCTCGAACTGCAGATGCCGTTCTGGTTCCTGCCCAAGGAGACTGGTCTGAAGGGCGCCGTCTACGCCGACGCGGGTGGGCTTTGGGGTTACCAGGGACCGACGTCGTGGGCTCTGACGGGCGAAGTCAATACCCCCGGCTGCATCAGGCCGACCCGCAATCCGACCAATGCGGGCACCTGCCTCGGCCTGCAGTTCGACGACCAGAACACGGTCCGGACCTCGGTCGGTGTGGGTCTGGTGTGGGCGTCGCCGTTCGGCCCGCTGCGCTTCGACTACGCGATCCCGCTCACCAAGGGCCAGTTCGACCGGACGCAGGAGTTCCGGTTCGGTGGTGGCACCAGCTTCTAAGGCTGCCGCCAGGGCCAAATCCGGGTTGGCCTGAGCCCACCCGGACGGTGTAAGAGATAGGAGCTCGGTTCCGGGAGATCGGAGCCGGGCTCTGACTTTTTGCGAAGACGCTTTCCCCGAGAGTACAACGGAATGGCCCAGCCGACCTTCTTCCAATCCCCCCCGCGGACGACGCTGGCGGCGATCGCTACGGCCGCCAAGGCCACGCTGGTCGATCCGTCGCGCGGAGAGCAGGTGATCAAGGGATTGGCGTCGCTCGACGAAGCCGGTCCGATGCACTTGGCGTTCTTCGACAATCTCAAATACGCGGACCAGCTCGCCGCGACGAAGGCCGGGGCCTGCCTGGTCAGCCCGCGTTTCGAAGCGCGCGTGCCGCCGCATGTGGCTGTGCTCCGCGCCAATCAGCCATTCCGCGCCTTCGTGCAGCTCGCCCGCGAGATGCATGCCGACGCGCTGCGGCCGCAGTCCTGGTTCGGCTGTGACGGCATCTCCCCCCAGGCGATCATCGATCCGACCGCGCGGCTGGAGGACGACGTCATCGTCGAGCCGCTGGCCGTGATTGGCGCCCATGCCGAGATCGGCTCGGGCACCATTGTCGGTGCGGGCGCCGTCATCGGCCCGCACGTCAAGATCGGCCGCGACTGCAACGTCGGCGCCCGGACCGTGATCCAGTGCGCGCTGATCGGCAACGACGTGCTGATTCACCCCGGCTGCAGCATCGGCCAGGACGGCTACGGCTTCATCTTCTTCGGAGCAGACGGGCACACCAAGGTGCCGCAGACCGGCCGGGTACTGATCCAGAATCACGTCGAGGTCGGCGCCGGCACTACCATCGATCGCGGCAGCCTGCGCGACACGGTGATCGGCGAGGGCACCAAAATCGACAACCAGGTTCAGATCGGCCACAATGTCACGATCGGCCGGCATTGCCTCCTGGCGGCCCAGATCGGGCTGGCAGGAAGCCTCACGATCGGCGACAACGTCGCGCTCGGGGCGAAGGTGGGCATCAACAATCACCTGACGATCGGCGATGGCGCACAGGTGACCGCGATGAGCGGCGTCAAGGACGACATCCCGCCGAACGGCCGGTGGGGGGGCTTCTTCGCCAAGCCGACCAAGCAGTGGTTCCGCGAGATCGTCGCCGTGGAACGGCTGGTGCGTGATCAGACCGCGACGAAAAAGGACGAAGGACAGGAGTGATGGAGGAGTCACCCATCAGGTTTGCGGACATCGATATCAACGAGATTCTGAAGACGCTGCCGCACCGTAACCCGTTTCTCCTGATCGACCGCGTGAAGAACATCCGCGCCGACTACAGCGGCATCGGCGTCAAGAACGTCTCTTTCAACGAGCCGTGCTTCCAGGGGCATTTCCCGGAGCGGCCGGTCTATCCGGGCGTGCTGATGATCGAGGGCATGGCGCAAACTGCGGGCGTGATCGGCATCAAATCGGTCGAAGGCACGGAAAAGCCGCGCGCGGTGTATTTCCTCACCATCGACAAGTGCAAATTCCGCAAGCCGGTGCTGCCGGGCCAGACCATCGAGTACCACATGCGCTCGATCGGCCGGCGCAAGACGATGTGGTGGTTCCACGGCGATGCCAAGGTCGATGGCACGGTCGTTGCCGAGGCCGATGTCGGCGCGATGCTGACTGACTGACCTGCGCCGAAAAGAGTTGGTTGCGTTGAAATGAGCAAGATTGATCCCACCGCGCGTGTCGAGGACGGCGCTGTCATCGGCGATGGCACCGTTATCGGGCCGTACTGCATCATCGGCCCCAACGTCGTGATCGGCGCCAATTGCAGGCTGATCAGCCACGTCCAGATCATGGGCCACACCACGCTCGGCGACGACAACGTGATCTCGCCGTTCGTCGTGCTCGGCGGCGCGCCGCAGGACCTCAGCTATCGCGGCGAGCCGCACCGGCTCGAGATCGGCTCCGGCAACACCTTCCGCGAAGGCGTGACGATGAACATCGGCACCACCAAGGGCGGTGGCCTGACCAGGATCGGCAATGCCGGGTTCTTCATGAACAATGCGCATGTCGCCCACGACTGCGTGGTCGGCAACAACGTGATCTTCGCGACCTCGGCGACGCTCGGCGGCCATGTCGAGGTCGGTGATGCCGTCTACATCGGCGGGCTCTCCGCCGTGCATCAGTTCACCCGCATCGGCCATGGCGTGATGGTCGGCGGCGTCTGCGGCGTGCGCGGCGATATCATCCCGTATGGTCTCGTCAACGGCCAGTACGCCGCGCTCGAAGGCCTCAACGTCATCGGCATGAAGCGCCGCAAGTTCACCCGCGAGCGCCTCGCCACCGTCCGCGCCTTCTATCAGAAGCTGTTCCACGGCCCCGGCGTGTTCGCCGATCGGCTGGCTGAAGTGCGGTCGATGGCCGGCGACGATCCGGCGATCGCCGAGATCCTCGCCTTCATCGAGGGCGGCCGCCACCGCGCGCTGTGTCTGCCGGAGATCGGCAGATCCGCGCCCGCCGAGGTCTGACGGTCGTGGGCGGGCCGGCCAGCGAGACCGCGGCGCCTGTCGGCCTGATTGCCGCCGGCGGCGTGCTGCCCTTCGCGGTCGCCGACGCCATCGTCGCGCGCGGCCAGACGCCGGTGCTGTTCGCCCTCAAGGGCATCTGCGATCCCAAGCCGCTGGCGCGCTTCCGCCACCACTGGATCGGCCTCGGCCAGCTCGGCAACGCCTTGAAGCTGCTGAAAGCGGAAGGCGTCCGCGAGCTGATGTTCATCGGCAACCTCGTGCGCCCCGCAGTGTCCGAGATCCGCTTCGACTGGGGCACCTTGCGCGAGCTGCCCTACATCTGGTCGGCGTTCCGTGGCGGTGACGATCATCTGCTGTCGGGCGTCGGCCGCATCTTCGAGCGCCATGGCTTCCACATGATCGGCGTCAAGGATGTCGCGCCGAACCTGCTGGTGCCCGAAGGGCCTCTGACGCGGAACCGGCCGAACGACCTGGTCACTGGCGACATCGCCAAGGGCCTCGCCGTGCTCAGGGCGATGGCACCGTTCGATGTCGGGCAGGCGGTGGTCGTCATCGACGGCCATGTCGTCGCGCTCGAAGACATCGAGGGGACCGACGGGCTGCTGGCCCGCGTGGCGCGGCTGCGTGCCGACCGTCGCATCCGCTCGGCGGTCGGGCGGGGCGTGTTGGTGAAGGCGCCGAAGGCCGGGCAGGATCTCCGCTACGACCTGCCGACCATCGGCCCGCGCACCGTCGAAGGTCTGTCGAACGCAGGCCTTGCCGGCGTCGCGGTCGCCAGCGCCCATACGCTGCTGGCCGATCCGCAGGAGACGGTCACGGCCGCCGATCGCGCCGGCGTGTTCATCACGGGTGTGATTGCGTGACGGCGCGGCCGCCGGCCGGGCCGGCCATCCGCAGGATCTGTCTCGTCGCCACCGAAGAGTCCGGCGACCGCCTCGGCGCCAGGCTGATGAAGGTGCTACGCCAGCGCCTCGGCGATGGCGTCGAATTCACCGGCGTCGGCGGCCGCGACATGACGCGAGAGGGACTCGTCTCGCTGTTCCCGATCGAGGAGCTGTCGATCGTCGGCTTCACCGCCGTGCTGAAGCAGTTGCCGAAGATCCTGCGCCTGATCCGTGGCACGGTCGATGCGATCGTTGCAGCACAGCCGGACGTGCTCGTCATCATCGACAGCCCCGATTTCACCCAGCGCGTCGCCAAGCGGGTGCACGCCCGCGATGGCGCGATTCCGATCGTGAACTACGTCGCGCCCACGGTCTGGGCCTGGCGTCCCGGCCGTGCCAGGGCGATGCGCGGCTATGTCGATCACGTGCTGGGCCTGTTGCCGTTCGAGCCCGACGCGTTTCGCAGGCTCGGTGGGCCGCCCTGCACCTATGTCGGCCACCCTCTGATCGAGCAGTTGTCCACGCTGCGCCCGAGCACGGCAGAGCAGGCACGGCGCGATGCCAAGCCGCCGGTGCTGCTGGTGCTGCCCGGCAGCCGGCGCAGCGAGGTTGCGCGCCACATCGCCGTGTTCGGCGAGACGCTGGCACGGCTGCAGGCGCAGAACATTCCGTTCGAGGCGGTGGTGCCGACGACGCCGCATCTCGAAGCCGCCGTCAGGGCCGGGGTGGCGCACTGGCCGGTCGCGCCGGTCATCGTGACCGGCGAGGCGGAGAAGCGCAGCGCCTTCAGGCGCGCCCATGCAGCGCTCGCGAAATCGGGAACGGTCACGCTGGAGCTCGCGCTCTCCGGCGTGCCCATGGTGACCGCCTATCGCGTTGGCGAGGTCGAAGCCTTCATCCTCAGACGTATCGTCAACGTGCAGTCCGTGATCCTTGCCAACCTCGTGATCGGCGAGAACGTGATTCCGGAATTCCTGCAGGAAGCCTGCACGGCGGATAATCTCGCGCCCGTGCTCGTCGACCTTCTCGGCAATGGCCCGATCCGCGCGCGCCAGGTCGAAGCGTTCAATCGGCTCGACGGCATCATGTCGACCGGCGCTGCCTCGCCGAGCGTGCGCGCCGCCGACATCGTGCTGGCGACGATGCGCGGGGGACGGCAGGCGCCGTTCTGACAACAATCTCGGCTTCGCAGGGGGTGCAAAGTCGGCCGTTCATCGGCGCTACACCAACGGCTTCAGCAGCGCACGATCGAAGCCAGCCGGCATTCGTCGCAAAGAATAAAGGCCCGTCCAGCGTACTGGACGGGCCTTCGAGAGATGAGTTCACGTGTCGCGATCAGCCGCGCTTGTCCATGTCGACGTAGTTCCGCGTCGCGACGCCGGTGTAGAGCTGGCGCGGACGGCCGATCTTCTGCTGCGGGTCCTCGATCATCTCGCTCCACTGGCTGATCCAGCCGACGGTGCGGGCGACCGCGAACAGCACGGTGAACATCGACACCGGGAAGCCCATCGCCTTCAGGGTGATGCCCGAATAGAAGTCGACGTTCGGGTACAGCTTGCGATCGATGAAGTACTGATCGCTGAGCGCGATCTTCTCGAGCTCGAGCGCGACCTTGAGCATCTGATCGTCGGCGTGGCCCGTCTCCTTGAGCACCGCGTGACACATCTTCTGCATGATCTTGGCGCGCGGGTCGTAGTTCTTGTAGACGCGATGGCCGAAGCCCATCAGGCGCACGTCGCTGTTCTTGTCCTTCACCTTGGCGATGAAGTCCGGAATCTTGTCGACGGTGCCGATCTCGGCCAGCATGTTCAGCGCCGCCTCGTTGGCGCCGCCATGCGCCGGGCCCCACAGGCAGGCGATGCCGGCGGCGATGCAGGCGAACGGGTTGGCGCCCGAGGAGCCGGCAATGCGCACCGTCGAGGTCGAGGCATTCTGCTCGTGGTCGGCGTGCAGGATGAAGATCTTGTCGAGCGCGTCGGCGAGCACCGGGTTCGGCTTGTAGTCCTCGCACGGCACGGCGAAGCACATGTGCAGGAAGTTCTCGGCGAAGGACAGCGAGTTCTTCGGATAAACGAAAGGCTGGCCGATGGTGTATTTGTAGGCCATCGCCGCGAGCGTCGGGATCTTCGCGATCATCCGCATCGACGCGATCATGCGCTGCTTCGGATCGTTGATGTCGGTGGAGTCGTGGTAGAACGCGGCGAGCGCGCCGACCGAGGCCACCATGACGGCCATCGGATGCGCGTCACGGCGGAAGCCGTGGAAGAAGCGCGACATCTGCTCGTGCACCATCGTGTGATGGGTCACGCGATAGTCGAAATCCTTCTTCTGGGCGGCGGTCGGGAGCTCCCCGTACAGCAGGAGATAGCAGGTCTCCAGGAAGTCGCCCTTCTCGGCGAGCTGCTCGATCGGGTAGCCGCGGTATTCCAGGACGCCGGCGTCGCCGTCGATATAGGTGATCTTGGACTGGCAGCTGCCGGTCGAGGTGAAGCCGGGGTCATAGGTGAACATCCCGGTCTGGGCGTAGAGCTTGCCGATGTCGATGACGTCGGGACCCACGGTGCCGCTCAGGATCGGAAGATCGAAATTCTTGTTGCCGACGGTGAGCGTCGCGGTCTTGCTTGCGGATTTTGCGTCCATCGTTTGTCCCCGATGAGATCGTTAGGCTTGGCCCTTGTTCTTTGTGAGAGATGGCAGGGCGGGTGGACTTTATCTAGTGCGGGCTCTGACTTGCCGTCAGCGTCGTCCGCGGCACTGTTGCCGTGAACATGTTAAGCGATGGTCAAGTCCGAAACCGCACTGGAATCTTATACTTACTAGTGTCCTTCGGCTTTCACATTCGCAAACGCGCCGGTCGCAACGTGTTACAATCGTCAAAGCCCCGGATACCAATTTGTGCCGCACAACTGCGTATCGTATTGCCCTGTGCGCTGCAAGATGGGGGGAAATGAGACCTTATGCGGTGGCCTGGTCCTCGAGGCGGCCTAAGGATTCATCACGCCCGAGGATGGCCAGAACATCGAAGATGCCGGGCGAGGTGGTCCGTCCGGTGAGCGCCGCGCGGAGCGGCTGGGCCACGGCGCCCAGCTTGAGATTGTTTGTTTCGGCAAACGCACGCAGCGCGGCTTCCGTGGCCGGTCCGCTCCAGCTCTCGACGCCAGCCAGCGCCTCGTGCAGCCGGCCGATCAGCGCGCGGCTGTCCGGCGTCAGCAGGGCCGCGGCCTTGGCGTCGATCGGCAGCGGGCGGTCGGCGAAGATGAAGGCGGCGCCGTCGATCAGCTCCAGCAGCGTCTTGGCGCGCTCCTTCAAGCTCGGCATCGCCTGCGTCAGCTGCGCCCGCGTGGCGTCGTTGAGCTTGGCCTTCAGCGCCGCGCCGTTCGGCACGTAGTTCAGCACGTCCTCGAACTGGCGCACCAGCGCGGCGTCGTCGCTGTGACGGATATAGTGGCCGTTGAGATTTTCGAGCTTGGCGAAGTCGAAGCGCGCCGCGGAGCGGCCGATCGCCGGCAGGTCGAACGCCCCGATCATCTCCTCGGTCGAGAAGATCTCCTGGTCGCCATGGCTCCAACCGAGCCGCACCAGGTAATTGCGCAGCGCGGATGGCAGATATCCCATCGCGCGGTAGGCATCGACGCCGAGCGCGCCGTGGCGCTTGGACAGCTTGGAGCCGTCGGGCCCGTGAATCAACGGGATGTGCGACATCGACGGCACCGTCCAGCCGAGCGCATCGTAGATCTGCTTCTGGCGCGCGGCGTTGATCAGATGGTCGTCGCCGCGGATCACGTGGGTGACGCCCATGTCGTGGTCGTCCACCACGACGGCCAGCATGTAGGTCGGATTGCCATCGCCTCGCAGCAGCACGAGATCGTCGAGGTTCTCGTTCTGCCAGACCACGCGGCCCTGCACCTGATCCTCGATCACCGTCTCGCCGGTCAGCGGCGCGCGCAGCCGGATGGTCGGCTTGACGCCTTCGGGGGCCTCCTTCGGATCGCGATCGCGCCACATCCCGTCGTAGAGCCTGGTGCGGCCTTCGGCGCGCGCCTTCTCGCGCATCGCGGTCAGCTCCTCGGCGGTGGCATAGCAGCGATACGCCATGCCGCTGGCGAGCAGCTGCTCGGCGACCTCGCGGTGCCTGGCGGCGCGGCTATATTGGTAGATGACCTCGCCGTCCCAGTCGAGCTCGAGCCATTTCAGCCCGTCGAGGATGGCCGCGATCGCCGCATCGGTCGAGCGCTCGCGGTCGGTGTCCTCGATTCTGAGCAGCATCTTGCCGCCGCGGCCGCGCGCATACAGCCAGTTGAACAGGGCCGTCCGGGCGCCTCCAATGTGGAGAAAGCCGGTCGGGGAGGGGGCAAAGCGCGTGACGATCGGGGTGGTCATGGGTGGCAGCACGAAATCCAGGCAGGGGCTCAAGAGGGCGGGGGGTGTATAGCAGGCCTATCGCATAACTAAAGCCTTCCTTGGGGGAGGCGGATTTGGCACATAGGCTGCCAAATTCCGGAGCAGGACATTTCTTGATGACCACGACGACAGACACGGCAGCGACGGCAGAGGCAGGGCGCGACTTCATCCGCGACATCGTCCAGGCCGATCTCGACAGCGGCAAGCACAAGACCGTCGTCACCCGGTTCCCGCCGGAGCCGAACGGCTACCTGCATATCGGCCATGCCAAGTCGATCGGTCTCAACTTCGGCATCGCCCGGGAGTTCGGCGGCCGCTGCAATCTGCGCTTCGATGACACCAACCCGACCAAGGAAGAGCAGGAATATATCGATTCCATCCAGGCCGACGTGCGCTGGCTCGGCTACGACTGGGGCGACAACCTGTTCTATGCCTCGGATTATTTCGAGCGGCTGTACGAGTGGGCGGAAGGCCTGATCAAGGCCGGCCTCGCCTATGTCGACGACCAGACCCAGGAGGAGATCCGGCTGGCGCGCGGCACCTTGACCGAGCCCGGCAAGAACAGCCCGTTCCGCGACCGCACGGTCGAGGAGAATCTCGACCTGTTCCGGCGCATGAAGGCCGGCGAATTCCCGAACGGGGCGCGCGTGCTGCGCGCCAAGATCGACATGGCCGCCGGCAACATCAATCTGCGCGATCCCGTGCTGTACCGGATCCTGCACGCCCATCACCCGCGCACCGGCGACACCTGGAAGATCTATCCGAGCTACGACTACGCCCACGGCCAGTCGGACGCGATCGAGGGCGTGACGCATTCGATCTGCACGCTCGAATTCGAGGATCACCGGCCGCTGTACGAATGGCTGCTCGACAAGCTGCCGGTGCCGTCGCATCCGCGGCAGTACGAGTTCGCGCGTCTCAACCTCACCTACACGCTGCTGTCGAAGCGCGTGCTGACGCGGCTGGTGCAGGACGGCCATGTCTCCGGCTGGAACGATCCGCGCATGCCGACCATCGCCGGCCTGAAGCGCCGCGGCGTGCCGCCGGCGGCGGTGCGCGAATTCACCAAGCGCATCGGCATCGCCAAGGCCAACAGCATCGTCGATGTCGGCATGCTGGAATTTTGCATCCGCGAGGAGCTGAACCGCACGGCGCAGCGCCGCATGGCAGTGCTGCGTCCGTTGAAGGTGGTGATCGAGAACTATCCGGAAGGCCAGGTCGAGGAGCTCGAAGCGATCAACCATCCGGACGATCCCTCCGCCGGCACCCGCAAGATTGCCTTCGGCCGCGAGCTCTATATCGAGCAGGACGACTTCATGGAGAACCCGCCGAAGAAGTTCTTCCGCCTGTCGCCCGGCAACGAGGTGCGGCTGCGCTACGCCTATTTCATCAAGTGCCGCGAGGTCATCAAGAACGACGCGGGCGAGATCGTCGAGCTGCGCTGCACCTATGATCCCCAGACCAAGGGCGGCAACGCGCCCGACGGCCGCAAGGTCAAGGCAACCATGCACTGGCTGCCGGCCGCGCAGTCGCTGAAAGCCGAGATTCGCATCTACAACCAGCTGTTCGCCAATCCGAGCCCGAACGCGGCCGACTTCACCGCCGACCTCAATCCGAACTCGCTCGAGGTCCTGACCGATGCGCGCATCGAGCCCGCGATCGCCGAAAGCAATTCGGCCGAGCCGATGCAGTTCGAGCGCCAGGGCTACTTCGTCCGCGATCCCGACTCGACGCCGGACAAGCTGGTGTTCAACCGCACCATCGGCCTGCGCGACACCTTCGCGAAGGAAGTCGCGAAGGGGTGAGGCCGCCCGTGCCAACGGATGGGGTCAGTTGATCGCGTCCTGCCCGGCCTCGGTCAGCGTCGGCACGCCGTCGCTGACCTCGACGAGGCCGCGCTCGGTCAGCAGCGACAGGTCGTCGTCGGCGATGGGGGAAAGTGTGAGCCGGTGCGCCTTGATGTCCCGGAGGGTCCAGCGCAGATGGATGGCCTTCTCCAGATCCAGGTCGGAGAAGGGGTCGTCGATATCGTGGGCGTCCATACCCCGATAAGCGCGGGCGGTGCAAAAAGTTCCAGTGTATCGCGCATGGAGAAATCCGGGATTCTCGTTCTGTTCTGCTAGGCGCGCTCGCGCAGCTTCCAGTAGCCTTCCGGCCCGGTGTCGTAGCGGGTGGTGTGGCGATGGCGGGGCCGGTCAGGCCGCCGGGATGGCGTCGCGGGATCGCGGGCGTGATGGCCGACGTCTGGCCGCCGCGCGGCGCGCTGGCTGGCGGTTGGCCCGCGATCGGCTCGGCCGCATGGCCGTCCTTTGCCGCGCGCCTCAGGGGCTGGGCGCGCGAGGAGGCCGGCGCAGGGCGGCTGCTGCCATGGGTGCCCGTGGCCTTCGGCGCCGGCATCGCGCTGTATCTCTCCGCAGATCACGAGCCGGTGTTGTGGGTCAGCGCCATCGCCGCGGCACTGTTCTGTCTGGTCGCCATGCTGATGCGGCGCCAACCGCTGTTTCCGGCGGCGGTGATGATCGCGGCCGCCGCCTGCGGCTTCGCGGTGGCGACGGTGAAGACCGCGCGCGTGGCGCATCCGGTGCTGGCGCGACCGCTCTATTCGGTGTCGCTCGCGGGCTTCGTCGAGGCGCGCGACATTCGCGGGCGCAGCGACCGCATCGTGCTGCGCGTGACTGCGATGGAGAGCCCGCGCAATGCGATCACGCTGGCGCGGGTGCGGCTCGCGGTGCGCAAGGGCACCGCCCCGGACGTCGGCAGCTTCGTGCAGCTCAAGGCACGGCTGTTGCCGCCACTCGCGCCGGTGCGGCCGGGCGCCTACGATTTCGCGCGCGACATGTTCTTCCAGGGCATCGGAGCCTCCGGCTTCGTCATGGGAACGATCACGACCGTGACGCCGCCGCAGGCGGCCGGCTTCGGCCTGCGCTATGCGGCTGTGATGCAGGGCCTGCGCGATGCGATCGATGCGCGCATCCGCGCCCGGCTCGACGGCGATGAGCGCGCCATCGCCACGGCGCTGTTGACCGGGCGGCGCGACGCCATCACGCCCGATGTCAACGACGCGATGTTCGTCTCCGGCCTCGGCCACGTGCTGTCGATCTCCGGCTATCACATGGCAGTCGTCGCCGGCGTCGTGTTCTTCGCGGTGCGCGCGCTGCTGGCGCTGATACCGGGCCTCACCGTCAGCCATCCGATCAAGAAGTGGGCGGCGGTCGCGGCGCTGGTCGCGGCCGCGTTCTACCTCCTGCTCTCGGGCGCGGAGGTCGCGACCCAGAGATCCTTCTTCATGACGGCGGTCGTGCTGATCGCCGTGATGGTCGACCGTCGCGCCGTCACCTTCCGCACGCTCGCGGTCGCCGCGATGATCGTGCTGGTCGCAGCGCCCGAGGCGCTGGTGCATCCGAGCTTCCAGATGTCGTTCGCGGCGACGCTCGGCCTCGTCGCGCTGGTGCAGTTCGGCCTGCCGAGATTGTTCGCGACGCCGGACAGCTCCGCCTCGCAGCGCATCGCGTTGTGGGGCGGGCGCGAGCTTGCGATGCTGCTGCTGGCCTCGCTGATCGCGGGGCTCGCGACGACGCCCTACGCCGCCTTCCACTTCCATCGCGTCACGCCCTACGGCGTGCTGGCCAATCTCGCGGCGATGCCGGTGGTGTCCGTGCTGGTGATGCCTGCCGGCCTGATGGGACTGCTGGCGGTGCCGTTTGGCCTTGACGGCTTCTGGTGGTCGCTGATGGGTTTCGGGATCGACTGGATGATCGCGGTGACGCGCTGGGTGGCGGCGCTACCGGGCGCGGTCGGACGGATTCCGGCGTTCGGCATCGGCCCGCTGATCCTGGCCAGTCTCGGACTCATCCTGATCGGGCTGTTGCGGACGCCGCTGCGCTGGTCGGGCGCCGTCGTGCTCGCGGCGGCCACCCTGTGGGCCGCCACGACGCCGTTGCCCGACATTCTCATTGCCGGAGACGGACGCGCGGTGGCGGTGCGTGGCCGCGACGGGCGCCTGCATGTGATGCGCACCGGCAAGGACGTGTTCGTCACTAAGGAGTGGCTCGCCGCCGATGCCGATGCGCGCCTGCCCGCCGATGCTGCACTCGGTGACGGTGTGTCCTGCGACGAGGCGGGCTGTGTCGTGGCGATGGCCGATGGCCGTTTCGTCGCCATGACCTTGCGCGCCGACGCCATCGCCGATGATTGCGTCCGTGCCGCGCTGATCGTGACCGCGCGCGCCGCGCCGTCGTCGTGTGCGGCCGCCGTGATCGACCGCCCGCGTCTGCAGCAGCAGGGCGCCTTGATGCTGGTGCAGCGGGGCGCCGGCTTCGCGGTCACGCCGGTGCGCACTGGTGGCACGGATCGCCCGTGGTGGCCGGCTTCGGCCGATACCGGCGAATTCGACATGACCCTGACACCGCGCGCGCCTGCGTCGCGTGGCCAGGATGCGACTCCGCCGGAGGCGGAGCAGGTGATCGAGGATTAGTTCGTCCGGCTTCCGCGCTGATGCTCGCGCCCTCGGCTTCGGCAGGTGCCGGCCGAGGGCTGCGGGCGAGCGATCCGAGACGACGAAATCGACGACGCGTGTCAGGTGATGCTGATCCGGCGAATCCGCGTCGTCTGCGATGCCGGCGCCTCCTCCGCGCTATCCGGACGGTGCTCGCCCGGCTGCCTGGTGACGGGCAGCTGCAGCACGGTGACGCGCTGGCCTTCGCAGAGCTGCGTGACGAGCACGTGCCGGCCGTCGGCAAACTCGATGGCGTCGTGATGGCGGTCGGGGATGTGCTTTTCGATCGTGTTGAACTTGGCGACGCGCTCGCGGATCGTCCGGGTCCAGAGCCAGCGGCTGTCGTAGCGGACGTCCTCGGCGAAGGCGAGCTCGGTGCCAGGCAGCATGCACACCGCAACGTTGGGCTCGGTCTCCACCGCGAAGCCGCGGGTCGCGGTGCCGCGGAAGGTCGTCGATATCAGCGTCTCGCCGACCTTGGCAGGACGGGAGGCAACGGCATGGAGGCTGTAGTCACACATCGGATCGCTCCTCGCTGAGAGATAGCCGACCCACGCTTCCCCCCGGACAGGCGCAGGCCTCTATCAGAGTGGACATCGAGGCGATGTTAGCGCGCGCTTCACGGCAATTCTGCGCTGATCTGCATGGCGTGTGGCCGCTGATGATCACAAGCGTTTGAGCGTGCCGCGCTGCACATCATGAGGTGCATTCGCGTGTGACTCGTTTTTGAGCTGCGGCGACGCTCCAAGCATCGCGCCGCCGCTCAACTGTGCATGTCGTCCGATGCCAGCGCGTCCGCGCTCAGCACGTGCTCAGTACTTGCGATAGAGCCCGACCAGCTTACCCTGGATCTTCACCCGGTTGGGCGGCAGGATGCGCACCTCATAGGCGGTATTGGCAGGCTCCAGCGCGATCGAGGCGCCGCGGCGACGGAAACGCTTCAACGTCGCTTCCTCATCGTCGATCAGGGCCACCACGATGTCGCCGGTGTCGGCGGTCTCGTTGCGCTGGATCAGCGCCATGTCGCCGTCGAGAATGCCGGCATCGACCATCGAGTCGCCGCGCACCTCGAGCGCGTAGTGATCGCCATTGCCGAGCATGTCGGCCGGCACGCTGATCGTGTGGCTGCGGGTCTGCAGCGCCTCGATCGGCGTACCCGCGGCGATGCGGCCCATAACAGGCACCGCGACCGGGCGCTCGCCATCATCGAGCGCGGGCGTCGAGGTCCGCACCTTGCCGAGATTGCCTTCGATCACCGACGGCGTGAAACCGCGGCGATTGTTGCCGGCCTGCGACAGCTCGGGCAGCTTGATCACCTCGATGGCGCGGGCACGGTTGGGCAGCCGGCGGATGAAGCCGCGCTCCTCCAGCGCCGTGATCAGGCGGTGGATGCCGGACTTCGAGCGCAGGTCGAGGGCATCCTTCATCTCGTCGAATGACGGCGGCACGCCGGCTTCCTTGAGCCGTTCATTGATGAACCGCAGAAGTTCGTACTGTTTGCGCGTCAGCATCTCGACCTGGTCCCCAGTTTGTATCGTCCGAGTCCGCGCCCTGCGTCCAAGGGCGAATGGGAGTTGGACGTTCGTATTCGCGTCGCCCGCAACATACTAAAAACAAATCATGAACGGACACTATATGTTCGATGTGTGTTCCGCAATCCTAAAAATATGATGAACGATCCGGGCTTTGCCGGGGAAAACCGCTCAGTTCGGCAGGCGCAGGATCTCGCAGGGGCTGCCGGCCGGCGCCTTCGGCGCAAAGGCCGGACGGATCACGAGCGCCTGGGAGAGCGCGAGATGGCCGAGCAGCGACGAATCCTGCTGCGTCACCGGTGTCGCGACCAGCGTGCCGTCGGCGCGTTCCTCCAGCCGGGCGCGCAGATAGTCCTCGCGCGAATCGTTGGCGGCGAGCTCGCGGCCGAGCAGGGCGGTCTCGCGCGGCATCAGCGCTTCGTCGCGGCCGAGCAGGCGTCGAATCAAGGGGACCAGGAACAGGATGGCGCAGACATAGGACGACACCGGATTGCCCGGCAGCCCGATCACCCTCATGCCGCCGAGCCGGCCATGCATCATCGGCTTGCCCGGTCGCATTGCGATCTTCCAGAACGCCATCTCGACGCCCTCGGCCTCGAGCGCCTGCTTGACCAGGTCGTGATCACCGACCGAGGCGCCTCCGGTGGTGACCAGGATGTCGGCCTCGGCCTCGCGCGCCCGGCGGATGCCGGCAACCGTGGCGTCGAGCGTATCGGCGGCAATGCCGAGATCGACAGGCTCGGCGCCTTCGCTGCGCACCAACGCGCGCAGAGCATAGCCGTTAGAATAGACGATCTGGCCCGGACCCGGCGTCGCGCCGGGCATCACCAGCTCGTCGCCGGTGGCGAGCAGCGCTACCCTCGGGCGCCGCCGCACCGGCAGCGCCGGATGGTTCATGCTGGCGGCGAGCGACAGATCGCGGTCGCTCAGCCGGCGCCCGGCGCTCAGCAGCACCATGCCCTCGTGGAAGTCGACTCCTGCCGGCCGGATGTGACGGCCCGTGATTGCGGCCTCGCTGAGCACGACGTGATCGCCGTCCGCGATCGTGTCCTCCTGGATCACGACGGCGTCGGCGCCGTCCGGCACCACGCCGCCGGTGAAGATGCGCGCCGCCTCGCCAGGCCCGAGGACGCGATCGAACGGCCGCCCGGCGGCGACCTCGCCGATCACCTTGAGCCGCGCCTGGGGCTTGTCGGCATCGGCCGCGCGCACCGCATAGCCGTCCATCGCCGACATCGCCTCCGGCGGCTGCGTCCGCAGCGCCGCGAGGTCACGCGCCAGCACCCGGTGAAACGCCTCGTCCAGCCCGACCATCTCCTCGGCCAGCGGTTCGGCGCCGGCGAGCACCGCAGACAACGCATCGGACACCGGCATCAAGGCCATGAGAGTTCCTTCGGACGGAGGCGGGACGACTCGCGGGAGTCGCGTTCTAACCGAACGTGCACGGCGCGGCCAAGTCCCCGGGGCAAGTCGCTTCCGTTGGATCGGGACCGGCTGGACCGAGAGAACCGATCAGACCGGATGTCCGATCCGCATAGTCGGTTCGACTTAGACAGCAGCGTCGTCGTTCGTCGCTCTCCTCCGCGTGTCTGCCCGACGGGCAATTTCCGCATCTCCGCCATGCGCCAACTGCCCGTCGTGTTAGTTTGCCGCACTGTTTCCGCTTGCGCCGTCGGGCAGATCACCTGCATCTTCTCGCGCATCCCGCCTCGATGAAGAGGGACGGTTCGCGGTCGTCACGAAACGTGAGGTGGGGAGGCGGTGGCTGCAGTCTGTCGCAACGCGCTGATGGCGCGTGGACGAACGGCGGATTGCAGGCGGTCAAGTCGCGTGGTCTCGACACCCCGACGCTGGTGTCAAGCGCAAGGCGCTCGAAGCGCATTGTCGTCATGGTGGCCAACAAGCCCGGTGCACCAGGGAGAGCGCGAAGCAGCCGACAAGCCCACCGCGCAGGGAATGCCGGATGACCGGCTGAACCTGTGGTACCTGCCGCCTGCATTTTTGTTCGCAGGCGGGCCATGGGTTGCGGCCAGCACCCGGCATTCCCTGCGCCCTCTTCGCTAAGCGAGGGCGGAACGAACCGGATCAACTCGGGCGTTTCAGCCGCGGGATCGTGGACGTGTGTGCTGACGGCGAGGTGCCAACCGTGCGTCTTGATCAGCGAGCGCTATTCTCCGCGTGCAACGTTGCCGCCTGATGGCACGCTCTCTCCGCCCGTCATTCCGGGGCGCGCGCAGCGCGAGCCCGGAATCCATAACCACGACCGGTCGAGAGGATCGGGATGTCTGCTCGCTTGACCTCCTTCACCAATCACCGTCCCGGAGTATGGATTCCGGGCTCGCGCTGCGCGCGCCCCGGAATGACGCGTGGAGAGAGACGTGGACTCACGTCCTGCTTCGGCGCGCTGCTCCGATCGGCGTCAGTCTTACGGCGCCGTCTGCGCCTCGATCTTGAACTGCGCCAGCGCGCTCGGCGGGTCGATCGCGATCAGCTGGGCGAGCTGCATGGCGGGCACCTTGGCGCGCGGCGAGAGCTTCAGCGTAAACGTCTGGCGCGGCTTCTCGACGAAGCGGCCGAGGGCGTCGACCGCGGCGGCGACATCGGCGTTGTCGGCGGCGAACTGTGCGCCGATCGCCTTGATGCTGTCGACCAGCGCCTTGCGCGCGGCGTCACGCGGGATCGCGTGCGTTCGCGCATAGTTGGCGACGAACACGTCGACGGCGCCGAGATCGCGCAACGCCAGTTCGATCCCCGACGCCTCGATCTGCGCCGCCGCCGCCGTCGCCTGCTGCAGATCGACCGTGAACACGTCGCGCGGCACGCGCGCCAGCGAGACGCTGGCGGAGGCACCGATCAGATTGCTGACCTCGAGCTTGAACGGCGACAACGCGAAGGTGCCGGCGCTCTCGGTCCAGCCAAGGCCGAGATCGGCATCGAGCGCGGCTGTGTCGATGCCGGCGACCAGCAGCGGCAGGAAGGCCGGGTTGGAGGGATCGAGCGGCCCGGCCATCTTGGCGACGAGGCGTGCCTGCGTCGGGATCGGGCCGACATACTGGCCCCAATCGAGGCTGATCGTGTCGATCTGCACCGGCTTGTCGCCGGACTTGTAGGGTGTCGACAGGGCCTTCAGCTCGATGCCGGCGAGCAGCTTGAGCATCTCGGCCGCATCGGCCGGGGCGGGCTTGGCGCCGGCGGCGGAATATTTGGCGGCGAAATGCATCAGGCCGGCGAGATCGAAGCTCTTCAGCGCGAAGCGGCCGAGCTTGATCGGCCCGTTCGGCCCGCGGCCGTCAAACCCCTCGACGGCGATGTCGCCTTTGCCGTCCTGGAGGTCGAGGCGGAACGAGGCGAGCTTGGCGGGCCCTTGCGGCGTCTCGATCGACAGGCCGCGGAGTTCGGCATTCTTGATGGCCATGCCCTCATAGATTCCGGCGACCCTGTCCATCAGCTCGCGTGCCTGCTCGGGCGTCGGCTGGGCGGCCGGCGTTGCCGGAAGGACGGCGAACAGCGCGGGCAGCTGCAGCCGGGAGGGCCGCACGCTGAACTCGTCCGCGCTGGCGCTGTCCATGCGCATCTTCAGGCCGGAGTCCGTGGTGATCTCGTAGGCGCCCATCGTGAACTTGCCGTTGATGCGATAGGTCTTGTCGTCCTTGGCGGCGTCGGGATCGAGCACGGCCAGGATCGCGTTGGCGTCCATGTCCTGATGGACGATGCCGGCCATGCGGCCCTGCATCTTGTCGGCCTTGCCGCCCGGCTGCTGCGGGGTCATCGTGAAGGTGACCTCGTCGAGTTTGTAGCTGGCGATGCGGCCGGCCTTGATGGTCTCGAACGTGAGCCCGGAATAGGCGAATTCGGCCGGGCCGGCGGAGGGGCCGCCGTCCATGGTGCCCGTGGTGCGCGGCACGGAGACCGACGATGCGCTGATTGTCACGAACTGCTGGGCGAGCGCCCGGTAGGTGTCGAGCATGCTGGCGCCGGAGGGGATCGCGGCAAACCGCGCCGGACCGGCATAGTCCTTCACCACCAGCTGCGGCAGCCTGTAGCTGAGCCGCATCGGCGCTGCGCCGGCCAGGCTGCCGGCCATCGTGACGTCATTGACCTCGATGCTGGACGCCGTGACATGCTCGCTGTCGGGCTGGTTCAGCCCGGTGGCGACGATGCTGCCGAAGGTCACGCTGGCCGGCGGTTGGCTGGTCGATGCCAGCTTGACGTCGGCGATCGTCAACTTGCGCGACCACAGGTCGAAGGCGACCTTGCCGTGGCTGGCCGTGGCGCCGTTCTGGCGGATCTGGGCGAAATTGGCCTCGACCTCGCGCTCGGCGCGCGCCTGGGCGTACCAGGGGACGCCGATGAAGCCGGCGGCGCCCAGGGCTACCGCTACGAGGACTGCGATGACGACACGTTTCATTTCGATATGCTCCGCCCAACGCTTAGGCAGCAGAGGGGTGATGGTCTCAGGGAAATCGATGGAGTAGGGATGTGCTTCTGCGAATTAGGGAATCGCTGGCCCGGGATGCCGACGAACATGGTTTCGGATGTTGCATGAAAGCCGTCCAACGTGCATCACATGCGCTTCCACCGGCCGGAAAAACCGACGTCTGAACGAAATTCAAGAGACCAAAAATCCGGGTCGGAAACGCTGGAGCACGTATGTCGTCGTCCTTTTCTGAAGATCTTCGTTCCGCAGCCCTGGCCTATCACCGCCTGCCGCGGCCCGGCAAGCTGGAGATCCAGGCCTCCAAGCCGCTCGCTAACCAGCGCGACCTCGCGCTCGCCTATTCTCCGGGCGTGGCCGCTGCGTGCACCGAGATCGCCAACAATCCGGCCGAGGCCGCCACGCTGACCGCGCGCGCCAATCTCGTCGCCGTGGTCTCCAACGGCACCGCGGTGCTCGGGCTCGGCAATATCGGCCCACTGGCCTCCAAGCCGGTCATGGAGGGCAAGGCGGTCCTGTTCAAGAAGTTCGCTGGCATCGACGTGTTCGACATCGAGATCGCCGCCGACACCATCGACCGCGTGGTCGAGACGGTGGCGGCGCTGGAGCCGACCTTCGGCGGCATCAACCTCGAGGACATCAAGGGACCGGAGTGCTTCGAGATCGAGGCGCGGCTCAAGGAGCGCATGAAGATCCCGGTCTTCCATGACGACCAGCACGGCACCGCGATCATCGTCGGCGCGGCGATCAAGAACGCGCTGTCGCTCGCCGGCAAGCAACTGTCCGAGGTCAAGATCGTGACCTCGGGCGCGGGCGCCGCCGCCATCGCCTGCCTCAATCTGCTGGTGTCGATGGGCGCGAAACGCGAGAACATCTGGGTCTGCGACATCGACGGCGTCGTGCATGAGGGCCGCAACACGCTGATGGATCCGTGGAAGGCGGTCTATGCGCAGAAGACCGACAAGCGGACCTTGGCCGACGTGATCGGCGGCGCCGACATCTTTCTCGGCCTTTCCGCCGGCGGCGTGCTGAAGCAGGAGCTCTTGAAGCAGATGGCCGAGAAGCCGCTGATCATGGCGCTCGCCAATCCCAACCCGGAGATCATGCCGGAGGAGGCGCGCGCGGCGCGGCCGGACGCGATGATCTGCACCGGGCGTTCGGACTTCCCGAACCAAGTCAACAACGTCCTCTGCTTCCCCTTCATCTTCCGCGGCGCGCTCGACGTCGGCGCCACCGCGATCAACGAGGCGATGAAGCAGGCGGCGGTCGATGCGATCGCGCAGCTCGCGCAAGACCCGCCGTCGGATGCGGTGAGCCGCGGCTTCGACACCGGCGAGACGCAAGGCTTCGGTCCGGGCTCGCTGATCCCCTCGCCTTTCGACCCGCGCCTGATCCTGCGCATCGCGCCGGCGGTGGCGAAGGCGGCGATGGAGTCCGGCGTCGCGACCCGGCCGATCACCAATTTCGACGAGTACACCGCGCTGCTCGAGCGCTTCGCGTTCCGCTCCGGCCTCGTGATGAAGCCGGTGTTCGCGAAAGCCAAGGCGCAGCCGGTGCGCGTGATCTACGCCGAGGGCGAGGACGAGCGCGTGCTGCGCGCCACCCAGGTGGTGCTGGAGGAGAAGCTGGCGCGGCCGATCCTGGTCGGACGTCCGAGCGTCGTCGAGGCCCGCATCAAGCGCTTCGGCCTGTCGATCAAGGCCGGGCGCGACTTCGATCTCGTCAATCCGGAAGACGATCCGCGCTACCGCTCCTATGTGCAGAGCTACATCGAGATCGCCGGCCGCCGCGGCGTGACGCCGGACGCGGCTCGCACCGTGGTGCGCACCAATGCGACCGTCATCGCGGCGCTCGCGGTGGTCCGGGGCGAGGCGGACGCAATGATCTGCGGCGTCGAGGGACGCTATATGAGCCATCTGCGTCATGTCCGCGAGATCATCGGCTTCATGCCGGGGGTCAGCGACTACGCGGCGCTGGCGCTGACCATCACCAGCAAGGGCGCCTATTTCATCGGCGACACCCAGGTGCGTCCTGACCCGACCGCCGAGGAGCTCGCCGAGATGGCGTCGCTCGCGGCCAATCACGTCACGCGCTTCAACATCAAGCCGAAGATCGCCTTCGTCTCGCACTCCGATTTCGGCGGCTACGACACCGACTCGTCACGCAAGATGCGGCAGGCGACCGCGCTGCTGAAGCAGCATCGTCCGGACCTCGAGGCCGACGGCGAGATGCAGGGCGACACCGCGCTGTCGGCGACCGCGCGCAAGGCGATCCTGCCGCATTCCGATCTCGAAGGCTCGGCCAACGTGCTGATCATGCCGAACCTCGACGCCGCCAACGTCGCCTATCAGATGATCAAGGTGCTGGCGGATGCGGTTCCGGTCGGTCCGATCCTGATCGGACCGGCGCGGCCGGCGCATATTCTGACACCGTCGGTGACGGCGCGCGGCATTCTCAACATGACGGCGGTGGCCGCCGTCGAGGCCCAGGAGCGGGCGGGGAGGGCGCAGCCGACGCTGTTCGCATGACCTTGTTGGCGTGATCGAAGTGTGGCGGAATTCGTCCGGTTTCGGTCGTATTCCGCCCGTCTTTATTGTTGAAAAGCGTTCGCGACGTCACATATCCGGCCTGAGGGGCCGGCGACACATGGTTTGAAGTTGATCGTGAGGGCTGGAATGCCGGGTTTCATTACGTTCGGGCGCGTTCTGTTTGCCGTGATCTTCATCTACACGGGCGCGACCAAGCTGTTCGGCATTCAGGCGACCGCCGATCTCATCGCCGCCAAGGTCACGATCCCCACCGTGCTCGCGCCCTACGCGGCGCAGCTCGAGGCCGCCGCGAAGATGCCGATGCCGCAGATCCTGGCGATCGCGGCCGGCGCCTTTGAGGTCTTCGCGGGCGCCATGATCGCGATCAACTTTCTCGGGCGGTTCTTCGCCGCTCTGATGATCGTCTTCGTCGGATTGACGATCTTCTATTTCCACGATTTCTGGAATCAGGCCGCCCCGGACAACGCCAAGACCCTGATCGATGCGCTGAAGAATCTCTCGATCATCGGCGCATTGTTCATGATCTTCGGCTACGGCAAGGGGCCGAAGGCGCCCGAGCAGAGCGCCTATGGCGACATCTAGCAACTCGCCTCAGGCGGCGCGCTTCCAGGCGGTGACGCAGACGTCGTGGTCGGGATCGAGCATCAGCTGATTGGCGGGCGCAAAACCGTGGGCCGTCAGCACCTGCTGCGGCGAACGGCTTGGACCGACCTCCGTGAAGCAGGGGGCGCCGCCAGGCAGCGAGACGTGGGGTGCGAGCGACAGGAAGAAGGTGTCGTAGCGGTCCATGAACATGTCGAACACGACCGGCCCGCCGATGATGGCCGCGGTGCCCGTCGTGACCCCGGCAGCCGCGCAGGCGGCCTCGAACGAGGCGCCGGCCGGGTTCCACAGCGTCGACAGCGGCTTCTCGGTGTCCGGCGCAATCCCCGCCACCGAGCGTGTCACGACCAGCCGCCGGCGCTTCGGCGAGTTCGGCTGGTCCTCATAGGAATTGCGGCCGTGCACGATCAGATCGGCACTGTCGAGCGCATCGGAGAAGAACATCGCGTCGCCGGGGAATTTGAGCGCTGCCGGCATCACATTGCGGGCGTCGGCCAACATTCCGTCGGCCGACACGATCACGTAACCTTCGAGACGAAGCTTGGTCACTGACGAAACGGATCCTCGATCATTCGGACACTGTCGTCACAACGCTCGAGACCGGCCTTTGGCTCACCGTCGGCAGCTTCGCGACCTTGCCGAGCTGCTCGTCATAATTGGGAAGCGACTGCACCGGCGCCTTTGCCCGCATCGCGACCACCTTGTAGCCGCCGGCCTTCAGGCGGCGGAGCAGCTCGGGCAGAGCCTCGGCGGTGTGCTTGTGGAAGTCGTGCATCAGGATGATGCCCTTGCCGAGCTTGTCGAGCTTCTTGAAGGTGACGTCGATCACCGCCTGCGCATTGCGCGCCTTGAAGTCGAACGAGTCGAGGTCGCAGGAGAAGATGCCGATGTTGCGGCTGCCGAGATAGGTCACCATCTCCGGCGGGTGCTGCAGCGCAGGAAAGCGGAAGAACGGTGCGGGCGAGTTGCCGCCCAGCGCCCATTTCACGGCGCTGATGCCGAGCTCGATCTCTTCCTTGCGCTGGTCGTCGGTCAGCTTCTTGTTGGTCAGCGCGGCGTGCGACCAGGTGTGCGTGCCCACGGTATGGCCGGCATTGTACACCTGCTTGAGGATCTCCGGGTAATAGGTCGCGTGCTTGCCGATGATGAAGAAGATGCCGGTGGTGCACTGGTCGGCCAGCGCCTTGAGCACGCCGGGGGTGTTCTCCGGCCACGGGCCGTCGTCGAAGGTCAGGACGACCTCGTGATCCTTGAGGAAGTCGAGGTCCTTGAAGTGCTCGAAGCCGAAGCCCGGGCCGCCGGTCGTGTCGATCTCGACGGTGCGGCCGACGCCGAGCGCCTCCGGATTCATGCAAGGCGCGCGCGGCGGCTGGGTCTGAGCCGCCGCCGGCTGAGCCGCGGCCGGCGCGGGGGCGGCAGCCGCCGCCGTGCGCTGGGCCTGCGACCAGGCCGCGCCAGACGTCAACAGCGACGCTGCCAAAGAGCTTGCGAACACCAATCCAGCCGCAATCCGCATCTCGTGTTTCCTCGGGGTTGTTGCAACGGGAGCGCCAATGCCAGGAGTCGCTCCACCATCCGGGCAAGGATACTAGCCCAGCCGCCGGATCGGCGCCAAAAGGAAACGAGGCAAAAGCACGGGGAAGTTGTCAGCTTCCGCCGCATTCTTGCCAAGTGTTGCTCAGCCGTTGGCGAGCATCCGGGCCACCGCCGTTTTCACCCGGGTGTCGGTGGGCTCGACCGAGGAGGCGAAGACGTCGGCGATATAGCCGTCGCGCCCGATCAGATACTTGTGGAAGTTCCAGCGCGGGGTGTCTTTGGGGCGCGCCTCCGCGGCCCAGCGGTAGAACGGGTGAGCATTGGAGCCGGTGACCACCGCTTTGGCGGTCATCGGGAAGGTAACGCCGTATTGCTTGTTGGCGAGATCGGCGATATCGCCAGCGATCCCGGGCTCCTGGTGGAAGTCGTTGGAGGGCACGGCGATGATCGACAGCCCGCGCTCGTGGAACTCGCCCCAGAGCTGCTGCAGGCCGGTGTATTGCGGGGTGTAGCCGCACTGCGAGGCCGTGTTCACGACCATGACCGGCTTGCCCGCGAAATCGGCCAGGCGAATCGGCTCGCCGGACAGCGCCGGGAAGGAGAAGCGGTAGGCTGTGGTCTTGCTCGCCGTGCCGTCGGCGCGGGCGCCGTGCGACGTCAGTGCCAAGCTCGACAATGACGCGCCGAGGCCGAGAACAACCATCCTGCGATCGATCATGTGAATCTCCCTGTGCAGATCCAGCCCCGGAAAGGACGCAAGCCCCACGTTCGCCAGCCGGTACTGAAACGGCGACGGCTTTACGTTGGATCAGACTGCGTTCCAGCAAGGGGATACCCTTAGGCTGGGGCGGAAAAAGGGACCTCGTCGGTCGTCAGCGCAGCGAAAGAATGAACTCCGTGCCCTCGCCGGTTTCGCCTTGGTTGATGCCTTGATCCGAGACGATCAGCGAACTGCCGGTCGACAGGGCCTCGCCGAGCCAAGCCATGACATCCGCCGGGATCGTGATGCGATCCAGCGCCTCGGCCGGGCTGCTCAACTGAATGGCGGGCTTCGACTCGGCGTGGGTCTCCGCCGACTTCTTGCCGCGCCGAGCTACCTTGTTGGTGGCCTCCGATGCTGCTGCGGCGCGTGCCGAAGCAGGAAGCGAGATGACCGACCAATGCAGGGTCGCCGGATCAGCCTTGTCGGCCGTTGCCGTGAACACGTGCGTGCCGAGCGGCTTGTCGCCCGGGGCGATGGTGACCTGGGTGTTGAACACCGGCGCGAAGTTCTGCCGGACGTACAGCTTGGAATCCTTGCGGCTGATGAAGATGGCGACCTGGCTGTTGCGCTTCAGCTCGGGCTTTGGAGCGATCGGCTTGTCCGGTGCGGCGACAACGCGGGACGGATCCTTGGAGAGCTCCTGCGCGTCGAGCGGCTTGGCTGGCGCATCGGCGGTTGTCGTCGGCGGCACCGCAGGCTGGTCCGCGATCTCAGGGGCGGATGGCTTGGTGCCAGCAGCTTTGGTGCCAGCGGCCTGGGAGTCTGCAGGGTCGGAGTCTGCGGCTTTGGCATCGGCGGGCTTGAGATCGGTCGAGCCGGTCGCTTCCAGTTTGCCCGGCGCTTCCGTCGTCTTTTCAGGTGCCGCCGCCTCCGAGTTGTCGGCCGGCTGGCTCGCCAGTGCCGGCGCGGCATCGGCGGGCTTGGCCTCGGCGCTCGGTTCGTCGGCGGTCGTCGTTTCGGCGACGCTGGCCTTTACATCGGCCGAGTCCGGTCGCGCCGGATCGGCGCTCGGCGCGGCGTCAGAGGCCACGCTGGGCAGTCCGCTCGCGTTGCTGGCATCGGCGGTGCGCATCTGGCGGGGAACCGGTATCGCTTCAGCGGAGCGGCCGACCTCGCCATGGCCGATCGTGGCGCGAAGGTCGATCGTTGCGACCGTGATCGCCGGCGTCACGGCGGCGCCCTTGTCCGACTTGGTGGCAGCAGGTGCATTGGCGTCGGGCTGGACCGAGGCGCTTGGCGGCGGCGCCTTCAGCGCGGCAAGCAGCGAATGCGAGAAGCTGGCCGGAGCCACTTCGCCCGGCGTCACCAGGACGCGCGATCCCATCCGCGTCCAGCCATAGATCCGGGGGGCGAAGCTCGCGGGCATGCGGATGCAGCCATGCGAGGCCGGATAGCCCGGAAGCACACCGGCATGGAGCGCGACACCCGACCAGGTGATCCTCTGCATGAACGGCATCGGTGCGCCGCTATAGATGTTCGACCGGTGAAATTTCTGCTTCTGGATCACGCTGAACACGCCCATCGGCGTGGAGTGCCCCTTCATGCCGGTGGAGACCGGCGCTTCCGCGAACAGGCCGTTGGCGTCGTAGACCTTGAGCTGCTGCTTGCTGATCGACACCGCGATCGTGATCGGCCCCTGCGGCTTGGCGGCCTCCTTCTCGATCGTCACCGGCTTCTGACCGTGGCGCACTTTGGGCTTGCGGGGCATGGCCGGGAGCGCGGGCGGAGCGATGGTGACCGGCTGCGAGTCGTTCCAGTAGTAATAGGACGCTGCGTCAGCCTGAGATGTCGCTGCTAGAACAAGCGGGACTGAAACGATTGCTGCACAATAAAACCGCCCCCTGGCGGCTGCACGAACGCAGAGCATTCCGGCAAATCCTCAAGAACCATCTGGTCTTTAGTGTCGCAGACGGAGTCTGCGTTCACCAGCTTGGGGCTTCTGCCCGCCGTGAGTTTCGTTCCAATCGTAGCAGAAAAGCCTCACATCGCGTTAAACGCGCATCGGAGAGGCGGAGGCGTGGAGTGCCTTCCTTGCAGGCATTTGTGTTCCTACATGGGCGGTATGCCGAGCCATCGGCGGTATAACGGAGACCGACATGTCGTTCAGAGCCACCAACCGGTTTGACCTGTGGCTGAAAACCCTAGCTTTCCTATTGCTTATCGGACTGTCTTCGCCCGTGGTGTCAGCCTCCGCCGCGGATGAGCCGGATCTGATCTTCCGTCGGTCGACAGTGTTCAAGCTGCTGAGTCCGAATGACAAGCTCGCGACCTATGGTGTTGATGATCCTGAGGTCGAGGGCGTCGCCTGCCATTTTACTGTCCCGCAGAAGGGAGGCTATGCCGGCTGGCTCGGCCTGGCGGAGGAAGTCTCGGACATCTCGCTCGCCTGCCGGCAGATCGGTCCGATCCGCTTCAAGCGCAAGCTCGATCAGGCGGATGACATGTTCCGCCAGCGCCGGTCGCTGTTCTTCAAGAAGATGCAGATCGTGCGTGGCTGCGATGCCAAGCGCAATGTGCTCGTCTACATGGTCTATTCGGACAGGCTGATCGAGGGCTCGCCGAAGAACTCGACGTCGTCAGTCCCGGTCATGCCCTGGGGCAAGGCGGATGACGGCGAAGTCCAGAAGTGCGGTGACTTCATTCAATAAGCGACTTGCCGAGCAATGGTCGGTTGCCCGCGGGCTTGCCAGGCAATTTGCGCTTGGCAGGGTCGTGGCAGCCGATCAGCCGAAGCAGGCCCTGCGGCGTCGAGCCGGCGTTGTTTTCAGCGCGCTGTTGCGCCATCGGCACGGCAGTAGGGCTGCGCTTCGGTGCTGCCGGCGTGGGGGTGTACGTGCTGTTCTTGTCCATGCGGGTCCTGAGGGAGCAACGACGTCCCAACGCACCATGCGCCGCCGGGTTGCCGTGCGGAGCGGGCCTCCCTGGCGGCACGCTACCGGACAGGCCTTAAGAAGCTCTCCATCGGCGGGAATCGACCTCGGCCTCGCACGGCGCAGCCGGTCCGATGGGGAACGCTGAAATCATCCCGCTTTGCTTGATTTTGATATGTTTTCCCGTTTTGATTGTATTTTGTGTCGTCAGTCGGGCCGCATGAAACAATGCGGTGGGACCACGAAACCGTTTTCTGCTTGTGCCGCAGACGCGATGAAACCTGAAACGGTTATGAAATGGAGACGGGCAGAACTTGCCATCCAGGTGGTGTCATCCGGCCCGGTGCAGATGACATGACAACAACACGAGACCAGCGGTCCACCATGCTTCTTCGACTGGCTGCTGCGGCGCTTGCCGCTTTGTCCTGCCTCTCCTGGTCCTCCGCCGACGCGCGGCCCTCGGCACGACTGCCTGATGTGCGCGGCGAGTTCGTCCGCCAGTGTGCGCCTCGCATGCTCGGACGATGGGCGCACCCCGAAGCCGTCTGCTCCTGCCTGCATGACCATGCGGCCGCTGTCGTCGAGGATACCGACCTGCGCGAAGCACTGCTGCGCGGCATCAGTGAGACCGGCGTGCCGACGATCGAGGCCGATTGGGTGCCCGTGCCGAAGCAGTCCGAGATCGGACCGACCTTCACCAGGATCGCCAAGCCTGCCCTGCAGTGCATGTTCGATCCGGCCGGCTGATGCGCGCCGAGCGCTGACCCTCGCCGGCATCCCGCAGTGCGCGGTCGTCACTCCAGGCCATATTGCGACATCAGCGCCTGCACCTCGGGCCGTCGCATGATGTGCGAGATCCGGTTGCCGATCGCCGTATCATCGTTGCGGAGCGACGATCTCGGCGACGATTTGTGGACGGTACGAGAAGGGGGGGCGGCGGCCTTCGACGGACGGCGCGCATCGGCGGGTCTCGCCGCTGATGATGACGAAGGCGCCACCGCCTGCACCTGCTGGGTCGGTGCGGCAATCGTGGTTGGCAGGCTGGGCTGTGCCGTCGCTGCGGCGGGGCCAACCGCGGGGGCCGCTGCCGGAGAGGCCGCGGCTGCAACGGGCGGCGTAGTCGGGGCCACGCCGGGTGTGCCGGCCGTGGTCGCGACCGACGTCGTGGCGGGCGCGGCATCGACCGACGGTGCTGCGGCCGTGAGCGAGTTGGTGCGGGTCTGCGGCGACGCTGGCTCGGGCCTTGCGACCGGCACAGTCAGGGCGGAGAGCGTCGTCGGTTGCGGCGAGATCGGCGCCGGCGGTTCAATCACTGGAAGCGGGGGCGCGATGGCGCTGGCCCCCGAGGGCGCCACGACGGCTTCGCCGCTCTTCCTGTCGTTCCTGTTCGGCTCGGGCTTCTTGACTTCATCAGGGATATTCAGAGCCTGGCTCTGCGCGTGAGCCAGCATCTGACGTGCGGTCAGCGGTGATTCCGCGAAGGCTGTGGTCGGCATCAGGACGGCGGCTGCGAGCGTCAGCTGAATGATCCTGGAAGGCGATGTGCACTGGGTCATGGCTAACTCCTTGCGGGTGTGCGATCTGTCTGCGTTTGGTTCAAGCCGCGGCGCTGGCCGTCGCCCGGTCGTGGGCGACGACGACGCGCTGGCCGCGCATCTTGGCGATCACCTCGTCGCGCGGGCCGCATGCCAGCGTCTTGCCGAAGGCCATCACCATGATGCGGTCAACATGCGCCAGAAGCTGCGGACGGTGCGTGACGACGATCACGGTCCGGCCGGCGGCCTTCGCCTGGGCCATGGCATGAGCCAGCGCCCGCTCGCCGTCCTCGTCGAGGTTGGAGTTCGGCTCGTCGAGGATCAGCAGCCGCGGATTGCCATACAGCGCGCGGGCCAGGCCGACGCGCTGGCGCATGCCGCCCGACAGCGCCACGCCGCCTTCTCCGATCGGGGTGTCGTAGCCGTTGGGCAGGCGCAGGATCACCTCATGGGCGCCCGCGGCCTTGGCTGCGGCCACGACCGCGGCCTCGTCCACCCTGGCGAGACGGGCGATGTTGTCCGCCACCGTTCCTGAGAACAGCTCGATGTCCTGCGGCAGATAACCGATATGCTTGCCGAGCCGGTTCTGGTCCCACTGGCTGTAGGCGGCGCCGTCGATACGGATCACGCCCTCGCGGAGCGGCCAGACGCCGGCCATCGCGCGGGCCATGCTCGACTTGCCGCTGGCGGAGGCGCCGACGATCGCGAGGCTCTCGCCGGCCTTGAGCGAGAAGCTGACGCCCTTGACGGAGGGACGTCCCGCGGCCGGCGGCCACACCACGGCGTTCTCGACGTCGATGTCCCCGCGCGGCGTCGGCAGGGCCGTGGGCGCCGCGGTGACGGGGAGGGCATGGAACAGTTCCTCGAGGCGCCGATAGGCGGAGCGGAAGGCGATGATGCGCTTCCACTGGCCGACGACCTGCTCGACCGGCGCCAGCGCGCGGCCCATGATGATCGACGTCGCCATCATCGCGCCGGGCGAGATCTGCTGCTCGATGGCGAGCCAGGCACCGATGCACAGCAGCGAGGTCTGCACCGCCATGCGCGCGAATTTGGTCACGGAGTGCATCGCCGCGCCGCGCTCGACCAGCGTGCTGTGGGCATCGACCATCGCCGATTGCCGGCAGCTCCAGCGATCCATCACGATGTCGCCCATGCCGAGGCCGCGCACGACCTCGCCGTTGCGCAAGGCCGCCGCGACGAAGCGCGAGGCCTCGTTGGCCAGCGCATTGGTGCGCTCGACGCTGGCGCGCGTGTAGAATTCGGTGAACAGCGCCAGCGAGAACAGCACGATGGCGCCGAGCAGCGAAAGGATGCCGAGATAGGCGTGCTGCAGGAAGCACAACGCGACGAACACCGGCGTCCACGGCAGGTCGCAGGCGATCGCGGCGGTGCCGCTGGAGATGCAGTCGCGGATCGTCTCGGCGTCACGGATGATCTGCTGGCCGAAACGATGCCGTGGCGACAGCTCGGCCTTCATCATCGTTTCGAACAGCGGGTGGCGCAGCGTGCCTTCGAATTGCACGCCGGCGCGCGCCAAGACGCCGGAGCGGGCGAACTCGAGGATGCCGTACAGCACCAGGAAGACGCCGACGATCAGGGTCAGCATCACCAGCGTGCCGAGGTTGCGGCTGGTGAGCACGCGGTCATAGACCTGCATGGAGTAGAGCGGCGAGGCAAGCATGCTCGCATTGATGAAGAGGCTGAGCACGAAGGTCGCGGTGAGCGCGGGGAAGCAGGCGCGGAGCGCGGCTCCCAGCGGGCTTCGGGCGATGGTGGTCGTCATGGCAGATCCCCTCACGATGGCGCTCGGGGAGGTTCGTCCATTGCGGTATCGGCGACCGTGACTGACCTCACATAGGTCGAAACGGCTCCGCCGGTGCTTGAGTTGACCGGTCTCAGCCGCTACCGCAGTGACACGCCCGCTCGATCTCGAGCTCTGTCTTCTCGCCAGTCATGACATGCGCACTTTGACGACCCAAAACATTCGCCTCCTGTCGGGGCTCATCCTGTTCGCATTTGCCGCCACGCACTTCCTCAATCACGCGGTGGGTCTGTTCAGTCTCGAGGCGATGGACGAGGTGCAGGAGTGGCGGCTTGCGCTGACGCGGTCCTGGCCCGGGATGATCGTGCTGCTGGCAGCGTTGCTGGCGCATGCCGTGCTTGCGGTGGCAAAGACGATCCAGCGCAGCAGCTGGCGGCTGCCAGCGTGGGAGCTGATTCAGCTCGTCACAGGATTGGCGATCCCGCTGCTGCTGTTGCCGCACATCGTCGAGACGCATGTCGCTCATGCCCTGTTCGGTGTTCAGGACAACTACCTCTACGCGCTGGCGCTGATCTGGCCGCGTGCGGCGTGGATCCAGACGATGCTGCTGCTGCTCGTGTGGGTCCATGGCTGTCTCGGTCTGCATCATTGGCTGAAATTCCGGCGCTGGTATCGCCTGGCGCAGCCGGCGCTGGTCGTGCTTGCCGTTGCCGTCCCGATGGCGGCGCTGATGGGCTTCGTGGTGTCGGGGCGGGCGGTCGCCGGGCTGTTGAGCGATCCCGCGATGGCGGAGCGGATGCGGCAGGTGACGCATTGGCCGAGCGAGCTCGACAGCAAGTGGATCGATCTGTTGCAGCTGTCTTCGCGGATCGCGGTTGCGGCGCTGCTCGTGGCCGGCGTGACGATCGTCATCTTCCGCCACATTGCGCTGCTCGCGGCGCCGAAGGTTGCCATCACTTTTCCAAATGGTGCGACGGTGCAGTCCGCCATCGGTCCGACGCTGCTCGAGGTCATCAGGAGCAACCATCTCTCCGATCGATCCGAATGCGGCGGCCGGGCCCGTTGCGGCCTGTGCCGTGTTCGTGTGCTGGAAGGTGCAGAGACGCTGCCGCCGCCGGGTCATCAGGAGCGCGCCGTGCTCACGGGCTCGAGCGCCCCGGAGCATGTACGGCTGGCCTGCCAGATTCGTCCGGCGGCGCCGCTCACCATCGCGCCCCTGGTGGAAGGCCCTGGAGCACTGACGCAGGTGAACGAACAGGCTGACGTTCAAGGCGAGCGCCGCGCCGTCTGTCTCGTCCAGATTCGCGTTCGCGCCTTCGCGGCCATCGTGGGCGATCGCCTCGCTTCCGATCTCGTCTTCATGATGAACGAGATCTTCGGCGCCGTGTCCGGAGCCATCGAAGCCAATGCCGGGCGGATCGATCGCTTCCTCGGTGACGGCGTGCTTGCCGTCTTCGGCGAGCAGCGCGGGCCGGATCACGGCTGCCGTGATGCGCTGCAGGCGATTGGCGCGATCGATCTCGCCATGGACCGGGTCAATGAAAAGATTGCGGCCGAGATCGGTCGTCCTGTCGAGCTCGCCATCGGCGTCGATGTCGGCGAGGTGGTCGTCGGACAATTGGCGTTGGGACGAATGACGCGCGTGGCGGTGCTGGGAACCGTGACCGACGTGCCGGCGCGTCTGGCCGAGTTGGCGCAGCGCAAAGGCTGGCAGCTGGCGCTGTCCGGGCACGCGGCAAGAGCTGCAGGCCTGCACGACGTGGCCGGGCTGGCCCACGAGACGCTCGCCGATGCCGAGCAGGGCGGGGACCTCGATGCCGTCGGCGTGCTCCGCGCGCGCGACGTCGCTCTCGTCGCGCGCGCGGCATCGGACGCGTCGGTCTAGGGGCCGCCGCATCATTTCTCGCGGAACGTCTTGGCAAGCGTGTTGAGCAGCGGTCCCACGAGATATTCGAGCACGGTGCGCTCGCCCGTGGAGATGATCACGTCGGCCTGCATGCCCGGCAGGATCTTGTCGGCGATGTCGGGCGGAATGGTCGAATAGTCGATCACGACGCGCGCCGAGTAGTAGCTCTGCTTGGTCGCCTCGTCGTTCATCGCGTCCGCCGAGACGCTCTGCACCTTGCCAAAGATCGCGGGCGTCGTGCGCGAGGAGAAATTGGGGAAGCGCACCTCGGCCTTCTGGCCTATGGCGACGCTCTCGATGTCGCGCGGAGAGACATGCGCCATCACGTCGACGCCTTCGCCGACCGGGACGATCTCGGCGAGCGTGTCGCCGGGTTTCACGACGGCGCCAACGGTGTGGACCTTCATGTTCATGACGATGCCGTCGCGCTCGGCGCGGATGTCGACACGGCGCAGCACGTCCTCGGCGATGACGAGCTTCTCGCGCAGGTCGGACAGCTTGGCGCGGGTGCCGTCGAGCTGCTGGCCGACCTCGGCAAGGTACTTCTGCATCGTCTGGTCGATCTGCAGGCG
This sequence comes from Bradyrhizobium sp. SZCCHNS2022, assembly GCF_032377575.1. Taxonomy (NCBI): domain Bacteria; kingdom Pseudomonadati; phylum Pseudomonadota; class Alphaproteobacteria; order Hyphomicrobiales; family Nitrobacteraceae; genus Bradyrhizobium; species Bradyrhizobium sp. SZCCHNS2022. The sequence continues at coordinate 2,417,228 of NZ_JAUHHZ010000001.1, read as the reverse complement.
CGTTTGCGCCGCCGTCTGGGTCAGACGCGCCACGTCCGCCTGCGCCTGGCCGAGGTCGCCTTCGACGCGCGCACGTTCCCGTTCCAGCTCGAGGAACTTGTTGCGCGGATAGTAGCCGCCGGCGACCGCCGGCCGCACGTTGTTCATCTGGGTCTCGAAGCTCGCGCGTTGGGCGACGAGCGCGGCGCGCTGGCGGTCGCGTCCGGCGAGCTCCTGCTGCTGCTGGGCGATCTGCGAGTTCAGGATGTTGATCTGGCTGATCAGGCCGTTGCGCCGCTCGATGAAAAGGCGCTGCTGGTCGGCGATGACGAGCGCCGCTTCCGGCACGTGCTGCCGACGGAGCAGGCTGTCGGGGAAGGAGATCATCCGCGCATTGCCGCGCTCCGCCAGCAGGCGCGCCTCCTCGGCCAAGGCGGCGTCCATCTGCTTGCGCAGCAGGTCCGTGTTGGCCTGCGCCTCGGTCGGCTGCAGCCGGAACAGCAGGTCGCCGCGGTGCACGGCGTGGGTTTCCTTGGCCAGGATCTCCCTGACGATCCCGCCCTCACGGTGCTGGACGACCTTGTGATCGCCGGAGACCGACACCGTGCCCGGCGCGATCGCCGCGCGGTCGAGCGGTGCGTAGGCGGCCCACACGCCGAAGCCGCCGAACACCAGTGCGATCGACAAATAGCCGAGCAGGGCATAGCGGCTGAAGTCGGCCCTGACCGGCTGCGGCCGGTCTGCCGGCTCGAAGAAGCCGTGATCCTCAACCAGTGACATCGACATGATCGGTCCCCCGCGATTGTGCACCGGCGGGAGCATGGGCGATGCGACGATGAGGCACTGTGCGTCAGGTCACGCCGGTCGTCTGGCGACGTCCGGCCGGAATGCGCTGCTACTTCTTCTTCGGCCCGAAGCGGGGCACGCATTTCGTGGTGCGGACAATGCCGGCTTCGGCCATCCGGGAGCCGGAGACCTCCTTGACCTGACCGGCGGGGCAGGTGCCGTCATCGACCAGCACGCGCTGGCCGAGCCTGAGGTCGATCACGTCCTGCTCGCGCCCGACATATTGCGCCTGCGCCGGCGCGGCGAGCAGCAGCACGAGGCCGAGGCCGGCAAGAGCCTGCGCGGCACGACGTCGCCGCGACTTATGGACAAGACGCATCACTTTCCCTCGATCTTCACACCGTTCGGCCCGACATTGATCTGAAATCCGTCGGGCTGCTTCTTGGCCTGGTAGAAATTATAACCGAGCACGACGATGGCCGCGGTGAGAATGCCGAGCAGGAAATAGAGAATGTTGCGATGATCCGACATGTCAAATTCCAAAAAATGTCTTGTCGTCTTTCGTATGCGCCAGTGTACGGGGAGGCTTGCGATTCTGAAAGCAGTTGCAAATCCGGTGCAACAGCGCGGTGAATTATGGTTTGCTGGGATCGTCAGCAATTTGGAACCTGAACGGGCATGATCACCAAGGACACTACGCAACGGATCGTCGACGCCGTCGATGCCGGCTTCGATCGGCAGCTCGCCGCAACCAGCGACTTCGTCGCGATCCCCTCGACGCGCGGCGCCGAAGGGCCGTGTCAGGACATGTTCGGTGATCTCCTGCGCGCTCGCGGCTACGAGGTCGACGATTGGCACATCGATCTCGATGATCTGAAGGACATGCGGGGCTACGGCCCGATCGAGCATGATTTCTCGAAGGCGCGCAGCGTCGTCGGAACCTATCGGCCGGCGACCACGGCGGGGCGCTCGCTGATCCTGCAGGGGCATTGCGACGTCGTGCCCGCCGGTCCGCTCGACATGTGGGAGACACCGCCATTCTCGCCGGTCATCCGCGACGGTCGGATGTATGGTCGCGGCGCCTGCGACATGAAGTCCGGAACGATCGGTGCGCTCTATGCGCTCGATGCCATCAACGCCGCAGGTTTCAGGCCGACTGCGCGCATTCACGTCCAATCCGTGATCGAGGAAGAGAGCACCGGGATCGGTGCGCTCTCGACTTTGCAGCGCGGCTACCGCGCCGACGCCTGCTTCATTCCGGAGCCGACCAGCGGCAAGATGGTGCGCTCGCAGGTCGGCGTGATCTGGTTCCGCCTGAAGGTGCGCGGCTTCCCCGCCCATGTGTTCGAGGCCGGCGTCGGCGCCAATGCGATCCAGGCGACCTATCACCTCATCCATTCGCTTGAGAAGCTCGAAGCGGAGTGGAACGAGCGCGCCAAGAGCGACCGTCACTTCAAGACGCTCACGCATCCGATCAACTTCAACCCGGGCATCATCAGAGGCGGCGACTGGGCCTCGAGCGTACCGGCCTGGTGCGACGTCGATTGCCGGATTGCGATCCTGCCAGGCTGGTCGGTCAAGGATTGCCAGAACGAGATCCTCGCCTGCGTCGCCGCAGCCTCGCGCGATCACCGCTTTCTCTCGAACAATCCGCCGGTGGTCGAATGGTCCGGCTTCCTGTCGGAAGGTTACGAACTGACCCATGCGGCCGAGCCCGAGGCGGCATTCGGCAAGGCATTCGCCGCCGTCTATGGCGGTGAGGTGCAGGATCTCGTCTTCACGGCGCTGACCGACACGCGCTTCTATGGGCTCAACTACAACATCCCGAGCCTCTGCTTCGGCGCCACCGGTGCGGCGATGCACGGCTTCAATGAATATGTCGAGATCGACTCGCTGCGTCAGGTGACCAAGGCCATGGCGCTGTTCATTGCCGAATGGTGCGGTGTCGAGAAGTCCTGACTTTGTGACTCGCGAAGGCAATGACCTCTCAGGTCATTGCCTTCGATTCGAAGCTCGATGCAATCAGATCAGGTGCAGGCACGCGAAAGACGTGTCGTCCGGTCGCGGGGAGGAAACGGCATGACGCCGCTCGAGAAGATCAATTCGCTGAAGATGCCGTTCGCCGAGTTGAAGGGCGTCATCTTCACCGAGGCCAGCGCTGAGCGCGTGGTGGCGCAGATGCAGGTCCGGCCGGATCTCTGCACGCTAGATCACACCATCCATGGTGGCGCCATCATGGCTCTCGCCGATTCGGTCGGCGCCGCTGCGACCGTGATCAATCTGCCCGAGGATGCCAAGGGCACCACGACGATCGAGAGCAAGACCAACTTCATCGGCGGCGCCAAGGAGGGGAGCGTGGTGACCGCCATTGCGACGCCGGTGCATCGCGGCCGCCGCACCCAGGTCTGGCAGACCCGTATCGAGACCGACGACGGTAGGCTGGTGGCGATCGTCAGCCAGACTCAGCTGGTGCTGTGACCATTCGTATACGAACGAATCATTAACTCACGCGACCCGTGCATGGCCGCATGTTCTCTCCGTAGAGCACGGGGCTTGCAATGAATGTTGCGATGCACAATATAGCTGCTGTCTAGGGAAAGACGTCTGTACGCGGAGGGCTTCGGAGAGGAGTCTTTGGCAGTGACACAGGTAGATACTTTTCGTCCCCGGCCGGGCTTCGGCTATGTGCGGACGCTCAGCCAGCACGAGGAACTGCCGCTGCTGCGCGATCATCTGCTGCGGCTCGATCCTGAGAGCCGGCATGATCGGTTCAACGGTTTTCTCGATGACAGTTTCATCGAACGCTACGCGGCCCGATGTGCGGCTGACGGCACCATAGTCGTCGCCTACATGGAAAACGGCATGGTGCGCGGCGCGGCCGAGTTGCATCCGCCGGAGCAGTCCGAGGACGGGCTTCCGGAGATCGCGTTCAGCGTCGAGTCCTGCGTGCGCCGCCGTGGCGTCGGCAGCCTGCTGTTCCAGCGTGTGATCTCGGAAGCGCGCTGGAAGGGCTATCGCAAGCTGCGGGTGACCACGGGTTCGCAGAACCACGCCATGCGCGCGCTCGCCTTCAAGTTCGGTGCGCATCTGGCGTTCCGGCATGGCGAGTCGACCGGCACGATTGATCTCTCCGAGCAGCCCCAGGATGAATTCGCCAAGCTCGTGATCGACGCGCCGATCGCAGCCGCACGTGCATTCTTCAATTTGAACCGGGCTTGCTGGAAGCTGGTGACCCGGATGTACGGGGACAAGCGCGCCGCTTGAGCAAGAGCGGCTCGTCAATGACAACGCTCGCAAATGACAAAAGCGCGACGGCGATTTCGCTGTCGCGCTTTTGTCATGGAAGTCGTTGCGGGCTCCGGCCGGCGGCTATCCGGTGGCGCGGCGCAACGGTCAGGTGCCGGTGCGCTTGTCGAAGTTGAAGCGGCGCACGGTGCGGCGCTCGACCACGACGGCGCGCTGCTGCGTGCCCTGATCAGCCGTGATGACCCGCGTATTGGTGCGCGCGGCAACCCGGACCGCCTTTTTGACCTCAGGCAGCACCTGCTCGAGCGGCAGCCCCATCAGGGCGGACGCGATCTCAGCCTGAGCCTGGACGTCGTCGGTGATGCCGGACGCTGCGAAGATCGCCTCCTCAAGAGTCGGGGGATCACGCCTGACGCGACGCGGACCGTACTTGGTGTTCCAATCTTCGCTCATAAGAGGCCTCGTGAATCTTCGGGGATACCTAGAAGCAGCTTTGTTGCATTGCAATATGAAATCTGCGCGGCAGCCCAGCTATGCGTTCACCATGTCGCGATCGGGCAACGCTGCCGCCGTCATGTGGATATCCTGGGGCCAGCGGCGCAAGGCCGCGTGCCCGGCTTTGGTGAGGGCGTAGACTCCGCGTTCGGCGCGGTCGAACCAGCCATAGACATTGCGCTGAAGGATCTTCGGTGCATCAGGAATGTCCGCTCGCAGCTCGCGGACGCGTTTCGGGCCGTCCGAGAGCGCCGAGGCGCAGGCAAGCGCCTGCTGCCGGTAGGCCGTCATGAGGGGGGTCCGGGTCGAGCCGCCGCTGACAGGGTCGCCCTTGCGGCGCTGATGCTCGATCACCAGGCGCGATCGCTTCTTGGGATTCTTGCGCGGCGCAGTGGTCGGCGGCGGGACCAGGACTTCGACCTGGCCGTTGGAGGTCACCGCCAGCATGCCGAAACCGAGCCGTCGGCACAGATTTCGATAGCGTGTGTCGCTCTCGCGGCCCTTGCCACGCGCCGACAATCGAGCGGCAATCCACACCTCGTCACATGCGCCGGCGCGGTCGACCGCCTGCAGCAGCAGTTCCAGGTTGAAGGCCTGCTTGAGCTCACAGATGACCACGATCGGCGGGTCCTCACCCTTCAGCGCGACCACGTCACAGCCGCCGACTTCCCCCTTGGCCGTGAAGCCGAGGTTTTCGAGGAAGCGTTTGACGGGAAGGTAGAGCGCGGTTTCCAAGGGTCGTCCATCGTTGCGACTCAAGCGCCGCGAGTCTAGCCCGATGCGTCTCGTCGTGTCAGCGCGAACTGCGGCTCGGCGCGGTCTGCTAAACGCGGCCGACCACCGGTATCAGTGCCCCGGTGACACCGCTTGCCGCATCGCTGGCCAGAAACAGGATCACCTCGGCAAGCTCCTGCGGCGTCACCCATTTGTCGAAGTCGGCTTTCGGCATGCTGGCGCGGTTTGCCGGCGTGTCGATCGTCGAAGGCAGCACGGCGTTGACGGTGATCTTGCCCTTCCACTCCGCCGCCAGCGCTTCGGTCAGGCGATGCACGCCGGACTTGGAGGCGGCATAGGGGCCCATGCCGGCACCGGCCTGCAGTGCCCCCATGGCGCCGATATTGACGATCCGGCCGGTGCTGGAGCGCACCAGGTGCGGGATCGCGGCGCGAGAGGCATGCAGCGCGGTCATGAGATTGCGAGCATGCATCTTCTCCCAGACGCTGTCGTCGCCGTCGGCGGCATTCTCGAAAGCAAATGCGCCGGCGATGTTGATCAGGGCATCCAGCGTGCCGAAATGGGCGGCGACCGAGTCAATTGCGACCTTGGCCTGGTCTGGATCGGACAGATCGACGCCTCCGAGCTCGATGCGGTCGTCACTGGCAGGGATTTCGGCCTGGGCGTGATCGATTCCAGCCACATGCGCGCCACGCGCCAGCGCGAGATCGGCCACGCTGCGCCCGAGCGCGCCCTGCGCCCCCGTGATGACAATCACTGCTCCGTTCATTCCGTCCCTGATCCCCGTTCACACGCCCCGCAGCGTCCCTTTTTATACTATTGCCCTGCGGACGAGTTGCAATGGCTGAGCGGCCGGTGCATTCAATTGCAATCTGAAGGCGTGGTTTGTCAGAGGTGACCATGACCGCGACAAGCTCTTGCAGATTTCCCGACGTTATCACTGCGTTTCGCTATCCGATCCGGCATTTCCACGAGAGTCTCGTGACCCGGCGCAAGACCCGCGTGGTGGCGCTCGGCTCGTCCTCGACCGCTGGCACCAACGATATCGTGGCGTTTCCGGCGCGGCTCGAGCAGAAGCTGCGTAAGGAGAAAGCCAATTTCGGCTGCGTGATCGACGTCCTCAATCGCGGCATCGGCGGACAGGAGGCTCCGGAAGAGCTCTCCCGCATCGAGAGCGACGTCATAGCGGAGCAGCCCTCGCTGGTGATCTGGCAGGTCGGCACCAACGCCGTCTATCGCTACCAGACCTCCAACCTCGATGAGGTCGAAGCGGCGCTCCGCAACGGCCTCGGCTGGCTGGCCAGGCTACCGATCGATGTCATCGTCATGGACCTGCAGTACACGGCCGCGATGGTCGATCCGCCAGAGCGGTTGAAGCAGGCACGGGACATGCAACGTCGCATCGAGGAGGTGACTTCGGCCGCGAGCGTCAACCTGTTCCGGCGCTGGGATCTCATGAAGGGCTGGTGTGATGCCGGCATTCCGTTGCGGGCCATGGATGACGGCCATGACGATGGCCTGCATATGAGCGAATGTGCAACCGCCACGGTGAGTGCGGTCCTTGCCAAGGCCATCATGGCGAGCCCCGCGCCGCCGGCCTGATCGATAAAATTTGCCGGAGTTTCGTAAGCAGATCGCCAGCGCGGCCGGCTAGCCTGCTTCCATGCCGCTTGAGGGGCGTTGGAGCTTTGTCATGATGAGACATCTGCCGGACCATGGTTTGCCGCTGGTGCAGCTGAAAGAGCAGCGGCGGGATCTCGTGGTCGCATTGCAGAACCGGTCGGGCCCGGTGAGCGGATGGGAGTTGATGCAGATCGCAGCGGTGCAGCAGGCGATCTCCGCGTTTGAGGAGGTCATTGCCGATCTCGACGCGCTCGAGGCGGCCGAGTCGGCCGACATCGAAGCGGCCTGATCTTCGCCAATCGCACGCGGCCGACCGTGCGAGGTCGGATGCGACGCGCGCCGCACGGCTGCTGCGGTTAGCATGGACTGCATGAACCGGGCTTTCATCGTCGCTACACTGAGCTTCCTTGCGCTGTCCTGTCTGGCAGGGTCGTCTGCCGCTGCCCTGGCGGCCTGTGTGCCGGACCAGCACCGAAGCTTCATTTGCGGCAATGGCAAGGATGCCATCCGCGTATTTCCCGAGACGGCCTCACCATCGGGGAGGTTCGCGTTCGGCTGGCGGACCTCAGATGGTCTGCCGACCGGACAGGCCGAGCCGCCCGGTGATGTCGACAACGTGCTGATCAGGTTGCCGGACGGCGCGGTGCTCGGCCGGCTTGGTGGTACCTATTGGGCTACCGGCGAGATGCGTGCCAATCGCTATGATCTGATTGCCGCCTGGTCGCCCGACAGCCGCGCCGTGGTCGAGGTCGCGAACAGCCGCTGGGAGACGGATTCATTCCGCTTCTACGCAGTCGGCGATCCCGACGTTGTGACCCTGAACCTCCATGATCTGGTCGAGCAGGCGGTCCGCGCGAAGACTCCGCCGCGGGCCGGGAAGGGGCGGGTGTTTCGCGTGCGCGAGGATCTGCCCGTCAAGCTCGATGCCGATGGCCGTCTCCGCTTTGCTGCCATTCTCTTCAAACCCAAGAGCGAGGAGCCGGCGCTCGGCTTTCGGCTCGAACTGATGATCAAAGCCGTCAAGTCATCTGCCGCGGCGCGCGTGATCTCAGTGCAGCCGGCCAAGCTGCCGGACTGAGCGCGGTTCTCAGCTGGCGAGGTAGCGCTGTTGCAGAGCAGTGCGGGCGGGGCCATCGAGACCAAGGCCTTCGCGCAGATAGCTGTCGATATCTCCATACGACTCGCGCACGGCACCGAGAGCAGCAGCCAGGAACGAAGCCTGCACCGTGCCAATCGCCTCGAGCACGTCCTGCGGAAGCTCGGGATGGGCAGCCGTGTCGCGGCGAAAATGCTGGTTGGTGAGCAGATAGTCGTCGAAAATGATCTCGTCGGGCACATCGAGGGCAGAAAGCACCAGCGCGCAGGCCACGCCCGTACGGTCCTTGCCGGCCGTGCAATGAATCACCAGCGGGGCGTGATCGCCGAGCAGATGCTCGAACAGAGCGCGGAAGCGCGGCGTGTGGCGCAGGATGTAGTTGCGATAGGACTCCCGCATCAGCTCCAGGGCGTCCTCCACCGTCAAACGTCCGGCCGACCAGCGGTCACGCAGGACAGGGACGACGCTGGGCTCGATCGGCAGCGTATGAACGGCGATCTCGGCGATCGCACAGAGGCCTGCGATCCGCTCTTCCTTGCCGCGGAAATCGAACGCCGAGCGGATGCCGAGCTGTCGCACGACCGCAGCGTCGGCTTCGGTCAGTCGACCGAGATGGTTGGAGCGAAAGAGATGTCGCCAACGCACATGGCGGCCGTCGCGGCTGGGATATCCGCCAAGATCCCTGAAATTGCTGGCCCCTTGCAGGCCGAGATGACGGGAGAGATGCGAAGGTGACGCAGCTGACATGAGTCGAGTGTACGTCATTCGCGATTCAGTTTGAAACCACCTGCCACCGCTCTTGTGCAGGAGGAGGCGAGGGTCTCGGAAAGCAAAAGGGCCGGAACCTTAGCGGTCCGACCCTTCAGCAAAGGCTCAGAAGATGCGTCACTGGGTTTGTCGACATCAGCGGTCCCATGCCGGCTTGGCTTCCTGAATCGCCTCGTCGTGATACCAGCTGCCGCTGTAAATGGCCGGCTGCAAAGACGGAGCGGCCTGACGCGCAGGCGTTTCTCCGAGTTGCCGAGGCGCGAGACCGGCCCGCCCCCCGCGCGGGAATTGATAGATCCTTGCGGACCCCTCGTTCACGTTTGTGTCCATTGAACAGGCTCCTCTCCATCGGACTGCCCATGATGGTGCGCCCGACTCGTTCTCTTGTGGTTACCTCTTCCGATATCGGCGGCTGCCCCGGGGAATGCAATATGATCAAAACGAAATCACAAATTGCGCGTTTTGAGGGCAAACACGGTTTTGCCCCCTGCGAAGCAACGGGCAGCTGATTAACGCTTGGGCCGGATCAAAGGTTGCGGAGTGGGCGCCGAAGCTTTGCGAAAATGTCTGGGAACTGCTGCTGTCTTGTTCTGCGCAATTTTCGCGTCGCCGCAAATGCCAATGAAACAAGCGGGTTTCTGGCGCGCTGGTCGCGCCGCCATGCGCTCCGTGCAAACCCGGCCGCGCTGGTTTGCCGCACCCCTGGCGAGCGCGGGCGAGGCTTCGCGGTCTCCGGGTGAGCACCGACGCATGCGGCGGGACGTCGCGGGACTTGGCACGTTCCATGCTTAAGAGTGCGCTGGCCGATCGTGGCCGGGTAAGCGCGGGGAGCCTTTGATTGCTGGGCTCCCACCTTTCGATAAGACAGAGAGGCTCAATGACGAAATACAAGCTCGAGTACATCTGGCTCGACGGCTACAAGCCGGTGCCGAATTTGCGCGGCAAGACACAGATCAAGGAATTTTCCTCTTTTCCGACCCTGGAACAGCTGCCTCTTTGGGGCTTCGACGGCTCGTCGACGATGCAGGCCGAAGGCCATAGCTCCGACTGCGTGCTGAAGCCGGTCGCCGTGTATCCCGATGCCGCCCGCACCAACGGCGTGCTGGTGATGTGCGAAGTCATGATGCCGGACGGCAAGACCCCGCATCCGTCGAACGCCCGCGCCACGATCCTGGACGATCCGGACGCGTGGTTCGGCTTCGAGCAGGAGTACTTCTTCTACAAGGACGGCCGTCCGCTCGGCTTCCCCGAGTACGGCTATCCGGCTCCGCAGGGCCCGTACTACACCGGCGTCGGCTTCAAGAACGTCGGCGACGTCGCCCGCAAGATCGTCGAGGAGCATCTCGACCTCTGCCTCGCGGCCGGCATCAACCACGAAGGCATCAACGCCGAGGTGGCGAAGGGCCAGTGGGAGTTCCAGGTGTTCGGCAAGGGCTCGCGTACGGCCGCCGACCAGATGTGGATGGCCCGCTACCTGATGCTGCGCCTGACCGAGAAGTACGGCATCGACATCGAGTTCCACTGCAAGCCGCTCGGCGACACCGATTGGAACGGCTCGGGCATGCACTGCAACTTCTCGACCAAGCACATGCGCGAAGTCGGCGGCAAGGAGTACTTCGAGAAGCTGATGGACGCCTTCAAGGAGGCTCGCGCCGACCACATCGCCGTCTACGGTCCGGACAACCACATGCGCCTGACCGGCAAGCATGAGACCGCCTCGATCGACACCTTCAGCTGGGGTGTGGCCGACCGTGGCGCCTCGATCCGCGTGCCGCACTCGTTCGTGAACAACGCCTATAAGGGCTATCTGGAAGACCGCCGCCCGAACTCGCAGGGCGACCCCTACCAGATCGCGTCTCAGGTCCTGAAGACGATCGCGATGGTTCCGACCGGCGCGAAAGCCGCAGCCTAAGACGCCGAGCACAACACCCCGGGGCAGGGGCTGACATGATGATCCGCCGGAGCAGCCGCTTCGGCGGATCATTCGTTTTGAAGGCCGGCACTCGTCGCGCCCTCTCGATGAGTGGTCGGCCAAGTCCAGGCCGGAATGGCCGCTCTTGATCAATCGCAAGTCCCGCGCATATGGACAGCGGTATGTCCATCCTGGATGGCAGGGGTTCGGATCTGAGAAGCGGGGGATCGAATGACGTATCGCAAGTGGGTTGTCGGCGTTGCGCTGGCCTGTTCGGTCGTGTCGCTCGCGGCGACGCCGTCGCGCTCCAACGCAGACCAGTATCTGCCGCGGCTCGGCGACATCATGAATCTGATCCAGGTCAGGCACGCCAAGCTGTGGTTCGCCGGACAGGCCAAGAACTGGGACCTTGCCGGTTACGAGCTCGCGCAGCTCAAGCAGAGTCTGACCGACGCGGCGATCTTCTATTCGGGTCTGCCGGTGAACAACGTGACCACCCTCAGCCAGCCGATCCAGTCGATTTCCGATGCGATTGCCGCCAAGGATGGCAAGCGCTTCGCCTCCGCGGTGACCGAGCTGACGTCCGGCTGCAATGCCTGCCACGCGACGATGGATCGCGGCTACGTCGCCATTCGCATCCCGACCGACAAGCCGTTCGGCAACCAGGATTTCCGGCCGCAGGGGCGGTGAGCGGGCGGGTTTCGGGCGCGAGTTGCGGTGCAAAATTGCGCCTTCCACCGGCGGCGCGCATCGACTAAGAGCGGCGGCAACCCGTCCACCGCCTGAGCCCTCATGATCCGCCTCGACAACATCAGCAAGCAAGTCGGCCACCAGATCCTGTTCATCGAAGCCTCCGCCGCCCTCCAGCGCGGCGAGAAGATTGGGCTCGTCGGCCCCAATGGGGCCGGCAAGTCGACGCTGTTCCGCATGATCTCGGGCCGTGACCAACCGGATGAGGGCCAGGTCTCGACCGATCGCGGCATTTCGATCGGCTATTTCAACCAGGACGTCGGCGAGATGTCGGGCCGCAGCGCCGTGGCAGAGGTCATGGACGGGGCAGGGCCGGTGTCGTCGGTCGCGGCCGAGCTCAAGGAGCTCGAGGCTGCCATGGCCGATCCCGATCGTGCCGACGAGATGGACGACATCATCGCCCGCTATGGCGAGGTGCTGGCGCGGTTCGAGGAGCTCGACGGCTACGCCCTCGACAGCCGCGCCCGCGAGGCGCTGGCCGGCCTCGGCTTCTCCGAGGAGATGATGGACAAGGACGTCGGCCTGCTCTCCGGCGGCTGGAAGATGCGCGTCGCGCTCGCCCGCATCCTGCTGATGCGCCCCGACGTCATGCTGCTCGACGAGCCGTCGAACCATCTCGACCTTGAGAGCCTGATCTGGCTGGAGCACTTCCTCAAGGGCTACGAGGGCGCGCTGTTGATGACGTCGCACGACCGCGAGTTCATCAACCGCATCATCAACAAGGTCATCGAGATCGACGCCGGCCAGCTCACGACCTATTCCGGCGACTACGACTTCTACGAGCAGCAGCGGGCGCTGAACGAGAAGCAGCAGCAGGCGCAATATGAGCGCCAGCAGGCGATGCTCGCCAAGGAGATCAAGTTCATCGAGCGTTTCAAGGCGCGGGCGTCGCACGCGGCGCAGGTGCAGAGCCGGGTCAAGAAGCTCGACAAGATCGAGCGCGTCGAGCCGCCGAAGCGCCGCCAGGCCGTGGCGTTCGACTTCCTGCCGGCGCCGCGCTCGGGTGAGGATGTCGTCGCGTTGAAGAACGTGTCGAAGAGCTATGGCAGCCGCCGCATCTATGAGGGGCTCGACTTCATGATCCGGCGCCGGGAGCGCTGGTGCGTGATGGGCGTCAACGGCGCCGGCAAGTCGACCTTGCTGAAGCTCGTCACCGGCACGGCCGAGCCCGACGACGGCTCGGTGACGATCGGCGGCAGCGTCAAGATGGGCTACTTCGCGCAGCATGCGATGGATCTGCTGGACGGCGACGAGACCGTGTTCGAGTCGCTGGAGCATTCCTTTCCGCAGGCAGGCCAGGGCTCCCTGCGCGCGCTGGCCGGCTGTTTCGGCTTCTCCGGTGACGACGTCGAGAAGCGCTGCCGGGTGCTGTCGGGCGGCGAGAAGGCGCGGCTGGTGATGGCCAAGATGCTCTACGATCCGCCGAACTTCCTGGTGCTGGACGAGCCGACCAACCACCTGGACATGGCGACCAAGGAGATGCTGATCGCGGCGCTGTCGAGCTTCGAGGGCACCATGCTGTTCGTCTCGCACGACCGGCACTTCCTGGCCGCGCTGTCGAACCGCGTGCTCGAGCTGACGCCGGACGGGCTGCACCAGTATGGCGGCGGCTATACCGAATACGTCGCCCGGAGTGGTCATGAGGCCCCGGGCCTGCGCAGCTGATCACGGATGCCGCCGCCGCGATCATGCGCTCAGCCCTCGATCATCTCTGACACGCGGCTGGCCAGCGCCTCGACGTCGAACGGCTTTGTCAGCACCTGCATGCCTGGCGCGAGCTGGCCGTTGCCCAGGATCGCGTTCTCGGCATAGCCGGTGATGAACAGCACCTTGAGATCGGCGCGGGTGGCGCGCGCCGCATCGGCGAGCTGGCGGCCATTCATGCCCCCAGGCAGGCCGACATCGGTGACCAGGAGATCGATGCGCGCATCGGATTGCAGGGCGGCAAGGCCGGTCGGTCCGTCCTTGGCTTCGATCACGGCATAGCCGCGCTCGTCGAGCACCTCCATCACCAGCATGCGTACCGTCGGCTCGTCGTCGACAACGAGGATGGTCTTGCCCGTCGGAGCCGATGCCGCGATTGCCGCACGGTCAGGATCCGCGGCGGCAGCTTCGCCGACATAGTGGCGCGGGAAATAGAGGCACATCGTGGTGCCCTGGCCGATTTCCGAATAGATCCGCACCTGGCCGCCCGACTGGCGTGCGAAGCCGTAGACCATCGACAGGCCGAGTCCGGTGCCCTGGCCGATCGGCTTGGTGGTGAAGAACGGATCGAAGGCGTGCTCGATCACGTCGGGCGTCATTCCGGTGCCGGTATCGGTCACGCAGAGCGAGATGTATTGGCCCGCCGGCAGGTCGCGCTCGCGCGCGGCGCGGTCGTCGAGCCATTTGTTGGCCGTCTCGATCGTGATCCGGCCGCCCTCGGGCATCGCGTCGCGGGCATTGATGCAGAGATTGAGCAGGGCGCTCTCGAGCTGCGAGGAGTCGATCAGCGCCGGCCACAGCCCGGCGGCCGTCACGACCTCCAGATGGATCTGCGGCCCGACGGTGCGGCGGACCAGCTCCTCCATGCCCATCACCAGCCGGTTGACGTCGGTTGGCTTGGGATCGAGCGTCTGCCGGCGCGAGAAGGCGAGCAGGCGATGGGTCAGCGCTGCCGCGCGCTTCGAGGCGCCCTGGGCTGCGGCGACGTAGCGGTCGACCTCGGTGAAGCGGCCCTGGCGCAGGCGGGTTTGCAGCATCTCCAGCGAGCCCATGATGCCGGTCAGCAGATTGTTGAAGTCGTGCGCGATGCCGCCGGTCAGCTGTCCGACCGCCTCCATCTTCTGCGACTGTCGCAAAGCCTCCTCGGCTTCGCGCAGCCGCGCCTGCTCGCGCAGCCGTTCCGTCACGTCATAGGCGAACTGATAGGCGCCGATCTGCTCACCCCTCGCGTCGCGCAACACCGAGAAGCGCAATTCATAGAAGCGACGGTCACGGCTGCCATCGCCGAATTCGCCGACCTCGACGAACTCCTCGCCCGCCAATGCGCGCGACCACACGGCGCGGACGGCGGCCTGGTGCTCGGGAAGATCCTTGAACAGCTCGAGCAGATGATCGCCCACCTTGGGCTGGACGCCGAAGATGCGCTGGAATTCCTGGACGGCGGCGCCGTTGATCGCGATCAGCCGGAACTGCATGTCGACCACCTGCACGAAGGCATTGGTGCCTTCGACGATGTCGGCGAGCAGCTTGCGCTCGGCGAGCGCCGCGACGACCCGCGCTTCCAGCGTATCGTTGATCTCCTGCAGCGCGGCTTCGGCGCGCTTGCGCGCCGTGATGTCCTGGAAGAGCACCGCGACCTGGCGCCTCGTCGCGGGCTCGACGCGAAACGCGGCCAGCTCCAGGTGGCGGCCGGTGGCGACGAGTTCGCGCTCGAAGCGGATCGGCTCGCCGGTGCGCAGCACGCCGCCATAGAGCTCGACCCAGCCGTCGGCCTCGCCCGGCACCATCTCCCGCACCTTCTGCCCGACCACGTTCGGGATGCCCGCATGCAGGGCATAGGCCGGATTGGCCTCGACGTGGACGTAGTCGCTCAGCGGCCCATGCGGGCCGTCGAAGAACTCGATGATGCAGAAGCCTTCATCGATCGAGTTGAACAGCGTCCGATAGCGTTCCTCGCTCTCGGCCAGCGCCGTCTCGGCCCGTGCGCGCTTGCCGGCATCGGCGGCAAACAGCGCCTTGAGCCGGGAATTCTCACTTTCGAGCTCCTGCAGTTGCCGGCGGAGCGCCTCGATCTCCGGGGAACTCACGCTGCAAGGGCCTCGGCACGTTTGAAGATCAGCAGGGGGGCAAGGGGCATGAGCAGCTCGATGTGGAGATCGACTGACAACATACCATGTCAACGCCGCCTGCGGTACGCTCCCCTTTGATGGAACTTGCGGGATGGTTGTCGAGCCCCGCCGGCGTCTTGGCGGGGCGCTCGTGTCGTCGCTCGCCTGTGGGTCAGCCGCCGGCCTCGCACTTCTTCATGAAGCTGGTCTTGGCGGCACCGGAGAGCTTCTTGCCGTCGGAGCCGACCGCCTTGGTCTCACAGCTCTCGGCCATGCACTTCTTCATGAACGAGGTCTTGGCCGCTCCGGCCAGCGCCTTGCCGTCCTTGCCGACGGCCTTGGTCTCGCAGCTGTCCTCGGCGAAGGCGGAACCGGCGGCGAAGGTCGCGAGCGCGGCAATCAGGAAAAACTTCTTCATGAGCGTGTCTCCTCAGGGGGAACAATGCGGCGGATGGGAGCCGTAAATCTTGGCGCGATCAAGTTTCCTGTTCGGCTATCACCTGAAATACGGCTGCACGGCCTGCCAACTCATCAGCATGCTACCGGTGACGCCGGTGTGACGTGCTCGACGAGGCGCCCGCCTTCATCGCATCCCGCGCTGCAGAAAGGCCAATGTCTCGGGATCTCGCGCGCCATCGCAAGAGCGGTCGAGCGCGGCCGCGAACTCCGCGTTCGGGGCGATCGAATCAAACAACGTCATGCAGGATCTGAACTTGACGTCGTCCGGCGAGCCGAGGATCGCGCGGAGCGATTTGTTGCTCACGGCCAGCACGAGGCGGGTGCATTCGCGCAGGCGCGGTCCGAGCACGGGATGATCGAGATAGGCTTCGGCCTCCGCGCGAGAGCGGATGGCATAGCGCTGTGCCATCGCGGAGTGGCCCAGCCCTTCGACCTGGGGAAAGATGAACCACATCCAGTGAGTTTGCTTCCGCCCCGCCGCAAGTTCGGCGGTCACGCGCGAATATATCGAATTCTGTGCGTCGACAAATCGGTTGAGGTCGTGACAATCGGCATTCATCATTTCCTCCAACTACCTGAATTATCGAAACAATCGATTGGCCTGCCGGTCCGGAGCGGTCGTGTATCCGCCCGACTCCGGCGGCGGCGCCGGAGCAATCCGGGCTGGTCTTTGTCTAGATTATGCCGCACTCTTGCCATCCTATGTCATGACGGGTCGAATCGTACCCCTTGGGGTCGGACACCTTCCACGGGTGCTCGAAAAGGGGGGTATATCGGGGACGTGATGGCTTCCAGTGAAGCAAGCGTAGACGTTCTGTTGTCGCAAGGCCGCTTCGGGCGCTCCGAAGCGATCGCACTCGTGCTTGCAGCACTGGCGATCGCGGCGGGCGCAGCGGCATGGATCGATGCGACCAGCGAGCAGCCGCCGGTCGCCACGGCCGCCCTTCCTGCGACCGCCGCGCCCGCCATGACCTTCGAGACCCGCTTCGCGCCGGCTTCCGCCTCGGCGACGGCCTATTCGGAAAAAGACGCTATCCGGGCGCTCGACCGTTTCGCCTTGCGCGGCATCGACCGCCAGCTGCTGGACGCCCGGGCGGCGCTGGTGAAAGGCATGGAGTCGCGCGATGCCGGCGCGCGTGACCTCAACGGCAGCGACTGGCGGCCGACCCTGACGGAAGGCAACACGGTCGCAATGCCCGCGCCGGGCGTGCCGCTGCCGCGGCCGCGCCCATCGGTGGCCAACCTGCCGACCAGCCTCGTGTCGGCCAGTGCGCCCGAAGCGGTCGGCCGCGTCGATGACCGCTCGATTCTGCAGAAGCTGTCGGACATGTTGCCGAGCCCGACCAAGTTCGCCTCGCTCGGGCCCGATAGCGGCATCGTGCGCTCCGGCGTCGATCTCGGCGCGCTCGGCTACGAAAAGACGGCCGTCTACGACATCAAGGCCAAGATGGTCTATCTGCCCTCGGGCATCGGCCTCGAGGCTCACTCCGGCATGGGCAACCTGCGCGACGACCCCGAGCACGTCAATCAGCGCATGGTTGGCGCGACCCCGCCGGCCACCTATGACCTGAAGCCGCGCGAGAAGCCGTTCCACGGCGTGCGCGCCCTGCGCATGAACGTCGTCGAGGGCACGACGCTCGGCCGCAGCGGATTGCTGACTCACCCCTATATGCTGGGTCCGGAGGGCGATTCGAACGGCTGCGTGTCGATCAAGAATTACGATCGCTTCCTGAAGGCGTATGATGACGGCGAGTTCAACCGACTCGTCGTCGTCGTCGGGCTCGAGGCTGGCACCCCGACGCGGACCGCGCAGAAGACCGAGTGACGCATCGTCACCGGGCGCGACCGCGGCGGCGCCGCCTGTCGCATCTTCCGGAAGGTCCTCATGATTGATCCCGCAAAGTCGGAAACGCGTCTGCGTACAACGTTCAACATCAAGGTGAACGGCAAGCCGGTCGTGATTTCGACGGTCGGGCAGGCGCATCAATTCCTCACCAGCCTCAACGCCGTCGAATGGATGGAGTTCAAGTCGCTGCACGACACGGCCATGGCGGCGCTGCAGGACGCGGCCGACAACGCCATCATGACGGTGCAGGCGACCAATGCGGTGCGGACCTTGTTCGTGAGTGCCAAGCTGTTGTGAGTGTGGGGGGATGGTGCCAGGGGCTGACATTGCTTGCTTCTGCCTGCGTTGACCCTCCGCTCCCGCTCCAAACTCACTGTCATCGCCCGGCTTGACCGGGCGATCCAGTATTCCAGAGGCGGCTGCGAGTCCTCGATGGGCCGCGGAGTACTGGATGCCCGCCTTCGCGGGCATGACGGCGGTAGGTGGAGTGCCATCTCGCCTCCTCTTGATGCCGGGGCGCGCGCGCAAGCGCGAGCTATGATGCGCAATTGCGCATCTGCGCATCCATAACCACGAGTGGCAGATTGAGGCGGGCGTATCGCTCCGTCGTGCTCCGCAAGTTCTGCTGCGGCGTATGGATTCCGGGCTCGCGCTCCGCGCACTCCGGAATGACAGGGAGTTTGTGGAAGCGTTGCTCCGCTCATGACCTCACCTCTCGCAGAACTTGCGATATGTGCGCATGCTCCCGCGTTCTCGCGACGCGCGGCGTCCGAGTGATCCGTTCGTTTTGCCCTCGTCATGAACAGAGGGCGCGGGGAATGCCGGGCTGCTGGCCGCAACCCATGGCCCGCCTGCAGAAAAAAGCAGGCGGCAGTCACCACAGGTTCAGCCGACAACCGGCATTCCCCGCGCGATGGTCTTCACGGCTGCTTCGCGCGCTCCCCGGTGCGCCGGGCGTTCTGGTCACCGTGCACGATGACGCGCTTTGGGCGCGCCACCGCGGGGGCATCAGCGTCGGGATGCCAGGACCACGCGACTTGACCGTACGCGACGCCAGCGTTCGTCGGCGCAAGATGCGCTGCGCTGCCATCGCGTCCACCGCTCCTCCCGCTCCACGTCCGTGACGACCGCGAACCGCCCCTCCTGCGAGCGGGAGATGACGCGACAAGAGCATCGATTTGGATTTAGGAAAAGCAGAATATTTCAACGGCGGGACTGGACAGACCAAATCAGCTTGATCCGTATGGAGAAAATTGTGTTTGCGGGAATCCCGGATTCAGGGTCGCTCC
This sequence comes from Bradyrhizobium sp. SZCCHNS2022, assembly GCF_032377575.1. NCBI lineage: Bacteria > Pseudomonadati > Pseudomonadota > Alphaproteobacteria > Hyphomicrobiales > Nitrobacteraceae > Bradyrhizobium > Bradyrhizobium sp. SZCCHNS2022. The sequence goes on along the minus strand of NZ_JAUHHZ010000001.1, from coordinate 2,398,432 downwards.
CCCCGGGATGCGCGATGGTGGTGGGAGAATTCGCGCTGAGTCGCCCGACGGGCATCGGCCAGGCTGTGGGGCTGCCGCTCGATTCGTCTACGAAGCGCGACATCGCCGGGGGCGCTGCGGCGCGGCCATATTGCTAGTCGGCCATCGCCTCGGCCTCGATCACGATCTCGTCGCGCTCGACCTTCTCGGCGGGGGCGCCATTCGCTGTCTCGGCCGTCTCGAAATCGTCCTCGGCGATCTCCTGCACCTCGGCCTCATCGCCCCCGGCGGCCGCCGCTGTCTCGACCTGCTCGGCGGCAAGCTCGGCCGCCACCACGGCTTCCGGCTCGGCGGCGTCGGCAGCGGGCTCGCCGAACAGGTTCGGCCCCGGGATCGTGGTCGGGACCACCGGCCGCGACTTGGCCTTGTACCAGGACGAAAATTTCTGGGTGAGGGTGGCTTCGAAATCGGCGAGCGGCAGGGTGTTGCCGTCCTCGTCGGTGATGACGACCTGCCAGCCTTCGGCCTCCATCACCTGCGCATTGGCGATCACGATCAGCGCGCTTTCGCGCTGCTTGCGGATCTTCTGCGACTCCCGCTCGGCGATCATCGTGTACGCCATGACTCAACTCCCAACCATCGACTCTGGGGACGATGGCCCGAAGCACCATCGGTTCGTCGTCACTACGCCGCGAGAGTGTGAGCGCCGCTGGGCCGGATTGCGTTCGCCTAATGACAATTTGGCGGCGCCTCACAGGTTCCGGCGACGGCGTGGGAGTCGAAGATGCAACAGCCGGCAAAATAGTGGTGCAGCGAGACGCGCGCTTGTTGAAGGCGCGCAGCGACGTGTCATCATTCGATTCTGCGGCGGCAACTGCTTCGCGGCAATGCGAGAGCAGCGGGTGAACCGGACAAACAGCGGGCGAATTGGGGACACTGATGCGAACTCATCTGTTCAGGATGCGGAACTTGAATGTGGCAATGGCAGGGCTTGCGCTGGCCATGGTCGCCAGCCCGCGCGCGGGCCACGCCTTTACCGAGGACGACCAGCGGCGGCTGTGCACCGGTGACGTGTTTCGGCTGTGCTCGTCCGAGATTCCCGACCGCGACCGCATCATCGCCTGCATGATGAAGCAGCGCGCCAGCCTCAGCGACGGCTGCCGCAGCGTGTTCGGCCGCCCGTCCGAACGCTCGGCCTCGGCCACGGTGACGCGCTAGCGTCCCCGCCAGCTTCGACAACGACGCGCCGCCGGTTGGCTGGGGACCGACCCGCGGCGTCATGCCGATCTTCGATGATACCGATGCTTCGATGACAATGTGGGCGTGGTAGACTGGCACGGATCATCCGGCCAGGAGTTGACCGCCATGAGCACCCGCATCCTTGTCCTCTACGGCTCCTACCGCTCCGACCGGATGGGCATCCGGCTCGCGCAATTCCTCGTCGATGGGCTGCGCGACAAGGGACAGGACGTCGAGCTGATCGACGCCAAGGCGGTCGGCCTGCCGATGCTCGACCGCATGTACAAGGAATACGAGCCGGGCGAGGCGCCGGCGGCCATGACCGAACTCGCGGCCAAGATCCGCGCGGCCGACGGCTTCGTGTTCGTGACCGGCGAATACAATTGGGGCATGCAGCCGGGGCTCAAGAATCTCACCGACCACTTCCTCGAGGAATGGTTCTGGCGCCCGGCGGCGATCGCGAGCTACTCCGCTGGCCGGCTGTCCGGGGCGCGCGCCGCCACCGCCTGGCACGGCACGTTGTCGGAGATGGGCATGGTCGTGGTGTCGAGCACGCTCGCGGTGGGCCCGATCGGACAGGCGCTCTCGACCGATGGCAAGCCTACGGGCGATGCGGGTCAGTCGCTGGCGCGCGCGTTTCCGCGCTTTGCCGACGATCTGTTGTGGTGGGTCGAAGCCGGCCGGGAACAGCGGGCGCGCAAGGCGCCGCCTTATTGAGCGCTGCGATCTCGATGCAAGCCGGAGCGCGGGGCGCGCGCGCCGGCCAACTTGCGTCCAGCTAGCGCGCGGCGTTGCTCGGCGTGTTGGTCACCGACTGCTGGCGCCGCGGCGCGGCCGCCGTCTGCCCCTGGCAGGGCAGCTCCTTCCAGGTTCCATCAGGGTCTTGCTGGTAGGCGCGGCACGGCGTTGTCGAGGCGGATTGTTCGTCCGCCCTGGCCGTCTGGGAATTCTTCGCCAGTGCGGGAGCTGCCGTGGCGACGATGGCAGCCAGCGAACCGACGAAGATCACGGGGGTGATCCGCATGTGGGGTTCTCCTGCTCGAAGCACCGCCGATTCAAAGTTGGATTGTGGAAACATTTGGGCAAAATCTTCTGGTCCCAGTCCGACGGCTAACGATTGTTTGCCGAGGCTTCCTCGACGTTAACCCGCCTGCCTGGTTGGGCTGGCGGACCCCGGACTGTGGCATCATCTAGGCTGGCGCCGCCGCATTGCTGGGGCTAAGAGCGGAGCTGACGCGCGTGAGCGCCCTCATCGCCACGCAGCCCTCCGACCGGGGCGGCTGCGTTCGGTCAACGGACGTCGCCAAGGTGGCCGGCGCTCCGACATCAGCCGCGGCAACGACAGATCGTGGCGGTTCGCTGCAAGAGCGGGCGAGGGCGTGGATCGCGCAGGCTGACAATTGTGCGATCATGACGCGACCCCGACTGCCCTCTCTCATCGCGCTGCGTGCCTTCGAGGCCGTCGGCCGCAAGGGCAGCGTGCGCGCCGCCGGCGACGAGCTCGCCGTCAGCCACACCGTCGTGTCCCGCCATCTCCAGAACCTGCAGCGCAGCCTGGGTGTGGCGCTGGTGCGCGCCGAGGGCCGGGGCCTGGCGCTCACCGAGGCCGGACGCCAGTTCCATGCCGAGGTCACCCAGGCGTTCGACATCATCGCCCGGGCCACCACGCAAGTGCGGCCGGTGGCGCGAGCGACCCTGAACATCTGGTGCATTCCCGGCCTCGCCAACCGGCGGCTGCTGGCGCGGCTGCCCGAGCTGAGCGGACCGCCGCGCAACTGGGACATCAACCTGCAGCCGACGCTCGCGCATCCCGACCTGCCGCGCGGCGAGGCCGACGCCGAGATCGTCTATGCCGAGGCGATCGAGCCGAACGGCAGCGTGATGGCCGAGGCGCTGGTGCGGCCGCGCGTGTTTCCCGTCGCAAGCCCGGCCTATCTGGCGCGCTTCCCGGCGATCGCGGCGCTCACGGGCCTCGCCAAGGCCTCGCTGATCCACGAGGAGTCCACCGCGCAATGGGAGCGCTGGTTCGAACTGGCGGGACTGGACCAGCCGATCAGCTTGCGCGGCCAGCGGCTGTGGCATGCGCATCTGGCGATCGAGGCGGCGCGCATCGGGCAGGGCGTCGCCCTCGCCAACGAGGTGCTGGTCGCGGAGGACATCCGCAGCGGCGCGCTGATCGAGGTGTTGCCGTCGACGGTTCACATGGGCGCCTATCAGCTCGTCGCGCTCAGGGAGCGCTGGGACGAGCCTGCCATCGTGGCGCTCCGCGCCTGGCTGAAGAAGGTGCTGGCTCCGTAGCGGCGCATCGGTGGCTGTCTGGTGCCTTGAAGTCACCTGTCGGGCGGAACAAGCTGATTGATCACGCCGCTGCCTGGCCTAGCCTGCTGCTCAAATCCCGCACGAGAGGTGAGCCATGGTAGCGAATTTGGCTGCGAATGAAGAACTGCTGGCGCGACGACACGAGGCCGTGGTCAGGGGCGTGAGCTACGCGACGCCGCTGTTTGCCGACCGCGCTCTCAACAGCGAGGTCTGGGACGTCGAAGGCAAGCGCTATGTCGACTTCGCCGGCGGCATCGCCGTGCTCAACACCGGCCATTGCCATCCGCACATCGTGGCCGCGATCCGCGCCCAGCTCGACCGCTTCACCCACACCTGCTTCCAGGTGCTGCAATACGAGCCTTATGTTCGCTTGAGCGAGCGGCTCAATGCGCTGGCGCCGATCTCGGGACCGGCGAAGTCGATCCTGCTGACGACCGGCGCGGAGGCGACCGAGAACGCCATCAAGATCGCGCGCGCCGCCACGGGACGCAGCGGCATCATCGCCTTCACCGGCGCCTTCCACGGCCGCACCGCGCTCGCCAACGCCATGACCGGCAAGGTGATGCCCTACAAGAAGCCGTTCGGGCCGCCGCTGCCCGGCGTCTGGCACGCGCCGTTCCCGATCGCCGGCAGCAACGTCTCCGTCGAGGACACGCTGTCCTACATCAACTTCATCTTCAAGGCCGACATCGACGCCTCGCAGGTCGCGGCGATCATCATCGAGCCGGTGCAGGGCGAGGGCGGTTTCCACCAGGCGCCGCCGGAGCTGATGCGCGGCCTGCGCCGGATCTGCGACGCCCATGGCATCGTGCTGATCGCCGACGAGGTGCAGACCGGCTTCGGCCGCACCGGCAAGATGTTCGCGATGGAGCATTACGACGTGCAGCCGGACCTGATCTGCGTCGCCAAGAGCCTCGCCGGCGGCATGCCGCTGTCCGGCGTGATCGGCCGCGCCGCGATCATGGATGCGGCCGAGCCGGGTGGCCTCGGCGGCACCTATGGCGGCAATCCGCTGGCCTGCGCCGCGGCGCTCGCCGTGCTCGACGTGTTCGAGCAGGAGAAGCTGCTCGACCGCGCCAATGCGATCGGCGAACGGCTGAGGGCGGCGATCGAGCGCTTCTCGCGCGCCAACAATCTGGTTCCGGTTTCCGGGCCGCGCGGTCCTGGCGCGATGGTTGCATTCGATATTCTCAAGCAGCGTGGCAGCGACGAGCCGGATGCCGAGATGACCAAGCGCGTGACCCGCGTGGCGCACGAGAACGGACTCATTCTGCTATCCTGCGGCGTGACTGCGAGCACCATCCGCATTCTCGTGCCGTTGACGGCGTCGGACGCGATCGTGGACGAGGGGCTGGCGATCCTGGAGAAATGCCTGGCCGCGTGACGCGGGCAGGGTGAGTTGGGAAGGCTGGAGGCTTTGCGTGACTGAAACTGCGGCGGCTGTGCCGAACGACGTGATGGAGCGGCTCGCCGCCGCTGTGGATGCCAACTTCAAGCAGCAGGTCGCCTTCCTGCAGCAACTGGTGCAGTTTCGCAGCCTGCGCGGCGAGGAAGCGCCGGTGCAGGACTGGCTGGCGAAGGAGTTCGAAGCGCGCGGCTACAAGGTCGACCGCTTCAACCTCGCCGACGTCGACCTGATGCGGCATCCGAAGGCCGCGCCGATGGACAGCATTGCGCTCGACGGCTCCAAGCAAGTGGTGGCGACGCTCGACGGCGAGGGCAAGGGCCGCAGCCTGATCTTGCAGGGCCACATCGACGTCGTGCCGGAGGGACCGACCGACCTCTGGAGCGACGCGCCCTATGAAGCCATCGTGCGCGAGGGCTGGATGATCGGCCGCGGCGCGCAGGACATGAAGGCCGGCGTCTCCGCGATGATCTTCGCGCTCGATGCCATCAAGGCCGCCGGCTTCGTGCCGGACGGGCGCATTCACCTGGAGACCGTGACCGAGGAGGAGAGCACCGGCAACGGCGCGCTCTCGACCCTGATGCGCGGCTATACGGCTGATGCTTGCCTGATCCCGGAGCCGACCGGCCACACGCTGACCCGCGCCCAGGTCGGCGCGATCTGGTTTCGCCTGCGCGTGCGCGGCACGCCGGTGCACGTGGCCTATGCGGAGACCGGCACCAACGCCATTCTCTCGGCGATGCATCTGATCCGCGCCTTCCAGGAGCACACCAAGGAAATCAACGCGCGCGCCACCTCGAACGCGTGGTTCTCAGGCGTGAAGGATCCGATCAAGTTCAACGTCGGCATCATCAAGGGCGGCGACTGGGCGAGCTCGACGCCGGCCTGGTGCGATCTCGATTGCCGCCTCGGCGTGCTGCCCGGCGAGACGCCGGCACAGGCCATGGCCGGCATCGAACAGTGCCTCGCCAGGGCGCAGGCGACGGATAGTTTCCTGTCGGAGAATCCGGTCGAGCTGGTGTGGAGCGGCTTCCAGGCCGATCCCGCCGTCTGCGAGCCCGGCAGCGCTGCCGAGGCCGCGCTTGCCGAGGTTCATGCGCGGGTGTTCGAAAAGCCATTGGACGTGCGGCTGTCCACGGCGGTCAACGACACGCGCTACTACACGGTCGACTACGGCATTCCGGCGCTGTGCTACGGCCCCTACGGTATCGGTCCGCACGCGTTCGACGAGCGCGTCGATCTCGACAGCGTGCGCAAGACGACGCTCTCCATTGCGATGTTCGTCGCGCAATGGTGCGGGCTACGGCCGGCATGATCAGCGTTGCACTTCTCAGCCGCCCGGGGCTGATGGATCCGATGAAGGCGGTGCTCGCGCGCGAGCTGCCGGGCGTGACCGTCGCATCCTGGCCGGAGCCCGCCGCACGCGACGCGGAGCTTGCGGTGTGCTGGAAGCCGGAGCCCGGCGCGCTTGCGGCGATGCCGAAGCTGCGGCTGATCCATTCGATCGCCGCCGGCGTCGACAACATCCTGTCCGACCCGGCCGTTCCCGATGTGCCGTTGTGCCGGATCGTCGATCCCGACATCACCTCGGCGATGACCGAGTTCGTGCTGTGGAGCACGCTGTATTTTCATCGCGATTTCGACCGCGTGATCGGCAATGCGCGTGACGGCCTCTGGCGCCGCTACGAGCAGCGTGCGGCCGGGGATTGCAGGGTCGGCATTCTCGGGCTCGGGGCGCTCGGCACCGACGCCGCGCTCCGTCTCGTCGCGCTCGGCTACGCTGTCAGCGCGTGGGCGCGCTCGCCCAAGCAGCTCGACGGCGTGAGGACGTTCAGCGGTGCCGATGCGCTCGATGACTTCCTCAGCGAGGCCGATATCCTGGTCTCGCTGCTGCCGCTCACGCCGTCGACGGTCGGGCTGCTCGATGCGGCGCGTCTGAGCCGGTTGCCGAAGGGCGCGGCGCTGATCCTGTGCAGCCGCGGCGAGCACCTTGTGATGGACGACATGGTCGCGCTCATCCGCAGCGGTCATCTGCGCGGTGCCGTGCTCGACGTGTTCGAGCAGGAGCCGCTGCCTGCGGACCACCCGCTGTGGCGCGAGCCGGGCGTGCTGGTGACGCCGCACATGGCGGCGATCGCGTCCTGGGAGACGATTGCGCAGCAGGTCGCCGAGAACGCCCGGCGGCTGCTGCGCGGCGAGCCGCTGCTCAACGTCGTCGATCGCGCTCGCGGCTATTGAGCCGCCGCGCGGGGTCTATTCGAGCGTCTGCACCGGCGGTGCGACGGGGCCGCGCGGGGCCGGCGGCGCGGCGGCGGCTGTCCTCGGTTGCGACGGTGCGCTGCGCGGCGCCGCCTGCGGCGGCTGCGCGGAGTCGACCATTGCCGCCTGGCTGTCGCGGACCGGACGACGGACCTGCTGGGAGCGGGCTGCGCGCGAGCGTCGGAAGCCCCAGGAGCGGGCGATGGAAGGGCCGGCGGTGTAGCCGACCACGGCGCCTGCGACAGCGCCGACCGGGCCGAACACGACGGCGCCCGACAAGGCGCCGAGCGCAGCATCGCCGCCGCGATGCTCGTCGGCTCGCGCTGACGGCATCAAGGCGGATGTCATGAGTGTGATTGCAAGCGCCGTTGTGGCCAGCATTCTGGTCATGCGATGTCCCCTTCGTCTCACCGCCGCCGAAATGAAGGACAAATGTGGCGAGAAGAATGCGGTTGGGGACGACCCGCTTCCTGGGCGGCCGACGAGTGCGTCAGCTCTGCGTCACACGGCGGGTTCCGTACTTCGCGCGCCATTTCGGGCCGGGGCCGCGCATGTAGTAGCGCTCGGGACGGTAGGGATCGCTGACCAGCGCGAAGAAGCTCTTCCAGCGATCGCGCAACGCAGCCAGGCGGAGATTTCCAGACGCGAACATCACGGGCCTCGATCTCAATGCATACGGCCGAGGATGGATGAGAACGGCACCGCGAAGATCTCCTCGTCGAGGTCATCGGCGACGTGAAGCACCCAGTCGCGCCAGTCCTCCTCGCTCTCTGCCGAAATCAGCGCGTGCATCACGCGCGTCGCGTGGTCGCGCGCTTCGGAGAGATCGAGAACCGCGGTTCCACGCCGGTCGATCAGGATCTCATCGTCGTTGGAGCAATGAAAGAAGACCTGTGTCATGTCTCGCTCCTCAGCCACCATCGCTCGAATCTATCTCACAACTAGCAGCGCAGCGCGCTGCGCGAAATTACGATTGAGCACGTAAGGTAAATTACGGGCGCAGTGTTGCCTTTTGGAACCGCATCTGCCGTGACCGGAATCACACAATTGCGCGATTCTGGAACTCATCGCGTGCGTCGTGGTTAACGGCGAATTCCAGGGCGATAGGAGCACCGCGTATGATGTCCGAAACGAAGATTCATGCCGTCGCGCGCCAGATGCTGGAGATGCACGGGCCTGCCGCGATCGCGCAGGCCGCGCAACAGGCGCTAAGATGCGAGACGGGCGGCGAGGCGGAGGAGGCCAGAGAATGGCGCCACATCGCGGAAGCCATGAAGATGATGCGCGGGCCGCATCAGAGCTGACCTCATCGTTCTGATTTTAGTGAATCGTCGGCGGCGCGCTCGGGCGCATGCGCCGACTCTGCTGCGCGCATTCGTGGCAGGGGCTGCCCGTCAAGAGGGGGCGTCCGCATTCTCATCCTGGTTTCCGACCCAATTTGCCCGCAAGATTCAGGCAATGATTCGGCAGCGGATTCGCCGTTGACCAACGTCGTCGGCACGACCGCCGTCCAGGGATATTGCCATGGTCTTTTTCAAGCGTGAGCTGAGCCCGGTCGAGATCTTCGAGCGCGCGCTGAAGGACAAGCAGGCGGCGCGGCAGCGGCTGGCGGAGCGGCTGCGCGTGGCCGAGCGGGCGCTGGAGGAGAAGCGCGTCGCCGCCGAGCGGCTCGCCAAGGCGGGGGCCAGCAACGGCCAACTCGACCGCGCCGAAGCGAAGATGCAGGCGGTCGAGCACAAGGCCAAGGCGCTGCGCGCGTCCGTGGCCGAATGCGACGAGCAGATCGTCCTGGCCGAACGCGCCTTTGCCGATGCGGTGGCGCAGCGCGACCGCGACCGCGCCGCCAACGAGATCGAGGCGGTGGCGTCCGCGATCGAGCAGGCGGTTCCGCGCTTCGAGATCGGTGCGGCGGCCCTCGTGGACGCGGTCACGCGCGGCCGTGCCGCGTTGACCGAGGCCAGCCGCTTCGCCGCCGATGTCGACGATATCCGCCGCGAGGTGCTGTCGGCCGCCGAGCTGATCTGCTGGGAGCTGCGTACGGCGGCGACGCGCACGCGGGCGGGCAACATCAACGTCGCGCTGCTGGCGCCGCCCGAGGTCAGGCAATTGCCCGCGCCCGAGACCGACCGCCAGATGATCTACACGCTCAATCCGCTGACCTGGCGCGAGGGCGAGGAGGTGAAGCGCGTTCCCGCCTTCACCATGACGGCGCTGCCCAAGGCGCTGTTGCCGCTCGCACTGGCGCACCAGCACGTCGACTATCTCAATGCGCGGCGGGTGCAGACGCTGATGCATGTCCATGGCAGCGGGCCGCAGCAGAGCGAGCCGACGCCGGACGATCCTGCGCTCGTCGATCTCGACGCGCTCGCGGCGCAGCCTGAGGAAACCCCGCGGGCTGACGTCGCCTGAGCCTTGCGGCCGGGCAGCGGCATTCGCGTTGCCTGCGACGAGTGCGATCCGGCTCGCTGTCGGCTCGCTGCCCCGCCGCCAAACGAGATGGGACGGCGCCCGCAATTTCCCGGGCATCGTCATCCGGGTGTGGCCGACATCCGCAACCTGCGCTATGCTCCGTGCGCGACGCGGACGGTTGCGCCCTGATGTGTTCGACCGCTCGCGTCCGACATCGAGCCGTGTCCTGAGCCGTGCCTTTTCGAGCAGCGTCCTGGCGATTTGCGTTTTGCCGAGTTGTGTCTTTAGCGTTGTGTTTTGAGCTGTCTGAGGCGGGGCGGCAGCGATGATGACCTTACCGGAGCTCGCGGCAGCGGCGTTGGAGCGGTTCCTCAGCTCCTATATGCGCCGGCGGTTCGGATCCTCCCACACTCAGCTGTCGGAGATGCTTCCGGCGGCCGCGCGCATCGCGCTGGAATGCATCGGCAACAGCGATGCGCTGTACCACAACGTCGAGCACACGCTGCTGGTCACGCTGGCTGGCCACGAAATCCTGCGCGGGCGCGCGCTCCACAGCCACATGACGGCGGAAGACTACGTCCATGTGATCATGGCCTGCCTGCTGCACGACATCGGCTATGTCCGGGGCCTGTTCAAGGAGGACGACAGCGACGGGTTCGTCGTCGATCGCGGCGGCCGCAAGATCTGCCTGCCGCGCGGCTCATCGGATGCCAGCCTGATGCCGTATCACGTCGACCGCTCCAAACTGTACGTGATCAACCGCATCGAAGGCATGGCGCCGCTCGACAAGGATCGCATCGCACGCGCCATCGAAGGCACGCGCTTTCCGCCGCTCGCCGGCCAGCTGTTCGACGAGGAGCAGTCGATCGTGCGCGCCGCCGATCTGATCGGCCAGCTCGGCGATCCCAACTACATCCGCAAGGCCAATGCGCTGTATCACGAATTCGAGGAGGTCGGCATCAACCGGCAGCTGGGCTACGGCTCGCCCGCCGATATCGTCAACCGCTATCCGCAGTTCTATTGGAACAGCGTCGCGCCCCATATCCAGACCGAGATCCGCTATCTCAATATGACCTCGACGGGGCGGCAGTGGATCGCCAATCTCTACGCCAACGTGTTCCGCGCCGAGCGCGACATCTCGCTGTCCGGCCCGCAGAGCTGAGCGCGGGCTAGCGCCGGCCGCCGACCTCGTCGATATGGCCGAGGAGATCGGCCGGATCCTCGTAGACGCGGATCGCTCCGGACTGGCGCAATTCCTCCGAGCCATAGCCGCCGCTGAGGAGGCCGACGCCGAGCGCACGGCAGCGCGTTGCGGCCAGCATGTCCCAGATGCTGTCACCGACCACCACGGCGCGCTCGATCGGTACGTCCAGGCGGGCGGCTGCCGCGAGGAACAGGTCGGGATCGGGCTTGGCGTAGCGAACCTCGTCGCGCGTGACGACCGGGCTCTGCCTGGGATCGACGCCCAGCGCTGCGAGGTTGACGGCGGCCGTCTCCATCCGGCCTGATGTCGCGATCGCCCAGGGGATGCCGGCATCGGTCAGGAAGGCCAGCAGCTCGCGGGCCCCGGGCAGGGGACGGACCCGACGTCCGAGCTCCTGGTAGGCTGCCGCATGCGCGCGCCTGAGCCGCTCGATCCGGTCCGGCTCCATCGCGAAGCCGGTCTCGCGCAGCAGCTGGTTGGTGAACAGCCCGCCGCTCATGCCGATCTTGCGATGAATGCGCCACACCGACAGCTCGATATTCTCGGCATCGAGCGCCGTCTTCCACGCCAGCACATGCTGGTAGACGCTGTCGACCAGGGTGCCGTCGAGGTCGAACAGAAAGGCGGTCTCGATGCGCATGGCGTTGCTCCGCGGCGGCGATCAGACAGAGCCAAGCATCGGCGGCCGTTCGGGTTCCTTCGCAGGCGGCGAAGGTCATCCGGCCGTCCGATGCAGGCTGCCGCGGCGGTTCAGCGGACGCGCGAGCATCGGTGTTTGGAGACGCGCCCCGTTGCGTGCCCCGCAGCCGGTGCATCGTCCAGCGTGCTCAGGCCATGCTCTCGGCTCGCGGTCTCAGCCCTCGGTCTCAGCCCTCGGTCTCAGCCCTGGATCTCAGCTCTTGGGGCGGATGAAGCCGGCGAGGGTCTTCTTGTGCGCCTCGCACCAATTCGTCATGCCCAAGCGACGCTGATCCAGGTCGATGGTTTGCGTGGCGATGGCCACCTCCGCCATCAGATCGTCGTCCTGCTTCTCGCCCATCTTGCCGCCGGTGTGCATGTAGGCGATGGCCTTGCGGACCTTTTCGGTGGTGCCGTCAGGCATCTGCATGTCCTGCGCCTTTTTCACCAGATCCTGATAGGCGACGTCGATGCCGGGGCATTCGACCTTGGTGGCGAACGCCTCCAGCACCAAGGTCGTGTAGACATGGCGCGGCTCGGCGCTGGCCGGAGCCACGGCCGCGCTCATCAGCAATGCCGCAATGGTCAATTTGGAACGCATACCGAGCAGACCTCCCGTTTATCTTCGGCAAGTATTTTCGGTAAGGCTAGCCTCGGACTGCGGCGCGATCAACAACGAGGGCAGTGCAGCAAGCGCGAATTGATCGCGCCGGCAGCGGCCTATTTGTTGAGGCGGCGCTCCTGCTCCTTGAGCAGGATCTCCAGCTCCTCGCTCTGCTGGGCCAGACGGTCGGCGTTGCGCTCCTCGTCGGCGGCGCCCGACTGCGAGGCGGCCTGCTCGGTGATCTGGCGAATGTTGTCGCGCAGGATCGCGATGCGGTCGGCGAGGTCGGAGGTGGAAAGAACGGTCGGATCGGTCAGGCTCATGAACCCCTCGCAGATAGGCTTTTCAGGCGCAGTTCCTTAGCTCGGAAAGCCTCGTGGCGACAAGTGCATCGGGCCGCTGCATCAACCCTGCTGCGGATGATGGTGGAGATGTCTGCGAGCGCTGCGCCCAGCGGCGTCAGCGCACCGGCATCGGCGGGCGTACGACCGGCTGATCCGGATCGGCCGGTGCTGACGGCAAGGCCATCGGCGCCGGGGGCGGCGGAACCATGTTGGCTGCCGACGACGGTGGCGTCCGCGGGCGGTGCGGCACCGCCGCTGCGGGCTGCCCCGGCGTCACGGCGGCGGTTGCGGGCCGCGGGGCCTGGCGCGGCCGTATCGTCTGCTCGATGGCCCGCGGGTCGAACGGCCGCGCTTCCGCCGTCCGCTCGGACGCCTTGTCGGACGCCTTGGCCTCCGCCACGCGCGCCATCTCGCGCGCCATCTGCTCCTGGCCGGACCTCAGCTGGGCGAGGCTCGTCTTCAGCTCGCCGATCTGTTGGGTCAGGGCCGCGAGGTCGTGAGCCATGGATTGCAGCAATTGCGCCTGCTCCTGCGACGCGCTCGCGCTGATCGCACCCGTCGCGGGATCCTGCGTCTGCGATGGGGTGGCTGCGGCGCTCTCCTGCGCCGCTGGCGCTGCCGGCTGCGGAGCTGCATCCTTGTCGACATTCGAGGCCAGCGAGATCCGCGGCATCCAGTGTGCGATCATCTCCTGGGCTTGGTCACCATAGCTCTGCCAGGCGGCTGCTGCGACCGCGCTGCCCACGGCGAACAGCACGGCCAGAACGGTGCGCACGATCCAGGTGCCGACCGTGGTCCGCCGCTCGACCTCCGCAAGGCCGCTGGGCGGCTGAGTTCGGAACTCGGGATCGATCTTGGGCGAGGGAACCTCCGGCGGACGCTGCACGCTCCGGCGATCGGCCTCGATGCCGGGCCGGTCGGCCCGCGCTGCCAGCACGATGTCGGGATCGATCACGGCATGGGGCTGCTGATCCGCATCTTTGGTGGTGGTCGTTGCAAGCATTGACGCTCCGTCCTCCGTTGTCGTCCGCCTCGGCGGCGGCGCTCGGCTCTGTCCCGACATGTCCTACCCGACATGTCCTACCAGCGTGTCGTCCTACCAACGCGTCGTCGTACTAACGTCGTCGTACCAACGTCTCGTGGCAGCAACGTCTCGTGGTAACAGCGCCGGATGACGAGGTCGTCTGACGATGACGACGTCACGAGACGCTCGGCCCGGAGGCCGCATCAGCACAGAACCTGGATACCGGTTGTCCCGTGTGCGCATGCTTCTGCATGTGCACGGTGTTGGTCGTGGCCTGAGCGGATGCCTCGGAACGCCCCATCATCGTTCCGCCGCGCCGATGCTCGGCCGATTCACTCGTGTCCTCCGCACTCCCTGCCATATCAGGCCAAACCAAGGCAAAGGCATGGCCGTCAGCGCATGGCAGCTAACGCATGACGATCAAGACACTGCAGTCCGGACTTGGCGGCCAGAGCCTTTGCGGCCACAGTCTTTGCGGCCAGAGAGCAGGACGGTTGCGCACGTCGCTCGACACTGATCTGAGGTCGCAGGATGAGCATACCCCTAATGACCGACGAAGGCTACCCGACGGCACAGGGCTGCACCGCGGCCAACCCCTGCACGCTCGGCGACCCCTGCCAACCGGTCAGCGCTTCAGGATATCGTCGGCCGGCAGCCTGATCTCGCAACGCAGGCCGCTCGGCTCGAAACGGCGCGTCACCTGCGCGCCGACATCATAGGGCAGCATCTGCTCGAGCAGCACCGTTCCGAATCCCTGCCTGCCCGCCGTCATCCGGTGCCCGGACATCCCGGTCTCGGTCCAGTCGATCACGAGAGAACGGGCCGCGTCGCGCTCGTCGAGACGCCATTCGATGCTGATGAAGCCCCGCGGAACGGTCAGCGCGCCGTATTTCAGCGCATTGGTGGCGAGCTCGTGCATCGCAAGCCCGATGCTCTCGGCCGCCTTCGCCTTGATCCGGAGCGAGGGACCCGACAGCGAGAACTGCCGGTCCTCGCGCGCGGCGCCTGCGCGCAGCTCGTCGGCGATCAGCTCGGCAAGATCGAAGCCGGCGACCGGATCGCGCGTGATCACGGCCTGGATGCGCGACAGTGCGGAGATGCGGCCCTCGAGATGGCCTGCGAAATCCTCGACGCTGTCGCTGCTGTCGCCGGTGCGCCTGATGATCGAGCGGATCACGGCGAGCAGGTTGCGCACCCGGTGCTGCAGCTCGGCCAGCAGGAACTTCTGATGCTCGTTGGCCGACACGACTGCGGTGATGTCCTGGGTGATGCCGCCGATGCGCTGGACGTGACCGGTTGCATCGACCATCGGGAAACTACGGATTCGCAGCCAGCGGATCGCGCCGTCGGTCTGTCGGATGATGCGGAAGTCGAAGCTGTCGCGCTCGCCCCGCCGCGCACGGTCGAGGCTCTCGACGGCGCGTGGTCGATCCTCGGCCAGCATCAGATCGGTCCATGGCGTGATATGATCGCCTTGGAGCACGGCCGCGCGCGGGGCGCCATAGATCGCCTCGAATGCGGGGCTGATATATTCCCAATGCAGGCTGTCTGCGTCCCGGATCCACAACACGTCGGAGGACGCCTCGCCGAACTGGCGGAAGCGCGTCTCGCTGTCGCGCAGCGCGGCCTCGGTCCGCTTGCGGTCGTCGATGTTCATCGCAAGCTCGACCAGGGTGCCGTCGCCAATGTCGCGGCCGGCGAACATCATCCAGGTGCGCTCGCCGTTCTTGCGGAAATACTCCTTCTCGTACGGACCGATCCGGCCGGTCTGCTGCAGCAGGTCGATCTGGGCAGCGGAGCTGACGCGCCATTCCGGCGGTGTCATGCGCTGCCACGTCAGCTGGCGGTTCGCGACCTCCTCGCGCGAATAGCCGGTCATGTTGAGGAAGGCGTCGTTCGCATCGATCAGCGTGCCCTCGACATGATCGAAGAACAACACGCCGACCGAGTCGATCTCGAGGATGCGCTGCAATCGATGCGCGCTGGCCTCGCTGCCGTTTGCAGCGGGCTTGGCAGACGCCGGCATGTCGTGGTGGCGCGGCTCACCGCAGGCCAGGCGAATGGCGAGATCCGGATCGGACCGTGTGACTGCCAGCACGTCGGGATCGAGCGAGAGCTCGGGATGGGCGTCGGCCCAGAAATGCGCCATGCGCAGATAGGCCATGAACGCCGTCAGGACTTCGAAGCGGGGCTCGCCGAACGCCTTGCGAAGCGCCAGCCTCGAGCGAGCGGCCGCCTGGCTCGAAACGAACATGGCCGAAGCCGCGTCGAGCAGGTCGGCCTCGCCGTCGCTGCCTGGCTCAGGAATGTCGATGGGGTCCTCGACCGCCTCCAGACGGGTCAGTGCCGCCGTGATGCGCGCGGGATCTGCGAGCGGAAACGAGAGCAGAGCGCGGGCCTGATCGAGCGTCTCCGGCTGAAATGCCGCATCTGCGGCGGGGGTGCCGAGCCCGATCAGGAAGCCGAAATGCCGGGTGAGGCAATAGGACGACCCGTTGAGGCGTGAGAGATGGACCGCAAGCCGCTCCTTGAACAGCGCCGGCAATGGCGCATCGAGATAGGCGCATTTCGCGAGCTGCCACAACTGCCGCACGGTCTCGGGCGCCGTGGGCGTCGGCCGGAACAGGTTCGGCATCAGCCCGAGGCGCTGCACGATCTCCTGCTCGAAGGGCCCGTCAGCCATGCGCTGTTCAACCATCGCCGTTTCCCAGGCAGAGTGCCCGAGCCGGCCAGCCTCGCGCAAGTCGGATGCGGCAGCGCCCGGAACGCCTCACTCATTCGCATCGAGCTGACGACCTTCTCGATCCAAATGCAAGTAATTCGCATTGAACAGGCCGGCGCTCATCAGGCGCTCGAGATCCGGCAGCACCAGCATCTTGCCCTTGAGCACGATCAGGTTGTTGGCCCGCAGCTCCTGAAGCGTGCGATTGACGTGGACCTTCGACAGCCCGGTTGCCTCGGCCAGATCCGCCTGGGTCAACGGGAAACTGCAGCTGTTGTCCTCGGCGAGGCCGGCGAGACGCAGCCGGAAGAACAGCTCGCACAGCAGATGTGCCATTCGTTCGGACGCGGTGCGCTGTCCGAGATTCATCGTCCACTCGCGCTGAATGGCGGCGTTGACCAGGGTTTCCCACCAGAATGCGGTGGCGATGCGCGGATAGCCGGTGCTGATCTCGTCGAAGAACTCGCGCGACAAATCGGCGATCGAGACTGGAGTGATGGTGCCGATCGAATGGTCCATCTCGCGCAGGATGAAGATGTTGAGGTCGCAGATGTCGCCGGGCAGGAAGAACGAGACGATCTGACGACGGCCATCCTCGAGTTGCTTGTAGCGGCAGGCCCAGCCGTTCAGGATGAGATGGACATCCTTCGGCTTCTCGCCTTCGCGGGCGATGTCGGTCCGTGGCGCAAAGGTCCTGACCCGCTGCACCGCTGCGCGGTTGAGCATCAGGCGGTCGGCCGCAGAGAGGCGGACGAAGTTCTCGAGCTTGCGTACAAGATGACTCAAAGAGCGGTTCCCCCGGGATCGCTTATAGGGGTTCCATGTGCTGCGACTACAATAACTTATGTTAGCATAATACCTCATCAGCTGCGCTTCTTTTTGCATGAGCGTTGGGACCGATGACAGCGTTGTTCCGGATGAGATCGCGTGGCCACACCCGCGAACGCGGAACGACGTTGGATCATCGCTGCAAGATCCCGTTGAACTACGGGGTCCGATGGAGTGCCGCGACAATCTGGCGATCACCGACGTCCCGTGATTGATCCTGCCTCTAGGCTCCGCTGCCTAGTTTCCACACATCGTCAACTGGAAATGGATCATGCGAGGCGGTCGGCTCTCTGCGGTCAGCGCGATGCTGTTCACCGAGCGCTCGGACAGGCGCTTCCAATGCGTGATGAACTTGGAGGCCTTCCAGGCAAAGACGAAGTCCGGCCCGGTCTGATCACGCCCGCTGCGAACGGCAGCTGATGCTGATCAGCAGGCCGGAGGGAAGAAGGCGCCGCGCCAGGAGGCGTAGTGCCATCCCGATGTGCCGACCAAGATCCGCGCCATCATCATCCTCGCCGAGACGCCTGTCTTCGCCCAATCCAAGCGTTTGGATGCGGTCGCGCCTCGGCAGTGGCACGGTCCAGCAGGCGGCAATACGGTTCTCTGCCGCAGAGAGAGCGCTATCTGTCAGCAGCCTGCATGATCGGGGCGCTCAACAGCTCGTTGATGTGCGCGGCGGTCTCGGCCTGCAGCGCCTTCTTCAACAGGATGTCGCGTTCCAGTCCCGCAGGGAGCAGCTCAGCTGCATCGCGCGCGGCCGTGGCGGCCTGCTGCAGACGCTCCGCGAACGGGATGATCTGCTTGTGCCGGTTTCTCTTGAGGGTCATGGCCGAACTCCTGTCGTTCTGGACGGAAGAGTGCGGCATCGGCGCGTTCATGTCGCTAACACACGTTAGCGTGCAGTTCACGACGCGCGGAAGTCGGTTCCCGAAAGAACTGCCGCCGATCGAGCTGATTAGTTGTTTGACCTCTCCGGATCATTGCCGGGCACGCTCAGATGAACCTCGTGCCCTTGCTTGAGCGCCAGCGTCGCCGCCGCTGCCGCCGACTCGAATGCGGCTTCCTTGGTCGCATAGTCGCCGTGGACATTGCCGTCGTGCAGCACGCTCCAGTGATCTTCGACCGCGACGATTGCGTATTGAGCCAGTCCCATTCCCGTCCTCCATCCCACTGCGTGAGTGCGAATTCCCGCTGCCTGATGCGTTGCCGGCGTGCGAGCCCATGAGTGCGGCAGCCGCTGGGCGCCATGATCAGAGCGCGGTGCGCGACAGTCTCAACGGCTCTGGTTGAGCGGGCCACTGCCTCGCGCACTGTCGCTGGCCGTATCGTTGCCTGGGGCGGTCGGCGCGGCCGCCGCGGGGGCGCTCTGCTTCGAGGCCGCATTGCCGGTGGTCTGCTGGCTGGTCGCCTGCGCGTCCTGCCGTGGACCCTTGTCGCCGGCGAACGACCAGAACATCAGCGCGATGGCGGCGGCGACCACGACGATCGGGATCAGCAGGGCATAGGGCGTGTTGCTCTGCATTCCGGGGACGCGCGATCCGGCGCCGCTGGCGCGCTCGGCCTGATCGTGCGCCGCGATCGACGCACGCGTGTTCTCGTCGAGCCTGGCACGCTCGCCGGGACGCAACCGTCCGGACCGCGTCGCTGCATAAGCAAGGACGAGGCCGAGGATGACGATGCCGATCCCCCAACCCCAGAATGTTGCTGCTCCGCCGTCCATCGTTCGCCTCCCGCGCTGCTCGGCCCGACCGATCTCGTCGGCCGAGTGCACGACCAACGAGAGGGCGATGCATCCGTTCCAGATCGATGCGCCTCGCCGCCGCTTGACGGGCTGCTCAGGCCGGGCCCTCCGGAGGCGTCGCCGGGGGCCTGCTGGGGCCTACCGGGCAAGGCGATAGCCTGTTAAGCAACACCTGACTGCGGGACGAGGTCCCGAGCGACAGGAGAGAGGCATCGGCAATGATTCAGACGGTCGGCATCATCGGAGCAGGCACCATGGGCAACGGCATCGCGCAGGTGTGCGCGGCGGCCGGCCTGCCAATCGTCATGGTTGACATTTCCGAGCAGGCGGTGGCGCGTGGGCTCGCCACCGTCGGCTCGAGCCTCGATCGCCTGGTCAAGAAGGACAAGATGACGGTCGCCGACAAGGACAAGGCGCTGTCGCTCATCTCCGGCACCACGGACAAGGCCAAGCTGTCGAGCTGCGATCTGGTCATCGAGGCCGCGACCGAGAACGAGGAGCTCAAGCACAAGATCCTCAAGGACCTCTGCGCCGGCCTGAAGCCCGAGGCGCTGATCGCCACCAACACCTCGTCGATCTCGATCACCAAGCTCGCCACCGCGACCGACCGGCCTGACCGATTCATCGGCATGCACTTCTTCAATCCCGTGCCGATGATGGCGCTGCTCGAGCTGATCCGCGGCCTGCAGACCTCCGATGCCACCCACGCTGCGGCGGCCGACTTCGCCAAGCGCATCGGCAAGGTGGCGATCACCGCCAAGAACAGTCCCGGCTTTGCCGTGAACCGCATCCTGTGCCCGATGATCAACGAGGCCATCTTCGCCTATTCGGAAGGGATTGCCACCGCTGCCGACATCGACGAAGGCATGAAGCTCGGCTGCAATCATCCGATCGGCCCGCTGGCGCTGGCGGACCTGATCGGACTCGATACGATGCTGTCGGTGATGGAGGTGTTCTACAACGGCTTCAACGATCCGAAATATCGCCCGGCGCCACTGCTGAAGGAAATGGTGGCCGCAGGGCAACTCGGACGTAAGACCGGCAAGGGCTTCTACGACTACAACAAGTAGCTGCTACAACAGGTAGCTGCGGTACGCAGCCGACGCCAGCTCGGTATGTCGCGTGCAATGTCGGGCATGGTGCAATGCCGGCTGTTGAGAGCGTGAGCGGATTTTGCTCCTTGCTTTGTCCATTGGCGTCATGAACGGCGCTATGTCCATTGGCGCTCTCGGCGGCTTTGCGTAGTCACCACTCACGACTCGGTTACCCGGCGCCAACGAGTCCGGTGGAGACTTCTGCATCGAAGATTCATCGCTCACGGCACAGCGCCGGGCCGGCAAGGGGCCATGCCTCGCTGATGCAGCCCTCTAAGCCGAGTCCCGGCGTGCCGTTCGTGAGTTGCCGCTATGCGATGGTCCGAAGCGATACCGTCGCATTCAGCGGTTCTGGTACGGAGGTGGAGTCATAGAGCCTCCTTGCAATCCGGTTTGCTTGCTGCCGTTGGCTCGCCGCTGCGATGCCGTGGATCGATCGTCGAGCAAACAAACAGCGTCGCGATGCTCCTCCTGCGCGCCGATGCTGTCAAGGCGCATCATGACGCAATGATGAATTCGACGTTACGCGGTTCCTGCGCCGTGATGGACCCATGCGTGTGATGACAAACGATCGAAAGTGACTAAATGAGACGGGCTGCCTGCAGAATGCCTGAAGGCCGACCTGAGCATGGACGCGACAGAATGAGGCGCGCAGATGAGTTGCGGCGGCTCGAATGGCCGCGTTCATGTGTGATTGCAGTCGGGGCTGATAGGCTGGCAGCCGGAACCAAAAGAGCGGCGCAGCGTCTTGTCTGCCGCGATCAAGCAGGAGAACAGCGATGAAAGCAGCAACGATCACTCTGGCCGCGGTCGCGGCTCTCGTGTCGAGCCTGCCTGCGCTTGCCGCGGACCAAGGCGTTGCAGGCGTCGTGACGGGCATCAACCGTCTGAATGGAACCGTCGCCATCAAGCGCGTTCAGGCTGGAACAGTGGGGGCAAACGCCGCGGCGGAGGAGTTCAAGGTCAAGGACAATGCGATGATCGAGGAGGTTCATGCCGGTGATCGCGTCACGTTCTCGACCGCCGACGGCACCGGAGCGAAGACGATCATCAAGCTTGACCGACAGAAATAGCTTGGCCCCACCGAGGACGCGCGATGCGGCTGCGGGGACGTTTCGAGCGATGTTGCGCATGGTATCTTGCGCTGTGGCTGATCGTCGGTCTGTGTCCTGTCGCAAGGGCAGGGACCGATGATCTCTACCGGGCGCAAACCGTCGTCACCGGCCAGGGCGAGGACAATCGCCGGGCTGGCTTTGCGCTTTGCCTGGAGGATGTCCTCATCAAGGTGTCCGGCGCCTTTCAGCTCAAGGAGGATGAGAGGCTTGCGCCCCTCAAGTTGCGGGCGGGCGAATACGTCACGGGCTTCGACTATCACGACCAGATGTCGGGCAAGCCGAAGCGCGATGAGCAGGGGACACGCGACCGCCCCTATGACCTGACCGTGTCGTTCGATCGCGGCAAGATCGACGATCTGCTGCGCTCATTCGACATCAATCCGTGGCTGGCGCCGCGGCCGTTGGTCGCGGCCGTGGTGGCAATGTCGTCGGGCAGCCGGACCTATCTCGTCACCTCCGACGATCGGCAGTCGGATCTGCAGCGCGATGCCTTGCGGGCCGCCGCGAGCAAGCGCGGCCTCACCATCCTCCTCCCTGCATCGCAGGCGGGCTCGATCGTGCTTGGCCGCGCCGAGCTGCCGCCTGCTACCCTCGCTGCGACGGTGCCGGGCGCCGAGGCGACGTTGCTGGGCCGGCTTACCTGGGACGATGCCGAGCTCGGCTGGGTCGTGCGATGGCAGCTTGATGCGGCAGGCGTGCAGCATCACTGGGAGTTTCGTGGTGTCACGTTCGATGAAGCGTTTCGCCGCGGATTGGGCGGTGTCGCGCAGATCCTTTCGCACAACGGCGCGCCGTGAGTCGCTGTCCGCCGAGCGCGGTCCTGACACGCTGACATACCGTTGCCTCCATGGGATTGCCGTGAGGTTGCCGCGATAGACTGCCACCATCCCTGTCATGTTCATGCCGGAGCGGCCGACGTCCCATGCGCGGGCGATGCGCCGCCGGAAGCGGACAGGAGGTGCTCGTGCTGAAGCTCACTACGTGTCTCGTCGCCGCGCTGATGCTCACGACGTCCGTATCGCTGGCTGCGGCTGCTCCGGGGCTGCTGCGCAAATCGGCCACGATGCGAGCAGGACCGGGCACCGGCTTTCCGGTCGTCGAGCGCATTCCGGCGGGCACTCGTGTCACCATCCACGGCTGCATCCAGGGTGGGGCCTGGTGCGATGTCAGCGTCGATGGCGAACGCGGTTGGGTGGCGGCGAAGGCGCTCTCTTATCTATATCGCGAGCAGTACGTCTCTTTGCCCGAATATGTGGAATACGTGCCGGTGGCGCCGTTCGTATTGACCACGTATTGGAGCAGCTTCTACTTCGGACGGCCGTGGTTTCATCGCCATGCGTTCTGGAACCGCTACTGGCGTCACCATCCACCAGCGATGGCGCACAATCCGCCGCAGCCCGGCACCAACATCGGCGGTGCAGGTCGCGGTCCTGCCGGGATGGGGCACCCCGTCGCCGGCACGCCTACCGGAACTGGCGGTCAGCCCATGCCGACGCCGCGCTTGGCGACAGGATCGCCTGCACCACACCCGACAGGCCCCTCCGGACCGCGAATGCCGGGCGGCAATGCGCAGAGCGCGATGCCTGTCGGCATCGCGCAGCCTTCCATGGGGCGCATCAGCGGCCCGCCGCAGAGTGCACGTGCGCAAATGGGCGGCATGCGCGCCATGGGCGGGGGAGGAGCGCTCGCCGGCGCAGCCCCCCATTTCGGAAACTCGGGCATGAGTGGGCCGCGCATGGGCGCAAGCGTCGGCCGGGGCGGTGGTCGTTCCGGGCCCGGCGGTGGTTTCCGGCGACATTGACGCAGCCCGGGCTTGGCGGCGAGGCGCGGAAACGCCCGGCTCGTGGATGGCGACAAGCGAAGGCGATGACTACATGCGTGTGGTCGTCCTGCAATTGAACGCCATCCTCGGCTGCCGTGAAAAAGCTCGTGCTCCTGTTCCTGCTGCTCCTCGTCGCCCCGATCTCACTGTCCGCCGCAAACTATCTGCGCAGCGACCGCGGCAGCGGCTGGCAGGCGGCGGACCGGTCGAGCGCGGGATTGCTGCCGCCTCCCGAACAGAACGTCGATGCCGTCGTTCGCGTGTTCGCTGCACGGACGGTGCGCTGGCGCGGCATCTTCGCGGTCCACACCTGGATCGTCGTCAAGGACAAGGGCGCCCGGCGCTACACACGCTACGACTACACGGCGTGGGGCGAGCCGATCCGCATCGACGGTTTCGCGCCGGACGGGCGTTGGTTCGGTGCGCTGCCGGAAACCGTGCTGGCCGTTGATGGTGACGAAGCCGAGCGTGTGATTCCGAGGATTCGCAGCGTCATCGAGGGCTACCGCTTCCGCGCCTATGGCGACTACAATGCGTGGCCCGGACCGAACTCGAACACCTTCGTGCAGGCGGCTCTGAACGCCGTTCCTGAGCTGAACGCGGTGCTGCCTCCGACTGCGATCGGCAAGGACTTCCCCTATGACGGGTGGTGGGGACGTACGGCTTCCGGAACCGGTCTGTTCGTCTCACTGGGAGGCTATCTCGGTCTCACCGTGGGCTGGATCGAAGGGCTGGAGCTGAACGTCTTCGGCGGGGTCCTCGGCCTCGATGTGCGTCGGCCGGCTCTGAAGTTTCCCGGAATTGGCCGGCTCGGCCTGCCCCTGGCCTGAGACGGTCCTCGGCGGCCATCGATGGTGTGTGGCACGGCCCTTGCTGCGATCCGTTCTGGCACCCCGCAATGTCGCGGATGCGCCATACGCCGGCGTCCTGGCGCGGACGCGCGTCGAGGCTCGCTTGGCGCGCATCGCGTGTGCATGATCCGCTGCGCGGCGAGGGGAGACTGCTGATGAACACGCTGTTTGCGATCTGCGCGACCTACGAAGTCGATGACGGCAGCGCGCGCGGCTTCGTGCTGCAGCGGCGTGATCCGGATGGCAGCGCGAAGCCCTGGCCAATCCTGGTTACGCGCAAAGGCAACAACTTCTACGGATTCGAGAATGCCTGCCCGCATCAAGGTGCACGACTCGACAAGCGTCCGGGCGAGTTCATGGATGAGGAGGGCAACTTCCTCGTCTGCAGCCAGCATGGGGCGCAATTCGATCTCGATACCGGACGGTGCTTCATTGGGCCTTGTCAGGGCAAGGCGCTGCAGCCGGTCCAACTCGTCATCGACGACGGCGACGTTTGTCTGTCTGGTGTGGATCTCGACGAGGAGGATGGGCTCGACATCGACGATCCCGAGGACGATGTCCCCGAGGTGCAGATCACCTCGGACTGACGTACCCCGCCGGCCGCCATCCGGGGATCAGCCCTTCTTGCGTTCGGCTCGACTGAAGTTGCTGAGATGTCCCTCACGGGCAGCCTGCGCGCGCGCTGCCTTGATCATGCCGGGGCTCCGCGCCGGCGGCGCCGGCAGCGAGGGCAGACGGGCGAGCTTGCGGCCGCCGCAGGTGGGGCACACCGGCTTTTCCGAAATCCCGATCAGCAACTCGACGTCCTGCGCGCAGGTGGCGCAATGGAAGCTGTAGAACGGCATGACACGCATCCCTTCGTTGACACGAGGGGGTGTTGCAGGAAGCGGGCCAGCGGTGAGCTGGCCTGAAAAACGCCGCTGCTGGGCTCATTTGCGCACAAGCAGCGCCGTTTTCCTTCCGCGCTTGTCCCGAACGCGACGTCGCGAGCGTCCAACGTTCGACAGTGCTGCACGCGACGGCGGATCCGGCGGCCGGTCCCGTGAATCCGGGCGCCAGCCGGCCGGGGACGCGATCAGGCGTTGGTCTTCGGCACGTACTTGCCGGCGACGCACTTGTAACTCTGCAGATGCCACTCGTGGTAAGGACCCTTCGACATCCAGTCTGCGATACCAATCTGCGCACTGACTGCGCATGATGCCATCGTGATGCCGGACATCTCGCTGTTGGTAACGACCTTCTCCATGCAGAGCTGGCCGTTGCATAGCATTGCGACGAGAGTGACGAGCACGTTGATTCTGCCTCCAAAGAGTGGGACCCGGTGAGGATCGAGAAAGCAGAGTTCATGCCAAGTTATGAATCCAGGCCGTGCTGCTACGGGAAGGATTGATACGGGTGTCACTTCATGGCGACAGAAACGTGATGGATTCACTGCTTACGTCACGCATCGCTCCGAGGGCCGATCTCCTGCGCTGCTGATCAGTTGGCTGTTTGGATTTAGCTGCGTCTACTCCGCTTCAATTTGAGCTACGATCCGTCGTTCGCCGAAGCCAAACTGCAGGCAGCGCCTGCGCAGTCCTGAGGCGTTCAGGGGCGGTTGTCCTGAATGCCCCGGTTCGCCGCTGCATTCCGAATGCGGGAAGCGTTCGGATACCGTATTTCACACGGACGTGACGGGGGCGATGGGCGGCGGACTTGCGTCCTCGGGCGGCGGTTCCGTAGGAAGACGGACCATTCTGGGGGACGTGATGACAGTCGATTTCACCCGCCGCGCGCTTCTTGAGCTCG
Organism: Bradyrhizobium sp. SZCCHNS2022; assembly: GCF_032377575.1. Taxonomy (NCBI): domain Bacteria; kingdom Pseudomonadati; phylum Pseudomonadota; class Alphaproteobacteria; order Hyphomicrobiales; family Nitrobacteraceae; genus Bradyrhizobium; species Bradyrhizobium sp. SZCCHNS2022. The sequence goes on along the minus strand of NZ_JAUHHZ010000001.1, from coordinate 2,373,007 downwards.
CCGGCGTTTCATCGATCACAATGGCCGCCGTCGCCGCCGCGCGCGCTGAGGGCGGGGGCGAGAGCGCCGCGCCGGGCCCGACCTTCGCGAGCCGGACGCCGATTCGGATCGGCATGGTGACCTTGCGCGTGAACGATCCCGACAAGGTCGCCGGCTTCTACCGCGACGTCATCGGCCTCTCGGTGCTGCAGCGGACGGAGACGTCGGTCCGGCTCGGCGCCGGCGGCGTGGCGCTGGTCGAGCTCGAGCCGCGCCCGGATGCGAACCGCGAATCGCCGCGCGCCGCCGGGTTGTTTCACACCGCCTTTCTGATGCCGACCCGCAAGGACCTCGCGCGCTGGCTGGTGCATGTCGCGCGCAACCGCACGCCGCTGACCGGCTTTGCCGACCACAATGTCAGCGAGGCCGTCTATCTCGACGATCCCGAAGGTAACGGCGTCGAGGTCTACGCCGACCGCGCCCCCGAGTTGTGGCAGTGGCGCGACGGCTCGGTTCGCATGGGCACGGAGCAGCTCGACGTCGACGATCTGGTCGCGCTCACCGATGCGCGCACCACGAACTACGCCGGAGCGCCGGAGGACTTGCGGATCGGTCATGTCCATCTGAAGGTCGGCGATATCGGTCAGGCGGCGGCGTTCTACACCGGGCTGATCGGCCTCAGCCCGACGCGCACGATCGACCGCGCCGCCTTCCTATCGTCAGGCCGCTATCACCATCACATCGGCGCCAACACCTGGCGCAGCGCCGGCGCCGGCCGCCGTGACGATGGCACCACCGGCTTGTCCTGGTTCTCCTTCGAGGTTCGCGGCGAAGAGCTCCTCGCTGGACAGGAGGCGCGGCTGCGTCGGGCCGGTGCCGCGCTGACGACGCTCACGAATGGTTTGGAGACCGCGGATCCCTGGGGCACCAGGGTCCGTTTGATCCGGGCGTGATGGTCCAGGTGTCTGGCGGCCCATCGGCTGTCAAAACGCAACTCGGCGGTGCGGGATCGTCCGCTCAGGCTTCGTTGAGGCCTGCGCCCCGATCCGTCAGCACCTTCTGGCCTTTCGCCGTCAGCTCGTAGATGTCACCATCCTTGGCGACGTAGCCCTCGCGGATCAGGCCGTCGATCTCGTCCTGCCGCGCGGGGGAGAAGGCGATCGCCTGACCGATATCCGCAAGCGTTGCGATCTGGTCGTCCGTCAGCATGGTCATTCTCCCGTTGTTCAACCGAACGCCGCGGCATCGCGAAATGTTCCGGGAGGATTGAAGGCTAGGCCTTGCGCACGAACTCCGATTTCAAGTTCATCTGGCCGATGCCGTCGATCTTGCAGGCGATGTTGTGGCCGTCGCTGGCTTCCTGCAGGCGGATGTTGCGCACTTTGGTGCCGCCCTTCACCACCGAGGAAGAGCCTTTCACTTTGAGGTCCTTGATGACGATGACGCTGTCGCCATCAGCAAGGACATTGCCGTTGGCGTCGCGGATGATGGCGTCGTCATCGGCCGCAGCGGCACCGGTGGCGTCACCGCTCCATTCGTGACCGCATTCCGGACAGACCCACAAGGCGCCGTCCTGATAAGCGTGCTCGGAGCGGCATTGCGGGCAGGTCATCGCGTCGGTCATCTCATCCTCGGGCGCTGGCAGAAGCGTGGCGCAGCGTTAGAGGCTCGCATGGAACCGGGCAAGGAAAATCGCCTGGGGCCACAGTCGCAGCGCGCGTTGCAGAGACATCGCGCGCTGTCGTTGTCGAGATGTCGCTGGCCGAGCCAGCCGCGTCTCAGGCCGCCTTCTTCTCGGGGACCTTCGCGGTCTCCGTCTCGGCCGCTTCCATGGCCCGCATATAGGTGTCGAGCAGCGTCTCGTGCTCGTCGCGCTCGTCCTGGTCCTGCTTCCGCAGCTTGATGATCTCCTTCAGGATCTTGACGTCGAAGCCCTCGCCTTTGGCCTCGGCGAACACTTCCTTCTTCTGCTCGTTCAACTCCGCCAATTCGCCATCGAGGTGCTCGATCCGCTCGACGAAGGACCGGATGCGCGCGCCGGGAATGCCGATCTCTGACATGGTGACTCCTGTACTAATGGGATGGAGAAAATGCGCGGCAGTTCGTTGCCAATGTCTTAACGCCGGCGTCTTGCCCACAGCGGCACGTCCGACGTGCTTAACGGGGAACCGGCCGGGCTGCCGATGCTGCCGTGTGGAGACGATGCGTCAGCTCCGCTCCGATGCTGCGAGCTTCTGAAACTGCTTCTTCATCGCATTGACCTTGCGGAGATAGCCCGCCACCGAGTGGTCGCCGCAGCGCTCGCCATCGTCGGGCTTGAAGCCGCGGCGTGCGAAGCCGGCGCCAGGACCTGAGCCGCAGAGATGGATCACGGCGGCGAGATCCTGCCTCTGCTGTGCCGTCGGCTTTGCGGCAGGGTGCCGCGCGAGAACCGCAGCGACCTGGCGGTCGAGCGAGATCACCGTGAGCGCCACCGCGTGTGCCGGCCAGGCGCGAACGTACAGGCTCGGCGATCCGCAGCCGTCGCTGACGACCTCATGATCGCGGATGCAGAAACGGGATGCGTCGGCAAACGCGCCATCCGTCATCTGGAACAAGCCCACGGCGCTCGAGGCCGGCTGATACAGCGCGAACGGATTCCACGCCAGGCGCCAGCGCCAATAGGTGCGCGCCACCGGATTGCCGGAGCTCTCGGTCTGCGCGAGAGCTGCCAGCAGCTCCGCCGTGATCGCGCGCGTCGCATGCTCGCGGAACAGCGCGCCGTATTGCCGCCACGTCTCGTCCGGCTCCTTGTCGAGCGAATGGCCGGTCACCACGAACAACTCGGTCGGCTTGCGGACGACGTGATAGGCCAGATTGACCAGCGCGAAGGTGCCGAGCGCCAGCACGGCTATGCAGCCCAGCTTGAGCCACCGCGGCGCTGCGTTCGCCGTCCGCCCCAGCCACCGCGCAGCGCGTGGTGCGATTCGCACCACGTCACGCCGCAGCCTGCGCCAACGGCGGCCCCTTTGCGGCTTGCGCGATTTTTGTTGGAGTGGAGCAGGGCTGTTCGGCAACTGATTACCTCGGCTGTCGGTGTGCCGGTCCATGGTTAAGGAAGAATTTGTGCAATTGCGCCATCCTGCCACTTTCTGGTGTGAGGCGGTGCGTGATGAAGAAGTCGGTCAGTACCCTGCTGATGGTGCTCCTATCGGTCCTGGCGGCGGGCATCCTGGTGTCGACGGCAATCCTGATGAGCGGCGCTGCCGGCCGCTATCGCGAGAGCGTGGCGACCGAGCAGCTGACGGCGGCGGACAAGGCGATCTTCCAGAACGTCCTGGTGATGCGCGCCCATCGCGGCGACATCCAGAGCGTGCTGCTCAGCGAGGAGGATCCGCGCGCCAAGCTCACCGAATATCAGGTCATCGAGGCCAAGGGCTATGACGGCATCGTCACGGCGCTCGCCGGCGTCGACATGCCCGAGCGGGATGATCTCACGGCCAGGCTGAAATCGAGCTGGGAGGCGACGGTTCCGCAGTTCAAGCTGCTGTTCGACGAGGCCGCCAAGCCGCGGCCCGAGCGGGTGCTCGCACGCACCCAGGCCTGGTACGACGCGATGACCAAGACGCTCGACGCCGCCAATGCGGCCTCGCTCGCGGTGTCCAACCGGGCCTGGATGACCGACCCGACCATCGCCAAGATGGTGCAGGCGCGGCGGCTGGCTTGGCAGGTCCGCGACCGCTACGGGCTGCAATGCTCGGCGATGCGACCCAACATCAACAGCTCCAAGCCGCTCGACGACGCGCAAAAGGGCACGATCGGCCAGTGGCGCGGCACCGTCGCGGCCGGCTGGGCCGGTCTCGACGACCTCTTGGCCGGCGCCGGCAGCGCCCAGCTCACCTCGGTCGTGAAGTCCTCGCGCGCCGAGGTCGATGCCGCGCATCAGCGCATGGACCAGCTCACCAAGGGCTTCGACGGCAGCGGCAAGCCGGCGATGCCGGCCCCCGAATGGAACGCGTTCTGCCAGGGCCCGTTCGCCGGCATCATCGCCATCGGCATGACCGCGCTCGACGGCGCGATCGCGCGTGCCGAGGCGATCAGGACCGCGGCGCTGAGCAGCCTGATCGTGCAGTCCATCGCCTTCCTCGCCGCGCTCGTGGTGGCCGGCCTGGCGCTGCGCGCGGTCCGCGTCCGCCTGGTGCGCCCGGTCGGCGCGCTGATGCAGGCGATCCAGCGCATCGGCCAGCGCGACTACCAGACCCCCGTGCCGCAATTCGCCCATGCCGACGAGTTCGGCGCGATGGCGGCCGCGCTCGAGGGCCTGCGCGAGAGCGCGGCCACCGCCGACCAGCTGTCGCGCGAGCGCGAGCTCGACCAGGGCCGCCGGCTGGAGCGCTCGCAGGCGATCGACAGCGCCTGCCGGAGCTTCGACGACACCGTGCAGGCGGTCATCGTCAGCATGAGCGGCTCCACCGGCCAGCTCGACACCTCCGCCACCGACGTGCGCCGGCTGGTGGACGATTCCACCGAGCAGACCGCCGCGGTGGCCAGCGCCGCGGAGACCGCGACCAGCAATCTCGAGACCATCGCCGCGGCCACCGAGGAGCTGACGGCCTCGGTCTCCGAGATCGCCGCCCAGGTGCAGGCCTCCGCGGCCGACGCCCGCCAGGCGGTCGAGAGGGCGGCGCAGACCAACGCCACCGTCGAGATGCTCGACCGCGCCGCCAACCGCATCGGCGAGGTGGTCAAGATGATCACCGCGATCGCCAGCCAGACCAACCTGCTGGCGCTCAACGCCACCATCGAGGCCGCGCGCGCCGGCGAGGCCGGCCGCGGCTTCGCGGTGGTCGCCGGCGAGGTCAAGAACCTGGCGGCGCAGACCGCGACCGCCACCGACGACATCACCCGGCAGATCGCCGAGATCCAGGCCGCCACCGGCGAGTCGGTCGAGGCGATCCGCGCCATCAGCCTCAACATCTCCGGCATCGACGAGAAGATGACCGCGATCGCCGCCGCAGTCGAGGAGCAGCGCGCCGCCACCACCGAGATCTCGCGCAACTTCCAGCAGGCCGCGCTGGGCACCCGCGCCGTCACCGACACGATCGGTTCGGTCGCCGCGCTCAACCGCCAGACCGGGAATGCGGGAGCTGCGATGGTCGAGTCCGTGCGCCGCATGTCCGATGATGCCGATCGTTTTCGCGTGGCGGTCGAGGGCTTCCTCGGCACCGTGCGCAAGGCGTAGCACCGCCCGCGCGAGCGCGATCCCGCGGCGCAGATGGCGCCCGAGGCTTGCCGGTCGTCGGCCCTCCGAAGCGAGAGGGCGCGGGGAATGCCGGGCGCTGGCCGCACCCATGGCCCGCCTGCAGAAGATAAGCAGGCGGCAGTCACCACAGGTTCAGCCGAGAACACCCGGCATTCCCCGCGCGATGGTTTTCACGCTTATGTCGCGATCTCCCCGGGGACCGGCTTCTTGACCCCGTCGCCGGCGGATCATCACCACCGGCTTGGCCTCAGCACCGGGAGGCCAGGACCACGCGTCTTCACGTCCGCACACCTGCCGTTCGTCGGCGAGCCCGTGAGCCCGCTGCAGCACGCCTGCGGCCACCGCATCCCCAGACCCCACGTCTCGTGACGATCGCGAAGCGCCCCTCTCGGCGGGCCGGGATGAAGAGAGATGATCATAAGTTCGGATAAATGGCAATAGATTTATTTTTGTCGGAAGTGTGCGACGGGGGCAAGGCGGAAGCCCGATGGTGCGAACAGCCGTTCCGTCGTCATTGCGAGCCCGCCGGGCGACGGAACCCTTGGCTCATCAGCCGGTTGACGCAGCTCTCACATCAGCCGCAGAGGAGTTCGTCGTGCACGACATCAAGGAACATATGGAAGTCATCGGCGCCGACGGCGTGCATGTCGGCACCGTCGATCGCGTCGATGGCAATCGTATCAAGCTGACCAGGAAGGACAGCGGCGAGGGCAGCCACAAGGGCCATCATCATTTCATCGACAAGAGCCTCGTCGCCGACGTCGAAGGCGACAAGGTGCGGCTGTCGGCGGTCGGCGCGGTCGCGGTGACGATGGAGCAGGAGAAGTAGCACTCCGAACTCTGTCATTGCGAGCGCAGCGGGCTGGCTGAGCTGTCGCTAGGCCGTCGTCCGCACCACAAACTCAGTTGTCATCGCCCGGCTAGACCGGCGATGCGGCCTGATCATTGCGGCCGCGGCGTACTGGATGCCCGCCTGCGCGGGCATGACGGCGGTGAATGCGGATGCTCTGCGAAAATCAGAGGCAGAGGCGATCTGCGCAATCGGAGGGTAGGCAAAACGGCGCGAGGGACGGCGCATGCCCAGGATCGGCGCCGGTGGGTGCGGGCGATGGGCACGGCGCGCGAAAGAGCGTAACTCACACCAAGGCAAGTGGCGCGCCTTTGCCCACTCCACCTTCGCGCTATTCGGCGGACGCCAAGATCGTCTTCAACAGCTTCGGGAACCGCGCGTTGAGGTCGGCCTCGCGCACGACGTTGCGATGCTCGACGCCCTTCTTCGTGGTCTGGATCAGGCCGGCCTCGCGGAGGATGCGGAAGTGGTTCGACAGCGTCGATTTGGGAATGTCGGGGCAGGGCGCCGCGGCGGTGCAGGACATGCAGTCGCTCTGTTCCATCAGGCCCTTGACGATGCGCAGCCGCATCGGGTCGGCGAGGGCTGAGAGCACGCCGGCCAGGGTGATGTCGTCCCGCGACGGGTGAAACAATGGCGCCATGAAAAAAGATATAGCGACGCCCTTGCGCCGGTTCAATAGTTCACTAGTTCTGAACTATTGAAGCATGTGCCATTGGCGCAGAGGAGAACAAGATGAGCAGACTCGCAGGCAAGGTGGCGCTGGTGACCGGCGCCTCGAAGGGCATTGGTGCTGCGATCGCGGCGCGGCTGGCGGCGGAAGGCGCCGCGGTGGCGGTCAATTACAGCGCCAGCAAGGACGGCGCCGAGCGCGTCGTCGCCGCCATCACCGCCAAGGGCGGCAAGGCGGTCGCCGTCGGCGGCAATCTCACCGACGCGGCGCAGGTGACATCCGTCGTCGCCGCCACCGTCAAGGCGCTCGGCCCGATCGACATCCTCGTCAACAATGCCGGCGTCTATGGGTTTGCGCCGCTCGACGGCATCACGCCGGAGCATTTCCATCAGCATTTCGACCTCAACGTGCTCGGCCTGCTGCTGGTGTCGCAGGAGGCGGTGCGGCATTTCAATCCCGCGGGCGGCAGCATCGTCAACATTTCCTCCGGAGTTTCGACGCTGACGCCGCCGAACACCGCCGTGTACACCGCGACCAAGGCGGCGGTGGATGCGATCTCCTCGGTGCTGTCGAAGGAGCTCGCGCCGCGCAAGATCCGCGTCAACACCATCAATCCCGGCATGATCGTCACCGAAGGCGTCGTCGCCGCCGGCCTGCACGAAGGCGACATGCGCCAATGGATCGAGACCGCCACGCCGCTGGCCCGCGTCGGCAAGGCCGAGGAGATCGCGGCGGCCGTGGCGTTCTTTGCGTCCGATGATGCGTCCTATGTGACCGGCGAGACGCTGCATGTGACGGGGGGCTTGCGCTGAGGGAGCGCGCCGATTGCATCGTACGGCGTAACGGCTGCTGAGCCGTCGTCAGAGAGGCCGGCGCCGGTGCTACAAACACCACCGTCATCGCCCGGCTCGACCGGGCGATCCAGTACGCCGGGGCGGTGCGGCTTGATCACTGCGGCCACGGCGTACTGGATGCCCGCCTGCGCGGGCATGACGGCGGAGGGTGTGGATGCTTTCGAACATCATGGATGTAGATGGCCACCAAATGACGAAGGGATGGAGGCTGGCACGTCCGCCTCAATCCATCACGATCACCGCATCGCGCAGCTCGTAGCCGCTGCTCACCGGGTTGATCGTCCTGGTCGGCTGCCGCTCCAGCCGCAAGCCGGGGACGCGCATGAGTTCGCCGAGGAAGATCGCGGCCTCGTGCAGCGCAACGGCGGCGCCGGGGCAGCGATGCGGGCCGTCGCCGAAGCTCAGCAGGCTGGCGCTGCCCTTGGCCGGGCGTGCACGGTCCGGATCGAGCCGATGCGGGCAGGCGCCGGCGGCGGCTTCGTCGCGGTTGGCGGCGCCGATGTCGATCTCCACCAGGCTGCGGTCCGGGATCGTCGTCGCTCCCGCATCGGTGTGCAGCGTCATGGGGCGAGCGGTGCGGCGTTTCAGCGTGGACACCACGGGCTCGAGCCGTAGCACCTCCTCGAGAATGGTCATCCGCTCCGGCTCGTCGGCATCGAGGAAGCGCGCACGCAGCGCGTCGTCCTCGAACAGCCGCACGGCGGCCATCACGATGAACTCGCGCGTGGTCGCCATCCCCGCGGCGCCATAGGTGAGGCATTCGGTCAGGATCTCGCGGCTGGAATAGCCCTCCGCGATCAGATGCGAGATGACGTCCTCGCGCGGCTCGGCGCGGCGGGCGCGAATGGCCGGGCGCACGTCGAACCAGTAGAAGGCGAGGGTGCGGAGCTGGCCGAACACGGCGTTGCGCAGCGTCACGAGCGCGCTCTTGCCGACAGGCGCGCTGAAGAACCGGTTCAGCCGGGCCGCCATCGCATCGCGCGGGCTGTCGGTCAGGCCGATGATGTCGGCGGCGACCGCGACGGCCAGCGTCAGGCTCAGATCATCCAGCCGGGCGCGCCGCGCCTGCCGAAACTGCGCCACGAGGTCGCGGCTGGTCGCCTCCATCAGCTGACAATAGCGCGTCGCCACCACGCGCGGCGTGAAGAACCGCGCGGTGGCGCTGCGCTGCTTCTGATGCGGCTCGCCGTCCTGGTACAACACCGGCGCGTGGCGCGGGCCGATGAAGCGATGCACCAGCTCGGCATTGAAGCCGGCCTGCCGGACGTCGCCCGAGCGCAGCACCGCGCGCGCGGCGGCGAAGCTGTCGATGCGGATGACGGCCGCGCTCCCGCCGTCATCGGCGGCGTTGGTCGATGCGTGCGGCGAGGACTGAGCGCTCATGCTGAAACCCATGGGCCGGTTGGAACACATGATCCGCCAAAGGCGCTGGCGGCCGGCCCCTTCAGGTAGGGCGCTCGCGCGCGAGATCAATCACTGCTCGCGCGATGATGATGAACTCGGTCGATGGAACGCATGCGCCGTCGCTTCGCTCATCCGGGCTACACGCCCCGCGCGACGGCGCGCCGCGCTCTCCGCGTCGTTGCGAGCGAAGCGGTGTGAACCCAGCAAGCCGCCACAACCTCGGCTGTCATGCCCGCGCAGGCGGGCATCCAGTACGCCGCGGCTTTCAATGGACCCTCAGGCGTCTCGGCGTACTGGATCGCCCAGTGAAGAAGCCGTGACGGCTGTGATGGCTGGCAACGACGGAGAGCAGGAGCGAGCGGGGAGATGCGAAGTCTCTTGACGAGCGATCCTGCCGATCAGTGACTCCGTCATGCCCGGGCTTGTCCCGCCTGCGCGGCCGAAGCCGCTTCGGCGCGGCGAAGGCCCGGGCATCCACGTCGTTCTCAGCTTGCCGGCCGACGTGGATGGCCGGGACAAGCCCGGCCATGACGACGTGGAAAGAGATGAGCACAAAACTGCGACCGTCACATGCGATTGCCCTGGGAGCGAGCGGAGCCGCCAGCAAAACAACTTTAGATTGATTCATCAGTTGATCTAGGATCAAATCCGGTGTGCCGAATCTCTGATGCATCACGGAGCTGCCGCCGGCTGTTGAGCTTTCGCCCTTTTGAACAAGGCGTTTTTCGGATTTCAAATCACCGAGGAGTTTTTCATGCGCACAGGCTTTGCCGTCTCGACTCTCTCCATCGTCATCGGATCAGCGGCACTCGGCTGGGCGATCACCACGCCGCGCCCGGCGCAGGCGTTCCTGGAGGACATCTGCATCCCGCGCGTCAGGGACGGGCTGAAGAACTGCATCGCGCCGGCCAGCGCGTGCAAGGATCCGGCGGAGGCGCTCAACCGGAGCTGTCTGCTCGAGGCGGTGCAGTTCGCGCTGATCCCGCCCGGCCGCAGCATGATCCACGCGGATTCCACCTATTTCATCGCCCAGGCGCTCGGCTATCGCGCCGACGTGGCGTATTGGATCGCGGCGTACAATGAGAACGCCGACTACGCGCAATACAAGCCGATCGACCAGTGCGGCGGACAGGCGTCGTCGACCAATTCGGGCGCGAGCTACATCACCGCGAGCTTCAACGGCTTCCAGCGCACCAACGCTTCGACCGCGGGGCCGCTGTATCATTACCTGCTGAACTTCTCGCCGAACGGGCAGGGCACCGACGTGCACGGCGCCAGCGGCGTCCAGGCGGTGTATCCGTTCCACTATCCGCCGCCCGGCTATCCGATCACCATCGACAGCGTGTATCAGGGCACGCTGTATGATCTCCGGCAATGGGCGATGAAGGGCGACGAGGCACCGGGCCTGCTGTGCACCGTCGGATACACCGTGCCGAACGGCTCGTCGAACTTCAGCGGCCCGAAATGCCTGGCGGGCGCCACGATCAGCGGCACCGTGCCGCTGCTCGAGAACTACGCCATCGGGCCGGCGATCAACGTCGCCTCCGGCCCCAAGGTGCTCGACAACAGCAACACCAGCGACGTCGTCGACTACACCAAGCTGAAATCCTTTCTCGACGACAAGAGCAAGACCACCGGCGTGCTGTTCGACGACCCCAAAAAGCCGCCGGTGCCGGTGCAGATCGCCCGCATCGGGCTCTATCTGCACTCCCTCCAGGATGCCTCCTCGCACGGCACGTTCTGCGGCGACGACGCGCCGTCGCCCCCGGGCGGCTCGGATGCCGGCAGCTACATGTACCTGGACTCCGGCAACGTGAAGCTGGTGTTCGGCACCTATTGCGCGACGGGGCCGCATCTCGCCAGCCATGTCCAGGAGACCGGCACCGGCGACACCAGCCTGCCGCTGCGCGACTACGTGGCGCTGAACAACACCGTCGACGAGCTGATCCTGTTCGGCAACACCGTCGCCAAGCCGCGCGGCTGGATCGTCAATCCGAGCCTCTTGCCGCCCAACGTCGTCGGCGGCAAGAGCGCCGCGGGTGACAGCGCCGCCGACCTGAAATCGCGCCTCGTCGGCCGCATCGTGCAGGGCGTGCAATGGTCGCGTGCGGAGGTCTACGCGTCAGGCGTCATCACCGCGCCGCTGCAGCGCACCGACGCGCAGGACCGGCTGAACACGATGAACGCCGCGCTCGGGGCGTATTCGAAGCGGCTGGTGGCGAGCAATCCCAAGCTGACCCCGCTGCGGCCGATGCCGGGGAATTCGTTCGACCCGAACGACAAGTCGGTGTGCTTCAAGTAGCGCCGCGGGCCCCGCCGGCAAAAGGGCGCGCTCTCTCCCCACGTCATTCCGGGGCGCGCGCAGCGCGAGCCCGGAATCCATAATCACGATCGGGTATGAGTTGCGAGATGCAGGCCGCGATCATGCGCGTCCACCATAGCAGCTGGTGAATATGGATTCCGGGCTCGCGCTTTCGCGCGCCCCGGAATGACGGAGGAGAGAGCCTGCCCAGCCACGTGCGGGGTGCAGCGATGCGTCGCGTGCACCTCTTTGCCAACCGACGTCACGGCAGACCACCTTCAACGCGTTAACCTTCTGGAATCCAGGGTTGCCGCGCAGCATGGTGGATGTGGAGGATCTCGATTGTGTCGCCGGTGATGCGATAGAAGATTTTGTAGGGATAGCGGCCGAGCGACGCCGCGCGGACATCGGGACGGTCCGCAACGCGCCGCGTGCTCGAGGGCCAACGTGCAATGTGGGCCACGACGCGCTTGATGCGTCGCTCCACAGCCGGTGCTATGACTGGGTAATGATCAGCGAGCCAGACGGCGATATCTTCGAGATCCCTCAGGGCTTCGTCTGTATAGACGACCCTCATCGGGATCGGAATTTGGAAAACGCGGCTTCAACGTCATCCTCGCTGGCAAAACGTCGCTCGTTCGCAGCGCGCAGGCCCCGATCGATGCCCGCCAGCTCCTGATCGCTCGGTCGATACTCACCGCCTGTGACGCCGGCGTCGATCTCACGCGCCATCTCGGCCAGTTCATCCTGCAGGTCGGCCGGCCAAGTCTCGACCCGTTCGAGAATGTCTGCGAGCTTTTTGGTTTTCATGGCAGCAGACTAGCGCAAAGCCGATCAGCTGTCATCGGCCCTCATAGGGTGACACCTCCACCACCAGCGCCGGATCGAATTCCGGGTTCTCGCGGCCATAGCCGTGCGGGTTGCAGATCACGCGGGTGGCGCCGACGCGATAGTCCGAGGGCGTGTGGATGTGGCCGTGGATCCACAGCGACGGCTGCGTCGCCAGGATCAGCGCCGAGAGGTCGGAGGCGTAGGCGGCGGTCACGCGGTCGTTGCGGTAGCGCTCGGCGACCGAGCCCCAGCCGGGGGCGTGGTGGGTGACGACGACGGTCGGGCCGTCGAACGGCGTCTCCAAGAGGCCCGTGAGCCAGCTGCGCGAGGTCCGGTGCAGGCCGAGCGCCTCCTGCGGCCGGAAGCGCAGCCAGGGCTGTTTGCGCCAGGTGATGCGGCGATGGTCGTTCATGCGGTCGCGGCAGACCGCCATGGTGTGGACCTCGGAGCCGGGGTCGAAGATCGCATAGTCGGTCCACAGCGTGCAGCCGGCAAAGCGCACGCCCGCGAGCACGACCGCCTCGTTCTCGAGGAGATGCACCCCGAACCGCGCCGCCTCGGCCCGCGCCAGCTTCAGCTCCTCGGGAAAAGTGCGGTGATAGGACTCATGGTTGCCCATCACCATGACGATCGGTACATCCTCCGCCACGATCTCGCGCAGCCGCACAAACCCGTTCACCGCCCCCTCGCAGACGTCGCCCGCGACGACGACCACATCGACCCCGGGCAGGGTCTCGATCGGCTTGATGTCGGCCATGTCGGCGTGGAGATCGGAGAAGATGTGGAGGTGCATGGGGCAGGGAGGTGGAGCCTAGGGCTCGATCCGTAGGGCGCGTTAGCGAAGCGTAACGCGCCGATCCGGTCAAGCGGCGGATTACGGTCCGCTAGTCTGCCCTAGGCTTGCTACAAGCTTGTATTGAATATTAAAGTACAAAGTCACCGTAGCGTCCTACGTAGAAAATTCGCGGATTCTCGATCCAAGGCCAACTGAATTGGCTTGTGACTGCAAGTTAATGGCGGCATATTTATTTATGATCATTCAAAGAGCACAGAAAGTGCGAACTTTAAGTGAAAGCTCCTATGCATGGTCAGGATTGCGCAAGTTTCAAAACATCGATCTGGTGACCAAGCGCCTGATTGAACTTCATGATATTCCCAAGCGTTTTCATCGTGACGTAAGAAAGCAGGCGCAGCAGATTCGCTACTGCCTCACGCAGGCGCGTGAGTATTTTGTTGCGGCTGGCGCTGTCACGCTGGCTACGAGACCTAACCTGCTTTACTATGGTACGATGAGCTTGGCGCTGGCCGAGATATTGTACAAACAGTCTGGCAATAGTAGCTTAGATCGCGCCAGAGAAGATCATCGGCATCATGGGCTTTCTATAGGCGTTGGCTCGATCAAACAAGGATGCGATCTGGAGCGCGCTGCTAGCCTGATACGGGCGAGGCCTCATGGTGTTGGAGGTATACGTCGGGGTACGTTTGAACTCTGGCATAGATCGTGTCGAGAGCATCCTCTTGCTGGTAAGCTTACGAGGTTCCTTCCTGATGGAGGAACTAACGTTGCATATGAGCTGCTATTTGGGGCGATAGATGCTCCATACCCTTCGCTTCCAGAAGTGGGAATTACATTCGCTGACTGCCTGTCTTGTACGCCGCTATTGATGGAATTCGTTGAGCAGCATGGCTTGCAATCCCGCCTGACTCGCGGAAAATCCGAGGGTGAGGTTTGGCCGGGGCCGGAGTGGAAAGCCAATCACGATGTCATTTTCCATCCTAGTGACCTCTTTCCTGCCTTTAAGGAAAAGATTCGCATTAACGCGAACTCTGTAGATCGCGTGCATGTGCGCGAAGCAGGCTATGGTGCTGCGATTAGGCTGATGGCCGACTGGGTCAATGGATTTCCGGAGTTGCCGCTGTCTCCTGCTGCAACCATAAATGCAGACGAATGGCGGATGTGGACTAATGACCCAGCTCTAAACGAATTTGGGTTTCTTTATGTTGGGTTATATCTAGCAGGCAACTACGCCCGCTATTTCCCAGATCTTTGGTTGTTCGATGTCGAGACCTCGGCGCCGCTGGCGCTTGCGGTGGAAGAGTTTTGTAATGTGTGTGAATGGCGAGCGCCGTGGCTTACGCTCTGCGAGTTGGATCAAGTCCTATACGCTGTTGAGACGTGAGTTTTAGATAAGGTACTGCAGACCCAAGAAGGTTCGCCGAAGTAACCCGATGCTTAGGCATCCATAAGGAAGCAGATTGAAGGCGGCCTTTTGGCCGCCGTTGTGTTCATGGATGCCCGTCGTGATAAGGGCGGGCATGAGCGGGTCGATTGTCGATCAGAGGGCTCTCTTACGAACACCCCGTCGTGCTTCCGCAAGTATCACACTTCATACAAGTCCCGTTCCGCACCAGCGTGAAATTCCCGCACTCCGAGCACATCTCGCCTTCGTAGCCCTTGGCCTTGGCTTCGGCGCGGCGTTCGGCCTTGGAGGCGATTTGCGTCGCGGCCGTGCCGGCCTTGCTCCATTGCAGGGCCTCGAGCTTCTCGGTGGGCGAGAGGTCGTGCTGCGCCTCCTGCTTCAGGGCGACGGCGCCGTCGATGGCGTCGCCGGCGCGGGAGCCGGAGAGGGCGGTGACGCGGCCCGACGGGCCGCCGTCATGCGGGGCGGAGACCGCGGCCGTGCTCGATGAGGAGCCGCCGCGCATCACGACGAGGTTGTCGGTGCGGGAGCGGGTCAGGCCGCGCGAGACATACTTGGCGGCCTGCTGGCTCGGGCCGTCCTCCGACGGCTTGCCTTCGTCGACGCCGCGGCCGAGCGCATCGAAATTGCTCTCGGAGGGGTCGACATGGGCGAGGTCGAAGCGCGACATGTAGCTGACGGCGAGCTCGCGGAACACGTAGTCGAGGATCGACGTCGCGTATTTGATCGAGTCGTTGCCCTGCACGGGGCCGGCCGGCTCGAAGCGGGTGAAGGTGAAGGCGTCGACATACTCCTCCAGCGGCACGCCGTATTGCAGGCCCAGCGACACCGCGATGGCGAAGTTGTTGATGAAGGAGCGCAGCGCCGCGCCCTCCTTGTGCATGTCGATGAAGATCTCGCCGAGGCGGCCGTCATCGTATTCGCCGGTGCGCAAATACACCTTGTGGCCGCCGACGACCGCCTTCTGGGTGTAGCCCTTGCGGCGATCCGGCATCTTCTCGCGCTCGCGCATCACGACGATGCGCTCGACCAGCTTCTCGACGATCTTCTCCGAGACCTGGGTGGCACGCGCCGCCATCGGCTTCTCGTAGAAGGACTCGACCGCATCGTCCTCGTCCTCATCGTCGCTGATGAGCTGCGAGTTGAGCGGCTGCGACAGTTTCGAGCCGTCGCGGTAGAGCGCGTTGGCCTTCAGCGCGAGCTTCCAGGAGAGCAGATACGCCGCCTTGCAGTCCTCGACCGTGGCGTCGTTCGGCATGTTGATGGTCTTGGAGATCGCGCCCGAGATGAACGGCTGCGCCGCCGCCATCATGCGGATGTGGCTCTCGACCGAGAGATAGCGCTTGCCGATCTTGCCGCAGGGATTGGCGCAATCGAACACCGCGTAATGCTCGGCCTTGAGGTGCGGGGCGCCCTCGACCGTCATCGCGCCACAGATGTGCACGTTGGCGGCCTCGATCTCGCGCTTGGTGAAGCCGATCGCGGCGAGCAGCTCGAAGGTCGGGGAGGCCAGCGCCTCCGCCGAGACGCCGAGCTGCTTGGTGATGAAGTCCTCGCCGAGCGTCCACTTGTTGAACACGAACTTGATGTCGAACGCGGTCGGCAAGGCCTTCTCGACCTTGGCGATGGCTTCATCGGTGAAACCCTTGGCCTTCAGGGTCGAGGCGTTGATGCCGGGCGCATTGGACAGCGAGCCGTGACCGACGGCATAGGCCTCGATCTCGGCGATCTCGCTCTCGCGATAGCCGAGCGCGCGCAGCGCCTCGGGAACGGCGCGGTTGATGATCTTGAAGTAGCCGCCGCCGGCCAGCTTCTTGAACTTCACCAGCGCGAAATCGGGCTCGATGCCGGTGGTGTCGCAATCCATGACCAGGCCGATGGTGCCGGTCGGGGCGACCACGGTGACCTGGGCGTTGCGATAGCCGTTGGTCTCGCCGAGCGCGAGCGCGTCGTCCCAGGCCTGGATGGCGTGGCTGACGAGCGAGACCTGCGGGCAGTGGGCGTGGTCGAGCGGCACCGGGTTGACCGACAGCGCCTCATAGCCGGTGGCCTCGCCCTTCGCGGCGCGGCGGTGGTTCTTGATGACGCGCAGCATGTGCGCGGCGTTCTTCTTGTAGCCGGGGAAGGCGCCGAGCTCGCCGGCCATCTCGGCCGAGGTCTTGTAGGCGATGCCGGTCATGATCGCACTGAGCGCACCGCACAGCGCGCGGCCTTCCTTGCTGTCGTAGGACAGGCCCATGGTCATCAGCAGGCCGCCGATATTGGCATAGCCGAGGCCGAGCGTGCGGAACTCGTAGGACAGCTCGGCGATCGCCTTGGACGGGAACTGCGCCATCAGCACGGAGATTTCGAGCACGATGGTCCAGAGCCGGCAGAGATGCTCGTAGGCGCCGACATCGAAGTGCTTGGTGGACGTGTTGTAGAACGTCAGCAGATTGGCGGAGGCCAGGTTGCAGGCGGTGTCGTCCAGGAACATGTATTCCGAGCACGGATTGGACGCGCGGATGTCGCCGGACGCCTTGCAGGTGTGCCAGTCGTTCATCGTGGTGTTGAAGTGCAGGCCGGGATCGGCCGAGGCCCAGGCGGCGTGGCCGATCTTCTCCCAGAGGTCGCGCGCCTTGAGCGTCTTGACGACCTTCTTGTTGGTGCGGCCGATCAGGCTCCAGTCGCCGTCGGTCTCGACCGCGCGCAAAAAGTCGTCCTTCAGCGACACCGAGTTGTTGGAGTTCTGGCCGGAGACCGTGAGATACGCCTCCGAATCCCAGTCGGTATCGTAGATCGGGAAGTCGATGTCCTTATAGCCCTGCCTGGCGAACTGGATGACCCGCTTGATGTAGTTGTCGGGCACCAGCGCGCGGCGCGCGAGCTTGATCTCGCGGCGCAGCGCCGGGTTCTTCTCGGGATCGAAGCAGTCGTCGCCGGAGCCCTCGCAATTGACGCAGGCCTTCATCACGGCCTTCAAGTGCTTCTGGTTGATCTTGGAGCCGGTGACGAGGGCGGCGACCTTCTGCTCCTCCTTCACCTTCCAGTCGATATAGGCCTCGATGTCCGGATGGTCGGCGTCGACCACGACCATCTTGGCGGCGCGGCGGGTGGTGCCGCCCGACTTGATCGCGCCGGCAGCGCGGTCGCCGATCTTGAGGAAGCTCATCAGGCCGGACGAGCGGCCGCCGCCCGACAGGCGCTCGCCCTCGCCGCGCAGCCGCGAGAAGTTGGAGCCGGTGCCGGAGCCGTATTTGAACAGGCGCGCCTCGCGCACCCAGAGGTCCATGATGCCGCCATCATTGACGAGGTCGTCCTCGACGCCCTGGATGAAGCAGGCGTGCGGCTGCGGATGCTCGTAGGACGACTTCGACTTGGTCAGCTTGCCGGTCTTGTAGTCGACGTAATAGTGGCCCTGGCCGGGGCCGTCGATGCCATAGGCCCAGTGCAGGCCGGTGTTGAACCATTGCGGCGAGTTCGGCGCGACCATCTGCTTGGCGAGCATGACGCGCAGCTCGTCGTAGAACGCGACCGCGTCCTCCTCGGACGAGAAGTAGTTGCCCTTCCAGCCCCAATAGGTCCAGCAGCCGGCGAGGCGGTCGAACACCTGCTTGGCGGAGCGCTCGCTGCCGTAGCGCTCGGATTCGGGGAGGGCGGCGAGCGCGTCGGTGTCGGGCACCGAGCGCCACAGCCAGGACGGCACGGTCTCTTCCTCGACCTTCTTCAGGCGCGCGGCGACGCCGGCCTTGCGGAAATACTTCTGCGCCAGCACGTCGGAGGCGACCTGCGACCAGAACTCGGGCACCTCGACATTCTCGAGCCGGAACACCACCGAGCCGTCCGGATTCTTGATCTCGGACGTGGTCAGGCGGAAGTCGATCCCTGCATAGGGAGACTGTCCTTCGGTGGTGTTGCGCCGTTCAATCCGCATCGCGAGCCCCAATTGTTCTTGCCGGACCGCGTTCGCGGCCGGGATCATTGCATCCAAAGGCGGTGGCTAGCGAGTCCCATCCCCGAGATCTCGTGTGCCGCCGCAGTTCAACCGGTCGCCCGGTCCCGTCTATCTTCAACGCCTCACGCGTGCCGTCCGGCTCCATCGCCGCTGCAAGACAGCCCCCACATCTAGTGGGGGCCTTCGCAGCCCCGTCATCGCGACCACCCCGCCGCGGGACAGACGACAAGCCGCACGCCGGGCCTTCTGGCCTTCTGGCGCGGTCGTCCTCAAAAACCCTTCTGGGAGCGGCCGGCGAAACGAGAAACACGATCAAGCGCCGAACCGGGCCGGAAGCTAGGACGACTCCGCTTCCCCCGTCAAGGACTAGTGGGGGTTCCCTAATCAAACACTAAATATGGGGGAAAGTACGGGATAACCAGGGCGATTGCCGGTATCGTGATGGACGTAACTATCGGCGAGTCCACACGGATTCGAAACCAAAAAAATTTGGCCGGCGTCCTGTCCACAGGGCTTCGTCCCGCTGTTCACAGGGGCAAATTTATTCGCGTCACACGGGTGTGTTTTGCTTGCATCGGCGGGACTCACGGCGCCTTACGGGCAGGACGCGGGGCAGGCATGTCCCACAATCCCTGGTGTGCCCGGACAAACGCCGGCAAGCTGATCATCCCACAGACGGCGCCGGTTGATTCCATGACAGACAAGCCAACGGCCAGCGGGCGGATCACGCCCGCCGGGCTGATGTTTCTCGCCATCACCTCGCTCGGCTGGGGCTTCAACTGGCCCGTCACCAAGCATCTGGTCGGCGTGCTGCCGCCGCTAACGCTGCGCGGCACCACCGGCGTGGTCGGCGCGCTGCTGCTGGCGCTGCTCGCGGTCGTCAGAAGCCAGAGCCTCTACGTCCCGCGCGAAATCTGGCCGCGGCTGATCCTGGCGGGGATGCTCAACGTCACCGCCTGGATGGTGCTGATGGGGCTGGCGCTGCTGTGGCTGCCGGCGGGGGAGGCGGCGCTGATCGCCTACACCATGCCGGTGTGGGCCTCGCTGCTGGCCTGGCCGATTCTCGGCGAGCGGCCGACGGTGCTGCGCGTCCTGGCGCTGGTGCTGGCCTTCGCGGGCCTTGCCGCGATCATGGGCGCCAACGGGCTGTCGGCCAGCCGCGACAAGCTGCCGGGCATCCTGATGGTGCTGGGCGGCGCGTTCGGCTTCGCGCTCGGCACGGTGATGGCCAAGAAGCTGCCGATCAGGCTGCCGCCGTTGTCGGCCGCGGCCTGGCAGATCGGCATCGGCTGCGTGCCGATCGTGATCGTCGGATTCGCTGTGGAGACGTCGGACTGGACGAAGCTCGACCAGCTCGACTGGGCACTGATGTTCTATTCGACCGTGATCCAGTTCTGCGTCGCCTATGTCGCCTGGTTCGCGGCGCTGGCCCGGCTGCCGGCCTCGGTGGCGGCGATCGGCACCATGGCGGTGCCGGTGATCGGCGTCGTCGCCTCCGCGATCGCGCTGCGCGAGCCGCTCGGAGCAGGGCAGATCGCCGCGCTCGCCTTCACGCTCGGGGCGGTGGCGCTGGCGACGCGGGGCTAGCACCGCCGGCCGGCGCGCCGTCGAGGGCGCGGCGGACCATCTGGGCGAGCTCGGCGCGACGATAGGGCTTCGTCAGCAGCAGCGCGTCCGGCAGCAACTGGCGGTTCTCGATGATCGCATTGTCGGTGTAGCCGGAGGTGTAGAGCACCCGAAGCCCGGGATGCGTCGTCCTGATCGTGTCCGCGAGCTCGCTGCCGCCGATGCCGCCGGGCATGATGACGTCGGTGAACAGCAGATCGAACGGTTGACCCTGCGCGACGATGGTCAGCGCTTCCGCGGCGTGTGAGGCTGGGAGCGTGGTGTAGCCGAGGCCCTCGAGCTGGGTGAGCACGAAGTCGCGCACCAGCGGATCGTCCTCCACGACCAGGATGGTCTCCGTCCCGCGCGGCAGAATCTGCGCGCGCTCCGGCTCGGTCTGTTGCAGCATATGCGCCGCCGGCAGATAGAGCCGGATCGTGGTGCCGCGGTTCTCCTCGCTGTACAGCTTGATGTGGCCGCCCGACTGCTTGACGAAGCCATAGACCATGCTGAGCCCGAGGCCGGAGCCTTTGCCCGCGTCCTTGGTGGTGAAGAACGGCTCGAACGCGCGGTCCTTGACCTCCGCCGGCATGCCGGTGCCGGAGTCGCTGACGGCCACCATGACATAGGGGCCAGGCACAACACCGGGGTTGGCGGCGGCATAGGCCTCATCGAGCACGGTCTTCGTCGTCTCCAGCAGCAGCTTGCCGCCGTCCGGCATCGCATCGCGCGCGTTGATGGCCATGTTCACCAGCGAGTTCGCCAACTGCGCGGAATCGACGTGGGCGGTGAGATCGCCTTCGGCGAGAATGGTCCTGACCTCGACCTGCTCGCCGAGCGTCGGGCGCAGCAGCTTGGCGATGTCCTCCACCGTGGCATTGACGTCGATGTCACGCGGCCGCAGCGGCTGCTTGCGCGCAAAGGCGAGCAGATGACGGATCAGCTCGGTGCAGCGATCGGTGGCCCTGCTGATGAGGACGGCGAGCTCGGCCGCCGCCGGACGGTCGTGAACGGCGTCGATCAGCATTTCGATCGATCCGGTGATGATCGTCAGCATGTTGTTGAAATCATGCGCGACGCCGCCGGTGAGCTTGCCGATGGCATCCAGCTTCTGCGCCTGCTGCAGCAGGCGCTCGATCTCGTGCACCTCGGTCACGTCGTGATACACCAGCGCCGCGCCGCTGATCGCGTCCGCCGAATTGCGCAGCGGCCGCCCGCTGACCATCAGGCGGAATTGCGGCCGGCCGTCGGTCGGCTTGACGACCACCTCGCGGCGATCGAACGAGAGGCCGCGCAGCGCGCGCGTAATCGGCAGCTCCCGGTCGTCAACGAGCGTCATGCCGTCGCTCTCGAAGAAGCGGTTCGCGGCGAGCATTTCGGCGAAGGTCTTGCCGACATCGGTTCCGAGGAAATGGCCCGCCGCCTCGTTCGCCAGCATGATCGTGCCCTCGGGATCGACCACCAGCACGCCCTCGGCCATGCTGTTGAAGGTGTTCTCGAGAATGGCGGAGGAGCGGCGCAGCTCGTCATAGGCGGCGGCGAGATCGCCTCGCTGTTGCAGCGCCTGGGCCTCGAGCGAGGTTGCGGTGGCCTGCGAGCGGGTGAGGGACGTCCGCAGTGCCCTGTCCGACAGGTAGGCGCGCCGGACCAGATAGGCCGCAATCGCGAGCACGAGGGCGACGCCGGCGAGATCGATCGCCAGCAGCCAGGTGCCCGTCTGCCGCGAGGTCGCGCCACGTTCACCGAGCAGGCGGCGCTCCTGCTCGGTGAAGGCATCGAGCGTCTCGTTGATTTTCGTCATCGCCGCAGAACCTGGGGCGTTCGCCATCAGGGCCTGCAGGCCGTCGCGATCGTTCGCGGCATGAAGACGGATCAGTTCGCCGGCAAGCGCGATGCGCCGCTGCACCACGCCGTCGATCGACCGTAGCCGCTCGCTCTGCGCGGAGTTGTCACGGACGAGCTGTCGCAGATCCGCCCAGGCGCCCGGAACGAGGCCGCTGGTCTCCTGGAACTCCGTGGCGAAACGGTCGGCGCGCGACAAGGCAAAGCCGCGCGAAGCTGCTTCGGCCTGCCGCAGCAACAGGCGCAGCTCGGACGCCTTTTCGAGAACCTCCATCGTGTGCTCGACCAAGGCGGTGTCGCGGCGCGCCTTGAGGTCGAGCGCCGTGGACGCCGCACCGACTGCGAGCAGCGTTCCAAGGCCGAGCCCGATCGCCACCCGCCGGCGAATCATTGCTGGTGTCCAGGGGCGCTGGAGGCGCGCGGTCGATCAAGCCGCATCGTGATTATGAGTTGCTCTATCGTGAACGGCGAACAATTCGGTCAGGGAATGTCATGAGTTGTAAGCAAGAGCGCGCGTCCTGCCAATCGTCTGTTTGAGTTCCATCTCAGTTTGTCAGGCCGCTCGCGGTTCCCGTTCCGGGCGGCGGTCAGGATGACTGCGCGCGCCGTTGCGCCTCGGCGGTCGACGTGTCCTCCGCCGGGCCGACCAATGCGCGCCGCACCATCTGGGCCAGCTCCGACTTGCGATACGGCTTGGTGAGGAGCAACGCCGCCTGGTCGATGCGGCCGTGCTCGACCATGGCATTGTCCGTATAGCCGGACGTGTACAGCACCTTGGTGCCGGGACGTTGCCGCAGCGCCTCCTCGGCGAGCTCCTTGCCATTGACGCCGCCGGGCATGATGACGTCGGTGAACAGCAGATCGAAAGGCTGGCCGGCGTCGATCTTGGCCAGCGCCTCGACACCGGTCGACGCGGTGATGGTCTTGTAGCCGAGGCTCTGGAGTTGCGAGACGACGAAGTCCTGCACCAGCGGATCATCCTCGACGATGAAGATCGTCTCTTCGCCGCGTGGCGGCGGCGGCTCGGGCGGGGCAGGGATCGCCGGCTGGCCCTTAGGCACGGGGATGTAGAGGCGGATCGTGGTGCCCCGACCCTCTTCGCTGTAGATCTTGATGTGGCCACCGGACTGCTTGACGAAGCCGTAGACCATGCTCAGGCCGAGGCCCGAGCCCTTGCCGGCCCCCTTGGTGGTGAAGAACGGCTCGAAGGCGCGGTCGCGAACCTCTGGCGACATGCCGGTTCCGGTATCGCTCACCGCCACCATGACATAGGAGCCCGGGGTGACGCCGGCATTGGCTGCCGCATAGGCTTCGTCGAGCTCGACCCGGCGCGATTCCAGCAGCAGCTTGCCGCCATTGGGCATCGCGTCGCGGGCGTTGATGGCCATGTTGACCAGCGAGTTGGCGAGCTGCGCGGAGTCGATATGCGCGATCAGCGTTTCCTCCTCCAGGATCGAGTTGATCTCGATCTGCTCGCCCAGCGTCGGTCGCAGCAGCTTGGCAATGTCCAGGATCGTGCTGTTGACGTCGCTGTCGCGCGGATGCAGCGGCTGCTTGCGGGCGAAGGCCAGCAGGTGCCGGATCAGCTCGGTGCAGCGATCGGCAGCCTGGCCGATCAGCGCGGCCGTGGCGGCGGCTGCGGGGCGGTCCTTCACCTCGTCGGCCAGCGTTTCGATGGTGCCGGTGATGATCGTCAGCATGTTGTTGAAATCGTGCGCGACACCGCCAGTGAGCTTGCCGATCGCATCCAGCTTCTGCGCCTGCTGGAGCAGGCGCTCGGTCTCGTGCGCCGTCGTAATGTCGTGATAGACCATCGCCGCGCCGGTGATGCCTCCGGCCGAGTCGCGCAGCGGCCGGCCGCTGATCATCAGGCGCAGCGTTTCGTCCCGGTCGGGCTGGTGGACGATGACCTCGTGCCGGTCGAACGACTCGCCCCGCAAGGCGCGCGGCGTCGGCAGATCGTGTGCCGCAATCGGCGTCATGCCGTCGCTCTCGTAGACGCGAAGCCGCGACCTGACCTCAGACAGTTTGCGGCCGTGCCGATAACCGAGCAGGTGCTCGACGGCAGGATTGGAGAACACGACGGTATCGGCGGCGTCGATCACGAGCACGCCTTCGGCCATGCTGTTGAACGTGCTCTGCAGGATCTCGGCGGAATGGCGCAGCTTCTCGTGGGCCTCGACCAGATCGAGATGCTGCTTCTCGGCCCTCTCGGCCAGCGAGACGGCTTCGGCCTCGGAGCGGACCAGCGAGGCCCGCAGCAGCTGATCGTCGTAATAGGCACGGCGGATCAGGTATCCGGCGATGATCAGCAGCAGCGCCAGGCCGCACAGGTCGATCGCCAGCAGCAGCGCTCCCGTGGCCTTCGACGTCGCCGAGCGCTGCGCCAGCAGCTTGCGCTGATCGGCGACGAAGCGATCGAGATTGGCGGTGATCGCGCTCATGGTCGCCGGCCCCTCGGCTCTGCTGCCCAGCGCCTCCAGCCCAGCGCGGTCCGATGCCGCGCGCAGACGGATCACGTCCGAGGCGATCTCGAGCCTGCGGCTGATGAGGGCTTCGGTCTGGTTCAGAAGCTGCGCCGGCATCGGGCTGTCGGCAACCGCGCGCTGCAGATCGGCGACGGCGGCAGGGATCTTGGCGTTGACCGCGTTGAACTCGGCGCGAAACGGCTCGGTCCCCGTCAGCGCGAACCCCCGCGAGGTGGCTTCGGCTTCGCTGAGCAACAGCCGCAGATCGGAGGTCCGCTGCAGGATGTTCAGCGACGAGGTCACCCAGGCCGCGTCCTGGCGCGACTTGATGTCGAGCGCCGTCGACGCAGCGCCGATCGCCAGCAGAGTTCCAAGCCCGAGCCCCAAAGCGAGGCGCTGATGAATCATCCGCGTGTCTCAGTCATCGACATGGATCGCATGCAGCTCGGGAATGGTCCCGGCCAGCCTGATGCACCCGAGTTCCGGTGCCGCTGCGTCGAAAGCGGTGATGATATGTCGGCAAGGCGCGCCTCCTTGTTCGAAAGTTTTTGGCGCGTTCGAGAGCGACATAACCGCTGGCGCGCAGTGATCTGCACTGCGCTCGGGTCTGCGCGATCGAGGTTCCATCAGCAGTCGTCAACCGGGCCTGCGTTCAGCTCATCGAAGCAGAATCACGAGCTCAATCGATATTGGACCGGAACGAGCAATACATCTGCACGCCGCGGGGCACATTGTTGAAATTTCGTCGAATTTCAGTCTGCGACGTGGCGTATTGGACACAGAACAACAAACATTGAGGCGTTCTCGAAGCAAAGGCGGCGAGGTAATTACCTCGCCGCCCCCGTGTCGTGTGATGCAATTGCGCTGCGTTTACGGGCAGGGATGACGCTGGCCATCATAGCCGAGATAGGTCCCGGAAGCGGGATCGTAGGACTTGAAGCGCCGGACGCAGTACGCATCGTCGCGCTCCGGGCCGACCACGGCGACCGGGGCCGAGTCGTCATAGTAGGAGTAGTCGTTGTAGTAGCCGTTCCCGTAGTAGTACGGATCATTGTAGTAGGCATAGGAGCTGCCGAGGCCGATCCCGACGCCAACGCCCACGCCCGGCCAGAAGCCGCCGCCGCGGTGGCGCCAGCCGCCGTGATGACCGCCATGCCAGCCGCCGCCACTCCAATTGCCGCCACTCCAATTGCCGCGGCCGCCGCCATTGTTCACGGCGACATTGGCTCCGGCCGCCGGACCACGGCCCATCAATCCTGCGCCGCCAACGGCTGCACGTCCGGCGAAGCTGCCGCCGCCACCAGGGCCACCCGCGAAGCCGCCGCGCCCGCCGCCGCCGATCGCAGCGCCGCCGCCCATCGCGCCGCCGCCACCACCGCCGATGGCTGCACCGCCACCGCCGCCGATTGCCGCACCGCCGCCGCCGGGACCTTGGGCGAAGCTCGTCGTCGCTGCAGCCAGCGGCAGAATCAGCGCCACGGCCGCGGCGGCGCTCAATGTCTTCAGTTTGGTCATCGATGTCGCTCCATCAGGGGAAAGTGACCTAACCGCAGGCAGCGGATGTCGTTCCCGGGTGCGAACCGTTGCGTCGTCGCGGGCGCCGGCGGGGCGACACTGGACAAGTCGCAAGCGCGGTGGCATCAGAGCCGGGACCTTCACAGAACCGGCCCCAGGCGCATGAAACAGTTCTTTCTCAAGCTCTTCACGTGGTGGAACGGCCAGACCTTCGGCACCCAGCTGTGGACCTGGCGTTTCGGCGAGCTGGTGGGACAGGACGCGCAGGGCAACCGCTATTATCGGACCGCCGGCGGCAAGATCGACCCGGTGCTGCATTTCGAGCGGCGCTGGGTGATCTATAACGGCCTCGCCGAAGCCAGCCGCATTCCGCCGGAATGGCACGCCTGGATGCATCACATGGTCGACGTGCCGCCGACGCAGGACGGCTACAAGTCGCGTGAATGGGAGAAGCCGCACCTGCCGAATCTGACGGGGACGCCGCTCGCCTACCGCCCGGCGGGATCGACCCTGGCCAGCGGCCGCCGCCCGAAGGCGACCGGCGATTATCAGCCCTGGACCCCCGGCAGCTGATTCGATTTTGCTGGGGATCATCTGCTCAACGGGCCGTCCGATGCTTCGGGCGGCCTTTTTGCTGTCCGGCAGCCCAGAGCCCGTGGGCTCGCCGCCGTCACCGTCGCGGCGGGCTGAGACCGGCTGCCGCGCGCTCCGCCGCGGCGATGCGTTGCTTCCGGAACGGTGCGATCCGCTCCAGCATGCCTGACAGCACCTCGGGCGGGGCGGTGTCCGGCGAACCGGCCGTAAAGGGCGGCGCCGGGTTGTATTCGAGCCGGAGTTGAATCGCTTCTGCGGTCCTTCGATCGACCAGCTGCGCCACCAGGGTCAGCGCGAAATCGATTCCGGCGGTCACGCCGCCGCCGGTGATGCGATTGCGATCGATGCAGACGCGCTCGGTGCTGACGGTTGCGCCGAACAGCGGCAGGCATTCGCGCGCGCTCCAATGGGTCGCAGCACGATAGCCGTCGAGCAGGCCCGCAGCGCCGAGCGCGAGCGAGCCGGTGCACACCGAGGTGATGTATTTCGCACCCGCCGCCTGACGTCGGATGAAGTCGATGACCTCGGCGTCGTTGAGGATGGCGTCGACGCCAAAGCCGCCGGGAATGCAGATCACGTCGGCTTGAGGACAGTCGGCGAAGGTCGTGGTCGGCAGCAAGGTCAGCACCGAGTCGGTCGGGACGGGCTCGAGGCTCTTCCACGCCAAATGAAGTGTGGCGCCGGGCACGCTCGAGAATACCTGCACGGGGCCGGTGAGATCGAGCTGGGTGACATGCGGGAACAGGACAAGGGCAATCGAAAGTGGTTCGGCCATGGTGCGCTCGTTCGGAACAGGGGTTGACGCCCGCCATCCTGCATGATCCGCTGGCCGTCTCATATGTCGAAGTTCCCTCGATTTCGGACAGGCGCTCGCGGAGCCTCTGCATGATCGGCTTGCTGATCTTCCCCGACTTCCAACTGCTCGACGCCGCCGGACCGATCTCGGTGTTCGAAATCGCCGCGCGTTATGCGCGGGCTGCACCGTCGATCCGGGTGATTGCGGCGCAGCCGGGCCCGGTGCGATCGTCATCGGGGGTCGAGATGGTGGCGCGGAAATTCGGTCCCGTCTCGGCGTTTTCGACCTTGCTGATTGCCGGCGGCGACGGGGTGGAGGCGGCGAGCCGCAATGCATGCACCCTCAACTTCGTCCAGAAGCTTGCGGGCCGCGGCACCCGCGTGGCCAGCGTCTGCTCCGGCGCCTTCGTGCTGGCCGAAGCGGGCCTGCTGGACGGGCGGCGGGCGACCACGCACTGGCAGCGCACGCGGCAGTTCCTGCGCGCCTATCCGAACGTCAAGCTGGAGCCGGACAGCATCTATGTCCGCGACGGCCAGATCTGGAGCTCGGCCGGCATCACTGCAGGCATCGATCTCGCGCTCGCGATGATCGCCGAGGATCATGGCGAGGAGATCGCGCAGAAGACCGCGCGTCAGCTCGTATTGTATCATCGCCGCAGCGGCGGGCAGTCGCAGTTCTCCTCGCTGCTGGAGCTGAAGGCGCCGAGTGGCCGCTTTGCCGAGCTGCTCACCTGGGCGCGCGAGCATCTGGATGCGCCGCTGACCGTGGATGACCTCGCCGAGCGCGTCGGCATGAGCACGCGCCATTTCACCCGCGCATTCGTCGCCGAGACCGGCACCACGCCGTCCAAGGCGATCGAGCGCCTGCGGCTGGAGGTCGCGCGCGATCGCGTGCAGGCCTCGCACCAGCCGATCGAGCTGGTCGCCGCAGCGACCGGCTTTCGTGATCCCGAGCGGATGCGCCGCGCCTTCATCCGCGCCTTCGGCCAGCCGCCGCAGGCGCTGCGGCGGGCCGCACGCACCGTGGCCGCTGGTTGATCTGAATCAGTGGGCAGGGGGCAGGGCGAGACTAGGCTGGTTGAATTGCGCGGCTCTCGAGGCAGGACAAATTGACGGCTGATGGCGCTGAACGCGCGGCGTGCCCGGGCGAGGGTCGTCCGCTCTCGCTCGCAAGGTTCGATCACTTTCCCGACGTGCTGCTCGACGTGCCGGCGCCGGAGCTGTGGCGGCATCTGCCCGGGCCGTCGCTGTTCGATCTGCCGGGCCGGCAGAGCAGCACGCTGTTTGTCAGCGTGCTGCTGCACGGCAATGAGGACACCGGCTGGCGTGCCATCCAGACCGTCCTGAAGCGCGCGAGGGGCAGGCCGCAGGCCCGTGCCATCAAGCTGCTCGTCGGCAACGTCGCTGCCGCAAGGGCGGGCGTGCGCACGCTGCCCGGCCAGCACGACTACAACCGCGCCTGGCCCGGCACCGCGGATGCCTCGTCGCCGGAAGCCGCAATCATGCGCGAGGTCGTGGCGAGCGCCGCGGGTGCGCAGCTGTTCGCCAGCATCGACATCCACAACAACACCGGCAACAATCCGCATTATGCCTGCGTCAATCGCTGCGACGACGACTCGTTGCAGCTGGCGCGGCTGTTCGGCCGCACCGTCGTGTATTTCGAGGAGCCTGTCGGCGTGCAATCGGCGGCCTTGTCGCGGCTGTGTCCGGCCATCACCGTCGAATGCGGCCAGCCGGGCGTCGAGGCGGGGGTCGCGCATGCCGTCGAGCTGATCGAGGCGGCCCTGACCTTGCAGCACTTTCCCAGCCATCCTGTCGGCGATGCCGACATCGATCTGATGCGGACCTTCGCGATCATCAAGGTTCCGGCGGCTGCGTCGTTCTCATTCGACGGCAGTGATGCGGATTTCCGCTTCCGCCTGGATCTCGATCAACTGAATTTCGCCGAACTCGAGGCCGGTGTGTCGTTCGGAACGCATGCCGGGACCTGCCGGCTCGAGGTCGTCGCCGCCGAAAACGGCGATGATTACTTCGACTATGGCGGCGGCGACATCCGTCTGGCGCAGGACGCCATCCCGGCGATGCTGACGCGCGATCCCGATGCCGTCAGGCTCGACTGCCTCGGCTATCTCATGCACCGCATCGGCCGCGACGGGCGGCGGCTCAACGATCCCCAGAGGTCGCGCAAATGACGGGCGTCGCGCTCCCTCCGCAGGACGGCATCGGCGCTGCCGAGCGCGCCCGGTTCGCCGCGCTGCAGGCGCAGTTCGCCGCCTCCTACACGGCGCTGTTCGACGATCCCGGCCTGCCGCGCACGGTGGTGATCGTGCCGAGCCTGAGCCTCGACCCCGAGGTGCTCGCCAAGGTCTCCGGCGTGCATCATTACGAGGAGCGCATGCTGTGCCTGCTTCTCCTGCTGCGCATGCCGCGCACCCGCGTGATCTATCTCACGAGTACGGCGATCTCCGAGACCATCATCGACTACTATCTGCACCTGCTGCCCGGCGTGCCGGGCGGGCACGCCCGCGCGAGATTGACGCTGCTGTCCTGCGATGATGCGTCCGCCGCGCCGCTGACACAGAAGATCCTCGCGCGTCCGCGTCTTCTTGGCCGCCTTCGCGCGGCGCTGGCGCAGGACGGCCCTGGGCATCTGAGCTGCTTCACCGTGACCGAGCTGGAGCGCAGGCTGGCGCTCGAACTGGGTTTGCCGATCTATGGCTGCGATCCGGCGCTGTCATCATGGGGATCCAAGAGCGGCTCGCGCCGCATCTTCAAGGAGGTCGGCATCGATCTGCCCGACGGCTTCGAGGATCTCTGCGATGCCGGAGCGCTCACCGATGCGCTGACGGAGCTGAAGCGCCGCAGGCCGGAGCTGCGCAAGGCCGTGGTCAAGCTCAACGAAGGATTTTCCGGCGAGGGCAATGCCATCATCGATCTCAGCGCGGCCCCCGACGACCATGGCCTGCCGCGATGGCTGCGCGATCGCCTGCCGGACATGGCGTTCGAAGCCCGCGGCATGAGCTGGGAGATCTTCGAAGCCAAGCTGCGCGGGATGGGCGGCATCGTCGAGGAGTTCATTCCGGGTCAGGTCAAGCAGTCGCCGTCTGCGCAGTTGCGCATCGACCCGCTCGGCCGGGTCGATGCGGTCTCGACCCACGATCAGGTGTTGGGCGGACCGAGCGGGCAGATCTTTCTCGGCTGCCGGTTTCCCGCTGATGGCGCCTATCGCCGCGACATCCAGGCCCGCGGCATGGCGGTTGCGGAAGCGCTCGCGCGCAAGGGCGTGATCGGCCGGCTCGGCGTCGACTTCATCTCCGTTCGCGACGGGCCGGACTGGCGCCACGTCGCGATCGAGATCAATCTGCGCAAGGGCGGCACCACGCATCCGTTCCTGATGCTGCAGTTCCTCACCGATGGGCGCTATGATGCTGGGAGCGGCGAATTCCTCACGCCCGCAGGCCAGCCGCGCTGCTACTACGCGTCGGACAATCTCGAAAGCCGCGCCTATCGCGGCTTGACGCCCGACGACCTCGTCGACATCGCCGTGGTCAACGGCCTCCACTTCCACGCCGCCGCGGGCGAGGGCGTCGCCTTCCACCTGATCGGGGCCTTGTCGGAGTTCGGCAAGCTGGGTGTCGTCTGCATCGGCCAGACGCATGACCGCGCGGCCGAGTTCTACAGACGCGCGGTGGCGGTTCTCGACGCCGCCGATTGATTTCAATTGAGGCAATTTCAAGTTGTATCACGGGCGAGAAGCGCGCATAGTGTGTATATTGCCGCTCCCGATGGAGGATATGATGCGTGTATTTCTGTCGCTGATTTTGTTTGTTGCTGTTTCGGTCGGCAGTCACGACCGCGCCTTTGCCGCGAAAGCCGAGGTCACCGGAATGTGTGTCTGCAAGAAGGGCAGCAACGTTCTGAGCACCTACAGCGAGACGCTATGTGTGAAGAACGACCATGCGGGCTGCACCTCCGCGAAGGTGGCCTGCGTGAACGCCAACGCCGCCGCATGTCGCCTGGCCGGCGGCACGATCTCGCAATCGACCAAGACCTGCAGCGTCGGCGCCAAGTGCTGAGCCTGGGCTGGGTTCTCTGACAGCCGATGGTGTGATGCAGTCCCGCGCGGCGGACATCGGCGCATGTCCGTCCGCGTGTTGGCATCGGCAGGCGTGAGACCTATAGTTCGCCCCGCGAAACCGAGGGGCGGATCAGGACGCGATGCGTGTCACCATCATCACCGGCAGCGGAGCCGGCATCGGCGCTGCCGTGGCGCGCCGCGTGGCCGCGCCTGGGCAGGGACTGATGCTGCACGGGCAAGGCGCCGACGACGCCGGGCTCGCGCGTCTGCGCGATGTCGCCGCGGCGTGCCGGCAGGCCGGTGCCGAGGTCGGCTTCCATTGCGGCGACCTGGCGAAGCCCGGTGTCGCGACCGAGCTGGCGATGGCGGCGCGGACCACGTTCGGCCGCATCGACGCGCTGGTGCATGCCGCGGGCTTTGCGGATCGCCGCAGCTTTCGCGACCTGCCGCGGGACGGGCTCGATCGTTCCCTGGCGGTGATGCCGGCCGCCTTCCATGAGCTGGCGAGCGCGGCGCTGCCGGACTTGCTGCAGAGCGGGGCGGCGCGGGTCGTCGCGATCTCCAGCTTCGTTGCGCATCGCTTCGTGCCGGGCGGCACCTTTCCGGCGTCGGCCGCCGCCAAGGCGGCGCTGGAGGCGCTGGTGAAGTGTCTCGCCATCGAGCTCGCGGCAACCGGCGGCTCCGCCAACGTCGTCGTGCCCGGTTATACCCGCAAGGACGAAGGCCGGCTCGGCTCGCTCGATCCGGCGGCCTGGCAGAAGGCCGCCGCGGCCAATCCGCAGGCGCGGCTCGCCGAGCCGGACGACATCGCGGCCGCGGTCGGCTTCCTGCTGTCGAAAGACGCCGGCCACATCACCGGCGCCGTGCTGCCGGTCGATGGCGGCCTGACCCTGATGTAGATGGATTTCAGATCAATGCAGAGTCCTCCGCAGGCCGCAGACGTCATCGTGCTGGGAGCCGGGATCGTCGGCGTCTCCGCGGCCTACGCCATTCGCGAGCGCGGGCTGTCGGTGGTGCTGGTCGACCGCAAGGCGCCGGGCGAGGAGACCTCCTACGGCAACGCCGGCATTCTCTCCTCCGGCTCGATCCTGCCGTTCAACAAGCCCTCGCTGTTTCGGGCGCTGCCGTCCTATCTCGGCAACAACAGCGCGGCGCTGCGCTGGGATCCGGCATGGACGCTGCGCAACGTCGAATGGGTGCTGCGCTTCCTGGCCAATGCGGTGGAGTCCCGCGTCAGGCCGCGCGCGACCGCGCTGCACGGCCTGATCGGCGCGTCGCTGAAGCTCCATCGCGACTGGATCGTCCGATCGGGCGAGCCGCAGCGCATCCGCGAGACCGGCTGGCTCAAGGCTTGGCGCAGCGAGGCGCTCGGCGCGGCCAAGGCCGAGCAGGATTTTCTGGCCGAGTACGGCATCAAGAGCGAGTTGCTGGACCGCCAGGCGATCTCGGCGCTCGAGCCGAACATGCTGCCGGTCTACAAAGTGGGCCTGCTGCACAGCCAGACGGCGTCGGTCGACTCGCCCGGCAACGTGACCAAGGCTTATGCGCGGATGTTCGAGGGCGCGGGCGGCGTGCTCAGGCAGTCCGAGATCCGGGCCTTGTCGTCGGACGGCGACGGCTGGCGCGTGGTGCTCGGCGACGGCGAGATCCGCGCCCGTCACGTTGTGGTCGCGCTCGGGCCGTGGTCGCCGGACATCCTGCGGCCGCTCGGCTATCGCGTGCCGATGGCGTTCGAGCGCGGCTATCACCAGGAGTTTGCGCCGAACCCCTCGCGACAGCTGCTGCGGCCGATCCATGATGCCGAAGGCAGCTTCCTGATGACGCCGATGGAGAACGGCGTGCGCGTGACCTCCGGCGTCGAGCTGACCGATCGCGATGCGCCGTCGAACTTTTCCCAGCTCGAGCAGGTGGTGCCGCTGGCGCGCGGCGTGGTCGAGTTCGGTGACGCGGTGGCGCAGCCCTGGCGCGGGTCGCGACCGAGCCTGCCGGATTCGCTGCCGATCATCGGGGCGGCACCGCGACATTCCGGCCTGTGGCTTGCATTCGGCAATCAGCACATCGGCTTCACCACGGGGCCGGCCACGGGCGCGGCGATCGCCGCGATGATCGCCGGCGAGGCGCCATCGTTCGACGCCTCGGCGTTTGCTCCGGGCCGGTATCTGTGATGGGCCGCGAGCGCGCCACCTCGGAGCTGCGATGAACTACACCTGGGATTTCGCCATCCTCGCCAAGTACAGCCATCTGTTCTGGGTGGGGCTCGGCTGGACCATGGCCTACACGCTCGGCACCATCCTGCTCGGCACGATCATCGGGCTCGTCGTCGGCATCGTGCGCCTCGGACGGCCCGTGGTCATCGACTGGCTGCTGATCGCCTATATCGAGCTGTTCCGCTGCACGCCGCTGCTGGTGCAGATCATCTGGTTCTACTACGCGTTTCCGGTGGTGATCGGCGTCAACATTCCCGCGCATGTCGCGGCCGTCACGGTGCTGTCGCTGTATGGCGGGGCGTTCTACGCCGAGATCATCCGCGGCAGCATCGAGAGCGTGCCGCGCGGCCAATGGGACGCCGCCCGCGCACTCGGCCTGCGGCCGTGGCGGATGATGCGGCTCGTGATCCTGCCGCAGGCGCTGAAGCCGATGCTCGCGCCTTATGTCAACCAGTCGGTCACGCAGCTGAAGAACACCTCGCTGGTGTCGGTGATCGCGGTGCCGGATCTCGTCTACAACGCGACGCTGATCAACGCCGACACCTACCGGCCGCTCGAAGTCTACACCATCATCGCGATCATCTACTTCGCGATCCTGTTTCCGGCGACGCTCGTGGGCCGGCGCTTCGAGCGCGGCATGAGCTACGACAAGGCGTGAGAGGCTCGGCGTAGCAACATCCTCACCGTCATTGCGAGCGCAGCGAAGCAATCCAGGGCGGCACGCGTAGCCCTGGATTGCTTCGTCGCTGCGCTCCTCGCCATGACGGCGGTGCGTGTGGCGATGGCGTCAGATATTCACTTCGACCGGGACGTCCTCGGCCTTGACCCCAGCAAGGCCGAGGCCCTTGACGAACCATTCACGCATCTGGCCGATGCCTCTGTTGTAGTCGATCCACACCGCCAGGAAGTCGCGCCAGCGCTTGTCGGCCTCGCGGCGGACGCCCATGCTCGAGGGGATGGCGACCGACGGCGATTGCAGGATCTTGTAGGTGCCGAGATTCGGGTTCTTGGCGATCGCGGTGAGCCCCAGGATCAGCGCGTTGACGACGACGTCGACGCGGCCCGACGCCATCTCCAGCATCACCTCGTCGCGCGACTTCAGCGACTTGATGGTCGCATTCGGCGCAAAGCGCCGGGCCACGGCCTCGTTGGCGGAGCCGACGTCGACCGCGATCTTGACCTCGGGCTTGTTGATGTCGGCCCAGGTCTTCGCCTCCATGCCCTTCTTCAGCATGGCGCCGAACGGATGCGGGAACACCGTGCCGCAGAAGTCGATCACGAGCGCACGCTGCGGCGTCGGGTTGAGCGCGAAGCCGAGATCGATCTTGCCGGCCTGCAGATCGAGCACCGAATTGCCATAGGTCGACTCGACATATTCCAGCTTCACGTCGAGCAGCTTGGCGATGTCGTTGGCCATCTCGATCGAGAAGCCGGACCAGGTGCCCGACACGAGGTCCTTGTTGAAATAGGGCAGCTCGCCCGGCAGCACGGCGATGCGCAGCACCTTGTTGGCGCGCACGCGGTCGAGCGTGTTGTCGCCGGCCGCCTGCGCCGATGCGGGTGTCGTCGTCATGGCCGACGCCAGCGCGGCGCCGGAGCCGATCGCGAGCGCGTAGCGCAGCGCCTCGCGGCGGTCCTCCGAAATCTTCTGATCGTCTGATGTTGTCACATATTCCTCCTGCACCAACGCGCGGAGCGTAGCGTTGACCGTGCGCGCCAGCAACAAGCATGTCGGACTTGATAGCAGCCTTCCTAATGACCGAGTGGCCGCGGCGCCGTGATGCTGCGCTGCCTCATTCCCGTGCAGGGCTGATCAAGGCCTGATCGTTTTCACCGGATGGACGTGGCGCAGCGCGCAGGCGTTCGGCGAATGGGCGCAACAGCTGCGGCGCCAGGTGGATCGGAAACTGGCTCATCGCGAAATACAGCCAGGTGGTGCCCGGGATTGCGCCTTCGGTCGCGGCCAGCATCAGCCCCATGTTGCGCAGCGACACCATCATGCCCAGCGCCATCGCGCGCTCGCGGCCGGCGTTGCGGAAGAGCAGCATCGTGGTCCCCAGCAGCAGGAAGAACACCGCGAAGGCGAGCACCGCGAGTCCCAGCATGCGGAACGGGGCTGCCAGCAGATCTGCCAGAAAGTGCGCCATGATGGCGGAAGCGAACACGAACAGAATGCAGATGTTGAAGCCGTCGATCGGCGCGCGGTGGCGGCGGATCGTCTCAATGCCGAAGACGAGGCGGATCGCGGTGGCCGCAGCCAGCGCGCCGGCGAGAATGCCGGCGAGCTTCAGCCCGAGCGTCGCCGGGGATAGCGACAAGGTCTCGCCCATGAACACATAGGCGAACACCGGCGCCGTCAGCGGTACCAGCGCGGTCGAGGTCACCAGCGTGATCAGCACCAGCGTGGCGTCGAGTCCCATCAAGGCCGCGAGCGCCGGCGAGGCCATCATCGGCGAAGCCGTCGCCTGCAGCATCAGCGCGAGGGTGAGGTCGGGTGCGGCGGCATCGGCGCCGGTGAGGCGCGCGATGCTGCCGACGAGGCCGGGCACGGCGATGGTGGTCCAGGCGGTCGCCGCCACCACCAGCAGCGGGCGGCGCAGATGGGCGCGCAGCATCGCGACGTCGACGCGCATGAACGAGATGCAGAGCAGTAGAAAAATCGCTTCGGTGACGTAGGGCCGCGCCAGCTCGCCGAGCGGCGGCACCGCGATCGCCGCCAGCAGCACCGCGACGATCGCGCGCGTGCCCTGGTTGCCGAGCCAGCTCAGAGCCTGCAGGGGGAGAGCGAGAGGCCCGGAGGGCGGCATCTTCATTCCGAACGATGTGAATCAAAGAACGCGCGAACCATGCGATGGTCGCGCGTTCCTGCAAAGTCACATCTCGTTACGGACGATGTCGCGCCCCCAGCTTTGCGGGCGCCGACCGCAGCGCGTGCGTCACTGCGCGGTCGAGCCGCCCAGCACGATCTTCTCGTTGAGCTTGAAATCGACGGTCTGCACCGTCTGGTCGATCTCGGCGCTGGGCATGCCGATCTGCTGCGCGATCAGCTTCACCAGCAGGTCGACGCGCTCGATGAAGGGGGCACCGGCGGCGACCGCGCGCGCCGCGGAGGACGGCTTGAGCAGGCTCTCGGCGGCCTTGGCGTATTTCTCGAACGGCACCTGGTCGCTCGGATCGGCGCCGAGCTTGCGCGCGATCGCGTCGACATGCTCGTAGATCGACTTCGACAGAGCGAGATTGCCATGCACGGCATCGCGGATCGCCTGCGGCTCGCCGCGCGTGATGCAGCGGTAGTTGCCGGTCAGCAGCATCGACCATTTCGCCAGCGGCACGAACAGCGAGTCGAACACCTTGAGCTTCACCGGCACGTCCTGGCCATCGAGCCTGACGGCATCGATGTCGCGCTCCAGCTCGCGCAGCAGTGCGTTGTGCTTCTCGTCCTCGAAGGCGGCAGCCTTGAAGTTCGTCGGCAGGCCGACATGCAGCACGTTGGCGCCTTCCTCCGGCGGACGGAACGCCTGCGGATCCGGCGAGCACAGTGTTACCAGACCAGGGGTGAAGCGCTCCCAGACCTGGGCGTTGGTGTAAGCCTCTTCGAGATCGCTGTCGGCCAGCGCCGGGATGCGCTTGAGGTAGGGGAGCGGCGGCATGTTCATGATCGAGAGGCACGGCAGCTTGGCCTCGGCGATCTTGACCATCAGCACGCGGATGGTGTGGTTGGTGTATTGCGGCTCCTGCATCGCCAGGCCGACGAGGTCATAGCGCGACAGGTCGACACTGTCGGGCGTGGCGGCGTCGAGCTTGCCGGGCAGATCGCGCGAGAAGATGGAACGGTGAGCCGGCTCGTCGCGCAGCTTGATGCGGACTTCCGTGCCTTCGCGGTTGATCAGTTCGGCGGTCTTCTTGCGGCAGACCAGCGTCACGTTGTGGCCGGCCATCAGCAGCTTGGTGCCGAGGAGGGAGCCATAGGAGGCTCCGAGAATCAGGATATTGCGTGCCATGCCTTGGTCTCCCCAGAGATTGGCTTGAGATTGTGCGTTTGCTTTTCTTATTGGTGATCCAGCCGCACCGAGGAGGCCCGTCAGACGCCCCGGAGGGGCGGACGGAGGCGGTAACCCATTGCCTCGATTGCTGGCATACCAGAGCTTTCATCCCATGGAATGAGCCGTCTGGCAAGGTGCGGCGCGGCAGTGCGGCATCCGGCGCGGGTGGCCGTATGGGGCGCCTCAGCTCAGCGCCATGTAGCGCCCGGGCTTGTGGTTGATGGCGATGATGACATTGACGATCACGATGCCCAGGACCGACAGGGCCAGCCGGTCGACCGGAATCACGAAGAACGCGACGATCATGATGAGCGCATCCACCGCGAGCTGGAAGTAGCCGGCACGGATCTTCCAGTGCTCCTGCAGATAGAGCGCGAGGATGTTGATGCCGCCGAGCCCGGTGCGATGGCGGAACAGCATCAAGAGGCCGGTCCCGGTCAGGCCGGCGCCGATCACGGTCGCGTAGAGCGGGTCGATATGGCTGATGTCGACCCAAATCGTCGTCAGCCGCGAGAATACCGCAACCAGGGCGACGGCCACGAAGGTGCGGATCGTGAATGGCCAGCCCATGCGCCGGATCGCCAGCGCATAGAACGGCAGGTTGATCAGGAAGAAGCTGACCCCGAAACCGTAGCCGCTGACGTAGCTCAGCAGCAGCGACAGCCCGGCGGTGCTGCCGACCAGCAGCAATGTCTTGCTATAGATGAGCATGCCGAGCGACACGAACAGCGTGCCCAAGGTCAGCGCCATCGCGTCTTCGTAAAGCTTGTGACGCTCCTGCACCACCGCCTCGGTCACGCCGGTCATCTCGACGCTCGCCGCCTCAGAGCGACTTGAACAGGCCGGCGACCCGCGCGACGTCGGCGAGCTTGAGGCCTGCGATGTTGATGCGGCCGGAGGTCGGCATGTACACGCCGTGCTTCTCGCGCAAGGTCATCACCTCCGCCGGCGTCACCGGCAGCAGCGAGAACATGCCCTCCTGGACGCCGATGGCGACGGTGTTGGACCAGCGGCCGCCGAGCGCCTCGGCGAAGGCGTGGCGCAGCTCCGCCAGTCGCTGGCGCATCGTCTCGAGCTCGCTGCTCCAGTCGGCGTACAGCTCCGGCGTGCCGAGGATCGTCTTCACGATCGCCGAACCATGGTCGGGCGGCATGGAATAGCTGGTCCGGGCGAGCGCGACGAGATTGGACCGTGCCGTCTCGGCCGTGGCCTGCGCGGCGGCGACGGCGTACAGCGCGCCGGTCCGCTCGCGGTAGAGGCCGAAGGACTTCGAGCAGGACACCGCGAGCAGCGCCTCGGGGACGGCCGCGATCATTCCGCGCAGCCCGGCGGCGTCGCCGTCGAGACCGGCACCGAAGCCCTGATAGGCCGAGTCGATCAGCGGCACGAGACCACGGGTCGCGATCACGTCGGTGATGCGGGCCCAGTCCTGCGCGGCCAGCGGGGCGCCGGTGGGGTTGTGGCAGGAGGCGTGGATGAGGACGGCATCGCCGGGCGCCGCGCGCCGCAGCGCCTCCAGCATGCGATCGAGCTGAAGGGTCTGCGAGGCGACATCGAAATAGGGGTAGGTCTCGATCGCGAGGCCTGCGGCTTCGAAGATCCCGGCGTGATTGGGCCAGCTCGGCAGGCCGAGCCAGATCTTGCCGGTGCCGGCCTGCCGGATCAGGTCGGCGGCGAGCCGCAGCGCGCCCGAGCCGCCGGGGGTCTGCACGCCGGCGGCGTGCACCGGTGAGGCCTTGCCGCCGACCATCGTCCACAGCAGGTCCAGGAAGGCCTGGTCGCCTTCCGGCGCCACATAGGCCTTGCTGCTCTGGCTCTCCCAGATCAATCGCTCGGCAGCCTTCACCGCGCCGAAGATCGGCGAGTTGCCGGCCTCGTCGCGATAGACGCCGACGCCGAGATCGACCTTGTCGGCGCGCGGATCGGCCTTGAAGATGCCGATCAAAGCGAGCAGGGGATCATCGGGCTGGCGGGTCAGACGTTCGAACATTGGAGGCAATCCTATTCCGAGTGGGGCGCGCCAGCCGACCATGGGCCGTTGTCGCGACGCCGGGACACTATCTCGGTTGCGTTGCAAAAACAGCGGACATTTCGGCGGTGCTCCGCCTCGTTTCGTGCATGGACGGTCGTGGCGCAAGCCCGTCGCAATGCACAACAACGCGTTGGGCGACCAACGTCAGCCGTGGTCACCTGCGTCGGACCTGGGCGCGAGGTCTGGTTCTGAAGGCTCGATGTCGGCCTTGCCGGCCCGCTTGGCGGTGAGCTGGGAGCGAACCTTGCCATCGACTTTTCGTCCGGTCGCACGCTGCCACTTCCGAAGCTCGGCCGCGGTCAGGATGACTTTCACGACCCGCTCGTTCGGGTGGCTCTCGATTGTATCGATGACCTCCTGAGCGCTGGCCTGCCATTCCTCTTAGGTGTCGTGCAGATCCGTGCAGATCCGCTTGATCTCGTCCCACTCTTCGGGCCTGAAGCAAGCCAGCGCAATCTCCAGAATTGTCTCCATGTCTGTCATGCTCGCCTGTTCCTGTGGATTGGATACTTCAAGCCCGAAGCTCTGACTTTTCCCGGCGCGTCAGATCCGCGGCTTTGGCGCGGGTTCGCGGTCGGCGTCGCCGGAATTCGGTTCGCCCTTGGGTTCGATCAGGAGCACCTTGACTTCCTTTGCCGCGCGCGGACGGTGAACGACGCCCTTGGGGACGACGAACAACTCGCCAGCCTTCACCGTCCGCGAGGGCTCTCCCTGGATGTCCATCTCCATCTCGCCTTCGAGAACGAGAAAGAAGTCATCCGTCGTGTCATGCTTGTGGAACGGGAATTCGCCGATGAACTTCACGACCATCACGTCATTGTCGTTGTAGTCCGCGACCACGTGCGGGTCCCAATGGCTCGCGAACTGGCTCAGCTTGTCGGCGAGGTTCACGGTCTTCATGCGCGGTCTCCAACTGCGATCAACGAGATAAGTTGGCCGCGCTGGCCGGCAAGGCCGGCCAACGCGACGTCGGCTGCAGTGCGTGGGGCAGCGCGATCTCAGACGCCGCTCGGACGATCGAGCTGCTTGAGCCAGGCGCCGATGTCGCGCGCTGCGACATTGGCCTGCTCGAGCAGCTTGCCCATGGTGAAGAAGCCGTGGAATTGACCCGGATGCGTCCGGTGCGTCACGGGTACGCCGGCTTCGCGCAGGCGGCGCGCATAGTCGTCGCCTTCGTCGCGAAGTGGATCGGCGCCCGCCGTCAGCACATAGGCGGGCGGCAGGCCGGCCAGCGTCTCCGCCTTGGCCGGCGAGGCGCGCCAGTCGTGAATGTCGGCCGCGCTATTGAGATAGTGATCACGAAACCAGCGGATCACCGAATGCGTCAGCAGCACGCTGGTCTCGGGCTCGCTGTGCGAG
Source organism: Bradyrhizobium sp. SZCCHNS2022 (assembly GCF_032377575.1). Lineage (NCBI taxonomy): Bacteria > Pseudomonadati > Pseudomonadota > Alphaproteobacteria > Hyphomicrobiales > Nitrobacteraceae > Bradyrhizobium > Bradyrhizobium sp. SZCCHNS2022. The sequence goes on along the minus strand of NZ_JAUHHZ010000001.1, from coordinate 2,332,199 downwards.
GGATGGCTCATCGCAAAGTCGGTGGCCGGATAGATCAGCACCTGGCCGGACAGCTTGGGCCCTTTGCCGTCACGTGCCGACAGCGCGACGACCGCGGCGAGGTTGCCGCCCGCGGAGTCGCCGCCGACGCTGAGCCTCGAGGCGTCGATGCCGAGCGAGGCCGCGTTATCAGCCACCCATCGTGTCGCCGCGAGGCAGTCGTCGACCGCAGCCGGGAACTTGTGCTCCGGTGCGAGGCGGTAGTCGATCGAGATCACGATCAGCTCGCCTTCATGGGCCAGCGCACGGCAGGCCACATCGTGGGAGTCCAGATTGCCGATCACCCAGCCGCCGCCGTGGAAGAACACCAGCCCTGGTGCAAGGCCATTGGTCTGGCGCACCGTCTTGGGCCGATAGAGCCGTGCCGGGATCGCGCCGTGCGGGGCAGGGATGGCGAGCTCCCGGACGTCCGCAAGCTCGGGCGGCTCAGGATTGCTCACGACGCGCGCAGCCAGATAGTAGTCTCGCGCCTCCTGTGGGGTCAGCGACTCATAAGCGGGCCTGCCGGCCTCCTGGAACGCCTTGTAGACGGCAGCGGCATCGGCATCGAGCTGAACGGGCATGGGCAACGGACCTGTCGAGTTGAGCAAGCGGGTGAGGTGAGGGGGGTGTCAGGCGGCAGTGCGGCCGCCATCGACGGTGTAGGCAGCGCCGGAGACGTAGCTCGCATCGTCGGAGGCGAGGAAGGCGACGATCGCCGCGACCTCCGCGCCCTGGCCGAGCCGTCGTGCCGGGACGCGGTCCACGACCTTCTCGATCGGAACGGCAGCGCCGCTGCGGCCTTCGATGATCGCGCTGAGCATGCGGCTGTCGATCAGGCCGGGGCAGATGCAGTTCACGCGGACATTGGTGCCGGTGCATTCCCACGCCGCGCTCTTGGTCAGTCCGATCACCGCGTGCTTGCTGGCGCTGTAGACCGCGATCTGCGGCGAGCCGATCAGGCCGGCGATCGAGGCGGTGTTGATGATCGAGCCGCGGTTCTGCTTCAGCATCACAGGCAGCACATGCTTGAGACCGAGGAACACGCCGACCACGTTGACGTCGAGCACGCGGCGGAATGTCTCGAGCGGATAGTCGGTGATCGACCTGATCTCGCCTTCGATGCCGGCATTGTTGAAGAACACGTCGATGGTCCCGAAGCGCTCGCAGGCGCTGCGCACATACGCTGCCACCTCGGCCTCGTCAGTGACATCTGCGGCAATGGCCATCGCCTCGGCGCTCGCGGGCAGATCGCCGATGGCGGCCTTCAGATCCTGCTCGCGGCGGTCGACTGCGACGATGCGGGCGCCGCGCGCCGCCAGCCGTTGCAGGGTCGCCGTGCCGATCACGCCGGCCGCGCCGGTGACGACGGCCACCCGGCCGTCGAGACGAATCGAATCAGGCATGTGCTTCCTTCCCTTGGCCCCGGCTTGCAGCGCCTGCGGCCTTGTTGCGTGTTGGTTTCACGCTATCTTCTGATCATGCAACTATCTCATTGGATGAACCAGATGACCACCTCGCGGTGCGCTGGTAAGTCGCCCTTCCCCCGCCGTATTCGGCATGTTAACGGGAGGGCTGATCGAGAGCGGCGGATGGGTCATGACGCGATTTGATTGTCCCGAACCCCGATTCGCCTGATAAAGCCGCGCGAGATGCACCGAACAATCGTCCTGACCGGTATCGCGGCGTTCCTGGCCGCCACATCCCTCGCGCTGGCCGTGCCCGCACGCGCGCAGATCGGTACTATTTTCTCCGATCCCGTGCCTCGCCCGCCGGGCAACATTCCGCGGCGCGGGGAACCGATCCCGCCGCCGGAGGAAGAGGAGGAGATCCCCGAACTGCCGCAGGGCCGCGTGCTGCCGGCGCCGACTCGCCCGCCGCCGGGGCAGGGCGCCGCCCTTCCGGGCCCGGTTCAGTCGCAGCCGCTGGCGCCGCCGCCTGGAATGACCGTCCTGCCGCAGAACAATCCGCCCGTCGCGGCCGCGCCGCCCGGCCAGCCCGGTCAGCGGCCGGCGCCGCCCCGTGGCGCGCCCCAGAACGCGGCGATCCCGCCGAACGGCGCGGTGCCGCAGACGCCGGCGACCATTCAGCCGGGGGACGAGGTCGTGACCGAGCCGCCCGCGCAGAAGATCGTGAACAAGAAGGCGAGCTTCTCCGGATTGGACAAGATCACCGGCCGCATCATCAACTTCGATGAGGAAGTCGGTGAGACCGTGCAGTTTGGCGCGCTCCGGGTGAAGACCGACGCCTGCTACACGCGCCCGGCGACCGAGGCTGCAAACACGGACGCCTTCGTAGAGGTGGATGAGATCACCCTGCAGGGCGAGGTGAAGCGGATCTTCTCGGGCTGGATGTTTGCGGCCAGCCCCGGTCTGCACGGCGTCGAGCACCCGATCTACGACATCTGGCTGGTCGACTGCAAAGAGCCGCAGACCACCGTGGTCAGTGCCGCGCCGGATCAGAAGCCTGCTGCGCCGCAGCCTGCCCAGAAGCGGCCGCCGCAGCAGAAGCAGGCGGCGCCGCGTCCGCCGCCGCAGTACCAGACCCAGCAGGTGCCGCCGCCACCTCCGCCGCCCCAGGCGGGTGGACCGTTCGGCGGCGTGTTCCGATAGCGGCCTCAGCCGCGCCCGGCGATGATCGCGAGCGCATCGGTTCCCGAGAGCGGCCGGTCGACGGGGAGCCGAAGGAAGTTGGCGGCTGGCCCCTGCAAGGCCTTTTCGAGCAGGACGGTGTAGCGCCGGCGCGGGATCTCGACCGCGCCGAACGTCTTGAGGTGCTCGGTGACATATTGGGTATCGAGCAGCTCGAAGCCGCCTGCGATCAGGCGTGCCACCAGGTGCACCAGCGCCACCTTCGACGCATCTCGGGCGCGGTGGAACATGCTCTCGCCGAAGAACGCGCGGCCGAGGCTGACGCCGTAGAGGCCGCCCACCAGCTCGCCGTCCTGCCAGCATTCGACGCTATGGCAATGGCCGAGCGCATACAGGCCGCTGTAGAGTTCGCGGATGCGCCGGTTGATCCAGGTGTCCTCGCGCCCTGGCTGCGGCTCGGCGCAGCCATCCATGACGGCCTTGAAGGCCTGGTTCACGGTCACGGAGAAGGCATCCGAGCGGACCGTGCGGGCGAGCCGTGACGCGACGCGGAAGCCGTTGAGCGGGATGACGCCGCGCAACTCCGGCTCGACCCAGAACAAGGTCGGGTCGTCGGCGCTTTCGGCCATCGGGAAGATGCCGCAGGCATAGGCACGCAGCAGGACCTCGGGCGTGATCTCGGACGCTGCGGAGTCGCGCGAATTCATCCCTTCAGTCTAGCAGGATGTCGAAGCCGGCGCGATGGTCCGTTGGCCGCAGCCGGCATTCCTGCCGTGGGCTCAGCCCATCGCGGCGGCGGCCGGCTTCGGCGCATCCTTGGTCAAGCGGAAGCGCACGACGATCTTGGTGCCGTGATGGCTCGGATCGGGCTCCACCGTCGCATCCAGCTTGGTCGCCATGGCGCTGACGATGCGCTGGCCCATGCCGGTCGAACGCGGGTCGCTGGTGGCGTTGAGGCCGACGCCATTGTCGGCGATCGACAGCACGATGTCGTCGCCGGCGAGCTTCAGCTCGACGTGAATCGGGCCGGGGCCGTCGGGATAAGCGTATTTGACCGCGTTCATCACCAGCTCGTTGACCACGATGCCGATCGCGACCGCGCGGTCCGGATCGATCTCGACCGGCTCCGCCTTCAGGGTGAGCCGCGACATCCGGTTGCCCTCGGCCGACCGGCGCAGATCGTCGAGCAGGGAGTCCAGGTACTGGTTCAGCAGCACGCTCTTGAGATCCTGCGACGTGTAGAGCCGGCGGTGCACCTGGGCCACCGCGGCGACGCGGCCCATGGCGTTGGTGAGGGCGGCCTTGACGTCGTCCTGCGTGCTCGAATTGGCCTGCAGATGCAGCAGCGAGGCGATGATCTGCAGCGAGTTGCCGACGCGATGGTTGACCTCGCGCAGCAGAACTTCGCGCTCGGCCGCCAAAGCGGCGTAGCGGTCGCGCGAGGCCCGCACTTCGGCTTCCGCCTCGTCACGCGCCTTCTGCAGTCGGGCCTGGCGTAGCGCGCCTTCGGCCGCGACCTGCAGCAGCGGGATGAACTCGCCCTGGACGTCCTTGACGAGATAGTCGGCTGCGCCGGCCTTCAGGGCCGTCACCGCGATCTTGGAATCCTGGGAGGCGGTGACGAACACCACCGGCGGCGCATCGGGCAGCGCCATGATGCGCTCCAGCGTCTCCAGCCCGTCGAGCCCCGGCATGTACTGGTCGAGCGCGACCACGTCGATGCCGCCGTGTGCGATGCGCTGCAGCCCGGCGCTGCCGTCCGGCGCATGCTCCACGGTGAAGCCGAGCCGCTTGAGCCCGCGCTCGACCAGCCGCGCCAGCGCCGCGTCGTCGTCGATGTAGAGCAGCGTGGGGGCGGCTGAGCTCATGCGGCGGGTGGAACCTGGATGACGGAGAAGAACAGGCCGAGCTGGCGAATGGCGTTGGCGAAGCTCTCGTAGTTGACCGGCTTGGTGATGTAGACGTTGCAGCCAAGCTCGTAGCAGCGCTTGATCTCCTGGCTGTCGTCCGTCGTGGTCAGGATGACGACGGGCGCGCTCTTCAGGAAGCTGTTCTGCTTGACCATCTTGAGGATGTCGATGCCGGTCATGTCCGGCAGGTTCAGGTCGAGCAGGATCAGCAATGCGTGCCCCTTGTGATCGAGGCCGGTGCCGTCAGCACCCAGCAGATACTTCACCGCATCTGTACCGTTGGTGAACGGCTTGATCTCGTTGTTGACGCCGGAGCGGCGGATGTTGCGCTCGATCAGGCGGGCGTGGCCTTCGTCGTCCTCGATCATGATGATCGTCACGGGCATGGTCATCGGTCTGAGTTCCGGTTTGAGACGTTCCAGTTGATCGGGAGCGTGATGGTGAACGTGCTGCCCTGGTCGAGCTCCGACGCGACCGACATGGTCCCACCGAGCCGGCGCACGAGCGCGCGCACATGCGCCAATCCGATCCCCTGACCCGGACGGTCCTGGGTCCCGGCGCGGCGGAACAGATCAAAGATACGTTGGTGATCGCGGGGATCAATCCCCCGGCCGTTATCCGTGACCTCGAAGATCGCGAAACCCAGCTTGGTTCGGGCCCGGATGGCGATGTCGCCGGGAACGCCGGGCTTCATGTACTTGATGGCGTTGTCGATGAGATTGGAGAAGATCTGCTCCAGCGCGAGGCGGTCGCTGACGATGGCGGGCAGGGGCTCGACGCGGATGGTGGTCTGCGCCTCGTCGGCCTGATGAGCAAGGGTCGAGACGATCTGCTCGATCAGCTCGCTTGTGTCGATGCGCACGGGGACGAATTCACGGCGGCCTTCGCGGGTCAGGTTGAGGATCGCGGTGATCAGGCGGTCCATCTTGGCGATCGACGATTTGATGAAGCCGAGCGCCTCGGAGAAATCGTCCGACAGTTGCTTGTCGGCGCCTTCGAGCTCCGGCTCGGCGCCTTCAGCCGGCGGAGGAGATGCCGAGACGGCCCGCGCCAGCGTCGCGATGCGCCGGAAGATGTCGTTGCGCAGCTCGTCGAGCTCGCTGGTGAAGCCCATGATGTTGACCAGCGGCGAGCGCAGGTCGTGGCTCACGATGTAGGCGAAGCGCTGGATCTCCTCGTTGGCCTCGCGCAGATCGGCGGTGCGCTCGTCGACGGTGGCCTCCAGATTGAGGTTGCTCTCGCGCAGCTGCGCCTCGGCGTCGTCGCGGGCGCGGGTCGAGCGGCGCACCAGCAGCACCGAGATGACGGCGAGCACGACGACCAGCGCCGACCCGGCGATCGTCACGATCGCCGCCAATTGCTGGCTCGCGTCCGCATTGGCGGTCCGCTGTGCCAGCAACCGCTCCTCCTCGCTGCGCATCGCCTCGGCTGTCCTGCGCATCTGGTTGCTGCTGTGGGTCGAGCCCGCGTCGCGCACCAGCGCGACGGCGCCGGCGAGGTCGCCCGAGGCGACGAGGGCCTTCTCACGATCGAACTGCGCCAGCCGGGTCTCGATGACCCGGCGCAGGCGGCCGAGATTCTCCACCTGCGTCTGGTTGTCGGCCACCAGCGTGGTCAGCTTGTCGAGCACGGGCCCGATCGCCGCGACCGCGGCCTCGTGATCCCCGCGGAACTCCTGCCCCTGGGTGAGCACATAGGCGCGCACCGCACTCTCGGCGCGCCGCACTTCCAGCAGCAGCGCATTGATCTGGTTCTCGGCCTCGATGGTATGCACCACCCAGCCGCTGTCGCTCCTGGCCTTGTTGACCAGCAGCACGGAGGCCGTGCTGACCACGACCAGCACCAGAAATCCCGCCGACAACAGCAGGACCTGACCCAGCGTGCGCCTTCGTCTCGCCTCAGGCGCCACCGCATACTCGCATGTCGTTGAAAATCACTGCCCCCTGGCGGAATTGCTCCGACCGAGCAGAACGCAGAGCCGGCCGGAAGGTTCCGGCTCGGCGGCCACTTTTCGAAACGGTGGCTCAGTCGGTCTTCTGACCCGCCAGATACTGCTCGAGCCAGTGGATGTGGTAGTCGCCATCGATGATGGCGGGCTCGCGCACCAGCGCGCGGAACAGCGGCAGCGTGGTCTCGATCCCGTCGACCACCATTTCGTCCAGCGCGCGCCGCAGCCGCATCAGGCACTCGACCCGGCTCTTGCCGTGGACAATCAGCTTGCCGACCAGCGAGTCGTAGTATGGCGGGATGACGTAGCCCTGGTACACGGCGGAGTCGATACGGACGCCGAGGCCGCCGGGCGGGTGGTATTGCTGGATCTTGCCGGGCGACGGCCGGAAGCTGACGGGGTTCTCGGCGTTGACGCGGCACTCGATCGAGTGGCCGTTGATGACGACCTGGTCCTGGGTCATCGGCAGGTCGCCGCCGGCGGCGATGCGGATCTGCTCCAGCACGAGATCGATGCCGGTGATCATCTCGGTGACGGGATGCTCGACCTGGATGCGGGTGTTCATTTCGATGAAATAGAACTCGCCGTCCTCGTAGAGGAATTCGATGGTGCCGACGCCGATATATTTCAGCTCCTGCATCGCCTTGGCGACGGTGTTGCCTATTTTCGCACGCGCGGCTGCGTCGAGTACCGGGGAGGGGCCTTCCTCCCAGACCTTCTGGTGGCGGCGCTGCAACGAGCAGTCGCGCTCGCCGAGATGGATGGCGCCGCCGCGGCCGTCGCCGAGCACCTGGATCTCGATGTGGCGCGGCTTCTGCAGGTACTTTTCGAGATAGACCGAGGCGTCGCCGAACGCCGACTTGGCCTCGTTGGCCGCGGTGGTCAGCGCCAGCTGCAGGTCGGCCTCGGTGTGCGCCACCTTCATGCCGCGGCCGCCACCGCCGGCTGCGGCCTTGACCAGCACCGGGAAGCCGATCCCCTTGGCGATCGCCATCGCGTCCTGGTCCGGGGTGACGGCGCCGCCGGAGCCCGGAACGACGGGAATGCCGAGCCGCTTCGCGGTCTTCTTGGCCTCGATCTTGTCGCCCATCAGGCGGATGTGCTCCGCCTTCGGCCCGATGAAATGCAGATTGTGGTCGGCGAGGATCTCGGCGAAGCGCGCGTTCTCCGACAGGAAGCCGTAGCCCGGATGCACCGCGTCGGCGCCGGTGATCTCGCAGGCGGCGAGCAGCGCGGGAATGTTGAGGTAGCTGTCCTTCGACGGCGGCGGCCCGATGCACACGCTCTCATCCGCAAGGCGGACATGCATGGCATCCGCGTCGGCGGTGGAGTGCACCGCGACGGTGGAGATGCCGAGCTCCTTGCAGGCCCTGAGGATGCGAAGGGCGATTTCGCCGCGGTTGGCGATGAGGATTTTGTCGAACATGGCGTCCTACGAAGCGAATGGCGAATAGCGAATGGCGAGTAGGGAGCAGCACCTTTCGCTACTCGCCATTCGCGCCCTTACTCGATGATCACCAACGGCTCGCCGAACTCGACCGGCTGGCCGTCCTCGACCAGGATCTGCGTCACCGTGCCGGCGCGTGGCGACGGGATCTGGTTCATCGTCTTCATCGCCTCGATGATCATCAAGGTCTGGCCGACCGACACCTTGGAGCCGACCTCGACGAACGGCTTGGCGCCGGGCTCCGGCGCCCAATAGGCGGTGCCGACCATCGGCGACGGCACGACGCCGGGATGCTTCGAGAGGTCGGCGCCGGCGGCGGCCGCCGTGGCCGCGGCGACCACCGGAACGGCCGCAGCTGCCGCCGAGATCGCGGACGGCACGGCGGCGGCGACCGTCACGTTGCGGGCGACGCGGATGCGCAGGCCGGCCCGCTCGAGCTCGATCTCGGTCAGGCTGGTTTCATCCAGCAGCGCGGCCAACTCGCGGATGAGCTGGCTGTCTTCGGACTTGGCCGTGGTCTTGTCGTCGGGCTGGGGCGCCATGATCGTGATCCAGAAACGTTGTGTGACGTGGGGCGAAGGACGTCAGGCTTGCGCCATGATGTCGGTCTTCGGGGCGGACTTGGCGCCAATCTTTGCAGCGAGGCCAGTGATCGCGAGTCGGTAGCCGTCGATTCCAAAGCCGGAAATTGACGCAAACGCGGCCTTGGCCGTGAAAGAGTGGTGCCGGGAACGCTCGCGAGCGTGACTGTTGCCGATGTGCACCTCGATCGTGGGGATCTTCACCCCCATGAGCGCGTCGAAAAGCGCAGCCGAGGTGCCAGAGTGTGCGCCGGTATTCAGAACAATGCCTGCCACCCCCTTGGCCCGGGCTTCGTGGAGCGACTCCACCAGCACCGCGGCATGATCGGACTGGCGGCACTCAGCCGTCAGCCCGAACCGGGCAGCCGTTTCGATGGACAGACGCTCCACATGGGCCAGCGTGACGCGGCCGTCAATCTCCGGCTCGCAGGTGCCCAGCACGTCGAGGGTGGGTCCGTTGAGGACGTAGATCATCTTGTTCGCGTCTTCGGCCATTCCCATCCCGGCGGTGTGGCGGCAGTGGGCGGCGTTATAGGTAACAAAGCCGCCAAGGGGAAGCCTTTCGGCGCCGCCTGTGGGGATGGGGCAGCTTGCCCGTCACACGAAAAAAACCTGCCAAGTGCCCGAAATCGCTCGTTAACCACGCCCGGCTGCCCGGTGCACGCCTGGCGTGTGATCAGTCAGCATAAAGGGGTAGGCATTGCTGCCCACCCCTTTTCTCCACCACCTGCCTGGTCGGGGATCAGGTGTCGAGAACGGCCACGATCTCGTAGGAATGAGGATCGATGACGATGATCTGCTCACGAACCAGGATGAAGTCATATCCGCGCCATTGCGGGTAGATCGTCACGACCTCGGTCGGGAGCGGGTGGAAGCGAACGTCGCGCGGCACCCGGGTGCCGATCGAGATGTTGAAGTTGACGTTGGTCACCGGCTCGACGCGCTGGCTGCGGATCACGCTCGTGATCTTGGTGCGCTGCTCGGTCGAGAGCTTGGCGCCTGCGCCGGCCTGTCCGGTGGTGGTCTGCGAGCGATCGCCGCCGGTCTTGGTCTCGGCGTTGGTGCTGGTGCCGGTCTTGCTGTCGCGGCCCTCGGCCTTCATGTTGTTGTCGCGGCCTTCGCGACCTTCGGCCTTCATGTTCTTGGTGCCGCTCTTGTCATTCTCGGAGCTCATGCTCTTCGAATTCGGGCCCTTCATGCCGTCCTCGGCGCGCTGGCCCTTCGTCTCGGCACCCGATTTCTGACCCGACTGGCTCGAGCGCATGTCGGACGAGCCGCCGGCCGACGGCGAGGCGCTGTCCCGATTCATCGCCGCGCCGCCGGGCGCGTTCATGCCACCGCTCGAGGCTCCGCCAGAAGCGCCGCCGGTCGCACCGCCCTGCATCGCAGCGCCGCCGGACTGGCCTCCCGCGCCGCCTGCACCGCCCGCGCCCTGCGCATGAGCAAAGCCTGCACCCGCCAGTAGCGCGATTGCAGCAACTGATACCATCAAGCGATTAGTCATCCTCGATCCTCCTCTGTCGTGGCACTGCCCGCGCCGACAACGGCAGGACATTGGAGTCGTTCCGCGTGCGCCCGATGGTTCCGAAAAAATGTCACCGGTCGCGACGAAATGAACGAATGCTCAGGCTGATGAACGCCGGATGACCAAACCGGATAGTTAGTGGCGCTCGCGGGCGTAGCGAACGAGCGCCAGAAATCGATAGAGGCCGTGCACGAACTTGCCATAGGGCAGGGTGACGAACAGCGCGAACACCGCACCAAGATGCAGCGCCAGCAGCACGCCCATTGCGCTGCTCTCGCGCAGCAGGAGAAGCGCGAGACCGGTTGCGCCGGTGAGCCCGAGCATGGCGAGGAATGCGACGTCCATGCTGCGGCTGCCCTCATCCATCATCGCAGGCTCCCGCTTGCGTTTCGCGGCATAAAGACCCAGCGGCCCGATCACGATGCCGATCCCGCCGAGCGTACCGAGGACGACCGGCAGATCCCACAGCGGGTAGGGCGCCTCTCGTTGCAGCAGAAAATGATAGAGCGTGGCGACGCTGGTCGATGCGAAGCACAGCAGGAAGCCCCAGAAGGTCAGGTGGTGATAGAAGCGCCTGTCATCCTTCGGCCGCTCGTCCTCATTGTAGCAGCCGACGCCGCCGCCATCGAGGTAGCGCAGGCTCGCGGCATCGCGAATCGCGCATAGCAACGGGCGTGGCTCTGCCAACACCGACGCCGGTTCTCCCATGTCGTGCCAGAACGCCCGCGCGCCCTGGATCAAGGCGACGATCGCCCACAGGAAGGCGGCGCCGAACAGCGCGGCCATCGTGGTGTGCGGCATCAGCGCGTAGAACGAGCCTGGACCATGCCGGCTCGCAAGCAGGGCACTGGGGTCGTTGAACGCGACGAAGCCGATGATGAAAAGGGCGATGCTGACGACGGTGATCAGGGACACTGCGAGGCCGTTGCGCCGGAACAGCGGCGCCAGCGTGCGCGGCCAGGCGTAATCGGCGTAGCTCTCGTGCCGGACACGCGCCAGAACGGAGGGGACGCGAACATCGAATTCGTGTGGTGGCGAGAATTGGCAGTCGACATAGCAAGCCCCGCAGGAATGGCACAGATTGGCCAAGTAGTTGAGATCGCCGCCGGAAAAGGAGCGCCGCAGCTCCATCGCCGGAAACACCGCGCACAGGCCCTCGCAATAGCGGCAGGAGTTGCAGATCGTCATCAGGCGATCCGCCTCGGTCAACGCCTCACTGCGCTGCATGTCTTGCTGCTCCGCGGCCTGCAATACGTCCGAACACACTGCCGATGGTCATGCCGATGCCGGCGGCATAACCGCGGCCGAGCACGTTGCCGGCCATGATCTCGCCAGCGGCATACATGTTCTGAGCCGAGCCTCCGGCTTTCATCATCATCCTGGCGTCGTGGTCGACCCGGACGCCGAGATAGGTGAAGGTGATGCCGGGACGCACGGGATAAGCATAGTACGGACCGGTATCGATGCGCCGTGCCCAATGCGATTTCGGCGGCGTCAGGTTCTCGGTGCGGCAATCGTCGAGGATGTCGGGATTGAAGCTGCCGTCGCGCACCGCTGCGTTGAACGCGGCGACCGTGGCTGACAGTCCGTCGGGATCGAGGCCGAGCTTGCCGGCAAGTTCGGCGATGCTGGCGGCCTCGATCGCGGGATAGAGCGACGGCATGAACAGATTGGCGGATTTGGCGTCGAAGACGATGTAGGCGATCTGGTCCGGTTGAGCCGCGACCAGGCGTCCCCAGATGGCATAGCGCTTCGGCCAGACGTCCTCGCCCTCGTCGTAGAAGCGCATCGCGTGCTTGTTGACGACGATGCCGAACACGACGCAGTCCAGCCGGGTGATGATGCCGCCGTCATATTTCGGCGCCCGCGCGTCGATCGCCACCGCGTGACACTGGGTCGGGTCGCCGATGCTGTCCACGCCGGCGCCGAGCAGCATGTCCAGAACGGTGCCGCGGTTGTTCGGTGTGCCGCGGATCAGAAAGTTGCGCGCGATCTCGCCCCAGCCTTCCACCAGTCTGTCGATGTTGGATTCGAAGCCGCCGGCCGCGGCCACCAGCGCCTTGCCGCGGATGCGCGTCCTGCCGTCGCGCTGCCGGATGATCGCCGCGCGAAAGCGATCGGAGTCGATATCGAGCGCCACCACCTCGGCCTCGTACAGCACGTCGACGCCGAGGCGCTCGGCGGTGAGATAGAGCGCATTGAGCATGGCCCGGCCGCCGCCGAGGAAGAATGAGTTGGTCCGCCCCAGGCTCAGCGTGCCGCCGAGCGAGGGCTGGAAGCGCACGCCTTGCTCGACGATCCAGTCGAGCATCTCCTTGGACTCGCGGATCATCATGCGCGCGAGCTGCTCGTTGGTCTGGCCTTCGGTGACGCGCAGCAGATCGTCCCAGAACTCGTCCTCGGTGTAGGGGCCGCTCAACGTTGCCGTCGCCGTGTCGTGGGCACAGCGCATGTTGCGCGTGTGCCGCGTATTGCCGCCGCGATAGAACTTCGAGGCCGCTTCCAGCACGAGCACCGAGGCGCCGGCGTGCCGGGCCGCGATGGCCGCGCACAGCGCCGCATTGCCGCCGCCCGCGACGACGACGTCGTAAGCCACGGGATGCTCGGGAATATCGTTCTCAGCCGTCATGACTCCTCGTTCCCGACGCAGGGCTGATCGGGCGGGCCGGCCCCTCCTGCTGTGCACGCTCGCTGTTCGGCTGCGACGCCCGCAGAGACCGCCGGAACGTCGTGCGCCGAGAGAATGACGATCTCGATTTCGTATACTATTGTATACAAAAATATGCAACAGCGGCTGTTGTTCAAAGCGAGGGTGTGAGACAGTGCGGTCATGTCCATCGAAACGCGCACGTTCACGATTGATCGCGACAACGTCTCGCTCGGCGAGGCGGTGTTCCGTGCGCTGTGCCAGGCCTTGGAGAATGGCGTCTATCGCGCGGGCGACCGGCTGCGCGAGGACGAGGTCGCCCAGCGGCTGAACGTCAGCCGGACGCCGGTCCGGGAGGCCTTCGGCAGGCTGATGGCGAAGGGCTGGGTGCAGCCGGCCGGCGGCCGCGGCTTGATCGTGCGCAGCCTTGACCAGAACGACATCCTCGAACTCTACGCGATGCGGGAGATCCTCGAAGGCGCGGCGGCACGACTCGCGGCGCAATATGCCGCGCCGGCCGAGATCGCGGCGCTCCGCGACCTCCATGCGCGGTTTGCGAGTGGAGAGGACGCGGCCGAGTTGGCGCGGCTGAATCGTCTCATGCACGGGGCGATCCAGCGTGCCGCACGCAATCGCTATCTGGATTCCGCGCTGGCCGACATGCACGTCGCGATCTCGCTGCTCGGCACCACGACTTTCGCGGCAGAGGGACGCCCCGGCACGGCGGCCACGGAGCATGCCGAGCTCATCGAGGCCATCGCAGCCCGCGATCCCGACCGCGCCGAGAAGATTGCGCGGGACCACATCCGCGAGGCGCTGCGGACGAGGCTGAGCATGAAGCTTTCTCCATAGAAGCGTGCGCGTCGCGCCGTTCAAAAGCGAAAGGCCGGCTGATCCAGCCGGCCTTTCGTCCTCGATCGCACAATCGCTTCGCTCAGCAGCTCGCCTTGCCGCAACGCGCGGTGCTGATCTTCTCGCGCAGGCCCTCGACGCCGACGGCGCCGATCACGACCTGCTTGCCGATCACGTAGCTCGGGGTGCCGTTCATGCCCATCTCCTCGGCGAGCTTGAAGTTCTCCTCGATCGTCGCCTTGGCCTCCGGGCTTGCCATGTCCTTCTCGACGCGGGCCATGTCGAGCCCGATCTCCTTGGCAACGGCGAGCGCGTGAGCCTTGTCGGCCTGACCGCGGCCCCCCAGAAGCTTCTGGTGGAAGTCGAGATATTTCTGCGGCGCCTGCATGCGCACGGCGACGGCGACCTGGGCCGCCTCGACCGAGCCCTGGCTCAGCACCGGAAATTCCTTGAGCACGACCTTCAGCTTCGGATCGCTCTTCATCAGCTCCATCATGTCGAGCATCGCGCGCTTGCAGTAACCGCAATTGTAATCGAAGAACTCGACAAAGGTGACGTCGCCATCCTTGTTGCCGACGACGACGCCCCGCGGCGAGTTGAAGATCATCTCGGCGTTCTTGGCGATGCCGGCTGCGTGCTTGGCCGCCTCGGCTGCCGTCTGGCGCTTCTGCAGCTCGGCCATCGCCTCCTCGAGCACCTCGGGATGCGAGATGAGATAGTTCCTGACGATGGTCTCGATCTCGCTCCGCTGGCTGTCGGAGAAGCTCTCTGCCGTCGCAACCTGCGGCAGGGCGCAGAGCGAGAGCGCAAGCAACGCCGCGGGAATGAGCGTGCGGAATGACGACATGAAGGAGGTCCTTTTGGTCAAAATGATCGGGTCCTTGGCGAGGGCTGGGGTGGTATCTGAGTATTCCGGCGTCGATGTTAGCAGCAATCTCTTCGTTCTACTGGCTCGAAAGTGGCTTTGATGCGACGATGTCGTCGGCCTTGACCCATCCCGGCGATCCCACGGCAAAGCGCGTCTTGGCGCGCGATGCGAGTTCGCGCGCGGTTTTGTTGTCGCCACGCAGGAAAGCCGCCTGGGCCGAGGCCAGATCGGCCTCCGCATAGTCGCCCTTACGGCCATAGGCCATCGCGAGCTGGGAATAGCCGAGCGGCGCCTCGGATTCGCGCGCGACCGCCGCGCGCAGGATCGAGATCGCCTCCTCAGTGTAGGCCTTGTTCTCGGACGCCACCAAGGCTTGGCCAAGTAACATGTTGATGAGCGGTGCGTTATTGGAGAGCTGCGCCGCCTTGCGCAGCGGCGCGATCGCCTCCGCCGGGCGGCCGCCTTCGAGCAGGGCCTGACCGCGGACCTCGTAGAAATAGGGATTGCTGGGCTGCACCTGGATCAGGGCGTCGATCTGGCCCAGCGCGCTGCGCAGGTCGCCGTGGAGATAGGTCGAGATCGCCCGTGCATAGCGCGCCGGCAGGCTGTTGTCGGAGGACGGATAGCGCCGGGCGACGGTGTCCGGCCGCTCCATGAAGGCGGAGATCTTGGCCCGGACCATGTCGTGGCGCATTTGCAGCGCGGCATCGTCCTTCTTGTCCCAATAGGGCGACTGCCGCGCCAGCCCCTCCAGCGCCTCGACGCGGTCGGCGGGCATCGGATGGGATTGCAGATAGGGATCGGCGCCGCGGGCCGCGAACAGGCTCTCGTTGGTGAAGCGCTTGAAGGTCTCGTACATGCCTTTGGGCGACTGGCCGGTCGCGCTGAGGAATTTCACGCCGGCCCGGTCGGCGTTCTCCTCCTGCTGACGCTGATAGGACAGCAGCGAGCGGCGGATGACCTCACCCGGCGCCGACAGCGTCGCGGCGCCGGCATTGGCCAGCCCGCTATTGCCGCCGCCGCGGGCACCGACCGCGAGCGCGCCGGCGCCGAGAATGGTGGCGATGATCATTTGCGTCTGCGCGGTGGCGAGCTGCTGGCGCAGCTTGGCGAGGTGACCGCCGGCGAGATGGCCGGTCTCGTGGGCGAGCACGCCGATCAATTGGTTCGGATTTTCCGACTGCATGATCGCGCCGTAGTTCACGAAGATGCGGCGGCCGTCGGCGACGAATGCGTTGAACGAGCCATCATTGATGATGACCATCTGGATGTTCTGCTTCTCGAGACCGGCCGCGCGCAGGATCGGCCGCGTGTACTCGCGCAGCAGCACCTCGGTCTCGGTGTCGCGCAGGATCGGCGGTCCCTTGCCCTGCTGCGCCGAAGCGGGCGCGAACGGTGCAAGCGCCACCGCTGCCGCGATGATCGCGGCGAGTCCGCCGGACAATTTCTTGCGAAGCACGATAGGGAGCAACATCAGGCGATCTTTGCAATTGGCGTGAGGCTCGATACGGGCTATTGCCCACCAAACGGCGGAATGCGGCTCATCTGCGGCGAACAAAGTCCCGAATGAGACCCATCGAGGGTCCGGCCGGTTCAGGGAGCGGGTCCGAACAGCCGGGGTGCATAGCAGATCTTGATGGTGGATGCGACAGTGATACCGACATTGGAACAGCGGATCGCCAGCCTCACGGCGCCGTCCGCGCGCAGCAATGTTCCGCCGTTCATGGTGATGGACGTGATGGCTGCGGCCGAGCGCATCGAGGCAGAGGGCGGCCACGTGATCCACATGGAGGTCGGCCAGCCCGCCGCGCCGGCCCCGCGGGCCGCGATCGCGGCCGCGCATGCTGCGCTCGATCGGGCGCGCATCGACTATACGTCCGCGCTCGGGCTCTCGTCGCTGCGACAACGAATCGCGCGTCATTATCGCGAGACGCACGCTTGCGAGATCGATCCGTCGCGCATCGTGATCACGACGGGATCTTCGGCCGGCTTCATCCTGGCGTTCCTCGCGATGTTCGAGCCGGGTGATCGCGTCGCCGTCACGGTGCCGGGATATCCGCCATATCGCCACATCCTGACCGCGCTCGGCTGCGAGCCGGTGCTGATCGAGACCACGGCCGAGAACCGCCATGCACTGACCGGCGAGGCGCTGCTCGCGGCCCATCGTAAGACGCCGCTGAAGGGCGTGCTGGTGGCGAGCCCCGCCAATCCGACGGGGACGATGATGTCGCGCGAGGCGCTGGGCGGCGTCATTGCGGCCGCGCGTGAGGCCGGCATTCGCTTCATCTCCGACGAGATCTATCACGGCCTCGACTATGCCTTTCCCGCGGTCACCGCGGCCGAGCTGTCGGCGGACGCCCTGATCATCAACTCGTTCTCGAAATACTTCTGCATGACCGGCTGGCGCATCGGCTGGATGGTGGTGCCGGATGCCCTGGTCCGCCCGATCGAGCGTCTCCAGCAGAATCTGGCGATCTCCGTGCCGACCCTGTCGCAGATCGCTGCGGAAGCAGCCTTCGATGGCCGCGCCGAGATGGAATCGATCAAGCACGGCTATCAGGAGAATCGCCGCATCCTGATCGAGGGTTTTCCGAAGGCGGGCCTGACCAGGTTCCTGCCGGCCGATGGTGCCTTCTACCTTTATGCCGACGTCTCCGACTTCACCTCCGACAGCTTCGAGTTCGCCAAGCGCATGCTGCAGGAAACCCACGTCGCGTCGACGCCCGGCGTCGACTTCGACCCGATCCACGGCCGCAGCTTCGTGCGCTTTTCCTATGCACGCTCGGCCGACGACATGCGCGAGGCGGTGGCCCGGATCGCGCGCTGGCTCGGTTAGATCATGATGCGTTTCGGCGGAAACGCATCATGATCTTATCTCTTTGTTTGAGCATGATCTTTTCGGAAAACCGGTTTCCACTTTTCCGGATCACGCTCGAGGGCAGGGATCGCTACGTCAAGGAAGTGCCCCCGATCGTGTTCGGCACGAGCTTGTGCGAGAGCGTGTTGCCACAGCGGATGGAGAAGCTGGAGCGGCTCGGTCCATGCCGGGTGTTGGCCTGGTCGTCCCGACCGGGCTACGACGAGCGCCAGCGGCATCACTGGGCCGGCTTCGTCCCACTGACGGCCAACTTGCCGGTTGTCATCCGGCGCAGATGCCGCGTGCATGATCGCATTCTCGATCGACGAGTTCGTGAGCGAGATGCGCGCTCACGACCATCGCCGGCAACGGCATCGCCGCCGTGTTCGCCGCATGGCGGCGGCGGGCTCGATCACGATCTCCCGCAGAAGCGGCTCGATCGGCAGGTCGGTCCGTCTGACGTCGAGCCCGCGGTCGCGAGCGGCTGAGCCGACGTCGGCACGCCCGATCCCACACGCCAGCCCAACAAAAACGCCCGGCCATCTGGCCGGGCGTTTTGCGTCGGAAGGGTTCCCGCCGGTGGGCGGCGCCGGAGCCGTTGGCGATTACTGCCCGCCGAAGCGGCGTGACCACCAGCCGGCTCGGCGCGGAGCCGCAGGCGTCGTCGAGTCCGCCGGTTCGGTTGCGACCGGCTCAGGTGCAGCGCTGTCAGCCGCCGGCGCGGTCGGACTGCTCTCGGCAACGTTCACGGCCGAAACCGCGTTGTCCGGCTTGGGCTCGGTGGCGAAGCTGACCTTTTCGCGGACCGTGGAGCGGCGCGGGGCCTTTTCGGTCTCAGACTTGGGTGCCTCAGACTTGGGCGCCTCAGACTTGAGCGTCTCGGACTTGGGCGTCTCAGACTTGGGCGCCTCGGTCTCCTGCACCTGAACGTCGGCGGCAGGGGGCTGTGACGCAGCCGTCACGGTGGGGACGGCCGCCTGATCGACCTCGGCAGCGGCTGTGGCCAGCTCCGGCGTGGCCTGCTCTGCCGGCTCGTCGTGATGGGACACGCCGTTGCCGTCGAAATCGGCAACGGCGGCTTCCGCCTCCGAAGCCTGGGGCGGGGCCAGCTCATCGCCGATCGATGCGGCGAGACCATCATCTGCACCACCACGCCGACGGCGGCCGCCGCGGCGGCCGCGGCGGCGGGGCCGCCGCTCGCCGCCGGCCTGATCGGATGCCTCGCCCTGTGCGAAAGCAGGCTGTTCGTCAGCCTCATCGTCTTCCGCCTCGCCGTCCTCGGCCGGCTGATCGGCGGCGAGGGCGGGCTCGGCAGACGATGATTCGGAAGCGCCTTCCGGCAGCGTGCCCTCGCGGGCCTCGCTGCCGCGGCCGCGCCGGCGCCGGCGCCGCTTGCGGCGGGTGCCTTCGCGCTCGCCGTCACCCGCAGCGCCATCCTGCCCATCTTCGGACAGGCCTTCGGTCTCCTCGGTCTCGACTTCGGACTCCGTCTCGATGTCGAACGGCTCCTCCTCGTCGTAGACGTCCTCGGCCACGAGGGAGGGGGCGGACGCTTGCGCCACGAGCAGCGCCTTGGCGGCCTCCAGCGTATGAACCTGCTCGCCCCGATCGATGATGAACGATTGCTGGCCGCTGACATTCGGATCGGCAATCACGGCGAGCGAGACCTTGAAGCCGTTCTCGAGGTCGCGCAGATGGCCGCGCTTGTGGTTGAGCACGTAGAGCGCCACCTCCGTGCGGGTGCGGACCACCAGATTGTGGGTCGCGCCCTTCATCAGCGTCTCTTCGAGGCTGCGCAGCAGCTGCAGCGCCACCGATGACACCGACCGCACATGTCCCGTTCCGCCGCAATGCGCGCATGGCTCGGTCGAGCTCTCCAGCACGCTGGCGCGGATGCGCTGGCGCGACATCTCCAGCAGGCCGAAATGCGAGATGCGGCCGACCTGGATGCGCGCGCGATCCTGCCGCAGGCAGTCCGACAGCTTGCGTTCGACGGAGCGGTTGTTGCGCTTCTCGTCCATGTCGATGAAGTCGATGACGATCAGTCCGGCGAGATCGCGCAGCCGGAGCTGGCGCGCCACTTCCTCGGCGGCCTCCATGTTGGTCTTGAGGGCGGTGTCCTCGATGTGATGCTCGCGCGTGGCGCGGCCGGAGTTCACGTCGATCGAGACCAGCGCCTCGGTCTGGTTGAGCACGATATAGCCGCCCGAGCGCAGCTGAACGGTCGGCGAGAACATCGCGTCGAGCTGGCTCTCCACGCCCATCCGCGAGAACAGCGGCTGACCGTCACGATACTGCTTCACCGCCCGGACATTGGTCGGCATCAGCATCTTCATGAAGTCGTGCGCCTCGCGATAGCCGGCTTCGCCGGCCACCAGGATCTCGTCGATCTCCTTGTTGTAGAGGTCGCGCAGCGAGCGCTTGATCAGCGAGCCTTCCTCGTAGACCAGGGTCGGCGCCTGCGACTTCAAGGTCATGTCGCGGACGGTTTCCCACAGCCGCAGCAGATATTCGAAGTCGCGCTTGATCTCGGGCTTGGTGCGGTTGGCGCCGGCGGTGCGCAGGATCACGCCCATGCCCTCGGGCACGTCGAGGTCCTGCACCACCTCCTTCAGGCGCGAGCGATCCTGCGCCGAGGTGATCTTGCGGCTGATACCGCCACCGCGTGCGGTGTTGGGCATCAGCACGGCGTAGCGGCCGGCGAGCGACAAATAGGTCGTCAGCGCTGCGCCCTTGTTGCCGCGCTCCTCCTTCACGACCTGCACCAGCATCACCTGGCGGCGCTTGATGACCTCCTGGATCTTGTACTGGCGGCGCGGACGGAAGGTGCGCTCCGGCACCTCCTCGAGCACGTCGTCACCGCCCACGGATTCGACGACCTCTTCCTCGATCTCGTCGCCGTCCTCGTCGTCATCCTCGTTGTCGCCGGCAACGGCCTCTGCATCATTGTCGTCTCCCGGGACGATCGTGACGCCATTGCCTTCATGCTCGGCGACCGGCGCGATGTCGGCGACGTCATCGTCGTGCTCGTGCTCGTCATGATCATGCTCGTCATGGTCATGCTCATCATGACCGTGGGTCTCATGATCATGCTGGTCGTCGTGATTCTCGTCCGCAACTGCTGCGGCACTGGCCGCCTCGACCGCGGGGGCGTCGCCGGCCGCAGCGACCGCAGCCTCTGCAGCCGCGCCGGCCTGCTGCTCCGCAGCCGGGCTGTGCTCGGCCTGGTCGTGGGGCGCGACGGCATCATGATGCTCGTCGGCATCGCCATGCGGCTCCACCGCCGGGCTCAGCTCAGTCTCGCCCGCTGCCTCGTGGCCTGGCGCCTCCGCCGCAGCCTCGGAAAAGCCCTGGGCCTCGGCGTGTTCGGCCTGCGGCTGGTCGGTATGATCGTCGTGCGCGTAGGCGTGATGCTCGTAGGTGTCGTGCTCGTGATTGTCGTGCCCGGCCTCATGGTCTTCGGCCGGGGCGGGATGACCCGCCTCGGCAGCCTCGACGATCTCGCTCTGCACGCGCTCGCCGCTGCCGCGGCGCCGGGAGCTGCGGTGACGGTTGCGTCGGCGGTTGGAGCGGTTCTCGCTCTCTTCCTCGGCTTCGCGGTGTGCGCGCTCCTCGGCCTCGATCAGCGCCTGCCGGTCGGCGACGGGGATCTGATAGTAGTCGGGATGGATTTCGCTGAAGGCCAGGAAGCCGTGGCGATTGCCGCCGTACTCGACAAAGGCGGCCTGCAGCGAAGGCTCAACGCGGGTGACCTTGGCCAGGTAGATGTTGCCCCGCAGTTGCTTGCGTTGGGCCGTCTCGAAATCAAATTCCTCGACGCGGTTGCCGCGGACGACAACAACCCGGGTCTCTTCCGGGTGGGTAGCATCGATCAACATCTTGTTGGGCATATTTGAACTCTTGGAGGCGACGGACGCGATTGGCCGCGAGCGCGTGGCGCGCTGTCGGACGACGCGACGGTCCACCTGATTCGGGGGTGAGGGGAAGGCCTAAACGCAGCTGGTCGCGCCGCGCCAACCGTGAGGCCGGCGGGGTGATCTGCCGGGCGGGGGTCGGGCCCCGCATCGGCGCGGATCGTCCGCTGGTCATGGTTGGCAACTCAGTCTGGCGCATCAAGCGTCGGCCCGTCTGGAATATGTGGGCGGCAGCGGGTGCCGCCTTGCTCTTTGCCGAAAGCCAGATCGCGCCGAGACGCTTGCCCTGGATCAACACCCATTCCGTTAGGAATGTGGTATCAGGCTACGCCGTGTCTGACCTTGGCCATATCTGACCTCGTGCCCGGATAGTCTCGGCCAGACGGCGCCTGTAACGGCGCTACTCGGCTCGTGACCAGCTCTCCGTCGCAGCCGCGCGGGGGCGCGCAGGCTTCATGGAGCGTCGGAAAGGCGCAGGAATCTCCGCAACGATCGACGAACCAAGAGGAACCCGATCACGAAGCTTCCGGCGTTTCACCGGGAGGTTGAACGCGACACAACCGGCAGTAAGGAATAGCCTTCAGCCATTCGTACATACGAGGAATGGACAGGCGGTGCAAGGGAAGCGTCGCGGAACCGCAACAATCGGTGGCCTTTAACGAAAATGACAAAATTAGGCGGTTAACCCCTGGGATTGGTTGCGGTAAGACGGTCCCGCGGAGGCACGGAATTGGCAGCTCGCCGGGCAAATTACCTTTCTTTGCTGGGATGTGCGGCGCTCTGCGTCACGCAAATGTTATGCGCGGCCTTCGCGCCCGCCCGCGCCCAGAGCGGACCGGTCGGTCAGGTGCCGCCTGCCGTCGCCGGTCCGGGGTTCCCGATCGCGACGGATGCGCGGCTGGCCGGCGATTCCCGCCAGACCCGGTTTGTGCTCGATCTCGACAAGACGGTGCCGTACCGGGCGTTCCTGCTCAGCGAACCCTATAGGGTGGTGGTCGATCTGCCGCAGGTGAGCTTTCATCTGCCGACAGGGGCGGGAACCGGCGGCCGCGGGCTGGTGAAGGCGTTTCGCTATGGCATGGTCATGCCCGGCGGCTCCCGAATCGTGTTCGACCTCACCGGCCCCGCCCGAATCGCGAACTCCACCGTCCTCGATGCCGCCAATGGCCAGCCGCCGCGGCTGGTGCTGGAACTCGAGGAGGTGGACGAGGCCACTTTCGCGCGTGCGATCGGCGTCGACGGCCGTACGCCGTCCAGGGGCGCCGATTCGGCGTCGCCCGTTACCGCAACGGGCGGCGTTGCGCCTCCCATCGTCAGGCCGCCGCCGACGACTGTCGCCGTCGCAGCCCCGCCCGCCGGCGGCCCGCCGGACAACCGGCCCGTGGTTGTGATCGACCCCGGCCATGGCGGCATCGATTACGGAACTCAGGGTGGCGAGGTGCCGGAGAAGAACCTGGTGCTCGCCTTCGGCCAGGCGCTGCGTGACCGGCTGGAACGATCCGGCAAGTTCCGCGTAGTCATGACCCGTGATGACGACACCTTCATCCCACTCGGAGACCGGGTGCGGATCGCCCAGAAGCAGTCGGCGGCGCTGTTCGTCTCGATCCATGCTGACGCGCTGCCGCGAGGCGAGGGCACCGCGCAGGGCGCCACCATCTATACGTTGGCCGATAAGGCCTCCGACGTCGAGGCCGAGCGGCTGGCGGAGGCGGAGAACCGCGCCGACCAGATCGGTGGCGTCAACCTCACCGAGGAGCCGGCCGACGTCGCCGACATCCTGTTCGATCTGGCAAGGAGGGAAACGCGCACGTTTTCCAATAGGTTTGCCCGACTATTGATGAATGACATGAAGACCGCGGTGCACATGCATAAGCGGCCGCTCAAATCGGCTGGTTTCCGGGTCCTCAAGGCTCCCGACGTTCCATCGGTCCTGGTTGAGCTCGGCTATGTCTCCAACAAGGGCGACATGGGGAACCTGGTTTCCGAGGCGTGGCGGTCGCGCACAGCGGACGCGATGGCCAAGGCGATCGACGCCTTTCTGGCCAAGCGCGTCGCCAATGCGGGTGCCGAGAAGCCGGACAAGCCCGCTCCGCCACGTGCAAAGCCCTAGTTTGGCCACAGCAACATCCGTATAAACGTGCTGCGAGGCACCCGGAATCACGTGAGGATTCCTTCTCCGCAGAGTTGTGATAGGCTTGACCGCTGATAGGCTTGACCGTGCGTTGCTCTGGCATGGGTCACGTGGCATCGCAGCCGACCTCGTGATTTGGCGGCCGCGTCTTTTCCGGCGCGCCGCGTCCAAGCCAAGAGACGAACAAGAGTTGGAACGGATATTTGCCGATGCGCTTTCTCGTGCGGTTTTTGGGCTTCCTGTTCGCGGCCGGCACCGTTGTCTTCCTGGTCGGTGTGGCGGCGGCGGCAGGCCTGATCTGGCATTTTTCCAAGGACTTGCCTGATTATTCCCAGCTGCAGGATTACGAGCCGCCGGTGATGACGCGCGTGCACGCGGTCGACGGCTCGCTGGTGGGCGAATATGCCAGGGAGCGACGGCTCTATCTGCCGATCCAGGCGGTGCCGAAGCTCGTCATCAACGCGTTCCTCGCGGCCGAGGACAAGAATTTCTACGAGCATGGCGGCATCGACTTCACGGGCATGGCCCGCGCCGCCGTCGTCTATGCCCAAAACTTCGGCTCGAATCGCCGTCCGCAGGGCGCTTCCACGATCACCCAGCAGGTCGCCAAGAACTTCCTGCTGACCAACGAAGTGTCGTTCGCGCGCAAGATCAAGGAAGCGCTGCTGGCGATGCGCATCGAGCGCACCTATTCCAAGGACAAGATTCTCGAGCTCTATCTGAACGAGATCTATCTCGGCTCGGGCGCTTACGGTATCGCTGCGGCGTCGCTGGTCTATTTCGACAAGTCGGTCAACGAGCTCACGGTGGCCGAGGCGGCCTATCTGGCGGCCCTGCCGAAGATGCCGGGCAGCCTGCATCCGATCCGCAACCGCGACCGCGCCATCGAGCGGCGCAACTACGTGGTCGACCGTCTCCTGGAGAACGGCTGGATCAAGCAGGCCGACGCCGACAAGGCGCGCAAGGATCCGCTGACCATCGCGAGCCGCAACACCGGCGCGCACATCTTCGCCGGCGAATATTTCGCCGAGGAAGTCCGCCGCGACATCTTCGAACGCTACGGCGAGAAGAAGCTCTATGAGGGCGGGCTGTCGGTTCGCACCACGCTCGATCCGAAGATCCAGGTGATGGCGCGCAAGGCCATGGTCGCAGGCCTCGTGCGCTATGACCAGGAGCAGGGCTATCGCGGAGCCGTCTCCAAGCTCGACATCTCGGGTGATTGGGGCCTCAAGCTCGCGGAGATCAAGTCGCTGTCGGACATCTCGCCATGGCGGATGGCCGTGGTGCTGGAGACCAGCGATCAGTCGGCGCGTATCGGCTTTCAGCCGCCGCGCGAGCTGGGCGGCGCCGTCAGCAAGGAACGGCAGACCGGCCTGATCACGCTCGACGGCGTGAAGTGGGCGCGCGCGGCGACCCCCAACGGCCGCGGCAAGGTGCCGACTTCGGTTGCCCAGGTTCTGCAGCCGGGTGACGTGATCTATGCTGACCCGCTGTTCAAGGAAGGCAATCCGGTCGAAGGCCAGTATCGCCTCGAGCAGCTGCCAGAAGTGTCCGGAGCGATGGTCGCGATGGATCCGAACACCGGGCGTGTGCTCGCGATGGTCGGCGGCTTCTCGTTCGACCAGAGCCAGTTCAACCGCGCGACGCAGGCCTACCGGCAGCCCGGATCGTCGTTCAAGCCGATCGTCTATTCGTCGGCGCTCGACAACGGCTACACGCCCTCGACCCAGGTCGTGGACGCGCCGATCGAAATCGACCAGGGGCAGGGCGGCCAGGTCTGGCGCCCGGACAACTTCTCCAACGGCAAGTATCTCGGACCCACGACCCTGCGGAACGCGTTGCGGCTGTCGCTCAACACGGTGACCGTGCGGCTCGCGCAGGACGTCGGCATGCCGCTGATCTCCGAATATGCGCGCCGCTTCGGCGTCTATGATGAGCTGCCGAACTATCTGTCCTACGCACTCGGCGCGGGCGAGACCACGGCGATGCGCATGGTCACGGCGTATTCGATGATCGCCAATGGCGGCCGCCGCGTGAAGCCCACCTTGATCGACCGAATCCAGGACCGCTACGGCCACACCATCTTCAAGCACGATGCCCGCGAGTGCCGCGGCTGCGACGCGCCGGATGGCTGGAAGAACCAGAGCGAGCCGCAGCTGGTCGATCGCCGCGAGCAGGTGCTGGATACGATGACGGCGTACCAGATCACCTCGATGCTCGAGGGCGTGGTGCAGGCCGGTACGGCAACCGTGCTCAGGGAGGTCGGCAAGCCGATCGCCGGCAAGACCGGCACCACCAACGAGGCCAAGGACGCCTGGTTCGTCGGCTTCTCGCCGGATCTCGCGGTCGCCATCTACATGGGCTACGACAAGCCGCGCCCGCTCGGCAAAGGCAATGCCGCGACCGGCGGCCATCTCGCCGCGCCGATCGCCAAGGACTTCATGAAGCTCGCGCTCGCGGACAAGCCTGCCACACCGTTCAAGATCCCGGCCGGCATCAAGCTGGTCCGTGTCGACTCCAAGACCGGCATGCGCGCGAGCCCCGGTGACGGCGGCCGCACGATCATGGAGGCGTTCAAGCCGGGCACGGCGCCGCCGGACAACTACTCCGTCATCGGCGTGGCCGATGCCGATGGACGCATGATGCCGTCGCAGAGTGGCGGCCAGCCAGACACCGGCGGCTTCATCATCCGTCCGGGAACGGGAAGCCTTTACTAGGGTCAGACGGGTGAAACTGGTGCTGTCGTGGTGCAGGGCGATTGCGCTTTGCGCTGCGCGCAGCTACATCCCCTGTCAGACGTGATTGCCGCGGCGTTGTCCGCCGCGGCCCGAAGAGAGCGACATGCGCGCCGAAATCGAAAAAATCGTAGAAGAGATCAAGCAGTCTGTCGGGCTGCTGAGGAGGCATCTTTGACGTCGAGACATCGACGGCAAGGCTGGCGGAGCTGAACAAGCTCGCCGAGGATCCCAATCTCTGGAACGACCCCCAGAAAGCTCAGAGGTTGATGCAGGAGCGGACTTCGCTCGAGGATTCGCTGACCGGCATCGGCAAGGTCGAGCGTGAACTCAGCGACAACATCGAAATGATCGAGCTCGGCGAGGCCGAGAACGATGCCGGTGTGATCACGGAAGCCGAGAACGCGCTCAAGGAGCTGAAGAAGGACGTCGCGCGGCGCGAGCTCGAGGCGCTCCTGTCCGGCGAGGCCGACAAGTTCGATACCTATCTCGAGGTCCATGCGGGCGCCGGCGGCACCGAGAGCCAGGACTGGGCCTCGATGCTGCTGCGCATGTACACGCGCTGGGCCGAGACCCACGGCTTCAAGGTCGAGTATCTCGAAGAATCGCTCGGCGAAGAGGCCGGCATCAAATCGGCGACCATCCAGATCTCCGGCCACAATGCCTATGGCTGGCTGAAGACGGAAGCGGGCGTGCATCGGCTGGTGCGGATCTCGCCGTTCGATTCGAATGCGCGGCGCCACACTTCGTTCTCGTCGGTGCAGATCTTCCCGGTGATCGACGACTCGATCAAGATCGACATCAAGGAGTCCGACGTGCGCGTCGACACGATGCGGTCGGGCGGTGCCGGCGGTCAGCACGTCAACAAGACCGAATCGGCGGTGCGGCTGACGCATATCCCGACCGGCGTTGCGGTCGTCTGCCAAGCCGGCCGCTCCCAGCACAAGAATCGCGCCCAGGCGTGGGACATGCTGCGCGCGCGTCTCTACGAGATCGAGCTGAAGAAGCGCGAGGAGAAGGCGGCAGCCGACCAGGCGGCCAAGACCGAGATCGGCTGGGGTCACCAGATCCGCTCCTACGTGCTGCAGCCCTATCAGATGGTGAAGGATCTGCGCACGGGCGTGCAGACCTCCGACACGTCCGGCGTGCTCGACGGCGATCTCGACGAGTTCATGGCGGCGACCCTGGCGCAGCGGGCGTTCGGCACGACGCCGGGTGCCGCAATCGAGGACGTCGATTGACCGCGGCCCGAATTGCCTTCATCGGGCTCGGACGCATGGGCCACGGCATGGCCGGGCGCTATCTCGATGCCGGCCATTCCGTTGCGGTTTGGAACCGCAGCAGGGCCAAGGCGAACGATCTGATCGCGCGCGGTGCGCGTTGGTCGACGTCGCCGGCCGACGCGGCGATCGATGCCGATGCCGTCGTGACGATGGTGGCCGACGACGATGCCTCGCGCGCGGTCTGGCTCGGCCCCGATGGTGCTGCGGCCACCATGCGGGTGGGCACGATCGCCATCGAATGCTCGACCGTATCCCGCGACCACGCGCTGCGCCTCTCGCGCGAGCTGAATGCGCGTGGCGTGATCTATCTCGATTGTCCGGTCACGGGGCTGCCGGATGCGGCAGCCGGGGGCAAGCTGACCTTGCTGGTTGGCGCCGACGCCGCCGACCTCGAGCGCGCGCGGCCATATCTGGCACCGATCGGCTCGACCATCCGGCATTTCGGGCCGGTAGGGGCGGGCACGGTCTACAAGCTGATCAACAACCTGCTGGGCGCGATGCAGATCGCAGGCCTGGCCGAGGGGCTTGCGATCGCCGAGCAGGCCGGGCTCGACATGGACCTCGTGCTGGAGGCGATCCAGAGCGGCGTGGCGGCGAGCCCGCAGGTGCTGCGCCACGCCCCGCGCATGGTCGCCCGCAACTTCGCCGACGCCAGCTTCACCGCCGCGCTCCGCCACAAGGACGCGGCCTATGCCTTGCGGCTCGCCGAGGAGCTGCTCGGCGCGCGCCCCGTGATGGCGCAGGCCGCAGTCGAGGCCTATGCGCAGGCCAAGGCAGCGATGCCCGATGAGGACGAGGGCCGCATGATCGAACTGGTCTCGCGGCCGAAGGCCTGACCTCGGCGGCGAGCCTCTGGACCGACGGAAAGCGGGTGGACAGTTCTTGGCGGCCGCTGCAACGATCGCCGACATTCGGACAGCGGCGGGCTTCGATGGCATTTCCCAATGACAGGATGGATCCACGGGACTGGTCGCTGCTCGGTCTGCTGTCACTGCTGTGGAGCGGCTCGTTCATCTTCAATGGCCTGGCCCTGAAGGAGCTGCCGCCGCTGACGCTGGTGCTGTTGCGCATCGCCCTGGCGGCCGCGATCCTGCTGCCCATCCTGCGCCTGCGGGGGCTCGATCTCCCCAGGGGGATCGCCGGGTGGCGGCCCTATTTTGCGGTGGCGCTATTCAACAATGTCGTGCCGTTCTGCCTGATCGTCATCGGGCAGACTTACATCACGTCCGGTCTTGCTGCGGTTCTCAACGCCACCACGCCGCTCTTCACGATCGCGGTGATGGCCGCGGCCGGAGAGGAAGGGCTCTTGGCGCGCCGGGTCGCCGGTCTCATCGTTGGCCTCGTCGGCGTCGTGGTCCTGAGGGGAGGGTCGTCAGTCGGTGGCGGCTACGGCATTCTGTTCGGTCTCGGTGCATCGTTCAGCTACGGCGTTGCCGCCTTGCTGGGGCGGCGTCACCTGGCCAACTCGCCGCCGCTTGCGACCGCCACCTTCCAGCTGTCGGCATCGAGCGCGATGATGCTCGTCGTCGCGGGGGTGGTCGACCAGCCCTGGCGTCTGCCGATGCCTGGGCTTCAGACCTGGCTCGCGATCATCGCCCTCGCGGCGCTGTCGACGGCTTTCGCCTACATCGTGTTCTTTCAGGTCCTGCGCCGCTCCGGTGCAACCAATGTGACCTTGGTGACGCTGCTGATCCCGCTGACGACGATGCTGCTCGGATATCTGGTGCTCGGCGAGTCCGTTTCGTTGCGGGAGATCGTGGGCGCGCTGGTGATCGGAAGCGCGCTGCTGGTGATCGACGGACGCATCTTCAATGTTCTACGTGCCGCGCCGCGCGCCTCCTGACGTTTCCTACTTCGTGCCGAACATCCGGTCGCCGGCGTCGCCGAGACCGGGGACGATATAGGCGTGGTCGTTCAGCTTCTCGTCGATCGCGGCGGTCCAGATCGGGATGTCCGGGTGCTCCCTTTCGAACTGCGCGATGCCTTCCGGCGCAGCGAGCAGGCAGACGAAGCGGATGTCGCGGGCACCGCGCGCCTTGAGCAGCTCGGCTGCCGCGCAGGCGGAATTGCCCGTTGCCAGCATCGGGTCCATCAGGATCACGGTGCGATCGGACAGATCCTGCGGCGCCTTGAAGTAATACTCGACGGCCTGCAGCGTGTTGGGATCGCGGTACAGCCCGATATGGGCGATGCGCGCCGACGGCATCAGGGCCAGCATGCCGTCGAGGAAGCCGACCCCGGCGCGCAGGATCGGCGCCAGCGTGAGCTTCTTGCCGGCAATCTTCGGCGCCTTCATCGGCGCGATCGGGGTGTCGATGTCGACCAGCTCGATCGGCAGGTCGCGCGTCACCTCGTAGGCCAGCAGCATTCCGATCTCGTTGAGGAGCTCGCGAAACCCCTTGGTGGAGCGGTCGCGCTCGCGCATCAAGGTGAGCTTGTGCTGGACCAGCGGGTGATCGACGACATGGACGTGGCTGTTTGTCATGGCACGGGTCTACCGGGATCGGAGCGGATGTTCCAGATGGGCGCGTGGCTCATGGCAGCACCTCGCGGCGATCGGCCAGCATGGTCTCCGCCTCGTGTCGGCGCTCGGACAGCAGGCCGGCGCTGGCGTCCTGGATCAGGTTGAGCAGCACCTGGGCATCGCTCAGCCGCGGCACGGTCACGTAGTCCGCGCCGGCATTGTAGAGGTCGTTGACGTCGGCGAGCAGGTCGGCCGTGGCGACGATCTTGGCGGTGGCGTTGATGCTGCGGACGTGCCGCACCAGCTTCTCGTTGTTGGCACCCTTGAGCAGCGAGTCCGGGATGCTCAGGATGATCAGCTCGGCCTGGCCGACGCCGGCATGGACCAGCGTATCGACATTGCTGATGTCGCCATAGGTTACCTGGATGCCGCGATCGGACAGGGTGCGGAACACAACCGGATTGAAGTCGACCACGCCGATCTGCTCCAGCAGGGCCGGCTGGTTGCGCTCGATCTCGCTGAGGAGCGCGCTGGCGGTACGGAAGAAGCCGAGCAGCACAATCGGTCGGCCCGCGCCATGGCCGCCGTCATGGCCGGCCTCGCCGTCCTTGCCGGCGTCGAGGTCGCGCAGGCCGATCCGCTTGAGCAGCGGGATGCTCCGGCGCGCGATCGGATCGGAGCGCACGATGACGAAGGTCGAGAGCACTGCGAGCAGCACGAAGGCGAAGGAGGCGGCGGCCGACGTGCCGTTCTTCAGGTGCCCGGCGGCAGCGCCGGTCTGGATCACGACCAGCGAGAATTCGCTGATCTGGGCGAGGTTGAGCGCCGGCAGCAGGCTTGCCCGCAGGCCTTGCCGCATCATGTAGAGCGGCGTGAAGGTCGTGAGCAGCCGGCTCGCCACCGTGAACAGCGCGATCACCAGCGCCAGTCCGACCACGGACATCGTCGGGATCGGGATGGTCATGCCGAGCGCGACGAAGAACAGCGTGATGAAGAAGTCGCGCAAGGTGGTGATCTTGGCGGTCACGTCGAGCGCATAGGGGAATGTGGACAGCGACACGCCGGCGATCAGGGAGCCCATCTCGCGCGACAGGTGCAGCCGCTCGGCGATCTCGCCGATCAGGAAGCACCAGGCCAGCGCGCCCAATAGGATCAGCTCCGGGGTCCGGGCGATACGGTGGAACAGCGCCGGCAGCACGTAGCGGCTGAGCAGCAGCGCGATCGCGACCAGCGCACCGGCGCGGGCGAAGGACAGCAGGATGACGCTGACATGGAGGTCGTCGAGGCTCGGCTGCACCGCCAGGAACAGGATCGCGAATACGTCCTGGAGCACCAGCACGCCGAGCGTGATCCGGCCGGGCAGGGTGTCGAGCTCGCGCTTCTCGTACAGCACCTTGACGATGATCACGGTCGAGGACAGCGCGCAGGCGACGCAGAGATACAGCGCGTCATAGCTCTCGGCGCCCATCCGCATGCCGATCGCGACGAAGAACAGGATGCCGAGCGCGGCGCCGCCGAGCAGCTGGACGCCGCCGGCGATCAGAATCACCGGGCCCGCGCGGATGATCTTCTTCAGGTCGATCTCCAGCCCGATCATGAACAGCATGAAGATCAGGCCGAGCTCGGAGATCACCGAGATGGATTCCTGGGACTTCACCCAGCCGGTGCCGAAGGGGCCGATGGCGAAGCCTGCGACGAGATAGGCGAGAATCGAGGGCTGGCGCCAGTAATGTGCCGCCAGTCCCAGCACCCACGCAAACAGGATGCAGAGCGTGATGTCGCCGATCAGTTCATGCATGAAGCAACCCCCGGGGCGGCAACTTATGTCGCGACGCCGCGCAAGGAAACCCGCAATCTGTCACATCGGGACTGCTGTTCTCGCGCTGTTGCGCGAAGGCGGCGCCGGCCATGATGCCTTCACCATGCGGGACCGCCCGATCCGGCCGACCGGGCGGTGGTCACGGGCGGACTAGGCCGCCCGCACGTTGCTGAGGAACTTGCCGACCTCCTGGCGCAACCGGTCGCTCTCGTGCGACAGCGACTGCGCCGCCGAGAGCACGCCGCCCGAGGCGGAGCCAGTCTGCGAGGCCCCACGCTGGACGTCGACGATGGTGGTGTTGACCTCGGTCGTGCCGCGCGAGGCCTCCTGAATGTTGCGCGAGATTTCCTGCGTGGCCGCGCCCTGCTGCTCGACGGCTGCCGCAATGGTGGAGGAGATCTCCGACAGCCGCTCGATGGTGGTGCTGATCTCCCGGATCGACGTGACCGATTCCTGGGTGGCGGCCTGGATGCCCGAGATCTGCTGGGCGATCTCGCCGGTGGCCTTCGAGGTCTGCTCGGCCAGCGCCTTGACCTCGGACGCCACCACGGCGAAGCCGCGGCCGGCGTCGCCGGCGCGCGCCGCCTCGATGGTCGCGTTCAGCGCCAGCAAATTGGTCTGCCCGGCGATGGTGTTGATGAGCTCGACGACGTCGCCGATCCGCGCGGCCGCCTTCGACAGCTCGTTGACGCGGTCGTTGGTGGTGCGCGCCTGGTCGACGGCGCCGGTGGCGATCCGCGCCGATTCCTGCACCTGCCGGCTGATCTCGGTGACCGACGAAGTCAGCTCCTCGGTGGCCGAGGCGACCGACTGCACGTTCGTGGAGGCCTGCTCTGAGGCCGCCGCCACGGTGGTGGCCAGCTCCTGCGAGCGCGTCGCGGTCGAGGACAGCGTGCCCGCCGAGCTCTCCAGTTCGGACGAGGCCGACGACACCGTCTGCACGATGCCGCCGATCGCGCCTTCGAACTCGCGGGCGAGCTTGTCCATCTCGGCCTTGCGCTTGACCTCGGCCGAGCGCTGAACCGCCTTCACCTCCTCGCTGTTGAAGCGGACGATCGACTGCACGGTCTGCAGGTTGCGCAGCGCCTCGCCGATCTCGTCGTCGCGCTCGACCGGGATGCGGTTGTCGAGCTTGCCGGCCGTGATGCTCTGCATCGAATCGTTGAGGACCTTGAGCGGCTTCAGCACCGCACGGATGGTCTGCACGCTGAACATCGCACCGAGACCGACACCGCCAAGGATCATCAGTGCCACCAGCGCGAGCACGACGTGATACTGATTTTCGGCGTCCTCGTAGAGCCCCTTGGCCTCCTTGACCTGGATCGCGACGAGCTTGTCGAGCTCATGCTTGGCGGCCTCGAACAGGTCATGTCCCTTGGTCGCGATATGCTGGCTCGCCTCGTCGAACTTGCGCTGCTGCAGCATGGCCAGCGCGGGCTTGATGCCCTCGTCGACATAGGTCTTGCGCTTGACCGCGTAGGCGTCAGCGACGACCTTCTCCTCCGGCGTCAGATAGCTCGCCATGTAGTCGGCCCAGAGCTTCGAGATCCGGACGCTGTTGTCCTCGATCAGGGGCGCGATGCCGTCGATGGATTTGCCCGCCTTGCCGTTGGCTGCCGCCGACTGTTGCGACGACATGTTCTGCAGGGTCCGGTCGTTGATTTCGAACAGCTGCGCGAGAGGAACCGTGCGGTCCTCGTACATCGATTTCAAGCCGGCGTTGCTCGCGCGGGTCGACAGCAGACCGGCCGCACCGATGATCAGCATAAAGGCGCTCAGCACCGCGGCGAAGGTCGTCAGCCTCGCCCGCAGCGTCCCCGTGAAGAACGACAGCCGGTCGAACACCGAACGGCGGCGGATGATGCCGGCGCTGATCGCATAGTCCTGCGCCTTGTTCTGGTTGAGCAGGCCATAGACCTTCTCGGCCTCGGCGCGCTGGTCGGCCGGCAGCTTGGTGCGGATCGACGTATAGCCGGTGATCTCGCCGTTCTCGCGAATGGCGGAGGCGCTCGCCAGCACCCAGTAGAAGTCGCCGTTCTTGCGGCGGTTCTTGACCGCACCGGCCCACGGCTTGCCCTGCTTCAGCGTGTCCCAGAGATTGGCGAACGCCGCTTCCGGCATGTCGGGGTGGCGGACGATGTTGTGCGGCTGACCCATCAGTTCGTCGGGCGTGAAGCCTGCGGCATCGACGAACTGGTCGTTGAAATAGGTCAGCTTGCCCTTGAGATCGGTACGCGAGACGATCAGCGTCTCGTCGGTAATGGGGTATTCGGTTTGGGTGACGGGCAGGTTCTTGCGCAAGATACGGACTCCATTGTCCCCTGCATGCGGAAGTTGAATGCAGAGCATCAGATCAGCGCTAGAGGGCCGGGTCTCCCTAAATGTTGCGTAAAATCTAAGCACCGTACGATTACGCATTGCACACAAAAGCTGCAATTTTAGTAAAATGCACGCTTTCGTGCGTGTGGGGGAGGCGGCGCATCGAAAGACGTCCCGCCGCGCGCCCAGGCGCTCAGGTTCTTGAACAGAGAGCCCTCGGATACGAGGGTGCAGGGAATGCCGGGTGAAGGCCTCACCCATGGCCCGCCTGCGAAAAAAATGCAGGCGGCAGGAACCACAGGTTTAGCCGAGCACTCCGGCATTCCCTGCGCGATGGCTTTACGGTTTATACGCGATCTCCCCGGGGACCGGGCTTTCTTGCCCCCGTCATCAGCGCGATGCATCTTGCACCGACGCCGACTTGGCCTCAGCTTCGGGAGGTCAGGACCACGCGACTTCACCGTACGCGCCAGCGCTGCCCGTCGTGCATCGCCACCGCGTCCACCGCATCCCGCCTCAACGTCCGTGACGACGCGTACGCCCCTCGCAACGAGGCGGGACGGGCGGATCATACATACTTTCTGAAAAAAAGAAATAGAAATCTTTGCCGTCGGCTCTTGGCTCTCGGGATGTTTCTGCCGAGCAGGGCTCGTTGGTTGCGTGAATGTTTTAGCTCAGGCCTGGCTTGTCTCGTCCGTCTGGAAGCCCGCCGCGACGATGCCGGCGATCGCGCAAGCCTCATCATTGTCACCGAGGTCGCCCGAGATGCCGACCGCGCCGAGCACCTCACGGTGCCGGCCGCGCACGAGAACGCCGCCGGGCGATGCGACGAGACGGCCGCCGCTGGTCGCTGAGAGCATCGTGAAGAAGGTCGGCAGAGTGCCGGCGCGGCGGCTCAGCTCGCGTGAGCCGAAGCCCATGCCGAGCGAGCCCCAGGCCTTGCCGAAGGCGATGTCGAAGCGGATGATGCCCGCGCCGTCCTCCCGCTGGTAGGCGATGAGGTGTCCGCCGGGATCAAGCACCGCCACTGCGAGCGGCGCAAGATTTCGCGCCCGCCCTTCGTGCAGCGCTGCATCGATGATGGTCACGGCGTCGTCGCGTTTCAGCATGAGTTCGGCATCCTTCAGGACAGAGCGGGCGTAGCTCTCATACGAACATGGCGAGCATGCCGAGGTCGGTCTCCGGCCGCGGCACCCGAAAGCTGATCGTCTTCCAATCTGCGGCGGCGGGACGCTCCAGGCAGCTTCCGAGCCATTCGTCGAGACGGGGCCACTCCGACAGATCGAGGGAGCCGAGCCGCGCCAATGTCAAGACCGCAGCGACGTTCAGATCGGCAACCGTGAAGCGGTCGCCGAGCAGGTAGGCATGCTCGGACAGATGACGATCGAGAACGCTGAATGGACGGCTGAGCTTGGTCAGCGCCACCTTGAGCTCGCTCGGATTACGCTTGTCCGCATCGAACAGGATGCTGTTCGCCGCGGCGAGCAGAAGCGGCTTCTCGATCTCGGTCACGACCCAGAAACTCCATTGCGTGACGAGGGCCTCCTCCACGAGCGTGGCCGGCGAGAGGTCGCTCGGATGGCGACGCGCCAGATGCAGATTGATTGCAAGCGATTCGAACAGGCAGACCTCATCGGAGACGAAGGCAGGCACCCGCCCGTTGGGATTGATCTTCAGGAAGTCGGGCTTATGGGTGCTGCCATCGGTGAAGTTGGTCGCCACATGTTCGAATGACAGATTCAATTCCTTGAGCATCCACGCACAGCGATGCGCGCGCGAGTGCAGTGAACCGTACAGGCGGCTCATGGGTGTCCTCCGGTTGTTGGCCTTATACGAGGCGTGATGGCGTCGGATGGGCGCTGGACTAAAGGACGTCCGCATTGACCCAGATGCCGTGGAAGCCCTCGTGGACACGGCACGGGAAGCGGATCGTGGCGACCGGTCCTGCAGACAGATTGCGGGCGTCGAGGATGACGAGATCGGTGCGGTTCTCGGCCCGTCGCCCGACGATGCTCAGCAGCCAGCCGTCGCCCTCGGGTGCATCGGCGGTGCGCGGCACGAAGCAGGGCTCCTCCGGCGAGCTGTCGGGGCCGGCGTAGTAGAAGTCCAGCTTGCCGGTCTCCTCGTCGAAATGTCCAAGGCAGGTGAAGGGCGGCCCCTTGGGGCCGAACGGCAGCATCGGGCCGAGCTTGGGATTGTTGGTGCCAAACCAGAAGTGCCTGACACGGCTCATGGCGAAGCGTTGGTCGATGACCGGCATTTCGCCGATGTGGCCGATGAAGCGCTTGATCTCGATCGCGGCGTCCGGGCTGGACAGATCGATCGTCCAGCGCTCGCCGAAGGGGGGCAGCTCCCGGGCCTCGGGATTGTGGATGTCGGGAAACTGGCTGAGCCAGCCGGATTCCGTGACGAACTGGTCGAGCACGAGGCGGTGGCCGTCCTCCCAGGCGTTGAAGGTGTGCGTCTGCATCGCGAGCTTCGGCGCCGTGAACCAGCGGATGCCCGCGACGCCCTGCCTGCGCGGGATCACAGCCACATGGGTCTGCTTGCGGCTGTCCCAATGCCAATAGGGCTCGCCCTTCTTGACGCGGTCCCAATCGCAGACCATCGGGCAGATCACGAAGGCGATGAAGTTGCGCGACACCAGAAAGTCGTGGACCATCGAGCAATAGGGGGCGGTGAAACGCTCGTTGCGGGTGAACTCGCCGTCCGGGGCGATGGTGTAGAGCTCGATGTCGTTGCTGGCAGTGCCCTCGCAATTATAGGCGAAGGCGATGCACTCGCCGGTCAGCGGATCCATCTTCGGATGGGCGGTGAAGGTCCGGCTCGCGAGCTGGCCGCCGAAATCGGTCTCGCCGCGGGTCTCCAGCGTGACCGGATCGAGCTCATAGGGGCGGCCGGATTCCTTCAGCGCGTAGAGCTTGCCGTGATGCCACATCACCGAGGTGTTGGCGGTGTTGGCATCCTCGCCGGCGACCTCAGGAGAGTCGGTGAACGGATTGCGGTAGGCGCCGAACAATGCCTTGCGTGCCTGCCGCTCGACCGTGAACTTGCGGGTGCGGACGTAGCGCATCGAGAGATCGGCGTGGCCGTTCTGGATGCGGACCATGTGCACCATGCCATCGCCGTTGAGGAAGATGTCTTTGCCGAGCAAGGGCGGATAGGCGTGGTCGGCGCTGTTGCGATAGTAGGCGCCTTCGAGCCCGGGCGGGATGCGGCCGATCACCTCGAGATCGTGCACCTCGCCCTCGATCCGCACGGGAGCGGCGTAGCCCGAGAAGACGATGTCCTGCGGAAACTGCAGGCCGCCCGTGCTGGTCACATGTTTGTTCATTGGAAGCACTCTCCTCGACAATGGGACGTTGGCGCCAGGCTCACGCCGAGCGCAGGATTTGAGACGATGCAGCGGTACGCACCCTGAAGGTCAGCATCAGGACAATGGCGAGCCCGGAGATGATCACGGCCGTGTAGCTCAGGCCGCCATAGCCCGAGGTCTCCACGATTGCGCCGGCAACGGCAGGCCCGGCGGCCGAGCCGATCATCATCATCGCCGGAGTCGCCGCGACTGCGCGCCGGCTCGGGTCGATCTGCGACAGCAGGCCGAACAGGAAGGTGTGCGTGAAGATCACGACCGAGACGTAGGGGATCGCGAAGGCTGCGAAGGCCGCAAAGCCCGTGGCGTTGACGATGACCAGCGCCAGAACCGCCTGCACCAGGGGACCGGCGATGCCGACGGCGACGGGCGACAGCCGCCTCTGCGTCAGCGCGGCAAGCGCTCCCGGGACGAGGTTGACGAGACCCACGGCGACCAGGACCGTCGTGACATCGGCATGCGAGAAGCCCTTGTGATCGCCGATGCGCTCCAGGAAGGAAAACACCAGCGACTGGTTGAACGCGAGGCAGATCACGGCGGCGATGATCAGCCACGTCGGTCTCGGGACGGCCTGCGACGCGGCGCTGCCGCTCGCGCCGGCGCCGAGGGCGCGCGGGAAGCTGGTCGAAGCCGCCAGGGCCGCAAGGCTCATGCTGCCGGCGAACACGGCGAACAGCAGCCTCGGACTGACCGAATGGACCAGGGCCGGCACCACCGCGAAAAAGCCGACGCTGAACACGGCAAGGGCGACGTTGGCGAGGCCGAACAGGCGGTGCGGATTCTCCGTCCGGCCGATCGTGCCGTGCGTCATCGACAGGGCCGCTCCCGCCGCAAGCCCGGCAATGCCGTGAATGACCGGAAGCATCGCGAACGGCACCGCTTCGACGGGCCGGCTCGCGAGATAGCCGAACGCTGCTGCTGCCACGACGAAACCGGCGACGACGACCGTCCGCGGGTCGAGCCGGGTCAGCAGCCGCGCGGTCACGAGGCTCGCGAGCACGATGCCCGCCAGGAAGCTCGTGACGGTCGCACCGGCCTGGGCCGGTGACAGACCATAGAATGCGATGAACGTTCCGACCCAGACCGGCAATGCCACCAGGTCCAGCATTCCGGCCACGTGGCAGATGCCGAGTACGGCTCCGCCAGAGCTCCAACGGCCCATGTTTCCCTCCCCGTTTCCGGACCGGTCGCGGGCTCCATGGCCCAGGGCTTCTTGCCCTTGCCGACGCTGATCCGACGTCACGCTACGCCGGAGCGGTGTTTCGCCAAAATCGATTGTAATGTGTCTGGGCATCGATAGGATCGATACATGATGGGGGAATGGGAGGATTTGCGCCGATGCGGCTGGACAGGTTCGACCTCAATCTGCTTGTCGCGCTCGATGTGTTGCTCGACGAGCGCAACGTCACGCGCGCCGCAGACCGCTTGCGTCTCGGCCAGTCGGCGACCAGCGCGGCGCTCGCGCGACTGCGCGAATTCTTCGCCGACGAGTTGCTCACGCCGGTGGGGCGCCAGTTCGAACTGACTCCGCTCGCCCAGGCGCTGGTCGAGCCGGTCAAGGACACGCTCATTCGCGCACGGGCCGCGATCAGCACGAAGCCGGATTTCGATCCCGCGAAGGTCAATCGCACCTTCAGGATCTGCGCCTCCGACTATGTGACGTATGCCCTGGTGTCCCGCGTCGCGATCGAGCTGGCGCGACGGGCCGCCGGCTTCCAGCTCGAGATCTCGCATCTGCCCAAGCATGTGGAGCAGGTGTTTCAGCTCGGCGACATCGATCTGATGATTCTGCCTGAGCTCTATGCGTCGCGTATTCCGCATCCGCAGATGCACCTGCTCTCGGACGACCACGTCTGCCTGATGGATCAGGCGCGAAAGCTGAGGCGCGGCAGGCTGACCGAAGACGACTACTTCGCAGCCGGCCACGTCGGCGTCCGTCTCGGCGAGCCTGGGACGCATTCCTTCGAAGAACTCTTCTTCCCGCGCGCGGGCCGGCAGCGCAACGTGGCCTCCACCGTCGACTCGTTCTGCGTGCTCCCCAAGATGCTGTGCGGAACCGACCGGATCGCGACGGTGCATCGGCTGCTCGCGCAGGACCTGGCGCGGCACTATGCGGTCAAGTACGTCGATTTCCCGTTCGAGATTCCGAAACTGAAGGAGTCGATGATCTGGCCCTCGTTTCGCGACCAGGATCCCAGCCACCGCTTCCTGCGCGGCGTGTTCGAAGAATGCGCGAGGCAGATCGCGGCTGATCGCTGATCTCGGCCCGCGGCGGCCCGCGATGGCTTTTTGGCCCGCATGATGGTATGAGGCGGATCGAGATTCCTGCCGACGGAGCCGTGGTCTCCGTGTTCGCCATGAACGGGACCGATCGATCGATGAGCACCGCAAGCGGCCGGCGACTGATCTGGGCGGGAGGCGCCGTTGCGGCGCTCGCGCTTGCGGCATTTGGCGTCGTCGTTGCGCCGCGCTTCGGTCACGACCTCTCGATCTTTCCGCGTGAGTGGACGTCCGCTGGCGACAATGGCGCTGCGGCCCCGCGCGCGGCGCCGGTGCCGCAGCGTGCCGCGGCGCCGGAGCAGGGCGCAGCGACAGAGAAGGGGGCAGCGACGGAGAAGGGCGGCGCGAGCCAGGCCGCCACGGCGCTCGCGACCGCGCAGCAGCAGGCGAGCGGGCTGGCTGCGCTGCTGGCGCCGGTCGCGCCGCCGGCGGCCGAGAGCGATGCGCCGTCATTCGACGTGGTCAGCGTGGAGCCCACAGGCGAGACTGTGGTCGCCGGCCGCGCCGCGCCGGGCGCCACCGTCGAGCTGTTGCGCAATGGCGAGCCGCATGCCCG
This sequence comes from Bradyrhizobium sp. SZCCHNS2022, assembly GCF_032377575.1. Classification (NCBI taxonomy): domain Bacteria; kingdom Pseudomonadati; phylum Pseudomonadota; class Alphaproteobacteria; order Hyphomicrobiales; family Nitrobacteraceae; genus Bradyrhizobium; species Bradyrhizobium sp. SZCCHNS2022. Next base: position 2,292,081 of record NZ_JAUHHZ010000001.1, on the reverse strand, counting down.
GGCGGTCGCCGACCGCGCGGGGCAGTTCTCGATGGTGCCGCCACCGCTGCGCGCCGGGACATTCGAGCTGACGCTGCGGGCCAGGCTGCCCGATGGCCGGGAGATGTCGTCCAAGCAGAGCGTGGCCGTGGTGGTGGAGGCCGGCAAGCGGCCGCCCACGGTCGCGGTGGTCGCGCCGGACCAGCCGACGCGCGTGTTGTCGAAGCCGGCAGCCTCGGCGCCGCTCGCCGTGGCGGTCGAGGCCGTCGATTTCGAGCCGAACGGCAACCTGCGCGTCAGCGGCCTCGCCCGGCCCGGGGCGACCGTGCGGATCTATCTCAACGACCGCCTCGTCAGCACGGCGACCGCCACGGCCGACGGGCGTGTCGCCGCGGTGATCAAGGATGCCTCCAAGGATGCCTCTTGGGCCGGCAAGGACCGGCTGCGGCTCGACGAGGTGGACGCCAAGACGGGCGCCGTTCAGGCGCGCGCGGAGGTGCCGTTGAACGTGCCGGAGACGCTGACCACGGCCGCGCTGCCTGCGGCCGCCGGCCAGGGGCAGGCAAACGGCGGCGCATCGGCCGCGCGCACGCAGCTTGCGGCGGCGTCGCCGGCCGACCTCAAGGACATGGCGTCCTCACCCGGCCGCGGCGGCGGCGCCAGGACGATCACCGTCTCGCGCGGCGACAGCCTGTGGCACATCAGCCGCCGTCTCCTCGGCGAGGGCACGCGCTACGCCGTCATCTACCGCGCCAACCGCGAGCAGATCCGCCGTCCGGATCTGATCTATCCGGGGCAGGTGTTCGTGCTGCCGGCGAAACGCTGACCGGCGAGTTGCCGCGCGCGGAGGCGCAGAGGGCTATGCGAGCATGTCGCCCGCCAGCTCCCCCAGCCGCTCGACGCTGCGCTCGATCCGCGCATCCCAGTCATGGCTGCAGCTCAGCCGCAGGCAGTTGCGATAACCATCGCTGGCGGTGAACAGCCCGCCCGGCACGAAGCAGATGCGCTCGCGGATGGCCAGCGCGTAGAGTGCGTCGGCGTCGAAGCCCGCCGGCAGCTCCAGCCACAGCACGAAGCCGCCTTTGGGGTCGGTCATCCGCGTCGAGCGGCACAGGATGATGTCGGCCTTCGCGCTGATGGCGGCGAACGGGCGTGGACGGTGCTCGCCAAAACTGATGTCGCCGTAGATGTCGTCCTCGATCAGCAGGGCTGATACCGGTCCGGTCCTGAGACGTTATGAGCGCGCCGCTCGCGCGGTTGCGCTACCATGGCCGCACGCGTTGTCACACGAGGTTTCCATGCACGATCTCACCCGCTGCGTTCAGCATCCCGCCGTGTCCCAGGACGGCTTCAAGTCGCTGGCGGTCCCGACCTATCGCGCCTCGACGATCGTCTATGATGATCCCCGGGATTTCGCGCGGCGCGCCGAGCGTGGACTCGACGGCTACACCTACGGCCTGCACGGCACGCCGACGACGCGCACTCTGGAGGCGCAGCTCACGGCGCTGCATGGCGGCGCGCGCACCATGCTGGTGCCGTCGGGGCAGGCCGCGGTCGCGATCACGATGCTCGCGGTGCTCAAGCCCGGCGACAAGGTGCTGATCCCCGATCACGTCTATCCTCCGGTGCGCAGCCTGTGCGCCGGCTATCTCGCGCAGCGCGGCATCGCGTATCAGGTCTACGATCCGCTCATCGGCGGCGGCGTCGCCGATCTGATCGACGCCAGCACCAAGCTCATCTGGCTGGAGTCGCCGGGCTCGGGCACGATGGAGGTGCAGGACGTGCCGGCGATCGCGCGCGCGGCGCAGGCGAGGGGCGTGCTCGCGGGGTGCGACAACACCTGGGCGAGCCCGCTGCTGTTCAAGCCGCTGGCGCATGGCGTCGACGTCGCGGTGGAGGCGCTGACGAAGTATGTCGGAGGCCATTCCGACCTCCTGCTCGGCTCGATCACGGTGAAGGACCTCGGCCTGCGCAAGGCGGTCAAGGACGTGCTCGGCGTGCTCGGCATCGGCGTGTCGCCGGACGAGGCGGCGCTGGCGCTGCGCGGCATCGAGACGATGGGCGTGCGCATGGCGCACAGCGGCCGCGTCGCGCGCGACTTCGCCCAGCGGCTGCAGGACGTGCCGGCGGTTGCGCGCGTGCTGCATCCGGCGCTGCCGTCCTGTCCCGGTCAAGAGGTGTTTCTGCGCGACTTCAAGGGCGCGAGCGCGGTGTTCAGCCTCGTCATCAAGCCGGAGTTCACCGCGCGGATCACTCCGGCGCTCGGGCATCTCAGCCTGTTCGCCATCGGCGCCTCCTGGGGCGGCACCCACAGCCTGATCGCGCCGATGGATGTCGCGGCGGATCGCACCGTGCGGCCGTGGGATGAGGCGGAGGGCTTGGTGAGGCTTAGCATTGGCCTGGAAGAGCCGGGCGAGCTGTGGGACGACCTGACGCGCTTCCTGCATGCGCTGGTGGCGTGAGGCGATCGACACGGCGGGCGATCTGCGAGCGTGACGATTGATCTCTCTGCCCGTCATTCCGGGGCGCGCGTAGCGCGAGCCCGGAATCCATACTCACAGGCCGCCATTGTTGAGCGAGATGACTGAGCATCCATCGCTGTCTATCATTCCCATTCGTGGTTATGGATTCCGGGCTCGTGCTGCGCACGCCCCGGAATGACAGGGGAGAGATTTTGGGCTCAAGGTGCAGTGTTTCGCTGATGGGCGAAGCCCAACTCAGCAACGCCTGCTAGCCCGCGCTCAGCCGGACACCCGCGCGCAAAAATTTCTGCGGGTCGACGGCTTCGCCGTCGATGCGGGTTTCGTAGTGCAGGTGCGGGCCGGTGGAGCGGCCGGTCGAGCCGACCTCGCCGATGATGTCGCCGATCTTCACCTGCTGGCCGATCTTGACGTTGATCTCGGAGAGATGGCCGTAGCGCGTGGACAGGCCGTTGCCGTGGTCGACCTCGACCATGCGGCCATAGCCGCCGGCCCAGCCGGCGTTGACCACCTTGCCGTTGGCGGTGACACGGACGGGATCGCCAGTCGCGGCGCGGAAGTCGAGGCCGGTGTGCATTGCGGGGCGGCCGAGGAACGGATCGGAGCGCACGCCGAAACCCGAGGTGAACTCGACCTCGCCGATGACCGGCTTGCGATACGGCACCAGCGCCAGCGTGCGGTTCATCTTCTCGACCTGCGCGCGGGTGATGCTGATGCGGTAGAGCTGGCGCTCGAACGGGCCGGACTCGGCGCCGAGCTTGACCGGCACGAACGGGCCGCCCATGCCGCCCTTCGGCGCGGCCGCTTCGAGATGGCCCATGTCGAGGCCGAGATCGGTGATCACGCCGCGCATCCGGCGCAGCTTCGATTCCAGCGTCTCCTCGGCGGAGGACAGCATCGCGATCTGGCGCGCCTCGACCTGGTCGAGCGAGCGGGTCAGCCGCGTCAGCACGTTGTCGACGCCGGCGAGCTTGGTGGCCTGGCTCGGCTGCACATTGGCCATCACCGGGCTGCGCGATTCCAGCCGCGCCTCGCGGTCCGGCGGCGCAGTGAAGATCACGGTGTCGCTGATCGGCGACGGTTTGGGCGTCGACGGCGCCGATGGCGGCTCGATCGCGACCGGCGCCCGCGCCGGCGCGCGGATCGAGCCGGTGATGTCGGGCATGCTGCCGAGCGCGGTGGCGCGGCCCTCCAGCGCGGTCTGGCGCTTGAGGATCTGGTCGAGCTTCTGGTCGAACTGCTCCTGGTCGAGCAACTGGCGGCTGGTGGCGCGGTCGACCTTCGCACGCAGCTCGGCAATGCGGTCCTCATAGGCGTATTGCATCTCGGCCTGGCGCGCGATCAGGCGCGTCAGCACGTCGTCGCGAAACGCGAAATAGGTGGCTGTCGCGGCCGACCACGCGCCGAGCAGGCTGACGGTGCCGACCACGATCCAGAATACGACCGGGCCGATGCGCACCTGCTTGCCGGCATGCACCAGCGTGTAGTCGCTCTGCGAGGCGGCCGATGCCGCAGCGGGTGCCGGATGGCTGGCCGCAGCGCGCCGATGGGAATGGGCGTGCCCGCGGTCATGAGGATGGTGCTGGGGATATTCGGCGTGATGGCCGGAACGATGCGACATCGGCACTCCCGCGCCGGCTGGAGCTCGTTACGTCCAGCGGCGTCATTTACGGGAGGGATTTGACCCCTGCATGGTTAATTTTCCCCCAACGCCCCATCGCGTGTTTCTACAGGTCGCGCACGGCTGCCAGCACCGCGTCGGCATGGCCATCGACCTTGACGTTGCGCCACACCTTGGCGACGCGGCCGTCGGCGCCGATCAGCACCGTGCTTCGGATGATGCCGAGAAACTTGCGGCCATACAGCGACTTCTCGCCCCAGGCGCCGTAGGCCTCGAGCATCGCGTGCGTCTCGTCCGAGATCAGCGGCACGGCGAGGTCGTGCTTGTCGCGGAAATTGTCCTGCGCCTTGACCGAATCGGCGGACACGCCGAGCACGGCGGTGCCGGCGGCGGCGAAATCCTTCGACAGTCGCGTGAAGTCGATCGCCTCCTTGGTGCAGCCGGGCGTGTTGGCCTTGGGATAGAAGAACAGCACGAGCTTCTTGCCCGCGAAGTCGGCGAGCGAAGCGGTTCCTCCGCCGTCGCGGGGCAGCTTGAAGGCAGGGGCCTTGGCACCTTCGGCAAGCCCGGTTCCAGCCGAAGCGGGTGCGACGGGCTTGGCGGCTTTGGCCTTTACGGGAGCCGATTTGGCGGCCACGGACTTGCCGGCGGCGTTTCCGGCCTTCGCGGTGGTCTTCTTCGCGGTCTTGGTCGTTGCCGGCTTGGAGGTCTTTTTGGCGGCCGTCTTGGCAGCGGCGGCGGCCCGGTTCCCGGGCGTTGCCCCGTAGGACGCCGGGTTAGAGGATTTCTTCCGTGATTCCTTTGACATACGCCTTCCTTTCGTCGCTTTCGGCGGCTCAAGAATGAAACTATCTCGGTTCTTGTCCGGTGTCCCGGGATCGATCTTGCATCCGTGCTTCGGCGAACGGGGGGTGACGCCTCTTGCGACGCGCTGGACATCACGGGTACCAGCATGCGTGAGTACCAAAGCAATGACGACTCTCGTACCGTCCCCGGATCAGGCCTCCCCGCCACAAATTTCGCGTCGCCGTGGCGAGGCACAGGTGGAGCGGCACGAGCGGGTGGGCAAACCTGACGGCGGCGGGTTATAGTGACGGGGATGTTGCGCTTCGTCCGGCCCGCGTGGCGGACGTAACGACAGCAGGCGACTCGGGAGCGCCCGTTGAGCGTGACGGGGATCGACGGGAAGCGGCCATGCCGACGAGCGAGGGGCGCGCCCCGTGAACGGTCGGGGCACCATCGGCGACCAATCTGGCCGAAGCCAGATTGTCACCACCATATCGGACACCAGGGGCCAGCACCGAGAGGCAATGGCAAGACAGACATCACCCCACCGGCCCCATCTGCAAGCGGACACCCAGGGCCAACAGTGGGATGACGCCGACTGGGACGTGACCGGCCAGTTCGAAGATGCAGCGGAGCACGACGAGGCCGCCGGGCAGCGGGCGCGCCGCCTGCTGTCGCGTGCCGATTCGGGCCGCTCGGACGAGTCCAGTCCGCGGCGCCGGCCGGGCGGCCGGCTGTTGCGGCGCTGCGTGGTCTCGCTGGTGGTCCTTCTCCTGATTCTGGGCGTCGGCTTCGGCGGGCTGTGGCTGCGGCTCGGTGTCGGGCCGATCAGCCTCGATCTGGCGACGCCGTGGCTTGCAGCCGCGATCGAGGACAATATCGGCCACGGCAATACGGTCGAGGTCGGCGGCACGCAGATCGAGCGCGCCGGCCGGATCCGGATTGCGGTCCGGATCCGCGACATCGTCGTGCGTGATCAGGATCGCGCCGTCGTCGCCAGCGCGCCCAAGGCTGAAGTGCGGCTGTCGGGTGCAGCGCTCCTGATGGGCCAGCTGCGCGCCGAGAGCCTCAAGCTGGTCGACGCCGAGCTCGCGATCCGCATCACCCCTGACGGCACCGTGACCGTTTCGACCGGCGAGACCAGCAAGCCGCTGGCCACCGGCGTCGCCTCCAAGCGCGATGCCGGGCTGCCGCCGACCTTCCCGCGGCCGGGACAGTCCGCCGGACCGGCGTCCGGCACACCCCAAGCCTCCCAGCCGCAGGCAGCAAACCCGCCGGCTGCATCCGGGACGGCCGTGGCGCCGCCGCCGCAGAACGGGCTGCTCGCCGGGCTCGACTGGCTCGACAGCCTGAGCCTGACCGGGCTCGACGGTCAGAACCTGAACGAGATTGGCCTGAAGAACGGCGTGCTGGTCGTCGACGACCAGCAGCGCGGCAATAAATGGACGTTCGAGAACATCAGTCTCAGCTTGCGCCGTCCCTCGGGCGGCGGCGTCGCGCTCAGCCTCGGCGAGGAGGGCGCCAAGCCCTGGCTGCTGCGCGTCCTGGTCGGGCCGCCGGCCAACGGCGTGCGCACCATCGACATCAAGGCCGACAAGGTCTCTACCAGCAACATCCTGCTGGCGCTCAGGCTGAAGGATCTGACCTATATGGCGGACCTGCCGCTCACCGGTGAGATCAAGGGCGAGCTGGGCCGCGACGGATTGCCGACCTATATGCGCGGCAAGCTCAACATCGGCGCCGGTAACATCATCGACACCGACACGCCTGACTATCCGATGGCGATCGACTCCGCCGAGATCAACATGGAGTGGGACGCCAGCCGTCGCGCACTGGTGGCGCCGTTCAAGGTGATCTCGGGCGCCAACCGTATCACGCTCAACGCCCATCTGGAGCCGCCGAACGACGGCGTCAACGACTGGCGGCTCGGCCTCAGCGGCGGCACGATCCTGCTCGGAGCCATCGCCAACGATCCGCCGCTGATCTTCAACCGCATCTCGATCAACGTCCGCTTCGACACCGAAGGCAAGCGCGTGCTGCTGACGCAGGCCGAGATCTCCAATGGCGAGATCGGCGTCGCCGGCACCGGCAGCGTCGACTATGCCGGCGAGCCGCGGCTGAAGCTCGGCTTCGCGACCACGCCGATGCCGGTGCTCGCCATGAAGCGGATCTGGCCGGCTCTGATCGTGCCGGAGGTGCGCGCCTGGATCATCGAACGCATCGATCGCGGCTCGGTGCAGCGCATGGACATCGCGGTCAACTCGCCGACCCGCAACCTGCCGCGCAAGGGGCCGCCGATTCCCGATGACGGCCTCGACGTCAACATCGTGGCCAACAACGTGACGGTTCATCCCGTCGACGGCCTGCCGTCGGTGCGCGATGCCGACATGAAGGCGCATGTGACCGGGCGCACCGCGACGGTGACGTTGGGACAGGGCGTTGCCGATACGCCGGCAGGCCGCAAGCTCAACTTCTCCGACGTCGTGTTCGAGGTGCCGGACATGGCGCCGAAGCCGTCGCCGTCGCGGGTGCGGATGCGGGTCGACGGCCCGGTCGCCGCCGCCGCCGAGATTCTCGCGTCCGATCGGCTGAGCGACCTCTCCTCGATGCCGATCGACCCCAACCAGACCAAGGGCACGTTCCAGGCCAGCGTCAATCTCGCGATGCCGGTCAAGGGCGAGCTCACCAAGGCCGACACCAGCTACACGGTGACGGCCGATCTCAACGGTTTTGCCGCCGACAAACTGGTGATGAACCAGAAGCTCGAGGCCAATACGCTCAAGATCGTCGCCAACACGGCCGGCTATCAGGTCAAGGGCGACGTCAAGATCAACGGCCAGCCGGCGACCCTCGACTATCGCAAGCCGACCGAAGGCGATGCCGACATCAGGATGCAGGCGATCCTCGACGATGCCAGCCGGGCGCGACTCGGCATGGACCTGGGCACCGCGATCACCGGCAACGTCCCGCTGAAGCTCAACGGCAAGATCGCCGGCGCCAGCGATCGTGACAGCCGGATCGGCGTCGAAGCCGATCTGACGCAGCTGAAACTCGACAATCTGCTGCCGGGCTGGGTGAAGAACCCCGGCAAATCGGGCAAGGCGACCTTCCTCGTGGTGGCGAAGCCGCAATCGACTCGCTTCGAGGACATCAACATCGAAGGCGGCGGCGTCTCGATCAAGGGCTCGCTGGAGGTCGACCAGAACGGCGACCTGATGAATGCGAACTTCCCGACGTATTCGCCGTCGGAAGGCGACAAGACCCAGCTCAAGGCCGAGCGCGGCCAGGACGGCGTGCTGAAGCTGTCGATGCGGGGCGATGTGTTCGACGGCCGCGGCTTCCTGAAGTCGGCGATCTCGGGCACCAACAAGGACGCCGACAAGAACAAGGCGCGCTCCAATCTCGATTTCGACGCCGAGGTCAAGCTCGGCGCTGTCGCCGGCTTCAATGGCGAGGCGCTGCGCAGCGTCGACGTCAAGCTCTCCAGGCGCGGCGGCGCCTTCAAGAGCTTCAATCTGAGCGGCAAGGTCGGCCGCGATACGCCCGTGACCGCCGACATCCGTGTCGGTCGCGAGGCGCCCAGCGCCGATCCGCGCGCCCGCCGTCAGGGCCGCGAGGTGATCTATCTCGTGACCAACGATGCCGGCGCGCTGCTGCGCTTCGCCGATACCTATTCGAAGATGGCGGGCGGCGAATTGGAGCTGGCGATGGAGCCGCCGACCGCCGACACCAGCCCCAAGGAAGGGCTGGCGATCGTTCGCAACTTCACCGTCAGGGGTGAGCAGGCGCTGGACCGCGCCGCGTCCGGTGCCGCGCCGCAAGCCTCGCAAGGCATCGCCTTCACGATGCTGCGCGCCGAGTTCACCCGGCAGAACGGGCTGCTCTCGATCCGCGACGGCGTGGTGAAGGGGCCGACGCTCGGCCTGACCATCGAAGGCAGCATCGACTACAACGTCAACCAGGTCCGCGCATCCGGCACGATCGTGCCGCTCTATGGCCTGAACAACATGTTCAACCAGATCCCGATTGTCGGCCTGTTCCTCGGCGGCAGCAATGAAGGCCTGTTCGGCGTCACCTACGAGGTCGTGGGAACGCCGAGTCAGCCGGTGGTGCGCATCAACCCGATCTCGGCGATGCTGCCGGGCGTGACGCGCAAGATCATGGACTTCAACACCGGCAAGCAGCAGTACCCGCCGGGCGAGCTGCCGCCGAACAATTGAGGCGCGCAGGCCATCGGAGTTCGGCGACGCTCACTCGAGCAAATCGAAGCAATCAGGCCGCTCTGACGCCCGCAAGGAAGGTGTCGACCTCGCGGGAGAGTTGCTCGGCCTGCTTGGAGAGATTGCCGGCGGCGATCAGGACGTGGCCGGCGGCGCTCCCGGTCTCATGGGCCGCGGTCGAGACGCCGCCGATGTTGGCGGTGACGTCGCGGGTGGCCTGCGCCGTCTGGGTGACGTTGCGCGCGATCTCCGCGGTGGCCGTTCCCTGTTCCTCGATCGCCGATCCGATCGTGGCGGCGATCGCGGACACCTCCTCGATGGTCAGGGTGATGCCGTCGAGCGCACCGACCGCTTCCCGCGTCGCGTTCTGGATCTGGGCGATGCGGTCGCCGATCTCCTGCGTGGCCTGCGCCGTCTGGCTGGCCAGGCTCTTCACCTCCGCCGCGACCACGGCAAAGCCGCGTCCGGCTTCGCCGGCGCGGGCGGCCTCGATCGTGGCGTTGAGCGCCAGCAGGTTGGTCTGGCCGGCGATGCTCGAGATCAACTCGGCGACGTGCTCGATCTGCTTGGCGCCGTCGGCCAGGGCGCGGACGATCCCGTCGGTATGGCGCGCGCTTTCGACGGCGCGTCCGGTGACCTCGGCGGATTGGGCAACCTGACGGCTGATCTCCGTGATCGACGAGGTCAATTCCTCGGCGGCGGTGGCCACCGTCTGCACACGCGAGCTCGCCTCCGTCGCGGCGGAGCTCACGGCGGTGGCGCGCGCATTGGTGCTCTCGGCGGTGCCGGTCATCGACTTCGCCGTCGCCTCGAGCTCTCCGGCACCGGAGGCCATCAGCGCAACGAGCTGACCGACGGAGGCGTCGAAGCGGTCCGCCATCGCAACCAGCGCCGCGCGCTTTTCCGCTTCGCTGTGCTGCTTGGTGGCTGCCTGTTCCTGCTCCAGCGTGCGCGCGGTGATCGCCGTCCTGCGCAGCACCTCCAAGGTCTCGGCCATGCGACCGATCTCGTCGCCGCGCTCCGTCTCGGCCACCGGCTGCTCGAGCCGGCCGCCGGCGATGTCCTGCATCCGGTCCTTCAGCCGGTGCAGCCCGCCGACCACGTTGTGCGAGATCATGAAGGACAGGATGCCGAGCAGCACGAGCAGCGCCGCGCCGATCCCGGCGAGCCGGACCAGCAGGGCATAGACGTCCGCCTCGATGTCGTCGACATAGAGCCCGTAGCTCATGACGATGTTCCATGGCGCGAAGGCGCGGACGAAGACCACCTTCCGAAGCGGCTCGGTCTGGCCAGGCCGCGGATAGAGATAGGATGTCGTGCTGCCTTCAGGTTTCTGCTGCGCAGCCTTGATCTGCGCATCGGCGATCAGCACGCCATTGGCGTCCTTGGTGCCGAGAATCTTGCCCTCGAGCTTTTCATTGGCAGCGTTCAACAGCAGCGCCGAGTCGGCGGCGTTGTAGGCGATCGGATAGCCCTGGCCGTTGTTGAACGTCATTCGCCGCGCGAGGTAGCGGAACTTGTTCTTGGCCTCGTCAACCGATAGTTTCCCTGCCGCGACCTCGGTCTGCAGCGTCTCGGCGAGACCGTAGATGAGGTCCACCGCTGTGTGCATCTGGGTGATGCGGTCTTCCAGCATGCGCTCCCGGCTGAGCCAGCCTGCGACGGCGACGATGGCGATGACCGTCGCGATGGCCAGGATCACCATGCTTGCAAGCTTGGTGCGGAACTTCATGTGGCTGAGCAATGTCACGGCGTCCTCATCGTTCTTGTTGTCCGAACAACTACCACCAAGCTGCTTACTAATCATGAATGCGTGATCGTTCGGCGATGTCCACTATGTGGACGGACAAGCTCGTGAGGTTCCTCCGGAACGCTGCCGATTGCAGCTACGTGCGAAGTGCGGGGACGACAAGGAACGGAATCATCCCGATCACGACGCTGATCAGCGCCAAGACAATGACCGCGTCATAACCGTGCGTGAGGTCGTGGATCACGCCGCCGCTCCATGAGCCGAGCGCGGAGCCGAGTCCGCTGCCGATCGTGATGGTGCCATAGATCGTCCCCAGCCGCTTGCCGCGGAAGATCTTCATCGCCGTGGCCGACAACAGCGGCCCGCGCGAGCCGATCATGCTGCCGAAGCAGACGACGAAGCCGGTGAGCAGAAAGATGTTTGGCCAGAATTGCAGCGCCCACAGCATCAGGATGCCCGCGATCGACACCGCGTAGGAGAACAGCACCGACGGCCTGCGTCCGATCAGGCCGTCGAGCGTGGAGACGCCGAGCATGCCGAACAGCAGCACGACGCCTGAGAAGCCCCAGGCGGTCGCGGCCTGCAGCGGCGCAAAGCCGGCATCGATCAGATAGGCAACGACCTGCGGCGCGATCGCATACATGCCGACGGCGGTGAAGAAGAAGGTTGCAAACAGAGCCCAGAAGGCGTGGTGACGCAGCGCGCGTGACAAGGTCCAGACATCATCAGCGAGCTCGTCGGCCACCGACCTCGTGATGTGAGGCGCGCCGGCAGCAAACAGCCGCCATGGTAGCAGCGCCAGCGGCACCAGCAGGATGAACACGACGGCGCCGAACAGTTGATAGGCGCTGCGCCAGCCGATGGCCTCGATCAGGAGCTGTGAGCCCGGCAGCAGGATCAGCACGCCGGCGCCGGTCGCCGAATAGATCACCGCCATCGCTGTCGGCAGCTTCTTGCCGAACCAGCGCCCCAGCAGGATCGAGTTGGGCACGTTGCCGATCAGCGCGATGCCGATGCCGACGCACAGGCCGATGCTGAGCTGGAACTGCCACAGCGCCTGCGCATGCGCGGCCGCCGTGAAGGCCGCACCCAGCAGCAGCAGGCCGAGCGCAAAGACGGCGCGTGGTCCGGAATGATCGAACAGCCGCCCGATCAGCGGCGCCGCGAGGCCGCCGGCGAGCGCCGTCAGCGAATAGATCGAGACGATCTCAGAGCGGTCCCAGCCAAAACCGTCGGAGATCGGCTTGAGAAAGACGGTGAAGCTCTCGCCGAGCCCGCGCCCGAGCACGGACAGCGCAAAGCACAGGCCGAGCACGACGAACGCCATGCGCCCGGCCTTGGGCAACGGGGGCGGCGTCTCCTCAGTTTGCGCAGGCTCTGGCGGCGCGCTGATCGTCATGCCCGCCAGGGAGCGCCTTTCGGCATTCCCTGACAAGCGGGCAAAACCGAATGCGGCTATGCAGGCTTGACCAGCACGTGCCGCTTCTTGCCGAGCGACAGCTTGATCACGCCCTCGCTGGTCAGCTCAGTCGCCGTCAGCGCCATCTTCTCGTCGGTGACGGCGACGTCGTTGACGCGCAGGCCGCCGCCCTTGATCTGGCGCCGCGCCTCGCCATTGGAGGTGACGAGGCCGGCCTTGACGAAGGCGTTGAGCACGCCGAGGCCGGCGTCGAGCTCGCTCTTTGCCACCTCGACGGTCGGCAGGTTCTCGGCGATCGCGCCTTCCTCGAAGGTCCGGCGCGCGGTCTCGGCAGCGGTGCGCGCGGCTTCCTCGCCGTGCAGCAGAGTGGTTGCCGCGTCGGCCAGCGCCTTCTTGGCCTCGTTGATCTCCGCACCCTGCAGCGCGCCGAGCTTCTCGATCTCGGACAGCGGCAGCGTCGTGAACAGCTTGAGGAACTTGACGACGTCGGCGTCCTCGGTGTTGCGCCAGTACTGCCAGAAATCATACGGGCTGCACTGGTCGGCGTTGAGCCAGATCGCGCCCTGCGCGGTCTTGCCCATCTTGGCGCCGGAGGCGGTGGTGAGCAGCGGCGTGGTCAGCGCGAACAGCTGCTCGGTGCCCATGCGGCGGCCGAGCTCGACGCCGTTGACGATGTTGCCCCACTGGTCGGAGCCGCCCATCTGCAGCCGGCAGCCGGTGCGGCGGGACAGCTCGACGAAGTCGTAGGCCTGGCAGACCATGTAGTTGAACTCGATGAAGCTCATCTCCTGCTCGCGCTCGAGGCGCAGGCGCACGGAGTCCATGGTCAGCATGCGGTTGACCGAGAAGTGCCGGCCGATGTCGCGCAGCATCTCGATCCAGTTGAGCTTGGTCAGCCATTCGGCATTGTCGAGCATGATGGCGTCGGTGGAGCCATCGCCATAGCGCAGCACCTTGGCGAACACGCCGCGGATCGAGGCCTTGTTGGCCTCGATCTCCTCGACCGTGCGCATCGCCCGCGTCTCGTCCTTGCCGGAGGGGTCGCCGACCATCGTGGTGCCGCCGCCCATCAGGGTGATCGGCTTGTTCCCGGTCTGCTGCAGCCAGTACAGCATCATCATGGTCAGGAAGTTGCCGATGTGCAGCGAGCGTGCGGTGCAGTCATAGCCGACATAGGCGGTCGCCTGGCCCTTGGCGGCGAGCGCATCCAGGCCCTCGAAATCCGAGCACTGATGAATGAACCCGCGGCTCTGCAGCACGTTCAGGAAATCAGACTTGAAGCCAGTCATTGTCGGCGACTCTGAGCATTTGTTTACGGTATTGGCCGCTTGTCGCGGCCCGGCGCGGGACAGCGGCTGCCGCCGGTCCAGGCGTTGTGGCATTATAGGACGCGCCGGGCTTGTACAAGGTCATGTGCAAGGCGCCGGCGGGACCTCAAATCAGCCGCACTTCCAGGCGAGGCCAGGATTTTCGGGTTCGACTGCAATGATTCTGACCGCACTTGGCCTCATGAGTGGCACCTCGCTCGACGGGGTGGACGTGGCCATGATCGAGACCGACGGGCGGCAGATCAAGGCGCTCGGCCCGTCGGGGTACCGAGCCTACACGGCCGCCGAGCGGAGCCTGCTGCGCGAGGCGCTCGCGGATGCGGTGCAGATCGAGCGGCGCGAGGCGCGGCCCGGCCGGGTGCGTGACGCGGAGCAGGTGGTGACGGCGGCGCATGCCGAGGCGATCGCGGCCTTCCTCGCCCAGAACCGGCTGATGCCGGAGGACATCGACATCATCGGCTTTCATGGCCAGACCGTGCTGCACCGCCCCGAGCGCCGCCTGACCGTGCAGGTCGGCGACGCGGCTGCTCTCGCCAAGGCCGTCCACATCCCGGTGATGCATGATTTCCGCGCCGCGGACGTCGATTTCGGCGGGCAGGGCGCGCCGCTGGTGCCGGTCTATCACCGTGCCCTGGCGCAGTCGCTGTCCCGCCCGGGGCCGATCGCCGTCGTCAATATCGGCGGCGTCTCCAACATCACCTATATCGACGGCGACGACGTGCTGATCGCCTGCGACACCGGTCCGGGCAATGCGCTGCTCGACGACTTCATGCACCGCACGACCGGGCAGGCGTTCGACCAGGATGGCCGCGTGGCCGAGCAGGGCACCCCGGACGAGGCGTGGATTGCCAGCGCGCTGGCGCTGCCGTTCTTTGCGTTGCCGCCGCCGAAATCGCTGGACCGCAACGACTTCGCCGCCCTGCGGCTGGGCGACGCGGCGCCGGCCGACGGGGCGGCGACCTTGACCGCGTTCACAGCCGCGGCCATCGCCCGCATCGCTCCCCTGTTGCCGAAGCCACCGGCGAGCTGGATCGTCTGTGGCGGCGGCGCCCGCAACCACACCATGATGCGGATGCTGCGCCAGCGCGTGGTGCCGGCGAGCGTCGAATCGGCGGATGCGCTCGGCTGGTCGGCGGACGCGATCGAGGCCCAGGCGTTCGGTTTCCTCGCCGTGCGCGGCATGAAGGGCCTGCCGCTGAGCTATCCCACCACCACGGGCGTGCCATTCCCGATGACCGGCGGGGTGATCGCGCGGCCCTGATCGATGCATCTGCATTCACCTTGACAGCTTCATGCGTCTGCATCTAGTTTAATGCATCTGCATTAAACTGCCGAGGATGTCATGGCGCCCGTCCTGAAGCTGATCAGCCACAAGCTCTGCCCCTATGTGCAACGCGCGGTGATCGCGCTGACCGAGAAGGGCACGGAATTCGAGCGGATCGACATCGATCTCGCCGCCAAGCCCGACTGGTTCCTGAAGCTCTCGCCGCTCGGCAAGGTGCCGGTGCTGGTGGTGCCGACGCCGCAGGGCGAGGTGGCGCTGTTCGAGAGCAACGTGATCTGCGAGTACATCGAGGACACCCAGACCGGCGCCAGGCTGCATCCGGAGGACGCGCTCGCCCGCGCGCAGCACCGCGCCTGGATGGAGTTCGGATCGGCGATCCTTGGCGATCTCTGGGGCCTGGAGACGACGCAGGATGCTGCGGTGTTCGCCGCCAAGCGCGAGGCGCTGACGGCGAAGTTCGCCCGCGTCGAAGACGCGTTGGGCGAGGGGCCGTATTTCGCCGGCGCGCGTTTCAGCCTGGTCGACGCCGTGTTCGCACCGATCTTCCGCTATTTCGATGTGTTCGATGCCTATGGCGATCTCGGCATCTTTGCTTCGACGCCCAAGAGTCGTGCGTGGCGCGGTCAGCTCGCGCGGCGCCCGAGTGTGAGGACCGCGGTCAGCGCCGATTATCCGGATCTGCTTCGCGCGTTCCTTGCGCGGCATGATGCACATCTGTTGAAGCAGGCGGCGTAGCCGCTCCGCCGTGCGGCAAGGGCGCGGCGCTCAAAGCGTCCATCCCTCCGCCGGATAGGCCAGTGCTTCGCTTGCTCCGATCTCCGCACCCAGTCCGTTGCGGAAGCAGCTGGCGTAGAAGGCCAGCGGCAGGCCGTCCTGGTGCCGGCACCAGCGCACTTCGCCGATGAACAGAGTGTGGTCGGCGATCTCGACGGCATTGACCACCTCGCAGCCGAATTGCGCGATGGCCTGCGGCAGCAGGAAGAAACCGCCGCGTTCATCCAAGGCGGGCGCGCCTTGTGCCAGTGGCGCCCCTGCGAAATGCCGGCCTATCGCGACATCACTTGCCGCGAGCACGTTGACCGCGTAGCGGCCGGACGTGCTCACCGCCTGCCAGGTGCGGCCGCGCTTCAGCGACACCAGCACCGTCGGCGGTTGCATCGAGACGGTGGTGAAGCTGTTGGCGGTCATGCCGACCGGCGCACCGTCGGGATCGCTGCTCGTCACGACGGTCACTCCGGTGGAGAAGCGCGAGGCGGCTGCGCGAAAACTGGCGGGGTCGGCATGATGGCTCATGTCAGCTGCTCCGCTGCGATGTCACGCTGCGAGCGGCGTTCGCTCGTCGATCCAGGCATGAATGCGCCGGTCGCTGGCGAGCCGGTCCCATTGCCGCTCCGGATAGTTGAAATTGTCGGTGAACTCGTCGCAGAGCGCGCGGTTCTGCGCCATCGTGAAGATCAGCCGGCCCATCGCCTCCGACGGCGGCTGCAGCATCAGGTTGGTCCAGCGCGCCGCGGCGAGCACCCGGTTCTCGCGGGCGCGATCGACCGTCTCGACGAAGCGGTCGTCGAACGCGACGGCGTCGACGATCGCCTTGCCGAGCTCGAACGCCGCATAGGAGGCCATGTTGGCGCCCTGGCCCATCATCGGATCGACCACCGAATGCACGTCGCCGAGCGCGAGCGCGATCTTGCCGTCGTCGAAGCTGACCGAGGAGCGCCGCACCGTCGGCACCACGGCGCCCTGCAACAGGTCGAGCGGCTGCAGATCGAAGCGGTGCGTGTCGATCTTGTTGTAGGTGTGCGGATGGTGCTTCTCGAGCTTGTCCAGCATCGTCTGCCGGAACGCTGTGGGATCGGAATCGTAGTTGAGCGACACGAGATCGGCCATGTCGCCGCCGGGAATGTTCTCCATCAGCAGCGCCGTCTTCATGCCGCCGAATGTCAGCGTCGGGATCACGATCATCTCGCCATGTCCCGGCGAAACCGACAGCGTCACGCCGCGCGGATCGTCGCCATCGGGGCTGCCGTGATCGACGCCGTCATAGAGGCCGACGCAGAGCAGGCGTTGCGGCTGGTTGTAGGGCGACAGCTCCGGCCGGTGGCTGAACATCCGCCCGAGCGCACCCTTGCCGGTCGACACCACCAGCAGATCGAACCGTGCCACCAGCGCCGGAATGTCGTCGTCCTGGATGCTGGCATATTCGATGGAGCCGCCGCGATCCTCGAAATCCTTCATCAGCGCCGGCAAATAGATCCGGTAGTCGACCGCGCGGCTCGGCTGCTTGAACGCGCCGCGAAAGAGCAGGGGGCTGCCCGGGAAATTGAAGAAGTGATCGTGGTGGTGATAGACGAATTCGGGATCGTCCCAATGGTTGACGCCGAGCTCGTTCTCGCGCGCCACCGTGATGCCGTGGTGCGCCACGGTGTTCATCAGTCGCGTTGCAGCATACTGCTCCGGCTCGCGGTCGGTCAGGACGGTGGCCCGGATGCCGTGCTTCTGCAGATAGAGCGCGAGATGCAGTCCGCCGATGCCGGCGCCGACGATGCCAATCGACTTCTCCATGGGTCTCCCTCCGTTTGATTTTTTTGAGAGGCTAGACCAGTCCTCCCGATCACGTATACGGAATGGCAAGAATAAAACTCATTCCGGGGAGGAATGGATGGACCGGATCGACGCGCTGCAGACCTTCATCCGGGTCATGGAGGCCGGCAGCTTCACCCAGGCCGCCGCCGATCTCGGCCTGGGGCAGCCCGCGATCACCAAGCGCATCGCGCTCCTGGAGGAGCAATTCGGCTGCCGGCTGTTCGTCCGCACCACGCGCAAGCTGCGTCCCACGCCCGATGCCGATCGGGTGCTGAAGCTCGCCAAGGACATCGTCACCTTGTTCGAGAGCGCCGGCGTGCCGTCGCCGAGACGGGTCGGGGCGCCCTCCGGCACGTTGCGGATGACGGTGCCGACCTCGTTCGGCCGCTATTTCTTCGCCGACATCTTCGCCGAATACGGCCGCCGCTATCCCGAGGTGCGGCTCGACATCCGCTTCACCGAGCAGTTCGTCGACCTCGTCGAAACCGGCACCGAGCTCGCCATCCGCATCGGCGTGCTCTCATCCAGCTCGCTGGTCGCGCGCCGCGTCGGCACCGTGAAGCGGCTGCTGGTCGCGGCGCCGGCGCTGCTGACCAGACACCGTGCGCCGCGCCTGCCCAACGATCTGCGCCAGCTGCCCTGCGTGACCTATTCGCGGCTGTCGCCGAAGAACGAATGGAGCTTCGAGTCCGAGACCGGCCGCCACGTCGTCGGAATCACGCCCTCGCTCACCTGCGACGACGCCGACATCATGACGCTGGCCGCGCTCGAAGGCCTCGGCGCCGCCGTGCTGCCCGACTGGTGCGCGGTGGCTCACATTGCATCCGGCAAACTCATCCATCTGCTGCCCGACTACGACGTCCCCTCGCTGCCGCTGCACGTCGTCTATCCCGACCCGCAATGGATGTCCCATCGGGCGCGATTGTTTCGTGATCTGATCATCGAGCGTGCCGATGTGTTCGCGATCGGCGCAATGCAGTGAGGGATTGACCCATCTATCAAGAAAGCAGCAATGACGAGGATGCTAAAGTTCGCTGCTGACGAACCGTTCAAACTGCGTGACGAAGGAGACGATCGATGCGGCTGGCTGTGATATCCGATGTGCACGGCAATCTGCCGGCGCTGGAGGCGGTGCTCGCGGATATCGGGACGCGCGGCGTCGATGCCACCGTCAATCTCGGCGACTGCGTCACCAGCCCGCTGTGGCCGCGCGAGACGTTCGAGCTGCTGCAGTCGCTGGCCCTTCCCACCGTGCGCGGCAATCACGACCGCTGGATCGAGGAATTTTCCGACCAGAAGCTGTCTCCCGCCGGCCGCTTCGCGCGCGCCGCGCTGACCGCCGAGCAGCGCCGTATGCTGCACGCGCTGCCGCCGCGGCTCGCGCTGGAGCAGGGCATCCTTGCAGTGCACGGCACACCCGACAATGACAGCGCGCTGCTGCTTGAGGAGGTGCTCGATGACGGCCGCTACGTCGCGGCACGCCGCGACGTGCTGGCCGCGCGCCTCGTCGACCTCGGCGGCGCCACGCTCGTGCTGTGCGGCCACAGCCACCGCCAGGCGATGGTGCAGGTGCCGCGCGGGCCTCTTGTCGTCAATCCCGGCAGCGTCGGCTGTCCCGTGTTCGGCGACATCCCGATCGCGGCGCAACTCGAATATCGCTCCCCGCATGCGCGCTACGCCGTGCTGACCGAGCGTCGCGGCCATTGGCAGGCCGAGCTGCTGGCGCTCGCCTATGACTGGGATCACGCCGCCGCGCGCGCTACGCAGAACGGCTTTCCGAACTGGGCCGGCGCCTACGCCTCCGGCGCGGTGATCTGACCGTCAATCGTTCTGCGCCGCGCCGGCGACGACGGCGCGAATGGCGCAGGCGATCAGGTCGGACAGATGACTGTCCGGCTTGCCGCGGCTGCGGCCGGCCAGCCAGGCCCGGCAGAACAGCTGCGCCGGCCCGATGATCTGGCTGATCAGGACCTCCGGAGCCAGCGCGACCAGCGTGCCGCGCGCCAGGTTCGGCTCGTACCAGCGCGCAAGTCCGGCACGGAACCGCGCGTTGCTGGCGGCCTGGGCGTCACGGATCGCCGCCGCATGGGCGCCTGCCGCATGCACGAACATGAAGCGGGCCTGCGCGCGGTGGTCGATGACGAAGCGCAGATGCGCCGTCACCAGCGCGGCGACGCCGTCCCGGGCCGGGAGCTCGCCGGCCAGCGCCCCGACCAGCGCGTCATGATAGGCGTCGAGCGCCGCCAGGAACACCGCGCCGGCGACCGCCTCCTTCGAGGGAAAGGCGTGAAAGAAGCTGCCATTGGAGACACCGGCGCGCTCGCAGATCGCGGCGATGGTCCCGGCCTCGGTGCCGCTGTGGTCGAACTCCGCCAGCGCGGCGTCGATGATCCGCTCCCGGCTGGTCTTGCGCATCATCGGCTCACCGCTCCTCTTTCCGGGCGTCGATCCCCGGTTTGACAACATAACGCGCCACGCTCTAGAGTATTGCTCTAGAGTATAACTCTAATACTGCTTTGGGGAGGCCCGTCATGTCACGGATCATCGATGCCTGGATGCAGCATCCGACCGCGCGCCATTCGGCCGATCCGATGTTCGCCTCGCTGCGGCGCTGGACGGCGAAGACGCCGCGTCCGGAGGTCATCACGGAGGAGATGACGATCGCGGCGATGGACGAGGGCGGGGTGGCCGTCGGCCTCGCCTCGGCGTGGTGCGCGCCGCATGGCTGGATGATTTCCAACGACGAGGTCGCGTCTGTCACGGCGAGTCATCCCGGCCGCATCGTCGGCATCGCCAGCACCGATCTGGCCCGCCCGATGGAGGCGGTGCGCGAGCTCCGGCGCGCGGTCCGCACGCTCGGCTTCAAGGGCCTGCGCGTGCTGCCCTGGCTGTGGGGCGTGCCGCCGACCGACCGCCGGTTCTATCCGCTGTTCGCCGAATGCATCGAGCTTGGGATTCCGTTCTGCACCCAGGTCGGTCACACCGGGCCGCTGCGGCCGTCGGAGACCGGCCGGCCGATTCCCTATATCGACGAGGTGGCGCTGGATTTTCCCGAGCTCGTCATCGTCGCCGGGCACATCGGCTATCCCTGGACGCAGGAGATGATCGCGGTCGCCACCAAGCACGAGAACGTCTACATCGACACGTCCGCCTACACGGTGAAGCGCTATCCGCCGGAGATCGTGCAGTACATAAAGACGAACGGCCGGCGGAAGGTGCTGTTCGGTACGAACTATCCGATGATCACGCCGGCCAAGGCGCTCGAAGGGCTCGAGGAACTCGGGCTCGATGCCGAGGCGCGCGAGCTGTTTCTCGGCGGCAATGCCGCGCGGGTGTTCAAGCTCTGATCGTTGCCAAACTTGCGCGCCGCTCGCGGCCGTCGGGCAAATCAATGTGCGCGGTGAGGCTTGTTTGTTCGCGTCAAACCGTGGCGCGGAGGCAAAAATCCTCTGCGCGCAAGAACTAATTTTAGCAGTCCCGTCAAGCCGATCGGTCCGACCAGTGGCGCGGCTGAACATTTTGGCGTTTCTTTTTATCAGAAATCGTGCTTCATTCAGGCCGTCCCGCCCCGGCACGAGGGGCGTATCGCGATCGTCACGACACGCGAGGCGGGATGCGATGGGCGCTTGGAGCTGCAGCAGGGCTGATGCCGTGCGGACGAACGGCTCCGGCGCACGCCGAAATCGCATGGTCCTGGTCTCCCGACGCTGAGGCCACGCCGGTGGTGACGATGATCCGCCGGTCACGGGGGCAAGACAGCCGGTCCCCGGGGAGAGTGCGTATAAGGCGTAACGCCATCGCGCAGGGAATGCCGGTTGACCGGCTGGACCTGTGGTGACTGCCGCCTGCTTTTTTTCTGCAGGCGGGCCATGGGTTGCGGCCAGCACCCGGCATTCCCTGCGCCCTCGTTTCCGAGAGGGTGAAAACCAGATGCAAGGCTCGGGCAGATCATGCCGCGAGAACGACGCGCCGCGTCCCGAACCTGGCAGCTCCGTCGAAAATGTCCGGTGGACGATGCGATTTCACGGCGAATGTCATGGTTCCGTAATTCTACGGGCGGGACAATTAACGTGGCTGAAGCAGCCGATCAGGCATGGCAAGGGGATCACAAGGAAAGTACTGCGCCCTCATGAATTGGCCTGGGGATCTCACGAGCGCGAAGCGATCTGCCGGTGGCAGCCCGCTGGGTGCTTTCTTCCTTTGGATCGGCGGCTTTGGCGCCATCGAAGGTCTCGATGACGAAGCTCTCACGGAGCGCGATCGCCGTCGCATCCGGGCGCGGCAGATCGATGCCGTGGCGCGCCTCGTGCCGGTCACGATCGGCATCAATTTCGCCAATGCCGCGATCATTCTCGGCGTGTTCTGGAACACCGTCTCCAACCTCTTCCTCACCGCTTGGGGCGCGGCGATCGGCGTGGCCGGCGCCCTGGCGCTGCGCGGCTGGTGGCGTGCACGCAAGTCGCGCCCGCAGGAGGCATCGGAGCGCGCCATCAATCGGATGACCCTGCAGGCGTTCTTCCTCTCGGCCGTGTGGGGATCGCTGCCGCTGATCGTGATGCCGCAGGTCGAGCCACATCTGCAGATCATCGTCGGATCGCTGATGACCGGGATGATCTCGGGCGGTGCGTTTGCGATGTCGAGCGTGCCGCGGGCGGGCCTCGCCTATACCTGGACCCTGATGCTGTGCTCGGTCGCCTCGCTGCTCCTGTGCGGCGGTACGACCTTTCTCGTGCTCGTGGTGTTCCTGGGACTCTACACGTCTTTCATGGTGCGCCACCTGGTGTCGCACGGCAATGTGTTCCTGGAGAACCTGAAGGCGCAGATCCGCCACGAGCGGCAGAACGAGACGATCTCGCTGCTGCTGAAGGAATTCCAGGAGAATGCCGCGAGCTGGCTGTGGCAGACCGACGCCGAGGGGCGCCTGATCGATGCGCCGCAACGCTTCGCCGACGTAGCCCAGCTTCCGCTCGACCAGCTCAAGGGCGAGCGACTGATCGATACGCTGAAATATCTGTGCCCGACCGATACCGCGACGCTCAAGACCTTCGCCGACCGCATGGCGCAGCGGCTCTCGATCCCGGAGATCCTGATCCATGTCGTGGTCGCTGGCGGCGAGCGCCGGCGCTGGGCGCTGACCGCACGCCCGGCGCGCGACTACGAAGGCAAGTTCGCCGGCTATCGCGGTTTCGGCCGCGACGTCACCGAGCGCTGGCGCGCCGAGCAGGCGGAGGCGGAGAGCAGGGCGAAATCCGACTTCCTGGCGATGATGAGTCACGAGATCCGCACCCCGATGAACGGCGTGCTCGGCCTTGCCTCGACCTTGCTGGAGACCAAGCTCGATGACGAGCAGCGCCATGCCGTGATGACCATCCGCGAATCCGGCGACAATCTGCAGCGCATCCTCAATGACATTCTCGATCTGTCGAAGCTCAACGCCGGCAAGCTGGAGTTCGAGACGGTCGATTTCTCGCCGTCGGTGCTGGTCGAGGCGGTCACCGCCATTATGGGGGTCAACGCGAAATCGAAGAGCCTGCTGGTCAATGCCGACATCGATCCGAAGCTGCCGCCGGCGCTGAAGGGCGACGTCGCGCGCATTCGCCAGGTGCTGATCAACCTGGCCTCCAACGCCGTGAAGTTCACGGAGCGCGGCGGCGTCACCATCGCGGTCGCGTGCCGGTCGCGCGACGACCAGAAGGCGACGATCGAGTGGCGCGTCTCCGACACCGGCATCGGCATTCCCGCCGACCGGGTCGGCAAGCTGTTCACCGATTTCGCCCAGGCCGATGCCTCGATCAACCGCCGCTTCGGCGGCACCGGGCTGGGGCTTGCGATCTCCCGCCGCATCATCGAGCAGATGGGAGGGGCGATCGCGGTGTCGTCCGTGCAGGGCGAGGGCTCGACCTTCCGCTTCAGCCTGACCTTGCCGTGGAGCGACAAGCAGGTGTCGGATCAGCGCGGCGACCGGGTCGGCGCCGGCGATCTCAAGACGCGGATCGAGCAGCTCGGCCGGCCGCTGCGCGTGCTGATCGCCGAGGACGATGCCACCAACCGCATGGTGGTGTCGAAGATGCTGCAGGAGTTCGGCGTCGACAAATGCATCGTGCCGGATGGCCTGCAGGCGGTGAAGGCGGCCTCCGAGCAGGAGTTCGACCTGGTGCTGATGGACGTCCGCATGCCCGAGATGGACGGCATCACGGCGACGCGGACCATCCGCGCCAAGGGCGGCCGGCTCGCCGAGCTGCCGATCATCGCGCTCACTGCGAACGCCTTTCCCGACGACATCAAGCAGTGCCGCGAGGCGGGCATGACCGACTTCCTGGCCAAGCCGCTGCGCAAGCCGGCGATGGTGGCGGCGATGCTGAAGGCGATCGGCACGCCCGCGCCCAGCGTGGAGGCGCCGAGTCTTGCGCCGGCCGACGGTCCCGCGGCGACGGCGGAGGCCTGAGCCGCGAGGAGGGGAGTCAGACCGAGAAGCTGGTCCCGCAGCCGCAGGACGCGGTGGCGTTGGGGTTGTTGATCCGGAACGAGGCGCCCATCAGATCGTCGACGAAGTCGACCTCGGAGCCCGCGAGGAACGGGACCGAGGCGGGATCGACCAGCACCACCGCGCGGTCGCGCGCGATGACCAGATCGTCGTCCGCCTTGGCGCGGTCGATGTCGAACTTGTACTGGAAGCCGGAGCAGCCGCCGCCTTCGACCGAGATGCGCAGCATCGCGCCGGCCGTCTCCTTGCCGAGAATCTCGCCGATGCGGCGGGCGGCGCGTTCGCTGATGGTGACGGGGCCGGTCAGGGCATCAGTCATGGCAAATGGTCTCCGGAATGCTCGTCATGCCCTATTCATTTGGTGCCGGGCACTCCCCATAGTTAAGTGGGCTCCGGCCTGGAATCAAATCGCAAAGGAAACAATCGCTCGTGTCGGTCGGAATGGCTGCCCCCCGCGCCCCTTATTCCTGCGATCCGGATCGCAGCCGGGGCCGGCTGTTCGCCGAGCCGCCCTCGCGCACCCGCAGCCCGTTTCGGCGGGATTGCGACCGGGTGATCCATTCGACCGCCTTCCGGAGGCTGAAGCACAAGACCCAGGTGTTCGTCTTCCACGAAGGCGACCATTACCGCACCCGTTTGACGCATTCCTTGGAAGTCGCCCAGATCGCCCGCGCGCTGGCCCGCCAGCTCGGCCTCGACGAGGATCTGACGGAGACGCTCGCCTTGGCGCACGATCTGGGACATCCGCCATTCGGCCATGCCGGGGAGCGGGCGCTCAACCGCTGCATGGCGGACCATGGCGGCTTCGACCACAATGCCCAGACTCTGCGCATCGTCACGTCGTTCGAGCAGCGCTACCCCGATTTCGATGGCCTCAATCTGAGCTGGGAATCGCTCGAAGGCATCGTCAAGCACAACGGGCCGTTGCAGGGACCGATCCCCGCGGGGATTGCCGAGTTCAACGCCGGCTTCGACCTGGAGCTGTGGAGCTACGCCTCGCTGGAGGCCCAGGTCGCAGCGCTCGCCGACGACATCGCCTATGATGCGCACGATATCGACGACGGCCTGCGTGCGGGCCTATTCACGGTGAGCGACCTCAAGGAGGTCCCGCTGCTCGCGGCGATGATCGACGAGATCGACCGGCACTATCCTGGTCTCGACGACATCCGGCGCGGGGCCGAGCTGGTCCGCGAGCTGATCTCCTACCTGATTGCGGCCGTCGCGACTGAAGCCGAGCGCCGGATCGAGCAGGCGCAGCCGATGTCGCCGCTCGACGTGCGGAGGCATAGCGGACCGCTGGTGGCGTTTCCGGCCGATGTCGCCGCGCACGAGGCCACCATCAAGGCGTTTCTCTGGCAGCGGATGTACCGGCACGAGCGGGTCATGCGGGTGATGCGCGACGCCGAGCGCATCGTCGCCGACCTGTTCGGTCGCTACCAGGAGGACGGCGCGACGCTGCCCGCGGGATGGCTCGACGGCTGCGCGGGGGAGAGCGATCGCGCCCGCCGCATCAGCCACTTTATCGCCGGAATGACCGACCGTTTTGCCTTAACCGAGCATCACCGGCTTTTTGACTCGACCCCGGATTTGCGTTAGGCGGCGGCATGGTTGAACAAGCATCCACCCCTTACCTTTTTGCCGACATGCTCGCCCGCGTGCACGCCGTCTGCGCCGCGCTGGCCAAGGATGCCGGCTGGCCCGAAGGCATCGATTTCTCGCGCGTCGTCGTCGAGCCGCCGCGCGATCCGAGCCACGGCGACATGGCCACCAACGCCGCGATGGTGCTCGCGAAGGAGGCCAAAGCCAAGCCGCGTGATCTCGCCGAGCAGATCGCCGAGCGCATGCGGGCCGATGAGCTGGTCGCGAAGGTCGATGTCGCCGGTCCCGGTTTCATCAACCTCTCTCTGCAGCCGGCCGTCTGGGCCAGGCAGCTTGGCACGATCCTGCGCGAAGGCGCTGCTTACGGTCGCGTCGCGCCGGTGCAGGGCGCGCCGAAGGTCAACGTCGAATACGTCTCCGCCAATCCGACCGGACCCATGCATGTCGGCCATTGCCGCGGCGCCGTGTTCGGCGATGCGCTGTGCAGCCTGCTGCAGTTCGCCGGGCGCGACGTTACGCGCGAATACTACATCAACGATGCCGGCGCCCAGGTCGACGTGCTCGCGCGCTCCGCCTTCCTCCGCTATCGCGAGGCGCTCGGCGAGGAGATCGGCGCGATTCCAGACGGGCTCTATCCTGGCGACTACCTGAAGCCCGTCGGGCAGGCGCTCGCCGCCGAGCATGGCGACAAGCTGAAGGCGATGTCGGAAGCCGAGTGGCTGCCGATCGTGCGCGACAAGGCGATCGCGATGATGATGGCCGAGATCAAGGATGATCTTGCCGCGCTCAACATCCGTCACGACGTGTTCTTCTCGGAACGCTCGTTGATCACCGGCGGCACCAACAAAGTCGCCGAGACCATCGATTTCCTGCGCGAGCGGGGCGATATCTACGAGGGAAGTCTCCCGCCGCCCAAGGGTAAGCCCGTCGAAGACTACGAAGACAGAGTCCAGACGCTGTTCCGCGCCACAGCCTATGGCGATGATGTCGATCGTCCGCTCATCAAGTCAGACAACAGCTACACCTACTTCGCCTCCGATATTGCTAATCATCGCAACAAGTTCGAACGCGGGTTTGCGGATCTCATCGACGTCTTTGGCGAGGATCACAAAGGCTACATCAAGCGCATGCAAGCAGCCGTGAAGGCAGTAAGTGCCGGACAAGCGGTTCTTGATGTGAAGATCGTGAATCTGGTCAAGCTTTTGCGTGACGGCGAGCCGGTGAAGATGTCGAAGCGCTCCGGCGACTTCGTCACCTTGCGGGAAGTTGTTGATGAAGTGGGGCGCGATGCGGTCCGTTTCATGATGCTTTATCGCAAGAACGACGCCGTGCTCGATTTCGACCTTGCCAAGGTGATCGAGCAGTCGCGCGACAATCCGGTGTTCTATGTCCAGTACGGCCACGCTCGGGGCTACTCGGTGTTCCGCAATGCCCGGGAGATGTTCCCGGACCTGCCGGAAGAGGAGGGAGCTCGAATCGCGTTCCTGAGCAGCGCGAACCTGGAAAAACTGTCCCATCCGACCGAACACGGCCTCTTGAAACAGCTCGCGCTGTACCCACGTACGGTCGAGAGCGCGGCGCTGGCGCATGAGCCGCACCGGGTCGCCTTCTACCTCTATGAACTTGCAAGCGAATTTCACGCCCACTGGACGCGGGGGCGGGATTTGCCCTATTTACGCTTCATTATCGATGATGATGCAGAATTGACCAAGGCACGTTTGGCCATGGTTCAGGGCGTCGTCTCGGTTCTGGCGTCGGGACTTGCCATCTTGGGCGTTAATGCTCCTGATGCAATGCGCTGATTGGGGGAAACACGCGACTTCAGTTGGGGGCCTCAATCTGGCAGGGTCCGCCTTAGGACGCATATGCGGCTCACCCGCAGGGACGCTTCAAAACGATGGCTGATCGTTACCAGGACAGACCCTTTCCCGCTGATGGTTTTGGCCGCGGCGGAAACCAGTCGGCTGATGCTGATCCGCTCGCCGAACTCGCCCGTCTGATCGGGCAGAACGATCCTTTCGCAGCTTCCGGTCGGGCCACACCTCAGTCCCAGCCGCGTCCGATGGCCCGGCCTGCCGCGCCTGCTCCCGAGCAGCCGGCCGCCGGCATGCCTCCGGCCGGCGCTCCAGCCTGGATGCAGCGCGCTCAGCCCGCCGCGGCCAATCCGTTCGCCGACATGGGGCGCGAGCCGCAGCAGCCGGCGCCAGCGCCGCCGGCATTTCCCGCCGGCTATCAGGATCCACGCGGCCAGCCGCCGGGCTTCCCCGAGCAGGATTTTGCGCCCGCAGCCGCCGCTCCCCGGCAGCCGCAGGGTTATCCCAACGCCGAGTTCGCCGACCAGTTGTCCAAGCTGGATTACAGCGTCGGCGAGTCGCGCCACGGCTTTGCTGAGAATGACCGCGACTACGACCGCGGCAACGGCTTTGACGACAACGAGCAGGACTCGTCGCGCTACGACGACGCGCTGTTTGGCCAGATGGGATCCGGTCAACAGGGGTTTCAGGGCGACAACGACTTCCAGGACGGCCAGTACGGCTACCAGGACGGCTATGACGAGGGCGAGGAAGAGGAACGGCCCCGCCGCCGCAGCGGCATGAGCACGGTGCTCGCGGTGCTGACCCTTGCGGTGGTCGGAACCGGCGGCGCCTATGGCTACAAGACCTACATCTCGTCCGGCCGCACCGGCGAGCCGCCGATCATTCGCGCCGACAACAGCCCGACCAAGATCATGGCGCAGCAGGACCTGACGCCGAAGGTGCCGGATCGGCTGCTGGGCAATGACGGCGGCGAGAAGCTGGTGTCCCGCGAGGAGACGCCGATGGATCTGAATACCCGCGGCGGCGGCAACCCCCGGGTCGTTTTCCCGCAGATGAGCCAGAACGGAGCCCCGCCGCCCAGCGCCGGAGCGGCTCCGATGTCGCAAATGGCCAATGCCAACGGCATCCTGCCCAACTCTGATCCGCGTCCGATCAAGACGCTGTCCGTGACCGGCGGCAACCAGGCGGCGGCCGATCCCGGCGGCGCGGCGATGCCGGCGGCGCCTGCGACAAAGCCCCCGGCGACGCCGAAGGGCCGCAAGTCACCGGCCAATGCCAATGCGTCGGCGGCCGAGAGCCCGATGCCGCTGACGCCGCAACCGGCCACGCCGGCGCCCGCGCGCATCGCGGCGGCCGTGCCGGTCACCGAACAGACCCAGCCGGAGCGAACCGGTGGTTATCTCGTTTCGATCTCGTCGCAGGCCAGCGAGGCCGAGGCGATGACATCCTACAAGGCCGTGCAGGACAAGTACGGCGCCGTGCTCGGCAAATATGAGCCGATCATCAAGCGCATGGACCTCGGCGAGAAGGGCGGCGTCAAGTACCGCGCCGCCGTCGGCCCCTTCGCGACGAAGGAAGAGGCCAACAAGATGTGCGGAACGTTGAAAACTGCCGGCGGTCAGTGTTTCCCGTTTAGCAACAATTAAGGCTCGCTTGACCGCCCGGAAGGCGGGGTCTATGCGGCCCGCATGACCATGCGGGCTTTCATTACCGGCGTCGCCGGGCTGGACCTCACCGACGCCGAGCGCGCGTTCATCCGCGATGCGAAGCCTTGGGGCTTCATCCTGTTCAAACGCAACGTCCAGTCACCCGCTCAAGTGACTGCACTCGTTGAGGAATTAAGGAATTGCGCGGATCGCGCCGACGCCCCCGTGCTGATCGACCAGGAAGGCGGCCGGGTGCAGCGGCTTGGCCCGCCACACTGGCCGACCTATCCCGCCGGCGTCGTGTTCGATCGGCTCTACGACCTTGATTCGGCCCTGGGCCTTCGTGCCGCCTGGCTCAGCGCCCGCCTGATCGCCGACGATCTGAATCAGCTGGGGATTACCGTGGACTGCCTGCCGCTGGCCGACGTGCCGGTTGCCGGCGCCGATGCCGTCATTGGCGATCGCGCCTATGGCACGACACCGGCCAAGGTGGCGGCGATCGCCCGGGCGGTGACGGAGGGGCTGGAGCAGGGCGGCATGCTGCCGGTGCTCAAGCACATTCCCGGCCATGGCCGGGCCACGGCCGATACCCATTTCCGGCTGCCGACGGTCGACACCCCCGAAGCGGAGCTCGACGCCACCGATTTCGCGGCCTTCCGACCGCTGTCGGACCTGCCGATGGCGATGACTGCACATGTTGTGTTTAGCGCAATCGACGCCGCCCATCCGGCCACGACTTCTGCGACAATGATTCAGCGGGTGATTCGCGAGCGGATCGGGTTCCAGGGTTTGTTGATGAGTGATGACGTTTCCATGAACGCACTGGCGGGATCGATCGCCGAGCGCACGCGCGCGATCGTCGCGGCGGGCTGCGACATGGTTCTGCATTGCAACGGCAGACTGGACGAGATGCAGGCCGTCGCCGCCGAAACACCTGAGCTTGCGCGACAGGCTCTGACACGGGCCGATCGCGCGCTCGCGGCGCGCAAGGCACCCGCAAGCTTCGATCGCGGCGCGGCGCGCGCCGAGCTCGACGCCCTGATCAACCGGCTGGGACCAGCGAGCGCATGACCGCGGAAATTCTGTCGTTTGAAACCGGCCGGCCCACAACGGAGCTGGCCGAGGCCGAACCGGCGTTGGTCGTCGACGTCGAGGGCTATGAAGGCCCGCTCGACCTTCTGCTCGCGCTGGCGCGCCAGCAGAAGGTGGACCTCGCCAAGATCTCGATCCTGGCGCTGGCCGATCAGTATCTCCAGTTCATCGAGGCCGCGCGCAAGATCCGGCTCGAGCTCGCCGCCGACTATCTCGTGATGGCGGCCTGGCTCGCGTTTCTGAAGTCGCGCCTGCTGTTGCCGGAGCCGCCGGCGCAGGAAGGCCCGAGTGCCGAGGAGATGGCGACGGCGCTCGCCAACCGGCTGCGGCGGCTGGAGGCGATCCGCGAAGCTGCGAATCGCTTGATGAACCGGCCGCAGTTCCAGCGTGACGTGTTCCCGCGCGGCAATCCCGAACAGATCGCCGAAGTCCGGCACCCCAAGTTCACCGCGACCCTGTTCGACCTGCTGTCGGCCTACGCCATTCAACGGCAGTCGCGCGTCGTCACGTCGGTGCATATGGCCAAGCGAACCGTGTGGTCGCTGGCAGAGGCGCGTGCTTCGCTCGAGCGTCTGGTCGGCATGACCGAGGTCTCGGACGATTGGGGATGTCTCGACGACTACCTGCTGGACTATGTCGTCGAGCCTGCACAGAAGGCCACCGTCTTCGCATCGAGCTTTGCGGCCGTGCTCGAGCTGGTCCGCGAAGGCAAGCTCGAGCTGAACCAGAAGCAGGCGTTCGCGCCGCTGTATTTTCGTAAGCGTCCACCGAACCAGCCCGGCGCCATGGCTGCGCCGGACTTGACGGTTGAGTAACGAAGAAGGAGACCCTGCCATGGCAAGCTTGGCGGAACTGCGCATGGAAGAGCCCGACGAGATCGCGACGAGCGAGCCTGAGGTGCGCCCCGAAGAGTTGCGCATCCTCGAGGCACTGCTGTTCGCCGCGGCCGAGCCGCTGGAGCAGGCCACGCTTGCCAAGCGTATGCCCGAAGGTGTCGACATCAAGGCCGCACTGGCGCAACTGCAGGCGGAATACGCCACCCGCGGCGTCAACCTCGTGCGCGTCGCCAACAAATGGACCTTCCGCACCGCCGGCGATCTCGCCTGGCTGATGACGCGCGAGAGCACCGAGACGCGCAAATTGTCGCGTGCCGCGATCGAGGTGCTGGCCATCGTCGCCTATCATCAGCCGGTGACGCGGGCCGAGATCGAAGAGATCCGCGGCGTCGTCACCTCCAAGGGGACGCTGGACGTTCTGCTGGAGACCGGCTGGATCAAGCCGCGTGGCCGCCGCAAGACCCCGGGCCGGCCTCTGACGTTCGGCACCACCGACGCGTTCCTGGCGCAGTTCAGCCTGGAGACGCTCGGTGATCTGCCGGGCCTGGAAGAGTTGAAGGGCACGGGCCTGTTGGATTCGCGCCTGCCCACCGGCTTTACCGTTCCGACGCCATCCGATGATCCCACGCTCCGCGAGGACGAGGAGCCGCTGGACCCAGGCGATCTCGATCTGGCGCTCGCACCGGCGGTCGAGGCCGAGCCTGGCGACGCCGATGGCGCGGAAGCGGAATCGTCCGAGGCGGAAACGGCTGTTGCCGAAGCTGGCCTCGTCGAGACCGCTGTGATCGACACGCTGACCGAAACAGCAGAGGCGGGAGCGGCAGAGGCCGAAACGGCCGTTCTGGACGATGAGGCGACGTCGCAGCTCGCCGTCGGTGATCTGGAGATCTCGACTTCAGACGCGGAGGATGAGGCCGTGGAGACGAGCATCGAGATCCAGGAGTCTCTCGTCGAGGAGCTCGATGCCGAGGAACTCGTCGGCGAGCAGGATGATGAGCCCGTTGCCGAACTGGTCGATCTTTCGGCCGATACAGCGGATGAGACGGAAGCTCGGAGCGAGGAAGCACCCCAAGCCGAAGTCGATGCCGAACGCGATATCGACGCGGCGGATGACGAAGACGACCGCGATACCGACGAGGACGGTTCGTCACACCGGGAGTAGCGGAAAGGAACGGCTCCCTCGGCGCCGTTAACACTCGCGTTATTACGTAGGTCCGCCCCCGATTTGGCGGACCTTAAGCGCTTGTTTTTGGGGGCGCTGACGCCTACCTTCCGGCCAGATCGGGCTCTCCGCGCGCCGCTTTCGGCTGATTGCCGCCTTGGTTCGGGTTGCTGTTTCGCAATCGAATGCTAGAAGCGAAGTGTCGCGGGCAAGTCCATGGATATGGCGCGATTTCGGCGGTAGCGTCGACGGGCAGTCGGATGAAGGCTGCGCCGGTGTTTGGAGGGTTGCAGGATGGGTTCGCTTAGCATTTGGCACTGGATCGTGGTGATCGCGGTCGTCCTGCTCCTGTTCGGGCGCGGCAAGATCTCCGATCTGATGGGCGACGTCGCGCAAGGCATCAAGGCCTTCAAGAAGGGCATGCAGGACGACGACAAGGCGCCGGAGAAGACCGAGCCGGTCAAGTCGATCGACCATGGCACCACGCCTTCGGCCACCCGCACGGATGTCGGCAGCAAGGCCGTTTGATCTGCGCGTGAAAGGCGCGGGCGGCGCGCGCTCCCGCAAGGGGCGGACCTGCTCGGACGGGCAGGGCGAGAACAGAGGCGTCGTCGCGTAGGCGGAATGTTACATGTTCGATATCGGGTGGAGTGAGCTGCTCGTCATTGGGGTCGTCGCGCTGATTGCGATTGGCCCCAAGGAGCTTCCCGGCGTCCTGCGGATGGTCGGGCAGTGGATCGGCAAGGCCCGCCGGATGGCCTCGGAGTTCCAGGGGCAGTTCCAGGAGGCCATGCGCGAGGCCGAGATGGCCGACCTGAAGAAGAGTTTTGACGAGGTCAAGGAAGCCGCGAGCGGTTTCTCCCCCAGCGGCATGATGTCGTCGCTGCAACGCGACGTCGACAAGGCGCTGGACATCGAGGGCATCGACAAGCCGGCGGCACCGGCATCGGACGCGGTTGCCGTTTTGACAGAGACGCCGGTGACCCCCACCACACCTGAGCCTCCAACCCCCGAGACCTTCGTGGAAGCCGAGGCCCATCAGGCCGTAGGCGAACCGTTGGCCATCGTGCGCGAGATCAAGCCCGAGCCGCAGCCGCACCCTGCCGACGTGGCTGCGCCGGCTGAGGCTGAACGTCTGAAGGACGCCAAAGCGTCATGACCGTCGAAGATATCGAGGCCAGCAAGGCCCCGTTGATGGATCACCTGATCGAGTTGCGGTCGCGGCTGATCAAGGCGCTGCTCGGCTTCGGCATTGCCTTCATCTTCTGCTTCTTCTTCGCCAAGCAGATCTACAACATCCTGGTGCTGCCGTTCGTCTGGGTGGCGGGCGCGGAGAACAGCAAGTTCATCTACACCCAGCTGCTCGAATACTTCATCACGCAGCTCAAGCTCGCGATGTTCGGTGCCGGCTTCATCTCGTTCCCGATCGTGGCGACGCAGATCTACAAATTCGTCGCGCCCGGTCTCTATCGGCACGAGCGCAACGCGTTCCTGCCCTATCTGGTGGCGACGCCCGTGTTCTTCGTGCTCGGCGCGGCGCTGGTGTATTTCATCGTGCTGCCGATGCTGGTCCGGTTCTCGCTCGGCATGCAGCAGCTGGGCGGTCCGGATACTGCACAGATCGCGTTGTTGCCGAAGGTCGGCGAGTATCTGTCGCTGATGATGTCGCTGATCTTCGCGTTCGGCATCGCCTTCCAGCTGCCGGTCATCCTGACCCTGCTCGGCCGGATCGGCATCGTCACCTCGCAGATGCTGCGGGAGAAGCGGCGCTATTTCATCGTGATCGCCTTCATCATCGCGGCCGTGCTGACCCCGCCGGACGTGCTCAGCCAGGCCTCGCTGGCGCTGCCGTTGCTGGCGCTCTACGAGGGCGCCATCATCGCGGTCAGCATCGTCGAGAAGCAGGCGGCTGCGGCCAAGTCCGGCTCGTCGTCGGGATCTGGCAATCTGCCGGCCAATCCGTCCGAATAGGCGGTCTGCCGCCCGGGCCTGTCCCGGGCTTGC
Source organism: Bradyrhizobium sp. SZCCHNS2022 (assembly GCF_032377575.1). Classification (NCBI taxonomy): domain Bacteria; kingdom Pseudomonadati; phylum Pseudomonadota; class Alphaproteobacteria; order Hyphomicrobiales; family Nitrobacteraceae; genus Bradyrhizobium; species Bradyrhizobium sp. SZCCHNS2022. The sequence continues at coordinate 2,257,989 of NZ_JAUHHZ010000001.1, read as the reverse complement.
CTGTTCCCATCCGCTGCCATTCGCGGTAGTGCAGGCCGGCCTGTGACCCAGGGCGACTCGCCGACATCCTTTCGTTCCAGGGACCGAACGACCATGCACGACATCAGATCGATCCGCGACAATCCGCAAGGTTTCGATGCGGCGCTGACGCGCCGGGGTCTGTCGCCCTTGTCGTCGCAGCTCCTGGCCATCGACGAGCGGCGTCGCGCGGCCATCCAGGCCTCCGAGCAGGCGCAGGCGCGGCGCAACGCGGCCTCCAAGGAGATCGGCGAGGCCAAGAAGGCCAAGGACGACGCGCGCGCATCCGCGCTGATGGAGGAGGTCGCCAAGCTCAAGACGACGATGCCGGAGCTCGAGGCCGCCGCCAAGCAGGCCGACGACGAGCTCGCGCGCGAGCTATCGGCGATTCCCAACCTGCCGCTCGACGAGGTGCCCGACGGCAAGGACGAGCACGACAATATCGAGCGTCATGTGTTCGGCGCGAAGCGCAGCTACGCCTTCGCGCCAAAGCCGCACGACGAGATCGGCGCGGCTCTTGGCATGGACTTCGAATCGGCGGCAAAGCTGTCCGGTGCGCGCTTCGTCGTGCTGAAGAAGGGGCTGGCGCGGCTGGAGCGCGCGATCGGCCAGTTCATGCTCGACCTGCACACCACCGAGCACGGCTACACCGAGATCAATCCGCCGCTGCTGGTGCGCAACGATGTCATGTTCGGCACCGGGCAGCTGCCGAAGTTCGAGGACGACCAGTTCTGGGCGGTGCGGGGCGAACTGCTGATCGCGCCGGATGAGCGGCTCAAGACCGATCGCCTCGGCCTCATTCCGACGGCCGAGGTCGCTTTGACCAACCTGGTCCGCGAATCCATCGTGGACGAGAAGGAACTGCCGATGCGGCTCACGGCGCTCACGCCGTGCTTCCGCGCCGAGGCCGGCGCTGCCGGACGCGACACCCGCGGCATGATCCGCCAGCACCAGTTCACCAAGGTCGAGCTGGTGTCGATCACGACGCCGGAGACGAGCAAGGACGAGCATGAGCGCATGCTCGCCTGTGCCGAGGAGGTGCTGCGCCGGCTCGATCTGCATTATCGCGTGATCACGCTGTGCACTGGCGACATGGGCTTCTCGTCGCAGAAGACCTACGACATCGAGGTCTGGATGCCCGGGCAGGGCGACGGCGGCGCCTTCCGCGAGATCTCCAGCTGCTCGGTGTGCGGCGACTTCCAGGCCCGCCGGATGGATGCGCGCTACCGCGCCGGCGACGGCAAGCCCCGCTTCGTGCACACCTTGAACGGCTCCGGCACCGCGGTCGGCCGCGCGCTGATCGCGGTCATGGAGACCTATCAGCAGGCCGACGGCTCGATCGCGGTCCCCGACGTGCTGCAGCCTTACATGGGCGGCCTCAAGGTGGTGGTGGCGGAGTAGGCGGGACGAGAACCGCGGCCGGGTGGACGGCGCTTGCGCAGCGTCCGCCAGATCGTATGCTCGATGTCGTTCAGCGACTGCTTTTCAGAACGGGCGCCATGGCCCTGCATCGGGACATTTTCTGGATCGGACGGCAATGGGCCGTCACTGGCTCCGGCATCCAGGCGGTCGATCAGCGCCTCAAGGGCGCGTTCGACATCGACCGCGCGACGGTGTGGAACGAGGGCCTGATCGAGTCCCTGCGCGACCAGACTTGGTTCAACGCCGCCGATTTCGAGAAGGCGCTGGGTGTCGCGCGCAGCCGTTTTCCCGCCGAGCCGCCACCGGCGGTCGCTGCGCCGGCGCCGACCTCCGCGAAGGCGGTCGATGCCTCCGCCGTACCCATCGTCCCGCTCCGGCTGGACGCGCGAGGGAAGCTCGCCCGGTTCCTGCCGCAGTGGCGGATCCGGCGCTGAGCTACTGAGCGCGGGCACCGCGGCGGGTTTGCCTCGATGCTGCGCAGCAGATAAGACACCCTCGCAATCGGCTTGAACGGGATGGAAGGGCGACATGCGGATTCTCTGCACCAATGACGACGGGATCCATGCGCCGGGTCTGAAGGTGGTCGAGGAGATCGCACGCGCTTTGTCCGACGACGTGTGGATCGTCGCGCCCGAACTCGACCAGAGCGGCGTTTCGCATTCGCTTTCGCTCAACGATCCCCTGCGGCTGCGCGAGGTCGGCCCGCGGCACTTCGCGGTGCGCGGTACGCCGACCGACTGCGTCATCATGGGCGCGCGGCACATTCTCGGGGAGAAGCTTCCCGACCTCGTGCTGTCCGGGGTGAACAAGGGCCGCAATGTCGCCGAGGATGTCGTCTATTCCGGCACCATCGCCGGCGCGCTCGAAGGCACCATCCTGGGACTGCCGTCGTTTGCGCTGTCGCAGGAGTTCAGCATCGCCACCCGCGACAAGCCGTCCTGGGACACCGCGCTCGAATTCGGCCCTCAGATCGTGCGCAAGGTGCTCGAGGCCGGCGTGCCGAAGAACACCGTGATCAACGTCAACTTTCCGTCCTGCGCGCCCGATGATGTCCGCGGCATCGTGGTGACCCGCCAGGGCAAGCGCAATCTCGGCTTCCTGAAGGTCGACGAGCGCCGCGATGGCCGCGGCAGTCCCTATTTCTGGATCGGCTTCGACCGCGCTGCGGCGCTCGACGTGCCCGACGAGGGGACGGATCTTGCCGCGCTGGCGGCGCGTTACGTGTCGGTGACGCCGTTGCGGCTGGATCGCACCGATGAGGCGTTCTCCGGCAAGCTCAGCGACATTCTCGGCTGAGTCGTTCGCTAACCCTGCGACTCAGCCCCGCGCAGGGCATGCTCGATCGCCTTGCTGAGCGTCTCGAGCTGAAACGGCTTCTGCAGCGCCGGTCGGTCGCGATACTCTTCCGGAAGGCCGGACGAGCCATAGCCGGTTGCGAAGATGAAGGGGCGATTGCGGGCCTTGATGAGATCGGCCACCGGCGAGATGACCTTGCCGTTGACGTTGACGTCGAGGATGGCAACGTCGAAATAAGTGCTCTCCGCGAGCCGCATCGCCTCGCCGATCTCGCCGGCCTCTGCCGCGACGGTGTAGCCGAGCTCTTCCAGCATGTCGGCGACCATCATTCTGATCATGACCTCGTCTTCAACCAGAAACACAGAGCCGCGTGGCGGCCGCGGTGCAGTCATGATGTCAGTCCTTGCCCATACCCGATGTGACGCTCGCAAATAACGGCTCGTGGCGCAACGTCAACCACGTCGTCAAACCGTGACCTTGCCGAGAGGGCAAGATCGCCCCGAAGGTGAACGAACTCGACCGCCGATGGTTCCCCGCCGGGAGCCCACCGATGGGTCTGCGCAAGAATGAGCTTTGCGGGCGTGATGGCAGGGCGGTCGAATTCACTGCGCAACAGGCGGAGGATGCTCTAAATTGGAGCCAGGCGAACAACCCGAAACGGCGCGATGCCCCCGACCCCTCCGCCCGAAAAGATGATGTTTCAGCTGACCCTGCGCCGTCGCGGGATCAGCGACCAGGCTGTCTTGCGTGCGATGGAAGAGGTGCCGCGGGAGGAGTTCGTCCTACCGGCCGACCGTCCCGACGCCTATCGCGACAGCGCGATGGCGATCGCCTGCGGGCAGACGATCAGCCAGCCCTTCGTCGTTGCCTATATGACCGAGCAGTTGAAGCTGCAAAAGTCTCACCGCGTGCTCGAAATCGGCACCGGATCCGGATACCAGGCCGCGATCCTCTCCCGGCTGACCGCGAGCGTCCTGACTGTCGAACGATTCCGAACCCTGGCGGACAAGGCGCGGGAGCGGCTGGAGAAGCTGAACTGCTTCAATGTCGAGGTGATGCTGGGCGATGGCTACGCCCTGCCGTCGGGGGCTGGCCAGTTCGACCGCATCATCGTCACCGCGGCGATGGACGAGATTCCCCAGGCTCTGCTCGACCGGCTGGAGCCGGACGGTATCCTGATCGCGCCTGTCGGGCCCCAGCATGGCGTCCAGACCCTCGTCAGGGTCACGCGAGACGGCGATCGTTTCGATCGCAAAGAGCTCGTCGACGTCCGATTTGTGCCGGCAATTCCGGGGATTGCGCGCGAACTCTAAAGGAGCGGATCAGCAATCTGCACAACGCTTTATTCGCGGCTTAAGCGCTTATTTACCGCGGCTGTGTTTACTCGAATTCGTTGTTTGTTGCGTACGAGTGAGTAACCATGCCCGCTATCGTCGAGTTGCCTCGCTCGCGCCGCCTGCCGCAGGTTGCGGCGTTGGCGCTGATGTCGTTCGGCGTTGCCGGCTGCAGCGCCGATATGTCGACGCGGCTGTCGCAGACGCAAAATCCTTTTTCCAACCCCTTTGCTTCCGACTCCACCGGCTCGGTTCAGGCGCAGCCGGCCCGGCAGCACCAGCAATACACCCCGGCGCCCGCGCCGGTGCCGACCTATTCGTCTTCGGCGCTGCCGCCACCGGCCGTCGGGGCGCCGCAATCCTATCCGTCCGGCGGCAGCCCGGGAGGCGTCGCGTCCGGCGGTCGCGGCGTCGCGTCCTACGCGCCGCCTGCGTCGGTCCCGGCGCCTCAGGCCTATGCGCCGCCGGCCCATGCCTACGCCCCGCCGGCCCGCCCGCAGCTCGAGACCACCGGCACGGTGCCGCCGCGCTCGGTCGCTGCGGCACGTCCCCCGGCCGGCACGAAGATCATCGTCGGCACCAGCGATACGCTCGATATCCTTGCCCGGCGCTATCGCGTCACGCCGGCTGAGATCCTGGCTGCCAACGGCTACAAGGGGCCGCGTGCGTTGTCGCCGGGACAGCAGCTGATCATCCCGCATCCCGGCACGGTCGCGGCTGCGCCCGCGGTGCAGCCGGTCGCAACGCCGGTTGCTGCGGCTCCGATGGCGCCGCGGCAGATGGCGGTCGCGGCGCCCGCCACGCCGTCTACCGTCCACTTCGTCAATCGCGGCGACACGCTGGCCAGCATCGCGCGCCAGAATCACCTCTCGGCCGCGGAGCTCGCGCGCGCCAACAATCTCGATCAGGCTTCGCCCCTGAAGCTCGGTGCCAGGTTGACCGTCCCTGGCAAGGTCGCAGCGGTTGCTGCGCCCGTGGCTCCGGTCGCAACCGTTCCCCAGGCGGTTGCGACCGTGCCCGCCCCGGTCCCGACCACGCGTGTGGCGACGGCAGCGGGTCCGGTGCAGAGCGCCCGGCTGGCCCAGGCCAATCCGGCGCCCGAGAAAGAGGAGGAGCCGGCGCGCCCGGCCGAGACGACGAGCTCGCTGCCGACGTTCCGCTGGCCGGCGCGCGGCAAGGTGATCACGAGCTATGGCGCCAAGACCAATGGCAAATCCAATGACGGCATCAACATCGCCGTGCCCGAGGGCACCCCGGTGAAGGCCGCCGAGGATGGCGTCGTGGCCTATGCCGGCAATGAATTGAAAGGTTACGGCAACCTGGTTCTGGTGCGGCATTCCAACGGCTATGTCACCGCATATGCCCATGCGAGTGAGCTGATGGTGAAGCGCGGTGATCCGATCAAGCGCGGCCAGGTCATTGCCAAGTCGGGTCAATCGGGAGAAGTCGGATCGCCGCAGCTCCACTTCGAGATCCGCAAGGGTTCGTCCCCGGTTGACCCGCTGCAATTCCTCAATGGGGCATAGGCGAGAGCGCCTGCCGCCGTCCGGTGCTAGGGCTCGCCTTTCGGCGAGCCCTTCTAGTTCGGGCTAGTGTGGGGCGGGGAGATCGCCGCAATCACGGTGGCTGAGGCTGGCTGAGTGCCACGCATCCAGACGTCGTCGCCCGCGAGGGCTGGCGAAGTTCGCCGTTACCTCGCGCTCAGCCGCACGCCGAGCCGGCCGGCGAGGTCCTGTGTGAACTGCCAGGCGACGCGGCCCGAGCGTGAGCCGCGCGTGGTGGCCCATTCCAGCGCCTCGCGCTCCAACTGATCCTCGGCGACCGCGATGTCGAAATGGCTGCAATAGCCCCGGACCATCGCGAGGTACTCGTCCTGGCTGCAGCGGTGGAAACCAAGCCACAGGCCGAAGCGGTCCGATAGCGAGACCTTCTCCTCGACCGCTTCGCCCGGATTGATCGCGGTCGAGCGCTCGTTCTCGATCATGTCGCGGGCAAGCAGGTGGCGGCGATTCGAGGTTGCGTAGAGAATGACGTTCTCGGGCCGGCCCTCGATGCCGCCTTCGAGCACTGCCTTCAGCGACTTGTAGGATGCATCATTGCCGTCGAACGACAGGTCGTCGCAGAACACGATGAAGTGGAACGGGGCCGCCCGCAGGATGTCCATCAGCGCCGGCAGGCTCTCGATGTCCTCGCGGTGGATCTCGATCAGCTTCAGGCGGTCGGCCGGCTTGCGCGCGACGTTGATGCTGGCATGGGCGGCCTTCACCAGCGACGACTTGCCCATGCCGCGCGCGCCCCACAACAGGGCGTTGTTGGCGGGCAGGCCGTTGGCGAAGCGCTCGGTGTTCTCGATCAGGATGTCGCGCATCCGGTCGATACCCTTGAGCAGATCGATCTCGACGCGGCTGACGCGCGGCACGGTCGAGAGCCGGCCGTCCGGATGCCAGACGAAGGCGTCGGCGGCATTCAGGTCGAGCGCAGGTGCGGCACCCGCATGAGTTGCGGCCAGATGCGCCGCGATCGCTTCCAGCGCGCGGGCGATCCGCTCCGGCGTGTCGTCGGCAGCCGCGCCGGCGGGACGTTTTGCCGCGACCTTCGACGGCTCTTTCACCGCGGACCGGGGAGGCTTGGCGACGGGTCTGGCGATCGTTTTGGCGGGGCTGTGGGGCGGGGCTTTGGCTGGTTTTTTCGACATGCTGCAAGTTCCTGATGAGGCAGCCATATCGGGCCTCGGGGGCGGCCGCAAGCGGAGGAAATCAAGGGACCGGGCGCCTTGCTATTGGGACCGCGGCCGTTATATTCCGCGCGAAATTCGCAAGAGGCCGGCCCGCGCCGAGAGCAGCGTGGTTCGCCGGCTATTTCCGTCTCACCGGGCACTGGCCCTCGAGGATCGACCACATGCTGATTACCCCTGCCTATGCCCAGGCCGCCGGCGCTGGCGATACCAACAGCATGCTGATGTCGCTGCTGCCGTTCGCGCTGATCTTCGTGATCATGTACTTCCTGATCCTGCGGCCGCAGCAGAAGAAGGTCAAAGAGCACGCCGATCTCGTCAAGAACGTCCGCCGCGGCGACACGATCGTGACCCAGGGCGGTCTGGTCGGCAAGGTCACCAAGGTCGTCGACGACGACCAGGTCGAGTTCGAGATTGCGGACGGCATCCGCGTGCGCCAGATGCGCCAGATGATCACGGGCGTCCGCACCAAGGGCGAGCCCGCCAAGGCGGATGCGAAGGACGACAAGAAGGACGAAAAGGCCGCGAGCTGATTTCGGCTTGGCCGGCGTCACGCCGGTCCTCCTCTGATGTTCTGATTTCCCGGGCCGCCTTTCGGCCCTTACGGACACCTCTCATGTTGTATTTCACGCGGTGGAAGGCGCTGGGCATCATCCTCACGGCGCTCGTGGTGTGCCTGTGCGCGGTGCCCAACTTTTTCCCCGAAGCGACGGTCAAGACCTGGCCGGCCTGGGCGCAGCGTCACATCGTCCTCGGTCTCGATCTGCAGGGTGGCTCCTATCTGCTGCTCGAAGTCGACTCCAACTACGTCAAGAAGGAGCGGCTCGATTCCGTGCGCGATGACGTGCGCCGGACGCTCCGCGATGCCAAGATCGGCTACACCGGATTGGCAAGCAAGGGTGACGGCGTCGAGGTCCGCATCACCAAGGATGCCGACGTCCCGACCGCGCTGTCCAAGCTGCGCGATCTCTCCCAGCCACTTGGCGGCCTGCTGGGATCGAGCGGCCAGCGCAGCCTCGAAGTCAGCGACGCCGGCGGCAGTGTGATCAGGCTGGTGATCCCGCAGGCTGCCATCACCGAGCGCGTCCGCCAGACGATCGAGCAGTCGATCCAGATCGTCGAGCGCCGCATCAACGAGCTCGGCACCGTCGAGCCGGTGATCCAGCGCCAAGGCACCGACCGCATCCTGGTGCAGGTGCCCGGTCTGCAGGATCCGACCCAGCTGAAGAACCTGCTCGGCCGGACGGCGAAGATGGAATTCCGCATGGTCGACACCACGGTGTCGCCCGAGCAGGCGCTGCAAGGGCGGGTGCCGTCGGATTCCGAAGTGCTGCAGAGTGCCTCGCCGCCGAACCAGCCTTATGTCGTGAAGAAGCAGGTGCTGGTTTCCGGCGGCGATCTGTCCGACGCGCAGACCGGGTTCGACCAGCGCACCAACGAGCCGATCGTCTCGTTCCGCTTCAACTCGGCCGGCGCCCGCAAATTCGCACAGGCGACGACCGAGAATGTCGGCCAGCCATTCGCGATCGTGCTCGACAACAAGGTGATCTCGGCGCCGGTCATCCGCGAGCCGATCACCGGCGGTTCGGGCCAGATCTCCGGCAATTTCACCGTGCAGTCGGCCAACGAGCTGGCGATCCTGCTGCGCGCCGGCGCGCTGCCGGCGCCGCTGACGGTCATCGAGGAGCGCACCGTCGGTCCCGGCCTCGGCGCCGACTCGATCGCCAAGGGAGAGCTCGCGTCTTATGTCGGCTCGATCCTGGTCATCGTGTTCATGCTGGTGACCTACCGGCTGTTCGGCGTATTCGCGAACATTGCCGTGGTGGTCAACGTCGCGATGATCTTCGGCGTGCTGTCGCTGCTCAATGCCACGCTGACGCTGCCCGGCATCGCCGGCATCGTGCTCACCGTCGGCATCGCCGTCGACTCGAACGTGCTGATCTATGAGCGCATCCGCGAGGAGCTGCGCGGCGGCCGCAACGCGATCTCGGCGATCGACGCCGGCTTCAAGCGGGCGCTGGCGACGATTCTCGACTCCAACATCACCACCTTCATCGCTGCCGCCGTGCTGTTCTACATCGGCACCGGTCCCGTGCGCGGCTTTGCCGTGACTCTCGGCATCGGCATCCTCACCACGGTCTTCACCGCCTTCACGCTGACCCGTCTGATCGTCGCGGCGTGGGTGCGGTGGAAGCGGCCGCAAAGCGTGCCAATCTAGGAGCTAAAGTGACACACTGGGTTCTCATCGGGCTTGGCATCCTGATCGCGGTGCTGACGGTGGTCAGCGCGCTCGGCCTGCTGCCGTCGCTGCGCATCGTTCCCGACGACACGCATTTCGATTTCACGCAGTTCCGGCGCATCAGCTTTCCGATCTCCGCAGCGCTGTCGATCCTCGCGATCGTGCTGTTCTTCACCCACGGTCTTAACCTCGGCATCGACTTCCGCGGCGGCAGCTTGCTGGAGGTGCGGTCCAAGTCGGGTCCCGCCGACATCGCGGGCATGCGCGCGACGCTGGCCAAGCTCGAGCTCGGCGAGGTGCAGCTGCAGCAGTTCGGCGGGCCGGAGGGCGTGCTGATCCGCGTGGCCGAGCAGCCCGGCGGCGACGCCGCGCAGCAGGAAGCCGCCAACAAGGTGAAGGCGGCGATCGGCGATTCCGTCGAGTATCGCCGGGTCGAGGTCGTCGGTCCGCGCGTCTCCGGTGAGTTCCTGGCCGTCGGCATGCTCGGCCTGATGCTCGCGATCGTCTCGATCCTGATCTATCTCTGGTTCCGCTTCGAGTGGCAGTTCGCGCTCGGCGCCATGATCGCCAACGTCCACGACATCGTGCTGACGATCGGCTTCATGTCGATCAGCCAGGTCGATTTCGACCTCACCAGCATCGCGGCGCTGCTGACCATCCTCGGCTATTCGCTCAACGACACCGTCGTCATCTACGACCGTATCCGCGAGATGCTCAGGCGCTACAAGAAGATGCCGATGCCGCAGCTGCTCAACGAGTCGATCAATTCGACGCTGTCGCGCTCGATCATCACCCACGTCACCGTCACCCTGGCGCTGCTCGCGCTGCTGCTGTTCGGCGGCCCGGCGATCCACAGCTTCACCGCTGTGATGATGTTCGGCGTCGTGCTGGTCGGCACCTACACCTCGATCTTCATCGCTGCACCGATCCTGATCTATCTCGGCGTTGGGACGATCCGGGGTGACCAGGTCGACGAGCCGAAGAAGAAGCCCTGATCAGCCATTGGACCCGGATCGGGGTTGAGAGGTTGGTCTCGCATGTCAGCTGACACGCCACATTTCCCGCGGTCCGCGCCGATCGACGGCTATGGCAAAGGCGGCTTCGCCTTTGCCGACATGTCGCATCGCGGCTCGCTGCTGTGCCTGCCGGATTCGATCTGGGCCTGGGACGTCACCCAGCCGAGTCAGATCGACCGCCATGCGCTGCAGCGCGTGTTCGATGCAGCGAACAAGATCGACACGCTGATCGTCGGGACCGGGACCGAGGTCTGGATCCCGCCGGCGCCGTTGCGCTCGGCGCTGCGCAACGTGAACGTCGTGCTCGATGCGATGCAGACCGGACCGGCCATCCGCACCTACAACGTCATGATCGGCGAGCGGCGCCGGGTTGCGGCGGCGCTCATTGCCGTCCCATGAGCCAGACCAGCGCTGACAGCGATGCCACGTTCTGTGCCGGCCTGGTACGGGAGCATGATTTCGACCGTTACGCCTCGACCTTGTTCGTCGGGCCGGAGATCCGACGGGCATTGCTGTCGCTCTATGCGTTCAACGTCGAGGTCACCCGGATTCGCGATCTGGTCTCGCAGCCGCTGCCGGGCGAGGTTCGCCAGCAATGGTGGCGCGACACCTTGACGGGCCTCGAGCATGGCGGCGTCGAAGGCAATCCCGTTGCCGCCGAGTTGCTGTTGACCGTGCAACGCTTCGGTCTTCCGATCGAGCGGCTGACGCGTCTGGTCGACGAGCATCAGTTCGATCTCTACAACGATCCCATGCCGACCATGGCCGCGCTCGACGGCCATCTCGGCGATACGCGCGGGGCGCTGTTCGCGCTCGCCGCGCAAATCACCGCGCCCCCCTTCGCCGGCGCGGATCATCTGGCTCATCACGCGGGAATCGCACTCGGAATCATGCAGGTGATTGCATCGCTGCCGCGGGATGCCGCTCACCGGCAGCTCTATGTGCCGCTTGATCTCCTTTCCCAGCATGGTGTCGGCCAGGAAGAGATCTTCGCCGGCAAGCCGACGCCAGCGATCCGGGCCCTGCTGGCCGATCTGCGCGGGCAGGCCCGGCAGCATCTGGATCACACGATGGAGCTGGCGCGGGAGGCTCCGCCCGCCGTGCGGCCGGTTCTGTTGCCGCTGGCGTTGGTTCGTCGCGACCTGACGCGGGCTGAGCGCCGCAACGACGATCCGTTCCAGCCGCAGCCCCGCTCACGCCTCGCGACGCTGTGGACGCTGTGGCGCGCAGCGAGGACCGCAAGCTACCGCGGACGTTGACGCCTTTCGCGGGCTCACGCCGTCGGCATCGCATTCCAGAGCGGCGGGCTATGCAGCAGGCGCGGCATGTCGGGCGCCTCGTGGCGGTGGATCGTGCAGCGGGTATCCCAGACGACGAGATCACCGGGCCGACAGGTGTGGGCCCAGCTGAACTCGGGCCGCTCGGCAAGCTGCCAGAGATCATCGAGCAGGGCATCGGACTCGCACCCGGCGAGCCCGACGACGGAGGAATGCCGGCGCTGTCCGAGCGCCAGCATCGAGCGGCCCGTATCGGCATGAATGCCGACCAGCGGATGCACCGGACCTGCGGTGGTGGTGCGGCGCCCATCGTCGGAGGTGTCGGTGGTGAGATGGCGAATCTTCAGATGAGCGACCCGGCTGCGCAACGCGGGCGAGAGCGCGTCATAGGCGGCGTAGAGGCTGCAGAACGACAGCCGGTCGCCGAACGTGGTGCCGGGGGATGTGTAGATCAGATCGGCGTGGCCGAAGCGCCGGCTGAAGGCGGAGATGTCGCGCTCGCCGAGGCGCTGGCCGCGCACCAGCAGCACCTGGTGCTTGAGCAGCGCGCGCATGAACGAAGCGAACGCCCAGTCGTCGAAAGATCTGAGATCGACGTTGCAGACTTCGGCGCCGAGCGCCTTTCCCGTCGGGAGGACCTGGACGAGGCTGCTTTCAGCGCTTCGAGCAACGTTGCTTCTGAGACTCACGTGCGTCATCTCCCAAGTTTCACCAGCGCCTGGGAATCAACCATCGTAATTTGTCGGGGGTGTTTCGGCTCGGAGGCAATTCGCGGAAGGATCGCGGCACGATCTGCCGATTGTCGGCACACTCTGCCGCTCTGAGTCAGAAATTGGACGCTTCAAGGCGGCGCGCGAGGAAATATCAAGCAACCTGCAACTCATTCGCAGGCATCATGACGCTTCGGCGGGCGCGTCGGCCGCGCGAGCGAATCAGCGCGGCCGCTGCGTTCCCTTGATTTGGGTCCGATGCATGATTCGCCGCGCATGATCATCGAACGGATCGCGCCGATGCATCGTCGAGCGATTGTCCCAGATGACGAGATCGCCGACCTTCCACACATGTTCCCAAGCGAAGTCCGGGCGCGCGACGTAGGTCCACAATTCGTCGAGCAGCGTCTCCGACTCGGCAAGCTCGAGGCCGATCAGATACGCGTTGCGACGGCGTCCGAGATACAGCATCTGTCGACCGGACTCGGGATGCGTGCAGACCAGGGGATGAATGGCGCCGGGCGAGGTCCGCGGATCATCCGTCGGCGTGACACCCTGACGGACGAAGCCGCCGCTATTGTAGGTGCCGTCATGCTTGATCTCGAGATCCGCGATACGGCGCTTCAGATCGGATGGAAGCGCGTCATAGACGGCGTACATGCTGCAGAACGAGGTGTTGCCGCCCACGGGCGGAATCTCCAGCGCATAGAGTGCACTCGCGATCGGTGGCGTGTCGAGATACGACATGTCGGTGTGCCACACCGCTTCGCCCGCGCCCAGGCTGCCGATGGCCTCGCCATTCACCTTCACATTCGAGACGATGTAGATCTCGGGCAGTCCGTCGACGAAGCGGCGTCCATTCTCCTGGACAGGCGCCCAGTCGAGATCGCCGAAGCGACGGCTGAAGGCGATCAGATCCTGGTCGGAAAGATCTTGGCCGCGCACCAGCAGCACGGAATGTAGGTGGAAGGCGCGGAGCAGGGCGCTGAACCCCGCGTCGTCCAGATGTTTGAGGTCGACGTGCCGGACCTCGGCACCGAGCTGGCTGCCCGTCGGAACGATCTCCATGCGGGATGACTGGAAGGCCGTGTCCGCGCGGGTCTCGACGTTCATGGTCCAATCCTCCCCAACGACATCGCAGCTTTGCAGGATACAGCCGGCGGCCTGCGAAGTCTCGTCCGCTCAGGCCGAGGGCAGCTTCAAGTCCGCCTCGAAATTGAACCGGTCGCGCAGGTTCTTTCGCGAGTCGAGGATGTCCTTCAGGAACGCGCGATCGCTGTCGCTGGTGAGCATCGGCTCGATCAGGTCGATCTGGTTCATCGCCACGAGTTGCAGCAGCTCGGTGCGGGGCCGGCCGCTGGCGTCGCGCGGCAGAGCGTGGACGACCTGGATGTGCTCCGGCGGCTTTGGGCCCCTGGCGGCCGCGAGCTCGTCCTGCAACTGAGTTTCAAGCGCAGGCTGCTCGGCCTCGACGAAGGCATAGAGGCCGACACCGGTGCGGCGATCGGCGAAGGCGACGATCGCTGCGTCGCGCACGCCGGGATTCCTGCGAATCAGATCCATCAGCACCGGCGCGTCGTTCACCAGCCGCCGGCCACCACCTTCGCGGTCGGTGAAGTTGAAGATGCCGCGAGTGATTGCGCGGTAGACCTTCTTGCCCGTCATCAGCCAGATGCGTGCGAACAGCGATTTCCGCGCCAGGATCTTGCGCTCTTTCGGCGTCAGCGCGTCGGGCGCGTAGGTGCGCTTGTGCTTGAGCAGGTGGCGCAGATCCTCATAGGCCGCGATCCGGAACAGCCGGCTGCGATGCGAGAAGCATGCGGCGAGCTGGAAGTCCGTCACGTAGCAACGGCCGTCATGGCCGACCAGCCAGTTCTGCTCTTTGGCAAGGTCGTTGTGCGTGATCCCGGCGCGATGCAGCCGGCGCATCATCTGCTTGGCCGAGCGGAAATAGGCGACGTTGCCGTGCGGCTTGGCCAGGTGCAGCGCCACGCCATTGATGAAGCCGCGCACCAGCGCGCGATCTCCCGCCCACAACAGATCGGGCCCGGCGCTGAGCCTCTTGGCGAGTGCAAGCGCCTTGCGCTCACGCGCGAACAGATGACGCGCCAGCACGAACGACCACCACGGCACCTCGTCGAGCCGGCGGAGCACCGCATCGACATCGCCGGCCTCGGTCTTGAAGCGGCCACGCTCCACGGTCGAGAACACATCGCGCTTGAGCAGCACGCCTTCGCTCCAGCGCGCCGCCAGCAAGGCAGAGTCGGTCTTCGGCAAGCTCATCGGACTCTCACGCAGCGGCCGCGACGCGCAGATGCTCGGCGATCCAGCGATCGAGATCCGCGAGCGCCCGGGCGCTCATCGCCTGCTTCTTTGCGACCGTCTTCTCGTTGCCCTTGAGCCGTGTTCCATCCGGCTTTCGCGTCGGGGCGGTCGCCAACGGCGGGAACAGGCCGAAATTGATGTTCATCGGCTGGAACGAGCGGGTCGGACCGTCGATCGTCTCGATATGGCCGCCGGTGATGTGCCCGAGCAGCGCGCCGAGCGCAGTGGTCGGGGGTGGCGGCAGGAGAGTCGCGCCGCGCACTTCGGCAGCGGCGTATAGCCCTGCGATCAACCCGATGCTCGCCGACTCGACATAGCCTTCGCAGCCGGTCATCTGGCCGGCAAAGCGCAGCCTCGGCTGCACGCGCAGGCGCAACTGCTGGTCGAGCAGCTTCGGCGAGTTCAGAAACGTATTGCGGTGCAGGCCGCCGAGGCGGGCGAACTCCGCGTTTTCGAGGCCGGGAATGGTGCGGAAGATCTGCTGCTGCGGCCCGTATTTCAGCTTCGTCTGGAAGCCGACCATGTTGTAGAGCGTGCCGAGCTTGTTGTCCTGGCGCAGCTGCACGATCGCGTACGGCTTGACCGTCGGGTCGTGCGGATTGGTCAACCCGACCGGCTTCATCGGGCCATGCCGCAGCGTCTCGTGGCCGCGCTCCGCCATGACCTCGATCGGCAGGCAGCCGTCGAAATAGGGCGTGTTGGTCTCCCACTCCTTGAAGTCGGTCTTTTCACCTGCGAGCAACGCGGCGACGAAGGCATCGTACTGCTCCCTCGTCATCGGGCAGTTGATGTAATCGGCACCGGTGCCGCCCGGACCAACCTTGTCGTAGCGCGACTGGAACCAGGCCTTCGACATGTCGATCGTGTCCTTGTGGACGATCGGCGCAATGGCATCGAAGAAGGCGAGCGCCGTCTCGTCGGTGAGGTCACGGATCGCTTCGGCCAGCGGTTGCGCGGTGAGGGGACCGGTCGCGATGATGACCCGGCTCCAATCGGCGGGCGGAACGCCGGAGATCTCGCCGCGGCGCAGCGCGATGCGGGGATGCCCTTCCAGAGCCGCAGCGACGGCCGCCGAGAAGCCATCACGGTCGACCGCCAGCGCACCACCGGCCGGGACCTGGTTGGCGTCGGCGGCGCGCATGATCAGCGAGCCGAGCCGGCGCATCTCCGCATGCAGCAGGCCGACGGCGTTGTTGGCGGCATCGTCGGAGCGGAACGAGTTGGAGCAGACGAGCTCCGCCGGCGTGGCGGTCCGATGTGCCTCGGTCATGCGGTCGGGCCGCATCTCGTGCAGCACCACGTCGACCCCGGCCTCAGCAAGCTGCCAGGCGGCTTCGGAGCCGGCGAGGCCGGCGCCGACAACGTGGACGGTATTGGAAGGTGATTTGGTGCCTGTCATGCGCGGGACAGGTAGCGCTTTTCCTCACCGCTGCAAATGCGCCAGTGCGGTTCAGTGCGAGAAACCGGGCGCGTGTGTTGCGTGTGGGAAGCCCTGGAAACGGCAACGCCCGCAGCGAGGCGGGCGATGTCCGGTCGATATCGGAAGAAGGCTTGATCAGCCGTTGTATTGGCCAGCGGCAACGCGCGGAATGTCCGAACGATCGAGACCGATGTCGGCGAGTTCGCGATCGCTGAGCTGCGACAGCTCGGCAACGTTGCGCTGATACTCACGGAACGCCTGGACCATGCGGATGAGCGAGAGCAACATGAAAATTCTCCTTTAGTTCGCGATTCAGTTCTTCGTGTGAACCTCATCGTTAAAATGAACATAGAAGAGATTGTTGCGATGCGGAAGCGTTGATGTTGCGATGCAGCTAAACCGTCGGCGCATAGCTTGGGTAACGCTTGAGTAAGAATCGGGCAGGGGCGCTCAGCGGGTAAGCGTCGGTCGAAAACCGCCGTAATCATGCGGTTTTTCAATCGTTCGTTCGAGTCGCTCAATTGATCGACCGGCCCTGCGACTGCGAAGCCATCAAGTGTCGATCGTCCCACGGGCCTCGTCGGAGTGCATGGGTCCTGGGTTATGAATTTATATTCATTATTTGATGCCGCGACTCCAGGCCGATGGGCGCCATCACGTGCCGCTCGCAAGGATTTCATTTCGTTGGAATGTCCGGGAGGTGCGACAAAGTGTCGCGGTGGAGGGCAATGATGCCGACGCCATCGCACCAGCGAGGAAAAACAATGAACAGCAAACTGTTGGGGGCCGCGCTCGCCGTCGCGGCGATGACAATCTTCGGGCCGGCCCAGGCGGCGAGGATGCACGGCGCCGGCTGCAGCGGGGCCAACTTGGAAAAGACGGAGACCGCGATCGAGGCGATGGCCGATGGCGATGCCAGATACACCGCGCAGCGGGAGATCGCGGCGGCCCAGGATGCGCTGCTGAGCGGCAAGATGGGCGCCTGCAGCGTTCATCTGACCAAGGCGATGCAGGCCGGGATGATCAAGTAGCGCGTCGTTCGTTCGCATCGTCGAACCCACGGCCGGTCGCCTCACCGCGATCGGCCTTTTCTATGGCGCAGGCTACGGCGCCCGCGCCAGCTGGGTCGCAAACGTTGCGATCGTCCGCGCATAGACCTCGCTCTTGTTCCACTGCTGAATGATCGCGAAATTCGGGCTGCCGGGTTCCCAATCCTTGCCCTTCTGCCAGCCATAGCCCTTCAGATAGTTCGCGGTGGAGGCGAGCACGTCGGGCACGTTGCGGATCAGGTCACGGCGGCCGTTGCCGTCGAAATCGACCGCGTATTTCATCCAGGACGACGGCATGAATTGCGTCTGCCCGATCTCGCCGGCCCAGGCGCCGCGCATCTCGGCAGGCTGGAGATCGCCGCGGTCGACGATGCGCAGGGCGTCCATCAACTCGCCGCGGAACTGCTCGGCCCGCCGGCAATCATGAGCCAAGGTCGCCAGCGCCCGGATGGTCGGAAACTTGCCGACATTGACGCCGAAATCGGTCTCCAGCCCCCAGATCGCGACCAGCACCTCGCCCGGCACCCCGTAGCTCTGCTCGATCCGCGACAGCACCGAGCCGTATTGCTTGAGCATGTTGGAGCCGCGGGTCAGGCGCGGCGGCACCATGCGCCCGGAGAACTCCTCGAAGGTCTGGCTGAACACTTTCTGACCGCGGTCGCGATTGAGCACGCTCGGGTCGGGGGTGACGCCCGTCAGCGCGGCGTTGATCGCATTCTGCGAGATGCCCTTCGCCGCCGCCTCGGTCTTGAGTTCGGCAAGCCACGCATCGAAATTTCCGGTCCCGCAGGGAACGGCCGCCCTGGCCGGTGAGGTGAGGGCCAATAGGACAGCGAGACAGGCAAAGGCTGGGGCAGTGAGAACGCGAGCAATCATCGAAACACCTGAACGGCAATGGACTCAAAATAGGACGTGGGGACGTGCTCCATGTCGGGCGCAACCGCGGCAGCAACAAGGCCTGCCGATCACATTGATGTCGGTTTTCGTGACTGCGCCGCTATCGTCCATTACCGCCGGCCTGCAAGACGCCGCCGGCCCGTGGGCCGGCGGCAATGACAACTAATCGGTGCGCCCTCACATCGAGTCACGCGAGCGCCATGGGAAGAGGTTCGCGGGAAAATCCGCCGCCGGCTTCGACCCGCGCGGAGCCGGCCGCATGATCGGCGCGGCGTCGGGGTGGATCGCGATCGCCTCGCGATAGAGATGCCAGGTGGCGTGGCCGAGCACCGGGATCACCACCGCGAGGCCCAGGAAGAACGGGATCGTGCCGGCCACCAGCAGCACCGCGACGATCAGGCCCCAGGTGGCGACCGGGATCGGGTTCTGTGCCGCTACGCGCAGCGAGGTCACCACTGCCTCGAGTGCGCCGGCATGACGGTCGAGCATCAGGGGGAACGAGACGATGCTGAGGCACAGCGCCAGCAGTGCAAACAGGAAGCCGGCACCGCAGCCGACCGCGATCAGCCACCATCCTTGCGGCGTGGTGAACACGCGCTGAAGGAACTCGCTCGCACTGGCCGCGCCGCCATAGCCGAACACCGCGACATAGATCGCCTGCGCCGTCGCCACCCAGGTGACGAACAGTGCGAGCAGCAATGTGCCGAGTCCCAGCATCGCACCGAACGAGGGCGAGCGCAGCACGTCGAACGCATCCCATGCGCTGGCTTCCTCGCCGCGATCGCGGCGGCTGCTGAGCTCATAGAGTCCGAGCGCCGCGAATGGGCCGAGCAGGGCGAAACCGGCCGCCAGCGGGAACAGCAACGGCAGCACCGCATAGCCGAATACGGCGCGCGCCAGCACCAGACCGAGCACGGGATAGATCGCGCACAGCATCACGGCATGGCTGGGAACAGCCTTGAAATCATCCCAGCCGAGCCGCAGCGCGCGCGTCAGGCTCGAAAAGTCGATCGTGCGGATCGTGATCTCCGCTGCGACTTCGTCGGCGGGCCGCAGATGTGCCGCGGCATTGCTGTGATAGGTGGCCATCGTCGTTCGCTCCCTCATCTCGTGTGGGGCGCTTCCCAACCACGCAGGCCGGGCTGCGCTCGTCGTTGGACGGTTTCGCGGATGGCCAGACGCGACGAACCTCAGGGCGGCCATTCGCGAACGGAAGCGAAGAGCATAATGGTGATCGCGGCAGCGCCTACTCACGCCTCGGTGAGTGTTGTGAATGTCGCGGTGCATTAGAGCCACGTTCGCCATCCATGAAGCTGAGCATTCCCCGGACAAAGTCATTCCGCCGTCATTCCGCCTTCGGTAAGCTTCACAATCGTCGCCGTGTTCGCTTGGCAGGCGACCGGGGGCGAAGAGGCTGTGACGGGCAGCTCCGCAACGGAACACCGCCGGCCGAGTTCTTCATTCGATCACTATCCATTGGGAGCCATTGATGAGCGTTTTCGGAAAGATCATGGGCGCGATTTTCGGTCATCATGCCGAGGCCGCGCCGGCCGGTGGCAGTGCGCCTGCCACGGGCGGCAGCGCGCCAGCGGGCGGCACCGCAGCGGCTCCGACGGCGGCCCCTGCTGCTGCGCCGCAAAACGTCGACGTGGCTGCAATCGTCGACAAGGCCGCGGCGGCCAAGCATGAGAAGCTGGAGTGGCGCACCTCGATCGTCGACCTGATGAAGGCGCTCGACATCGATTCGAGCCTGGCCGCGCGCAAGGAGCTCGCCAAGGAGCTCGGCTACAGCGGCGACACCAACGACTCCGCCAGCATGAACGTCTGGCTGCACAAGCAGGTCATGAGCAAGCTCGCGGCCAATGGCGGCAAGCTGCCGCCGGAGATCAAGCACTGAGCGTGTGCCGCTCTCGTTCAAGAAGCGAAAGGCCCGCCATCGTGCGGGCCTTCGTCGTCTCTGATCGCGTGTTGGATGGCGATGCCTGAACGCCTCAGGCGCGCACGAGCGCGGCGCGCTCCCACGCCTGCGCATACATCTGGTCGCGGTTGACCCCGATGTCGCGCAGCGTGCGATCGTCGAGTCGTTCGAGGCAGGCGAGCTGGGCGCGGTAGTGAACGTAGCGCTTGAGAACGTCGAAAATGGCGGTGATGAACATGAGCCTCTCCCCATTGGTCTGGTTGTCTGTTCGGCGGGGGATTGCTGATCCATCCGGGTAGCCATTGCGTTAATGTGGGTGCTGAGCTCGCTCCGTTCGGTAGTTCTACGGGTCGTCAGGCCATGATGTCGCGGTTCTCCGGGTGATCCCTGAGGTAATCGGCGACGAAGCTGCAGCCTGCGGCGACCTTGCGTCCCTCGCTGCGGATCAGCTCCAGCGCGCCCTTGACCAGCTCGGACGCGATGCCCCGCCCGCGGAGCGGACGCGGCGTCTCGGTGTGGGTGATGATCACCGCCTGCGGTGTCGCGCGATAATTGGCGAACGCGATGCTGCCTTCGATGTCGAGCTCGAAGCGGCTCTCGGCCTTGTTGTCGCGGACGGTGGTCATGATGCTCTACCTTCGTTTCGGTTTGTCGGTCAGCTTGATGAACTCGGCCAGCATCTCGCGGATCGACCACGGCTTGCCATCAATGGCGCCGCGGATGTCGTCGATCTTCCATTGGCCGGTATCGCGCACGAAGTCATAACGGATGACGTTGTCGGCCTGTTCCTTGCGATCGTCGCGGTGGCCGGCGATGGTGACGGCGATGGTCGCCTTGTCGGCGTCCTGCTTTTCGGGTGTCACCTTGAACGATGCGACGTCGGGATCCTGGGAATTGGTGATCGGATCGAAGTCGACCGCGCCAACCTCGCCCTTGGGCGTGCGGGCATCCATCGTCGCCCATTGGGCCGCCAGCGACTTCGACAGATATTTGGCCCGTGCTGCCTTGGTCTCGATGACGAAATTGCCGCCGTCCTCGCCCTTGCCCTTGGCGACGCGGGTGTAGATCGCGGTCATGATGCCCACCGGATCGTTGGCGGGGGCCTGCGCGTGAACAGGCGAGACGGCCAGCAAGCTGGCGAGGCTGAGCAGCAGGAGACGGCGATCGATCATGGTGTCCTCAAATCAGATTCGGTGCGCCGGGGATGCAGGAATTCGGGATGGACGACAGCGCGGCCGGCAGGGTTTTGTCGCACGGCGCCTGCATTCGTTCGAATGAGGCGGCTGCATGGGGGCGATGGCCCGGGTGATCTTGCGACGGCTTGCGGTACCACGATAAACAGGCACGGAGCAGGGCGGCCGAGATCGCCCCGGGATCGATCGAGGGGACGCCGCCAATGGTTTTGTTCATCAGCTGCAAGCAAGCGAGGGCCCCTCGATGACCACCGGATCCCTGCGCATGTCGCGGCGGGTGATGAACCTCGCGCATATCGTGACCCAGAACGGCCGTCGGCTCGCAGACCGCATCGGCTTCGTGTGGGGGGAACGTTCGTGGACCTGGCGCGAGATCGACGCGATGGTCTCGGCGCTGGCTGCGGGGCTCGCCGCGCAAGGGATCGCCAAGGGCGACCGCATCCTGGTGCATTCCAAGAATTGCGAGGAGATGTTCGTCTCGATGTTCGCCGCGTTCCGGCTCGGCGCGGTCTGGGTGCCCACCAATTTCCGCCTGATGCCGGACGAGGTCGCCTATCTCGCCACCGCCTCGGGCGCGAAGGCCTTCCTCTGCCATGGCGATTTTCCCGAGCATGCCGCGGCGGTGACGACGGCAGCATTCACCTGGCGCGTCGGCGAGAGTGGCGATTTCGGCACCCGCTCGGTCGCCGAGGTGATGAAGGCGCATGCGGGGGCGGATGTCGCGAACGCAGCGGTGGAGCACGACGATCCCTGCTGGTTCTTCTTCACCTCCGGCACGACGGGCCGCTCGAAAGCTGCAGTGCTCACCCATGGCCAGATGGCCTTCGTCATCACCAACCATCTCGCCGACCTGACGCCGGGCACGACCGAGCGCGACGCGTCGCTGGTGGTTGCGCCGCTGTCGCATGGCGCGGGCGTGCACCAGCTGATGCAGAGCGCGCGCGGCGCCAAGACCGTGCTGCTGCCGAGCGAGAAGTTCGACATCGCCGAGGCCTTCCGGCTGATCGAGAGGCATCGCGTCAGCAATCTGTTCACCGTGCCGACGATCCTGAAGATGATGGTCGAGCATCCTGCGGTCGAGCAGTTCGATCATTCCTCGCTGCGCCATGTCATCTATGCCGGTGCACCGATGTACCGCGAGGACCAGAAGCGCGCGCTGGCGCGGCTCGGCAAGGTCATCGTGCAGTATTTCGGGCTCGGCGAGGTCACCGGCAACATCACCGTGCTGCCGGCCGCCGCGCATGAGGAGGAGGACGGACCCGACGCGCGGATCGGCAGCTGCGGCTATGAGCGCACGGGCATGCAGGTCTCGATCCAGGACGATCAAGGCCGCGAGCTGAACTCGGGCGAGACCGGCGAGATCTGCGTCATCGGGCCGGCGGTGTTCGCGGGCTACTACGACAATCCCGAAGCCAATGCGAAGGCGTTCCGCGACGGCTGGTTCCGCACTGGCGATCTCGGTCACATGGACGCGCAGGGCTTCGTCTACATCACCGGCCGCGCGTCCGACATGTACATCTCCGGCGGCTCCAACATCTATCCGCGGGAGGTCGAGGAAAAGATCCTGACCCATCCGGATATCGGCGAGGTCGCCGTGCTCGGCGTGCCCGATCCGGTATGGGGCGAGGTCGGCGTCGCCGTCTGCGTCGCGCGCGAGGGCGCGGCCGCGCCGAGCGAAAGCGCCATCGCCGGCTATCTCGCCACCAAGCTGCCGCGCTACAAGATGCCGAAGCGGTTCTTTTTCTGGGATGCCTTGCCGAAGTCGGGCTATGGCAAGATCCCGAAGCGCTTGGTGCGCGACGAGCTCGAGGCGCGCGGCCTGCTCGACCTCACCAAGCAGGGTTGAAAGTCGATGAGATCGATCACGCAACCCGGCTTGCCGGTCGCCGAGCGAATCCAATGGGTCGAGGCGCGCGGCCGCGCTTTCACGTTCACCATGGAGCAAGGGCAGCCGCTGCTGGAGGCTGCGCGCCGCGGCTTTGCGGCGCATGGATTTGCCGGTGGCGTGCTCGAGATCAAGCGCGGTGCGCTCGGACCGTTCGCCTATGTGATGCCGGCGCTGTCGAAGACCGCGGATCACGCCGCGTTCTACAGCGAGACCTATCGTCCCGCCGGCGTGACGCGGCTCTCGACCGCCACGATGACGCTCGGCGTGCGCGACGGCGCGCCATTCTTCCATTGCCACGCGTTGTGGACGGAGGCGGGCGGCCGCGCTGGAGGCGGGCACATCCTGCCGGAGGAAACCGTCGTCGCCGAGCCGTTCGAGGTCGCGGCGTTTGGCGTCGAGGGCGCGATCTTCGCGGCCGAGCCTGATCCCGAGACCGGCTTCAAGCTGTTCGGACCGGTCACTGCCGCACCGCGCGGCGCGACGACGGATCGCCGCGCCTTCGCGCTGCGGCTGCGGCCGAACCAGGATTTCGCCGGCTGCCTCGAAGCGTTCTGCAAGACGCAGGGCGTCCGTGAGGCCCGCATCCGCGGCGGCGTCGGTTCGACCATCGGCGCGCGCTTCGACGACGGCGGCGTCGTCGAGCCGTTCGCGACCGAGCTGACCATCACTTCGGGCGCGATCGCGCCCAGCGCCGACGGTCTCCAAGCCACGCTCGACGTCGCGCTGGTCGACTACACCGGAGCGCTGACGCAGGGCCGTCTGGTGCGCGGTGACAATCCGGTGCTGATGACCATGGAGCTGGTGCTGGAGGTCGTGGCATAGATCGATGGCCGTGGTGGCGGGCGGCGCCTTGATGTGCGAGATTGCCCGTGAGGTCACTGAGGTTGTGTAGACGGCATGGCGAGGAAGCAGCGTGAGATCCGGCTGCGCGCACCCTATCTGAAGCGGCTGTGGCTCGATCCGGCAAAGGTCGATGACCGGACCGCCTATCCGTTCTGCCTGCCGTTTCTCCGCGACGACTTCGAGCTGAGCTTCACCAGCGCGATCACCATCATTGTCGGCGAGAACGGCACCGGGAAGTCGACGTTGCTCGAAGGCATCGCGGCGCTCGCAGGCTATGACGAGGCCGGCGGCGGCAAGGGATACATGCCGGTGAATCACGCCCGCGCGGTGGAGCGCATGGGTGGCGCGCTGGGCAAGGCCTTCCGCGCCGCCTGGCTGCCCAGGATCACGCAAGGCTGGTTCTTCCGCGCCGAAAGCTTCTTCTCGGTGGCGCGCTATCTCGACGAGGCTGCGCTGGACGATCCGCTCGGTGGGCCGCCGCCCGACTTCCTGTCGCATTCGCATGGCGAAGGCTTCCTGCGCTTCTTCGAGGAGCGCTGCCAGCGCCAGGGCATCTACATCTTCGACGAGCCGGAATCGGCGCTGTCGCCTGCGCGCCAGATCGAGTTCCTCAGGCTGATGCGGCGCATGGATGACTCCGGACATTGCCAGCTGCTGATGGCGACGCATTCGCCGGTGCTGATGGCCTATCCCGGCGCGAGCTTGCTGCGCCTGAGCAAGAATGGTCTTGAGCCCGTCCGGGTGCAGGACACCGATCATTTCAAGGCGCTGCGGGAGTTCTGCACCGATCCTGATGGGTTCGTGCAGGGCGTGCTCGCGGAGTGAGGGCACGAGCGCTCTGGTCATCTGCGTGGCTTTGCGCCGCTCGGGACGACAATCACAGCTGTCATCGCCCGGCTTGACCGGGCGATCCATTTCGCCGCGGCCCATCGATCAACAACGACCGCTTCTGGAATACTCGATCGCCCGGTCAAGCCGGGCGATGACAGGGGAGTGTGGGACTGTGGTGTTGCGCAATAAGTTGGCATGAAGCACCGTTCTCGCGATGCCTCTGCATCCGAGCTTTGCCATTCATGTCGCCCTCCGGAAGTGAGAGGGCGCAGGGAAGGCCGGGTGCAGGCCGCACCCATGGCCCGCCTGCGAAAAAAATGCAGGCGGCAGGAACCACAGGATTGGCCGGACAACCGGCCTTCCCTGCGCGACGGTTTACGGCTTATACGCGCTCTCCTCGGTGCACCGGGCTTTTTGGCCACCGTCATCGGCGTGACGCCCTGAAGACATCGACACCCACTTGACCTCAGCGTCGGGAGGTCAGGACCACACGATTTCGCCGTCCGCCCCGAAACCCGTCGTCTGCGCAAAAGCACCGGGTCCGTGACGTCCATCGCATCCCGCCCTCCACGCCCGTGACGACCGCGAAGCGCCCCTCTCGTGAGGGCAGGACGGCGACAGAAAAACCGAAATTCTGCAAAGACGAAAGCGGAATATTTTTCGCGGACCGACTGGACAGGGGTGATGCCGCTGATCCCTTGTCGAAATTTAGATTTTGCGCGCGGCCCTGTTTTGGTGTCAAACGGCAGTGTCGCGGCGTGGGCGTCGGGCAAATCAGGTCGCGACGCGGGCAGGGAAGAGCAGGGTTGCAGATGCCGGAGCGAGCCGATTCTCACGCCGAGCTCGAGCAGGCGCTGCTCGCGCTCGATGACCGGGCCATGGTGCTGGAGGAGCTCGACGGCTTCATCGCCGGTCTGCTGGTTCTGCCCGAGCAGGTCCCACCCGGCGAATGGTTCGCGGCGGCGTTCGGGTTCGGCAGGGGGAAGCGCTCGGTGTTCGCGAGCATCGACCATGCCAACGCGGTGCTCGATCTGGTGATGGCATATTACGACGAGATCGCACGGACGCTGACGCGCGAGCCGGAGCTGTATCAGCCGCGCTTTCCGGTCGATCCCGTGAACGGCGACGTGATGTGGGAGCTGTGGATCGACGGCTTTGCTGCGGCGGTGGACCTCCGTGGCGCGCGGTTCGCCGCCTATCGGCAGGTCGACGGCGACGTCGGCGAGGCGGCGCTGAGACTGATGGTGGCGATCGAGCTGGCGCTTGACGAAGACGGCGATCGTGTCGCCAATCCCGAGCTCGACCGCGCGGCGCCGGCTGACATCCGCGATGCCGTGCTGACCTTGAACCGTCATCGTCGGAGCGGCGCGACCGTGCCCGGCGCACCCGCCTTCACCGAGCAGCCCAATCCGTTCGCGTCATTCGGCAAGATCGGCCGCAACGATCCGTGTCCCTGCGGTTCCGGCCGGAAATACAAGCGCTGCTGCGGCGCGAATTGAGGCGGCCGCGACCGCCACGACACGGTCTTTTTTGTTGCAACAATCCGGTGCGGTGCAAATATGGTGCTGCCCGCGCCGGATGCGCGGGCCAATGAGACTGGTTGAGGAAACGACATGAGGATGGTGTTCGGCAAGGCGCCGGCCGTGACGGCGGCGCTCGCGATCGCAACGGCCCTGACAATCACGGCTCTGACCACGGCGGAAGCGCATGGTCCGACCCGGCGCAAGGTGCAGGAGCATGTCGAGATCAATGCCGCACCCGCCAAGGTGTGGGCCGTGATCGGCAACTTTCAGGACATGAGCTGGCTCGGTCCGGTCGAGAAGACCGCGGGCGACAAGGGCAACGAGATCGGCGCCACGCGCAAGCTGACCCTGAAGGGCGGCGCCACCGTCGATGAGGAGCTCTACAAATACGACGCCGAGAAGATGAGCTATTCGTACCGCATCACGAGCGTCGACGTGAAGGTGCTGCCGGTGACGAACTACTCGTCGACGATCGCGGTGACGCCGACCGCGGACGGAAAGGGCAGCGTGGTCGAATGGACCGGCGCCTTCTACCGCGGCTTCCCGAACAACGACCCGCCGCCGGAGCTGAGCGACGAGGCCGCGGTCGATGCGGTGACCGGGCTCTACAAGGGCGGACTGGAAGGCTTGAAGAAGAAGGTGGAGAGCGGGAGCTAAGGATTGCGGTTGAGGGATCGCTCATGTGGCTCAGCGCGCGCTGCGCTCCCTCTCCCCGTTCTTACGGGGAGAGGGTTGGGGTGAGGGGCAGCCGCACGGGGAGTGTACGTGGGGAGACCCGCATCCTTTCATCCGGATCGGATCTGACGGTGCAATCAGTGCGCGCGCAATTCGTCGCGCCCACGCAGCCGCGCAGAGATAAGGACCAGGGTCACTTCGGCAGCTTTCAAATTCGCGCGGTCTGGTATCGAGTTCTTTTAGTCGGTTCTTTCCTCGCCTGTATCGCCATCACCGCCCACGCCGAGGAAGCCTTCGTCACCAATCAGCTCAGCGATGATCTCACCATCGTCGACCTCGCCACCTCGAAGCCCGTCGCCACCATTCCGATCGGCGGCAAGCCGGCGGGCGTGGCCGTCGCCGCGGACGGGCGCTTCGCCTACGTGGCGAGCCCCGACGATAAATCCGTCAGCGTCCTCGACGCCGTCGCGCGCAAGGTGGTCGGACGTATCGATGTCGGTGGTGGGCCGCTCGGCATCGCCGTGACGCCGGATGGCGCGACGGTCTATGTTGCCGACTGGTACAATGCCGCGATCCGCGTGATCGATGCGAAAGCCCGCGCCGTGACCGGCAGCATCGCTGTCGGCGCATCGCCCTCGGGGCTCGCGGTGACACAAGACGGCAAGCTGCTGCTGTCGGCCGATCGTGACGACGACATGGTCTCGGTGATCGACACCGCGACCCGGCAGCGGCTCAAGACCATCAAGGTGGGCACGCGGCCGTTCGGCATCACCATCGATGCCGAGGGCCGGCGCGCCTACACCGCCAATGTCGGCTCCAACGACGTCTCGGTGATCGATCTCGCCGGCGGCCGTGAGATCGGCCGCATCAAGACCGGCCTGCGGCCCTATGCGGTCGCGCTGGCGCAGGGCCGGGGCTTCGTCACCGACCAGTATGACGGCACGGTGAGCGTGTTCGACATCGCCAGCCTGCAGCCGCTCGAGCGCATCAATGTCGGCGACTATCCCGAAGGCATCGAGGCGACCGCGGACGGCCAGCGGATCATAGTGGCCAATTGGGAGAGCAACATCCTGAGCGTCATCGACGTGGCCGCGTTGAAGGTGACAAGCGAGATCAAGGTCGGCAACGGCCCGCGCGCGTTCGGCGCGTTCCTGCGCCGGTGAGGCGCTTGCGCAGCCCGGATGAGCGCGAGCGACATCCGGGTTCTCCTCGGACATCAGCGATAATCCCCGATGTCGCTGCGCTCATGCGGGCGACGAGGCGGCGGCCTGGGTCATCACCAGCCGCTCCACGATCTCCTCCATCCGCGTGAACACCAGCTCCGGCTGCCGGTCCCGCAGCGCCTTCTCCGCGGCATAGCCCCACGTCACGGCGCCGAACGCGATGCCGGCGGTGCGCGCCGCCTCGATGTCGCGGGTCTCGTCGCCGATCGCGATCACCTCGGCCGGGTTTGCGCCGATGCGCTTGACGACACGCTTGAACTTCTTCGCCTTGCCATACAGCGAGGCGGAGCAGTCATAGACCGAGAACAGCTGCGCCGACGCTCCGAGCTTCTGCCGCGCATTGGCCTCGGTGTCCGACGACACCAGCGCCAGGCGGATGTCCGCCGCTGCCAGCGCCGCCAGCATGGCCTCGACGCCGGCGAACAGCGGAATGCTGGCGGCCTGCTCGGTCTTGAGGCGGCGGATGTGCCGCGCGATCAGCGGCAGCTTCCAGCGCGAGACGCCGAGATGGTTCAGCACCTCGGCGGTCGAGGAATGGCGGAGCAGCTCGACGTCCTCGTCGACGACGGGGCGAAAGCGATAGCGCGCGGCCACCGTATTCACGTTGCGACGAAACCAGGGCAGGCTGTCGGCCAGGGTGCCGTCGAGATCGAAGATGACGAGAGAATAGGGCATCGGACCTGAAGCGGTGGGCGGGACGACGGCAGCATGTTGGTACGACAGCATGCGCCATAGCAACGGCACGCTCACGGCGCAACGTGATCAGGCCGGCGGCCGGTCCGCGCCGGGCGGTCGACGAAGAAAATCTGAGGTTGAACATGTTGTGATGTGCACGCCGGATGGGCCGCGGCTATGCTGATGGCAGGCAGGGCGCGCGTTCGCTCGGCCTGCACGATTTGAATCATTTTTTCATTTGCGAGCAGAGAGATTTCACATGGCCCTCAACAAGGTTGCTGCCGCCTATCTGTCCTACTTCGCCTATATCGACGATGCGCTGGACACCGTCCAGCCGAGCGATTTCACCAAGATGCTCAGCGCAGTGCCGTCGGGGGCCGCGAACGGTCCGTGGTCGCTGTGCTGGGGGCCGGCGGTCAACGACGGCGTGCTCGCCTACGTCGCGCAGGGCAATGACGGCAGCTACGCGCTGGCGTTCCGCGGCACCGATGTCGACGGCTCGGTCGCAGGCGCATTCGAGAACGTGCTGGCCGATGCCGATGCGGTCTTTCTGGTGCCCTGGCTGTATCCGCAGCAGACGGGAGCGCCGCAGCAGGTCAGCGCCGGCATCAACGATGCGCTGGCGCTGGCGATCGCGATGACCGACCCCACGACGGACCTGTCGCTGCTGGACTATCTGCGCGGTCTTGCCGCCAAGCAGAACCTGCAACTGATGGTGACCGGGCACAGCCTGGGCGGCGCGCTTGCCGTCGTCGCAACGGCGTGGCTGCAGGATCAGCTGCCGAAGCTGAATTCGTCGATGACCTTCACGCTGTGGCCGCACAGCTTCGCCGCACCGACGATGTGGAACGACGGCTTCGCGACCACGTTCGCCAAGTCCTACACCTACTACGCCGCCGTCAACAGCAACGACATCGTGCCGATGGGCTGGGCCAATCTGAAGGGCATTCTCGGCACCTATCCGGCGCCGGCCCCGGTGCTGAAGGACACCAACTATTTCTCGATCTACCTGCCGCTGAAGGGGCTCAGCAACACCATCCCGACCTATACGCCGATCACGCCGAGCAATCCGGATGCGTTCACGATTGCGCCGGTCGCGGAGTCGAACGATTCCTGGACTGCGGAGGCGGGGTATATGCATTCGATGCAGCTGCAGTACTTTCCGCACGCGACCGGCACCACGGCGCCGGTGCTGCCGGGAATCACCAAGACGGGCGTGGCGCGTCCGCGCGCGGCTGCCGCCGCGGCGTGAGCGGCCGGGGAGCCCGGGCGAGCTCTGGTTCCGATGATTGCTGGACTGCGCCTCGCAAGTCTGCAAGGCGCTGCCCTCTCCGGCAGGATCACGATTGCATCACGATCGATGTGAGCGTGCGTTGCAGGAACGGTGCTGCATTGCGGTGGTTGACTCCCGACAGCAGCAAGGAGACCTCCATGCAACGCACGATCAAGATGGCTGCGCTGGCCGCAGCAACCCTGGTGATTGGCACCGCCGCCGCGTCGGCGCAGGGCTATGGCGACACGATGGCCTGGGTGCCGCCGGCACAAGGATACGACTCCGAGCCGGTCTATGGCGCGCAGGCCTATGCACCCGGTCCGGCGGCCGGTCCGGTGACCTGGAGCCGCGGCTACAACGGCACCAATCATCCGACCCCCGGCTCGACCCAGGGCGATGTCGGCCCGTCCGGCAACAACAACGGCACGCTGACCGGCGTCTATCGGCAGTGGTAATCGCCGTCACACGACAGTTTGAGTTCGTGTGAGTTCAGCAAACCCGTCGCTCGACACGAGCGGCGGGTTTGTCGTTTGAGGCCATCCGTCGGCCGCTGAGGCCAATTGCGGTTGGATCATGTCATCGCGGGAACGTGAGCGCCGCGTTGTGTCGCACAAATCTTGTGAGCACCGGCGGAACCGCTGCCGCATCGATGGTGTTTGTTCCCCGATGAATTTGGAACAAGGGAGCAAGCTCATGACACGCACGTTTGGATTGGCCGCGCTGACCGCCGTCACGCTGGTGGCCGGCACCGTCGGCGCCTCGGCCGGCGAGTACGGCCCGGGCGGCTACGGCTATGGCGGCCAAATCACCAGCACCTATGCCTACCGCGACTCCTACGCCTGGGCGCCGGGCCCGGTCTATGAGGAAGGCTACGTCGCCGTCGCGCCGGGCCCGTATGCGGGCCCGGGCTGGGGCGCCGGCTACAACGGCACCAACCACCCGACTCCGAGCTCGACCCAGGGCGACGTCGGCCCGTGGGGCAACAACAACGGCACGCGGAGTGGGTATTATCGGTGGTGAGTTGAGTTCGAAGAACCACAATCGGGCCCGTCGCTCTTGGCTGAGCGGCGGGCTTTCGTTTTGAAACGACGCCGTCTCTGCGGGCGTCATTGCGAGGAGCGGAGCGACGAAGCAATCCAGGGTCGCGGGCGGGACTCTGGATTGCTTCGCTTCGCTCGCAATGACGGCGGCGCAGGCAGAGGTGTTGCGCTGTACCCGTAGCCGTGATCAGCGCAGCGACGTCCGGGATCATCGCTGGCGGTGGTGGTGAGCCGGATGTCGCTGCGCTCACCGGGCCACGATGCTACTCCGCCGCCTCGCTTGCCGCGCCGCGGCCGCGCTTCTTCGGCTTGGCTGACTTCTCCAGCACCGGCTTCAGGAACTGCCCGGTGTAGCTGCGCGGCGCTTTGACGATGTCCTCGGGCGGGCCCCAGGCAACGATCTCGCCGCCGCCGTCGCCGCCTTCGGGGCCGAGGTCGATGACCCAGTCCGCGGTCTTGATGACCTCGAGATTGTGCTCGATGACGACCACCGTGTTGCCCTGCGCGACAAGCTCGTGCAGCACTTCCAGGAGCTTCTTGACGTCGTGGAAGTGCAGGCCGGTCGTGGGCTCGTCGAGGATGTAGAGCGTGCGTCCCGTGGCGCGCTTGGACAGCTCCTTGGCGAGCTTGACGCGCTGGGCCTCGCCGCCGGACAGCGTGGTGGCCTGCTGTCCCACATGGATGTAGTCGAGGCCGACGCGGCGCAGGGTCTCGAAGGTGTCGCGGACGCGCGGCACGGCCTTGAAGAACTCGGCGGCTTCTTCCACGGTCATGTCGAGCACGTCGGCGATCGACTTGCCCTTGAACAGCACGTCGAGCGTCTCGCGGTTGTAGCGCTTGCCCTTGCAGACGTCGCAGGTGACGTAGACGTCGGGCAGGAAGTGCATCTCGATCTTGATGACGCCGTCGCCCTGGCAGGCCTCGCAGCGGCCGCCCTTGACGTTGAACGAGAAGCGGCCCGGCTCGTAGCCGCGCGCCTTGGCCTCGGGCAGGCCGGCGAACCATTCGCGGATCGGCGTGAACGCGCCGGTATAGGTCGCGGGATTGGAGCGCGGCGTGCGGCCGATCGGCGACTGGTCGATGTCGATGATCTTGTCGATGTGCTCCAGGCCCTCGATGCGGTCATGCGGCGCGGCGGCCTCGTTGGCGCCGTTGAGCTTGCGCGCAATCGCCTTGTAGAGCGTGTCGATCAGCAGCGTCGACTTGCCGCCGCCGGACACGCCGGTGATGGCGGTGAACAGGCCGAGCGGAATCTCGGCCGAGACGTTCTTGAGATTGTTGCCGCGGGCGTTGACGACCTTGATGGTGCGGCGATGGTTCGGCGGCCGCCGCTCCGGCACCTCGACCTCGAGCTCGCCGGTCAGATACTTGCCGGTCAGCGATTTCGGATTGCGCATGATCTCGGCCGGCGTGCCCTCGGCGACGATATGGCCGCCATGGGTGCCGGCGCCCGGGCCGATGTCGAGCACGTAGTCGGCGAGGCGAATCGCGTCCTCGTCATGCTCGACGACGATCACGGTGTTGCCGAGGTCGCGCAGCCGCTTGAGCGTATCGAGCAGGCGAGAATTGTCGCGCTGGTGCAGGCCGATCGACGGCTCGTCGAGCACGTAGAGCACGCCGGTGAGGCCCGAGCCGATCTGCGAGGCCAGGCGGATGCGCTGGCTCTCGCCGCCCGACAGGGTGCCGGAGGAGCGCGCCAGCGTCAGGTAATTCAAGCCGACGTCGAGCAGGAAGGTGAGGCGGTCGCGGATTTCCTTGAGGATGCGCGTGGCAATCTCTGTCTGCTGCGCGTTGAGCTGCTTCGGCACCTCGGCGAACCATTCGCCGGCCGCCTTGACGCTGAGATCCGAGATCTCGCCGATATGCTTGCCGCCGACCTTGACGCACAGCGCCTCGGGCTTCAGCCGGAAACCCTTGCAGGCGGCGCAGGGCACGTCGTTGAAGTATTTGCCGAGCTCCTCGCGCGCCCATTCGCTCTCGGTCTCGCGGAAGCGGCGCTCGATATTGGTGATCACGCCCTCGAACGGCTTCTTGGTGTCGTAGGAGCGGACGCCGTCCTCATAGGTGAACTTGATCTCGTCGTCGCCGGAGCCGTGCAGGAGGGCGTTCTGCGTCTTCTTGGGCAGATCCTTCCACTTGGTGTCGAGCGTGAACTTGTAGAATTTGCCGAGCGCGGTCAGCGTCTGCAGATAATAGGGCGACGACGACTTGGCCCAGGGCGCGATCGCGCCCTTGCGCAGGGTGACGTCCTTGTCGGGAATGACGAGATCGGCATCGACATGCTGCTCGACGCCGAGGCCGCCGCATTCCGGGCAGGCGCCGTAGGGATTGTTGAACGAGAACAGCCGCGGCTCGATCTCGGGGATGGTGAAGCCGGAGACCGGGCAGGCGAACTTCTCCGAGAACAGGATGCGCTCCGGCCCGCTCTTGTCGTGGATCTTGGCCACCTTCTTCTTCTCGTCATGGCCGGGCTTGACCCGGCCATCCATCTCCTTCGAAGAGGATGGATCACCGGGTCTCGCGCCTTCGGCGCGGCCCGGTGATGACGAGGAGGGGCTGGGATCGGCAAATTCGACCACGGCCAAGCCCTCGGCCAGCTTCAGCGCGGTCTCGAAGCTCTCGGCGAGACGCTGGCCGATGTCGGGGCGCACGACGATGCGGTCGACGACGACATCGATGTCGTGCGGAAACTTCTTGTCGAGAACCGGCGCCTCGGCGAGCTCGTGGAAGGTGCCGTCGATCTTGACACGCTGAAAGCCCTTCTTGAGGTATTCGGCGAGCTCCTTCTTGTACTCGCCCTTGCGTCCGCGCACGACCGGCGCCAGCAGATACAGGCGGGTGCCCTCGGGTAGCGCCAGCACGCGGTCGACCATCTGCGACACGGTCTGGCTCTCGATCGGCAGGCCGGTCGCCGGCGAGTAGGGCACGCCGACGCGCGCCCACAGCAGGCGCATGTAGTCGTAGATCTCGGTGACGGTGCCGACGGTGGAGCGCGGGTTCTTCGAGGTCGTCTTCTGCTCGATCGAGATCGCCGGCGACAGGCCGTCGATCTGGTCGACGTCCGGCTTCTGCATCATCTCCAGGAACTGGCGCGCATAGGCCGACAGCGATTCGACGTAGCGGCGCTGGCCCTCGGCATAGATCGTGTCGAAGGCGAGCGACGACTTGCCGGAGCCGGAGAGGCCGGTGAACACGACGAGCTTGTCGCGCGGAATCTCGACGTCGATGTTCTTGAGATTGTGCTCGCGGGCGCCACGGATGGTGATCGCCCGCAGGCTCGACTGATTGGCTTGCGCGCGCTGCTTGGCCTTGAGCACTTCATCCATGACGATCGTCCCACGGCGCAAGGCTGCGCCATCGTTGCAGGCGCGTTCGCCGGAAGCCGGCCATCGGACGCCAAGGGAAAAGGTATCGTCGGAACGTAGGAAGAACGAGGCCGGATTTCCAGTGCCGCCAGCGAATCATCAACAATGCGCTCGAGGAATGGCAGCGAATGGCAGGAGCGGAACCGGTTCGGCAATCGAGCGGGCGGACTCGCGGCGAAGAATGCGCAATCAGCGGGACGAGCCGGCAAAGAAAAAGCCTCCGCTCTTGGGGAGCGGAGGCCTTGTGCGTTGGCCCGGAGGCCGAGATCCCGCCCGAAGGCGAAAATCTTAGAAGTGGTAGTTGATGCCGACCTGACCCGAGTGCACGTTGAGCGTGCCGGTGGCCAGAGTGCCCAGACCGGTGAAGGTGTAGCTCTCACCGCCGAAGCTCTTGTAGAGGTATTCGCCCTTGAGCGACCACTGCGGAGCGAACATCCATTCTGCGCCGGCACCGACCGTCCAGCCGGAGTGGATCTTGCTGTCCGACAGGCTGATGCCAGGAGCCGACAGGGTGATGCGGTTGTCGGCCCAGGCGTAACCGCCGGTGACGTACAGCAGGGTCGGGCCGAAGGCGTAGCCGAGACGGCCACGAACGGTGCCCCAATCACGGATCTTCGAGTTGGCGGTCACGCCGAGAGCGGTCGCCGACGCGGAGATGTCAGCCCAAGCAGCGTCAGCCTCGAGGCCGAACACGACAGCGCCCTGCTGCCAGTTGTAGCCGATGGTGCCACCGGCGAAGCCACCCTTCATCGCGGCGAAGTCGGCGTCCTCGTTGGCATAGCCACCCATCGCACCGATGTAGAAACCGGTCCAGGTCATGACCGGCGCGAGAACCGGGGCCTTGGTGTAGGTCGGGCGCGCAGCGAGATCAGCGGCGGCAGCGGGAGCGGCCAGGGCGGCCAGGGCCACGGTCGCGAGCAGGATCTTCTTCATTCTTGTCTCCAGTTTAGTCCGTGAAGTCCGCGTCGCATCGAAAGCCTTACGCACGAAACAGACTCACCCGTTCAAGTTGACGACCATCCTATAGCCGGGTTCCTAGCGGATTGCCGTCACCCAGAAGCCACACTCGGGACGAAACCGGACATTTACGGGACGGTTCCCAAAACATAAGGCCACACAATGGCTTGGTTCCATGTGTGACCGATGCGTCGGGGGTGTCGCACGGGCAACAAAAAAGGCCGGCTTGCGCCGGCCTTTCAGAAAACACAACTTGATAACGGTCGATCAATACTTCGCGACGACCGGGCCGCCGAACCGGTAGTTCAACCGCGCCGTGAACAGGTCGACATCCTGCTTGATGTTGTCGGTCTGGGTGAAGACCGCGCCGCGGAACGGGACGTTCGTGTTGCCCATGAACAGGTGATCGTACTCGAAGCCCACCGACCAGCCCGGCGAGAAGGCGTATTCGACACCGGCGCCGACCGACGCTCCCCACTTGGTCACGGTCGTGGTGGCCAGCACGCTGTTGATCACGCCGGAGAAGATCTCGTACTTGGTGTCGGTGACGGCCGCGCCGCCCTTGGCGTAGAGCAGAACGTTGTCGAAGGAATAGCCGATCTGGCCGGTGAACAGGCCGAAGGCGTTGAGCTTGGTGCGGTTGCGGTCGGGCGCAAACACCGGGCTGACGTTGTTGCCGGTGAGGTCAGCCCAGTTGCCCTGCGCCTCGAGGCCGAACACGACAGAGCCCATCTGCCAGCGGTAGCCGAACTGGCCGCCGATCGTGCCGCCGGTGGCGTTGTGGCAGCCCTCGGCGGGGCCATTCACGAGCGTCCAGCAATTGCGGCTCGTGCCGTAGCCGCCGTTGATGCCAAGGTAGAAGCCGCTCCAGTCGTTGATGGCGACCATCATCGGGGGCGCCTTGGTGTACGGGCGGGCTGCCATGTCGGCCGCCGAAGCGGACGTGGCGGTTGCGATGCCGACGAGGGCCGTCGTGATCACAAGCAACTTCTTCATCAAATTCTCCCCCGGGAGTTGGAATGACAAGCGATGGAAACGTTCATACACGGGGCATCCCGGAGATGCTGTAACGCGTGCGCCACAACGATGAAAAAGCGTTATAAATCAAATATTTAACACAAAACGGCCGTTTCGGTGCCGAGCTCTGGACACGAAAAAGGCCGGCGGGGTCGCCGGCCTTTTCCAAGCCCGTCGGATGAGACGTCTTCAGCGTCAGTAGCGCGTGGCCGGAGCGCCGAATCGGTAGTTGACGCGGACCGTGGCCATGTCGATGTCCTGCTTGATGGTATCGACGCGTGAGTTCACGGTTGCCGTGGCCGGGAAGCTGATGTCACGCGAGCCCATGAAGAGGTGGTCGTACTCGACCGCGACCGACCAGTTCGGCGCAAAGCCGAACTCGACGCCGGTGCCGACGGTACCGCCCCAGCGAGTCTCGCTGGCGGAGTCCAGCAGCGTGCCGACCGGGAAGGGAGCGGCGGCGTTGGCGGTGCCGGTGTATTTGTTGTGCGTGACCGCCGCACCGCCCTTCACGTACCAGAGCACGTTGCCCCAGGCGTAGCCGACCTGGCCGGTGAACAGGCCGATGGCGTCGGTCTTGGTGGTGTTGGTGATTCCGGCTGCCAGTGCGGCCGTGCTGGCGTTCGATGATTTGAGGTCGGTCCAGTTGCCCTGGGCTTCCAAGCCGAACACCCAGCTGGCGGCCTGCCAGCGGTAGCCGACCTGACCGCCGATCAGACCGCTGCTCGCATTGTGGCAGCCCTCAGACTGCGTCGGAGCGACGGGCACGCCGCCGATGTTGTTCAGCGTCCAGCAATTGCGGCTCCAATCGGCGCCGCCGTTGACGCCGAGATAGAACCCGGCCCAGCTCGGCAGCGGCGTGACATAGGCCGGCGGCGGCGCCTTGCCATAGGGGCGCGCAGCAAAGTCGGCGGCCGATGCCGGGGCCAGCCCCAGCAATGCGACGCCCGCAGTCGTGATCAGAGTGGTCTTGTCCATGTGTCTCTCCCCAGTCCCAGAATGGCTGTCGCCGGATCCCTCCGATCCGGCCCGCGTGTGGCCTGTCGCTGGTTGTAGGAGAGACTGATTTCTAAAAACTGAGACCGGCGGGCCGGGCAGGGCGAGATGTGTCGATCGTGCTTAAGCAGATGTAAATCACGCGGCGCCGACCAATCCATGGAGGCAGGAAGTCATGCCTGTTCGCGTGTCGCCGGCCTCCGAGCCTCGCGCCGAAGGCCACACCTGTGCGCCAAAGGAAATGCGCGCTCCCGAGCAACGATTCTGGAAGAGAGGACGAGATCGGCGATCGGAGGTCAGTGCTTGGAGACGACCGGGCCGCCCCAGCGGTAGTTGACGCGGACCGTGGCCATGTCGACGTCCTGGCCGACCGTATCGGTCCGGGTCGCCGCACCGGCGGGAACGCCTGAGAAGTTCAGGGCCTTATTGCCCATGAAGATGTGCTCATACTCGGCGCCGACCGACCAGTTCTTGCCAAAGCCGACTTCGACACCGGTGCCCACCGTGGCGCCCCACCTCGTGGCGCTCGATTGGTCGAATGTCGCTCCCGTCGCGGTCGTGAGACCGTTGTACTTTTCGTTTGCGACCGCGGCGCCGCCCTTCACGTACCAGAGCACGTTGTTCCAGGCATAGCCGATCTGGCCAGTGAGCAGGCCGACGCCATTGACTTTGGTCTGGTTGGTCACGGCCGGAGCCAGCTGGCTGGTGTTGCTGCCCTTGAGGTTGGCCCAGTTGCCCTGGCCTTCGACGCCGAACACCCAGCTGCCGGTCTGCCAGCGATATCCGATCTGGCCGCCGGCCAGTGCACCGGCCGCATCATGGCAGCCTTCGGCATTGGTCGCTGCGACGCCGCCGAACGCCACATTGTTGGTCCAGCAGGTGCGTGCCGAGCCGCCACCGGCGTTCAGGCCGAGATAAAAGCCGCTCCAATCATAGATCGTCGTGATCATCGCGGGCGCCTTGGTGAAGGTGCGCGCGGGCAAATCGGCAGCGATGGCCGGCGCAATCCCCAGCGCCAGCGAAGTTGTCGCCCCCAGCAACAGCCTTCTCATCGCATTCCCCAAACCAAGTCCGACGCCCGCACGCACGCTCTCACCAACGCCCACCCGCGCCGTCTTGATAGACCCTTCCGTGGTAAAAAGCCGTCACCCAAACGACACAGCGGCCCAGCAAGTGCCGGTTTCGGCACGCAAAAAAAGGCCGGCACGAGGCCGGCCTTTCGACATATTCGCGGTTCGCGTGCAATCAGTAGCGGGACACGCTCGGGCCACCGAAGTGGTAGGAGACGCCAGCCTTGACGGTGTGGATGGTGTCGTTCCACTCCGAGCGGTTGGTCGCAACCGGCGAGTACTGGATCGAGCTCTTGCCGAAGTCGAGGTAGTTGTACTCGACCTTGGCCGACCAGTTCTGAGCGAACATGTACTCGGCACCGGCGCCGATCGTCCAACCCCAACGCCAGTCGTTGGTCACGAACGAGTTGCCGGGAACGCCATCGTAGCGATGCTGCAGATCGCCGACGGCGGCACCGCCGCTGACGAAGAACAGCGCAGGACCGGCCGCCCAGCCGAGCCGGCCCTTGATGTCGCCGAAGCCGCGCAGCTTGGTGAAGTAGGTGTCACCGACGCCGGCGTTGATCACGGCCGAGCGGCCGTCGATGTCCGCCCAGTGGTAGTCACCTTCGAGACCGAACACGATGTTATCGACCTGCCAATTGTAGCCGATCACGCCGCCGGCGAAGCCGCCGGTGATGTCGTAACGCTGCGTGCCGGCGAAGATCGCCGTATTCGGCGCGCCGAAGAAGGTCTCATCGCTGCGGCCCCAGCCGCCGCCGCCCTGCAGACCGAGGTAGAAGCCGGCCCAGGTCGGAAGCGGAGCCGGCGCCATCACCGGGGCCTTCGTGTACGGGCGGGCGGCGAGATCGGCGGCTCCCGCCGGCGTCAGCGCCCCCAAAACCATCAAGCTGACAGCTCCAAGAAAAATTCTTTTCATCCCAACATTCATCCCAAGTCTCCCGCGTTGGGCGCCCCGACATTCGTCCCCGGAGGCGCACTTCTGTGAGGTGGCGCGACCGCCTTGGCGGCCTCAATCCATCCGAAAATATACGCGATTCAACCCTGGATACCGTCTCCCAAAAGCCACAGGCGCGGAGGATATGAGGCGAGCTAACTTAATGAAAGTTAATCGCTTTTTCGTGATTGAGGGAACTTTTAGCGGGTTCCATTTCGGGAACTTCTGGTTCCCTTGGGTTCCCTCGAGTTCCATGGAACTCGCTGTCTGGTTGTGTGCACAGTATCGCGAACAAAACTGGAACAATCGCACCCGGAGTGCTATATGTGGATAAGCAGCGAGAAAGCAGGTGGCTGGCGCGGCAACCGTATAGGGTCCGGCGCGAGAGGAAGGGTTAGCCACCTTGTGCCGACAGGCCGGTGGAGACGACCGGTCCGGTGATCTGAAAACCGCGGGAGAGTGTGATGGCGGGTAGCGTGAACAAGGTGATTCTGGTCGGCAATCTCGGGAAGGACCCGGAGATCCGGCGCACGCAGGATGGTCGGCCGATCGCCAATCTGAGCATCGCGACCTCCGAAACGTGGCGCGACAAGGGGACGGGCGAGCGCAAGGAGAAGACTGAGTGGCACCGCGTGGTGATCTTCAATGAAGGTCTGTGCAAGGTCGCCGAGCAGTATCTCAAGAAGGGCGCCAAGGTGTACATCGAGGGTGCATTGCAGACCCGGAAATGGACCGACCAGAGCGGCGTCGAGAAGTATTCGACCGAGGTGGTGCTGCAGGGTTTCAACTCGACGCTGACCATGCTCGATGGCCGTGGCGGCGGGGGCGGCGGCAGCTTCTCCGACGACATGGGAGGCGGCGATTTCGGCAGCAGCGGACCGTCGATGGCGCCGCCGCGCCGCGCGGTCGCCTCGGCCGGTGGTGGCGGACGCAGCAACAGCGACATGGACGACGACATTCCGTTCTGAGGCGCGCGAATTCTCTGCCTATATGAGACGGCTTCCGTCCTGTCTGGAACGGCAGCCGGAGCGGCTTGAGCCCTGCACGCGATCACGTGAGGCCGATGCCTCGCTGGTCGTCGTGCGGGAGGCGTGAAACGGCAGGTCGCAGCGAAGAGCAGTGCTTGCTGGCGCGATAGACATCGACGTCAGCGAGCCCTTCGCGACGCCCGGCCCGCTGACCACGGGGGGTGATCATGAGCTTCGCACCGTTGCTCGCCGCCGAGCCTGCCGTCGTTCTGCATGCCTTTGCGGCGATGACGGCATTCGCGCTGGGAGTGGTTCAGTTCGCCGCGCCGAAGGGCACCGTGCCGCATCGAACGATCGGCTGGATCTGGGTTGCCCTCATGGCCGCGGTGGCGGTCAGCTCGTTCTGGATTCACACCATCCGGCTGGTCGGTCCATTCAGCCCGATCCACCTGCTGTCGCTCTACACGCTGGCCATGCTGCCGCTCGCGATATGGGCCGCACACCGCCATCGGGTGGCGGCGCATCGCCGGGCCATGATCATGCTGTTTTCCGGCGCGCTGGTGATTGCCGGACTGTTCACGCTGCTGCCGGGACGGATCATGCACAGGGTGGTCTTCGGGGTCTAGCAACAGGGCTGCCGCCGCGTGCGCCTAGCGGCTGTGCCGTTCGGTTAAGTGACTGGAAAGGCGAGCAGAAAAAGCGCGCTCCTGACCCGCTTGGGGGTGGCCTGCGAGGTCGCCATGCGCTATATGATTCCAAGCGATTTTCGCGTGTCAAAACCGACCGGTATCCCCTTTGTCCGATAAAGAAGATGAGAAGCCCGGCGAGCCGGGCGGACCTTCCGACATTCGTCCCGTTTCCATCCTCGACGAGATGAAGCGCTCCTATCTCGATTACGCGATGAGCGTGATCGTGTCGCGAGCGCTTCCCGATGCGCGTGACGGCCTGAAGCCGGTGCACCGCCGCATCCTGTACTCGATGTACGAGCAGGGGCACACGCCCGACAAGAAGTACGTCAAGTCCGCGCGCGTGGTCGGTGACGTCATCGGTAAATACCATCCGCATGGCGACCAGTCGATCTACGACGCCATGGTGCGCATGGCGCAGGACTTCTCGATGCGCGTGCCGTTGATCGACGGCCAGGGCAATTTCGGCTCGGTCGACGGCGATCCGCCGGCCGCGTATCGATACACCGAGGCGAAGCTCGCCAAGTCCGCGATCCCGCTGCTCGACGACATCGACAAGGACACCGTCGACTTCCAGCCGAACTACGACAATTCGGACAAGGAGCCGTCGGTTCTTCCGGCCAAGTTCCCGAACCTGCTCGTCAACGGCGCCGGCGGCATCGCGGTCGGCATGGCCACCAACATCCCGCCGCACAATCTCGGCGAGGTGATCGATGCCTGCATCGCGCTGATCGACAATCCTGCGCTCACGATCGATGATCTCATCAACATCATCCCGGGGCCGGACTTTCCCACCGGCGGCATCATCCTGGGCCGCGCCGGCATCCGCTCGGCCTATCATCTCGGCCGCGGCTCGATCATGATGCGCGGCAAGGTGACGATCGACACGATCCGCCGGGATCGCGAGGCGATCATCATCTCCGAGATTCCCTACCAAGTGAACAAGGCCACCATGGTCGAGCGCATCGCCGAGCTGGTGCGCGAGAAGAAGATCGAAGGCGTCGCCGACCTGCGCGACGAGAGCGACCGCGAGGGCTACCGCGTCGTCGTCGAGCTGAAGCGCGACGCGGTGCCGGACGTCGTGCTCAACCAGCTCTACAAGTTCACGCCGCTGCAGACGAGCTTCGCGGCCAACATGCTGGCACTGGACGGCGGCCGCCCGCAGACGATGAACTTGAAGGACCTGCTGACGATCTTCGTCGCGTTCCGCGAGCGTGTCGTCACGCGCAGGACCAAGTATCTGCTGAACAAGGCGCGTGACCGCGCCCACATCCTGGTCGGCCTCGCGGTGGCCGTGGCCAATATCGACGAGGTCATCCGGGTGATCAGGACCTCGCCTGATCCCGCGACCGCGCGCGAGGCGCTGATGTCGCGCGACTGGCCGGCACGCGACGTCGAGGCCATCATCACGCTGATCGACGATCCGCGCCATCGTCTTTCCGAGGACGGCACCATCCGGCTGTCGTTCGAGCAGGCCAAGGCGATTCTCGACCTGCGGCTGCAGCGGCTGACCGCGCTCGGCCGCGAGGAGATCTCCGACGAGCTCGACAAGCTCAAGATCGAGATCAACGACTACCTCGACATCCTGCGCTCGCGGGCGCGGGTGCAGGGAATCATCAAGGACGAGCTGACCGCCATCAAGGCCGAGTTCGGCACGCCCCGCCGGACCCTGATCGCCGAGCAGGAAGGCGAAGTCGAGGACGAGGACCTGATCCAGCGCGAGGACATGGTCGTGACCGTGTCTCACGCCGGCTACACCAAGCGCGTGCCGCTGTCGGCCTATCGGGCGCAGCGCCGCGGCGGCAAGGGCCGCTCGGGCATGCAGACCCGTGAGGAGGATTTCGTCAGCCGGCTGTTCGTGGCCTCCACGCACACGCCGGTGCTGTTCTTCTCGTCGCGCGGCCAGGTCTACAAGGAGAAGGTCTGGCGGCTGCCGATGGCAGCTCCCAACGCGCGCGGCAAGGCGCTGATCAACATCCTGCCGCTGGAGCAGGGCGAGCGCATCACCACCATCATGCCGCTGCCGGAGGATGAATCCTCCTGGGCCAATCTCGACGTGATGTTCGCCACCACGGGCGGCAACGTCCGGCGCAACAAGCTGTCGGACTTCGTCGATGTCAGGCGCTCCGGCATCATCGCGATGAAGCTCGACGAAGGCGAGGAGATCGTCAACGTGCAGATCTGCACCGAGCGCGACGACGTGCTGCTCACGGCCTCCGGCGGCCAGTGCATCCGCTTCCCCGTGACCGATGTGCGGGTCTTTACCGGACGCACCTCGATGGGCGTGCGCGGCATCGCGCTGGCGGAGGCCGACAAGGTGATCTCGCTGTCGATCCTGCGCCATGTCGAGACCACTTCGGACGAGCGCACGGCGTATTTGAAGATGCGCCGCGCCATGGCAGGCGAGACGACGGCCGAGGAGCCGGTCGAGAGCGAAAGCGAGGAGGCGGCCGCGGGCTCCATCCAGCTGTCGCAGGAGCGCTACGTCGAGATGTCGGCGCAGGAGCAGGTGGTGCTGACCGTGTCCGTCAACGGCTACGGCAAGCGCACCTCATCCTACGAGTACCGCACCACCGGCCGCGGCGGCAAAGGCATCGTCGCGATGTCGGTCAACAACCGAAACGGCAAGCTGGTCGCGTCATTCCCGGTCGAGGATGGCGACCAGATCATGCTCGTGACCGACAAGGGCCAGTTGATCCGTTGTCCGGTCGACGGCATCCGCATTGCCGGCCGCTCCACTCAGGGCGTCATCGTGTTCAACACCGCCGATGACGAGCACGTCGTCTCTGTCGAGCACATCGGTGAGGAGACGGAGAATGGCAATGGCGGGAATGGCGCCGAAGGGGCGAATGGCGAATAGGGAGTAGCGAAGTGAGACGAATCGGATCTCACCTACTCGCTATCTTTCATTGCGTCCGATCGACCCCGACGATGCGGGCCTCCCGGATCGTGGTCTTCGTTCCGGCGCCGCGCAGGCAGGCGGCTTCGAAATTCGGCCAGGCCTGCTGCGAGCAGTCGCGGCCGATCGGGCGGAAGTCCAGGCGATCACCCTTGGCCAGCGGCTGCGGCACGCTGGCGTTCACTTCCGGAGCGAGGCCGGGCAGGACGGTGAGGGCGGCAGCCACGAAGCCGGCCGCTGCAACGGCAGAAAGCGCTTTGATCATGACGGTCCCCTGTGGTTGGGCCGTTCGGCCCGTCGTTCGTTAAGGATTTGATAACCATTTCCGGTTTCGAGACGCTTTCGCCGGGGCGACCAATTGGTTTCGTCGCGTCGCGGACGTGTTTCGTGGCCGATGTTCCGACGAAACAATCGCGGCAGCGGTCCGGTGGTTCCGGTCGCCTTTCGTCGCGGGAGCGGCCCTGTGGCGCCGGCCCGAGCCCATCACAGCCGCGCCAGGGCAGGCGAGGGCGGCTTGCCGGCCTGTTCCGGCCGGTATAGGACGGACGCATGCAACGCATTGCGCTCTATCCGGGCTCGTTCGATCCCGTCACCAACGGCCATCTCGACGTGGTCCGGCAGGCCGTTCACCTCTGCGACAAGCTCATCGTCGCGGTCGGCGTGCATCACGGCAAGAAGCCGCTGTTTTCGACCGAGGAGCGGCTGGCGATGGCCCATGAGGTGTTCGGCCCGATCGCGGCCGCCGCCGGCTGCGCCTTCGATGCTTCGACCTATGACAATTTGACGGTCACGGCCGCTGCGAAGGCCGGTGCGATCATGATGATCCGCGGCCTGCGCGACGGCACCGATCTCGACTACGAGATGCAATTGGCGGGCATGAACCAGACCATGGCACCGGCAATCCAGACGGTGTTCGTGCCGGCCTCCGTGCCGGTCCGCCCGATTACCGCGAGCCTCGTGCGGCAGATCGCTGCGATGGGGGGCGAGATTTCGCATTTCGTCCCGCTATCGGTGGTGGCTCCCCTGAAAGCCAAGTTTGCCTGACGTCCCGGCGTCCGGCAGCTCCCGGCGCCGGACCGCCTTCTCGAGCGTTTCCTCTCATCCTGACTTCGGAGTTGCCATGATCCGCGCTCTCGCCTTCGTCTTTGCTCTCGTGTTCGCGCTGCCCGCGCTGGCGCAATCGCTTCCCGCCGGCCTCGACAAGCAGAATGCGCTGGTCATCGACACCACCAAGGGCCGCATCGTCATCAAGCTGCGCACGGACCTGGCGCCG
This sequence comes from Bradyrhizobium sp. SZCCHNS2022, assembly GCF_032377575.1. Classification (NCBI taxonomy): domain Bacteria; kingdom Pseudomonadati; phylum Pseudomonadota; class Alphaproteobacteria; order Hyphomicrobiales; family Nitrobacteraceae; genus Bradyrhizobium; species Bradyrhizobium sp. SZCCHNS2022. The sequence goes on along the minus strand of NZ_JAUHHZ010000001.1, from coordinate 2,213,002 downwards.
CAGCACGCCGAACGGCTGAAGACGCTGGCGCGCGAAGGCTTTTACAACAACGTGCCGTTCCACCGCGTCATGGACGGCTTCATGGCGCAGACCGGCGACGGCCAGAACTTCAACGGCACCGGCGGCTCAAAATATCCGAACCTGAAGCAGGAGTTTTCTCAGACGCCGTTCAAGCGCGGCACCGTCGGCATGGCGCGCCGCGGCGACAGCGTCGATTCCGCCAACTCGCAGTTCTTCATCTGCTTCGGCGACGCGTCCTTCCTCAACGGCCAGTACACCGTGATCGGTGAGGTCGTGCAGGGCATGGACGTGGTCGACAAGCTCAAGAAGGCGCCTCCGGGCTCGGCAGGCGGCGCAGTGACCGACCCGGACAAGATGGTCAAGGTCCAGGTCGCCTCCGATATCAAGTAAGCTCGGAGGGCGGGGTCACCCGGACTCACGTCCGGGTTCCCAAGGCCTTAAGGAACCCTTTGCCACGCATCGCCCGTTGCATCGACAGGACGGGCGGCTTCAGCTTTAAACGCGTTGGGTCTAATCTGGACCCGCATCGCCCGGGCCCCGTTGTGCTCGGAGGGCCGTCAGGAGGGGTGGCGGCCGCACATGAGAAGGCGCCGCGACATTTCAGACCCCGAACTGTCCGTTGTCCTGCCCCTCATCAATTCCAACCAGAACCGAGAGACCAGCATGGCTGTGACCGAAAATACCTTGATCCTCGAGACCACCCAGGGCCCCGTCACCATCGAGATGCGTCCCGATCTCGCCCCCGGCCATGTCGCGCGCATCAAGGAGCTCGTCCGCGAGGGCTTCTATGACGGCATCGTCTTCCACCGCGTGATCGACGGCTTCATGGCGCAGACCGGCTGTCCGCAGGGCACCGGCACCGGCGGCTCCGGCAAGAAGCTGAAGGCCGAGTTCAACGCCGAGCCGCACGTCCGCGGCACCGCCTCGATGGCCCGCGCCGCCAACCCGGATTCCGGCGACAGCCAGTTCTTCATCTGCTTCGACGACGCCCGCTTCCTGGACAAGCAGTACACGGTCTGGGGCAAGGTCACCGACGGCATGGAGAACGTCGACAAGATCAAGCGCGGCGAGCCGGTGCAGAATCCCGACAAGATCGTGAAGGCCTACATGGCCGCCGACGCGGCGTAAACTTCGAGACGCTCTCCATGAACCCGCCTCTCGGCGTGTTCATGGTCCCATGTGCAGCGCCGGCTACGGCGCTCAACCCTCATGGTGAGGAGCGTGCGCAGCACGCGTCTCGAACCATGAGGCCACAGTCGGGCCTCATCCTTCGAGACGCGTGCTACGCACGCTCCTCAGGATGAGGGGCCGATGGTCGTTCCAGAACGACGATGCGCACCGACCTGTTCGATTTCCATCTCCCCCCCGAGAACATCGCGCTCCGCCCGGCGAACCCGCGCGAATCCGCGCGCATGCTGGTGGTGCAGGGCGACGGCGTGCTGCGCGACCGCACCGTCGGCGATCTGCCGGACTGGCTCGAGCCCGGCGATCAGCTCGTCGTCAACGACACCAAGGTGATCGCGGCCCAGCTTTCCGGCCGCCGCATCAGCCGCGAGACAGAGGCCAAGATCGAGGCCACCTTGATCAAACGGCTCGACGGCTCGCGCTGGCAGGCGCTGGTGCGGCCGGCCAAGAAGCTCGCGCCGGGCGATACGGTCCGCTTCGGCAACGAGGGCAAGGTCTGCCTGCTCGGCCATCTCGACGCCCTCGTCGAGGCCAAGGGCGAGGAGGGCGAGGTGACGCTGGCCTTCGTGTTCCATGGCCCGGCGCTCGATCAGGCGATCGCCGATCTCGGCCGGCCGCCGCTGCCGCCCTACATCGCCGGCAAGCGGCCCGCCGATGAGCAGGACGCCGCCGACTATCAGACCATGTTCGCGGCGAGGGAGGGCGCCGTGGCTGCGCCCACGGCCGGGCTGCATTTCACGCCGGCCTTGGAGGAACGGCTACGCGAGCGCGGGGTCGGGCTGCAGCGCGTGACGCTGCATGTCGGGGCCGGCACGTTTCTTCCGGTGAAGGTCGAGGACACCGAAGGCCACCGCATGCATGCGGAGTGGGGGAGTCTTACGGCCGAGACGGCTCACGCGCTGAACGAAGCGCGCGCCCAAGGCGGCCGCATCGTCGCCGTCGGCACCACGTCGCTGCGGCTCCTCGAGAGCGCAGCGCAGCCCGACGGCACCATCGCGCCGTTCGAGCAGGAGACCTCGATCTTCATCACGCCCGGCTATCGCTTCCGCGCGGTCGACATCCTGATGACCAACTTCCATCTGCCGCGCTCGACCCTGTTCATGCTGGTCTCGGCCTTCGCCGGCCTGGAGACGATGCAGGCGGCGTATGCGCACGCGATCAGCAGCGGCTACCGGTTCTATTCGTATGGCGATGCGTGTTTGTTGTTCCGGCAACCGGACGAGCGGATCGTCGAGCCGTAGCATCCATCGGCCCGTCATTCCGGGGCATCGCGCAGCGATGAGCCCGGAATCCATACCCATGAGCGTGTGTTGTCTTGAAGATTGGCGCCACATCGATCTCGCGTCCAATGATCAGCTGTGGCTATGGATTCCGGGCTCGCGCTGCGCGCGCCCCGGAATGACGTGGGGAGAGAGGCGCATCGATGCGCGTAAGAGCCGACCTGTCACGGCACACCCCGCCGCCATTCCCCGCGAAGGCGGGGAATCCAGTACGCCGTGGCGGATCGGCTGATCACAGGTGCCCGGTGGGTACTGGATCACCCGCTTTCGCGGGTGATGGCAGCTTGCGGTGTCGCGAGCGCGTGCCGCCTTACGCCATCGCGCGCTCCGGCAGCAGCTCGGCGATCTGCACCGCGTTCAGCGCGGCGCCCTTGAGCAGCTGGTCGGCGGCGACGAACATCGCGATCGAATGGCCGGACGGATCCGACAGGTCCTTCCTGATGCGCCCCACCAGAACGTCGTCCTGGCCGGAGGCATCGACCGGCATCGGGAAGTAGTTCTTGGCGCGATCGTCGACCGTGCGCACGCCCGGCGCGGTCGCGAGGATACGGCGCACTTCGTCTTCCGTGATCGGCTTCTCGCACTCGAAGGTGATGGCTTCGCAATGCGCGCGCAGCACCGGCACGCGGACACAGGTGACGCCGATGGCGATGCCTTCGTCCTCGAAGATCTTGCGGGTCTCGTTGATGACCTTGGTCTCTTCGTCATTGTAGCCGGTGTCGGGATCGATGGCAGTGTTGTGGCTGAATAGGTTGAAGGCGAAGGGATGCGGCATCACCTTGGGCGCATAGACCTGGCCGTTGAGGCTCGCGCGGGTCGACTGCACCAGCTCGTCCATCGCCGCCGCACCGGCGCCGCTGGCGGCCTGGTAGGTCGAGATGATCATGCGCTTGATGCGGTTCTGCTGGTGGATCGGCCACAGCGGCACCAGGGCGGTGATCGCCGCGCAGTTCGGATTGGCGATGATGCCCTTGTGGTCGCGGATGCGGCGAGCGTTGATCTCGGGGATTACGAGAGGCACGTTCGGGTCCATGCGGAACGCCGAGGAATTGTCGACGACAACGGCGCCGGAGCGCACCGCAATCGGGGCGAACTTCCTGGAGATGCCGCTGCCCGCCGAGAACAGCGCGACGTCGACGCCCTCGAACGAGCGCTCATTGAGCTCCTCGATCACGATCGTCTGGCCGCGGAAGGTCAGGGTCTGGCCGGCCGAGCGGGCGCTCGCGAGCGCCTTCAGTCTGCCGACGCGGACGTTTCGGCGGTCCAGGGTGGCGATGAACTCGGCGCCGACCGCGCCGGTGACGCCGACGATGGCAATGGTGGGATCTTGGCGGGAATCTTGGGGCACGTCTCGAAGTCTCCGGTTGAAATTTGGGCATAAAAAAAGCCCCGGACCTTCATCAGGCGGGGCTTCGGTTCGAAGATGGTCGCGATCGAGGTCGATTACGCGCGCACGCCTCCCGAGTCCCCCTGGGGCTTGGTGGTTTTCGTCGTGCGTTTGGTCGAGGTCGTCATGGCGCGGGACCATAGGGGCGCGCGGAACCGCCGTCAACGGCCGTTAAGCGTCAAATACGGCCGATCGCGGTTGAAACGTCGCCCATCCTGACGCAATAAGCCGGCCATGAGCTCCTCGGCTAGCGACCTTCCCAACCATTTCGAACTGCTCGGCAATGACGGCGTGGCCCGTACCGGCCGGCTGACGACCCCGCATGGCGTGGTGCGCACCCCGGCCTTCATGCCGGTCGGCACTGCCGGCGCCATGAAGGGCATCCACTGGCGCGACGTCCGCGAGGCCGGCGCCGACATCGTGCTCGGCAACACCTACCACCTGATGTTGCGGCCTACCGCGGAGCGCATCGCCGCCCTTGGCGGCCTGCAGCGCTTCACCGGCTGGGGTGGGCCGATGCTGACGGATTCCGGCGGCTTCCAGGTGATGTCGCTGTCGGGCCTGCGCAAGGTGACCGAGCAGGCCGTGACGTTCCGCTCGCATATCGACGGCGCCAAGATCGAGCTGTCGCCGGAGCGCGCCATCGAGGTGCAGCGGCTGCTCAACTCCGACATCGCGATGCAGCTCGACGAATGCGTGCGGCTGCCGGCCGAGCCTGACGACATCGAGCGCGCGATGCGGCTGTCGCTGCGCTGGGCCGAGCGCTGCCGCCGGGCGTTCGAGAGCGCGCCCGCCGGCTACATGCTGTTCGGCATCGTGCAGGGCGGCGACGTGCCGGCTTTGCGGGTTGCCAGCGCGGAGGCGCTCGCCGCGATCGGCTTTCATGGCTATGCGATCGGCGGCCTTGCGGTGGGCGAGCCGCAGGCCGTCATGCTGGAGATGATCGAGGCCACCGTGCCGGTGCTGCCCGGCGACCGGCCACGTTATCTGATGGGCGTCGGGACGCCCGATGATCTCCTGGAGTCGGTGAAGCGCGGCATCGACATGTTCGACTGCGTGCTACCGACCCGCAACGGTCGCCATGGCGTTGCCTACACCCGTTTCGGTCCGGTAAACCTCCGCAACGCGCGCCACGCCGACGATGCCAGGCCGCTCGACGAGGAGAGTCCCTGGCCGCCGGCGCGCAGCTACGCGCGCGCTTATCTGCATCACCTCATCAAGGCCGGTGAGGCGCTCGGCGCGACGCTGCTGTCGGAGATCAACATCGCCTATTTCCAGCAGCTGATGGCCGGGATGCGCGAGGCGATCGCATCGCGGCGCTTCACGGAATTCTATGAGCGCACCAAGGCGGATTGGGCGCGCGGCGACATTCCCGCACGCGCCGGCTGACGGCTCCCTCACAGGGCCCGCTCAGTGCACCTCTTGGCATCAGATGGCTGGATGGACCTGGCAGACCGCCTCGGGGATACATCATGGCGTGACGGCTGCGGCGTCACACCATGGAACGCTTCGGCCGCGATGCCGTTCAGTTGCAGACGAAGCGGCTCTTGACGGAATGCTTGGTGACGAAGCCGTAGCCGCAGGTGTCGCAGGTCCAGAGATAGCTGATCGCATTGTCGGCCAGATACGCCGATGCCTCCGCAGCTATCATGGAGTCCGCGCAAACCGGACAGGTCGGTAGATCACAGCCGCGCGGATCCGGACGGGGGGATGCGGTCGACATGAGATCAGCGAGTGCTGACATAGGGACCTCCTGGGCGATCTCTTTGTTGGTGATCTCTGTTTGAACGACGTCAATTTCGAACTGTGCAATTTCGAACGAGTCTATTTCCGACGAGTCCAACTTTCGCGGATATCGAGTCCGTCACACAAAGAGTTTGTCTGGGTGGTCTGTTCTTATGTGGGCTGTTCTTACGTGGTTCATTCTGCGGCGGCGATGCCGATCGCTGGGAACATCCTGCTTGTATCATTCCGAAGATGACATTTTGCTGATGCCCGCTCGGCCGCGATCGACGCCGAACCGTGAATCTCCGTCCGAAGATACACTGGGTTTGTTGACCTTGTCGCAACACAAATGCGTTGGTTTTTCGCAATTTAGCGACGACTTGTTGTGCGCCGCGGTCATCTTGCGATCGCGTAAACGTGCTTGCGCAGCGCAATAGGCTCGCTGAAGATGGCGAGGACCATTGTCAACGTCGCGCCGGAAGCGCGCAAAGGAGTGATTTGATGGAGTCGTCAGCTGCAACACAGCGTCCCGGACGCGGACGCGTATTTGATTCAATTGTCGAGGCGTTCGGCAATACGCCGATTGTGCGACTGCGAAAGCTGCCGGAGCAGCACGGCGTGAAGGCGACCATCCTCGCCAAGCTGGAATATTTCAATCCTGCGGCGAGCGTGAAGGATCGCATCGGCGTGGGCATGATCCTGGCGATGGAGCAGGCCGGGGTGCTGAAGCCGGATACCGTGCTGATCGAGCCGACCTCCGGCAATACCGGCATTGCGCTGGCCTTCGTGGCGGCGGCGCGCGGCTACAAGCTGAAGCTGGTGATGCCGGAGTCGATGTCCGTCGAACGGCGCAAGATGCTCGCCTTCCTCGGCGCGGAGATCGTGCTGACGCCGGCGGCGCAGGGCATGAAGGGCGCGATCGCGACCGCCGAGGAGCTGTTGCGAACCACACCGAACTCCGTGATGCCTCAGCAGTTCAAGAACCTCGCCAATCCCGACATCCATCGCCGCACCACGGCAGAGGAGATCTGGAACGACACCGCCGGCAATATCGACGTGTTCGTCGCCGGCGTCGGCACCGGCGGCACGATCACAGGCGTCGGTCAGGTGCTGAAATCACGCAAGCCTGGTCTCAAGGTGGTTGCGGTGGAGCCGGAGGAGAGCCCGGTGCTGTCGGGCGGGCAGCACTCGCCGCACAAGATCCAGGGCATCGGCGCGGGCTTCGTGCCCGATATTCTCGACCGCTCGGTCATCGACGAGATCGTCAAGATCAACAGCACGACCGCGATCGAGACCTCGCGGGCGCTGGCGCGCAACGAGGGCATCCCCGGCGGCATCTCCTCGGGCGCTGCGATCGCGGCGGCGATCGAGCTCGGCAAGCGGCCGGAGAACGCCGGCAAGACGATCCTGGCCATCGTGCCGTCGTTCTCCGAGCGCTATTTGTCCACGGCGCTGTTCGAGGGAATCTGATCATGGCTGACCAGCCGCGGCGTCCCCGGACCCTGGCCGACGCCCGCACCGAGGCCGAGGCCGCCTTCAAGAAGGTGACCACCAAGCCGGTGGAGGCGCCGCCGAAGAAGGCGGCGGTCCCCGGCGTCCGCGAGCAGGTGACGTTGCGGATCGACCAGGACGTGCTCGAGCACTTTCAGTCCGAAGGGCCGGGTTGGCAGGAGCGAATGAACGCTGCCTTGCGCAAGGCCGCGGGGCTCTGAGCGAGATTGAAGCGAGGAAGCGGCGGACCGTGTCTCTGCCGCTTCGGGGGCCGCGCGGGACATCGCTACGGGCGCGCTGTCTCGGCAGCGCTCTCTCGGCAGCGACTGTCTTGCTGATCGTCGGGGCCGGGCCGCTCAGCGCCGGAACGCGCCGCCGAGCATGCCGCCCATCACGCCGCCGATGAAGGCCGCGCCGGCATCCGGGCCGCCGCTGCGGTGATAGCCGCCGCCACCGCCGCTGCTGCGCTGGGCCCGGCGCGCCGGACGTTCTTCATCAGTCGCGCTGGCCGTTGCAGCGGCCGGGACGATCTCGGCGAGCAGGGCCTTGTGCTGCAGCTTCGTGAGATAGCCGCTCGACGGATAGCCGCGCGCGGCCTGCCAGCGCTTGAGCACGGCGCGCGTCGGCTCGTCGAACTTGCCGGTGGCCTTGGTATCGAAGCCGAGACCCGTGAGGCGGCGCTGCACGTCGCGGCGCAGGCCCTTGTCGAGCCCGATCTGATCCTCGGTGACCTGCGTGCCCTGCTCGGTGAACGTGGCGGGGTCGATGCCGGTGGTCAGGTTGCGCGTTGTGGTCGAGGAGGGAGCATTCTCCAGCGAGGCCACCCGCGCCAGCGCCAGCGACCTGAACTGACCGTTCGGATAGTTGGTCAGATAGGCCTTGAGCTCCTCTGTCTTGTTGGTGTCCTTCACCGAACGCCAGAATTCGAGCTCGACGTCGTTCGCCGGCTGGGTGGCGACGGCCGCCGGGACGGTGCCCGCCGCAGCGACATTGCCGGCCGCGGGATTGAGATAGACGGCGCCGATCAGGTTGGTATGGCCCCAGGGCAGCTGGCCCTTGGCGGTCTCCTCGTTCACCTGGGCGCGGACCTGGGTCATCGCCTGCTGGATCTCGAGGCCCGGCTGGGTGATGTGTGCGATCAGGGCGCGGGTGAACGGGCTGTTGGTGCCGGCCTCGCCGTCGAGCGCGGTCTGGCCCGGACCGGTGGCGAACGCGATCAGGGTGCCTTCGCCGGATTTCATCTCGGCAAGGCCGGTCTGCACCGAGACGCTGCGCGTGGATGCAGCCGATCTGATCTTGGCCGCGAACGGGTTGTCGCGGCAGGCATCGAGGAATACCAGCTTGACCTTGGCATCGCCGAGCGTCTGGTCGAGCGTGACGTCGACATTGATCGCGGCGCCCAGCTTGGCGTCCATCTCGGACTTGATGTCGGCATCGACGGGTAGCAGGTAGTTTGTGCCGGAGATCGCGATGCCATGGCCGGCATAGTAGAACAGGGCGACGTCGGCGCCCTGGCTGCGGCGGCCGAACTCGAGCAGCTTCTCGGTCATCTGCTCGCGATTCAGATTGGTGCCCTCGACGACGTCGAAGCCGACATTGCGCAAGGTGACCGCCATGGCCTTGGCATCGACCGGCGGATTGGGCAGCTGGGCCACGTTTTTGTACGCGCCGTTGCCGACCACGAAGGCGACGCGCCGGTCGGCCCGGGCGGCGTCGACGCCGAGCGCTGACACGACGAGCGACAACACCCCCGCCGCAATGAGGCTGATCCCCCGCATCTGAAATCCCCCAGGCCAAAGCATGATGGACGACTGAAATCCGCCGTCATGTCTACACCAAAAAGCCGTGATTTGCCCAAGCCAAATCGATGGTTGCAGCGCAGGTGGTCGCGCCCACGAGACAGCAAAAAGCCCGTGCCGATCACGGCACGGGCTCGCGCATGTCAGGGATGCTGCAGCTTACCGGCGCAGGGCACTGCCGAGCACGCCGCCCATCATGCCGCCGATGAAGGCGGCGCCGGCAGCGTTGCCCGCGTTATCCTGCGGCGGCGGGTTGCGATAGACCGGCGCACCCTGGGGCGGCGGGCCACCGGCGGCAACATTGCCGGCCGGCTTGGCGCGGCGGGGCTTGGCCTCGTCACCGACCGCGGCAGTCGCGGGCGCCGGCTGCGGCTCGGCGAGCAAAGCCTTGTGCTGCAGCTTGGTCAGGAAGCCGGTCGAGGGGTAGCCGCGCGCGGCCTGCCAGCGCTTCATCACGCCACGGGTCTCGTCGTCGAACACGCCGGTCATCTTGGTATCGAAGCCGAGACCGGTCAGGCGGCGCTGCACGTCGCGACGCTTGGTCTTGTCGAGGCCGATCTGATCCTCGCTGACCTGGGTGCCTTCCTCGGTGAAGGTCGCGGGGTCCACGCCCTTGGCGACGTTGCGGGTCGCGGTGTTGATGGCGCCGCTCTCGATCGAGGCGATACGCGCCATCGCCAGCGATTTGAACTGTCCGTTCGGATAGGTCGAGAGGTAGGCGTTGAGCTCCTCGGGCTTGTTGGAGTCCTTCACCGAGCGCCAGAACTCGAGCTCGGCCTCGGCAGCGGTCGGGCTCGCTGCGGCAGCAACCGGCGTGGTTCCGGCCGTGGCGGCCGTCGCAGCAGGTGCTGCGGCCGGATTGAGATAGACCGCGCCGATCAGGTTGGTGTGGCCCCAGGGCAGCTGGCCCTTGCTGGTCTCCTCGTTGACCTGCGCGCGTACCGAGGTCATGGCCTGCTGGATCTCGACGCCGGGCTGAGCGATGTGCGAGATCAGCGCGCGCGTGAACGGGCTGTTGCCGCCGGCGTCGCCGTCGAGCGCCGTCTGGCCGGGCCCCGTCGCGAACGCGATCAGCGTGCCTTCGCCCGATTTCATCTCGGCGAGACCCGTCTGCACCGACACGCTGCGCGTCGGTGAGTTCGACTTGATCTTGGCTGCGAACGGATTGTCACGGCAGGCGTCGAGGAACACCAGCTTGACCTTGGCATCGCCCATGGTCTGGTCGAGCGTCACGTCGATGTTGATCGCCGAGCCGAGCTTGACGTCCATCTCCGATTTCAGGTCGGCATCGACCGGCAGCAGATAGTTGGTGCCGGCGATCGCGATACCGTGGCCGGCGTAATAGAACACCGCAATGTCGGCGCCCTGCGCCTTGCGACCGAAGTCGAGCAGCTTCTCGGTCATCCTGTCGCGTGTGAGGTTGGTGCCTTCGACGACGTCGAAGCCGACATTGCGCAGGGTGGCCGCCATGGCCTTGGCGTCGACCGGCGGGTTTGGCAATTGAGCCACGCTCTTGTAGGCGCCGTTGCCGACGACGAAGGCGACGCGGCGGTCCGCCTTGGCGGCCCCGGCCGTCAGCGCCATGCAGAGCAGCGACAAGGTGATGGTGAGAAAGCGCATCAGGAGATCCCCTAACGATCCAGCGAAGCGATCACTGCAGCATTTGTCGCCGTTCGAGCCGAAAAGTCTTGTTCCCAAACAAAAAATCTCGCTTTCGCCACAAAGCAGTTCGCGAGTGTTGCGCGCAGCCAACGCCGAACACGTGTATCTCACCCGTTCCGTGAGAGACATCACAGACATTCAGCCGTGCACGACGCTGAAGACCTTGGATCAGCTTTGCGTCGAGGTGTTGACCGGCACGGGTTGAGGCTGCGGTGGCCGGAGGTTCAACAGGTTCCCGGCCAGAATCAGCGCGGCGCCCAGCACCGTGAAACCGTCCAGGCGCTCCGAATACACCAGCCAGCCGACCGTCGCCGTCAGCGGCACGCGCAGGAAGTCCATCGGTATCACGATCGTGGCGTCGGCGTAGAGCATCGCGCGCGCCATGCAGAAGTGCGAGAAGGTACCGCAGAGCGCGACCAGGACGATCCATCCCCAGCCGGTCGCCGATGGCCAGCTCCACCATACCAGCGTGGGAATGAGGCCGGCGACCGACTGCACCGCCAGCATCCAGAAGATGATCGACACGGTCGGCTCGGTGCGGGTCAGGAACTTGACCAGCGCGATCGAGATGCCGAAGCCGACGGCGGCGGCCAGCGCAATCAGCTGGCCCGGATTGATCGCACCGGTATCGGGGCGCACGATCACCACCACGCCAACCAGTCCAAGCACGATCGCCGCCAGCTTGAACAGGGTGATCCGCTCGCCGAGGAAGGTCGCGGCGAGCAGGGCGGTCCAGATCGGCATCGTGAACTCGATCGCCACGACCTGACCGATCGGAATCAGGGTGAGCGCGAAGAACCAGCCGAGCTGCGCGCCGTAGTGGATCAGATTGCGGGCGGCATGTTGCTTCAGCCGCGTCGTGCGCAGGGTCGCAAAGCCGCCGCTGAGGGCGATGACGGGCGACAGCATCACCAGGCCGATGAGACAGCGCAGCTCCATCAGCTCGAAGACGTTGAGCTCGCGCATGGCTTCGCGCCCGGCCACCGCCATCACCAACATGAGGCTGAGCCATCCGGTCATCCACAGCGCGGCCATCAGTTTCGAAGCGGGGCGATGCATGAGGCCGAATGGGGGCGGGCAGGAGGCGAGAGCGGCTGTATCACCTCGCGTGCACAGCAATGCAAATGAAATCAACGGTGCAGTGCATCAACGCCGCCACGGAAGGCCGCGGACGATGTGCCGAGAAAAACATGGAGTGTGGCGGCGTTTCGTCCTAAAGCGACCGCCGCGAAACAGCCAAGGGCAGCTTTCACACATGACCGACCGTGCCGCCTCAGCCGACTTCCTGACCGCCTTCGCCACCGGCTGGCCGGAGCGCGAGCCTCACCTCATGGTGCTGTCGCTGACCACCCAAAAGGGCGTGCAGGATTTTGCCATGACCCGCGAGCAGGCGCTGCTGGTTGCCAAGACCATCAAGCGAACCGCGGCCCAACTGGCTCCGGCTCCGAGCGGCGGTCCGGTCCCCAGCGTCAAGCGCGCCTGAACGCCATTACCGCGACAGCGAGATGTTGGCTGCGCGGAACTGGCTGTCGGCACGGATCGACACCGATTGCCGGTTGCCGCGGGTCGCGAGCGCGATGTTGGCGTTGAAGCCGGCCGTGGTCGCGACGAGCTGGAAGCTGCCGTTGCCGCCGCGCCCCTGCAGCACCCCGCTGATGCCGCGGCTGGTCTCGGTCCAGCTGCCTGAAATGGTCCCGCCCTCGGCGATGACGTCGGCCTGCAGACCGAATTTGTAGGCGTCGCTCGCACAGGTCAGGACCAGGTTCATCCTTGGTCCGGACACGCTGTAGCTTGCCCGGCAGCGGATGCGCTCGGTCGACCCGTCCTCGAGGGCTACGGTGCCGCTGCCGCCCCAGGTTCCGGCCATGCCGGTGAAAGGGCCCGGATCGGCCTGCCCGGGCGATGCTGTCAGGAGCGTCGACATCAAAACGGCGGCTACCGAGAGCCGCCGCTTGGACACGTTCAGACCGGGCCGGTCATTACATGCGTGATGCCTGCCAGCGTCCGCTGCAAGGAATACCTGCCGACGCGCCGTTCCATTTTCCCGAGCCGGAGTTGCCGTTGAGCTGACCATTCGCGAATGCGCCATTGATGGAGACCTTAACCAGGCCTTCGCGCCCAATCGAACCTGTGACATTGGCGCCGGCCGCAGAAACCTTACCGTCTGCGACGATCAGGGTCGAGCTGGCCGTAGGCTCGCAGCTGCCGCTGCTGGTGACGATGGTGACCTGCCACTGGCCGTCATAGGGCGACTGGGCGAAAGCCGGGGCGGTTGCGGTGCCGGCCAGGATCGACGCGACGAAAGCCATTCCAATGCGGTCGAGACGCATGAATCGTTGTCCCTCAATGTCTTTGATGACGAACCTTATTTGGAGAAATTGTGACGAAAGTTTGCCGCATCGCCGCAAGCAGATTTTATTCAGCAATTTCAGCCCGTTAAGGATTAACGCGGAACCCGCTTTTCAGCCAACGGGGCGGCATTGTGGGCAAACTGCGCCCTCGCGCACCGCATGAGCAGATCGGCGCCACAGCCTTGCGTTGACTGCACGATTGTTCGCAGCGGAGCAGGAGCCCTCAGGGGCACGAGGATGGGCTTGCAGCGACCGAGGCGTGGTCTGTCGCTCAATGCGGGATCATGCTGGGAGCCTTGGTGGCAAACTGCTCGTCCTGCGGCTTGGCCGGAATGGTGCCGGTCGCCTTGGCTGATTCCACGACATCACCGAGCAGCTTGAGGCCGAGCGGCGCCAGCGCGCGCTCCCACAATTCGCGGGCCGTCTCCCCCTTGCGGACGAAGCACCAATCCTGCGCGGCGATGGCGCCGGCGTCCATGCGCTCGGCCAGGTGATAGATCGTGCCCCCTGCGACCGGATCTCCTTCCTTGATCGTCCACTCCACGGCGGCGATACCCCGATGCCGCGGCAGCAGCGAGGGATGGTAGCCGATGCCGCCGAGCCTGGCGGCGGCGACCGCCTCCTGCGTGACGCGGGCGTGGCTGTGCGCCGTGACGATCAGATCCGTGCCGGGGGCGATCTCGCCGGCCGGAACCACCTTCGGATTGGCCTGGACCACGACCTCGATCCCGGCCGCGCGTGCCGCCGCCGCAAGCCGGTCCTCGCCATCGTGCACGACCACGCGCGCGATCTCGATTCCTCTCTCGCGCAACATGTTCAGCGTGGCGACACCGAAATGGCGGGAGCCGACGAGGGTGATACGCATGGTCAGGGATCTTCCACGGTTGGGGCGGGCGGACGAAATCGGGTCAAACCAAGCCTTGGCGTCCAGGTCAAGCGCCGGCTGGTCGTTCCTCACAACCCGGGGCGGCCCCGGAACGCCGTCAGAATGCGCGCCCGAGCGGGTTTCGCGCTCGCAAGACAGCAGATCTCGCCTTCGATGTCGGCGGCAGTTCGGCGAAAGGATCCCGGCCGGCCGCGCGAGTCCCTCGGCCGGTCGCGATGGCGCACCTGTTTCGGTTGCCGGTGATCGCGTTGAGGTCGGGCCGTGACGTCTCGCGCCATCAACTCGCCGGGGCGGCTCGAACTAATGAGCCGAACTACCAGTCCATCTGTCGCGCGGATCAATCGCAGGTGCCGTAGTGCGATCCATCTGACCGATCTGCGAACGCAACTCGCGTGAACCTGAGTTGCGGGGAGCGACACAACTTTAGCTTGTGTAATTAGCTGTCCCACGTGCGTAGTAAAACTGACGCCTTGGCATATGACGAATATAATTTCTTAAAGCCGATCGCGCACAATGTGCATGCCGCTCCGCCGCGCGGCCGGATAGCCGGGTGCCGCGCCTGTCACCGATCCCTGGGCAACAGCACCCGGTTATTTGCCGGCGGTCAGGTCGCTTCCGCCGGCGGCGGAACCTCGATCCCGAGCGCATCGCACAACGGCCCGAGATGCTTCTCGTAGCGCCGCCAGCTTCCGATCGAGCGGCGGTAGATGGGCTCGCGCACCTGCATCAGGCTGGCGGTGCGCACCGTGCGCTCGGTGCGATGGAAATCGAGGCAGGCATCCTCCCAGTCGAGGCCGCAATGGTCGAGCACCCGGCGTGAGACGCCTTCGAGATCATCGACCAGATCCTCGTACTGGACGTCCATCAGGATGCCGGGCGGCAGCACCTTGTGCCAATGCTCCATCACGCCCTCATAGCCGCGGTAATACTGGCCGAGCTCGGTGAGGTCGTAGGCGAAGGGCTGGGCTCCGGTGAACAGCAACTGATAGCAGGACACGCAATTGTCGAGCGGGTCGCGCCGGGTATTGATGATCCTGGCGCGCGGGAACGCGGCGTGGATCAGTCCGACGAACAGGAAATTCAGAGGCATCTTGTCGACGATGCGCTCGGCCGCCGGCGCCAGGGGCCGCACGCGGGTGGTGTAGTCCTGTCCGAGCTTCGTCATCTCCTCGGGCGGCAGCAGCGCAACCAGATCGGGATAGGCGGGAACGAGCTTCTGCCGGCTGGCGGATTCTCCGACCAGCTCCTTGAACGTCTCGAGCTCGCCCGCGCCGAAGACCTTGGAATGGCTGGCCAGCACCTGCTCCATCAGCGTCGTTCCCGAGCGCGGCATGCCGACGATGAAGATCGGAGCCCAGGACTCGTCGCCTTGGCCCGCCACCGAGCGGAAGAACTCCGGCGTGAAACGGCTGGCGACATTGCGCATCATGCCGAGCCGCTGCTCATGGTCGTAGTCCATGCTCTTGCGCTTGAGCGTGTTGGCCTTTTGCAGATGCGAGAAGGATCCGTCGTAGTCCTTCAGATCAGACAGCGCCTTGCCCATCGCGAAATGCGCGGCGATCTGCTTCTCCTGGTCGAGCTGATCGGCGCGTTCGAGCAGCCGCTGCAGGCTCGGCAGCCGGCTGTCGTCCGGCTTGAACTTCGACATGTTTGCGAGATTGAGGTGGATCGACGCGTCGTCGGGAGCCAGCTCCAGCGCCTTCTGGAAAGCTGCGGTCGCCTCCTCGAAACGGCCGAGCGCCTGATAGGCGACGCCGAGATTGTTGTAGGAGCCGAAGCGCTCCGGCTTGATCTTGATGGCCAGGAGGTTCTGCTCGATCGATTCCTCGAGCCTGTTGAGCTCGAGATAGGCATTGCCGAGGTTGCCGTAGGCGTCGGCATAATCGGGCCGGCTCGCGATCGCCCGCTTGTAGTGCTCGATGGCGCGCTCGCGGTGGCCCTGGCGCAGCAGCACGTTGGCGATGTTGTTGTGGGTCTCGGCGTGCTCCGGGCTGAAGTCGAGGACCTTCAGGTAGCAGCGCGCCGCCTCGATGTCCTTGCCGGCTGTATACAGCAGGTTGCCGAGCGCAAAATGCGCGTCGAGATGCTGCGGCTTGTTGTCGATCGCCCGCCTGAGGAGAGCTATCGCCTCGTCGATCAGCCCCTGGTTCTGCCGGACCATGGCGAAGGCGTAGAGGATGCCGGGATGGCTCGGCGCCAGCGCGAGCGCGGCCTCGTAATGCTGCACTGCGATCTCATAGCGGCCTGCCGAGGCCTCGACGGCGCCGATGCTGCCACGGGCCTCGGCGGATTTGTCGTTCACCGCCACCGCGCGCTCGAAGTAGTCCTTGGCCTCATCGAGCCGGTTGGCGGTGGTC
This sequence comes from Bradyrhizobium sp. SZCCHNS2022, assembly GCF_032377575.1. Classification (NCBI taxonomy): domain Bacteria; kingdom Pseudomonadati; phylum Pseudomonadota; class Alphaproteobacteria; order Hyphomicrobiales; family Nitrobacteraceae; genus Bradyrhizobium; species Bradyrhizobium sp. SZCCHNS2022. Next base: position 2,196,858 of record NZ_JAUHHZ010000001.1, on the reverse strand, counting down.
GAGATCATCCCGAGGCCGACGAGGGCGTCGAAATTGGTCGGCTGGCCGGCCAGGATGAGCTTGAAGATCTGCTCGGCGTCGCCGAGTTCGCCGCGGCTCTGCAGCTTCTTGGCGACGGTGACCACGCCGTCGGCCAGCGTCTGAAGCGAGGCGAGCCGCGTGGCGTCGAAGGGGCGCGAATCCGTCGTCGGCGTGACCACCGGCGGGGCGACGTTGACGGGCTGCGGCTGCTTGATGCCGGCGATGGCCTCGGCGATCGTCGGCCGCAGCGCCTCGGTTCCGAGCGCATCGAGCAGCGGCTTCAGCCGGTCGCCATACATCCGCCAGCGGCCGACCGAGCCGGAGAACAGCGGCTTGCGGACCTGGACGAGGCTTGCGGTGTTCACCGGGCGTCCGTTCTCGTGAAACGACAGGCAGGAGTCATCCCAATCGAGCCTACAATGCGCGACGATCTTGCGGGCATGTGCATCGAAGTCGCGCACCATGTCCTCATACGCCACCTCCAGCATGACGCCGTCCGGCAGCACCGCGCGCCAATGGCTCATCAGCGCATCGTAGGCCCGGTAGTAGCGCCCGAGCTCGCCGAGATCGTAGGCGAAGGGCTGCGGCTCGGCGAACAGCTGAGTATAGCAGGACAGGCAGGTGTCGATCGGATTGCGCCGGACGTGAATGATGCGTGCATTCGGCAGCGCCAGATGGATGAGCCCTGCGAACAGGAAGTTCGACGGCATCTTGTCGACCAAACGCCGGACGCCGGCCGGCAGGCCCGTGAACCGCTCGCGATAAGCGCGTGCGAGGCTCGCGATATCGGCATCGGACAGTTTGGCGAGCATCTCCGGGTAGTCGCCGCGGGCACGGTCGGTGAACAGCCCGGCAGCCGCCGCGAAGTAGTTGACCTCGCCTGCGCCATGCACGGCCGGATGGCTGGCCAGGAGCTGCTCGACCAGGCTGGTGCCGGAACGCGGCATGCCGATCACGAACACGGGCGCGTCCGACGGATCGCCGTGACCGGCACGCGCCTGCAGCATGGCCTTGGAGAATACGGTGCGAACGCGCTCGATCTGGCGCAGCGCCTGGTTCTCGTCATAGTTGATGCGGCGGCGCTCGAGGCTGTTGCCGGCATTGAGATGCAGCAGCGACCGTTCACCGTCCTTGACGTCGGCATAGGCGCGCCCCAGCGTGAAATGCAGGGCGATGCGAGCGTCCTCGGTGAGTGTCTCCGCGCTTGCGGCCAGCTCCTGCAGCGGCGCCCAGCGGGCATCGTCGACCGCGAACGGCTTGACCACGCTGTAGTTGAGGTGAGTGCCGATGCTGCGCGGGTTGACTGCCAGGGCAGATTCGTAGGCGCGTCCCGCTTCATCGAGCCTGCCCACGATCGTCAGGACGCCCGCGAGATGGTTCATGGTCGTGGTGTCGCGCGGATCGTGCGCAAGAGCCGCCTGATACCCGACGATCGCCTCGTCATATCGCTGCACGTTCCGCAGCGAGTCGGCGCGATTGCGGTGGGCGATGGCGTAGTCGGGCCGCAGCCGCAGCGCCTCGTCGTAATGGGAGAGGGCCTCTTCGTGCCGGCCCGACGATTCCAGCGCATTGGCGAGATTGTTATGCGCTTCCGGGAAGTCCGGCCGCTCGGCGAGGGCGCGCTCATAGTGGAAAATCGCGCCCGGCCAGCTCTTCATGTCGAGATGGATATTGCCGAGATTATAGTGCGCCTCGGCAAGATGAGGACTCAATGCGAGTGCCTGCTGCAGGCTGCGAATGGCGGCGCTCGTTTCGCCCATCGCCTGATGACAGCCGCCGAGATTGAGCAGCACCGTCGGCACGTTGGGCTCGATGGCGAGCGCGCGAGTATAGTGTGCGATCGCTTCGGAATGGCGGCCGAGCTGCCGGCAGGCATCACCGAGGCTGCCGGCTGCTGCGGCAAATTGCGGCCTCGCCGCAAGCGCCGCCCCATGATGCGAGATCGCCCTCTCGAACTGGCCGAGCCGTTGCAGGGCGAGGCCGAGCGCCTGGTGGAGATCCGGGTTCGTGCCGTCGATGGCAAGCGCGGCTTCGAGGTGCCGGACGGCTGCTGCGGGATCTCCGAGGCCGTACAATGCGCCGCCTAGCAGCAGGCGGGGTTCGATCGAGGACTCATCGAGCGCGGCGGCACGCGCGAAATGCGAGGTCGCCTTGGCCAGATCACCCAGGCCGGCGAACGCCTTTCCGAGCATCACGTGCAGGTCTGCCGAATCGCCCGCGGCGTCGGCGGCTCGGTCCAGCAGGGTTCGTGCCTCCTGCGCGTCACCGAGTTGCAGGCGGACGGTCGCAAGGCTGCACAGGGTGCGGAAATGCTTGGGCTGAAGAGCAAGCACCTTGCGATAGGCCTCCTCGGCAACCTGCAGAGCGCGACCATCGATCGGAGAGGGGAGTGGTGCGCCGGAGTTGGTCGATGCGGAGACGAGTCGGGGACGGAAGGCGAGTGCTGGCTCGTTCATGATCACAACTTACTGATTGTTCGACGGAAGCAGTTGTCGTGGCGGAATGAAGCGAAACGGAGGCTTGGCGGAGCGTCGGTCGCGATCGGTCGGAGCACTTTCGCGGTCACGTGACGCCCGGAGTTGCGAAGGTCCTTCGCGCAATCGCCGGCTCCTGCCGGGAAACAACGAAGCCGGCGCAGACCGAAGGGTCTGCACCGGCTTTGATCGCTCGTGGTGTTGGAGCGTCAGCCCCACATGTGATGCATCGCGTGGTGATGCGACATGTCGGGAACCGTGGTGGCTGCGGCCGCCGTGCCCGCCGCTGCAGCAGCAGCCGTGCCTGCCGTCGCCGCGGTCGCCGTGTGGTGACTGTTGTGGCAGTGGTGGTGATGCGTCGTGTTGGTGTTCGTTCCGCCCCCGGTGGTCGGGGCCGGCGTGGTGGGGGCCGGGGTCGTCGGCGCCGGTGTCGTCGGAGCAGGAGTGGTCGGCGCGGGTGTGGTGGGCGCCGGCGTGGTCGGGGCGGCGGCCGCTCCGCCAGTGCCGTTGGCGATGTTCGGGTTGGCGCCCGCCGGCATGCCGGTGCCCTGGGCGATGCCATTGACCGCCGTCGCCGTCACGAAGCTCGTCGCTGAGGTCACGTAGTCAGAGCCGCCGATTGCGATGTTGTTGCCCGCGATGTCTCCGGCATTGCCGATGTAGTTCGCGGCCGCAGCCTTCAACATCGCCTGATCGGTCGCCAGGGCCGCGCCCGTGTCGCCGTTCATGATTCCCATCAGCGCCTTCGTGGCCATGGTGGTGTCGGACTGCAGAGCGCCGGCGACGAGCTCGTCGTCGAACCGTCCCTTGAACACCGCCCCCTGCGCCATGTCGAACGCGGCGCCGAAGTTCTGATAGTTCGTGATCTGGTCGATCAGGGCCTGCGACGCCGTCATCGTTCCGTTGGCGACCGCAACCAGCTTCGCACCAAGCGTGTTGCCCTCGGCGAGGAAGTTGGCCCAGAAATTGGTCTGCGCCTGATTGTCCTGGAACCTCGTAACTGTTCCGGTCAGGCCGCCCGGCATTTCGGAGAACCCGCCAATGTGACCGGGCGCGCCGGTGCCGCCCGCCGCCTTGTTGAGCGCCTCGTCGTTCTGAAACACGTCGATCATGTCGACGATGTTGTCGGCCGAACCGCGCAGCGCCGTCGGATTGGCCATCGTCTCGGCGACGTTGTAGTTGTTCAGCTGCAGGTTGGCCTGGCTGAGGATCGTCATCAGATGGAGCGTCGTCGTCTGCGCAGCGACGGAGGTTTCGCCCGCTTCAATCGCGGCCAGCTTCGCCGGGTCATTCAGGATGTTTTGCAGGCCCTGCGTGATGGCCGTGAAGTCCGCCTGGATCTGATTGATGTTGTTGGCGCTCATGCCGCCCAGCGAAAGGTCGGCGGCGGCATTGAACACCGTTCCGATGGCGGTCAGGTCGCCGGCTGCCGCTGCAGCGAGATTGGTGGCGCTGTCGTTGCCGGCGGGCATGCTCTGGAACGCCACGTCCATGGCGCCGGTGTTGGCCAGGAAGGGAACGTTGTTGAGCGCGGCCGAAAGATGCGCGTCGCCCTGGATCTGCGCCAGGATCTGCATCTGAACGTTGTGGATGGTCTGGTCGGCCTCGGCGAGCGTCGCAGGATTGGTCGTCAGCGGCGCCGCGTTGATCAGCGTCGTGATTTCGTTCGAAACCTGGGTGAGCACCGCGGTGTCGGTTGCGTTGAGCGTGAACGCCTGACCGCCGATCGTGACCTGGCCGGGATTGGCCAGCATCGCGTTGATGTCGTTCTGCACGGCATGCAGGTCGGTGGTGTAGCTGCCGAGGAATGGGTTGGAGTTGCCGCTGTTCTGTGGCGTCGACCACAGGCCGGTCGAGATGCGAACGGCATCGTTGAACACGACGCCGGCCTGCACGAGGTCGGTCGACAGATTGAGCGCCGAGGCGCGAACCAGCAGGTTGGACGTGCCATTCGCCAGCGCCGTCGGGTTGAAGGTATTGGCTGCCATTAGATCATCTCCCCAAGTTTCAACCCGGCGTCTGCTGCTTGGCGGTTCGGCAGCACGCGGGCGTTGATCGGGCTGCGATGTCTCGTTCACCCCTTCGCGGAGCGGGCGAAATGTCGCAGCCTCAGAGCACCTGGGAATTATTTGCTCCAATGGGGCCAAAAGAAGCGCCGCAGAGTCCCCAAATATGATGTTGTTCGGGCAAGCGCTCAGTGTCGCAGGCGTGTCACGGCAACGCTTGGAAACATTCTAACTCCTTGATTTCCGTCGTGGCATCTCTGCAACGTTCTCATCGGGCGACGCTTCGACGCACCGTCCAGACAAGAAGTTGCCCCGATCTTGCGACTGTCGTCCGGGCTCTCCTTAGAAAAGTTCCAACGTGACGTGCGCACTTGGCGCGGAATGGAACATGCATCTTCGCGAATCTTGCGGGCTCTCCCTCGGACATTTGCGGTCGTACTTCCTCTGAGCGTTGACGCTCGCTTGTCCACGGAGAGCACCAGCGAGTGACAGGCTCGGTCTGGTGCTTCCAGGGATGTCGTTGCCGCTGCGGGTGCGGTTGATCCATCCGGCTGCGTCAGGCCCACATGTGATGCATCGCGTGGAGATGCGACATGTCGGGACCGACAGCTGCGGCCTGGCTCGTATGCGTGGCCTGGCTGAGGTGGTCGTGATGGTGATGATGATCGCCGTGGTGCGCGTTGTTGCTGCCGTTGTTTGCCGCGGTGGTGCCCGTCGATGTGCCGCCGGTCTGCCCCGCAGTGGCGCCGGCAGACGTACCGCCGTTCGCCGCCGTTCCACCGGCAGCAGCGCCGCCCGCCGCGGTCGTTCCTGCCGCCGCCGTGCCCCCGGTGCCGTTGGCGAGGTTCGGTGTGGCCGTGACCGGGATGGTGCCGTGCGCGGTGCCCTTGATCGAGGTTGCTGCCGAGACGGTCGTTGCGGTCCCCACATAGGTGCCGCCATTGACAGGGATGTTGTTGCCTGACACGTCCATCGCGTCGGCCGCGAAGCCCTGGCCGGCTGCGGCGAGCATCGCCTTGTCGGCGGCGAGCGCAGCGCCGGTATCACCGTTGAGGATGCCCTGCAGGCCCTTCACTGCGGCGGACGTATCGGCCTCCAGCGTGCCGCTGAGCAGCTCGTTGTCGAAGCGGCCCTGGAACACGGCGCCCTGGGCGGCGTCGAAATTGGCGCCGAACTGCTGATAGTTCTGGATCTGCGTGATGAGAGCCGCGCTGGCCTGCGCTCCGCCGGTCGAGATCTTCTGCAGGGTCGCGTTGATCGTGTTGGCCTCGGCCAGGAATGCGGCCCAGAAATTGGTCTGCGCCTGATTGTCCTGGAACCTGGTGACGGTGCCGGTCAGCCCGCCCGGATCCTCGGCGAAGCCGCCGGAGTGACCCGCATTGCCGTTGCCGCCCGCGGCCATGTTGAGGTTGGTGTCGCCCTGAACGATGTCGATGATGTCGAGCAGATTGTCGGCCGTGCCGCGCAGCGCAGCCTGGTTGCCCGTGGTCGCGGCCGCATCATATTTGTTGAGCTGCAGGTTGATCTGGCCGAGCGCGGTCTGCAGGTGGATGGTGGTGAGCGCTGCGGCATTTGCGGTCTCGCCGGCTTCGATCTGCGCGAGCTGCGTCTTGTTGTTGAGGATCGCCGTGAGGCCTTGAGAAACGGCGGTGAGATCGGTGTTGATCTCCTGCAGATGGGCGGCATCGATGCCGCCGGATGCGAGCTCGACGACCTTGTTGAAGACGAGGCCGACGTCCTTCAGGCTGTTGCCTGCGGTGGCTGCCGCGAGGCTTGCCGGATCGTCGGCACCCGCCGGTGACGTCTGGAAGGCGATGTCCTGACCGCCGGTATTGGCGAGGAAGGGCACGTTGTTCAACGCGTTCGCCAGATGCGCGTCGTTGTGGATCTCCCCCAGGATCTCCTGCTGCAGCGCATGGATCGTCTGGCTCGCGGCGGCCTGGGTCGTCGCGTTGGCAAACTGCCCGGCTGCCTGCAGCAGCGTGCCGAGTTGAGCCTCGACATTGGTGAGGACCGCGGTGTCGGTCGCATTCAGCGCGAATGTCTGTCCGCCGAGCGTGACCTGGCCCGGATTGGCGAGCATCGCCGCGATGTCGGTCTGCACCGCCGTGATGTCCGCCTGATAGCTGCTGAGGAAGGTCGGCGAGTTGCCGCTGTTGGCGAGGCTGAACAGGCCGAGCGAGGCTCGTACTGCATCGTTGAATACGACGCCGGCCTGCACGAGGTCGGTCGAATGCTGAATGGCCGTGGCGCGAGTCAGGAGGTTCGAGGTGCCGTTGGCCAGCGCCGTCGGACTGAAATTGACGGGAGTCGTATGCATTCCGCCGGTGCCCGTCCCGCCGCCGGTGGAGGGCGGCGTCGTGCTCGTGCCGCCGGTGCCGTTGGCGAGGTTGGGAGTTGCGGTGACCGGGATCGTGCCCTGGGCGAGGCCGTGAACCGAGGTGGCCGTCGACACCGTGGTCGCCGAGCCGACATAGGTGGCGCCGCCGATCGCGATGTTGTTGCCCGACACGTCCATCGCGTCGGCGGCAAAGCCCTGGCCGGCCGCGGCGAGCATCGCCTTGTCGGCAGCCAGCGCCGCGCCGGTGTCGCCGTTGAGAATGCCCTGCAAGCCCTTCACTGCAGCCGCCGAGTCGGCTTCCAGCGTGCCGCTGAGCAGCTCATTGTCGAAGCGTCCGCGAAAGACGTTGCCCTGGGCCGCGTCGAAATTGGCACCGAACTGCTGATAGTTCTGAATCTGCGTGACGAGAGCCGCGCTGGCCTGCGCGCCGCCGGTCGAAATCTTCTGCAGCGTGGCGTTGATCGTGTTGGCCTCGGCCAGGAATGCGGCCCAGAAATTGGTCTGCGCCTGATTGTCCTGAAATTTGGTCACGGTTCCGGTCAATCCGCCCGGATCCTCGGCGAAGCCGCCGGCATGGCCCGCCATGCCGTTGCCACCGGCGGCCATGTTCAGATTGGCATCGCCCTGGATGATGTCGATGCTGTCGAGCAGATTGTCGGCCGTGCCGCGCAGCGCTGCCTGATTGCCGGTCGTCTCGGCCTTGGCATACTGATTGAGCTCGAGGTTGATCTGTCCGAGCACGGTCTGCAGATGAACCGTGGTCAGCGCAGCCGCGTTGGCCGTCTCGCCATTTTCGATCTGCGCGAGCTGGGTCTTGTTGTTCAGGATGTTGGTCAGGCCCTGCGAGATCGCGGTCAGGTCGGTCGTGACCTCCTGCAGGTTGCCGGTGTGGATGCCGCCGGACGCCAGTTCGACTACCTTGTTGAAGACGAGGCCGACGTCCTTGAGCGTGTTGCCTGCCGTCGCGGCGGCCAGGGTCGCCGCATCGTCGGCGCCGGCCGGCGAATTCTGGAAGGCGACGTCCTGGCCGCCGGTGTTGGCGAGGAAGTTCACCTTGTTCAGCGCGCCGGAGAGATGCGCGTCGCCATTGATCTCCTGCAGGATCTCTTGCTGGACCGCGTGCAGCGTCTGGTCGGCCGCGGAGATCGTCGCGGCGTTCGTGGTCTGCTGGGCGGCCGTGAGCAATGTCGAGATCTGAGCCTGCACGTTGGTGAGAACGGCGGTGTCGGTGGCGTTCAGCGTGAAGGCTTGGCCGCCGAGCGTCACCTGTCCGGCATTGGCGAGCATCGCCGCGATGTCGTTCTGCACCGCGTGCAGATCGGTCGTATAGCTGCCAAGGAATGGATTGGAGTTGCCACTGCCGGCCTGCGTGAACAGGCCGAGTGATGCGCGAACCGCATCGTTGAACACCACACCGGCCTGGACCAGGTCGGTCGACATGTTGAGCGCTGAGGCGCGCACCAGCAGGTTCGACGTTCCGTTGGCCAGCGCCGTCGGATTGAAGGTGTTATTCGCCATGGATCATCTCTCCAAATTCATCCGACGCTCGATGGCCCCGATACGAGACTGGCTCGACGATACGGTCGGCATCGTCGTTGCTGAGGCCGTATGCCGCGCGTCGTCATGGACGCGAGGCGTGCGCCGTTATGTCGCACTGTGCTATTTGGTCGCAGCAATCAGGCCAAAAGAGGCGTGTGGCCGTCCGCAAATCTGGTGATGTTGTGGCAAGGCACGTGTGTTGCCGTGCAGCCCGGACCAGCCGCCAAGTCCTTGAAGCATTGGGTCAAGGGCAAATGCTGGGTGCGTCAATCTGACGCCTTTTGCATCTTCCAGTCAAGATGTCGCCTGTATCTTGCCGGCGATGCCCCGGTTCTGAAGCCGTCAGGAGAGCGAGTGCGGCAGCGGCCGTCGCGTCGCGCTCACGTCCTGTTCGGCGTGAAGCCTGTTCGACGCGAAAGCGCGTTGCCTGTGCGACCGCACGAGCAGGTGGGGATGATGTCTATCGAGGATACGATGCCGTCTCACGACGGCGTGGTGGTCTTCCGCTGTGCCAGCAACGCGGTCCGGATCTTCTGCAGCAGGGTATTGTAGAGCTGATTCCAGGCCGGATCCTGCCCGTTCGCGTCGAGCCCGCGCTTGGTCAGGCCGAGGCTGACCCGGTAGACGGTCAGCGCGCCATCGATGTTGCCGAGGGGAACGAAGGCATCGCCCAGGCTCTGGTAGGACGTGGCGAGCGATTGCTGCAAAGACGAATCATCTGGAGCGGTGTTGGCGAGTTGGGTGATCAGCGCCGCGTTGGAGCGGCGATGCTCGAAGGCCTCGGCATGGCGGCCCTGGGCGGCGAGCACGTCTGCGAGCAGCGCGTGGCACCAGGCGAGATCGCGTTGAAAGCCAAGATGGCCGCGATGCGCGGCGGTCAGCTTCTGGATGATTGCAAGGCCCGCGGAATAGGCGGCATAGGCACCCGGAAGATTTCGCTGAACGAACAGCACGGCGCCGATCCGGTTCAACGCGACCGAGAGGTTGCGCTGAAAGCCGCCATTGTCGGGTTCGGCCTGGGTCAGGTGCCTGACGATCTCGATGCTCTGCCTGTAGTTCTGCATCGCGCTGATCAGATCGCCGGCCGTTGCGCTGCGATCACCTTCTGCGATCTGAGCTGCGGCCTGGTCCAACAGCCGTCCCGCGGCGACCGTCACGCCAATGGCGAGGCCGCCACGGACAACGTCACCGCGCGGCCGAGCCAACAGCGCCGCGAGCGCGATCGGCTCGTCACCGCCGGCTGAAGCCGCCTGAGAGCCTGCTGCAAAAGCCGGATCGTCCGGCCGGGCCGGTGCGGCCTGCTGCGCGGCCGAGGCTTGCGGGCGCGTTTGCTGGCTCAATCCTTGTCCGAAGCCGGGGATGCTGCGCAAGATCGCCTCGACGTGCTCGGCCTTGATCAGGCGGGTGCATTCGAACTGCCGCGGCGTGCCCTTCCATCGCGGGCACCAGAGCGCGTCTTCATGATCGAAGCGATGACGCGCGTCATTCCAGCAGCTGTTGCAGGCGTGACGGTTGATGATGCGATAGGGCGTCGCGAATTCGTTGGAAGGATCGGTGAAGCCGCTGATCAGCACGACCGGCGTGCCGACGGCCCAGGCGAGCCACGACAGGCCGGAGGAGAGACCGATGAAGCACGCAGCGTGCCTCAGCCAGCGGGCGCGCTCCGTAAGCGGACGGTCACCGGTCTGATCCTCAGCCTCCTCGGGAATTCGGGTCCGGTAGGCGCCACGACTGCTTTCCGCTTTCTGGTCAATGCAGATGACGCGGTAGCCGGCGGTCCTGAGGAAGGCGACGATGCTGTCCCAGCCATTCGGATTGTTCCAGTGCTTGCATTGAGTCGTCGCCTGTACCGCGATGCAGACATAGGGCTCCGCGATCGGACGGCTGTCCTCGCTGAGCGCGACGCGCGGCGGCCGTTCGGTGGGATCGACGCCGAGAATATGGGCTGCGACGCGATGCAGGCCGACCTTGCGGAAGTCGCAGGGATGATAGACCAGGTCGGCATCGTCGAAGAACAGGCCGACGGAGTAGGTGGCATAATAGCGTTCCGCCTGGATCATTTCGTGGGTGACGAAGGTGATGTCAGGGTAGGCGTTGCGGAACAGCGGGATCAGTGTCTCGCCCATCGCGCAAGTGAGACGGCACTGATGCAGCGCCTTGAACTTCTCTGCGTAGCTCATCCAGCCGATGACGTCGCCGATCGTGCCGACGGGAAGCTGGATCAGGACGTCGCGCCCGCTGGCGTCGTAGTCATGGCGCAGCAGAAGCTCGTCCTCCGACCAGACCTCGAGCCTGAACGGAATGAAATAGCGCTTGCTGCTGTTGACGTGCCCCGAACGCAGATCGATGTCGAACAGGACGTTGGCGGTTTCGAGATCGCTCAGGCGGACGCGCCAGGCCGGCCCGTTGTCGGGCAGCATGACGCGGCAGCCGTCGTTGAAATCGAATCGAAGTCCCTGCGGTCCCTCTTGGGTCGGCACCGTCGATGGCGGCGGCAGCCGAGGCCGGTCCAGGCGAGCGGCCGCGTCTGTTCGTACGCCCGGTCGGGCGTCGGCTGACGGCATCGCAATCGTCGGCACCATCGTCGGATCCGAGGTGCGGGAAAAATTTGCAACGTTCATCTTGACTGGCCGACGCGGTTTGCAGGCCTCGAAGGAGGTCGCAGACCGCGCCTGTTCGGCCTTATTACTCCACGAAGGCGCGGCGCCACTGATCGAGAACCGGCTTCATCAGATAGCTGAGCATCGTCCGGCTGCCGGTCTGGACGTAGACTTCGGCCTGCATGCCGGGCATCAGATTGACGCCGCCGAGTCGCTTCCGCTCCTCGTCCGACAGCGTGATCCTGACCGTGTAGAAGGTCGAGCCCGTCCGCGGGTCGTTGGTGATGTCGGGCGACACGAACGAGACTTGGCCGCTCACCTGCGGTGTGGTGCGCTGGTTGAAGGCATTGAAGTGCACCATCGCATCCTGTCCGGTGTGCACGTGATCGATGTCCTTGGGCTGCACATGCCCCTCGACCTGCAGCTCGTCGGAGTCCGGAACCAGCTCCATGATCGTCTCGCCCGGCTTGATCACGCCGCCGATGGTGTGAACGGCGAGCTGATGGATGGTGCCGGAGTTCGGTGCGCGCATCTCGATGCGGTCCAGCTGGTCGCGCGCGGCGACGCCCTTCTCGACCAGATCGCCTTCCTTGGCCTGCGCCTCGCTGAGATCCTTGACCACCTCGCTGCGGAAATCCTGGTCGATCTTGACCGTCTGCAGCTCGGCTTCGCTGATCTTTGACCTGGTCTCCGCGACGCTGGACACCAGCTGGCCGCGCTCGCCATCGATCCGGGCGGCTTCCCGCTGCAGCGTCGTCAGTCGCGTCAACGGAACGAGGCGCTTGTCATAGAGATCCTGCACGCCGGCGAGCTCGCCCTTGATCAGGTCGATCTGCTTGCCCTTCGAATCGAGCTGGGCTTCCATGCCGCTGATCTCGTTGTTGAGCTGGACGATGCGTCCCTGCAGCAGCTCCTTCTGGCTCCTGCGCGTGACCGCACGGGCCTTGAACAGCGCGTTCTCCGAGGCGATCACCGCACGAACGTGAGGATCGTCCGGGCGCGACGTCAGCGTGGTCGGGTAGTCCGGCTGATCGAGACCGTCGCGTTCGGCGGAGAGGCGGGCAATCTTGGCGCGCTGCTCGTTCAGCTGCTTGGTGATCGACTGCAACTGGGCCTGGCTCTGAGTCGCGTCGAGCCGCACGAGCAGATCGCCGGCAGCCACACGCTTGCCATTGTCGACCTTGATCTCCGCGACGATGCCGCCGGTGGGATGCTGGATCGCCTTGACGTTGGATTGCACCACGAGATTGCCGGGCACCACGATCGCGCCGGCCAGCGGCACCAAAGTCAGCCAGCCTCCGCCGAGAACCCCCGCCACGAGCAGCACACGCAGGCCGAGCCGCAATTCGTTCTCGAACATGCGGCCGACGCGCGGGACGAGCGATTCGTCCGAGCCGTCGTCGAGATCCGCCGCCGTTCCCTGCGTGGCGATGAAGGTCATGCCGGTCGTCAAGGCCGTGCCGGCGGTGCCGACGAGGCGGCGGACGCCGGTTTGCGGAACGGCAGGCGCATGCGCGAGACGGGCAGGCAGATTCTGCTGTCCCATCGTGCGCGGAGCAACGCCGAAGTCGTCGTCGCGCCGCGCATTCCTGAGATCGACGAGGGCGGCGGAATTGTTGTTGCCCGGCATCCGCGCGGGCGCATGGCGTGGCGGCGGAGACAGCTCCGGCTCGTAGCCGCGCGTCGGTACCGGCTGCTGCCAGTCCATCTCGCGGATGCCTTCACCCCGGCGTGCTCTCGGCGCTTGGCCGCCGAGACCGAACAGCGACAACGACGCACCGATGGCGCGGCCCATCGTGCTGCCTTTCTTCTTGCGCGGCTTGGGCCTGACTTGCGATGGCGGCGGGCGCCGACGCTTCTTCCCGTCGCGCGAGCCGCGGCGCTGCCGCGGGTCTTCGTCCGAGCCGTCGTCGAACGCGCCTTGCAACCGTTGCAGCTCGAGGATCAGAGCGTCGCCCTGCGGACCGACGGCGCGGGTCTTGGGACGCACATAGTCTTCGTCGTCAAAGGGCCTGAAGTCGTTGATGTGTTTCATGGATCAAGCGCTTTCTGCTGGGGCGGCGCGACGAAGCGTTCGGGCGTTCGGATTTGGCGCTGCGACCGGAGCGGCAACCCTGGGTGCAGCGGTGGCGTGCGTGACCGCTGGTCCAGCAGGAGCCTTGGCGCCGGCGACGCGGGCAAAGATTTCCTGACAGGGACCGAATGCGATCGCCTTGCCCTCGAAGAGCACCAGCGCCATGTTGAGCGCATTCAGAGCGCTCGGGCGATGCGAGATGACGATGACGATGCTCTGATTCTGCTGTCGCATGATCTGAATGGCGCGGCTGAGCGCATTCTCGCCGTCGGTGTCCAGATTCGCATTCGGCTCGTCGAGGACGATCAGGAACGGATCGCCATACACCGCGCGGGCAAGACCGACGCGCTGGCGCTGACCGGCCGATAGCGACATGCCGCCCTGGCCGATTCGCGTCGAGTAGCCTTCCGGCAGCCGCAGGATGATGTCGTGCACGCCGGCGATCTGCGCCGCCTTCAGGATGGCATCCGAGCTCGCATTCTCGTCGAAGCGGCAGATGTTGTCGGCAATGCTGCCGTCGAACAGGGCAACGTCCTGCGGCAGATAGCCGATGTGGCGACCGAGATCCTCGTTGCTCCACTGGTCCAGCGCGGCACCATCAAGCCGGACCGTTCCCTGCACGGCGGGCCAGATGCCGACCAGCGCCTTCGACAGCGAGGTTTTCCCGGAGGCGCTCGCGCCGAGCAGCGCGAGGCCCGTGCCCGCCTTGATGGAGAACGACACGTTGTGAACGATCGGGCGGTCCGTGCCCGGTGCTGCAACGGTCAGCTCCTGGACGGCCAGCTCGCGGAACGGGCGTGGCAGCGCCACCGGCGGCGCTTCCGGCCTGGCGGTCGCTCTGCAGATGTCGCGCAGGCGCACGATGCCCTGGCGCGCGGCGACCAGCTGCTTCCAGCTGCCGAGCGCGATCTCCACCGGCGCGAGCGCGCGGCCCATGAGGATCGACGACGCCATCATGACGCCGCCGGACGCCTGCTCGGAGACGACGAGCGCGGCGCCGATCCCGAGCATGCCCGACTGCAACATGAAACGCAGCACCTTCGCGGCCGCGCCGAGATTGGCGTAGACGTCGCTCGCGCGAATATTGTCCTTGAGATAGCGCTCGTTGACGGCGTTCCAGCGCGCCGAAAAGCGATCCAGCATCCCGAGCGCGCGAATCACCTCGGCATTGCGCTGAGTGGCATCGGCGAGAACCTGGCGCGCAGCGCTGGTGTCGCTGGCGGATTTGCTCGCCTGCCGCGACAATCGTTCCGTCACGAGCGTCATCGAGACGATCGCCACCGTGCCGAGAACGGCAGTGATGCCGATCAGTGGATGAAACAGGAACATGCCGATCAGGAAGATCGGAATCCAGGGCATGTCGAGAAAGGCGGTCGGTCCCATGCTCGACATGAAGGCGCGGAGCTGGTCGAGATCGCGCAGCGGCTGCTGCATCAGCATCGGCTTGGTGCCGCGCAGGGGCAGCGTGGCCAGCGCGTGGTGAATGGCGTCCTGCAAGCTTGCGTCGAACACGGTCGCGACACGACACAGCATGCGCGTGCGCAACGCGTCGAAATAGCCCTGGATGACGTAGACGGCCAGAATCATGACCGAGAGGCCGATCAGCGTCGCCAGGTTCTTGCTGGGAACCACGCGGTCGTTGACCTGCATCATATAGACGGAGCCGGAAAGCATCAGGACGTTGATGACGCCGCTGAACACGCCGATGCCGGCCATGCGCTTGACAGCCTGCCGCAATCCGCGCGTCACTGGATCGTCGCTTCCCGAGAGAAGGTCAGTGAGGGCAGCCGCAGCTTTCGTTCGCGGGCGGTCTTGAGCCAGACTCATCCAGGCGCGTCTCCCAAAGGCTAGTGCTTCAATCAGCGCTCTTGACAGTCGATGCCGACGATTTTCCGGCAACAATTAGACACGCAGCCCTTTCTGTCGCAGCCGTCGGGGACGAATTCTCCGGGGCACGGCAAGTCGCCGTGCCGGCCGCAGGCCGACGAAATCGTTCGCGGCGATCACGACGATCCGGAATCCGCTTACGATCTTCGATGGTTGCGGTGTGATGACAACCAACACGCAAGGCGTGCGTCACACATTCGTCGGCCTATCACCTTGCTTCTGCACTCATTGGCCGTGGTCCGGGCCGATTGACGCCACGAAGGCGAATAAATCTTCCTGCGGTGCAACGCACATGCGTTGTCATTCGACGGCGGTGCGGAGAACTGACCATGGCGACGGCGGCAACACATGGACACTTCGGTTTCGCGCATCGGCCTGAGATCCACGACCAACACTGTCGGCCGTCGTAGTTGGTAGTACGTTCTGTCAGCGAACGCGCTATCGCGATGGGTCCGGCAATCGGTCGCATGACGACAGTCAGAACAGATCAGGGGAGGACGAAGCGGGCCAGTTCCCATGCGATCCGAGCAACCCGTCACCGGCTCGGTCCGCAACAACTGACCAACCACAGACGTGATCCACGCGGTCGCGTTGAAACGTAACGTGGCAACGATCGGCATGGAGGGCGGCGCGGTTTCGCCGAAATCAGACGAAGCAGTTGCTCACTGAGAGTATCCGGGGGACGACAAGTTGGACTACATCACCATCATCGGGACGCGTGATGCGGGAATGGATTTGAGCCAAGAACGGGCCATGCCTGCACATCAGGCCATCCCGCGCCAGATCCATCCGCCGAAACGAAATTCGGTCACCGGATCGGCGGTGAGTCGCGCCGATCGCGTGCGCGCAGGTCGGGAGGCGCACGCATGAAGATTCGCAAGACCGATTACGGAACGATCATTCTGCACTGGACCCTCGTCGGGGCCACCGTGATCGCATTCCTGACGGGGCTTCGCATGGCGACCGAAGCGCCGGGACACGCCTGGATCGCAAACAACCTCGACTGGTTGCTGCCACGGCACCGGACCTGGACCTGGCACATGCCGGCCGGAGTCGTGCTGGCGAGCGTCGCCGTCGCCTACATGATCTATATCGCGAAGTCCGGGCTCGGCCGTCGCGTCACCGTCGACAAGATGCGGTTCAAGGGTCTGCTCGGAAAACGGCCGGCGCGGCTCGGTTCGATTAGCGTGCTGCTGCACTGGACGCTGTTCATCTCCATGGCGACGCTGATCGTCACCGGCGGAATGCTGTTCTTCGGCGTGGCGTCCGGTTACGTGACCATGATGATCCACTGGTACGCGACCTGGGTCATTCCGGCGTTCGTGGTGCTGCACGTCCTGGTTCACTTCAGCATCGGCGGAAAGATGCAGCTCTATCGCGTGTTCCGGCCGGCGCCCTTGCCGCCGCCGCCGCCGAAACTCGACCCCGTTGAACTCCTCACAATGCTGGTGGAGCAGTCGGAGAAGCTGGAGGAGGCCGAAGCGCCGCCGAGGAAACCCGCGCCGGCTGCGCGACCCGCCGCGCGTGACCCGATGCCGGCGCCGCGCCGCATGGAGGAGCCGATGCGCGGCCGCGCCGAGCAGCGCATGCCGCCGGGACGGATGCGCCCACCGCCGGCGCCCGCGAAGGGCAACTCGCGTCGCCGCAACCCGAGCTTCCAGGCCAACCCGTTCATGGTCGCAACGGCCGCAGCCATCGTGATCGGCTCGGCGATGTTTGCAGCCGACTACTACGCCGAGGACAGCGTCACGGTGTACCGCATCGCGTCCTCCGATGCGCCGACGCTCGACGGTGATTCATCCGATCGTGTCTGGCGCAATATCCAGCCGCACATGGTGACGACCAACCAGGGTGACAATTTCGACGGCACCGGCGAATCACGCGTGTGGATCAAGGCCGCGCATGACGGCACATGGGTCTACTTCCTCGTCATCTGGGAGGATCCGACCCGTTCGCTGAAGCAACTGCCGATGATCAAGAAGGCCGATGGCTGGCATCTGCTGCACAACGGCTTCGAGAAGGGCGACGAAAACGACTTCAACGAGGACAAGTTCTCGCTGCTGTTCACGACGCTGCCGATCACGCTGGCCGCAGACCGAACGTTCCACATGAGCTCGCAGCCGATGCCCGACAAGCCTGCGACGCTGTCGGGACGCGGCATTCACTACACGCCGGCGCCGAATCTCTATGCCGACGCGTGGCTGTGGAAAGCGACCAGCGGCGGCCCGACCGGCTGGATGGACGACGATCATTTCGGACCCCCGGCCGAGGCGACGCCGGATCAGGTCAAGGGCCTCGCCCCCTATAAAGGCGGCTTCGCCGCCGATCCGGGCACCGCGAACTATTCGGACAATTTCGTGATCGACAGGGAGGCTGCAAGGCTTGGAAATCGGGGCGTGAGACCGAAGCGCCTTCCGAAGGACGTCGCGGCCATGACCGCCGCGATGGGCGAGATCAATCTCGATCCCAACATCGGCGAGAGCGAAGGCGCGCGCTGGTTCATGACGGAGGCCGAATCGGTGCCGTATTCGGCCGAAGCCGACGCGCAGACGCCGATCGGGACGGTGGTGCCCGGCGTTCTCGTCAGCGGCGAGTTCACCGGCGACCGCGCCGACATCCGTTGTGCCGCACGTTGGGCCGCGGGCCACTGGACGCTCGAAATCGCCCGCAAAATAGACACGAAAAGCAAATACGACGTTGCCATCAAGAATGGCGTGTTCATGCGTGTCGCAGCGTTCGACCATACCCAGATCAGACATACGAGGCAGATCCGGCCGATGCGACTTGAGGTGCAGTGATGGGTAAGATTTGCAAAATCCAGTACAACAGGGAAACGTTCTACGCGAATGTGGGCGATATCCTGCTCGACGGCGCCATCAACAGCGGCGTGGATTTGCCCCATGACTGCCGCAGTGGAATCTGCGGTTCGTGCAAGGTGACGGTCGTCGACGGCAAGCTGTTCGGCGGTATGGAAGGCGACATGGCGCACGCATGCCAGGCGCGTGTCGTATCCGACCTCAAGATCATCACCGAGCCCGTGCCCGATACGGTGACCATGAATTGCGAGGTGGGTGATCTGGTGCGGCTCGCGCCCGACGTCGTCGGCGTGACCATCGAAATGCCGAAGCCGCTGCGGTTCTTCCCCGGACAATATGCAAAGGTCCAGTACCGCGGTTTTCCGACGCGCTGCTACAGCCCGACCTATCCGATGGTCGGCGCGCCCGACAGCCATCTGCTGTATCTGCACATCCGCATCCTGAAGGATGGCTTGGTGTCGTCGGCGCTCGGCCGCGACATTCAGGTCGGCCATCGCGTCAAGCTGACGGCCCCGCTCGGTACCGCGTTCTTCCGTCAGAAGCATCGCGGCCGGATCATCCTGGTGGCGAGCGGCACCGGCTTCGCGCCGATGTGGGCGATTGCGGTGGCGGCCATCACCGAGAATCCGAAGCGCGAGATCGTCTTCATCGTCGTGTCGCGCACGCTGCAATCGTTCTACATGCATCAGGCGCTGTGCCGGCTGGCGCGCTTTCCGAACGTCAAGATCATTCCGATCGTGTCGGAGCCGCAGAACGTCTCGCCCGCGATTCGGAGCGGCCGTCCGACCGAGCACATGCCGGAGCTCACGCCGAATGACGTCGTCTACACCTGCGGCGCGCCGGCGATGACCGATGCAGTCGCCAAGATGTCACGCGCGGCCGGCGCTAAGTGTCACTGTGATCCGTTCGTGTCGTCGGCGCAGCCGTCAGAGTCGAGCGGCGGACTGATGGACCGGCTGGTGGGCTGGCTCGACAGCCAGCGGGGCCGTCCGGCCATGTTCCAGCCCGCGGAGTAAGCTCGCAGCGGCCGCGGAACGTGCGGCCGCTGCGTCGGCCCGATCAGCCGGCGATGAAGGCGAGCAGCGTCCCCGTCGCCGATGTCGGGGCCACCACGAGGCTGGCGCCGCTGCGGACAGCCTGCGTCCCCAGCGCCTTCTCGGTGGCGGCCAGATCATGCGAGGCCAGCACCAGGCCGGCGCCGCCGCGCTCGGGCAATCCCGCGAGTGAAACGGCGGGATAGCGCGCCGCCAACTGGTCCCGGGTCAGGAACACGAAATCGGCACGGTCGCCGCCCGAGGCCACGGTCACGGCGCCATCCGCTTCACTGCGGCCGTCACGGTCGATCAGGCGCGACATGTGCGCGGCATCCTTGGCCGGATCGGGCGTGACGATCAGCGCCTGCTTCAGCTGCCTGGCGCCGTTGGCATGGGTCATCAATTCCGGAATCCACACCGTCTCACGCGTCTTGTGCTGGCAGGCGAAGATGCGCAGGCCGCCCGGCGCCTCGGCAACAGGCCATTGGAAGACACGGAATTTCGCGGCCGAGATGGTGCCGTCGGGCAGCGGCACGGGGCGCTCGAAGTCGATGGGTCCGATCGGCTCGAAGCCATGGCTGCGGATTTCCTCGGCGCCAGCTGCGGAATCGATCGCCGTGAAGGCGATGCGCTCGATGCCTTCGCCGCGTTGCGCGAGGAAATTGCGGGTCGGAACGTTGTGATCGGTCTCGGCGAGAATGCCAAGCAGCTCGATGTAGTCGGGATCGAGCATGATGGTGTAGTTGCCCGACCCCATCTTGGCGCTGTGGGTCCCGCGCGGCGACAATGTGAAGCCGAGCTGTTTCCAGGTCTGGGCCGCTGCGTCCAGATCCTTCACCACGACAACCGCGTGATCGATACCGATGACATTCTTGAGGGCCACGCGTTTGTCTCCTTGCAGCGAACTTGGCATATTGGCGGCCGAACTATGCCCAATCGACCCATGCGCCGCAACCGGCGCAGCCGGGCGCTGGGTGCAAGGCAAGATCGATCTCCGGCAGGGCGGTCGACCAGCAAGGATGAGCTGTCCACGATGAGCACCACGACGAATTCCGTTCAATGGCCGCCGTCCCTGTGGGCGGCGCAGACCCCGCCCGGACCTGAGCTGCCCGAGCTCCAGGGCAGTGTGCAGGCCGATGTGGTCATCATCGGCGGCGGTTTCACCGGACTGTCGACGGCGCTGCATCTGCGCGAGGCGGGGACGGACGTCGCCATCGTCGAGGCGATGGAGGCAGGCTGGGGTGCGTCCGGCCGGAACAACGGTCAGGTCATTCCGACGCTGTCACGTCCCGATCCGGACGACCTCGTCGCGCGACATGGCGCCGCTGGCGAGCGCTTCGTGGCAATGTTGCGCGACAGCGCGTCCAATCTGTTCGACACCGTGAGACGCTACAACATCGACGCCGAGCACGAGCAGGCCGGCTGGGTCCAGCCGGTGCATACGCCCGGCCGCATCAAGATCGCCGAGCGCAGGTTCAAGCAGTGGTCGAAGTTCGGCGCGCCCGTCGAGCTGCTGTCGCGCGATGAGGCGCGCGACATGCTCGGCTCGGACGCCTGGCATGGCGGCTTCTGGAACAAGACCGGCGGCCACATCAATCCGCTTGCGCTGGCGCGCGGCCTCGCGCGGACGGTGTTGAGGCTGGGCGGCCGGATCTATGCGCGCTCGCCCGTGATCGATTTTGCCCGGCGGGGGGATCGCTGGATCGTGCGCACGGCGCGGGGGGAGCTGTCGGCGCGCGCGCTGGTGCTCGCGAGCAATGCCTATAGCGGCGAGTTCTCCAAGGCGCTCGCACCCGATATCGCGCACGAGGTGATGCCGGTGCTGTCGTGGCAGATGGCCACGCAGCCGCTGTCGGACAATATCCGCAAGACCATCATCCCGGCGCGGCAGGCCATGTCGGACACCCATGGCGAGCTCTATTTCGCCCGATACGATGCCCGCAACCGTCTGGTCACCGGCGGCGCCGTGATCGGCCCCGGCAACAAGGCCGAGCGGCTGAAGGCGCGGGTCGCCGAACGCCTGCAGCGGCTGTGGCCGCAGATCGGCGAGGTCAGGTTCGACTACGTCTGGAACGGCTATGTCGGCATGACCACGGATTACATGCCGCGCATTCATCGCCTCGGCCCGGATGCCTACGGCTGGACCGGCTGTAACGGTCGCGCGGTCGCGCTCACGATCCCGCTCGGTGCGGAGCTTGCCAAGGCGGTGCGCGGCGTGCCCGCAAACCAACTGGCCTTGCCGTTCACGGAGCCGGTCACCATTCCGGCGCACGCGCTGCTGCGTCCGTTCGCGCCGCTGATGCTGCTGCTGTACCGCTATCGCGACGCTCGCGAGATTGCCTAAAGCGCGATGAGATCAGGATGAATAGTCATCGCGCTTTAGGTCGTTGTTTGCGCATGATCTTTTCGGAAAACCGCTGCGCACTTTTCCGGATCATGCTTTAGCGTTCAGCCATGCGCCGTCCGGGCGAAGTCGCCGCCCGGAATCGCCTCGAGCAGCGCCTGGGTATAGGGGTGCTGCGGGCTGCCGAACACGTCGCGGGTGAGTCCGTGCTCGACCACGACACCGTCCTTCATGACGGCGACGAGATCGCAGATCTGGGCGGCGACGCGCAGATCGTGCGTGATGAAGATGATCGACAGGCCGAGCCGCTCGCGCAAATCGCTGAGCAGCTTCAGCACCTGCGCCTGCACCGAGACGTCGAGCGCCGACACCGGCTCATCGGCCACAAGCACGGCAGGCCTCAGCGCGAGTGCCCGCGCAAGTCCGATGCGCTGCCGCTGGCCGCCCGAGAATTCATGCGGAAAGCGATCGGCCGCTGACGGATCGAGCCCTACCAGGTCGAACAGCTCACGTGCTTCGGCGAGCGCTTGGTTCCGCGGCGTGCCGTGCACGATCGGGCCCTGCGCCACCAGCTCGACGGCCTTGCGGCGCGGGTTCAGCGAGGCGAACGGATCCTGAAACACCATCTGCATCTGCTGTGTCCGCTCACGGATGTCGCGGCGTGACAGCCGGGCCCAGTCTTGACCGTTGAGCAGGATCGATCCCGCATCCGGATCGATCAGGCGGATGATGCAACGCGCGAGGGTGGATTTGCCGGAGCCGGATTCGCCGACGATGCCGAGCGTCGCCCCCTTGGGCAGTGTGAGCGAGACATCCTTCACCGCATGCGTCACACGCTCGCCGCGACCGAGAAAGCCGCCGGTACGATAGGTCTTGACCACGCCGGAGAGCGTGAGAATGGCGTCGTCCGACAGCGGACGCGGTGGTGGCGCCGCAACCGGCGGCACCGCGGCGATCAGCTGCTTGGTGTAGGCGTGCTGCGGATGACGCAGCACATCCATGGCGGGACCGTGCTCGACCACGACGCCATGCTGCATCACCACCACGCGGTCGGCGATCTCGGCGACGACGCCGAAGTCGTGGGTGATGAAAAGCACGGCGGTCTTGCGGCGCTGTTGCAGCTCACGGATCAGCTTGAGGATCTGGGCCTGTGTCGTCACGTCGAGTGCCGTGGTCGGCTCGTCGGCGATCAGCAGCTTCGGATCGAGCGCCAGGGCCATTGCGATCATTGCGCGCTGGCGCTGGCCGCCGGACAGCTCATGGGGATAGGCCTTCGCCGCGCGCGGCGGATCGGGAATGTTGACGTCCGACAGCAGCGACAGCACGCGCGATCGGATCTCGGCTTTCGACAGATCGGTATGGATGTCCAGGACCTCGCCGATCTGGTCGCCGATCGTACGCAATGGATTGAGCGCCGTCATCGGTTCCTGGAACACCATCGCGATGTCGGCGCCGCGGATGCGGCGCATCTCGGCCGCCGTCGCGGTGCAGAGATCGTGGCCGGCGAACAGGATGCGGCCGCCGTCGGTGGTCACGCCGTCCGGCAGCAGCCGCATGATCGTGTTGGCCATCATCGACTTGCCGGAGCCGGACTCGCCGACGATGCAGACGATCTCGTTTTCGGCGATCGAAAGCGAGACCTCCGAGATGGCGTGAGACCGGTCGGCCCCCTTCGGCAAGCGGACGCTGAGGCGGTCGACGGTGAGAATCGTAGCTGTCGCACTCATCGTTGCTTCAGCCGCGGGTTCAGGGCGTCGTTGAGACCCTGGCCGACCAGCGACACCGCCAGCACGGTGGTCAGGATGGCGACGCCGGGAATGGCCGAGACGTACCATTGCACGCGTAGCACGTCGCGCCCGAGGCCGATCAGATTGCCCCAGGAGGCGACATTAGCGTCGGACAGCCGCAGGAAGGCGAGCGCGCTTTCCAGGAGGATCGCAACCGCCATCACGACGCCCGCGTAGACGATGACGGGCGGCAGTGCATTGGGCAGGATCTCGCGCAGGATCAGTTGCGTGTCGCGCATGCCGAGGGTGCGGCCGGCCTGGACGAATTCGCGGCTGCGCAACGAGAGGAACTCCGCCCGTGTGAGCCGCGCCGGCGCGGGCCAGGACACGATGCCGACTGCGATCGTCACCGTCGTCAATGTCGAGCCGAACACGGCCACCAGCACCAGAAGCAGAACGAAATTCGGCAGCGTCTGAAAGGCCTCGGTGATCCGCATCAGGATGTTGTCGATCCAGCCGCCATAGTAGCCGGCGAGCGCGCCGACCATGATTCCGATCGTCACGGCAATCAGCGTCGCAACGCCGCCGATCAACAGCGAGATGCGAGCGCCGTGGAAGATCTGGGCCGCAATATCACGGCCGGAATTATCGGTGCCGAGCAGGAAGCGCGGATTGGCGAACGGCCAGATCAGCGGCCGGCCGGCGAGCGCGAGCGGATCGCGCGGGTACAGATAGCCGGCGCTGATCGCCATGCCCACGACGATCAGCAGCAGAATCAGGCCCAGCACCGCGGCCGGACTGCGAAAGTAGCGCTTCGCTGCGTCCATGTTCAGCTCTCCGCCGTGATGCGCGGATCAAGCCGCGCGTAGAGCAGATCGGTGACGAAGTTGACCAGGATCACGAGCAATGCGGACACGAAGACGATGCCGAGCAGCGTGTTCAGATCGCGCTGGACCACCGACTCGTAGGCAAGGCGCCCGAGACCGGGCAGCGAGAACACGGTTTCGACGACCACCGATCCGCCGAGCATCGTTCCAGCCTGCAGTCCGATCAGTGTCACCATCGGCAGCAGGGCGTTGCGCAGCACGTGGCGGGTGACGATGCGGGTCTCGTCGAGGCCCTTGGCGCGTGCGGTGCGGACGAAGTCGAGGTTCAGGACCTCGAGCATCGAGGCCCGCATGATGCGCAGATAGATCGCCAGGAAGATCAGGCCGAGCGTCAGCGACGGCAGCACGAGATGACTCGCAATGTCGAGCACGCGCCAGACCCCGGTGCTGACGGCGCCGATGTCCTCGAAGCCGCCCGCGGGCAGCCATTGCAGATAGATCGAGAACACCACGATGGCCATCAGGCCGAACCAGAACGAAGGCGTGGCGTAGAAGATCAGGCCGACCGTCGAGATCAGCGTATCTGGCCAGCGGTTGACGCTGCGTGCCGCGATGACGCCGAACACCAAGCCGAAGAAGAACGCGAAGGAGAGAGCGGAGGTCATCAGCAGCAGGGTCGGCGGCAGGCGCTCCAGGATCACGGCGGCGACCGGCTTGCCGTAGATCGCGGAGAAGCCGAGATCGAGCCGCACCAGCCGCCATAGATAGTTGGCGAGCTGCACCGGGACCGAAACGTCAAGGCCATAGAAGCGGCGCAGCTCGCGTGCGGTGGCCGCATCGCCGCCGCCCATCTGCGCCATCATGGCGTCTACCGTGTCGCCTGGCGCGAGCTGCAGCAGCAGAAAGACGCCGATCAGGATCAGGAACAAAGTGGGGATCGAGGCGGCGAGACGCCGCCCCGCAAGGCTCAAGATGCGCATGGCCTATCCTGACGGATTCCGGCTCAGGCGGAAAGCCAGAGATCGTGCCAGCTCGACGATCCCCAGCGCGGCGTGTTGGAATGGTTGCGCGCCTTCGCGGTGATCACGGTGACGAAGATCTGCTCGATCGGCATCCAGACCGGCAGCTCGGTGTTGGCCTCGCGCACGAAATCGGCATAGAGCGCCTTGCGCTTGGCCGGATCGACCTCGGTGGCGGCATCGTCGATGATCTTGTCGATCTTGGCGTCGTCCCAGCCCCACTGGTTGGTCCAGGGTGCGCCCTTCGGCTGGCCGGAGCGGTACCAGACCGTGGTCGAGACGGCCGGGTCGTTGCGATACTGGTGCCAGCCGGTCGCCAGATCGAACGCATGCTCGTCGTAGACCTGCTTCAGGAAGCCGCCGCCGTCGTTGCGTACGATCTCGATTGCGATGCCGACCTCGCCGAGCGACTGCTGGATGAAGGTCGACCACAGCGAGATGTCCTCGCCCCACGGCGCGGGCAGCAGCTTCAGCGCGAAGCGCGTGCCGCCGGCGCCGGGCTTGTAGCCGGCCTCGTCGAGCAGCGCTGCCGCCTTGGCCTTGTCGTAGGGGTATTGCGGCGTGTTCGCGCCGGGATAGAAGTCCGTCGAGGTCGACGGGATCGGACCGGTGCCGAGCTTGGCGAAATCGCCGAGGAAGTTCTCGATGAAGAAAGGCACGTTGATCGCATGCGCGATGGCGCGGCGGACCTTGACGTCCGACAGCTCCTTGCGCCGGACGTTGAACTCGAGCGTATTGGTGCGGGCGTTGCCCTCGTTGCCCTTGGTCGAGACGATGAAGCGCTTGTCCTTGCCGAGCCGCGCCATGTCGGAGATGGTCAACCCCGAGAATGGGCTGTAATGCAGCTCACCCGCCTCGAGCTGTGCCGCCGCGGCGGCGCGATCGGTGATGACCTTCCAGACGATGCGATCGAGATAGGGGGCGTTGGCGCGCCAGTAGTCGGCATTGCGCTCGGCAATGACGTATTGACCGCGCTCGTATTTGACGAACTTGAACGGGCCGGTGCCGACAGGGGCGAGGTTGGCCGGATTCTGGCGGATGTCACCGGTCTCATAGATGTGCTTGGCGGAGACGTAGCCGAGATCGGGCAGGGCGCGCAGCAGAAGATTGAGCGGCATCGGACGCTCATAGCGGAAGATCGCGGTCTGCGGATCCGGCGTATCCACCGCCGTCAGGAACAGTTGCAGGGTCGATCCGTAGTTGAGGATCTTCTTCCACATGTTCATGGCGGTGAAGGCCACATCCGCGGACGTGAACGGCTTGCCGTCGTGCCAGCTGATACCTTTGCGCAGCTTGAAGGTAATGGTCTTGCCGTCGGGGGCCGCCTCCCAGCTCTCGGCGAGCACTCCGACCGGCTGGCCGTTGGCGTCGAGGTCGACGAGGTTCTCCTGGATCTTTCCACCGATTATGTAGACGCCGGTCGAGGCCTGCAGGCTCGGATTCAGCTGCCGCTGCTCGGCGCCATAATGCACGTTGAACACGCCGCCCTTGCGCGGCGTCTCCTGGGCAAAGGCACGAAACGGATTGACGACGTTGGCGGCAATCGCAGCGGAGGTCAGAAGGGCGGTGCGGCGATTGATTTCGAAACGGCTCGAATTCATCAAGGTCTCCCGAAGGACGCAGCAACAAGGCTGGCCGATGGTGCAATAGCCCTTGAGCTTACGCGGATCGCGCGCCCAAGTCATTCCCAATTGCGCGGCCGAACCGTCGCAGCTGCGATGGCCCGGGATAGCCGACGCAAGATGGATTGCTCGTATACGAACGTTCGGCAGGATGGCCAGGCTTTGGCGGCGAGGGGCAGGGAAATGGTGTGCTGCCGCTGGCGACGGCGCACGGGTCCCCAGCCGCCCCGCGCCCGGCGTCCTCCACAGACAGATTTGCGCCTGGTCGGCAACCTCCGAGAAGGGGAGAGGTATGTTGCTATTTCAGATGGGGCTGTCGTGATTCTCCGCGGGCCGGCAGACGCAGCTCGAAACGGACGTTGTGCTCGGCCGGCAGAAGATTGATCTCTCCGCCATGGCTCATCATGATAGCGCGCACGATGGCCAGTCCCATTCCGGTGCCGCCGCTGTCGCGCCGGGTGGTGAAGAATGCGTCGAAGATCCGCTCGCGGTTCGCAGGCGAGATCGGAGTGCCGTCGTTGCCGACCGTCAGGACCAGCTGGTCGGCATGGTCCTCCGCCTCCAGGCTGATGGTCCGGGCTTCGTGGCGCGCGGCGTTGTCGGCGAGGTGGGTGAGGACGATCAGAAGCGTCTCGCTCGATAGTCCGACTTGTCGCTCCAGCACGCCGCGCGTCTCGATCTGGAGCGTGGGAAACCGCTCGCGCAGCTGGGGAATGACATCGATCAGGCTGCTTGTCTCGCTCTGCTGAACGGCTTCGGCGCGGGCGAGCTCGCGCAGGCGCTGCGCCATCCGATCGAGCCGCTCCGCATCGCCCAGGATGTTGCTGAGAAACCTTTCCTGCTCCGCGGGGGTGAGAAGAGCTGAAGATGTCTGGAGCGAGTCCAGCATCAGCTCGGCGGCGCCCTTGATCGAGGTCAGCGGCGATTTGAGCTCATGCGTCAGATGAGCGGAAAAATTTCTGATGTAGTTCGAGCGCCGCGCGAGCTGTGCGGCCATGGCGAAGAAGTGCTCGGCCAGCTCGGCGAAGTCGCGCGTGCCGTAATGGGCGAGGGGCCGGAAGCCCTGGGGATCGTTGCGGCCGATCCTGCCGGCGCGGTCGACCAGCTCGCGCATCGGCCGGGTGATCGTGCGCGAGACGATGAGGCCGACCAGCAACGTGGTGAGAATGATGGCGGATCCCGCGGCGATGAACTTGCCGCGTTCGACATAGAGATGCTCGAAGATGTTGCGGGGCGTTCGCGATGTGTAGATGACGCCGGCGACGTGATCGTCGACGACCACCGGCATGGCCGAAAACACATGGACGCCGACGCCGCGGCTGATCGAGTAGATCGGCGGCGGCGCCTTGTCGGGAATGCGGATGCGGAGCGCGGCGCTGTATCTTCCCTTCAGCGCTGCGGCGACCTCTTCGATATGGGCGAGCGATCTGCCCATCTCGTCGCGGCCGGCGATGACCACACCCTGCGGATCGAGCACGCGAAACCCGGCCAGCGTCACCTTCTGCGTCTCGCGGATGACCGGCAGGAGACGGGCGCCGATCGCGACATAAGCGGGGTCCGCAGGCCGGACGGCCTCGCGGGCGTCGGGACGGCGGACGAAGAGATCGTTGGCCAGCAGATCGAGCAGGGGACGGATCGGCGTCACCTCGTCGGAGGCGTCGGGCCGGGCTTCCGGCGGGATCTCGGCGCCCAGCGCAATGCCGGAGGCGAGGCGCGCCGTGACCTCCTCGGCATAGACCGCCGCCAGCACCCGGCTCTGTGCGATCAGCTCGGCCTGGGTCTGGCGGATCAGCTGGTTGTCGTAGATGCGGAAGAAGAACAGCCCGACCAGCGGCAGGGTCGCGACCAGCGCCAGGACGCCGAACACGATCTGTCCAAGCGACGGCCGCCATTTCTTCTTCGGCTTCGGCGCGATCATGCGGCCCCGCAGCGGCCGAGCCTGAAGCCGACGCCGTGCACCGTCTCGATGGCGTCCTCGCAGCGCGCAGCGGCGAGCTTGGCGCGGATGTTGCGGATATGGCTGTCGATCGTGCGGTCGGAGACCTGGATGTTGAGCTGATAGGCGGCGCTCATGATCTGGTCGCGGCTGAACACGACCGTCGGGCGCGTCATCAGCGTGCGCAGGATGCTGAACTCGAGCGCGGTCAGGGTCAGCGGCGTGTCGCCGTAACGGGCGAGATGCTGCTGCGGGTCGAGCCGGAGCCGGCCATGGACGAGCTCCTCCGGCTCGGCCGAGCGATCACCCCCGCCGTTCGTGACTCGCCTGAGGATGACATTGATGCGGGCGACGAGCTCGCGCGGGCTGAACGGCTTGGTCACGTAGTCATCGCCGCCGATTTCCAATCCGAGAATACGATCGATCTCCTCGTCGCGGGCCGACAGGAACAGGATCGGCACCTGCGAGGTGCGGCGGATGCGCCGGCAGACCTCGAGGCCGTCGAACTCCGGCATGCCGACGTCGAGCACGATCAGATCCGGCCGGTCCTCGGCGGACCTGGCGAGGGCGGCGCGGCCGTCGGCCGCCTCCGTCACCGTCATGCCCGCTTTGCTCAACGCGACGCGCAGCACCTCGCGGATGTGCGGATCGTCGTCGACGATGAGAATTCGAGGGGACAAAATGGAGCCTCCGCGGCGGGACATCAGTTTGGCTTCTGCGCCAGGGGATGTGTATCGAGATAGCGCTGCAAGCGCCAGCCGCGGAAGGTCCAGGAGCGCCAGTTCGCCATGTCGCTTGCCTGCTGCTCCATGAGCCGGTCGTGCACCCGGGACAGTCCGGCCTCTCCAGGCGACAGCAGCAAGCTCCGCCGCACCGCTGGCAGGGCCTGCGGACCGAGGATCGAGAGATGCTGCACGTCGATGGCGGCCCCGCTCCGTCCTGCCTCACGGCTGTGGGCGACGTTGTAGTCGGCGATCAGCCCAGAGAAGTTGACGAGCGTGCAGGCATAGAGGGTCGCGGCGAGCGTCATCAGGTTCATGCGGACGAGCCACGCAGTCGGGCGGTTCAGAACGATCCGGATTACGATCAGGACCAGACCGATGGCAACCAGCCCCATCCAGATCAGTGCCGCGATGCGCCAGTGCGTCAGGAGGTAGGTTTCGATGTAGATGTG
Organism: Bradyrhizobium sp. SZCCHNS2022; assembly: GCF_032377575.1. Taxonomy (NCBI): domain Bacteria; kingdom Pseudomonadati; phylum Pseudomonadota; class Alphaproteobacteria; order Hyphomicrobiales; family Nitrobacteraceae; genus Bradyrhizobium; species Bradyrhizobium sp. SZCCHNS2022. Next base: position 2,167,417 of record NZ_JAUHHZ010000001.1, on the reverse strand, counting down.
GACCCGCTGGATCGAGGAGAGCACCAGCAGAAGGTTCTGGCCGACCCAGAGGTAGACCAGGGGACGGATCAGCCGCGGCTCATCGTCCTGCCCGGAGCGGACGGCGGCGAGGACGAAGACCGCGGCCAGCAGCGCCGTGACGATCAGCGGATAGGCGCCGCGATGGGCATAGGTAGCGTAAGTCACCCCGTCCGGAAGGGCCGCATGTCCCCACAGATACGCACCATCCAGCGCAGTCTGAATCGCAAACAACAGGTTGAACAGGATCAAGGAGCGCACGACGGTCTGCGGGCTGAGCAGGGGCACCACGGACGGCGGCATCTGGTTGGCCTCGGGTTCGACCGGCTGGCTCGGCGGCGTCGTCCGCTGCCTCCAACGCAGATTGATGAACGGCCAGATCAGGGACAGCATCAGCAGCCAGAAGAGGGGACGTCCGAAGCTCAGGCTGGACACGAGGCGCTGGGGGCGGAGTTGATCGAGCCACTGCTCGATCACGGGGTTGGCGGCGGCGAACAACAGGCTGAAGACGAGTCCGAGCGCGAGCGGGATGCTCCAGGTCAAGAGCAGCCGCGTCAGATCATGGCTGCGGAACGTTGTGATCATGTCGGGTATCAGCCGGAACGGCCCGATCAGCAGCAACTGCCTTGCGGCGGTGAGCGGCAGGCGAAGTCCCTTGACGGCCGGATTGGTCGACAGGGCGACGGCCGAGATCGCCGTGACGACGACGATCGACAGCGACGGCAGGGTGAAATCCTCGACCGCCGGCAGTAGGCCAACGACGAGGACGATGGCCGCAAGGATCGCGCGCCGGCGGTCGATGCCGGCATGATTCACCAGCATGCTGGCCGCGACCAGTGCCGCGGCAAAGATCGGAAAAGAGAGCCCAACGGTCTGGTCATAGAACAGCACGTCGGCAAGCCCGAGAAGGCCGAAGGCGACGGCGAATTTGTGCCACATGGGGAAAGAGACGGCCGGAGCGGCCGTCAGCTCTGCGGAGCTGGTCATTGCGGGATCCTCGAACGAGTCGCGATGCGGCCGGCGCTTGCCAGCCGATGAGCCAACATGACGCGGCCGCGTGCAGGGGCTCACGAAGAGGTCTGCAGCATTTCAGGATTTGTTTGCAGATATCGTGCAGATGCGATTCCGCGGCTGGCGCCGGCGGATCGTCATTGTTACGCAAGGGTCGTTGTCTCCTTGCAATGATCGGCCTCACACATGCTCGGGCGTATCAGGACGCTGGTCCTCTGGACCCTTGCTCTGCTCTTCATCTTCATCACGTTCAACAGCAACGAGCCGTATCTGGTCCGCCTGCGCGGAACCGGCCACGCAGCCTTGCTCGTCATCGGCCTGGCAGCTCCGCTGCTGCTCTTGCTCAGCGGCAGTTGGGGACGAGGTCCCGCGGGGCGGCTGTTGGTGCTGATATGGTGCATCCCGCTGTTCGCGTTGACATCGACGCAGTTCATGTTCGGCTGGCGCAAGTACGAGACGTTTCGCACAGACCCGGACGTGGCCCATCTGCTCGGGCGGCACTTCATGGTCGGCTACACGGTCCCGGAGGATGCCGCGGCGCTGGCACGGCGGGGCTTGATTGCCGGCGTCTATGTGACCCACCGCAACGTGCGCGGACGGACAATGGCTCAGCTGCGCGCCGAGATCGCGCGATTGCAGGCCGAGCGCCTGAATGCCGGGCTGGCACCGCTGCTGGTGTCGGCAGATCAGGAAGGAGGCCGCGTCGCGCACCTGTCCCCGACAGTGCCGAACATGCCCGGGCTTGCGACGCTGGCCGATCTGCCCGCGCCGCGTCGCGCGCATGACGCCTTCGAGATGGGGCGCGCTCAAGGACAGGCGCTGGCCGCAGCTGGTATCACCTTCAACCTGGCGCCGGTCGTCGATCTACGTCCGCGCTGGAAGCGCAACCGCTTGGACTTCCACACGCTGATAGGACAGCGCGCGATTTCCGACGATCCGGCTGCGGTGGGCGATATCGCGCTCGGTTATGTCCGCGGCCTGGAGGCAAGCGGTGTCCGCGCCGCGGTCAAGCACTTTCCCGGCCTTGGCCGCGTCGCGGCCGATACCCATCACTTCTCGGCGCAGCTCGACACGCCGGCCGATGTGTTGGAGCAGTCGGATTGGCGACCGTTCCGTCAGGTGCTGGACAATTCGCACGCGGCGATGATGGTGGGTCACGTCGTCGTCGACGCGATCGATGCAGAGCGGCCAGCCTCGCATTCCAAGGCCGTGCTTCAAGGCCTCATCCGCGACCGCTGGAAGTACAACGGCGTGATCGTGACCGATGATCTCGTGATGGGAGCGATCTACGGCCGCGACCTCTGCAGAGCCGTCGTGGAGGCCCTCAATGGCGGCGCCGACCTTCTGCTCGTCGCCTATGACGGCACGCAGTTCCATCGGGTGCTGGGCTGTGCCAAGCGGGCGCTGGCGCAGGGACGGATCGACCTGAATGCGCTTCGAAGAAGCGACGAGCGGCTCGCGCGCTGGCAGCAAGGGGACGATAGATCTCTGGCGGCCAACGTTTCGGAAAGCTCTGCCTCCCGGAGGCACGTCGACTGAGACGAGAGCGAACCGATGAGGATAGCTCGTTCGTCAGCGCGGACCGTTGCCGGTCCAGTTGCGCCAGGCGACGTTGGAGAGGCTGCGCAGATCCGTTCCCAATGGTCGTCGGGTCTGCTTGTCGTGTTGACCGACGACCTGTTCCGACTCGCGGATCTTGAGCAAAAGCTCCGCGACCTGCCGTTTGCTCCGCTCGATCGCCCTGGCATCGGCACTCTCGCCGATGGTGAACCGCGCCGTTTCGATCTGCTTGAGCGCCGCGCGGTTCTTCTTGAGCTGAGCGCGATGCCAGGCGACCTTGCTGTCACTGTCCGCAACCATGGTGCACTCCCGAGGAATACCGCAAAGATTAGACAACCGGCTCTTGATTCGCGACCGCTCCTGCCTTGGTTCCGAAGCACTCAGATACCAATCCGTGTCGGCTCGTCCCTGGATCGCGGCTCACTCCAACTCTGCGGCCCGTCTCAACTCATCGATGAGTTCCGAAGCCTGCGCCTTGGTCCGCACGTGCTGTGTCGGATCAGGCCGACCTGTCTGCTGGCCAAGCGTCTTCAAGTAAGAGGCTTGCGTCCGTCATCGGATCGTCTCCCGAAGTCCAGTTCCTCGGATCTTTTTCGATCTTTCCGGTCATGATGGACCTCCGTTGATGCCCTCACTCACAAGCTCGAACACTTCTGGCTTGCAATTCGTTCCCTGTTTGTTCTAGAATGCTTCACGACCTTGGCATGGTGGACAGATGCGCGACCTCAGTTTCATTCGAGCGGAAATCGACCGGATGCGTGTTCAGGTCGGCCGGCAGCAACGTGAAATCGTTCAATTGCAGCGCGCCGGAGTTGCCACAGAAGCGGCGCAGGCGTTGCTCAAGCGCATGCTGACGACGCTCGACGACCTGCGCGAGCAACGTGAGCGGCTCAAGCTGGAAAACTCTGATGGGGTCCCCCGTCGCAGGGCGGCCAGACACGGCTGAGGTGTCCGCATCGCAGGCCGAGAGCGGTGCCGAGATGTGAGGACCTGGCTCGCCTGACACGTAATGGTCAGTCTGCTTGGCTCATGACGACCTCTGCGTCGTATTCGTCCGATGCGAAGGTGACAGCTGTGAGCTGGTCTCGCGTGAGGTGTCGGCACCGCGTGCGCGCGGGATCACGATGTCCTGTCCGGAACCTACCAGTTCGTCGGGGGCCGCGTCGCACGGCTTGATCTCGAAACTGTTGTCGAGAACCTTCTCACCATGCGCGTCCAACGTAACCAGGTCAGCCTGTTCGGCGGCCTCCCAGACCTCGCGCTCGGTTCGAAACGGACGCGTCAATCGTTCGTCGTTCTCAAATAATGCGTAAGGCACGAGGGGACTCCAGATCGCATCCGTCGACAGAGCTGCCAGGCCTCCGCGTCGCGCGGGGACGGCCAAGTTTGCTCGCTCTCTACAAACAGCGTCCGCCGTCGGCTGTTCCACGGAGGAGTCTAGGCCGCTGATCGACCAGTTGTGACGATCGGTCGAGGCTTGCATCGGGAACGATGGTCCCGTGCGCAAGGTTGCCCGCGGTGTCAATTCAAACCGGAGAAGATGATGGACATCAAAGGAAAGAGGATCGCGATCCTCGCGACCAACGGGTTCGAGCAATCCGAGCTCGAAGTACCGCGTGATCGCCTGATACAGGCTGGCGCCACCGTCGAGATCGTCTCGCTGGCGTCAGGCGAGATCAAGGGCTGGGATCAGAAGGATTGGGGGCGGCCCGTGAAGGTCGACAAGACGCTCGACCAAGCCACCGCGTCCGACTATGACGCGATCGTGCTGCCCGGTGGACAAATCAATCCCGATCTGCTGCGGGTGGAGCCCAAAGCGTTGAAGTTCATCAAGGATGTGTTCGACGCCAAGAAGGTCGTGGCAGCGGTGTGCCACGCGCCCTGGCTCCTGATCGAGACGGGCATTGCAAAAGGGCGCAAGATGACGTCCTACAAATCGATCAAGACCGACGTCGCCAATGCCGGAGCCCAGTGGCAGGACGCCGAGGTCGTCGTCGATCAGGGCGTCATCACCTCGCGCAATCCCGGCGACCTCGAAGCCTTCAGCGCCAAGATCATCGAAGAGGTCAGGGAAGGCCGCCATCTCCAACGCAGTGCCGCGTGAGACGAGCGGGCGAGGGAGCCGGGTCCGCATGCCCGGCTTCCCCGGATGGACGGGCCCAGCGCCCGAGAGGTCGAACGCTGGGCCGCAGTCCACACGGAGTGCCTCCAGCGAGATGGGGGAACGCCGCCGGAGACCCAGGGAAGACGTTTGGCACGTCGCGTCGTTCCTAACGCCGTCTGACATGCAGCGCCCGCTTCACTCTCTTTCGCATCTCTTGTCCTTTGCCGTTGCCGGCGCGCCGGTCGCAAGCTCCCGTGAACGGAGGGAACTTGCGCTTCGATCACGGGTTGGCGGGTTTTCGGGCCGCGGAGATGTGCCGTGAGTGAGAAGGCGAAGATTGAAGACTACAAGGCACCGGCGGGCGGGTGGGGCTCGGTTCATGCTGTCGCCAGCATCCTGACGCAGGAGGAGGTCACGCTGCTCGGCAGCGAGATTCTTCTCAAGCAGAACAAGCCGGGCGGCTTCATGTGCGTCAGCTGCTCCTGGGCCAAACCGGCAAAGCCGCATCCCTTCGAATTCTGTGAGAACGGCGCCAAGGCGACCGCGTGGGAAATCACCGGCAAGACGGTCGGACCGGAGTTCTTCTCGCGGCACACGCTCGCCGAATTGCGGACGTGGTCGGACCACCAGCTGGAAGAGCAGGGGCGTTTGACGCATCCGATGCGCTACGACGCGGCAACTGATCGATATGTGGCCGTGAGCTGGCACGACGCGTTTCGCGACATCGGCGCTCAGCTGAACGGTCTCGATCCCCGCGCCGTGGTGATGTACACGTCCGGCCGGGCATCGCTCGAAACGAGCTACATGTACCAGCTGTTCGGCCGGATGTACGGCACGAACAATTTTCCAGACAGCTCCAACATGTGCCATGAGTCGACCTCGGTCGCGCTGCCGGAGGTCATCGGCGTGCCGGTGGGCACAGTACTCCTGGAGGATTTCGACAAGTCCGACTGCATTCTCTTCTTTGGCCAGAACACGACGACGAACTCGCCGCGCATGCTGCATCCGCTGCAGCGTGCCGCGCAGCGCGGTGTCCCCATCATCACGTTCAATCCGTTGCGCGAGCGCGGATTGGAGCGCTTCACGAATCCGCAGGATCCCATCCAGATGGTGCTGACCGGCGGCACGCGGATCAGCACGCAATACCATCAGCTCAGGGTCGGCGGCGACGGCGCCGCGCTACTCGGCATGTGCAAGGCCGTGATCGAGGCGGATGACGCAGCGGTCGCAACGAGAAGCCCGCGCGTTCTGGATGTGGCCTTCATCGAGCAGCATACGTCCGGGTTCGAGCAGTTTGCGAACTATTGCCGTCAAGCGTCGTGGAGCAATATCGAACGCGCATCCGGTCTAGGCAGCGCCGACATTCTCGAGGCAGCCAAGGTCTATGCGTCGGCGCACGCCGTGATCGCCAACTACGGAATGGGAATCACACAGCATCGTCATGGCGTCGAGACCGCCAAAATGATCGTGAACCTGCTCCTGCTGCGCGGCAACATCGGCAAGCCGGGTGCAGGCATTTCCCCCGTTCGCGGACATTCGAACGTGCAGGGGCAGCGTACCGTCGGGATTTCCGAGAAGACCAAGCTGGTGCCGCTCGACAGGCTGGCTGAACTCTACGCGTTCGAGCCGCCGCGCTGGGACGGACTCAGCACGGTCGATGCCTGCGAGGCGATCATCAAGGGCGACGTGAAGGGGTTCGTCAGTCTCGGCGGCAACTTCCTGCGCGCGGTGCCGGAGCGGTCCCTCATGGAGCCCGCCTGGTCAGGATTACGGCTCTCGGTGCAGATCGCGACCAAGCTCAATCGAAGCCATCTCGTTCCCGGTGCGGTCACCTACCTGCTGCCGTGCCTGGGTCGGATCGAGATCGATCGGCAGGCCGGCGGAGAGCAGGCGGTGTCGATGGAGGACTCCACCACCTGCATTCATGGCTCGCGGGGACAGCGCCAGCCCGTCGCGGATGGATTGCTATCGGAGCCGGCCATCGTTGCCAGTCTTGCAAAGGCAACCCTGGCGCCGAATCCGCACGTCGACTGGGACGCATGGGTTGGCAACTACGCGCTGGTCAGGGACGCGATCGAGCGCACCTATCCCGATCAGTTCAAGGATTTCAACAAGCGACTGTTTCAGCCCGGTGGGTTTCCGCGGCCGCTCGGCGCCCGCGAGCGTAAATGGAAGACGTCGACCGGCAAGGCGAACTTCACGGTCCCGAAGGCGGCCTTGAATCCGCCCGAGGAGGGCAACGGCGTGTTCCAGTTGATGACACTGCGCGCGGACGGCCAATTCAACACGACGATCTACAACGAGGATGACCGCTTCCGTGGCGTCACGGGCGGCCGTCAAGTCATCTTCATGAATGCAAGCGACATGGCCGATCTTGGCATCATGCAGGGCGATCTTGTCCGTCTGTCGACGGTTGCCCATGACGGGATCGAGCGCTCGCTCGGAGGCTTGCAGAGCGTTGCGTTCGACATTCCGAGATGCAGCGTCGCGGCCTACTATCCGGAATGCAACGGATTGATCCCGCTCTGGCACTATGCCGAGGGCAGCAAGGTACCCGCCGCCAAATCGGTGCCGGTGCGGATCACCAGAGACGCATCCGGCTGAGCCGCGCCGCCGCCGTCAGCCGGTGGCGCGCTGTCGTACACCATCGGCGACGGGCACCGCGAAAGCGTTGGTTGCTTCCGGCGGGGTCACTCCCGGGCGAAGCGGAACGAGCAGACGGCAGACCAGCCCTTCGGGACGCCAGTCGAACAACGCGCGTCCGCCCAGCTGGCTCTCGACGCTGGCCATCAGGCTGCGGGTGCCGAAGCCGCGGGAGGTCGGGACGTGGACCAGGGGCCCGCCGGTCTCGATCCAGACCAGATCAAGGCGATCATGCTCGATCGTCCACTTCACCGACAGTTGCCCCGACCGGACCGACAGAGCGCCGTACTTGGCGGAGTTCGTCACCAATTCGTGCAACGCCAACGCCAGCGTCTGCGCCGTCGCGGGCTGAAGCTGCAGTTCGGCGCCGCCGAACTCCACTTGTCCGCCGGTCGCATAGGGCGCGAGCTCCTCGGCCACGAGCCGGCTCATCTCTGCGCCCTGCCAGCTCGACAGAGAGAGGATGGTGTGAACGCGTGCGAGCGCGCTGATGCGGCCCTCGACGGCGCTGACATACGTCCCGACGCTGTCGGCCTTGGTCAATCGAACGATCGACTGGGCCAAGGTCAGCGCGTTCTTGGCACGGTGATCGACCTCGCGGGTCAACAGGTTCTGGCGCTCCTCCGCGCGCTTGCGTTCGGTGATGTCGATGGTGACGCCGCTGACGCGGATCACCCGACCGGTCCTGTCCGTGGTCGCGGCCGCCGTTCCGACGCACCAGCGCTCCTCGCCATCCGGTCGGATTATGCGGAACTCCGTCTCGTAGGACGTCGTGCCGAGCCCAAACTCCGCGATCACCTGGCTAGCGCGGGCCGCATCCTCAGGATGCAGCAGGCCCATGATGTTCACGCTGTTGAGCTCGAAGCCCTGCGGTGTCACTCCGAAGATGCGATATTGCCCCTCGTCCCACATCCAGTCGCCATTCACCCCATCCCAGTCCCAGGAGCCCATCCTGCCGGCGGCGATGGCCATGCTGCGGCGCTGCTCGCTTTCGATCAGCTGAGCCGTGGATCTCTCAAGCTCGGCCGTGCGCGCGCGAACACGGTTTTCCAGCTCGCGATTCAAGTGCTCCAGCTCGCGTGTCTTGCGATAGAGCTCGGCGAACACCTTGATCTTCGCGCGCAGCACCTCCGGGACCACGGGGACCGGCACGTAGTCGACGGCCCCCATCTCGTAGCCGCGCAACCGATCGAAGTCGCTGACCTGAATCGCCGAGATGAAGATGATGGCGATCTTCTGAAACCGCGGATGCTCGCGGATCATCTGCGCCAGCTCGAAGCCGTCGAGCTCAGGCATGCAGACGTCGACGAGGATCACCGCGATCTCGTTCTTCAGCAGGATCTCGAGCGCTTCCCGGCCGGAAGTGGCCACCACCAGATGCTCGCCGAGCTCCTTCAGGATGACTTCGTAGGCGAGCAGCTTCGCCGGCTGATCGTCAACCAGAAGAATATTGACCTTCTCATGTTCCATCATGATCAACCGTTCAGCGGTGCAGCCACATGCGGATCGCAAGAAGCAGCTGCTCGGTGTTGACGGGTTTCGCCAGGTAATCGGACGCGCCTGCTTCGAGGCACTTTTCGCGATCTCCCTTCATGGCTTTCGCGGTCAACGCGATGATCGGCAGCCGGGCGAAGGCTGGAGTCTGCCTGATGACCCCGATGGTCTGGTAACCGTCCATCTGGGGCATCATGATGTCCATCAGAACGATCGCGATCTCGGGACTTCGTTGGACGAGCTCGATCGCCTCCCGGCCGGTGGTTGCGGTGAGCACGCGCATGCCGCGGCGTTCCAGCACGCTCGACAAGGCGAAGATGTTGCGTGCGTCATCGTCGACCAGCAGCACCGTCTTCCCGATCAGATCATCGTCGGAGCTGTTCAGCTTCTCCAGCATGCGTTGCTTCTGGACCGGCAGTTCCGTGATCACACGATGGAGGAACAGCGAGGTCTCGTCGAGCAGCCGCTCGGGGGACTCCACGCCCTTCACGACGATGCTGCGGGCCATCGTGTGCAGCTCGGCGTCCTCCTCGGCCGACAATTCGCGTCCGGTGAACACGACGACGGGAACGCCGGAGAGCGTATCGTCGGAGCGCAGCTGGTCGAGCACGTCGAAGCCACTCATGTCGGGGAGACGAAGGTCCAGCACGACGCAGTCGCAAGGCGCGTTGCGGAGCTCATCGAGCGCGGCTGCGCCAGTCTCCGCCGCGACGATCTCGATGTCGTCGTGATCGAGCAGTTGGCGAATGCTCATCTGCTCTGCGGCATTGTCCTCCACGATCAGCAATCGCTTGCGCCGCGGCTTGGCGTATTCCTTGATCTGAGACAGCGCCGCGCTGACGCCTTCCGTCGTGGTGGGCTTGTTCACGAAGGAGAAGGCGCCGCGCGCCAGAGCGTGCTGACGGTCCTCGTCGAGCGTGATGATCTGCACCGGGATGTGCCGCGTCAACGGATTGTGCTTGAGCTGGCTGAGAACGGTCCATCCGAGCATGTCCGGAAGGAACACGTCGAGCGAGATCGCGGCCGGCTGATATTGCTTGGCCAGATCCAGCGCTTCCGCGCCGCGGCCGGCGACCAGAACCTTGAAGCCCTTGTCGCGCGCGAGATCGATCAGGACGCGGGCATAGTGCGGATCGTCTTCGACGACCAGCAGGATTGTGTCTCCCGGCTCGAGGTGCAGCCGATCATCCGCCAACTGCTCGATGGCGCGCTCGGGCACCGGAGCCTGCAGGGCAGGGGTCTGGAGATAGGGAACGGGCGCGGCGGGGCTGACGCGCGGGGCCGTCGCGGGCCCCGAATATTTCAGGGGCAGATACAGCGTGAAGGTGCTGCCCTTGCTCGGCGCGCTCTTGAGATGGATCTCGCCGCCCAGAAGGTTGGCGAGCTCCCGGCTGATCGCGAGTCCGAGTCCGGTGCCGCCATATTTGCGGCTCGTGCCCGCGTCGGCCTGCTGGAACGCCTCGAAGATCAGCTTCTGCTTGTCCTGAGGAATGCCGATGCCGGTGTCCGACACTTCGAAGGCGATCACGGCTGGCGCATTGTTGAGCACCGGGTGTTCGGTGCTCCAGCCCCCCAGCGCTGCGAACACTTTCAAGCGGACGCCGCCTTCGGCGGTGAATTTGAAGGCATTCGAGAGCAGGTTCTTCAGCACCTGCTGCAGGCGCTTGGAGTCCGTGACGATGCTGCGCGCCAGCGTCGGATCGACATCGATGTTGAAGGAGAGGAGGCGGTTTTCGGCCTCGTGCCGGAACGGACGTCCGACGGATTCCAGCAGATTCGCAGTAAGAATCTCCTCGGCATCGACGGTCACGGTTCCGGACTCGATCTTGGAGAGATCGAGAATATCGCTGATGAGATTCAGCAGGTCCGTGCCGGCACCATGGATGGTGCGGGCAAACTCGACCTGCTTGAGGGTGAGGTTGCCGTCGGGATTTTCGGTGAGCTGCTGGCCGAGGATCAGGATGCTGTTGAGCGGCGTGCGCAGCTCGTGCGACATGTTGGCCAGGAACTCGGACTTGTACTTGGAGGTCAAGGCGAGCTCGGTCGCCTTCTCCTCGAGCGCGCGGCGGGCCTGTTCGATTTCCTGGTTCTTGCGCTCCACCTCGACGTTGCGCTCGGCGAGCTGCTGCGCCTTCTGCTCGAGCTGCTCATTGGTCTGCTGCAGCTCGCGCTGCTGTGCCTGCAGCTCGGCGGCGAGCTGTTGCGACTGCTTCAACAGCCCCTCGGTCTGCATCGTGGCCTCGATCGAGTTGAGCACGATGCCGATGGAGTCGGTCAGCTGTTCGAGGAACGTCATCTGCGAGGTCGTGAACGGACTGAGCGAGGCCAGTTCTATCACGGCCTTGACCTGGTTTTCGAACAACACCGGCAGCACGACCAGGTTCTTCGGGACGGCCCGGAGCAGGGCGGAGCCCACGGGAATGACGTCGGACGGAATCTCCGAGACCAGCCGTTGGCGCTTGTCGAAGACGCACTGTCCAATCAGGCCTTCGCCGAACTGGACGTGCTGCCGGTGCGGATAGACGCCGTCGTCGGCATAGGAGGCGAGCAGGCGCAGCTGCGGTGTCGACTCGGTTTCGACCTGATAGATCACGCCACGGTGGGCGTTCACCAGCGGCGTCAGCTCGGTCAGCAGCAGGCGGCCGACGGTGGTCAGGTCGCGCTGGCCCTGCAGCATGTTGGTGAACTTGGCGAGGTTCGTCTTGAGCCAGTCCTGTTCGGTGTTGAGGTCGGTTGTGAGCCTCAGATTTGTAATCATCGTATTGATGTTGTCTTTGAGCTCGGCGACCTCGCCGCGCGCATCGACCTGGATCGAACGGGTCAGGTCGCCCTTGGTCACGGCGGTCGCGACCTCGGCGATGGCGCGGACCTGTGAGGTCAGGTTGGCCGCCAGCAGGTTGACGTTGCCGGTCAGGTCCTTCCAGGTGCCGGCGGCGCCGGGCACGTTCGCCTGGCCGCCCAGGCGGCCCTCGACGCCGACCTCGCGGGCGACGCTGGTGACCTGATCGGCGAAGGTGGCCAGCGTCTCCGTCATGTTGTTGATGGTGTCGGCGAGCGCAGCAACCTCGCCCTTCGATTTCACCGTCAGGTTCTGCTTGAGATCTCCGTTGGCCACCGCGGTGACCACCTTCACGATGCCGCGCACCTGCTCGGTGAGGTTGGCGGCCATGAAGTTCACGGTATCGGTGAGGTCCTTCCAGGTGCCGGCGACGCCCGGCACCTGGGCCTGACCACCCAGCTTGCCTTCGGTACCCACTTCGCGCGCGACGCGCGTGACCTCGCCGGCGAAGGCGTTGAGCTGGTCGACCATGGTGTTGATCGTGTTCTTCAGCTCCAGGATCTCTCCCTTCACGTCCACCGTGATCTTGCGCGAGAGATCGCCGCGCGCCACCGCCGTGGTCACCTCGGCGATGTTGCGGACCTGCGTCGTCAGATTGGCCGCGAGCAGGTTGACGTTATCGGTCAGGTCCTTCCAGGTGCCGCCGACGCCCGGCACCACGGCCTGTCCGCCAAGCCGGCCTTCGGTGCCGACCTCGCGCGCGACGCGCGTCACTTCGGCCGCAAACGAACGCAGCTGCTCGACCATCGTGTTGAGGGTGTCCTTGAGCAGCAGGATCTCGCCGCGCACGTCGACGGTGATCTTCTTCGACAGGTCGCCGCCGGCAATCGCCGTCGCGACCTCGGCGATGTTGCGCACCTGCGCCGTCAGGTTCGACGCCATGAAGTTGACGCTGTCGGTCAGATCCTTCCAGGTGCCGGCGACTTCGGGCACCTCGGCCTGGCCGCCGAGCTTGCCTTCGGTGCCGACCTCGCGTGCGACGCGCGTGACCTCGGAGGCGAAGGCGTTGAGCTGGTCGACCATCGTGTTGATGGTGTTCTTCAGCTCGAGGATCTCGCCCTTCACGTCGACGGTGATCTTGCGCGAGAGGTCGCCGCGGGCCACCGCCGTGGTCACCTCGGCGATGTTGCGGACCTGGGCGGTGAGATTGCCGGCCATCGAGTTGACGCTGTCGGTCAGGTCCTTCCAGGTTCCGGCGACGCCGGGCACGTTGGCCTGACCGCCCAGCCGGCCTTCGGTGCCGACCTCGCGTGCGACGCGCGTCACCTCGCCCGCGAAGCGGTTGAGCTGATCGACCATCGTGTTCAGCGTTTCCTTCAGGCTGAGGATCTCGCCGCGAACGTCCACCGTGATCTTGCGCGACAGGTCGCCGCCGGCGATGGCCGTAGCCACTTCGGCGATGTTGCGGACCTGGGCGGTGAGATTGCCGGCCATCGAGTTGACGCTGTCGGTGAGGTCCTTCCAGGTTCCGGCCACGCCGGGAACCTCGGCTTGGCCGCCGAGCTTGCCGTCGGTGCCGACCTCGCGCGCGACGCGCGTCACCTCTCCTGCGAAGGCATTGAGCTGATCGACCATCGTGTTCAGCGTTTCCTTCAACTGAAGGATCTCGCCGGAGACGTTGACCGTGATCTTCTTGGAGAGGTCGCCCTTGGCGACGGCGGTCGCGACCTCCGCGATGTTGCGGACTTGTCCCGTCAGGTTGGAGGCCATCGAGTTGACGCTGTCGGTGAGATCCTTCCAAGTGCCGGCGACGCCGCGCACCATGGCCTGGCCGCCGAGCTTGCCTTCGGTGCCGACCTCGCGCGCGACGCGCGTCACCTCGCCAGCAAAGGCGTTGAGCTGGTCGACCATCGTGTTGATGGTGTCCTTCAGCTCGAGGATCTCGCCACGAACATCGACCGTGATCTTCTTCGACAGGTCACCATTCGCCACCGCCGTCGTCACCTCGGCTATGTTACGCACCTGTGCCGTCAGGTTCGACGCCATCGAGTTGACGCTCTCGGTCAGGTCCTTCCAGGTGCCGGCGACGCCGAGCACATTGGCCTGGCCGCCCAGCCGTCCGTCGGTGCCGACCTCGCGCGCGACGCGCGTCACCTCGCCGGCGAAGGCATTGAGCTGGTCGACCATGGTGTTCAGCGTCTCCTTCAGCTGAAGGATCTCGCCGGAGACGTTGACCGTGATCTTCTTCGACAGGTCGCCGCTCGCGATCGCCGTCGCGACGTCGGCGATGTTGCGGACCTGGGCGGTGAGGTTGGAGGCCATGAAGTTGACGTTGTCGGTCAGGTCCTTCCAGGTGCCGGCGACGCCTGGCACCTGCGCCTGACCGCCGAGCTTGCCTTCGGTGCCGACCTCGCGCGCAACGCGCGTCACTTCCGAGGCGAAGGCATTGAGCTGATCGACCATCGTATTGATGGTGTCCTTCAGCTCCAGGATTTCGCCGCGCACGTCGACGGTGATCTTGCGCGAGAGATCGCCGCGCGCCACCGCCGTGGTCACGTTGGCGATGTTGCGGACCTGCGCGGTCAGGTTGCCGCACATGGCGTTGACGGAGTCGGTGAGGTCCTTCCAGGTGCCGGCCACACCCGGCACGATCGCCTGGCCGCCGAGCTTGCCGTCGGTGCCGACCTCACGGGCCACGCGCGTCACTTCGGAGGCGAACGAGCGCAACTGATCGACCATCGTGTTGATGGCCTCCTTCAGCTGCAGAATCTCACCGCGCACGTCGACCGTGATCTTCTTGGACAGGTCGCCATTGGCGACCGCGATGGTCACCTCGGCGATGTTGCGGACCTGGCCGGTCAGATTGTTGGCCATCGAGTTGACGCTCTCGGTCAGATCCTTCCACACGCCGGTGACTTCCGGAACCTGGGCCTGGCCGCCGAGCTTGCCCTCGGTACCGACCTCGCGGGCGACGCGCGTCACCTCCGAAGTAAAGACGCTGAGCTGCTTGATCATCGTGTTGACGATGGTGGCCGATTGCAGGAACTCGCCTCCCAGCGGCCGGCCGTCGACGTCCAGCTTTACGGTCTGGAGCAGATCGCCCTGCGCCACCGCAGCGACGGCGCGCGTGACCTCGCGGGTCGGCCATAGCAGATCGTCGATCAGCGTGTTGATCGAACTCTCCATATCGGCCCAGGAGCCGCTGGCGATGCCGAACCTCACGCGCTGCCGGGTCTTGCCCTCGCGGCCGACGACCTGGCCGACACGTTCGAGCTGCTGCGCCATGCGCTCATTGGCGGCAATGATGTCGTTGAACGTATCGGCAATCTTGCCGTCGATGCCGAGATAGTCACCGCTCATGCGGACGGAGAAGTCGCCTGAACGCATCGCCTGGAGAGCGCGAAGCAGATCCTGGCTCGCATCTGGTCCCTCCGCGCCATTTCCCTGACGACTGAAGCCTTGCCGGCCCGGCAACGGACTATCAGCAGGATCGAGATCGCTCATCAAGTTCCCCCGAGGCAGCATGCGTGCCGGCAAGAATCCGAGTCTCATTTGCGGGCGGCATACAAGCCGCGGCAACATCTCAAATCAAGCCAGATGCCATTTCTCGCAACAATTGGAACCCGTCGGAGATGGCACAAGCGGCTCAACACGCTCCATCGCCAATCGTTCCAAATAAATTTCAGTCCGTGGGACGCTGCGCCAGATCTGTTGGAACCGGGGGAGCGCAATGGCTTGGTGTAGGCAAGGAGAAGCTGATGAGAACACGATTTCGTTGAGTCTTGCCGTCGCCCTGGCGCTCGGCCAATCGGGAGGGCCGAGCGGACCTGGTTCCGTGACTGGCGACCCCGCCGCAAGCTCCGAAAATCCGCGGTCTGCGCCAACCTCCGAGGCTGCCAGAGACAATCCCAGCGGGAGCAAGTCGTCGTCCTCGGGCGGCCGCGACGACAATGGAGATCAGGGCCGGGAGAAGATGCCGGAGAGCAATGGCAGCGTTAGGCCGCCCGCCCAGCAGAACCAAAGCCGCGCTGAGCGCGGGTTGGCTATTTTTCCGCGAGTGCGCTCTTGATGTCGTTTAGCTCGATCTGCAGATCTGTGAGTTCCACCATCGCGAAGCGCCTGACCTCCTGATTGTCAGGCGCGGCGAGATAGCTTTGCAGAACCGCGATCGTGGTCTCGTACTCCGCAATTTCTGCTGCATAGAACTGGCGGACGAAATCCGTCCCATCCGTGGGACTCACGTCGGCCAACATGGTTTCCCTTCCGAGCGACTGCTTTGACGCCGGGTAAGCGCTCACTCCGGTGCTGATCTCGAGCGCGGCAAGCGCACGGGCACGTCGTGCCGCAGCTTCCGCCCGCACCGAGGCGGCACTCGCGAGATCCGATCGGTCGAGCGACGCAGTACGGTCATACGCGTTCTTCTGAAATGCGTTGAACTCGTTCAATTTTGCAATCAGCTGCGAGGCTGTGGGAGCTGCAGCGGCCGAGGAGCCATGCGAAGCCGTCTCTGGCTGGGCTGCACAAGGCGACAGGCACGCAAGAACTACGGTGGCGGTGAGGACGACAGAGTAACGCATTCTCCGACAATGACCGCGGCGCCTGCAAGTTCCGCTCAACATTAATATCACGTAACGCGGTTGCGTCAGATCGGCGGGGCTCCCAGGTAGTTCAAATGAAACAGTCAGATCTCTTCAGAGAAAACGCGGACAACTGCCTTAACCTCGCCGAGCGAGCCGAGAGTGATCCGGCATTTCGTCGCTATACGCGCATGGCCCAGGGCTGGCACGCATTGGCGAACGAACAGGAATGGCTCGACGGCGAGGTCGCTCCGGTATTGCCGCGGAGGGGCGAGCCGCTCCACGAATAGACTTGGAAGATCGGATCGGGAATGGAGGACTTCACGATGGCCCCCCGTATCGTTCTCATCGCACTGCTCACTGCCTTCAGCGTAGCCTCCGCGGCCGCGGCGCTGACCACAATCCGCCAGGTCCATACGGAAGCCTATTCGCTTCCGCAACCCGTGACCCACATCTGAGGTGAG
Source organism: Bradyrhizobium sp. SZCCHNS2022 (assembly GCF_032377575.1). Classification (NCBI taxonomy): domain Bacteria; kingdom Pseudomonadati; phylum Pseudomonadota; class Alphaproteobacteria; order Hyphomicrobiales; family Nitrobacteraceae; genus Bradyrhizobium; species Bradyrhizobium sp. SZCCHNS2022. The sequence continues at coordinate 2,150,767 of NZ_JAUHHZ010000001.1, read as the reverse complement.
GGGACAGACTCACGGCTGTCCCGCCCCTCCGGATGATCCGTAGACCTGCCATTGGCGTAGCTCGCGTCTGCTGCTGCCAGCTGAACATGGATCGATCCCAGCTCCGCGGGCTGCCCTGGCCGACCAAGCGGCGTCTGCCCGCCGAACTTCTCCAGCTTCTCCGTCGTCGCCCCGCCCGAGACTTGCAGGGGCGTCCAGATCGGGCCCGGTGCAACGGCATTGACCCGAATGCCCTTGGGGCCAAGCTGCTTGGCGAGCGATTTCACGTAGTTCATGGTCGCGGCCTTGGTCTGCGCATAGTCGTAGAGATCTGGAAACGGATCATAGGCCTGTTCGGACGAGGTGCCGATGATCGCTGAGCCTGGCTTGAGGTGGGGCAAGGCCGCCATGATGATCCAGAACGGGGCGTAGATGTTGGTCTTCATCGTCGCGTCGAAATCCTCGGATGACACGTCGAGGATCGATTGGCGGGTCTGCTGACGCGCCGCGTTGTTGACGATGATGTCGAGACCGCCGAGCGCCTCGAGGGCTTGTGCGACCAGCTGCTGACAGAAGCATTCATCGCGCAGATCGCCGGGAATGGCGACCGCCCGTCGTCCTTCGGCCCTGATGAGCGCAACCACCTTCTGCGCATCTGGCTCTTCGGTCGGATAGTAGTTGATGGCGACATCGGCGCCCTCGCGCGCATAGGCGATCGCCGCCGCGCGGCCCATTCCGGAGTCACCTCCGGTGCTGATGTCAATGAGGCGGCTGCGAGTGTCGCAGTGCCTCCGACCATTTGACGGCGCGACATCGAATGTCTGCGTTCGTCCGCCATTCGGGTTCTCCTCATGATGGTGATCACCAACCGGCGACCGCTGTGAACGTTCGTTCACGAGGTTGAAAATGCACGCCGTCGCAATCGATCCTGCGCCCTGATGGTGACTGAGACGTATTGGCTCAGCAGGGAACGAATGCCGCCAGCACGCGTCGTGTCAGGGAAATCTCGATTGCGGATCGTCGCGCGGTTGGAGCGTCGCGATGCAAGGCTCGGATGGGATCATGCCGTTCTATCACTTTGATTTGACGAACAGCGAATCGATCGCTGGTGATCGTTACGTCGAGTTGCCCGGCGACGTCGAGGCAATGGACTCGGCCGACGTGATCGCGCGACAGCTGGTTTCGGATCATCCCGAGCTGCGCAATCAGAACTACGCAGTTCTGGTCACCAATGAGGAGGGCGACGAGATCTGCCGCGTTCCGCTGGACGTGCTGCATTGACAGGAAAATGAAGGAGGTCTGCGATGGATCGGACGAGCCAAGGCATCATCAAAACAGGTCGTGGCGAGGAGCAGCCTGCCGACAAGGATCGGGCGCAACTCGCACATCAGACGACGTCGCCCGACGCGCCGAGCCGTGAGGCGACGGGGCGTCCTGATGACAAGGACCGCAAGGCGTCGGGACCCCGCTGACCCATCCGGCGCGGGCTGACGTTTTTTCTTTGCAAGGAGTGGAGGCCGAAATGACATCCATGGTCGATACATCGATGCTCGAGCAGCGTGAATATGGCAATCTGATCGGAAGCGACAAGGTCGAGGGGACGTCCGTCTATGGCGCCGACGACAACAAGATCGGCGCCATCGAGCGCGTGATGATCGACAAGTTGAGCGGTCGCGTGTCCTATGTCGTGCTCGCGTTCGGCGGCTTTCTCGGTCTCGGCAACGACCACTATCCGCTGCCGTGGCAGTCGCTGAAATACGACACGCGGCTCGGCGGCTACGTCACGGGAGTCACCGAGGATCAGCTCCGAGGAGCGCCGCGATATTCCGACGAGCGCGAGTGGGACTGGGGTGATCTCGCGACCGGCCGCAAGGTCGACGACTATTACGGGGTCCGGCTCGCCTGAGAACCCCGCGTCCCGACTGCGCTCCGCGCTCAGGCCGCGGGCGTCTGCACGCTGCCGTCGGCGGCTGATCCGGCCATCATGCTCCGCCGGCTCGACAGCCAGATCGGAATCTCACGATAGCAGGTGCCCTTCTCGTTCATCTCGGCAATGGTCCACCGGCTCGGGTGGCGTTCCTTGCCGACGAACACCCAATCATCCGCCGAGGCCGGCGGCTCGTTCGGCCGCGTTCTCAGCCAAGCCGAACGGGCTCCCTTCGGCAATCGGTCCTGCTTCATCTGATACAGATCATATACTGGCGAACGCATGACGCTACTCGTCCTCAAGCAACCGCAAGTCTCGACACCCTCAGCGTGTCCCGTGGTCAAGGCGGAATTGTGGGAGCGGCGCGTCCAGCCTGTGCAAAATTGCGATCAGCCTGGGGTGGCGGGCCTCTGCCAACATTCTCGCGTGACACGCGTCGCGCTTCGACAAAACGACGCGCGGGGCTGATTCCAGAACCCCGCGAGCCGGGACGGACGACGATCGCGTCCGGAACGAAAAGCCCGCCAGCCGCGGCCGGAAGGCTGATCCAATCAGAAGAAGGCGTAGCTGAGATCGAGGCCGTAGGTGGCGTGAAGAATGAAGCCGAACGCCGTTGCGCCGCAAAGCATCAGAATCGTCCGCAGCTTCTCGGAGTCGATGCGCGTCTCTTCGAGATGGGTCGGGAGAGCCTTGGTCAGTGTCGTCATGGTGGGACCTCTGTACGCGAAACGAAGACGGAGAGTGAGTGATGAAAGAATATTCGAGGCTTGTTAGAACCCGTTCTGGGGCGGTGTTTTTGTAGGGCTCCAGAAGAGTTCTAATTGTGAAAGAGGAACCCAGCATCGTGCAGTTTTTGGGGCAAAGTTGAGGAAAGTAAATGTTCAGTAAATTAAATCTCAGGTTGATATTAGTTGCGCATAGTATTGTTGCACGTCTCGGCTGCTGAATGAAGTTGCCAGGTTGCCGAGGCGCAGCCGCGCACGTTGGTAAGCTTAATTCTTGTCGGAAAAGCATTCTGAGCGATCCTGGCCTGCCCGGCCGGATCGTTGCGAACGGCCAGTGAGCCCGTCCGTCGCGCGGGTTGCAAAAGCAACTCGAAGTATAGGGCCGGCATGTCGCGCGCTCGGCCAATATGTGGCGAGGCATTAACCCCTGTGGCGTTGTCGCCACGAGGTCGCCAGCATCTGTGGCATGACTGGTATCATGTGAATGACGTCGACGGAAGGCCGCTTCGGAATTCTCTCTGTGGATGTGCTCATCCAACAACAGCCGCATAATCATCGAGGTCGTATCCCACGCGCGTCGCGCGTTGAGCCCAGGTGAGGCGTCGGCATGGCGGGGAGGTTGCGCCGGCCGAGCGCTGGCGCTCTCGCGGCACCTTATGCCCGAGTCATGGCAGTCGCTTTGCCCTCGTTCGAGGAGGAGGGCGCAGGGAAGGCCGGGCATCCACTGACACCCGCGGCCCCCGTGCTGAAAGATTGCACGGGGCAGGAACCACAGGCGCAGCCGGACATTCCCGGCCTCCCCTGCACAATGGCTTTAACGGCTGCTTCGCGTTCTCCCTGGTGCGCCGGCTTCTGGCCACCATCGGTCGGAGCCCTCGTCGAGCTCACGACCTTGATATCAGCGTCGGGATATCAGGACCGCGCGACTTGACCGTGCGCAATGAACTGTTCGTCCGCATGACCAGCATGCTGCAGTCCGCTGCGCCCATCGTATCCCGCACCCAACGCTCGTGACGATCGCGATGCGCCCCTCTGCTGCGAGGCGGGACGAAGACAGTCAACACGAATTCCGAAAAAAGGAAACAACGATATTTTTCCGCGGACGACTGGACAGCCCAAATCACCTTGAGCGCACTCGTGAAATGACGTTCCGCGCGCAGGCATCAATGGTCCGCGTTGCATTGAAATCGGCGGGGCATGGCGCGCGCGATGGAGGGCGATTTGGCCGACGGGCAGGGCCGGGTGGTTTCGCGCGAGCGAGCCCTTCGTGCCGGACACCGCGTTTGGCCGCGCCGAGCGGCGAGTCCGCTGGATGTTCGGGGCGCGCCATGAACCTTGGGCGTTGCCGTGCGTTCGTCCGGCGAGACTGTAGCGGTGCCTTCGCAGGGCCGCGAAGCTGAGCTAACGTCGCGGCTTTCCCAGGCTGTTCGGAACGACAGACATGACATCGATCATCAAGGCTCTTTCCGCGCTCGCATGCGCCGTCTGCTGGAGCGCCGGCGCACAGGCCGAGCCGGTACGCTGGAGCACCTATCGCATCCCGGAGACCGGCACCTCGGTCGACATTCCCGTCTCGGTCTTCAGCGACATGGCCGGTCGACCCGATGGCTACGGCCAACGCTTCCAGACCGCCGACGGCCGCGCCAATCTCACGGTGCAGTCGATGGCGAACGTCACCGGGGATTCGCCAGCGCGGTTCCTCGCCAGGAAGAACCCTCCACCGAACATCCAGTACAAGCGCATCACCGCACGCTTCTTCGCCGTGTCGAGCTACAAGGGCGATTACGTCTGGTACAACCGCTGCAACTTCGTCGGCCGTTACGTGCACTGCGTTCTCATCAACTATCCCCGGGCCTGGGAGCGCGATTGGGACGGCCTGGTGACCCGGATCAGCCTGTCGCTCGGCCGAGGCTGAGGACGGCGCGGCCACCATCGCCCGCGCGGTTTGATCCAGCTCAATGAGGCCGTCGGGTCCCGTTGCATAAGCTCCGGCTTCCTTTCAGCCGCCGCTGGCAAACGGGCTTCTCCTTCATGGCTGCTGCCTCCTTCACCGTCCGGGCCGAGAGTGTCAGCGCGATCGCCACCATCAGGTGCCGCAGCGCGCAGGATGCGCTGCTCACGGCCAACACCTATCTGCGCCTGGGCGCCGCCTGCGTCAGCATCGAGACGCCCGGCGGCCAGAGCATCAGTCCGGACCGGCTGGACGCGTTGCTCAGCGATTCCGGAGGCCGCGTCGGCCTGTGATGCCAGCCCAGTGCGGGCGCTTGGGCATGACGGTGTCGAGCCTGCTCACAGGTCCGGTCCTCATCATCAGATCACCTGGAGATCACCTGGCTCAGGACGATGCCCCGATGCTGTCGTCAGGTCGAGCCGGAGGCCAGGAGACGTCCTCGATATAAGGTCCATAAAGGACGTCCTGCCGCCGCTGGTAGATCGTGACGAGGGCAACGGCGGCAATCAAACAAAATGCGCTGAAAATGGCCAGTTCGAACATGTCAAAAGCTCCACCAGTGACGACGTGGCGGATGCAGCCGCAGGCGTCAAACGGAAGCCGCCGTTAAGCTGAAGCGGAAAGCTTAACACCATGTCCGGATGGTCCGGCGGGTCCCGCGCAGGCTGGCCGCGCGGCGTTCACCGCGGTCTGCAGGGGGCTTTTCGGACGTTCCGGTGCGGCAGAGAGGGCGATTGGCCCCCCGATGGCCGCGGGAGCCCGATGCCGGACCGGCTACCGTTCACGCTACCTTAGGCAATGAGCCGTAGTCATGGGATTGAACGTTGCGTGGGGTGGATGGCGCGCTGACGCGAGCGAGGACGGCTTGGCCGGGGTCCGGCCCGATGGCCGTCGAGCGCGACCTGATCGCCACGAACCTTGCGCGGACCATCGCCACAGGTGCCGCCAACGAGGGGCACGTCGGTCGTCATCGCCTCGCAGATTGATGGGCTCCGCATGTCAGATCTCGTTTCAGCTTCGAGCCTTGTTCCAAAGGAGCGGCGAAGGTGGAGCGCCGGCCTCGTGGTCGCAGTGCTCGGACTTGCGGCCGCGTTCGCGATCAAGGTGCTCTGGATCAAGACCGGCGTGCTGGATGCCATGTCGACCGACGACGCCATGCGACTGGTCGAGGTTCGCGATCTGATCAATGGCCAGGCCTGGTCCGACCTCCACCAATATCGGCTGGATCCGCCCGGCCTCCTGATGCACTGGTCGCGGCTGATCGATCTGCCGCTGGCCCTCTCGATCCTGCTGCTGAAACCTCTGCTGGGAACGCACCAGGCCGAACTGGTGACGCTGACCCTATGGCCGCTGTTGCTGTTTGCGGTCGCGCTCGCGCTGGTTGCTGCAATCGCCCGGCAGATGAGCGGCGGCGCGCCGACGGCGATGCTGGGAGCCCTCGTGCTGGCAATGCTGGCAATGCCGGCCCTGGCGCATTTTCGGCCGGGCAGCATCGATCATCACAACGCGCAGATCGTCCTGGTGCTGGCCATGATGTTGTTCGCGCTGCAGATCGAGCGCAGCGCGTTCAAGGCCGCATGTGCCGGCGTTGCGGCGTCGGCATCGCTGGCCGTCGGCGTTGAGATGCTGCCGGCGATCGCGACGGTCAGCGTTGCCGTGGCGGGTCTCTTCATATGGCGGGGCGCGCCGGTCGCGCGGCAGGTCTCGGCGTTCGCCGGCGCACTCGCCGCGTCATCCCTGGGCTTCGCGCTGCTTCTGCTCCCGATGTCCACGCTCGCGGCGCCGGTCATGGACGCGCTCGGCGGGCCGCTGCTGCTGTTGACGGTCGGCGGCGGCGCCGGCTTGATCCTCATGGTCGGGCTCGATCGTCTTCGCTCGAGCCCGCCGCTGCGCCTCGTCGCTGCAATGGGAGTTGCGGCCGCTCTGCTGGCGGCATCCTATCTGCTGTTCGGAAAGTCCCTGATGTTTCCGTACGCGCAGCTCGATCCGCTGGTCGTCTCGTTATGGCTCGACAACGTGCAGGAGACGATCTCGCTGCCGAAGATGCTCCGGCTCGGTCCGGAAGAGGCGCTCGGCTTCTATGCCTGTCCCGTGATTGCGCTGGGGGTCGCCGTTGCGGCGTTGCTGCGCTCCGATCCGTCGGATCGGTTCCGCTGGGTGATCGTGATCCTGACGCTCGCCTCGCTGCTCGGAGTGAGCCTGTGGGAGATGCGCGGGGCGGCCGGGGCTGCGATGGTCGCTGCGCCGGTGTTCGCGGCAGGGGTCGCGGTGCTCTGGCCATCGCTCGCGATCGGAGGCAATCTGGTGCTGTTGGCCTTCGTCGTCTCGCCGGCGATGTTTGCGACGCTGTCCGGCACGGCCAAGCCGCTGATTGCCGCTGTCTTCAAGTGGGAGCCGTTGGTGTTCGACGACCCGGCGACGATGTGCCGGAGCGTTTCGGATGCCACGCCGATGCGGCGACTTCCCAAGGGACGCGTGATGGCGCCGACCGATATCGGCCCCGCCATTCTCGTCGAGACCGACCACGAGGTCTTTGCCGCCCCGTATCATCGCAACAATGACGGCAATCTCGCGTTCTTCCAGCTGATGCTCGCGCCAGGTCTGCTGGCGCATCAGATCCTGTTGGACCGGCAGGTCGACTACGTCGTCACCTGCCGGACCGCGCCGAACCGGCTGGTGATGGGGCGCGCTCCCAACGGCCTGGAGGCAATGCTGTTTCGAGGCGAGACGCCCGGATTTCTCGAGCCGGTGGATGTCGGCCCGTCCGCCAAGATCGCGGTGTGGCGCGTGCGCAGGTGATGTCCCGGCGATCCGAGGCCGCGACTCTCAGTCCGTAACGGCCGGACGATCGGCATCCAGCTCCGGGAACATCGCCCGGCAGCTCAGGCAGTAGGATTCGAAGATGAAATTCAGCACTGCGGACATCGGTCGCCCCACCGGTTGATCACGTGGGAGGAGGATGCCGGCCTTCTGTTTCCGGACGTTGTCGTGGGGCAGGGGAAACGGTTTCGTTCGGCCGCGGGTCGGTTTCGCGCCATCCCGCTATGGCGCCCGCGCCTCCGCGTTCCTGAAGATGAAGTTGTTGCAATAGTCCTTTCGCTTCCAGAACCATTCACCGTCAGCGCGCTGGTGAATCTCCGGATCGAACGCAGACAAGGGCAGCAGCCGGCCCTTGCTGAGAAACTCCCCGGCATAGCCGAGGCCGCGCAGCAGCGAGAAGGTGTCCTTCACCCGGTCCAGCGTGGCGAGACGGCGATCGCACTCGACAACGATCAGCGGCCGACAACGGCGCAAGGTGCGCTCGGCGCCGCGCAGCACGTCGAGCTCGGCGCCCTCGACGTCGATCTTGAGCGCGGAGACGTTGCCGGTTTCTGGAAGGTAATCGTCCAGCGACGTCGTTTGCACCTCGATCGCCGTCGAGGTCTCGGCAGGCTCCAGCAGCGAAGCGCCGGGCTGATGCCCCTCGGGCACGAACAGCGTCTTCCTGCTCGACGACGAATAAACGGCCCGTGGTTCGACGACGACGTTGTCGAGCGAAAACCTGCGGCAGAGCCGGGACAATCCGGCGGCGAGCTCCGGCTGCGGCTCGAAGGCGATGACACGCCCCGGCGCGGACCATTGCGCGAGCCAATAAAGAAAGCTGCCCTTGTTGGCGCCGATGTCGCAGACGATGTCGCCGGGCCTGATGTTTCGCCGCAGCTCGGCCAGCTCGGTCCGGTGGTCGCGATACCTGGATCGCAAGACCCTCACCAGGAACCGAAGTGCTTCATGCGTTGCCAATCAACCCTCCGACCACGAGTCGGTCCCGCCAATGATTCTTGGGCCGCATGCCTAGGCCTTCCCCGCCGTTCCCGCAACATTCAGACATGAAGGCCGGCCGCGGCGGCAGCATGGCGTTACGGTGACGACGGCTGGCGTTGCTGGAGACGGCGATGGAATGTCCCGGTTGGATGTTGGCTGCGCACGGGTTTGTGGGCTCGTCGGCCGGTGGTCATGACCCCGGGATTTGGCCCAACGACAGTGGGGTGGTGAATGCATCGCTGCCAAACGCGACATCGAGCACGGGGCGATGCTGTCCGATTTTTGCGAGGGACATTTTCACCGTGTAGTCGTCCGCTGGGTTTGACACTGGAGGGCAAGCACGCGAACGCACCCGGCTACCTCGACAATCGGAGCTGTGTATGGCTGCGATGCTGTCCTATCTTTTCCTTTTCGGAAACTACCGCAAGTAGTAATAGTTGCAGCAAATGCTGGGGACTCGATCCAGATTGTTTTCTGAATTTTAGAAGAGGCTTTTCTTATGTCGTTGCCGGCGCCAGGTGGACCCGGGGAAGGTCGCTCCGACGATCCTTCGCATAATACGTACAGGTTTCACAGCGCAGCCGCCCCAGTGGTTGCGACCGGAAACTGGCTGGTGAAGTTCGAGAAGGATGTTAGTCCCCATGTCAGGAAAACGTTGCTTCAGCAGAGTCTTGGCGGCAACAGCCATATCGCCGCGACCAGCGAGTATCGATCGACGGCCTTGAACCTTACGGATCTCGTCCAGATCGCCGATGCCGTCGTTCTCGACCGGCTCGGCGTTGCCGTCCTCAAAGGTACGGATGACGTCAGCAGCCGTTCGGCAGAGCTTGAGGACATGCCGGGGATCAGGCGTGTGATGCCGGAATTCTTCGTGTTTTCATACGACGAAGCAGGCGACTCGATCCATGAGGACACTGCTGAAGTGACCTGGGGTGTGGACGCCATCGGTGCGTCGCGATGTTCGTTCTCGGGCGCCGGCGTGAAGCTCGGCATACTGGATTCGGGATTTGACAAGACGCATCCGGACTTCGCGGGACGTCCGGTGAAGATGTGGAGCGCCTTTGGCTGCGCGGGTGATGACTTTCAGGGGCACGGCACGCATTGCGCTGGGACTGCTGCCGGACCGCATGCGACGACGGGGCGCATGCGCTACGGCGTTGCGCCCGGAACTGATCTGCACATCTACAAAGTGCTGAATGACAAGGGCTTCGGTACCGATGGCGACGTTCTTGCCGGCATCGAGAAGGCACTGGAGGATGGTTGCGACGTGATATCCATGTCATTCGGACGAGGTGTCGCATCGGGCACGTTGCCACACTCGATTTACGATGACGTGGCAAGTGCCGCGCTCGATGTTGGTGTGCTGCTGATAGCGGCTGCTGGTAACTCCAGCAGTCGTGACGTCGGTCACATCGCGCCGGTCGATTATCCTGCAAACTCTCCATCGATCATGGCAGTGGGAGCTGTCGACAGCAGGCTCCGTGTTGCCAATTTCTCGAATGGTAGCGCGCCAGGAGCGAGTGCAGCGGCCATCGGCGGTGTCGACATTGCTGCGCCGGGCGCAGGCGTTTTCTCCGCCGTGCCGATGCCGCGTCAGTACAGGCGGCTTCGCGGGACGAGCATGGCGGCGCCGCATGTTGCGGGCGTTGCTTGTCTTTGGGCGGAAATGGACGCTAGCCTGCGCGGTCGTGCGCTATGGACGGCTTTGACCTCGAATGCAAAGTCGCTGCATGGGGCGAGAGGAGACGTCGGCGCGGGCTTGGTTCAGTCGCCATTCACGGAACGTTGACGATGTTGGCGCGTTGGAGCGCCCCGTAAGAAGGACGAAATAGAGATGTGGCATGCTTCGCTCCGTCATCCTTCGGCCATGCTCCAAGGGCTTGTGATCTCGATGTTTTCTCCCTTGAGGAGGCGAAACGCGATGAAACTGAATGTGACGATCCTGATGGGCGAGCCGGTGTCCGGTGACGACGCCGTTCTGCTCGGCAAGCTCAGCCACGCAGGGGTCACGGTCGATCGCGTCCTGCCCCGGCTGGCGATCGTGACCGGTTCGATCGATCCGTCCCAGCTGTCGACGTTGCGGGCCGTCCCCGGCGTGAAGCGCGTGGAGGAGGCGGGCGTGTTTCAGCTGGCGCCGGACACCTGAGCGAGCGGCGCGCAGCGAGACCGCGAGTGGACGAGCCCGGCCGGACAATTCCGCCGGGCTTCTGAATTTCAAGGCTCTTGCGGCTCAGGCCGGCACTCGACCGAAATGGTGGTGCCGCCAGCGAGGGCTCGCCGTACGTACAGACGGAAATCGGCGACCCGATGTCTGATTGAGGGACGTCCTTGCATGACGTCATCGGCCTGATGCCCGCGTGGCGATCCCAGCAGGACTCGAACCTGCAACCCGCGGAGTAGAAATCCGCTACTCTATCCAGTTGAGCTATGGGACCGTCGTCACGGCGTGAGCGTCGGGCGAGGACGTCACGGGATGAACGCTTGCGGGCTGGGAGGCCCGGCCGGCACGGCATTCATAGCACGGGTCATATGAAAAATCTTTGGTTTCGCCAAGTCCGGCCGAACCGGAACGGGGCGCGGCGCGACCAAGCGGAGGCGGAGGAGGGCGCTCGCCCTCGTTTCCGTGTCGTGGCGCCGGTTGACGGCCGCCGCGGGCCTTGCCGGTATGCCATGTCCTGTGAATTGCCGTTGATGAACAGATTTTTCCGGCCGGACCGCCCGCCGATGGCCGCCCCCCACGGCGGGGCGCTAGTCTGGCGCTGCAACCGCTGCCATCAGTCCGTCACCATTTCGCGTCCATTCTCGCCACGAATCGGCCAAACACGCACGGCCTTCCGCTCGTGCCGAAGAGCCGCCCAAAGATCCGTCCAAAGATCCTTGCAAGGAGCTGTCCCATGATCGGTCTGGTTCGCGCCGCCGTCCTCTGCGCCGTCATGGCGCTCGGCCTCGTCCTTGCCGCCGGTTCGGCCGACGCGGCCGACAAGGCGTTCAAGCGCGACGATCTGGCGGACGCCGCCATCAAGCTGGAGGCGCAGATCAAGAGCGAGGCGGGGGCGGTCAACAAGCCGCTGGCGACCTTGCGGACCGATGCCGACGCGGCGCTGCGGCGGAACGACCTGCGGACGGGCTTGCAGATCCTCGGCCAGATCGCGACCGCGGCGCCGGATGATTCCGGCAACTGGCTGCGGCTGGCGCGCACCGTGCTCAACCAGATCAAGCCGATCAACACGTCCGAGCAGACCTTCCTGCTGGAGCGGGCCTCGACGGCGGCCTACATCGCCTATCAGCGCGCCGGCAATGCCGGCGAGGAGGCGGATGCGCTCGCGGTGCTCGGCAAGACCATGGCCGAGCGCAAGCTGTGGCGGCCGGCGCTGGATACGCTGCGCATGTCGCTCGAGCTGCGCGAGGTCGCGGATGTCCGTGGACAGTATGAGCGGATGCGCGACGAGCACGGCTTCAAGCTGCTCGACTACACCGTGGATTCGGACTCGGCGAGCCCGCGCGCCTGCTTCCAGTTCTCCGAGGATCTCGCCAAGCGCACCGACTTCTCGCCCTTCGTGGCGCAGGCCGGCAATGACAAGCCGGCGCTGACCTCGGAGGAAAAGCAGCTCTGCGTCGAGGGACTCAAGCACGGCGAGCGCTACAACATCAATCTGCGTGCCGGCCTGCCCTCTGGCGTCAAGGAGAGCCTGCCGAAATCGGCCGAGTTCAACATCTATGTCCGCGACCGCAAGCCGTTCGTGCGCTTCACCGGCAAGGCCTATGTGCTGCCGCGCACCGGGCAGAAGGGCATTCCGCTGGTCAGCGTCAACACGCCGGCGGTGAACGTCAGCGTGTTCCGGATCGGCGACCGCAACCTGATCAACACGGTCATCGACAGCGATTTCCAGCGGCCGCTGTCGAGCTACCAGCTCAGCGAGCTCGGCGACCAGCGCGGCATGAAGGTGTGGAGCGGCGAGCTCTCGACCGCGATGACCTTGAACCAGGACGTCACCACCGCGTTCCCGGTCGACCAGGCGATCAGCGACATGCAGCCCGGCGTCTATGTGATGACGGCGGCGCCGAAGGGCCCGGCCAGCGGCAACAGCGACGAGGACAGCGGCCAGCTCGCCACGCAATGGTTCATCGTCTCCGATCTCGGCATCGCCGCGTTCTCCGGCAATGACGGCATCCACGTGTTCGTGAACTCGCTGGCGTCGACCGATCCGGTCGCGCGTGCCGAGGTGCGGCTGGTGGCGCGCAACAACGAGATCCTGGCGACGCGTAAGACCGACGAGGCCGGCCACGTGCTGTTCGAGACGGGGCTGGCGAAGGGCGAGGGCGGGCTGTCGCCGGCGATGCTGACGGTGTCCGGCGAGAAGGCCGACTACGCCTTCCTGAGCCTGAAGACGACGGCGTTCGACCTGTCGGATCGCGGCGTCGCCGGGCGCGAGGCGCCGGCCGGGCCGGATGCCTTCGTCTATTCCGAGCGCGGCGTCTATCGCTCCAGCGAGACCGTCTACCTGACAGCCCTGCTGCGCGACGGCAAGGGCAACGCCATGACCGGCACGCCGCTGACCCTCGTCGTCGAGCGTCCCGACGGAGTCGAGTTCCGCCGCGCCGTGCTGCCCGACCAGGGCGCTGGCGGGCGCTCGCTCAGCGTGGCGCTGAACTCGGCGGTGCCGACCGGGACCTATCGCGTGCGCGCCTTCACCGATCCCAAGGGAACGGCGGTCGGCGAGACCACCTTCATGGTCGAGGATTACGTTCCCGAGCGGCTGGAATTCGATTTGTCGTCCAAGGACAAGCAGGTGAAGGCTGATGCTCCGGTGGAGGTGAAGGTCGACGGCCATTTCCTCTATGGCGCGCCGGCATCGGGCCTCCAGCTCGAGGGCGACCTGCTGGTCACCACCGCCGCCGAGCGGCCGGGTTTTCCGGGCTATCAGTTCGGCGTCGCCGACGAGGAGAGCGCCTCCAACGAGCGCACGCCGATCGAGGGCATGCCCGAGACCGACGACAAGGGCGCGGCGACCTTCCCGGTCAGCCTGCCGAAGCCGCCGTCCTCCAGCCGGCCGCAGGAGGCGCAGATCTACGTCCGCATGGCCGAGACCGGCGGACGCGCCGTCGAGCGCAAGCTGACCTTGCCGGTGGCGCCGAAGGCGGCGCAGATCGGCATCAAGCCGTCCTTCTCGGGCAGGAGCGTCGGCGAGGGCGACAAGGCCGAGTTCGACGTCGTGTTCGTCTCGCCGGAGGGCAAGACGCTGGCGCGCAATGGCCTGCGCTATGAGCTGCTCAAGATCGAGTCGCGTTATCAATGGTATCGGCAGAATTCCTATTGGGCCTATGAGCCGGTGAAGTCGACCAAGCGCGTCGGCAATGGCGACGTCACGATCGCGGCGAACAAGCCGGCGCGGTTGAGCTTCCAGCCGGAGGCCGGGCGCTACCGGCTCGACGTCAAGTCGGCCGATGCCGATGGTCCGGTGACCTCGCTGCAGTTCGACGTCGGCTGGTACACCGAGGGTAGCGCCGATACGCCGGATCTCTTGGAGACCTCGCTCGACAAGCCGCAATATCAGTCGGGCGACACGATGGTCGTCACGGTGAATGCGCGCACCGCCGGCAAGCTGACGGTCAACGTGCTCGGCGACCGGCTGCTGACGACGCAGACCACCGAGGTCAAGGAAGGCACCAACCAGGTCAAGCTCGCGGTCGGCAAGGACTGGGGCACGGGCGCCTATGTCGTGACGACGCTCCGCCGTCCGCTCGATGCGGCCGCGCAGCGCATGCCGGGGCGCGCGCTCGGGCTCGCCTGGTTCGGCATCGACAAGTCAGCGCGCACGCTCAACGTCGCCTTGAGCCCGCCGGCGCTGGTGCGGCCGGGCTCGGCGCTGAAGATCCCGGTCAAGATCGGCGGGCTCAATCCTGGCGAGGACGCCAAGATCGTGATCGCGGCGGTCGATGTCGGCATCCTCAATCTCACCAACTACAAGCCGCCGGCCCCGGACGACTATTATCTCGGCCAGCGCCAGCTCTCGGCCGAGATCCGCGACCTCTATGGCCAGCTGATCGACGGCATGCAGGGCTCGCGCGGCCAGATCCGCTCCGGCGGTGACAGTGGCGGTGCCGAGCTGCAGGGCTCGCCGCCGACGCAGAAGCCGCTGGCGCTGTATTCGGGCATCGTCACGGTCGGGTCTGATGGGACGGCGGAGGTGAGCTTCGACATTCCGGAGTTCGCCGGCACGGCGCGCGTGATGGCGGTGGCGTGGAGCGCGACCAAGGTCGGCCGCGCCAATGTCGACGTCACCGTGCGCGATCCCGTGGTGCTGACCGCGACCCTGCCGCGCTTCCTGCTCTCCGGCGACCGTGGCACGCTGTCGTTCGACGTCGACAATGTCGAGGGCGCGCCCGGCGACTATGTCGTGGCCGTCAAGGCGAGCGGGCCGGTCAAGGTCTCCGGCAATGCCAATGTCACGTTGAAGCTCGCCGCTAAGCAGCGCTCGTCGTCGACGCTGCCGCTGGAAGCCAGCGGCACCGGCAAGGCGCAGCTCGATGTCGACATCAAGGGACCGAATGGGCTGTCGCTGGCGCGGCACTATCAGCTCGACGTCAAGCCGGCGACGCAGGTGCTGGCGCGGCGATCGATCCGCACCTTGGCCAAGGGCGAGAGCCTGACGCTGACCTCTGACATGTTCAGTGATCTCGTGGCGGGCACCGGCACGGTGTCGCTGTCGGCGGGGCTGTCGACCGCGCTCGACGCGGCGACGATCCTGAAGGCGCTCGATCGCTATCCGCACGGCTGCTCGGAGCAGATCACCAGCCGCGCGATGCCGCTGCTTTATGTCAACGAACTCGCGGCCGGCGCGCATCTTGCCATGGACACCGAGGTCGACCAGCGCATCCGCGACTCCATCGATCGCCTCCTGGCCCGTCAGGGATCCAACGGCTCGTTCGGCCTATGGTCGGCCGGCGGTGACGATCCCTGGCTCGATGCCTATGTGACGGACTTCCTGACCCGCGCCCGCGAGAAGGGCTTTGCGGTGCCGGACGTGCTGTTCAAGAGCGCGCTCGACCGCGTCAGGAATTCGGTGGTCAATGCCGAGGAGCCGGAGAAGACCGGCGGCCGCGATCTCGCCTACGGTCTCTACGTGCTGGCGCGCAACGGCGCGGCGCCGATCGGCGATCTGCGCTATCTCGCCGACACCAAGCTCGGCAATCTCGCAACGCCGATCGCCAAGGCGCAGCTTGCCGCGGCGCTCGCGCTGGTCGGCGACCGCGCCCGTGCCGAGCGGGTCTACGGCGCCGCGGCCGACAGCCTCGCGCCGAAGCCGGTGCTGGTGTTCGGCCGCACCGACTACGGTTCGGACCTGCGCGATGCCGCGGCGCTGGTGTCGCTCGCGGGCGAGGGCAACGCGCCGCGCGCGACGCTCACGCAGGCTGTGGCCCGCGTCGAAGCGGCGCGCGGGCTGACGCCCTACACCTCGACGCAGGAGAATGCGTGGATGGTGCTGGCGGCGCGCGCACTGGCCAAGGAGACGCTGGTGCTCGACGTCAACGGCCAGGCGGTGAAGCAGGCGCTGTACCGCAGCTACAAGGCGGCCGAGCTGTCGGGCCAGCCGCTGAAGATCACCAACACCGGCGAGGCGCCGGTGCAGGCGGTGGTCTCGGTGTCCGGCTCGCCGCTGACGCCGGAGCCGGCGGCGTCGAACGGCTTCAAGATCGAGCGCAGCTACTACACGCTCGACGGCAAGCCGGCGGACATCAAGATCGCGAAGCAGAACGACCGCTTCGCGGTGGTGCTCAAGGTCACCGAGGCCAAGCCGGAATATGGGCACATCATGGTCTCCGACTATCTGCCGGCCGGGCTCGAGATCGACAATCCGCGCCTGGTGTCGTCGGGTGACAGCGGCACGCTGGACTGGATCGAGGACGGTCAGGAGCCGGTGAATACCGAGTTCCGCGACGACCGCTTCACCGCCGCGCTCGACCGCGCCGCGGATTCGAAGTCGGTGTTCACGGTCGCCTACATCGTCCGTGCGGTGTCGCCCGGCAAATACGTGCTGCCGCAGGCCTATGTCGAGGACATGTACAACCCCTCGCGCTATGGTCGCACCGGGACGGGCTCGGTGGAGGTCCGCGCGGCGAAATGAGCGAGGGTGGAACCAGCGGTGATGGACGCACGACGGAGCTCCACTCTCCGTCGTCATGGCCGGGCTTGACCCGGCCATCCACGGCCGCGCGCGAGGACGGCGTGGATGCCCGGGTCAAGCCCGGGCATGACGAGAGGAGAGGGCGCGTCGCAAAACGTCTAGTGGCACTTGCGCTCCTGCTGATCCTGGTCATAACGACGGCCCTCACCGTCTACACCATCTCCCTAGGCCCGCTGCCGCTGCGCGAGGCAAAAGCCGTCTCCACCACGGTCGTCGATCGTCACGGCAAGCTGCTGCGCGCCTATGCGATGGCGGATGGGCGGTGGCGGCTGCCGGTCAGCGCCAAGAAGGATGTCGGCCCGACCTATCTGAAGCTGCTGTTCGCCTATGAGGACCAGCGCTTCTTCGATCATCATGGCGTCGATCCGCGCGCGCTGGCGCGCGCCGCGATCCAGCTCGGATCGCATGGCCACATCGTCTCGGGCGGTTCGACCATCACGATGCAGCTGGCGCGGCTGCTTGAGCCCAGGCGGCAGCGCTCGCTGCATGCCAAGCTCAGGCAGGTCGTGCGCGCGCTCGAGCTCGAGCGGAAGCTGAGCAAGGACGAGATCCTCGATCTCTATCTCACGCTCGCGCCTTACGGCGGCAATCTCGAAGGCATCCGCGCAGCCTCGATCGCCTATTTCGGCAAGGAGCCGAAGCGGCTGTCGCTGGCGGAAGCTGCGCTGCTGGTCGCGCTGCCGCAGTCGCCGGAGACGCGCCGGCTCGACCGTCATCCGGAAGCCGCGCGCCGCGGCCGCGACCGCGTGCTCGACCGCATGGTCTCTGAGAACGTGATCTCCGCGGAGGAGGCCGCGCAGGCCAAGGCGCAGCCGGTGCCGGCGTTCCGCAAACCCATGCCGATCCTGGCGCCGCACGCCGCGGACCAAGCGTCGGCCGCCATCAAGGACCAGCCGGTCATCCGGCTGACGCTGGATGCCTCGTTGCAGAAGGTGCTGGAGCCGCTGGCGCGCGACCGCGCCATCGCATTGGGACCGAGCGTCTCGGTCGGCATGATCGTCATCGACAATGACAGCGGCGACGTGCTCGCGCATGTCGGCTCGGCGGATTATTTCGACGAGAAGCGGGCAGGGCAGGTCGACATGACCCGCGCGGTGCGCTCGCCGGGCTCGACCTTGAAGCCGTTCATCTACGGCCTCGCCTTCGAGGACGGCTTTGTACATCCGGAGAGCCTGATCGAGGACCGCCCGGTGCGCTTCGGCTCCTATGCGCCGGAGAATTTCGACATGACGTTCCAGGGCACGGTGCCGGTGCGCAAGGCGCTGCAACTGTCGCTGAACGTACCGGCGATCGTGCTGCTCGACCGCGTCGGCGCCAGCCGGCTGTCGTCGCGGCTGAAACAGGCCGGCGGCAATCTGGTGCTGCCGAAGGACGAGGCCCCGGGTCTGGCCATGGGCCTCGGCGGCGTCGGCGTGACCCTGCAGGACCTCGCCCAGCTCTATGCGGGTTTCCCGCGGCTCGGCACCACCCGGCCGCTGCGCGAGATCATGACCGCCGACGACAAGGACGACGCGCGCGAGCCGATGCGGCTGATGGATCCGGCAGCCGCCTGGCAGGTCGGCAACGTTCTGCTGGGAACGCCGCCGCCGGAGAATGCCGCGCGCAACCGCATCGCGTTCAAGACCGGCACCAGCTACGGCTATCGCGATGCCTGGTCGGTCGGCTTCGACGGCCGCGTCACGATCGGCGTCTGGGTCGGCCGTCCCGATGGCGCGCCAGTACCCGGCCTGATCGGCCGCGTGGCGGCGGCGCCGATCCTGTTCGACGCGTTCGCACGCTCGGGCAAGCTGCCGGCGGCGCTGCCGAAGCCGCCCAAGGCCGCGCTGGTCGCCAGCAATTCAAAGTTGCCGCTGCCGCTGCGCCGGTTCCGGCCGGTCGGTGAACTCGTGCGCACGGGCGCGGAGCAGGCGCCGCACATCCAGTTCCCGCTGAACGGCTCGCGCATTGACGTCGACCGTTCCGCAGGGCCCGAAGCGTCCGTGATGCCCGTGAAGGTCTCGGGCGGCGTGCTGCCGCTGACGATGCTGGTGAACGGCCTGCCGGTCGGCGAGATCGACAGCCGGCGCCAGCGCCTGATCGACCCGCCTGGGCCGGGCTTTGCCCGCCTCACCGTCATCGACGCCACGGGCGCGGCGGACACAGTTGTGGTCAGAATCCAGTGACCGTTCGCTAAGCGGTTGTCGGCATGGTGGTTTCAGCGTATTCGGAACCCCATGGTCGAGACCTATGCCCGCCCCCGTTTTGGAGAGCCGCGCGAGCCGAAGAACCTGGTGAACCCAGGCAATCGGCTGGTGCGGATGATCGATGCCGTCACCGTGAGCCACCCCAGGGCGGTCGCGTTCCTGCTCGTCTGCGGCCTGCTGCTGTTTCTGCCCGGCTTCTTCACGATCCCGCCGATCGATCGCGACGAGGCGCGCTTCGCGCAGGCGACCAAGCAGATGGTCGAGAGCGGCGACTACGTCGACATCCGCTTCCAGGACGACGTGCGCTACAAGAAGCCGGTCGGCATCTACTGGTTGCAATCGGCTGCCGTTGAGACCGCGTCCGCGATCGGGCTGCCGCGTGCGCAGCTGCGCATCTGGGTCTATCGCATTCCCTCGCTGATCGGCGCCATCGGCGCGGTGCTGTTGACGTACTGGACAGCGCTCGCCTTCGTCACGCGGCGCGGCGCCGTGTTCGCGGCGCTCCTGATGTGCTGCTCGGTGCTGCTCGGCGTCGAGGCGCGGCTCGCCAAGACCGACGCCATGCTGCTGTTCACCGTCGTGGCCGCGATGGGGGCGCTGGCGCGAGTCTATCTGTCATGGCAGCGCGGCGAGGATCCGGAGCATCCGCCGTGGGGCCCGCCGGCGATCTTCTGGACGGCTCTGGCCGGCGGCATCCTGATCAAGGGCCCACTGATCCTGATGTTCGCTGGCCTCACGATCGTTGCGCTCGCGATCATGGATCGCGGCGCGGCGTGGCTGTGGCGTCTACGGCCGGTCTGGGGGCTGATGTGGATGCTCGTGCTGGTGCTGCCCTGGTTCGTGCTGATCTTCCTGCGCGCTGGCGACACCTTCTTTGCGGACTCCGTCGGCGGCGACATGCTGAGCAAGATCGGTGCACAGGAGTCGCATGGCGCGCCGCCCGGGCTTTATCTGCTCCTCTTGTTCATCACCTTCTGGCCCGGCGCGCCGCTGGCCGCGATGGCTGCGCCCGCGGTGTGGCGGGCGCGGCGCGAGCCGGGCGCGCAGTTCCTGCTGGCCTGGCTGCTGCCGTCGTGGATCGTATTCGAGGCCGTGCTCACCAAGCTGCCGCATTACGTGCTGCCGCTGTATCCGGCGATCGCCATCCTCACCGCGGGCGCGCTGGAGCGGCGCGTGCTGTCACGCTCCTGGCTGCGGCGCGGCGCGGCCTGGTGGTTTGCAATTCCGGCCATCACCTCGGTGGTCGCGGTGATCGGTGCCATCATCGTGACGCATCAGCCGGTGTTCCTGGCATGGCCGTTCGTGGCTGCGTCGCTGATCTTCGGCCTGTTCGCATGGTGGCTCTATGACGACGGCCGTGCCGAGCGCTCCCTGCTGAATGCCGGCGTGGCGGCGATGTTCCTGGCATTCGTGGTCTACGGCGCGGTGCTGCCGGCACTGACGCCGCTGTTCCCCAGCGCCGAGATTGCGCGCGCGCTGCGCAACGTCGTCTGCGTCGGGCCCAAGGCGGCCGCTGCAGGCTTCCACGAACCGAGCCTCGTGTTCATGACGGGAACGTCGACGCAGCTGACGGACGGCTCCGGCGCCGCCGACTTCCTGAGCCAGGGCACCTGCCGTTTTGCCCTGATCGAGCAGCGCACCGAACGCGCCTTCGTGCAGCGCGCCGAAGCCATCGGGTTGCGCTACAACGTGGCCAAGCGTATCGACGGCTACAACATCTCGCAGGGCCGTCCGGTGTCGATCGCGATCTACCGTTCGGAAGGCACCGAATAGATGCTCGCCCCCGACAATCCGCCGACCTCGTCAGGCTATTTCGCCCAGCTCGCACTGGTCGGGAAATTCCTGCTCGGCCGGCTGGTGCGGCGTCCGCAGACGGCACCGGATGCGGCGAGCCGGCAGCGCCTGTGGCGCGAGCTCCTCCTGCTCGGCGCCATCGGCCTTGGCACGATCCTGGTGCTGATGGTTGCCTTCGACGCCTATGAGATCGGATTGATGCCGCCGCGCGGCACCCCGAGCCTGTGGCCGGTGCGGATCATCACCGAGTTCGGCCAGGATGACTACGTGCTGAGTCTGCTGGCGGCCGGTGTGGTCTTGACCATCCTGATCGCGCCGTTGTGGCCCGAAGCCACACGCAGCCGCCTGCTCAACTTCGCGACCCATGTGCAGTATGTCTTCTTTGCCGTGCTGACATCGCTGCTGGCCGCACAGGCGCTGAAATACATCATCGGACGCGGCCGCCCGTTCGTCGGCGGCAAGGCAAATGCCTTCAACTTCGATCCGTTCAACGGCACTCCGGCCTATTTCAGCATGCCGTCGGCGCATGCGGTGACGGCGTTTGCGCTGGCCTTCGCCATCGCCGCCGTCTGGCCGCGGCTGCGGATTGCGATGTTCATCTATGCCGTCGTGATCGCCTTCAGCCGGCTCGTTCTGCTGGCCCACCATCCGAGTGACGTCGTGGCTGGCGCCGTGGTGGGCCTCGCCTGTGCCATGCTGGTCCGCTACTGGTTCGCAGCCCGGCGGCTCGGTTTTCGCTTGGCCAAGGACGGCCAAATCGTACCGCGCTAAGGGGGTTGATAGCCGGCTCCAAGCCCCATAATAAGCCTCCGCCGCAGCGCCCGGGGCAGGAACCGGCCCGATCAAGCCATCACGAGTCTCATTTTGTCGACCGAACCCCCCGTTGCCGTCTCCATCGTCGTTCCCGTGCGCAACGAGGCCGGCAACATCACGCCTCTGATCACCGAGATCGCGGCTGCGCTCGACGGCCTGTGGCCGTACGAGATCATCTACGTCAATGACGGCTCCACCGACGACACCGCGCAGCGGCTCGCCGAGGAGATGGCGCGCCGGCCGAATCTGCGCGTCTTGCGCCATGAGAAGTCGTCGGGGCAATCGGCCGCCGTCCGCAGCGGCATCCGCGCCGCACATGGCGGCATGGTTGCGACGCTCGATGGCGACGGACAGAACAATCCGGCCTTTCTTCCCGAGCTGATCGCGGCCCTGGAAAAGGGCGGCGCGCGCGTCGGTCTCGTCGCCGGCCAGCGCGTCGGCCGCAAGGACACCGGCTTCAAGAAGCTGCAGTCGCGGATCGCCAACAAGATTCGCAACGCGGTGCTCAAGGACGGCACCCGGGACACCGGCTGCGGCCTCAAGGCGGTTCGCCGCGACGTGTTCCTGATGATGCCGTATTTCGATGGTCTGCACCGCTTTCTGCCGGCTTTGGTGCGGCGCGAGGGCTATGACATCGCCTATATCGACGTGATCGATCGTCCCCGGCATTCGGGCGTATCGAACTACGGATTCTTCGACCGGCTGTGGATCGGGATCATGGATCTCGCCGGCGTGTGGTGGCTGATCCGCCGCAAGAAGCCGACGCCGGTCGCGATCGAGGTGACATGATGCTGATTCAATTCGGGCAGGCTTTCAGCAACTATCTCTACGACATCTTCATCGCCAAGTTTGATTTCTGGCTGGTGTTCGGCCTCGCCGCGCAGCTCGCCTTTGCGGCGCGCTTCCTGGTGCAGTGGATCGCGAGCGAGCGCGCGGGCAAGAGCGTCGTGCCGCTCGCGTTCTGGTTCTTCTCGATCGGCGGCGGGCTGATGACGCTGATCTACGGCCTCGTGAAGCGCGAGCCGGTGATCATCTTCGGCCAGCTGCTGTCGAACATCATCTACGTCCGCAACGTGATGCTGATCTTCAAGAACCGCCAGCGGGAATCGCAGACGCTGAGCAATTGAGCGGGGCTGCGCCGGCTTGCCGCTGTGCCCCGGGCGCAGGCAGGGCGATCGCACGTGGAAGTCCAGAGCTATCCGGCGAACGATCCTGCCGATGAGTGACTCCGTCATGCCCGGGCCTGTCCCGGGCATCCACGTCGTGCTCAGCATGCCGGACGACGTGGATGGCCGGGACAAGCCCGGCCATGACGGAACGAATAACTCATAGCCCGCCAAGAGTTCAGCGCGGCAGCGGCTGAGCCCGCGATGCGGGCAGGGCGCTGACTGGCGTCACGCTGTCCGCCACTTCACTCCGGCGCGTCGCCACTTCGCCGGCCGCATCCAGCACCGGATAGGCGACCGAGCAGATGTGCGAGTGGATGCGCCGGAGATCGCGCAGCACGTCGAGATGCAATGAGGTGGTCTCCAGCGTTTCCGAGCGGCCCTCGCGCAGGCGCTCGAGATGCCGCTCGGTGGCGGCGAGTTCGGCATTGCGGAGCTCGGCCTTCTGGTCGAGCAATTGATGCGCCTGCTGGGCATCGCCCGACATGAAGATGCCGAACGCGATGCGCAGCGATTCCATGATCTGGCGGTGGAACGCCTGCAACTCATCGGCGCCTTCGATCGAGAACTGGAATCGGCGCTTGATCTTCTTCGTCGCGAGCTCGCTGAGGTTCTTGTCGATGATGTCGCCGATGTGCTCGAGGTTGATCGCGAAGGAGATGATCTCCATCGCGCGCTTACCCTCGCGCTCGTCCAGGCTGCCGCGGGTCAGCTTGGTGATGTAGAGCTTGATCGCCTCGTCGAGCCGATCGACGATGTTGTCCGTGCGAGAGACCTGATCGACGAGGCCGCGATCATTGGTCATCATCGCGGTCATCACGTTGCGCAACATGGTCTCGACCAGGTCGCCCATGCGCAACGCCTCGCGCGCCGCATCGGCGAGCGCCAGCGACGGGGTTTCCAGCGCGGTCTCGTCCAGATAGCGCGGCTTGGCCGGATCGATTTCCGCCGGACGGTCCGGAAACAGTCTGACGAGCAGCTTCTCCATGCCGCCGAGCAGGCCGATGAAGACCACCGCCGTCCCGAGGTTGAAGGCCATGTGGAACTGTGCGGTCAGCTTCGACAGATCCGGCTGCCAGAGCTGCAGTTGTGCGGCCAGCGGATGCAGGAAAGGCGCAATCAGCGCCACGCCGATGATGCGGTTGAGGAGATTGCCGACGGGCAGACGATAGCTCGCCGGATTGTCGCGGCGCGCCCCCTCGAACACGGGATTGACCGCGCTGCCGAGATTGGCGCCGAGCACCAGCGCCAGGGCCGCATCGGACGTGATGAAATGCGCATAGGCCAGCGACATGACCAGCAGCACGCTGGCGACGCTCGAATGCACGATCCAGGTCACGACCGCACCGAAGATGATGCACAGCGTCACGTCGGCGGTGATGGCCTGCATGAACACGCGCATGGCCGGCGCTTCCTCGGCCGGCGCCAGCGTGTCGATCAGGATGTGAAGCGAGAGCAGCATCAGGCCGAGGCCGATCGACACCCGGCCGATGTCCTTGATTCGTGACCTGGGTCCGCTGCGGAACGCCACCAGCCCGATTACGAACAGGATCGGTGCGATCGCCGCCACGTTGAAGGACAGCACCTGGACGATCAGCGTGGTGCCGATATTGGCGCCGAGCATGATGGCCAGCGCCGGGACCAGCCCGACCAGACCTTCCGCTGCGAAGGACGTGGTGATCAGCGCGGTCGCCGTGCTGCTCTGCAGCAGCGCGGTGAGGCCGAGTCCGGCGGCGAGTGCGCTGAACCGGTTTCGTAGCGCACGTGACAGCAGCAGCCGAAGATCCGGGCCAAAGGCGCGCAGGATGCCGCTGTGGACCATGTGCAGGCCCCACAGCAGCAGCGCTACGCCGCCCATCAGATCGAGCAGAACCATGATTCGCGTTCATTCCCACGTGTGTTCAGGCGAAGGCTACGCCCAATTGGTGGGGGATCAACGCCAATTTGTCGGCCACGGTTGCTCGAACCGGCGGCGCTCGGTTCCTGCAGGCGGTATGGTCAGGCCGCGTTGAACGCGGCAAAGCCGAGATCGAGATCGGCTTTGAGGTCGTCGGTATTCTCGAGGCCGATGTGCAGACGCAGCGTTGGACCGCCGGGGGACCAGGTCGTCGCGGTGCGGTAACCGGCACAGTCGAACGGGATCGCCAGGCTCTCGAAGCCGCCCCAGGAGTATCCCATGCCGAACAGGGTCAGCGAATCGAGCATGGCATCAACGGCAGCCTGCGGCTTCGGTTGCAGCACGATGCTGAACAGGCCGGAGGCGCCGGTGAAGTCGCGCTTCCAGATCGCGTGGCCGGGATGGCTCTCGAGCGCCGGGTGCAGCACCGCGATCACTTCGGGGCGCGCGGCAAGCCAGCGCGCCATCTCGAGGCCGGACCGGTGATGCTGGGCCAGGCGCACCCCGAGCGTCCGCACGCCGCGCAACGCGAGGAACACGTCGTCCGGGCCGGCGCAGACACCGAGCAGGCGGATGCCCTCGGAGATCAGAGGCCAGGCCTTCGCATTGGCCGAAATCGTGCCGAACATGATGTCGGAATGGCCGCCGATATATTTGGTGGCCGCCTGCATGCTGATGTCGACGCCCTGGTCGAGCGAGCGGTGGTACAGCGGCGTGGCCCAGGTGTTGTCGTCGATGACGAGCGCGCCATGGGCGTGGGCGACCGCCGCAATGGCCGGGATGTCCGGCATTTCGAACGACTGCGAGCCGGGCGCCTCGACAACCACCGCGCGTGTATTCGGTTTGAGCAGTTGCTCAATTCCTGAGCCGATCAATGGATCGAAATAGGTCGTCTCGACGCCGTACCGCGCCAGCATGCCGTTGCAGAAATTGCGGGTCGGGCGGTAGATGCTGTCGCAGACGAGCACGTGGTCGCCGGCCTTGAGCACCGACAACAGGGTGGTCGAAATGGCTCCCAGGCCCGACGGCGCGATGCCGACGCCGGCGCATTGCGGCCCCTCCAGCGCCATCAGCGCCTGCTGCAGCGCCTTCGTCGTCGGCGTGCCGTGACGGCCATATTGGAATTCGCCGCGGTGCGCGTGCAGGTCCTCTGCGGTCGGATACAGAACGGTCGAGCCATGAACGACCGGGGGATTCACGAATCCGTGCTGCGCCTTCGTGTCCCGTCCCGCCGTCACCAGCCGAGTCTCGACGTTTTGTCGCACCGCCGCAGCGGGGTCGTTCGATGATGCCATCAGCGTGTCTTTTCTCTTTTCGGTCTGCCGGGATAGCTGAAAATAGCTGAATTCGGGCAGGACTGCGGTGGTTAATAACAGAATGCAGAAGAGGGCCGTCAACCCCTTGACCCGGACCGCCAGTCGTTCTGTGATGCCGGCGCAATTCGATCGCTGCACGTTGAGGGGCTTGCCGCGATTTCCGCTCGATCAAGCATGCACGGCTTCGTTGTGCATGGTGGACGCCATATTGTTGGTACGGCGTTTGCAGACGCGGATTCAGGTCGGCCCATCCACGCGCTGAGATTTCATCGCTCCCCAAGGACGACTTGCGAAAGGCTGTATTTATGAAACGCGTCACTCTGGCTCTCACTCTTGCTCTCGCCCCGATGCTGGCGAGCGTCGGCGCTCAGGCCGAAACGCTCAAGACCGTCAAGGATCGCGGCATGCTCGCCTGCGGCGTCAGCCAGGGCCTCCCGGGCTTCTCGTCGCCCGACGACAAGGGCAACTGGACCGGGCTCGACGTCGACGTCTGCCGCGCCATCGCCGCGGCGATCTTCAACGATCCGACCAAGGTCAAGTTCGTTCCGCTCTCCGCCAAGGACCGCTTTACCGCGCTGCAGTCGGGTGAAGTCGACGTGCTGTCGCGCAACACCACCTGGACCCTGTCGCGCGACACCTCGCTGGGCGCCAATTTCGCCGGCGTGACCTACTATGACGGCCAGGGCTTCATGGTGAAGAAGGCCCTCAAGGTCAATTCGGCGCTCGAGCTCAACAGCGCCTCGGTCTGCGTGCAGACCGGCACCACGACCGAGCAGAACCTCGCCGACTACTTCAAGGCCAACAAGATGAAGTACGAGGTGATCGCGTTCGCCGGCGCCGACGAGACCGTGAAGGCCTATGAGTCCGGCCGCTGCGACGTGTTCACCACCGACGTCTCGGGCCTGTACGCCGAGCGCCTGAAGCTCTCCAATCCGGCCGATCACGTCGTGCTGCCCGAGGTGATCTCGAAGGAGCCGCTGGGCCCGATGGTCCGCCACGGCGACGACCAGTGGTTCGATATCGTCAAGTGGACGCTGTTCGGGCTGATCACGGCCGAGGAACTCGGCGTCACCCAGGCGAACGCCGACGAGATGGCCAAGTCCGACAAGCCCGAGTTCAAGCGCGCCTTCGGCACCGACGGCAATCTCGGCGAGCAGCTCGGCCTCACCAAGGACTGGTTCTCGCGGATCGTCAAGGCGGTCGGCAATTACGGCGAGATGTATGACCGCAACGTCGGCGCCGGCTCCAAGCTGCAGATCGCGCGCGGTCTGAACCAGCTCTGGAACAAGGGCGGCCTGCAATACGCACCGCCGATCCGCTAAGACCTGCACGATATCGGGGCTGCGGCGAATGAGTATCGAAGCGAGGCTACCGCCTCCGCAATATGGGCTTCGTCTGAAGCGCATGCTCGGGGGCAAGGCAGGATGGAACGGCATCATCCTGCAGATCCTGTTCGTCGCAGTCCTGGTGTGGGTTGGCTATGAGATCGTTGCCAACGCACGCAGCAACCTTGCAGCCCAGCGCATCACGTCGGGCTTCGGGTTCCTCAACAACACGGCCGGTTTCGACGTCAACCAGACCCTGATCGGCTATTCCGGGTCCGACACCTATAGCCGCGTGCTGATCGTCGGCGTCCTGAACACGCTGCTGGTCTCGGTCATCGGTATCGTGCTGGCGACCATCCTGGGCTTCCTGGTTGCACTCGGCCGCCTGTCGCCGAACGCGCTGCTGTCGCGTGTCTCCGGCGCCTATGTCGAACTGATCCGCAACCTGCCGCTGCTGTTCCAGATCCTGTTCTGGTACCTTGCGGTGCTGGCGGCGCTGCCCGGACCGCGCCAGAGCATCTCGCTGTTCTCGACCTTCTTCCTCAACAACCGCGGCTTCATCGTTCCGCGCCCGGTCGAGGAGCCCGGCCTGATGCCGTTCCTGATCGCGCTCGGTGTCGCGATCGTCGGCTCCATTGGTCTGCACTACTATGCGCGGCGCGAGCTGTTCGTGCGCGGCCACGCGATGCGGATCTGGCCCTATGTGATGGGGCTCTTGATCGGATTGCCGGTCGTTGCGATCGTCGTGTTCGGCGCGCCCATCGCGTTCGAAGTGCCGGCGCTCAAGGGCTTCAACTTCGCCGGCGGCTCCCGGATCATTCCCGAGCTCGTCGCGCTCACATTGGCGCTCACCATGTACACGGCCTCGTTCATCGCCGAGGTCGTGCGCGCCGGCATTCTTTCGGTCCACAAGGGACAGATGGAAGCGGGGCTCTCGCTGGGGCTGAGCCGCGGCACCGTGCTGCGCCTGATCGTCGTGCCGCAGGCGCTTCGCGTGATCCTGCCGCCGCTGACCAACCAGTATCTGAACCTGACCAAGAACTCGTCGCTCGCGGTCGCCATCGGCTATCCCGACCTCGTCTCGGTATTCGCCGGCACGACCATGAGCCAGACCGGACAGGCCATCGAGATCATCGGCATCACCATGGGCGTCTATCTGGCACTGTCGCTGATCACGAGCGCGATGATGAGCTTCTACAGCTGGCGGCTCGGCAAGAGGCTTGGTGCATGAACGCTCGGCGCATGAAGATTTGTCGCACGAAGATTTGGCGCATGACGAGAATGGGCGCATGACCGATATCACCGCTTCGACCTTCATTCGTCAGGACTTGGCCGGGGAGCGGCCGGCGCCGGTCAAGACGACGGGCTTCGTCGGTTTCGTCCGCACCCGGCTCCTGAACTCGCCGACCAATATCCTGCTCACGCTGGTGAGCGCGCTGCTGATCTGGTTCACCGTCATCCCCGCCTTGAAGTTCATGCTGGTGGATGCGGTCTGGGTCGGCAATGATCGCGATGCCTGTCTCGCGGAGAACGCCGGCCGTGCGGTCGGCGCCTGCTGGCCTTACGTCACGGCGAAGTTCGGCCAGTTCATGTACGGCTTCTATCCGGACGCCGAGCGCTGGCGGGTCAATCTGACCTACGCGCTCGCGGTGGTGCTGCTGGTCCCGCTGCTGATCCCCCGTCTGCCGGCCAAGGGCCTGAATGCGGGTCTGTTCTTTTTCGCGCTGCCGGTGGTCGCATTCTTCCTGCTGTATGGCGGCGGCCTGTCGGGCTTCGGCGTGAGCTGGACGACCAGCACGCTGCAGCTGTTCGTGGAGAGCATCGATACCGCGGGCAACGCGCTGGTCCGTGCAGGCGACAGCGTGCCGGTGGTCGGCATGCTGCTGTGGCTGCTCGGCAAGCTCGTCGTGCTGATCGGAACGCTGGCGTCGTGGGTGATCTGGCCGCTGGTGTGGGTCCGCCATGAGCTGCAGCAATCGCACCAGCCGGTGTGGAACGATCTCGCGCTCACGGCCATCGTGGTGACCGCGCTCGTATTCGTGGTCGGCGGCGGGAGCAGGGCACTGCGCAGCGTGATTGCGACGGCCGCGGCCTTCGTCGGCATCGCGATCGTCATTGCCGTCATGGGTCTTGATCGCGGCGGCCTTCCGATCGTCGACACCCGGCTGTGGGGCGGCATGCTGGTGACGCTGGTCGTCTCGGTGATCGGCATCGTCGCCTCGATGCCCATCGGAATCGCGCTGGCGCTCGGCCGGCGCTCGACGATTCCGCTGATCCGGATCTTCTCGATTGCCTTCATCGAGCTCGTGCGCGGCGTGCCGCTGATCACGGTGCTGTTCTTCGCCACCTACATGCTGCCGCTGTTCCTCCCCGGCAACGTGCGCGTCGACGGCCTGGTGCGGGCGCTGATCGGCGTCGCGCTGTTCTCCGGCGCCTACATGGCCGAGGTGATCCGCGGCGGTCTGCAGGCCATTCCACGCGGCCAGGCCGAGGCGGCGAGCGCGCTCGGCCTGTCCTGGTGGAAGACCACGAGCTTCATCGTGCTGCCGCAGGCGCTGCGCCATGTCATTCCCGGCATCGTCAACAGCTTCATCTCGCTGTTCAAGGACACCTCGCTGGTGTCGATCGTGGCGCTGTTCGACCTGCTCGGCAGCCTCAAGGCCTCGTTCGCCGATCCGGTGTGGGCGACCCCGACGACGGCCTTCACCGGCTTTGCCTTCACCGGACTGATCTACTTCGCCTTCTGCTTCGGCATGTCACGCTACTCCCTGTCGGTCGAGCGCCGCCTCAACGCGCACCGGCGCAATTGAACAGAGATCATCGAGTAACAGATCAATGGCTGCAAATTCGATCGTCAGCATTTCCGCCCTCAACAAATGGTATGGTGAGTTCCATGTCCTGCGGGACATCAACATGTCCGTCGCCAAGGGGGAGCGCATCGTGATCTGCGGGCCCTCGGGCTCGGGCAAGTCGACCTTGATCCGCTGCATCAACGCGCTGGAGGAATTCCAGGAGGGCGAGATCAATGTCGACGGCATCGATCTCGGTCCCAACCTCAAGCGGGTCGACGAGGTCCGCCGCGAGGTCGGCATGGTGTTCCAGAGCTTCAATTTGTTCCCTCATCTGACCGTGCTGGAGAACTGCACGCTGGCGCCGATCTGGGTGCGCAACATCCCGCAGAAGGAAGCCGAGGCGACCGCGATGAAGTTCCTGGAGCGGGTCAAGATCCCGCACCAGGCGCAGAAATATCCGGGACAGATGTCGGGCGGTCAGCAGCAGCGCGTCGCCATCGCCCGCGCGCTGACGATGAACCCGAAGGTCATGCTGTTCGACGAGCCGACCTCGGCGCTGGATCCCGAGATGGTCAAGGAGGTGCTCGACACCATGGTCGACCTCGCCAAGGAGGGAATGACCATGCTGGTCGTCACCCACGAGATGGGCTTCGCCCGCGAGGTCGCCAACCGCGTCGTGTTCATGGACGCCGGCCAGATCATCGAATCCAACACGCCGCAGGAGTTCTTCGCCAATCCGCAGCATGCGCGCAGCAAGCTGTTCCTGAGCCAGATCCTGCGGCATTGACGAGGGGCGAATAGCGAATGGGAAATAGCGAAGAGGGATTGCGAGCCTCGATTCGAGGAACGATCCGTTCGCTACTCGCTATCACACGAATGGCGGCTTGATCCCGCTGCGCCGCTCGAGCCAGGCCGGCACCGGCAGGTCCTTCGATCGCATGAAGGCCGGATTGTACAGTTTCGACTGATAGCGGTTGCCGGAGTCGCACAGGATGGTCACGATGGTGTGGCCCGGACCGAGATGCTTGGCCAGCTCCACCGCGCCGGCGACATTGACGCCGCTCGACCCGCCCAGGCACAGGCCCTCGTGCTGCACGAGGTCGTAGATCGTGTTGATGGCGACCTCGTCCGAGATCAGGAAGGCCGTGTCGACCTTCGCGGTCTCGATCACCGGCGTCACCCGGCCAATGCCGATGCCTTCGGTGATGGAGTCGCCCGGCGTGGATTTGACGACGCCGTTCTTGAACCATTCGTACATCGCAAAGCCGTGCGGGTCGGCGCAGGCGATCACGATATCCTTGCTCTTTTCCTTCAGATACCGGCTCGTTCCGGCGATGGTGCCGCCGGTCCCGAGCGCGCAGACGAAGCCGTCGACCTTGCCGCCGGTCTGCTCCCAGATCTCCGGACCCGTCGACTCGTAGTGAGCCTTGGCGTTGTCGAGGTTATTCCACTGGTCGGCGAACAGGACGCCATTCGGCTCGGTCTTGCGCAACTCGTCGGCGAGCCTGCGGCCGACATGCTGGTAGTTGTTGGGGTTGCTGAACGGCAACGCCGGTACCTCGACCAGCTCTGCGCCGCACAGCCGCAGCGTGTCCTTCTTTTCCTGGCTCTGCGTCTCCGGAATCACGATCAGGGTGCGATAGCCGCGTGCGCTGGCGACCACTGCGAGCCCGATGCCGGTGTTGCCGGCCGTGGCTTCCACCACGAGGCCGCCCGGCTTGAGGTCGCCGCGCTTCTCGGCCTCCAGGATCATCCACTTGCCCGCGCGGTCCTTGACCGACTGGCCGGGATTCATGAATTCGGCCTTGCCGAGAATGGTGCAGCCGGTCGCTTCCGAGGCGCGCTGGAGCTTGATCAGGGGCGTGTTGCCGATCGCCGCGACGACGTCGTTATGAATGGTCATTTTGCAGATACCGTAGGAGTTTCCTCGATCACACTTAAGAGGACCCTAGCCCGATATCCAGAGCAGCGTAAGCCGCCGCGTCAGGACCCCGACTTGGCAAAAACGACCTGCCTGACGTCGATGTTGCCGGAGAGGAAACCTGCTTCGCAATAGGACAGATAGTACTCCCACAGCCGGCGGAAGCGCTCGTCGAATCCCGCGGGCGTCAGGTCCGGCCAGGCCGCGCGGAAATTGCTTCGCCAGATCGCGAGCGTCTTGGCATAATCTTCCCCGAAGATGCGCTCGCGGATAACGGGTATTCCAAAGCGTTCGCCGAGCGACTTCAGGATCTGAGGCGTCGGCAGCATGCCGCCGGGGAACACATAGCGCTGGATGAAGTCGACCTCGCGCCGATAGTGCTGGAACAGGCTGTCCTGGATGGTGATCGCCTGGACACCCGCCAGTCCGCCCGGCAGCAGCCGGTCTCGCAGCTGCGAAAAATATTTCGGCCAGAACTGCTCGCCGACGGCCTCGATCATCTCGATCGACGCGATGCGATCGTAGCGGTCGCGTTCGTCACGATAGTCCTGC
Source organism: Bradyrhizobium sp. SZCCHNS2022 (assembly GCF_032377575.1). Classification (NCBI taxonomy): domain Bacteria; kingdom Pseudomonadati; phylum Pseudomonadota; class Alphaproteobacteria; order Hyphomicrobiales; family Nitrobacteraceae; genus Bradyrhizobium; species Bradyrhizobium sp. SZCCHNS2022. The sequence continues at coordinate 2,118,439 of NZ_JAUHHZ010000001.1, read as the reverse complement.
AAACGGATCTCGACCTTGTCGGCCAGCCCGGCCTCCTGGATGCGGCGCTGGGCGAAGTCGCGCTGCTGCTCGCTGATCGTCAGCCCGACGACCTTGGCGCCGTACGTCTTGGCAGCATATTCGGCAAAGCCGCCCCAGCCGCAGCCGATCTCGAGCAGCGTCTGGCCGGGCTTCAGATCGATCGCTTCGGCGAGCCGCTTGTACTTGTTGGTCTGCGCCGCAGTGAGGTCGGTCGTGTGCCCCTCGAACAGGGCCGAGGAATAGGTCATGCTGGGATCGAGCCAGCGCGAATAGAACGCGTTGCCGATGTCGTAATGGGCATAGATGTTGCGCTTCGCCTGGCGCTTGGTGTTGCGGTTGAACCAGTGCCGCACCAACTGGGCAAACCGGATCAGCGGCTTGTCCTCCAGCATCGACTGCAGCAGATGCTGGTTCACGCAGAACAGATAAAGAAACTGCGTCAGATCGGGGGTATCCCAGTCCCCGTTCAAATAGGCCTCGGCAATTCCGATATCGCCGCCGTTGATGATGCCGGAGGCGAAGCCGTAATTGGCCAGGATCATCTCCGCCGCCGGCCCCGGCTCGGCGCCGCCGAGCCGGACGATGCGGCCGTCGGGCAGCGTGACGTCGAGCGTTCCCTTGCGCAACCGCGAGCCGAAGCCGAGCGCCAGCCTGGGCAGGCGGGGCAGGTCGGCGAGCACCTCGTCGATGTTGTCAGGAGTGACGGCAATGACGTCCGGCATGGCAGGTCCATTCACGCAAACAGCTCGGCGTCCCAGTCTCCCGGACGGCGCGCGATGGACACCTGGTCGGGCTCGACTGATCGGACGAGAGCGCGCTGGCCGCTGATGGTCAGCGCCGAGATATATAAGCGTGGCTGCCGTTTCCCGCCAAGCCAGTATTGGTTCCTGGGCTTGCGGCGGGTTCGCCCCGCGGGACGAGGCGGACGCCCTTGGCCCAGAGCCGTAGCGCCTCCCAATGAATGGCGCCAAAGATCTTGAGGGTCACGAGGGGGAGGGACGCGAACGCCGCCAGCAGGGATCGCGAGGAGAGCGCACGGCGGCGGCCGAAGAAGGTGGCGGCGAGCAGGGGGCCGTCGCCACCGGTTTCGAGAATCCGCAACTTCACATTGTCGCCGGGCGGCGTGACCCGGAAATGGTAGCGCATCGCCATGTCGATGAAGGGGGAGACGTAGAATGTCTTGTCCTGCTCCTGGCGCAGTCCGGCGTCAGTGAGCTCGCCCGCCCTAACCGGCAGCACATAGGGCTTGATCTCGCCAAAAGTGTTGCGGACCTCGTAGATCATCAGCGCCAGGGTGCCGTCGCTGCGAAAACAGAAATACACCGAGAGCGGATTGAAGACGTAGCCGAGCAGCCGCGGATAGCACAGCAGCAGGACGCGGCCTCCGGCGAGATCGATGCCGTGCTCGGCGGCACAGTCCTGCGCATAGGCCAGCAGCGAGGAGCCGTCACGTCGGCCATGGTCGCGCTCGTGAAAGCTGTAGAGCGCGCGGCGGTTGACGCCGAACAGCACCGACTGCCTGTCCGCCTCGTCGAGCCGGCCGAGATCGACCAGCAGGCTCATCACGCGATACTGGAAGCGGTGCGTTGTCGGCCGCATGCGGGCATGCATGACCTCGCCGACATAGAGCGCAGCCGCTTCTCGCTGGTGCTGTGCGCTTGGGTCCGTATCCATCTCGCGTCTATTCCGCCGCCTCGGCGAGCCCGGCAGGAAGCCCGCGCCACGGCACACCGGCGCCGAGCGCCTCCGCCACAGCGAGGCCCGAGCGCAGCCCGTCCTCGTGAAAACCATAGCCGGTCCAGGCCCCGCAGAACCAAGTATGGCGCTGCCCCTGAATCGTTGCCAGACGCTTCTGCGCCGCAAAGGCGGCAGCGGTGTATTGTGGGTGCTCACAGACATATTTGCCGAAGGTCAGCTCCGGAGCCGGAGCGAAGGGTGGGTTGAGGCTGACGAACAGCGGCCTGTGATGGTCGATGCCCTGCAGATTGTTCATCCAATAGGTCACGGCAACGTCGTTCATCGGAACGCCCTCGCGCTGCCAGCGCAGAAAATTCCAGGACGCCCAGGCGCGTCGCCGCTTCGGCATCAGCCTGGTGTCACGGTGCAGGTAGATCGTATTGGGCGAGTATTTGATCGCGCCGAGCACGCTGCGCTCATGCTCGTCCGCATCGCCGAGCATCGCGAGCGCCTGATCGCTATGGGCGGCGATCACCACATGATCATAGCAGTCCCGATGGCCGCTGCTGTCCTCGATCACAACCCCTTGGGGCGTGCGCTCGATGTTGGTCACCGCACTGCCAAGCCTGACATGGTTGCGGAAGCTGGACGTCAGCTTCTCGACATAGCGGCGGCTGCCGCCTTTCACGGTGCGCCAGATCGGGCGGTCATACTGCAGCAGCCGATGGTTGCTGAAGAACGCCACGAAGTTCTCGGCCGGAAATTCCAGCATCTCGGACGCCGGGGCGGACCAGATCGCGGCGCCCATCGGGGCCAGATAGTCGGTCAGGAGCCTTGGCGCGAAATGGTTGCGCCGGAAATAGTCCCCGAGCGTCAGCCCCCCCAGCCGGCCGGCCTTGAAATCGGCGACGCTCTGCTCGTTGAAGGTGAGGATGTCCCTGAGCATCCAGAGATAGGATGTCGACAGCAGGTTGCTTGGCTGAGCAAACAATCCTCTGGCGGTGTCGAGCCAGTTGTCACCGCCGCCTTTCCACTCGAAGCGGCCGGCATCCGCCGTTACTGCGAAGCTCATGCTGCTCTCGACCGTCTCGACCCCGAGATGATCGAACAATGCAGTCAGATCCGGATAGTTCAGCTCATTGTAGACGATGAAGCCGATATCGACCGAGACTGGGGCGCCGTCATAGTCGATGGTCACGGTGTGGCTGTGGCCGCCCGGACGGATATCGCGCTCATAGACGGTGATCGGATAACGCTTCGCCAGGGACCAGGCTGCGGCATTTCCCGCAATACCCGTTCCGACCACCGCAACTCGCATGCATTCCCCCCTGAAGTTCACGTGCAAGTTACGGCTCCCCCGGCAAAGGGTTTCAGAGCGCGTTCCCCGCGTCACACCACGCCCAAAATGGCCGTCGACAGATGAAATCTTGGTAAGGCTATGGTGGGAGACCTGTGGCCTTTGTGGCTCGAAAACCCGCTGAATTACGGGAGATTCGTTGATTCTCGGTCCCGCGATGGCGGTCTCGCCCACCGGGGACAGCACGGCTGCAGGGCTGTCCGCCGCCATGGGCTGCGGCTAGAATGATTCCCAAGACGACAGGGAAGCATCACGCCAGTGTCACCAGTGGGAATCGCCGTCGACGAGCCTTGCCGCGCGTCCGCTGACACGCGGACCGTCGCGGGAAACCGCGAGAGCCGCAACCGGGCGGGCCTGCGGCATTTCGCCCGCTGGATCGCTGCGGTCGGACTGGCGGCCAGCTCGGCCGGCTGCCTCCTGACGCAAGACATCCCCGATCCGGCCCTGGACCTCCCAAGGCGCTACAAGTCTGCTTCGGGCGCCGACCTAGCGGCACCGCCGCCCCTAGACTGGTGGCGCGGCTTCGGTTCGCGCGAGCTGACGCAGCTGATGGAGGAGGCGCAGAGCGTGAACCTCGATATCGCCGCTGCCGTGGCAAGGTTCAGGCAGGCCGATGCGCTGGCCCGCCAGGCCGGTGCCGCGCTGCTGCCGAGCCTGTCGACGACGGGGCAGGAGACATACTCGCGCACGTCCGGCTCGAGCTCGAGCGGGCTCACCAATGGCGGCCGCGAGGTCGTCAATTACCAGGCCTCGCTCTCGGCCAGCTATCAGCTCGACTTCTTTGGCCAGAATCGCGATGCGCTGCAGGCGGCCGAGGAGACCGCGGTCGCCAACCGCTTCGACCGCGACGTTACCCAGCTGACGACGCTCGCGACCGTTGCGAACGCCTATTTCCAGGTGCTGGCGGCGCAGGATCGCATTCGCACCGCCGAGCGCAACATCGCAAGCGCCACGCGCGTGCTCGATGCGATCCGCGAGCGGCAGAAGGCGGGCACCGGCAACGATCTCGACGTCGCCCAACAGGAGAGCGTGCTCGCCAACCAGAAGGCCGCGGTGCCGCCGCTTCGCCAGACGCTCGATCAGAACGTCAACGCGCTCGCTGTGCTGGTGGCGCGCTCGCCCGAGGGCATCCGCATTTCAGGCGGATCGCTGGATCAGATCAGGACGCCCCGCGTCACGCCAGGGCTGCCGTCCGAGCTCCTGACGCAGCGGCCGGACATCCGCCGCCAGGAGGCACAGCTCGCATCGGCCACCGCCAACGTCGGCAGCGCGCGCGCGCAGTTCTTCCCGAGCATCCAACTGACGGGCAACGGCGGCTATCAGAGTGCTGCGCTCGTCTCGCTGTTTCAGCCGCATGCGGCGTTCTTCAGCCTGGCCGGCAGCCTCACCCAGCCGATCTTCGACGGCGGCCGGATCCTGGGCAATTTCGAGAATGCGAGGGCGCGTCAGGACGAGCTGTTGCAGACCTATCGCAAGACCGTCATCCAGGCCTTCACCGACGTCAACAATGCGCTGTTCTCGATCAAGCAGACCACGCTGAGGCTGCAATTGCAGCGCCAGGTCGTGGCCGCCTCGCGCCGCGCGTTCGAGCTTTCGGAGCAGCAATTGCGCGCTGGAACTGCCGACATCGTGACGGTCTTGAATACCCAATTGACACTGTTCCAGGCCGAGGACGCGCTATGGCAGGCGCAGCTGGCCCGCCTGCAGGCGTTTGTGAGCCTCTATCAGGCGCTCGGCGGCGGCTGGGAGCCGCGCATGGAGAAGTCGGCCGATGCTCTTTAAACCGGATGAAGGAGGGGCAGGCGCGGTGAAGCGGGCGCGGTCGAGCGTTGCCCGGCGGCTGGTGTCGATCACGATCACGCTGCTGATCGTCGGCGGCCTCGGCTATATCGGCTGGATGGCGATGCAGCAGAAGCAGCAGGCCAACAACCGCTTCGCCCGGCCCGACCTTCCCGTACCCGTCCTGGCGGCGTCGCCGGCGATCAAGGATGTGCCGGTCTATCTGGACGGCGTCGGCTCGGTGCGCGCGCTCAACACGGTGACGGTCCGCTCGCAGGTCGACGGCAAGCTCATCGCGGTCAATTTCGTCGAAGGGCAGGACGTCAAGCAGGGCGACGTGCTCGCCGAGATCGATCCGGCGATCTATCAGGCCCAGTACGACCAGGCCGTCGCCAAGAAGGCGCAGGACGAGGCGCAGCTCGCCAACCAGAAGCTCGACCTCGCCCGTTATGAGCAGCTCGCCGCCAGCAGTGCCGGCTCCAAGCAGCAGGCCGACACGCAGCGCGCCGTCGTGGCGCAGCAGCAGGCGCTGATCAAGGCCGATCAGGCCGCGATCGACAATGCCGCGGCGACACTGAGCTACACCAAGATCGTGGCGCCGATCTCGGGCCGCGCGGGTCTGCGCCAGGTCGACCAGGGCAACATCATCCGCTCGTCGGATGCGACCGGGCTCGTCGTGATCACGCAGTTGCAGCCGATCGCGGTGCAGTTCAGCCTGCCGCAGCAGCAGATCATGCGGGTCAATGCGGCCTCGGCGAAAGGACCGCTCTCGGTCGATGTGTTCGGCAATGACGGCGCGACTGTCATCGACACCGGGACGTTGAGGGGCATCGACAATCAGGTCGATCAGACCACCGGCACGCTGAAGCTGAAGGCGGAATTTCCCAATGCCAAGTTTCAGCTCTGGCCCGGCCAGTTCGTCAATGTCCGCCTGAAGGTGGAGACTTTGTCCCAGGCCATCACGGTGCCGACGTCGGCGGTGCAGCGCGGGCCCGCCGGCACCTTCAGCTACGTGATCGGGGACGGTGACATCGCCTCGGCGCATCCGGTGACCGTGGTGCAGCAGAACGAGAGCGAGGCGGTGATCGCGAGCGGGTTGAGCCCCTCGGATCGGGTTGTCACGACGGGCTTCGCCAATCTCGCCGATGGTGTGAAGGTCGTGATCGGACGCGCCGAGCAGACGCCGCAGGCCGATCTCGCGCCGCGCAAGCGTGGCCGCAACCCGCAGGGCAAGGATCAGGCGAAGGAGGGCGCTCCGCCCGAAGGCGCGCCGAAGGATGGCGAGCGCCGTCGCAGACCGCAAGCCGACGGCCAGACCGACACCGGCGGTGCGCCATCCCAGGGAGGTGGTGAGCAAGGGCGCGGCACGAGGGCGCAGCCATGACCCGAATGAGAGGTTGACGAGCAGGTCGCGATGAGCGTGTCAGAACCCTTCATCCGCCGTCCGATCGCAACGTCGCTGCTCGGCGTCGCGCTTCTGATCGGCGGCCTGCTCGGCTATCTCGCGCTGCCGGTCTCGGCGCTGCCGCAGGTCGACTTCCCGACGGTGCAGGTGACGACGCAGCTGCCGGGCGCCAGCCCTGACGTGATCGCCTCGCTGATTACGGCGCCGCTGGAGCGTCAGCTCGGTCAGATCCCCTCGCTCTCGGCGATGAACTCGACGAGTTCGTTCGGCGTCAGCCAGATCTCGCTGCAATTCGATCTCGGACGCGACATCGACGGCGCCACGCAAGACGTGCAGGCCGCCATCAACGCCGCCGCCGGCGTGTTGCCGAAGTCGCTGCCCTATCCGCCGACCTACGCCAAGGTCAATCCGGCCGACGCCCCCGTGATGACGCTGGCGTTGACCTCGGACACGATCTCGCTGCGCGCGATGAGCGACATGGCCGATACGATCCTGGCGCAGCGGCTCAGTCAGGTGTCCGGCGTCGGCCGCGTGTCGGTGCTCGGCGGGCTGAAGCCGGCGGTCCGTGTTCAGGCGGATCTGGCGCGGCTCGCGGCCTATGGCATCTCGATGGAGGATCTGCGCGCCGCGATCGCCGGCGCCAACGTCTCTGGTCCCAAAGGCTCGCTGGACGGCGCCCAGCAGGCCTATCTGATTACGGCCAACGATCAAATCGCGGCCGCCGACGCCTACAAGCCGATCATTATCGCCTACCGCAACGGCTCGCCGGTCACGATCGGCGACGTCGCGACCATCGTCGATGGACTCGAGAACGACCGCACCGGCGGCTGGTACCAGGGCGTGCCGGCCGTGATCCTCGACATCCAGCGCCAGCCGGGCGCCAACGTCATCGAGGTCGTCAGGCAGATCCGCGCCGAGATCCCCAAGCTGCAGCGCACGATCCCGGCCGGCGTGAAGCTCGCTACTGTCAGCGACCGCACTGTCACGATCCGCGCCTCGGTGCACGACGTGCAGTTCACGCTGGTCTTGAGCGTCGTGCTGGTGACGCTGGTCGTATTGCTGTTCCTGCGCTCCATCCGCGCCACGATCATCGCCGGCGTCGCATTGCCGCTGTCGCTGATCACGAGCTTCGGCGTGATGTATTTCGCGGGCTTCAGTCTCGACAATCTCTCGCTGATGGCGCTGACGATCGGCACCGGATTCGTCGTCGACGATGCGATCGTCATGATCGAGAACATCGTGCGCCACATGGAGAACGGCGAGAGCGCGATGAATGCCTCGCTGCGCGGCGCGCGCGAGATCGGCTTCACCGTGATCTCGCTGACCGTGTCGCTGATCGCGGTCTTTATTCCGCTGCTGTTCATGTCCGGACTGGTCGGCCGCATGTTCCGCGAATTTGCGCTGACGCTGACGATCGCGGTGGTGACCTCGGCGGTGGTGTCGCTGACATTGACGCCGATGATGTGCTCGAGGCTGCTCAAGCACGCCAGCGAGGAATGGGTGCTGCCCGGGTTGAACGCGGTCAGCCGCTTCATCGACCGCACGGTGGCGCTCTATCACCGCAGCCTGCTTTGGGTGCTCGACCGCCAGACCGAGACGCTGGTGGTCACCTTCGCGACCCTGGCCGCGACGCTGGCGCTTTATGTCGCCGCGCCCAAGGGATTCCTGCCGCTGCAGGACACCGGCTCGATCACCGCGGTGACCGAGGCAGGTCCCGATGTCTCGTTTACCGAGATGAAGAAGCGGCAGGCCGAGGTCGCGGCCGCCATCCAGGCCGATCCCGATGTGATCGGCGTGGTCTCGGTGATCGGCGCCGGATCGGTCAACCCGACCACCAATGTCGGCCGCCTGGTCATGACCTTGAAGCCGCTCGGCGAACGCCAGGATGGCGTCTCCGAGGTCATTGACCGGCTCAAGCAGAAAACGTCGGGCGTCCCCGGCATGACCGTGTACTTCCAGCCGGTCCAGGACGTGCAGATCTCGACCCAGGCGAGCCGCTCGCAATACCAGTATACGCTGACCGGCGCCGATGCCGGCGACGTGTCGAAATGGGCGCGGCAGCTGGTGGCGGAGATGCGGCGCGATCCGCTGTTCCGCGACGTCTCCTCAGAGGCACAAGAGGGGGGCCTGCGCGCGGAGCTGACGATCGATCGCCAGCGCGCCGGCCAACTCGGCGTCAGCCTGCAGGGCGTCACGGATACGCTCAACGACGCCTTCGCGCAGCGGCAGATCTCGACCATCTACGGTCAGGCCAACCAGTACCGCGTGGTGCTGGAGGCGCTGCCGATGTATCAGCGCGATCCGTCGATCCTGTCCAAGCTCTATCTGCCCGGCGCCGGCGGCCAGGTGCCGCTCTCGGCGGTCGCCAGCCTGAAGCGCACCACGGCGCCGCTGGCGATCTCGCATCAGGCGCAATTTCCGGCGGTCTCCTTGAGCTTCAACCTCGCGCCCGGCGTCGCGCTGAGCGAGGCGGTGGACGCGCTCCACGCCACGGAGAACCGCATCGGCATGCCCGGCAGCATCATCGGCGTGTACTCGGGCGATGCTGCCGAATTCGCCAAATCGCTGGCGGGTCAACCCTGGCTGCTGCTGGCCGCCGTCATTACGATCTACATCGTGCTCGGCGTGCTCTATGAGAGCTATATCCATCCCATCACGATCCTTTCGACGTTGCCGTCGGCCGGCGTCGGCGCCATCCTCGCCTTGATGCTGTTTGGCCAGGATCTCTCCGTGATCGGGCTGATCGGCATCATCCTGCTGATGGGCATCGTGAAGAAGAACGCGATCATGATGATCGACTTCGCGCTCGAGGCCGAGCGGCACGACAGCCGCACGCCTTACGACGCGATCGTGCAGGCCTGCCTGCTGCGCTTCCGGCCGATCATGATGACGACGCTCGCCGCGCTGTTCGGCGCGCTGCCGCTGGCGATCGAAAGCGGCACCGGCTCGGAGCTGCGCTTTCCGCTCGGCATCTCGATCATCGGCGGCCTGCTGCTCAGCCAGCTGCTCACACTGTACACGACGCCGGTTATCTATCTTGCGCTCGACCGGATCAATCGCCGCTTCGAGCGCGCCTTGCCGCCTGCGCCCGACCTGCCATCGCCGCCGATCGCGGGTGCCACCGAAGGCATCCAGTGATGGCCTCGATCTCCGAGCCGTTCATTCGCCGGCCGGTCGGCACCACGCTGCTCTCGATCGGCCTGTTCCTGCTCGGCATCGTGGCCTACATTTTCCTGCCGGTCGCGCCGGTGCCGAATGTCGATTTCCCGTCGATCTTCGTGAGCGCATCGCGGCCGGGCGCCGATCCCTCGGTCATGGCGGCGACGGTCGCAGCACCGCTGGAGCGGCGGCTCGGCGAGATCGCGGGCGTCGACCAGATCACCTCGACGAGCTCGCTCGGCACCACCAACATCCAGATCCAGTTCTCGATCGGCCGCGACATCGACAAGGCGGCGCGCGACGTGCAGGCGGCGATCAACGCTTCGCTGTCGGACCTGCCGAGCGACCTGCCGGCGCTGCCGCGCTTCCGCAAGGCCAACACGGCGGCTGCTCCCGTGTTCGTGCTGGCGCTCACCTCGAAGACGCTGACGCCGAGCGCGATGTACGACGTCGCCGACACCGTTCTGGCGCAGCGCCTGTTCCAGGTGCCGGGCGTCGGCAATGTCACGGTCAGCGGCGCCGATCAGCCGGCAGTGCGCATCGCGCTCAATCCGGTCTCGCTCGCCAATGCCGGGATTTCGACCGACGACGTCAGGACGGCCATCGTCAACGCCAATCCGATCGGGCCGGTCGGGATCTTCGAGGGCGGATGGCAGAGCGAGACCATCGCGGTCAACAAGCAGATGCGCACCGCCGCGGAATTCCGCGACATCCTGATCAAGAGCAGCAATGGCAGCTTCGTACGGCTGTCGGATGTCGCCGATGTCGAGGATTCCGTGCGCAACGTGCGCTCGATCGCCTGGTTCAACAAGCAGCCGGCGGTGCTGATCCAGATCGCCAAGCAGGGCGATGCGAACGTGATCGAGACCGTCGACCGCGTCAAGGCGCTGATCCCGGAGCTCAAGCAATGGCTGCCGGCGGGCATCGAGATCGCCACTCTGGTCGACCGCACCGGCACCATCCGCGCCTCGGTCGAGGACATGCAGTGGACCCTGCTCGCGACCGCCGTGCTGGTGATGGTGGTCGTGTTCCTGTTCCTGCGCCGCTTGGTGCCGACGGTCGCGGCCGGCGTCTCGGTGCCGCTGGCGCTGGCCGGCACCTGTGCCGCGATGTGGCTCGCCGGCTTCTCGATCGACAACCTCTCGCTGATGGCGCTGGCGATCTCCGTCGGCTTCGTCGTCGACGACGCCATCGTCATGATCGAGAACATGTACCGCAATCTCGAGCATGGCCTGTCGCCGATGCGCGCGGCGCTCGACGGCGCGCGCCAGATCGGCTTCACCGTTCTGTCGATCAGCCTCTCGTTGATTGCCGCCTTCGTGCCGCTGATCTTCATGGATGGCGTCGTCGGCCGTCTCCTGCGCGAGTTCTCGCTGACGCTGACCTTCGCGATCGTGGTGTCGACCGTGGTGTCGCTGACGGTCACGCCGATGATCTGCGCGCATTACATCAAGGAGACGCCGTCCGACCGTGCCACCTGGTTCGACCGCATCGTCGAGGGCGCGCTTTCGGGCATGGTCGGCTTCTACACGTGGACGCTCCGTTACGTGCTGATGTTTCCGTTCCTGACCCTGCTCGTGTTCTTCGCCACGATCGCGCTCACGGTGACGCTCTACATCAAGGTGCCCAAGGGCTATTTTCCGACCGATGATTCCGGCTTCATCATCGGCGCGACGCGCGCCTCCGCCGACATCTCGTTCCAGTCGATGCTGAGCCTGCAGCAGCGGCTCGCCGACATCGTGATGGCGGATCCCGCCGTGGCTGGCCTTGGCTCGACGATCGGAGGCGGCGGCGGGCCGGGCGGCGCGACGTCGAACCGCGGCACGATGTTCATCAATCTCAAGCCGCCGGAGGAGCGGGGGGGCGTCTCGACGCAGGCCGTGATCGATCGTCTGCGGCGGAGCCTGTTCATGGTTCCCGGCATCCGTCTCTTCATGTTCGCCGCCCAGGACGTGCGCACGGGCGGTCGGCAGAGCGATTCCGACTATCAATACACGCTGAGCAGCCCCGACCTGGACCTGTTGCAGAAATGGGCGCCGATCGTGGCCAAGCGGCTGGAGACGGTCGAGGGCATCACCGACATCTCCAGCGACCGCGATCCCGGCGGCCTGCAGCTCGCGCTGAAGATCGACCGGCAGAAGGCGGCGAGCATGGGCGTGCGCGTCCAGGACATCGACAACGCGCTCAACAACGCGTTTGCGCAACGCCAGGTCTCGATCGTCTACAGCCAGCGCAACCAGTACATGGTGGTGCTGGAGATCGATCCGAAGCTTCAGACCGATCCGTCGAATCTCGACCGCATCTATGTGGCCGGGGCAGGGGACGCGCAGGTCCCGCTCTCGGCGCTGGTGAAGGCCGAGCGCGGCCTGTCGCCGCTCGCGGTCTATCACTCGCAGTCGTTCCCCTCGACCACCGTGTCGTTCAACCTGCTGCCCGACGTGCCGCTGCAGGCGGCAACGACGAACATCCAGCGCGCCGTCGACGAGCTGCATATGCCCGAGGGCATCCGCGGCAGCTTCGACGGCAATGCCGGCGATTTCAACAAGAGCAGCGGACGGCAGCCGCTGCTGATCCTCTCCGCGCTGGTCGCGATGTATATCGTGCTCGGCGTGCTCTATGAGAGCCTGGCGCATCCGCTGACCATCATCTCGACCCTGCCGTCGGCCGGGCTCGGCGCGCTGCTCGCCTTGCAGATCACCAATACGCCGCTCACCGTGATCGCCTTCGTCGGCATCATCCTCCTGATCGGCATCGTCAAGAAGAACGGCATCATGCTGGTCGACTTCGCGCTCGAAGCCGAGCGCCAGCGCGGCATGTCCTCGGCGGACGCGATCTTCGAGGCGTGCCGCGTCCGCTTCCGGCCGATCCTGATGACGACGCTGGCCGCACTGTTCGCCGGCCTGCCGCTGGTGATCGCGACCGGCCCCGGCACCGAGCTGCGCCGGCCGCTCGGCATCACCATCATCGGTGGCCTGCTGGTGTCGCAGATCCTCACCCTCTATACGACGCCGGTGATCTACCTCCTGATCGACCGGCTGCGCCGCCGCTCCGCGCCCGAGCCGCTGGCCGCGCCCGCGGAATGAGCGATTGTCGCGCTGCCTGCGGGCGCGTATAGGCGCGATATGTCCGACCAGCCTCAAGACCATCCGCCGCTCACCGCCGAGCCGCCACCCGACTGTCCGCGCTGCCAGAAGCCGTTGCCGCTGTGCATCTGCGACAGCGTCGTCCCGCTGGAGAGCCGGCTGGGGCTCCTGATTCTGCAGCACCCGCAGGAGCAGGACCGCGCGCTCGGCACCGCGCGGCTGGCCGCGCAGCATTTCAAGAACGCGGTGGTCAAGGTCGGGCTGTCCTGGCCGAGCCTCGCCAAGGCGCTGGGCCGGCCGGTTGCGGACCCGGCCCGGTGGGCGATCCTCTATCTCGGCTCGGCCAAGGCGGCCGAGTTGGATCCCGAGAGCGAGGTGATGGCGCTGACCCGCAAGGGCGAGATGGCCGAGAACCAGCGCGGCATCCTCAAATCGATCGAGGGCGTGATCCTGCTCGACGGCACCTGGAGCCAGGCCAAGGCGCTGTGGTGGCGCAATCCGTGGATGCTGAAATGCCAGCGCGTCATTCTCGGACCGCGCCGCCCATCCCGCTATGGGCATCTGCGCCGCGAGCCGCGCCGCGACGGTCTGTCGACCATCGAGGCGGCGGGCCTGCTGATGGCGGCGCTGGAGCGCCGGCCGGAGATTGCCACGACCCTCGATGCAAGCTTCGAGCGGATGCTGGCAAGGTATCGGGAGGTGGAGAAGGCGCACCCCGAGCTCACCCCGCGGCCCAAGCCCCGCAAGCCCGACTGGCGTGGCCGTAAACGCCGGATTTAGGAACCCCGGGTACGCTTCTTGCATTGCAGCATGGAACGAGGATGAGAGCCATGCAGGAAGCAGAAAAAACCAACGTGGTGCAGTTCCGAGACTATGCGCCCCGGCGGGCCGGCAGGTCCGGGTCCGAACGGGCCGGTGTCTCGGCTGGCGAGCGAGGGGCGGTTCTGACCTGGCCACGCGCACAGGCCAGCTATCCCGGCGGCATCGACGATCTGCCCATCTAGCGCCGGTCTCGACGCGACGGGCGGTCCAACCGCTTGATTCGATTGAGTGGAGGCCACGACCAGAATTGAACTGGTGTAAACGGTTTTGCAGGCTCGTTGGGTGGTGTAGACGCGGGTTGCGGGGAGACTAGGCCCATTGAAATGACGTAACAATCATTCATGGAAGTCCGTTTACATTGGCGGAAGTTTATGGAAAAAGTCTCCCCAGGGAGACTTTTCACGTAGACTGTCTATGCCAAAACTCACGACGGATTTCATCGAGGCTGTCGGCGCGAACGGCAAGGATCAGACCTTCAGCGACACCAAGGTCGCCGGGCTGATCCTTCGGGTGACGCCGGCCGGCACAAAGCTGTTCCGGGTGGAGGCGCGGGTCGGAGGAAAGCTCCGCCGGTCGACACTAGGCACCTTCCCGCAGATGAGCCTGTCGGCGGCGCAGCGCGAAGCTCGACCTGCGCTCGACGCTCTCCGGCAAGGTCGTGATCCTGCCCTCGAAAAGGCGGCTCGGCAGAAGGCGATCGAAGACGGCGCGATCACCGTCGAGAAGCTGGCAACCCAGTGGATCGAGAACCGCCGCAGCAAACTCAAGCCGCGCACGCTCGATGATTATCAAAAGCTGTTCGAGCAGCACATCAACCCGGCGGTCGGCCAACTGCCCGTGCAGGTGCTGGCATTCGCGGACGTCGAAGCCCTTCATGCCAAGATGGCGCGGACACCGCGGCGCGCGAACTATAGCGTCAGCACCTTGCGCGCTCTGCTCAACTACGCCGAACTGATGAAGATCAGGCCGCCACACTCGAACCCCTGCAAAGGCATCGAGTTCTACCGCGAGCGGCAGCGTGAGCGCTTCCTCAGTGAAGCGGAAATCGCCAAAGCCGGCTCCGCCATCGAAACAGCGGAAGGCCAAGGCGTGATCGGCCCACACGCTGCAGCTGGATTGCGTCTCGCTCTCTTCACCGGCGCGCGGAGCGGCGAGATCATCGCCGCGCAATGGAGCCACGTCGTTTGGTCGCGACGGATAATTAGACTGCCTGATAGCAAGAACAACGAAGCGCGAACCATTCATCTGAGCGACGCCGCCGTCGAAGTATTGCGGAGCATTCCGCGCATCGAGCCTTACATCATTGCCGGTGCGAAAGCGGGAGAGCCCTACAAAAATCTCTCGCGGGCTTGGATCATCGCTCGCGCCTACGGCGGCCTCGATGACGTGCGCTTGCACGATCTCCGCCACAGCTACGCCTCGCTTGCAGCTGGTCGCGGCGTGTCACTGCAAACCATTGGCGCATTGTTGGGCCATCGGGCAATCGCATCAACAAAGCGGTATGCCCATCTGGCGCGGGACATCGTCGCTTCCGTCAACGATGATCTCGGCGCCGTCATGCAAGCCGCACTTTCAAAGAAACCAGCGCTCGAAGCTGACAACGTGGTCAAGTTTAAGAGATCGCGCAAGCGGCCAGTGCCACAATGACAAATCGGCGCACCGTTCCGACCACGTCAGCTGATACGGATCAGTCGAATACGTTGCCGTTTCGATATAGCGCCACTCAATGGAGCGAGATCGTAGCGCAGATTCCGGCAGTCGCGTCTAACGATGCTGTGCTGATGTTTGAGGTTCGTGCGCAACTGGAAGCGGCAGCGGCTGGCTATCTAACTATGACAGCCGCCCACAAGGCCCGTTTCGCGAATGGCTCGCGAGCACAAGAAACTCTTGAAGCTCGCGATCACATTTCGGCGGCGCGACAATACGCCAGTAAAACAGGCAACGCAGCCCTGGCGGGCCATCTCGATGCGGCACTTAGCTGTCTGCTGGCGTCCGAGCCCGTGGACGGCCTGGATATGCTCAAGAAAGCGCATCGCGGCAACACTGACCCCGCTCGCGATCTGCTCTACGACTTAGCATTGAGGACGTGGACCGGTTTGCTGAAACTTCCCCTCACCACCGGCCGTCCGAGCAATGCCACGGGTGCGGGAACAAGAAAGCCGAATAGTCCTGCGGTCCGGTTTCTGGTCGCCGCGGTCAGCGGCGTAACAGACATCAGAGCCGAAGCCGCAGAGCGGATCATCGAGGTGGAGAAACGTCGTGTTCGCGACTTTGAGAAAGGGCGAGCAGGTCGACAATCGACACGGTAGTTTCAAAAAAAGCGAAAGTACCGTTTTGCCAGCAGTCCGGCCGACCCTCATGATCCGTTGATCTTGATCGACGAAAGGCGACGCCGATGCACCACATCTCGACAGATGAGCTGATCCCGGCTGACGAGGTCGCGGACGCGCTCCATTTGAGGCGGCAGACCCTCGCCGCATGGCGCACTTTGGGACGGGGTCCGAGTTTCGTAAAAGTCGGCAGGACCGTGTTCTATCGTCGTGCCGACATCGAAGCGTGGCTCGGCGCACAGCGGCGTGAGCCTGTTCGCGCGAGCACAGCAGCAACTGCCTGACGAAAAAAGCCGGCGCTTCCTCGGCGGGAAGGACGCCGGCTTTAAATGCGAACTTAGATTGCGCTGTGTGGCTTGCAGGCCGGCGCAAATCGAGGCTTGGAGGCGACGTGTATATCCCGCCATGTCATCATAATCAATCCGTCGGCTACTTGGCGGCATGCGCCGCGAAAGGCCGTCGGCCTGATCCTGATCTGTTGCCGGACCCGCCACGGGGGCGTCGCCCCCGCAGTAGAAGTGCACGATGGCGACCGCGGCCGCACTCACTCTTCCGGAAGCCTTTGAAGCGGATTTACGCGCTTCGCTTTGGCGTTGAATTGCCCGACAGCGAGGTTGGCCGAAGCCACCTTGGGCTGCTTGTCCATGTCGCCGCGGCTGGACTGCCCTACAGCGATCTATCTCACGTCGTCACTGAGACATACAAACAATGGGCGGGATGGAAGGCGACAGCGGAAGAGGTTGCTGATCTGATCGAAGACGTTGCCAACCGACCGCAGAAGCTTACCCGCAAGACGATCGGTGCACGGCTCCAGCTCACCAACGCAGAGCGCATGCATCCCGACGTACGCGCGTACGCAATTTGGCCGGTTGATCTCGACTACGCCGAGTGGAAGCGCTTGTGTGCGGAGAAGGACCGCAAACGCGCCCGCCGCAACTATGAGAAACGCAAGTCCGCCAAGGCACCGGGACATGTGAGTGCCGCGGACTTCCTGCGCAGCGTGCTGGCGCATGGACCGCTTCCGGTCGCGAAAATCGTGCGCATGGCGGTCGCGCAGGGCCTTGCCAAAGCCGGCGACACCCGGCCCGGCAAAGTGCTACGGACGGCTCGCGGGCAGCTCGGCGTCGTCACGCGGAAAGCCGGCCTCAACGCAGGTTGGTCATGGTCGCTTCCGGACCTAGAACCGCCGCAACCTATTGATTTTGCCGAAGGTGCCCTTCCTCGGAAAACGAGCAGGAAAAACTCAATAATTCCCGAAGGTGCCCTTTCTTCTTCGGGCACCCTTCTTAGGGTTTCTTCCCCGAAGAAGCCGACCACCTCGGGAATGATCGACCGG
The DNA here is from genome assembly GCF_032377575.1 of Bradyrhizobium sp. SZCCHNS2022. Classification (NCBI taxonomy): domain Bacteria; kingdom Pseudomonadati; phylum Pseudomonadota; class Alphaproteobacteria; order Hyphomicrobiales; family Nitrobacteraceae; genus Bradyrhizobium; species Bradyrhizobium sp. SZCCHNS2022. The sequence goes on along the minus strand of NZ_JAUHHZ010000001.1, from coordinate 2,101,470 downwards.
CAAGCGGGCCTTCCGGTGGCTTGTACCGGGGGGCTGGACCTCCTGCCACGCATCCGCTGCCCCCATGACCGGCCGGCATTTCCATCACCGCCAACGCCGATGGAGGCTTCGCGATGAAGCCGTCGACCACGATGCTGACGTCGCCAGCCTATGCCGCGCTGGGCGGGTCCGGGAGGTCCGTGCTGCGCGTGATTTTGGAGGAGATCGACGCTCCCAGTGGGGCCGCGCAGTTGAGCACGGTTTTTTTTCTCCAGGCGGGACTATCGGCCACCGCTGTGATGAGCGGCGTTCCGGACTTAATCGCATTAGGTTTCATCAAGGTCACTGGCAAGGGGACCGCGACCAGGGAGTTCGCATCGTCGGACGGCTGGACCACAATCGTCGACAAAGCCGAGGCTGAGCGCCGGCTGGCGGAGGCCAGAGCGACAGCACAGCGGCCAGCACGCCGACGTTCTGCCGCGGCTGCGACGGAGAAGTTGGCAGTGGACGAGATCACGGGTCGCCTGCCGGACGGCATTCGGCGCAGCGTGTACCCGTAGATGCCGTGGGAAGCCGCGTCATGACGGCAACGCTAGAACAGCGCACGGATGATGCGGGCAACCGCGCGCAGCGTCGTGCTCGGCTTTCTCGCGTGTCTCGCTTCGCACGCGGTCGCCGGACGTTGGAAACTGCGTTGCTGGCCGTAGAAGAGATTAGCTTGCACCCGCGCGGCGACCTTCTATGCCGCGCGGCGACGCATTGGCGAACGAGCGGTTCGTCGGCGACCTGCTTCCTCTGCGATGCTGTATCGCCGTATCCCGCCGCGCACCTGTTCGCTTGGTCCGGCGAAGCGCCGAAGCAGGCGGCTGTTGCAGGCCTCTGTTGCGATTGTTGGAGGGGCGACGACCCGACCGCGATTGATGAAGCCGCAGCTCGCGTGCTCCAGCAGGTTGTGCCAGGCGGATGCTTCCTCGATCCGCGCGCGGTGCTGCCATGAAGCCATTGCGCGCGATCGACGTCGCGAGCGCCGAGCTGATCGCCGACGATGCCGTCATGATGCCACGCGGGCCAGGGCATCGGCTCCCTGCGACAGTGCGGGCGCTTCGCGAGCGCGACCGGCTGTTGCGCGAAGCCGCGTCGCGATTTTGTGAAGGCTTGTCCGTGAACGGCGCTGCAACGAAGCTGGCGCGCGGCTTGGCAGACTATCGGGGCACGGCATGGCGACGGGATTGTACTGAGACGTCATGTCCGCCGCGTCATCGCGGCTCGTTGCGCGAGGTCTGCTGGCGCATCCTGCAGACGCGCGACGCGCCGATTGCAGCACGCACGATTCGCCGCGCGCTCGGCGGCCATGGCGACAAATAAAATCGCGCACGCGGGCTATTCGTGGCCAACGCCTGCCGCCATGGTAGTGGTCGACAAGTAGGAGGACAACCATGGCAAGATCGTTTGAACAGGCACCGTGGGACGCTACAAACATCATTCCAGGTTTCTCACCCGGCCTTCCGCCGCCGCTCGACGTCGTCGACCTGCTGCCGGCGTCGCGGCAACCGCTTCTGCTTTCGCTGCGCCAACACGCCGAAGATGCGATGAACCTGCAACGGCCGCTGTTTGACCAGCTTGGCGAGCTACGCGCTGACCGGCACCGCCTCAACGCGCGGATCGCCCACCTGAAGACACCGCGCGGCCAGGGCGGTCCGGGTCTGGATGACGACGACGTGAGTGTGATCGACGCCGCGCGCAAGCTCGCCACCGTGGATGCCGAGATGACCCGGCTGAACGAACTGCTCGAGACCAGGCAGGCCCGCTCGCGCAATGCCGGAGCGTCGGTGACAAATTTGGAAAGCTGGCTTCGGACAGGCCGGCCGGGCGGCACAGCGATCGTCCCTGCCGACGAGATCGACGTCGCCTCGGTTCTGAAGAAGGGCGAGACTGTCGCGGTGGCGCTCGATCGCATTCGTCGTCGCCTCCGCGAGCTGGGCGCCGACGAGCACCGCGTCAAATCCGCACCCCTACCAGCTACACACGCCAAGGCTCAGGCGCGCGCGGCTGTCGAGCAACTGGCCGAGCGCGGCACGCCAGACGTTTCCCCTCTGGTCGAAGCAGGACACGCCATCGGCTGGCCGCTGACCATGCAGCGGTTGGGGCTGGCCGCCATCGTGGGGAAAACCGGCGATCAGATTGTTGGCAACGCTATGGGCGAGGTCATCGATACGGCGGCGCTGTTCGTTTGGCTGCACCGAGACGCCTTGGTCGCACGCCTCGAACGGGAGATTGATGCTATCTCCGATGACGCTACCGCGCTGTCGCCGCAGGATCGCGAACGAAAGCTCTCCGAGATTGCGCAAGACAAGCTGGCGATCGAGCGGTCTGAAGCTTCATTGGTCTGGTCCCTGCAACGCGACGGCCTGCCGGTCGAGCACCGCACCGACGCCGACCCGCGCGCGGTGCTCGGCGTCGAGCTGCAGGTCATCGTAGAACCGGAAGGCAGCAAGCCGCTCGGCATGGCTGCCAAGGCGGCGCAAGTCATCGAGACGCGTTGACGGCTCGGCGGCCAGCCAGGTCCAGAGCCTTCTTCGTCAGACAGGACACAGGATTGGATACGGCGGCCCGTGGTGCGTTCCTGTGAGGCCGGCGGGTTGGGGAGGAGAGCCGGTAAGGACCCTCTGGAGGCCTGCCGGGTCCTCTGGGAGGCGGAATCAATGAGGGGTACGCGCGACCTCGATCATTCTGCGTATTTGGTCTGGCCATTTTTGCGGTTGCGGTGACAAATGAAAATTAAAAAGCACAGTAGCAGCGGGAAGCTCGTCTCGGTTTCGGCACTTGCTTTGCACCTTGACGTTTCGAGGCAATACATGTCGCGCTGGCTTGCAACGGAGGGGCAAGGGCGGATCGCAATGGAAGCCGACGGCAAGGTTGATCTCGACGCAGGCCGCATCGGATATCTTCGATGGCTCCGCGACCCGGCGCGCCGATCTGCGCGTTCGGAAGCTGAGACGAGATACCGCGACTTGAAGGCGCGGCATCTCCAAATCAAAATTGCAGAGGATGAGAGGCGGCTAATCGAAGTTGCCGATTGCTTTGAAGTGATCGACGGATTTGCGGGTCTAGTCTTGACCGAACTATCTGCCCTTCCCGCGCGACTGGCTGGGCATAACCTGGGAGGCCGCCGCACGGTCGAGCAAGAGACATTTGATTTGCGACAGCGGCTGACGAGTGCGCTCGCTGAGAAAACCGCCACATGGAGGGACATCGACAGTGCACAATGATTGCGATGACCGCAGCCACGAAGAATTCATCGCTGACCTCGACGCGAGAATTGTCAGCACTGTCAATGCGGCCAAGGCGGCGATTGCGCTCCTTCCTCCGGCAGATCAGGCCCGCGCGGCGGCCGAAATCGCTGCGGCACTGATAACAGGTCTCGAACGGTTACGGGAAGCGATTGATGAAGCCAAAACGGAACTGCTCGACAGTTGACCGGCGACGATCGAGTATCGTGCTGACGCACCTCAGCGACGTACGCTGAAATCGACGGATCACATCGGAGCATTAGTTCTCGAAGGCTACTGCTCGGCTCAGCAACACCTCCGCTTTGGATTAGTGCTCGGCCCACCTGGCGCAAGTCAAATGATTGCTGCCGCGGGAGAAATAGTGGCACTTCCCATGGTTGCGGCATCCATTGTGGAGTTGCTGCAGAAACTGGGGGTTCGCAATAAGGTCGCGACAGAGGCCCGGATGCATATTGGAAGGAATGCCGGTCCAGTCGACATCTAGGATGCGGCCAGAAAAGATGAATGAGCGCATCGGGTGTCGCACTCCAATGGCGACGCTATCTCGGAGCCGCTCTATGAGGACGTCTGGGCGCGCTGGGTAAATCAGCCTCTTGTCGATATTGTAAAAGCCGGAAGAAAGATCAACGAAGTCGAATGGAAGCCGAGCGATGGTGTCCTGAAATTCGACCGAGCCAATACGATCAAATTCTGGATCGCCGGATTTTAGCGAGATGCGTATGGAGGTTTGCAGACCTTGTCGCCGCAGTCGCTCAGAGAGCAATGATAGCCTGTCCAGCACCTGCGTGGCGTTGCGATAGATGCGATTGTCAACTAATAGGCTGAGCAGATAGCCGTGAGCAGCGTGAATTTGGATATGGCCGAACCCGTGTTGGGTTGCGATGTCTGCTGCCGAGTCAAATGAATTGAGAAACGCATAGATCGCTTCCGGTCCGATCTCATTTACCAGATTGCGCGCCCACGGAATGAAAACATGCGAGGCGGATGATACAAATTTCCGCGAGCCGACATACCCGCTCCACGCGGTCGCCAGCTGAATGCCTGGTAGCGTCCCTCTTGATCGGATTGCGGTAGCGAGATCGGCCCAAACTGAAGCGGTTGTAAGATGTGGCGTCGCGGCATTGCTCCCAAAGCCGCCTGGCACCGTAACATTGCCCACGATTGCGCAGTGCAGTCGTGGCGAACTTCGGCTCCTGTAAAACTCCAGAAAGCGATCATCCGGCGCGCCACGTGTGACGAAGCCGGTGTTGACGGCGAGAAGAAAGACGAGCCTATCGCTCCAAGTGGCGATATCGCTCATCGTTGATTTTCATTTTTTTAAGAAGGTCTTGCTCAAGATCACCTCCTAGGATTGCAGATAGACGAAACAGATAAATCGCGACGTCGGCTAGCTCGGAACGCAGCTGCGGCATGACCTCCGCAAGACTAGGTCCCACGTAGCCTGGGGTCGACATCGCTAAACCAACTTTTTTCAGAGGGTCGGCAATCTCCCCGACTTCGCTGATTAGACCCACGAGGTCGCGCATGAGTTGATCGTGCCGCTCGGCATCAGTTTCAAAAATCACTGGGAAACCGCGGCGCTCGTCAGCATCGATTTGCTTCTTGATGAGGTCTGAAAGCTCCATTATCGAGTCCTACGCATAGGGTTAGCAAAGACCGTGGCGAGCCCAATGATGCCGCTGGCAATTAGACTTCCAACTATCCCGGTGAAAAGGTCCAAGAGCCTACCACTGACCAAGAATAGCAGCGCCGAGTTAATAACGATCGCCAAAACAAGTCCGATGTTTGTCAAACGCTGAGTTTGCTCAACCTGACGGATGGCGGTTCGTGTCGCTGCAGGAAGAAGCGCAAATGCTTCCTCCTTTTCTGAGAGCACTCTAGGGTCGTTCGCGACCTCGTGGTGTTCTTTCTGCAGGTGCGTTTTGATGGGCCAAATGCCGGCCTGAAACCCGTGCTGCCCCTGATATAGACGGGCAGAGGGGCTAGTGAGCCGCGTAAAATCAGCCTTTGCGATCGGCTCTCCTTGCGGCAGCTGGATATATTTATCGCTGACGTTCTGGGTTACGATGCCCAAATTTCCGCCGAAGCCAGGATCGGCATAGGTGGCAACTGGGCTCAGGCCAACGCTGAACAAAGAGCCTTTGCTCACTACTCGCACAAGAATATCGGATGGCACCTCCAGCTCCTCAGCGGTAATGAGCACTACCCGGTGGCCCGGCTTGATCAGGACCATCTCACTCGGTGCAAGTGTGAAGCGCTTTCCGCCCTCGGTCAGATCGTAATAGACGGTGCCCATCCGCAATTCGTAGCAAGCTCCCGCTAGCCTACCCGGATCAGCCCCGCGGATTAAACCCCGGGCTTGGATTTCAGCACTGATGTCAACGTCACTTAGCGTCGTCATCTTACCCCGCTTGGCTTAAGCTGACCTTTGATGCTTATCTTCGTCGGCTCAGTGCTATCGCGTCACAACAGTGCGGGAAAGTAAATTTCGCGTCCCACATACGGTTCTCAACGAGAGATAGATGGGATGCCTCCTGCGCACGGGTTGTTCATACGGTCCGCGAGCCAGCGTTGCCAATGGTGTGCGCGGCAGATTCTTCTCGTCATCACTGTTTAGCATGGTAGAATTTATGAAGGCCGAACGTAGCATCGTCACGCCGAACGTAGCTGGCTGGCACACTGTGGTCTCACGCCTACGCTTGGCCCGAGGTAAGTTCCACCTCCGTCGCCACCCTAATCGCGGCCTCGATCTCTGCGTAAAGATCCACCGCGTGCCCTGGCGCTGCGATCGATATGACGAGGGCATAGCGTCCTTTGTCGGTCACGCGTTGCTTGCCCAGGTGCGACTTCCACCAACCGCCGACCGGATACACTGCAACTGCATCGTGACCCGCTAAGTCGACTGCGTACCCGCGCCATAGATCGCAATGGAGTGACCCGGCTTGTACAGCCTTTGGACCGAGCAACCAGCAGTCGGCTTCCTTATCTGCCGTGGTTCCGTCCCGGTCTTGCGCAGCGTTGATGCGCGCTCGGAACGCAGCAGCAGTTTCGGTGCGCTTCTTCATCGCGAAACGCAGGCCGAAAGACCGATAGGTGTCGGGTCGCGTTGAGGCTCGGCCTGTCAGATTTGGTTCGATGAAGTAGGATAGCGTCACTTTCATGGTGACGATCTCATTCTCGAGTTGCTCTAGCGCCGCACGTGGCCAGGGCAGGTCGTAGAAATGCATCTCGTTAAACACGCCGGTGCGACCATCCTTGCCGACGGTGTAAGGTTGGATCTCTGCTTCAGCAACCAACGTCACGTCATTCCGGGCCGACAAGATCGCGCGCTCAACATCCGGCACGCCGTAGCCTATCTCGCGAATGATGTTCTGCCTCTCAGCCTTTGAGTTGGTGGTCTTCCAGTGTGCGCCCTTGCCGATCAGCTTTTTCCGGATTGGCTTTGGCCAAGTTGCACTATCGACGGCAAGCGCCCGATGGGTTTCGGGCCACCGCTCAGCCAAGGCCGCCTGAAGCCGTCCAACAAAGTGACCGGCGACCCCAGCCGCCGCGCTCGTCGCCCAAAAGGGCACTAAGGGCTCGACGACAACGTCTGATCCAGCCGCAAGCAGCGAGACTGCCGGGTGCCATCCGCAGAATCCGATATCGTCGGACAGCATGTTACCGGCCTCGAACAGCACTTCCGGCTTGATCGGTGTCAAATCGTCGGGAAGCGACTGGGACCCTCGGCTGAAAGGACTACGATGATTGGCGGGTACGACTGGCTCCCACGCCGGCGGAGGAGCCGGCATCTGATCCTTCCGAGTGAAGCCGCCGATTGTCAGCGCGTTCCAACTTTGTGACGGGTCCTCAATTGGATGTGAAGATTGCACGTCGACGAGCATTCCCCCGTCGACGTTGCCGGCCGCTACGATGACGAGCCGCTTTGGCGCTGAGGACGCGGGAACCCCATCGGCCGCATCGCCAGGCATTGAGCCCGAAGCGATCTGATCAAGTGCTCCACTCCAAGTCGATGGCCGGCTCGACGGGAAATCAATCGCTGAGTTCGCGAGACAGAATGCGCGCATCACGCCCGGCCGTTCGATTTCGACCTTAGCAACGGCGCCTTGGGTGACAACTCCATAGCTCGGCGGCTTGGTTGGCGGAAAGCCTTGCGGGGGAAGTAGCTTCATGGATTCCACGCCGTGTGTCAGCTCGACGGGCTGTGCTCCGTTCACGTGCGGCTCAAGGTCGCCGTAGAGAATAAGGCTGGCTATACCCGTTCCGTGTCCACCATCAGGGACGTGGTCATCTGTTTGCCAAGCCGCATCGTAAGCCCATGCGCCTTTCAGGCCTGGTGCGATGAGTGGATGGTCGGCGGAGACGCCAGTGTCGAGTGCGCAGACGACAGATACATCCTTTGGCGACGGTATCACGCGTTCTGCAAGTTCAGCCACCCAGTCGTGCTGATCCAGTCCGGGTCCACTCCGGTCCAAAAAAGGCTCGATAGTCCCGAGCGCACGCCTAATTTCGTTGATTGCCCCAGGCACTCGGGAAGCGAAAGCGGCGATCGCACTTGCCGCGCCGTGGACGAACAGAATTGTCGTATCGGGGAAGAAGAGGCGATCGGTATGCACGTCGAGTTCGGCAGCACGGGCTCGTTCGGCCACCCTGTCGGCCCGGTCCGGTCCGTTTTGAACCCAGAGCTCCCACCAGACAAAGTCCGGTACAGTGAAATCGACGTCGCCGACGAAGAGTGACCGGGCGGACACGGGCGCGATCGTTTCGACGACCTCGAAGCGATCAACGTCAGCGCGCCGCTCGTTGCCCGGGTCACGTCCGTATTGCGTAATGCGTCCCTTAAGGAAGGTGCGCGCGTCATCAGGTACGAACAAGAGCGCGCTCTCTGTACGATCTTCTCTCCGCTCGGTTCGCAGGACGATGATGTCCTGCGCGGGAAAGTCCAGCCCCGCGGGTACCTTCGCCGCCTTTGTACGTGACCCTTCGTCGGGTGGGCGCGTCGAAATCTCGACCACCGTACCTGGCTTCAGCCCTTCGATTCGCAGGCGCGCATCATCGGCCGACGCGGGCAGGTCGCCCAAGGCGTGCGTTAGCTGATTAAGGAGGGCGTCCGCGTGCGCAGCGTAATCTTCTCGCAGCGGCCTTCGTTCCTGCCTGCGCGACGGAAATTCGTACTGCGTCGCTTCACGAAATGCGTTGAATGAGATGTGCGGACGATTGGGCGTCCCATAATCGTCTTCATCAGCCCCCGCCATTTGCCGCTAACCCTTGAGCATGAATGTTTCATCCCGTTCGGCATGCAAAGGGTTTTCGCTAACGCCGTTGGAATTTATCCTTCAGGGTCTGACGGTTCTGAAGCGCGCGCCCGAGAGCGTTCGGCAATACCTTCGACGCGCCTTCAAGAATTGCGTCCTTAACGACAGCGTCGGCCGCACGGACAAGCTCGCCCTGACTTAATCCGTCGAGCGCGGACTCGACTGATGCCCACGAGCCACTCAGCTTGAATTTTCCGAGCCGTCGCTCAAGAATCGCTCGCGCTACTTTCCAATCCGGATAGCTGTACTCAATCACCTCGTCGAACCGTCGCGCTAACGCTTCGTCGAGGATCGCAACGTGGTTGGTAGCCGCGAGCACAAGACTATCCGTCGAGTTTGGCTCCTCCATGAAGGCGAGAACCGAGTTGAGTACGCGGCGGATTTCGCCCACGTCGTTCGGATCGTTGCGACGGGAGCCGATCGCGTCAAACTCATCCAGCAGATAAACGCCCCGCGTCTGCGCGATCTGATCGAAGAGCACGCGCAGCTTCGCCGCGGTCTCGCCAAAGTAGCGGCTGAACAGCGCTTCAAGCCGAACGGTGAACAGCGGCAGATGAAGTTCACCCGCCAGCGCTGAGGCCGTCATGGTCTTGCCGGTGCCTGGTGGCCCCACTAGGAGCATGTGCGTGCTCGGCGTTTGCCCATGGTCGCGCAGCCTCGCTCGCTCCTGCTGCTGGCGCACAATGCGGCTTAAGCGGTTGTGCACGTCCTCCGAAAGAACCATGCTGGCCAAGGTGACTTTGGGATAGGTGCTCTCAACAAGCCCCTGCAGCTCGCCGCGCGGCCGTGCGAGCGGGATCGGCGTTTGACCACCCGTCGGACGCCCCCGGCGCTGCTGGTCGCGAGCCTTCTGGACCAAGCGTTTAAGTTGGTCGGCTTCCTCGGTGCGACCTTGACGAGCCTCTTGTGCCGCGACTTGAAGGGCGATCGAAAGGAATTGCTCTGCATCACCCTCGATATGGGAGTTGAGGAGCGCGACCAGGTGCTTCGTCGACATGCTCTCCTCCTTATCTCCGTGGGCAAGGCTTCGAGTAAGCGCCGCGGCGCTTAAGGTCGGGTTCAAGAATTACGTTAACGACCGGGCTCGGCCTCTGTTCTCGGCTTTAGCCTAGCCTAGCGATTCCTCCTAGTAACGAGACAAAATCGTCGGTCGAGACTTTCGTTCTACTTCAACGCGAAAAGTTAGCCTGTTCGGGGGATTGCTGCCGGCCGGGGGGCGCTGCTGCATTGCGTAAGAATACACCGTGCCGCGGTGGTGCAGGAAGAACCGGGGGCGAACATGCTCAGCGTTGGATGTCGGTCAATTCGTACCAGATCGGGCATCCGGTCGCCTTGGTGACGGAGCCGCAATCTCCTCAAAATCCTGATCGTCGTCTGTCAAGGTGAGAACGCCGTCAATCCCATCCTCGATCATGCTGGCAACGACAGTGGGAACATTCCGAAAGGCCAGGCCGGCAGCACATCAGCTCGAAACATTTGCTGCCGATGGGATCGCGATCTTCATTTAGAAGGGCCAGTCTCCCCACAGTCTCCCTAAACGGAAAAAACAGCCTCGCGTCCTTAGTGCCAAGAACCGACTTAAGTGCTTGATTTGATTGAGTGGAGGCCACGACCAGAATTGAACTGGTGTAAACGGTTTTGCAGACCGCTGCGTAACCACTCCGCCACGTGGCCCCATGGCGCATGCCTTAGACTTTTCCGTCGCATGTCGCAAGTGCAACGGTTCGCCGAGCGGAGGCGGCATCGTCACGCACCCGCCGGGTGTCACGTTCCGTGTATGTTTTCAGGCTACATGGCCGATCGTCCGGCGAGATCCGATCATGGCTCCCAACATGACGTCGCGGTTTTCATTCCGCGATGGTGAGACCAACAGCAACATCCTCGCCTGTGCGTGCAAGCCTCCGAGTTCGCGTGTCATCAATTGCGGAGGACAAATCGTGGAGCAATGCCTTCAGCTCGGTTGATAGGCCCGCCGTGTTGACGATCTTGATGATGTAAGGCGGCTTGAGCGTGTTCAAGCCACCTCCAAAAATGGAATCCAAGAACGCACCTACGATGTCGCCGTGCCATGTCGGCGCTCCAATCGCGCCCTTGAGCGCCGATCGGAAATCGTCAGGCGTTCTCCAGTTCCTTGCATCGAGTTCGATGTCCTGCATATCCGTATGATCGGCCGCTGCAAAATGAAGGCTCCCACGCTGCGACTGTCGGAGCCTTGCTGCAGGATGCTCAAGCGCGATCAGTGACGCAATCGTAGTGCGTGAGCGCACGCCCTGCAACCGCGGCGTTCGCCGGCTGCTGCATCCGCGATGACGCGAAGCAGCGACGATATTTGAAAACATCGCGGCGAAATCGCGCTGCGCGCCTTGATTTCGGCGGGTTGTATTGTTCTAATCATTCTATGTCAGGGTGCGCTGCGGGACGGCGGGTGTAAGGCAGCATTCCCAGAACTCACACACAACATCACACGCAAAGATCTGTCATGGACGAGCATCCGACACGTCGTTCGGTGGTTCTCGGCACGCTTGCCGCTTGCGCGTCGGTCGCAGGCGCGGCGGCCGATGACGATGATCCTCGTAAGGAGAAGCGGCCACAAAAAGGCGACCTGCTCGTCTTCTCGGAAGGGGACCGCGAAGGACAGACGATCACGCTGGGCGACATGAAGGTCGGAGAGCCACCGGTCCATGCATGGCCGAAGGATCCGATTGATGCGATCGTGCGCGACGGTTCGCGGCTGAACGAAGTGCTTCTCGTCAGACTCGATCCGAACGAGCTCGACGAGAATACGCGTTCGCGCGCGGTGGAGGGCATCGTCGCCTATTCGGCGATCTGCTCGCATGCGGGGTGTCCGGTAACGGCCTGGATCAAGGCCAGCGAAGGCAACGACGATGTCTTCAAATGCATGTGCCACAACTCCGAATACGATCCACGGCGCGGGGCGCAGGTCGTGTTCGGTCCCGCGCCGCGGCGGCTTGCCGCGTTGCCCCTCGTGATCAAGGACGGCGTGCTCGTGATCGCCGCACCTTTCATCGGAAAGGTAGGTGGCCAGCAGGGCTGATGAGATCTCGTGTGCCTATCGGAACTCGCATCGTCACGACAAGCATTGAAGCGAAAAACGAAGCAGGGGAGGTTTGTCCATGTCCATCACGTCCATCACGATCAAACAATGGCTGCTATCGAGCGCCGTCGCGTTCAGCTGTCTCGCCGCACCGGCGGCCATCGCCGGTCCGATCGACAATTACAGTCCGGTTACGCCGGCGCGGCTCGAAAATCCCGAGCCCGGCAACTGGATGCTCTATCGCCGCACCTATGACGGCCAGGGCTACAGCCCGCTCGACCAGATCAATACCACCAACGTCAAGAGCATGGTGCCGGTCTGGACCTTCGCTACCGGCGTGGTCGAGGGGCACGAGGCGCCGCCGCTGGTGAACAACGGCGTCATGTTCATCACGACGCCGATGGGGCAGGTGATCGCGCTCAATGCCAAGACCGGCGATCAGTACTGGCGCTACAAGCGCGAGCTGCCCGAGGATCTGTTCCAGCTGCATCCGACCAACCGCGGCGTCGGGCTGTGGCAGGACAAGCTCTATCTCGCCACCACCGACGATCATCTCGTCGCGCTCGACGCCAAGACCGGCAAGGTGCTGTGGGACAAGAAGGTCCAGGACTACAAGAAGGGACAATATCTCACGCTGATGCCGCTCGTCGTCGACGGCAAGGTCATGGTCGGCGGCTCGGGCGGAGAGTTCGGCGTGCGCGGCTATGTCGCCGCTTACGATGCCGAGGACGGCAAGGAGCTGTGGCGCACTTTCACGATCCCGGCCGAGGGCGAGCCCGGGCATGACACCTGGAGTGGCGATGATTGGAAGAACGGCGGTGGTTCCGCCTGGATGACCGGCACCTACGACAAGGACACGAAGACCGTGTATTGGGGCGTGGGCAACGCCGCACCATGGCCGGGGAATCTGCATCCCGGCGACAATCTCTATACCAGCTCGGTCATCGCGCTCGATCCGTCCACCGGCAAGATCAAGACGCACTTCCAATATCACCAGAACGATTCATGGGATTGGGATGAGGTCGATGCACCCATGCTGATCGATCTGCAGCGCGATGGCCGCACCTTCAAGAGCCTGATCCATCCCGGACGCGACGCGATCTTCTGGGTGCTCGAGAGCACGCCGGAGCACATCAAATACGTCAACGGCTGGAACTTCGTTCACACCGACGTCTGGAAGGGGATCGAGCCGGAAACGGGGCGGCCGATCGTCGATCCCGCGCACAAGCCGACGCTCGGCAAGCGCGTCGATTTCTGTCCGTCGCTCTGGGGCGGCAAGGACTGGCCGTCGGCGGCCTACAGCCAGAAGACGCGCTTCGTCTACGTGCCGGCGAACGAGAACTTCTGCGGCGGCTTTACCGGCGAGAAGTTGCCGCTCGTTCCCGGACAGCTCTGGCTCGGCACCAAGGCCGAGGACATCGGGTTGACGGTGCGGCCGGGCGCGGATCATTTCGGCGAGCTGCAGGCCTGGGATCCGGCGTCAGGCAAGAAGGTGTGGTCGCACAACTTCCCGAAGTCGCAATTGTTCGGCTCGGTGACGGCGACCGCGGGCGATCTCGTCCTGGTCGGCGGCACCAACGACCGGATGTTCCGCGCCTTCCACGCCAAGACCGGTGAGCTGCTGTGGGAGCAGAAGACCAACTCGGGCATCATGGGGATGCCGGTTGCCTATGAGGTCGACGGCACCCAGTACATCGCCGTGCAGTCCGGCTGGGGCGTCGATGCGCAGCGCATCCAGGATGCGCTCGCCAAGGGGAACACGGGGCTGGAGGACAACGTGCCGCAAGGCGGCGTGGTCTGGGTGTTCGCCGTCAAGAAATAGCTGGTGTGATCAGCAAGGCGGCGGCCATCGCGCCGTCGCCATTGCATCAACGGGAACCGTTTCGGGTGAAGTCAGAGGACGACCGTCGACCCAATCGCCGGGCGAGCCGGACGCATCAAGAACAGGCCCGAATCCGCAGGCGCGAATCAGCAGGCCGCGAACCAGCCATCCGGAAACGGGATCAGCGGCCAAGCGCCCTGATTGTCGTTGGCAGCCTTGGGGAAGGTTGAAATTGAAAACAAGCGGGCCATGGAATCGATCTCAAGCTCTGGCGCAATAGCCGTTCTTACAACGTCCATCAACAACTCGTATTCGGCTTCGCTCATCGTGCCCTCGCGCAACTGCGAGCAAGATCGCAAAGCTTCACTTTGTTCAAATTGAGCGGATCACTCAAATTCTAACGATCCGGAGCGAAAGACCTAATTGGTTACCGGTGCCTTTCGTTCCAGCGATAGGTATCTCAGTCTGCGAGCCGTCTGGTGTGAACGAGGTCACATCCCATCGAACTTAATCGTTCCTAAATGGCTCCAGGACTTCGCGTGTCCGCATGAGATGGGATGAAGAAGATGAAGCCGCGATTCGGACGACGCTTTGTCGCAGGCTCTCGAGCTTCGCCGAGCTCGACGCTCAAGCTCTTTCTGAACCTGTTCCTTCTCGCATCAGTCCGGCGCCGACCGGTCAGGCGATTCGCGGTCGTCCGGGGCTGACGAGCCAACTTGCCAAGCGCGCGTTCCGGCCTGGATGCGCACGGCTGCAATTCAGCAACTCCCGCGCGGCGGCCCTGGACTGTCGGCGACGCATGCCGTCCCGCAATGAAGGGCGGAGCGGGCGCGCGTGTCAACGGCTCATGTCCGGGTCATCCTACTGTCGGGTCATCGTCGCGACGGCAAGGGGCTCGGAGTCGTGAGCGAGAATGTCTCGCATCAGCTGCGACAGATCGCGTGGCTTGAACGGTTTTGCCAGACGATGCAGGCCGACCACCCGGGCCGAGAGTCCGAGGAAGTCGGGCGTCCCGTGTCCGGACTCCAGGACCATGCCCGACATCATCACGATCGGCATGTTCGGCCGCGCTGCTCGCGCGGCCCGAATGACGTCGTTACCGTCCATGTCGGCCAAGTTGAGGTCGATCAGGGCGGCGGCGAAATCGTCGCGTGCCACGGCGTCCATCGCCAGTCGACCGTCCGTGACGGCGGTGACAGCATAGCCTTCGCGAACCAGAAGATGCTGGATGACACAGCAGACGCCAACTTCGTCATCGACAACCAGGATGTTCGTCATGAGGCTTTCCTGACAGATGTGGCTGCGGAGCCGGGTTGCCGGGCTTCGACCAGCAGCTGTTGACGGACCTCGATCGCACGATCCACGGCTTCGAGCAGGTCAAGAATGTCGAACGGCTTCTGCAGAGCCGCCGTCGCTCCGAGCTTGATCGCCATGCCGAGGAAGTCCGGAGCTCCCTGCTTCTTGTCGGTGAAGGCGTAGCCGGAGATCGCAATGAACGGCACCGTGGGATCAATCTTGATAAGCTCGCGAATGGTCGCGATTCCGTCCATGCCCGGCATGAACATGTCGATCACGACGGCATCGAACGAGACGCTGCCGATCAGCCGAATGCCGGTGGGTCCGTCCGGCGCGAGAAACACGCAGAATCGCTTCTTCTTCAACAACGTTTCCAGCGCAGCGCGCGTGGCATAATCATCATCAATAATGAGGACGGTAGGCATGGGCCACCTCAGTATCAGCTGGACTGAAGGACTCTCACGCTACAAGGACAATAGGGCTGGGACTCAAAAATGACAAAGTGATTAACACTGAATTAGTTGCCTCCGATTTGCAACCAGGAGTTTTACGGAGGTTTCGTTGGCGTGCATCATCGTGGCACATCTATGCACACTGCGATGAACATGGAACTATGGCATTCGGCAGCGTTCCTCCACAGGACGCAGCGACAGGCCAGCTCAGGCCGGCTTGAGCAATGCGATGACGACCAGGCCTCCTGTGATCAGTGCCGCGCAACAGAGCCGTCGTGGCGTTGGACGCTCGTTCAGAAACAGGACACCGATCAGCGTCGCAAACAAGACGCTGCACTCGCGAAAGGCGACAACGCTGGCGATCGGATTTCGGCTCAGGGCCCACAGGAACACGGCGAACGAGATGACGCCCAATGCTCCCGCGACGAGGACCGGGAGCAGGGCGTTACGAATATCCGACAGGATTGCCGGTCCTTGCAGTGCCGACGCGACAACGAAGAAGACGACGCTGTCGAGCACGATCACCCAGACCGTGAATGACGCCCATCCCTCGATCTGCCTGGTGCCCGCGCCATCAACGACCGAGTAGGCGGCGACCATGGCCGCGGCAGAGACTGCAGCCCAGAACGCGCGGCGGTCGATCGGACCATGGATGCGGTCACGTGCAAGGCCGAGGATGCCAAGGACGACGATGAGGATGCCGACGAGCTGCTCGAGGCCGGGCCGTTGCTGCAGCCCGACATAGGCGAGCAGCGTCGCGAACAGTGGCACGGTGCCGCGGGCGATCGGGTAGGAGCGCCCGAACTCGGCCGAGCGGTAGGCCGTTGCCAGACTTGTCTTGTATCCGGCGTGCAAAACGAGCGAGGCGAGAATGATCGGCCATGTCGATCTGGATGGCATTGGAACGACGAACATGAAGGGCATCGTCAGCACGCTGCTGACCAGACCCATGCCGGCCAGGATGGACAGCCCGCTGCCGGTCTTGACGATCGCATGCCAGGTCGCATGCAGCAGACCAGCCAGCAGCATCAGAATGGCAGCGACGGGGTCCAACGTTGCAGGGCCTTGGTGAGATCGGGGCTCGGAGGTCAGTTCTCGGGCCGCCAGCCTGCTGCAGCAAAATACGGTGCCGTGTCTTGGTCAAACGCCTGGCGAGAGATGATTCGGCTCGACGGCGACACTGGGAGCTGTTCCCATTCCTCGCGATCGACGAAGCGCAGGGTTGCAATCTCCTCGCCGTCGGGCACGAGCGCCCCGCCGACGATCACGGCTTCAAAGGCGATCACGGTGTAATAGGTCAGGTCGCCATTGGGATAGCGGATGAGAAATTCGGGTCCGCCGAAGACACCGAGCAGGCGCTGCGGCCGAACGATGAGCCCGGTCTCCTCGAAGCATTCTCGGCTGGCTGCGTCGGCCGGATGCTCGTTCGGATCGATGGCGCCGCCGGGCAAGGTCCAAAGGTTGGTTTCGGCGTCGCGCCCCAGAAGGATTCGGCCCTTGTCGTCGAAAATGGAGATCGAGACCGCCGTCGTCGCCAGGAGATCGTGGCCGATCTTGCTGCGGACGGCTTTCAGATGGTCGGAAATGGGCATCGCGGGTCGTCGCTCGCAGGAGGTCGGCCCCGCTTGCCCGAGCCCTCATGCGCCGTCAAGACGGGCCGCACGCGAGCAGATCCCGGCTGGAGATCGTCCGGGCTGGCCATGTGGCAGCGCATCGGTCCGCACCGAACGCCGAGAGGGATTATTCGTGGGGGAAGAGGTGGGGGTGAAGAAGAACCATTCGGCATGGCCAGAATGGCTCCCCGGGCTGGATCAAGTTTTGTTACAGCACGCCTATTTTGACAGTGTTTAGGAAGCGCGGGCGAAATGTGCCCCCAACTTTGCCCGCGCCTCGGTTCACTGATTCGCCTTCCGCTGGCGGCGCGGACCGGGCCCGCCGACAGGCTTCCATTCCGGCAGGTCGGAGTTCATGGCATCGAGCGAGTCCATGTCGATGAGCGTGGTGCCGTGGCGCTTGTAGGCCTTCACCTCTCCGGCAGCCAACCGGACATAGAGTTGGCTTTTGCTGATCTTGGCGTATTCGCAGGCTTCCTTGACGGTGCAGATGCGCGGTTTGGACCGCGCGGCCGATGTAGTCATGTCTCCGCTCAGGCTTGAGATCGTCCAAGATTGGACGGCGGCGATACTAATAGGAAGCAGCCGGAACTAACAAGACGGTCAGCTCGATCGAGTGTCGATAGCTCGTCGGAAAAAATTCTCGAAAGACAAAACAGAAATAAACTGCGCGACTCCTCAACGGGTTGAAGTCGTGCTCTTAAAGTTGTTTGTGAACAGTTTGTTCAAGTTCGCTGACGGATCGGCCGATTTGCTCAAGTCGTGGGATTGAGCCGCGTTCGGATCAGCCGTAAAACGAAAACGGCCCGCGTTCTGGCGGAACGCAAGGCCGGAGATCGTAAGCGTGGGGCAAGGCAGCAACTCCAAAGCCCCTGAGCATCACAAGCGAGAAACGTAATAGCCCTCGCTTCTTTTTCCGGCAATAGCAATTCCGTCCTCAATGCGCGGCCTGGTGTCGATAGCCAGCGCCCAATGCGCATGAGTGCCCCGGAAGACAGGACCGGGCATGGATCGGGAAGGGCATCCCACGAACTACACAAGGACGCATGGTGATTGCCATGCACGCACCGCCGAGCTGCGCGATCGGCTGGTTGGTGCCGCCGCTGCATGAAACAGCAGAGTTACTTGACGCCGACAGGGCAACCCCGGCGTCGCCGAACATCGGCGCTCTGTCGATCGCGTGTGCTTGCGACGACGTGGCTCCGTCAAACACCGCAGGGACGCTTCGCTCCCGGTAGGGCGAAGTGTGCCCACTCAAACGTTCACCATCAAACACGGACACGGACTGCAGGCGCGTGACAGAAGCGCAGCCCGAAGGCGAAGCGCATGTCACACGCCGTATGAGGAGATCACGATGGTTACCCAGCCGAGTTCTCAACGACACAGCCTGCTGATCTCGATGGCGATCAGGCGAGCGCAGACGCCGAGCCGCAAGACGATGCTCGAAACGATTGCGCGACAGCTTCCAACGTATGGTACGCTCACGAGAGCGCAGCTTCAGCTGGCGCATACAACGCTGACATCGACTCGCTGATGCCCGAATTACCAAACCGAAAGCGTGAGAACTTCTGCAACGAGTTGCTGCGCAATCACATGAACGCAGGCAAGGCCTATCAGGCCGCTTACGGCGTTGCAGAGCGCCATGTCGCCGATGCGGCGGGAAGTCGGTTGTTAAGGAATGTTGCCGTGAACGCCAGGATCAATGAACTACGCCGCGATGTCGTGCCCAAAACCCGCGTTACTGTCGCGTCTCTGCTCACGGAGCTGCAGGCGACGGTCGACGCCGCCCGCGCGGCGAAGCAGTTCGGCGCGGTCAATGGCAGCCTCACCCTGATCGGCAAGCTGACGGGCCTGCTGCGCGATCAGATCGAGGTCGGCGGCGTGGGCGAGTTCGACGCCTGCCAGACGCCCGAGGACGTCATCGAGTGCATGGAGGCTGATTGCGGCGGGCCTGCCGAACTGGTCGAGCAGCTTGAGTTCATGCTCGACATCGCGCGGCGTCGGGCAGCTGACAGGGCGCTTTCGGTGGGATAGTTGGGGGCACATTTCAAGAAACAGCAGAAAATCTTGTGTTATCAACGTCGATTTGCTCCTCACCCTGGAGCATGTTCTCCTTCCTTCGGGAAGCGGAACGCCGAGGCACTGATCGACGCCCCTGGTGTCGTCGCCGTGCCACGGAAAGCCGACCGGACCCTGCACCCGCCTCCGAGCGGCGGGAGGGGACCCCCACCACCGGCACCCCGACTAATAGAACGGGTCCTCTTGGAAAATCTGTTCCACCATGCGTCGCTCCTGGAGTCCCGCCTGTCCAGGAGGTAGGGTTTTCATGGGAACCAGTTTTGGTTGAGGTCGGTATGAGCAAGCCGCGAGTTGAGATTGTCGAGCAGGATGACGGGACGTTTCATGTCGAGATCGACGGGGGCGGTCTCCCGGACATCTCGCTGGTGTGTGTGACACGGGAGGATGCCGAAGCCGAGGCCCGGAAGCTCAAGCAGAAGTACGGGATCGTCGATGGCTGGACGGACTCGGACTGAGAAGCGGCCCCCACCGGGCCGGAAACCGGGTCCTGACGCGTTGGCTGCGCACGGCCGCTTCTGCATGGGCCGGAGAAATGGGGCGTACGGGCAGACTTCCCATCAAGAGACGGCTGCAACACCCTGCAGTCATGCCGCTGTTGTTCTCGCCGCTATCGACAACTGATTTTGCGCTATCGACACCCAATCACGGCCGCACATCTTCACGGCCGCGCTGATGCATGTAGTCTCCGCTCGCTGAACGAGGGAGATACACATGACGGCAGAGACAAAGGTGCCGGTGACGATGAGGGCGCTGATTGCGCGCATCAACCGGAAGCTTGCGCATGATTACCTCGCAATGCGGCGCTGTCGCAGTAGTTCGCGTTGGTACTACGATCTCGGCGACTTTTACGTGGTCGACAACCTCCACAACAACATCGAGGCTGTCTCGATCGACCCGGTCGAGTACGGGCGAGAGCTGGGCGTTCTGCAGCCGTTTGAAGAGGTCGCGGCATGAGCATCAAATCTTATCCGGTGCATCCGGCTGCAGCTATCTTCCCTATGATGTCGGAGGAGGAGATCGCGGACCTTGCCGAGGACATTAAGGAGAATGGCCTTAAACATCCGATTGTCATCGGCGAGCATGAAGGCGAGGAGGTGCTTGTTGATGGCCGTAATCGGCTGCGCGCATGCGAACTGGCCAAAGTCCAGCCGACTTATCATAAGCTCAAAGACGAGGATCATCTGGCGTTCATCCTGTCCACCAACGTCAAGCGGCGGCACCTCAACTCGGGCCAACGAGCGATGGCGGTGGCTATGATGTACCCGACACCAACACCGGGTAAGAGTCTTCCCGATGTCGGGAAGACTCAAGGCGAGAGCGTCAAGACGTTCCAAAACAATCTCTCTATGGCTCGCGCCGTGCTCGCAGACAGCCGTGCGGCTGCCGAAGACGTCATGGCGGGTACCAAATTCCTCGATGCCGCCTACCAGAGCGCGAGGGCCAACCAAGAAGCTAAGCGGGAGGAGCAGGAAAAGCGAGAGTATGTCTCAAGAGAAGCACCCGACCTGCTGTCACTCGTTCAAGATACCCGCATCAGCCTTGATGAAGCCATTGAGCGGCTGCAGGCTCGACAGGCCGATCAGGCCAAGCTTGCCAAGATTGGGGCCGATGCGCCGGACCTTGTTGCGTTGGTCAACGAAGGACGCATGACAGCGCAGGATGCTCTGGCTGAACACGAGAACCGTGTCGACAAAGAACGCCATTCTCGTAAGGCAACGACCGAGCTGCTGGCAACGGTTATGAGGCACCTTTCGGTCCGTTCCATGAAACCCGCGGAGGACGCTGAAAGGCTTATGTTGAAGTTCGATGCTAGTTATTGGCCAAACGGCGAGTTAGGCGAGCCCGATGCCGCAATGTTTAAAGCTGCTGCGGACCTTTTCGCAGCGTGTGCGCGCCTTCGCAAAAAAGCGATTGAGAGCAAATCAGCGACGAATGCTGGCCACCGCCGAGTCCCGCGGCATGTGCGGCCATAGCATGTGCTTGGAGAGCGTCCAGCTCGGCTTTTGCATCCCTGTCGTACATCTTGGCGCGCAGCAGCTCGAATGGCTGTGCAACCTTGATGAGGCTCAGATTGTCCGGAAAACCGCGTGTGCCGTCTCAAGGGCAGGCTAGGGTTTGGGGGGCGGCGGCGTCAGTGCTGTCGCGACCTTCGGCAATCGAGCAGCCAGGTCTGTGGCGAACTGCGAGCAAGCAAACGCAATTTCATCGAAGTCCGTTGACGTTATCGTCAAACGGTCTCCTGCGCGAAAGACGCGTATCCTGACGTCCGTCCGAAAGAAAATCTTCTCGCCCGCTTCGACAAACATATCTCGATAGATTTCAAGTTCATGCCCGCCTCTCAGAACAAAGCCTTTCAGCCGAGGGAAGCGAAGTCTCATTTCGCCGTTTACGTCTACGTCAACCCCGCCAACAACGCCGTTCCTATGCTCCAGGCAGTTCCTGGCTTTCTGCATCGATTCAAACGCGTCTGCGAATTCCAAAGGCGTGTCGAGCCGGAGATTCACGGCTGCCAGTAGTGAGGGAAAGTTCATTTTTGTCGCTTTCTCGCGAAATGGAGCAAGAATCTCGCCCAGAGTAGAACTCGATCGAACCTGAAGGCGGCCGATGCTAGCCAATTGGGCGAAGAAATATGCCTCTTCCAGGGAAGCACGAACGCCCCTCATCAGTTCCTGGAATGCCTTAGGTAGTATCCAGTTTTCGTGGACTGCGCGCCTTTCGATGGTCGACCACTCAGGTGCAGGCGAGCTGAAGCGAAAGAAATTGCTTGTCGACGCGGGGGGCGGCTTGCTCAGGTCAGTTGAGTCAAGAGCTTGGAAATACAGATCGATGACTTCACGACAGACCATGGCCGCCTGTCTTGCCGGGGCTGCTACCCCATCCGGATTTAGTTGGATCGGAAAATCCCGAGGTTCGGGCGGCAAGGTGCCTTCACGAGTCATGATAGCCTCGCTCTCCAGTCGATGCTGATCCCGGTACGTCAAACAATGCGAGGGGCGCAACTTAAGGTAATACATCGCAGGATATCTCTGCGCAATTCACTTGATGCCAATTCCGCTTGGAATAAGCCGGTCTGCGGGCTGTCAACCAATACCAGCCTGTAGGGCCGTGACGGTGATTGAGCCCGTAGTCGATGTATTGCTAATGCGCCATGCCGCGATCGGCTGCGTGATCGAGCCGGCTTGGTTGGCTGAACTGGTGACGATGGCGCTTACAGCGGATGCGCTGAATACGGTCGGCCCCGCCGATGAGGGGTAGACGCCTGTCGGGTCGTCAAAGGTGATCTGCAATGTGTACTGGCTGGACAAGCCCGAAGTGAGGATGCCGAACCCAATATTGATCGGCGTCGTATGCCAGTTGACGAGCCGCCAAGGTGAGATCGTGCCAGACGCGGCCGTCACGTAGGTTGGCATCATGTTGGTACTCCGTTGAATACTAACAACTTCTTGTTTGCGCCGTGTCGTTCGCATAAAATGAACGTGTCAACGCTCTTTGTCTAGAAGGCTGTGATCATGTCAGGTCTCGAACGAGCTGCTGCCGACGTCCTTGCTGCTGAGGACGATGTCCGCAAAGCAATGGAGGACTACCGGCGCGGCGGCACCCCCAACAAGATGAACAGGGCCA
The DNA here is from genome assembly GCF_032377575.1 of Bradyrhizobium sp. SZCCHNS2022. Classification (NCBI taxonomy): domain Bacteria; kingdom Pseudomonadati; phylum Pseudomonadota; class Alphaproteobacteria; order Hyphomicrobiales; family Nitrobacteraceae; genus Bradyrhizobium; species Bradyrhizobium sp. SZCCHNS2022. Next base: position 2,078,948 of record NZ_JAUHHZ010000001.1, on the reverse strand, counting down.
ACGATCGATTGGCAGATGCGTGGAGCGAGTACCGCGATTGCAGCGGCGGCGTCGCGCCGCGTCGGTGACGCGACAGCGTTACGTTGCGAGCGGCTTCAACGCTGGCTCACTGCATGCAAGTGACAGGACGCTGTAATGGCAAAACAACCGCGCTTTCCGATCAAGTTGGAGTTCTGGACCACGCCGGAGCAATTCGACGCGCTGCAGTTGCTCGCCGAGGCATCGTTGATGGACAGATCGGACCATCTGCGGCAGGCGCTCAACGTGCATCTGATGCAGCATGGTGCGCTCGCAGCGGTGCGACAGCCGCATTCCAACGGCGCCAGTCGCGGCGCATCTGCAGACCCAATCTGATGGAGGACCCCATGGCGTACAGTTACGAAGACATCATGACCGCGCAGGCCGAGCGCATCGCAGCCGAACGGGCCGAGCTGAATGCCGAGCTTGAAGCCGGCCGCATGAACGAGGACCCCAGTAGGGTGAACTACGCTGCGCACCGCATCCTGGAATTGGACGCGCAGGAGGTATCGCTCATGCAGCGCGCCAACACGCACTACACGCAGACGCAGGCGGCGGCCCGGAAGCAGAACCCGTATGGCCTGAGCGACGAAGAAATGCAGGTCGCCGGCAACTTCAGCCAGAACCCTAACCTGTCGCGCGATCAGAAGATCGAAATGTATGCGCGCCAGAAATCGAAGTATCAGCAGATGCGCCGCGACGGCAGCTACCGCGACGATCAGGGCACGGTCCGGAGGTGAGCCATGGTTCTGACCTTGAAGAGTAGCCGAGTTGCTGAGGTCTACATCGTCGAGCTTGAGGCCGATGGCGCCAAGCGCATCGCCCGCGCCACGCAGATGAACAACAACCCGAAACAGTGGTCAGCGCAGATCGAGCACCCCGCAGGAACGCGGCCATGTTCGAACATCTACGGCACGCGCGGTGATGTCGCCGTTGCCCTCGCCGAATATCTCAACCGCACGCGTAGCTCATATCTGCAGGAGGCCGCGCGCGGTCATCGGCCAGAGCAACAGATGCGCGATGCCAACGTCCGGGTCGACGAGTTTGGGCAACCAATGGAAGTCACGACCTTCCAGACCCGCAGCCGATAGGAGAGACCGATGTCACGACTGGAAAGGCTCCGCGAATACAAACGGCAGGCTGGCCCGTCCGGCGAGAGCCGGGACCGGTCGACGCTGGACTATTGGGCCAACCGCGCGAGCGAGAATTCGTACCATCGCGGTCAGAAGAAGCCCAAGGCAGGCGGACCCGGCCGGACCGACAAGAACCATGTCGGCGAGGATGACTACCTGCCGAACGTCCGACGCGTCGGAAGCTGACATCAAAAGCCGCTGGTGTTCTCGTGGTCGTGCGTCGGAAGTATCGAAAGCCGCTGGCGTTCAAGGATGGCGGAGCCGTGCCGTTCGTTGATCGTGCCCCGGAGCCAAGCGTATCGCCCGTGTCACCGGTCGCAACCGCTGCTGTCGCCGACGCTGTTGACCCGATCAAGCTGGCCTTGGAGGCGCAGCGGCACGCCGAGGAACTGGCGAGGCAGCCGCCGCCGCGTCCGCCCACCATCGCCCAGCAGATTGACCGCATCCCCGGCATCAGCGAGTTCAAGCGCGAGACGCTGCGGCAGTTCCCGAGGCTCATGGACCCGTCCATCGCGCCGCTTGCATCTCGGCATTATGCAGCGGCCTTGGCGGATGGCGTGGAGGACGACACCGAGGCGATGAAGAGCCGCATTCTTGGAGGTGTCACGGCCGACATTGAGCTGATCGAGCGGACGCGCAACGCGCCACTGCGGACCGACCCGGCCGCGTCTGCCACATCCACCATCGCTCCGGTCCGGCGCGATACCACCGAGGGCGTTCCGGGATCGGCAGCAACGCCGCAGCGATCTTTCGCTCAGGTCCCGGCTCGACGTGTTCCGGTTTCTGCGCCGGTCTCGCGCGGCGTACCCACCGCGTCTGGCAGGCGGGAGAGCGGGCCACTGACGCTGAGTGCTGAAGAGCGGGCCATTGCCCGAAATTCGTTCGGTGCGGTCAGCGGGCTGCACATGACGGACGACGACAAAGAGCGGATGTACGCGGCCAATAAGCGGCGTTACTTGGCGATGCTCGCATCCGGTCAATATGGGGGGCAGGGGTGACATACAGCGACGATCCGACCGTGAATGCCGTCGTTGACCTGTGGATGCATGACCGGCTGCCGCATCCTTGGTGTCCCTGCGGCGTAAAGGCACCGCGTCCGCTGACCCGCGCGGATGTCGTTGCCGCGGTGCTGGATCGGTTCGGGGCCGATGCAGCCGGTTCGATCCGGCTCAGGGTGCACTGATGCCGATCCCCACCCGTCAGGACTACGCCATGCGCGACGTCGAGGACCTTGCCGCCAATGTCGTCGTGCGGCTCACGACGATGCGGTTCTTGCCCAAGAACACCAAGCGCGACGTGGCTGGGCTACGCGAGACCCTGCAGCAGTACGTCAATGCAGTGATGGCGATGGCCCATGAAACCGAAAGATGAGACGCGTTACCGTCCCATAGGCGTGGTCAAGAACAGGACCCGCTTGGAGCGGTTCGCCGCGCTCAATGGGTGGGTGACGGCACGCGGCGGTTGGATCGTGTCTTTTCCGGGGGCCGAGCCGGTGATTGTCGAGTGCCTGCCTGGATCGCCCCTGATCGATGAGCTGACCGAAGCCGGATACGAGCTGGAGCCGGCTGGCGAAGGCGAGCGCATCATCCCCGGTCAGATCGTCCAACGGCTGGGGTTGGCATCGAACGGCGCATTCGAGCCGTTGGTGGGGGATGCGACCCAGCCCGCTGCGCTGACAGTGACACACGCCGGCATCGCGCGCGTGCTTCGGTTCAGCTTGGGAACAGCCTAACACCAACGCTGTGCTGCGATCGCGAAAACACCATCTCGACCTCGTAACGCAATACGGGAACTTGGTTCTTAAAGGCCTGTTAACTGCGAAGCACCGAGGATTTGCACCATGATGAAAGCTGATCTTGAGCGCATTCGCGATCTGGCCGTAACGAAGCTAGCCACGGGGAACGAGCCCCCGTGGGTCTGGTATCAACTCATGAAGCTGAGAGAAGCGAGCGAAGCCCTTCTAGAGGGAATGGATGCTACGCAGCCCACGGCAGGTTTACGGGGATCGGAATCCGGTCGGGGAAGCGGTCTCCGACTAGGTTCTGTACTCATAAATGGATTCCGTTAGCTGACGGACGGTGATTCACTCCCCTTAGGTGATTTGGGGGGTGAAATGGCGCGGTTTGACCTGAGCGATCGAGAATGGGCTTTGATCAAGCCCTTGCTGCCGAATAAGCCGCGCGGTGTCGGTCGGGTCGACGACCGGCGGGTTCTCAACGGCATCTTCTATGTGCTGCGGACAGGCTCGCCCTGGCGAGATCTTCCGGAACGCTATGGCCCTTACACGACGGTCTATAACCGCTTTAACCGCTGGGCCAAGGCAGGCGTTTGGGTCCAGATCTTCGAGGTGTTGGCAGCTCGCTCGCCGCAGTCGATGGCGCTGATCGACAGTTCTATCGTCCGCGCCCATCAGCACGCCGCTGGGGGTAAAAAGGGGGCGAGGATCACGCCATTGGCCGTTCTCGTGGAGGACTGAGCACCAAGATCAATGCGGTCGTCGACGAGAACGGACTGCCGGTCCGGCTGATGCTAACCCCGGGGCAGGCCCACGATCTGCGTGCTGCGCCATTTCTGCTCCAAGGGCTCAAATGCCGTGATGTTGTGGCCGACCGTGGTTACGACGCCGATGCCCTCCTGCACATGATCAGAGCCCACGGAGCTAGGGCTCATATTCCCTCCACCAGCCAGCGAGTGGTCCAACGCTCCGTCAGCCGCCGCATCTATCGCAAGCGAAATCTGGTTGAGCGCTTCTTCTGCAAGCTCAAGCATTTCAGGCGCATCGCGACCCGTTTCGACAAGCTCGCTCGCAACTTTCTCGCGGCTGTCGCACTCGGCTCAACCCGCCTCTGGGCCAGGGCTTATGAGTCCACGCCCTAGTGGGGTCAGGCGATCCGCGAGAAAGCGCTCAACGCCGTCAAGATACATTGACGGTACGGCTGCCCACGTGACGGAGAGCCCAAACCCGGCATAGGCCATGATCTCGCGATCGCGGCTATGAGCCGATAGACGGCTTGAGATGTCTCCCTGACCAACTCGGACTGTCCGAGGGACGGGACCGCCGTGCCAGATGATGTACGTACCGATCGTCGGCGTGACACTGGCGAAGTTGAACGGGAGTGGTAGCCAAGTATTGGTGGTACTCTTGATCCAAGTGAGGTTGTTCAGCATTTTGACTCCTTTGTGCGACGCGAAAGTCCTCCCTTGTTTGTTGTAGTTGAGCAACAAGATAGCGTAACTGCCTCCTTGCGGAGAGACTCCGCAGCCGAAGCCCCATCAACTTATTATTACTTAATTTGGCGACTTAATCATTGCGAATCACTAGGGCCGCCCGGGCAGCGGAGTCGCTAGCTCAGCTCCAACTCTGTCACCGCGCCGGGAGTGTGGCGCGCCGCTTCCGGTCCCGGCTCCTGTTGCTGTCTTCGACCGCCTCAACCGATTCGATGTATTCTGCGATATACTCGGGTGGAAGACCGTGTTCTCTGGCGCCCGCAAGGACTAGGTCCCTATACCAGCCATAAGGTTTCAGCGTGTCATCGATGTAGTTAGGGGTGGCGATGTAGGTGAGGACCTTGCGCCGGCGGCCTTTGTCGTTCGTGACCGTAACCATCGAGTGCTCATAGCCGCCGCCGACGCCTTCAGCTTCATCCAGCTTACCGCGCTCGGCAGGATCGAAGCTGAACAGGACCCCGATCACGGCCTTGTTGTTGCCAACGGCAAACGCGTTACACTTTCCAGATTTATCCCTGCTGCGCTTATGAAATCGAAGCTCGTAACCCTGCAAAGTAGCAACGCCAATTGGTTTACAGCTTGGCATGCGCTCGCGAAGGCGAGCGGTTAACATGTTGGACCCATAGGCGAAATAGACGACGGGCTCGGGCGGACCAGAGTCTGCGTTTTTCAGCGGCTCAATCGGCGGATCGCCCGGCCGAAGGATCGTTCGCAGCGGAACAGTCATAATACTATGATCGTCCGTCTTGATGCCCTCGCGAGTGATGATCGGCTGTCCATCCCCCAGATCAAGGATAGGGACCGCCCTTCCGGTCCATCCGCAGTCGGCACAACGCGGTCGTTCCCAAACTACGCCGGGTGCGGCTCCGTTCTCACCCTGTTGTGGTTCGAGATGCGGAGAACCGCAACTCGGACATTCGTCAGGCACACCGCGCACCGCGCGCAGGATTATTCCGATCGCCATGCCGCTGGCGTGTTGGATCAACGAGTGGGCCATGTCGGCGTCAATCCAGGTGGCCGACTTCGAATGCGTTAGCCAGTTGGAAAACGTCCATGCAGACTCAAGGGCACCCTTGAGGGCACCGCGACGCTCTTTGTTGGTCTCGCCTCGCAAGAGATCGTTACATATGATGTCTATCCAGGCCCGGAAGTTCGCCCGTTGTGGCGGGTTGTCAGTCCATATCGCCGCGTCCTGCGCGACCCCGATCAATTCGAGTAGCGCTTCGCGGCAGCGGACTCCAACGGCTTGATAGTCGGCAAGGCTCTGCGCCTGTATTACGGCCGTTCCGGCTTCATCCATCTTCTCAAACACGGGGCCGAACTGGAGAATGTGCAGATCGTGTTCCTGCTGTTCCTCCGTACGAGGGATGCGTAGGGCCAAGCCTATATGGAATGTCAGAGCAAGGTCCATGTTCGGGAATTGCTGCTGAGAATAGAGGTTCATGCCGCCCGTGATGACCCACCAGCGATCCTTGTCGGTGTGAATGTCCCAGACGTCGTGGCACGTGTTCACGACGACCTCTGAATAGACCTTCTGCATGAAAGTCACTTCAAGGTCGGGTGCCTGCCATTCAAAATATTCCCGGACTTCCTCGATCTCCTGTTCCGTTGCTTTCAGCATGGCTGGCTCCAACGGCAAAAACTCGAATATAGACGAGTCGCCGGGGGTTCTAAAATCCGGGGCGGTAGCGCGGGATGGGAAAGCAAACAGGCTACATGCTCAGGCGGAATGGCGTCTGGGTCAACTTGATGCGGAACTATCTTCCTTTGCCTCGCCCCGCGCGACGATCTTGAGCGCATCATCCGCCAATGGTCGCTGCAGCTTCTTGGCCTCGTCCCATGGTCCGCGTAGCCACACCTCGCGCTCTTCAGCCGTGGTCAGGATCACCGGCATTGCCTTGGGATGGATCGGCGCGACAACGGCATTGGGCTCTGTCGTCAAAAACCCATAGATCAGATGCGGGCCGGGGACCGGCTTGGACTTGGTGCCCCGGTCGCCCCTGAACTCGGTCCAGATGCCCGCGAAGCAGGCCAGCGGCCGATCGTCGGACAGCGCGAACCAAACCACGTCCTTCTTCTTGGTCTCCGGATTCGGCTCCGGCGCGTATTCAGCGAAGCTGTTGAAGGGCACAAGGCAGCGGTTCTGCGGCTTGAGCCAGCCGCGCCAGTGTGGTGACGACGTGTTGCGGATGTTGGTGACCGGCGGCCCACCAGTTCGGGGCGGGGGCGGCATGCCCCATCGCTTCAGCGCCATCTCGCGGTCCTCGTCGTTGCCGCGCACGACCGGGGCCGGATAGTCCGGGAACACGCCGGGCATCGGCGGCAGGTTGCCTTCGTAGCGCCGGACGATCCGAAACAGTTCAGCGATCGCAGCTTGATTGGTCGTGATGCTGTAGAGGTTGCACATTTGTGATTGTCGGCTGCGGCGAATGCTCCAGTCGCTGATTGGAGCGTTAGGGATGTTCAAGCATCTCAGACGAGGCCTTAGGATACCAAGCCGACTGCGGAGGGTGCCGCTCGCGGATCATGCTTTCACACTGCTGTAGTAGATGCCGATCAGGGTGTGGATCATCCTCCTTCGCGAGCTCCAGGAAACGAGCCTCTGCCGTCTCAAACAAGTTCATCATTTCGTCATTGAGTCCGCCGTGCCGCCTTATACGGCTCACGAGTATTAGTAAGTTTGTGTAGTTGTCGGTATGCCCGACATAGAGACGGGTTAGTCGCTCAATTCGCTTGCTGATTTGTATAATTGGCTTTGCCACTGCAAGTAAGGCCGAAGCTGATGCTAAGAATCCCCAAATCCAGCGTCCGTATGGCTCAATGGTGAATGCCGCAATTCCCGAGACACCGCTTCCCGTCGTGCCGACGGCAATCAATATCTCCAAAACGTCACTCAGCGTTTGGGTTTTATGAAGCCGTCGGCCATAGTATTCCTTATTCAGCGCGCTGCGACAAAGCAGATTGTAGATCTCGGTGAGTTGATCCGCATCTTTCGTCATACTACTTATCACATGGCGGTGGACAGAAACCCCAAGGTCTCTCTTCGATAAGCCTTCCGGGAGCGATTACGCCCGGCGCAAGCGGCGTGTTATGGCGATAAATATCGGTTGGCGGCTGAGATGGAAGCTGCGGCAAGTTGCCTAAAAGACCACCTCGCGAGAGGCTAGTCATCCGTTCCCAAACTATCCCACATGGGGCGGCACCGCCCCTAGGTGGTACGCAGATGAGTCCCTGTGTCGAATCGTTCCAGACGATCTGACCTGCCCGATAGTGAATATAGAAGTCCGAGAAATCCAACTTTATGCGATCTCTCCATTCGCGAACCAATGAGCAGGGTGCTACTCCCCATGCACTTGCGCATATTGGCCCCTTTTCCGTGTCGTTCCAGATCATCTCCCCGGTGAAATAGCTTACGATCGGGTAGTTCGACCTGAGCGATCCGGGAGGAAGAGTTAAGGTCTCGGTCTTCGCGCGAGCGGAGTTTAACAATAGCGCCGACACAAGAATGACTAGGTGCAATCTCGACATGGATCACCTGCCACAATGAGTATCACTCAAAGCATATTTGCCCCGGTTGCCGTGTCAACCTTTGGGGGGCGGTACCGAAATGCTCAACCTCTGTTAATCAGCGATCAAATTGGCCTGGAGTTCACGGTCGAGACCTTAATCTCACGCAGCGCGACCAGCGCACTGCGCTGATACCCACGCAACTGCGAGCAATCCTTGCAGCGCATGTAGCGCTCCAGCTCGTGTATCGGCGTCGTCTTCGGTCGCCTGATGACGTCGAGCGCCACGGTCTGGTTGGTGTCGCAGCCGAGGCACCGGACCTCAAGATAGCCGAAGCCTCCGTTCAAGGCGTCACCCAGGGTCGGCGAGGGTTGCCCCGGTCCACCGGCTTCAAGCATGAGCTTGTTCCAGGCGATGCAGGCGAGGCGATCGGCCTCTTTGCGGGCGCGCGCGGCTTGCTCCGCTGCGATGCGGATGGCCGTGCCGTAGAGGCGTTCGCGTGACTTGGTGCTCATACCACATGATCCCGGTGAACCGGCCTTATGGAAAGCCGCTAGGTCTTGGGGCTGTGCACAAGCGCGTCGCAACCTGCGGGACGTTGTGACGTCTAGCCAATCGGCACGATGCCGAATGCCAGCGATCGGTCGGAAAACGGTTCGCGGCGCTACCTTGGGTGTTGCCAGAGCCAAACGATTCCGTTTCATTGGGATCAGAGGGGGAGCCGATGAGATTGCTTGGGGTGGTGGCCATCTGCACCGTATTGGGAGCATGTGCAGCGTCTGCGCCGGAGGTCCGTGCGCGCCTCGGTCAGGAATACGTCGGGAAGAATGTCGATACCCTGGTTATGAAGTGGGGGCCGCCGACAAGCAGCTTCCGGATGAACAGCGGTCAATCGTCCCACGTCTGGCAGCTGGCGACTGAGACCACGTTGACGAGTGACAGAAGCGCGAAGACCTACGCTTGCAAGGTCAGCGTGGTCACATCGCCGACCGGCATCATTGAGCAGCTCAACACCGAGGACCCGAACGCAGGTGACGGCTTGCTCGGCGTTGTCGGAGCCTACGGCAGCATGTGCGGCGAGCGCCTTGGGATGAAGCCGCAGGGTTGATGCCGGGTGCGCGGGACGCTGAAGCGGGGAGCCCATGCCGCTGATGTTCTCGACCCGATCCTATCGGCTGGCCTGCGCCGCTTGACGTCTATAGTCCTCAATCATCTCCGGCTTGACGTCGCTCGGATAGCACAGAGGCGACGCGCCTCCCAGCCTTGAATGAGCGCTGCGTGCCCCGCACGCTCTGCCGTTTCTCATCAGATCATCCGGACAAGCGCACGGGTGGCCTGTGGCGTAGTACTGCTCTCGGCTCGCCTTGATAAGGATCGCGACGATGGCGGCGGCAGTGAGCGCGGTCTCCACCTTGCGCTTAGTATCGGGCTGGGCGGGCTTCTCTGGCGGCGCGAGCTTGGTCGGCGTCGGCGCTGGCTGGCGATCGCCTTCCTGCTTGGCTGGCGGGGTTAGGCTGGTGGGCGTCTGACTGATCGGACGGGCAGTCGTCTCCGGTTTGGCAATCGACGGGCTGGCGGTCTCGGTCGGGACGGCAACAAACTCCACCGGCTTGCTCACGGCGACTTGCGCGGCGGGGGCAGGAGTGGGCGCAGGAGTGCCATTGCCGGGCGCACCTTGCCGCCCAACCGAATAAGATACCAGGGCCGTGAGCCCCAGCAGAACAATGACAGCCCCCGCTTTCATGGGTCCATTCAACCCCAAGAGGTAAGCCCGTCAAGCTCACGTGATAAGCCCTCCGAGATTCCGGCTCGCCTTGGTAAAGGCGTCGATGGGCGGAAACTTCGCCGTCGAGATCGTCAGTCCTCCCGGAGCGCCGATGCAAAAGCCGCCGCTTGATCCAGATGTCGCCGACCTGGCACCCGCCGATGAAGTCCTGACTGAGTATGACGAGGACCATCTCGTCACTTACCTCCGGCTTCTCGATGCCGCCGACGCTGGAGCCGACTGGCGGGAGGTGGCGCGGATCGTGCTGCATCGCGACCCGGATGCGGAGCCAGATCGGACGCGGCGCGTCTATGACAGCCACCTTGAGCGAGCTCGGTGGCTGTCAGAGCAAGGGTTATAAGGGTTTCCTGCGAGCGCCGGGTTGATCGGGGCTTCCTGATTGTTGCGGCGGCGCCGGATCGTCCGAGCAGGCTGCCGGTCGCCCGCCAGCACGCACACACTCCCGGTAGCGCCACGGCTCAACGAAGCTGCCCGCCCACATGCCGCGCTCGGCCTTCTCGGCGGCGCGCTGCTGCTCCGCATACTGCCCCTGCGAGTACTTGGGCCAGTCGAGGGCAAGGCCCTTGGAGACGAGCCATTGGCCAAGGTCGGGGCCGGGAACGCCGAGCAGGCAGACCGCGACTGTCCGGCCATATTGGTCCTTCTCCTTCGGAGTGCAGGTCACCGGGCGGGGAATTGCGTACAAGATCGCGGCCAGCGATGCCGCCGACTGTCGGCCGCACGGATAGAGATCGCTGTCGCTGTTGCGGCAAAGCTGATCGCTCTCCGGGGCATCGATCCCCCAAAGCCTGATGCGCTCGCCGTGGATTTCGATGGTGTCGCCGTCGACCACCGTGGCACGGCCGACGATCTCGTCGGCAAGCCCGAGGTCAGCGGTGAGAGCCCAAGACGCGGAGGCGAGCGCCAAGCGCAGAAGCAATGAGCGGCTCACGGTCTTCATCTGAGAACTCGATTCTACGCGGCAACCACACGCAGATCGGGCTTTGGCGCGTCGCGCAGCTGGTCGATCTTGTCGGCCCAGAACTGCATCATCTCGGTCCGCTCGCGCCACGCGCCATCGGCCGATCGCTTGTAGAGCGACCGGGTCGAATCATCGTTGTGGTCGAGCTGCATTTCAACGAGGGTGCCTTGCTCCGGCCAAAGCCAATCCGGACGACCGTTCCGCTCGATTCGAGCCTCATTGATGAGGGTCGAGGCGGACGACCGGAAACCGTGGGCGACATGGCGATTAGTGTAGCCCATGGCCTTGAGGGCGACGTTGAGCGTGTTCTCGCTCATGGTCCGGGCCGACTGGCGGCCAGGGAACAGGTACGGCGTGTGGCCGGTCAGGTCGTGCAGTTCGCCGAGCAGGGCGATGGTCTGCCTTGCGAGCGGGACCTCATGAGGCTTGCCCGCGCGGGGATCGTCCGCCTCGGTCCGCTGCGTCCGCTGCTTCAGGACATTGAAGGGCACCGACCATTTCCGGGCCTCGAAATCAATCTGGTCCCATCGGGCACCGATCAATTCGCCCGGCCGGACGAACGTCAGAGCGAGCAGCTTCAATGCAATGCCCGTCAGATTGCCCTCGCGGCCTTCGTATTGGTCGATTGCCCGGAGCAATTGGCCGAACTCGGTCTCGGTGATCAGAGCGGGGCGCTTCTTTCGGCTTCTCTTGGTGCCCCGGAAGGAGTTGCCGTCGTCGTTGACGCCGACAAACGGATTGACCGGGATGTAGTGGCGGCCGACAGCGAAGCCCATGATCTTGCGGGCAACGCCCTGGAGCCGGACGCGGGTCTCATATTTGCCTTCGGCCTGGACAGCGCGCAGCACCTCGACCAGATCGGACCCTTTGACCTCTGCGATCTGCTTCTTGCCGAAGGCCTTGTCGAGATACCGGACCATGCGTTCGGCGCGGTCGGCCGTCTTGCTGGCGACGCCATCGCCCAAGGCTTGCTCTTTCAGCCAGAGGGCGGAGACCTCACGAAAGGGAACCGCCTGCTTCTGGACCTCTTTGCGGTTGCGCTTCTCGGCATTGGGATCGCCGCCGCGCTGGACCAGCGAGGCCGCCTGACGGTGCTCCTCGCGCGCCTCGGCCAAGGTGACGGTCGGATAGGTCCCGATCGCGAAGGTCTGTTCCTTGCCACCGATCCGATACTTGTATCGCCAATAGCCGCGCCCATGAGCCACGACCTGCAGGTAAAGGCCGCCGCCGTCCGACATTTTGAACGACTTCTCGGCCGGTTTGGCCGCTCTGATCTTGGCGTCGGTAAGCTTATGGATCGCTTTCATTTGGGGGCATCTCCGGGCTCCGTTTGGAACGGAGGGATGATACCCCCAACTTTGCACCCCCCAAAGGCCGGTACCCCCAACCGCTACCCCCATGCTCGGGCGCTGCTTCGAACGTCAAAAGACGGGGTTGGAAGGACCCTAGGGCAAAAGCCAGAGAAAAAGCAGGGTGTTACGCCTGTGTTTTGGATCGATCTGGATTGTTTGGGAAGGGCCAGAGCCAAGTGTCTGGCTCCCCGGGCTGGATTCGAACCAGCGACCATTCGATTAACAGTCGAATGCTCTACCGCTGAGCTACCGAGGAACAGGCGAAGCAATGTTCGCGAGCGGGGTGCGTATAACAAAGCCCTTTCGCCTTGCATAGAACGAAATCGCATCTTGATGACAATTACGGTTGCTCAGCCAATTTCACGATTTTTCAGCAACTTACTCTGATTTTGAACGGTTGGTGGGCAGCTGGCGCCCACAGTTGGATGACAAGAATTTCACTTGGACAGCGGCAAACCGGCACCGATAGTTGCTGGAACTTGCCAGTCACCGGGGTCAGGGAGTGTTGTCAGATGCCGAACACCATCATCCAGTTCACCCAGGCTGTCGCTGCGCCCTCGCTGATTCCCGACCCGCTCGAGCGTCTCAGCGATGACGAGTGCCTCACGCGATTGGCCGATGCCGTGACACGCGGCGAATCGGAGCAGCTGGACGAGATCGTGCAACTGATCGGCCGGCTGGCTGTGGTGATCGAGTAGTCCCGTCGACGATCACCCGACATCGCGGTGTGTCCGTTCGAACCGCGTGTTGCCTTTTCGGGAGCCTTGTACCAAAAGATTGCGCAGATCGTTCGCGGTCCATCCGCTTTGCTTGCAGGTCTGCTCATGTCTTCATTCGCGACGGCGCGCCAAAAAATGGTCGATGGTCAGGTCCGGACCAACGACGTGACCGACCACCGCGTGCTGGACGCCATGTTGACCGTGCCGCGGGAGGCTTACGCTCCCGCCGACCGGCAGGCGCTGGCCTATCTGGATCTCGATCTCGACGTCTCTGAAACTGCTGGCGCGAAGCGGTTTCTGATGAAGCCGATGCTGACAGGAAAGCTGCTTCAGGCTGCCGAGATCAAGCCGACCGACAGCGTCCTCGTCGTGGGCTGCGCGACCGGCTATCTCGCGGCCCTGGCCGCCAGGCTGGCCGGCAGCGTGACCGCCACCGAGATCGATCCCGCCTTGGAAGGACGCGCCAAGCAGTTGCTCGGCGCGGCCGAAGGGTGCCCCGTTACGATTCGTGTCGCGCCGGCCGTGCAGGGCGATCCGGCCGACGGCCGGTTCGACGTGATTCTGCTCAATGGGGCCACCGAGATCGCTGTCGACGGCCTTTGTCGCCAGCTCAAGGACGCCGGGCGGCTCGTCGGCGTCTTCGGCAAAACCAGGCCCGCCCGTGCCATGATCTTTACGCGATCGCATGGTGACATCGGCAGCAGGGTCCTTTTCGATGCCGCGGCACCAGTCCTTCCCGGTCTCGAACGGGTCCCCGAGTTCGTGTTCTAGGCGTTCATCGACGTTCCCTCTCGATTCGCTCGGGCGTGCGGTCATCCGGTCGTGCAATGGGCCGTCGTTGAGTCGTCTTGGCGGCTCCGCTCAGGCAAAATTCTGTTTCAAATCAGAAGTGTGGCCCGGATGCTGCACGTGGGGAGATTTCCGCAGGAGTTCCAGGGGAGGGTGGTTCCGTTGCGCTTGCATGGGGAATAAGGTGCGAGGTGCGCGGGAGTCTCTTCAACAAGTTACGGCCCGGCTCTGGCGTTCGAGCCGGTAACAAAATGAATGGAACAGGGATGTTTGGGGTGAAGCTCGTCACCGCGGCGGCGGCTGCGGTTCTCGTGATGGCTTGTGCGGGGCCGGCGCCTGCGCTTGCCGACACGATCGAGGCTGCGCTGGTGCGCGCTTATCAGAACAACCCGCAACTGAACGCGTCGCGGGCGCAGGCGCGTGCGGTCGACGAAGGCGTCCCACAGGCGCTCTCCGGGTATCGGCCGAAGGTCAATCTGACTGCGACGGCGGGCATTCAATATACGGACTTGCAGGCAGCGCCGGGGGCACCGGCCGTTAACGGCGTACAGAGGCCCCGCAGCGTCGGTCTGACCGTCAACCAGAATCTCTACAACGGCCAGCAGACGGCAAACGGCGTGCGCAGGGCCGAGGCGAACGTCTCGGCGCAACGCGAGGCCCTCCGCGTGCTGGAGCAGCAGGTCCTGCTGCAGGCGGCTACCATCTACATGGACTATCTGCGCGACGCGGCGATCGTCGAGGTCCAGCGCAGCAACACGCGGGTGCTGGAGCAGACACTCAAGCAGACCCGCGATCGTTTCAACGTCGGCGAGGTGACCCGAACCGACGTCGCACAATCCGAAGCGCAGCTCGCCGCGGGCCGCACCCAGCAGCTCACGGCCGAAGCCAACCTGACCGCGACGCGCTCGAACTTCCGCCGCATCATCGGCAACGATCCCGAGAACTTGGCTCCAGGCTCTCCTGTCGACCGGTACTTGCCGCCGTCTCTGCAGCAGTCGATCGAAACGGCGCTGACGGAAAGCCCGAGCGTAACCTCGGCGATGTATGGCATCGACGTCCAATACCTGCAGGTCAGGATCAACGAAGGTGCGCTGCTGCCGACGGTCAATCTCCAGGCTCAAGCCCAGCAAGGCTATGAGTCGAGCTTGCAGTCCTACCGTGGGTTCACCGCTTCGGCCGTCGCCTCGGTGAACGTCCCGATCTACAACGGAGGCGCGGAATATGCGCTGATCCGTCAATCCAAGGAGTCGTTGTCGCAGCAGCGTCTGGTCCTTGAGCAGACGCGCGATCAGGCTCGCTCCGACGTGGTATCTGCCTGGGGCAAGCTGCTCGCCGGCAAGGCCCAGGTGCAGTCGGCGCAGGCCCAGGTCTCGGCCTCGGAGATCGCCTTGAACGGCGTCCGCGAGGAGGCCAAGGCCGGCCAGCGCACCACTCTCGACGTCCTGAACGCCCAGCAGGCGCTCGTCAACGCGCGGGTCTCGCTGGTGACCGCCCAGCACGACCGTGTGGTTGCATCCTATTCGGTCCTTCAGACCGTCGGACGCCTTTCGCCGCAGGTGCTGAACCTGCCGACGACAACCTACGATCCGAGCGTGCACTACCAGCAGGTTCGGGACAGTTGGGCGGGTGCACGGACCCCCGATGGTCGTTAGTGAAATCTTAATATCAGTGCTGATCCCTCGGTCCTTGGCCGGGGGATTTTTTTATGGCACATGCTGTGGTTGTGATGATTGCGCGACGCTTGCCCGGCGAACTCCGTGCTCCACCGGTTCGCGGCGGGCGTTGCTTGCATTCATTTGTTGCCATGACATAGCCTCAAAATGGCCGCCGAACGATTCGGACTACGTCGGATGTTGTTCCAAGAATAGACTCCGAGATGAGCAGTATCGTTCTGTTGTTTTGTATCAATCGGGCCTCGTCTGGAGACAGTTTGGCATGTCCGTTGAGAAGTCCAAGCCAATTGGATCCGGCGCCCGGGACTTTTGCGCTAAGCCGACGCGTGCGGCGGCATCGCTGATTTGGAGTCGGAAATGACGCAGCCTGCGAAGGTCCAAGAACCCTCCATGGAGGAGATTCTGGCGTCGATCCGGCGTATCATTGCCGACGACGAAGCCAAGCCGCCGGCAGCCGAGAAGGCGGCCGCCCCCGAGCCCGTGAAGGCCGAGAAGCCTGCTGCTGCGCCCGCTCCAGCGCCCAAGCCCGTGATGAACGACATCCCGCCGTCGAAGATTGCGGCGGCTCCTGCCAAGCCTGCGCCACCCCCACCGGCGCCGCCGCCTGCGCCGGCTGCGACGAACAATCAGGACGACATTGACGCATTGCTGGCGGGTTTGGATGAAACGACTCCGGTCGCCGAGGTCAGGCCGGCGGAACCCGAGCCTGAGCCCGAACCAGAAGTACTCGAGTTGACGGACGACATGGCAGTGGCACCACCGACCCCCGCTCCGGCCCCCGCGGCGGCCTCCTTCCGCAAGGTGGATCCGCAGGACGACATCGAGTTCATCGAGTCCGGGCGGCTCAACCACAAGGCCGCCAGCTTCGAAACCTCGTTCGAGCAGGTCTCGCCGAAGCAGCCGATCATGGCGCCATCCACGGTCAACGCCGTCGAGTCGGCGTTCAACGCGCTGGCCAACACGGTGCTGAGCAACAATGCCCGGACGCTGGAGGATCTCGTCAAGGAGATGCTGCGCCCGATGCTCAAATCCTGGCTGGACGACAATCTTCCGGCCCTGGTCGAGCGCATCGTCAAGGCCGAGATCGAACGGGTCTCGCGGGGCCGCTGAGGACAGGGCGGGGCTCTCACGCTGCCGTCAATGTTGGCCGCCGCTGTTGACTTGGCGGCCCGCGGCGGCTTTCTAGCCTGTTCAAGCTGATGCCGGCCGGGCGGATCGGAGAGAGGTCTCCGAGAGCGCGATAGGTGGCCGGACGTCGGTCCGAAAAGAGCCCAAGCCCCAATAGCTTGCGCGAGCTTTTTCAGGTCGCGATGAAGACCCGGACGAGCCGCGCCATCCCGAATTGGACGGCGGCCTTGCGCCCGCTGGAAGTGTCATGATCGAGAAGAATTATCAGCCCGCCGACCTCGAGGGACGCATGTCCCTGATCTGGGAGGATGCCCGCGCGTTCTCCGCCGGCCGCCCCGATCGCCGCGGCGCCGATCCCTTCACCATCGTGATCCCGCCGCCGAACGTCACCGGCTCGCTGCACATGGGGCACGCGCTCAACAACACGCTGCAGGACATCCTGTGCCGGTTCGAGCGCATGCGCGGCCGCGACGTGCTGTGGCAGCCCGGCACCGACCATGCCGGCATCGCCACCCAGATGGTGGTCGAGCGCCAGCTGATGGAGCGCCAGCAGCCGGGCCGCCGCGAGATGGGTCGCGAGAAGTTCCTGGAGCGCGTCTGGCAATGGAAGGACGAGAGCGGCGGCACCATCATCAACCAGCTCAAGCGCCTCGGCGCGTCCTGCGACTGGGGCCGCGAGCGCTTCACCATGGACGAGGGCCTGTCCAAGGCCGTCGTGAAGGTGTTCGTCGAGCTGCACCGCGCCGGCCTGATCTACAAGGACAAGCGCCTCGTCAACTGGGACCCGAAGCTCTTGACCGCGATCTCCGACCTCGAGGTCCAGCAGATCGAGGTCAAGGGCAACCTCTGGTACCTGCGCTACCCGATCGAGGGCAAGACCTTCAGTCCCGAGGATCCCTCGAGCTTCATCGTCGTCGCCACCACGCGTCCCGAGACGATGCTGGGTGACAGCGCGGTCGCCGTGCACCCCGATGACGAGCGCTACCAGCATCTCGTCGGCAAGCGCGTGATCCTGCCGCTGGTCGGGCGCGAGATCCCGATCGTGGCCGATACCTATTCCGATCCGGAGAAGGGCACCGGCGCGGTCAAGATCACGCCGGCGCACGACTTCAACGACTTCGAGGTCGGCCGCCGCCACGGCCTGCCGCAGATCAGCATCCTCGATCGCGAGGGCTGCATCGCGCTGGTCGACAACGAGGACTATCTGCGCGGCCTGCCGGAGGGCTCCGAGGAGTTTGCGAAGGAGTTCCACGGCATCGAGCGTTTCGCTGCGCGCAAGAAGATCCTGGAGCGGCTTGAGACCTTCGGCTTCCTCGAGCGCATTGAGCCGAACACGCACATGGTGCCGCATGGCGACCGCTCCGGCGTCGTCATCGAGCCGTATCTGACCGACCAGTGGTACGTCGACGCCAAGACCCTGGCGCAGCCGGCAATCGCGGCCGTGCGCTCGGGCGCGACGACGTTCGTGCCGCGCAACTGGGAGAAGACCTATTTCGAGTGGATGGAGAACATCCAGCCCTGGTGCATCTCGCGCCAGCTGTGGTGGGGCCATCAGATCCCGGCCTGGTACGGCCCCGACGGCAAGGTGTTCGTCGCCGAGACCGAGGAGGAGGCCGTCGGCCACGCCATCGGCTACTACGTCGAGCAAGAAGTGATCACGGCGGAGCAGGGCCGTGAGATGGCGCTCGACCGCAACAAGCGCGAGGGCTTCATCACCCGCGATGAAGATGTTCTCGACACCTGGTTCTCCTCGGCGCTGTGGCCGTTCTCGACGCTCGGCTGGCCCGACGACACGCCCGAGGTGAAGCGCTACTACCCGACCAACGTGCTGGTCACCGGTTTCGACATCATCTTCTTCTGGGTCGCCCGCATGATGATGATGGGCATCCACTTCATGAAGGAGGTGCCTTTCTCGACCGTCTACATCCATGCGCTCGTCCGCGACGAGAAGGGCGCCAAGATGTCGAAGTCGAAAGGCAACGTCATCGATCCCCTGGCCTTGATCGACGAGCACGGCGCCGACGCGCTGCGCTTCACGCTCGCCGCCATGGCCGCCCAGGGCCGCGACATCAAGCTGTCGACGCAGCGGGTCGAGGGCTACCGCAAGTTCGCCAACAAGCTCTGGAACGCCAGCCGCTTTGCCGAGATGAACGGCTGCACCGTCCCCGAGGGCTTCGATCCTGCCTCCGCGAAGGAGACGCTGAACCGCTGGATCGCCCATGAGGCGGCCGCCGCCACGCGCGAGGTGACCGAGGCGCTGGAGGCCTATCGCTTCAACGATGCGGCCAACGCGATCTACCGCTTCGTCTGGGACGTCTATTGCGACTGGTATGTCGAGCTCTCCAAGCCGACCTTGCTGGGCGAAGAGGGGCCGGCCAAGGATGAGACCAAGGCGATGGTCGCCTGGGCGCGCGACGAGATCCTCAAGCTGCTGCATCCGTTCATGCCCTTCATCACCGAGGCGCTGTGGGAGTCGACGGCCAAGCGCGACAGCCTGCTGACGCTCTCGCCGTGGCCGCACCGCGTCGACACGCCGACCGTCGCCGAGATCGCGGCGCTGTCCGCTGCCAGCTTCGGCGATCCGCTGGTGCCGCCGGTGCTGGTGTCATTCGATGCCGCCAGCTTCAAGGACGAGGCGGCCGAGGCCGAGATCGGCTGGGTGGTCGATCTCGTCACCGCGATCCGCTCGGTCCGCGCCGAGATGAACATCCCGCCGGCCACCTTGATGCCGCTCGCCCTCGTCGGTGCCTCCGCCGAGACCCGCGACCGCGCGCCGCGCTGGAGCGAGGTGATCAAGCGCCTCGCGCGGCTGTCGGACATCACCTTTGCGGACACCGCGCCGGAAGGCTCGGCCCAGCTCGTCATCCGCGGCGAGGTGGCAGCGTTGCCGCTCAAGGGCGTCGTCGATCTCGCCGCCGAGCGCACCCGGCTCGGAAAGGAGATCGCCAAGGCCGAGGCGGACATCGAGCGCGTCGACAAGAAGCTCGGTAACGAGAAGTTCGTCGCCAACGCGCCGGAGGAGCTCGTGGAGGAGGAGAAGGAGAAGCGCGAGGCGGCGCTGGCGCGCAAGGCCAAGTTCCAGGAGGCGCTGTCGCGGCTGCAGGGCGTCTGACGCGACGCTCTCTCTCTCCGTCATTCCGGGGCGATGCGAAGCATCGAACCCGGAATCTCGAGATTCCGGGTCTGGTCCTTCGGACCATCCCGGAATGACGGCCCAGCAGTTAGCCCGGAAACGGCTTGCTCAGGAATCGCGAGCCCTTCAGGCCGAAGCGCCAGGGCTTCTCGACGGCCTTGGTGATGCCGATGCGGACGCCGGTGACGATCTCGACATCGGCAGATCGTGCGAACAGCTCGATCGGCGGAGCATCGAGCGGCAGCGCGTTATGCGCGATCGTGATCCCCATCGCCTCCGTCAGCTTGCCCGGCCCCGAGCACAGCATCCTGATATCCTCCAGCCCGCGCCGTCGCTGCATCTCGCCAATCCCGAGCGTCGGCTCGATCGCCCGGATCAGCACCGCGCTGGCCGAGCCCGCAGGCTCGCAGACGAAGTTCACGCACCAATGGATGCCGTAGGAGCGGTAGACATAGGCGAAGCCGGGCGGGCCGAACATCACCTGGTTGCGCGGGGTCGGTCCGCGGAATGAATGTGCCGCCGGGTCGGTGTGGTGATACGCCTCGACCTCGACGATCACGCCGCCGACGCCGTCGACCAGGAACGTCGCCCCGATCAGCTCCGGCGCCACCTGGAGCACGTCGCGGGCGAAGAACGCCCGCGTGAGGCGCTTGCCAGGCGCTGCGCGCGAGGGCCGGGAAACTCCGGTGGTTCTTGCCGGTTTTTGCGCCATTCTTGAAGAATTCCGCCGGGATCAGCGCGGTTCCGCGCTGCCCATATCTGCCATGCCCTGGTATCCTCGGCCAGCCGGTTGCGGCGCAGCCCGCCACGGAATAGCTAGGGCGCAACAGAGATTTGCTGGGCATCATGGTCACCATCGTCGACATCAACGCGAACACGCCGCTGCGCCCCCGCCACCCCGAGAAGGTGAACCGGCCGGACTCGGTCTCGCCCGCCAAGCCGGCCTGGATCCGCGTCAAGGCGCCGACCACCCGCGGCTATGCCGACACCCGCAACATCGTCCGCGAGAACGGCCTGGTCACCGTGTGCGAGGAGGCCGGCTGCCCGAACATCGGCGAGTGCTGGGACAAGAAGCACGCCACCTTCATGATCATGGGCGACACCTGCACGCGGGCCTGCGCCTTCTGCAACGTCAAGACCGGCATGCCCGCCGCGCTCGATGCCGGTGAGCCCGAGCATGTCGCCGAGGCGACCTTCAAGCTCGGCCTTGCCCATGTCGTCGTCACCTCGGTCGATCGCGACGATCTCGCCGACGGCGGTGCCGCCCATATCGCCGCGACCATCCGCGCCATCCGCGCGAAGTGTCCGACCACGACCATCGAGGTGCTGACGCCCGACTTCCTGCGCAAGGAGGGCGCGCTGGAGCAGGTCGTCGCCGCCAAGCCGGACGTCTTCAACCACAATCTCGAGACCGTGCCGTCGCGCTATCTCTCGGTCCGCCCGGGCGCGCGCTACTTCCACTCGATCCGGCTGCTGCAGCGGGTCAAGGAGATCGATCCGACCATCTTCACCAAGTCCGGCATCATGGTCGGCCTGGGCGAGCAGCGCCACGAGGTGCTGCAGGTGATGGACGATTTGCGCTCCGCGGAGGTCGATTTCCTCACCATCGGGCAGTACCTGCAGCCGACCAAGAAGCACCATGCGGTGATGAGCTTCGTCACGCCGGAGGAGTTCTCCAACTACGAGACCGTCGCCTACACCAAGGGTTTTCTGATGGTGTCGGCCAGCCCGCTGACGCGCTCCTCCCACCACGCCGGCGAGGATTTCGCCAAGCTGAAGGCCGCGCGCGACGCGCTCGCGCGCTGATCGAGACGAGATGCCGAGATTTTCCAACAAGCGCCGCGTCGCGCATACGGCCGACCAGATGTTCGACCTCGTTGCCGATGTCGAGCGCTATCCCGAATTCGTGCCGCTGTGCGAGCGGCTGGTGGTGCGCCAGCGCAACGCGAAGCCCGATGGCACCGAGGTGGTCGTCGCCGACATGACGGTGTCGTTCAAGCTCGTGAAGGAGACCTTCACCAGCCGGGTCACGCTGGACCGCGCCAAGCGCAACATCCTGGTCGAATATGTCAGCGGGCCGTTCTCCAGCCTGGAAAACCGCTGGAGCTTCGAGCCAACAGGCGAGGGCGCCTGCGAGGTGACGTTCTTCATCGCCTACGAGTTCAAGAGCCGCATGCTGGCGATGCTGATGGGCTCGATGTTCGACACGATCTTCGCGCGGATGTCGGCGGCGTTCGAGAGGCGGGCGGACGCGATCTACGGGCGCAAGCCGGTGGTGTCGCCGACGTAAGTCTTTCTCTATGGCTGCCTGGTAGACGACGACGTAAGTCTTTCTCCATGCCAGCCGATGGTAGACGACAGAGGGCGCCTCACCCTCAGTTGTCGTCCCGGCGAACGCCGGGACCCATAACCACAGGATGTCGTGTGGCGGTACGCCCGTCGTTCCGATCTCGTCTCACCACATCCGCCGCAGAGTATGGGTCCCGGGTTAAGCCCGGGACGACGGCGGAGGGTTGGTCGGCCGCGTGCCAACTCACAGCAAAGCTGCCCCCTATCAAGCCGCTGCCAGCTCGACCTGGCTTCAAAGTCCTATCCACGTTTCAAACAGCTGCTCCGCGACATCGTCGCGGAGCCGGTCTGATCGCGGACGGTCAGTCTGCGACCAAGACCCTACGCCGCCTGCACGGCGGTCAAAAAGTCCTTCACCTTGCCGCGCAGCTCGTCGGCATGCTTGGAGAGCTGACCCGCAGCTCCCAGCATCTGCCGCGCGGCGCCGCCGGCGGATTCCACCGTCTGGCTGACCGAGCCGATATTGGTCGCCACCTCGCGGGTGCCGCTGGCGGCCTGGCTCACCGAGCGCGCGATCTCCTGCGTCGCGTGGCCCTGCTGATCGACCGCGGTGGCGATCGTCTTGGCGATCTCGCTGATCTGGCCGATGGTGCCGCCGATACCCTGGATGGCGGCCACCGTGTCGCTGGTGGCTCGCTGCATCGCGCTGATATGGGCCGAGATCTCGTCGGTCGCCTTGGCGGTCTGGCTCGACAGGCTCTTCACCTCCGAGGCGACCACGGCAAAACCTCGGCCGGCATCGCCGGCCCGCGCCGCCTCGATCGTGGCATTCAAAGCGAGGAGATTGGTCTGGCTGGCGATCGCATTGATCATGTCGGTGACCGCGCCGATTTTGGCGGCCGCATCCGCGAGGCTGTTGACGAGGTCGTTGGTGCGAGAGGACGCCTCGACCGCTTCGGCCGCAATGGTCGAGGAGGTCGCGACCTGGCGGTTGATCTCGCTGACCGAGCTCGACAGCTCCTCGGTCGCACCCGCGACCGACTGAACGTTGGACGAGGCCGAGCTTGACGCCGATGCGACCAGCGCCACGCGCTGCGCTGCCTGGTCGGCGGTCGTGGTCAGCGACGCCGCGGTGGTCTCGACCTCGCGCGAGGCGCCGGAGATCGCATTGGCGATCGCGCCGACGCTAGCCTCGAAATCCTTGGCGATCCGGTCCAGCGCACGCTTCTTCTCCTCGCGCGCGGCGACGAGGTCGGAGAGATCCCGGCGGAAGCTGAAGACGTAGGTCTGGCCCTCGATCGTGGTCGGCACCAGCGTGATCTGCACCAGCGCCGGGCTGCCGTCAGCGCGCTTGGTGGTCCATTCGAAGCTGGCATGGCCCTCGCGCTTGGCCTTGGCGTCCATCTCGCGCACCACGTCGGCGGATTTCTTGCCGTTGGGCTGGACTTCCGGCGCCATCGCCGCCGGCGAGCGCGACAGCAGATCCTGCTTGCTGCGGAAACCGCCGAAGCGCACCGCACTCTCGTTGCAGGCGATGATCTTGCCCTCGGACATCACCAGGATGGCGTCGCGATGGCGTTCGAACAGCTCGGCCATCAGGAGGTTGTGCACGCGATCGGCCGACTTGCCGGAGAAGAAAGCCATGGGGATACCGAATCCACTGTCAGAGAAGAATGAGCGAGAGGTAGCAGGACAAAATTAACCAAAACCTTTCGGCGCACGGTCGGTGAGCGATATTCATCGGGAGGGGCGCGTTCCGGACAAATACGGGTGAGAGTGGCTGCGGGCGTGCAGCCGCGTCTTCCGCGGCGCGATGACGCCCGGGCTGTGCTCGTCGATCACCCTCGGAACAATCACGAGGGCGCAGGGAATGCCGGGCGCTGGCCGCAACCCATGGCCCGCCTGCAACAAAAAAGCAGGCGGCAGTCACCACAGGTTCAGCCGACATCCGGCATTCCCTGCGCGATGGTCTTCACGCTTATACGCAGTCTCCCCGGGGACCGGCTATCTTGCCCCCGTGACCGGCGGATCATCACCGCCGGCGTGACACCAGCATCGGGGCGTCAGGACGCTGCGACTTCACGTCCGCCAAGAGCCGTTCGTCGGCACGTCCTTGGACGCGCTGGGGCTCACCGGCGGCCATCGCCTCCCCACCTCGCGTCTCGTGACGATCGCGATACGTCCCTCGTGTCGAGGCGGGATGAGGGGAGAAAACATGAAATTCGGAAAAATGAAAGTAGGATATTTTTGCTGTGAGGACTGGACAGTGAGTCGGGTGTTGAATGCACAGGAGAAATTCGCCGCGCGACGCACGGCTTCTGTCGCGCTTTCCGGCCGCTGCAGGGTGGAAACGGCGACCGCCGCAAGCCGGGAGCATTGCTGATTTGCCCGACGGGCGGGCTATGCTGGCGCACGATGTCCCCTGGGGCGACTGGCTACATCTCACGTCTGCGACGATGATCTGCGATCACGAGGAGAAGAAAGCGAACCGATGTCACTCTCGACAATCTACGACGACGCGCTGGTCTATGCAGCGCAGCTGCATCGCAGCCAATTCCGCAAGGGCAGCAACGTGCCCTACATCGCGCATCTGCTGAGCGTCTCCAGCCGTGTGCTGTCCGCCGGCGGCAGCGAGGTGCAGGCGATCGCCGGCCTGCTGCACGACGCGGCGGAGGATCAGGGCGGTCAGCCGACGCTGGACGTGATCCGGCGGCGGTTCGGCGACGGCGTCGCCGACATCGTCGCGGACTGCACGGATTCCTGGGTCGAGCCGAAACCACTCTGGCGTCCGCGGAAGGAAGCCTATCTCGCGAAACTGCCGGACAAGCCGGCGTCATCGCTCCTGGTCTCGCTCGCCGACAAGGTCGACAATGCCGAGGCAATCGCGCGCGATCTCGACGAAGTCGGCGAGATGGTGTGGCAACGCTTCACCGGCGGCAAGGACGGGACGATCTGGTACTACCAAACGCTGAGCAACATCTTCGATCAGGCGTTGCCGGGATCGTTGGCGCGGCAGCTTGCGCGGGCGGTGGACACGTTTCCGGCCTGACAGATTGGACAGGGCGGGTGCCGATCTTTGGCCGGACCGGCAGATGACAACCTCAGATCGATCAGCTATAGAGCCAACCATGATCACCGTCGCCACCCATCGTTTCGGTCGTTGGACGCACCGTAGCTCGCGGGCGGCGGGAGGATCACGCGCAATCTGATGAATTGCAGTTTTTGATCCGAACAGCCGCCAGGAACCTGGCGGCTTTTTTGTTGCCGGCAGGTTCTTCTTTTCAAGGGAGTCCGCCATGCAGAGCACGACCGACGATCCGAGCCTCAGCGCCATCGGCACGCGCGGATTTCGTGGTGTCGCGCATGGGCCGCGGATCTTCGAGCGCGGTCGCGATCGCTCCGCGCGACGTCCTGCTTCGCCGAAGCCTGGAGGCAACGTCTACTACTTGCCGCATGTGGTTGCCGACCCCGCCCGCGCTGAGCCCGAGTCAAAATCGCTGCTTCGGCTCTGGTGGGCACGCTGGAGCGAGCGTCGCCGCTTCGCCATGGAGCTGCCCTGGCTCGCCGACGAAGTGCTGGAGGACTACGGCCTGACGCGCGACGAAGCGCGGCGGCTGTGCCGGCGGCCGTTCTGGCGCGCATGAGGACTTCGAGCTGAGACCGAGGTGGCGGCCCACCCACAATTGTCATCCCGGGCAAGCTGGAACGGCGCGAAGCGCAGTGGAGGCGCCGACCCGGGGTCCATACGCCGCAGCAGGTGTGGTGGAATGAGATCTGAGCCACCGACGTGCCGCCACACGGGATCCTGTGGTTTTGGATCCCCGCTTTCGCGGGGATGACGACGGAGGGTGAGGCGGCAGACGAGATCAAGGCCATATGGGCCAAGCACGGTCTCTGAGGCTTCGCTTCACGACTCGTGCGGCCCGCATCCTGTGGCCAGTCAAGTCCGTGGCCGTCTCGGCCGCTTCACCGGATGCAGCCGCGGCGCCCGTGCCACGCGCGGACGCAGCCGGGTCGCCGCCGCGCGCTTTGGCTTGGCCGGCACCTTCGGCCTCGCCAGTTCCATCAGCATGCGCAGTGCCTCGATCACCGACCGTGTCCGCACCGTGCTGCGGCCGATGGCACCAAAACGGTGTTCGCGGTGGGTGATGCGGCCGTCGCGGGCGGCGACGGCGAAATGCACGAGGCCGACCGGCTTGCCGGGGGTGGCACCGCCGGGGCCGGCGATGCCGGTGATGGCCACCGCGAGGTCGACGTCGGCGCGTTCGAGCGCGCCGACGGCCATCTGGATCGCGGTCTCCTTGGAGACGGCGCCGAAGGTCTGCAGGGTCGAGGCCTCGACGCCGAGCATCGCGCGCTTGGCCTCGTTGGAGTAGGTGACGAAGCCGCGGTCGATGACGTCGGAGGAGCCGGGGATCTCGGTCAGCGCGGCGGCGACCAGGCCGCCGGTGCAGGACTCGGCGGTGGCGATCATCAGCTTGCGCGACCGGCAGAGGTCGAGCAGCGAGCGGGCCAGCGCGCTGGTGGAGCCGATTTGACGTTCGCTCGCCATGTCCCCGCTTATCCTCGAACTGATAGCTACCTCAGAATGACCTCACCGAATGAGACGGCGTTCGATGAGTTCGAAGCGCTGCCGCGATCTCCACCTCTCCCCGCCTGCGGGGAGAGGTCGGATTGCATCGTCAGATGCGATCCGGGTGAGGGGGTACAGGTCCACCAACACGCACCACCCGTGCGGCTGCCCCTCACCCCAACCCTCTCCCCGTAAGAACGGGGCGAGGGGGCGCACCGCGGTCGCGGTGATAGCGTGACTCAAACTCTGATTGGACCGATCTTGTAACGCGCGTCAGCAGTCAAAGTTTGCCGCTGCTTCAGATCAATCCAATCTCACTGACTACACACCCCACGGCAACCTGACCGTCGCGCTCGCCGTCGCTGCGATGCCTTCCTCGCGGCCGGTGAAGCCGAGGCGTTCGCTGGTGGTGGCTTTCACCGCGATGCGGGAGATGTCGACGCCGGAGATCTCGGCGATGCGGGCGCGCATCTGGTCGCGGAGAGGGCCGATCTTCGGGCGCTCGCAGATCATCGTGACCTCGAGATTTGCGACGCGGCCGCCGCGGGCGGTGACGCGCTCGATGGCGTATTTCAGGAACTGGTCGGAGGAGGCGCCCTTCCACTTCATGTCGGAGGGCGGGAAGTGCGAGCCGATGTCGCCGTCGGCCAGGGCGCCCAAAATTGCATCAACCAGAGCGTGCAGGCCGACGTCGCCGTCGGAGTGGGCCAGGAAGCCCTTGCTATGCGGCACACGCAGGCCGCACAGCCAGACATGGTCGCCTTCGCCGAAGGCGTGGACGTCGTAGCCGGTGCCGGTCCTGATGTCACCGAGCGAGGCTGCCAGCCGCGCTTCCTCGCGCACGAAATCTTCCGGGGTGGTGAGCTTCATGTTGGCAACATCGCCCTCAAAGGTCGCGACGGTCAATCCCGCCCATTCGGCAATCGCCGCATCATCTGTGAACTCGGTGAGGCCCTCGCGCGCGGCGCGGCGATGCGCCTCGAGGATCGCCTCGAACTTGAAGGTCTGCGGAGTCTGCGCAATGCGCAGCTTGGCGCGCTCCGGCGTCGCGGTGATGTCACCGCCGGCGCCGACCTCCTTGATCGTGTCGGTGACCGGCACGACGGGGATCGCGGCGCCGGTCTTGTTCGCAGCTTGAATCGCGCGCGAGATCACCGCCGGCGTCACGAAGGGGCGGGCGGCGTCGTGGATCAGCACGATCTCCGGCTTGTGCGGCACCAGCGCTTCGAGTCCTGATAGCACCGAGGCCTGGCGCGTCGCGCCGCCATGCGCGGGCGCCTCGTGGCGCAGGCCCGATACCGCGGCATTGAAGACGTCGATGTCATCGGGGTTCACCACCGGCTGCACGACGGCCACGTCGGGATGATCCGCGAACGCCGCGAGCGCGCGATGGATGACGGTGCGGCCGCCGATCGTGCGGTATTGCTTCGGACCGCCGGCGCCGGCACGCAGGCCGCGTCCGGCCGCGACGAGAATGGCTGCAGTCCGCTGAGAAGTCGTCATGGGAACAGGGTATCGGTGCTGAGGAGATGAGGAAGCGGTGAATGGTCGCGGCTTCTTACATCTGCAGAGGATGTTAAGCGAGCAGGATCACACATTGCATGAGCGGCGGCTGCAAGCCCGACGCAGGTGCAGGACGCATCGTGGGTCCGACGACCGGCTCGCGGAGGTCGCCCGCGAGCCATGCAAAAATCCGGCGGCTCAAGGGTTTACCATGACTGCCGAACAAGCATATTTTGCTGCACTGCACTTGAAATGCTGGGGGTTTTGGCTAAAGTGTAGGCATGACGCTTGACTGCCCAAGAATTGTGCTCAAGAGTGCAGGCAGACGCAATGATGCGTCGGAAGAGCTTTAAGAGTCGTTCGTGACCGGTCCGGCCAATACACCTGCCAACGCTTTGAAGATAGGCGACGTTTCGCTCGCGAACCGGGCCATTCTCGCGCCGATGTCGGGCATCACCGACGCGCCGTTCCGCCGACTCGCGGCCGAGCTCGGTGCCGGGCTGGTGGTGTCCGAAATGACCGCAAGCGACGATCTGGTGCGCGGGCGCTGGATATCCCGGTTGCGCTGCGAGGCCAGCGGCATCGGGCCGCATGTGGTGCAGCTCGCCGGCTGCGAGGCCCGCTGGATGGCCGAGGGCGCCAAGGTCGCCGAGGATGGCGGCGCCGACATCATCGACATCAACATGGGCTGCCCGGCGCGGCACGTCACCGGCGGCCAGTCCGGCTCGGCGCTGATGCGCGATCTCGACCATGCGCTGACCCTGATCGAGGCGACGGTCGAGGCTGTCGACGTGCCGGTCACCCTGAAGATGCGACTCGGCTGGGACGAGCGCAGCCTGAATGCGCCGGAGCTGGCGCGCCGCGCCGAAGCCGCCGGCGTGCAGCTGATCACCGTGCACGGCCGCACGCGTCAGCAGTTCTACAAGGGCGAGGCGGACTGGAGCGCGGTGCGCGCGGTGAAGGACGCCGTCGATCTGCCGGTCGTCGTCAACGGCGACATCACCACCTACGCGGATGCGCGCGAGGCGCTCGACGCCTCCGGCGCCGATGCCGTGATGATCGGCCGCGGCGCGCAGGGCGCCCCCTGGCTGCCGGGCCAGATCGGCCGCCGCCTCGACGGCGGCGCGGAGGAGGGTGCGCCCGAGCTGACGCAGCAGCTTGGTCTTCTCACCGCACTCTATGACGAGATCTGCCGCCACTACGGCGAGCGGGTCGGCCTGCGCCACGCCCGCAAGCATCTCGGCTGGGGGCTCGACGTCGCCGCCCGGCACGCCGACGCGCCTGCCGAAAAACTGAAGGCGTGGCGCGAGCGTATCCTGACATCCGAGCAGCCGTCCCTGGTGCATCGGGCGCTGCGTGACGCCTTCGACGATTTTGCCTGGAGTGCAGCCGCATGAGCTCAGCCGCAGAACAGCGCAAGCGCCTTCCCTCGGATGGCGACGCCATCCTCAACGCTCTGCCGAATCCGGTGCTCGTCATCGGCCCGGACGGCATGATCATGGACGCCAACATGGCGGCGGAATCGTTCTTCGATTCCTCGACGCAGTTTCTGCAGCGGCAGTCGCTGAAGAAGCTGGTGCCGTTCGGCTCGCCGCTGCTGGCGCTGATCGATCAGGTGCGGACGACCAGCGCGCCGGTCAACGAGTACAAGGTCGATCTGGGCACGCCGCGCACCGGCGCCGACCGGCTCGTCGATCTTCACGTTGCCCCCTTGCCGGAGCGGCCGGGCCATATCGTGGTGATGCTGCAGGAGCGCACCATCGCCGACAAGATGGACCGCCAGCTCACCCACCGCAGCGCCGCGCGCTCGGTGATCGCGCTGGCCGCGATGCTGGCGCATGAGATCAAGAACCCGTTGTCGGGCATCCGCGGCGCCGCGCAGCTGCTGGAGCAGCAGGCCTCCTCCGAGGACCGCATGCTGACCCGGCTGATCTGCGACGAGGCCGACCGCATCGTCACCCTGGTGGACCGCATGGAGGTGTTCGGCGACGACCGCCCGGTGGCGCGCGGGCCGGTCAACATCCACTCCGTGCTCGATCACGTGAAGCGGCTGGCGCAGTCCGGCTTCGCCCGCAACATCCGCTTCATCGAGGACTACGACCCGTCGCTGCCGCCGGTGCTCGCCAACCAGGACCAGCTGATCCAGGTGTTTTTGAACCTGGTCAAGAACGCCGCCGAGGCGGTCGTCGACCTCGGCTCCGATGCGGAGATTCAGCTTACCACGGCGTTCCGCCCGGGTGTGCGGCTGTCGGTGCCCGGCAAGAAGTCGCGGGTGTCGCTGCCGCTGGAGTTCTGCGTCAAGGACAACGGCCCCGGCGTGCCGGAAGACCTGATGCCGAATTTGTTCGATCCGTTCGTGACCACCAAGCCGACCGGAAGCGGCCTCGGTCTTGCATTGGTCGCCAAGATCATCGGCGACCATGGCGGGATCATCGAGTGCGAGTCGCAGCCGCGCAAGACGACCTTCCGGGTGCTGATGCCGATGTACAGCGCTAGCAAACAACCAGACCACAGCAATCGCGATGACGTTTCGGGGACGCCGTTGCATGCCTCTCAGGGATCAAATTGAGGACCACCCATGCCTGCAGGTAGCATTCTCGTTGCCGACGACGATACGGCCATCCGCACGGTCCTGAACCAGGCGCTGTCACGCGCCGGCTACGAGGTGCGGCTGACCGGCAACGCCGCCACCTTGTGGCGCTGGGTGAGCCAGGGCGAGGGCGATCTCGTCATCACCGACGTGGTGATGCCCGACGAGAACGCGTTCGACCTCTTGCCGCGGATCAAGAAGATGCGGCCGAACCTGCCGGTCATCGTGATGAGCGCGCAGAACACCTTCATGACCGCGATCAAGGCCTCCGAGCGCGGCGCCTATGAGTATCTGCCGAAGCCGTTCGACCTGAAGGAGCTGATCGCGATCGTCGGCCGCGCGCTGGCCGAGCCGAAGGAGCGGGCGGCGAGCCAGCCCGATGACAGCGAGTTCGAATCGATCCCGCTGGTCGGCCGCTCGCCAGCGATGCAGGACATCTACCGCGTGCTCGCGCGGCTGATGCAGACCGATCTCACGGTGATGATCTCCGGTGAGAGCGGCACCGGCAAGGAGCTGGTGGCGCGCGCGCTGCACGATTACGGCAAGCGCCGCAACGGTCCGTTCGTCGCCGTCAACATGGCGGCGATCCCGCGCGACCTGATCGAATCGGAATTGTTCGGCCACGAGCGCGGCGCCTTCACCGGGGCCAACACCCGCGCCTCCGGCCGCTTCGAGCAGGCCGAGGGCGGCACGCTGTTTCTCGACGAGATCGGCGACATGCCGATGGAGGCGCAGACGCGGCTTTTGCGCGTGCTGCAGCAGGGCGAGTACACCACCGTCGGCGGCCGCACCCCGATCAAGACCGACGTGCGTATCGTCGCGGCGTCGAACAAGGACCTGCGCATCCTGATCCAGCAGGGTCTGTTCCGGGAAGATCTGTTCTTCCGCCTCAACGTCGTGCCGCTGCGGCTGCCGCCGCTGCGCGAGCGCATCGAGGATCTGCCGGATCTCGTCCGCCACTTCTTCGCGCTGGCCGAGAAGGACGGGCTGCCGCCGAAGAAGCTCGATGCCGCCGCGCTCGAACGGCTCAAGCAGCACCGCTGGCCGGGCAACGTCCGCGAGCTGGAGAATCTCGCCCGCCGCCTCGCCGCGCTGTATCCGCAGGACGTCATCACCGCGTCGGTGATCGACGGCGAGCTGGCGCCGCCGGCGGTGACCACCGGCTCCAACACGCCAACCTCGATCGACAATCTCGGCGGCGCGGTAGAAGCGTACCTGTCATCGCATTTCCAGGGATTTCCGAACGGCGTGCCGCCGCCGGGCCTGTATCACCGCATCCTGAAGGAAATCGAGATCCCGCTGCTCACGGCCGCGCTGGCGGCGACACGGGGAAATCAGATCCGCGCGGCCGATCTGCTCGGCCTCAACCGCAACACGCTGCGCAAGAAGATCCGTGACCTCGACATCCAGGTCTACCGCAGCGGCGGATGATGACGGTTAAATAATACCATACCGGGGCGGCCGGGACGGCCGCAGATGAGAAATATTGTAGACAAATCCGCGACGCCCTCCCGCGCCGCGGATTTGTCGCAATTTGGCAACAGCGTGGTAGGAATGCATCAGTCCGATTCCCGGACGTGCCGCGTTCAGCATCACACCAATTGCCGGAATGACCAGCGCAGAGGCCTCGGCCACCCCCTTCGACTCCTCGTCCGCCGATGGCCGGCGCTGGACCTGGCGCACCTGGCTGGCGCCGGTGGCGGTCGGGCTCGCACTGCTGTCGGCCTTTTTGACCTTCATCGTGCTGGTGGGCCTGAGCCCGATCGAGCCGACGCCCGAGGTCGTCAGCACCTTCCTGCTGATCGACGCCGGAACGATCCTGATCCTGGTCGGGATCATCATCCGCGAGGTCTGGCAGATGGTCCAGGCACGGCGGCGGGGCCGGGCCGCGGCGCGACTGCACGTCCAGATCGTCAGCCTGTTCTCGGTGATCGCGGTGCTGCCGGCCGTGCTGGTGTCGCTGGTCGCCAACGTCACCATCGACCGCGGCCTCGACCGGCTGTTCTCCGGCCCTGCCAAGGAGGCGATCCAGAACTCGCTGACGGTGGCCCGCGCCTACACCTATGAGCATGCCCAGCTGATCCGCGGCGACATCCTCGGCATGGCCAACGACATCGCGCACGCCCGGCCGCTCTACGACCAGGACCGCGGCACGTTCCGCGAGCTGCTCACCGCCAGCGCCGCCTCGCGCAATCTGCCGGGCGCGATGCTGATCGACAAGGACCGCAACGTCCTGGAGACGGCGGAGACCGGCATCCAGCAGACCTTCCAGACGCCGCCGGCCGACTTCCTCAGCAACGTCAACGAGACCGAGCCGCAGATCGCGGTGTTCCCCGACGCCAACTACGTCGCCGCCGTGATCCGCCTGCGCGCCTTCAACGACACCTTTCTCTACGTCGCGCGGCTGCTCGATCCGCGGGTGATCGCGCAGCTCAAGCAGACCGAGACCTCGGTCGCCGAATACGCCCAGGTCGAGTCGCGCCGCCTCGGCATCCAGGTCGCTTTCGCCCTGATGTTCGCGGTGATCGCGCTGACCATCCTGATGGCCTCGGTGCTGATCGGATTGAACTTCGCCAACTGGCTGGTGTCGCCGATCCGGCAGCTGATGAACGCCGCGCACACGGTTGCGACCGGCGATCTCAACGTCCGGGTCCCGGAGCATCGCTCCGAGGGTGATCTCGCCCAGCTCGGCCACACCTTCAACAAGATGACGCAGGAGCTGCGCACCCAGCGCGACGAGCTGGTCAGCGCCAGCGAACTGATCGACAGCCGGCGGCGCTTCATCGAGGCGGTGCTGTCGTCGGCCTCCGCGGGCATCATCGGCGTCGATGCGTCCGGCAGCGTCGGCATCCTCAACCGCTCCGCCGAGAAGCTGATCGGTCATGCCGAGCAGGAGGTGCTCGATCATCCGCTGTCGGACGTGCTGCCCGAGCTCGACGACATGATGAAGACCGCGCGCGAGGGCAAGCAGCGCCTGGTGCAGGGACAGATCACGATCCAGCGCGACGGACACGAGCGCAATCTCTCGGTGCGCGTCACCGCCGAGCAGACCAACCAGGCGCGCGACAGCTACATCATCACGCTCGACGACATCACCGAGCTGGTATCGGCGCAGCGCACCTCGGCCTGGGGCGACGTCGCGCGCCGCATCGCGCATGAGATCAAGAATCCGCTGACGCCCATTCAACTCTCGGCCGAGCGGATCCGCCGCAAATTCGGCAAGGTCATCACCGAGGACAAGGCCGTATTTGAGCAATGTACCGAGACGATCGTGCGGCAGGTCGACGACATCAGGCGAATGGTCGACGAGTTCTCGCGCTTTGCGCGGATGCCGAAGCCGGTGATGGAAGGCGAGGACGTCGCCGACACGGTGCGTCAAGCGGTGTTCCTGATGAAGGTCGCGCATCCCGAGATCGATATCGAGACCGAGATCAAGCAGGACCCGCTGCGCGCGCAGTTCGACCGCCGGCTGATCTCGCAGGCGCTGACCAACATCATCAAGAACGCGACCGAGGCGATCGAGGTGGTGCCCGAGGCGGAACTCGGCAAGGGGCGCATCGACGTCGTCGCCTCGCGCGAAGGCGATGACGTGCTGATCGACGTGATCGACAATGGCATCGGCCTGCCGAAGGTGGCACGGCAGCGGCTGCTCGAGCCCTACGTCACCACGCGCGCCAAGGGCACCGGCCTCGGGCTCGCGATCGTCGGCCGTGTGCTGGAAGACCATGGCGGCAAGCTGGAGCTGAAGGACGCGTCTGACTTTCGTTCCGGTCAGCGCGGCGCCTGGATGCGGCTGCGCTTTGCGGTGTCCGGCCAGGCCGCGCAGCCCGGGGCGAAGGAGCTCGCGGCCGCTTCGAGCAATCCGCAGACGACCGAGGCCGGCGGGGAAACCGCGGGCACCGTTCAAGCGACCAATGATCAACCAAAAATCCAAGCTGCAACCGGCAGCTGACGAGACAGGCGTGACCCATGGCGAGTGATATTCTGATTGTCGACGACGAGGCCGATATCCGGGAGCTGGTGGCCGGCATCCTGGACGACGAAGGCTTCACGACTCGAACGGCTCGCGACAGCGATTCGGCGCTCGCCGAGATCGCGGGCCGCCGGCCGAATCTCGTGTTTCTCGACATCTGGCTGCAGGGCTCGAAGCTTGATGGCCTGCAGCTGCTCGAGCAGATCAAGAAGGATCACCCGGATCTGCCGGTCGTGATGATCTCCGGCCACGGCAATATCGAGACCGCGGTCGCGGCGATCAAGCGTGGCGCCTACGACTTCATCGAGAAGCCGTTCAAGTCGGACCGCCTGATCCTGGTCGCGACGCGGGCGCTGGAGACCTCGCGGTTGAAGCGCGAGGTCCGCGAGCTCAAGCAGCTGGCGCCGACGGCCAGCGCGATGACCGGACGCTCGCCGTCGATGAACCAGCTGCGCCAGACCATCGAGCGCGCCGCCAAGGCCAACAGCCGCATCCTGATCGTCGGTCCTCCCGGCTCCGGCAAGGAGCTCGCCGCGCGCACGCTGCACGCGCAGTCGCCGCGCGCCGAAGGACCGTTCGTCGTCATCAACGCCGCCGCGATCACGCCGGAACGGATGGAAGAGGAGCTGTTCGGCATCGAGCAGTCCAACGGCGAGCAGTCGCGCAAGACCGGCGCGCTCGAAGAGGCGCATGGCGGCACCTTGTTCGTCGACGAGATCGCCGACATGCCGCGGGAGACGCAGAACAAGATTCTGCGCGTTCTGGTCGATCAGACCTTCCAGCGCGCCGGCGGCACCACCAAGGTGCACGTTGACGTGCGTATCATCTCGTCGACGGCGCGGAACCTGGAGGAGGAGATCGCCAGCGGCCGCTTCCGCGAGGATCTCTATCATCGTCTCTCGGTGGTTCCGATCCGCGTGCCGCCGCTGTCGGAGCGGCGCGAGGACATTCCCGAGCTGATCGACTATTTCATGGACCAGATCTCGGTCACGACCGGCCTGCCGAAGCGGCAGATCGGCCAGGACGCAATGGCGGTGCTGCAGTCGCATGTCTGGCCCGGCAACGTCCGCCAGCTCCGCAACAACGTCGAGCGCGTGATGATTCTCGCCGCCGGCGGACCGGAGGTGATCATCACCGCCGACATGCTGCCGCCCGACGTCGGCTCGATGGTGCCGGCGATGCCGACCAGCAACAATGGCGAGCACATCATGGGGCTGCCGCTGCGCGAGGCACGCGAGGTGTTCGAGCGCGATTATCTGATCGCGCAGATCAGCCGCTTCTCCGGCAACATCTCGCGCACCGCGGAGTTCGTCGGCATGGAGCGCTCGGCTCTGCATCGCAAGCTCAAGGCGCTCGGGGTGGGGTGATCCGCGCAGGCCGGCCAAAATTGCCGAGCTGGACGAATTTACATTGGAAAAAACGTCCAGTTCCGGAATTTTACGGGCGAATCCGGTTCTTTTGGAACCGGCTTCGCTGCAAGCGGCTTGCCTAATATGCTCGCCTGTCTTCTAATCCGGCATCCCGTGGTCCCTCGAGGGGGATCTCAATGGACCATGGGCCACCTTGACGAATCCGGGGCCTGCGAACGGATCGTCGAAGGTTCAATAAGAAAAAGCACAAGACTGCGAGATAACAACAATGGCGGCAGACCGCGCACAAAACCTACAAGACACCTTTCTCAACCATGTCCGCAAAACCAAGACTCCGCTGACGATCTTTCTGGTCAATGGCGTGAAACTGCAGGGGATTGTCACATGGTTCGACAATTTCTGCCTGTTGCTCCGGCGCGACGGTCACTCGCAGCTCGTCTACAAGCATGCGATCTCCACCATCATGCCGGGCGCCCCGATCCAGCTGTTCGAAGGCGGCGAGGACGCCTCTGCGTGAGAGTAACCTGATTGGAACCCAGGGATCGCGAAGGGACCATCGGCCTTGCGAGGCCGGATGACGTCAAGACAACGGGCCGAGTCATCGTGGTCGGCCCGTATTTGCGGACACGCCGCGGTGACGACGGCGCGTCCGCCAGCCAATCCGAAATGCGAGATGTCGAGGCGCGGATCGATGAGGCCGCGGGACTGGCGCGCGCCATCAATCTCACCGTGGCCGAGTCCATCCTCGCGCTGATCGGTCAGATTCGTCCTGCGACCTATCTCGGCAAGGGCAAGGTCGACGAGATCGCCGGCGTCATCGCCAGCCAGGATGCCGAGCTGGTGGTGATGGATTGCGCGCTGTCGCCGATCCAGCAGCGCAACCTCGAGAAGGCGTGGAACACCAAGGTGCTCGATCGCACCGGACTCATCCTCGAAATCTTCGGCCGCCGGGCCAAGACCAAGGAAGGCGCGCTGCAGGTCGAGCTCGCGCATCTCAACTATCAACGCAGCCGCCTGGTGCGGTCGTGGACCCACCTCGAGCGCCAGCGCGGCGGCTTCGGCTTCATGGGGGGCCCCGGCGAGACGCAGATCGAAGCGGACCGGCGATTGATCGGCGATCGCATCACGCGACTCGAAAACGAGCTGAAGAAGGTCCAGGCGACGCGGCGGCTGCATCGCGCGGGCCGCCAGCGCGTGCCTTATCGCGTGGTCGCGCTGGTCGGTTACACCAATGCGGGCAAGTCGACACTGTTCAATCGCCTGACCCGCGCCGACGTGCAGGCCGCCGACATGCTGTTCGCAACGCTCGATCCGACGCTGCGCGCGATCGGCCTGCCGCATGGCGGCAAGGCGATGCTGTCGGACACCGTGGGCTTCATCTCCAACCTGCCGACGCAGCTCGTCGCGGCGTTCCGCGCCACGCTGGAGGAGGTGCTGGAGGCGGATGTCATCCTGCACGTCCGCGACATGTCGCATGAGGACGCCGAGGCGCAGCAGCACGATGTCGAGCTGGTGCTCAGCCAGCTCGGCATCGATCCCGAGGCGACCGACAGCCTCATCGAGGTCTGGAACAAGATCGACCGGCTCGACGACGCGGCGCGCGAGAACCTCGCCAACATCGCCAGCCGGCGGCCGCCGGAGCGGCCGTGCCTGATGGTCTCGGCCGAGACCGGGGAGGGCGTCGACGCGCTGCTGCAAGCAATCGAGGACCGCCTCGCCGCTGCGCGAACCACGCTCGACCTCACCATCGACGCCGCCGACGGCGCCGGCATCTCCTGGCTGCATCGCAACGCCGAGGTGCTCGCCAAGGAACTGCACGAGGGCCACTACGACATGACCGTGCGCGTCGACGCTACCAAGCGCGACATCGTGGTGGAGCGCTATCACGGCATTCCAAGGGTGGCGTGAGCGAGCGGTCGCCTTGGCTTTCGCTCTCCTCGCAGGAACGGTGGGAGACACCGCTCGGCGCGGACAGCACGCCCGGGTTGCGCCCGGCTCGGATATGACCTAATCTTGCCATATTGTCATCGGGGCCGGCCAGCAGAGCTCGCATGATCTCGGAGCTCCCTTAGAAGAAGAAGCTGGGTCTCGTTTGTGGGGGCAAGCGTGGCTAAGGCGTATTCGGCGGTCGCAGCACGTCTGCGGCTCGTCACAATGTTCATTGTCGGCTTGGCCCTGGCGTCTTGCGCTAGCGTTCAGGGCGTCGAGCAGTTCGAAGCCTATCGGGTCGCTTTCGACAAGACCTACGGCGCCTCGACCGCGATTCTCGATCAGCTTGCCGTTCAGGAGCGCGCGCTGTTTCTGCGCCGCTACCGTATCGATGGATCGTCGGGATCGCTGAGGTTCGATCCCAACCTCGCGCGCTATTACACTGATGCCGTCGATCCGCCCGGGACGGCCGCCTTCCGCCATTCGATCGATGCGGTCAAAGCCTACAACGAGCTCCTCTACGGACTCGCGACCGGGCAGACCGCGGCAGCGCTCACAGCAAAGGTGGGACAGCTCAACGGCAAGATCATCGATGCCGCGGGGGAGGCCGGCGCGCTGCTCGGAATCGCGAACCAGGCCAAGATCCAAGCGCTCGGCGCACTGTTGAACGCCGCCTTCACCCAGGCGCAGCCGTTGGTTCAGATGGGGCTGACCTATCAGTCGCGCGAGGAATTCAGACGCTACGTCATCGAGTATCACCAACCGGTTCGGGCCATTCTCGTCGAGCTCAGACAGGGAACAGAAGCGATCTTTCCGGTCCTCACCGCGGCCACGTTGAGGCGATCGCGGGTGGCCGTGACCGCGGCGGAAGGCAAGCTCACTCAGCAGGAGGTCGAGAAGCTGGAGACCTATCGGAAGCTGCTCGCGGACTGGGTCATCCTGCTCGATGCCACCATCAAGTCGATCGATCAGGCGAAGGCGGCCGCCGAGGCGCCGCCGACCGTGGTTGGAACCATCACGGGACTGACCACAGTCGCCATCGAACTCGAAACGGCGTCACAAGCCGCCCGCAAACATCTCGCGGAGCTGGCAGCCAAATAGCGGCCGAACCCGCGACGGGGGGACATAGTCATGGCTGAGCTGGACGATCTCATCGATGAGGCCAGGGAGAAGCTGCGCGCGGCCTATGCCGAGGCCGAGGGCAATGCGCAGGTCCAACAGGGAATACGTGAGCAGCTCATTGCGCTGGCGGATCTCCAGGAGGACATCGCGCTCGGTGAGCTGCTCAGAAGGGCCGCGATCCTCAACAAGCTCAGCGCCATTCTCGAGGCGGCCATCGAGACCATCAAGCACAACATCGCCAACTTCTTCCTGGACGACCTCAAGGAGCTGAAAGACAAGATCGACAGGAAGTCCGGCGCCGCTCCAGGACGCCCGGCCTCGCCAAATCTCGGCGGCCGACCCGCCGGACCTGTCGTGCCGCCACCTCCACCTCCGCCGCCTCCCATCCACCCACCTGCACAGATGGGCCGCGTGCTGCTTGGTCGCGCGCCGGCCGGTTGCCGCGATCCCAGCGGCCCGCTGGTCATGGCGCTCCAGGCCGCCCTGATCCGGGCCGGCCAGGCGCTCGAGCCCGACGGCGCCTTCGGAAACATCACCGCCGGAGCGCTCCGGCGCTGGCAGAAGGCGAACGGCTTCGAGGAGCATGACGGCATCGACGAGGCTCAGTGGAAAAAGCTGACGCGCAGCGACCGCTTGCCCGCTCCGTTCGATATCTGCCTCAACATCACGGCGGACTATGAAGGCACGTCGTTCGATCGCGTTGTCGGCAATTTCGACGGTGCTGGCATCACGTTCGGACTGATCGGCTTCACGCTCGCGAACGGCGAGATCGGACGTCTGCTGACCAGGATCGAGACGATGCGCCCGGGTTCGGTTGCGACGGCGTTCGGCGCGCTCTATCCGCAGCTCATGTCGATCCTGTCCGCCACCAAGGCGGAGCGTCTGGCCTGGGCCGACAGCATCTCGCTGGGTGCCAACAAATACGACGTGGCGAAGCCCTGGAAGGACGCCTTCAAGCGGGTCGGCTCCTATCCGCAAGCGAGGCGTGGCCAGATCGAGCAC
Source organism: Bradyrhizobium sp. SZCCHNS2022 (assembly GCF_032377575.1). Taxonomy (NCBI): domain Bacteria; kingdom Pseudomonadati; phylum Pseudomonadota; class Alphaproteobacteria; order Hyphomicrobiales; family Nitrobacteraceae; genus Bradyrhizobium; species Bradyrhizobium sp. SZCCHNS2022. The sequence continues at coordinate 2,039,170 of NZ_JAUHHZ010000001.1, read as the reverse complement.
GCTTATGACGTCTATTGGAAGGCCGCCAGATCCCGAATATCAGACTTCATGCCAGGCAAGCCTCTGACGATGCAGGATGCCGCCTTCTGGTTCGACGCGGCCGTTCAGAACGCGCTCGACGACGAGGAGCGGGACCTGCTGAAGCAGGCAGGCCATTCCGCCGCGACGGGGAGGCAGCTGCGCGGTGACTTCGCCAAGATCATCGCCGACGGCAGCAGCCCGCGATGGCGCAGGGACGTGCGGTCCCGCAAGATGACCTTCGTCGACGGCACCGGCGCCGTTCACGGCTCGCAATACGCGCTGGACTCCTGGGGTGTCAGCAGCGCCGCAGTGGCCGCAGCCGATCTCGCGACGCCCTCGGCCATCATCGATCTGGTCAGCTCGGTGGTGACGGCGCCGCAAGACGATATCACGGCGCCCAGCGATGAAGCCGGCGAAGCCGCCATGGTGGGTGGTGCGGCACCGCTTACCGAAGCGGTAGCAGGGACCAGCCCGCATACGGGCTGGCCGCTCTATGCGAGGTTCGCCGCCTTCATCGCCCAGCTCGGCCTGCGCCATTTCGACGCCGACGAGCTGCTGTATCTCGGCAGCCAGAATGCCGGAGGCACCTGCAAGGGTCTCAACACCTATCCACCCGAAACGCTCTGGCCGAATATCGCTCCGACGGCGGCGGTGCTCGACAAGTTGCGCGAGGAGCTGAATGTTCCGATCCGTATCCTCAGTGTCTACCGGTCACCGCTCTACAACAGGTGCATCGACGGCTCGGCCGTCAACAGCTTCCACATGCAGTTCAAGGCGGTCGACTTCGCCTGCGATAGCGGCTCTCCCGCCGTCTGGGCCGCGAAGCTGAAGGAGTACCGGTCGCGCGGAGTCTTCGCCGGCGGCATCGGCGTCTACCGATCCTTCGTGCATGTCGACACCCGCGGCTACAACGCGGATTGGACGGGGTGAGAGGCCGCGCGGCTGGTTCGATCGCGGCGTGGGCAAGATACGCGAATGCGTGAACTACTTCTCCAACCGCTTCGCCTCGTTCCACAGCTCGTCCATCTCGTCGAGAGAGGCCTCAGCAAGCGTGCGTCCCTTGGCGGCGAGGGCGTGCTCGATGTGAGCGAAGCGACGTTCGAACTTGGCGTTGGTGCTGCGCAGCGCAGTCTCGGGATCGACTTGGGCGTGGCGGGCGAGGTTGACCAGCGCGAACAGCAGGTCGCCGGTCTCGGCAGTCAGCTCGGCGGCGTCCCTCTTGTCGAGCGCGGCTTCGATCTCGTCGGCCTCCTCGCGGATCTTCTGCAACACCGCGCGTGGATCGTTCCAGTCGAAGCCGACGGTGGCAGCCTTCTTCTGCAGCTCCATCGCGCGCACCAGCGCCGGCTGCCCGGCCTTGACGCCTGATAGCAGCGAGGACTTGCCGGCGTGCTCCTCGGCCGGCCGTCGCGCGGCGCGCTCGGCCTTTTCCTCGGCCTTGATGCGATCCCAATTGCCCTTGTTGGGCTTGGCGACGTTGCCGTCCGCGTCGGGAAACACATGCGGATGGCGGCGGATCATCTTCTTCGTGATGCCTTCGACGACGTCACCGAACGCGAACGCGCCTTGCTCCTCGGCGATGCGGGCGTGATACACCACCTGCAACAGGAGATCGCCAAGCTCCTCGCGCAGGTCGTCGAGATCCTCGCGCGTGATCGCATCCGCCACCTCATAGGCTTCCTCGATCGTATAGGGCGCGATCGTCTGGAAGGTCTGCTCGACGTCCCAGGGACAGCCGGTGACGGGCGTCCGCAGCGCGGCCATGATTTCGATCAGGCGTGAGATGTCGCGGGAAGGGATCATGGCAGGTCCTGACGGCGTCTTTCGATCGGCTCCTGTATGCCTCAAGCCACGCGCCGGTCCCAGCAAAAACGGCCGGAGAGCGCAGCGAGCGGCGGGTTGGCCGGGCCTGATGATGATGCTAAGCGGAGAAGCATGAGTGAACAGGATGACACGGCCCTGGTGCTGTTCTCGGGCGGGCAGGATTCGACGACCTGCCTCGCATGGGCGCTCGACCGCTTCGCCCGCGTTGAGACGATCGGATTCGCCTATGGTCAGCGCCATGCGATCGAGCTCGATTGCCGCGCCAGGCTGCTCGAAGGCCTTGCGCACATGCGCCCCGACTGGGCGGCCAAGCTCGGCTGCGAGCACACGCTGGACATTCCGACGCTGGCGGCGATTTCAGAGACCGCGCTGACGCGCGACGTCGCCATCGAGATCGGCGCCGACGGCCTGCCCAACACCTTCGTGCCGGGCCGCAACCTCGTGTTCCTGACCTTTGCTGCGGCCTTGGCCTATCGGCGCGGCATCCGCCACATCGTCGGCGGCATGTGCGAGACCGACTATTCCGGCTATCCGGACTGCCGCGATGAGACCATCAAGGCGCTGCAGACGGCGCTGAGCCTCGGCATGGCCCGTCGCTTCGAACTGCACACACCGCTGATGTGGCTGTCGAAGGCGGCGACCTGGCAGCTTGCCCATGATCTCGGGGGCAGGGGCCTCGTCGATCTCATCCGCGACCAGTCGCACACCTGCTATCTCGGCGAGCGCGGCGCACGGCACGATTGGGGGCACGGCTGCGGTCAATGTCCCGCCTGCGAGCTGCGCGCCAATGGCTGGCACGCTTATGTCGGCGGCGGGTCCTGATACGAAAGCGGGGCCATCGGGCCCCGCCTCAGGCGCAGATTGACGTGATCGAGGTCAGGCCGCTTCGTGGTCGGACGGCTCGCGCTTGCTCACGACGACGAGATCGGTGTCGGCCTCGTCATGGCTGTCGTCGTCCTGGCTGACGGCGGCGGAGGCCGCCTGGGCAGCGAGACGCGCGGTGATGTCGTCCTTCGCATCCTTGCTGCTCTTCTCCCAGGCTGGCGCGTTGAGGACGACGATGTCGTCATCGTGGCCGGCATCGGCCTCATGATCCGCGGGCACGATCGACGGCGATGTGGCCTCGACGACGCGCAGCGCGGGAGTCGCCGGCTCTGCATCGACCTCGGCTTCCGCGGGCTCGGCGGCGGGCTGCTCCGCGACCGCGGGCTCGACCGCCTCGTTCTCGGCATTGTCCTGGTCGACGTCGGCGGCCTCGGCGGCGACGGTCTCCGCGGACGCGGTCTCGCTCGCGGCCTCTGCGCCCACAGCGGCGGCCTCGGGCTTCGCGTCATCGGCGGCTGCAGCCACACTCGGCGCGGCCGCTGCATCGTCCTGCGCGGTGAGGCCGAGATGCTGCGAGATTTCCTTGATCACCCTGTCGATCGCCACGAGCACGCGATATTGCGGGATCGAGGTCATGTGCTGCTCGAACCGGGTGCGCGCATATTGCAGCGAGTCGATCACGTCGGTCGCGATCGACGAACCAGAGGCCTCCGTGCCATGCAGCGCGCCGGCCGCCTTCTCGGTCGAGTCCTCGATCAGCAGGAAGGCCTCGTATTGCGGGATCGACTTCAGCTTTTCGTGATAGTCGCGGCGCACGCTCATGAGCGTGTCGATGACGGTGGCGAAAGACTCTGGCGCGGGCATGTCGGCGTCCCCCTCAACTTCAGCACAGAAGATGCGCGGGACGCTACGGACACACTCGTGAACGTTCAATTTCGAGCAAATACGGCTCTTCGCGTCATGAATACCGGCCCGTTAAGACATGATCGTCAAATGCCGCGCAAGCTGGTCACCAGCGCTTAACGCTGCTCAGCCGGCGAAATCTTCGGGCGAGAGCTCGATCGGCTTGCCGTGGGGCGTGCGGTCGGCGGCGTGATCCCAGGCGTCGCGGTAACGGGCAAGGTTGGCCGACGTGGTCACGCCCTTGTCCGCGACCAGGCGCTCCAGAGTCGCGAGCCAATGCCGGTAATAAGTGTCACCGCAATCGGAATCGCCTTCGGCCTGCGCGCGCGCAATCTCCTCGGCGAGCGCTGCGGCCCATTCGGGCCAGGTGAACAGCCCGCGCGCGTGCAAGGTCACCGCCATCGCGAAGGCGTGGGCCTCCCACGGCTCGCGAAACACCGGCCCGTCGGCATCGACGGGAATGCCGGGCAAGGCATGCGTCGCCGCCAGCGCGGCGTGATGATCGGGGCCCGTCATGCGCGCTCCAGATACGGCTCGAAGGCGTCGACGGTCACCTCGAGCAGCGGGTCGGGCGCATCGGCCCACAACTCGGCGCCGCTGAACGACACCGTATAGAGCCATTGCGGATCCTCACCGCCGCCATGTGCGTTGCTGTCCGGGAAGACGTGCGTCCCTCTGACCGCCTCGATGCGGCCGAGATGGCCGCGGACGTAGCGCGGCAGGCGGGTATGGGTCGGCGGATGCATGTCCTTGGCGCGCACGCGGTCGCCGACCGCAAACAGCGCGGGCCTGGTCGCCGGGCGCTCCGTCGGGCCACCCCGACGCAGTGTGCCAGCAACCTCGTCGGCCGTGAGGATGCGCGCGACGGGCTTCGGCGGATGCAGGACCTTGCCGGCGGCGAGCTCGTCGGCTTCGACGAGATGCCGCTCCTGCATGAGGCGCGCGAGACCGGCGAGCCAGATCTGGTAGTAGCTCATGCCGAGGTAATCGTCGGCCGGCCGGTTCTCGCGCGCAAAGCGCGACATGTCGATGTTCCAGCCGCCCGGCATCGCCATCGCCAGCGTGATGGCGAGCGCACGACGCTCCCACGGGGCGTGAAACACCGGCTCGTTCGGCTCGGGGCGGACCGGGCCGAAGCCGGAAGCGCCGCCCATGTCATGCGCGCCGTCCATCAGGATCGCCCCCCGGAGCGTTGCACCTCATCGGGTCGCTTCGGCAGGCCGGTGCCGATCATGCTGTCGCGCGTGACCAGCTCCGCGAGCTGTTCCTCGCTCCAGCCGTCGGTGCCTGCGGGGCGCATCGGCAACACGAAATAGCGGATTTCCGCGGTCGAATCCCAGACCCGGATCTTCGTCGTCGGCGGCAGCTCGAAGCCGAAATCCCTGAGCACGCCGCGCGGGTCCTTGACCGCCTTGGCGCGATAGGGGGCGGACTTGTACCAGACCGGCGGCAGGCCGAGCACCGGCCAGGGATAGCAGGAGCACAGGGTGCACACGACCATGTTGTGCAGATCGGGGGTGTTCTCGACCGTCACGATGTGCTCGCCCTGGCGCCCGGCATAGCCGAGCTCGCCGATGGCCGGCGTGGCATCCGACAGCAGGCGGTCACGAAAGGCCGGGTCGGCCCAGGCCCGCGCCACGACCTGGGCGCCGTTGCGGGGGCCGACCTTGCTCTCATAGGTTTCGATGAGCACATCCAGCGCGGCCGGGTCGATATAGCCCTTCTCGGTGAGGATGCTCTCGAGTGCACGGACGCGCAGCTCGGTCTCGGACAATTCCGAGTGATCGTGGTGATGGTCGTGGGGGTGATCGTGATCGGTCATGGCGTGAAAATACGGCGATCCCGCTGCACTGTCGAGCAAGGCGTTTTCCAGGTGGTGAGCCGTCGCGAAGGCACGCTGAAAATGTAACTTCATTTTCGGCGGGTTCCACCGGTTCAAATCGGCGCCGAGTTATGCTTCCTGTTGGACGATGCCTGCCGGGCAGGGGGCAAAACGACCACAGGATTGAGGTTCATCAATGCCGAACGACGTCTCCCGCCGTGATCTTGCGAAGCTGGCCGGACTGGCTGCCCTCGGGGCGGCGAACGGGCCAGCGCAAGCCGAGGAGGCCGCCGTGAGGGAAGATGCCAGCCGTCGTTTCCCCGCCGATTTCGTCTGGGGCACGGCGACCTCGTCCTATCAGATCGAGGGCGGCGCCACTGCCGATGGCCGCGGCCCCTCGATCTGGGACGTGTTCACGCACATTCAGGGCAACATCGAGGACGCCAGCACCGGCGACGTCGCCTGCGATCACTACAACCGCTACAAGGATGACGTGCGGCTGATCAAGGAGCTCGGCTGCCGCGCCTATCGCTTCTCGATCGCCTGGCCGCGGCTGTTTCCCGATGGCGGGCTGACGCCCAATCCGAAGGGGCTCGACTTCTACAACCGCCTGGTCGACGAGCTCCTGGCCAACGGCATCGAGCCGTACGCGACGTTGTACCATTGGGACCTGCCGCAGGCGCTGCAGGACCGCATCGGCGGCTGGCGCTCGGCCGACGCCGCCAAGGCGTTCGCGCATTATGCCGGCTACGTCGCGCAGCATCTGAGCGACCGGGTCAAGACCATCTTCACCATCAACGAATGCGGCCGCTTCATCCCGTTCGGCTACGGCCTCGGCGTCGATGCGCCCGGGCTGAAGCTGCCGCCGCAGGAGGTCAATCAGGCGCGCCATCACGTGGCGCTGGCGCACGGCCTTGCCGTCCAGTCGATCCGCGCCCAGGGACGGGCGGGCACGCGTGTCGGCATGGCCGAGAACATCACCGCCTGCCTGCCGGCGATCGATACGCCGGAGAACATCCGCGCCGCCGAGATAGCCACGCGCGAGATGAATGCCGGGTTTCTCAACGTCATCCTCGAGGGCCGCTACACCGACGGCTTCCTGGCCTGGTCGGGCAAGGATGCGCCGGTCTTCACGGCGGACGAGCTGAAGACGATCGCCGCGCCGGTCGATTTCGTCGGGCTCAACATCTACGCGCCGCAGGCCTATGTCGTGGCGTCCGACCGCGCGCCAGGCTTCGACGTGCTTCCGATGCCGGCCTCGTTTCCGCATATGAGCTCGCCGTGGCTCTTGGTCGGGCCGGAGACCGCCTATTGGGTGCCGAAGCTCGCCGCCAAGATCTGGAATCTCAAGACCATCTACATCACCGAGAACGGCACCTCGTCGGACGACATGATCACGGCCGACGGCAAGATCCACGACCTCGATCGCGTGATGTACTTGCGCAACTATCTCGCCCAGTTGCAGCGCGCGACGTCCGAAGGGGTGCCGGTGAAGGGCTATTTCCTGTGGAGCCTGATGGACAATTTCGAGTGGGTGTTCGGCTACAAGCAGCGTTTCGGCGTCTATCACGTCGACTTCGACACCCAGGTGCGCACGCCCAAGCTCAGCGCGTCCTATTATCGCCACGTCATCACGCGCAACGCCGTGAGCGCGTGAGCAGGTGGCCGCGCACGCTGGCGCCGTGCGAATGAATGACGACGTGCGGCGCTGATCGTCCCCGGACGTCGATTGATCGGCGTCAAATCTTCACGTGTTGATTGCAAACCCATGATCTGGAAAGCACACCGCGTGCGACTCTTTTGCGCGCGCGAGGTTTTCGAGGCGAAAGGACAGGAAATTTGACGTAAACCGCTGGCAGCCGGCTCCTCAACAGAGAATTCTTGCATGCAAATTTTCCTCATTCGTTCGCCCGCGCTGATTGTGCGCGCTGCGGTCCTGTCCTGCATGGTAGGCGCGATCGCGAGCTCCGGCGCCTGGGCGCAGAGTTCGGCCAGTGATGCAGACAAGGCTGCCAGCGAAAGCTCCGCGACGGCGCCGCCCGAGAAGCCCGTCGAGGCCGAGGCGAAGCCGGCGGGCGCGGACAGCAAGCCCGTGGAGCAGGCGGTGGACAAGCCCGCGGGTGCGGCCGAGCCGGAGAAGGTGGCGGCCGAAAAGCCCGCTGAACCCGCAGCACCAGCGGCCGCTGCCGTTGCGCCGACGGACACTGCAGCCGGCAAGCCCGGAGAGCCGAAGGCCGACGAGTCGACAGCAGAGTCCAAGGCTGAATCCAAGCCGGAGGCCGATGCCGCTCCCAAGCCCGCCGTCACCGAGGCCAAGCCGGCCGAGCCGGTCGTTCAGCCGGCCGCTGCCAAGGACGCCGTCGCTCCGGTCCAGGACAAGGCCGAGGAAAAGGCTGACAGCAAGCCTGCGGTCGCAGCGCCTGCCGAGAAGCCTGCCGCGGCTGCGGACGCAAAGCCAACGCCTGCTGCGGCGGAGACCAACAAGCCCGCATTGCCGTCTGCGGCCGTGGCCGCGCAGCCGACAGCCGCTCAGGACAAGCCTGCCGCCAAGCAGGACGTTGCGAGCCCGTCAGCCAAGCCCGAACGCCAGGGTCACGCGCACCATCACCATGCCAATGGCGATCAGGACAAGCCCGCCAAGCGAAAGCGCAACGCCGGCAAGAAGAGCGAGTTGAAGCGGGAGGCGAAGAGGGGCAGCGTCAGCTGCAAGACCTTCCGCACCTATGATGCGGCGAAGGGCACCTATCGCGGCTATGATGGGCAATTCCACGCCTGCTCTTGACCGCGATTGCTGGGGATCGTGCTGGCGGCCGCTGCTGATCCAGGATCAGCGCGGCAGCGGCGATTGAATGCCGGAATTGTTGCGGGTCAGGAACGTCCCGATCGTCGAGCCCTGCTGCGGCGGCTGGTTTCGCGCCAGCCCCGTCGTGGTCCGCGGTTGCGGCGTCACGACGATCTGCTGCGGCGGAGGCGGCGGCACGCCCGCGCCGCGCGCCTGCGCCGCCTGGTTCGACATCCGTGACACCAGGCGCATCAGCTGATCCTGGCCGGCCTGCAACTGCTCGATGGCCCGGGTGTGATCGCGGCTGGCCTGATCCTGCGTGGACTTGATCTGCTCGATGCCCTGCTGCAGCTCGGCGATGTCGCGCGCCATCCGCTGCATCAACGTTCCCGGCTCACGGGCGCCGTCTTCCGAGCCTCTCAACGAGGCGTTCGACATCATGGCCTCCTCGTTGCCCGGCTGGGCCGACGCCTCATCCTGTGTCCCCTCGGTCGCGCCAGGCATCCAGCGGTCCATCAACGACGAGCCGGCGTCGCGCTGCGACCAGGCGACGGATCCGCCGACCAGGACGACCAGCAGCGCGAGCCCCACGGCATTGCGGCCGCGCAACTTGCCGAGCGGTGCCTTGATGCGCGCCCAGCGGCTGCTCGCAGGACCTGCAGCGTCGCGGGTACTGGCGGCTGCGGCCGCATCCGCCGCCACGCCCGGCTTCTCGATCGCCGCCAGCCGGGTGTCGATCCGCGTCAGGACCTCGCGCAGGACCCGCCGATACAACTGATCGTAGCTGGTCTTCTCCGGCTTCTCCGGGGCGAGGCCGATCTCGCTCGGATCGATCTGTTGCACATTCTGTGTGGACTGCATTGGTGATCCCCAAACCCTGAACGCCCGCCGCCGACGCCGATTTCTCTTTGAATTTTCAAACGTGACTCGACCCGCCGCTTTGGCCGAAAGCAAGACAGCGTCGTGACGAGGAGGGGGCCTTTTCGGACAATATTCCCCCGCAGCGGTGCCTAGGAGTGGTGGGAAAGTGCTGGAAAAGCCCGAGTTTCTTGCATCGGCGTCAAGCTGGAATATGCCGGCACCTATCTGGTCTGGCGCTGGCGGCGCTTCTCGCCGTCATGACCTGCGACGTGCATGAGGTGCTCAGTCACTTGTGCGGCAGCCTGCCTGAGCCGCCGTCCGCCAAGGGCCGGGACGAGCCCGGCCATGACGATACGGAGACGACGCGCACAATACTTCCCATCGTCATATGCAGGAGTGCCGGGGGCAGGGGCACCCCTGCTCGGATCTCATCCTCAGAAGTTCGGAAACCGAGGCTGGCGCGTCTGTGGTGGCTGCGGCGGTCTTGGCGCGAGACGCGCGGCTGCGCCGACGGTCGTGGGCTCGGTCTTCGACGTCCGGACGGCGCGCGCGAGCTGCTCCTGGCTGGCCTGCAGCTGCTCGATGGCCTTGGCTTGATCGCGGCTAGCCTGCTCCTGGCTGGCCTTGAGGTCCTGCAGCCCGGTCTGCAGCGCGGCGACGTCATGCGCGATCTTTTCCATCAGGGGGGCGAGCTCTCGCTCGGCCGCAGGCGGCATGTCGCGCTCGGGTGTTGCTTCGGCCATTGCGGAGGATGGATCGCTGGACCGTCCGGAGGACGGCTCCGGTGACGGCGACGCGGACGGAGATGATGCGGCCGGGACCGTGTCTGCGGTCTCGGTTGTGCTCGATCCGGACGTCGCCGCGTCCCCTCCGCCGGTCGGCATTGCCATCTGGGGCGTCTCGCGACGGATGGATTGGATCGCGGCCTCGATTCGATCGGTCACCGATGTGATGGCCTCCTGATGATCGCGCGCCAATGTGGTGACAGCGCCCACGAGCCCGGCCGAGGCGGCGAGCGTGATTGCGGCTCGTAGCACGGGCCGACGCCTCGTTGCGGTTGGCGCAGCTGCGCTGCCGGCGTCGGCCGACGGTTCGGCGGCTTCGACGGCCTCAGCATCGACTTCAGCCTCCGCCGCAGCCTGGGCCTCGATGGCCGCAATCCGCTGGTCGATGCGAGCACGCACCTCAGTGAGGACGCGCTGATAGATCTGCTCGCAGATCTCGTTGTCGGGCGACAGCGCGACATCGTCCGGATCAACTTCCTTCGGCGCCGACTGAACTGACATGTCCTCGGGTCCTGTACGCGAAACGCCCGTGCCCAATCCCCGCCAGCGATTTGGCCAAGGGCTTTGACGAAACCAAGACTAAGGGGTGACCAGTGAGGGGCGATTTCGCACGCCTGCGTGGCTGACGGCGCGGTGCCATCGGGCCGGCACGGGCTGTGACATCTCACCATCGGACCCGTATCGCTTTGCGCGCTGCATGCTGCATTGACACGGCTTGGTTGCGGTATAGGATGCAACTTCCCGATGTAGAGGGAGGGCCATGCTGATGCATGTGCAGCGCAGATTTCTGCTTTCATTTTCTTTGTTCATTTCGATCGGCTGCCATAGCAGCTCGAGTTTTGCGCAGAGTGAGAACCAGAACAGCTATTCGGCATTCGTGTCGGCGTTGTCCGCGATGTCGGTCTCGGCGAACGATCTGATTCAGAACGAAAGAAATGCCGCACGGCGCGAGTTCGTTAGACAAAAGGTGACCGCCAAGGTTCTGGCGGCATTTCCTCATGCGTCGGGCCAGGCGCCGGTCACGGATGCGACCAACAAGATCTCGCTTGCGGACGTCCTCGACGAGGCGGAGCTGCTGTGTGAGTTTCGCTGGAGCAAGAAAGTGGTCGTGGCGAAGATCTCGCCGCGAGAAAACGCTGCCTCGATCACGGTCGACCATCTCGGGACGCGGGCGCAGCAGGATTACATCAATGCGGTGACGAGCCAGTTGCAGGCGCTGGCCGCGCCGAGCGATGCCTCCGATATTCCGTCTGCGATCAAGTCGCTGTTCTCCAGCTACCAGGTCGACGTGGCGAAGAAGCCGAGCGCCGACCCGCAGATGGAGAGCCAGTTTCGCAAGAGCTGCGAGGCCGACCTGAAGGAGTTCGATGCTGCCTACTATGGCATCGTCATTCCTCAAACGTCAGAACTGGCCGCCGCTGCTGCTCCGTTGGGCGGCGGCACGGGACTGCCGGATTTGAGCTTCTTCGGCCCGATCGGCGCATTGTTCAACACGGTCGCCGGGATCGTGCAGCCCGTCCTGACCAACTTCTCCAACATCCTGAACGACGCGCGCAAACGTGCGGCGATCAAGGAGTTCCTGAAGGATGATCAGCACAAGCAGGATATCGTCAGCGCCGGGCGCGGCCTTGCACGAGCGACCTCGGACTATCTGTTCGCCAGGCGCCTGATGCTGGCGGGAGAATTTGCCGAGCAGATCGCGCTGGTCGCAGGCAATCCCCTCGATCTCAGTTCGAAAGAGGTGAAGGAGGCGTGTGGGGCGGACGAGGGCATGTACAGGCGAAACGACAAGGGCATTCTCAGTGGACGGTTCCGCAGGTGCCACGCGCTGATCTGGAACCACTTCGAGAAGGGTCTCGAAGCCGCGCTGAAGACGGCCGCCTCGTACGACCAGATCGCCGATACCGGCAACACCACGCTGGCCCTCAACAAGTTCAACGGCCTGGTCGCGCAATATGACGAGATCGTCGACAACAGCGCCGCGCAGGCAGATCTCTGGAAGACCGTCACGCAGATGCTGACCTTCGCCGGGGCGGTGACGACAGCCTTCTCGCAGGAGAATCTCAAGAAGATCGAGCAGGCATTCGACGCAGTCTCGAAAGGCAAATGAAGCTCGGGCGCAACTGATGGCGCCCTTGTCGTGCAACAACGGCCAGGCTCGAGATCCAGGGTCGGGAGCGGAAAAACGGTTCGAGGCGTCATTAGTTTCGAAATCATTTGGGCGACGGCAGAGTCGACGATCTGCGCCAATGTATCTTGGTGGGGAGTAATGACATGGCTCTCGCGGGATTTTTGCAGCCGCTGCAGCCGCTGGCGACGGCCCCCGTCAACGCAGCGCCGGCAGCCGGTGCTGCACCGACGTTGGCGGCGGTGGCGCTGACCGATTTTATCGTCACACCGCAGGAGCAGGCGGAATGGTGCTGGGCGGCCGTCAGCAGCAGCGTCGGGAATTTCTATGGCCAGGCGTCCTGGACGCAATGCGCCGTCGCCTCCGCCGAATTGACGCCGCTCAATTGCTGTGGAGATGCCGCGGCGGGGGACTGCAACAAGCCCTGGAGGCTCGATACGGCGCTGCGAAGCGTCGGACATTTCGACCGGATGACATCCGCAAGCCTCGCGTTCGACGCCGTGCAGGCCGAGATCAATGCCAGGCGGCCGGTCGGCTGCCGCATCGCCTGGGCCGGCGGCGGCGCTCACTTCGTCGCGCTAGGCGGCTGGCTAATCGCAGGCAACGGCACCCAATATGTCGACGTCCGCGATTCTTTCTACGGACCGACCCGGAAACGGTTTGTCGATCTCGTCTCGGCCTACAAGTCGCCCGGCGATGAGTGGAGCCACAGCTATTTCACGACCGACCGGGCGATCGCGGTCGCCGCAGCTCCATCGCCCGATTCAGACTCTCCGATATCCGCCTGACCGAGGGAGTACCGCATGGCCATCAGGATGCCGCCAGGACCGGCCGGTGGCGTTGCCGTCGTCGAGATGGCGCTGAACGACCTGATGGCCGATCGCGTTGCGGCGTTCGCCGCGAGCAGCGGCGCGCCTCAGCTGACCCAGCCCATTCGCCGGTTCGTGGTGAAGCTGAACGAGCTGACCGATGCAGGCTTCCTTGCGCGCGCCAAGCCGGTCGGCTGGCGCTATCTGGTGATTGGCGGCGGTGCATCGGCCGTTGCCGATGTGAAGCACGATGCGTCCGGCGCCCCCGATTTCGACAGCCTGATCAGCGGCGACCTCGCAGCGCGTCTGGCGAAGGCCGCGGAGCAGGCCGAGCAAACCTATGGCAGCCGGGCCGGCGAGTTCGAAGCGCGCATCCTGGATATCCCGGCGATCTACATGTCGGCATTCTGGCTGCACGGCCCCCGTGACATCTTCATTCCCCTCGTCGACGGCCATCCCAGCAAGCCGCTGCCGCCGCGCGAGGATGCGTCCTTCATCTTGCGCGCCGTCCAAGCCGCTGCAAGCAAGCGCCGAGCGGCGCAGAAAGGTGGAAACGTGCCCAATCCAGCTGATCAGACGGACTTGCAGCGCGCCATCGATGGCCTGATCAAGGCGGCGTTGCAGATCAATCGAGCAGTGCGCCAGCTCAGCGAGACCGGGCCGGCGGCCGCATCGCCGGCAATGGCCGCGCCGGCAGCAGTGACCGGCGGTGCAGCCGCGGCCACCACCATTCAGTTGACGGCCGACCAGCGCCTTGTCTGCGAGCGCATGATCAATGCCTTCGAAACCGGCTCGGTGCAGGGCGACTACAGCAATATCACCGTCTTCAATGACGGCCCGCACGACATCCGGCAGATCACATATGGACGCTCGCAGACGACGGAGTACGGCAATCTCCGCGAGCTGGTCGCCATGTACAGCGAGGCCGGTGGTCGGTTCTCGAACGAGCTCCGTCCCTATGTCGAACGGATCGGCAGAGTAGCCCTGGTCGACGATGCCACGTTCAAGGGCTTGCTACGCCAGGCCGGCGCGCAGGATCCGGTGATGCGCGAGACCCAGGACGTGTTTTTCGATCGGCGCTATTTCAAGCCCGCGCTGGCCTGGGCGAACACCAACGGCTTCACCCGCGCATTGTCAGTCCTCGTGATCTACGATTCCTTCATTCACAGCGGTGGCATTCTCGATCTGCTGCGGGCGCGCTTCCGGGAAGCCGTTCCAGCGCGCGGCGGCAATGAGCAGACCTGGATCCGGGAGTACACCGAGACCCGCAACGACTGGCTGCTGAACCATCACCGTCCTGCCGTTCGGGCAAGCGCCTATCGGACGCGAGATCTTATGCGCGAGATCGGCCGCAACAATTGGGATCTCGCGATGCTGCCGATCTCAGCCAACGGCGTGCAGGTCGATGCGCGCCCGCCCGGAGGTCTTCAGATCGCAGCGGAAAGCCCGCCGCCTGGCGTGCCCTTTTTCGATCAGCCCCTGGTCCAGGACGCTCCCATGGTCCAGGACACTGGGGGGGAGGATCCCGGCGCGCCCGTCGCAGGGGAGTTCGACGACCTCGCGAGCGAAAAGGATATCGCGAATTTTGGCGAAGGCGGTGCCCTCGATCTCGCCCCGCTCGGCGGCGCTGCGGGTCCAGCTCCACTGCTCACCCTCGACATGAATGCCGCCTGGAGCTTCCTGCAGGCCTGCATGACGTCGCGGCCGCGCGTCACCTACGGTCTTGGAAAGAAGGTGCCTTTCCTCGGCGCAGTCCCTGGCCGTGACTTCACGCAGGTTGACTGCAGCGGCTTCGTACGCGAAGCGCTACGCCGGGCCACCAGCCCTGCGCTCAGGTTTCCGGATGGCTCGGTCAATCAGCATGACTGGATCCGCGCGCAGGGATTTGCCAAGTCGACGGTGGCCGCAGCGACCCAGAGCGACGGCCTGGTGCGGATCGCGTTTCTGCGGCCGCAGGACACGTCCAGCCATATCGGCCATGTTGTCCTGATCTCGGGCGGCAAGACGCTGGAATCGCATGGCGGCGGCGTTGGCCCGGATTCGCGGCCCTGGACCGGAGCCAGCTGGCAGGCCAGCACCTTCGTCTATGTCCTTGCCCACGACCACGACACGGTCGCTGCCATCGCCGGCATGGCCATGGCGCCGGTCGCCGCGCGGCAGGCGACGTTCTCGGTCAAGACCGGCCATCGCTACCGCGCGACGCTCAGTCTGCAAGGGCTCGAGCAATTTGCCAGCAATGACATGGTTGCGGCCCGGCTGCAGGGATACGGCTTCATCAACGTCACGGTCACCGGCAGTGGCGGGAGCCGATCTGCAGAAGGCACCTGGGGCGGAGCCGATACGACGGCTCAGCTGGATGCGCACATCATCGACGTCGTCGAAATCCCGGCAGGTGCCGCCGGGCGTTTTGCGTGACGCCGCGCTGAACCGGAAGGAGCTTCGCCATGGCGAAGAAGAGCAAGGACGATGACGCGGCCACGATTGCAGCCCTGCAGCGCGTTGCAGAGCTGATGCAGTCGACCAGCGAAGATCTGCAGGCCTTCATGAAGTCCCGCGCCGTCGGCGGCGCCGCCACGGCGGGGGCGGGGGCGGGGCAGGTGAGCAGCTGGGACGATCCTTTCAGCGAGGCCGTGCCAAGCACAAATCCCCCGCTGGCCCCAACCCGGCCGGTCCCGGTCGTCACCAACACGTTCTCGGCGATGCGCGTCACCACGGCGGATCAGGCGCCGCCGGTCGCCAATTATAATCCCGGCACGCCGGAGTTTCGCTACTGGGTCGCTAACGAAGCGCTGGCGCGGGGCATCCGGTTCTGGGGCTCGCTGCTGCCCGCCGGCACGACCTGGTCCACTTCCAATCCGATGCAGGTCAGCCTGGTCGAGGCGGGGACGCAACTGAACGCGAACTACACGCGCCGGTTCGGCTTGCGCTTCTACCGGCAGAAGGTGCGCGAGATCGACATCTTCACCGCCGAGAGTCCGGATGTCGTCTGTCACGAACTCGGACACGCGGTGCTCGATGCACTGCGCCCGCAACTGTTTCATGTTGCGAACACCGAGACAGGGGCGTTCCACGAATCCTTTGGCGACATCAGTGCGCTGCTGTGCGCGTTGCAGGTTCCCGAGATGCGAAAGGCGGTGATCGAGGAAACCGGCGGTCGGCTGAATACGAGCTCCAGACTGTCACGTCTGGCTGAGCAACTGGGCTGGGGCCTCCGTCAGATCAGTCCGCGAACGGTGGAGCGCGACTGCCTGCGCAACGCCGCCAACCGCTTTTTCTACCGCAGGCCAGATCTGGTGCCGCCGGTCGCGGATGCCAGCCTGCTGTCGAGCGAGGAGCATTCGTTTTCCCGCATCTTCACCGGCGCCTTTCTCGACGCGCTCGCTCGGATGTTCTCCGCAGGTCCGTCGAAGGATGAGGCGAGCCTTTTGAGCGTGAGCCAAAACATCGCCCAGATCCTGATCGACGCCGTGCATGGCGCTTCGATCACTTCGGCCTATTTCAGCCAGGTCGCAGCGGCGATGATCCAGGCCGATGAGGCGCGCTTCGAGGGCCGACACAAAGCCGAGCTCACGGGAGCGTTCCTCGAGCACGGCATCCTGTCCGTCGCTTCCACGCTTCAGATGGGCGCGGCGCCGCTGCCGGAGGCCATCCATCTGGGCGCGCTCGACATGACGGGCGCTGGAGGCGCCGCGATCATCTATTCCTATGAGGACAGAAAGGACGATGATGCGCACCGCCTGGGCTTCGGCGAGACGCCCGACCTTCCGCTTCGCCCGCTGACCATCGGGAGAGATCTGCAGTTGGAGGTGCATGCGCCGGAAGACGAGGGGCGGTTTGCCGTCGCGTCGGCCACCTATGGAGCTGCTCCCTATGACGGCGCCATGAGCCAGGAGGCCGCGTCCTACAACTTCGTTGCGGGCCTGATTCAGCGTCAGCAGATCGATCTGAGCGAAGCGACGCCATCGCTGAGCGGCGCGGGAAAGAAGCGGGACGGACGAATGACGCACGCACTGGTGATGGAAGGGGGCAAGAGCGTGCTGAAGCGGGACGGCTTCGCCTGTGGCTGCCAATGGGCCCCACGCCTGGTGTGCCGCTGATCGTCTGTGCCGCGGCGTCGGGCGTCAGAGGTGCTCGAGGTCGCCGTTGGGATAGAGCAGGTACTTCACGTTCGGAGGCAGACTGCGCAGCTGTTCGGCAGTCCAGCTCTCGTCGACCGCCGCAACCTTGTGCTGAGCCTTGAGGTTGCTCAGGAAGCTCGCGTCATACTCGCTCGCCGGAATGCGCCGCGCAGCCAGCGGTCCATGGTCGTCACTCGCCGGGCTCATCTGCCGTGCTCTGTCTGATCTGCAGGCCTCACGTGTGGCCATCCGTGCGGTCCCGCATCCAGCGTCGCGCGGGCCATCACCAGCCTCGATCTAGGACCGCAACCGGGCTTCGGCAAGGCACGATGGAGCAGGCGCTGCCGGACAGGTGAGGTTTCTCGCAAATCGGGTCCGATGATGCGCACGGGCATCGGACGAGACCGACAGCCCAACAGCGGAACGATCTGTCGATAGCCAATTCGCATAAGGTATATTATGGAATATTTATATGTCCAGGCAGATCAAGGGCTTGGCGCCAAAACCTCAAACTTCGGCCGCGACGGACGCTCCGGCGCGCCTCGGCAGCGCTATCTTCCGCACCTTGCAGACATCCGAGAATCGCGTCGCGCATGGCCCGCTGCGAACGCCGATATTGCTGCTGCGGCCCATCGCTGCAATAAGCGCAGATGATGTCGCCGACGTCGCCCGGATTCGTCCGGCGTCGCCCGCGGCGCGATGCAACAAGAAGAAGCTTCTTCAGGGAGAAACGAGAATGAGCCTGTCACGACGCGCGCTGCTGAAGGCCACGGCGGCCTCGGCCGTTCTGGGTGGGATTGCGGCCCCGCATGTCGCGCGCGCTGAGAGCGCCGAGTTCACCTACAAATACGCCAACAACCTGCCCGACACCCATCCGCTGAACGTCCGCGCCAAGGAGATGGCGGCGGCGATCAAGGCGGAGACCAACGGCAAGTTCGACCTGCAGATCTTCCCGAACAACCAGCTCGGCTCCGACACCGACATGCTGAGCCAGATCCGCTCCGGCGGCGTCGAGTTCTTCACGCTGTCCGGCCTGATCCTGGCGACCCTGGTGCCGGCGGCGTCGATCAACGGCATCGGCTTCGCATTCCCGGACTACGACACGGTCTGGAAGGCCATGGACGGCGATCTCGGCGCTTACGTGCGCGGCCAGATCAACAAGGCCGGCCTGATGGTCATGGACAAGATCTGGGACAACGGCTTCCGCCAGACGACGTCGTCGACCAAGCCGATCAACGGCCCAGACGATCTCAAGGGCTTCAAGATCCGCGTGCCGGTGTCGCCGCTGTGGACCTCGATGTTCAAGGCGTTCGACGCGGCGCCCGCCTCGATCAATTTCAGTGAGGTCTATTCGGCGCTGCAGACCAAGGTCGTCGAGGGCCAGGAGAACCCGCTGGCGATCATTTCGACGGCGAAGCTCTACGAGGTGCAGAAGTACTGCTCGCTGACGAACCACATGTGGGACGGCTTCTGGTTCCTGGCCAATCGCCGCGCCTGGGAGGCCGTGCCGGCCGACATGCGCGCCATCGTCGCCAAGCACATCAACGCCGCCGCCGTGAAGGAGCGCGAGGACGTCGCCAAGCTGAATGCCGGCCTGCAGGCGGATCTCGCGGCCAAGGGCCTGACGTTCAATCAGCCCAACGTGGCGCCGTTCCGCGACAAGCTGCGCACCGCCGGCTTCTACGCCGAATGGAAGGGCAAGTATGGCGACGAGGCCTGGGCGCTCCTGGAAAAGGCCGTCGGCAAGCTGTCCTGAGTTGGACTGACTTAGACGCGTTCGGGTGACGTCATGGCGCATGCCGAGTTCACGGAAATAGCCATCAGCGAGGTGGTCATCGAGACCCCTCGCCGCTGGTCCTGGCTCGACCGCCTGGAGGCCCTGCTCGGCCTCCTGGTCGAGATCCCGGCTGCGCTGCTGGTCGTGGCCGAGATCGTCATCCTGTTCGCGGGCGTGGTGGCACGCTACGTCGTGCACCAGCCGCTGATCTGGTCGGACGAGCTGGCGTCGATCCTGTTCCTGTGGCTCGCGATGCTCGGCGCCGCGGTGGCGTTCCGCCGCGGCGAGCACATGCGGATGACGGCGATGGTGGCGCGCGCAAGCCCGAGCTTGCGTGGCTATCTCGATCTGGTCGCAACGTCCGCCGCGCTGGCGTTCCTGGTGATGATCGCCTGGCCGTCCTGGGAATACGCCTACGAGGAAAGCTACATCACGACGCCGGCGCTGCAGATCTCCAACATCTGTCGCGCGGCCGCGTTGCCGGTCGGCATCGGGCTGATGGCGCTGTTCGCGCTGATCCGCCTGGCGCGCGCGGCCAACGCCAGGACGATGCTGCTCGCCGTGGTGTCCATCGCGGCGATCCTGGCGCTGTTCTGGCTGGCGCAGCCGGTGCTGAAGCCGCTCGGCAACATCAATCTCGTGATCTTCTTCGTCGGCGTGGTCGGGTTCTGCGTCTTCGCCGGCGTGCCGATCGCGTTCGCGTTCGGGCTCGCGATCTTCGGCTATCTCGCGCTGACCACCCGCACGCCGCTGATGGTGCTGGTCGGCCGGATGGACGAGGGCATGAGCCACCTGATCCTGCTGTCGGTGCCGTTGTTCGTCTTCCTCGGCCTCTTGATCGAGATGACCGGCATGGCCCGCGCCATGGTCGCGTTCCTCGCGAGCCTGCTCGGCCACGTCCGCGGCGGACTGCATTACGTGCTGGTCGGCGCGATGTATCTGGTGTCCGGCATCTCCGGCGCCAAGGCGGCCGACATGGCCGCGGTCGCGCCGGTGCTGTTTCCGGAGATGAAGGCGCGCGGCGCCAAGCCCGGCGATCTCGTCGCCCTGCTCGCCGCCACCGGCGCACAGACCGAAACCATCCCGCCGAGCCTGGTGCTGATCACCATCGGCTCCGTCACCGGCGTCTCGATCGCGGCGCTGTTCACCGGCGGCCTGCTGCCGGGCGTGGTGCTGGCGATCACGCTGTGCGCGCTGGTCTGGTGGCGTTACCGCAACGAGGACATGAGCGGCGTCCGCCGCGCGACCGGAGCCGAGATCGGCAAGGCGTTCATCGTGTCGCTCCCTGCCCTGGCCCTGCCCTTCGTGATCCGCGCCGCCGTCGTCGAGGGCATCGCGACTGCGACGGAAGTCTCCACCATCGGTATCGTCTACGGCGTGCTCGCGGGCCTGCTGATCTATCGGAAGTTCGAGTGGCGCCGGCTGATGCCGATGCTGATCGAAACCGCCGCGCTGTCCGGCGCGATCCTGCTGATCATCGGCACGGCCACCGGCATGGCCTGGGGCCTGACACAATCCGGCTTCTCGCGCTCGCTGGCCGCCGCCATGACCGGCTTGCCGGGGGGCCCGGCCACGTTCATCGCGGTCTCGATCGTGGCCTTCACCATCCTTGGCAGCGTGCTCGAGGGCATCCCGGCGATCGTGTTGTTCGGGCCGCTGCTGTTTCCGATCGCGCGCGCCGTCGGCGTGCACGAGGTGCATTATGCCATGGTGGTCATCCTGGCGATGGGAATTGGTCTGTTCGCGCCGCCGTTCGGAGTTGGATATTACGCCGCCTGCGCGATCGGCCGGGTCGATCCCGCCGAAGGTATCCGGCCGATCTGGGGCTACATGCTGGCGCTTCTCATCGGCCTGATCATCGTTGCGATTTTTCCGTGGATTTCGATCGGGTTCCTGTAAACTCTTGAGGTGACAAGGGAGGGCAGCCATGAGCACGAACCAGTACCAGCTCGGCCTCGACAAGAACCCCGCCAACTACGTGCCGCTGACGCCGCTCAGCTTCCTGGCGCGCAGCGCGGCCGTCTATCCCGACCACGTCAGCACGGTCTATGAGGGCCGCAGCTTCACCTGGCGCCAGACCTATGAGCGCTGCCGGCGCTTCGCGTCCTATCTCGCAGGTCGCGGCATCGGCGAGGGTGACACGGTCGCGGCGATGCTGCCCAATATCCCCGCGATGAATGAAGCGCATTTTGCCGTGCCGATGGCCGGCGCCGTGCTCAACACGCTCAACATCCGGCTCGATGCGCCGTCGATCGCGTTCCAGCTCGATCACGGCCCGGCCAGGATCATCCTGGTGGACCCTGAGTTCTCCGGAGTGATCGGCGAGGCGCTGAAGCTGATGAGCGGCCCCAAGCCGTTCGTGATCGACGTCGATGACGCCTCCTACACCGGCGGCAGCCGCATCGGCGAGATCGAATACGAGGCCGCCGTCGCCGCGGGCGATCCGAGCTTCGAACCGCGCCGTCCTGCCGATGAGTGGGACGCGATCGCGATGAGCTACACGTCGGGCACCACCGGCAATCCCAAGGGCGTCGTGACGCATCACCGCGGCGCCTATCTGAACGCCGTCAGCAACATTCTCGCCGGCGGGCTCGGCCAGCATCCGGTCTATCTCTGGACGCTGCCGATGTTCCACTGCAACGGCTGGTGCTTCCCCTGGACCATGGCGGCGGCGGCCGGCATCAATGTCTGCCTGCGCAAGGTCGAGCCGACCAGGATCTTCGAGCTGATCAAGACCCACGGCGTCACCCACATGTGCGGCGCGCCGATCGTCTACAACGTGCTGATCAATGCGCCTGATGCGCCCAAGGGCAGGCGCGAGAAGCCGGTGGTCGGCCTGATCGCCGGCGCCGCGCCCCCGGTCGCCGTGCTCGAGGGCGCCGAGAGCATCGGCATCAAGCTGACCCATGTCTACGGCCTGACCGAGGTCTATGGCCCCGCCTCCGTCTGCGCCGAGCAGCCCGGCTGGGACGACCTGCCCGCGCCCGAGCGCGCGCGGCTGAAGCGGCGCCAGGGCGTGCCCTATCCCCTCCAGGAAGCCGTCACCGTGCTCAATCCGGAGACGATGCAGGAGGTGCCGCGCGACGGCGAGACCATCGGCGAGGTCATGTTCCGCGGCAACATCGTCATGAAGGGCTATCTGAAGAACGAGAAGGCGACGCAGGACGCCTTTGCCGGCGGCTGGTTCCACACCGGCGACCTCGGCGTGCTCGACGAGCACGGCTACGTCATCATCAAGGACCGCTCCAAGGACATCATCATCTCCGGCGGCGAGAACATCTCCTCCGTCGAGGTCGAGGACATCCTCTACAAGCACCCCGCCGTGCTGTTCGCCGCCGTCGTCGCCAAGCCCGATCCGAAATGGGGCGAGGTCCCCTGCGCCTTCATCGAGCTGAAGGACGGTGCGGAGGCGACCGAAGCGGAGATTATCGCGTACTGCCGCAGCCACATGTCCGGCTTCAAGACGCCGAAGGTGGTGGTGTTCGGGCCTATCCCGAAGACGTCGACGGGCAAGATCCAGAAATTCCTGCTGCGCAACGAGGTGAATTCGGCGAAGGCGATCACGGCGTGATCGGCTCAGAGTACTATGATTCGGTCTGATAGCGTCAGTTGGTCCAGCATGTGCACTTGAGTTCCTCGAAGGCTGGTCCTGAGCTATGATCAAGCGAAGAATCAAGCTTATGAAGCAAGCTTTATTCAAAGCGCCGTATTGCACACAGGGCAGCAATTCGTGTGGATCGTGCTGCCAAAACTGTTGATAGGGGCGGCCTCTTCTCACCACGGCGGAATAAAGTGAGCGTAAAGTAAAAGGTGCTAGACAATCCCGCGCGTTCTCTTTATGTTCTCGCAAGCTGCAGCTGCACCGGAGACATCATGCAACAAACTACACAGACTTTCTCAGATCCTGCGGCAGTCGAGGCCGACAATCACATCAAAGAAGTCCTTGATCAGATTGCGGACTACAGTCGCGACTATCATCGCAAGCAACCGAATGCTCCCCTTCGTCACTGCATTGAGATAGGTGCAGGCCGAGTATTCCGTGGCTTGGGTAGCGGCGAAGAGACACGGGTAGTCCAATTAGCCCTTGCAGAGATGGCTGCTCGGTGGGTGTTCGAGGCCAACTCTCAGGAAGCAGCAGAATAGCAGGAAACTGTTCCGGAAGACCTAGCAACTTGTAACTAAGTATTCGACCAATGCCGGGTTTAGAGCTGCAGACTTCGACAGGGATAAATCGGAGTCTGCAGTTTGCATTGTTGTTAGGTCAGCGAAGGACCTGCCCAGTCCTTGCTATAATTGTTGAGATACCGATCCGTTGTTCCTGAAACAAAGTCTAGGGAGATCTGTACAAGCCTATATGCCAGTTCTGCGTCGATCGGTCCACCGTCCTTGTTGTGCCCTGCTTTGATGCGATCTAAATCGCAGGACTCGATAAACAATTTTTTTATCTGCCTGTGAGTTTCGTTGGGCATCCTCAGAATAACTTGTGCCGACTCCCTACTTTCAATGCCTTTCTCCAAATTGTCGAATAAATAGTCAGCGAGCTTTTCCAGAGAAGGCGGCAATCCAGACAGTTTGTCTTTGATATCGCTGTCCATTGAATCTACGGTCGTCCGATATCTGAGTAGATAAAAGTATAGATCGTTTAGTGCTTGAATTTGCATCTTAAGTACGAATTTTATTATGCGTCCCCCGGCGACCTGCAACGTTACCTTTCGTCTTCCACGGTAGATTTTTTCATTGCTCTTGGCGCGAATTCGATCTTCGGTCGCCCCTACTGCCTCCGCCGCTTGTCTGCGCCATAGCGGAAAGGGCTGATAGCGATCAACCATAGTTCGATTTCTGAATACATCGATATACAATTGATCCGATGCCAAAGCGATCATGTTTTTGACGGCCAATGATCTAATCTCAGAGATGGCGTCACGCTGGTCAGCGAAATTCTCGTGAGCGTAGGAAGCGCCAAGCTCATCAGCTAGATCCACCAACTCAGCTTGAGCCTGACTGAAGTCTAAGTCGCCATTAATATAAGCATCTTGAAGGTCGGCGGTCAGGTACGCGATATCATCAGCCGCCTCAACGATTAGAGAAAGCGGGCTTCGAAAGACTGAGCCTTTTCCATCAGCCAAGCCGCATGTCTGAAATGCGGCCTCGAAAAGCTTCTCCTCAGAGGTCATGTATCCAAATTTGCCCTTTTTCCCACAAGGGTCAGAGCTGCCGTATGGGTACTTCGCCATAGCGCAAAGCGTAGCCGCTCCGAGACGCAGCCCCCCAGCGTACTTCCGGCCATTCAGAGTTGTTGCGATTCGGAATCCTTGTGCATTGCCATCGAAACAGACGAAATCATTCTTATATTGTTCGTTTTGAAGTGCGTGCTCGACAATCTCTGTCTTTGTGGAAGCACGAAAGAACTCGCGTATTGCCTCTTCTCCTCCGTGCCCAAAAGGCGGGTTTCCTATATCGTGAAGCAAGCAACCATTATTGACGATCTGCTGAGCAGCCCGTTTGATAGTATCGTCACATGCCACTCGAGCATAAATGCGAGCCGCAATTGTTTGTCCGATATGAGCAACTTCGATCGAATGTGTGAGACGGTTGCGGACAGCGTCTGTGTCAGGAAACGGATAAACTTGCGTTTTCCCCTGCATTCTTCGGAATGCGGAGCAATTTATAATTTTTTCGGTATTGCTATATGCAATCTCGAAGGCATCTTTACCTTCAGCAGGAAAATGGCTGCCGAGATTCGAAGGGTTCGGCGAAAGACCATTGCAAATTTCTCGGTGGTCGAACTGCATTCCCTCCTCCTAAGCGTAGGATGGCGTCTGCACTCTAAAGTGGCATCTTTGCCGGAATTAACTTCTTATACAAGCTTGTTATAGAATTGAACCTTCGGATTTTACCCGGCCCAGATGGTACCGACGCGCGGCCTCGCGATCGCCGTGCTCGATGCCTGCAATGCGAACCACCGAAGCTGGCTGGGCGGCACGGACCCTCACCCAAGTGACTGCGTAGCAACTACCTTTGAGCCTTCTCCCCCAGGGCGAAGCTCCGCTTCGCCCTGGGGGAGAAGGCGCATTCATTGGGCACCGCAATGGCTCGCTATTCAGTCTGCGTAAGCCCCAGACTCACTCGGCTGCGCCCCCCTAACTCTTCTCCGGATAATACTGTGGCGCTTCACGGCGGTCATACATTCCGTAGTCTCTGCTAACCTCGACGACGCGGATGTTGTCGGCGCCGGGTTCGGTGAGCAGTCGCGTGCTCAGCGTGACGCCGGTGGCTTCGTCCGGCAGCTCGACGAGATGCGCGAAGCAGCCGTCACGGTAGACGTTGGAAAAGCTCGCGACCGGCAGGTCCTTCACGCCGCTCAATTGCGGGGCCGCCGTCTCGACGGCCAGCACATACGTCGGCGCACGCCGCTTCGGATCATTGTAGGTGCCTCGCCGCTCCGGCTGCCAAGCCGCCTGCCCTGGCTTTACCTCGTGGACCAACTCGGCGATACGCAGGCGATAGTCCGAGAACACCTTGTCGCGGCCGAGGGTCTGGATGTCGTGGTGACGGGCGTGCACGCGCCAGGCGGTCATGGCGCCCTCGTCCTGCCAGATCTGGTAGGACAGGATCAGATTGTCGCGCGACAGGCTCTTGAAGCGGTCGAGGAACAGGCAGCCGCCGAGCGCATCGAGCTCCGGCCGCAGCGCGGCGGCAAGCTGGAGATACTGGTCGAGATGACCGGGCTTGACCTCGACCTCGAAGAACAGCGACAGCATGGCAAGCCGCTCCTTGTTAGTTCGCGCAAATCGCAATTACTGCGTAGGGTGGGCAAAGCGGCGCCGTCAGGCGGCGTACTCATCCGCAAGATGGTGGGCACGGCGCCATGGCGATCTCGTACGCGGAAAGCGCATGCCCGCGCCTTTGCCCACCCTACGCCGTCAGCTCCAGCCGCATCCCGTCATACGCCGGCACCACGCCGGCCGGCAGGCTCTGGCGCAGCACCTCGTAGTCGAGGTCCGCGGTCATGTTGGTGATGACGGCGCGCCTCGGCTTGAAGCGCTCGATCCAGGCGAGCGCGTCGTTGACCGAGAAATGGCTCGGATGTGACGCAGGCCGCAGGCCATCGACGATCCAGAGGTCGAGGTCCTCCAGCGCGCCCCAGCTCTCCTCGGGAATGTCGTTCAGATCGGGCGTGTAAGCGGCGTCACCGATGCGGTAGCCGAGCGCGGGAATGTTGCCATGCTGGACCAGGAACGCCGTCAGCCTC
This sequence comes from Bradyrhizobium sp. SZCCHNS2022, assembly GCF_032377575.1. Taxonomy (NCBI): domain Bacteria; kingdom Pseudomonadati; phylum Pseudomonadota; class Alphaproteobacteria; order Hyphomicrobiales; family Nitrobacteraceae; genus Bradyrhizobium; species Bradyrhizobium sp. SZCCHNS2022. The sequence continues at coordinate 2,013,263 of NZ_JAUHHZ010000001.1, read as the reverse complement.
AGCTCACCACCCTTCCCTTCCACCGCCTGGGTCTCGCCGGCCTCGATCGAATGCTGCGTCAGGATCGGCGGATAGTCACTGCCCGGCGGCGAGATGAAGCAGTAGGAGAACCGGTGCATGATGTCCTTGGCGGTCGACTGGTTCAGGTAGACCGGAATGCGCCGGCGCTGGTGCATCACCACGGAGCGCAGATCGTCGATGCCGTGGGTCTGGTCGGCGTGCTCATGCGTCAGGAACACCGCATCGATGTGATCGACCTGGGTGTCGATCAACTGCTCGCGCAGGTCCGGCGAGGTGTCGATGACCACCCGCGTCACGCCATGCGCGCCGCGGCGCTCGGCCAGCAGCGAGCAGCGCCGGCGGCGGTTCTTCGGGTTGTTGGGATCGCAGGCGCCCCACCCCAGCGCCGGGCGCGGCACGCCCGCCGAGGAGCCGCAGCCGAGGATGGTGAGCGTCAGGGTCATGAGAGCTCCTGCGGTCGCGGCACCTTGGAGAACAGCTTGAAGAAGGTCTCGGTCGTCTGTTGTGAGAATTCCTCGAACGACACGCCGCGCGCTTCCGCCAGCACCTTCGCGGTCTCCACCACATAGGCCGGCTCGTTGCGCTTGCCGCGGAATTTTCCCGGCGCGAGATACGGCGCGTCGGTCTCGACCATGATGCGGTCGGCCGGCACCTCGGCGGCAAGCGCGCGCAAGCCCTCCGACTTCTTGAACGTCACGATGCCCGTGAACGAGATGTGCAGCCCGAGATCGATCGCCTTCATCGCCAGCTCGCGTCCGCCGGTGTAGCAATGCAGCACGGCCTTGAAAGGTCCGCGCGCCATCTCCTCGTCGAGAATGCGGCTGCACTGCTCGTCGGCCTCGCGGGTGTGGATCACCAGCGGCAGGCCGGTTTCACGGGCGGCCGCGATATGCGCGCGGAACCCGCGCTCCTGGGCGTCCTTTGAGCCGTGATCGTAGAAATTATCGAGCCCGGCCTCGCCGAGCGCGACGACCTTCGGATGATCAGTCAGCGCGATCAACTCCTCGGCCGTGATGCCATCTTCCTCATCCGCATTGTGCGGATGGGTACCGACCGAGCAGAACACGTTGTCGAACCGCTCGGCGATGGCGAGCAACTCCGGCAAACGCCGCACCCGCGTCGAGATCGTCACCAGGCGGCCGACGCCGGCGGCGGCGGCGCGCGTGACGATGCCCTCCAGATCCTCGGCGAAATCCGGAAAATCCAGATGGCAGTGACTGTCGACCAGCATCACGCCGCCGTCGGCTCGATGTAGCGCGGGAACACCGCCTGCGGCGCGGGCAGCTGCGTGCCGGCCGCGATGCGCACATCCCCGCCGAGCTGTGCGAAGCTGCGCTCACCTTCGGGGATGCCGAGGCTGTCGAGCAGCTTCGCCGACGCCGCCGGCATCACCGGTTGGGTCAGGATCGCGACCTGCCGGATCACCTCCGCGGTGACGTAGAGCACGGTGTGCTGGCGCTTCGGATCGGTCTTGGCCAGCGCCCACGGCGCCTCGCCCGCGAAATAGCGGTTGGCCTCGGCCACGACTGACCACACGGCGTTCAGCCATTGGTGGATCTGCTGCGTCGCCATCGCCTTGCGCGCCGCGCCGATCATCGCATCGGCCTCGGCCAGGATCGCCTTGTCGTTCGCGGACAACTCGCCGGGCTCCGGCAGCACGCCGCCGAGCTGCTTCGTGATCATCGACAGCGAGCGCTGCGCGAGATTGCCGAGGTCGTTGGCGAGATCGGCGTTGATGCGCGCGACGATCGCCTCGTGATTGTAGTTGCCGTCCTGGCCGAACGGCACCTCGCGCAGGAAGAAATAGCGCAGCTGGTCGACGCCATACTGGTCGGCGAGATTGAACGGATCGACGACGTTGCCGACCGACTTCGACATCTTCTCGCCCCTGTTGAACAGGAAGCCGTGCGCATAGACCCGCTTCGGCACGGGCACGCCGGCCGACATCAGGAACGCCGGCCAGTATACCGCATGGAAGCGGATGATGTCCTTGCCGATGACGTGCACGTCGGCCGGCCAATATTTCCAGTTCGGATCATTCTCGTCGGGGAAGCCGACACCGGTGATGTAGTTGGTCAGCGCGTCGACCCAGACATACATCACGTGCTCGTCGTCATGCGGCACGCGGACGCCCCAGTCGAAGGTGGTGCGCGAGATCGAGAGGTCCTTCAGCCCGCCCCGGACGAAGCTCGTGATCTCGTTGCGCCGCGCGTCCGGGCCGATGAAATCGGGCTGGCTCTCATACAGCGCCAGCAGCTTGTCCTGATAGGCCGACAGGCGGAAGAAGTAGCTCTTCTCCTCGACCCACTCAACGGGCGTGCCCTGCGGCCCGCGGCGGACGTTGTCCTCGCCGACTGTGGTCTCGTCCTCGGCGTAATAGGCCTCGTCGCGGACCGAGTACCAGCCGGAATAGGTGTCGGCATAGATGTCGCCGTTCTCGAGCATCCGTGTCCAGATCGCCTGCACCGATGTGTGGTGGGCGGGCTCGGTGGTGCGGATGAAGCGATCGAACGACACGTTCAGCCGCTCGTCCATCTCGCGGAAGCGGCCGGCGTTGCGGGTCGCAAGCTCCGACGGCGTCAGCCCCTCGTTCTGCGCGGTCTGCACCATCTTCAGGCCGTGCTCGTCGGTGCCGGTCAGGAAGAACACATCCTTGCCGTCGAGCCGCGCAAAGCGCGCAATGGCGTCGGTCGCGATCGCCTCATAGGCGTGGCCGATATGCGGGCTGCCATTGGGATAGGCGATCGCCGTGGTGACGTAGAAGGTGTTGGCGTTGTCGGGCGCGGCGGCGACGGGCGCTGCGGCTTCCGCGGCCTCGGTCACCTCGAGCTCCTCCACTTCGACAAGCTCGACCTCGGCAACTTCAATCTCGGGAATTGCAGCGGCCTCGGCCTTCGGCTTGCGCGGCGCCTTGGGCTTCGCGGGACGCGGCGCCTTCGGCGTCTCGACTACGACGGGGGCGACGGATTTTTTCGGCGCGGCCGGCGGCTTGGCTGCCGCAGGCTTCTTCGCCGCAGCGGGCTTGCCGGCTGTCTTCTTGGCTGGCGCCGTCGAAGGCTTGGCCGCGGCTTTCTTGGCAGGCGCTTTCACTGCCTTCTTCGGGGCGCTCTTGGCCGCCTTTGACGTCGGTGCCTTTGACGTCGGTGCCTTTGACGCCGGCGCCTTGGACTTCGGTGCCTTGGCTTTCGCGGCCGCTACCTTGGCGGCTTTTGCCTTGTTCGCCTTGTCCTTGATGTCCTTGCCCTTCGCCGCCTTGTCCTTCGCGCCGGCCTTGGCCTTCGCGGGCGACTTGACGGCCTTCTTGGCGGCAGCCTTTTTCGCGGCGCCCTTGGTCGCCGGCTTGCCCTTCTTCACGGTTGTCTTGCTGGCCTTGGCCACGGCAGATTCCTCTTTGACGCCGTCGGTGGACGGATTGATCCTGATGATCCCGGGATGATGGTCGGCGCGTTACCGCGTGGCTTCGGCGAGCATCCCGAACACCGAGAAAACCAGCGGTTTTCGCTCCAGATTATAGGATTCGGTGTCGCGCGCGGCGCGGACGATCTTTTCCCATACCTCCGCCAGCCGTGCAAGGCGCGGCAGTTCCGCGTTGGGATCTTGCGCCCGCAGCCGTTCCGCCACCCAGCGCTCGATGCTGTCGAGAAAGCTCGCCAGCGCGACGCGGTCGCTGGTGCCGAGCGCATCGCCCAGGGCATGCAGCTCGCCGGCGTCGATTCGCGGCAGGCTCGCCAGCAGCGCGGCGGTCCGGGTCTGCAGCTGCAACCCGTCGCCGCCCATCAGCATCAGGGTCCTGGAGACGCTGCCTTCGGAGGCTTTGGCGGCCTCCCGCAGCGCCGGCTCACCGCCGTCCATGCCGGTGGCCTCCGCAGCCGCGCTGATGACGTCCTCGGTCGACAGCGCCCGCAGCGAGAGCCGTCGGCAGCGCGACTTGATGGTGGCGAGCACCCGCGCCGGCGCGTGGCTGACCAGCAGGAACAGCGACTGCTGCGGCGGCTCCTCGAGGATCTTGAGCAGCGCATTCGCCGCGTTCGGATTGAGCTCGTCGACGGTGTCGACGATGCATACCCGCCAGCCCTCGACGGCCGCGGTCGAGCCGAAGAACGAGATCGTCTCGCGGGTCTCGTCCACGGTGATGACGGTGCGCAGCACGCCCTTGTCGTTGGCCGAGCGCTCCAGCGTCAGCAGCCCGCCATGCGCTTCTGATGCGATCAGCCGTGCGACGTGGTCGTCGGCGTCGACGTGGAGCGAGTCGGCTGCGCGGACCTCTGGCGCCATGGGATCGCGATGCGTCAGCACGAACCGCGCCATGCGATAGGCCAGGGTCGCCTTGCCGATGCCCTGCGGGCCGCCGATCAGCCAGGCATGGGCCATCCGCCCGCTGCGATAGGCCGCCAGCAGCGCCGCCTCCGCCTCGCGGTGCCCAAACAGCGCCGTAGTCTCGCGCGGATGCCGGACCGCGATCTCGGGCTCGACCTTGCGCGCGCTCATGATGCCGCCGCCACGGCCGTGAACAGCCGCTCTCGCACGGCATCCCAGACGATGAGCGACACGGCTTCGGCGCTCGCCGTGGCGTCGATCAGCACGCAGCGCCGCGGCTCGTTGGCCGCGATCTTGTGAAAGGCGTCGCGCAAGCCCTTGTGGAACTTGATGTCCTCGCCTTCGAACCGATCCGGCGTACCGCTCCCGCGCCGCGCCGAGGCGCGCTGCAGGCCGACCTCGACGGGGACGTCGAGGATGAGCGTGAGGTCCGGCTTGAGGTCGCCGATCGTGACCCGCTGCATCGCATTGAGCACGTCGGGCGCGACCTTGCCCTGGCTGCCCTGATAGGCCCGCGTCGAATCGAAGAAGCGGTCGCACAGCACCCAGCTGCCCTGGTTCAGCGCCGGGAGAATCACGTTGCGCACATGGTCGTCGCGCGCGGCGGCGAACAGCAGCGTCTCGGCCTCCGCGCCGAGCAGCTTGCCCATCCCGGACAGCACGAGATGGCGCATGATCTCGGCGCCGGGGGAACCGCCGGGCTCGCGGGTCAGCACCACGCGCAAACCCTCTTTCTCCAGACGGTCCGCCAACATCTTGATCTGCGTAGATTTTCCAGCGCCCTCGCCGCCCTCGAAGGTGACGAATCGGCCGCGGCCAGGACCACGTTTCAAAGCTGCTTCCGCCATGTCTCTAGAGCTTCTCGGCCCCGGCGCGGAACATCCCGATCACGAGCTCGCTCGCCCCATCGATCGCGCGCCGCATCGTGGACCCCCTGCCCACCGCCTCCGCAGCATAGACGGGGGCCTCCATGGCGATATTGGGGCCGCGCCAGACCCTGACAACCCCGACCTTCTGCCCGGGCTCGATCGGAGCCTTGACCGGACCGCTGTAGACGATGCGCGCGATCAGCTTGTCGCCGCCGTTCTTCTGCACCATCACCTTGAGCGGCACCGGGCTCGACAGCTTGACGGAACGGCTCTCGCCGCCGAACACCTTGGCGTACCCGACCGGCTGATCCGCCGCGAACAGAGTGCGGGTCTCGAAGTTGCGGAAACCCCATTCCAGCATCTTCTTGGCCTCGGTGGCGCGATCCTCGGGATCCTCCAGGCCGTTGACCACGACGATCAGCCTTGTGCCGTTCTGCACGGCCGAGCCGACCATCCCGTAGCCGCCCTCCTTGGTGTAGCCGGTCTTCAGCCCGTCGGCGCCTTCCATCGCATTGAGCAAGGGATTGCGATTCTGCTGCCGGATCTTGTTCCAGGTGAATTCCTTCTCCCCGAACAGCTTATAGAATTCAGGGAAGTCCAGGATGATGTGGCGGGCGAGCATCGACAGCTCCCGCACCGTCATCTTGTTGCCGGGGTCGGGCAGCCCGTTGGAATTGGCGAAGGTCGACTTGGTCAGGCCGAGCTCACGCGCCCGCTTGGTCATGTAGTCGGCGGCGAAGATCTTCTCGTTGCCGGCCATGCCCTCCGCGAGCGCGATGCAGGCGTCGTTGCCGCTCTGGATGATCGCGCCGTGCAGGAGATCGCTGACGGAGACCTTGCTGTTGAGCGCGGCGAACATCGTCGAGGTGCCCGACGGCGCCCCGCCCTTGCGCCAGGCGTTCTCGCTGATCCGATACTCGTCGTTGAGCTTGATGGTGCCCTGCTTGACGGCGTTGAACACCACCTCGGCCGTCATCAGCTTCATCATGCTGGAGGGCGCGCGCAGCTCATCGGCGTTCTTCTCGAACAGCACGCTGCCGCTGTTGGCCTCGATCAGGATCGCCGTCGGCGCGTCGCCGTCGAAGCCGCCGTCATCCTTCTTCGCGCCCTGGACGCTCTGATTGGCGGCGTAGAGCATGCCGCTCCAGCCGATCGCCAAGGCCGCCGTCAATATGACGAGCGCGCGCGCGGCCCGCCCGGAGGTGAAACCGGCGCGACGGAACGGTGAGGGCATGAGGTTCATCGGCTAAGCTCTGGAGCGCGCTGGGAATCTAGCAGCTGGGCGGAGCGCAAACAACTCGGCAATCCCGCGGGGACGGCGGCTGTCCCGTGATTTGCACCGGGCTGCGCGCGATGCGATCATGATTGCGCAAAAATAGGACGTCGATTGTGGAAGCGGTGTCGCCGGGTGTCATCAAGGTCAATGGGATCGAGCTGTTCGTGCGCGAGCAGGGCAAGGGACCGCTCGTGGTTCTCTGCCACGGCTGGCCCGAGCTGTCCTATTCGTGGCGGCATCAGATGCCGGCGCTTGCGGAAGCCGGCTATCGCGTCGTCGCACCCGACATGCGCGGCTTCGGCGGCTCGCAGGCACCGGCGGACGTCACCGCCTATTCCATCTTCGACATCGTGGGCGACATGGTGGCGCTGGTCACGGCGCTCGGCGAGGACAAGGCGGTCATCGTCGGTCACGACTGGGGCGCGCCGGTGGCCTGGCACGCAGCGATGTTCCGGCCGGACATGTTCACGGCGGTCGCCGGCCTGAGCGTGCCGCCCCCGTTCCGCGGACGCGGCCGGCCGCTCGACACGCTCCGCGCCGGCGGTATCGAGAATTTCTACTGGCAGTATTTTCAGGCGCCCGGTGTGGCCGAAACCGAGTTCGAGCGCGACGTGGCGCTGACCATGCGCACGATGCTGGCGCGCGGCTTCTCCGATCCGCAGTCCCTGTTCGTCGCGCCAGGCAAGGGCTTCCTCGGCGCGGTGAACCCCGACCTGCCCTTGCCGGCGTGGCTGAGCGAGGCCGACCTGGCGGCGTTCGTCGCGGCCTACCGCGCCTCGGGCTTTCGCGGCGGCCTCAACTGGTACCGGAATATCGATCGCAATTGGGCACTCACCGCGCCGTGGCAGGATGCGCAGATCCGGCAGCCGGCGCTGTTCATCGCCGGCAGCGAGGATGCCGTGGTGACCGGACTGATCGGTGCCAAGCGCATTCAGGAGATGGAGCGCGTGCTGCCCGATCTCAGGCGCAAGCTGATCATCCCCGGCGCCGGCCATTGGATTCAGCAGGAATGCGCCGACGAGGTGAATGCGGCGCTGATCGCATTCCTGCGCGAGGTCGCGCCTGTCGGCGCATGAGCGAAGCGACGATCAGGGGCTCAGCACCAGCTCCATCCGGCGATGCGCCGCGGTGGCGTCCTCGGCGACATCGCGGAATCCCAGCCGGACGTAGAACCGCATCGCGTCCTCATTGGCGGTGGAGACCGCGAGCGAGAGCACGTCGGCGCCCTGCTGCCGCGCGGCTGCGGCGACAGACTGCATGATCTCGCGTCCGACGCCCGCGTTGCGGGCGCCCGGCAACAGCGCGAGATCGACCACGTGCCATCGCGACGTCCCGCGGTCGAGCAGCAATCGCCCCACGGGCGCACCGTCGCGCAGGATGATCAGCGACTGCGCCGCGGGACATTGCACCGCATAGCCTGCGCGCTGCGCACGAAATTGCTGCGCCAGCACGACTTCGATCATCTCGGGCGGCAAACCGCCGGTGGCCAGTTGTGCGCCTTTGACGGATCTGAAGAGGTCGCTCAGGAACGGTTCGTCGGCGGTCTCGGCGACACGCAGCCGCAGACGCGCGTCCGTCGACACGATCTCGCTTTCGATCGTCGGCACCGCGATCGCGCCGTGGCGTCAGGAATTGTTGAACGACGGGAAGAGGCCAGCGTAGCAGATGCACCAGATCAGCGCCTGGGTCGGCTGCATGTTGTCGTGCGGAATGTTCTGCCCGGTCAGTGTCACGGCATTGACCGAGAAGGTGGTGTTGGCCGGCGGTGCCACGAAGCCGTTGAAGGTGGGATCGATGGCGGTCATGGTCGAAGGCGTGCCCGGCCCCGGCGCGGCGTTCGCAGCCCCCCTGCTCCCGAGCTGCAGGTTGTGCGTGTGGGCGGGCAACTCGGTGGACAGGAGGGACACGGTGCTGCTGCCCATCGTTTCGCCGATGACGCGCGGCTGGAGGCCGGGTCCATCGCCCTGGCCGTTGGTGATGCTGCCGCTCAGGTTCGGTAGCTGGAAATTGGTCGTGCCGTTGCCGCCATAATAGGTTCCTATCAAGGCAAACAGTGGCGTGAACCGCTGGATCGGCAGCACCTGGCCAAAGCACGGCAGCCAGGCATTGTTGAAGCCACCGGTCGCAAAGGTGAAGGGGAAGGCCTGGATTTCGCCAACGAAGGGATCAGACACGTCGTCTCTCCTCGAGAATGTACGGATGAAGCCGATTGAATTGCGAGCGGGCTTCAGCCTGGCGACGGGAAGATGCCGTTGATGCAGATGCAGTAGTTGCCCACGACGGTCGGCATGATGTTGTTGTGCGGCTGGCTCTGTCCCGCCGTCGCGAGGGACGTCGGCGACATCACCGCGTAGGGTGCGGCGTCGGCAGCCGGCGCGTAGAGATTTCCGGTCGACGCGGTCGCCAGATGGACGGTGGGTCCCGGTTCGGTGATATCGGCGACGGCGAGTGACGACAGCAGCCCGTGATTGTGCGCCGGCATCTCGCTTTCGATCAGCAAATGCTCGTCCTCGCCGGCCATTTGGCCGAGGATGTAGGGCGCCGATCCGCCCGGCGGCTGCCCCTGCCCGATCGGAACGCGGCCGCGCAGGTCGGGAAGGTTGAAGGTCTGGACGCCGTCACCGCCAAAGGTGGTGCCGATCACCGCGTAGAGCGCATCAAAGGCGGAGATCGACTGCGCGCTCCCGTCGCAAGCGAGCCAGCCGTCGGGAATGCGCGGAAAGGCAAACAGCCTGATCTCGCCGAGAAACGGGTCTGACATCCCGAGATCCTTTCATTGGGGTTTGCAGCGCGACCGCGCTGAGCGCGGTGCGAAGGAATTGGGCGAAGGAGCTGCGCTGAAGGACACGGATCGGGTGGCGCCGAAACGCAGTGCTTTGCTGCCGCCTCAATCGCGCGAGGGATAGACCCCCTGCATTGCAATCAGGTAGTTGATCACGAGGTAGGGCTGCATGTTGTTGTGCGCCTGCCCGCCTCCGGTGTCCGTGATGTTGGTGCCCAGCGCCAGCGGCTCTTCCTGCGCGCCCGCAGTGGCGAAGATCGCCTTGGCATTCGGCGGCGGCGGCAGCGTGTTGGCCCCGAACAGATTGTTGGCGGGAGATGCACCGCGACCGGCGCCGGCTGTGGTCGAGGCATTGAAATTGTGATTGTGCGCGGCAATCTGCGACACGTTCAGGGTCACCGTGGTCTCGCCGCTGACCATGCCCGCCGGAAACTGGCCGCTGCTCCCGGTCGAGCCGAGGATGGCCCGGCCGCGCAGATCAGGAAGCGCGAAGGTGGTGACGCCGTTGCCGCCGTAATAGGTGCCGAGCAGTGAGAACAGGCCCTGATTCGTCTGAATCGCGAGCAGCGCACCGTTGCAGAGCGCCCATCCTCTCGGTGGCTGAGATCCCGCAAAAGGCATGATCTGCCCCAACACAGGCGTCATCGGCATGCGCTTCTTCTCCCAATGTCATTCTTTGAAACGAGGAGCGGGGCTTTGAGCACCACCACCGCACGCTGAAATCTTGCCGTCGAGAAACAACCTCAGAGAGAAGTCTAAGTTGTGATGCGCGTATCCGTCAAGTGCATAAAGTTCCACAACTTCTGCTGTTGCACACATGCAACGCAAGGCGGAAGTTGTTCGCTGTAGGGTTGAATAAACTTGCTCGTGAGCGGCCAAGCATCCAAGGTTGCGGTTGTGTTACCAAATTTGTTGGAAACGATAATTTTTTTGGGCGGCACCCTCAGTTCAATGAGGGGCCACGAGGGGCACGGTCAAATTGTCAACCGGAATTGGGCGCCGGAAATTTCGCGAGGGCTGCGCGCAACTGCGACGGGCGCTAACCCGTGTCGGTGTGGCTCTTGCCATGCTGCTCGGCGCAACCCTGGCTGCGCAGGCGGCCTGTAATTTCACGACCGCTTCGACGAGCGGCGCCACCATCACGATCAACGGCACGGGTGCGGGCAATGCCGTCGGCCTCTGCGTGCAGAACGACGTCGTGCTGTGGGGCTTGTACGGACAATCCAACGGCGCCAATCCCAGCATCGATGCCTTCAACAATGTCCCTATGACCGCGGGCGGCTTGAGCTACAGCAATCTGAGCTATAGCGGCAGCAAGGCGACTTACACGCTGATTCCGGTTCCCATCGGGGGAGATTTCTCGCAGGTCCCGGAATACAGCATCAGGATCGACACTCAGTCGGGATCCGGGACCGATACGATCACGGTCTGGTACGCCAGCGACTGCTCGCATGCCGCCAACAGCTGTTCCGGCAGCGGCATCACCAATACGTCCTTCACGATCACGGTGAACCTGCCCGTTCCCACGGTGACGTCGATCTCACCGACGTCGGGCCCCACCGCGGGCGGCACCACCGTGACCATCACCGGCACCGGCTTCACCGGCACCAGCGGCGCCGGCGGCGTCAAGTTCGGCGCCACCAACGCCACCGGCTACACCGTCAACTCCGCAACCTCGATCACGGCGACGGCGCCAGCGGGCACGGCGGGCACGGTCGACGTGACCGTGACCAATGGCGGCCAGACCTCGGCGACTTCGGCATCCGATCAGTTCACCTATGTCGCCGCGCCCACGGTGACGTCGATCGCGCCGACCTCGGGACCGGCGAGCGGCGGCACGTCGGTGGTCATCACCGGCACCAATTTCTCCGGCGCAACCGGAGTATCGTTCGGCGGCACACCCGCGGCCGGATTCACCGTCGATTCGGCCACCCAGATCACCGCAACCTCACCGGCCGGCACCGGCACCGTCGATGTGACGGTCACCACGGCAGGCGGCACCTCGGCGATCACGGCTGCCGATCAATTCACCTACGTCCCCGCTCCCACGGTCAGCTCGATCTCGCCGACATCGGGCCCGGCATCGGGCAGCACGACGGTGACCGTGACCGGCACCAACTTCACGGGCGCGACGGCCGTATCGTTCGGCGGCACCGCTGCGACCGGCTTCACCGTCAACTCGGCGACCTCGATCACCGCGACCTCGCCGGCCGGCACCGGCACCGTCGACGTCCGCGTGACCACGGCAGGCGGCACCTCGGCGACGTCGGCGTCCGATCAGTTCACCTACATCGCCGCGCCGACGGTGACTTCGGTCTCGCCGGCCTCGGGACCGCTGGCCGGCGGCACCAGCGTCACCATCACCGGCACCAACTTCACCGGTGCCACCGCGGTCGCCTTCGGCGGCAACGCCGCAGCGAGCTTCACCGTCAACTCGGCGACCTCGATCACCACGACGTCGCCGGCCGGCACCGGCATCGTCGATATCAGGGTCACCACCCCGGGCGGCACCTCCGCCACCTCGGCGTCCGATCAGTTCTCCTACACGGGTCCGCCGGCGGTGACGTCGATCTCGCCGACCTCAGGTCCGACCGGGGGTGGCACCACCGTCTCGATCACCGGAACCAATCTCACGGGCGCCACCGCCGTGAACTTCGGCGGCACCCCCGCGGCCGGATTCACCGTCAATTCGGCGACCTCGATCACGGCGACCTCTCCGGCCGGCACCGGCACGGTGGATGTGACGGTGACGACGCCGGGCGGCACCTCGGCGACGTCGGCGGCCGACCAGTTCACCTACGTGGCGGCACCGACGGTGACCTCGATCTCGCCGACGTCGGGACCGGGCAGCGGCGGCACCTCGGTGACCGTCACCGGCACGAACTTCACCGGCGCCACCGCCGTGTCGTTCGGCGCGACCCCGGCCACCGGCTTCACGGTGAACTCGGCGACCTCGATCACGGCGACCTCGCCGGCCGGCACCGGCACGGTCGACATCCGGGTCACGACCGCAGGCGGTACCTCGGCGACGTCGGTGTCCGATCAGTTCACCTATATCCCGGCGCCGACCGTGACCTCGATCTCGCCGACATCCGGGCCGACCGCCGGCGGCACCTCGGTGACGATCACCGGCACCAACTTCACCGGTGCGACCGCCGTGGCGTTCGGCGCCACGGCCGCAGCCAGCTTCACGGTGAACTCCGCGACCTCGATCACGGCCACCTCACCGGCCGGCACGACCGGGACGATCGACGTTCGCGTGACGACGCCGGGCGGCATCTCGGCAACATCGGCATCCGACCAGTTCACCTATATCGGCCCGCCGGTCGTGAGCTCGATCTCTCCGACGGGTGGACCTGTCGCGGGCGGCACGACCGTGACCATCACGGGCAGCGGCTTTACCGGCGCCACAGCCGTGGCGTTCGGCGCCAGTGCGGCGGCCAGCTTCACGGTGAACTCGGCGACCTCGATCACGGCGACCTCGCCGGCCGGCACCGGCACGGTCGACGTCCGGGTCACCACGCCCAACGGCACCTCGGCGATTTCGGCGGCGGACCAGTTCACCTATGCGGCAGCACCGACGGTGACGGCGATCTCGCCGAGCGGAGGCCCGCTCGGCGGCGGCACGTCGGTGACCATCACCGGCACCAACCTCACCGGGGCCACCGCCGTGGCGTTCGGCGCGACACCGGCGGCGAGCTTCACGGTCAATTCCGCCACCTCGATCACGGCCACCTCGCCTGCCGGCACCGGCACGGTGGATGTCACGGTGACCACGCCGGGCGGCACGTCGGCGATCTCCGCAGCCGACCAGTTCACCTACGCGGCCGCACCGACGGTCAGCTCGATCTCGCCGACCACAGGACCCGTGGGCGGCGGCACCTCGGTGACGATCACGGGCACGGGCTTCAGCGGCACCACGGGCGCGGGCGGCGTGAAGTTCGGTGCGGTCAACGCGGCCAGCTACACCGTGAACTCGGCCACCTCGATCACCGCCGTCTCGCCCGCCGGAACCGGAACGGTGGACGTCACCGTCACCAACAACAGCCAGACCTCCGCGACATCGGCGGCCGATCGCTTCACCTATCAGTCACCGGCGACCCAGACCGCGCTGACCTCGTCGCAGAACCCGAGCCAGTTCGGCCAGGCCGTGACCTTCACCGCGACCGTGACGGCGTCGGGCGGCACGCCGACGGGGACGGTGACGTTCAACGACAACGGCTCTCCGATCGGCACGGGCACGCTGAGCGGCGGCGTCGCGACCTTCACGACGACGACCCTGGTCGCCGGCAGCCACACGATCACGGCGGTCTATGCCGGCAATCCGCCATTCACGGCCAGCACGTCGCCCGGCCTCGCGCAGACCGTGAACGTACCCGCCGACAGCGCCAGGCTGCGCTCGCTGCAGCAGACCGTCAGCAAGCTGGTGGCGCAGAACTCGGGCCAGGCGATCTCCGGGGCGATCGATGACGCGATCGCATCGGGCTTCAACGATGGCGGCGCGTTCGTCACCCCCGGCAATGCCCGCATGCGCTTCAATTTCTCCGCTGATCCGCGCGACGACGATTCGCAGGCCGCCGGCGATGGTGCGGGCGGCAGCAGCTATGCTGCCGGACGTGGACGCAGCCGCGGCCGGGTCGACGATGCCTTCGCGGCGATCGATCACGGCCAAAAGAAATCGGCCGCGCCGAGATGGCAGGAGCAGAAGGAGTGGCTGCTATGGGCCGACGTGCGCGGCACCGGCGTCGATCGCTGGGGCACGACGACGACGGGCGGCGTGGTTCAGTCCAGCCAGTCGACGCTCTACGGCCAGCAGCTCAATGCCATGCTGGGACTGACCTATCGCGCAACGCCGAGCTTCCTGGTCGGCGTCGTCGGCGGCTACGAGACGTTCAGCTACACCCAGCAGGACATCAACGGACGGCTCAAAGGTGACGGCTGGACCACCGGCGCCTATCTCGGCTGGAAGATCGTCCCCACCCTGCGCTTCGATGCCGCGGTCGCCTATTCGGGTATCGGCTACAACGGCACGGCCGGGACCGCGCAGGGCAATTTCGACGGCCAGCGCTGGCTGCTCTCCACCGGCCTGACCGGCACGTACAACTGGGCTGGCCTGCTGCTCGAGCCTTCCGCCAAGGTCTACGCGCTGTGGGAGCACCAGAACGCCTATACCGACTCGCTCGGCACGCGGCAGGGCACCAACGACTTCGCCAGCGGCCGCGCTTCGGGCGGTCTGCGGGTCGCCTACCCGGTGTCGTGGTTCGACAGCGGCATCGTGCTGACGCCGTTCGCGGGCCTCTATGGCGATTACTACTTCTCCAAGGATGATGCGAACGCCTTCACAACCGGCCTCGCCTCGACACCGCTGCTACAGGGCTGGTCGGCACGTGCGACCGGCGGCCTCGGCATCGTTACGCCGGGCGGCGCCAGCCTCGGAGTCGGTGCCCAACTCGGCGGCATCGGCAGCAACACCCAGGTCTGGACGTTCTCGGCGCGCGGCCGCGTACCGTTCTCGGCGCGATAGGACGTGTCGGACGCCAGAATCAAGAACCGCCCCGATCGGGGCGGTGCGCTGAAATCGTGTGCCGGTTGGGGGGGGGCGGATCAGTACAGGCCGCGACCGCCCATGATGTCGCGGGCCTCATCGGCGCCGTCATTGCCGCTCGCTTGCCCCTGCGGGACGTAACGGCCGGCTTGATCGTAGGACACCGCGCGCGGATTATCGAGGCTGCGCCCCCGCGTCCGGCTCGATGCCGACAACTCGGAGGTCGCGTTGATCGAGGCCATGTCGGCCGAGCTGTTGCCCAGCGTATACGGCCGGCCCTCGGGCAGCGGGATCTCGCCGCGAATCGGATGGCTGGCGCCCATGTCGGGTACGAACGGCTTGGCCGAGGCGACGCGGACCAGTGACGGCGCCGGCGCAGGGATGCCGGTGCGCAAGGTCGCCATCAGCTGGGTGTCGTCGGAGCCTTCCAGCGGCGCGCGGCCGACATATTCGACACGCACCTTGGCGATGCCGTTGCCCTTGAACTCGAGCAGATCGGCCGCCTTGTTGGAGACATCGATCAGCCGGTTGCCGTGGTACGGGCCGCGATCATTGATGCGGACGATCAGTGATTTGCCGTTGGCGAGATTGGTGACGCGGGCATAGCTGGGCAGCGGCAGCGTCGGATGGGCGGCCGTCAGCGAGGTCATGTCGAACACCTCGCCATTGGCGGTCAGGCGGCCGTGAAAATCGTCGCCGTACCAGGAGGCCATGCCCTCGGCGCGATAGTTGGCGTCCTCTTCGGGGACGTAGGTCTTGCCGGCGACCGTATAGGGCTTCCCGATTCGGTACACGCCGCCCCCCTTCGGCACCGGCTCGCCAAAGCCGACGACGCGCGGGCTGGACGACACGCCGTATTTCGGATCGACCTTGCTGGCGAATTTGTTCGAGGAGGCGCAATTCGCGACCATCAGGCAGGCCAGGACAGCGACGGCACCGCGCGCCGCTCGTCCGACCGGATCTGTTTGACCAATCCCCATCGACCCCAATGACCACTTCAGCGGCTGTCGCCCTGCCCGCGCCAAGCCGCTCTTCCCCGAGTCGCATCCCCTGCAACTCAATGCACGAGACTAACGCAACCCGAACACGGCGGAAATGGGGTGGCCCCCGCCGTGGTTAACCGGAGCTTTCCCGCGGTTGTTCGCGGGGTGCAATAGCTGCCCGTGCGTGCATGTCCCCACGTCGCGATGTTGCGAGTGCACCTTTTTAGACACATATGTTGCGTGAAAACCTCACTTAGGACGGTTCTCATTTTCCGGGGCCTGAATCATTTTGACTGTGCAGGGCTGCACGTCGTTTCCTTCACACGGGGCGCAACAAGGGTGTGTTCACGATGATTGAAGCAATGACAGCGGTGATGGGCTTGGTTGGCGCCGGCATCTTCCTCGCTCATGCGTTTGAAGGGGTCCGGTCGCGGGCCTGAGTCTGGACGGATCGGACAGCCGACGTCACGGTCGGCTCTCGTCCGATGTTTTCGTCCGCTTCACTGGCGACACTTCAGGTGCAACCCTGAAGGTGACAGTTTCGACCGGCAGGTTTTCAAGACCGCGTCTTTTCTGATCCTCCGCTTCTTCCGATCGGTTTTCTTTTGCGACCGACCCTTTGCGATCGACCTTGGCGATCCGCCCGAGGCCGAACCGGCAACCCAGCCACAGCAGGTGGCCCATGCGACACCGAGATCTAGGACGTCAGGACTGGCTCACGGGCAGCTTTCTCGCCCTGACGGCATTGAGCATGGCCGTCTTGTGCTCGGGCCTGATGGTTTTCGCGCTCAGGTGAGCGCGAGCTTTGAGATCGATGGCATCCGGACAGGCGCGAATGCGCCGTTGACGAGCCGCAACCCCACCCCCTAAACAAGGATCGCGTCGATGCCGCGGTCATGCGTGGACGACGCCGACGTTCCGGACACGACGCCGGATGGAAGGGTGGCCGAGTGGTTTAAGGCACCGGTCTTGAAAACCGGCGTGCCCGCAAGGGTACCGTGGGTTCGAATCCCACCCCTTCCGCCAGACCCACTTTCATGGTCGATTCCGCTTTGAAGTTTCCTGCGGACGTTGCACGCGGTCTTTGCGGCAGCGCCGGTCTGATTGTGATTGCGACGGCCGATTCGACCGCGGTCGTCGCTGCTACATCGTCCCGCGCCTGAAAAATTCTTGGGCAAGGCGGACAGACTTGGCGGACGCGCAATGCTGTCGGTTTCGTTGGCTCATGGCTGCGCGAGGCAGTGGCGGGCAGATCCAATCGCCCCTTTGCTGCAGCGAGCCGGTTGACGACGCGCTTCGGGGACTGAGCTTGCCGGCCCTGGGGACCAGGCCGCTCAACTGTTCAGGCGCACGCCGTCGTGGCGGCGTGGAGCGCCATGCTCAGTCAATGGAGCTGCCGTCTCCGGCGTGACCCCGACCCGCTCCATCAGCTCGCGAACGTCGCTGATGCGGTGGTCGAGAAGCCGATAGGTCTCGCTCAACGTCCAGCGCAGCTCATCCAGCGCGCCCGGCGCCTCGTCCGGAAAATGCGCGAGATGATAGATCAGCTCGTTCAGCACCTGCCGCACGCCGTAGAGATCGTCGTGAGCGAGCTTCTGGACGTCGAGCTGGCCCAGCAGGCGCTGCACGAAGCTGCGGCGTTCGGCCGGCACGTGGCGCAGATCGACGAAGCGGTTGACGTGGAAAGCCCGCGGCGCTTCGGTGCTGCCGGCCGCATGGGCCAGCGCCGCGCGCACGCTGTCCAGAGCGAGGTCCTCGGTGTCGACCGACAGCGTATTCGGAAACAGGCCCTTGGACTTCTCGATCAGAGCGTGGGTCTTGTCGTAGTACCAGCCGAACTTTTCGGTCAGCGGCAGATCCAGCCATTGCTGCTTCGACATCTCGCCGAAGTGGAAAGCCGTCGGCCGCTTGCGCTGCGCGGCCGGCGAGTCGGCGTAGTAGAAGTGGTTCTCCGGCGCGACCTCGGCGTTCTCCGCCAGACTTGCGATGCAGGCCGCGCGGTCGCGGCGGCGCAGATGCACCAGCGTGACCTGGTCGCCGAGCAGCTCGGCGATGATCGGCAGCACGGCCGCATATCCATTGCCGACGACGCAGGCATGGGGGCAATCGAGAATCGTCTGGCGGATCTGATCCTCGAAGCCGGGATCGTTGGTTTCCTTGAGCTGGCAGAACAGCTCGTTGAGCTCGCCCGACGCCCACTCGTGCACCGCGCGGTCGCCGTTGCCCTGGTTGTCGAAGACCTCCTGCATCATCCGTGCGAGGGACGTCGTGCCGTCGCGCCCTGTCCCCACGCACAGCACGCGAAGCGCGGACCGCGGCGTATTCTTCAAGGCGGATCCGTCATGGCCGTTGCCGGCGCGGCGCGCGGAGCCATTGCCGAAGGCCGGCGTCGCGCGCGGTCGGGTCAGCCGGCGAAGCTCCGCGGATGCGGCCTCCCACTCCAGCCTGTAGCCGTCGCGCTCATCGCGCAGCCGGCCCATGATCACGCCCATCTCCTCGGTGATGCGCTTGTAGCGCTGCGCGTCATCCTTGGCAGCCTTCAACTCCGCCTGCACAGCTTCGATGAAGCGTTTCGCATCCGCATCGAGCCTCTCGGCGGTGCTCGCTTTGCCACGACCCAACCGAGATTCAATCCATCGGCGCACGCGCACTCTCGATAACAAAATGGCTCTCCACACCAGTCGGAAGCCGCCCGCCAGGATTAGCTTCGGGCACGTCTGGCTCAACAATGACCTCAGTGCAATCCAGACGCCGCCGCAGGGGCGTCTACGTCGCAACTCTATATATGCGAATTGATCGCAACGCACGTTAACATATATTTCAGCGCAAACTCTGCGGCTGTGATGGTGCCATGCGAAAGTTGTGCAACTCGCGGCGCGCACGTCATGACGCGGCTTAGCCGCCGCCGCCCGCCCGGTCAACGCGACCAAATGGACGCAGGGTAGCGGTCGCTGCAGACGGAACTAGCGCCGCCGGGGATCACCAGGCGCAGAGCGATCGTGAGCTGGGGGTGAGGTATGACACCTCGATCGGCCGCCAGCACTGGGCGTCGATGGAGGGCTGGACATGATCAGTCCAGTCGGAATTGCGCGAAAGGCGCTCGCGATAGCGCAACAGGCTGGCCTCGTCCTGATGACATTCGAGCCACACGAACACCGTCTCTCCCTCCCGGACCGGCAGCCTCGGGAAGCCGTTCGGGCTGTGCTCGCTGATGAGCATGGCCTCGATGCGCGCGCCCGCCTCGCGCAGGATCGGACGGGCGTGCTCGGAGAAGAAGCCGGCCAGAGCGGTCTCCTTTCCCGGCGCCAGTGAGCAGGTGCTCACGACGACGATGCCGCTGGCCGGCAACGAGCGGTTCCCTTCCTCGGCGCGCGGCAGATTGCCGGCGAACGGCAGCTCGGCCCCGGCCGGCTTCAGCAGCAGCACGTTGTCGGAATTGAGCATCGTCGCATTCGCCGCGGCGCGATGCGCGGCCCAGACATCGCCGCCATAGAACGACTGCAGCGCCTGCGTTCGCGCGTCCAGGTCGGCGAAGGAGCGCACCCAGACGAAGGCATTGGGATCGTCGCGATCCCTGAACTCCCCCTCGATGCGCATCCCCAGCGCCTCCTGCGGCTCGATGAAGGTGCTGTCGAACAGGTCGATCAGCGTGTCCCGTCCGTCAGGGCGCATGCGGTAGCGGCGCAGCTCGAAGATCGCATGATATTGCATGGCCGTGCTCCAACGGGTCAATCGTCCTGTTTTGTACAACAGGATGATTGACCCGTTTTGTCAAGCCGCTATTCTCTGGCCGAGATGAAGACATCCCGGCGAACCAACGATCCCGAGGGCGTGCGGCGGCGCATCGTCGACGCCGCCTACGACACGTTCGTCCGCCACGGTTATCTCGCCACGGGGATGCTGGAGATCCGCGAGAAGGCGTCAGTGTCGGGCGGTGCGATGGCGTACCATTTCCCGGCCAAGCGCGATCTCGGCCTCGCGGTGATTCAGGATCGCGTGGCGCAGGCGGTCGCGCAGACCTGGATCGCGCCACTGGAGGCTCATGCCGACGCGCCCTCCGCCATCGACGCCATCTTCGCGACCATCATCACCGAGCTGACCGGCAAGCGCGCCGTGTCCGGCTGCCCGCTGAACAACATGGCGATGGAAATTTCGGCGCATGACGCCGAGATGCGCCGCGCGCTCGATGCCATCTTCGCGGCCTGGCACGGCGCCCTGCGTGCGAAACTCTATGCCGACGTGCTCGCCGGCCGTGCCCGCGACCTGCATCCCGACAGCCTCGCAACTCTGGTGATTGCCGCCTATTCCGGGGCGATGGCGATGGCCAAGGCCCGCCAGGACGCCATTCCGCTGGTCGATGCGAGAGTCGAGCTGGCGGCGCTGCTCGCCGCCAAATACCGCGGCGCGATGCCGGCCGGTTGACGCAGTCGCAGCAGGCCAGGGCCGGCGCGCTGAACTAATCCAGCCCGCGTTCGCGGCTGAGGCGCACCATCTCATCGATGAAGATCTGCTTCTGCCTGTCGTCGAGGCTGGTGAAGAGCGGCTCGGAGGCGTCGGCCACCGCGCGCTGGTCGGCGGCGCGGTCGACGAGGAACTGCGCCTCGTTGCGCATCTGCTCGACGATGTCGTCAGGCGGATCGCGCTTCGCCCGCGCGATGCGCAGATTGAGCCGGTCGGCGCCGTTGCGGCCGAGCGCGTGCATGGCGTCGGCGAACGGACCCCAGCTCTTCGCCTGCTCCTCGGTCAGGTTCAGTCCGGCCTTCAGGCGCTCGACATTGGCGTCGCTGTTGGCGACGATCTGCTCGGCGGTGAGCTGCGGCGCGCCCGACTGCGTCAGCATCGGCGCGGCCTTTGCCACCTTCGTCTTCGTCGTCTTCGAGGGCTTCGCCTTCTTGCTTTCCGACGGCGGCGGCGCCGGTTGCGCACTGTGCTGGTCGCTGTTGCCGGTGAACGCTCCGGTCACGCCGGTGACCACGCCGACGACACCGCCGATCGCGCCGCCGAGCACGCCGCCGACCGGGCCCGCCGCCCTGTTGCCTTCGCGAGCTCCCTGCTCGACTCCTTTGAACAGGCCCTGCGCGGCAACCTGACGCGGCAGCACCGCTGCGCCGCCGAGCATCAGCAACAGGCCTGCTGCAACGCAGAGACGACGGCGCCTCACCCCCGTCCATCGGCTGAACGTCATCGGCTCGCACTCCCCTGCCAACACCAGGGAGACCACATCGACGAGATGAAGCGGCGGCCCCCGAGTCGCCAGAATTCTACCTTTGCCGCAACGCGCAAGTCCATCTGTCGGCATGCGGGCCGCGACGAGTCGCGGTGACCTCGCCTGCTTCCGTCTCCGCTTCGCGTTGCAGCGCTGTTCATTGCAACGCGATCAGTCGAGGCCCCTGCGACGAATTGCGCACGCCATTAGTTCTAAGTTTCGTCGCACCTGCTTTCTCGACAGCCGCGCGCAATTCTGCTCTGATTGCACTCAAGCGAAATCCATGCGTCGCATGACGCGACGCAATAACTAACAAGCTGGATTCGCATCAACAGAATGCTTGGCCCACCAGGGAGGGAACGCCATGTCACGGAGGAAGCTGAACCGCCGACAATTTGTTGCTGCGACCGCTGCCACTTCGGCGGTCATGATCGCCGCGCCCTATGTGCGCGGTGCCTATGCCGCCGGCAAGCTCTCGATGGGGTTCTGGGACCATTGGGTTCCCGGCGCCAATCAGGCTTCGACCGATCTCGTCAACGAATGGGCCGCCAAGGAGAAGGTCGAAGTCCAGATCGACTACATCACCAGCCAGGGCAAGAAGATCGAGCTGACGATCGCCGCCGAAGGGGCCGCCAAATCCGGACACGACCTGATGGCGATGCCGACCTGGTGGCCGCATGCGAATGCCGAGCTGCTGGAGCCGGTCAACGACATCATGGAGCCGATCATCAAGGAGAACGGCGAGGTCAACGGCACCGTCAAATATCTCGGACAATCGGGAGGCAAATGGCTCGCGGTGCCTGCCTGCGTGGGCAGCCAGATCAAGGGCCCCTGCACGCGCATCGACCTGATGAAGAAGCATGCCGGCATCGACGTGCAGGAACTGTATCCCGCCGGCGGCCCGCCGAAGGCCGACAGCTGGACGACGGAGACGTTCCTGAAGGCGGCGGAAGCCTGCCAGAAGGCCGGCGTTCCCTTCGGTATCGGACTCGGTGAGACCACCGACAGCGTCGACTCCGCCGGCGCCTTCTTCCAGGCGTTCGGCGCCGAGCTCGTGAATGCCAAGGGCGACGTCACTGTGAAGACCGACGCGGTGCGCCAGGCGCTGGAGTTCTACAAGCGGCTGATCGCGGCGCTGCCGCCGGATGTCGCCTCGTGGGACGACGCCTCGAACAACAAATGGCTGGTGTCCGGCAAGGGCGCGATGATCATGAATCCGCCGAGCGCCTGGGCGGTGGCCAAGCGCGACGCGCCGCAGATCGCCGAGCAGTGCTGGACCCACGGCTTCCCGGCCGGGCCGAAGGGCCGCTTCGCACCGTTCCTGCCCTATTTCTGGAGCATCTGGTCGTTCTCCAAGAACAAGGAGGCGGCCAAGAGCCTGATCGTGCATCTGTCGAAGCCGGCCTCGATCGAGAAGATGGTGGTGGCGAGCGGCGGCTACGACCTGCCCGCCTACGAAAAGCTGACCACGCTCAAGGTCTGGCAGGAGCAGGGACCGCCCAAGGGCACGCTCTATCACTATCCCAATCCCTATAATCACCAGACGCTGTCGATCGCGGCATCCCCTGCTCCGCCGAAGATCGCGCAGCAGATCTACGCGCAGGCGACCATGACCAAGATGTGCCTGCGCTACGCCCAGGGCGAGAAGATGGACGCAACCCTGGCCTGGGCCGAGGGCGAGTGCGAAGGCTTCATGCGCAGTTGAGCCGGCTTCGTTCGAACATGGACGGTCCGCATCCCGCGGGCCGTCCTCTCTGCGCCGTCTCCTTGGCGCCGTCTCCGTGCCCGCCCAGTGAAACCCGGCCGCAGCCGGGACCATCACGAGGAGCCCTTTCTCATGGTTGATGCCGCCATCGGCGAAGATTCCGTCGTCCGCCCGCGCAGGGCCGCCGGCCGCAAGGGCCTGCGTCATGCGCTGAAGCGCAAGTCGACCGTCGCTTTTCTTCTGACCCTGCCGCTGATCCTGCTGATCGCGCTGCTGGTGGTCTATCCCGCCATCTATTCGGTGCATCTGGCGACGCTGAACAAGTCGATGCAGCGCTTCGTCGGCTTCGGCAATTTCGAGTTCCTGTTCAAGCGCGACACGTTCTGGCTGGTCGTCAAGCAGTCCTGCATCTTCGCGATCACGGCCGTCGTGTTCAAGGCGCTGATCGGCTTCATCGTCGCGCATTTCGTCCACAACATCCCGGCCAAGGGCCAGCGCAAATGGCGCGGCATGCTGCTCGTGCCCTGGGTCATCCCGCCGGCGATGAGCACGCTCGCCTGGCTGTGGCTGTTCGATCCGTCCTACAGCGCCTTCAACTACACGCTCGCATTCTTCGGCATCGGGCCGATCCCGTGGACCGGCGATGCGGGCTGGGCGCGTTTCTCCGTGATCCTGGTCAACATCTGGTACGGCGCGCCGTTCTTCATGATCATGTATCTGGCGTCGCTGAAATCGGTGCCCGACCAGCTCTACGAGGCGGCCGCCATCGACGGCGCCAATTGGTGGCAGCGGATCTGGTACGTGACCTTGCCGATGATGCGCAACATCATCGCGATCACGACGCTGTTCTCGCTGATCGTCACCTTCGCCAATTTCGACATCGTCCGCATCCTCACCGCCGGCGGCCCGCTCGACAAGACGCACATCTTCGCGACCTGGGCGTTCCGCGTCGGCATCGAGGGCAGCGACATCCCGCTCGGCGCCAGCGTCTCGCTGTTCATGGTGCCGATCCTGGCGGTCGCCGCGATCTTCATCCTGCGCGACGTCAACAAGCGGGGGAACGAATCCTGATGAGCACGCTCACCGTCGACAAGGCCGGCCCGTCCCGCAACGTCAAATACGGCTCGATGAGCCGCGACCGCGCCTGGGCGCTGCGCTGGTCGTACTTCTTCCTGACCCTGTTCGCGATCTTCTCGCTGGTGCCGCCGCTCTACATGCTGATCACCTCGCTGAAGGGCAGCGCGGAAATCTCGGCGGCGACCAATCCGTGGTGGGTGTTCCACCCGACGCTGGAGAACTACATCGGGTTGCTGACCTCGAACCAGTTCCAGCGCTTCTTCTTCAACTCCGCCATGGTCTCGATCGTGGTCGTGATCATCACCATGCTGATCAGCATTCCCGCCGCCTTCGCGCTGTCGCGGATGAAGTTCTGGGGCTCGGCGACGCTCGCCACCGGCGTGTTTCTCACCTACCTCATTCCGGACAGCCTGCTGTTCATCCCGCTGTTCAAGATGTTCGCCCTGATCGGCGACGTCACGGGAATCCAGCTGATCAACCGCTGGTATGTGCTGCTGTTCATCTATCCGACGCTGACGGTGCCGTTCTGCACCTGGATCATGATCGGCTATTTCGCCTCGATCCCAAAGGAGCTCGACGAGGCCGCCATCATCGACGGCGCGTCCTGGCTGCAGACGCTCACGCGCATCTTCATTCCCGTCGCCCTGCCCGGCCTGATCGCCGCGACGATCTTCGCCTTCACCGTCTCCTGGGCGCAGTTCCTGTATCCGCTGGTGTTCACGACCTCGGCCGACCAGTTGGTGCTGCCGGTCGGCATCGTCACCACCCTGATCAAGGGCGACGTCTTCAACTGGGGACAGATCATGACCGGCGCGCTGCTCGGCGCGGCACCACCGCTGATCATCTACGCATTCCTGATGGACTATTACATCGCCGGATTGACCGCCGGCGCGACCAAAGGCTGAGACGGGGGTTGATCTGACATGGCTGAAGTGAGCTTACGCAAGGTCGTGAAGCGTTACGACGACGTCGAGGCCGTCCGGGGGATCGACCTCGACATCGCCGACCACGAGTTCGTCGTGCTGGTCGGCCCCTCCGGCTGCGGCAAGTCGACGACCTTGCGGATGATCGCGGGGCTCGAGGACATCTCCGACGGCGACATCTCGATCGGCGGCGACGTCGTCAACGACGTGCCGCCGAAGGACCGCGACATCGCGATGGTGTTCCAGAACTACGCCCTGTATCCGCACATGACGGTGGCGGAGAACATGTCGTTCGGGCTGCGCCTGAAGCACTATCCGAAGGCCGAGATCAGGAGCCGGGTGGCCGAGGCCGCGCGCATGCTGGACATCGCCGACCTCGTCGACCGCAAGCCGAAGCAGCTGTCCGGCGGCCAGCGCCAGCGCGTGGCGATGGGCCGCGCCATCGTGCGCAATCCCAAGGTGTTCCTGTTCGACGAGCCGCTGTCCAACCTCGACGCCAAGCTGCGCGTGCAGATGCGCATCGAGATCAAGAAGGTGCATCAGAAGGTCCGCACCACGACGGTGTACGTCACCCACGATCAGGTCGAGGCCATGACCCTGGCCGACCGCGTCGTGGTCATGAACAAGGGCCGCATCGAGCAGATCGGCACGCCGAACGAGCTGTATCATAATCCTGCGACGCGCTTCGTCGCCGGCTTCATCGGCTCACCCGCGATGAACTTCGTGCCGTGCCGTCTCGAGGAGGCCGAGGGCCGACTCCATCTGCGTCTCACGGACCGGATCTCGTTTCCGTTGCCGCCGGCGCGGGCGGCGCGCTATCAATCCGTGTCGCGGAATGAACCGCTGCAGCTGGGCATCAGGCCGGAGCACATCACCGAAACCAAGCCGCATGCCGAGCCCGGAATCGAGCCGTTCGAAGCGCTGCTCGAGGTCACCGAACCGATGGGGATGGAGACCCTGGTCTACTTCACCCTCAACGAGACGCCGGTCTGCGGTCGGGTCAGTCCCAATGCGGGCGCGCGGGATGGCAGCCCCCTGCGCATGGCAATGGACCTCAACAACATGCACCTGCTAAACGAGACCACGGGCCTCGTCATCTGACGAGGCCACCAAGAAACGTGGTTCAAGGGCAGGACATGAGCACCAGGACGGCAACCAACAAGAACAAGATCCTCGTCACGGAATCGTTCTCGGCCAAGGGACGCGCGCTGCTCGCGGCGCGCGACGACGTCGAGATGATCGAGTTCCCCAACATGATCTCGGCGGCCGACTTTTCTGCGCTGCTCACCTCCCACGCGCCCGTGCATGGCGTGGCTCTCGGCGCCACCCGTTTCGGCGAGCCGGAGCTCGTCGCCGCCGGCGACATGAAGGTGGTGACCCGGATCGGCGTCGGCTTCGACGCCGTCGATGTGCCTGCGCTGAGCAAGCACAAGGTGCCGCTGATGGTCGCGGGCACCGCGAACTCGCCGTCGGTTGCCGAGCAGGCGCTGTTCATGATGCTGACGCTCGCCAAGCGCGCCAACGAGATGCATGCGATGGTCAGGGACGGCACCTGGGGCTCGCGCCTCGGCGTGCTGCCGTTCGATCTCTACGGCAAGACCGTGCTGATCATCGGCTTCGGCCGCATCGGCACCCGCACCGCCAAGCGCTGCCTCGCGATGGAAATGCAGGTGCTGGTCCATGACCCCTACAAGCCCGCCGCCGAGATCACCGCCGCCGGCTGCGAGCCGGTCGCCGACCTCGATGCCGCGCTGCCGCGCGCCGACTTCGTCAGCATCCACTGCCCGAAGACGCCCGAGACCATCGGCCTGTTCAACGCCGCGCGTCTGCGGCTGATGAAGCCGACCGCGTATCTGATCAACACCGCCCGCGGTGGCCTGATCGACGAGGCTGCGCTCTATGATGCACTGGTATCAGGCCGGCTGGCCGGCGCCGGCCTCGACGTGTTCGAGCAGGAACCGCCACCGGTCGGCCATGCGCTGCATGCGCTGCCCAATGTGATCATGGCGCCGCACGTCGCCGGCGTGACCCGCGAGGCCGTGGACCGGATGAGCGAGCAGACCGCGCGCAACATTCTCAGCGTGCTGGACGGCACGCCGATTCGGCAGAACGTGATCAACCAGGACGTGCTGTAGTCGTCCGGTTCAGGCCATGGCCCTGCCTCATCGGCAATGAGGCAGGTGCCGGGCTGCATCACGTGAATGTCAGGATCTTTCTCCACCGCTTTGTTGCCCAATTTTCAACGCAATCTTGCAACCCGGCCAAATCCCGCTACAACTGTGACTATCGGTGCGGATGTTTGCGCGCGCCGGTAGGAACAGGGGCGGCCATGAGTGTTGCGACCGAGCACGCGCTCGCAACGATAGCGAGCATTCTGGATCAGCCTGAAGCCGCGAGGCCGGCAGACAGAGCGGGCTCGCCTTCGAAGAAGGCGGCCGCGACGGTCGTGTCCTTCGATCAGGCCGATGGCTATACCAAGATTGGACCGGGCCCGATCTCGGCGATCCGTTTCCGCTGGACGGCGCGGCGCGGCGAAGACGGCTACTACGTCGATGAGACGGTAGGGCCCACCTCGATCGCTGTGAGCAGTGGTCCGATGAGCGCCGAGGCCGCCGTCAAGACCGTCGATACCCGCGCGCGTGAGGCGATCGAGCGTTTCGAGGCGCTGAAGAACGAGATGACCGGCAAAGGCCCGACCGCGCCGACGGGCTCCGGCGGGAGCTAGCCGCGGCTCCCCAGATATAGACCGGCCCGGTGATCGCCGGCCCCTTTGTCGTCACGGCTGGTTTCAGCCCCCGCGGCCGAAGCTGCCTCGGTGCGGTGGAAACCCAGGCGTCTCCATCGCTCCACACGCGCAGCTTTGGACCATGGCGATCGCGCCATGTGGGCCGGCGGCGGTCGACGCTCTCTCCCCTCGTCCGGCGATATCGCCTCGTATAAGAATAGCCTCGTCCAATCCAAGCCGAGGTGTCGCATCATGGGGTTCTTCGATCGTCCGCTCTCCGTCCTGACCGGGCTCGTTCTCGTCTGCAGCCTCGCCGCTCCCGCGGCCGCGGACCAGGCCTCGCGCCTCGACGAGATCGTGCAGCGCGGCAGCCTGCGGGTCGGCATGACCGGCGACTACAAGCCCTTCACCTATCTCGACAAGGCCACGGCCAAGTTCTCCGGCTTCGACGTCGACATGGCCGAGTCGCTCGGCAAGGCGCTTGGCGTCAAGGTCGAGTTCGTGCCGACCAGCTGGCCGCAGCTGATGAAGGATTTCGAGGCCGACAAGTTCGACGTCGCCATGGGCGGTGTGTCGATCACGCTCGACCGCCAGAAGAAGGGCTACTTCTCGACGCCGATCATGCGCGAGGGCAAGACCCCGATTGCCCGCTGCACCGACACCTCCAAGTATCAGACGCTGTCCGACATCGACAAGCCGGGCACGCGCGTGGTCGTCAATCCCGGCGGCACCAACGAGCGTTTCGCTCGCGCCCACATCAAGGCCGCCGACATCCGCGTCCACAACGACAACACCACGATCTTCGAGGAGATCGCCAAGGGCGACGCCGACCTGATGATGACCGACGCCTCCGAGACGCGCTACCAGCAGAAGCTGCACCCCGGCGTGCTCTGCGCCGTCCATCCCGACAAGCCGTTCGACTTCTCCGAGAAAGCCTATTGGCTGCAGCGCGACGTGGCGCTCAAGGCGTTCGTCGACCAGTGGCTGCACATCTCGACCGAGAATGGCAGCTATCAGGCGATCTACAAGGCCTGGTTCGACTGAGGCGAGGGCCGCGGGCGAAGGTGCCGTTTTCGGACGTCATCATCGGCCGCCGCTCGCGGTCAGCAGCTGATCAAAAGCCGTTGCAACCCTTCACGGGAGCCATTTGCCGTCCCGCCCCGAAGCTGGACGACCCGCGCCTTCGTCGCGGTCGACACATCTGGGCAGTTACGTCAGCAATTCCAACAAGGAGATCGTTGTCAGGTGAGATGCAAGAAATTTTCTCTTGCGTTTTTCCGAAATCCATGGTTCACTGCGCGCATCCCGCCTCATCGAGAGGGGCGTTGCGCGCGATCGTCACGACACGCGAGGTGGGGAGGCGATGGCCGCGAGATGCCGAAAGCGTGCTTGCACGCGGACGGACGGCAGCTTGCGGACGTGAAGTCGCAGGGTCCTGATACCCCGACGCTGGTATCACCCGCGCAATGCGCAAGCATTGTCGCGGCATGGTGGCCAACAAGCCCGGCGCACCAGGGAGACTGCGTATAAGCGTTAAGACCGTCGCGCAGGGAATGCCGGTTGATCGGCAGCACCTGTGGTACCTGCCGCCTGCATTTTTTACGCAGGCGGGCCATGGGTGAGGCCCTCACCCGGCATTCCCTGCGCCCTCTTCTTCTACAGAGGGAGCCGACTGATGGATCACTCGGACGTCATGCGTCGCGAGAACGCGGTGTCTCGTTTTGGACGCTCTCTCAACACACTCGCCGTCATGTTTGGATCGCTCGTGCCACACAAATGGTGTCGTCCCGGCCTCCGAGCCGGGACCCAGACTCACAGGCCGAAGTTTGTAGCAGGCGCGGAGAGGCAGTGGACGACAACACCACAGCCGGTGGTTATGGGTCCCGGCTCGGAGGCCGGGACGACAGTCGCGTGTGTTGCTGCACCTCGGCTCATCGCGACGAGGCAGCGGCAGCCTGGGCCGCCCTCAGCCGTTGCGATAGGTGTAGCTGTAGCCGTTGATCGCGGGAGCGCCGCCGAGATGGGCGTAGAGCACCTTCGAGCCCTCCGGGAAGTAGCCCTTCTTGACGAGGTCGATCATGCCCTGCATCGACTTGCCCTCGTAGACCGGGTCGGTGATCATCGCCTCGGTGCGGGCGGCCAAGCGGATGGCCTCGTTGGTTTCGGCGCTCGGCACGCCATAGGCCGGATAGGCGTAGTCGTTGAGGATGACGATCTCGTCGTCGCGCACCTTGCGGCCGAGCTCGACCAGTTCCGCGGTGTTGTCGACGATCTGCCGCACCTGGCTGCGGGTCTGCTCCGGCGTGCCGGAGGCGTCGATGCCGATGACGCGGTCGGCGCGGCCGTCGGCGGCGAAGCCGACGATCATGCCGGCCTGGGTCGAGCCGGTGACGACGCAGACGATGATGTAGTCGAACTTGATGCCCATCTCGGCTTCCTGCGCCCTCACCTCCTCGGCGAAGCCGACATAGCCGAGACCGCCGAACTTGTGCACGGAGGCGCCGGCCGGAATGCCGTAGGGCTTGCCGCCGGCATCCTTCACCGACTGGATCGCGTTCTCCCAGCTCTTGCGGATGCCGATGTCGAAGCCGTCCTCGACGATGCGGCTGTCGGCGCCCATCAGGCGGGTCATCAGGATGTTGCCGACGCGGTCATAGACGGCGTCCTCGTGCGGCACCCAGCTCTCCTGCACCACGACGCACTTCATGCCGATCTTGGCCGCGGTCGCCGCCACCATGCGGGTGTGGTTGGACTGCACGCCGCCGATCGAGACCAGCGTGTCGGCATTGGATTCGATCGCGTCGGGCACGATGTATTCGAGCTTGCGCAGCTTGTTGCCGCCCATAGCGAGGCCGGAATTGCAATCGTCGCGCTTGGCATAGATCTGCACCTTGCCGCCGAGCGCTGCGGTCAGGCGCGGCAGATGCTCGATGGGCGTGGCACCGAAGGTCAGCGGATACTTCTTGAACTTGTCGAGCCGAAGCACGGGATCTCTCCGTGGGTGGTGAAATGGATCAAGCGAAACATACGAGAAAGCCGACGAAAGGTGCTCTCTTTATTGGTCCGTTCTTTCGTGCTTACGTCGAGGACGAGCCGATATGGCGGTATATTCCATCACTGGATCAGCAATCGATGAAAGAAACTTCCGAAGCCGATCTCGACCGCGTCGACCGTCGCATTCTGCAGCTGCTGCAGAAGGACGGCCGCATGAGCAATGCCGAGCTGGCCGCAGCCGTCCATGTCAGCCCTGCGACCTGCCATCGCCGCACCCAGCGGCTGTTCGAGGCGGGCTACATCAAGAGCGTGCGCGCGCAGATCGCGCCCGAGAAGGTCGAGCGCAGCGCGCTGGTGCTGGTCGGCGTCGTACTCGATCGCTCCACGCCTGAGAGCTTCCGCACCTTCGAGGCCGCGATCCGCAAGCTGAAATTCGTGCTCGATTGCCATCTGGTCGCGGGCGATTTCGACTTCTTCCTCAAGATCCGCGTCAGAGACATGCAGGACTTCAACCGCATGCATGGCGACCAGTTGATCTCGCTGCCCGGCGTGCGACAAACGCGCACCTTCTTCGTGATGAAGGAGGTTGTCGACAATGCGCCGCTCGATTTCTGAGCAGGCCGTCCATTGAACCGACCTCGCTGCATCAGCGACTTAACTGCGCGTGAGCTCGCTCACATCAGCAACCGACATTGCGGAGATCCTGATGAAGAGGCTGTTGGCCGTTGCTGCCGTGGTTCTGGCCAGCAGTGCCGCCCATGCGCAATACGTCATCGAGTACGGCGGCAAGACGATCCGCATCGATCCCGACCGCGGCACCGTGCAGATCCCGGGCGTCTACGACAATACCGAGCAGAAGAAGACCAAGCGCACCAAGCGCGATCAGGACAGCGCGGCCAAGCCGCAGCCCGGTTCGGACAAGCAGGCGCCAGCCGAGGCGGCCGTCACGCCGGCTCCGCCAGCGCAGGCTCCGGCAGTGGTGGCTCCGGCGCCGATGGCCCCGGCCCCGACGGCCGTCGCCCCCACGAGCCCGCCGCCTGCTCCTGCTCCGGTTGCGCCTGCTCCCGTCCAGGCGGCTGCGCCGCCGACGCCGCCACCTGCAGCGGCCCCCGTCGCACCAGCCGAACCAGCTGCCAAGACGGCAGCCCCCGCTGCGCCTCCCGCCGCTGCATCGGCCGCGGCCGCTCCTGCCGCGGCTCCAGCACCCGTCGCGGCCTCACCGCGACCGGCCCAGGCCCCGCCCGCCGTGACGACCGCAGCAGCGCCGCCGACGGCACCACCGCCCGCTGCGCGCGATCCGAACTCTCCCGTCGGGATCTGGCTGACCGAGGAGAAGGAAGGCAAGATCCGCATCGAGCCGTGCGGGACCAATCTGTGCGGCTACGCGGTCGACGCCAAGACCAACCAGAACGGCGAGCAGATCCTGATCAACATGCGTCCGAGCGACAAGACGCAGGAGAAGAAGTGGAGCGGCCGCATCTTCGATCCGAACAGCGGCAGCACCTACGACTCGACCATCGCACTGAAGGGATCGGACAGTTTGCGCGTGCAGGGCTGCGCCTTCGGCGGCATGTTCTGCGGCGGCCAGACCTGGACGCGGGTGAACTGAGCGTTGCGGCTTCAAGACAAAAGCGCGCGGCCTCTCGACCGCGCGCTGCACGTTTCATCAGTCGAGGATCAGCCGACCGGCGTCGCGTATTCCTCGTCGGTGACGTGCTCCATCCAGTTCGAGTAGACGCCGTCGAGCGCCTCCTGCATGGCGATGTGGGTCATCTCGTTGTCAGGCGAAGCGCCGTGCCAGTGCTTCTCGCCCGGCGGGATGAAGATGACGTCGCCCGGCCGGATCTCGCGCACCGGACCACCCTTGGCCTGGATGCGGCCGATGCCGGAGACCACATAGAGCGTCTGTCCGAGCGGATGGGTGTGCCAAGCCGTGCGCGCGCCCGGCGCGAACGAGACGCGCGAGGCGTTGAGGCGCGCAGGCGCCGGCGCCATGATCAGCGGGTCCTGCAGCACGTTGCCGGTGAAGTACTCGGCGGGGGCCTTGCGCGTGGCGCGCGAGCCGGCGGGATGGAAGTCCATGATGTGCCTTTCTGGAGCTGTCGCTCGCGTGTGAGCTTACTTCTTCGACGCCGCGTAGCGCGCCTTGGTCTCGGCATTCATCGGATAGAGGCCCGGCAGCACGGCTCCCTTGTTCACCTCGTCGACGATCCAGGCCTCCATGCGCTCCTGCTCGGGACCTTCGGCCAGCACGTGATCGAGCATCGCTTGCGGGATCAGCACGGCGCCGTCCTGGTCGGCCACGATGACGTCGTTCGGGAACACGGCGACGCCGCCGCAGCCGATCGCCTCGCCCCAGCCGACGAAGGTCAGGCCCGCGACCGACGGCGGCGCGGCATAGCCGTCGCACCACACCGGAAGCCCGGTGCCCATCACGCCTTCGAGGTCACGCACCACGCCGTCGGTGATCAGCGCGGTCACGCCGCGCTTGACCATGCGGGCGCAGAGGATGTCGCCGAAGATGCCGGCGTCCTTGACGCCCATCGCATCGACCACCGCGATGCAGCCCTCGGGCATGGCCTCGATCGCGGTGCGGGTGGAGATCGGCGACGACCAGGATTCCGGCGTCGCCAGATCCTCGCGCGCCGGCACGAAGCGCAAGGTGAAGGCGGGACCGACCAGCCGCTTCTGTCCCGGGCGCAGCGGCTTGGCGCCGCGCAGCCAGACATTGCGCAACCCCTTCTTCAGCAGGACCGTCGTGATGGTCGCAGTGGTGACTTGAGAGAGGGTGGCGATGGCTTCGGGAGTGAGGGACATCTTGAGACTGGCGCTCCAACAGGCTGGCTAAAACGGCAGGCGCATCTTGCGAGCGGCGGTCGCCGCGTCAAGGCCTCGCGGCGTGCGCCCGCTGCATGCGGGGTTGCGCGGCCCGATAAAGTTCTCTTATCGCAGAACATCCGATTAATTTATTGAATTTTCGAGACTTTTTGCCTTTCACCCAATTCCACTCGCAACTGAAAACGGCTAGATCAGGGACCAGCAACGCGGATCACTTCGGACCAATGGCCGACCCTTTTCTCCCTCCTCGCCTGCTGCCCAGCGGCGACAGCGCTCTGACCGTCGAGTTCAGCCGGACCATCGACGAGACCGCGAACCGGCGCGTCCTCGCGCTCGATCACGCACTGGCGGCGGCTGCGATCGACGGCATCACCGAGACCGTGCCGACCTATCGCTCGCTGCTGGTGCATTACGATCCCGGCGTCATCGACTACGAGGCGCTCAGCGCAAGGCTGCTTGCGCTGTCGGCCGGGTCGCTCGCACCGGACACCGAGGTCAGGCGCTGGCGGGTTCCGGTCTGCTATGGCGGCGAGAATGGCATCGACCTCGAGGACGTCGCCAAGGCGCTCGGCATCACGCCGGACGATGTCGTCGCGCGCCACGTCGCCGGCACCTATCGCGTCGCGATGATCGGCTTCACGCCGGGCTGGTCCTATCTCTCCGGCCTCGATCCGTCGCTACAGATGTCGCGCCGGCAAAACCCGCGTCTGGCGACCCCGGCGGGCATCGTCGCGATCGGCGGCATCCAGACCGGCATCCAGTGCCTCGCCGGTCCCTGCGGCTGGCACCTGCTCGGCCGCACCGCGATGCGAACCTTCCAGCTGCATCGCGAGCCGACTTTTCTGCTCGAGCCCGGCGACGAGGTCAGCTTCTACGCCGTGGATGAGAAGACGTT
Organism: Bradyrhizobium sp. SZCCHNS2022; assembly: GCF_032377575.1. Taxonomy (NCBI): domain Bacteria; kingdom Pseudomonadati; phylum Pseudomonadota; class Alphaproteobacteria; order Hyphomicrobiales; family Nitrobacteraceae; genus Bradyrhizobium; species Bradyrhizobium sp. SZCCHNS2022. The sequence goes on along the minus strand of NZ_JAUHHZ010000001.1, from coordinate 1,979,107 downwards.
TGCCGAGCAGGAGCGTGCGGCGGAACACGGCGAGCTGATCGCCGAGCGGATCGCCGCATGAGCACGCTCATCGTCTCGCAGATCGGCCCGGCAAGTTCCGTCCAGGATGGCGGACGCTTCGGTGCGCAACGCTATGGGCTGACGCCGTCGGGCGCGATGGACAAGCTGTCGCTGGCCGCGGCGAACAGCCTGGTCGGCAATGCGCTGATGGCGGCTGCGATCGAGATCGGGCCGTTCGGCGCGACGTTCACGGCGAAGGGCGGCGCGGTGCGCGTCGCGTTGTGCGGCGCGCCGCGGCCGGTTGAGGTCGCCAAGCGCCAGGTCGACATGAACACGTCGGTGACGCTGAACGAGGGCGAGAAGCTCGCGCTCGGTTTTGCGCGCGGCGGCTCGTTCAGCTATCTCGCGATCGAAGGCGGCCTACCGGGCGAGCCGATGTTCAACAGCCTCTCGGTCAATGCCCGTGCCGGCCTCGGCAGCCCCTACCCGCGGCCGCTGCAGGCCGGCGACGTGTTCGACGTCGCGCCAGCCGGCCAGACGCCGGAGATGCAGATCGATGTGCCGAAGCTGAGCGGCCCGATCAGGGTGGTGATGGGTCCACAGGACGACGAGTTCAGCGACGAGATGAAGGCGCTGTTCCTCCGCAGCAACTGGATGGTCTCGGCGACCAGCGACCGCATGGGTTATCGGCTCGAGGGCCCCGTCATCAGCCATCTGCACGGCCACAACATCGTCTCGGACGGCACCGTCGAGGGCAGCATCCAGGTGCCCGGCAACGGTTCGCCGATCGTGCTGATGTCGGATCGCGGCACCAGCGGCGGCTATCCGAAGATTGCGACCGTCATCACGGCCGATTTCGGTCGCCTGGCGCAGACGCCGGCCGGCACGCCGTTCCGCTTCCAGGCGGTCGGCATGGCCGAGGCACAGGCCGAGCTGCGCCGCTACAAGGACCTGATGCGCAGCCTGCCCGGCCGCGTCACCGAGCTTGTGAGCAGTGATTTCAACATCGATGCGCTGTTCACGGCCAATGTGGCCGGGCATGCCGTCAGTGCGACCGACGTCACGACCTGGCTCGGAGCGGCGCCCGACTAACGATCGTATCTCATCAACGAGCGGACCATCACATGACCAGCACCGTCGATCTGAACTGCGACCTCGGAGAAAGCTTTGGCCCTTGGGAGATGGGCAACGACGCCGCGATGATCGATCTGGCGACCTCCGTCAACGTCGCCTGCGGCTTTCACGCCGGCGATGCCGACATCATGCGCCGGACGGTGGAGATGGCGAAAGCGAAAGGCGTCAGCGTCGGCGCGCATCCCGGTTATCGCGACCTCCACGGCTTTGGCCGACGCCCGGTGCCGGGGCTGACATCATCGGAGGTCGAGAACCTCGTCGCCTATCAGATCGGTGCGTTGCAGGCGATCGCCACCGTGGCCGGCCACAAGGTCACGCATGTCAAGGCGCATGGCGCGCTGTCCAACGTCGCCTGCGAGGACGACATGACGGCCAACGCGATCGCCAACGCGATCAAGGCCGTCGATCCCAGCCTGATCTTCGTGGTGCTCGCGAACTCGAAGCTGGTGACCGCTGGAGAAAAAGCCAATCTGTCGATGGCGCACGAGGTGTTCGCCGACCGCGCCTATGACGACAACGGCCTCCTGGTGTCGCGCAGCAAGCCGGGCGCGGTGCTGCACGATCCCAAGCTGATTGCCGATCGCGTCGTGCGCATGGTCCAGGACGGAGCGGTCGTCTCAGTGACGGGCAAGGTGATGAAGATGCGCACCGACACCGTCTGCATCCACGGCGACACCGCCGGCGCCGTCGAGATCGCCCGCGAGGTGCGCAGGGCGCTCGACGCGGCCGGCATCAGGGTGGCGCCGTTCAAGACGGCGCCGTGATCGAAGGAACCTGATCAGAACGGATGGGTGAAGGGCATGCCCAGCGTGATGGCCCCGATCAGCGCGAGTGCGCCGTAGAGGGCGACCAGTGCCGCCGTGGCGCCGCGCTCGCGAATGGCGCGAGCCTGGGGCATCTGTCGCAGGGGCGTCGAAAGCGTCCGCATGGCTGGTCTCCTGAAGTTCCGGCCATGAGAAAAGCGCTCTCACGGGCCGATGCAAGGCAACCGCGCAAATAACGACAAGCCCCGCGTTTCGGGTCCGCTTGGAACCAAAAAATTCTCGGCCGCTGTCCCGGCCGAGAATTTTATCCGCGGGGTTCCATGCACGGTGAACGCGTCAATAAACGTCGAGCTGGAACCGGCCCTTCTTCTTGAGGTCGGCGACGAAGCTGACGGCCTCGTCGGTCGATCGCGCGCCGAACTGGGCGACGATGTCCACCAGGGCACGCTCCACGTCCTTGGCCATGCGCTTGGCGTCGCCACAGATGTAGAGATGCGCGCCATCGGCGAGCCAGGTCCACACCTCGCGGCCGACCTCGCGCATGCGGTCCTGGACGTAGAACTTCTTGTCGCCGTCGCGCGACCACGCCAGGGACAACCGCGTCAGCAGGCCGGCGGTCTTCATCGCGTTGAGCTCGTCGGCGTAGAAGAAGTCGCAGTCGCTGCGCTGATGGCCGAAGAACAGCCAGTTCTTGCCCGGCGCCCCGGTCGCCCTGCGGTCGTGCAGGAAGGCGCGGAACGGCGCGATGCCGGTGCCCGGGCCGACCATGATGATCGGCGTCTTCGGATCGGCCGGCAGCGCGAAGCCATGCGCCTTCTGGACGTAGACGCGGAGCTTATCGCCGGGATTGATCCGCTCGGCCAGGAACGTCGATGCGAGGCCGAGACGCTTGCGCTTGCCGATGACGTAGCGGACGCAGTCGACGGTCAGCGACAGTTTTCCGGGCGTCGCGTTGTGCGACGAGGAGATCGAGTACAGCCGCGGCTGCAGCGGCTCCAGCGCCTCGACGAAGGCCTCAGGATGCGGCCGCACGCCGGAGAACTTCTGCAGCACCGCCATGACGTCGAGCGTCGCGGCATCGCCATCGGGATCCTCGCCCTGCGCCAGCCGTCGCGCCTTCTCGCGCGTCGCGCCGCCCGTGATGAAGGAGATCAGCTCGAACAGCGAATCCGGCGCGGGCGACAGCGAGACGTCCTCGAGCAGGCATTGCCGCAGCGACTTGCCGTTGACCTCGGTCATGTGCGAGGCGCCCAGCAGCGCGATGATCTGATCGACGAGGCCAAGATCGTTCTTGGCGAAGATGCCGAAGGAATCGCCGACCACATAATCGAGCCCCGCCTCGGCGAGATCGAACTCGATGTGCCAGGTCTCCTTCTCGGAGCCCGACTTGTTGAGCAGACGCCGCGACAGGAACGTCGCCTCGACCGGATTGTCGCGCGATCGGCCGGGCGCGCTGACGACCAGGGAGACGGCTGTGGGGGTCGTGGCAACGGCAGCGGGCTTGGCCGCAGGCGCCTTGTCGATCTCCTCATACAGCGCCTTCACCATCCGCGCGGTTTCCTTGCCGCCGGGCACGCACAGGTTCAGCCGCGCCTCGCTGCGATCGGCGATCGCATCCGAATAGTCGCTGCAATTGTAGCCGCACTGGCCGCAGTCCTGCTGTGCCATGGCCGCCATCAGGCGCCGGCGCAACGGACGCCCCTCGGCGAGCTTCATCCGCTCGGCGATCGGCAGGGTCTGGTCGTGCCATGGCGCCTCGCCGTCATCGGCATCGCCTGCGGGCGCCAGCACCGCGCCGTTCTGCGCAGGCGGCAATGCCGTCGATCCATCAAGACCGAGTGCACCGGCGAGGAAGCCGTTGAGCCAGGAACGCTGGGCCTCGGAGAACGGCGCCGTCGCGGGAATGATCTCGATCTTCGGCTCGATCTTCGACATGGGGGTGATCTGGTTCATGCTGACACCTCGGACGTCGTGTGGGCTTCGGCGAGCTGGCGCAGCGCGTCGCCATCGTGGCGGCGGGCGAAGGACAGGAAGGTCTCTTCGGGCGAAGCGCGGTGGGCGAGATAGGCCTTGAGCAGTTTCTCGACGAAGCGCGGCGCGTCCGCCGCCTTGAGGTCGCGATAGACCTCGCGGCCGATATCGGCCTGCGGGCCGAAGCCGCCGCCGGCGAACAGATGATAGCCCTCGACAGTGTCGTCGCCCTCGCCGACGGGCACCTTCGCCGCGATCATGCCGATGTCGCTGATGTAGTGCTGGGCGCAGGAGTGATGGCAGCCGGTGAGATGGATGTTGAGGGGCGTGTCGATGTCGACCCTGCTCTCGCACCAATCGCCGATCTCCGCCGCATGCTTCTTGGTGTTCGCTGCCGCGAACTTGCACCCGGCATTGCCGGTGCACGCGATCAAGCCCGCGCGGATGTGCGAAGCCTTCGTCGAGAGCCCGATCTGCTCGATCGCCGCGCAGGCCAATGCGACCTTGTCGTCGCTCACACCCGACAACAACAAGTTCTGCCACACGGTCAGCCGGATCTCGCCGTCGCCGAGATCGGCCGCGATCTTGGCGAGCGCCCGCATCTGATCGGTCGTCAGCTTGCCCAGCGGCAGCACCACGCCGATCCAGTTCAGCCCCGGCTGCTTCTGCGGGTGCACCCCGACATGCGCCATGCGATCGGACTCCGGCCGCGGCGCAAGCGCCTCGTCCGGCACGCGCGCGAGCTTGCGGCCGAGCCTTGCCTCGACCGCTTCCATGAACTTGTCATGGCCCATGCTGTCGAGCACGTATTTGAGCCGCGACTTCAGCCGATTGGTGCGATCGCCGGTCTCGATGAACAGCCGCACGATGGCGTCCGCCACTTCGGTGGCGCGCTCCGGCTCGACGATGATTCCCGTCGGCTTTGCGAAATCCTTGTGGCCGGTGATGCCGCCGAGGCCGAGTCTGAACCACACGCCCGGCGTCACGCCGAAGCCGTCCTTCACCTCGACCGCCGAGAAAGCGATGTCATTGGTGTCCTCCAGCGCCGCGATCCGGCCGGCGCCGTCGAAGGCGACGTTGAACTTGCGCGGCAGGCCATACAGCGAGCGGTCGTTGAGGATGTGGAAGTGCCATTCGCGCGCATAGGGCCGCGTATCCAAGAGCTCCTGCGGATCGATGCCGGCGGTCGGCGTGCCCGTCACGTTGCGGATGTTGTCGGCGCCGGAGCCGCGCGCGGTCAGGCCGAGATCCGAAAGTCCCTCCAGCAGCAGCACGGCATGCTTGGGCGGGATCTCGCGCAGCTGCAGATTGGCGCGCGTGGTGACGTGGCTGTAGGGACCGCAGAGTTGATCGGCGAGATCGGCCAGGCCGCTCAGCTGCCAATGCTTCATGATGCCGTTGGGAATGCGCAGCCGGCACATGTAGGAGTCCTGCGCCGGTGCAACGTGGAACAGGCCGAAATAGCGCCAGCGGAAATTGTCGGCTGCCGAGGGCGCCGCGTTGCTGCGGGCCTGCTGCTTCAGCCGCTCGTAGGCGTCGAACGGATGCAGCTCGCGCTTGACCTTCTCCTGGTCGGCGAGTTTGCGGCCTGCCGCGATGACTTTGTCCTGCGCCTTGATATGGATGGCGTCCGGCCCGGTCGGCTCGGAGGCCGTGACGGCTGCGGCCTGGACACGGCCGCCCAGATTGACCTTGAGGCCGGCAGCCAACCCTTCCAGGTAGCGCTTCTGCTCGTCGTTGAAGTCGACTGACAAAGGTTCGATTTTCATGATGGCGGACGAAGCTCCAGCGGCCACGGCGATTGGCGTTCGGGGATGGGATGAGGATCGCGTCGTCCGAAACGGCCGGCATTGGCTTGGTTTCAGATGAGCGGTCCGACCAGCTTCGTTGCTGCGGAAATCCGGCACGGATTGCAGTCAGCGGCATCTGCGGCGGCCGACTGCACTGCAATATTCAAGTTGCGTGCCAGCTTCGAGGGAGAGGAAATGCAGGATAAAACAATGGGATGTGCGAATCGGCGAAAGCGCGTTCGCCGGCTCAAGCCCTGAAATGCGGGCACTCCGCCCAAAAAATGGTCGGGTGGCCGAGATGCCCAGATCATGATCGGGAGAGGTGGATCAGGCGGTCCAGCGGCCGATCTTGAAGGCCTTGAGGTGACCCATGACGTCGTCGGCTGCGAATGGCGGGCCAGCGAACGCGCCGATGGCGGCGTCCTGGACCTGCCCGGGCACACCGAGCGCGGCGTCGTAGATATCCGGCCTGAACACGCCGATTGCGGTGCGCAGCGCCTCGTCGCTGAGCGCCGTCTGACCCCAGCGCACCATCTGCGCATAAAGCCAGGCCGCCTGGATCGGCTCGGGACGCGCCGCCCCTTCCCGCCCCACCAATAAATAGCGCGGGCTTTCGCGGAACGTGCCGTCGGGCGAGATCTTGAGCCGCCCATCAAGCGTACGCTGGAGCACTTCGGCATCGACGCCGATCCGCTCGGGCTGCGCCAGGATCAGCGACGCCTCGGCATGGTTCTGCTCGATGAAATCGGCGCCCCGGCCGCAGGCCCTGACCAGTGCCGCCAGCGCATCCGGATGCTTGTCGGCCCAGCTCTGCCGGACCGCGAGCACTTTCTCGGCCGCCCGCACCAGGACGTCCGACACGAAGTGCAGGATGTGGCCGATGCCCAGGTCGACCGCGATCGAGTTCCAGGGAGCGCCGACGCAGAAGGCGTCGACATGCCCGCTGGCGATGCTCTCGACCATGTAAGGCGGCGGCAGCACCACGAGACGAACGTCCTCATCGGGATCGACGCCGCCCGCGGCCATCCAGAATCGGAGCTGGTAATTGTGGGTGGAGAACGGAAACGTCATGCCGAAGGTCAGCGGCTCGGCGCCAGCCTTGCGTCGGGCGGCGACGACGCGCGACAAGGCCAGCGCCGTCGCCATCGGGTCGAACCGGTCGCCCTCCAGATTCGCCATGAGCTCGGCATGCAGGGCCGGCGTGACCGTGATGGCGTTGCCGTTCACGCCGAGATTGAACGGCGCGACGATCGGGACCTTCACGTGGCCGATGCCGAGACTGGAGGCGATCGCGACCGGCGCCAGCAGATGCGCGGCATCGAACAGCCCGATGTTGAGCTTGTCGCGCACATTCGACCAGGAGACCTCGCGGACCAGCGTGACGTCGAGCCCCTCCGCGGCGGTGAAGCCCTTGTCGACCGCGACGATCAGCGCCGCAGCATCGACCAGCGGAATGAAGCCAATGCGAAGCGGCCCGCTCATTTCAGCATCTCCGAGGCGGTCAGGATCGACTGCGCGATCTCGCCGATCTTCTTCTTTTCGCGCATCGCCGTGGATCGCAACAGCACGTAGGCTTCTTCTTCGGTGAAGCCCTTCATCTTCATCAGAATTCCCTTGGCGCGGTCGATCACCTTGCGATCCTCCAGCGCCGATTTGGTGCGCTCGAGCTCGTCCTGCAGCTTGGAGAACGCATTGAAGCGGGAGATGCAGAGGTCGAGGATCGGCTTGATCCGCTCTTTCTTCAGACCGTCGACGATATAGGCCGACACGCCGGCTTCGACCGAGGCCTGGATCGAGGCGGCATCGCTCTGGTCGACGAACATGGCAATCGGCCGGCGGACGGCGCGGCTGACCTGGAACATCTGCTCGAGCACGTCGCGACTCGGGTTCTCCAGGTCAATGACGATGACGTCGGGGTCCAGGGCATAGATTCGCGCCAGCAGGCCCTGCATCTCGCTGACATGCACCACGCCGGTAAAACCCGCCTCCCGCAGGCCTTCCTCCAGGATGGCCGCGCGGATCGGGCTTTCGTCGACGATCACGATTTTGGGCGATTGCTCGGCGCTCATCGATCACCAGGGTGTCCGGGCGGTCATCCATAGCATGGACGCGACCGCCTTAAAGCCTTGTCTTTCTGAGTAATTCGGACTAGCTGACGCTTATCCCATCAGGCAGTTCCAAGATGCAGCAGGGTTCCGCGCCCAAGATCAGCTTTGTTTCGCTCGGATGTCCGAAGGCGCTGGTCGATTCCGAGCGCATCATCACGCGGCTGCGCGCCGAGGGCTATGAGCTCGCCCGCCAGCATGACGGCGCCGACCTCGTCATCGTCAACACCTGCGGCTTCCTGGACAGCGCCAAGCAGGAATCGCTGTCGGCGATCGGCTCGGCGATGGCCGAGAACGGCAAGGTGATCGTGACCGGCTGCATGGGCGCCGAGCCCGAGCAGATCGAGCAGGCCTATCCCGGCGTGCTGTCGATCACGGGGCCCCAGCAATATGAAAGCGTGCTGGACGCCGTCCATCGGGCGTCGCCGCCGGTGCACAACCCGCATCTGGATCTCGTCCCTCCCCAGGGCATCAAGTTGACGCCCCGGCACTACGCCTATCTGAAGATCTCCGAGGGCTGCAATAACAGGTGCAGCTTCTGCATCATTCCGAAGCTCCGCGGCGATCTGGTGTCGCGGCCGGCGGCCGACGTGCTGCGCGAGGCCGAGCGGCTGGTCGCGGCCGGCGTCAAGGAGCTCCTGGTCATCTCCCAGGATACGTCCGCCTACGGGCTCGACCTGAAATATGCCGAGAGTTCTTGGAAGGACCGCAGCGTCAGGGCCCGGTTCCTCGACCTCGCCCGGGAGCTCGGCGATCTCGGCGCCTGGGTCCGGCTGCATTACGTCTACCCCTACCCCCATGTCGACGAAGTGATCGGCCTCATGGCTGAAGGCAAGGTGCTGCCCTACCTCGACATCCCGTTCCAGCATGCCAGCCCGAACGTGCTCAAGGCGATGCGGCGGCCGGCCGCGCAGGACAGGACGCTGGACCGGATCAAGGCATGGCGGGCGACCTGCCCCGACCTGGCGCTGCGCTCGACCTTCATCGTCGGTTTCCCCGGCGAAACCGACGAGGACTTCGCTTATCTCCTCGACTGGCTGGACGAGGCCGAGATCGACCGGCTCGGCTGCTTCAAATACGAGCCGGTGGCTGGCGCGACCTCCAACGCCCTGCCCGACCAGGTGCCGGACGAGGTCAAGCAGGAGCGCTGGAATGCGCTGATGGCGCGGCAGCAGAAGATCTCGGCGCGTCGGCTGAAGCGCAAGGTCGGGACGCGCCAGCAGATCATCATCGACGAGGTCGGCCCGACGGTTGCCAAGGGCCGCTCCAAGGCGGATGCGCCGGAGATCGACGGGGCCGTGTATGTGTCCAGCCGCCGTCCGCTGCGGGTCGGCGAGATCGTCACGGCCAAGATCGAGCGCGCCGACGAATACGACCTGCACGGCGTCGTCTCGGGGTTCTGAGCCGGACATCGGCTCAGTTGGCTGATGCGCCAGCCCTCACGTTCCAGAGCTTGATCAAGCGCTGTGCCTCATCCAGCGTCAGCTCGAGATACCTGTTCTTCAGCTTAGTGAGCTCATCAGGCTTGGTCGCGCCTGTCACGAACCGGCTGTCGAGGATCGCCGCAACCGTGGTCCAGCTCAGACCCGCAGCCTTGCACGGCACGAGAATGCCGTCGCTGCGCAGGCTCTGCATCAGCGGCCGCACCAGCTCGATGCTGCATTTTGCCAGCTCCGCGATGGCCGCGATGGTTTCGGTGTAGCGCCGCTGACGCGCAAAATCGAGCAGCGCGGCTTCGTTGAGCTTGCCCGCCTGCTTCAACTGCCCGACCGTCAGCTTCGCGCCGCCGAAGTCACGGCAACGCGACATGCCCTGCTCGGCATCGGTCGTCGCGGCCGCGATCGCGCTGCGGATCTCCTCGTAGAGATGCGGCGGCGCTGACGCGAGCAGCCTCGCCTTCACCGCTTCGGTTGCATTCTGCAGCAACGTCCGGCGCAGCGCGGACGGCAGGTCGGCGCGAATGCCTGTGGCAATGGCCAGCTCCGGGTCGCCCAACGCTTGCGCCAGAATGATCGAAAAACCGGCCGCCGAGATCCGCGCACCGGGATTCTTCATCAACTTGCGACTGACGCTGGGAAAGCGCCGGATCAGAAGCGCGTCGGTGACGACCTCCTGCAGCCACCAGCGACCGGCGACGGCAACCAGGTGCTTCTCACTCCGGGTGTTGGCGATCTCGATCAGATCCTCGGCGGTCAGTCGCGGCGACTCCGACAGCACCGGTCCGGCCACCGCGATGTCGTCATGATGGGCGAGCCGCCGGATCACCGTGACCGGTGTCTGAGGGATGGGAGCGAGCTGTGCGCTGAGTTCGGCGAGCGCGATGCGAGCGCCGACATCGGCCAGCGCCCGTAGCTCGATCGTGTTGACGAGACGCTCGAAGACGTCGGTGAACAGCGCGTGCTGCTCGATATCCAGATTGCCAGCCGAGGCAATGAACAGCGAGGCGACCCGCTCGGCCACGCTGGAGCAGCGTTCCGCCGAGCCGGTGGCGATCGCCGCCTGGACGTCTTCGGCAATCGTGTTGTGGGGATTCGACATCGCTCGTCCTGAGCGCTTGCGTTTCAAGCTGGGCAGCACGGTAAATCCTGCCGCTAAATGTTTGGTAAAGTTTGAACTAACCGGGCACAGCTGCGGCCAGCCCGTGCGTTCATCGCACGCAGTCCCCCTCCGGAGGGGGTGGTCTCCCCTCCTCGCTGCGAGCCGACTGACGTCTTGACATCTGTTGCGAATTGCCTGTATGGCCCGCGCATGATCCACAACCGGACCAACCGCCGCGCCGCCGTTTGCCGTCGTCACCGCCGTGACGATGCCGGGGCGCGCCATGTCCGAAGACGTTGCTGATCAGCTAAGCTCATCAGCACCAGGTTTTCGAGAAGGCCGCTCCCGCAAAGGAGCGGCCTTCTCGCTTTTCGGCCCGTGGTTTCCCCCTGAGCATAGGAGATTGAACATGCTGACCGCCCCCCATCCTTATGAGGCTCTGATGGACATCACGGCGCGTCCGCGCACGGTCTTCGTCCAGGGCAAGGGCTCCTGGCTATGGGACGACAGCGGCAAGCGCTATCTGGATTTCATCCAGGGCTGGGCCGTGAACTCGCTCGGCCACGCGCCGCCTGAGCTGGCCAAAGCGCTCGCCGACCAGGCCACGCGGCTGATCACGCCGAGTCCGGCCTATTTCAACGACACCAGCCTGAAACTCGCCAAGGCGCTGGTCGATCGCTCCTGCTTCGACCAGGTGTTCTTCACCAACTCCGGCGCAGAGGCCAATGAAGGCGCGATCAAGCTGGCGCGCAAATACGGCGCGCTGCGCAAGAACGGCGCCCATGAGATCATCACCTTCGAGGGTGGCTTCCATGGCCGCACGCTGGCGACCATGTCAGCCTCCGGCAAGAAGGCGTTCGAGCCGCTGTTCGAGCCGAAGGTGACGGGTTTCCCCAAGGCGCGGCTGAACGATATCGCCTCGGTCGAGGCGCTGATCTCGGGCAACACGGTTGCGATCATGCTGGAGCCGATCCAGGGCGAGGCTGGCGTATGGCCCGCGACGGACAATTTCCTGCAGCAATTGCAGGCGCTGACGACCAGGCACGGACTGCTGCTGATCGTCGACGAGATCCAGACCGGCATGGGACGGACTGGAAAGCTGTTCGGCTACGAGCACGCCGACGTCCTCCCCGACATCATGACGCTCGGCAAGGGCATCGGCGGCGGTGTGCCGCTCGCGGCCCTGCTGGCAACGGACGAGGCTGCGTGCTTCGAGCATGGCGATCAGGGCGGCACGTTCAACGGCAATCCGCTGATGTGTGCGGCAGGGCTTGCCGTGCTCGATCTCGTCGAGAAGCCGGAGTTTCTCAAGGCCGTCGTGGACAACGGGATCTATCTCGAGAGCGAGCTGCAACGCATCTCGGCGCGGCACGGGCTCGGCGATGTGCGCGGACGCGGGCTCCTGCTCGCACTCGATGTCGTCAGACCGATCGCACCAGCGCTGGTGGCGCACGCCTTCGAGCTCGGCCTGCTCTTGAATGCGCCTCGGCCCGACACGCTGCGCTTCATGCCGGCACTCAACGTGACCCGGGACGAGATCGCAGCGATGATCGACGTGCTGGATGGTCTCCTCACCAAGGTCGGCGCCGCGCGCTGCGTGGCGTAGCGGCTGAGGTCGCGCCAGGGCCGGCGCGGTGTCTATGCGCCGGGCCGGCCTGCCAAGACGTGCGTCCGGAACGTTGCGAGCAGGTCACAGCGCCGGCCGGCGTCGATGCTGGCCGGGAGCAGCAGTACGCTGCGCGGCCCGGCCTCCGCGAGCTCTGCCAGCTTGGACCGGACCTCGTCATGGCTGCCGATCAGCGACCGTGCGAGGAAGCCCTCGACATTGGTCGGCGACACCCATGCATCAGGCCCCGCGGACAGCTGCCGCCTGCGATCGAAGAACTGCTGCAGGAATGGCGCCGCCTCGGCGATCGCCGCCTCCCGGGTCGGCGCGCTGCAGTAGAACCGCGATACCACGAGCCGCGCGTCTGCCTCCGTGTTGCGCTCCCAATAGCTCCGCAGCATCTGCTTGATGTCGTCGAGCGTCGAGGTCAGGCCGGCCATCAGTCCATGGCCATGCGCGGCTGCGTCGTCGAGCGCGGCTGCGCTGGCCGATGCAATCCAGGTCGGGATCGGCCGCTGCAGCGGCCGTGGCGTCAGCCGCAGGCGATCGACGTGGTAGTAACTGCCCCGATGCGACACCTCATCCTCCGTCAGGAGACGCTGGATCAGATGCAGCGCCTCCAGCATCCGCGGCCGCGCTTCATCGGACGAGACAGCGAAATTCCGGTTCTGCTCCGGGAACGGCCCGCCCCGCGCGATGCCGACATCGAGCCGGCCGCCGCTGAGGATGTCGATGGTGGCAATGTCCTCGGCGACTTCGACCGGAGGGCGAAACGGCAGCAGCACGGCCGCAGTGCCGAGACGAATGCGCGTCGTGCGGGCCGCGAGAAAGCCGAGCAGCGCGAAGATCGAGGGGCTCGAACTGCCGGCATCGAAATGATGCTCGGAGATCCAGGCCTCGTCGAAGCCGAGTGCCTCGGCTTTGAGCACCAGGTCGGTTTCAGCCTGAATGGCCGCGTGATGGCTGTCACCGTGATTGTCGTAGGGGCAGAAGATGCCGTCGCGGAGATGGGTAGTCATGATGTCGAAATCTATCGGCATCGTCCTGCCTTTTCCAGTCGATTGACCTGGATCAAAGACAGCGCGTCCCGTGAGCAACGATGCTGTCGGGGCCAGACGCCTGCGATCCGATGACATACGTTATATTTGTATGGATATAGCGTTGCACGGGATGTGATCAGCTCGGAGGGGGCAAGGCTTGCCGGAACCAAGCTGATGTTCATTCCGCCGACAACGAGGTCGGCACGACACAAGGAGACGCACGAATGGCGAAAGACAATCTGGCTCGGGTGCTGCCCGTGGAGGACACCAGGAGCCACATCGCCGCCGCGGCCGCGACGGAAGAGGTGTTGATCCATGTCCGCTTCTTCCCGAACTCGGCCATCAACTCCATTGGCGAGAAGCCGGCCGGCCTGACCGCCGACCAATGGTACGAGCGGCTGCTCGATATGGCTCGTCCGCACTACCAGACCTTCGCGGGCGGCCGTGGCTTCTTCCGCATCCCGCGCCCCTGCTTCGACGCGATCCTGAAGGATGTCGCAGCCTGACATCTCGCCTCCGTTTGGATGAGGCCGTGAGCGTCCTCTCTGCCTCATCCCCGTCGACCGCGGTGGGCCGGGTCCGCCGCGGTCGATCGTGATTTCACGGGCCGCGCAGGAGAACGGCAGTGGCGCAATCGGTGTTCAGAGAGTTGCAACAGAGTTTCCGCGCCCTGCTCGCCAACTGGCCCCGATCAAGCGCGACCGTCGAGAGCCTCACCGAACAGGCCTTCGATTTGTTCGAGGCCAATATCGGCGCCCAGTCGGCGCATCTGCCGGCGCTCGCCTGCGAGAAGGGCTGTCCCTCGTGCTGCGCGCTCCGTGTCACGGCAACTGCACCCGAGATATTTCTGCTCGCCCGCTATATCCGCCAGATCGACCAGCGGATGCCGTCGACGGCGCTCGGCCTGCTGTCGCGCCGGGTCAAGCTCGCCAACCGGGCGACGCGTGGCATGGGCGAGACCGAGCGGATGAAGCTGCGCCAGCCCTGCCCCTTCGTGGTGCGCGGCGCCTGCATCATCCATCCTGCCCGTCCCCTTGCCTGCCGCGGGCACGCATCCTTCGACCGGCGCGCCTGCACCCAGGCGGTGGCTGGACGCGATGTCGAGGTCCCGATCTCTGGGCCTCATGTCGCACTGCGGGGATTGATCCAGGACGCGCTGATGTCGGCGCTCGCGGAGTCCGGTCTCGCCGCCGACCTGTACGAGCTGAACCAGGGGCTCGCGCTGGCGCTGGATGATCCGCAGCGCGAGCGCGCCTGGCTCGAGGGACAGGACAGTCTGGCACCTGCCAGGATCGAGCAAGCCAAGACGGGCCAGAGCAACGCGATGCTGTGGAGTCGCGCCGCCGATCGCACGGCGTCAGCCGACGATCAAAGCTAGCGAACCGTCACGGCTTGAGGATCGAGGCTCCGGTGGTGGCGCGACTTTCGAGATCGGCGTGCGCCCGGCCCGCATCCTTCAGCGCATAGGCGTGATTGATCGGAACGTGCAGCTTGCCGCTGATCACGGCCGAGAACAGCGTGTCGGCGCCTTCGAGCAGTTCCGAGCGCTTGCCGATATAGTCGTTGAGCTTCGGCCGGGTCGCAAACAGCGAGCCGTGACTGTTCAACTCGGCGATCGAGAACGGCGGCACCGGGCCCGAGGCGTTGCCGAAGCTCACGAACAGGCCGCGCGGCTTCAGGCATGACAGCGAGCCTGGGAAGGTCGACTTGCCGACGCCGTCATAAACCACGTCGCACAGTTCGCCGCGACTGATCTGCTTCACACGCGCGACGAAGTCCTCTTCGCTGTAGATGATGACGTGGTCGCAGCCATTGGCGAGCGCGAGGTCGGCCTTGGCCTTCGAGCCGACGGTGCCGATGACATGCGCCCCGAGCGCCCGCGCCCACTGGCAGGCCAGCAGGCCGATGCCGCCGGCGGCCGCGTGAATCAACACGCGGTGATGCGGCTCGACCTTGAAGGTCTTGTGCAGCAGGTACCACACCGTCAGTCCCTTGAGCATCAGCACGGCGCCCTGCTCGTAGGTGATGTGGTCGGGCAGCTTGACGAGGCGCTGCCAGCCGATGTTGCGCTCGGTGGCGTAGCCACCGAGATTCTCGTAGTAGGCCACGCGGTCGCCGGGATGAAAATGGGTGACGCCAGGCCCCACGGCGATCACCTCGCCGGCAGCCTCGTTGCCGGCGATGAACGGCAGCCCCGGCGCCTTGTACAGGCCGGTGCGATAGTACACGTCGATGAAGTTCAGGCCGATCGCGTGCTGGCGGATACGGACCTCGCCGGGTCCGGGCGCGACGATTTCGACCGGCTCGTAGACGAGCGCCTCCGGCCCTCCCACCTTGTGCACGCGCACCGCCTTGGCCATCGGGGCCCCCTCCCTGCAGAACCTGTGTGACCGGATCGGACGATCCGATCCAATCCGGACGCTTATCTGATTCTCGGCAGACATCCGGTTTCGCCGGACCAGCGGATCACTCCCGCAAGCGCGGCCTGGCAAAAGCCAAGGCGATCACGACGGTCTTGTCAACTCAGCCCGCGCGCTTCCTGCGGTTGCGCGAGGCCATCACGTTGAAGGCCTCGACCGCCAGCGCAAACACGATCGCGAAGTAGATGTAGCCGCGCGGAATGTGGAACTCGAAGCCGTCCGCCACCAGTGCGACGCCGATCAGCACCAGGAAGGCGAGCGCCAGCATCTTGGTGGTCGGATGGTTGGCGACGAAGCGCGCGACCGGCCCGGATGAGACGTACATGATGATCACGGCAATGATCACGGCGGCGATCATGATCTCCAGATCCTGCGCCATGCCGATCGCGGTGATGATGGAGTCCAGCGAGAACACGAGATCGATGACGATGATCTGCAGGATCACCCAGAAGAAGCTGCTGCCGCCGCCGCCGGCCTGCGGCCCATCCCCCTCGCGGGCCTCGACCTCGGCGTGAATCTCGTGCGTCGCCTTGGCGATCAGGAACAGGCCGCCGGCGATCAGGATGATGTCGCGCCAGGAGAAGCCGAGCTTGCCGACCGAGAACACCGGCTGGGTCAGCCCGATCAGCCAGACCAGCACGCTGAGCAGCATGATGCGGAAGATCAGCGCCAGCGCCAGCCCGATCTGCCGGGCGCGCGTCGACTGCGGCTCGGGGATGCGCGACGTGATCACCGACAGGAAGATGACGTTGTCGATGCCGAGAACGATTTCGAGCGCGGTCAGGGTCAGCAGCGCGGCCCAGGCTTCGGGACTTGTCAGAAGGTCGATCATGATTTCAAGGATCTCAACAGGCGGATCGCGGAGTCGCTCGCGACGATATAGAGGCCGATGGCGCACAGCAGCGCTGTGACGATCGGGCCCACTGCAAAATTCTGGCGGAGCACGTGGATGACGAGCACACCCCAGAGCGCGACGAGTGGCAGCGTCAGCCAGCGCAGCCGCTGGACACGGACTGGATGGATGACGTGAAACGGGACGAAGGTCAGCGCGATCAGGATCGCGAGGCCGAGCGTCGCCAGCAGCGGCGTCGGATGCAGCATGAACAGATAGAACGCGGCAATGTTCCACAGGCCGGGAAAGCCGCGGAAATGATTGTCGTCGCTCTTCATGCGGCGGTCGGCGAAGTACAGCGCGCCGGTCACGGCGATGCCGATGCCGATCACCGGCGCGGCCAGCGGCAGCAGCATGCCGCTCGCGGTGATCGCATAGGCCGGCACGAACACATACGTCGTGAAGTCCACCACGAGATCGAGCACGTCGCCGGACCAGTCCGGCTGCACGTTGAGGACGTCGAGCCAGCGCGCCAGCGGCCCGTCGACGCCGTCGATGACCAGTGCCACCCCGAGCCACCAGAACATCGCGGCCCAATGCTCGCGTACCGCCTCGAGCATCGCCAGCAGCGCGACCCCGGCGCCGAGCGCCGTAAAGACGTGCACCGAGAACGCAGCGGCGCGGCGCAGCGGCGTGGCGGATACGATGCTGTCTGGTCTGAGCTGATCCATTTCGGTCCAGTGCTATCAGGAATCGAAGCGAATTGCATATCGGCGATTGCGGCGATGCGCCGCGCAGGCGTGCGGATCACACTTGAAAATGTCGGAAGGAACGTCAAATGTTCCGGCATGACCCACGCAGACTCCAGCTTCGATGTCATCGTCGTCGGCGGCGGCCCCGCGGGGCTCGCCGCCGCCATCGCCCTGTCGCAGACCGGCGCCCGGACGGCGCTCGTGGCACGCAAGGCGCCGTATGCCGATAATCGCACCACGGCCCTGCTCGGCGGCTCGGTCGACTTCCTCGATCAGCTCGGCGTTTGGGCCGCCTGCCGCGACCGCGCCGCCGGCCTGAAGACGATGCGCCTGGTCGACGACACCGGCCGGTTGATCCGGGCTCCCGAAGTGCGCTTCGACGCCGACGAGATCGGGCTCGAACTGTTCGGCTACAACGTCGCCAATGCCGTGCTGGTCGAGGCGCTGGAGCAGCGCGCCGGCGAGATCGGGGAATTGGCGCGGATTGCCGAGGATGCGGAGAGCGTCCACAGCGGCGCCGATGCCGTCACGGTCACCAGCGCATCCGGCCGGGTGCTGACCGCCCAGCTCGTGGTCGGCGCCGATGGCCGGCATTCGTTGTGCCGCGAGGCCGCCGGCATCGGTGTGAGCCGCAGGACGCTGCAGCAATCGGCGCTGACGTTCAACATCACCCACGCGCGTCCCCATCACGGCGTGTCGACGGAATTCCATACGCCGCAGGGACCATGCGTGTTCGTGCCGCTGCCCGGCGACCGCTGCAGCGTCGTCTGGGTCGCCGCGCCGAAGGAAGCCGAGCGGCTGTTCGCTCTCGATGATGACGCGCTGTCCGCCGCCGCCGAGCGGCAATCGCATTCGATCTTCGGCCGCGTCCGTGTCGAGCCCGGCCGCCACGTGTTTCCGCTCGCGATCGAGCGGCCGCAGCGCTACGCCCAGAACCGCGTCGCCCTGATCGGCGAGGCGGCGCACGTGGTGCCGCCGATCGGCGCGCAGGGACTGAATCTCGGCCTGCGCGATGGCATCGACATTGCCGCCGTCGTGCAGAAGGCCAAGGCCGCCGGCGAGGATCTCGGCGCGTCCCAGGTCATCGCCCGCTACGGCGCGGCCCGTCGCGCCGACATTCTCAGCCGCACCTTCGCGATCGACATGGCCAACCGCTCGCTGCTCAGCGACCTCCTGCCGATGCAATCGCTGCGCGCCGTCGGCATGCACCTGATCGGCGGCTTCGGACCCCTGCGGCGGCTGGCGATGCGTGAAGGCCTGGCGCCCTCCTGGCGTATGACCCGCAAGGCCGGCTGACCGGATGTCACGGGAACGCGAGCCGGCCACTCTGGATCAGCCACATCACGCTGGTGAGCGTGACCACGGACGCGAAGGTGCCGATCAGCACCGCTGATGAGGCCGGCTCGATCCAGCTGTCGTGCTGACGCGCGATCACGAACACGTTGAGCGCCGGCGGCAGCGCCGCCATCAGCACCGCCGTCGCCGCCCAGGGCTGCGCGAACGGGCCGAACAGCAGCATCAGTCCGAATGATATCAGCGGGTGGATCACGAGCTTCACGACGGTCAGGACCGGCACCTCCCAGGGCAGCCGCTGGAACGGCCGCAGCGCCACGGTGACACCGAGCGCGAACAAAGCGGTTGGCGCTGCGGCGTTCTGCAGGAACTGCAGGGTGCGATCGACGACGGTCGGGGGATGGAGCTGGAACGCAGCCGCCAGGATGCCGGCCGCGGTCGCCATGAGCAGCGGGTTCAGCACGATCTGACGCAACACGGTGCGCAGCGCATGCGCCAGCGAGGCATGATCGCGCTCGGTGAGTTCCACCAGCAGCGGCACGATCGAAAACAGGAAGATGCTGTCGCAGCAGAAGATCAGCGCCGTCGGCGCCGCCGCCTTGGCCCCGAGCACCGACAGCGCAAGGCCCGGCCCCATGTAGCCGATGTTGCCATAGCCGCCCGCGAGCCCGGCCATGGTCGCTTCGCGCAGCGACAGGCGCCCGATCACCTTGCCGAGCAGCAGCGCCAGGGTGAAGGTGAGCATCGTCGCAAGCGTCGTTGCAACCAGGAAGGGAGGGTTGCTCAGCTCCGCAAACGGCGTGCGGGCGATGAGGTTGAACATCAGGGCCGGCAGCGACACGTAGAGCAGAAAGAAGTTCATCCAGGACAGCCCGGCCTCGGGCAGCCCTTTCCATTTACCGCAGGCGAAGCCTATGAAAACGACCCCGAAATATGGCAGGGCCAGGTTGAGAATGTCGAACATCGGTCTTTGCAGATGACCCGAAGCGGGCCTGGGACGCGGGAGGTCGCGGCACGGCGCGAATCGCCGATGTCTAGATTAAATCCGCGGCCGGGGCACTAGCATCGGCCTCAATCCTGGTCTATTCGACTAGAATGATCAAAGCGCGAACTGCCAAGTTTCAGATCGGCCAGATCGTCCGGCATCGAGTGTTCTCGTTCCGGGGCGTGATCTTCGACATCGACCCCGAGTTCAACAACACCGAGGAATGGTGGCTCTCGATCCCCGAGGAAGTCCGGCCGCACAAGGACCAGCCGTTCTACCATCTGCTGGCCGAGAACGCCGAGTCCGAATACGTCGCCTACGTCTCCGAGCAGAACCTCGTTCCCGACGACACGGGTGAACCGATCCGGCACTCCCAGGTTGCAGAGATCTTCATCAAGGACAAGTCCGGCGGCTACCGTCCGCGCAACCCGTTGTTGAATTGACGGCGGCTACCGCCCGTCTCGCGCTTGCCGCCAGCGGGACCCGAGGCGGGCATGATCTGATCGCCAACAACACAACGACTGACAGACAAAGCGGCTGACAAACATAGCGACTGACAAACACAGCGACTGACGAAAAAGGCGCTCCTTTCGGGGCGCCTTTTGCTTCGTGAATGTCTCGGGCGTTGCCGGCGCTATTGCTTCGCCTGCGGCTGACCGCCCTGGGTCTGCTCCAGCTTCTTGCGCTGTTCCTCGGCGCGCTTCTGCAGCTCTTCCTGCAGCTTCTGCTGGGTCTTCTCGAACTCCTTCGGATCGGTCGGCGGACCGTCATAGGCCTTGGCGAAGCTGCTGCCGCCTTCCTGCAGCGGCAAGGGCAGCGTCAGCGCGGTGCCGTTGGAGTTGATGGCCTGGACGAACAGGTTCTGGCCCTTCTTCAGGCTGGCCACGAAATCCGGGGTCGCCTCGTAGTCCGACATGCAGCCGTTCTGGAAGCAGATGACGTAGCCGCTCTGCAGCGGCTGGTTGTTGTCGACCACGATGCGGGTGCCGGGCTGCAGCTGCATGCCGAGCGGCAGGGTCACGCGCAGGATCTTCTTCGGCTCGCCTTCCGGCTCGATGATCACGGCCGCCACCACGGGTTGACCGGACTCGATGCGGCCGTCCTTGCCGATGAAGCAGACCTGCTTGGCGTTGGCATCCTGCCCCTTGAGGCAGAACTTGGTCCAGGGCGCGTAGATCAGCTGCGGCATCTCCTGCTGGGCCTGCTGCGGCTGGCCGCCGGCCGGCGGACTGGCAGGGGCCTGGGCGGCCGGAGCGGGAGCTTTGGGAGCGGCAGCCGGAGCCTTTGCCTTCGGTGCAGCAGGCGCCTGAGCTTGCGCAGCAGAAGCAAAGGAAACGGCCAGCGCGGTGACCGCCAGCAGGGCGACGAGCCGCCCACGCGGCCCAACCGACGAGGCCAAGTCACGGAAATTCATTGCGGAAAACCCTTTCTGAACGGCAGCGCCCGAGACCGCCAAAGGCGCCACACCAAGCCGTTGAAGCGGCTGTCTCCTCAGGAAATGAGGCGGTTAAGTGACAGGCGTTGCCGCCAATGCTTAATCGCCCGCTTTCATAACGCGGTGCGCGGAAGAATCAATGCCGCGAGACCATGTCGAAGCCGCGGTCTAGCGCGGGCGAGCCTGTGGTAAAAGCCCTTCGTGGCCCGTTCCGAATCAAATGCTTGCACCCCGACGCTGATGCTGCAGCAGATGTTGCGCGCGGCGGCGGGATGGAGCGGCGTGATCCTGGCGCTGTTGCAGCCGATCTACACTTGCCGCGCAAACGCCGCCGAAACCGCCGCAATCGCGATGCACGGCGATCCGGCCTTGCCGGCCGATTTCGACCATATGCCCTATGTGAACCCGGCCGCCCCCAAAGGCGGCCGCCTCGTATGGGGCCTGCTCGGCACGTTCGACAGTCTGAATCCGTTCATCGTTCGCGGCGTTGCGGTGCAACAAATCCGCGGCCATGTGGTGGAAAGCCTGCTCACCCGCGGAAATGACGAGGCTTTCACGCTGTATGGGCTGCTGGCCCGTCGTGTCGAGACCGACGACCGCCGGACCTATGTCACGTTCCACCTCGACTCCCGCGCGCGGTTCTCGGACGGCCGCCCGGTGCTGGCCGACGACGTGGCTTTCTCCTTCGCGCTGTTGCGTGACCATGGCCGTCCCAACCACCGGCAGTTCTACGGCAAGGTCGCCAGGATCGAGGTGCTCGATCCGCTGACAATCCGGTTCGATTTCGGCGGCACGGAGGATCGCGAGCTGCCGCTGATCCTCGGGCTGATGCCGATCCTGCCGAAGCATGCCGTCGACGTCGCGACCTTCGAGGACACCACGATGGCGCCGCCGCTGGGGTCCGGACCCTACCGTGTCACCACGGTGCGGCCGGGAGCGAGCGTCACCCTGACCCGCAATCCCGACTATTGGGGCCGCGACCTGCCGGTCAACCGCGGATTGTGGAACTTCGACGAGATCAGGCTCGATTATTATCGCGAGGCCAATGGCCAGTTCGAAGCTTTCAAACGCGGGCTCTACGACTTCCGCGTCGAGACCGAACCGCTGCGCTGGCACGACGGCTACGACTTCCCGGCGGCGCGCAATGGCGAGGTCATCCGCGACAGCTTCACCTCGGGCATGCCGCAGCCGTCGCAGTTCCTGGTGTTCAACACCAGGCGCGCGGTGTTCGCCGACGTCAGGGTGCGCCGTGCCCTGACCTTGCTGTTCGATTTCGAATGGATCAACCGCAACTACTTCTTCGGCCTGTACCGTCGCAGCGGCGGCTATTTCGCCGGCTCCGAGCTGTCTGCCTATGGACGCGCTGCCGACGCCACCGAGCGCGCGCTTCTGAGGCCCTACGCGGCGCAGATCCCGGCCGACATCATGGATGGCAGCTATCGCCTCCCCGTCACCGACGGCTCGGGACGCGATCGCAATGCGCTGAAGGCCGCGCTCGATCTGCTTGCCGAGGCCGGCTACCATCTCGACGGGACGGTGCTGCGGCACCGGACCACGCAGGCCCCACTCGCGTTCGAAATCCTGGTCACGACGCGCGATCAGGAGCGCATCGCACTGGCCTATGCCGGCAGTCTCAAGCGCGCCGGCATCGACGCATCGATCCGGGTGGTCGATCCCGTGCAGTTCGACCAGCGTCGCCTGAGCTTCGAGTTCGACATGATCCAGAACCGCTGGGACCAGTCGCTGTCCCCGGGCAACGAGCAGGCCTTCTACTGGGGCAGCGAGGCGGCGGACCGGACCGGAACCCGGAACTACATGGGCGCCAAGGATCCCGCCATCGATGCCATGATCGCCGCGCTGTTGCGGGCCCGCGACAGGACCGAATTTATCTCGACCGTTCGCGCATTGGACCGTACCCTGATGGCGGGGTTCTACGCTATTCCAGTGCTCAATGCCGCCGAGGAATGGATCGCTCGGTGGAATCGTATAGAACGGCCCAAGAGGACAGCTTTGACGGGAGCGCTCCCGGAGAGCTGGTGGCAGCGGCCGGAGCCGGCAACCAAATGACCAACCGGGGCAGTTGGTCGTGACCGGGTCCGTGAAAGTACGGGGCAACAGGTGAATCAGGCCAATACGTCGCCGACGCTCGACGCGTTGTTTCAACGCATCCTGGCGCGCAAGCCGGACGCGGTTGCGCTGGTCGATCCGATCAACAAGCAACGCATCACCGGCCGTGCGCCGATGCGCCTGACCTACGCCGAGGCCGACCGTGTGATCTCGGCGCTGGCGGCGCATTTCATCGATGCCGGCCTGCCCGCGCATTCGGTGATCGCGGTGCAGCTGCCCAACACGATCGAGTTCGTGCTGACGGTGCTGGCGGCGCATCGCGCCGGCCTGGTCGTCGCCGTCTTCCCGCTGCTCTGGCGGCAGTCCGAGCTGGTGGCGGCGCTGAACCGCACCAGCGCGCGGGCGATCGTGACGATGTCGAAGATCGACGGCGTCATTCACGCCGATCTCGCCATGAATGCCGCGGCCGAGGCCTTCTCGATCCGCCATGTCTGCGGCTTCGGCTCCGACCTGCCCGAGGGCATGTATTCGCTCGATCAATCGATCGCGAAGCCGTCGCGCTCGACGCGCGGGCTGATGCCGGACGGCCGCAAGGCCGCGATCGTCTCGTTCGACGTCACCGCCGACGGCTTCCGCGCCGTGCCGCGCACCCATCTCAGCCTGATCGCCGGGGGGCTCGCGATCTCGCTCGAGAGCGACCTGCCGCAGGGCGTGAACATGATGTCGGCGTTCGTGCCGTCGTCCTTCGCCGGTCTCGCCGCGTCGGTCGTGACCTGGCTGCTGTCCGGCGGCAGCCTCGCGCTGCATCACCCGTTCGATGCCGAGGCGCTCGAGCAGCAGCTCGCGCAGCTTGGTTGCGACACGCTGATCGCTCCGGCGCAGCTCGCGTTGCGTCTCGACGAGGTCGACATCACGGCCCGGCTACCGAACCTGCGCTACGTTCTCGGGTTGTGGCGCGCGCCCGAGCAGGTGGCCTCGAGCCCGTCCTGGAAGACGCGCGACATCGAGATGACCGATGTCTATCTGTTCGGCGAGGCCGGCCTGTTCGCCCTTCGCCGCACCGCGGCGGACGGCAGTCCGGGCCTCGTCAAGCCGGGCCGCCAGGGCGCGCCGCGCGAGCAGCCGGGATCGTCGATCGCCGGCGAGATCCTGGTGACGCCGAAGGGCACGCTGGGCCTGCGCGGTCCCATGGTGGTGGTCGCGGCCTATGCGCCGCCGCCTCCGCCCAGCGACTCGCTGATGCCGGCGCCGCCGCGCGATTTCGTCGACACCGAATATGCCGTGCGGCTCGACCGTGCTCACGACACCATCTCCATCACCGCGCCGCCGGCCGGCGTGATGGCCGTCGGCGGCTATCGCTTCCTTGCGCAGGACCTGCACGAATGGTCGCGCCGGCTTGGCCAGGGCGCGCTGCTGACCGCCCTGCCCGACCGGCTGAGCGGCCATCGCCTCGCGGGCCGTGCGATGGACAATGCCCGTGCGCGCGAAGCCCTCGCCGAGCTCGGGCTCAATCCGCTGATGGTCGAAGCCTTCCGCGACCGGGCCAGCTCAGGCGGCTGATCCTGCCGTCCTGACGGCTACGGGGAACCGGCGTGTTTGGAACAGTGTTGACGCTGCGTTAACGCGAGAGACCTAGGATCGCGACGTATCGTCAGCGTATCCTGAGTTTCCTGGATGTCCCAACAAGGCCCGCTTCTCATCGTCTCCTCGTCCACGCGGCCTTCGCTGAGTGCGGCTCTCGCGGTGGCGCAAATTCTCCCCTCGGTCGAGACGAGCTGGGCTGATGCGATCAGCACGATGGCCAAGGTTCAGCCGGCGGCGGTCGTTGCCGTCGTCGAGGACGCTGATGCCAACGAGGTTGCGGCGCTCTCGCGTCACGTCGGTGCGCGAAAACCCTATGTGCCGCTGATCGCAATCACGCCCGGTGGTACGGCCCTTCCCGACCACGCCATTCCCTTGCATGGCAGCGACAATCACGAGCGGCTGCTGGCGCGGCTGCGCGCAGCGTTGCGCGTCCGCACGCTGCACGCCATGGTGTTGCGCCGTCTCGACGAGAAGAGGGCACCCGACGCGACGCTGCCGGACACCGATCCGCTCGATGATGCGACCGTGCTGCTGCTCGGCCGCGGCACCTCTCTGCCCGGCCTCTCGGTCGCGCTCGGCGAGCGCATGGCGGTGGTCGGCGCGCTCAGCATCGAAGCCGCAGCGAAGCATCTATCGAACCGCGACATCGACGGCATCGTGCTGGGCGAGGGTTTTTCGCCGCGCGTGGTCGATGCGTTCCTCGCGGTGCTTGCCGAGGACACCCGCTTCCGCAACCTTGCCGTCGTCGTCACCGCCAACCAGCCGGCCCCGCTCCAGGAGCTCGCCAATCTCGAGATCATCGCCGGCGCTCCCGCCCACATCGCGGCCCACGCGCTGCCTTTGATCCGCCAGCACGCCTTCGAGACCCGGCTCAACCGCACGCTGCGCGCGATCGAAGCCGGCGGCATGCTCGATCCGCAGACCGGCCTGCTCACCCGCAATGCCTTCGCGCGCGACTTTGCCACGGCCGTCAGCCAAACCCAGAGGAGCGGCGGCAGCCTGGCCGTCGCCCGCTTCGCCTTCGATCCGGTGAATCCGCGCGCGCAATATGACGGCGCCCGCATCATCAGCCGCCTGATGCGGCGGATGGATTTCGGCACCCATGAGGACAACGGCTCCGTCGTCGTCGTGTTTGCCGAGACGGATCTGCGTTCCGCCCACGCGATCGCCCGCCGCCTCTCCAGCGTGATGCGCCACACCTCCCACGGCAAGCGCGATACGCGAAGCGAGCCGTCGGTCACCGTCGCCGCATTGCAGCCCAATGACACGGCGCGCACGCTGCTGGCCCGCGTCTATGGCGAGGCGCAGCGCGCGGCGTCGTGAGGCGGGGCAGCCGCTGGGTGAATTCCCGGCGGCGATCTCGCGTTAGCCCGAGTCAAGCAGACGGCTTTCCAGCGCCAGCACGTATTTCTCCTGATATGCGACGGCAGAGGCCTGGGTTCCTGTCGCGTTTCGCCGACCCGGTCCGACAAAGCCGTTTCTGCAGGCCTCGCGCCAAGCTTCAAACTCGCGGCGCTTGCCAGCTGCAGCCAGGATTGCTGCGACAACGATCTCCCTCATTTCAAGCCGGGATTTTGCCATGGGCTCCGTTGCCGCCCGGCTGAATATGTCGACGTCGCAGTATGGCTGAAAGTCCGGCAAGACCTTTTGCAGCAGGGTATCGACGACGTCTACGAGATGACGACGGATGGCGTCAGCCTCCGGAGGAAAAAAATATACATGATTGGATTTGTGATCATTTACGACCCGTAGCACAGCGATCGGATACAGCTGGGTTCGCGCCTTGCGGATCTCGGGCACGTCGGGACCATCATAGGGCGACGGCGGCCGGAGGTCGCGAAGCATCTCCTCAGGCTTCGGCCAGCGAAACCACGTCGTCCACGTCACGAGCAGCGCGCCGCGTTTTTGGATGTGAAAGCCGAACTCCGCCTCTAGCCTGATCTCGGGGCCACGGCAAAGTTCGATGATGAGGCGGCGTGTCCTTCTGCCTTCCACGACGGTCCCTCTCACCGCGAGGCCCTGCTGTTCGACCGTGCTCACAAGGAACGCCATGAGTTCTTTGACGAGAGACAGCATTTCATCGCTCAAGCTGTGCAGGGATTACCCAGGTTCACGATAGACAAGCTTGATCCGAATTGTCGAGCCGTTGTGCTGCGTAGGGCGGGCAAAGGCGCATGCAAGGTCTTGCCGCATGCGAGCCATCAGATGGCGCCGTGCCCGCCATCTGACGGCACGACGCGACGCGCGACGGTGGGCACGCTGCCGCCTGACGGCTGCCGCTTTGCCCCCCGTACCGCAGCTCATTGATGGCTGCGCCCGCAATGACGTTGTTTGAATTGATCACGGTCTCAGCCAACCGCGTACATCTTGAGATCGCGCATTCGCCCCACTCGTCTGCTGAAATCCGCCAATCGCTCAGGGCATCTGACGAGGCGGAGCAGGCATCATGCACAACCGGCAATCCCGCGACGAGACCGATTGGGTCAGCGTCGTTGCAATCGTCTCGGTGTTTCTCATCGCGAGCTTCGCGCTACATGTCGGCTGGCAACTTCGATGATGCTCACCCGGCGGCGCCTCATGCCGCCTTCTTCTTCTCCGCGAGCTCAGCCAGCTCCTTGAGGATATCCGTGGTCCCCGCCAGCCGCTCCTCCGGCGTCTCCCACACCTGCAGGAACACCACCTTCATGTCGGGCCGCACCTTGGCGGCCTGGCCGTGACGCTTGATGAAGGCCACCAGGCGTTCGGGATAAGCAAAACTGTTGTCGCGGAAGGCGATCACGGCGCCCTTCGGGCCGGCGTCGACCTTCTCGACATTGGCGCGGCGGCAGTAGTTCTTGATCGCGGCGACCTTGAACAGATAGCGGGTCTCGTCCGGCAGCTTGCCGAAGCGGTCGCGCAGTTCGGCGGCGAAATTCTCGATCTCCTCGTCGGTCTCGAGATCGGCGAGCCTACGGTACAGCGACAGCCGCACCGAGAGATCGGAGACGTAGTCCTCGGGAATCAGCACGGGCATGCCGATGGTGATCTGCGGCGACCAGCGGTCGACGGTCGGCTCGGTGATCCCCGCCTTGAGGTTCTCGATCGCCTCCTCCAGCATCGATTGATAGAGCTCGAAACCGACCTCCTTGATGTGGCCGGACTGCTCGTCGCCGAGCAGATTGCCGGCGCCGCGGATGTCGAGGTCGTGGCTGGCGAGCTGGAAGCCGGCGCCGAGCGTCTCCAGCGACTGCAGCACGCCGAGCCGCTTCTCGGCCTGCGCGCTGATCTTGTGCGTCGACGGCAAGGTGAACAGCGCGTAGGCGCGCAGCTTGGAGCGGCCGACGCGGCCGCGCAGCTGATAGAGCTGGGCCAAGCCGAACATGTCGGCGCGGTGCACGATCAGCGTGTTGGCGCGCGGGATGTCGAGACCGGATTCGACGATGGTGGTCGACAAGAGAATGTCGAACTTGCCGTCGTAGAACGCCGAGATGATGTCCTCGATCACGGTCGGCGCCATCTGGCCGTGGGCGACCGCGACCTTCATCTCCGGCACGGTCTTGTCGAGAAACTCCTTGACCTCGGCGAGATCGTCGATCCGCGGCACGACGTAGAAGGCCTGACCGCCGCGATAGCGCTCGCGCAGCAGTGCCTCGCGGATCATCACGGGATCATGCGGCGCGACGAAGGTGCGCACGGCGAGACGATCGACCGGCGGCGAGGCGATGATCGACAGCTCGCGCACGCCGGTCAAAGCAAGTTGTAGCGTGCGCGGGATCGGCGTCGCCGACAGCGTCAGCACGTGCACTTCGGCGCGCAGCTGCTTCAGCCGCTCCTTGTGGCTGACGCCGAAGTGCTGCTCCTCGTCGACGATGACGAGGCCGAGGTCGCGGAACTTGATCGACTTGCCGAGCAGCGCATGGGTGCCGACGACGATGTCGACCGAACCGTCGGTGAGCCCCTTCTTGACCTGGTTGAGCTCCTTGGTGCTGACCAGTCGCGAGGCCTGCGCGACGTTGACCGGAAAGCCCTTGAAGCGCTCGGTGAAAGTTTTGGCGTGCTGCCTCGCGAGCAGCGTGGTCGGCACGACGACTGCGACCTGCTTGCCGTCGAGCGCGACCGCGAACGCCGCGCGCAGCGCCACCTCGGTCTTGCCGAAGCCGACATCGCCGCAGACGAGGCGATCCATCGGGCGGCCCGCTTCGAGATCGGCGAGCGTCGCCTGGATCGCGGCGAGCTGATCCTCGGTCTCGTCATAGGGGAAGCGCGCGCAGAACTCGTCGTACAGGCCGGCCTGCACCGGCAGCTTCGGCGCCTCATGCAACATGCGCTCGGCGGCGATCTTGATCAGCTCGCCGGCCATCTCGCGGATGCGGTTCTTCAGCTTGGCCTTGCGGGTCTGCCAGCCCGAGCCGCCGAGCTTGTCGAGTTCGACGCTGGTCTGGTCGGAGCCGTAGCGCGACAACAGCTCGATATTCTCGACCGGCAGATACAGCTTGGTCTCGCCGGCATAGCGCAATTCGAGACAGTCATGCGGCGCGCCGGCGACCTCCAGCGTCTGCAGGCCCACGAAACGGCCGATGCCGTGATCGACGTGGACGACGATGTCGCCGATCGCGAGGCTCGTCACCTCCGAGATGAAATTGTCGAGCTTGCGGCTCGCTCGGCGCGGCCGCACCAGGCGGTCGCCGAGAATGTCCTGCTCGGAGATGACGGCGATCTGGTCGGTCTCGAAGCCGGATTCCAGCCCGAGCAGCGCAAGCATGGTCTCGTTGCGCGGCGTCGCCTGCACGACGCGCCAGGTGTTGACGCTGGTGACGTGGATCAGCTTGTGATCCTTCAACATCGAGGCCATACGGTCGCGCGAGCCTTCGCTCCACAGCGCGATCACCACCTTCTTGCGCACCGACTGCAGCGCCTGCACATGTGCGACCACGGCCTCGAACACGTTGACCGCGGCGTCGTTGCGCTCGGGCGCGAAGTTGCGGCCGGCCCGCGCGCCGATGTCGACGACTCCTGTGCCTTCGGGCACAGCGAACGGCGTCACCCGCGCCAGTGGCACGGCGGCGAGCTTCTCAGCCCACTCCGTCGACGTCAGATAGAGACGGTCGACCGTCAGCGGCTTGTAGATCGCGCCGCCGCCGGGATGCTCCATCGCCTCGCGGCGCGCGTCGTAATAGTCGATGATCTGCTTGAAGCGCTCGCGCGCGGCGTCCTCGCCCTGCGGCTCGATCACGATGGGCGTGTTCGGCAGATAGTCGAACAATGTCTCCATCTTGTCGTGGAACAGCGGCAGCCAGTGCTCCATGCCCGGATAGCGGCGGCCTTCGCTCACGGCTTCATACAGCGCATCGTCGCGCTCCGGCGCGCCGAACTCGGCGACATAGCCCATGCGGAAGCGGCGGATGGTGTCGGTGATCAGCTGGAATTCCGAGACCGGCACGAGATCGAGCGAACGCATGTCGAGCAGCGTGCGTTGCGTCTCGGCGTCGAAGGTGCGGATCGATTCCAGGCTGTCGCCGAAATAGTCGAACCGGACGGGCTGATCGAGCCCGGCGGGAAACAGATCGAGGATGCCGCCGCGCACGGCATATTCGCCGCTCTCGCGCACGGTGGAGGCCCGGACATAGCCATTGTGCTCCAGCCACGCGACGACGGAATCCATCGGCACGACATGGCCCGGCGCGACTGACAGCGCCTGCCCCGCCATGGTGTCACGCGACGGCACGCGCTGAACGATGGCATTGACCGTGGTCAGCACGATCAGCGGCTTGTCGCTGCCGGCGAGGCGCGACAGCCGGGCGAGCGTGGTCACCCGCTGGGCCAGGATGCCGCCATGCGGCGAGACGCGGTCATAGGGCTGGCAGTCCCAGGCCGGGAACTGCATCACCGGCAGGTCCGGCGCGAAGAAGTCGAGCGCCCGCGCCAGCTGCTGCATCCGGTTGCCGTCGCGGCAGACCACGGCCAGGCTGACCGCCGGCGGTTTCGGCCGGGCGGCGATCGCGCGCGCCAGATCGGAGACGACGAGGCCCTCGGCGCCCTCGGCGACATTGGCAAGCGTGAGCGCGCGCCCCGGCGCGAGGTGCTCGGCAGGCGACTTGACCGGGCTTTTCATCAGTCGGCGTCCACCGCGCGAAATGCCTTGATGCGTTCGAACAGCGCCGGGGTCTGCTCCGGCGGCAGCGGCCGGGCGCCGGTGATCGCGGCGTAGAAATCCGGATCGGAGACTTCAAGAAGCTGTTCGAGCTCGGCCAGCTCGCTCTCGCTGAGCGTGCCGATCTCGGCGTCCGCAAAGCGCCCGAGGATGAGATCCATCTCACGGGTGCCGCGATGCCAGCAACGGAACAAGAGCCGCTTGCGGCGGTCGTCGAGGCCTTGGCTTGATCGGGTGGTCCCTGTCATCGCGGTATCCCTGCAGTACAACGCCGAAAGCCCGGACTGTGCCGGGCGCGGCTCGATATAGCGGTGCGCGGGGCTTATGTCAGCCCTCCCCGCCGCAGAACCGGCATGCCGCTTTTGCCGGAAACCGGCGAAAAAAGAGGTGGATGTCTCGGCATTCACGGCTATTCCGACCGTCAAACGGCTTTAAGTGTTCGGTCCATGCGCCCTAGCGTCCTCAATCCCCTGTTCGCGCCGGTCACCACCCTGTCGGGAGTCGGGCCGAAGCAGGACAAGCTGCTGCGCTATCTGCTCAGCTGCAGCGAGACGCCGCGCGTCGTCGACCTCTTGCTGCACCTGCCTGCCAGCGTCATCGACCGCCGCAACCGGCCGAAGGTGCGCGACGCCGAGGTCGGCACCGTGGTGACGCTGGAGGTGACGGTCGACCGCCATCGGCCGTCGCGCAACGCCCGCGCGCCCTATCTGGTCTATGCCAGCGACGAGACCGGCGACGTCGTGCTGACCTTCTTCCGGCCCAAGGGCGACTACATCGAGAAGATGCTGCCGGTCGGCGCCAAGCGCTACGTCTCCGGCACGGTGCAGATGTATGACGGCATTCCGCAGATCGTGCATCCCGACCGCATCCTCGATGAAGCGGGGTTTGCCAAGCTGTCAGGGATCGACCCGGTCTATCCGCTGACCGAAGGCCTCGCCCTGGGCTCCCTGCGGCGCGCCATCGCATTGGCGCTGACGAAGCTGCCCGATTTGCCGGAATGGATCAGCCCCGAGGTGCTCCGGCGCTGCGGCTTCCCGTCGCTGAAGGACGCGCTGCATCGGGTGCACGTGCCGCAGGAGCTGACGGACATCCTGCCTGAAAATCCGTTCTGGTCGCGCCTCGCCTTCGACGAGCTGCTCGCCGGCCAATTGGCGCTGGCGCTGGTGCGGGCGCAATTGCGCCGCCCCGCGGGCAACCGCCATGCCGGCGACGGCCACCTGCGCCGCAGGATCATCGACGCCCTGCCCTATGCGTTGACGAACTCGCAAGGCCTGGCGATGGACGCCATTGCGGCCGATCTCGAAAAGCCGGTGCGCATGCTCAGGCTGCTGCAGGGCGACGTCGGCTCCGGCAAGACGGTGGTGGCGCTGCTCGCGGCGGCCGCCGTGGCCGAAGCCGGCAAGCAGGCGGCGCTGATGGCGCCGACCGAGATTTTGGCGCGCCAGCATGCCAAGACCATCACGCCGCTGGCCGAGCGCGCCGGCATGACGATCGCCATTCTCACGGGGCGCGAGAAGGGCAAGGAACGCCGCGACATTCTCGCCCGGCTCGAAGCCGGCGAGATCGACCTGCTGATCGGCACCCACGCGCTGATCCAGGACGACGTCGTCTTCAAGTCGCTGGCGCTCGCCATCGTCGACGAGCAGCACCGCTTCGGCGTGCGCGAACGGCTGGCGCTGACGTCGAAAGGCGAGGCCGTCGACGTGCTGGTGCTGTCGGCAACGCCGATCCCGCGGACGCTGGTGCTGACCTATTTCGGCGACATGGACATTTCCGAGCTGCGCGAGAAGCCCGCCGGCCGCCAGCCGATCGACACCC
This sequence comes from Bradyrhizobium sp. SZCCHNS2022, assembly GCF_032377575.1. Classification (NCBI taxonomy): domain Bacteria; kingdom Pseudomonadati; phylum Pseudomonadota; class Alphaproteobacteria; order Hyphomicrobiales; family Nitrobacteraceae; genus Bradyrhizobium; species Bradyrhizobium sp. SZCCHNS2022. The sequence goes on along the minus strand of NZ_JAUHHZ010000001.1, from coordinate 1,946,843 downwards.
GCGCCGTCGCCGATGTCAGGCTCGGCGAGGTCATTGACGCCGTCGGCCGCGCGCTCGACGCCGGCAAGCTGGTGTACTGGATCTGCCCGCTGGTCGAGGAATCCGAGGCCGAGGGCATCGATCATCTCACCAACGCGACGGATCGCTTCGAGAGCCTGCGCGAGCGCTTCGGCGACAAGGTCGGCCTCGTCCACGGCAAGATGAAGGGCAGCGAGAAGGACGACGTCATGGGCCGCTTCGCGGCCCATGAGCTGCGGCTGCTCGTGGCCACGACGGTCGTCGAGGTCGGCGTCGACGTACCCGCGGCGAGCATCATGGTGATCGAGAACGCCGAGCGCTTCGGCCTCGCCCAGCTGCACCAGCTGCGCGGCCGCATCGGCCGCGGCGCGGAGGCCTCGACCTGCATCCTGCTCTATCACGAGCCGCTGGGGCCGATGTCGAAGGCGCGGCTCGCCGTCATCCGCGAGACCACCGACGGCTTCCGCATCGCCGAGGAGGACCTCAAGCTGCGCGGCGAAGGCGACGTGCTCGGCATCCGCCAGAGCGGCCTGCCCGGCTATCGCATCGCCCGCCCCGAGGTGCACGCGCAGCTGATCACCCAGGCGCGCGACGAAGCGCTGCGGATACTCAAGGAAGACCCGAAGCTGAAGGGCCCGCGCAGCGAGGCATTGCGCTGTTTGCTGTACCTCTACGAACGCGACGAGGCGATCCCGCTGCTGACGGCGGGGTGATTGGCCGAAGGTGCCTCAACGAACTCCGCTGTCGTCCCGGCCTCCGAGCCGGGACCCATACCCCCAGGCAGCAGTTTGAGGCAGGCGGGCCATTGGCTTTTTCGCGCCTCGCAGCCGCCGCGGAGTATGGGTCCCGGGTCAGCGCCGCGACGCGCTTTGCGCATCGCAGCTTGCCCGGGACGACGAGCTGAGATGAAGGCTCACTTCGCCTTGCAGCTCTCGGCAAACGCCACCAATTGCGCCGCGTCGGCCCCCTCGCCCTGCACGTCCGCCGCGATGTGCTCGAACAGCCGTGCGAAACCTTCGTAGATCTGCGCCGCCGGATGATCCTCGCCCAGGAAGCCCGCGATCTCGCGCATTTCGGCGACCCAGCGATAGGCTTTCGGCAGCATGTCCGGCAGCGCGTTGGCGAGCCGGGCCTGGACGTGGGGCAGGCTCAGCGCGAGCTCGTCGCGCAATGCGTCGGCGGCGCCGGCACGCGTTGCGGCCAGCACCATCGCGGCACCGAGCCCGGTCAGGCCCTTGTTGATGCCGGCATAGGACATCTTCAGCGCCGAAGCGGCGCCGATCGGACCGTCGATCACACGCACATCGAGCCCGAGCTCACCCAGCACGGCGATGTCGGCGGCCGCCTCACCGCTGACATAGAACGCCGGGCCCTTCGTGCCGGGCTTCGGCGGCAGGCCGATGATGGCCGCGTCGACCAGGCGCGCGCCCGACGACAGCACGACATCCTGGATTCGCCTGACGGTCTCGACGTTGACGGCATTGCAGTCGACGACGACGGGCTTCTTGGCATTGCGGTTGATGGCCGTCGCAAGCTGCTCGGCCAGCGCCACGGCTTCGCCCGGCGGCACGATCGACAGGATGATGTCGGCATTGACGATCTCGCTATCGTTCGCGGCGCTCATGCCGGAGGCGGCCGCCCTCGCCTGCGTCGCGCGACTGCGCCCTTCGAGCGAGGTCAACACCTTGCAGCCGTGCTCCACCAGGCGGGCGGCGATGGCGCTGCCCATGGCGCCCGGTGCGATGACGGCAATGCTGGGGGGCATGATGGCGGTCTCCGAGTCGATCGATGCGCATCGAAGAATATCCGCAGCCCATGACGGAACTGAAGGCCCGAAAACGAAGGGCAGCCCTTCCGGGCTGCCCTCGCCTTGGCCGCAACGTCAGCGCCGCCCCCCTCAGAGCCCCCAAAGAACGCTGGCCGCCGTGGCTGACCTTCAGAACGAGATCTTCAAGCCTCCGCTGCCGTAGAAATCGTCGCCGCCGGTGCGTCCGATGGTGCGCGAGACGTTCGCGGTCAGCGCCACGTTGCTCCAGAACGGCGCCACCACGCCCGCGCTCACCCGGCCATAGACGTTGTGCGAGGTGCCGTTCGGGACCGTCCAGTTGTTGACGATCAGGGGCGCCGAGGTCGCGCTGTACTGGATCAGGCGACCATTGCCGACGATGTCGTCATCGAGCGTCAGGTTGAGATAGGGATGGATGGTGGCACCGTGCACCTGGAACGGGGTGCGCAGCTGCACGCCGACGCTGCCGATGAGGGTCTCGGCGGTCTGCGAGCCCACCGTGAGCGTCAGTGCGGGATCTCCTGCCTCGGTGAAGCCGTCGACGCGGGCGCGGGCATAGGTCAGCCCGCCGATCGGTCCCATTTTCGCAGAGCCGGCATCGAACAGATAGCCGATCTTGCCCGCCGCGACGAAGGTCGTGCCGCCGGGATTGGAGGTGATGGTATCGACCACGCCCGGCCGGGTGTTGCGATAGTCCTGGTGGCCGATGGTGGCGAGACCTTCGGCAAACAGGCTGCGGCTGGCCCAGGCGCCATAGAGGCCGAACTGATAGGAATTGGCATCCGTCGTGCCGGTGTTGTTGAACAGCCGCGCCCGCGGATTGGAATAGTCGAACGCGGTGCCGATCATGGCGTTCGCCGACAGCCGATACTCGACGCCGATGGTGCCGCCGATGCTGTCGAGATTGAAGCCGTTCGAGGCGACGTTGCCCTGGCGGTCGCTGAGACTGCCATTGCCCTGCATGTAGAACGACCACGGGCTGACCGGCGCGAGCGGCGGCGCCTTGACGTGAGCCGGCCGGCCCAATGCGGCATAGGAGTTCATCGCCGACGACGCGAAGCCCGCCGTCTCGCGGAACATGTCGAGCTTGCCGAACAGAGTCGAGGCGAAGCCCATCGCCGAGATCGACGCCACCTCGCCCTGCGGCGCGAAGGTCAGCGGTGCGTTGAGGCGGTTGACGATGTACTGGCCGAGCACCTCGAAACCATGCGAGGTCAGATGCACGCCGTCGACATAGAACAGATACTGGTTCTGCAGCGCCGGATTGCCGATGCAGGCCACCGGACAAGCGCCGACATTGCTGAAGCCGTAGCGCTGCGGATTGGCCTGGATCAGCGTGCCGACCAGTCCGGTATCGACATATTCGACACGCACGCCGGAGCGCGCCACCGCCGCAAGCGACGATTGCATCAGGCCGTTATAGGTCGTGCTGTAGGCCTTGCCGGCCGGCGCATTGGCGTTGCCGACGGCCTCCGGCAAGGTGCTGACGTCGCCGACCGTGAACACGATGGTGCGCGCGCCGTCTCCGACCAGAGCATTGATTCCGGTCATGGCCTGCTGCGCCGTGACCGCTGCTGCAGCCGGCGCACCGGCGAGCGATCCGCCCGCGCGGTAGTAGGCGCGCGCGTCGTTGCCGCCGATCGAAATCTCGACCAGATCGGTCGACGAGATCTTGCCGGAGAATCCGGTCAGTCCGCTCCACTCCTGGAAGAAGCCGGGAATGCCGGGCGCGACCACGTTGGTGTTGCCGGCCATGGCGCCGCCGATGGCATAGTTGAGCTGGGGGATGCCGAGCAGCGCCGAGGTCGTGTCGACGAAATTGGTGCCGCCGCTGAAGCGCCCGGTCGGATAGAGCGGCAGCTTGCCCGCCCCGCCGGTGAAGGTCCAGAGATTGCCCGTGTCGGCGTAGCTGTCGCCAAAGGCCTGGATTCGCGTGTAGGCTGTCTGGGCCGATGCGGCCCCCGAGAGCTGCAACCACGCTCCCGACAGTGCAACGACGCACCACAACGACGTCCGACTTGCAGGCTTCATTACGCGCCTCCCCAACGCCACATCTTTGTTTGCCGGATGTTTCCATGGCGACGGATTGCAACACCACCGCCTGTCGGTTGTAGCGGCGAGGTCAACGGGGCCTGTGCCTTTCGCGCATCATCATGCAGCGCAAGGCGCCGTCATGCGGACGTCTGCGCGCCTGGCGCACGAGACGGCGTTGAACATGGTGACGAAGACTGCTGACAGGATCTGGCAGGAGGCTGGGCTAATGCCTTCGCGCAGGCGCCGCTGCCGGCGCCGCATGGAGAATGCCAATGCCCGCCGACTTCAGCTTCCTGCTCCTCTATGTCGACGCCCCCGCGACGAGCGCGGCCTTCTACGCCGACCTGCTCGGCCTGCCCGTCATCGAGCAATCGCCGACCTTCGCGATGCTGCCGCTGCGCGAGGGCGTGATGCTCGGCTTGTGGTCGCGGCACACGGTGGAGCCGGCCGCCACCGGCGCGGCCGGATTCAGCGAGGTCGCGTTCACGGTCGCCGATTCCGGCGAGGTCGAGCGCCTTCACGATGATTGGGCGGCACGCGGCCTGACCATCATCCAGGCGCCGACGCGGATGGATTTCGGCACCACCTTCGTCGCGCTCGATCCGGATGGGCATCGGCTGCGCGTATTCGTTCCGCAGGATGCGGGCTAGCGGGCCCTGGGCTCGACTTCCATCGATCCTCCGGAGACGGTGAGAGCGAAGGATCAGTCGACCTTGGCCGGCTCGAGCTGCGGCGATGGCTGGGCCGGGCTGTTGGCGATGCGCGCGGCGTTGGCCATGGTGGCGAGCGCCGCGGCCTTCTTCTGCGGATCGGAGCCGGGCTGCACCACGCCGCAGGACATGATCAAGGTCGCTGCATCCTCGGCGCTCATGTCGACCTCGATGATCTTGCTCCTCGGCAGATAGAAGAAGAAGCCGGTGGTCGGGTTCGGCGCGCATGGCAGGAACACCGAGATCTGCTCGTCCTCGCCCGGCAACCGGTTCGCAATCTCCAGGCTCGGCGGCTGCGAGATCAGCACGATCGACCACATGCCCGGCGAGGGAAACTCGACCAGGCCGACGCGGCGCAGGCTCGACCCCTTGCCGGAGAACAGCGTCTCGAAGACCTGCTTCAGGCCGCGATAGATCGCCCGTACGGCCGGGATGCGGCCGAGCAGCCGCTCGCCCAGATCGACCAGCGTGCGACCGATCAGGTTGGCCGCGAGAAAGCCGACCAGGGTCAGGCCGATCACGGCCACGATCAGCCCCGAACCAGGCACGCCAAACGGCAGATAGGTCTCAGGGCGGTAGGCCAGCGGCACGAACGGACGCACCAGGCCGTCGACCCAGGTCACGAACCACCAGGTGAGATAGAGGGTGATCGCGACGGGTCCGGCGACCACGAGGCCGGTCAGGAAATAGTTGCGAAAGCGAAACATCAGCCCATGGTGGGGCGTCTCGGCCGGGGCTTCGGCCAAGGGATCGGTCTCAGGCGGCACGTCGTCGCGGGAACTCATGCGAACTTCCAGGTCGGATCAGATCTCAGCTAGGCTCTTAGCAGATTTTTGGAAGGGCAAGGCCCTCTTTCAGACACAGCTGGACGCTTTGCCCCCGCATGTGGCGGGCTGGCCGCCCCTGCCCCGGCTCCAAAAACGTCGGAAATCAGCCCGCTAGGCGCTGCGCAGCGGCAGGGCCAGACCGACCGCCACAAAGATGCCGCCGCAGACCTGATTGAAGCGGCGTCCGGCCCTGGCGAGCCAAGGACGCACCCGGGCGGCGGCGCTGGCGATCGCGACCTCGGTCAGGAACTCCGTGACCGCGTATGTCAAGGCAACGATCGCGAACTGCCCGAGAAGGCTGCGATCGGGGTCGATGAACTGCGGCAACAAGGCGCTGAAGAACAGCAGGCATTTGGGATTGGTCGCAGCGGTCAGAAAGCCCTGACGAAAGAGCTGATGCCCGCCGGCTTTGACGGTCGCATGGCCGATATCGACCGCCACCGGTGGCGATCGCCACAGCTTGATGCCGAGCCAGGCGAGATAGAGCCCGCCGATCCATTTCAGCACCACGAGCCAGGTGATCGACGACTGCACCAGCGCGCCGATGCCGAACATGCACAGCGCGATGATCAGGACGAAGCCGATCAGGCCGCCGGCGATCGTGAACAGCGTCTTGCGCCCGCCATGCAGCGCGCCGTGCGTCAGGGCCAATAGGCCATTCGGCCCCGGCGTGAGCGAGATGCCGATGCTGGTGAGCAGGAACAGCAGCCAGGTGTCGAGAGCCATCGAGAGTCCCGTGACGGAGTAGACGCCGACCACTGCCGCGGCATCGTCCGACGCTGATGTCGGATTGCCGATCAGATGGCAAGCGCCACCGAGTTTGCCACGACTGCCGCGCCATTCGAAGAACGATCGCAGGCTCGCGCCCGAATGACGGGTGAGCGCGATTAAAAAACGCTGTCGTCCCGGACAAGCCCGACAACGCGACAGCGTTGGCGGGCGCAGATCCGGGAACCATACTCCCAAAAGGTGATTGGAGGCAGGCTGGATCTGCCAGAGGTGCCAGCCACAAAGCACGGTGGCTCTGGATCCCGGCGTTCGCCGGGATGACACTGAAGGGGCGGAGGCGGCGTCGCGCCTCACGCCCTGCGGGTTCAAGGCGATGCGAGAGCATCGCTTCGTAGGAGCGGCGGCTTAGCTACTCCACCGTCACCGACTTCGCGAGATTGCGCGGCTGGTCGACGTCGGTGCCCATCACCACGGCGGTGTGATACGCCAGCAGCTGCACCGGGATCGCGTACACGATCGGCGTGAACGTCGCGGCCATGTCGGGCATGGTGATCGTCACCAGCGAGTCCACGGTCGCCTCCTCGGCCCCCTTGGCGTCGGTCATCAGGATGATGTTGCCGCCGCGCGCGGCGACCTCCTGCATGTTCGACACCGTCTTCTCGAACACCTTGTCATAGGGCGCGATCACGACGACCGGCATGGTCTCGTCGATCAGCGCGATCGGGCCGTGCTTGAGCTCGCCGGCGGCATAGCCCTCGGCATGGATGTAGGAGATCTCCTTCAGCTTCAGCGCGCCTTCGAGCGCCAGCGGATAGGAGGTGCCGCGGCCGAGATAGAGCACGTCCTTCGACTTGGCGATCTCGCGCGCCAGCTTCTCGATCTGCGGCTCAGTGGTCAGCGCCGCCGCGATCAGGCGCGGCACCTCGACGAGGCCATGCACAAGCTTGGTCTCATCGGCTTCGGAGAGTTCGCCGCGGCCGCGGCCGGCGGCAATCGCCAGCGCCGCCAGCACCATCAGCTGACAGGTGAAGGCCTTGGTCGAGGCGACGCCGATCTCGGGACCGGCGAGCGTCGGCATCACGATCTCGCTCTCACGCGCGATCGTCGAGGTCGGCACGTTCACGACCGAGAGCGTGTGCACGCCCTGCGACTTGGCATAGCGCAAGGCCGCCAGCGTGTCGGCGGTCTCACCGGATTGCGAGATGAAGATGGCGAGATCGCCCTTGCGCAGCGGCGCCTCGCGGTAGCGGAACTCGGAGGCGACGTCGAGCTCCACGGGCACGCGCGCGAAGCGCTCGAACCAGTATTTGGCGACGAATCCGGCATAGCTCGCGGTGCCGCAGGCGGTGATCGAGATGCGCTGGATGTCCTTGAAGTCGAACGGCAGCCGCGCCGGCAGCATCACGCGCTCGGTGCCCATGTCGACGTAGCGCGCGAGCGTATGGCCGACGACCTCCGGCTGCTCGTGGATCTCCTTGGCCATGAAGTGGCGGTAGTTGGCCTTGTCGACCAGGAAGGACGACGCGCCCGACTTCAGCACGTCGCGCTTCACAACAGCGCCCGAGACGTCATGGATGATGCCGGAGTCGCGGGTGATCTCGACCCAGTCGCCATCGTCGAGATAGCTGATCGTATCGGTGAACGGCGCCAATGCGATCGCGTCCGAGCCGAGGAACATCTCGCCGTCGCCATAGCCAAGCGCCAGCGGCGAGCCCTTGCGGGCGCCGATCAGCAGGTTGCCGTGGCCCTTGAACAGGAAGGCCAGCGCGAACGCGCCCTTCAGCTGCGGCAGCGACGCCGCCACGGCCTGCTGCGGCGTGTGACCCTGCAAGAGATAGGAATTGACGAGGTGGACGACCGTCTCGGTGTCGGTCTCCGAGGAGAACCTGGCGCCCTGCTTCTCGAGCTCGGCACGTAGCTCGCGAAAATTCTCGATGATGCCGTTATGAACGACTGCGACGTTGTCGGTTGCGTGCGGATGGGCATTGCCTTCGGTCGGCTTGCCGTGCGTCGCCCAGCGGGTGTGGCCGATGCCGGCGTGCCCTTTCAGCGGCTCCCGCTCGAGCCGCTTCTCGAGATTCTTCAGCTTACCCTCGGCGCGCCGGCGATCGAGGTGATCGCCCTCGAGCGTTGCAACACCAGCGGAGTCGTAGCCGCGATACTCCAGACGCTTCAGGGAATCGACGAGATGCTCGGCAACCGGCCCGCGTCCCAGGATCCCGATGATTCCGCACATCAGCGCTAGTCCCCAAATCGTCGAGAGAGATTCAAATGCGTGGCATTGTCTTAACGAAAACCGCGCGCTTTCAGGATTCAATAATTATTGCGGATTGCGACAGGGTTAAGTGGAAGGCTTAACCGCGCGGCCGGCGCGCAACTCCGGTTCGATGCGGAGGTCCGGCTCACCGCGGCCTTAACGCCCGCTCAACGCTTACCCGGTGAAACTGTCGCGTCGGAGAGGACGCCATGACCTATACCCGTCGCCCAACTGATCCCAAAGGCACCAGCTCGCTGAGCCTGTCGCATCCCAGGTCCGGCAGCCATCTCGCGAACTGGCCGCCGCCGACCATGGGCCATGAGCTGAAACCAATGCCGGTCAGGCATCACACCACCGAGCCCGTCAAGCACGCCACCCGCCGCGGCTGGCGCCTGACCCGCGAGATGTTCGCCGAGTTCCTGGACGAGAAGGACTAGCTTCGCGCAGCGCGGGCATCAAAGCAGCCAAGCCCAGGCGATCGCACCGGTCAACGCCCAGAGACCGATGCCGGTGAGGAGCATGATCTCCCGTGCCGGAGCGAGGCCGATCGCGCCGTAAAGCATGCGGCCGGAGAACGTTCCCAGCCGCGCGGTCGCGATCGGCACCTCTCTGGCCAGATCAAATACCAGCTGACCGAGCTCCAAGCTCGCCTTCCCTTCCCCGCGTTCACTTCTTCTGGCGCTGCTTCGCGGTCCGGAAACGCGCCGCCGCCCCCTCCCGCGTCGTCTGCGGGCTGCGCTCGAGCGCCAGCGCATCATCGGGCACGTCGCGGGTGATCACCGATCCCGAGCCGATATAGGCGCGCGCGCCGACGTTGATCGGCGCCACGAGCGAGGTGTTGGTGCCGATGAAGGCGCCCTCACCGATGTTCGTCTTGTGCTTGTTGAAGCCGTCATAGTTGCAGGTGATGGTGCCGGCGCCGATGTTGGCGTTGGCGCCGACATGCGCGTCGCCGATGTAGGACAGGTGATTGACCTTTACGCCCGGCTCGAGCACGGCGGCCTTGGCCTCGACGAAATTGCCGATCTTGGCGCCGTCGCCCAATGACGTCCCGGGTCGCAGCCGCGCGAACGGTCCCAGCAGGCTGTTGCGGCCCAGCTTCGATTGCACGATGTGCGAGAACGAATGCACCACCGCGCCGTCGCCGATCGAGACGCCGGGTCCGATCACCACGAACGGCTCGATCGTGACGTCCCTGCCGAAGGTGGTGTCGGCGGCGAGATAGACCGTCTCCGGCGCGATCAGCGTCACGCCGGCCTCCATCGCCGCGCGGCGCAGCCGGGTCTGCATCACCGCCTCGGCCTGCGCGAGCTGCGCCTTGGTATTGATGCCGCGCACCTCGTCCTCGGAGGTCTCGATGACGACGGCGTCGAGGCCCTGCTCGCGCGCGATCGCCACGGCGTCGACGAGGTAATATTCGCCCTTGCTGTTGGCGTTGCCGATCCTGTCCAGGATGGCGAGCGCGCGATGGCCGTCCATCGCCATCACGCCGGCATTGCACAGCGTGATCGCCCGCTCGGCCTCCGACGCATCGGCCTGCTCGCGGATCGCCACGAGCTTGGATCCCTCCAGCAGCAGGCGCCCATAGCCGGTCGGATCAGCGGCGCGAAAGCCGAGCACCGCGAGCGCGGCGCCCTTGGCCAGCGGCGCGCGCAGCCGCGCGAAGGTCTCGGCCGTGATCAACGGCGTATCGCCGAACACAACCAGCAGGTCGTCCGCGCCGCGCGCGATCGCCTCACGCGCGGCCAGCACCGCATGCGCGGTGCCGAGCCGCTCGCGCTGCACGAAGATGTCGGCGTCGGAACGCAGACGCCTCGCTTCCTTCTCGACGGCGCTGTGCTCCGGCCCGACCACGACCGCGATGCGGGCACCGTCGCCTTTAGGGGCGGCCGCCAGCACGTGGGCGAGCAACGATTCGCCGGCGATCGGATGCAGCACCTTGGGCAGGCTCGTGCGCATCCGCGTGCCCTCGCCTGCCGCAAGCACGATGGTCAGACTGGATCGAGCGGTCATCAAGCACCCTGGAAATGGCTGAGTGGCACACGGGCCGCTGTCATAAATCGTTTTGCCCGCGCAGCAAACCTGCCCCCCCTGAAACCCATACGGGTTTTCCTGTTAATGTTCGCTTCGTGATTCGATTAAGGCAGGTTCATGGCTAAGGACTCCCACAAATCAGCCGGCGTGCATGGAGCTGAAAAGACCGGCGGAACGCTGTCCGGACTGTTTGCCGATGAGAACGAACTCGATCGGCGCGCGATGTGGCGGCTCGGCTGGTGGGGTGCGGGTGCGGTCGGTGCCGTCGGGCTTGCCATTTTCGCCAATCAGACGGCGCAGGGATGGCGCAAGGACCGTATTTCCGCGGCTGACCTCTCGCGTCAGGCCCAGCTGCTGCAGTCGCTCGCGCGGGACACCCAGAGCGAGGCCCGCCAGCTCGGGGCGGCGATCGAGACGCTCAACACCGATCGGGATCGGCTCTATGCGCGTGTGACCGTGCTGGAGCAGGGACTGGACTCCGTCACCGGTGCGCTGGCCAAGCAGAGCCCCCAGCCCACGGCGAATCAGGCAGCCGGAACCAAATCGACGCCGCAGCCGCAGATCGCGGCGGTCGATTCGCAGGCGCCGCAGGCGGCAGCGCCGAGTTCCCCACCGCCGGGTCCGCTGCCCGCCTTCGGCAACCTGTCGCCGTTCATGCCCATCCCTGGCGGATCGCTTGGAGCCAGTCCCCCCGGCGCGGTGGCGACGACACCGCCCGCTCCTGCGGGCGCGCCGGCACCGGCGACCGCCGCCGCGGCCGGTTCCAAACCGCAGGCCGTGGAACCGGCCGCGAAGCCGGCTGAAGCGGAACGGCTCGCCAAGGCCGATCCGACCGAGCCCCCCGCCGCCAAGGGCGCCGACACGGCGGAGCCCGCGGTGATGGCGGTCCAGAGGACCGAATTCGCGGTCGATCTCGGCGGCGCCAACTCCATCGGCGGCCTGCGAGCGCTGTGGCGGGGATTGGCGAAGAACAATGCCGACCTCGCAGCGCTGAAGCCGATCATCATGCTGAAGGAGGGCCGTGGCGGCCCCAGCATGCAGCTGCGGCTCGGTGCCGGCCCGCTGACGGATGCAGCGGCAGCGGCCCGGATCTGCGCCGCCCTGGCCGAAACCCAGCGCCCTTGCGAAACCACGGTGTATGACGGCCAACGTCTGGCCGTCGGCGAAGAGCCCGAGGGCGGCGAGGCCAAACCCGCCGCGCCGGCGGCGGCAGCGAAGCCGGTCCCGGCACAGCGCCGGCGCGTGCTGCAGCCGCAGGCCCAGCAACAGCAGCGCCATGGCCGCCGCGAGGAGCCGCCGGCCGCAGCAGCGCCGCCCCCGGCGCCGCCGCAGGAGGCGCCCAAGCCCGAGCAGCCGTCGACGCTGTCGTCGTTCTTCCGCCGCTCCTGAGCTCGAATCATCCCATCCGGCAAGGCGGTTGCGGCGGACTGTGAAAGCGGTCCGTGAAGCGCCTTTGCGGCTTGTCCGCCGATCCGTTCCGCAGCATAGTCCCGCGCATGAAAAAGACCCCGTTCCGCCTCTCGCCCTATCAGGTGCAATGGCTCCTGATCGTCGGCTTCGTCACCGTCGGCTACGCCCTGTATCTGCGCTATCTCGCAATCGAGCTGTCGAGCGTCGCGCTGGCCTGCGACGCGGGTTTGCAGACGCTGGCCTGCAAGAGCCGTGCGGTCGCGACCACGCTGTTCAAGAATTCGGTGTTCGGCGCCACCGCGCTCGTCATCGCGGTGCTGCACGTGATGCGGCCGTCGATCGTGCTGCTGACCGGCGGACTGATCGCCGCCGGCCTCGGCATCGTGCTCTACAACATCGTGCTGTCGGGGCTGGCGATCGGCCTGCTCATCCTCGGCTTTGCCCGGCCCGCGCCCGCCACAGCGTGAACGCCAGCAGCAGATACATCGCGCAGGTCCACATCGCCTGCCAATTGTCGCGGCCCTCGTTGTAGATCACGTAGACTGAAGAGATCGCGAGCAGCCCGGCGAAGCTGGCCTCGGCGATCGGCCGGGCGCCCTGCGCCGGACGATTGCCGAGCAGCATCGCGAACGGCACCACCGCCATGGTCAGGCTGGCGAACGGGAAATCACGGTAGCGCGGATCGAACACGAAGCCGAGCGCCGTCTCGGCCGCGATCAGCACGGCGACGACCAGCGTCAGGCCCAGCGCATAGGTGACCTTGAGCTGCTTGCGGCCATCATCCGGTCCGAGCAGGTCGAGGAAGGTCGGCAAGGGGCGGCCGGCCATGGCGGCATTGGCGGCCAGGATCGGCGCCAGCACGCCGGCGGCGAGCAGCGCGCCCCATTGCAGCCAGCCGCCCACGCCCAGGCTCTCATAGAACATCTTGTCCGCGGCCATGCCGAACAGCACGCCCGCCGTGGTCGCGGAGATGCCGACCCCGATCCAGGCCGAAATGTGCGGCGGCCAGGGCCGGCGGCGCACCGTCAGCCAGCCCGCCAGGAACACCGTGAACGACAGCACCATGCCGGCCGCCATCTGCAGCTTCCACTGCGGGTAATTGCTGACGGGCTCGCCCGGCGGGTACTTCAGTGCGCGCGTGTCGTCGCTGATCAGGCCCCAATAACCGCCGACGGTGCCCTCGAGCTTGCGCTTCCAGGGCTGGTCATAGGCCTCGATCAAATTGACGCGAAAATTCTCGCGCTTGGCGAGCGTGAGGATCTCCGAGACCACGCGGGCCTGGTTGGCGCGCGACGGCAGCGCGCCCTCGCGCATGCGGCCCTCGCTCGGCCAGCCGGTCTCGCCGATCAGGATCTCCTTACCGGGAAACGCCACGCCGACCTGCTGGCGGATGGTGTCGACATGCGAGGCGGCGAACTTGGCGCGCACCGGCATGTCCTCCCAATAGGGCAGGATGTGCACGGTGACGAAATCGACGATGTCGTAGAGTTCGCGGTTGCGCAGCCAGAACTCCCAGACGTCGGCATAGGTCACGGGAACCTGGACCTGCGCCTTGACGCTGCGGATGGTGGCGGCGAGGTCGGCGGTGGTCATCTCACCGCGGAGCAGCACCTCGTTGCCGACCACGACGGCCGTGATCACCTTCGGATAGCGCTTGATCAGGTCGACAGCGATGCCGATCTGCTGCTGGTTCTTCAGCCTGTTCGAGCCAAGCCAGATGCCCTGGATCACCTTGATGCCGACCCGGGACGCGATTTCCGGCACCTGATCGAGGCCGTTCTCGATCGAATAGGTGCGCACGCATTCGGAGATCTTGGCGAGCTGCACCAGGTCCTGCTCGATCTGCCCGGCGTCGATATGCGTGGTCGGATCGAGCGGGCTCTGCTGTCCCCGGAACGGCGCGTAGGACACGCACTGCAGCTTCGAACCGGGGTCGATCGGCGCGCGCGCGAGCGTGATCGGCCTGGCCAGCCACCACCAAGCGGCGGCGATGACACCCAAGGATACGAGCAGAAGCGCCAGCGGCGTAGGAAGGGATTTCAGTTCCGTGTCTCCAGGCAGGGTGGTGTCGATTACCCGGTCGGGGGCGATCTGCCAAGTAGGCGATCTCCGGAGCTTCTGGCACGGCGTACGCCTGTTCCCAATCCCGCTTTTACGATGACGCGAGAAAGTTGGGCCGTTGCTGGACAAAATCCGAGATTCCGGTCATTGGGAATCTCCGGTTGACCCGACCGTTGCGCCCGAGGTCTCGGGGCCGTTCATGCGCCCGTTAGGAACGCCATTTTAGGAACGGCATGCGAAGGTCGGAATCAACCTCCCGCCGCAATCGGGGCCGAATTGATCGGCATCAACACTGCGTCCCCCAGGGGACGACATGAAGGCAACCATCGGGGAATTTATGGGTCGACGCGTGCTCCAGTCCAAGTTTTCGGTTTCGCGCCTGTTCGCGTCGCTGGCCCTCATGGTCCTCGTCGGCGCCCCCGGCGCCTTCGCCCAGAGCGGCAGCGACCATCCCCAGGACCAAAAGCCGCAGGCGGCCAACCCGGCCGACCAGTCGAAGGAGAACCAGCGCAAGGCCGACGAGTTTACCGAGGCGTCACAGGCGCTCTCTGGCGGCCCGGCCGGCAACCCCGAATGCGTCTGGCTCGGCCGCCGCGTCGTCCAACTGATGTACAATGACGACCTCGATACCGCCTTCCGCCACCTCGACCTCTATGACCGTTTCGGCTGCCCGGGCGGCCATGTCCAGGCGGCCTTCCGCTGTCTGACGCGCTTTTTTCCGCAGATCGATCCGAAGGTGCCGAACTCGCTGAACAACCACGTCCACGGCTGCTGGATCAATCCCGACGCCAAGCCGCAGGTGGCTGCGGCGCCGGCGCCCGGCCCGGCCCCGACACCAGCCGCGCAGGCTTCGCCAGCGCCGGCGCAGCAGCCTGCCCCCCAGGCCTCGCCCCCGCAGCCTCCGGCGAAGTGAACCGCGCCGCGAGGCAGGCTGGACGCAAGATCGCGACGACCGGACTCCATGCGTGGCGCGCGCATGACAGCGCTCCGATGACATGGCAGGATGCGATCGACGTCGTTGACGCACTTGGCCGCGCCCTGGTTCAGGCACCGTTCAGCATGAGTGGGCTCTGTTGGAATGCATTTGTCGCGGCCTTCGGCCGTGACGGCGTGAGAGTGATCGCCTTCGCCGTTCATCGTCGAACGTCACGCGTGAGCATGATCCCAGTCGCATCGCATATCCGAGATGGAACGGCGCTCGACCGCTCCGCTTCACCGCCGCCTTGATCCTAGGAATGGTTGCCCCTCCCATGCGCGCCGTCGTCGCCGTCCTGCTCCTCGTCACTGCCGTGCACGCCGCCCTCTGGGGTCTGCTGCAGGAGCAGCAGGAGGCCCCCAATTTCACCGGCCTGCTGCAGAGCGTCTCCTACGATCCACATGAAGGAACCGGAGCCCCCGGTCCCAGCACCGTGGCGTCGCCGGACCGTATCCGCGCCGACATGAAGAAGCTGGCCACGATGACGCGGGCCATCCGGCTCTACTCGTCGACCGGCGGCCTCGAGATCGTGCCGCCGCTGGCCGCGGAGGCCGGCCTGAAAGTGATGCTCGGCGCCTGGATCGACAAGGATCCGGACCGCAACGAGCGCGAAATCCAATCGGCCATCACCCTCGCCCGCCGCAACAGCAACGTCATCGGCATCGTCGTCGGCAACGAGACCATCCTCACCGACACGCAGAAGGTCGGCGAACTGATCGAGAAGATCAAGCGCGTCAAAAAATCGGTCAGCGTGCCCGTCACCACCGGCGACGTCTGGAACACCTGGCGCGACAACCCCGAGCTCGCGGCCAATGTCGACTTCATCGCCGCGCACGTCCTGCCCTATTGGGAATTCTTCACCGACGACCAGGCCGTCGATCAGGCGGTGGATCGCTATCAGCTCCTGAAGAAGCAGTTCACCGGCAAGCGCATCATGATCGCCGAGTTCGGCTGGCCGAGCCAGGGCTACAGCCGCAGCGACGGCAATCGCGGCCCCGCCGTGCCGGGCCCGCTCCGGCAGGCGCAGGTGTTGCGCAACTTTCTCGCCCAGGCTGCCTCGATCGGCATGGAGTACAACATCGTCGAGGCGATCGATCAGCCCTGGAAATATTTCGAGGGCGGCGTCGGCCCGTATTGGGGCGTGCTGAACGCCTCGCGTGAGGCGAAATTCGCCTGGACCGGCCCGATCGTGAACCCGGACTATTGGAAGCTCGCGGCCATCGCGCTGCTCGTCGGCGTGCTGCTGTCGCTCCCGATCGCGCGGCTGCGCCAGCCGACCGTGCTGCAGGCGATGGTGCTCGCGATCACCGCCCATGGCGTCGGCGCCTGGGTCTCCAACGTCTTCGCCTATTGGAACGTGCATTATTTCGTCTGGGGCTCGACCTTCGCGCTGACCCTCGGCCTGATCCTCCTGGTTCCCCTGATCCTGATCGCGATGGCCCGCATCGAGGAGATCGCCGCGATCGCCTTCGGCCGCGCGCCGCGCCGCCTGCTCACCCGCGACAAGGTCGCGCGCGACCGCGCCGCGATGCCGCAGGGCTATTGCCCGAAGGTCTCGATCCACGTGCCGGCCTATTTCGAGCCGGTCGAGATGATGAAGCAGACGCTGGATGCGCTGGCGCGGCTCGACTACCCGAACTACGAGGTCGTCTGCATCATCAACAACACGCCCGATCCGGCGTTCTGGCAGCCGATCCAGGATCACTGCCGCATGCTCGGCGAGCGCTTCAAGTTCATCAACGCCGAGAAGGTCAAGGGCTTCAAGGCCGGCGCGCTGCGCATCGCGATGGAGCGCACCGCGGCCGATGCCGAGATCATCGGCATCATCGACGCCGACTATGTCGTGACGCCGGACTGGCTGTCCGACCTCGTGCCGGCCTTCGCCGATCCCGCCGTGGGCCTGGTGCAGGCGCCGCAGGAGCATCGCGACGAGGATCTGTCGCTGATGCACTACATCATGAACGGCGAATATGCCGGCTTCTTCGACATCGGCATGGTCCAGCGCAACGAGGAGAACGCGATCATCGTGCACGGCACGATGTGTCTGATCCGCCGCGCGGCGATGGACATGGCCGGCGGCTGGTCGAGCGACACGATCTGCGAGGACACCGATCTCGGCCTCGCCATCCAGGAGCTGGGTTGGCAGACCCACTACACCGCCACCCGCTACGGCTCGGGCCTGCTGCCCGACACCTACGAGGCGTTCAAGAAGCAGCGCCACCGCTGGGCCTATGGCGGCTTCCAGATCGTCAAGAAGCACTGGCAGCGCTTCCTGCCCGGCCGCAGCCGGCTGACGGCGGACCAGAAGCGCGAGTTCTCGCTCGGCTGGCTCAACTGGCTCGGCGCCGAGAGCCTCGGCGTCGTCGTTGCGATTCTGAACCTGATCTGGGTGCCGATCGTGGCCTTCGCCGGCATCGCCATTCCCGACAAGATCCTGACCATCCCGATCATCGCCGCCTTCGTGGTCTCGCTCGCGCACTTCCTGATCCTCTACCGGCTGCGCGTCGCGGTCCGGCCCTGGCAGATGCTGGGCGCGATGATCGCCGCAATGAGCGTGCAATGGACCGTCAGCCGCGCCGTGGCGCAGGGTCTGATCACCGAGCATCTGGCGTTTGCCCGCACGTCCAAGGGCGGCCTCTCCAGGATGTCGATCGAGTTCCAGGCGTTCTGGGAGGCCGTGATCGGCGCCCTGCTCCTGATCGGCGCCGCCATCCTGATCACCACCAATACGCTGCAGATCACCGAGCTCTACATCTTCGCCGCCGTCCTGATCCTGGAGAGCCTGCCGTTCCTGTCCGCGGTCGCGATCGCGCTCTTGGAGATGTCGCGCATCAACTCCTTCGAGTTCTGGCGCTACGCCCGGGTCCGCACCGCCGAGCTGATCGGCCTGCGCCCGGTCTGGGTGCCCGAGCTGGCCGGCCCAGGAATGCTGCAGCCGATGCAGCCGGCCCCGCTGAGCGCGGCGGCGACGAAGGTGCCGGAGAAGGTGTAGGCGGGAGAACGCAGCGCCCGGCCGCCCTCCCTGCCGATCTGCGCCGCGCGACGCGTCCTCTCCATCTCCCCGTCATTCCGGGGCGATGCGCAGCATCGAACCCGGAATCTCGAGATTCCGGGTTCAGCCCTGACGGGCTGCCCCGGAATGACACCGGGCATGGCGCAGCCGACCTGCCCTCAGCTCGACACACCGAATCTCCCACCCCTCGTGGTGAGGAGCGCCGTCCAAAGGCGGTGCGTCTCGAACCACGAGGCCCGCTGGTGCGGCATACTCCCGCCGACCACCACCTCCACCCACCCCCTGTGGTTTCACCCCGCCCCCTATTGACCGGACCGCACCCACCCCCTACACAGCGGCCACGACAGCATGCGGCCCAAGGCCGGGGCCTTCACCGCCCCGTGTCCATGGCCCGCAGTGAACCACAGCCCCGCCTCAAGCGTTCTGATGGTCACCTGCCGACGATCCGGACAGTGACGGTCTAAGCCGTCACACCGCTTCCTTGGGAGCGAGCGCGTAGCTCAGCCGGTAGAGCACGTGACTTTTAATCATGGGGTCCCGGGTTCGAGTCCCGGCGCGCTCACCAAGAATCCCGAACTTTCGATACTCAGCTTTGGCAAGCGCCTGCCTTGGCCATGTCGGATGATCCGACGGCCGGCCCACCTATGGACGTGATACGAGCGCGATCCGCGGAACGATCCCACGCAGAACCTTCATCGAACCGGCACGCAGACCTCGATCACCCCCCCCGAGGGGCACGGAAGCGCCGCGCTCTCGCGTGAGCTGGATTTTGTCGGCACCTCGACCTCCTTGGGAATTGCAGTCTGCGCGGTCAGCGGCTAAGGTCGACAACCATAAGTATCGTCATTCGTCTCTATCGATTTCAGGTAAGGCCTTTTTGGCAAGGCGCTCGCGCGCCGGGGGAGCCAGCATGTCTGCAAGCTATGGCGCCGTGATCAACCGGATGCTCAACGGTGTAGGCTTCCATCTCGTTCGCCAATCAACGCTCGATCGGCTGATCTCGACGGCTCACAATGGACATGCGAGCAAGCAGGAGGACGAGGCCGGACCGAACGACGACGCCGCCGAAGTCGATCACGCGCCATTGTGCAACGAAGGTTCGCATCACTTCCGTCCGGTTTCGCAAGCCGGCGATTCGACGGAGACGGTACCGGCCATCTACCTCCAGAACCTGGAGCGCGAGAGCTTGGCGCTTCGTGAGATGTCGGCCGAGCTGATCAAACTCAAGCTGCAACTGGCCGGAGCGAGCGGCGGCGCAACGAGCGAGCCTTCAACTCCGGACGTTGCGGGTCACCGGCTCTACACACCCGTATACGATTACTGGGGACTGCGAACCGATCCTGCGATCGTGCACAACCATGACTTCATGCGGGATCCGCGCTTCGTCGCCGCCTACGAACGGGGCGTCGTCGCCGAGGGCTATGAGCCTCGATATTTCTGGCGGACGCACGTTGCGCTCTGGTGCGCCAGCATCGCCGTCAACCTTGGCGGCGATTTTGTCGAATGTGGCGTATGTCGCGGCATGCTCAGCTCTTCAATCATGCACTATCTCGACTGGAACAACATCCACCGTCGATTTTTTCTGTTTGATACGTTTGCCGGTGTCGACGAGCGACTCGTCACCGACGAGGAGGTCGCAAGCGGCAATCTCGGCTACTTCCGGGAGATGTACAAGACCGACATCTATGAGGATGTTGTTCGCAATTTCGCCGAGTACAAGAACGTCGAAATCATTCGTGGCAGTGTCCCATCAAGCTTGTCGACCGTCGACATCGATGCGGTCGCATATCTTTCGATCGACATGAACAACGTCACGCCCGAGATCGCAGCCATCGACCATTTCTGGAGCAAGCTCCAGCCGGGTGCCCCGGTTCTGCTCGACGATTATGGTTTCGTTCGATACGAGGCCCAGAAGCATGCATTCGACACTTGGGCCTCTCAGCATGGCGTGAACATTCTCGCGCTTCCCACAGGGCAAGGCCTGATGATCAAGCCGCCATCGGCGGCAGAGGCCGCACATCGGAACGGCGCTCCATAGCGATCGGCTGCCGGCCCATGCCGGCGAAATCGTCGATCTTGTCAGCTGCGAGATCGTGGACCACGTGAACCGCCCGGCGGCGGAAGCGGCGCGCGCGCTGGACAATTCACACATTTCTCACACGGGTTCCCGCCAGTTGGGACTTACGATCCGATCGCGACTTCCACACAACATGTAGGAGTTTCGGTCATGGTTCGCCTACGTCGCATCCTCCTCTTCAACCTCATCCCGCCGCTTGCGGCCTGCCCTGCGCTTGCGCAGCCCACGCCGACGGGCGCGCTCGAGATCGACTCGTCGGTGGCGATGCAATGGGCCATTACGCTGCTGGGACTGGCCACCGCGGCCCGGCTGGCCTGGAGCGCCTTCGGCCGGGACGTTGCCGTCGACGAATTCCCGACCATTCCGCGCTACATGACCAACCGATCGCAATACCTTCTCGGCAGCATTGCGTACACGTTGTTCGCCTGCGGCGTCTTCCTGATCCTGGTCCGGGAGCATCAGCCGATCCTCGCGATGGCGCCGCCCGGCATCATTCCGGAGCCCATTCTGAAGGCGATCGCGGAGAACTCGGCCCCCTATATCGCCGTCGTCGCCGCGATCGGTGCCGTCTATCTCTACCTTCTCACCAAGGAGGCTGACTGGAATCTGCTGCTGGGGATGCGCGACGTGATCCACCTGTGGATCAGCGTTCCCCAGCTCGCGAAGGAGATCATTGCCCAGATACGGTATGCGTTGCGCGTGTCGGAGAAAGTCATTCCGCTGGTCATCGCGAACTCGCGCGCGCTGACCGAGCGCGACTTCCAGAAGGACCGCCAGACGCCGGACCGCCTGTGGGCCGAGATCTGCTACATGAACTGGTGGCTGCAAAAGGGTCATGAGGCGGGCAACGATGCCACCTTCTTCACCGAAGCGAGCTTCGGCTACGACAAGCTGATCGCCGAATTCGAGCAGACCTCGTGGACGATGAAGCAGCGGAAGTCGGGCTCCGTCGCAAAGTTCGCGATCGTCGACGTCGATCAGGGCATCAAGCGTCTGCACAGCCGGTTTGCTCGGCTCATCGCCTGCTACCTGATCTACCGGAATGGCTCGCGACGCGCTCTCTGCGCAGAAGCCCGCGAATTCGGCGTCGACGTCGACGCGCCGGTCATCCAGAATCCGCTGCAATATTGGATCATCTATGCCGTCGTCCTGATCGCCGCTGCGCATCTCGGCGTCTATCTGTCGGCGGTCACCTTCGATGCGCTCCAGGGCCAGGGGCTCGTCATGGGGCAGGATTCAGGTCGCATGCTCGCCTGGGTCCTGTATTCGATGTCGAACTTCGGCTTCGCCATCGGCCTGGTTCTGGTGCTTCGACTGGCCGCGCATTCGCTCGGGTCGGCCTTCGACCAGTCGCCGATGGTCACGTATTGCTGGACCTTCCTGGTCGCATTTGCCGCCGGGCCCTTCGGCCTGGCTCTGGCGGTGCACGTCTTCGGCGAGGACGCATCGCGCGCGCTTCCCTTCTCCGACCTCTACTTCCGGATGCTCCGGTGGGGTCTCGGCCCGGCCCTGGTGTCCGTGTACATCTCCTACTACCTCGACCGGCAGAGCTGCTCGGCGCTGCCCGACATCGACATGTCCCCGTCCAGGATCTTCTGGCGCAATCTCAATTGCCTCGCCTTTTCGCTCGGAGTGGTGTTCCTGCTGCTGCCCTCGCTCTTCACCCTCGTCGCCCCGGAGGGCGCCGTATGGGACACCAACAAGCTCCGCTTCCTGGCGACCGGCACCACCTTCGGCATCGCCTACGGCCTCGCCCTCGCCGCGCAGTTCGCTCTGGTCAAACCGGGGCAAACCGTCGGAGTTGATCCTCGCAGCCCGGCGGCGATGAACAACTCAGCGTCCTTGGTCGGACATTAGCGGCTCGCCAGGTTCAGAGCCGGCAGCGGAGCTACCGCAAGAGAGGCAGCCACGGCTTCAGGCCTTGCCGTGGCTGCCTCGCGGCCATCCACCCTGGCGCGGTTAGATCGGCCTCAATCTGAACTCGATTTCGTATTCGATGAGCCGGACTCCCTCGATTCGAGACGCAGCGAGCTTTAGATCCTCGGTTATCTCCTTCGCCACGATGATCCCGCGCACAGGGCGGGACGTCTCCATGTTCTTCTCCACCCAGGCGATATAGCGAAGAAGCTGACCGATCACACGGTCATAGCCACGAGACACCTTGAGTTCGATGACCACATAGCCGCCTTCTGCGTCGACGGCGAGTATATCGATGTACCGGCCTCCCGCCTGAAATTCCAAGCCGTTTATCTCTTCCTCTTCGTAGAGACGTAGCCCCGGCTCAATTCGCTGAAGGTTCTTGGCGAGATAATTCTGCAGGTCGCGCTCGTAGGCGAACTCTGATCCACCGGCCTCGTCCCGCTCTTCGACGACGTCTTCCGTGAGCGTCGAAAGAGCGTCAGGTTTCGGGTCGCTCAGATATGTGGGTCGCCCATCTGTCTCGACATTCCAGAGTCGATATCGATCAGGCCCGAGCTTATAGAACAGATCATGCCCGCTCCCCGGCTTGATGTTCTGATGGTGCTTACGATTGGGATTGTTGATGGACATGCCATCGATGTGCATCACAACCGTGTTGCGCTTTATCTTGGGATAGTGCTGCGCGAACCACGGCAGCACGTTGGATTTGGAGAACTCCTGACCCGGCTTAAGATGCTGGCTCGCCCATTCGGCCATAAGCGTTTTTGTCGGACGCTCATAGATCGCCATTTCCGTCCCCCGATGATGATCTGATTAGTATAGGTCGCAAGTCGAGCTCAGAGTACGTAGCCATTCACGTCCCAAGCGAAGGAACTGAATCACGCGCCACGAACTAATTCTGAACCGGCAACTCGCCAACGACCAGAGGTAATCAGCTGCACCTCTCTCCCGAGCAGATTCGAACCCCTCATTGTGCACAACCGTTGGATATGCCACCAAAATAGAAAGGCGCCTCTTGAGTTCCCGCATCGGTTGCGATTGCATGTTTTGATTTGGGGACCAAAATGCGACATTGGGGATCTCTGCTGATGCTGTGCAGCCTGCTCGCGGGATGTGTCACATCTGGCGAGACGATCTCGTTTCGGGCCTCGAACCCACAGCAGCAGTCGCTGATGCGCGACGGCCAGCCTGCGCTCGTGTCGCGCCAGAAGACCTCGCTGGTGCTCGTACGGCCGGCCTCACGCCAGCTCCAGCGCAATGGTCGCCCCGTATTCGTCGTCGCCATCAACAATCTCAGCCGCCAGCCGGTCGATTTTCGCGTCGCCCAGGTCGAGGCCGTGCAGCATGCCGCAGGCTCCGACTTCGAGATGAAGGTCGTGACCTACGAGATGCTGGTCCAGGAGGAGCGCAACCGGCAGGTCGCCGCCGCTGTGCTGACCGGCCTTGCCGCCGGCGCCAACGCGGTGAGCGCGTCACAGGCTGGGCACGGCACTTACACGACCCCCGGCGGCCGCACAGGCACCTTCTACAGCCCGACCGCTGCCGCGATCGCCCAGAACAACGCAGCGGTCCAGAACGACGCCATGATCTCCGCAACCATCGAGACCGGCCAGCGCAACATGGCGAT
Source organism: Bradyrhizobium sp. SZCCHNS2022 (assembly GCF_032377575.1). Lineage (NCBI taxonomy): Bacteria > Pseudomonadati > Pseudomonadota > Alphaproteobacteria > Hyphomicrobiales > Nitrobacteraceae > Bradyrhizobium > Bradyrhizobium sp. SZCCHNS2022. The sequence goes on along the minus strand of NZ_JAUHHZ010000001.1, from coordinate 1,923,364 downwards.
GCTGGAGCAGGCGGTGATCAAGGACAACACCCTGATGCCGAGCGAGTGGTATGGTGGACAACTGCATCTGGCCCCACCGACGGATCAGGCCGGTGCGGCGAAGACGTATACGATCGTGATCACGGTCGGGACAGAACGGCATGTGGTCGAGGTGTCGCAGGCACCGGCGGGGGCCTGAGCGTACTGGGAACGCACGGCCAGCCGCGGCAAGTCGCTGCATAACGCCGCGGTCGAACAAGTTTCGTGCACTGTCACCGTAACTCCTAATGTCCATGCGTTATTCAGGAGCAGCGCCAATGGAGCCACGAGACAGCGGATCACGATCCGCCCTGCGGACCTTCGTCTCGAAGAATTTGCTTCGCTTCTTCATCATTGAGCGCAGCAGCTTTCTTCACCCAGTAGATAGCCCGGTCTGGATCCCTTGCAGCACCATTCAGGCCATGAGCGTAGTTGACTATCATCTCCCGAATGGCCCCCAGATCGCCCGCTTCCGCCACTCGCTCCTTCAAATCGAAGGCTCGAAAATAGCGCTCCTTGGCAGTCCCGGCTCCAAGTCCGCGCCGAAGAGCTCCCGCAAGATACAGAAGCGAATCGAAGTCCTCGGGTCCGATTGCCCGTTCGGCCTTTTCCATCCAGCTCAAACTCGAGGAGCTGTCTCCCTTGTCTAGCAAATACTCCGCCATCTCGATCATGGCCAAGATAGAGCCCTTTGCTATGAACTGCTCCAAATAAGCAACAGCTCTTTCCTCTTCACCTTGCCAAATAAGCTCCCTGGCTTCTCCTACATCAAAGCCGAATGCGTCCGAGAAGATCTGCACGGAAGCCTGATCCATCCATCGTCGCGGGAGACACACACACAGCGTCGCGCAGGATTCCCGCGCAGCCAGATTCACGCACCGTCACCGCAACTGCCCTAACCGCCGATGACCAAAGCTCTGTCCCTTCCCTACCGCGGGGCATCGGCCTCCAACACCACCTTCGCCACCGGATAGCGCCAGTCGTTCTTCGAGTTGTCGGCGGCGGCGTCGATGCCGGCCACGATCACCGCACCAAGGATCCCGCCGTTCATGCCGCTGGCCAGACGCGCCTGGCGCGTCGCATCGATCGGCGCGACGGTGATCATCCGCTTTTGATAGCCGGGCTTCTGGCAGGTCACGGCGAGCGTGCTGGACTGTCCGCGATAGAGCGGCACGCGCACCTTTGCGGGGCTGGTCATGGTTGCGGTGAAGCCGGAGGCTTCCAGCGAGCAGGAGGCTCCGGCCATCTCGACCTCGCCTCCCCCGCCGGGATTGTGAAAGGTCCGCACTTCCACGAGCTGGTCACCCGCAAACTCGGGCACGCTGGCGTCGGTTCGGCGCTTCGGCTCGTAGACGTCGATCCCCCGGCTGCCCGTCGTCGACCGGATGTCGGTCACATTGTTGACCGCAAGCGGCGCAGCACAGCCGCCAAGACACGCCCCTCCAATGATGGCCAGCCAGCTGGCCATCCAACGCAAACCGTTCATTTGAGCCCCCACAGCACCCCTACTGTCGATGACTTCAGGGGTAGCAGGGGCCGGTCTAGGGAACAATAGCCGCAACCTCGGAGGGAATGGAAACAACTAACAAAAAGCCGACTTCGTTGCGGGCCGGACACATTCGCTGCCGTCCCGGCACGCAATGCTCGCATGAGTTGCAGTGGTCGGCGGGCCTTCATGGGGCAGCTTCTCGGCACGGACACCGGATCCTGGCGCGAGACGCTGCGCCTTGCCGGAGGATCGCTGGGAGGATGCGGACAAACTGATTTCGTCAGGCCGGTCAAGACGATCACCCCTGTCCAGTCCCTTCGCCGAAAACATTCTACTTCCCTTTTTCCGAATTTCATGATTGATTGTCGCCATCCCGTGCTCCTCGAGAGGGGCGGATCGCGATCGTCACGGACGTTGGGTGCGGGGAGCGGTGGCCGCGGCTGGCTGCAGCGCGCTTGAGGCGTGCGGACGAACAGCCGGTCGCGGACGTGAAATCGCGTGGTCCTGGCGCCCCGAAGCTGGCGCCAAGTCCTGGGGGATGATGACCCCTGCGGGCGACGGTGGCTAACAAGCCGGACACCGGGGAGATCGCGTATAAGCGTGAAGACCATCGCGCGGGGAATGCCGGGTTGATCCGGCTGAACCTGTGGTGTCTGCCGCCTGCTTTTTCTTCTGCAGGCGGGCCATGGGTTGCGGCCAGCAGCCCGGCATTCCCCGCGCCCTCTGTATTTTCGGGGGCGAGACGACCGGACAAATTCGGGCGCGAACGCGCCGCGATGACGGTCGAACGCGTCCCCTGCCCTAATGTCCCTCACGCGCTGCGGCGCCCGCGTCACGCCTCGGCGGCTCGCCGTCCCGTGAAGCGTCGCCGGCTATCGCCCGACGGTATGGCGTGGAATGTTGGGGGTCGATTTGAGAGACGCCGGCCGCCTCGCGGCCGCGAACCTGGGAGACCGCCGATGTCCACAGCCTTCCTGCTGACCTCGCTGATCGTGGTCGCCTCGCCCGGCACCGGCGTGCTCTACACGCTCGCGGTGGCGCTGACGCGGGGATCGCGGATGAGCATCGCGGCGGCGTTCGGCTGCACGCTCGGCATCATCCCGGCGATGCTGGCGGCGATCGTCGGCCTCGCCGCCGTCCTGCACACCAGCGCGCTGGCCTTCGCCGCGCTGAAATGGTGTGGCGTCGCGTATCTCCTGTACATGGCTTGGCAGACGCTCGGCGAGCGCGGTGCGCTGGCGGTGGAGGCTACCGACGCGAAAGACGGGGCACGCTCGGCCGGACGCGTGGTGCTGACTGGCTTCCTGATCAACATCCTCAATCCAAAACTGTCGATCTTCTTCCTCGCCTTCCTGCCGCAGTTCATCGCCGCCGACGAGGCGCATCCGCTCGCCGCCATGCTGGAGCTGTCGGCGACGTTCATGGCGATGACGTTCGCCGTGTTCGTGGTCTACGGGCTGTTCGCGGCCGCGGTGCGCGATCGCGTCGTCAGCCGGCCCCGCGTGATGGCCTGGCTGCGCCGGGCGTTTGCGGGTGGATTTGCATTGCTCGGCGCAAGGCTGGCGCTGAGTGAGAGGTGAGGTGGTCGCGCTGGGGCGGAGCGGTCGCAAATGATGAGACACCCCTCAGCCACACGAAGTCGGTCAATTTGTTACTCGTCATGCCCGGGCTTGTCCCGCCTGCGCGGCCGAAGCCGCTTCGGCGCGGCGAAGGCCCGGGCATCCACGTCGTTCCAAGGACGCCGATCGACGTGGATGGCCGGGACAAGCCCGGCCATGACGGTGTGGTGGGAGTGCGCCACAAACCTGAAGCCGCGTACGCGACCGCACTCCGCCGATAGGCGTACCATCAAAAAGCGAAACCCGCCTGAAGCCATTGGCCTCAGACGGGTCTCATCAGTTCAGCTGGTCACCCGGCGGAAATCAGCCGAACTGGTTCATCGTATTGTGCGCGCCGCCGGCCTTCAGGGCCTTCTCGCCCGCAAAATACTCCTTGTGGTCGTCGCCGATGTCCGAGCCGGCCATGTTCTGGTGCTTGACGCAGGCGATGCCCTGGCGGATCTCGGCGCGCTGGACGTTCTTGACGTAGCCCAGCATGCCCTGCTCGCCGAAGTACTCCTTCGCGAGGTTGTCGGTCGACAGCGCGGCCGTGTGGTAGGTCGGCAAGGTGATGAGGTGGTGGAAGATGCCGGCGCGCTTGGCCGAGTCCGCCTGGAAGGTGCGGATGCGCTCGTCGGCTTCCTTCGCCAGCGGGGTGTCGTCGTACTCCGCCTTCATCAGTTCGGCACGGTTGTACTTGCTGACGTCCTGGCCCGCCTCCTTCATCGCGTCATAGACCTGCCAACGGAAGTTGAGGGTCCAGTTGAACGACGGCGAGTTGTTGTAGGCGAGCTTGGCGTTCGGGATCACCTTGCGGATGCGGTCGACCATCTTGGCGATCTGCTCGATATGCGGCTTCTCGGTCTCGATCCACAACAGGTCGGCGCCGTTCTGCAGCGAGGTGATGCAGTCGAGCACGCAACGGTCCTCGCCGGTGCCGGGACGGAACTGATAGAGGTTCGAGGGCAGCCGCTTCGGACGCATCATCTTGCCGTTCTGGTTGATGATGACGTCGCCGCTGCGCGCCGTCTCCGGCGTCACTTCCTCGCAATCGAGGAAGCTGTTGTACTGGTCGCCGAGGTCGCCCGGCTGGCTGGAGAAGGCGATCTGCTGCGTCAGGCCGGCGCCGAGCGAGTCGGTGCGGGTGACGACGATGCCGTCCTCGACGCCGAGCTCCAGGAAGGCGTGGCGGCAGGCGCGGATCTTGGCCAGGAAGACGTCATGCGGCACGGTGACCTTGCCATCCTGGTGGCCGCACTGCTTCTCGTCGGAGACCTGGTTCTCGATCTGCAGCGCGCAGGCGCCCGCCTCGATCATCTTCTTGGCGAGCAGATAGGTCGCCTCCGCATTGCCGAAGCCGGCGTCGATGTCGGCGATGACGGGGACGACGTGGGTCTGGAAGCCATCGATCTTGGCGATGATCTCGGTCTCCTTCGCCTTGTCGCCGGCCTTGCGGGCGGCGTCGAGCGTGCGGAAGAGATCGTTCAGCTCGCGCGAGTCGGCCTGGCGCAGGAAGGTGTAGAGCTCCTCGATCAGCGCGGGCACCGAGGTCTTCTCGTGCATCGACTGGTCCGGCAGCGGGCCGAACTCGGAGCGCAGCGCCGCGATCATCCAGCCGGACAGATAGAGGTAGCGGCGGTCGGTCTTGCCGAAATGCTTCTTGATCGAGATCAGCTTCTGCTGCGCGATGAAGCCGTGCCAGCAGCCGAGCGACTGGGTGTACTTCGTGCTGTCCTCATCATAGGCGGCCATGTCGGCGCGCATCACCGCGGCGGTGTAGCGGGCGACGTCGAGACCGGTCCTGAAGCGGTTCTGCAGGCGCATGCGCGCCACGGCCTCGGCGGTGACGCCGTTCCAGGTCGGGTTGGCCTCGAGCAGCGCACGCGCCGCCTCGACCTCGGCCTGGTAGGACGCGGAGCCTTGGAGAGCCTGGTCGTTCAGTCCACGCGGTTGGAAGTTCATGTCCGTGATCCCTTGGTTAAGGACAACCTGGGACCTGTTGTAAGCACGCGCGGCTGGCGGACCAGACATTGCGCGGAAAACTTGTCACACTTTACAAATCTCTCGTGTATAGCTGTAAGGAGATTACAGACGGGAGATGACCGGCCATGAGTACCGCCACGGCACGCTCGATCTTCATGGGCCCGCGCCTGCGCCGGCTCCGCCGCGAGCTCGGCCTGACCCAGGCCGACATGGCCGCAGACCTCGAAATATCAGCACCTTACGTCGCGCTTTTGGAGCGGAACCAGAGGCCTGTCACGGCCGACATGCTGCTGCGGCTGGCCCGGACCTACAAGATCGACCTCGCCGATCTCGCCGGCGACGGCGGCGCCGACCACACCGCGCGGATGCAGTCCGTCCTGAAGGATCCGATGTTCTCGGACATCGACATCCCGGCGCTGGAGATCTCCGACCTCGCCGTCAGCTATCCCGGCATGGCCGAGGCCTTCCTGCGGCTCTACACCGCCTATCGCGAGGAGCAGCTGGCGCTGGCCGAGCGTGCGCCTTCCATCTCCGGCGGCGCGCCGCTGCCCGAAGGCTTCGACGCCAACGATCCCGTGGCCGACGTCCGCCGCTTCCTCGCCGCCCGCCGCAACAACTTCGCCCAGCTCGACGAGGCCGCCGAGCGGCTGGCGCAGGCGGTGTTCCAGGGCTCGGCGACCGGCTCGCCCCAGGTCACCGCGAGCCCCGCAGGCTTCATCGAGCGCTTTCGGGAGAAGCACAAGCTCCAGGTCCGCTACATGCCGCCGAACGTGATGCTCGGCTCGCTCAGGCGGCTCGATCTGCACCGGCGGCAATTGCTGATCGAGGATTCGCTCGACAGCGCGAGCCTGAAGTTCGAACTGGCGCGGCAGCTCGCGTATCTCGAGCTGGACAACGAGATCGGTGCAGCACTGGAGGACGGCAAGTTCGCCAGCAAGACCGCCGAACTGCTGGCGCGCCGGGCGCTCGCGGCCTACGCGGCGGCAGCGATCATCATGCCCTACTCGATCTTCGCCAGAGCGGTCGATGCCAGGGCCTACGACCTCGAAGCGCTGGCGCGGCAGTTCGGCACCAGCTTCGAACAAACGGCGCATCGCGTCACGACCTTGCAGAAGCCGGGCGCCGAGAAGATTCCGTTCTTCCTGATCCGCGTCGATCCCGCCGGCAACGTCTCAAAACTGCTCGACGGCGCCGGCTTTCCGTTCGCGCGGCACGGCGGCGCCTGCCCGCTGTGGTCGGTGCACGGCATCTTCAAGACGCCGCGCCAGATCGTGACGCAATGGCTGGAGCTGCCGGACGGCCGCCGCTTCTTCTCGATCGCGCGCACCGTGACCGCCGGCGGCGGCTCCTATGGCGCGGTGCGCGTCGAGCGCGCGATTGCGGTCGGCTGCGCCGCCGAGCATGCCGGGCACCTGATCTACACCCGCGACGGCCATGGCCCCGACGCCAGCGCGCCGACGCCGATCGGCACCGCCTGCCGCGTCTGCCATAGGCCGAAATGCGCCGCCCGCTCGGCGCCGCCGATCGGCCGCGAGATCCTGCCCGACGATTTCAGGACGTCGTCGGTGCCGTTCGGCTTTTCGTCGGATTGAAAGAGCGTCTGTGACCGGTATGGCACACAAGCAGTCGAAAGGAGCACACCGGACGTCGCCAGCTGTCGATGAGTATCATTATACCGCTGTGAACTGTGTCCGATCATTACTGTTCATTGCTGGGACTGACGGTCTTTATCCGGCGCACGGTGCGCCCGGCCGTCGGCGAAGGCAGCGTCATGAACGAGCCGCAGCGTGGATTTTGGCCGGTGCTCGGCGGCCTCAGGTTTCTGTTGGCGATGTGGGTGCTGTTTGACCACACCTACAATTTCGGGCCGGCGGAGCGCGCCATTCCGGTGCTGACCAAGAGCGGCCTGATGGCGGTGATGTGCTTCTTCGTCATCTCCGGCTTCAGCATTCACCACTCGATCGCGACGCGGCCCGAGGGCTATCTGCGCCGCCGTGTCCTGCGGATCCTGCCGCTCAATGTGCTCGCGGTTCTGATCGGCTGGCTCGCCTGGTCGATGTTCGGCGCCGCCGGCGGCTACCTCGCGCCTGCCAAGCCGCCGACCGCGCTGCAGTTCATCGGCTGCATGCTGCTGCTCGAAGCCTTCCTGCCGATCATGATCTCCTTCCTGTACCCGGCCTGGTCGCTGTCGATCGAGGCGGTGTACTATCTGCTGGCGCCGCTGTTCAGAAAGCTCGAGGGCCGGCCGCACATTCCCGCGCTGATGATCGCCTCCGGGCTGTTCTTCGTTGCCTGGCCCCTGTTCCGCAACGAATACGTCGCCGGCCGCAACTCCTATTGGCTGACCGGCATCGTGATGCTGTGGGCCTGGCTGGCCGGCTGGGTGGCCTACCGGCAGCCACGCGACCGGCGCTATCTGGTGTGGCTCGGCCTCGCGGGGGTGGCCTCGGTCGCCACCCAGGCGAGGTTCTTCGACGTCCACAATTTCGGCTCCGCGGCCGTGAACTGCGTCGCCTGGATCGGCACGCTGGTCGTGGTGTTCCATCGCGTCGGCGATCTCGGCGGCCGCACCGCCGCCGTGCTCGACTATCTCGGCGAGCTCAGCTTCCCGCTCTATATCCTGCATTATCCGGTGCTGTTCGCGGTCACGGGCTCGCTGTTCAGGATCTATCCGAACCTGAACTGGGGCATCAGCCAGGTCGCCATTTCACTGGCCGCCGCGATGCTCGCTTATCATGTCGTCGACAAGCCGCTGCGGCTGTCGCGAGGGACCCGGCTCGCCGATCAGTTCGGCCGCTTGCGCTTGTGGGCGAACGGGTTCGCCTTCTCGCGCAGGGTGATGCGCACCGGCGTGCCCGGCAGCTCGAAGGTCTCGCGCATCGAGTTGACGAGGTAGCGGAGGTAGGATTGCGGGATGGCGTCGGCGCGCGAGCAGAACAGCACGAAGCTCGGCGGCCGCGCCTTGGTCTGGGTGATGTAGTTGAGCTTGAGGCGGCGGCCCGACACCGCCGGCGGCGGATTGTTGGCGATCGCGCCCTCGAACCAGCGATTCAGCGCGGCCGTCGGCACGCGCCGGTTCCAGACCGCGTAGGACTGGACGATGGCCTGCATCAGCCGGTCGATGCCCTCGCCCATCAGGCCGGACACCGCCACGATCGGCGCGCCCGCGACCTGCGGCAGCCAATGGTCGGCGTCCCTGCGCAGGGCTGCGATCTGGCCCGGCTGAGCCTCCATCAGGTCCCATTTGTTGACGGCGATGACCAGCGCCCGCCCCTCGCGCTCGATCAGGTCGGCGATGCGCAGATCCTGCTCCTCGAAGCGGTTCTGCGCATCCATCATCAGCACGACGACCTCGGCAAACCGCACCGCACGCAGCGCATCCGCCACCGAGAGCTTTTCCAGCTTCTCCTCGATGCGCGAGCGCCGCCGCAGGCCGGCGGTGTCGAAGATGCGGAAGCCGCGGCCCTTGTATTCGATCTCGACCGCGATCGAATCGCGTGTCGTCCCGGCCTCGGGGCTGGTCAGCAGCCGCTCCTCGCCGAGCAGATGGTTGATCAGGGTCGACTTGCCGGCATTGGGGCGCCCGACGATGGCAACGCGGATCGGGCGTGCCGCGCGCTCCTCGTCGGTTTCCTCATGCTCCTCGTCCTCGTCCTCGGTGGGCGGCACGAGCTTGCTGACGGCGTCGTAGAGCTCACCCATGCCCTCGCCATGCTCGGCCGAGATCTGAATCGGATCGCCGAGGCCGAGCGCATAGGATTCCATGGCGCCGAGCTCGCCATGCTTGCCCTCGCTCTTGTTGGCGAGCAGCAGCACCGGCTTGCCGGCGCGGCGGGCGAAATCGGCGAAGGCGCGATCGGCCGGCGTCAGGCCGATGCGGGCGTCGATGACGAAGAACAGCGCATCCGCAAGCGCGATCGCGGTCTCCGTCTGCTCCTGCATCCGCGCGGTCAGCGAGCCCTTCGGGCCCTCGTCGAGCCCGGCGGTGTCGATGATCGTGAAGCTGAGATCGTGCAGCTTCGCCTCGCCCTCGCGGCGGTCGCGGGTAACGCCGGGCATGTCGTCGACGAGCGCCAGCTTCTGCCCGACCAGGCGATTGAACAGGGTCGACTTGCCGACATTGGGCCGGCCGATGATGGCGATGGTGAAGGACATGATGATCCGTGCGCGTGAGCGCGCAGCTTTAGCGCATCCGGGCGTAAAACCGAAACCGCTGATCACGCGATCGGCGGACGGGCTTAACGGTTTAGCGGCTGAACGAGCCGCTCGGCACCGGCGCCGGGAATTGGCCGCCGGACTGGCGGACGGGCTGCTGCGCGGGCGCGGCCTCATCCGGCGGCGGCGCGGTGGTGCGGCGGCGGACGATCTTCTGCGGCTTCGGGGCCGGCGGAACGGCCGCCGCCCCCTCCTCGACCGCAGCCGCCTCGCCGTCCTGCGGATCGGCGGGGGACGGATTGTTGACGGCGGCCTGCCGGCCCTTGGCGCCCTTCTTGCCCTTGGGCTCCTCGGGCGCGGGTGGCGGCACAGCCGCCTGCGGCGCGCCGGGATCGGTCATCTGCTGCTGCTGGGCGCCCTTGTAGAGTTCCTTCGGGACACCCTGCTCGAGGCCGGGCACGCCTTCCGGGAAGACCGGCTTGCGGTCGCCCGGCAGCTTCTTCTTCGTGTCGAGGAAATCGAGCATGTCCGAGGGATCGAAGCTGCCGCCGCTGGCGCAGCCGCCGAGAACGCCCGTGAGCGCGGCGAGGACGGTCAGAGCGATGAGGCGTTGTGGGCGGCGCATGGTCGTCATTTTCCGATCAAATTCAGTTTCGCCGCCGCGTCACCCGCGATCGGCTCAGCTCCTGAGTCAGCTCTTGGCGACGGCAGGCAGCAGAGCTTGCAGCGCTTCGGCGCGCGAGCGCAGGCCCGGCGGGGTCTCACCATCCAGCGCAATCATGTCGAGCCATTGACGGGCCGCGGCGGCATCGTTGGCCTTCCACGCCGACAGGGCCAGGAGCTCGCGGGAGGCGTGACGGAACGGCGCGCCGGCCGCAGCCTCGCTCTCGAGCCGCTGCTTGATGTCCGCATAGGGGGCGGTGTCGACCAGGAGGCCGGCGGCGCGCAGGCGCGCCATCGATTGCTGCTCGGCGCCGATGCTGCGGTCGGCGGCGAGCTCATCATAGAGCTTCACCGCAGCGGCCTTGTCGCGCACCGCGGCCTCGGCCGCCTGATGGAAGCGCGCCAGCATGCGGTATCCCGATGGGGCCGCGGCAGCGACATCGGCGAAGGCCTTTTCGGCCTCGGCGTGCTTGTTCTGCTCGGAGAGCTCGATGGCCTTGTTGAAGCCCACGCCGGCCTCGGCGGCCTTCTGGGCCTCCATATATTGGTAAGCGCGCCAGCCACCGACGCCCGCAATGATCAGCACCGCGATCGCGATGATCAAGATCGAGTAGCGGTCCCACAGCTTCTTGAGCTGTTCCCGACGGACCTCCTCGTCTACCTCATCAATGAATTCAGACACTTAGTGACATCCCGTCAGGTTCGCTGCCAGATCGCGCGAACGAATGTTGAAGTGCCGCGCGAGCCGCCCTTTGCCCGCACGCCGGCGCCGATACCGTATCGGTATGGCGGTGGCAAGGCGAGTCCAGCCGAATCAAGGCGTTACTCCCGGCTTCCGCCACAACGACCGGACGCGGCTATCACGCCGTCAACGACTCGCGCAACTGCCGTTTCATCACCTTGCCGTTGGCGTTGCGGGGCAACGGGTCCGCCGTCACGGTCAGGGTCTCCGGGACCTTATAGTCGGACAGCCGCTCGCGACACCAGCTGCGCAGGGCCTCGGCGCTCACCGGCGAGCGCGTCACGACCACGGCGTGGACCCGCTCGCCCAGCACCGGGCACGGCCGGGCAACTATCGCGCTCTCGACCACGGCCGGATGGGCGGCGAGCACCGACTCGACCTCGGCCGAGTAGATCTTCAGCCCGCCGCGATTGATCATGTCCTTCTGGCGGTCGAACACCCGGACGAAATCGTCGGCATCGATCGAGCCGAGGTCGCCGGAGTGCCAGTAGCCGGCGGTGAAGCTCTCGGCGGTGGCCTCGGGCCGGTTCCAATAGCCCTTGATGACCTGCCCGCCGCCGATCCAGATCTCCCCGATCTCGCCGCGCGGCAGCTCCCGCCCCTGCGCATCCATCACAAGGATGCTGGCGCCCGGGCACGGCAGGCCGACGCTGTCGATGTGACGTGCGGTCAGAGCCGGCGGCATCAGGGTCGAGGGCGAGGTGGTCTCGGTCGATCCATAGGCATTGACCAGCCGCAGACCGGGGATCTTCGCCGCCAGCTTCTCGATGGTCGCAACCGGCATCGGCGCGCCGCCGAAGCCGCCGATGCGCCAGGACGACAGATCATGGCTGTCGAAATCGGACTGCATCAGGCAGAGATTGTACATCGCGGGAACCATGACCGTGTAGGTCACGCGCTCGCGCGCGGCGAGCTTGAGATACTCGCCGGCCTTGAACTCCGGCATGATGATCAGGGTGCCGGCGCAGCGCGCCATGCTGGTGACGTTGGCGACGACGCCGGTGACGTGACCGAGCGGCACCGCGGCGATCGAGCGGTCGGCCGGCGTCAACCCGAGGCAGTCTTCGTAGACCATCGAGGAGTGGACGATGTTGCAATGCGCGAGCATCGCCCCTTTGGGCCGACCGGTGGTACCGGAGGTGTAGAGGATCATCGCGGTGTCCTCTTCGGCGACGTCCTCCTCCGCCGCGAGCGGCGCGCGGTCAGCAAGCCGTGCAAGCTCGGATCGGCCGATGTCGTCATCGACGGCAATCCGATGCAGCAGATCAGGAACGTCGGCAGCGTCCGGCAGCCGCTCGGCGAGCGAGGCCTCGTGCAGCAGAAGCTTGGCGCCGCAATCCTTCAGCACATAGGCGATTTCCGGCTTCTGCTGGCGGGTCGAGAGCAGGACGGTGATGAGACCGAGTTGGGCCGCTGCGAACAGCGACAGCACGAATTCGATGCGGTTGCCGAGCAGGAGAGCGATCCGGTCGCCGCGTCGCAGTCCCTTGTCGCGCAACAGCGCGGCGATCCGGCCCGATTGGGGCACCACGTCTCGCCACTTCAAGCGCCAGTCGCCGCAAACCAGCGCCTCGCCGTCGCCATTGCGCGCCGCCGCCTCCCTGACCATCGCCCAGATGCTCGCCGGACGCTCCGCGAACAGCGGCACCACGCGGTCGCCGAAACGCTGCTCCCAGCGCATCGGTCTGATGGCGGCATGTTGCGACCACTCCATCGGATCGCCTCCCCTGAATTATTCTTGTCGGTTGCCGAATTGTTCCGGTCATGTGCGCCGCTCGATGTTCGAGCGACGCTGAATTGTGCGGCAGAAAGCGTCCGCCGAGAACCGCTAATTGCCGATGACGGGAATGCCGAGCACGACCGGATGGAACGCGAAGGCCAGCGCAGCATAGACGATGATGCCGACCACCACCGCGATGACGTCGTTGCCGACGCCGCCGACGGGGATCGGCGGCCCACCAGCATCGGCGCGGCGCTTCAGCGAGATGCGATCGAACACCGCCCATGCCAAAATCGAGCCGAACAGGATCATGCCGCCGAGGTCGCCATTGCTGAGCAGATGGCCGAACGCCCACAGCTTCACGCCGGCCAGCATCGGATGTTTCAGCGTCGTGTAGATGCGGCCGCGGATGTAGGCGGCGACGATCATGATGACCGCCGGCAGCATCAAGGCGAGATTGATGTGCTTGAGCGCCTTCGGCGGCGTCCACACTTGGATCCAGCCGCCGTTGTTGCGGTACTGCGCGAAGCCCCAGACGATCAGCACGAGACCGGCGAGCGCAACGACCGTGTAGGCGAGCTTGTAGGGCGCCTCGCCCAGCTTCGCGATGACCTGCGCCCGCGCCTCGCGCCGGGTCGTGAACACGTGGGCGCCGAGAAACAGCACCAGCCCCACCACCATCACCAGAAGTCCCACGGCGTCCCTCTCCTGTGCACGCAACCTGTGGGAACTGGGTATCATTTTCGGGGGCAGCGTCGCAACGTGGCCTTGTGCCAACCTGCCGCCGACCGACGGCTATCGCTGCTCGGACGTCTTGTTCAGATCGCGATTGTCGACATAGCGGATCGCGATTGGCCGGCCGGCCAGGGCGCCGCCGAGGCCCGACGTGAACTTCAGCGGCAGGCAGGCCTCCAGCGAGGCATTGATCGCCTTCAGGTAGATCGCCCGGGTGTCGGCCGGGGCGCTCGGGCTCGCGAAGGTCACGCGCGGCGGGGCGACCATGTCGCCGGTCCGTTTGAAGCTGAAGCGCACCGTCATCTGCATCCCTGCGCGGGCGTCGTCCTCTGCCGGCGGCGTCCAGCAGGAGCGAAGTGCGCCGAACAGATCAGCGATCGTGTCGAGATCGTGGTCCGGCTTCTGATACTTGGCCAGTTGGTCCGTGGCGGGCCGGGTCTCGATGGTCAGCTGCAGGTTCTGGCCATAGGGATAGTTCATCTCGGGGATGCACGGCCAGGGCCCGTAGACGCTGCAGAACGACGGCGTGCACGGCCGCTCGTCGAGCACGCTGCACGGCGTGTGCGCGAACGGCACGGGGTTGATCTGGCGGCGGCGCGCGTCGGCGGTGACCGGAGCGGCCACCATCAGCAGGACGAGCATGACGATACGCAGCATGGAGTCTCTCGAGAAAGGGACGAACGCAAAGCTGGGCGCGACCACGACATCCGCAAGCTCAATCCCGTTCACGTCTGCGCGTTCCGCGTCGCGAACGGCCCTCGACCATGCCCGCGGAACTCGGCTAGAACACGGCAGGACACGACAACAACAACGGACGCAACGATGAGCCGCCCCGGCGAGACCGTGATCAACGTCATCAACCCGAACATGACCGCGACGATGACCGATCTGATCGCGCAGGCGGCGCAGGCCAGCGCCAGCCCGTCCACGCGGATCGTCGGCCGCACCGCGCGGTTCGGCGCCGCCTCGATCGAGGGCCACTATGACGAGGCCATCGCGGCCGTCGGCATGCTCAAGGAGGTCGAGGCCGGCGACGCAGAAGGTTGCCACGCCCATGTGATCGCCTGCTTCGGCGATCCCGGCCTGCTCGCCGCACGCGAATTGTCGGCGGTGCCGGTGCTCGGCATCGCGGAAGCGGCGATGCACGCAGCGAGCTTCGTCGCCACCCATTTCAGCATCGTCACGACGTTGTCGCGCACCAAGGTGATCGCCGAGCATCTCGTGCGCAATTACGGCATGGAGCATCACTGCCGCAAGGTGCGCGCGGTCGACGTCGCCGTGCTCGATCTCGACAAGCCGGAAGCGAATGTGCGCGGCACGCTGCTCGGCGAGTGCCGGGCAGCGCTGCGCGAGGATGGCATCGGCGCCATCGTGCTCGGCTGCGCCGGAATGGCCGATCTCGCGCACGATCTGTCGACCGAGCTCGGCATTCCCGTCATTGACGGCGTCGCCGCCGCGGTGCGCTTCGCCGAGGCGCTGGTCGGATTGGGCTTGAAGACATCGAAGCATGGCGATCTCGCATTTCCGCTGCCAAAGGCGCGAACGACGATTTGAGGTGTCGTAGCCGGGCTCGCGATGGCCTGCCCATCCGGGGAGTTCCGAAACGCCGTCCGAGGCTCCACATTGGCTTCAACCAATGGAGCCATCGATGTCCGATCTCTCTGCCCTGTCCGCGCTGTCGTCAGCGCTCTCCACAGCGGCCGCCGCTGCTGCGCCGTCGCTCGTCTCGGTCCATTCGCACCGCTCGCGAGCCTCCGGCTTCATCTGGAAGCCCGGCCTCGTGATCACGGCCGACGAGGCGCTGGCCGACGAAGGCGAGGTGTCACTCGCATTCGCTGACGGTACGACGCGCGCTGCAACCATCGCCGGGCGCGATCACACCACCGACATCGCCCTGCTTCGCTTCGACGGTCAGGACGCGTCGGCTGCGCTGCTCACAAACGACGTCCCGCCGCTCGGGTCGCTCGCCGTCATCACGGCCGCCGACCAGGGCACGCCGGTCGCGGCACTCGCGCTCGTGTCGAAATCCGCCGGCCCCTGGCGCAGCCTGCGCGGCGGCGACATCGAGGCGAGGGTCGAACTCGACACCCGCTTGCGCCACAGCTCCGAAGGCGGGCTCGTGCTCGACGCGCAGGGACGCGCGATCGGGATGGCCGTACGCGGGCCGCGCCGCACGCTCGTCATTCCCGCCGCGACCATCGCCCGGGTGGCCGGCAAGCTCGAGACCCACGGCCGTATCGCGCGCGGCTATCTCGGCGCCGGGCTGCAGCCGGTCAGGCTCGATGACGGCTTGGGCGCAATGGTGATGAGCGTCGACAAGACGGGTCCGGCCGCCGTCGCCGGACTGCGCCAGGGCGATATCATCACCGCACTCAACAACCAGCCATTCAGAGGCATGCGCGCGCTGATGCGCGAACTCGGCCCGGATAGCGTCGGCGCCGTGGTCGAGGTGGCGGCGCTGCGCAGTGGCGAGCCGTTGCAGGTGGCGCTGACCATCGGCGAGCGACCCGCGTGAGCGCGGACGAACCCGCGCCGATCACGATCGCCATCAGGGTCGACGATGCCGAGCTGGCCGACCGGCTGGCGGCGCTGCTCGGCGGCGTCGCCGGACTGCGGCTGGTCGCATCGGGCGAAAACGCCGAGGTGGAGGTCACGCGCAACAGCGGGGACGCAGGCGACCGCCCGGCGCCTGACGGTGCCGCAAGCGACGCGTTTCAGCTCACCGCGCGCGAGCGCGACGTGCTGGCGCTGATGGCCGAGGGCTGCTCGAACAAGGAGATCGCGCGCAGCCTCGGCATCTCCGTGCACACCGCAAAATTCCACGTCGGCTCGCTGCTCGACAAGCTCGATGCCACGGGCCGGACCGATGCGGTGGCGCATGCGGCACGGCGCGGGATCATCGAGCTTTAGGATGATCTCTCCGCACCGTCATTCCGGGGCGCCCGCAGGGCGAACCCGGAATCCATCGGGCGACAGGGCGAGAGGGTGAATGGATTCCGGGTTCATCGCTGCGCGATGCCCCGGAATGACGACGGAGTGTCGGGCGGCTACGCCTTCTTCTTCACGTCCTTGACGTTGGAGAACACGATGCCCTCGGCGCGCTCCTTGGTGTAGCCGAGATAGAACTCGTTCTTGGCCAGGAACACCGGATCGCCATCGACGTCGTCGGCGACGCCGGAATTGTTGGAGGCGATGAACGCTTCCAGCTTCTTCTTGTCGTCGCAGGAGATCCAGCGCGCCAGCGAGAACTCGGAAATCTCGAACTCGACGGGGAGCGAGTATTCCGCATCGAGCCGCGCCTTGAGCACGTCAAGCTGCAGCGGACCGACGACGCCGACCAGCGCCGGCGCGCCGTCGCGCGGGCGGAACACCTGCACGACGCCCTCCTCCGACATCTGCTGCAAGGCTTCCTTCAGCTTCTTCGCCTTCATCGCGTCCGTGAGCCGGACGCGGCGGACGATTTCCGGGGCGAAGCTCGGCACGCCGACGAAGGTGAGATCCTCGCCCTCGGTCAGCGTGTCGCCGATGCGAAGCGAGCCGTGATTGGGAATGCCGACGACGTCGCCGGCAAAGGCTTCGTCCGCGACCGAGCGGTCCTGGGCGAAGAAGAATTGCGGGCTCGACAGCGGCATGGTCTTGCCGGTGCGCACCAGCTTCGCCTTCATGCCGCGGTTGAGCTTGCCCGAGCACAGACGCGCGAAGGCGATGCGGTCGCGATGGTTCGGGTCCATGTTCGCCTGGATCTTGAACACGAAGGCGCTCATGCGCGGCTCGGCGGCGTCGACCTTGCGCAGGTTCGACTCCTGCGCGCGCGGCGACGGCGCATAGCGGCCGAGGCCTTCGAGCAGATCGCCGACGCCGAAATTGCGCAGCGCGCTGCCGAAATAGACGGGGGTGAGATGGCCCTCGCGGAAGGCGTCGAGGTCGAACGGCTTGCAGGCTTCCTTGACCAGCTCCAGCTCGTCGGTGATCTGGCCGATGTCGAGATTGGCGTTGAGCTTGCCGAGTTCGGAAATTGCGATCTGCTGCGCCGCGCCGGTCTTGGCGCCGCCGCCTTCGAGCAGGCGCACGCCGCCGTCGCGAACATCATAGGTGCCGATGAAGTCGCGGCCGCGGCCGACCGGCCAGGTCATCGGCGTGGTGTCGAGCGCCAGTGTCTTCTCGATCTCGTCCAAGAGATCGAACGTGTCGCGGCTCTCGCGGTCCATCTTGTTGATGAAGGTGATGATCGGGATGTCGCGCAGGCGGCAGACCTCGAACAGCTTTCGCGTCCGCGCCTCGATGCCCTTGGCGGCGTCGATCACCATGACGGCGGAGTCGACCGCGGTCAGCGTACGGTAGGTGTCCTCGCTGAAGTCCTCGTGGCCCGGCGTGTCCAGCAGGTTGAAGACGAGGCCTTCGAACTCGAAGGTCATCACCGAGGTCACGACCGAGATGCCGCGCTCGCGCTCGATCTTCATCCAGTCCGAACGGGTGTTGCGGCGCTCGCCCTTGGCCTTGACCTGGCCGGCGAGGTTGATGGCGCCGCCGAACAGCAGCAGTTTCTCCGTCAGCGTGGTCTTGCCGGCGTCCGGATGCGAGATGATGGCAAAGGTGCGCCGGCGCGCGACCTCGTCGGACAAGGCGGTGCGGGCGGGCTGTTCGGTCGTGACGGTGGTGTCGGACATGAGGCGGCAGGCGTCGTTTCGGGCCAGAGAACGGGCGATGTGTCGGGAGACGCGCGGGCTCACGGCCGCCGCGCGCCCTCCATATAGGCGTTTTGCACCGCAACTCCAACCGGGGAGTTCATCCCCTGCCCGCCCCGGATCAGTGCCGGAGCACCGACACCAGCCAGAAGGTCAGCGCCGAGACGATCGCGGAGGCCGGGATCGTGAAGATCCAGGCGTAGACGATCGATCCGGCGACGTTCCAGCGCACCGCCGAGGCGCGGCGGGCGGCGCCCACGCCGACGATGGCGCCGGTGATGGTGTGGGTGGTCGAGACGGGCACGCCGAGGAAAGTGGCCAGGAACAAGGTGATCGCACCGCCGGTCTCGGCGCAGAAGCCCTGCATCGGGTTCAGCTTGGTGATGCGCAGGCCCATGGTGCGGACGATCCGCCAGCCGCCCATCAGGGTGCCCAACGCCATCGCCGCCTGGCACGACAACACCACCCAGAACGGCACCGTGAACTGCTCGCCGAGATGGCCCTGCGAGTACAGCAGCACCGCGATGATGCCCATGGTCTTCTGCGCGTCATTGCCGCCATGGCCGAGCGAGTACAGCGAGGCGGAGGCGAATTGCAGGATGCGGAAGGCGCGGTCGACGGCGAACGGCGTCGATCGCACCGAGGCCCAGGACACGATCGCCACCAGGATCATCGCCAGCAGCAGTCCGACGAGGGGCGACAGCACGATGGCGAGGATCGTCTTCGACAATCCGCTCCAGACGGCGGCCGAGATGCCGGCCTTGGCGATCCCTGCCCCGACCAGCCCGCCGATCAGCGCGTGCGAGCTCGACGAGGGAATGCCGGCGGCCCAGGTGACGAGGTTCCAGACGATGGCGCCGACCAGCGCGGCAAAGATCACCTGTGCGTCGACGATCGCGGGATCGATGATGCCGGTGCCGATGGTCTGCGCAACGTGCAGGCCGAACACCGTGAAGGCAACGAAGTTGAAGAATGCGGCCCAGAACACCGCATATTGCGGCCTGAGCACCCGGGTCGAGACGATGGTCGCGATCGAGTTGGCGGCGTCGTGCAGGCCGTTCAGAAAATCGAAGGCGAGTGCGACGCCGATGAGGCCGACCAGGATCGGAAGGCCGAGATGAGCATCCACGGCGCGCGCCCCTAGACCTGTTCGATCATGATCGAATTGATCTCGTTGGCGACGTCGTCGAAGCGGTCCGCGACCTTCTCCAGATGGTCGTAGATTTCGGCGCCGACGATGAAGTCCATGGTGTTGGCGTTGCGGTGCTTGAGGAACAGCTCCTTCAGGCCGATGTCGTGGAGATCGTCGACGCGCCCCTCGAGCTTGGTCATCTCCTCGGTGATCGCGGTGATCATCGGCACGTTCTGGCCGATCGCCTGCAGCAGCGGCAGCGCCTTGCCGATCAGATTGGCGCATTCGACCAGCAAAGTGCCCATCTCGCGCATGGTCGGCTCGAACTCCTTCACCTCGAACAGCACCACGGCCTTGGCCGTCTGCTGCATCTGGTCGATGGCGTCGTCCATCGAGGTGATCAGGTTCTTGATGTCGCCGCGGTCGAACGGGGTGATGAAGGTGCGGCGGACGGCGGTCAGCACCTCGCGGGTGATGTTGTCGGCCTCGTTCTCGAATTGGCTGACGCGCTGGCAATGAACGAGAATGTCGTCGCCGCCCTGCAGCATGTCCTGCAGCGCATGCGCGCCCTGGATCACCACCTTGTTGTGGCGGGTGAACAAATCGAAAAACCGCTCCTCCCGCGGGAGGACGGCGCGAAACCAGTGCAACATGGGACGAGGTCCATCGATTCTGGAACGGGCCAGGGCCGGCCCGTCACAGAACTGTCATATCCCGGATCTCGCCGCAGCAGAAGCGGCGGCCGGATCATCCACCGCTTTCTGCCATCTCGCAGGAATTTCCAGCAAATCAATGACTTAGAGGGAACGCTTGAACAGATGGGCGAGTTCCCCGATCACGCCGCGGCGGAAGGTCAGCACACAGGCGACGAAGATGCCGCCCTGGATGACCTTCACCCACTGACCGAAGCCGGCCAGATATTGCTCCATACCCACGATCACGAACGCGCCGACGACGGGGCCGAACACGGTTCCGAGGCCGCCGACCAGGGTCATAAGCACGATCTGACCCGACATCGCCACTTCGACGTCGGTCAGCGAGGCGTTCTGTGCAACGAACACCTTCAACGCGCCGGCCAGCCCGGCCAGCGTCCCCGACAGGATGAAGGCGAGCAACTTGTACTGGTCGGTCTTGTAGCCAAGCGAGATCGCACGCTGCTCGTTCTCACGGATCGACTTCAGCACCTCGCCGAACGGCGAGTTGATGGTGCGAAAGATCAGCAGGAAGCCGCCCAGGAAACCCACCAGCACGACGTAATAGAGCACCGTCGGCTTGGACAGATCCAGGATGCCGAACATCCGGCCCTGAGGAATGCCCTGGATGCCGTCCTCACCATGGGTGAAAGGCACCTGCAGATAGATGAAGTACAGCAGCTGCGACAGCGCCAAAGTGATCATCGCGAAATAGATGCCCTGGCGGCGGATCGAGATGTATCCCGCGACGACCGAGAGGACGAATGATCCGGCCACGCCGACCAGGATGCCGAGCTCCGGCGGCAGGCCCCAGACCTTGAGTGCGTGCGCGCTGCAATAGCCGGCGGTGCCGAGGAACATCGCGTGACCGAACGACAGCAGGCCGCCATAGCCGATCAGCAGGTTGAAGGCGCAGGCGAGCAGTGCGAAGCACAGCGCCTGCATGACGAAGAACGGGTAGAGCCCCGTCCAGGGCACGATGGCAAGCAGCGCCGCCATGATGACGAACACGATCATCTCGTCGCGCATCGCGCGCGGGGTGATCGGCAGGGTCGCGTCGGTGATCGATGTCATGTCAGGCCGCCCGTCCGGTCAGACCCGTCGGCTTCACCAGCAGCACCAGGACCATCAGAACGAAGACCACGGTGTTGGAAGCCTCGGGATAGAAATATTTGGTCAGTCCCTCGATCACGCCGAGAGCAAAGCCGGTGATGATGGAGCCCATGATCGAGCCCATGCCGCCGATCACCACCACCGCGAACACGACGATGATCATGTTCTCGCCCATCAGCGGACGGACCTGGTTGATCGGCGCCGACAGCACGCCCGCGAGTGCGGCAAGCCCGACACCGAGACCGTAGGTGAGCGTGATCATGCGCGGCACGTTGATGCCGAACGCCCGCACCAATGTCGGGTTCTCCGTGGCGGCGCGCAGATAGGCCCCGAGCCGGGTCCGCTCGATCAGGAACCAGGTCGCCAGACACACGACAAGGGAGAAGATGACGACCCAGCCGCGATAGACCGGCAGATACATGAACCCGAGATTCATGCCGCCGCGGAGCTGTTCGGGAATCGCATAAGGCAGGCCGGACGAGCCGAAGAAGTTCTGGAACACGCCCTGGATGATCAGCGCCAGACCGAAGGTCAGCAGCAGGCCGTAGAGATGATCGAGCCCGGCCAGCCATTGCAGCATGGTGCGCTCGAGGACCATGCCGAAGATGCCGACGATGATCGGCGCCAGCAGCAGCGCCCACCAATAGCCGATGCCGCCGAGGTTCAGCAGGAAATAGGCGCAGAACGCGCCCATCATATAGAGCGCGCCATGGGCGAAGTTGATGATGTTGAGCATGCCGAAGATGACGGCAAGCCCGAGACTGAGCAGCGCGTAGAACGAGCCGTTGATCAGTCCAACCAGAAGCTGTGCGTAGAGGGCCTGCATCGTCTTGTTCTATTTTCTCTCGGCGTTTCCTAAAGACAGCGGTGCCGGCGGGGTCAGCCGCCGAGACCGCAGCGGTTCACTTCTTCAACAAGGCGCACGCGCTCTTGTCGAGCGGCGTGAAGGCCTGGTCGCCCGGCACCGAGCCGACCAGCTTGTAGAGATCCCACGGGCCCTTGGACTCCGAGGGCTTCTTCACCTCGAACAGATAGGCGGTGTGGATGGTGCGGCCGTTGGGCTGGATCTCGCCCTTGCCGAACAGCGCATCCTCGGTCGGCATCGACTTCATCTTGTCGACGATCTTGATGCCGTCATGCGGATTCTCGCCGAGCGCGTCCAGCGCCTTGAAGTAATGCGACAGGCCTGCATAGACGCCGGCCTGCACCATCGTCGGCGGCGCGCCGTTCTTCATCCGCTTGGCGAAGCGATCGGAGAACGCGCGGGTCTGATCGTTCATGTCCCAGTAGAAGGTCTCGGTGAAGTTGAGGCCTTGCGCGATGTCGAGCCCGATCGACTTGACGTCGGTGAGGAACAAGAGCAGCGCCGCGAGCTTCTGGCCGCCCTTGGTGAGGCCGAACTCGGCCGCCTGCTTGATCGAATTGGTGGTGTCGCCGCCGGCATTGGCAAGACCGATGACCTTGGCGTTCGACGACTGCGCCTGCAGCAGGAAGGACGAGAAGTCGGAGGTGTTGAGCGGATGCTTGACGCCGCCGATCACCTTGCCGCCATTGGCAGTCACCACCGCCGTCGTATCGCGCTCCAGCGCCGCGCCGAAGGCATAGTCCGCCGTCAGGAAGAACCAGCTCGTGCCGCCCGCCTTGACCAGCGCCTGGCCGGTGGTGTGCGCGAGCATGTAGGTATCGTAGGTCCAGTGCACCGTGTTCGGCGAGCATTGCGCATTGGTGAGGTCGGACGTGGCCGCGCCCGAATTGATATAGACGCCGTTCTTCTCCTTGACGACGTTGTTCACCGCCAGCGCCACGCCGGAGTTGGGCACGTCGACGACGACGTCGACCTTCTCCACGTCGAACCACTGCCGCGCGATCGAGGTGCCGATGTCGGGCTTGTTCTGGTGATCACCGGAGATCACATCGATCTTCCAGCCCTTGGCGGTGAGGCCGGAATCCTCGATCGCCATCTGCGCCGCGAGGGTCGAGCCGGGGCCGCCGAGGTCCGAGTACAGACCGGACTGATCGGACAGCGCGCCGATCTTGACGGTCTTGTCTCCGGCCGAGGCGATGCCGCCGGCCGCGAGAGTGAGCGCCGTACCCAGCAGCAAGGACGCGATGATTCTGCTCTGCATTTCCAACTTTCCAAAATTCCCAAGAAACAGTCGCGGCGCCTGTCAAACGCCGAGATAAGTATGCAACTTGTCCATGTTGGCGGACAGATCGGCATTGGCGAATCCGTCGATGACCTTGCCGTGCTCGACGACGTAGTAACGGTCCGCGACCGTCGAGGCGAAGCGGAAGTTCTGCTCGACCAGGAGGATCGTGAAGCCCTCCTTCTTCAGCCGCGCGATGGTGTGTCCGATCTGCTGGATGATGACCGGCGCGAGGCCTTCGGTCGGCTCGTCCAGCATCAGGAAGCTGGCGCCGGTGCGCAGGATGCGCGCGATCGCCAGCATCTGCTGTTCACCGCCGGACAGCTTGGTGCCCTGGCTCTTCAAGCGCTCCTTCAGGTTCGGAAACAGCTCGAAGATCTGGTCGAGCGTCAGCCCGCCCGGCCGCACCACCGGCGGCAGCAGCAGGTTCTCGCGCACGTCGAGGCTTGCGAAGATGCCGCGCTCCTCCGGGCATAGTGCGATGCCGAGCCGCGCGATCCGGTCGGAGGTCATGCGGATCAGCTGCTGGCCGTTGAACTGAACCGAGCCGGTGCGTTTGCCGATGATCCCCATGATCGACTTCAGGGTCGTGGTCTTGCCGGCGCCGTTGCGCCCGAGCAGGGTGACCACCTCGCCGGCATTCACGTTGAAGTTCATGCCGTGGAGAATGTGGGATTCGCCGTACCAGCTCTCGAGATTCTTGACGTCGAGAATGGTGCTGGTGGCAGCCGCCTGTCCTGGGGTCGTGGCCGTCATCACCTCAGGCATGTCCGGCTCCCAGATAGGCTTCCTTGACGCGCTCGTCCTTGGAGAGCTCCGAATATGGACCTTCCGTCAGCACCTGCCCGCGCGTCAGCACGGTAATGGTGTCGGAGAGGTTGGCGACGACGCTGAGATTATGTTCGACCATCAGGATCGTGTACTTGGCCGAGATCCGCTTGATCAGGGCCGCGATCTTGTCGATGTCCTCGTGGCCCATGCCGGCCATCGGCTCGTCCAGCAGCATCATCTCCGGATCGAGCGCCAAGGTCGTCGCAATCTCCAGCGCGCGCTTGCGCCCATAGGGCATTTCGACTGCCGGAATATTGGCGAACTCGCTGAGGCCGACGTCGTTGAGCAGCTCCAGCGCCCGACCGTTGAATCGGTTCAGCACGCTCTTGGAGCGCCAGAAGTCGAATGACGAGCCATGCTGCCGCTGCAGGGCGACGCGAACGTTCTCCAGCGCGGTCATGTGCGGAAACACCGCCGAGATCTGGAACGAACGAACCAGGCCGAGGCGCGCCACGTCGGCCGGCGCCACGGCTGTAATGTCCTGCCCCTTATAGAGAATCGTGCCGGCGGAGGGCCGCAGGAACTTGGTCAGCAGGTTGAAGCACGTCGTCTTGCCGGCCCCGTTCGGGCCGATCAGCGCGTGAATGGTGCCCCGGCGAATTTTGAGCGAAACATCGCGAACGGCAAAGAACCCCGCGAACTCCTTCGTCAATCCGTGGGTCTCGAGAATGAACTCGTCAGCCAAACAGATTCCCCCCGCGCCGGCGCGTCGCGCGCCTGGCCCTCGCTTCTCTTCCTGTAAGGCGGCTCTGCCGGATGGCTGGACGATTCCCGTCGCCACCCGCGGCCGCTTCGCGCCGGAATATGCCGTCAACCGAGGGAGTTAGGCAAGGCGGAAAGCTGGGCAACGGCGTCGCAAGCCGGCCGATTGACCTTGCGTTGCGCGGGATCTGTAATTCCCGCGTACATAGAACCGGGCATCGCGCCGTCGAATGGACCGGGCGGGAGCCTGCGGGCACGCCGACGGCCGTTCGTCGGCGCAGCCGAAAGTTGCTCGCCGCTGCTGCGCTGCTACTTCGCTGTCCTCACCTCCTTGGCGTAGAGGTCAGGCTTGAAGCCCACCACCCGCTTGCCGCCAAGGTCCAGAACCGGCCGCTTGATCATCGACGGCTGCGCCAGCATCAGCGCGATCGCCTTGCTCCTGGTCAGGCCTTCCTTGTCGGCCTCCGGCAATTTCTTGAACGTGGTGCCGGCGCGATTGAGCAGCAGCTCCCAGCCGACCTCCTCGCTCCATGATTCGAGCCTGGCCTTGTCGATGCCTGCGGTCTTGTAGTCGTGGAAGTCGTAGGCCACGCCGTGATCGTCGAGCCAGGCACGCGCCTTCTTCATCGTGTCGCAGTTCTTGATTCCGTAGATCGTGATGCTCATGCCACGCGTCCTCAACCAATCGTGTCCGACCACGGCGCTTGTCTCATGTTGCGACAATCGGCCCCGCATTTTGCAGTGCGATTCACTCGCTTTTGATGCGGCAGCCGCGGTCCGTTCCGCAGTCGGAATTCACTCCGAGCTTTGCCACGAAAGTGTCGGCTGAGCATTACATTTTCTTCGCATCCCCGGCGTATCTGGCCCACGAACAGGAGACCGCGAATGGGCAAGATCATGGTCCGTTGTCCGCAGACCGGCCGCAGCATCGAGACAGGGATGGAAATGGATGCCGAGCGCTTTCAGCGCATGCCCGTGTTCTTCTCCCGCGCCTACTGCCCCCACTGCCGCACCTACCATGAATGGTTCGCCGCCCACGCCTGGGTCGAAGAGACACGCGACCGCGAGCGCGTTGCGGTGGCGTGATTGCACCCGCAATAACGCATGCCACGCGCGCCGCAGCGACGGACGCGAGATCAAGATAGCAACGCAGCAATATCGTCCTCGGTGAGCGCCTTGCCGATATTGCCTTGGTTGTCGAACAACCGGTCGGCGATCGCCTGCTTGCGCAGCTTCAGCTCTCCGATCTTCTCCTCGATCGTGCCGGCGGTCACCAGCCGATAGACGAAGACCTTCTTGTCCTGACCGATGCGGTGAGCACGGTCGATCGCCTGCGCCTCGACGGGCTGATCCTCGGCCGTAATATCGCGTCGTCCTGCTGACCTGGGGATATTTCCCAGGCGAGCCGCGCGGTCAGTAGTTCACTCGTCCTTCGGATCGCTCTTCAGTGGCTTATCGGAATCACCCGGCATCAGGCAGGGATAGAGTTCGGTGAACTCGAATTCGGTTCCGTCGGCGCCGCGATCGAACTTTAGCACCACATCGAAGCGCTTGCCCGGCCAATGGGTCGGCAACTGGTCGGCGTTGCTGACTGGCAGCCGCGGCAGGATGTCGGAGATGATCGCCTTGTGCTCCCACGCGACCAGGAAGACGCCCGACAGCGGCAGCAAGGCGTCAACCAGCGCCGCCTCCTGCCCCTTTGTGAACGACATATCCGGTTTGGCGAGCCCTAATCGGGCGGCCAGTTCAAGCACCGTCTCATAGGGTCGCCGGCTCGGATCGGAGCCATCCCTGGTGCTATCGGGATCGGCGGCGTAGATCGCCTGCGGCGTCGGATAGGTCGTGCCGCCCAATCCGCTGCCGAACAGCGCCGTCCATGCCCCTGCCCGTTCCCAGCCGAAAATCACGAGCGACTTCGAATCCGGCTTGCCTGTGTGGGTCAGGCCAGGGCCCGTGGTGTCACCGTCCGGCTTTTCGGCATGGCGAATGATCAGGAGCGTGAGCGCGTTCATGGCTTCCTCCGCGTGCTGCCCGCCGGGCCGTCAAGAGAAGCGCGTCCAGCATCGACAGGCGACCGTCGGCAGCGCAGATTACCGCACGCGACACGTCCGCTGTATGAACCCGATCACAACCTGCGACGACGCCCTCAGTGAGCGGGGCGCGGCGCCCGGCGGCCGCCAGCCTCCGCGGCCGGCATCAACGGCTGGCCGATCCAGGCGCGGTTGAGCAGCCGGGTGAATGGCGGACAGGCCTGTCCGCTGATGCGCGCCATCGCCTCCTGATAGGGGCCGACCGTGCGCAATCGCACCGGCAGCAATCCATAGACGCGCGGCAGCCAGATCCGGGCACGCGCGGCACTGCGGCGGTCGCGCTCATCATATGGCAGCGCGAATGCCAGCCGCAGCCGCTCCGGCAGCATCTCCGCGGTCAGTGCGGTGAACCAGCGCGGCGGCCCGATCGAGGTCGCCTCGCCCGAGAAGATGCGCTGGGCGATGTCGCGCGCGGCCGCGCTGACCGTTAACGTCTCCGATTCCATCATCGCGGCCGTGTAGGCCTTGAAGGACGCCCAGTCCGGCGGCAGCTCGTCGCGTGGAATGCCGAACAGGCCGGCGAAGCGCATGGCGTCGCGCCAATATTGCTCGCGCTCGTCCGCGCTGAGCGGCGGACACAGCAGGCCGTAGGACATCATGGCCGTCTCGACCAGCGTGGCGTGCACCCAGCGCAGCGCGTCGACATCGTTGGCGCGATAGCGCGAGCCCGCCGCGAACGGCCCGGCCGTCTCCGTCATCACGCCGTCGACCGCGGCGTGACGCCGGTACAGCCGACGCGCCACCGCGATCGCCTGGTCACGCGTGCCGAACACCATGGTGTAGACGATGCCGAAGGTGCGATGGAAACGGCCGAGCGGATCGGCGAACACCTTCGACTGCTCGGCAATGCCGGCCGCGACCCAGGGATGGGCGAGCTGCAGCAGCAGCGCGCGTCCCGCTCCGAGAAACAACGCCGCCTCGCGATGCACGCGCCACATCACGCTGTCCGGGCCGAGCACGCCGTCGCCTGTCACGGCGGGGGCCGACAGCACCTCGTCGAGACAGCGCTGGAAATCGGCCTCGCTGACGATCACGGCCGTTTGGGGATCTCCAGCCCGCGCTGCACCGCCGGCCGCGCCAGGCCACGTTCGAGCCAGGCCGGGACCTGCTTCAGTTCATCGAAGGCGACCAGCTCGCGCGCGCCATAGAAGCCGATCAGATTGCGGACCCAACCGAGCGTGGCGATGTCGGCGATGGTGTAGTCGTCCTCCATGATCCACTGCCGGCCGTCGAGCCGCGCCTCGAGCACCGAGAGCAGCCGCCTGCTCTCGGCGACGTAGCGCTGCAGCGGCCGCTTGTCTTCGTACTCACGGCCGGCGAATTTGTGGAAGAAGCCGAGCTGGCCGAACATCGGCCCGATGCCGCCCATCTGGAAGTGCAGCCATTGGATGGTCTGCCAGCGCCGCGCCGGATCCGTGGGGAGGAATTTCCCGGTCTTCTCGGCCAGATATTGCAGGATCGCGCCGGACTCGAACAGGCCGAGCGGCTTGCCGCCGGGCCCATCTGGATCGACGATCGCCGGGATCTTGCCGTTCGGATTGAGCGACAGAAACTCCGGCGTCTTCTGGTCGTCCGTGCCGAAATTGATCGTGTGCGGCTCGTAAGCCAGCCCGGTCTCCTCCAGCATGATCGAGACCTTCACGCCGTTGGGCGTCGGCAGCGAGTAGAGCTGGATGCGGTCGGGATGCCGCGCCGGCCAGCGCGTGGTGATCGGGAAGCTGGAGAGGTCGGACATCAGGGCTTGCTCGCGCGTTGCGGTTGGGCCTCAATCTAAGTCCATCCCGAGCCGCTGCAAGATGCCGTGAGGAACCGGCCGCGTGTCCGGGGCCTTAGGTGGCTGCAACGTGCAGAAGGTCAGC
Organism: Bradyrhizobium sp. SZCCHNS2022; assembly: GCF_032377575.1. NCBI lineage: Bacteria > Pseudomonadati > Pseudomonadota > Alphaproteobacteria > Hyphomicrobiales > Nitrobacteraceae > Bradyrhizobium > Bradyrhizobium sp. SZCCHNS2022. The sequence continues at coordinate 1,895,010 of NZ_JAUHHZ010000001.1, read as the reverse complement.
ATGCCCAGTCAGACCTACCAGTTGATCATGCAGGCGATGCACGAACGACGACAGGTGTTGTGCATGTATGGTGGATTTGCCCGTGCGCTGTGCCCGATCATCCTCGGTCATACTGCGGGACGTGAGCGCGTGCTCGCATTTCAGTTCGCCGGCGGCGCGAGCCGCGGCCTGCCGCGAGGCGGACAGTGGAAGTGTTTCGACATCGCCGAGATGAGCGAGGTCGAGCTGCGCGAGGGGCGCTGGCATTCCGGGCGCAGCCATCGCCATCCGCAACATTGCGTCGCCGAAGTCGAGCTCGATGTGAATCCGGACAGTCCCTACGAGCCGACGCGACCGATTGCGACGCCTCGCAGGCGGTGAAGCTATTGCGGCTCGCGCAGGCGCACACGCAGCAGCGCCGGCAGCTTGGCCGTGGCCTCGTGCTGGGCGAGCTTCGCCGCGACGCGGCGCATCAGCGATGAGGCCCCCTGCTTTGCCAGCACCTTCAGGCCACGTGCGCTGAAATCGACGACCACCTCGTGATGACGCATGCCCTTGCCGCCCTTGACCAGGCCAAGGTCCCGCACCAGGCAATAATGCCCGTCGCTCATGCGTGCCAATCGGGTGTTCTCGAACATGTCCCGAAGCAATGCACCGAGTCGGGATTCCGTCAAGATTGACAGGAACGACTCAGGAACTCAGCACACTGCCGATCGGACGCCGCGGCGAAAACGGCAGCGCAGGCCCATAGCCGAAACGCAGCACGAGATCCGGCCGCCGCGTCGTCCCGATCAGACGCGCCAGCTCGGGCCGCAACGCAGCCACTTCGACCGGCTGGTTGATGAAGGCAAGCTTGAGCCCGAGCCGCGTTGCTTCGAGCGCGAAGCGCTGAGCGGCCTGCCCGACCCTGATCCAGTGCGCGGCATCGGCCTGCTCGGCCGCGAACACGGCGATCCCCGCCGAGGACGCGATCCGGCTCGCATATTTGTCGTTCTCGGCAGATGCGTCGAACAGGCGGTCGAACGCGATGCCGCCCAGCGCCGTCGGCAATGATGGATTGCCGCTGGCTCCAGCAAACAAGCCGTCGCCACTCGCCATCGCACTGCGCGGATTGAAGCGGATCCAGTCCTTCAGCTCGCGCATGAACGCGGCGTCGCGCATCTGTGCGCTGTTGCCGGCAATGACGAGATCGCGGATTGCAGCGATCGCGGCGGGCGCCGTGATGATGGCGAGATCGACACCGGCCACCGCTGACGCGACCTGCAGGGACGAGAGATCGCGCGGCGGCACCTCGCGTCCGTCATAGTCACCGCGCGTCGACTGTCTGCGGACGATGGCGGACAGCAGCGGATCGACGTCGTCACGCCGCCCTCCGGTGAAGCTGTAGCGCACCATCGGACCATCGATGATCACCTCGCCCGGACGGCCGCTGGCAGCGGCCGCGATCGCGAGGTTGGCCGCCGCACAGCCGAGGCTGACGTACAGATGATGATCGTCGGGGTCGACCACCGCCGTGCGTCGCGACAGATCGGGCGTGATCGTGATCGCATCGGCCGCCACGGCGAAGCGCCATGGCTGCGTGTTGTGGCCGTTGGCCGCCAGCGTCGCGTAGCGGATCACGTCGGCGACCTCCGCCGACAGCGGCGCGCGCAGCCGCGCGCTGTAGTCGTCGTATGCGGACATCGTGCCGGTGGCGGAGCGCCAGGCACCCGCGCCGACCGCGGCCGCCGTCAGCGCGCCACTCGCTCCTAACAGGATCTGCCGTCGGTTCATGACCACATGCTCGCCGGACTAATGGTCATGAGGATAAACGTGCCTCGCGCCAAAGTGTTGTTTCAGATCAACAACGTCACGTTCGACCAAAATACTTCGCAATGCGCCGTTGACAGCAACAACAAACGAGCGTAGTTACCCCGGCCTCGCGCATGACTGCGCCCGCGACGAACATGAGTGAAACGATGTCCTTCGGTGACGAACACATGATCTGCACGTCCAACGGCTTCGGGCCGTCGGATGGCGCACGCCATGCTCGGGGGAGCGATCTTGCCTGACGCAAGATCCATTGTCCGGTTCACACGGACCCTCCCGAGCCAGCCGCTCCGGAGGGTTTTTTGTTGCCCTCACGTCAGCGGCTCGCACGGCGAACTCACAATTGTCCCGGCGACCAGCCGGAACGGGAGACCCGGATCCCGGGGCTCGCGCAGGTGATGCGCGTGCCCAAGAGCGCGGGGCCTGTCGGAGGGAACGAGGCGTTCGCGCCGGACACCGATGACAGAGCGAGCTTCCTAGGAGCTCGCAACACGCGGCGCCATCAGCGCCGCAGACAAGCTATTTGATTTCCCGGCCGTTCGCGGCCGGGAGCTGCTGGTGGTGAAGATCGCGGATCCGTCGCGCCAATGCGGCGATGAGCCGCCTTCGGTCGATCGTACCGTGGAATCCGTCAAGCGAGACGGGTGAGTCGCGGGTTGCGGTGAGGCTGACGCCCAACCTACGTTTCGATCGTCGTATTGCCGCGATCGCCCGTTCCCCAGCACGCCACAACAACCGCCCGGCCGCATTTCGCAGCCGAGCAACGCACCGTCGCAACTAACAATCGGCGTCGTCCGCGCGAACGCGGGGCGACACAGCGGAGTTGCACGGCCACACATCCACGAGCCGTGGTGAAGACGACTGTTACTTCGCTTGCCACGCCAGAGGTCGCGGGTTCGAATCCCGTCCGGCAGCACGCCGGTAGCTCAGAGGTCAGAGCGCTGTCCGGTCCGCGAAAGTGGGACCGGGTCTCAGTCGTCGCCTGTTCCCGGCTCGTGGTCCCGCTTTCGCGGCGGTGGTGAAGATGTCTGTTACTTCGTTGAAACCGAGCGCCCGACAAGGGCAGCGACAGCATCGACCGTTCCCCGCCGCCCCCCTGGCACGCGCCGTGGTGAAGAGTGCTGATACTTCGATTGCTAATCGAGAGGTCGTGGGTTCGACTCCCATCCGGCGTTCCATGCGCCGGTAGCTCAGCGGCAGAGCACTATCCGGTCCACGCGAGTGGAGCGGAGCTCAGCATTCGCCCTTTCCCGGCGCGTGGTCGCCATCGCGTGTGATGTCACGGCATCGCGCGTGTCGGCCGGTGCTCCGGCCATTCCATCCAACATCCATCAACCCAGAGGAGGCCACCATGGTCAGGCTCAACACGTTCCTGCGCGCCTTCACCCACGAGGGTGCGCCATCCCGACAGCTCGCGCCGGTGCAGGCGCTCCAGCGCACGCTGATGAGCTGCCTGTTGTGGGAGGACCAGTTCTACGAGGACGGGGTCGCGATCGCCGATCGGATCAAGGCTCTCGTGGCACAGGTCGAACCGCGCGAGGTCGCTCAGCTCGCAGTGCGCGCGCGCGAGGAGATGAAGCTGCGCCACGCGCCGCTGCTCGTCGCCCGAGAAATGGCACGGCTGCCGTCGCACCGCGCGCTGGTCGCCGAGACGCTGGCCCGCATCATCCAGCGGCCGGACGAGATGACCGAGCTGCTCGCGATCTACTGGGCGGACTCTCTGGGTCCGCAGCAGCAGCGCAAGCGGCAGCCGGTCTCGGCGCAGGTCAAGAAGGGGCTGGCGAAGGCGTTTGCGAAGTTCGACGCCTATAAGCTTGCGAAGTATGACCGCGACGGCCCGGTGCGGCTGCGCGACGTCCTGTTCCTGGTGCACGCCAGGCCCAAGGACGCGGACCAGGAGGCGGTGTGGAAGCAGCTCGTCGATGGCGAGCTGCCCTCGCCCGACACCTGGGAGGTCGCGCTGTCGGCGGGTGCGGACAAGCGGGCGAGCTTCGAGCGGCTGCTGGCCGAGAAGCGGCTCGGAGCGCTGGCGCTGCTGCGCAACCTGCGCCTGATGCGCCAGGCCGGGGTGCCGCGCGCGACGATCGCGGCCGCGATCGAGACGATGCGGACGGACCGAGTCCTGCCGTATCGGTTCATCACGGCGGCCCGGCATGCGCCGAACTTCGAGCCAGAACTCGAGCAGGCAATGCTGCGCTCGGTCAAGGGCCATGCGCGGCTTCCGGGCCGCACGCGGCTCCTGATCGACGTGTCCGGTTCGATGTTCGCGACGCTGTCCGCCAAGTCGGAGATGACGCGGGCGGAGGCGGCGTGCGGGCTGGCGGTCCTCGCCCGCGAGGTCTGCGACGAGGTGGAGATCTTCACGTTCAGCGATGAGGTCGTGAAGCTGCCGCCGCGCCGGGGCTTCGCGCTGCGCGATGCGATCATCAACTCGCAGCCGCATTCCGGGACCTATCTCGGCCGCGCGGTGAAGGAGGTCGACCGCAAGGGCGACCGCCTGATCGTCTTCACCGACGAGCAGAGCCACGATCCGGTACCGTCGCCGAAAGCGCGCGGGACCATGGTCAACGTGGCGTCGTACCAGCACGGGGTCGGCTACGGCCCCTGGACGCGGGTCGACGGCTTCTCCGAAGCCGTGATCGCCTGGATCGCGGCGCAGGAGGAGACGCTGCGGGGCACCACCCTGCACTGACGACAAATGACCCGGACGCGTCACAGGCGCGCCCGGGTCTCACGTCGAAAACGAGCACTGATGACCCTTGCGCCGATCTCATTCGCGCGCAGCGAACGCCGTCTCCGCCTCGCGACGCAGCCGGTCCGGCGTGTCGACATAGCGCGGCGAGTAATGGAAGGTCGTCAGGCGTCGCGCGCCGGCCTCACGCGCCAGACGGCCCGCTTGGGCCGCGGTGAGATGCCGCCGCTCCTGCGCAATATCCGCATCTTCGTCGGCAAAGGCGCTCTCGATGAACAGGTGATCGGCGTTGCGCGCGAGCGCGACGATCCCAGCGGCGTTCTCGGGGGTGAACGCGGCATCGGTGACATAGGCGATGCGTTGGCCGCGGCCGCTGCGCAGCACGTGCTCGCGTAGCAGGCCCAGCGGCAGGATGCGACCGCCCGCCTCGATCGGTGTGTCGTCCCCCTCGCCGCGTCGTGCTGCGCTCTTGGCGATGTTGAGCCACGGACCGACGTCGAGACCGAGCGTGGCGAGGCCCTCGGTCCAGACATTGATCCGCATGGCCTCCTGCAGTGCGAAGCCGAGCGAGGGAATGTTGTGCTCCAGCGCGCAAGCCTCGATTCTGAGCTCGCCATCGTCGAACACGATGCCCTCCGGGAAGGACTCCTCCGGCAGCGCCTCGCCGCGGAATGCGTGCTGCGCGCGGAAGAGTGCGCGGCCGGCAAGTCGGCTGGACACGAACTCGCTGACATCGATCACGAGATCCGGCGAGCCCTCGCCGAGCAGATTCCAGTCGTAAGCGGCAAGCTTCGCAGCAACACCTTCGATCAGGCCGGAAGGTCCGATCACACGCAGCGCGCCCATGCGCCCGAGATGTACGCGCAGCAGCCGGTCGAAGCCGCAAAAATGATCGAGATGGCGGTGGCTGACGAACACCTCGCTGACGCGCAGCAGCTCGCGATGGGACAAGGATCCGAGGTCGCCGCAGTCGAACAGCATCGCGCGGCGGCCGAAGCTGAAATCGACATAGACGCCGGGATCGCCGAACACATCGTTGATCAGGCGCGGCTGCACCAACGCACTCATGATGCCCTGCCGTGCTGTTCCACGAGCCCTCCGTCATCATCGCTCAATCAAGCATCGCGCGGCCTTCATCAGCGAAAAGCCGAGCAGATTGAGGCCAAGCCGTGCGGAGGGATCGCGCGCCCTTCGCAGCCATCACCTGATGGCCGCGGTCAGATGTGCCAGATTTTCCTGCGATGTCCAGTTGCTGGGATGGCAGAGAGCGGGCTCGTTCTTCTCACCGCCTGCACGTTCGTGGCGCAACCTGTTCTTGCATCGATCGCCTGGACCAGCCGCTCACAAAGCTACTTCGCGCTGACCCGCCGCGCGCCCGCTTCCTTCAGTATGCCCTCCACCTCGCCCGACTGCCGTCCGTGACAATCGACGGATACCTCGATCTCGCCTCCCAGCTCGGGCGCGCCGGTCTTGTCGACGCCGGGGTGGCCACTCTCGACGTCGGCGCCGGCGGCTTGCGAGCCGGCGCTGTTGGCGGTGCCCGGCGCCTGCACGAACACGTCGGTGCGGGCGATGCCGTGATCCTGCACCAGATGCTCGACGGCGAGCTCGGCGTCACGGCGCGTTGCGAAATGACCGATGATCGTGCGTTCCATTTGATAGTCCTTGGCTGTCTCACCGCTGAGCAACATCTGTGTTCAGCGTCGAACGCATGGCGCATGAACACCGTTCCATGGCGCCGCGGCGCCAGTGATCGACGCTGACCGACGTGCATCGGCGTCTTGCTCCACCGAGCCGAAGGGTTGGAGCGATCGCGGCCGGCTGTTGTAAGTGGGTCCGGCAAACCATTCCCCTCAGGACGTCTCGTCTCACGCGCATGACCGTCGATCGCAAGCAGACATGCCTGGTGCTCCGCGGGCGGGCTCGGACTCGGCGCCTATCATGGCGCGACGTGCCCGACGGCATCGAGGCGGCGGCGGAGCGCAAGAACGATCTGATGTTCGGCAATCAGACGTTCCAGCGGCCGCATCACGCGCTCGACGCCCGCCGGCTGCGGCGACAGCTGCAAGGCCGCGCCGGAACCGATGAGATCCAGCTGTTGAGCTACCGTCCAGGCGCCGAGGAGGCCGGGCCTGAAAAGTCGTTCGACCTTTCGCCACGGCGCTCGCCCAGCGCTGGCGTGCCGGTTCCCTCGACATGCAGCAGGCCATGGCGATGGAACCGCCGATCAGCGGTATCCAGGTCGTGCGGCGGCCTTCCAAAGCCTGACGACGGCCGAAATCGCCCGAAAATGCCGCTTCGAACCGTCGTCCGAGGTCACTGCACTTGACGGAACAGCCATAAACCGGACAAAGATTGCGCCAAAATGTCGCGGCGGAGGTGATCCCATGAGATACGTCGACGGCGCTGTGATGTTCTTCAGCCTGTGGCTGCTGGCATCCATGATTCTCGACGCGCTGACGCCGCCCGAGCTGAATTTCTACATGATCGGCCCGATCATCGCGCCCGCGGTGCTCATCACCGGCTTCCTGTATGGGCTCCGCATTCCCTCTCGCGACTTCGTGCTGGTGTCAGCGGCCGTCTGGTTGGTCTGCGAGATGATGCTGGAGATGATCACGCCGAAACCGCTCTCACCCTTCCTGGCGGTTTCAGCCGTTGCGCCGCTGCTGTTGGCCGGCATCCTCCTGCACGTCCAGCACTGGCGCCAGACCGGCGGCCATTCGCGCCGGCCCGGTCCGTCGTCGTTGACCGACGCGCCGGCCTCAAACGTCCTTCCGAGCCGACGCCCGTTCTGACCGGATCCGGCAGCCCGCGTCACACGCCGGTGGCCTCCATCGCCAAGCCGGACGGCCCTGAACCGGCACCATCGCCCCTCGCCGCTTAGGAACGGCGGATCGCACGCATCTTGGTGACCGAATCGCGCGACCGCGGATTGCTCCGCACGCGCATCGAATCGCCATGGCGCGAGGTGAGAGCAGGAATGGCGAGTGGCCCGTTTCAAGACGGTGCGCCGGGAGCGCTGGCGCTGCGGCCCGGCGAGGGCAAGCCGGACAACGCGACCGCCCCCTATTTCATTGGGGTCCGCGACGATCTCGCCGACAAGGGATTCTTCACCGCAAATGCGGAGGCGCTGATCACCTGAGCGCGCAGCGGCTCGTGGATGTGGATGACCTTCGGGCTCTCCTGCTGCGCCGTGGAGATGATGCAGAAGTCGATGCCGCGCTACGATGCCGAGCGCTTCGGCTTCGCGCCGCGCGCCTCGCCCCGGCAATCGGACGTGATCATCGTCGCCGGCACGCTCACCCACAAAATGGCGCCGGCCTTCCGCAAGATCTACGATCAGATGCCGGAGCCGCGCTACGTCGTCTCGACACCGGGTCGAACGCGTAACGGCGTCATGCGCCCAGAAATTCGTTTCGCTTGTCCGCTCAACGACATCACCGCTGTCCAGTCTTGTCCTTGAAAATATTTCTCTTTCTATTTTTCGGAATTCATGTTCTATCTGCGTGATCCCGTGCTCCTCGAGAGGGACGCTTCGCGATCGTTACGGACGTTGAGCGCGGGATGCGGTGGCCGCTGACATGCCGCAGCGCAGGTGACTGCGCGGACGAAAGGCAGTTGGCGGACGTGAAATCGCGTGGTCCTGGCATCCCGACGCTGATGCCAAGCCTTTGGGTGATGATGATCCCGAAGGCGACGGTGGCTAACACGCCGGACACCGGGGAGATCGCGTATAAGCGTGAAGACCATCGCGCGGGGAATGCCGGGTTGATCCGGCTGCACCTGTGGTGACTGCCGCCTGCTTTCTTGCTGCAGGCGGGCCATGGGTGAGGCCATCACCCGGCATTCCCCGCGCCCTCTGTTTTCCGAGGGCGAACCGACCGCACAGCTCGGGCGCCATGCGCGTCGCGAGGCCGAACGCTGACGTCTGCAGGGGGATGATGATGCCGGAGCCGGCACGTGTCACCGCCCCCGGAGGCAATCAGCGGCAAGGACCTCGAGGCCGAGGTCGAGACGTGCTTTGCCCTTGGCAGCCTTTGGATAATGCACGGCAGAATGCAGAATTTTCCGTAATCCTACGGGACTGAAAATTTACGTGGAACTCAGAAACCTGCTCTTAAGCTCTCTACGTCCATCAGAAGCCGACACACAGCCGCGCAGGGACCATGCTGAACGAACTTCTCGTGATCGAAGATGCCGACGTTCATCTGTCGATCCTGCGCAAGATCGCTGTGCAGGCGGGCTTTGCGACGACCGGCGTGAACTCGGTGGACGGCGCCATGAACGTGCTGCGCCGGCGCAACTTCGAGTGCATCACGCTGGACCTCAATCTCGGCGAGCGCTCCGGCACCGAAGTGCTGCAACTCCTCGCCGACATCAAATCCCGCACCCCCGTCCTGATCATCAGCGGCTCGGACGACCAGACACGCGACGTCACCGTCCGTGCCGGCAAGATCCTCGGCCTCAACGTCTACCCGCCCTTCTCCAAGCCGGTCGACCTCGCGCTGCTGCGTCAGACCTTGCGCCAGATCGCCGCCGACACCGACCGCCAGCGGCTCGTCAAAGCCAACATGCGCTAGCGCGCACACGCCTGTCTCACCGATGTTCTTCCTGCCGGCGCCCGCGGCATTGCCGCGCGGCGGCCATCGCCATGTCGCCTTTGATGCAGATCAAGGCGCCGTACGCCGGCCGCCTGTTGGCTGGTCCGGGGCGAACGGAAACGAGATGCAATGACGGCAGCGAATTCAGCCAGCGAAGCAGCGGTGGTCGAGGCCACGCCCTACGAGCTCATCGGCGGGGAAGCGGGCGTGCGACGTCTGGCCGATCGCTTCTACACGATCATGGACGAGGAGCCCGACGCGAGCGGCATCCGCGCCATGCACGATGCCGACCTCGGTCCGATCAAGCAGCTGCTGTTCGAGTTTCTGAGCGGCTGGCTGGGCGGGCCGGCGTTGTATTTCGAGCGCGCCGAGCATCGCTGCATCATGTCGGCCCACCGGCCCTATCCCATCGGCGACGCCGAGCGCGACGAGTGGATGACGTGCATGCGCCGCGCGATGTTCGATTGCGACATCACGGGCGACATGTACGATCTGCTCGATCGGGCGTTCCTGCGGATGGCCAACGCCTTCCGAACGCGCCCCGCCGGCTGAGCCCCTCGGGCTCAGCCCCGCTTCTCGGCGGCTTCGCGCGCCAGACGCTCGGCGCGGAGACGCTCGCGGTTCTTGTAGAAGGCCCGCTGGGCCTCCTCATGTTCGCGCATGGCCTGCTCGGCATCGGCCCTGCGCATGGCATCGCGCGCCCGACGCTCTTCAGGCGTGAGGACGCGTGGCGGTCTGGCTGTGCTTTCGTAAGTCATGCCGAGATAACGCCGGGAACCACGCGCGGTTCCGGGCCGCCTGGCCAGTCACTCCACTTTGCGCGGAAACAGCCGGTCGCGGATGTAGCGGGACGTCGGCGTCAGGCTGAGACCATAGGGCTTCTGCCAGACCGCGCGGTCGATCTCCTTCTTGTCGCCGATTTCGAGCCGGCCCTTGGCGTGCTTGGCGATGAAGATCGCGTCGCTCATCTTGCGACCCGACCGCTTGTTCTTGGCAGTGACTTCCTTCCACAGGCGCAGCCGGCCGAGCTTGAGCTTCGGCAGCTCCTCCTTGATCTCGCGCTTCAGGCAGTCCTTCGCGGTCTCGCGCGCCCGCTTGCGGCCGCCCGGAAACATCCAGCGCCCATCGATACGGCGCCGGACCAGGAGAACCTTTCCGCCCTTGGCGGCAACCAGCTTGGACGCCTTGGTCATGTCTCCGGAACTCTCACCTCGGCCGAGCAATGAAGCAGAGCGTATCAGGATTCGTTCCCAATCCCGCCCCGGAGCTTTGCGGAGCCTCGCTGCGGTCCAACGTCGTCAGGCTTCGACGCCCGGCGGCATCGCCGAGAGCGCCGGCTTGCAACGCCTCGGCGATCGGGACCGGTCTAGTAGCAGGAGCGCGGATCGACCGCGACGTACTCCCCCGACGGGTAGCGATAGTAGCAATTGCCCTGCGACAGATAGTAACCCGGCCGGGACGCGGCGGTCGCGCCCGCGATCGCTCCGGTGGCGCCACCGAGCACGGCGCCTGCGGCTGCGCCGCCGGCCTTGCCGGTCAGGATGCCGCCGAGGACGCCACCGATGATGGCGCCGCCGAGCGCGCTGGCCGCAGGATCCGGATCGGCCGGCGGGGGCGCAGGTTCGTATTCGACCGCCGGCGGCGCCCGATAGGCTGCGGCCGGCGCATAGACGACGTCGTCGGCGTAGTCCTCGGACACGTAGGTCGGCGGTCCATCCATCGGCTCGTCATAATAATACCAGACGCCGCCCACGTCCCACCACCAGCCGCGGCGCCCATTGTGCACCTCGTGACGCCAGCGGCCGCCTTCCCAGCCGAGCCGGCCCCGATAGGATTGCCCGCCATAGTCCCGCACGGCGATACCGCCGCGCGCATATCGGGCGTCGGGGCTCCGGCCCGCGGCCGCGGGGCCGGGCCCGGGTGCGTAGCCATGACCACGGTCATAGCCGGCGCCCGGAGGGCGCCCCTGCTGCTGCGCGACGGGTGCCGCTGGACGGGGCTGGGGCGGCATGGCGACGCGCGGCGCCGGTCCACCCGGCTGTCCTGCCACCGGACCTTGGCTCGGCGTTGGGATGTGCCCCTGGACAGCCCCTTGCATAGCGCCCTGGCGTGGCCCCTGCTGCGCCTGGGGCTGACCGGCCGGCTGACCACCCTGCCCCTGGCGGATGACGCCTGGCGGGCGGCCCTGCGGAGGATGGCCCGGGCCGGCCTGGTCCGGGCCGGGACCCTGGGCGTTCCCGGCGGCAGGCCATGCGACGGCCGTGAGGATCGCCAAGGCCGGCAGCCAGAATCTGGTTTGATCGAACAACGTCATGCTTCCCTACCCCTCGCTCGCCCGCCAACTCTGCTGTCGTGGCCAGGGCGGTGGCTTGCCGATCTTCGGCTGGACGCTGCGCCGAACCTCTCGGCCGCACCACATTCTGCGCGACAAACCGATCAAATCGCGACAATTTTGCGGCGAGTTCCCTCGGCCACGATCAGGATACGCGAAAAGCGCCCTGATTCGCCGCCGCGATCGTCCGGTCGAGCCGATGCGCAGCGGGCGATGATCGGGCTGCAGCCGATGCCGCATTCGGTGCTGCGCAATCGGGGGCCACCGTCCTCAGCGCTCCGGCGTGATGACGTTGCAATTGCTCCGTCCCGACATCAGGCAATCCTGCATCTTGCTCGCGGCCGTAAGGCTGTGCGCCAGCCAGAGGCCGAAACCGACCATGATTGCTGCGAACACCAGCGCTGCGATTGCGCCTCCACGGCCGCTGTCCTCGTCCTGTCCACCCATGCGATGACGTGCCTAGGCCGAGCGCTGGTCGGCCGCCGCGCCGTGGGGCTCCTGGTGGTGACGCGAAGCCGGCGTGACCGGCGCGATCCGGGTGCAGCTCGTCACCCAGAAGATCTGCCCGCATTCCCATTCCGCGCCGAGCACGCCGGGCGGCACGGGGGTTGGACGGGCGAGGACCGCGGTCATGACGCATGCGCTGATCACGAGACCCACAAGCGCGAGGGCGAGCGCGATGCGCCCGCGCCCCCGAAATACAGAGGTCATGCCGGTAAACTCCGTTGGATGTCGCACCCGGGCGGTGCGCCAGTGCCCGTGGGGTGTGAGGCAATTCACATCCGGCTGACCTTCGTCAGCGCGACGGGGGCTGCTTACATAGCGCTGGGCGCACAGCATGCAAGCGTTGGACATGGCCGATGTGGAGGAGCGGCGATAAAGCATTTGTCATCGACGCATGCGATCCTATACACACTGCCTCGCGCTGGCCTTCGCTCCTGTTCACACCACCGTGGACGACCTGCCGGGTGGCGCACACAGCCCCTGACCGACCACACCCTGACCGAACACCCAAATAGCGAAGTGACGACGTCTCCATGAGAGGATTCAAGGAACCTGGATTTGCCGATCGGCAGAAGGCCGCACAGCAGGCCCGCCAGAGCATCGTGCAGAAGTTCAAGGCGCAGCCCGGGCCGGACGATCCCGAAGTCGTGAAGCGCCGGCAGGAGCGCGAAGCTGCCGCCGCCCGCCGCGAGCAGCAGCGGCTCGAGCGCGAGGTCGCGAAGGCCGAGCAGAAGCGGCTCGAGGAGGAGGCGAAGGCGGCCGAGGCCGCGCGGCTTGCCCGCGAGGCCGAAGAAGAGGCCGCCCGCCTGGCCGAGATGGAAGCCGAGCAGAAGGCCAAGCGCGATGCGCGCTACGCCGCGCGCAAGGCGCGCGGAAAGAAGAAGTAAGCGTGCGAGGCGCCATGGCGAGCAGCTCGCCACGGCGCCTTCGTCGATGTCTCCGGCTTGGCTTCCAGACCAAGCCTCGAGCCTGACAGAGCTAGGGCCTGACAGGGACTCGGGGCCCGACGGGGATGGGCCGAATCAGTTCTTCTTCATCATCCCGTCGTCCTTCTTCATTCCGTCCTTGGACATGGCATCGTCCTTCTTCATGCCGTCCTTGGCCATCGTGTCCTTCTTCATGCCGTCGTGGGACATCGCCCCTTTCTTCATCCCGTCGTCCTTGCCCATCTTGTCGTCCGCGAAAGCGGCCGGCGCCGCAGCGACGCTGAACGCGACGGCAGCGGCAGACAAAGCGAGGATGAGGCGGTTGCGAGAGGTCATGATGGTCGCTCCTTCGAGGTGCGGGGTTGGACGGCGATCAATGCGCCGCTCACCCATCTCGACGATGCAAACAGAGCGGTTGTTACGGGCGCTCGGAATTATTTCCATCGATCAATTTTGATTCGAGTTTGGCGATGTTTGGAACGTCGACACAATTTCGCCCCGGCAGGTCGATGTTAGTACAACCGCTGCACGGGACTCAGAGGCTGACATTTGCGCCGCAGCAATATGTCGCTTCCCCTGCATTTGAACTCGAACCGACAGTATAGTTCGGCTAGAGGTAATTCCGGCGGTTTGGCTAGTATTCAGCAGGCCAGCGAACCCGGTCGGGAACCCAATCAGAAGTTGTCCAGGGGAAGTCTCATGCTCTCACGACGCCATATCATCGCCTCAGCGCTCGCTGCGCCGGCCATCCTGCGCTTTGGAACGGGAACGGCCCAGGCGGCGACGACGCTGAAAATCTCGCATCAGTTCCCCGGTGGAACCATCGACAAGGGCGACTTCCGCGACCGGCTCTGCCGCGTGTTCTCCGAGGAAGTGGCCAAGCGTTCCGGCGGCGAGATCGCCACCGAGATCTATCCGAACTCGTCGCTGATCAAGACGGTGGCGCAGTTTTCGGCGATGCGGAAGGGTGCGCTCGACATCAGCCTTTACCCCATGCCCTACGCAGGCGGCGAGGTTCCCGAGACCAACATCGCGTTGATGCCGGGCCTCGTCACCACCTACGACCAGGGCATGCGCTGGAAGAACGAGCCGGTCGGCAAGATGCTGAGCGACTTCCTCGCCGACAAGGGCATCATTCTGCTGAGCTGGGTCTGGCAGGCCGGCGGCGTGGCCAGCCGCTCGCGTCCGCTGGTGACGCCCGACGATGCAAAGGGCATGAAGGTGCGCGGCGGCTCGCGCGAGATGGACATGGTGCTGCAGACCGCCGGCGCGTCCGTGCTTTCGGTTCCCTCGAACGAGATCTACACCGCGATGCAGACCGGCGCCTGCGATGCCGGCATCACGTCGTCGACCAGCCTGATCTCGTTCCGCCTGGAGGAGGTCTCGAAGGCCCTGACCTCCGGCGCCAAGGCATCGTACTGGTTCATGCTCGAGCCGCTGATGATGTCCAAGGCCTCGTTCGACAAGCTGCCGAAGAACCAGCAGGACATCCTGCTCGCCGTCGGCGCGGAGATGGAAGCTTTCGGGCGCAAGGGCGCGCAGGAGGACGATATCGAGGTCGCCAAGGTCTATGAGAAGGCTGGCGCCAAGGTTGCCGAGCTGGACGCCGAGACCGTCAACAAATGGCGCGACATCGCCCGCGACACCGCCTGGAAGGACTATGGCGGCAAGTCGGCGAACTGCGCCAAGCTCCTCAAGCTCGCCTCCGACGTCGCGGCCTGATTGATGCACGCGCCCGTCTCCGATAGCGAGGCATCGCCGGTCACCAGCGCCAGCGGACCGCTGGCGCCGCTTCAGCGTGTGATCTCGCTGCTCAACAGCATCATCGTCGTTCTCGCCGCGATCGCACTGGTCGCGGCCTGCGTCATCCTCAGCTACAGCGTGGCCGGCCGTGCGCTGTTCAAGGCCGCCAACTACTGGCAGGACGAGGCCGCCGTGTTTCTGCTCGTCGGCGCCACCTTCATGACCGCGGCCTATGTGCAGGAGCATCGCGGTCACGTCAGCATCGAGGCGTTCGTCGGCCTGATGTCGCCGCTCGCCAACAAGATCAGGCTCTGGCTGGTCGATGTCGCGAGCTTTTTGTTTTGCGCCTTCTTCACCTGGAAATCCTGGACGCTGACCCACGAGGCCTGGGTCGATGGCCAGGTGTCCAACTCGATGTGGTCGCCGCCGCTCGCGATTCCGTACGGCCTGATGGCCGCCGGCATGAGCCTGCTGTGCATTCAGATGCTGCTGCAGATCGTGTCGCCGCTGACCGGAGCCCGTCGATGAGCGTATTCGGAATTGGAGTCGCTTACGGGCTTTCCACCCTGTTTGCGATGTTCGCGGGCATGCCGATCGCGTTCGCGCTCGGCGCCGTCGCCGTGGTGTTCATGGCGATCTACATGCCGACGGCATCGCTCGATACGGTCACGCAGAACGTCTACGAGGAAATGGCCTCGATCACGCTGCTGTCGATCCCGCTGTTCATCCTCAAGGGCGCCGCGATCGGCCGCTCCCGCGCCGGCCAGGATCTCTACTCGGCGCTGCATGCCTGGCTGCATCGCGTTCCCGGCGGCCTCGGCGTCGCCAATGTGTTCGCCTGCGCGTTGTTTGCCGCGATGGCGGGATCCTCGCCCGCCACCTGCTCGGCGATCGGCTCGGCCGGCATCCCCGAGATGCGCAAGCGCGGCTATTCCGGCGGCTTCGCGGCCGGCATCATCGCCGCCGGCGGCACGCTCGGCATTCTACTGCCGCCCTCGATCACGATGATCCTGTTCGCGATCGCCGCCGAGAAGTCGCTGGGCCGTCTCTTCCTGGCCGGCATCGGCCCGGGATTGCTGCTGGTCACCCTGTTCGGCGTCTACGCGGTGGTGCGCTTCCGCCAGGAATATGCCCGGGCCAAGGTCGCCTATGAGAAATCCGGCGCCTGGTCAGACATCCTGACCAAGGACGACTTCACGATGGCACAGCGCTTCTCGGTGCTGCCCCGCGTGATCCCGTTCGTGCTGCTTTTGACCGGCGTCATGGTCGCACTCTACGGCGGCTTCGCCACGCCGTCGGAGACGGCCGGCCTCGGCGGCATCCTCGCGCTAGTGCTGATTGCGATCATCTACCAGGTCTGGAGCCCGGCCGATCTCGCGCCGATCATGAAGGCGACACTGCGGGAATCGACCATGCTGATGCTGATCATCGGCATGTCGCTGCTGTACTCATACGTGATGAGCTATCTGCACATCTCGCAGTCGGTCGCCGAGTACATCGTGGCGATGCACCTGCCGCGCTGGGAGCTCTTGTTCGCGATCCTGTTGATGGTGGTCGTGCTCGGCTTCTTCCTGCCGCCGGTGTCGATCATCCTGATGACTGCGCCGATCATCCTGCCGCCGCTGCGGGCGGCGAACTTCGACATCATCTGGTTCGGCGTGGTGATGACGATCGTGATGGAGATGGGCCTGATCCACCCGCCGGTGGGCCTGAACATCTTCGTCATCCGCAACGTCGCGCCCGACATTCCCTTGCGCGAGGTGATCTGGGGCACGCTGCCCTTCGTGCTGCTGATGATGGCCGCGGTAATATTGCTCTGCTTCGTGCCGCAGATCTCGACCGCGCTGCCGGACCTCGTGATGGGGCCGGATCTCAGCCGCTGACGCGGCGGCGAATGACGACTAGGGAGTAGCGAATAGGGACGATCCGGTAGGCCTCGCCCATTCGCTACTCGCCATTCGCTACTCGCTTTTGTTTTGCATTCAGCGCGGCAGCGACACGGCTGACCGGCGGGCGGCCGAGCAGCCGGCTCATCTCATTGGTAGCCGCCAAGAGCTTCGTCATGTCGACGCCGGTGCGGATGCCCATCCCTTCGAGCATGTAGACGACGTCTTCGGTCGCGACATTCCCCGTCGCGCCCGGTGCGAACGGGCAGCCGCCGAGGCCGCCGCCGGCGGCGTCGATCACGCGAACGCCCTCCTCCAGGCCGGCATAGAGGTTGGCCAGCGCCTGCCCATATGTGTCGTGGAAATGCATCGCCAGATGCGACACGGGGACGTCGTCGCAGACCGCACGCAGCATCTGCTTGGCCTTGAGCGGCGTGCCGACGCCGATCGTGTCGCCGAGCGAGACCTCGTAGCAGCCGAGGTCCCACAGCGCCTTGGCGACATCGGCCACCGCCTGCGGCTTGATCTCGCCTTCATAGGGACAGCCGAGCGCACAGGAGACGTAGCCGCGCACCTTGATGCCGTCAGTCTTGGCATGCGCCACCACCGGCTTGAACCGCTCCAGCGACTCCTCGATTCCGCAGTTGATGTTGGCGCGGGAGAAGCTCTCCGAGGCCGCCGTGAACACCGAGATCACCTTGGCGCCGGCGGCATGCGCGGCCTCGTAGCCCTTCACGTTGGGCACCAGCACGTGAAATTCGCCGGGCAGCCCCGCCACGCTGCGCATGACCTCGTCCGAGCCCACCATCTGCGGGATCGCCTTGGGCGAGACGAACGCGCCGACCTCGACGGTGGTCAGGCCGGCGTCCGCCAGCGCGCGCACGAAGGCGATGCGGTCGGCAACGCTGACCTGCGTCTTCTCGTTCTGCAGGCCGTCGCGCGGACCCATTTCGATGATGCGCACGCTCTCGCTCATGCTGCCCTCTTTTGTTGGAGGATCAGGCGGAGGGTTCGACTTCCGCCAGTTCGACGCCTTCCTGCACGATGTCGCCGACCTTGCACTTGATCGCCTTGAGCCGACCGGCGAACGGCGCACGCAAGGTCTGCTCCATCTTCATCACCTCCAGCGTCAGGATTGCCGCGCCTTTTTCCAGCTCGGCCCCCTCCTGCGCCAGCAAGGCCACCACCGTCCCCGGCAACGGCGCAACGATCTTGTCCTCGCCGCTTTGCTCCTCGTCATCGCCGCCGAACGGGTCGACCCAATGCAAGTCGAAGCGGCCATTGCGGGTGCGGAGATACAATTCGTGCCCTTCGATGACGGCCACCACATGGGATTTGACGCCGTCGCGCACAAGGTCGAAGCCGCCATCCCCGGTCGGAATGGCCGAGAATGAGGTCACGCGGTCATCGATCGTCAAGGTCTGCACGCCCGGACCATAGGCCAGCGTGACCGTGCGCGGCTCGCTGCCTGTGCCCTGCCGCAACGAGAACACGCGCTGCCGCAGCCCGACAGGCATCCAGCCGGAGGCGCGCCATGGCGAGCCCCGCTCCGCCGCGGCGATCTTCTGCTCCTCGATGAGAATGGCAGCAACGGCAGCGCAGAGCTCGAGATCACAGGCCGCGGCGCCGGCCTCCGTCAAACGCGTCAGGTGACGCTCGATGAAGCCGGTGTCGATCGCATTGGCCGCGACGTCGGGATGCGTCAGCAACGCCGAGAGGAACGGAATGTTGCTGACGATGCCCCGGACGTCGGTGTCCTCGAGGCCGCGATTGAGCCGTTCGATTGCCACGTCCCGCGTCGGCGCCCAGGCGATCATCTTGGCCAGCATGGCATCGTAATAGGGCGACACGGCATCGCCCTCGCGATAGCCGGCGTCGATGCGCAAGCCACCGGTCTCCGCCGGAGTCCGCCAGGTCTTGATGGTGCCGACCGAGGGCATGAAGTTCTTGGCCGGGTTCTCGGCGTAGACCCGGGCCTCGATCGCATGCCCGTTGAGCTTGATCTGATCCTGCGTCAGCGGCAGCGCCTCGCCAAAGGCGACGCGCAGCTGCCATTCGACGAGATCGACCCCCGTGATCAGTTCGGTCACGGGATGCTCGACCTGGAGACGCGTGTTCATCTCGATGAAGAACACGTCGCGGCCGTCGGAGACGAACTCGATCGTGCCGGCGCCGACATAGCTGACCGCCCCCGCCGCGCGGCGCGCGGCTGCGCACACCGCCTCGCGCTGCGCCGGCGTCAGCGTCGGCGACGGCGCCTCCTCGATCACCTTCTGATGGCGGCGCTGCAGCGTGCATTCGCGCTCGAATAGCGAGACCAGATTGCCAAGGCTGTCGCCGACGATCTGCACCTCGATGTGGCGAGGATTCTCGACGAACTTCTCGATCAGCACACGGTCGTCGCCGAACGCCGCCTTGGCTTCGCGCTTCGCGCTGGTGACCGCGTCGGCGAGATCGCCCGCCGCATGGACCACGCGCATGCCGCGGCCGCCGCCGCCGGCGGACGCCTTGATCAGCACGGGATAGCCGATCCGGGCTGCTTCATTGGCAAGCGTCGCCTCGTCCTGCGCCTCGCCGTGATAGCCGGGCACCAGCGGAACGCCGGCCTGCTCCATCAGGAATTTGGAGCCGGATTTCGAGCCCATCGCGGTGATCATCGCCGCGGTCGGACCGACGAAGACGAGCCCCGCGTCGAGACAGGCCTGCGCGAACTCGGCGCTTTCGGACAGGAAGCCGTAACCGGGATGGACGGCCTCGGCGCCGGTCTGCCGGGCCGCTTCGATCAGTCGCTCGATGTTGAGATAGGAGTCGCGGGCGCGCGCCGGCCCAAGCAGCACCGCTTCGTCGGCGAGTGCGACGTGCAGCGCGTTGCGATCGGCCTCGGAATAGACGGCGACGGTCTTCAACCCCATCGCGCGCGCGGTGCGGATGACGCGCACGGCGATCTCGCCGCGGTTGGCGATCAGAAGCTTGCGGAAACGACGATACAATCCGGGACGAGCCATGATCACATCCTGAACAGGCCGAACTTGGTCGGCTCGACCGGGGCATTGGCGGCGGCTGACAATCCGAGACCGAGCACGAGGCGGGTGTCGGCGGGATCGATCACGCCATCGTCCCACAGCCGCGCCGTTGCGTAATACGGATTGCCCTGCGCCTCGTATTGCGCGCGGATGGGCGCGCGGAATTTCTCTTCCTCTTCCGCGGGCCAGCTCTCGCCCTTGGCCTCGATGCCGTCGCGGCGGACCTGGCTCAGCACCATCGCCGCCTGCTCGCCGCCCATCACCGAGATGCGGGCGTTCGGCCACATCCACAGGAAGCGCGGCGCATAGGCGCGGCCGCACATGCCGTAGTTGCCGGCGCCGTAGGAGCCGCCGATCACGACGGTGAATTTCGGCACCGAGGCAGTCGCGACCGCCGTCACCAGCTTGGCGCCGTCACGGGCAATCCCGCCCGCCTCGTATTTCTTGCCGACCATGAAGCCGGTGATGTTCTGCAGGAACACCAGCGGGATGTTGCGCTGGCAGCACAGCTCGATGAAGTGCGCGCCCTTCAGCGAGCTCTCGCTGAACAGGATGCCATTGTTGGCGATGATGCCGACGGGATAGCCGAAGATGTGGGCGAAGCCGCACACCAGCGTCTGGCCGTACAGCTTCTTGAACTCGTCGAATTCGGAGCCATCGACCACACGGGCGATGATGTCGCGGACGTCGAACGGCTTGCGGCCGTCGACGGGCACCACCCCGTAGATCTCCTCGGCCTGATAGCGCGGCTCGCGCACCTCGCGCATGTTGAGCGCAGTGCGCGCCCCCGGCGGCTTCAAGGTGCCGACGATGCGGCGCGCGATGCCGATGGCATGCGCATCGTTCTGCGCGTAGTGATCGGTGACGCCGGATTGGCGCGAATGCACGTCGGCGCCGCCGAGCTCCTCAGCGCTGACGACCTCGCCAGTGGCGGCCTTCACCAGCGGCGGGCCGCCGAGGAAGATCGTGCCCTGATTGCGCACGATGATGCTCTCGTCGGACATCGCCGGCACGTAGGCGCCGCCCGCCGTGCAGGAGCCCATCACGATCGCGATCTGCGGAATACCCGCCGCCGACATCTGCGCCTGGTTGAAGAAGATGCGGCCGAAATGCCGCTCGTCGGGAAAGATCTCGTCCTGCAGCGGCAGAAACGCGCCGCCGGAATCGACCATGTAGACGCAGGGCAGATTGTTCTGCCGCGCGATGTCCTGGGCGCGCAGATGCTTCTTCACCGTCATCGGGTAGTAGGTGCCGCCCTTGATGGTGGCATCGTTGGCGACGACCATGCATTCGCGCCCCGCGATGCGGCCGATGCCGGTGACGATGCTGGCCGAGTGCACGTCGCCGCCATAGAGCCCGTGCGCGGCGAGCGGCGACAGCTCCAGGAACGCGGTGCCGGGATCGAGCAGCAGGTCGACGCGCTGGCGTGCCAGCATCTTGCCGCGCGACAGATGCCGCTTGCGCGAGGCTTCGCCGCCACCTTCGGACACCTGCGCGAGCTTGGTTCGCAGATCGGCGACCAGGGCCCGCATGGCGTCGGCGTTACGTGCAAAATCGGAGGATGAGGGATCGATCGTGGAATGAAGGGTCATGACCGGCGTCTTCGTTGCTGGGGCCGAATAGAAAGCCGTAGGAGCACGCGTCAGACCACGCGCGGCCGGAGCGAACGCCGCGAGCGCGGGTGTACCATCTTTGCCGGCATCCTGTCCTCCCTGCCCGTCTGCGGCCATCGGGGGCCGTCGATCGTTCTCGAATTAAACGATCATACGTTTTTAAATTCTATTCTCAAGCGGATTGTTGTATGATCCAAACAGAATGGCAGCCTATTGAGAAAACGAATGTTTTCATACTTCAGCGACGAAGGCCGATCGCGTCGGGCTCTCCGGAACGACGCCCGCAGGATGGCCGGGCGAGGCTGAGATGGCGCGCACGATCGGGTCCCATGGTCCGACCACGATGGAGGCGATCCGCAAGGCCGGCCTGCGGTTGATCTTCCAGCATGGCTACGAGGCCATGAGCCTGCGCCAGCTCGCCGCCGAGGTCGGCATCCAGCCCGGCTCTCTCTATAACCACATCAGCACCAAGCAGGAGCTGCTGGCGGACCTGATCCAGGACCACATCAACGATCTTCTGCGCGAGCTCGAGACGGCGCTGCACGACAAGGAGGGTGCGGTCGAACGTCTCAGGGCGTTCGTCGCCTTTCACGTCAGCTATCACATGACCAGGAAGCGCGAGGTCTTCATCGCCAATTCGGAGCTACGCAGCCTCGACCCGCGCAACTATGAGGCGGTGGTGGCGCTGCGCGGCGCGTATGAGCAGCGGCTCGCCGGGATCCTCACCGATGGCGTCGCGGAAGGCGTGTTCGACGTCGACGACGTCCAGGTCGCAACCTTTGCCATCATTGCCCTGCTCACGGGCCTGTGCAGCTGGTATCGTCCCGGAGGCCGGTTGACCAAGGATGCGATCATCGCCGCCCATGAAAAGCTCGTGTTGTCCGGAGTCATGCCACGGAGCGCAAAGCCATCACCCGGCGGCCGCGACGGCACCAAGACGGAATAGGCACAGGCGGCGATGACGGAGCGCCCCGACCTCGACGAGATCGACCGCAGGATCCTCCGGGAGCTGCAGGCCGACGGCCGCATCCGCATCAACGAGCTCGCCGACCGTGTCGGCATCTCCCATCCGAATTGTCTGCGCCGCGTCCGCGCGCTGCGCAGCAGCGGCGTGATCAAGGCGGTCCGCGCCACCATCGACGAGCGGCGGCTGGGCTATGAGGTCGTGTCTTTCGTGACGATTCAGCTGGAGAGCCAGCACCAGACGGCGCTGGGAGCATTCGAGGCCGCGATCATGCCGCTGCCCTTGGTTCAGCAATGCTGGCGGATCTCGGGAGACGCGGATTTCCTGCTGAAATGCGTCTCGACCGGGGTCGAGGGAATGAGCCGGCAGCTGCGCCAGTTTGCCGCCCTGCCCGGCGTCCGCGCGATCCGAAGCTTTCCATCGCTCGGCCAGTCCAAAGACGAGCCCCTGCCGATCCCGGGCCGAGATGGTCCGCCCGGCTGAGCCTCGAGGGCACAGCAGGCCGTCCGGTCGGTCGGCCGGAATCAGGGGGTGAGAATCAGTGCGTCCAAGGCTCGCCGCGGCGGAACGAGAAATTGTCGGCGTAGGCAATCTGCCGCTTCACCGGCTCCTTCGGCTCGATCACCTGGTAGGGAATGCCCTTGCGCTCGCAATAGGCAATCGCTTCGTCCTTGCTGTCGAAACGCAGGGTCAGCTGCTGCTTCATGTCCGACGAGGACGTCCAGCCCATCAGCGGCTCGACCGCGCGGGGCTGCTCCGGCTCGTAATCCAGCTGCCAGTCCCGGGTCTTGGCCTTCCCGGATTGCATGGCGTTCTTGGCCGGCTTGAAAATGCGTGCGGTCATGGCTGGAAGAGCCCCTGGAAGCTGCGGTCGTCAGGCGTTTGGCGGAAACGGCCGGGATGGGGTACACGCAACCTTCAGCACGGAACGGTGATTCCCATCCTGGACGTGACCGTCTATCGTGCCCCGTATAGTCATTCTGCCGTCCCGTGACAATCTCGGTCGACTGCCACGGCGCCTCCTGCTCCCAAACGTTCCTCATTCAAAACAGCGCGTTGAAGCGGCCATGAAAATCAATGCCACGCTGCCCGAGAGGGGGCGCGACCTTCGGCTGGACCTGTTTCGCGGAATCGCCAACTGGGCGATCTATCTCGACCACATCCCCGACAATGTGGTGAACTGGATCACGACCCGGAACTACGGCTTCAGCGACGCCGCCGACCTGTTCGTCTTCATCTCCGGCTATACCGCCTCGTTCGTCTATGCGCGGATGATGATCGACCGCGGCTTCATCGTCGGCGCAACGCGCCTGACCAAGCGGGTGTGGCAGCTCTACGTCGCCCACATCGTGCTGTTCGTCATCTACATCGTGGCCATCAGCTATCTGGCGACGCGGTTCGGCGTGTCCGAGATCATCGACGAGTTCAACGTCGCAGGCCTCGTCGACCATGCCAGCGATACCCTTGCGCAAGGCCTGATCCTGAAGTTCAAGCCGGTCAATCTCGACGTGCTGCCGCTCTATATCGTGCTGATGGGGTTCTTCCCGCCGGTGCTGTGGATGATGCTGCGCCAGCCGGATCTGACGATGATCGCCTCGATCGTGCTGTGGCTCGTGGCGCGCCAGATGGGCTGGAATTTCGCCGCCTATCCGGCCGGCACCTGGTACTTCAATCCGTATTGCTGGCAGGTGCTGTTCGTGTTCGGCTCCTGGTGCGCGCTCGGCGGCGCCCGCCGTTCGATGGGCATCATCATGGCGCCCGCGACACTCTATTTCTGCCTCGCTTATCTGCTGCTCGCGCTGATCATGACGATGGCGGGCCGCTTCCCGGACTACGGCACGATGATGCCGCACTGGCTGTATTCGGCGTTCAACCCGAACGACAAGACCAATCTCGCGCCGTACCGCTTCCTGCATTTCGTGGTGATCGTGATCCTGGTCATCCGCTTCGTGCCCAAGGAATGGCCCGGGCTGGAATGGAAGGGCTTCGATCCGCTGGTCGTATGTGGCCAGCAGTCGCTCGCGGTGTTCTGCGTCGGCGTATTCCTGTCCTTCATCGGACACTTCACGCTCATGCTGAGCTCGGGCTCGCTGCTGGCACAGATCCTGGTCAGCGCGGCCGGAATCGCGATCATGACGACGGTGGCCTATTACATTTCGTGGTCGAAGCGGCAGGACAAGCCGCTGCCGAAGCCGGCGGCCGCGAAGCCCGCCGCACCGACCTCAGCCGGCGTCGAGGGGCGTATCGGTGAGCGGCCCGTCGGTTGACCTGCATCAAGGGCGCTCGAGACGGGCCCGCTAAGGTCCGCAGCACAAGAGCTGCCGCATCCGCAGCGCGCGCTTCCCGCGAGCGCGCCGATTGCAGCGCGGCGATTTGCTGACGAGTTTGCTGACAAGGACCAGATCATGTCGACCCATTTCCATGCCGTCGTGTGGCTCGATCACAGCGAGGCCAAGCTGTTCCATATCGGCCTCACCGGCTCCGACGAGCTGACGCTGCATCCGCACCTGCAGACCAAGCATCTGCATCACAAGGCGAACGCCATCGGCAGCGGCCACGCCGCTCCCGACAAGCATTTCCTCGAGGAGATCGCCCACGCGCTCAACGACGCCGGGGAGATCCTGATCATCGGTCCGGCCAGCGCCAAGACCGAGCTTGCCAAGTACCTGCACGAGAAGCATCCTGCGGTTGGAAAGCGCATCGTCGCCGTCGAAGCAGCCGATCATCCGACCGATCGCCAGATCGTCGCCTATGCCAAGCAGCACTTCAAGATGGCGCCGCCGCGCGTGGCGACCGGCACTGCGGGCTAAATTGCGCCGTCGTCCCGTCGCAGGGTCCGCTCGATCATGGACATGCTGACGCCGGACGATGCCAACGCCATCAACATCACGCCGGACGTTCATCACGGCCGGCGTCGCGTCCCCTGGTCCGGGCTGATCTCGATCATCCTGATGCTGGCCGCCCTTGCCGGTTTGGCTGCGTGGTGGCTGCGCGGACCCGTCATCACCACAACACGCATCACCCGCGGCACCGCGGCCGAGATCGTTTATGCGACCGGCGCGGTCGAGCCGGAGACGTGGTCGCGGACCACGCCCCTGGTGCGCGGCCGCATTGTCGAGCGCTGCCGCTGCGAAGGCCGGCAGGTCAAGGCCGGCGACCTCCTGGCGCGGCTCGATGACAAGGAGGCGCAGGCCACCTTGAACGATCTGCGCGCACAGGAGGACTTCCAGCGCCACGAATTCGAGCGGCAATCGCAGCTGCTGGCCCGGGGCGCCGCGACCTCGCAATCCTATCAGCGCTCCGAGAGCGACCTCGCCCGCATCCGCGCTCAGATCGCGGCGCAAAGCCAGCGCCTGGACTACTACAAGCTGGTCGCACCGATGGACGGCATCGTCCTCAAGGAGGATGGCGAGGTGGGCGACGTGGTCGATCCCGGCACCATCCTCTACCGCGTCGGCCTGGAGAAGCCGCTCTGGGTCGTGGCCGACGTCAACGAGGAGGACATCCCCCGCGTCCAGGTCGGCCAGAAGGTGCTGCTGCGCACGGATGCGTTCGGCAATCAGGCTCTGGCCGGCACGGTGAAGCAGATCACGCCCGCCGGGGATCCCGTCGCCAAGACGTTCCGGGTCCGGATCGGCCTGCCCGACGACACGCCGCTGCGGGTCGGCATGAGCGTGGAGGCCAACATCGTCAGCCGCGAGGAGGCGGACGTGCTGCTCGCCCCCGCCAATGCGGTGGTGAGCAACAGCCTGCTGGTGATCGCCGGCGACCGGGTGCACCGGCGCAAGGTCCGGATCGGCATCCGTGGCGCGGCGGCTGTGGAGATCATCGAGGGCGCACAGGAGGGCGAGCTGGTGGCATCGCCGGCGACCGCCGACATCAGAGACGGTGAACGCGTCCGGCCGCAGGCCGAGACCGCACTGCCATGAAGCTCGTCCTCAGCATCGCCTGGACCCATGTGCGCCATCGCGCCCGGCAGACCCTGGTCGCGATCGCCGGCGTCATGACCGGCGTGGCGTTCTCGGTGATGATGGCCGCGATGATGGAGGGATCACAGGACGACTTCATCCGCACCCTGGTCGACGCCCTGCCGCACATCTCGATCACCGACGAGCTGCGCCGGCCGAGCCGGCAGCCGGCGGATCAGGTCTTTGCGGCAGCCGAATTCCACGGCCTGATCCCGAACGTGCGCCGCCCCGGCATCAAGAACCCGATGGCGACCATCGCCTCGTTGCAGAGCTGGGTCCCCGGCGCGCTGACGGCGTCGGTGCAATCCAAAGCCGTGCTGCGCTACGCCGGCCGCAATCTGACCGTCTCGATCATCGGCATCGACCCGCATACCGAGCGCGAGGTGTCGACGCTGGCCAGCCACATGCGCCAGGGCAACCTCAATTCCCTGTATCGCTCTTCGCACGCGATCCTGCTCGGCGACCGGCTTGCGGCCAAGATTGGTGCGCGGGTGAACTCCAACCTCACCCTCGCCTCGGCCCAGGGCGTGAGCATGAACGCCACCGTGGCCGGCACCTTCCATTCCGGCTTCCGCGCCACCGACGAGACCACCGGCTATGTGCTGCTGCGCACTGCGCAGATCCTGGAGCGCCAGACCGGCATCATCAACGAAATCCGTATCCGCACCAACGATCCGATGCAGGCGCGGCTGATCAGCGAGCGCATCGGCGAGCAGACCGGCTACAAGGCGATTTCCTGGCAGGAGGCGCAGGAGGACCTGCTGTCGGCGATTACGCTGCGCAACGTGCTGATGTACACCATCGTCGGCGCCATCCTGCTGGTGGCAAGCTTCGGCACCTACAACATCATCTCCACCATCACCCACGAGAAGACCCGCGACATCGCGATCCTCAAATCGCTCGGCTTCCGCGACCGGACCATCCGCGCCATCTTCATCGTCGAGGCGCTGCTCATCGGCCTGACCGGCGCCGCCCTCGGCTGGGTGTTCGGCTATCTCCTGACCCGCGGGCTTGCCTCGCTCGAGTTCAAGACGCCGTTCTCCGACTACAACCACCTGCCGGTGCTGTATTCGCTGAAACATTATCTGCTTGCCGGCGCCGTCGCGCTGGTCTCGAGCCTCGTCGCCGGCTACTTCCCGGCCCGCGCCGCGGCGCGTCTGCATCCGGTCGACATCATTCGGGGCGCGACGTGAGTCCGCCGCTGATCGAAGCGCGCAAGATGACCAAGATGCTGCCGGGCGAAGTGCCGGTGACGCTGGTCGCCGACATCGATCTGGCGATCGCGCCGCGCGAGTTCATCGCCATCACCGGCCCGTCCGGATCGGGCAAGTCGTCCCTGCTCTATCTGCTCGGCCTGCTCGATTTACCGAGCCGCGGCGACGTGCTGATCGACGGGCGTTCGACGACCGCCATGAGCGAGGAGGACCGGGCCGAGGTGCGGCTGTCGCGACTCGGCTTCGTCTTCCAGTTTCATTTCCTGCTGCCGGAATTCTCGATCGCGGAGAACGTCGCCCTGCCGATGCGCGCGCTCGGCCGGCTGACGCCGCGCGCGATCAGCCAACGCGCCGAGGAGCTGCTGACCTCGCTCGGTCTTGCCGACCATCTGCGCAAGACGCCGGACAAGCTGTCAGGCGGCCAGCGCCAACGCGTGGCGGTCGCGCGCGCCCTCGCCAACGACCCACCCGTGATCCTCGCCGACGAGCCGACCGGCAGTCTCGACACCGCCGCGACCGCGCAGGTGTTCGGCATCCTGCGCGATCTGGTCCTGCTCAGGGGCAAGACCGTGGTGGCCGTCACTCACGACCTCAACCTCGCCGCCCAGATGCAACGGCGCGTGCACATCATCGATGGTCGGCTGGCGCAGGACGAGCTGACGCGCTGAGCTCTCGGTGCATCAATCCCGCCGCAACATTCGGCAGGTTGAGCCGGACACGCCGCAAGCCGTTGATTTGATTTAGCGCAAAGACGCATGTTTCGGATTCAGATGATGTGAGGGCTGGCGGATGTTCCTTCCCCGGATTCACCCGCACCACTTCGGATGCTCCCGGGTCTTGCCGCTGCGGGAGCATCCGGACTTTTTTTGCAAAAGCCGCGCTTCGATCGCATGTGCAGCTCGACGCCGGCACGCCTCCCGCGCGATGTCCCTACCCGGTATCCGCAATATCGTGAGTCTCAGCACGGGAAGCCGCACGCTGCCTGCTACGTACGGGCAGACCGAGCCGCACGGGGAATTGGTCGGGGCAGCTGGATTCGAACCAACGACCTGCAGTACCCAAAACTGCCGCGCTACCAGGCTGCGCTATACCCCGATGCCCTCGGGACCACCGTCCCGGAAGGACTAGGTCACTACACGGTCGCGGCTCCGGCAGCAAGACCGCGGACAGCGCCATCGAAGGACCGGGCCCAGTCGCTCCGGCAGGGAAACGGTAAAGTCCAAGAAGGGCCTGCCTGACGACCTCCAGGAATGGCAAAGCCCCGGACCCGGGGCTTTGCAAACTCGGCCAGATACGCCTGGCTCAGTGCGAGGACAGTGCCGGAGACCCCGTCTCCGGATGAATCTCCGCCGCCATCATGCCCTTCGACCCCGGCCCATAGCGGACCAGCACCCACTGGCCGGGGCGCAGCTCGGTCATGCCGAAGCGGCGCAGGGTCTCCATGTGGACGAAGATGTCCGGGCTGCCCTCGCCGCAGGTCACGAAACCGAAACCGCGCAGGCGGTTGAACCACTTGACCTGGGCCCGCTCCAGCCCGCTGGTCGGCGTCACCGTGACATGGGTGCGCGGCGGCAGCATCTGCGCCGGATGGATCGCCGTCGACTCGTCCATCGAGACGATGCGGAAGGCCTGGTAGCCCTTGGCGCGCTGGACGCATTCAACCACCAGACGGGCCCCCTCATAGGCGGTCTGGTAGCCGTCGCGCCTGAGCACCGTGACGTGCAGCAGAACGTCCGGCCAGCCATTGTCTGGAACGATGAAGCCGTATCCCTTCGAGGCATCGAACCATTTGATGACGCCGCTGATTTCGACGAGGTTCTCGCCTAGGCCAGCAAGCGCATCGATCGCCGAGTCGCGCTCGACACCGCTCTGATAGTCAGCCCCGAGCCGGCTTGGTGTAGTAACACCAGCAACCGGTACCCCAAGCTTCTTGGACTCAAATCCGTCCGACCCCATAACCCCGGACCTCACAGATGAATTGTGAGCCGCCACCCCTGCAACGGCGCCCTGCGCGTGCTCATCACTTATACCCTCGACGAGTCACGCGAATCTCTCGAATCAAAGATAACATTCCCTCGTGCCGCGCATAGACAAAAATCGGATTCAGTGAGGCATATGAACAGACTTGCCGACAAAAATGCATCAATTTCCGTTCAATTACGGACGAATGGTCCGAGCACTTCACCGATGTCGAAGCGAATGACGAGGTCTGCAACGTCGTCCTGATCGGTCGGTTCCCGATTGATGATCGCGAGTTGCGCACCCGCCTGCTTTGCCATCAATGGAAAGCCCGCCGCCGGCCACACCACCAGCGATGAACCGATGGCGAGAAACAGATCGCAATGCTGCGCAAGCTCGGTCGCGCGCTGCATCTCGGCCTCGGGCATCGCCTGACCGAATGAGACCGTCGCCGTCTTCACCGGTTCGGCGCATTCCGGACAATCGGGCGCGGCGCCACCGGTCTCGAAGCGCCGCTGCACCCAGTCGAGCTCATAGCGCTGCCCGCATCCGATGCAGCGCGCATAGGTGGTGTTGCCGTGCAGCTCGATGACATGATCGGCGGCGAAGCCGGAGTCCTGATGCAGGTTGTCGATGTTCTGGGTGATGACCGCCGGGATCTTGCCGGCCCGATAGAGTGAGGCGAGAGCACGGTGGCCGCGGCCGGGCCGCGCCGCGGCAAATGTCTCCTGCATCGCGAAGCGCCGCCGCCACGCCTCGTCCCGCGCGTCCTGGCTGGCAACGAACTCGTCGAAATGGATCGGGCGGTTGCGCGTCCACAGCCCGCCCGGGGAGCGGAAGTCGGGAATGCCGGTCTCGGTTGAGATGCCCGCACCCGTAAACGGGACGATGACCTTCGCGCCCGCGATCATGTCGCCCAGGCGGTTCACGCCGTCCTGCAGATTGGACGCAATCATCAGCGGCCGCTCCGATGCATCTCGGTTGGCATCATTCTCCTCCCCTTCATAGCACGTTCGGGACTGCCGGGGCCGGCGCCGCCCCTGCGTCGTTGAGCCACCCGAGCGCACGCGGAACTCTTCCGCATCGCGCTGCAAGCGGAACGAGTCTCGAACCTCGGATTCTCCTATGAGGCGGCATCCCGCCCCTGCTCTCCCCAGCTAAGCCGTCGGACGTCGCGCGACCAGGCGGACTCTCCGCAATCACGCCGCAATCAGGCATCCACATCTCGCCAGCGATTCGCCAGGAAGTTTGTCACGCGTCTCATGGCTCGTTTCGCCGGATAGCGACCGGAGCAGAGAGGATCCGTGGCCCAGAAAGAGACGCAGGACGATCGGCGCACCCAGGAGCGTGCCGAGATCACGGCAAGGATTGCGCGATTCAAGTCGACACAAGAGAGGTTCGCGCGCGAGCGCGAGGAATATGCGCGGCAAGCCTGGCGCAAAGCCCAGCGTGGCGAGGCTGCCGAATAGCGAGCCTTGCGTACGGATGAAAGAAAAGCCCGGAGGCAGTGCCGTCCGGGCTGTTCTTCTCATCCCTGGCGCTCGCGCCTACCAGTGATGACGCCAGTAGTGATGGCGATGATAGTAGGGTGCGCCGTAATAGGCATACGGGCCGGGTCCATAGACGTAACGCGGGCCATACCCATAGTAGCCGTAGCCCGGGCCATAGTCATAGGGACGCGAGGCCGCGATCGCGCCCGCGGTCAGCGCTCCCGCCGCCAGGCCGAATGCGAGCCCGGGCCCGAGGCCGCGCGCTTGTGCAGGCGCGGGCGCGGCCAGTGCGGTGGCGGCGACGGCACCTGCTGTCGCCAGAACGGCCAATGTCTTTCTCAGCATGATGACCTCCAATTCGAATGCGTCCAAACAACGCAGTCGGCAGCGAATTGGTTGCAGCTGGAGGTACCGTGACTGCGGGAACCGAACACCCTCCCCGGATGTTGGAGAGGGTCGAGGTGGAGTGGACATGGCGTCTTGGCTGGAACTTCTGTTCAACATCATCGGCTATGGCGGCTTCGTCGTGATCGCCTCGCGGCACCATGCGCCGGCGTCCATCGATGTGCGGGAGCGTCACGTAGATGCACCCGGCGTGGATGCCGACGGCCTCTGACATTGCACGCAGCCAGCCAAGCTTCTCCACAGGTCATCCGCAGCATATACACAGCCCCGGACGGTCCGCTTTAGCGCCGCCCGATCAACGGCTTGGTGCGCAATATCTGCAGAATTGTCCACATCCTGCGGGGCGCACTTGCGAGCCCGCCCTTCGCCCGCGGGATGCCTGCCGCTGCCGCTCGCGCCCGCGCTGCGGCGTCGGATCCGGCTTCACGAAATGCCTTGAACCTTCTGGTGCCTGCCCAAGACACATCAATACTGGGGATTTCAGGGCCCAGTCTTCGAGGGTAGCGCCACGCGACGAAGATATTCCGTCGCGCTGGCGCTGCTGTCGTTTCAGCTCGGCCGCTGCGCCATGCCATCGACCGATCCCGCAAGGATCCACCCGGCCATGTCGTCAAAAAAAGAGGCCCCCTCTTCAGGGAGCCTCTGATTGCGATCGGCAACCGTGGAAGGTCGGATCAGGCGACCGCGTCCTTGGCGGCCTTGACCGGGCGGGCGCGCACGATCTTGCGGGCCGGCTTGGCCTTGAACATCATCTCTTCGCCGGTGAAGGGGTTGGTGCCCTTGCGCGCCTTGACGGCCGGCTTCTTGACGACGACGAACTTGGCGAAGCCCGGCACGAGGAACACGCCGTTCTTCTTCAGCTCCTTGTGGCCGACGTCGGTGAGCGTCTCCATGACGTTCTTGACGTCGCGCTTGGACAGCTCGGTGGAGGTCGCAATCTTCTCGATCAACTGCGACTTGGAAAGTTGGGTAGCCATCGTATCTCCTCGTGATTGGTACCGGGTGATTGGTACTGATGAATGACGTGACGACTGCGCGGCTATCAGCGCATTGCTGCGCAGACTGGTCGGGGCTTTCTGGCTGCATTGCACAGCCGGGACTTCAGTCGTCTGGTGGCGTATCACCCCGCGATTTTCGGGATTGTCCTGCATTTCAAGGGGCCCCGAAGCACCCACAGCGGCGCCAAAATTCCAACGGAGCGCGAAGAAGTCAAGCTGCGATGGCGATCGAACGGAGCATGCGATTCATTTTCCCCTATATTTCCAGGCATTTTCGACGCTCCTGCGTGATTTTGGCCGCACACGAGCGTCGAAAAGCGCTGAAAAGCCTGCATGCGGCGGCATCGCGCCGTTCATTCGTCGTCGCGAATCACTGCCAAAATAGCGATTCGCCAGCATTCCGCGCCGCTGGCTCGGCGCGCAAACCCAGTAAAGCTACGCATCGAGCGGATCACGATCCGGCGCGAGCCGACATGCCTCGATCACAGGCGTGATGCGCGAAAGAACCAATTGCTGCTATGGATCGACGTCCACAGGCGGCGGTCGATCATCCGCTGCAAGTTCAGGGAGAGAAGAAACGATGCGTTATCTTCACACCATGCTGCGCGTGCGCAATCTCGACGCCGCGCTCAAATTCTATTCCGATGCGCTGGGCCTCAGGGAGGTGCGCCGGATCGACAACGACAAGGGACGCTTCACGCTGGTGTTTCTCTGCGCACCCGAAGATGAACATCTGCTGAAGAGCCTGCCGCCGACGCGCGGCGCACCACTGGTCGAGCTCACCTACAATTGGGATGAGGAAAGCTATGGCGAGGATCGGTTCTTCGGCCACCTCGCTTATGAGGTCGACGACATCTACGCCACCTGCGATCGGCTGATGAAGCTCGGCATCACCATCAACCGGCCGCCGCGCGACGGCAACATGGCCTTCGTCCGCTCGCCCGACCTGCACTCCATCGAGCTGTTGCAGAAGGGCGAGCCGAAGGCGCCCGCCGAGCCCTGGCTGTCGATGCCGAACACCGGACATTGGTAGGCCGCTCGCCAGCATCATCCGGCCGGAACATCGAGCCCACCCTCGCGTTGTCGCTCCGATTGACGGAGAGCATATGAGGAGGCCGAGATGGGTCGTGGAATTCTGTTGTGGTTGTTGGGCGTGCCGATCCCGGTGATCATTCTGCTGTGGCTGTTCTTCGGCCGCTGATCGCCGCGAACGATACGTTAGACGGAAAAGCCCCGCTTCGAGCGGGGCTTTTTGCGTAACATGAGCTAACGTCGATGCCCATGCGAACGCCGGGACAGGAGCCGAACGTGTCCGACAACAAACTGACGATCTGGGGCCGCCCCAACTCGGTGAACGTACAGAAGGTGCTGTGGTGTCTCGCCGAGCTCGACCTCGCGCATGAGCGGATCGACGCCGGCATGCAGTTCGGCCGCAACAACGAAGCCGACTATCTCGCCATGAATCCGAACGGCCGCATTCCGACGCTGGTCGACGGTGATTTCGTGCTGTGGGAGAGCAATGCGATCATGCGTTATCTCTGTCTGGCGCATGGCAAGGGCACCCCGCTCTATCCGGCCCTGCCGCGCCACCGCGCCGGCATCGAGCGCTGGCTGGACTGGACCTTGTCGACGGTGCAGCCGATCGAGCGGCCGCTGTTCTGGGGCCTGGTGCGAACTCCGCCCGCGGAGCGCGATATGCTTGGGCTGCAGAAGGCTGCCGACGAGGCCGCGGCGATGTGGCGCATCCTGGACGCGCATCTGGCGACGCGAAGCTATGTCGAGGCCGAGAGCTTCACGCTCGCCGACATCGCGCTCGGCGCCTATGCGCGGCGCTGGTTCGGCGTCGAAGGCGTCGCCAAGCCGGAGCTGATCAACCTGGCGCGCTGGTACCACGTCATCGCGCAGCGCCCGGCCTTCATCCGCCACATCGCGCCGCCGCTATCGTGAGGGCGTCAGCGCCCGACCGCGGTACCCGTCTCGAGGCGCAGGGCTCCGCCGACTTTCATGCAGGTGTCGGTGCCTTCGACGCGGACGAAATTGGCGCCGTAGGATGCGCAGGGATTTCGAGCGACCGCGGCGGGACGGGATGCCGGCTTGTTGCTTGCCGCGGCCTTGGGTGTCAGGAGCGATGACCCCGGCGCGCCCGCAGACGCGGGGAGCGGCGCGACGGCCAACCATGTGACGATGCCGAGGATGAAAGACCTGCACATATCAGCTTGATAGCGCGTCGGTCGGGAGAACGCGACGGCGCGATGTGCTACTTCCCGATGAACTTGACGCCGACCGAGGCGCCGCGGCGCCAGACCACCTGGCACAGCCGGCCGGTGCGCGCGTCGCGCGCGAAGGCGAGCCGGATGGTCGCCGGCAGAGCCGCGGCATCCTCCAGGGTCAGCCGGGCGCCGGCACTCGAAATGTCCTGGACCAGACAGTGCCGCACCGCGAATCCACCCTCCAGCGTGATCCACGCCGGTTGCTTCATCGATTTGCGGGCTTCCCGCTTCTTGGGCGCGGCCATCATCCTGCTCCTGCTCGCCCGTTGCAGTACGGCAAGGACCCTAATGGACGGTTGACTGGACCAAACAGGCCGCCGCCGACCGACCGGAAGCCCGGCCGTCGATCAATTTGCGAATGGTGAGGGATGACCGTGCGAAGTGGCGCTCCCTAGCGGAATCGAACCGCTCTCTCCACCGTGAAAGGGTGGCGTCCTAACCGATAGACGAAGGGAGCCTACGTACGATGCTGCCAGGGGTAACTCCCCCAACACCACCGCCGCCTGCACGCATTCGGCAAAACCTTCAGCAAATCAGCGAGTTGAGGCTGAGATCTGCGAGGTCGGCCGAACCACCGAAGATGATTCCGTGCCGCGCGCGGCCGAACGTATAGAGGCGTTTGTCCGCCCGGGCAAGCCGCCCCTTGCACGTCTTTACCGGCCGCCTCGTGCCATGCTCAACGCGCCGCAAACAAGGGAGAGATCCCGTCCGTGTCGATATAGACGATGCCGTCCTCGACCTTCAGCGGATACTGGGCCAGCGCGCTCTCCGGCGGGTGCACGGGCTGGCCGGTCAGTGCATCCCAGGTCCAGTTGTGCACCGGACAGCTCAGCAGGCGGCCGTCGAAGCCCGCCTCCTCCATCGGCGCCGCGGTATGCGGGCACACGCCCTGAAACGCCTTGAGCTCACCCTCGTCGGGCCAGGCCAGGATGATCAGCTGGGCGTCGGCGATGACGAGGCGCATGCCGCCTTCGTCGATCGTGTCGGCCTTGCAGACGCGGGTGAACATGCGGGCCTCCTCGTTGTGGTTTGCACCATGGGCCAACGAAGCAAGACGCGTTCCGCGGATCGCTTCGTGCCCACGGCAACAGCCCGGGCTGGCACCCTTCTTGCGACACCCGATGCCGGGATCGCGTTGGCCGTCGCACCGTGTCGCAAAGGCGACAGGGCGTGCGGCCGAGGGCAAGTGGCGGCAGCGGAGTGCGACATGACCGACATGACCGAGCTGAGGACACGCAAGGAGCCGCTCAACCTCGCGATCGTGCATGTCGACCCCGACGCCTTCATCGCCAACCTGATGGGCTGGCTCGAGATTACGGCCTTCATCAAGGCGCAACGCGCCGGCGAGGCTGTCGTGCCCGCCGACGGCAAGACACCGGCTTTGACGGCTGCGCAGCTGAAGAATGGCGGCGTCCACGAGGTCGGCAACGACGCGCTGTTCGCCTTCGCGATGACGGCGGCATTGAAGGGCGACAAGCCCGCGGTCGACAAGGTCGAGACCGCCCTGCGCGACAGCATGGGTCAGGATTTTCCGGGGTCGTTCGCGCTGTGGCACTTCCGCGCTGCGATCGATGCGCCGACCACGCTCGACGATTTCGTCGGCCAGGCGGGCAAGAAGATGCTGGCGGGCGATCTGCCGCCGCCCCCCTTGCGCGCCAAGGAGTCCTGGAGCGCCGGACTTCGGTTCTTCGAGAAGGCGCGCAAGTCCAACTTCGTCCACGAGATCATGTATCCGCTGGCGAAATGGACGCGGGCGCGCTGGACCGAGACCGCCGAGAAAGGCGTCGCCTTCCTGCATCACATCGAGGACAACGTCCCGGTGCTGCGCGAGGTGCTCGAGGAGAAGCGCAACGACCAGGCGTTCATCGCCAACGTCCTGCTGCGGCTGGCGCCCGCCGTCGACATGGAGCTGAACGAGGAATATCAGGGATTTCTGCGCTCGCTGGCGCGGCGCAACTGACGGGACACCCCGCCGTCAGCTCGGTCGTGTAGCGGGCGAATTGCGATGGTGGGCTTTGCGACACGCGCTTTTTGACATACGGCGGCAAAAAGGCCGGCGGGCATTACGCCGCCGACCTTTTGTCGCGACTGCCGGCTCCGGCTGGCCGGTTCCGTCGCACTCCTGGGGGAGTACACGGACAGGGTCGCGCGACCTGGTTAACGATTTCCTAACGGCGGCAGCCGTGCGCGTACGGAGAACTCCGGTCAGCTCAGCAGCAATGCACGCTTCTTCTCGCGCCGCAGCTTGAGCTCCTGACAACCGGAGAGCCGGACCAGCTCCTGCGGGTGCATGTCGTAGCCGTGGCTGCCATAGAGATTTTGCTGCGCCATCGGAACCTGCGCCGGCCGGCCGGCCGCGTCGGCGGTCAGCGTATCCCGGGACGGTGAACCACGGACCGGTTCGATCCCTGTCCTCAAAGCGGTCATCGCCAACTCCGTGAAAGAGTGCCTGCCCCCGGCCTGGAACTATAGCCCTCTGCCGGCGCGGCGCAATTGGGACAAAATGCCATCAGCGACCGGCGCGGGCCTGCTCCGCCTCCTGCTCCCAGCGCAGGATCGACCGCTCCAGACTGTGGAATTTCTCGGCGACGTCGCCGTCGAACAGCGGGTCCTTGCGGTCGGACATGCGGGCGTCGATGTCGGCCCAGTCCTCGGCATGCAGGGCGCGCAAGGCCGCAGGAAACAGCAGCGTCTCCTCCTTGCGCAGATGCTCGCGCTGGCTGTCGATGAACTGCAATACGGCCGCGTGGAAGCTCTCGCGCAGGATCTCCTGGTCCGACAGCACCGCGTTCACCGCCTCGGCAAAGCCGCGCAGCCGCTGCGCCTCGCTGTCGTGCTCGTCGTCGACGTCGCCATAGGTGGCCGCCGCCGCGGGATCGCGCGCGCGCAGCTTGGCGAAGATCATCTCCTCCTTGGGATGATGACAGCGCTGCGGATAGTCCTCGAAATAGGCGATGATGCTTTGCAGGATGTCGTAGTCGGGCTTCCGGTTGTGATCGAACAGCTCCAGCTCGTGCTCGAGCACCGAAAGAAGCTTCTCGAGATTCTCGTGCTCCTGCAGCAGCGCTTCGATGATCTTTGCCATGGCGGTCTCGCCTTTGAGCCGGCCGGGACTGCCGAACCGGCATGCTCCCCTGATCGCAAAAGAATACGCCCGCGCGAGCGCGGGCGGCATTGCGGCAGATCAAACTGACACGGCGACATGACAGGCCGGCGGGACAGCCCTTACTCCGCGGCCATGGCCTGCGGCGCACGCGGCAGGCCGAGCCTGTCCCAGACCTCGACCAGCGCTTCGGCAAGCGCGTCGATCAGGCCGTCATCATGGTAGGGCGACGGGGTGATGCGCAGCCGCTCCAGGCCGCGCGGCACGGTCGGGTAGTTGATCGGCTGGATGTAGATGCCGTGCTCGGCCAACAGCAGATCGGACGCCGTCTTGCACTTCTCGGGATCGCCGACATGCACCGGCACGATGTGGGTATCGGAGGGCATCACCGGCAGCCCGGAGGCGTTGAGCACGGCCTTCAGCCGCGCGGCGCGGTCCTGGTGCCGGTCGCGCTCCCATTGTGAGGTCTTCAAATGGCGGATCGCGGCGGTCGCGGCGGCGCAGACCGGCGGCGGCAGCGCGGTGGTGAAGATGAAGCCCGGCGCATAGGAGCGCACGGCGTCGATCAGATTGGCGTTGGCGGCGATGTAGCCGCCGAGGCAGCCGAACGCCTTGGCCAGCGTGCCCTCGAGGATGTCGATGCGCGCCATCGCGCCGTCGCGCTCGGCAATGCCGCCGCCGCGCGGACCGTACATGCCGACCGCATGGACCTCGTCCACGTAGGTCAGCGCGTTGTAGCGCTCGGCCAGGTCGCAGATGCGATGCAGCGGCGCGACGTCGCCGTCCATCGAGTACAGGCTCTCGCAGACGATCAGCTTGGGCCGGTCCGGATCGGCCTGACGCAGCAGCTCTTCGAGATGAGCGAGATCGTTATGCCGCCAGACCTGCTTCTCGGTGCCGGCCTTGCGAACGCCCTCGATCATCGAATTGTGGTTCAGCGCATCCGACAGCAACAGGCAGTTCGGCAGCAGCTTTGCGATCGTCGAAATGCCGGTCTCGTTGGAGACGTAGCCTGACGTGAACACCAGCGCGGCTTCCTTGCCGTGGAGATCGGCGAGCTCGCGCTCGAGCTCGATCAACGGATGGTTGGTGCCGGCGATGTTGCGGGTGCCGCCGGCGCCGGTGCCCATGCGCGCGGCGACATCGACCATCGCCCCGATGACTTTGGGATGCTGGCCCATGCCGAGATAGTCATTGGAGCACCAGATGACGACGTCCTTCGGCCCCTCCGGGGAATGCCAGATCGCGTGCGGAAAGCGGCCGGCGAGGCGCTCC
The DNA here is from genome assembly GCF_032377575.1 of Bradyrhizobium sp. SZCCHNS2022. NCBI lineage: Bacteria > Pseudomonadati > Pseudomonadota > Alphaproteobacteria > Hyphomicrobiales > Nitrobacteraceae > Bradyrhizobium > Bradyrhizobium sp. SZCCHNS2022. The sequence goes on along the minus strand of NZ_JAUHHZ010000001.1, from coordinate 1,856,256 downwards.
AGATCGGCGAACACGCGATAGCGGCGCTCCTGGTGCAATTGATCGAGGGCGCGGTCGAAATAGCTGTCGTAGGTCTTCACCTGATCCGTCCTTCCCCTGCCCCGCAGCCCGACGTCACCGGTTCCGCGAGCCCTTTTCGAGGTTTGTTTCGGGCGTGGACCAAAGCGCAGTTCTGCGCGGCCTTCGTTGATCCAGATCAGGTATTGGGCAGGTTGCCGGGCATCCGGACCGGCTCAGGGCTGGTGGGATTGGCTGCGTCGGCGATGTCGAGTCGGAGCGACGCGCCGGTGTCGAGAAACGCGGACAGAGCCGCCTCGTACGGCGCGGGATCGAGGCCGCGGCCGGCCAGCCATTGCGGCTCGTAATAGGTCTGGCGGTAGCGCTCGCCGGAATCGCAGATCAGCGTGACCAGCGAGCCGGTCCGCCCCTCCTGCCGCATCTCGGCAGCGAGCCGGCACAGCGCCAGGAAGTTGGTCCCGGTCGAGCCGCCGACCGGACGGCGCAACCGCCGCGTCAGCACGTTCATCGCCGCGATCGAGGCGGCGTCCGGCACCTTCATCATGCGGTCGACCACGCCGGGCACGAAGGACGGCTCGCAGCGCGGACGGCCGACGCCCTCGATCAGCGACGGCCGGTCGCAGGTCTTGGCGCAATCGCCCGAGCAGAAGGCATCGAAGAACGCCGAGTGCTCGACATCGGCGACGCACAGTCGCGTCGGATGGCGGCGGTAGCGCAGATAGCGCCCCATCGTGGCCGACGTGCCGCCGGTTCCCGCGCTCATCACGATCCATTCGGGCAGCGGACAACGCTCGCCCTGCAATTGAGTGAAGATCGACTCGGCGATGTTGTTGTTGCCGCGCCAGTCAGTGGCACGCTCGGCGAAGGTGAACTGATCCATGTAATGTCCGCCGAGCCGGCTCGCGAGCGCTGCCGCCTCGGCATAGAGCGCGCGGCCGTCGTCGATCAGGTGGCAATTGCCGCCATAATGCGTGATCGCCGCGATCTTTTCCGCCGAGGTCGTGCGCGGCATGACGGCATAGAACGGCACGCCGATCATCTGCGCGAAGTAAGCCTCGGACACCGCGGTCGAGCCCGAGGAAGCCTCGACGACCGGCGTGCCCTCACGGATATGGCCGTTGCACAGCGCGTACAGGAACAGCGAGCGCGCCAACCGATGCTTGAGGCTGCCGGTCGGGTGCGTCGATTCGTCCTTCAGGTAGACATCGATGCCGGCGAGCGCGGGCACGATCAGGCGGATCAGATGGGTGTCGGCGGTCCGGCACTGGTCGGCCTCGATGGCCGCCACGGCGTCGTCGACCCAGCCGCGGCGATAGCACGGGCCACAGGGGCTGGAAGGTGACCAAAGCGGCGAATTCATTGCGGCAACCGACCATGATCGCTTGCCGGCATCAAGCCCGTCGGTCCGATCACGCGGAGCAAGCTGGGGGCAAATGGCTCGGCGCCAACGATTCGCAAGTCCCCGCCCCCGCCGCGCCCCCCTCCAGGGCTCCCGCCCGGCGCGCAGCGCGAGGCAGGCGCACGCGCGCGCCTCGGCAGGAATTTTGAATGACGGCGACAATGGTCAAACAAATGCACACTTTCGCGACGAAGTATGGCCAGGCATCAGTCGACCCGGCGCGACCGCGATCGACCCATGCATGCGGGCGCACCGAGCCCGCTCCGAGGGGCACCATGAGAGTTGTTTCGATCATCCTTGTTGCGTGTGCAATCAGCCAGGCTGCCTCGGCAGAGGGCCTGGAATGCCGGCGTGTCGCCGATCCGACCCCGCGACTGAGCTGCGTGGAGACACCGACCACCGCGCAGGCGCCGACGACGTCGCGCACCGACGCCTGGACGCCGGTCGAGCCGCGGCGGGAGACCCCGCGCGAGGTCGATGGCGCGACTGCGCGAGGCTCGCGGACGCGCTGAGGCGGGCGCCCTGGGACTCCCTCCGGCTGGCGGGACGGCCGCGTGAGGTCCGCTCCGTCGATGCCTTGATGTGCGGCCGTTTTTGCCGACATGTAGGTCGTGGCTCGCAGCCACGGACCGACGTCGCCCCCATGCCGGGCGCGGCAGGTGACGAGTTGGTTCGGCCAGCGGCACGGGATGATTGGAGACCATGGCCTACCTGCCCTCGCAAATGACCCTGCTCGAAGCGCTTGCGACCGTGATCGGCACCGCTGCCATCGCCCCTGCGCTGCTGATCCTGTGGCTGGTGGTGGCCGCCGGGGACAATTCCGGTCCGCCGCTCAAGATATGGACCGCATTCCTGCTCGGGGCAGCCAGCGTGTTGCTGCTCGGCATCGTCAGGATCCCGTTCCAGCACGTCGGATTGTCGCTGGAGAACCCCTGGATTGCACAGGCCGTCCGGGCCCTGTTCACCGTCGCTCTCCCCGAGGAGATCGCCAAGGTGGCCGTAATCGCGGCGCTATGGTCGCGGCGCCGCCAGGTCGGCAACGCCATGGATACGGTGTTCTATGGCGCTGCGGTCGGCCTCGGCTTCGCGGCCTATGAGAACCTCGCCTACCTCGTCCAGCACGCGGAGATGTGGCGCTCGCTGGCGATCCTGCGCAGCGTGCTCACCGTGCCGTTCCATGGCGCGCTCGGCATCATCGCCGGCGCCTATCTGGCGATCGCCCGCACCTCGACGGCGCTCGGCGCCAACCGGCACAACCGCGACTGGGCGCGGATGTCGAGCTGGGCGCTGGTGCTGGCCGCCCCCGTGGCGCTGCATGCGGCCTTCGACTATCCGTTGCTGCTGCTGCAGCGGGCCTCCAATCTCGATCCGACCTCACGGCTCTGGCTCGGCGGCGTCAGCGTCTTGATCGGCTTCTCCTCGATCGGGCTTGCCGTGCGGCTGGTGCGCCGGGTCGCCCATCACCACACACCGCGCACCGAGGTGGCGAAGGCCCGGCTCAGCCAGTTGCGCCGGATGTGGGCGCTGCTGCTGCTCGGCGGCGCGGCCGGCTTCATTGGTCTGGGCTTCGTGCTGACCTCGATCCGGCACTGGCTGCTCAACCCCGATCGCAACGTCGCCGGCGTTCTGGTTCCCCTGGGGCTGACGGCGATCCTGCTCGGGGTCGCCCTCCTGATTGTCACGACCACCATCTATGTCTTCGGCCGCAACCGGATGCGGACGACGGCATAGACAGGAGCGAGGCCGAACCTCAATCGCTCTATGGCGCCAGATCAAACGTAGCTGCCCACCCTGTCGACGGAGACGAACCCGCTGTGGGCCGGGACGAGACCCGCGGCGATGATCGTGCCGGTGGTATCGGCCAGATCGTAAGTCACCACCGTGCCGCCCATGACGAAGAACGGGATCGCCGAGCTCAGGAAGGTCCAAAGGCTCTTTCGCGTATAGTAGCTCGCAACGCCGGCGCGGACATCGACCGACAACAGCAACGTCTTAGGATCCAGAAGCAAGTCGTACTGGGCTTTCTCCTGCAGGATCTTGCTCAACAACACGATCCCCTTGGCATCGGCTGCGCCAAGCGAGGCGATGAACTCCTCGGCCTTGGCGATTGCCTTTCGGAGGGTGGCGGCAGCCTGCTCGTAGGTCTTGGCTGCAGCCTTCAGGATGTCGTTCCTGGCCTCGTCGGGCCCTGCGCCGGCCTCCGCAGTGGTCCTGGCGCTCGCGGCAAGTCGATCCGCGGCCGCGCCCGCCTTCGCAACCAGATCCGCCACGATCTTCAGCGTCGACTGCAGCCCCTGCGTCGGCGGGATGCAGCGGCTGGGGAGCACGACCACCACGTCCTTCGCCAGCAGCGCGTTGGCAACCGCCGCGATCAGCTGTTCGGCGTCCGGGCTCAGCGCGATCGGCCCGACCTCGACATTGCTCAGAAAGTAGCTGCCGAGCTTGGCGACGGCGTCGAGCGCGACTGCGGCCGTCGTCAGGATCGGAGGCGCCACCGACACCGCTGCCACGTCGCTTGACCCGGCCTGACCGACGGCCCGGTCTGCATCGGCCCGCAGCCGAGCCGCCTCGTCATGCGCCGCCGCGAAGACCCGCTCGATCAACGCCTGTTGGAGGACGAACTGACGATAGTTGACGAAATGCTCGGTGCCTTGCCGAATGAGAATACGCCGTTGCGGCGCTTTGGCCGTGACCACTTCGGCGATGGTCGCCGCAACCTGCCTCATGGCGCCCGCGGCCAGCAAGGTCGCCTCGCCCTTGCCTGCCTCGGGCTTGAGGGTCAGATCGCCAGCGATGCCGCTGGCGGGGACGGCGCCGATCAGCGCCTGGGCCGACGCCTGGTCAGCGCTCTTGGTGCTGTCCGCGAGCGCCTTCCTCGCATCTGCCACGGCCTTCTGATTGTCGAGTCGCTCCTTCTCGGCCTTGCTCGCTTCCAACGCCGGATCGGCCGGCTTCCGTGCATCGGCCAGGGCCTTCTCCGCCTTGACGCGCTCGAGCTCGGCCTTCGCGAATTCGGCCTCGGCCTTCGCCTGGGAGGTCTTCTGTGTCAGTTCGGCAGTCGGATCTGCGCTCATCCTGGCCCCTCCCTGTAGCGGGTGCGCGGCTGCTCTCACGCGCCGGAGATAGTGCAGCGCGCCCGGCACGAAATCAACTATCAGTTGTATTTGGCCAAAGTCTGTGCTGGATTTGCCGGGCGCCGCAATGCATCTGGGAGGAGGGCCATGTCGCTGCCATTCGCCAACCGCGAATTCGTCTTCACCCAGCCCGATGGCACCAAGCTCAAGGTTTTCGGCACAGGAAATCAGCACCAGGCGACGTTCAAGACGGCCGACAACTTCACGGTCGTTCGAAATCCGGCCTCCGGCTATTATGAATATGCGCGCAGGGACGTGACCCAGCACCCGGCGCCGAGCGGCATCGTGGCCGACGCGGTCAATCCCCTCAGCGCCGGACTACGTCCTGATCTCAAGCCGCCAGCTCCTCACGGGATCAGCGCCTACGTCTCCCCTGGGCTGCCGCGCTCGCCGTCACGCTGGCAGGTCCGCCGCGACCAACATCGCCTGCGCATGCTGGCGGATGCCGTCAATGGCGCGACACCAGCGCCGCCGCAGCGGCAGACGGTCGGGACCTTCATCGGCCTCTGCCTGCTCGTGGAGTTCGACGACGAGCCAGCCGTCATCCCGCAGGTCGGAGTCGACAATTTCTGCAATCAACCGGGCTATCGCGGCTACGGCAACAACGGCTCGGTTCGAGACTACTTCTTCGACGTTTCGGACGGCAAGCTGACCTATACAAACATCGTCGCGCCCTGGTACAAGGCCAGCAAGCCGCGAACGTATTACACGGATGAGAGCGTGCAGTATCCGCTGCGGGCACGCGAGCTCATTCTCGAAGCGCTGGCGCATCACATGAATAACGGCTTCGACTTCAGCACGCTCTCCGCGGACGATCAGAAGTTCATCTATGCCGTCAACGTCTTCTATGCTGGCACGCGGGTGAACAACTGGTCGCAGGGACTTTGGCCGCACTCGTTCCACCTGCAGGCGCCGATCCAGCTCGCACCCGGAAAGTTCGCCAACGACTATCAGATCACCGACATGTCGACCGAGCTGACGCTCGGCACGTTCTGCCATGAGAACGGACATATGATCTGCGATTTTCCCGACCTGTATGACTACGGCAATGAATCGCGCGGCGTCGGCTCCTATTGTCTCATGTGCGCCGGACCCAACGTCGATCCCAAGAACCCGCCCGAAGTCGGCGCCTATCTCAAGCATGCGGCAGGGTGGGCGTCCAAGGTGACGCCACTCGCCGCTGGCGCCACCTGCCGGTTGTCAGCCGGAAAGAACGAATTCGGCCTGTTCCGCCGCAACAGGACTGAGTACTTCATCGTCGAGAACCGCGAACGCTCCGGTCGCGACACGAGCCTGCCGAGCGTGGGGCTGGCGATCTGGAAGGTCGACGAGGCGGGCAACAACAGCAGTGAGGCGATGACGCCTGCGTCGCATTACGAATGCGCGCTCATCCAGGCCGATGGTCGCGCGGACCTCGAAATGGGTGTCAACGATGGCGACGCGGACGATCTCTACGGCGAAGGCGGCAACTTCTCGTCGACGAGCACCCCGAACAGCAACTGGTGGGACGGGACGGCTTCCGGCTTGAGCATCGCCAGCATCAGTGCGCCGGGACCGACGATCACCGTGTCCCTATGACGGCCGCTTGCGACGGTCGCCATTTCGCAACGGGGCCGTACGGCCGGCCGATATCCCGACAGGGGACGGGCGCCGAACGCGGATATTGGCGAGATGCCGCGCAGGAAGTGAACGCAAGCAGCGCATGGCGGAGTTGGCCGGGTTGCAGAAGCGGCCGCCGCGAATGCGCCGAAACACGGCTCGTGCGCTTGTCCGGGCAGCCCTGCCTCACCATCTGTAGGGCATGCGGACGCATGCTATCTGCGCGTCGGTTTGCCGGGAGTTCACGCATGACCCTTCCCCAGGATACGATTCCGCCCGAGCTCGAGCGCATCAAGTCGCAGATGAGCGCGGCCGTGCGTGCGCATTGGAAGGCCTTTCTCATCGAAGGCATCCTGCTCGCGGTGCTCGGCCTGCTCGCGATGGTTCTCACCCCGCTGGCGAGCCTCGCGGTGACGATCTTCCTCGGCTGGATGTTCCTGATCTCGGGCATTGCCGGGCTGGCGCTCACCTTCTGGGCGCGCGGCATGCCCGGCTTCTGGTGGTCGCTGCTATCTGCGGTGTTGGCCATCATTGCCGGATTCATCCTGGTGGCACAGCCGGTCCAGGGCACGCTCACGCTGACCGTCGTGGTCGGCGTCTATTTCCTCGCGGAGGGCGTCGCCACCATCATGTATGCGCTGGAGCACCGGCGCGAGCTATCAGGACGCTGGTCGTGGCTGGCGATTTCGGGGGCCGTCGACATCGCGATCGCCGGCATCATCATCTCCGGCCTGCCGGGCACGGCGACGTGGGCGATCGGCCTGCTGGTCGGCATCAACCTGCTGTTCGGCGGGCTGTCGATGATCGGCATGGCGCTCGCGGCGCGCAACGCCTGAGGCCGAGAGGTCTCGATTTTCCGGATGACAAGCGGCCGCGCGGCCGCTATAGAGCCTGTCATGATCACCGTCGCCACCAGCTATTATTGGTACTTTAGCTACGACAGCTCGCTGGCGGCGGGAGGATCGCGCTCAATCTGACACATTGCAGCAAGATATCCGAACGAGCCGCCAGACCTGGCGGCTTTTTTATTGCCGGCAGGTGCCCACCAAGACACGCAGGAGCCCGCCGTGCTGAGCACCACAGACGATCTTCGTATCAAGGAAATCAAGGAATTGAGCCTGCCCGTGGAGGTGATGGGCGAGATTCCGCGGACCCTCACCGCCACCCGGGTGGTGATGGCCGCGCGCAACGCCATCCACGCCATCCTGACCGGGAGCGACGACCGCCTGCTGGTCATCGTCGGCCCCTGCTCGATCCATGATCCCGACGCCGCGATCGACTACGCCGGCCGGCTCGCGGCGCTGCGCGAGCGCCTGGGCGATCGGCTCGAGATCGTGATGCGGGTGTATTTCGAGAAGCCACGCACCACCGTCGGCTGGAAGGGCCTGATCAACGATCCCGATCTCGACAACTCGTTCGACATCAACAAGGGCCTGCGCCTCGCGCGCAGCGTGCTCTCGGCGGTCAACAATCTGGGCCTGCCAGCCGGATGCGAATTCCTCGACATGACGACGCCGCAATACATCGCCGATCTCGTCGCCTGGGCCGCGATCGGCGCCCGCACGACCGAGAGCCAGATCCATCGCGAGCTGGCCTCCGGCCTGTCCTGCCCGGTCGGCTTCAAGAACGGCACCGACGGCAACATCCGCATCGCCACGGATGCGGTGAAGTCGGCCGCGCACCCGCATCATTTCATGGCGGTGACCAAGGGCGGCCGCTCCGGCATCGCGGCGACGACGGGGAACGAGGACTGCCACATCATCCTACGCGGCGGCAGCGGCCCGAACTACGACGCCGGTCATGTCGAGCAGGCCTCGGCCGAGCTGATCAAGGCCGGCCTGCCGGCGCGGCTGATGATCGACACCAGCCACGCCAATTCGAGCAAGAAGCCGGAGAACCAGCCGCTGGTGGCTGCCGACATCGCGCGCCAGCTGACCGATGGCGAGCAGCGCATCATGGGCGTGATGATCGAAAGCCATCTCGTGGCGGGCCGGCAGGACGTCAAGCCGGGCGTGCCGCTGACCTACGGCCAGAGCATCACCGACGGCTGCATCGGCTGGGACACGACGGTCGAGGTGCTGGAGCGGCTCGCCGAGGCGGTTGCGGCGCGACGGGCGCTGGGCCGCGAGGCCGTGCGAGAGCGCTCGGCCTAAGGCCCATTGGCATGAATGAGCGGTGCGCCTCCGGCGCGCCGCTGGCCGCTCTCAGCAGCCGCGGCAGATGCTCTTGATCTTGCGATCGAGCTCGCGGTCTTCCTTGCTCATGCCGCTCATCGAACTGTCCTCGGCCTGCTCGGCCTTCGGCAGATCGCTCGGCCGCGGCTGGCGGCGCTTCTTCTGCATCTGCGTCGAGGGATCGCCGCTCGCGCCGCTGCTCTGCGCCAGCACGGCGCCATCGGTCACGAGGATCAGGAGCCCCATCGCGAGCGCAAGTTTCTTCATGTTGCTCCTCCGTGTCTGCGGATCGACTTCAGCGGAATCGCCGGGACACTTCATTCCCCGGCGGGCGGATAGAGGTGCGCCTCGCCGCAATAGTCAATCACACGATAGCGCGTTTGCGCAGCTGCGGCATGATCCTGCTCAACAGAATCCTCGGCAGTGAGGTATTGCGGCCCCACCGGCGCCTTGCCGTGGCCGCCGGGAATGTCGAGCACATAATCGGGCTGGCACAGGCCGGAGACGCGGCCGCGCAGCGTCCGGATCAGGGCCTGTCCCTGCGCCAGCGTCGTGCGCAGATGCGCGGTCCCGGGTGCCAGATCACCATGGTGGAGATAATACGGCTTGATCCGCGTCTCGACGAAGGCGCGCATCAGGGCCTCCAGGGTCGCCGCATCGTCATTGACGCCGCGCAGCAGCACCGACTGGCTGACCAACGGAATCCCTGCGTCGACAAGCCGCGCGCAGGCGGTGCGCACCTCGGCGCCGAGCTCGCGCGGATGATTGGCATGCAGCGCGATCCAGGTTGCCGCATTCTGCACCTTCAGCGCATCGACCAGCGCCGACGTGATGCGCCGGGGATCGGCGACCGGCAGCCGTGTATGGATGCGGATGATCCGGACGTGCTCGATATCAGCGAGATCGGCCATGATCTCCTTCAGCCGCCGCGGCGACAGCATCAGCGGATCGCCGCCGGTGAGGATGACCTCCCAGATTTCGCCGTGCGCGCGAATATAGTCCAGCGCGCCGCGATAGGCGTCCTCCGACAGCGCATTGTCCTTGCCGGGCCCGACCATCTCGCGGCGGAAGCAGAAGCGGCAATACACCGCGCAGACATGCACGAGCTTGAGCAGCACGCGATCGGGATAACGGTGCACGATGCCCGGCACCGGCGCATGCGCGTCGTCGCCGATGGGATCGCCGCGCTCGCCGGGTGTCGCGACCAGCTCGTCGGCCGACGGCACGAACTGGCGCGCGATCGGATCGTCGGGATCGTCGGCGTCGATGAGGTCGGCCAGATGCGTCGTCACCGCCACCGCATAGCGTTCGGCGACGCGCTCCAGCACGGGCTGATCAGCGGGCGCGACGAGGCCCTGCGCGACAAGATCATCGGCGCTGCGCAACGTCGTCGGTCGCTCGATTCTGTTCATCGCTGCTCACCTGCCGGCGGCGTCCATACCACCTGATCGATCCTGACAGCGCCGGCCGCCAGCATCACCAGCCGGTCGAAGCCGAGCGCGACGCCGCTCGCCTGCGGCATCGCGGCCACGGCGGCGAGGAAATCCTCGTCCAGCGGATAGCGCTCGCCATAACGCCGCTGCTTCTCCGCCATCTCGTCCTCGAAGCGGCGGCGCTGCTCGGCCGCGTCCGTCAGCTCGCCGAAGCCGTTGGCCAGCTCGACGCCGCAGGCATAGACCTCGAAGCGCTCAGCGACGCGGGGGTCGCCGGCCTTCACCCGCGCCAGCGCGGCCTCCGGCGAGGGGTATTCATACAGCACCGTCAACCGCCCCTGCCCGAGATGCGGCTCGACATGCTCGACCAGCAGCTTGCTGAACAGGTCCGACCAGGTGTCGTCTGCGCTGATCCGGACCTTGCCCGCAGCGGCCGCCGCGAGCGCCTCACGGTCTCCCGTCCGGTCACGGATGGTGGCCAAGAGGTCGATGCCCGCATGGCGGGCGAAGGCTGCCGCCACCGTCAACAGCTCGGGCTCGGCGAACGGATCGGCGGTCCGGCCGCGGAAAGCGAACTGGCGGATACCGGTCGCCTGGGCGGCATGGGCGATCACCACGACCGTATCGGCCATGATGGCGTCGTACGGCGCCTCGGCGCGATACCACTCCAGCATGGTGAATTCCGGCAGGTGCAGGTCGCCGCGCTCACGGTCGCGGAACACGCGGGCAAACTCGAAGATCCGGCGCTCCCCGGCCGCCAGCAGCTTCTTGCAGGCGAACTCCGGCGAGGTCCTGAGATACCGCTGGCGCTGGGTTCCATCAGCCGCCGTCAGTGCCGTGGCGGGGGCGTGCAGATGGGTCTCGTTGCCCGGCGACACCTGCAGGATGCCGGTCTCGACCTCCATGAAGCCCTGCTCGTCGAACCAGGCCCGCAGCGCACGGACGATGGCGGCCCGCGCCTGGAGAAACGGCCTGACGTCGGCATGCCGCTGCAGCGACCACCAGGGCGAAGGCGCGGGCTCCCGGACCATCAGGGGATCGCCCGCCGGGGGCGCAAAAGACTGGCAACCCCGGACAAAATCAGTATGTTGCCGCCCGAAACCGCATCCCGCGTCACGTGGCGCCCCGGCCCTGCCCGGCGCCCTCTTTTCAGTGTCAGGAAAACAGCTTTGAAAGTCATCGCCAGCTCTATTCGCAAGGGTAACGTCATTGAGCAAGATGGAAAGCTCTATGTCGTCGTGACCGCCGAGAACATCCATCCCGGCAAGGGCACCCCGGTCAGCCAGATCGAAATGCGCCGAATCAGCGACGGCGTGAAGATCTCCGAGCGCTTCAAGACCACCGACCAGGTCGAGAAGGCAACGATCGAGGAGCGCAACTTCACCTTCCTGTACGAAGATGCCGACGGCTTCCACTTCATGAACCCGGAGACTTACGACCAGGTCCAGGTGCCGAAGGACGTGGTCGGCACGCAGGCGGCCTATCTCCAGGAGAACATGACCGTCAAGCTGTCGATGCACGACGTGGTGCCGGTGGCGATCGCCCTGCCCCAGCGCGTCACGCTCGAGGTCGTCGAGACCGAGCCGGTCACCAAGGGCCAGACGGCGTCGTCGTCCTACAAGCCGGCGGTGCTGTCGAACGGCGTCCGCACCGGCGTGCCGGCGCACATCACGGTCGGCACCCGCATCGTGGTGATGACCGAGGACGGCTCCTATTGCGAGCGCGCCAAGGATTGACGCATGATGGTGCGCGCAGCGATGGCATGATCTGACGCCGGGGGGCGTGGGGATTGGGGGCAAGGATCACCTTTATCACCGCAGCCCTGGCGGCGGTGATCACGCTGGCCGCGACCTCCGCGGGACGCGCGGCCGACTCCTTCGCCACGCCTGCCATCTCGCTTCAGCGCGCCGACTGGCGCGCAGCGCTCGACCAGCTTCGCTCCGAGCTCACGACGGCACCTGACGTCGCAGCCGATGTCGCGCTGTCGGCGCGCCGGCGCGACGTCAGCAGCGATGACCCGCGCCGACGGCCCGCTTTGGTCCAGCTCAACGGCGTGACCTCGACCGTCTTCACGGGGATCGGACGCAGTCCGGTCCCCGTTTTGCTGCCGCTCGACACGTCAGCCTATCTGAGCGCGCGCCGGCGCGGCGCGGTCGATCCGCAGACCCTGCCGCGCTACCAGGCCGACTTCCAGGCCGACCTGTTCGATGCCGGCCCCTCCGGCTACGACGCCGTGTTCTCGCTTGCACCGGAGGTGACCGCCGGCCTGCCGTCGCGGATCTTCGCCAAGCCGGTCGAGGTCCAGATCACCGGCTCGCTCATCACCTACGACATCGCCGATCCCGCCGGCGGCAAGGGCGAGGGCGTGAAGGCGCTGTCGGCGCAATATCCCGACCTGCGCCGCTTCATCCGCGAGGGCTATGTCCGCTACGCCTTCACCCGCTTCGGCGTGCCCTATGTGGTCTCGATCCAGTGCCTCGACAGCGCACCGCGGCCGAAGCGCCTCGCGTGCCGCGAGGCGTATCCAATCGCCGAACGCTTTCTGAGGGCGCTGCGCGTCGCAGGCGGCCAACCGTCGCGCAACGCACCGGAGATCACGCCGATCGCCGCCGAGCGGCCGTCGGCGTTCGATGCCGACTTCACCTATCGTCCGGTCGGCGACATCGTCGTCAACTCGGGTGCGCGCGGCCAGGGCGGCCGCGCCGATCCGACCGCCTATTCCCAGATCCGCTATCCGCTCGACGCGCCGGCCTATGTGCATTCGCAATCGTTCGGCCGCCGCCGCACCAGCGACAAGTTCGACCAGCCCTGGAGCCAATATCCCTGGCGCGACAATTTCTGCGAAGCCCGCGACTTCAACGTCGGCCAGTGCGCCAGCGGGTTGGGCCACCAGGGCCAGGATCTCCGGCCCGGCGCATGTCCGGTCCGCCGCGACGGTCCCGACGGCTGCGATCCGTGGCGGCAGCGCGTGCTCGCGGTGCGCGATGGCGTGGTGATCCGGAGCGCCAGGCAACAGGGCGCCATCATCCAGGTCAACAGCGGCACCGAGCACGTCCGCTTCCGCTACATGCACATGAACCCGGCGGCGATGGACAAAGACGGCCTGCTCAACGGCCGCAGCCTTCGCGAGGGCGAGCCGATCGGCGTGGTGTCGAACTATCTCGACCATCCCAACGGCACCACGCGGCATCTGCATTTCGACGTCCAGCTGTTCACGCGCGACGGCTGGATCTGGGTCAATCCCTACATGACGCTGATCGCGGCCTATGAGCGTCTGATCGGCGGCCGCGGCCGCGAGGTCGGGGTGGAGATCGCGGCAACGCCGCCCCCGGCGACGACCGGGTCACTCGGAGCGCCGGCACAGGACTCGTCGCCGCTCGGCCCTGCCGCCGATGCCGCTGCCGGGCGCGACCGGAACTGAACGCAACCGCGACCGCGTGACCTGCCGGAACCGACCTCCACCGCTGCGGGTTAGCAGCCAGATGGAGGATGACGGATGACCACGCGCACGCTTGATCGCCGGACCGGATTGGCGCTGATATCGGCGGCCATCGCGCTGGTCTGCGTCGGGGCGCTCACCATGCTGGTGCGCGACCGCTGGCATCCGCCGGAGATCAAGTCCGCCGAGGCGGCCCGACACTCGATGACCGGCGAAGTCGCCCGCGCCGCCGGCGCCCGCGTGATGCCGACCGATCCACGCCTCGCCGTGGAGCCGAAGCCCGAAGGTCCTAAACGCGCGCAGCCGGCCAATCCGTTCTGAGAGCACGAGTCCCCCGCCTGCGGCAGAGGAATCGCACGTGGTCAATCTAAGTGTGTCGCGAAACCGTCTCCACATCGTCATGCCCGGGCTCCGTCCCGGGCATCCACGTCGTTCTCAGCATGCTGGACGACGTGGATGGCCGGGACAAGCCCGGCCATGACGACGCAGAGGGAGATGGGCGCAAAACATCGATCGCCATATACGATAGCCCTGCCGCCGGGGGGACGCGACGCCGTCAGCCGTCTCGCAGCCCGCAACCTGAAGCCATCGTCACGACTCAAGCCGACCACTTGTCCTCTTCACGCCGGTGCTCCTCGGCGTTGAGGCGCTCGGCGATCTCATGTGCCATCGCCTCGTCCTTCGTCGTGGCGATCGGCTTGCCGTTCTGACACCGCACCCGCTCCTTGTCGGCCTCGAGCGGGAAATCGTCCGGCTTGAGCGGCTCGTTCGCATCGGTCATGTGCGCCTCCTCGTCGTTTGAAGGCACAACTCGCACCGCTTCGTCGCGGTTCCCGACGACTCAGGAGGCCACGCGCGCCGGCCGCTCAGCCGGGGTCCAGCGGAACGCGACGCCATAGCGGTTCCAGAGGTTGATGACGCCGATCGCCGAGGTCAGGAACACCAGCTCCGCTTCAGAGAATTCCGCGCGCGCCAGCGCATAGACCTCGTCGCTCACGCCGCCCTCCAGCCGGGTCAGCGCCTCGGTGAAGGCCAGCGCCGCGCGCTCGCGCGCCGTGAACTGCGGCGCCTCGCGCCAGACCACGACCAGATTGATCTTGTCGACGGACAGGCCGAGCTTCTCGGCCAGCAGCACGTGGTGCTGCACGCAGAACGCACAGCCGTTGATCTGCGAGGCCCGGATCTTGACGAGCTCCAGCAACTGCTTGTCGAGCCCGGCCTTGGCCGCCTGCTGGCTGACCGCGAGAATGGCGTCGTAGAGCTCGGGCGCCAGACTCCTGAAATCGGTGTACTCGCTGCGCGCATGTGACATGGTCGGTTTCTCATGTTATCAGAGGTCTGATAACTTATCAGGGCTCTGAATATATGCGCAAGGCACGGATGTTGACGTCCTCGCGATCGCCTCGAAAGCCTCGCCCCGCGCGCCGGAAGGCAGCCGTCCGCCCGCCTCTCCCTGGCGAGGGCAAGCGCGGCGAGGACGGCCACCTCGCTTATCTGCTGCGCCAGGCGCAGGCGGCGGCGCGGCTCTCGCTGGATCGCGCGCTCACGGCGACCGGCCTCACCCATCCGCAATTCGTGGTGCTGACGATGCTGAAGGCCTATCCCGGTCTGTCCGGCGCCGACTGCGCCCGCGTCGCGCTGCTGACGCCGCAGACCGTGAACGTGATCATCGGCAACCTCGAACGCTGCGGCGCCATTCGGAGCACGCCGCACCCCATCCATGGCCGCGTGCTGCAATGGAGCCTGACCCGCCAAGGTATCGCACTGCTGACCAGGGCGCGCCGGCAGGCCATGGCGCTGGAGCGCAGGCTCGCGGGCGGTCTCGGCGAGCGGGACCTCGCGACCATCCGCCGCTGGCTGGCGCGCGTCGCCGTGGATCTCCACGAGGCGTAAAGGTTCCGGCCCGCTTGAGGGCTTTGCCGCCGACCCGCATCAGCGGGTAGAATGGGCGCCATGACACAGCCCGATTCCATGACCCGCCGCACCCTGCTCGGCTGCGGCCTCGGCGCCGCGGCGCTGCTCGTTCCGGCCTTGCCCGCCTCGGCCGCGCCCGCTGAATTCGAGGCCTGGCGCGACGGCTTTCGCAGCCGCGCCCTCGCCAAGGGCATTTCACAGGCGACCTGGACGCGGGTCATGGCGCGGCTCGAGCCCGACATGACCGTGTTCAAGGAGCTGCGCAATCAGCCGGAGTTCAAGGAGCAGCTCTGGCAGTACATCAACCGTCGCGTCTCCGACTGGCGCGTCATCAATGGCAAGGCGGCGCTGGCGAAGAACGAGGCGCTGTTCGCCCGGATCGAGAAGGATTTCGGCGTCGAGCGCGGCACGCTGCTGGCGCTGTGGGGCGTCGAGTCCGCGTTCGGCGATCCCCTGGTGCAGCAGAACCACATGCGCCCGGTGTTTCCGGCGCTCGCCGCGCTCGCCTGGAACGAGCCGCGCCGCAAGGCCTATTGGGAGACCGAGCTGACCAACGCGCTCAGAATCGTCGATCGCGGCTGGAGCACGCCGGACGAGATGCGCGGCTCCTGGGCCGGCGCGATGGGCCACACGCAGTGGATGCCCGAGGTCTGGCTCAATGTCGGCTTCGACTATGACGGCGACGGCAAGATCAACCCGTTCGGACGGCCCGACGATGCGCTCGGCTCGACCGCGCGCTATCTCGTCAACCGCGGCAAGTATCACCGCGGCGAGCATTGGGGCTATGAGGTGCGCGCCCCCGGCAACATGTCGGGCAGCAGGACCTACGCGGCCTGGCAGGCGGCCGGCGTCACCCGCGCCGACGGTCAGCCCTTCCCGCAGCCGAATGCGTCTGCGCAGCTCTGGATCCCCGTCGCGGGCGGCCCCGCCTTCCTGCTCGGTCCGAACTTCTATTCGGTGAAGTCCTACAATCCGGCGATGAGCTACGCGCTCGCGATCTGCCATCTCGGCGATCGCATCCTGGGCGGACCGCCGTTCCTGCAGCCCTTCCCCGGCTCCGAGCGCGCGCTGACGCTCGCCGAGGTGCAGGAGATGCAGAAGCGTCTCACCGCCGCCGGCTTCGACACCGGCGGCACCGACGGCCGCGTCGGCAACGACACCATGAAGGCGATCCGCGACTTCCAGGCCAAGGCCGGCCTCACGCCTGCCGACGGCTATGGCGGGCTGAAGGTGCTGGCGAAGCTGCGACAGGGCGGATGATGGCCGCACAGCGCCGCTACGTCGCGGTCGTCCTTGCCGTGCTGACGTTGTTCAGTCTCTCGATCGCCGGATTTGCGTATCGCTTCGATGCGCTGACCACGCCGGCGCATCTCGCGGGCCAGCAATCGGCTGAACGCGACAACATCATTCTCCCGGCCGATCTCCGCTACAACGCCGCCTTCAAGCGGGCGCGCATCGCCGAGCTGGCGCCCGACATCATTGTCATCAGCAGCTCTCGCGCCGGCACCCTGCGCGACTGGATGTTCGAGCCCTATCGCTTCTACAACGCCGCCTTCACCGCCTGGACGACGCGGCAGCTCGTCGACGTGTTCGAGCATCTGACCCGCGAGGTCCGGCCCCGCGCCGTCATCGTCGTGCTCGACTATTTCATGTTCACCGATGCCTGGGAGGATGCCTACGGCGCGCAGCGCACGATGGTCTACAGCTGGTCGCGCTACGTGTCGTTCAAGCTCGCCCGCCTGATCCGCGCGCTGCCGTCGCCGTCGGCCTTCCGCGAGCAGCGACGACCCGACGGCTTCCGCGCCGACGGCTCTTATCTCTATCCGCAGGACTTCATCGACACCGCACGCGAGAAATTCCAGACCGCGGCGCGACTGATCGAATCCTCGCCCGGCGCACCGCAGATGTCGGAGCGGCAGAAGGAGCCGGTCGCGCGACTGGCGGCGCTCGCGCGCGAGCGCAACGTCCGGCTCATCGCCGTCCAGCTGCCTTACGTGCGCGCCGCGGTCGACTATCTCGACCATGACGAGGCCTATTGGACCTATTCAGGCGTCTGGCGCGAGTTCGAAAGCCGGCAGACCGCAGACTGGCTGCGCGGTCTCGGCATCCCCTTCGTCGACCTCGCGCGCTCGGAGATTTCTGACTCGTCCCGCAACTTCATCGATGCCTTCCACCCTTCGGAGGATGGCATGGTCAGGGTGCGCGACGTCCTCGCACGGCAGCCTGACGTCCAGGCCGTGCTGCCGGAGCTGAAGCCGGCGCAATAGCCGACTCAGCCCTTGGCCGATCCCTCCCGCTGCGTGGCCTTGGGCGCCCGCGCCTTGGGCTGCGAGCCCGTCGCCGCCTTCACCCGGATGCGCACCGAGCCGCCACCCTTGGACTGCTCCTCGATCTCGAAGCCGCCGGTCTTGCGCACGAGATCGCTGAGCTTGCGGCAGCCATAGGTGCGCGGATCGAAGTCGGACACCAGGTTGGAGAGCTGCTTGCCGACCTCGCCGAGCGCGACCCAGCCGTCCTCGCTCTCCATCTGCGTGATGACCTTCTTGATCATCGGCAACGCCGCGCTGATCGGCAGCAGCGGCTTCGGCGCCGCGGCGCTGTCGGCATCCTTGCTGCTGCCGGCATCGCTGCGCAGATTCTCGGTGTAGATGAACCTGCGGCAGGCCTGCCGAAAGCTCTCCGGCGTCTTCTGCTCACCGAAGCCGAACGCGTCGATGCCCTGCTCGCGGATGCGCGCCGCGAGCCGCGTGAAGTCGCTGTCCGACGACACCAGGCAGAAGCCGTCGAAGCGGCCGCTGTGCAACAGGTCCATGGCGTCGATCACCAGCGTGATGTCGGAGGCGTTCTTGCCGGTCGTGTAGGCGAACTGCTGTTGCGGCACAATCGCATGTCGCGCCAGCGTATCGGCCCAGGGCTTGGAGCGCGGGCTGGAGAAGTCGCCATAGATCCGGCGCACGCTGGCCTCGCCGATCTTGGCGATCTCCTCGAACAGCCCGTCCACGATCTTGGCCGAGGCATTGTCGGCATCGATGAGGACGGCAAGACGCGGCGAGCGGGCTTCGGAGGGCATGGATCGGTCTCTCAAAGGCATCTGGTGTCGTACGTATCACGCTCGCCCGCTTGCGTCAGGCAAACTTTCTCTGCGGCTGCGGCGGAGACGCGTCTCCCGCAGAGTACCTTCATTCGCCGACGAGCAAGGCGGCCGCGTCCTTGGCGTATTCTCTCTGGCGGCCCCGAATCCATCGATGACCGTTCGTACACGAACAAATTGAGGGTTTCCGCCGCTATTCGGCGATCGTTTTCACCTTCCCTTAATTCGCACCGCACGACGATGCCGCGACCCAACGACGGGATCTGCGGCAGATGATGAAGGAAGGCACCTATTCCGCCTGGTTCAGGACCCCCAAGGGCCAGGGAACCGGCATCGTTGAGCTCGTTGGCGGCAAGGTCTGCGGCGGCGATACCGTGCTGAGCTACGCCGGAAGCTACGAGGCCCATGGCGATCGGTTTACCGCCATCATCAAGACCAAACGGCACGCCCCCGGACAGCCGTCGCTGTTCGGCCCGGACGAGCTGACGCTCAGCCTCGAAGGATGCTGCCGGGGCACGCCCGTCACCTGCTCCGGCTATGCCGCGGAAGCTCCCGACGTGCCGTTCGAGGCGCTTCTGCTGTTCTCGGCCTCCGACGACGCCGCGCCGCCGCCAGTTCCTCGGCCCACGCCGAAATTCAATCCCGATCAGCTGCCGAAGCCATCCTGGCGCTGATGTTCACGTCGCCCCGCGCGATCGTCATCGTGGCGGCTGTCCCCCCGCGCCCGAGTCCTCAGTCTTCGCGCGATTGATGCTAAAGGAATCGCTGCGCCGCTTGATCGTCGATATGTAAGCCTGCGAAAGCCCCGACGTGGTCCACAGCCGCTCGATCTCGCCCGGAGGGGCGTGATCGGATAGAAGGTCGATCGCCACGACCATCGCCGTGTCGCTCAAGGAACCAATCCACTGATCCTGCTGACAAGATCGAGAAAGCGTTGTGTGCGAACACCTTGCTTGTTTACGGCAAGATCGACCAGCTCGACCAATATCAGATGTTTGGATGGAACGACCACGACCAGCTGTCCGCCGTAGCCCACGGCATAAAAGCCGCTGACACCAGATCTTACGCTGCTGAAGGTCCACCAGAGATAGCCGTAGCCGCGTCCGGGCTGCTCGGTGTCCGAGAGACGGCTCGTCGAGTCCGTCACCCATTTCGACGGGATCAGTTGAGCCCCATTCCAGCGTCCGCCGTTCAGGAACAGCAGGCCGAACCGCGCCAGGTCGCGGGCGCTCATCCGGAACAGATAGGCCCGATGGACCGACGAAGACTCCCCCAAATACAGGCCATCGTAAGCGGAGAAATCCTCCATGCCGATTGGCCGGGCAATCCGCTTCTCGAAGCTCGCAAACACATCGTCGACGGAACGCTGATAGATCGTGCCGAGCGCGTTGAAGTCCCAGTTGTTGTAGTACCAGAAGCTGCCCGGCGGATGGCTCTCGCGCGCGGGCCGAAGCCGTTTCATCTCGGGCGTCTCATAGGCCGCGAGATGATAGACCCCGGAGCGCGCCATGAGCAGTTGACGAACCGTCGCGGTCTTCTCGACCGGCGAAAGGGCCGGCGGAATGTCGTCGATCTCGAGCGCGGCAAGTGTGCTGTCGAGGTTGATCCGGCCGTCTTCGACGGCAATGCCATACAACGCGCTCAGCAGACTCTTGCGGACGGACCGGACATTGACCTTCGCACCAAGGTCCCCGAACGAGGCAACAATGTCGTCGTCCCTGACCACCATGATCGCCGTCGGCTTCTGTTCGACCGCGAACTCCTGCACCTCGCGGGCGACGGATGCAGACCACGGCTTTTCGTCCGGTCCTGCCGCCTGCCAATTCCGACCCGGTTCGGCGTGCGCCCAACACGATCCCAGCAGGACGGCTCCGAAAACTGCAGGCAAACGTCGCATGGACCCTCCTCAGCCGGCTCGTCACAACTCAACGTAGGGAGCGTAGTGGACGACAGTTGGAAGGTACAGTGGTCACGGCCCTGCGCCTTGCCCGGTGCGCAACACGTACCGGCGCGCGATGATCAATTTCGTCTGCGGCATCAGTCGGATGCCGGCCATCACCGCACCGGCCGGAAGATTTCGCTTGCTTTTATTCCGAAAATCGGAAATAACATGAGTGTCCCGTCCTCATGAGAGGGGCGCTTCGCGATCGTCATGAACGTGGAGGGCGGGGTGCGGTGGCCGCGATCGTGTCGCAGCGTGCTCGATGCGCGCGGACGAACGGCAGGTTGCGGACGTGAAATCGCGTGGTCCTGGCGCCCCGACGCTGGCGCCAAGCCTTCGGGGGATGATGAGCCCGCGGGCGACGGTGGCTAACAAGCCGGACACCGGGGAGATCGCGTATAAGCGTGAAGACCACCGCGCAGGGAATGCCGGTTGACCGGCCTACCTGTGGTGACTGCCGCCTGCTTTTTGTTTGCAGGCGGGCCATGGGTGAGGCCTTCACCCGGCATTCCCTGCGCCCTCTCTTATCAAGAGGGTCATTGACGATACATCACTCGGGCGCGAATGCGCGGCGAGATCGAATGGTCGTGCTGCATTCGATCATGCGAGGCACGATGCGCGCCACACACCCCGCTGTCGTCCCGGCCCCCGAGCCGGGACCCATACCCACAGGGAGCGGTGTGAGGCAGGATCGCAATGGGCATCTCGTCCTCACAACATCCGCCGCGGCGTGGATCCCGGATCGGCGCTTCGCCGACGCGCGCGTCGTCGAAGCTTGTCCGGGACGACACCGTTGATGTTGCTCTACCTGATCATCGCCGGCCCATGATCCGGCACGGCAACATCCAGCACGCGCAGCTGGACGCGCTCGACGCCCTGGTAGCGGTCGACGGTCAGCGTGCCCGCGACATGCAGGACCTGGCCGCGATGCTGAACCAGGGCGTTGCCGAGCTTCTGGCCCACGCTGCGGAATGCGATCGCATTCACGGTGGCCCCATCGCCGGACTTGAAGCGCAGCTTGAGATGCGCCTGCCCGACCTCGTCGGCATAGACCAGCTGATGCGACGGCAGCGCCACGATCGGCTCGGGATTGCCGCTGCCGAACGGCCCCGCACGATTGAGCGTCGCCACCAGCTCCGGCGTCGCCGCGCGCGCGCTGATCGCCCCGTCGATCAGGATTTCGTTGACGTGACGCGCCTCGGCGACGTCGGCCGCGAGCGCGCTTTCGAGAAAGGCGCGAAACTCCGCCAGCCGCTCCTTGCGCAAGGTGACGCCGGCGGCCATCGCATGCCCGCCGCCCTTCATCAGGATGCCCTGCTCCACCGCGTGGCGAACCGCCTTGCCGAGATCGACGCCCGGAATCGAGCGGCCCGATCCGGTGCCGATGCCGCCAGGCTCCAGCGCGATCGCAAACGCCGGCCGCGCGAACTTTTCCTTGAGCCTGGACGCGACCAGCCCGACCACGCCGGGATGCCAGCCCTCCGACGCGGTCACGATCACCGCGCCCTTGTCCTCCAAGCCGAGCGAGGCCAGCGCCTCGGCCTCGGCCTGCGCCTCGGCGTGCTGCTCGATGATCCGGCGCTCGCTGTTGAGCCGGTCGAGCTCGGCGGCGATGCGCGCGGCCTCCGACACGTCGCTCTCCAGCAGCAGCCGCACGCCGAGATCGGCGCGGCCGATGCGGCCGCCGGCATTGATGCGCGGGCCCAGCATGAAGCCGAGATGCCAGGCCTCCGGCGGGCCATTGAGCCGGGCGACGTCCATCAGCGCGGTATGGCCGACATGGTCGCGCCGGCGCATCGCGATCAGGCCCTTGGCGACGAAGGCGCGGTTCAGCCCGATCAGCGGCGCCACATCGGCCACGGTGCCGAGCGCAACGTGATGCAGCATGCCGAGCAGGTCGGGCTCCGGCCGCGTGCTACTCCAGAAGCCGCGGCCGCGGAGCTCGCGATTGACGGCAACCAGCGTCACGAGAGTAAGCCCGACCGCGGCGAGATGCCCGAGGCCGGAGAGATCGTCCGGCCGGTTCGGATTCACCAGCGCCTCGACCTCCGGCAGCTCCTCGCCGCATTGATGGTGATCGATCACCACGACGGACATGCCCAGCCGCCGCGCTTCCGCGAGCGGCTCCAGGCTGGTCGTGCCGCAATCGACCGTCACGAGCAGCGTCGCGCCTTTGCTGGCCAGCGCGCGGATGGCTTCAACGTTGGGCCCATAGCCCTCGAAGATGCGGTCGGGAATGTGGATCAGCGGATCGAGCCCGCAATGGCGCAGATGCCACGCCAGCAGCGCCGCCGAGGTCGCGCCGTCGACGTCGTAGTCGCCGAAGATCGCAACCTTTTCCCCTTTCACCGCAGCATCGGCAATGCGCTGCGCCGCCGTCTCCATCTGCGTCACCGTGAACGGATCCGGCATCAGCTTGCGGATGGTCGGGTCGAGGAAGTCTTTGACTGCGTCGAGCTCGACGTCACGCCCGGCGAGCACCCGGGCCAGCATCTCCGGCAACTGATAGCGCTGCACGATGGCGAGCGCGCGTGCGGCGCCGCGCGCATCCAGCCGATCGCGCCACAGTTTGTTGGTCAGCGACAGCCGCACGCCAAGGAACGCCGGCGGGGCGCTCAGAGGCAAGGCAAGGGCGGACGGTGCCATCGGATGAAGGGCCTCGGGTGCGGTCTGGCGATTCGAATTCGACGGCGCGAATCTACAGCAAGTCGGCGGCGTCCACAGGCCCGGTCCAAGGAACCCACGGGAATCGCACTGCATCATCCGTGGAAATCAGGACCAGAGGGGGTCAGCTGATGACATATAATGCGGTCTGCCTAAAATTACAGCTGTGTTCGGGACCGTGCATTAAACAGCCGTTAGGCGAACTCCGTGACATTTCAATCAAATTATACCGAGTGATTGCTCGCAGTCTCCGCATCTCGACTGAGACAGCGATGATATGGAGTTGTTCAATGCTAGCCGCGCCTGAGCTGAAGACCTCCCCCTCGATTGCGCCCTCCCCCACGCCCCCCCAGGACGAGACCGACGTCTCGGCGCTGATCGCGCGGCTTACCGGCGAGGTCAATCAGATCGCCTGCGAGAAGACCAAGTCGATCCAGCAGATCACCAACCAGATGAAGATGCTGGCGCTGAACGCGCTGATCGAAAGCTCGCGAGTGGGCGCGCAAGGCGCGGGCTTTGCCGTGGTGGCTCAGGAGGTGCGGGCGGTTGGCCAGCTGGTCGAGACCATCGCGCGCGAGCTGGAAGGCCAGCTCACGACGCGCACCGGCAATCTCAAGAGCTCGATCGAGCGCATGACCGAGCGGGCGCGCGGCGAGCGCATGGTCGATCTGGCGCTCAATGCCATCGAGCTGATCGACCGCAATCTTTATGAACGCACCTGCGACGTGCGCTGGTGGGCGACCGATTCCGCCGTGGTGGATTGCGCGGCCGCACCCGATACCGACAGCGTCGCCCATGTCTCCGAACGGCTCGCGGTGATCCTGTCGGCCTACACGGTCTATCTGGACCTCTGGCTGTGTGATCCCAGTGGCAAGGTGATCGCCAACGGCCGCGCCGATCGCTACAACGTCGTCGGCCAGAGCGTCGCCGAGACCAAGTGGTTTCGCGAGGCGCGCGGCCTGCGCTCGGGCGACGATTACGTCGCGGGCGACGTCGAGTGCCAGCCGCTGCTCGGCAACGCCCAGGTCGCGACCTATTGCGCCTCGGTCCGAGAGGACGGCAAGGCCCACGGCAAGCCGCTCGGCGTGCTCGCCATCCATTTCGACTGGGAGGCCCAGGCGCGGGCGATCGTGCAAGGGGTGCGCGTCAGCGAGAGCGACAGGGCCCGCGCGCTGCTGGTGGACTCCAATCACCGCGTGATCGCATCGTCGGATGGCCAGGGCATCCTCAGCGAGCGGGTGTCGCTGAAGCTCGACGGCAAGCGCAGCGGCTTCTACCAGGATGCGTCCGGCCGCATGATCGCGTTCCACGCCACGCCCGGCTACGAGACCTACAAGGGGCTCGGCTGGTACGGCGTGATCGTGTCGGGCGCGTGAGGCGGAGGGATCAGCAGCCGAGCCGGTCGGCGATGCCGTTGAAGTCAGCGGCGACGATGTCCCAGGCGCCGGTGGCATCGAAGTCGCGGGTCTGCAGCGGGCCGTATTCGGTGGGGCGGGCGACGAAGGCGGTCTTCAAGCCGTAGCGTTGCGCAGCTTCGAGATCGTTGTTGTGCGCGGCGACCATCATCACCTCGCCGGGCGCAAGACCAAGCAGACGCGCGGCGCCGAGATAGGTCTCGGGGTCGGGCTTGTAGTGCGCGAACAGCTCGGCTGAGAGGATCAGGTCCCACGGCAGGCCTGCGAACTTCGCCATGTTGGTAAGCAGCGCGACGTTGCCGTTGGAGAGCGGCGCAATGATGTATCTGGACTTCAGCCGGGTCAGCCCGGCGACACTGTCCGCCCACGGATGCAGCCGGTGCCAGCCGCGGGTGAGATGATCGAGATCGGCCTCGTTCAGGCCGGTGATGCCGAGCTGGGCGACGAGCGTCTCCAGCGAGCGCCGGTGCAGCACGTCGAGGATGACGTAGCCGCGCTCGGGGTGCCTGCGGACCTCGTCCATCGAGCCGACATAGAGCCCGCGCCAGCCATCGACCAGCGCGGTCCAGTCGCCCTGAATGCCGCGGGTCTTCGACCACGCGGTGAAGTCGTCGATCAGGCTGGTCCGCCAGTCGACGACGGTGCCGAATACGTCGAACACCAGCGCCTTGACCATGGGCAGCTCGGACATGGCAGCGCTCCGCCGTCAGTCGAGGTGGAACTTCTCGAGCTGCCGGTGCTCGGCGCGGATGTAGCGCACGGTGCCGGTGACCGAGCGCATCACGACCGTCTCGGTCTCGATCACGCCGTCCTTGCGGAACTTGACGCCGGAGAGCAGCGAGCCGGTGGTCACGCCGGTGGCCGCAAACAGGCAGTCGCCGCGGGCCATGTCCTCGATGCCGTAGATCATCTTGGGGTCGCCGACACCCATCTTGTGGGCGCGCTCGCGCTTCTCCTCGGTGTCGAGGATCAGCCGGCACTGCATCTGGCCGCCGATGCAGCGCAGCGCCACCGCAGCCAGCACGCCCTCGGGCGCGCCGCCGGTGCCGAGATACATGTCGACGCCGGTGTTGTCGGGATCGGCGCAGTGAATCACGCCAGCGACGTCACCGTCGGTGATCAGGCGCACGGCGGCGCCGGTCGAGCGCACGCCCTGGATGATGTCGGCGTGGCGCGGACGGTCCAGCACCAGCACGGTGATCGCGCCGGGCTCGACGCCCTTGGCCTTGGCGAGCCGGCGGACATTGTCGGCCGGGCTGGCATCGATGTCGACCACGCCCTTGGCGTAGCCGGGACCGACCGCGATCTTCTGCATGTAGACGTCGGGGGCGTGCAGCAAGGTGCCGCCATCGGCCATCGCCATGGTCGCGATCGCGCCGGGCATGTTCTTGGCGCACAGCGTGGTGCCTTCGAGCGGGTCGACCGCGATGTCGACCTTCGGGCCGGCATTGAGGCCGACCTTCTCGCCGATGTAGAGCATCGGCGCCTCGTCGCGCTCGCCCTCGCCGATCACGACCGTGCCTTCAATCGGCAGCTTGTTGAGCTCGCGGCGCATCGCGTCCACGGCCGCCTGGTCCGCCGGCTTCTCCTGGCCATGGCCGCGCAGCCGCGCCGCCGACACCGCCGCGCGCTCGGTCACGCGCACCAGCTCCAGCGTCAGGATGCGCTCGAGCAACAATTGCTGCGGGACGGAAATCTGCGTCGACATCGGTCAACTCCTCAAGACGTCAAGGCGGCTCACCGCCATCAAATTCTACCAGCCGGATGCCGCCGTCGGGGGCAACTCACGGTTCGGCGGGCCGGCCCGGATGGCCGCTCCCAGCCGCTCGATTCCACCGGTTTGAGCATGAACCTAACCCAAACGCCACGCGTTTGTTTGAGCAGGGACAACCGGTTCCCTGCGCATCCCAGATTAATTCTTCTCGATCCGGATCACCTGCGGCTTGCCGCTGATGACCTTGTCGCGCTGCACCGCCTGAAGCGCCTTGTGCACGGCGTCCTCATGCGTCGCATAGGTGATCAGGATCACCGGCACGGGCCCGCCCTTGGCGCCGGCCTTCAGCGGCTCGCTGCCGTTGGGGTGGCGCTGCACGATCGATTCGATCGAGATCTTCTGCTCGGCCAGACGGGTCGCGATCGTCGCGGCGGTGCCGGCATGGTCGCGCGCCATCAGGCGGATGTAGTAGCCGCCCTCGTGCCGCTCCATCGGCGCCTTCTCGGTCGCCTGCAGCTTGTCGACCGGACGGCCGAACGGCGCCGCGCGGATGCCGCGCGCAACATCGGCGATGTCTGCCACCACGGCGGACGCCGTGGCCGCGCCCCCTGCTCCCGGACCAACCAAGGTGATCGGCGGAATGCCCTCGCCGTCGATCGTGACCGCATTGGTCACGCCCATGACCTGGGCGATGGAAGAGGATTTCGGCACCATCGTCGGATGCACGCGCTGCTCGATGCCCTTGGCGGTGCGCACGGCCACGCCCAGCAGCTTGACGCGGTAGCCGAGCTCGGCGGCCGCCTTCAGATCCTCCGGCGCAATCGAGGAGATGCCTTCCACGTAGATGGATTTTTCGGCCACCTGGGTACCGAAGGCGAGGCTCGCCAGGATCGCCAGCTTCTGCGCGGTGTCGTGGCCATGAATGTCGAACGACGGATCGGCCTCGGCGTAGCCCAGGCGCTGGGCGTCCTTGAGACACTCGTCGAACGACAGGCCCTCCTGCTCCATCCGGGTCAGGATGTAGTTGCAGGTGCCGTTGAGGATGCCATAGACGCGGCTGATGCCGGTGCCGGCGAGCCCCTCGCGCAGGGTCTTGACGACCGGAATGGCGGCGCCCACGGCCGCTTCGAAGTTCAGCGCACCGCCATGCTTCTCGGCGGCCTTGGCGAGCTTCAGGCCATGCTTGGCGATCAGCGCCTTGTTGGCGGTGACCACCGACTTGCCGGCCTTGAGCGCGGTATCGATCGCCGACAGCGCCGGATCGCCGGCGCCGCCCATCAACTCGACGAAGCAGTCGACCTCCGGATCAGCGGCCAGCGCCAGCGGATCCCTAGCCCACTTGATGCCCGAGAGATCGACGGCGCGCTTCTTCTTCGACCGCGCCGTCACGGCGACGACCTTCACCGGCCGCCCTGTCCGCTCGGTGAGCACGCGCCCCTGCTGCTCGATCAGACGAACGACTTCGGCACCCACGGTGCCGAGGCCCGCGATGCCCACTCTCAGGGGTGCGACCATGGAATCAAAGAACCTGTCGAAAGGAACGTATGGGAGGGTTCAGCGCCGGTTGGCGATGGGAACGACGTTGTGCAACGTTTCGATGCCGCTTTCAAGGAAGCGGCGAACGTTGCGCGCGGCCTGCCGAATGCGCTGCTCGTTCTCGACCATCGCGATGCGGACATAGCCTTCGCCATGCTCGCCGAAGCCGACGCCCGGCGACACCGCGACGCCGGACTTCTCGACCATGAGGGTCGCGAACTGCATGCTGCCGAGGGTCTTGAACTTCTCCGGCAAAGGCGCCCAGGCGAACATCGAAGCCTCGGGGGACGGAATCTCCCAGCCGGCCCGGCCGAACGACTCGACCAGCGTATCGCGGCGCTTGCGATAGACATCACGCATCTCGCGGATGCAGTCGTCGGGGCCGTTGAGCGCGGCGGTGGCCGCCACCTGGACTGGGGTGAAAGCGCCGTAATCGAGGTAGGATTTCACGCGCGCGAGGGCGGCGATGATGCGCTCGTTGCCGACGGCAAAGCCCATGCGCCAGCCGGCCATCGAGTAGGTCTTCGACATCGAGGTGAACTCGACGGCGACGTCCATGGCGCCCGGCACCTGCAGCACCGATGGCGGCGGGTTCTTGTCGTCGAAATAGACCTCGGCGTAAGCGAGGTCCGACAGGATCAGGATCTCGTGCTTCTTCGCGAATGCGACGAGGTCGCGATAGAAATCGAGGCTGGCGACATAGGCCGTCGGATTGCTCGGATAGCAGACGATCAGCGCCAGCGGCTTCGGGATCGAATGAATGATCGCACGCTCGGCCGCCTCGAAGAATTGCGGTGTCGGTTCCGACGGCACCGACCGGATCACACCGCCCGCCATCAGGAAGCCGAAGGCATGAATCGGATAGCTCGGATTCGGGCAAAGGATCACGTCGCCCGGCGCGGTGATCGCCTGGGCCACGTTGGCAAACCCTTCCTTGGAGCCGAGCGTGGCGACGATCTGGGTGTCGGGATTGAGCTTCACCCCGAAACGACGGTCGTAATAGGCGGCCTGCGCCCGGCGCAAACCGACGATGCCGCGCGAGGCCGAGTAGCGGTCGGTCCGCGGCTTGCCCAGGGTCTCCTTGAGCTTCTCCAGCACATGCGGCGGCGCCGGCAGATCCGGATTGCCCATGCCGAGATCGATGATGTCGGCGCCGGCGTTCCGCGCGGCCGCCTTGGCCCGGTTGACCTGCTCGAACACGTAAGGCGGCAGACGGCGGATGCGATAGAAATCTTCCATGGGTCTCTCGGCTCCGGCAACCGGGGGCGGATCAGCCAGCATCGCTGGCACGGTGGCGGCGCTGCCCTGAAATCCGTGCTAGAACATGAACTTAGCACGGCCACGCGGCCTGGCTGGCGACGACACGCTGAGGTGCGGTTGATTCCGGTGTTTTATCATGGACACCGCGCCACGCCAGACAATTACGTCGCCCGTCCCGACCGCTTAGCGGTCCCTGGCACCGGGCTGTCCCGCCGACGCCTGGCGGTCGCGGGCAGCCTTGAGCTCCTGCTCGATCTGCGCTCGCTCCTCCGGGGAGATCATCCGCGTCTCGCGCTCGCGCGGAACGTCGTTGACCGGGAGATAGCCCCCGGGCTCCTTTGGGCGCACGATGGCGTCAGCTTCCAGCGACGGCATGTCGGCAATCGGGCTGGAACAGCCGGACAGCGCCAAGGGGGTGCAAAGCACCACGCTCGCTGCAAGGGCTCGCGCCCACCTCCTCCGCCCCTGATCCGCCGACGTCACGCCAAAGTCCTCACTGACTCCACAACCGCCAGCCGCAATGCGGTGCATTTTGCCGCAGCACAACCCATTGTCACTCGAAAGGTTGGCGGCTTGAACAGGAATTTCGACCGCCTATGAGATCAGTATGACCGAAGCAAGAGACTTTTTCGCAACGCAACACGTAGAAATCGAATTTGCCGCAAACTCGCGGATTGTTGATCTCGCGCGGTGACGAAACGATTCCGACGCGATAGTGTAAGATTGCCATGACCGACGTTCCGAACAACACCAATTCACAAAAAACATTCGACGCCGAAGCCTTCGCGACGAACATCGCGAGAGCAATGGAGACCAGCGGCAAGGCCCTCGCTGCCTATCTCAAGCCGCGAGAGACGGGGGAGGTTCAGGACCGGCCGCCGACCGAGCTTGCCGAGGTGGTGAAGTCGTTCACGGCGGTCGCCGACTACTGGCTGTCGGACAAGGATCGCGCCAGCGACATCCAGACCAAGATCGCGAAGGGCTATCTCGACCTGTGGGGCTCGGCCTCGCGGCGCCTTGCTGGCGAAGAAGCGCCTCCGGCGATCTCTCCGTCGCCGCGCGACAAGCGCTTCGCCGATCCGGAATGGAAATCGAACCAGTTCTACGATTTCGTCATGCAGGCCTATCTGCTGACGACGCAATGGGCGCAGGATCTGGTCCACAATGCCGAAGGACTCGATCCGCACACCCGCAAGAAGGCCGAGTTCTACGTCAACCAGATCACCAACGCGCTGGCGCCGTCGAACTTCGTCCTGACAAACCCCGAGGTGATGCGGCAGACGGTGGCCACGAGCGGCGACAATCTGGTGCGGGGCATGCAGATGCTCGCCGAGGACATCGAGGCCGGCAAGGGATCGCTCAAGATCCGCCAGTCAGACCCCGGCAATCTCGAGGTCGGCGTCAACATGGCGACGACGCCGGGCAAGGTGATCTTCCAAAATGAGATGATGCAGCTGATCCAGTACGCGCCGTCGACGGAGACCGTGCTGCGGACGCCGCTGCTGATCGTGCCGCCCTGGATCAACAAGTTCTACATCCTCGACCTGCGACCGGAAAAATCCTTCGTCAAATGGTGCGTCGATCAGGGGCTCACGGTGTTCGTGATCTCCTGGGTCAATCCCGACAAGAAGCTCGGGAATAAGACCTGGGAGGACTACATGAAGGAGGGCCCGCTCACCGCGATGGACGTCATCGAGAAGGTGACGGGCGAGATGAAGGTGCACACGCTCGGCTATTGCGTCGGCGGCACCATGCTCGCGACCACCCTGGCCTGGCTTGCCGACAAGCGCCGCCAGCGTGTCACCTCCGCGACCTTCCTGGCTGCGCAGGTCGATTTCACCCATGCCGGCGATCTCCTGGTGTTCGTCGACGAGACCCAGATCTCGGCACTCGAGCGCGACATGCAGGCCGCAGGCGTGCTCGAAGGCAGCAAGATGGCGATGGCCTTCAACATGCTCAGGTCGAACGACCTGATCTGGTCCTATGTCGTCAACAACTACCTCAAGGGCCAGCCGCCGCAGGCGTTCGACCTGCTGCACTGGAATTCGGACGCCACCCGCATGTCGGCGGCCAATCATTCCTACTACCTGCGCAACTGCTATCTCGAGAACCGCCTGACATCGGGCACGATGGTGCTCGACAACACCCTGCTCGACCTCTCCAAGGTGAAGGTGCCGGTCTACAATCTCGCGACACGGGAGGACCACATCGCGCCGGCCGATTCCGTGCTCTATGGCTCGCAGTTCTTCGGCGGCCCGGTGAAGTACGTGCTGTCGGGCTCCGGCCACATCGCCGGCGTCGTCAACCCGCCCTCGTCGGGCAAATACCAGTACTGGACCAACGACCAGATCCACGACATCTCGCTGAAGGACTGGATCAAGGGCGCGCAGGAGCACAAGGGCTCGTGGTGGCCGGATTGGCGCGCATGGCTGAGCGAGCTCGATCCGGAAGAGGTTCCCGCACGCGGCGTCGGCACCGAGGCCTATCCACCGCTCGAGGACGCTCCCGGCTCCTATGTCCGCGTCCGCGCATAGCGCTGTCCCCCGCAATTGACTATAACCGCTCCGTCCCGCCGGGACGGGACGGATATCAGTTGAGGGGATCTCGATGACGCGCGAACTGTTCTGGCTGACGCTGACGGTCATTCTGACCGGGCTGCTGTGGGTTCCCTATATCCTGAACCGCTGCCAGATCCGCGGCCTCACCGGCGCGATGGCCAATCCGACCCGCAACGACAAGCCGCACGCGCCTTGGGCGACGCGGCTGATGTTCGCGCACGACAACGCGGTCGAGAACCTCGTGATCTTCGCGCCGCTGGTGCTGATCCTCAACGCGATCGACTACTCGACCAAATGGACCGTGCTCGCCTGCGCCGTCTATTTCTGGTCGCGCGTCGCGCACGTCATCGTCTATGCGATCGGCTTGCCCGTGTTCCGCACGCTGGCTTTCGTGGTCGGCTTCGCGGCACAGGCGGTGCTGGCGGTCGCAATCTTCGGCTGGCTGTAACCCGTCAGCTACGGCAGATTATCCCGCAGGAAGATGTCGATGCGGATGCGCTCCTGATCGGGGCTGATCGGCTCGCCCGAGCAATGCGCGAGCAGGACCCGTGCCGCGGAGCGCGCCTCGTGGCCCGGATCCTGATTGATGATGGCGTCGCACGTGCCGCGGACCAGGAACCGCCTCGTGTGCTGGGTCAGCTCATGCGTGATCCAGACCACCTCGCGCGCCCGGCCCGAGGCTTCCAGCGCATCGGCAATGCCGCGGTTGCCGGCGCCGCAGCAATAGATGCCGCGCAGGTCGCCATGGCGCGCGAGCAGCGTGGCAGTGAGCTCCCGCGTGCGCTCGCTGTCGTCGCGTCCCTCGAGGGCTGGCAACGCGCGCAGGTTCGGGTACTCGCTGGACAGGATCTGGCTGAAGCCGAACTGCCGCTCGGCATGATCGCGCAGCGACAGCGATCCGGCGATGACAGCGACGGTCCCCTCCTGACCGCCGAGGTACCGTCCCATCAGCGTCGCCGCCGTCCGCCCCGCAGCCGGATTGTCGATCCCGACATAATGCAGGCGGCGCGAGCTCGGCGCATCCGACACCAGCGTCACCACGGCAACGCCGCGGGCGGAGAGTTCGTCGATCGCGGCCCGCACCCTGGGATGGTCGAGCGCGATGACGGCGACGCCCTGATAGGCCGGCGACAAGGTCTCCAGCGCGCCGGCCAGCACGTCCGGGTCGAACACGTCGACATGGATGATATCGATGAAGCCGCGCTGCCCGGCCAGCCACTCCGCGGTGTGCCGTACCTGCTCCGTCAGATTGGTCATGAAGCTGTTGCCGCCGGTTGGCAGCACGAAGGCAAAGCGGAAGCTCTGTCCGCGGGCAAGCCGCGCGGCGGCGATGTCGGCGCGGTAGCCGAGCTTCGCAACGGCGGCCTCGACCCGCGCAACCGTCTTCGCCCGCACGCCCTCGCGCCGGTTGATCACGCGGTCGACGGTGGCGAGCGACACACCCGCCGTCCGCGCGACATCTTCGAGCGTGGCACGCACCGGCAACGGGGTCGCCTCAGCTGTCACGCGCGCGCCGCCCATAGCATGCCGCGGGTCATCAACGTCCGGATCTCAGGGACGTCGAGCTCGTAGGCGCGGTGGCCGAGGGAGGAGTAGAAGACCCTGCCCGCGCCATAGCGCTTCTTCCAGACCACCGGCATCACCACCCCCTCGATCCAGGGGGCGTGCTCGCCGGTGAAGGTGGTCGTGGCCAACACCTCGTTGGCCGGGTCGACATGCATGTAATACTGCTCGGAACGATGCTCGAAGCTCTTCAGGCCCTTCATGATGGGATCGTCCGGCCTGGTCAAGTCGACACGGTAATCGATGATATTGCCGGGGTGCGCGACCCACTGGCCCCCGCAGAGGAACTGGTAATCCACCGAATCGCGGAAGGCGTCGCACATGCCGCCATGATGACCGGCGAAGCCGACGCCGCTGCGGACCGCCGCGCAGAGGTTGAGCGCTTCGGCCTTTTCGATCTTGGACATCGTATAGATCGGGATGATCAGCGACAGGTCGAAAATCGCGGGATCCGCAAACGCCGCGGTCGTGGTCTCGATCCGCACCTCGAAGCCTTCCGCCTTGAGCCAGCCGCGGATCATCGAGGCGCACAAATCAGGGTCGTGCCCCGGCCAGCCGCCCCATACAATCATTGCCTTGCGCATGTGTCCGTCCTCAGTCGATCTGTCCGGTTTCGCGCCCCGCCGGCAGCATCGCCGGCCGCTCGACGCGGCTCTCGATCTTGACGCGCCGGCCTTCGCTGGCGGAGGTCTGGAAGGCCTCCATTACCTCCAGCACATGAAAGGCGAGCGCGCCGCTGGCGCGGTGCGGCCGCTCGTTCAGGATCGCGGTGGCCATGTCGGCGACGCCGATGGAGCGGAATTCGCCGTCAACGTGGCCGTGCGTCAGCGGCACTGTCTCCCAGTCGCCGCCGGTCTTGGCGACCTGGACCTCGCCGCCAAAGCGGTTCGGGTCCGGTACCAGCATGCTGCCTTCCTCCCCATAGATCTCGATCGGCGCGTGTCGGTGCTTCGGCACGTCGAAGCTCATCGTGACCGCCACCACCGCCCCGCTCTCGAATTCGAGCGTGCCCGCGACATGGGTGGCGACCTCGACCGGAATCAGCGTGCCATTCATCGGCTCGCTGGTGACGCGGCGCTCCGCACGCGGGCGCGCGGTCGAGCCCTGCACGCCGGCGACTGGCCCGAGCAGCTGCACGAGATCGGTGATGTAATACGGCCCCATGTCGAGCATCGGCCCGCCGCCCCGCAGATAGTAGAAGCCCGGCGCGGGATGCCAGCGCTCATGCCCGGGGCAGCCGAAGAACGCGCTCCCTGCCACGGGCTTTCCGATCGCGCCGTCGTCGATCAGCTTGCGCGCGGTCTGGTGCCCGCCGCCGAGAAAGGTGTCGGGGGCACAGCCGACGCGCAGGTTCTTCTGCGCGGCGAGCTCGATCACCTTGCGGGCCTCGGCGACATCGATGCCGAGCGGCTTCTCGGAATGGACGTGCTTGCCGGCATTCAGCACCGCAAGGCTGACATCGGTGTGGGCGAGCGGCACGGTGAGATTGACGACGATCTCGACGTCATCGCGCCTGAGGAGCTGGTCGACCCGCATGGCCGGCAGGCCGAAAGCAGCACCCTGCCGCTCGGCGACGTCGCTGCGCATGTCGGCGAGTGCCTTCACCTCCAGGACGGGGAAGCGCTGGGCCGCCTTCAGATAAGCGGTGCTGATGACGCCGCAGCCGACGATGCCGATGCCTACTCTTCTCATTGTGGTCTCCGTGAGGCCCCGTTCATCCCTTGACCGCACCCGACGTCAGGCCGGCAACGATGTGCTTCTGCGCCAGAAGGAAGAGGATGATGGTGGGGAGGATGGTGAGAGTGATGAAGGCGAGGATCAGGTGCCACTCGGACGAATACTCGCCCTGATAGACCATGATGCCGAGCGGCCAGGGATACAGCGCGTCGGAGTTGAGCATCACGAGCGGCAGGAGATAGGCGTTCCAGCTGTTCACGAAGGTGATGGTGCCGACGGTCGCCAGGATCGGACGCGACAGCGGCAGCGTCACATAGCGGAAGAACTTGACGTAGCTGCAGCCGTCGACCAGAGCGGCTTCGAGCAGCTCATAGGGGATGTCCTTGAAGAAGCGCCGCAGCAGCAGCACGCTCATCGCGAGGCTGAAGGCGACCTGCGGCAGCGCCACGCCGAAGTAGGTATCGAGCAGCCCGAGATCTCGCACCTTGATGAACAGTGGCAGCACCGCGGTCGCCGCCGGAAACAGCAGGCCAAGCGTCAGATAGCTCAGCAGCATCGAGCTGCCGAAGAACCGGACATGGGCGAAGGTGAACGCCGCCATGGACGCGACGATCAGGGTCAGAGCCACCGTCAGGGTCGAGATGATGAGCGAGTTGCGGAGCAGCTGCCAGTAACGGCCGGAAAACAGGATCTCAGCATAGTTCTGCCATTCCCAATGCTGGGGAAGGCCGAACGGATTGACGCGCAATTCGCCCAGAGATTTGAAGCCACCGAGGAACGTCGCAAGCAGCGGCACCAGCACGAAGATGGCGACGAGTGTCAGGAACGCCGCCTTGAACAGTGCCGCGGGATCGAACGGCGCTGTTGTGGTCTCTGTCCTATTCATCGCGCATGAACCATCGCTTGTAGGTGAAGGCAAAGGTCACGCAGATCACGAACAGGATGACGCCGATGGCGCTGCCGTAGCCGACGCGCATGCGCGAGATGCCGTTGTTGTAGAGGAAGCTCACCATCGTGTTCGAGGAATCGGCGGGCCCGCCGCGGGTCAGCGGCATGACCAGGTCGAACAGCTGCAAAGAGCCAACGACGGCAAAGAACACCGACAGCCGGATCGTCGGATAGAGCAAGGGGACGACGACGTGACGCAGGCTCTGCGCCCGCGTCGCGCCGTCGATCCGCGCCGCCTCGACCAGGCTCTTGTCGATGCTTTGCAGCGCCGCGATGAACAGCATCATGTGGAAGCCGAAATATTTCCAGACGATGACGATCAGCACGGCCAGCATCGCAGTGTCGGTCGAGGCCAGCAGATGCGGCGGCTCGGCGCCGAAGCTGCGCCAGATCGAGGCGACCAGGCCGTAATCGCCATCATAGACGAAGCTGAAGATCAGCCCGGTCGCGATCTCGGCGAGAATGTAGGGCATGAAGAACAGCATGCGCAGCGCCACCGCGCCGCAGAACCGCTCCGCGAGCATCAGGGCCAGCGCCAGGGCCAGCGGCAGCTGCACGCACAGCGAGACCGCGATGATCAGGCCGTTGTTGCGCAGCGCCAGCCAGAACGCGCGTGTCTCCAGCACAAAGCGGTAATTGTCGAGCCCGATCCAGTTGGTCGGCTTGCCGAAGCCGTTCCAGTTGAAGGCCGAGTACCAGGCGGCCTCGCCGATCGGCAGCACGACGAACAGCGTGAACAACACCAGCGCCGGCGGCAGGAACAGGATCAGGACGGTGAAGCGGCCGTCCCAGCTCGGCCCGCGCACCGCCTGGGCGGCGCGCGATGGCTGCGCAACGCCCATCGCCGGCGAACTCGCAATCGGTCGCGCCACGTCAATTGCCCTGCTTGCGCGCAGCCTCGATCGTCTTGGCCGCCTCCTGCGGACTCATGCTGCCGCCGGCGATCTCCGCCGAGGTGTCGTTGACGACGCGACCGACCGAAGGACCGAGGCTCTGATCGTAGAAGTTCTGGTGATAGTTCGACTTCGCCAGATTCGACGCGATCTGCTTCATGAAGGAGTTGTTGAGGCCGGCGTCGGCGCCCTGCACCACCGGAACGATGAAGTTGCCGGCCGCAAGCCGCGTCTGTACGTCCTTCGAGATGAAGTATTTGAGGAAGTCGACCGCTTCCTTCGGCGAGCCCTTCGTGATCAGCCAGCCGGTGATGCCGCCGAGCGTGTCGGTCGGCGCGCCCTTGCCGCCCGCCACCGTCGGAAAATCGAACCAGCAGATCTTGTCCTCGCCCAAGCCCACCTTGTCGGCCGCGAGCGCCCGCTGGAGATTGTAGACGGAGCTGATCGCGAGCGTCATCGCCGCCTTGCCGTCGCCGAAATAGCCCACGGCCTGCGGGTTCTTGAAGCCAAGGAAACCGTTCTGGAACGGCTGGAGATCGACCAGCTGCTTGAACAGCTCGCCGGACTTGACGAAGGTGTCGCCGGCGAAGCCGCCGTTCTCGCCGCGCAGCGCTGCCTCGAAGGCCGGCTTGCCGCCGATACGCACGGCGAGATGCGTCCAGTAGAAGTGCAGCGGCCATTTGTCGGCGCCGCCGACCACGATCGGGGTCACGCCCGCCGACTTCAAGGTCTTCACGGCCGCCAGCAGATCGTCCCAGGTCTTGATGGCAGCGGGATCGACCTTCGCCTTGGCCATCAGCTCCCTGTTGCAGACGAAGCCGACCTGCGACAACGCGGTCGGCAGGCCGTAGACGTGGCCATTGTCGGTGAAGGCCGCGAGCGCTGCCGGGGTCAGGCTGTCGCTGTAACCCTTCACCTGATCGGTGATGTCCTCCAACACACCGGCTTCGATCTGCGCCTTCAGGACGCCGCCGGCCCAGCTGTAGATGATGTTCGGCCGGTCCTTGGATTGCAGGATGGTCGGCAGCTTGGCCTTGTAGGCCTCGTTCTCCAGGAACTGCATCTCGACCTTGACGCCCGGATGCGACGCCTCATAGGCGCGGGCGACCTCCTCCCAGATCTTCACCTGGGCCGGGTTGACCTCGATGTGCAACCATTTGACGGTGGTGTCGGCGCTCGCGGCGTTGGCCCAGAGCAGGCATGCGGCAGCGGCGAGTCCCAGCTTCGCGAGCAGTCTCATCACAGTCCTCCCAACCATCTTCTTTTGTTGCGGTAATCCTGTCCTCAAATTTTGAGGTGCGCAACTAAAATTCTGATCTATGCACCTCACTCGGAGGCGTCTAAGCTTTGGAGTCGAGTTGGGCGGCGCGTCGCCCCACGAAAATCAAAGTCGGGAGATGTCCATGGCTGCCACTTATTCCGATCTCGCCCATAAGGTCGTTCTCGTGACCGGCGGCGCATCGGGAATCGGCGCAGCGACCGTGCGGCGCTTTGCACAGCAGCGATCCACCGTCGTGTTCTTCGACATCAAGGCCGATGAGGGCCGCGGCCTGGAGCGCGAATTGTCGGGTCAAGGTCTCAGCGCGCATTTCCAATGCGTCGACCTGACCGACATCGCCGCCTTGCGGGCAGGCGTCGCGGAGGCACGCAAGGCACACGGCGCGATCAACGTCCTCGTCAACAATGCCGCCAACGACGAACGACACAGCACCGAGGAGATGACGCCGGAGTATTGGGACGACCGCGTCGCGGTCAACCTGAAGCACCAGTTCTTCGCTGCGCAGGCCGTGCTGCCGGACATGAAGGCTGCGAATGCCGGCGTCATCATCAATTACGGGTCGATCTCATGGATGGCCGGACAAGGCGGCATGGCCGCCTACACGGCGAGCAAGTCAGCCGTGCTCGGCCTGACGCGCTCGCTGGCGCGCGACTACGGCCCCTACAATATCCGCGTCAACGCGATCGCGCCGGGATGGATCATGACCGAGCGCCAGCTCGAGAAATGGATGACCCCGCAAGGCGAGGTCGAGCTGATGCAGCGGCAATGCCTGAAGCGGAAGCTGATTCCCGACGAGCTCGCGAAGTTCACCGTCTTCCTCGCCTCCGAGGAGGCATCGGCCTGTACATCTCAGCACTACGTCGTGGACGGCGGCTGGGTGTGAGTGACTGCTCCGTCGGTCTATCGCGTCGCAGTCCCCTCAGGTGCAGCGCGCCTTGAAGTTGGCTGCGGTCAGCCTCGTCATCACGTCGTTGAGATGCGCCTGGTCGCGCGTCTCGATCACCAGCTCCAGCAGGGTCGCCTTGGCGGGCAGGTCGGAGAAGGTGCGCTGATGCGACACCTCGATGATGTTGGCGCCGGCATCCGCGAGCAAGGCCGACACGGCCGCGAGTTGCCCCGGGCGGTCGACGATGTCGATCGACAGCTGCGTCAGCCGCCCCTCGCGCGCAAGCTCGCGGGTCAGCACCGAGGCGATCAGGCGGGTGTCGATGTTGCCGCCGCTCAGCACCAGCCCGACATTGCGTCCAGCGAACTGCGCGGGATGCGCGAGCACCGCCGCGAGGCCGACGGCGCCGGCGCCCTCGACCACCGTCTTCTCGATCGAGATCAAGGTGGCCAGCGCCCGCTCGATCTGCGGCTCGGTGACGAGCAGGATGTCGTCGACCAAGTGGCGGATGATCTCGGTCGTGATGCGGCCCGGCGATTTCACCGCGATGCCTTCGGCCAGCGTATCGCCGCGCATCGGCAGGCCGCTAGCGTTGATGGCGTTGAACATCGACGGATAGAGCTCGGCCTGCACGCCGATGATGCGCAGGCCCGGCTTGAGGGCGCGCGCCGCGACCGCCATGCCGGAGATCAGGCCACCACCGCCGATCGGCACCACCAGCGTGTCGAGCTCGGGGACCACCGCCAGCATCTCGAGCGCGACCGTGCCCTGCCCCGCGACGATCAGCGGATCGTCGTAGGGATGGATCATGGTCATGCCCTTGGCCGCACCGTGCTCCCTGGCGAACGTGCCCGCCTCCTCCAGCGTAGCTCCGGAGATCATGACGTCGGCGCCGTGCCGTTTGGTGTTCTCCACCTTCACCATCGGCGTGCCCACCGGCATCACGATGGTGGCGGGAATTCCAAGACGCCGCGCGTTGTAGGCCACGCCCTGCGCATGGTTGCCGGCGGACATCGCGATCACGCCGCGCTCGCGCTGCTCGGCTGACAGCGCGTTCAACCGGTTCAGCGCGCCGCGCTCCTTGAACGAGGAGGTGAACTGCAGGTTCTCGAATTTGAGCCAGATGTTGCAACCGCAGATCTCGCCCAACGTCCGGCTTTGGTTGCAGGCGGTCGCCAGCACCGCGCCGCCGATGGTGTCCGCGGCGGCGCGCACATCGCTCAACGTCACGGGCAGCGCGGTCAGATCGATGGCGGTCATGGCTCTGCCCATCCTTCAACGTGCATCATTGCACGGCGATGCCGACGAAGCGCCGGCGCTCGCACGACATTGCCGATACGAGCCGACCGCCGGCGCGGTCGGACGGTTCGCGTCGAGCTCAGGCCCCGAGATCGGGCAGCCCAAGCATCAGCCGCATGTTCTGCACGGCCGCGCCCGAGGCGCCCTTGCCGAGATTGTCGAGGCGCGCCACCAGCACCGCCTGGTGATGCTTGTCGCTCGCGAACACATGGAGCTCGAGCTTGTTGGTCTCGTTCAGCGCCTCCGGCTGGAGCCGGCCGCTCCTGGCCGCCGCGCCGTCGAGCGGCATCACCGAGACATACTTGCTGCCGGCATAGTGCTTTGCCAGGGCGGCCTGCAGGTCCGCACCACCGGGCTTGCCCGGCAGCGTGTCCAGTTGCAGCGGCACCGAGACCAGCATGCCCTGCCGGTAGTTGCCGACCGA
This sequence comes from Bradyrhizobium sp. SZCCHNS2022, assembly GCF_032377575.1. NCBI lineage: Bacteria > Pseudomonadati > Pseudomonadota > Alphaproteobacteria > Hyphomicrobiales > Nitrobacteraceae > Bradyrhizobium > Bradyrhizobium sp. SZCCHNS2022. Next base: position 1,815,997 of record NZ_JAUHHZ010000001.1, on the reverse strand, counting down.
GGGAATGAAGATCGGCCGCCGCGTCAGTCGCGAATAAAGCTGCAGTTCCGGCAGATGCTTGTGCTCGAGACTGAGGCCATAGAGCTCGAAATTGGGCGCGGTGCCGTTCTCGTAAGCCGCAATCATCGTCTTGCCACCGCCGGAATAGCCGCTCACCGCATTCACGGTGACCGGATAGTCCTGCGGCAGCAGGCCGGCATCGACCAGCGGCCGCAGCAGCGCGATGCCGCCGGTCGGATAGCAGCCGGGATTGGAGACCTTGCGCGCGCTGCGGATCTTGTCGGCCTGGTCGGCCGCCAATTCGGGAAAGCCATAGGCCCAGTCCGGCGCGACCCGATAGGCGGTCGACGCGTCCAGCACCTTCGGCGCCGACGAGCCCATGCCGTCGATCAACGCGACGGTCTCCTTGGCCGCGTCATCCGGCAGGCAGAGGATGACGAGATCCACCTCAGCCATCAGCTCGCGCTTGGCGGCGGGATCCTTGCGCCTGTCGTCGGCGATCGTCTTCACGACGATGTCGTTCTGATGCGCCAGCCGCTCGGCGATCCCGAGGCCGGTCGTCCCCGAGCCGCCGTCGACGAACACGGAACGGGTCGCGGCGCCGGTTGCGGTGTGAGCCTTCGGCGGGCTGCTATCGATCACGGTCATGACACGCTCCTTCAGGTCTGGGGTTCGCCGGCAAAGGCCTGAGGCCGCGCCTGCCGCATGAGAGAGGAAATCTGTTGCGAGCCGATGTCGGACTGCTCGCCGAGCCTGGCTGCAATCGCCGCGTAATCCGCTTCGGACTTGTGCTGATTGAGCTTGAAGCTGCCCTCGACGGTCTCGATCGTCATGACGATTCCAACGATCGCCTTGCGCATCGCCTCGAGGCGTCCCGCCGTCATCTTGTCCGAGGTCCACGGCTTCTTCGGCAGCAGGCGCTGCTCGAACTTGGCACTGACCTCGTCCACCTGCCGCGCAAGCTCAGCCTCGGACAGGATCCGCGCCGTGCCGGTCAGATGCACCGCCTGATAGAGCCAGGTCGGCACCTGGTCGGGCGACACGTACCAGTCGGCCGAGACATAGGCATCGGCGCCGCTCACGGCGAGCAGCCAGGGCGTCGCGCCGTCGGCAACCTTGGCCAACGGATTGTTGCGCGCGACATGAAAGAACGCCTGCGGAGTGCCGTCGTTCAGTGCCCCCAGGTGAAACGGCACCAGCGATGCAATCGGCTTGCTGCCGTCCCACGCGCAGACCGTGCCGAACCCGCGCGCGTCCGCAAAGCCGAGGCTCGCGGCGCGGTCAGGCTTGAAGGGCGGTGGCGTGTACATTGGAAACTCCTGCTGGACGAAGGAGCCGCCTGATCAATCGCGCTGCAAGGAGAAGGATCGCCGCGGGACCGGATCCGGCGGCAAGGGCTGTGATCTCAAACGCAGATCATCGCCCGTACCGCGGGGGTACGACGGCGCATTCCGGCGATCATGTTGGTCGCTGCGTGGATCATGGGCGCAGGCGTATAAGGCCGCACGGTTCCTGCGTCAAGATCGCAACTCTCCGGCGCGCATCAGACCGTACGCCAGAGCCATTCCATGATGCGGCCGATGATGTCGCCGAACAGCAGCAGCACCGCCGACCACATCAGCGCCGAGACGAAATTGGCAACCTGGAACACGAGATAAGGCATCTCGAAGATGCCGGCCGCCAGCGGCACCGAGGCGCGCAACGGCCCGAAGAACCGGCCGATGAAGATGCTCGGTACACCCCAGTCGCGCACGAAGGCTTCGCCGCGCGGCAGCAACTCCGGATAGCGCGACAGCGGCCACATCTGGGCGACACGATCCTTGTAGCGGTAGCCGAACCAGTAGGAGACCCAGTCGCCGAGCGCTGCACCGATGCCGCCGGCCAGCCACACCGGCCAGAAGCTGATGCCGGTGGCCCCGATCAGGGCGCCGATCGCAACCAGGGCGCCCCAGGCGGGAATCAGCAGCGAAATGAAAGCGAGCGACTCGCCGAAAGCGAGCAGCAGGACGATCGGAGCAGCCCAGGCCTGATGGTCGCGCACGAAATCAGCAACCGCGCGGCCAAAATCTTCCATCTGCTCGATGCCTTTCCCGCTATGGAGCCCTAAGTCCTTGAAGGCTTTCGCGGTTCCCTGGCTCAGACTGGTACGCCACCGGGCCCGCCCACTTCAAGTCACAACAACCGGCTGTCTGCGTGAACGAAGGTCCATTCGGCCCAGGGAACGGACGAAGGGGGTGCCGGAGCGCCCAGGGGCGATGTTTCCGGGGTCATTGTTTTATGCCCGTCCATGGCATAGTCAGGCTCAACGATTCGTTCCATCTTGCGCGAGCGCAACATCAGATTCCATGGGTAAGCCGTTGAAATCAGCTGCAAAAGCCAAGGGCAAGGGTGTCGCCGACCCGTTGGCGGCGTTCGCCGCCAAGGGCAAGGCCCCGGCCAAGCCAGCCGCCCGCGCGGCGGGTGCGGAGGGCGATTACACCGCCCGCGACATCGAGGTGCTCGAGGGCCTGGAGCCGGTGCGCCGGCGCCCCGGCATGTATATCGGCGGCACCGACGAGAAGGCCCTGCACCACCTGTTCGCCGAGGTCATCGACAACTCGATGGACGAGGCGCTCGCCGGCCACGCCACCTTCATCGAGGTCGAACTCGACGCCGAGGGTTTCCTCACCGTGACCGACAACGGCCGCGGCATCCCGATCGATCCGCATCCGAAGTTCCCGAAGAAGTCGGCCCTCGAAATCATCATGTGCACCCTGCACGCGGGCGGCAAGTTCGATTCCAAGGTGTACGAGACCTCGGGCGGCCTGCACGGCGTCGGCATCTCCGTGGTGAATGCGCTGTCGACCCGGCTCGAGGTCGAGGTCGCGCGCAACCAGAAGCTCTACCGCATGATCTTCGAGCGCGGCCATCCGAAGGGCAAGCTCGAGGAAATCGGCAAGGTCGCCAACCGGCGCGGCACGAGGGTGCGCTTCCAGCCCGACCCGACCATCTTCGGCGCCAAGGCGACGTTCAAGCCGCAGCGCCTGTTCAAGATGGCCCGCTCGAAGGCCTATCTGTTCGGCGGCGTCGAGATCCGCTGGAAGTGCGACCCGTCGCTGCTCAAGGGCATCGAGGACGTCCAGCCCGAGGCGACCTTCCATTTCCCCGGCGGCCTGAAGGACTACCTGGCGGCCGCGATCCACGCCGACACGCTGGTCCATCCCGACATCTTCGCCGGCAAGTCCGGCCGGACCGGCGGCCATGGCGGCTGCGAATGGGCGGTGGCCTGGACCGCCGACGCCGACGGCTTCCTGTCGTCCTACTGCAACACGATTCCGACGCCCGATGGCGGCACGCACGAATCGGGCATCCGCAGCGCCCTGCTGCGCGGCCTGAAGGACCACGCCGAGCGTGTCGGCCAGGGCAAGCGCTCAGCCAACATCACCTCCGAGGACATCATGGCGGGCGCCGCCATCATGCTCTCGGTGTTCGTGCGCGAGCCGGAATTCCAGGGCCAGACCAAGGACCGTCTCGCCACCGCCGAGGCACAGCGCATCGTCGAGCAGGCCGTCAAGGATCCGTTCGATCACTGGCTGTCCGGCAACCCGGTGCAGGCGAATCGCCTGCTCGACTTCGTTGTCGAGCGCGCCGAGGAGCGCATCCGCCGCCGCCAGGAGAAGGAAACGGCGCGCAAGACGGCCACCAAGAAGCTGCGCCTGCCGGGCAAGCTCGCCGACTGCACCGACGCCGGCACCGAAGGCTCCGAGCTGTTCATCGTCGAGGGCGATTCGGCCGGCGGCAGCGCTAAGCAGGCGCGCGACCGCAAGAAGCAGGCTGTGCTGCCGCTGCGCGGCAAGATCCTCAACGTCGCCTCCGCCGGCAAGGACAAGCTGACCGCCAACGCCCAGCTCGCCGATCTCGTGATGGCGATCGGCGCCGGCACCGGCACGTCGTATCGCGAAGAGGATCTGCGCTATCAACGCATCATCATCATGACCGACGCCGACGTCGATGGCGCCCACATCGCCTCGCTGCTGATCACCTTCTTCTACCGGCAGATGCCGCGGCTGATCGACGAGGGCCACCTGTACCTGGCCGTGCCGCCGCTGTATCGGCTGACCCACAACAGCAAGACGTTCTACGCCCGCGACGACGCCCACAGGGACGAGATCCTCAAGCGCGAGTTCAACGCCAACGCCAAGGTCGACATCGGCCGCTTCAAAGGCCTCGGCGAGATGATGCCTGCGCAGTTGAAGGAAACCACCATGGATCCGTCAAAGCGAACCCTGCTCCGGGTGACGCTGATCGCCGATGATCGCGACGGCACCGCCGACTCCGTCGAACGCCTGATGGGCACCAAAGCGGAGGCGCGCTTCGCCTTCATCTCGGAAAAGGCGGAGTTCGCGAGCGACGAACTGCTCGACGTCTAGCTTTTGACCCGACTTCTCGCATCGATTGCAGGTTCCACGCACTCGCGTGGGCCTGCTTTTTCTTTTTATAAACAATCTGTTACCATCGCGCTCGGCGTCTCGCACCGCACTTTCCCCTCCACTGTGCTCCACCGGCAACAGCTTTTGGGCACCAATCGGCTATAGTTCGGGCACATCTGGCGAGGGAATCGCCGCCGCTTTCCGGTCTTCCGACCCGTCGATCTCTTGGGGAATTGAATATGAAAAAGCTTTTGCTTGCTGCGACCGCGGTGGTGGCGATGACGGGTGCAGCGTCGGCTGCCGATCTGGCCGCCCGTCCCTATGCGAAGGCTCCGATGGCTGCGCCGGTCGCGCCGAGCTGGACCGGCTTCTACATTTTCGGCGGTGGCGGTGGCGGCCTCTGGAACGCTGACACCAACATCGTCAGCACTGCGACGGGTGCCGCTCTCATCGGCCTCAACCAGAAGCAGGGTGGCGAAGGCTGGCTGGGCACCGCCGGCGCCGGCTACGACTGGCAGGTGACCCCGAGCTGGGTGTTCGGTATCCTGGCTGACGGTCAGTTCGGCAGCATCAAGGGCACGATCCAGGATCAGGGCCCGTTCATCGCCGGCAACATCAAGAACGACTACTCGTGGGCCGTCGGCGCGCGCGTCGGTTATCTCGTTGCCCCGAACGTTCTGTCCTACGCCAACGCCGGCTACTCCAGCTCGCACTGGAAGGGCACCACTCTCCTCAGCACGGTCACTGGCGCACCCTCCGGCCTGCACACCGACGGCTTCGATCGCAGCGGCTGGTTCATCGGCGGCGGCGTCGAGAACAACCTGAACTTCTTCGGCATCACCGCGCCGGGCTGGTTTATGAAGACCGAGTACCGTTCGGCTTTCTACGACCGCAAGAACATCACCGAGCGCGTGGATGGCACGAACGCCGCGTTCGGCCGCGACATCACCTTCAAGCCGTGGGTCCAGACCATTACCACCTCGCTGGTCTACCGCTTCAACTGGACCGGCCCGGTGGTCGCCAAGTACTGAGCCGTCCCCACTCGGCATCTCGAATTCGCTGCGAAAAGCCCCGGTTGATCCGGGGCTTTTTGTTTTGACGCGCGATCCGCTGGTCATCCGTCCCTTCCGCCGCTAGCTTCCTCTTCACAAAACTTCACAAAAAAGACGGCTGCAGCGTCTCCCATGCGGTGACGCCGGTCGACGAGGGAGGAAAAGGCCATGCGGAGATTCCTGATGATCGGCGGCCTGCTTCTGCTCGCCGTCGGCCTGCTCTGGGTTGGTCAGGGCACCGGGGTGGTGGCGTGGCCGCGGACCAGCTTCATGATCAACCAGCTGCAATGGGCCGGCTACGGTGTCGGCATGGGTGCGCTGGGCCTGGTGATGATCTGGCAGGGCACCTGCTGACGACTTTCTCAATTTGATCTGGAGATGATGATGGCGGGCCGTTTCGACCTCAAGGGCAAGGTTGCGATCGTGACAGGAGGCAATGGCGGAATCGGTCTCGGCATGGCCCGCGGGCTCGCTGAGGCAGGCGCCGATATCGCCGTTGTCGGCCGCAACGAGGTTAAGTCGCAGACAGCCGTGGCCGATCTCACCGCCCGGGGCGTCCGGGCCGTCGCGGTCACGGCCGATGTCAGCAACAAGGACGACGTCGCGGCGATGGTTGCGCGTGTCACGGCAGAGCTCGGCCGCATCGACATCCTGATCAACAACGCCGGCATGAGCATCCGCAAGCCGCCGCACCAGCTCGAGCTGGAGGAATGGCAGCAGGTGATCGACACCAATCTCACCAGCGCCTTTCTGTGCTCGAAGGCCGTCTACCCCGCACTCAAGGCCGCAGGCCGCGGCAAGGTCATCAATATCGGCTCGATGCTGTCGATCTTCGGCGCCAGCTTCGCGCCGGCCTACGCCGCCAGCAAAGGCGGCATCGTGCAATACACGCGCGCTTGCGCCTGCGCCTGGGCGCCCGACAACATCCAGGTCAATGCCATCCTGCCGGGCTGGATCGATACCGATCTGACGCGCGCGGCCCGCAAGCAGATCGACGGCCTGCACGACCGCGTGCTGGCACGCACGCCGTCAGGACGTTGGGGCGACATCGACGATTTCGCCGGGATCGCCACCTTCCTGAGCTCGCCCGCTTCGGACTTCGTCACGGGCACCGCGATTCCGGTCGACGGCGGCTATTCGATCATGGCGTGAAGCCGCCCCGTCAACGCCGGAAGCTCTTGATCTCGGAGACGCTGCCGTCGCGATATGTCAGCTCGACCGAGACGAACTTCGTCGCCGGCGGCAGCTTGAGGTAGGGCATGGCGTTGGAAGGGATCGCGATCGGATCGCGCATGTCGCAGCCGGGCATGTTCAGCACCTTGTCCGGCACGGCGCTGTCGATGCCGATGCGCACCTCGCGGATCGCGCAGCGGTACGACATCAGATGCGTGTAGTAGACCAGCAGGCCGTTGAACTCGCGGAACGACAACCAGCTGGTCGCGGTCATATCGAGGATCTTGCGCTGGTCGCGCACCAGCGCGACCTCCGGCTCGAAGCGGATCGGAAACGGCCCCTGCATCTCGCCTGATGCATCGACATAGCGGACCTGGATAGTGCCGGCCGGCGCATCCGCGGGCAATTGGATCGAGGGATTGGGCATGCGCTTGCGCGTGCGCGGATCGAGCACGTCCATGAAGCCGGTCTCGCGGAAGTCTCCGCTCTCCCCCATGCGCCAGGAAATGCCGAGCGTGGGATCGGCGATCGAGAAGGTGACCGTCCAGCCGCCATTGTGGCGCGAGAACATCGCAATCGGCGCGTTCAGGATCTCGTTGGCCGGAGGAATGCGCGGCGCGGAGACGGGAGGAAGCGCTGCGAGCTTCTGCTGCGGCTCGGCGGGCTTGTCGGCGGCGGCCGGCCCCTTTGCCATGCCGTTGAGGAAGACGTCGTCGACCATCTGGTCGAAATAGACCGGGATCTGCTTGTGACGCACGGTCTCGGCGAGCTCGCTGACCGCGCGCCGAGTCCGCTGCGCCACCTGCACCAGGTTGACGCCGGGCTGCGTCAGTTCCTTGGCGAAGGTGCGGGTGAATACCGAGTTCGGATTGGCGTCGTCGTTCGAGAGCCGGTCGAGCGCCGTCTGCCGCGGACCGGCCGAGAACACCGAGAACACGCCCTCGGGCAACTGGGTCATCGGCGCGAGGCCGCCGGCACCTGCGACCGCGCGCGTGCCCGAACGCTCGAACGGATTGTTGCGGCAGGCGTCGAAGACGAGAATCGAGGTGCGCGCCTTCTTGTTCTGCAGCCGCTCGATGATGCGGTCCGCGAGGATCGAGGCGTCGCGCACCAGCTCTTCCTGTCCTTCAGTCGCAGCCGGCACGTCGGTCGGCAGCAGGAAGTTCTGGCCCGCAATTTCGAATCCGTGGCCGGCGTAGAAGAAGAATGCGGTGTCACCGGGCTCGACGGCGTTGTCGAACGTCAGCAATGTCTGGCTGAACTGCTGGCGATTGAGATTCTCGGCGACCATGACGCTGAAGCCGAGCTGTTTCAGCGTGTCGCCCATCGTGCGTGCGTCGTTGACGGCCTTCTGCAGCTTCGGAACGAAGCGGTAGTCGTTGTTGCCGATCACGAGCGCAACGCGCTTCTCGGCTTGTGCGGCGGCTGGCGCCAGAACCACCACCAGCACCGCCAGCCCGCACGCCAGCCACGTCCGCATCGATCTCATCGTTCGTCCCTGCTCTCATCGCGTGGGCTGCCGCCTTCGATAGTCGGCGGTACGCCGCCCCCGGTTCATGCCCGAACCGCCTGCGGCCGCTCCTCCCCGCCGAACACACGCCGCAATTCCGTCGACAATTCGACCAGAGCGCTTTCCGCGACCGGCCGCCAAGAGCTTCGGAGCACCCGAATACGACAGCTCGACGACAGGTTGCCTGCAAATAATGCAAAAACATTAAGCTTTTTCGGCACTTCGTCCCCCTCTTCCATTGACTTTGCGGGATTCGCCCCTATCTTCCCGTTCAGCGCGGCCGGGATCGGATCCGATTCCCACACATTGACCGCGGGTCAGCGTAAGTCAGAACACCCCCAGCTTCCTTAGAGCATGCCGTTTCGGGGTTGAACGCGACCACAGCCTTTTACCCCTCGATTCCTAACGGCGGCGTCGAATAGAGGCCCCGTCGCCTGTTGGCGCGTGACACAGAGGCTCGATGTCCTTTTCCAATCTCGGCTTGTCCGACAAGGTGTTGGCTGCAGTTGCGGCCACCGGTTACACCACCCCGACCCCCATCCAGGAACAGGCGATCCCTCACGTTCTGGCGCGCCGCGACGTGCTCGGCATCGCCCAGACCGGCACCGGCAAGACCGCCGCTTTCGTCCTGCCGATGCTCACCATTCTTGAAAAGGGCCGCGCCCGGGCGCGGATGCCGCGGACCCTGATCCTGGAGCCGACGCGCGAGCTGGCCGCCCAGGTCAAGGAGAATTTCGACCGCTACGGCGCCGGACAGAAGCTCAACGTCGCCCTCCTGATCGGCGGCGTCTCCTTCGGGGACCAGGATGCCAAGCTGACCCGCGGCGTCGACGTCCTGATCGCCACCCCTGGCCGCCTGCTCGACCACACCGAGCGCGGTGGATTGCTGCTCACCGGCGTCGAGCTCCTGGTCATCGACGAAGCGGATCGCATGCTCGACATGGGGTTCATTCCGGACATCGAGCGCATCTGCAAGCTCGTCCCATTCACCCGCCAGACGCTGTTCTTCACCGCGACCATGCCGCCGGAGATCCGGCGCATCACCGAGGCCTTCCTGCACAATCCGCAGAAGGTCGAAGTGTCGAAACCGGCGACGACGGCGGTCACCGTCACGCAGCTGCAGGTCCCCTCGGGACGCGAGGCGCATCAGAAGCGCGAGGTGCTGCGCAGGCTGTTGCGGGATGCCAAGGATCTCAACAACGCGATCATCTTCTGCAACCGCAAGCGCGACGTCGCCATCGTCCACAAGTCGCTGCAGAAGCATGGTTTCAGCGTCGGCGCCCTGCACGGCGACATGGACCAGTCGGCCCGCACCGCGGCGCTCGATCAGTTCCGCAAGGGCGAACTGCCCTTGCTCGTGGCCTCCGATGTCGCGGCACGCGGCCTCGACATTCCCGAAGTGAGTCACGTCTTCAATTTCGACGTTCCGCACCATTCGGATGACTACGTTCACCGCATCGGTCGTACCGGCCGCGCCGGACGGACCGGTACCGCGATCTCGATCGTCTGCCCTGCCGAGCAGAAGTCGATGGTCGCGATCGAGAAGCTGATCGGACAGAGCATTCCGACCATCGAAGGCGACTACGAAGTAACCGAGGCTGCGCGCGATGAGGACACGCGTGAGCGCCGTCCGCGCGACAGTTCACGCCGCAGCCGCGGCAAGACACCGCGTGAGCGCGAGCCGCGTGAGCCCCGTGAGCGCGAGCAGCGTGAACGTGAGCCGCGCGAGCGCGAGAGGGAGCCGCGTCCGGCCGCAGCCGCCCCGCGCTCGGCCCAGCCCGCCTCACCTCGGCCCGCACCCAGCGCCCGTAGCGAGCAGCCGCGCAACGAGCAGCCGCGTAATGAATCCCGACGGCCGCGACGCGACCACGACAACGAGCCGGCCGATCATTCGCATCTGCCCGCGTTCCTGCTCCGTCCGGTGCGCGCGCCGCTCCCCTGAGCGGTCAAAGCTCCGGGCTCCGCAGACAGGGGCGCTCGGAGTTCCGCCCGCGTTTTCTTCTGCTGATCTCACATGGGTTAAGTTGTTCGATCGCGAGTGCAGCGCGATCGTGACTGACGCCGCGTGCTGGCGACGCTCCGGCGCAGCTAATTGCGCGCTTATGCAGCTCATTGAACATATGGAATGACGGCCATCCTGTAAGCGTCGCTTGACGTTTGCCCGTGACTCTACGGCCGTATTTACCCCTGGTTCACACACGTCCTTTAGCTTGGCCGGCATTGTTTAAATTCATTGCTGTGACGGCGACGCGGGCGATTGGGGAGAACCTGTTGTGGTCAATGCGCTTGATGAACACGAACGCACGATAGCCTTCGCCGAGGTCGCGCTCAGCCAGATCAAGACGTTGCGTCACGCGGCCAACCCGCGCAACTACGAGATCTGGTACGTCTATGCGACGGGCTACAACGCGCAGCTGAACGAGATCATCAACGGAACGCTGTCCCGCAACGGCAAGCTGTCCCAGGCCGATCTCGACCAGCTCTATGAATCCTATCTCGCGCATCTCAAGACGTCGGACCGCATCGACAAGGTCGGCGCGCGCGTCGTCGGCGAGATCGACGACCTGATGACCATGATCACGGACGCTCTCGGCAGGACCGCGAGCTACGATGCGAGCCTCGCAGGCGCCGACCGGATGCTCGCCGCGGCCAACAGCCGCGAGCAGCTCGTCGATATCATCGAGGCGCTCGCGCATTCGACCAAGCAGATGCGGGAGACCAACCGGGTTCTCGAGGAGCGGCTGTCGCTGTCCAAGGACGAGATCAGCGGACTGCAGCACAGCCTCGAAGCGATCCGTGCCGAGAGCCTGACCGATCCGCTCACCGGGCTCGGCAACCGCAAATATTTCGACCGGATGATCGAGACGGCGGTGCAGACGGGGCTTGCGACCGATCAGCCGTTGTCGCTGCTGATGTTCGACATCGACCACTTCAAATCGTTCAACGACTCCTACGGTCACCTCACCGGCGACCAGGTCCTGCGCCTCGTGGGAATGACCCTGAAGCACGCCATCAAGGGCCAGGACATCGCCGCGCGCTACGGCGGCGAAGAGTTCGCGGTCGTGCTGCCGAACACTTCGCTGCGGCAGGCGTTGACCGTCGCCGACCAGATCCGTCGCGCCGTGACCGCGAAGGAGTTGAAGAAGAAGTCGACCGGTGAGATCCTGGGTCGCGTCACCATTTCGGTCGGCGTGTCGATGCTCCGCGCCGGCGACGACACCGATGCGCTGATCGAGCGCGCCGACGCCTGCCTCTATGCCGCCAAGCGCGGCGGCCGCAACAAGGTGGTGTGCGAGAGCGATCCCGAATATACGGCGGCCACGCGCGGCCAGGTCGCCTGACGGCAGCCGGCCTGCGGCGTTGCCAACACCCTCAGCGCGTTCGCGAAGCGGCCGCGCTGCGCGTCTTGCGGCCGGTCGCGGCCGCCTTCCCTGCGGCCGCCTTGCCGGCGCTCTTGGCAGCCTTCCGCGTCTTGGCCGGCTTCACTGCCTTCTTGGCCGCCCCGGGCTTCGCTTCACTTGGGGCTGGCTTGCTGCGCGACGCTCCGCGCTTCGTCCTGGTCCGTTTGCTCAGGGCGGCCCTCTGGGCTGCCGCAAACGCCTCTCTTGCCCACACTGCAAACTCGTCGGTGTCGTCGAACAGATGCGCCGGCACCTGCCAGTACGACCGCACGGTCATGGTCCGCGCACGCGTTTCGTACGAAAACGGCTTGGATCCTGCGGCCTCGAACTTCCCGAAGCTCGCTTCGTCGGCCCGCAGATAGAGGCCGCTGCGCAGTGCCAGTGCAAAGTTGATGCCGTCCGCAGAGATCCCGAAACCGGAAAACATCCGCCGGATCGTGACCGGACCGAAGCCCGCGAACAGATCGATCAGGAACTCGCGGTCCATCGCGACACCTCCCGCCAACACCCAGTTGCTCCCTGGGTTTGTCGGTCGGGACCGTGGCGCGTGTCAATGTCCGGAACGCGACAGGTCCGGATCCAGTGCTGACGGAAAGCGAACGGTCACACCTCGGCCGGCTTCAATTGCACCGACTCGCCGCAGCCACAGGCGCTGATCTGGTTCGGGTTGTTGAAGACGAACTGGGCCTGCATCTTGTCGGCCTGATAGTCCATCTCGGTGCCCAACAGGAACAGCACCGCCTTGGGATCGACGAGGATCTTGACGCCCTTGTCCTCGACGACCTCGTCGGTCGGCCGGACGTCGTGGGCATATTCGACCGTATAGGACTGGCCGGCGCAGCCGCCGTTCTTGACGCCGACGCGCAGGCCGATGATCTCGGACTCCGCGCGCCCGGTCAGCTCGCGGATGCGCGTGGCTGCCGCATCGGTCAACCGCATCACCTGGGGACGGGGCCGCGGCTTGGGCTTGCTGGCAACTGGCGTGTTCGTCATATCGGTCATCTGGTCAATCCCGGCGTTCGATCAATCCCGACCGCCATTCAAACTTCGTGCCTCACCACATGTTGAGGACGAGGCGTGCCTCGTCGCTCATCCGGTCCGGCGTCCATTGCGGCTCCCAGACGATGCTGACGTTGACGATGCCGACGCCCGGGACACTCGCAATCGCGTTCTCCACCATCGTCGGCAGCTCGCCGGCCGCCGGACAGTTCGGCGTCGTCAGCGTCATCAGCACGTCGACGCTGCGGTCGTCCTTGATGTCGACCTTGTAGATCAGGCCCAGCTCGTAGATGTCGGCCGGGATCTCCGGGTCGAACACCGTCTTCAGCGCCGCGATGATTTCGCTGGAGAGCCGTTCGGTCTCCTCCATCGGCAGCGCCGAATGAGTTTCGATAGACTGAGTTTTGACGTCGGCGGTGTCGGTCATGCAAACAAATCCTGCGCCTTGATCAATGCCTGTACCAGCTGATCGACCTCTTCCCTCGTATTGTACATGCCAAACGAGGCCCGGCAGGTCGCGGTGACGTTGAATCTCTCCAAAAGCGGCATCACGCAATGCGTGCCAGCCCGCACGGCGACGCCCTGGCGGTCGATCACGGTCGCGATGTCGTGAGCGTGCGCGCCCTTCATCTCGAACGAGATCACCGGCCCCTTGCCCTTGGCGGTGCCGATCAGCCGCAGCGAATTGATCTCGCGCAGCCGCTCTTGCGCATAGGTGAGCAGGTCGTGCTCGTGCGCGGCGATGCGCTCCTTGCCGACCGAGTTGACATAGTCGATGGCAGCGCCCAATCCGACTGCCTCGACAATCATCGGGGTGCCCGCCTCGAAACGGTGCGGCGGGTCGCCATAGGTGACGACATCGCGCGAGACCTCGCGGATCATCTCGCCGCCGCCATTGAAGGGGCGCATCGCGGCGAGCCGATCGTATTTGCCGTAGAGCACGCCGATGCCGGTCGGCCCGTACAGCTTGTGACCGGTGAAGACGTAGAAGTCGCAATCGATATCCTGGACATCGATGGCCAGATGCACCGCCGCCTGACTGCCGTCGACCAGCACCGGAATGCCGCGCGCATGCGCGATCCGCACGACCTCCTTCACGGGCACGAGTGTGCCGAGCATGTTCGACATCTGCGTGATGGCGACCAGCTTGGTCTTCGGCGTGAGCAGCTTCTCGAACTCGTCGATCAGGAAGTTGCCGTCGTCGTCGACCGGGGCCCATGTGATCACGGCCCCCTGGCGCTCGCGCAAGAAGTGCCACGGCACGATGTTAGAATGGTGCTCCATGATCGAGAGCACGATCTCGTCGCCCTCGCCGATGTTCGGCCCGCCCCAGGACGACGCCACGAGGTTGATCGCCTCGGTCGCGTTGCGGGTGAAGATGATCTCCTCGCTGCGCCGCGCGTTGAGAAAGCGCGTCACGCGCTCGCGGCCGCCCTCATAGGCTTCGGTCGCGGCATTGGCGAGATAATGCAGGCCGCGATGCACGTTGGCGTATTCGCTGGTGTAGGCCTGCGTCATGCGGTCGAGCACCGCGCGCGGCTTCTGCGCCGAGGCGGCGTTGTCGAGATAGACCAGCTTCTTCCCATAGACCTGCAGCGCCAGCGCCGGAAAGTCCTCGCGGATGCGGGCGACGTCGTAGGAACCGTTGGCGACGGCCGGATGCGTGCTCATGCGCGCGCCTCCATCCAGTCCTGGGCGGAAGCGATGACGCGCGCGCGCAAATCATCGTCCTCGATCGCCTCGATGGCCTCGCCGACGAAGGCCTGGATCAGGAGCGCCTGCGCCTGCTTCTCGGGAAGACCGCGGGCACGCAGATAGAACAACAGGCTGTCGTCGAGCGCGCCGGCAGTGGCGCCGTGGCCGCAAGAGACGTCGTCAGCGAAGATCTCGAGCTCCGGCTTGCTGTCGGCCTCGGCCTCGTCGGACAGCAGCAGCGCCCGCGTCATCATCTTGCCGTCGGTCTGCTGCGCGTCCTGGCGGACGATGATGCGTCCCTGGAACACCGAGTGCGCGCGATCATCGAGCACGGCGCGAAAATTCTCACGGCTGGTGCAGCCGGGCACCGCGTGATCGACCACCAGCGTCATGTCGCCATGCTGCTTGTCGCGCAGCAGGTTGACGCCGTTGACGATCAGCTCACTGCCTTCGCCTGCCATCGTGAAGAACGCCTGCAGCCGGCTGACGGCGGCGCCGCTGGTCATGTTGAACAGGTTGAGCCTGGACTTGGCGCCGACCGTGAACAGTTCGGACGAGACGTTCACGGCGTCAGCGGCATCGCGCATCAGCCGGACATGCGACAACTGAGCCTCGTCGCCGACCCACACCACCGCGGCATCGTTGGCCTGGTAGGCGCCGGCGCCGGCGGCGGCGATCGCGCTCTCGACCAGAGCCACGCGCGCGCCCTGCCCGACCCGCACATGCGAGCGGCTATAGCGCGCCGTCTTGGAGGCGGTGGCGACATGAATGAGTTGCAGAGGCGACGAGAGCTGCGTGCCGTCGGCCACCGTGACCACGACGCCGTCGGTCACGAGCGCCGCGTTCAGCGACAGCATGGGATCGCTGGTCTTGGTGAGCAGCAAGTCGCCACGGGAGTCATTGGATTGCTCGTCGAGCACCGCGCGCAACATCCGCACCGTCACGCCGGAAGGCAGTGCCGCGAGATCCGACAGATCGGTGGCAACGACGCCATCGACCAGCACCAGCTTGGTCGCGCCTTCGATCGCAGCCTCTGCAACCGCAGCCTTCGCCCGCGTCAGCGCTGCGGCATCGGGCGGGCCCGCCAGCGGCAGAACCTCGCGCACCAGCGCGCGCAGGTCGGTGTACTTCCACTCCTCGATGCGCCGGTGCGGCAGGCCGATGCGCTCGAAGGCCGCGAAGGCCTCGCGCCGGATCTCAGCCACCTTGCCGGTGCCGGGCAGCCGGCCCTGGGCGGCAGCGAACACGCTGCTCGCCGCCGGACCGCTGTCGTTCTTGACCAAAGCTACGTTCATCACAGATCCATTCAGGCCAGCGATCAGGCCGCGTCTTCAAACTGGGCGTAACCGGACGCCTCCAGCTCGAGCGCGAGCTCCTTGCCGCCGCTTTTCACGACGCGGCCCTTCGACATCACGTGAACGACGTCGGGCACGATGTAGTTCAGAAGCCGCTGGTAGTGGGTGATCACGATCATCGAGCGCTCGGGCGAGCGCAGCGCGTTGACGCCGTCGGCGGCGATGCGCAACGCATCGATGTCGAGGCCGGAATCCATCTCGTCGAGGATGCACAGCGACGGCTGGAACAGCGCCATCTGCAGCACCTCGTTGCGCTTCTTCTCGCCGCCGGAGAACCCGACATTGACGCCGCGCTTGAGCATGTCCTGCGGGATGTTGAGCGACTTCGAGATCTCGCGGACCTTCTTCAGGAAGTCCGGCGTCGAATATTCCTCCTCGCCGCGCGCCTTGCGCTGCGCGTTCAGCGCCGTACGCAGGAAGGTCATGGTGGCGACGCCGGGAATCTCGACCGGATATTGGAACGCCAGGAACACACCCTTGGCGGCGCGCTCGTCCGGCTCCATGGCGAGCAGATCCTCGCCCTTGAACAGGATCTCGCCGCCGGTGACCTCATAGCCCGGCTTGCCGGCGATGACGTGGGACAGCGTCGACTTGCCGGAGCCGTTCGGTCCCATGATCGCGTGGACCTTGCCGGCGTCGATTGTCAGCGTCAGCCCGTGGAGGATCTCGCGCTCCTCGACGCGGACCTGCAGGTTCTTGATTTCCAGTAGTGCCATGGTTGTCTCTTCTGTCTGTCCCTCGTCCCGAGGAGCGCCACAGGCGCGTCGCGCAGGACCGAGGCCCATAAAGCTGATGCTGGAAGAAGGCCGCTCAGCGGCCTTCTCACGATGCGGCCTTAGCCGACCGAACCTTCGAGGCTGATCGAGATCAGCTTCTGCGCCTCGACGGCGAACTCCATCGGCAGTTGCTGCAGCACGTCCTTGACGAAGCCGTTGACGACGAGCCCGACCGCTTCTTCCTGCGAAAGACCCCGCTGGATGCAGTAGAACAGCACATCCTCGGAGATCTTGGATGTCGTCGCCTCATGCTCGAAGGTGGCCGAGGAATTCTTGGCCTCGATATACGGCACGGTGTGCGCGCCGCATTTGTCGCCGATCAGCAGCGAATCGCAGGCGGTGAAGTTGCGCGCGCCGGTCGCCTTCCGATGCGCCGTCACCAGGCCGCGATAGGTGTTCTGCGAACGGCCCGCCGCGATGCCCTTGGAGATGATGCGGCTCGACGTGTTCTTGCCGAGGTGAATCATCTTGGTGCCGCTATCGACCTGCTGGAAGCCGTTCGAGATCGCGATCGAGTAGAACTCGCCACGCGAATTGTCGCCGCGCAGGATGCAGCTCGGGTACTTCCAGGTGATCGCGGATCCAGTCTCGACCTGGGTCCAGGAGATCTTCGAGTTGGCACCGCGGCAGTCGCCACGCTTGGTGACGAAATTGTAGATGCCGCCCTTGCCTTCCGAATTGCCCGGATACCAGTTCTGCACCGTCGAGTACTTGATCTCGGCATCGTCCATCGCGACCAGCTCGACGACGGCCGCATGCAGCTGGTTCTCGTCGCGCTGCGGCGCCGTGCAGCCTTCGAGGTAGCTGACGTAAGCGCCCTTGTCGGCGATGATGAGCGTCCGCTCGAACTGGCCGGTGTTGCGCTCATTGATGCGGAAATAGGTCGACAGCTCCATCGGGCAGCGCACGCCCGGCGGCACGTAGACGAACGAGCCGTCGGAGAACACAGCCGAGTTCAGCGTCGCATAGAAATTGTCGGACGTCGGCACCACACTGCCGAGATATTTCTGCACGAGCTCAGGGTGCTCGCGGATGGCTTCCGAAATCGGCATGAAGATCACGCCGGCCTTCTTCAACTCCTCCTTGAACGTCGTCGCCACCGACACCGAATCGAACACGGCATCGACCGCAATCTTGCGCGTCTCGGGGCTGCCGGCGCCGGGCTTCGGCTCCACACCCTCCAGGATCGCGACCTCGCGCAAGGGAATGCCGAGCTTTTCATAAGTCTTCAGGATCTCCGGATCGATCTCGTCGATCGAGGAGAGCTGCTTCTTCGGCTTCGGCGCCGAATAATAATACAGATCCTGGAAGTCGATCTTCGGGTAGTCGACGCGCGCCCAGGTCGGCTCCTGCATGGTCAGCCAGCGGCGATAGGCCTCCAGGCGCCATTCGAGCATCCAGGCGGGCTCGTTCTTCTTGCCCGAGATGTAGCGGATCGTGTCTTCGGAAAGCCCCTTGGGGGCCTTCTCGGATTCGATGACGGTCTCGAACCCATATCGATATTGATCGACGTCGATCCGCCTGACGCGGTCGACTGTCTCTTGTACGGCTGGCATTCCATCCTCCGCTCGCGGTTTCAAGGACCGCGGTGGACATCTCTGGGAACCGTCTTACGACGTTTCGCGGACGAAATCACGCCCTTAGAATCGCTCAAGCGCTGTTTCGTCACGTCCCTTAAGTAGGGTCAGGGACAACTTTCGCCAAGCCTGCAGACAGCGATCCACCTCCGCCTCCGTCGTGGACCAGCCAAGACTGAGGCGCACCGCTCCCTGCGCGGTCGCGGAACTCACGCCCATGGCCTCCAGCACATGCGAGGGCTGAACCTTGCCCGAGGAGCAGGCCGAGCCGGAAGATACTGCAATACCTTCGAGATCGAAGCCAATCACGGCCGTCTCGGCCTTCAGACCTGGCGCAGTGAACAGCGTGGTGTTGGGCAACCGCGCCGCCTGCGCGGAAAATACCGTCACGTTCTCTGTCTGCCGGAGCCCGGCTTCGAGGCGGTTGCGCAACGCCGAAACGCGCACATGCTCGGCCTCCAGGCTGGCCAGCGCTGCGCCAGCCGCCGCGCCGAACCCGGCCATGCCGATCACGTTCTCGGTTCCAGCCCGTCGCCCAAGCTCCTGACCGCCGCCGCGCAGCAAAGGGATGACGTCGTCGACACCGGCGCCCAGCACCAGCGCGCCCACTCCCTTGGGGCCGCCGATCTTGTGCCCGGAAAGGGTGACAAGGTCTGCTCCTATCCCCTTGATATCCAGCGGAAGTTTTCCAAATGCCTGGATCGCATCGACATGCAGCAGGCCACCCCCTCGGCGAACGATCTCGGCAACCTCCGAAACCGGTTGAAGCACGCCGGTCTCGTTGTTGGCGGCCATCACGGAGACCAGGGCCGGCGGACCGCCCGCCAGAAGCGTGTCCAGGCCGCAGAGATCGACCACGCCGGACGAATCGACCGGGATGGTCTGGACTGCCGACGGCGCGAACCGGCCGCCCGCGAGCACCGAGGCATGCTCGGTTGCCGACACGAGCAGCCGCTCGGCCGGCCCCGCGGGGGCTTTGAGCCCCGGGCTCAAAGCGAGGACGTTGGCCTCGGTCCCCCCCGAGGTGAGCACCACCCGGCGGGGCACCGTTCCGAGCCCGCGGGCGATCACCTCGCGTGCTTCCTCCATCAACCGCCTGGCTTTGCGGCCCTCGGCATGAACCGAGGACGGATTACCGAGGAGATCCATGGCGGTGAGCATCGCCTGCCGCGCTTCGGGGCGCAGCGGCGTCGTCGCGTTCCAATCGAGATAGATCCTGTCGGCCATCGTCCGTTCTTAGCAAGTTGCACCGCGACCGGCCATCGCGGCCCTCCCGCGATGCTGCTCTGGCGCATGGCGACGTGGTAACGTCGCACACCGGGATTGAGATAGCGGCTGCGCCACCATGAACAAGCTCGTCGTTTCCGTTTTGAGTTCCGTCTCGCGTCCAACCGATCGCATCTTCTACGCGGCCGTCGCCGCGATCTCGCTCGGCACCGGCCTCGTCAACGCCCTTTCAGCCGCGCACGATGCCGCGAAGCGAGGCGCGATCTATGATGTACGCACGCCGCTGCTGTGGGAAATGACGAGCATCTTCGCGATCATCCTGCTCGCGCCGTTGCTGCTCTTCGCCGTCCGCACCCTTCGCCGGCGTCCGGCCTGGTCCGCCCGCATCGCCATCGCACTCGGCGCGATCCTGGCGTTCTCCGCGCTCCACATCGCCGGCATGGTGAGCTTGCGTAAGCTCGCGCTGTGGGCGGCCGGCAGCAGCTATGATTTCCATATGTCGCTTGCCACACTGGTCTACGAGCTCCGCAAGGACGTGCTGACGGCGATCCTGATCGGAGGCGCGCTCTGGCTGTTCGATCGTGCCTACAACGCAGCGGGATGCGCAGTAGCGCCGAGCGAGGAGCGCCCGGCATCGGCACCAGCCTCGCTTTGGCTGCGCGACGGCGCGAACCGCGTCCGCATCATGCCGGCCGATATTCTCTGGGTCGCGTCCGCGGGCAACTATGTCGAATACGCCATGGCCGACGGCCGTCAGCACCTCGTCCGCGGCACGCTCTCGGCCGTCGAGACCGAGCTCGCCTGCTTCGCCCTGGTGCGCATCCACCGCGGCCGGCTGGTCAACATGGCCAGGGTCACGGCGCTCTCGGTCCTGCCATCGGGCGAGTTCGGCCTGACCTTCGACACCGGGCAATCGGTCCAGGGCAGCCGTCGCTATCGAGGCGCCGTGGCCCATCTGGAGCGAATGCCGGCGGCGCGCTGAAACGGCGGCGTGCGGAAAGTGAAAACTCCAGCATTTTCATTGGATTGCAGAGGCATCCGGGTGGTCGACAGCAGCACCGGTCCGGCGAACCTGCAGCAGCGGCCTCGGCCGCATTCGCCTCACAGTCCCCTTGCCGGGCGTTGAAAACCCTTGCTTTTTGCCCCGCGCGCCATGCTAGAAGGCCAACTTCCAGTCACGCCAGCGCCACTCCGTCCAAGCGCACGGAAGGCGCTCGATCACCGCTTTTTCTGCTGATGTCGTCGGCGAGGCGCCAGATGAAGCACGGACGAAGTCGGTCGACGCTCTGCCAAGGATTCTCTGATGCCTGAAGTCATCTTCAACGGTCCGGCGGGCCGCCTCGAGGGCCGTTATCACCCGGCCAAGCAGAAGAACGCGCCGATCGCGATGATCCTGCATCCGCATCCGCAGTTCCATGGCACGATGAACCACCAGATCGTGTACCAGTGCTACTACGCCTTCGCGCATCGCGGCTTCTCGGTGCTGCGCTTCAATTTCCGCGGCGTCGGCCGCAGCCAGGGGTCGTTCGATCACGGCACGGGTGAATTGTCGGATGCCGCGTCCGCGCTCGACTGGGCGCAGACCATCAACCCGGAAGCGCGCGCCTGCTGGGTCGCCGGCTTCTCTTTCGGCGCCTGGATCGGCATGCAGCTGCTGATGCGCCGCCCGGAGGTCGAGGGCTTCATCTCGATCGCGCCGCCCGCCAATCTCTACGACTTCTCGTTCCTCGCGCCCTGCCCGTCCTCGGGCCTCATCGTGCACGGCGAGAAGGATGCTGTCGTCCCGCCGAAGGACGTCAACACGCTGGTCGAGAAGCTGAAGACGCAGAAGGGCATCGTGATCGACCAGCAGGTCATCCCCGGCGCCAACCACTTCTTCGACGGCAAGCTCGAGCCGCTGATGGAAACCATCACGGCCTATCTGGACATGCGCCTCGCCAATGTGAGGTGAGACCTGCGCGCTTCGTTGCGACCCGCGATGTGAGGCAACCATTCGGGCCGTCTCGCGCCGCTCGAGGATCGGAGATGAGGCGCCGCGCATATCAACGCGCCTCTCTCCTTGCTGGCGAGGGCCAGTCACGTACCGGCTGCATCTTCCGGCGCTGCGATGACGGACCAAAATTGATGCGGTTCGCCGGGACGACTTAGTGAGCCAAACATCGTCACATTGAAGACTGCGGGTCCGGCACAGTCGTGAGGCTCAACCGCCGATCGGTCCGGGGTCGACGCCCCCCGTTGTGGCGGCTCCAGAATGACCGGAGCGCGGCCACGTGACGATCGAGTGATGATGTTACTGCCGGTCCCGCGGCGCCGTCAAATGGCTCGGCGTCGCATCCACCACTAGCGCCTTTCGTTCAGCATCGGAAAGCCGCGCTGGTGCCAGACCGGATAGGCGGCCGGGATGTCGCTGGCGGCATCGAGCGTGGCCACCTGCTCCGCCGTGAGGCTCCAGCCGACCGCGCCGATGTTCTCGATCAGCTGACTCTCATTGCGGGCGCCGACGATGATGGTCGACACCGTCGGGCGCTGCAGCAGCCAGTTCAGCGCCACCTGCGGAATGGTCTTGCCGGTCTCCTTGGCGACGCCGTCGAGCGCGTCGACGACGCGATACAGCCGCTCCTCCGCGAAATGCGGCCCGGTGCCGGCGATGTCATGGGCGCGGGTGCCGGGCTTGGCCGGCTGGCCCCTGCGGATCTTGCCGGTCAGCTTGCCCCAGCCGAGCGGGCTCCAGATCACGGCGCCGACGCCCTGGTCGATGCCGAGCGGCATCAGCTCCCATTCGTAGTCGCGGTTGAGCAGCGAGTAATAGGCCTGGTGCGCGACGTAGCGCGGGCAACCGTAACGGTCAGAGGACGACAGCGACTTCATCAGGTGCCAGCCGGAGAAGTTCGAGCAACCGATGTAGCGGATCTTGCCGGCGCGCACGAGCTGGTCGAGCGTCGAGAGCGTCTCCTCGACCGGCGTGTTGTAGTCCTGGCCGTGCAGTTGATAGAGATCGATGTGATCGACGCCGAGGCGCTTGAGCGAGCCCTCCACCGCCTCGATCAGGTGCTGGCGCGACGAGCCGTAGTCGTTGGGACCGTCGCCCTTCGGGAACGTGCCCTTGGTCGAGATCAACAGCCGGTTGCGCTTGCCCTTGATGGCCTGGCCGAGAATGGTCTCGGCGAGACCGCTCGAATAGACATCGGCGCTGTCGAACATCGAGACGCCATGATCGAGGCAGACGTCGATCAGCCGGCTCGCGCCGTCAGCGTCGGTCGCGCCCCAGGCCTTGAAGAAGTCGTTGCCGCCGCCGAAGGTCGCGGTGCCGAAGCTGAGCGCGGGCACGCGCAGGCCTGAATGGCCGAGACGTCGATGGTCCATGATAATCTCCCCTGGTGTTGACAGCATGAATACGCGGACAGGCGGCTGGCCGCCATGGGGCGCCCTGCATGACCTGGTTGCACCGCCCTGTGAGTCCGCCAGCCAATCGCCTTGACCCGGGGCCCTCCCGCTTGGTCTAACCGGGCCGATCTTCCGAGCCTGCTGGGAACCCGCCGATGCGCATCGCCACCTGGAACGTCAATTCGGTCCGGCAACGGATCGAGCACCTCGTCACCTGGCTCAGGGAGTGCTCGCCGGACATCGTCTGCCTGCAGGAGATCAAGTGCACGGACGACGCGTTTCCCAGGCTGGAGATCGAGGCGCTCGGCTACAACGTCGTCACCCACGGCCAGAAGACGTTCAACGGCGTGGCGCTGCTGTCGAAGCTTCCGTTCGACGAGACCAAGTCCGGTCTCGCAGGCGATGCCGAGGACGTGCATGCGCGGTTCCTGGAAGGCGTCGTCAGCCTCAAGAGCGGCGTCGTGCGCATCGCCTGCCTCTATCTGCCCAACGGCAATCCTGCGAACACCGAGAAATATCCCTACAAGCTCAAATGGATGTCGCGGCTTCGCGACTATGCGCGCGAACGGCTGAAGACCGAGGAGCCGCTGATCCTCGCCGGCGACTTCAACGTTATCCCGGCGGCTGCCGACGTGTCCAATCCCGAGGCCTGGGTCGACGACGCGCTGTTCCGGCCCGAGACGCGCGAGAGCTTCCAGTCGCTGCTCGGCCTCGGGCTGACCGATGCGCTGCGCGCCGTCAACGACGCGCCGGGACAGTACACGTTCTGGGACTACCAGGCCGGCGCCTGGCAGAAGAACATGGGCATCAGGATCGATCACCTGCTGCTGTCGCCGCAGGCGAGCGACCGGCTGGTCGAGGTCGGCATCGACAGCTATGTGCGTGCCTGGGAGAAGCCGTCGGATCACGTGCCGGTGTGGGCCGATTTCGATCTTGAGACCGCCTAGCCCTCAATCGCGCAATGGCTAGGGCAGCCGGACGATTTCCGGCGGCGCCCAGGTCTGGGTGACGCTCACCTGGGGATCCGGCACATAGACGCGCAGGATCAGATAGAACGTATCGGTCGACGGCGATTGCAGCCAATAGGTGCCGGACGGAAGCTGACCGGGATCGGCACTCTGGATCAGGATCGTCATGCCGCCTGCGGCGTCGCGGGCCTGATATTCCGGATAGTAGCCGTTGATGGTGTAGTGGGACGAGTTTGCGACGAGATTGTAGTCGGAGCCGTACATCGTGATCGACCAGAAGCCGTGCCTGGTCACATCGCAAGGCGGGAAGTCGCCGGCGCCGAACATGATCCGGTAGTTGCTGCTTCCATTCAACTGACTGCCGAGATTGTCGCTGAATGCGTTGAGATAGACGGCCTCGGCCGGATCGTTGGCGCAGATGCCGGCGAGCGACTGCAACGCACCGCGGGTAATGTAGTCGCTGCTCTGCCCGGCGCGTCCGAGATCCAGCGGCGGATAGGTCCAGCCGTTGATCTGCTTGCCGTGACCCTTGGCCATGGACTGGAGCATCGCCAGCCCGTCCTTGGCCGCACGTTGCAGACCGGCGCGCGTCGCCTCGGACTGGCGTTCGACGTCCTGACCGGGACCGATGCCGACGGTCGCAAACAGCTTCAGGAGCTGATCCTGCGCGATGCCGGGAGGCAGGCCGGGCGGATCCTGCGTCATCGCAGCGTTCATTGTTCGCCACGCACCCGCCGTGTTGTTGTAGTCGAAGCCGTCGGGGACGAGCACGTGGCTCGGCGTCGGCGGCGGCGTGTTGGGCCACAGCGACAGCGGCGTCAGCTGATACTGCGCCTGGATCGCGATCGCCTTGTTCAGATCCTCCTGGGTGGTGTCGTTGACCCCGGTGCGTCCGAGCAGGAAGATGCTCACCGTGCGAGAGCGCGGCAGGACGTCGAGCACGTCATCGGGCACCGCGCCGGTCCAGCCGGGGCCAGCGATCAGAAAATTGCCCGCCTCCGTGCCGGTGGAGCGGGTCCCGACATAGGCGAAATTGTCGCCATCCATGCACACCATTTCGATGCAATAGAAGCGGTCGTTCACCGCCGGCACCGAGATCACGATCGGATCCTGCGTCACGTCCAGCCAGGCGGTCGCATACAGCGTGTCGCAGTTGGGACTGCCGCCGGACTTGCTGTTCTCTGGGCTTGCGAGCTGCTCACTGCGGTGGAACGAGTTGACCGGCGCGTACAGATCGGGCTTGCCGGCTTGCTGGCTCACCTTCTGGCCTTCTTTCGTGGTCCAGAGCCAGCGCAGTTGCGCGTTGTAGATCCACGGAAAGCCCCAGACATAGGCCTGCATTCCCAGCGAATACGCGTAGTTCTCCTGCCAACCGTCGCCTGCGGAGGCAGGCGCCGCTGCGCGCGCCGGACTCGGAGTGCCAATGATGAAATCGTCCATGGTGAATATTCCTCATCAATCGTTGTGACGACATGAAGTATGTGAATCAAAATCGATGGTGCCCTCGATCACGTCCCGTTCGACGGGCTTGAGGCGGGCAATATTTCAACAACAACCTAAGGTAGCGCACGTGATCTATCTTCGTCAACAGCGTCTCCCGCTTGGTTCAGCCGCTGCGCCGAGATAGTGTAGGATATCCGGGATCGCTGTCAGGAACCTCCATTGACCATCTACACACGGCGGCAATTGTTTCCGCTCGCACTCGTACCTCTGTTGGTCAGGCCGGCCTTCGCAGCCGACTTCCAAGAGACCATCGCGGGCATCGAGACCGACAGCGGCGGGCGTCTCGGCGTCGCGCTGTTGGACACCGCAAGCGGCGCGCTCAGCGGCCATCGGCTCGACGAAAGGTTCCCGATGTGCAGCACCTTCAAGGCGCTGCTGGCGGCTGCAATCCTGGCCAAGGTCGATACTGGCGCCGAGCAGCTCTCGCGGCGGCTCCCGATCACGCAAGCGGACATCCTGTCCTACGCGCCGGTCACCAAGCTGCATGTCGGAACATCGGGCCTCTCGATCGGCGAACTCTGCGAAGCGACCGTGACGCTCAGCGACAACACGGCGGCGAACCTTCTGCTTGCGACGCTCGGCGGCCCGGCCGGGCTCACGCGCGCGATCCGCGGCTTAGGCGACGCGATCACCCGGCTCGACCGCATCGAGCCTACCCTCAATGAGAGCGTGGCGGGTGATCCCAGGGACACGACGACGCCGGCAGCCATGGCGCAGACCTTGGCGAAGCTCACGACCGGAAACACGTTGTCGGGCGCGTCGCGCGATGTCCTGAATGGCTGGCTGATCGGCTGCAAGACCGGCGCCGCCAAGCTGCGCGCCGGCCTGCCTGGATCATGGCGCGTCGGCGACAAGACCGGCGCCGGCGACAACGGCAGCAGCAACGACGTCGCGGTGATCTGGCCGACGGGCCGCGCCCCTGTGATCGTGAGCTGCTATCTCACCGAGACCAAGGCCGGTGACGACAAGCGCAATGCGGCTCACGCTGCGGTCGGCCGCGCGGTGGCGGCTGCGCTCGGCGCCTGAGCGACGCGCACGCCGAGATCGATCTCACGGACCAGCGCTGCGATCGCGTCGAAGCCGGCGCGTAGCTGGCGCACCTCGCGAGCCGCGAGCCGAACGCCGACGCCGGCGCTGTCCGGCAGCAGGCTCGCGGCCGCATAGAGATCATCGATGCGCGAGAACGCGTCGGCAAGGCGCAGGCGAAGCGCGGCACGGTCGTGCGTCTGCAGCAGCATGAGCACGGCTGAGCCGAACGCGCGGCGCCCGTTGAACGGCGCGCTCGTGGGATCGCGCAGATGCATCCGGTCGATCAGCAGTGGCTCCTGCCCTTGCCGCCGGACGATGAGCATGGAATCGAGCTCGCGGAACAAGCGCCCCTGCCCGTCGGGGTCGTGCATGGTGAACGCGTCGGTGACGAGCGCCGAGGCATCGGCCGCATACTCCAGCTCGAGCACCTGGCGCAAGGCGGCGTCGGGAAACAGGATGCGCGGCTCCGGCCGATAGTCGAGCGACGCACCGGCCGCGACATGCAGCAGCACCTGCTCCACGGCCCGCGCGCCCGGCTCGGCGCGATGCACCGAGGTCGCACCCTGCGTGGTCACGCACACGGCCGCGCCGGCATGCAGGGTGAAGCGCTGCGTCAGCCGGTCCTCGCCATGCACGGCGCCGCTGCCGGTTTGCAGGATGACGCTGAGGACATCCGGCCGCGCGGCATCGGTGTGGAAGCTGCGCGTCAGCACGAACGGCCAGGCGAACAGCCGCCGGTCGATAGCGGTGCGGCCGCCGCGGCGGACGAAGGACAGATCGAGCCGCGGCTTCTCTGGGCCAAGATCACTCACGTGCGGAACAGCACCTCGCGCTCGAGCAGATCGACGATCGCGTCGATCCCCTCGCCACGCCGGCAGTTGGTCAGCAGCACCGGCCGGCCGCCGCGCACCTCCGTGGCCTCGCGCTGCATCCGGGCGATGTCGACGCCGACATGCGGGGCGAGATCGACCTTGTTGATGACCAAGAGATCGGCGCGGATCACGCCGGGGCCGCGCTTGCGCGGGATGTCGTCGCCACCGGCGACGTCGATCACGAACATCCAGAAATCGGTCAAGTCGCGCGAGAACGTCGAGGCGAGATTGTCGCCGCCGCTCTCCAGCAGGATCAGCTCGAGGCCGGGAAAGCGCCGCTCCAATTCGTCGGCCGCCTCGATGTTCAGCGTCGGGTCCTCGCGGATCACGGTGTGCGGACAGGCGCCCGCCTCCACCGCCGAGACGCGCTCGGGGTCGATCAGGCCGGAGCGGCGCACGCGCTCGGCATCCTCGGCGGTGACGAGATCGTTGGTGATGACGGCGATGTCGATGCCGCGCGCCTGCAGCGCAGGGATCAGCTGCTCGACCAGCGCGGTCTTGCCGGAGCCAACGGGGCCGCCGATGCCGACGCGCGCGGCGGTCATCGGGGCATCGGCGCGGGTGAGAGCGAGACGGCTCATCGCAGCATGAACCTCCTGGCGAGCGGCACGGTCGTGGCAGGCGGACACATCAAGAGCTTGCCATCGGCGCGCACCTCGAAAGTCTGCGGATCGACCTCGACATGCGGCATCGCGGCGTTGCGGACCATGTCGGTCTTGCGCAGGCGGCGGACATTCTTGATCTGCAAGGTCTCGCGTCCGAGTCCCAGCCTGTCGCGGACGCCGGCGTCGACCGCGAGCTTGGACATGAAGTTCACGCCGAGCCGCTGCGGCGCGGCGCCCAGCGCGCCCCACATCCGCTTCTGGATCATCGGCTCGGAGAGCCCAAGGCTGCCATTGCCGTCGCCCATCGCGGCCCACACCGGAAAACCGTTCTTGATCACCATGTAGGGCTTGAGCCCGAACGAGGCGCGCGGCCACAGCACGAGATCGGCCATCTTGCCGACCTCGATCGAGCCCACGACATGATCGATGCCGACCGCGATCGCGGGATTGATCGTCAGCTTGGCGACATAGCGCTTGATACGCTCGTTGTCGGCGCGAACAGTCGTCTCCTCAGACAGCCGGCCGATGCGGTTCTTCATGACGCTGGCGAGCTGCCAGCATTTGGCGACGTTCTCGGCGAGCCGGCCCATGCCTTGCGTGTCCGTGCCGAAGATCGAGATCGCGCCCATGTCATGCAGGAAATCCTCCGCCGCCATCGACTGCGCGCGCACCCTGGACTCACCGAACATGACATCCTCGGGCGAATTGTAGTTGAGCTGATGACAGATCATCGTCATCGGCACGCCCTCCTCCATCCCGTAGGAGGTGTAGGGATTGGTCGGGTTGGTCGAGGACGGAATGACGTTGGCCCACGACACGACCTTGAGCAGATCGGGCGCGTGGCCGCCGCCGGCGCCCTCGACGTGGTACATGTGGATGGTGCGGCCATCGACCGCCGCCATCGTGTCCTCGCAGAAGCCGTATTCGTTGATCGAGTCGGTATGCAGATGGACCGCGAAATCGTTGCGGTCGGCCGCGATCAGCGTCTTGTCGATGACGTCAGGCGCTGCGCCAAAATCCTCGTGGATCTTGACCGACATGCCACCTGCGGCGACCGCCTCCTCGACTGCTTCCGGGTTGGAGCCGCCACGGCCGAACAGCGCGTAGTTCAGCGGTGAGAACTCGATCGAGTTGAGGAAGTGGCCGAAGTTCGGCCCAGAGCCTGAACCGACGTCGAACACCGGCCCCGAGCCATTGCCGACCATCGTGGTGGTGCCGCCGGCGAGCGCATGATCGGACTGCTCCGGCGAAATCAGATGCGCGTGGCTCTCGATCGCGCCGGCGGTGACGATGAACGGACCGCCGGCGATCGGCGCGGTGGTATGGCCGACCACCATGTCGGGATGCACGTCCGGCATGATGTCGGGATTGCCGGCCTTGCCGATGCCGACGATGCGGCCATCGCGGATGCCGATATCGGCCTTCACGATGCCGATGACGGCATCGACGATGGTCGCGTTCTTGACGACGACGTCGAGCGCCTTGTGAGTGGACGTCCGGTGCGCGGCGACGGCCTCGCCGTCGCGGATGTTCTTGCCGGCGCCGACCAGGAGTTCATGGCCGTAGGTGGTGTAGTCGTGCTCGATCTCAGCCAGCAGGCTGGTGTCGGCGAGCCGGACGAGGTCGCCCTTGGTTGGGCCATATAGCTCGGCATAGGCTTTGCGGGTCAACGTGGCCATGGCTCAAGCTCCGAGATAGCCGCGCGACTGCGCGAGCTTCAGCGCGGCGTCGCGCGCGCCGGGGGCGTCGAGCGGACCGTTGACCAGCCCGGCCTGGCCGCGCACGATCCGGTCGCCGGTGATCGGGACCAGCCGCACCGACTTGAAAACGCCCGGCTCGAAGCGGATGCCCAAACCCGCCGGACGGTCGATCTTCATGCCCCAGGCGGCGGCGCGGTCGAAGCGCAGCGCGCGGTTGACCTCGAAGAAATGGGTGTGGCTGCGGACCTGGATGTCGCGATCCCCGGTGTTGACGACGTCGATGGTGACCGCCGGCAGCTCCGTGAACATTGCGATGTCGTCGCCGCCGGCGATGATCTCGCCGGGGACGACGTCGTCAGTTGCAGCGCCTTCCGCGGGCTGGATCGGCTCGAACAGCGCCATCACCTTGGTGCCCTCGGCGAACATCAGCTCGACATAGAGCATCGGAATCATCTGGGCGACACCGGGCTCGACGTCATCGGTCGTGAGCAGCCGTCCCGCCATGTCGCGGATCTCGGCATAGGGCAGATTGCGGCGCGCCGCGGTCATCACCTCATCGGTGATGTAGGCGACCGCCTCGGGATGGCTGAGCTTGATGCCCAGCTGGCGATTGCGCCGCGCCATCTGCGCGGCGTTGAAGATGACGAGACGATCGAGCTCCGTCGGCGACAGGTTCATCATGGCCAGGGCACCTCAGGTCGTGAACATCCGCACGTGCCGCAACGGCCCGCGCGACACGGTGATATCAATGAAGGGCGTGAAGCTCGACGGCATCGCGTCGGCGTCGGGCGTCTCAGTGAGCAGATCAGCGAGAATCGTGCGGGCACGCGCGAGGCTCTGCTGCGCGTCGATGTGACCGATCAGGCCGAGCCGGACGGCGGCGCTGACGAGGCCAGTGATCAAGGTCCAGCCTGAGACCAGCTCGGCGGCATCAAGGCTCAGGCCGGCGTCACGGCCGGTGATCGCCTGCACCACGGCGAGGTGCCCAAGCCTCGGATCTGCCGAGACGCGTGCGCGATAGGACACCGACAGCGGACCTGCGAGCTTGACCCAGACGCCGAGCAGCGCCCTGCCCGCGCGCCGCGATCCCTCGCGCATCTCGGCCGACGGTGTGGTGGCCTCGGCGAGACGGTCGACGGAAGCGATCGCGTCGCTGTCGCTCGCGTGCCACGCGCGGCGCAGGAGAATGCGATCCATGCTGGCCCAGCGCTGCGCGAGATGGTCTGCGATGACGCCGTCGAGATCGCGGCGACCGGACAGCAGCCCATCGGCCGCCAGGCCCTCAATGCCCCAGGAGAACGCAAAACCCCCGGCGGGAAAGGCGCTGTCGCCAAGCTGCAGCAAGGCTAGCGTCTCGCCGCGGTCAAACATGGTCGCGCTCCACCACCTCGCCGGCCTCGAGCAGCGGCTGGATGCGGGCGCGGTAGGTGGCAAGCGGCGCGTCGAGCAGGACGGCGAGGCAGTCGCCCTCGAAGCGGACGCGCCAGTGCAGATTGCCGGCATGCCAGCCGAGCTTCAGCGCGCTCGCCTCGTCGCGCGCCTTCAGGCGCAGCACCTGCTGCTCGCCGAAACGGGCGATGATCGCGCGGTCGGAGTCGAGATGCAGCAGCGCGCCGTCGATGAGTTCCTCGTCGCGGTCGAGGCTGACGGCGCAGTCCGTGCCGCGATCGGTGGTCAGGCGGAAGCGCTTGCGGCCGGAATCTTCCGGCGGCACGAACAACAGCTCGATGCCGCCGCGATGCTCCAGCGTGTGCAGTTGCCGCGCGTAGATCTTGTCGTCGGCGCGTCCCATGATGCCGTGCAGACGGAGCATCGGCGGTGGTCCTCTTTGTTGTTCAGCGCTCGAGGTTCGATTGGGGCCTCATGGTTCGAGACGCCCGCCAAGGGATGGGCTCCTCACCATGAGGGTTGAAAATCGAGAGCGGCTCGGCGATGTCGGTGTGCTCCCTCTCCCCGTTCTTCACGGGGAGAGGGCTGGGGTGAGGGGCGGCCACGGGCACCGGACCCAGCGGACAGCCCCCCTCACCCGGATTGCATCTTCGATGCAATCCGGCCTCTCCCCGCACGCGGGGAGAGGCGAGCAGCGAGCCTCGTGCTGGACTATCCGAACAACTGATCATGGAGAACGTGCTCATTGACGTAGTTGAGAGCCGTCGGGGCTTGCCCGGCCGAAGTCCATCCCTATTGGTCGAGTCTTGATACCCACGATATTTCACCGCACCACACCCACCGCCCTCGTTCTGAGGAGCCCGCCCCTTGGCGGGCGTCTCGAAGGCGATTGGCGGACTCGCCTCTCTCGCCTCCCCCTACCGCATCGTCGCCGACACCTCCTGCGAGGTCACGAGAATGACCTCGCCGTCGAGGATCGGCTTGGCGATGCCGAAGAAGGTCGCCACCGCGGCGGAGCCGTTGTGGCGGTCCATCGCGGCCTTGTCGGCGAAGCGCTCATAGGTGGTGAACAGACCGGGCTCGGTCTCGCTCTGCGAGATGAAGAACCCGATCGTCTCCGGCTCGTTGGCCGCGACATGGGCCGCAACGGCGACGAGGGCGTCGCGCATCGTGGCCTCGTGTCCCGCCTTGGCCCTGATGACCGCGGTGATGGTGATCATCAGAAGGTCTTCCAGTCGCCGTCGGCCTCGAACGCCGCCGCCGCCTGGTAGATCGTGGACTCGGCGTAGTCCTTGCCGATCAGCATCAAGCCGACCGGCAGGCCATCGGAGAGGCCGCACGGCACGGTCATCGCGGGATGGCCGGTGACGTCGAACGGGCTCGTCGTCGCGGTCATCTCGAAGGCGCGCTGCACGACTTCGGCGAGCGGTGCGTCCTTGGCCGGGATCGGGGTGGCGACGCAGGGCAAGGTCGGCATCAGCAGGAGATCATAGGAGCCGAACATGGCGTCATAGGCCGCCTTGGCCTGGATCGCGATGTTGCGCGACTTGGCGTAGTAGCGGCCGCGATAGTGCTCGAGACCCCACTGACCGACCAGCATGGTCAGCTTCAAGGTCACAGAGAGATCGTCGGCGCGGTTGCGCCAGCCGGAATGCGTGTCGAGCAGGCCGACATCATAGAGGCCCTTCCAGTTGAAGCCCATGCCGTTGCCGAGCATCATCTGCACCAGGAAGCCTTCCAGCGTGATCGGATTCCACGCCGCCAGCGCATGCATGTGCTCGGGGATCGAGACCTCCGACACGGAGGCGCCCATCTTGGCGAAGCGCTCAGCGCCGGCCTTGACCTTGCTGACCACGCCCTCCTGCATGTTCGGCGCGCTGAAGCCTTCCTTGAGCACGCCGATCTTGAGGCCCTTGACGCCCTTGCCGAGCGCCTCGGTGTATGCCGAGACCTTCGGCGCGTATTGCCGTGGATCGAGACCGTCGGCGCCGGCCAGCACTTCGAGCAGCAGCGCATTGTCCTTGACGTTGGCCGTCATCGGTCCGGTGTGGTCGATCGTCGACTCGATCGGCATCACGCCGGTGTAGGGCACGAGGCCGTGGGTCGCCTTCATGCCGTAGATGCCGCAATAGGACGCGGGGATACGGATCGAGCCGCCCTGGTCGCCGCCAATGGACATATCGACCTCGCCGGCCGCCACCAGCGCGGCGCTGCCCGAGGACGAGCCGCCGGCCGAATAGCCCATCTTCCAGGGGTTGTGCACCGGCGCCGGATCGGAGGTGTGGCTGCCGCCGGACAGGCAGAAGTGCTCGCAGACGGCCTTGCCGACGATGGTGCCGCCGGCATCGAGGATGCGCGAGACGATGGTGGCGTCAGCGGCGGGAATGAAGCCTTCGAGGGTGGTCGAGCCGTTCATCATGGGGACGCCGGCGAGCGCGACGTTGTCCTTCAGCACGACGGTGCGGCCGGCGAGCTTGCCGGAACCTGCGCCCTTCACCTCGGTCTTGATCGCCCAGGCGTTGTACTTGTTCTCCTTGGCCGGCGGCTTGGCGCCCGGTGTGCGCGGATATTTCACCGGCGGCAGCGGGTTCGGCAGTTCGTCGATGATGTCGTACTGATCGAACATGCCGCCCATCAGCGACAGATATTCGGCGGCCTCCTCGACCGTCATGTTCATGTGCAGGCTGGCGGCGAGATCGGCGACTTCCTCGGCATTCGGGCGTTTGATGGACATGAGTCATCCTTTCTTGTGAGGATAAGCTGGAGCAGAGACAGGCGTGTGCAGTTCAGTTGCGCCGGCGCAGCCGCGCCGGAATTCGCTAGCTCGGGATCATCTGACCTTCCCGGGCCAATAAAGTCTCACGGTCGAGTTCCTCGGTGATGCGTCCCTTCTGGATGTGCAGGATGCGGTCCGACAACGACGTGATGAATTCGAGGTTCTGCTCGACGACGATCAGCGACATCTTCCATCGCGTCTTCAGCGCCAGCAAGGTCTCGATGATCTCCTCGATGATGGAGGGCTGGATGCCTTCGGTCGGCTCGTCCAGCAGGATCAGCTTCGGCTTGGTGCAGAGGCAGCGTGCCAGCGCCAGCAATTGCTGCTCGCCGCCGGACAGCGCGCCGCCGCGGCGGTCGAGCAGCCGCACCAGGCGCGGGAAATCCTGCAGCACGGCGTCAATGACGCCGCGGTCCTCCTTCGGCGCCGCGGCGAGACCCATGCGCAGGTTTTCCATGACCGAAAGATCCGGGAAGATCTCGCGGCCCTGCGGCACCAGGCCGATGCCGAGCCTGGAGCGCTCATGCGGCTTGAGATGCGTGATGGTCTTGCCGGCGAACACGACCGAGCCGTCGGTGGTCGGCAGGTGCCCCATCAAGGTACGCAGCGCCGTGGTCTTGCCCATGCCGTTGTGGCCGAGAATGCCGAGATACTCGCCGTCGGCGACCGTGAGATCGACGCCGAACAGGATCGGGATCCGGCCATAGCCGGATTTGAGACCCTTGACCTCGAGAAGCGCGCTCATGCCGCCACCTTCTTGCCGAGATAGACGTCGCGCACGCGCTGATCGGCGAGCACCTTGTCGACGGTGTCCTCGACCAGCACGCGGCCCTGGTGGAACACGGTGACGCGCTTGGCGATCTGCTTGATGAACTCCATGTCGTGCTCGACGACGACGATGGCACGGGTCTGGTTGATCTCGCGGATGATCGCGGCCGTATGAAACGTCTCCTCGTCGGTCATTCCGGCGGCGGGCTCGTCGAGCAGGATCAGTTCGGGCTCGGCGGCGAGCACCATGCCGATCTCCACCCATTGGCGCTGGCCGTGGGAGAGCGTCGCGACGATGCTGTCAGCGTAGTCCGTCAGGCGGATCATTTCCAGCACGGCGTCGACCGCCGGACCCTGCTGCCGCGGTGTCGCCTTGCGGCGCACCGCCATCCAGATGTTCTCGCGTACCGAGAGGCCGTTGAAGACGTTCGGGACCTGGGTCTTGATGCCGATGCCCATACGCGCGATCTCATGCGACAGCTTGCCCGCGATCGGCATGCCGCGGAACGCAATGCTGCCCGACGTCGGCACCAGCTGTCCGGTCAGCGTCTTGAAGAAGGTGCTCTTGCCGGCGCCGTTCGGGCCGATCAGGCAGCGCAGCTCCATTTCCTGCAAGGTGAAGGTGATGTCGTCATTGGCGACCACGCCGCCGAAGCGCATCGTCAGGTGTTCGGCCTTGAGCAGAGGGACGAGGTCCGCCATGTCATTCGGCTCCTGCAGGATGCGGCGCCGCCGCTGATGGCACCGGCGGGCCATTCGTCTTCGGTTTCTTGTCCGGGATCAGCCGCATCACCAGATCACGCGCGGTCGGGAAGATGCCTTTCGGCAGCAGCAGCACGAACACGACCAGCACGCCGCCGAGCACGAGGTTCGAGTTCAGCAGCTGCTGCGAGCCGATATAGGCGACGATGTACTCGATGACGACACAGCCGATGATCGGTCCCAGCAAGGTGCCGAGGCCGCCGACGGTGATCCAGATGATGATCTCCGCCGACAAAGACAGGCTGAAGATGGTCGGGCTGACGAAGGCGCCCCAGTTGACATAGAGCGCGCCGGCAAGGCCGGCGATGGCGCCGCCGAGGATGAAGGTCAGGCACTTCACCAGCCGCGGATCGTAGCCGAGCAGCGACGCCCGCACCTCGTTCTCGCGGACAGCGACGATGATGCGTCCGGCCGGCAGCGCCAGCAGGAGTCGCAGCAGCAGGAACACGCCCAGCAGCACATAGGCGGTCGTCCACCACGACTGCTCCGGCGAGAGCACCGTTGACGGATCGAACGGCACGTTGAAGGTCGGCACCGCCGGCATGCCGTTGAAGCCCCCGAGCAGCGCCTTGCCGATCTTGTAAGCGTCGCCCGAGGTCGAGTTGACGGAGTTGAACAGGATCAGGGTGACCGTGAGCGTAATGACGCCGAGATAGACGTCGGAGATGCGGCCGAAGAAGATGAAGTAGCCGAGGATCGCCGCGAACAGCGCGGGCACCACGATGGCCAGCAGGATCGCCGGCGTCGAGTCCTGGAAGTTCACGGCCGCGATTGCGTAGGCGTAGCCGCCGAGGCCGAAGAAGGCGGTCTGGCCGAACGACAGGATGCCGCCATAACCCCAGATGAAGGCCAGGCTCAGCGCCAGCACCGACATCGCGGCAAACAAGGTCAGCTGCATCAGGCCGAACAGCTCGATCACGCTCGGCACGATCGCGATCACGCCGATGGCGACAACGGTCCCCGCGGCCTGGAGCGCGAGACGAAGGCGCTTGTCCATCACAGGTTCCCCTTGAAGAAGCGCCCGGAGATACCCTGCGGCAGCAGACGAATGAGAACGATCGCGGTGGTGAAGACGATGACCTCGCCATAGACGGGCGTGGTGAAGTAGGCGCCGACCTGGTTGACCGAGCCGAACAGGCTCGCCGCCGACAGCGTGCCGGACAGGATCGCGGCGCCGCCGCCGACCACGGTCATGAACGCCTTGGCGACATAGGCGCCGCCCATCACCGGCGTGATGCCGGAGACCGGTGCCAGCAGGCCGCCAGCAAGACCGGTGACGGCCGCGCCGAGCGCGAACGTGCTCATGTAGACGCGGGCCGGGTTGACGCCGAGGGTCGCCGCCATTGCCGGGTTCTGCATCGTGGCGCGGGCGACCAGGCCGAAGCGGGTGTAGCGCATCACGCCGTAGATGATCGCCATCATTACGGCGGCCATCAAGGCGAGGAACAGCGTGTAGTAGCTCGACTGGTAGGAGCCGATCGAGAAGCCGCCGAGCGGCGTCGGCACGCCCTGCTGGGTGTTGCCGTAGATCGTGGTGATGATGCCGATGATCAGCAGGCTGAGGCCCCAGGTGGCGAGCATGGAATCGACCAGGCGGCCGTAGAGGAAGCGGATCAGGCAGCGCTCGATCACGAGGCCGACGATGCCGACGAACAAGGGCGCGACGATCAGCATCGCGATCCAGATATTCACCCCGGCATTCGCCGAGATCACGGTCGCATAGGCGCCCAGCATGATGAACTCGCCATGGGCGAGGTTGATGATCTTCATCATGCCGAAGATGATCGCCAGCCCCAGGCACAGCAGGAACAGCGATGAGATTCCATTGAGAACGTCGAGCGCGAGGATGACGTAGATCGCCATGCGTCAGGTCTTTCAGGGCAGTCCGGAAAATCCGGGCCCCGCCGGATGGCGGGACCCGGCAGGCGTCAGAGATTGATGATGTACTGCTTGACGTCGTTCGGGTTCTTGACGAGGTCGCAGACGCTCGCTGTGTCCGCCGGCTTGGCGTCGGTGTAGGTCTCCAGCACCGACCATTTGCGATCCTTCACCTCGGCGAGGAACGCGTTGCGGACGGTGTGATGGGTCGGCTTGTCCAGCGAGACCTTGCCGCTCGGACCGTCGAACACGAGGCCGCTCTCGAGCGCTTCGATCACCTTCATGCGGTCGATGCTGCCGGCCTTCTTGACGCCCTCGGCCCAGAGCATGACACCCTCATAGGTGCAGGAAGCGAGCTCGCTGATGTAGGGCGAGTCCGGATGCG
Source organism: Bradyrhizobium sp. SZCCHNS2022 (assembly GCF_032377575.1). Lineage (NCBI taxonomy): Bacteria > Pseudomonadati > Pseudomonadota > Alphaproteobacteria > Hyphomicrobiales > Nitrobacteraceae > Bradyrhizobium > Bradyrhizobium sp. SZCCHNS2022. The sequence continues at coordinate 1,778,804 of NZ_JAUHHZ010000001.1, read as the reverse complement.
CCTTCTTGATCTTCTCGACGAAGCTCTTGGAGGCCGGCGTGGTCAGCTCCTCGAAATAGCCGTAGGCGCCGATGATGGCGTCGCTCTCGGCGGCGTCGAGCGTCGACGGCTCGTTGACGAGGCCGAAGGTGGTCGAGGCGATCGGGATCTTCCCCTTCATGCCGGCTGCGGTCCACTGCCGGTAGAACGCGGTGTGGTTGCCGCCGACCAGCGCCGAGAGGATGAGGTCGGGCTTGGCCGCCTGGATCTTCGAGATGGTCGAGCCGAAATTGGTGACGTCGAGCGGGAAGAAGTCGGTCGAGAGGATCTCGCCGCCATTGTCCTTGCAGTATTTGGTCATCCACTTCGCGGTGATCTGACCGTAATTGTAGTCGGCGGCGATGATGTAGGCCTTCTTGCCCGCCTTCTTCATCGCGCTCGGCACCAGCTTCTCGACGGTCTGTGCCGGCGTGGTGCCGGTGCAGAAGGTGTTGCGGTCGCAGACGCCGCCTTCGTACAGCGTGTTGTAGAAGTACAGCACCTTGAAGCGGTCGAAGGTCGGCCTGATGGCCTCGCGCGAGGCCGAGGTGATGCCGCCATGCACGACGTCGACCTTGTCCTTCACGGCCAGCTGCTGGGCATATTGCGAGTACAGCTGGATGTTGGACTGGGTGTCGTAGTGCATGACCTTCAGCGGCCGCCCGAGCAAGCCGCCCGCGGCGTTGATCTCCTCAACGGCGAGCTGCAGCGCGTAGACCATCGGTGTGCCGGAGGTGCCGATCGGGCCGGACTGGTCGTGCAGGCTGCCGACGGTGATCGGGTTCTCGGCCGCGAGCGCACCCGAGCGGAACACCGCAGGTGCTGCGATCAAGGTCGAGGTCGCGATGGCCGAGCGTTGCAGGAAACGACGGCGTGAAAGAGTCATAAGGGGTCCCCATGGGTTGGCGATGCTGGTTCACGAGCCGCACGAAGTTTAAAATTACAATATTTGAAATGGCAAGTTATTTTTTGACGCCGCCTGGGTCTAGCGCGATGCGACGACCGAAAAATCGTAGCCGTCCAGCTCGGCGAGATGGATCGGGTGGCGGCCGCCGACCACCGGCCGGGCCTCGTTGCCGCGCGCGGTGCGCCCCTGCAGGGTTCGTCCGAACACGCGCCGGAGATCGCGCGCATCGAAACTCTCGGCGCGCTCGATCAGCGCGGCCAGCGCGTGAATGCCCTCGTAGCAGGACTCGCCATAGCCGTTCGCCGGCGGCGGATTGTCGCCATAGGCCGTGTAGTAGCGCTCGAGAAATGCACCATTGTTGCGCGAGCGCAGCGAGGCGAAGTAGCTGGAAGCCACGTAGACGTTCTCGGTCTCGCTACAGTCGAGGCCATACACGATGGTCTCGTCGAAGGCCGAGGAGAAGCGCAGCACGTGGCGGCTGAGGCCGGCGGCGCAGAAGGCGCGATTGAACGCGATGCAGTCGGAGCCGAGGAAGACCGGCAGGACGACATCGCTGCGCGTCGCCTTGATGCGGTCGAGCATCTCGTCGAAGTCATGCACGCCGACCGGCACGTAGTACTCGCCGGTGACGGTGCCGCCGAATCGAGCGATCAGCCGCCTGGCGATCTGCAGCGAGGAGCGCGGCCAGATATAGTCGTTCCCGCACAGAAAGAAGCGGCGGGCGCGCTTGCACTCGGAGAGCCACTGGATGGCGGGCGCCAGCAATTCGCCGGCGGTCTCGCCGGTGGTCATGACATCGCTGTCCGACGACAGGCCTTCGAACTGCGGCGTGTAGACGAATGGCACGCGGCCGCGCGCAGCTCGGGCGACTGGATCGCGCGCATAGCTCGGCAGCATGCCGACGAGGCCATCGACCGCGAGATCATCGACCGCCTCCGCGGCCGCCTGCCCCGCGCTGGCGCCACTGGCACCTGCATCGATGACGACGAGCTCCACCGGCCTGCGGCGGATGCCCGCAGCCTGGTTGAGCTCGGTTACGGCCAGCCGCCCACAGGCTTCGGCCGAGGGCGCCCACAACCCTGCCGAGCCGCGCTGAGGAATGATCAGGCCGATCCGAACGTTGCGCAAACGTACTGCCTTCTGCTGTTGCAGAGGACTTGCACTCACAAATCGTGCCAAGCGCGATTCGGTGCCGGCGCAGTCGTTTGTGCATCAAAGTTCGCCGAATTTGGTCTGGGCGCCGAAGGCTGATCAAAACAGCAGCCACTCGTCGCCCAATCATTGGGCAACGGCAGACAGGACCATGATGACGAGCGGCGCGGTGCGACTCAGCCCACCGGGGCAATGAGCTTGCGCATCGGATAGGACGCGGCTGTGCCGAACTTCCCGGCGGGCGTGCCGACGTCGGCGTAGCCGCGAGCGAGATAGAATCGGTGCGCGGTCTCGGTGCTCAGCAGCTCGATCTCACGGGCGCCGAGCGCCACGGCTCGCTGTTCCAGCGCGGCCACCGGGGCCGAGCTCACGCCGCGAAAACGCGCCTGCGGCGACACGTAGTTCGCCGTGATCTCGTTGGGATGAGCGAGGCCGCCGACAGCGAGAATCGTTCCCTCCTCGACCGCGACCAGCAGCGATCGGCCCTGCCCGTCGGCCCAGCTGGCGACGATCTCCGGTGTCTTGTTGGCGAGCCAGCGGCCGAGGATGTCCGGATTGCCGCGATGATCCGCCCCGCACAATTCGATGATGGAGGCGCGTAGTACGGCGCAGGCTGCCTCGGCATCATCAGGCGTCGCATCGCGGATGATCATTCCAGTCCCCCCGTCGCGCGGAGGGAATGCGATGCATTCCGCTTCCGCTTACTCGCGCTTGCCCTGCACCCAGCTCTCGAGCATCTGCAGTGCCGAGGCGCGGTCGTCGTCCGACGCCTTGGCAAAGGCGCGGTTGTAGCTCTCCTTGATCCAGACCTCGTCCGGACCGGCGCTGTCGCGCGCCAGAGTGAGCCACATCAGGCCGCGCGCCGGCTGCCGGGGCAGACGGTCGCCATTGAACAGCATCTGACCAAGCAAGGCCTGGGCCTGATGCTGCCCCTTCTGGGCGGCGAGGCCGAGCCAGCGCGCGCCATAGCGAAAGTCGTCGCGCGAGGCGTCTGCCGTCTTCAGGTACATCCGCGCCAGATCGTACTGGGCGTCGGCATTGCCGAAATAGGACGCCGCGTAGGAGAACATCTCGCGGGCGCGATCCGGATCCGCCTTCACCTTCGTGTTCGGAATGCCGCTGAGATAATAGCGGCCGAGCGCGACGAAGGCATTGGCCACGATCTGGGCCTGCGGCGCCGACGGGCTGTCCTCCGCATGCGCGTTGGCGATGCGGCTGAAATAGTCGAAGGCGCGCATGTCGTCGCGCGCCACGCCGTCGCCGGCGGCGTACATCCGGCCGAGCTTGAACTGCGCGACCGGGTGGCCTTCCTCCGCAGCATATTGCAGCGCAGTCAAGGACTGGGTCGGCGACGTCGAGGAGGTCGTCGCGGGCACGGTCTTGCGCAGCGCGCCAGCACCGGCCTGCGGTCCAGCCACGGCAATCGCCGGCTCCTGGTTGACCGGAGCGCCATCGAACGCGAACGACGACGTCGGCAACGCGAGCGGGGCAACCCCCAGCATCAATGCAAAAATGATCCGATCAGATGTCCGCATAGCAATACTTCTCTTGCGCACCACCTGGGTGGGTGACGGCACCCGCCACGGCCGGTCCAACCTGCTGGGCATATTTCCAAAGTGCACCTGACGTGTGATGGGTCTCACGCGGCGTCCACTTGGTCTTGCGTGTCGCCAGCTCGGCATCGCTCAACTTGACGTTAAGGATACCTGCCTCGGCGTCGATCTCGATGGTGTCGCCATCCTCGACCAGCGCGATCGGTCCGCCGACCGCCGCCTCCGGTCCGATATGGCCGATGCAGAAGCCGCGGGTCGCGCCCGAGAACCGGCCGTCGGTGATGAGCGCGATCTTGCCGCCCATGCCCTGCCCGGTCAGCGCCGCCGTGGTCTGCAGCATTTCCCGCATGCCCGGACCGCCGCGCGGCCCCTCATAGCGAATGACGATCACCTCGCCCTCGCGATAGGTGCGCTTCTGCACGGCCTCAAAGGCATCCTCTTCCCGATCGAAGCAGCGGGCCGGCCCAGTGAATTTCAAGTTCGACATGCCCGCGACTTTCACGATCGCGCCCTCTGGCGCGAGATTGCCTTTCAGACCGACCACACCTCCGGTTGCAGTGATCGGCTGGTCGGCCGGCCTCACCACGTCCTGGTGCGGATTCCACTTCACGCCTTTGAGGTTTTCGGCGATCGTCCGGCCGGTGACTGTGAGGCAGTCGCCGTTCAAATAGCCATGGTCGAGCAACGTCTTCATCAAGAGCGGAATGCCACCAGCCTCGAACATGTCTTTGGCGACATAGCGGCCACCCGGCTTCAAATCCGCGATATAAGGTGTCTTTTTGAAGATTTCGGCGACGTCAAATAAGTCGAACTTGATGCCGGCCTCATGCGCAATCGCAGGTAGGTGCAGCGCAGCATTCGTCGACCCGCCGGACGCCGCCACAACCGCCGCGGCATTCTCCAGCGCGGCCCGCGTGACGATATCCCGCGGCCGGATGTTGGCGGCGATCAGTTCCATGACCTTCTCGCCGGCGGTCATGCAGAACGAGTCGCGAATCTCGTAGGGCGCAGGCGCACCAGCGGAATATGGCAGCGCCAGCCCGATCGCCTCGGACACGGTCGCCATGGTGTTGGCCGTGAACTGGGCGCCGCAGGCGCCGGCCGACGGACAGGCGACTCGCTCGAGCTCGTCGAGATCGTCGTCCGACATCTGACCGACCGAATGCTTGCCGACCGCCTCGAACATGTCCTGCACGGTGACCTGCTGGCCGCGGAAATTGCCCGGCAGGATCGAGCCGCCATAGATGAAGATCGAGGGCACGTTGAGCCGGACCATCGCCATCATCATGCCCGGCAGCGACTTGTCGCAGCCGGCCAGGCCGACCAGCGCATCGTACGCATGGCCGCGAATCGTCAGCTCGACCGAATCGGCGATCGCCTCGCGTGACGGCAGCGACGAGCGCATGCCGTCATGGCCCATGGCGATGCCGTCGGTCACGGTAATGGTGCAGAATTCGCGCGGCGTGCCGCCGGCGTGCGCAACGCCCTTCTTCACCGCCTGGGCCTGCCGCATCAGCGCGATGTTGCAGGGCGCGGCCTCGTTCCAGCACGAAGCAACGCCAACGAAAGGCTGGTGGATCTGGGCCGTGGTCAGGCCCATCGCGTAGAGATAGGACCGATGCGGCGCACGCTCGGGTCCTTCCGTCACGTGACGGCTGGGCAGCCTGCGCTTGATGTCGGTCTTCGCGTCCATCGCTGTTCTGGCCTCCCGGTGCTGCGGAGAACGCTAAAATCCTGGAAGTGGATTTCTTGCTACCTCACACGCACTGGTACTATTCTGATCAAAGTATTTCACGACCAGGTGTGGCCAAAAAGCGGCGCGTTTGCGGAGCGCCCGAGATTGTTACCAAAACTTCGTAAACTGTGGCGAGGTCGCAACATTCGTGGCTGTTGCGCAACCATCACAGGCGGAATGAAATACCGCCAGCCTATTCCGGCACCACACCTGCGCCTCTGATCATCGGCCACCATTTGGCGATCTCGTCACGCTGCAGGGTTCCAAGCGCATCGGGGGTGCGCCGATCCGCCGGCGGCATCTGCAATCCCAGGTTTTTCAATTGGTTTTGCACATCCGGATCATTCAGGGCGGCGACGGCCGCGCCATTGAGCGTCTCGACGACATCTTTGGCCGCTCCCTTCGGCAGCCACAGTCCCGACCACAACGTCATGTGGAAGCCCGGCAGGCCCGCTTCGTCGGTAGTCGGAATCTCTGGGGCCGTATCCAGGCGCTTGGCGTCGGTGACGGCATAAGCCCGGATCATGCCGGCACGCACCTGGTTGATGGCGTTCGAGGTCTGATCGACGATGAGATCGATCTGTCCGCCGACGAGATCGTTCATCGCCGGCCCCGTGCCACGATAGGGTACGTATTGCAGCTTGATGCCGGTGATCTGCTGGAAATAGAGCCCGGCGATATGGCTGCCGGAGCCGTTGCCGGCCGTGCCGGCGGAGGCAGGGTTCGGCTGCGCCTTCAGCCAGGCGAGCAATTCGGACAGCGATTTCGCCGGCACGTTGCTCTTGCTGACGATGATCATCGGATTGCTCGGCAGCAGCACGACCGGCTCGAGATCGGCGACGAGATCATAGCCGAGCCGGTAGACCGCGCCGTTGGCGACGTGCGTACCGAGATGGCCGAAGCTCACGGTGTAACCATCCGGCCTGGAGCGCACCGCGCGCCCGACGCCGATCGATCCGCCCGCGCCGGTGACGTTCTCGACCAGCACCGGCTGGCCGAGCGTCTGCTTCATGTGCTCGGCCAGGATGCGCATCATCGCGTCCGACGGTCCGCCGGCGGCAAACGGCACGATCACCGTGATGGCGCGAGAGGGGTAGGTCTCCGCAGCAGCGGAACCGACAAACAAGGCAAGCGCCATCACCACAGCGCCAAACAGGCGTCGCATCGCGGTCCTCCCTGAGCGGCCTGATCCTTCTTGTCAGACGATCAGGCGCCAGGCCGCGATGCCGACCGTCCGATTAGAACTGAGTGTAGTCGATCGGCTGATGGCGATCGAGGGTGCGCTCGACCTTCGGCAGCGGATATTTGAGTCCGGTGGCGCAGTTGAACAGCATCACGCGGTCGCTCTTCGTGACGCGGCCGTCGGCGAGGCTCTGCTTGTAGGCGGCGTAGGTCGCAGCGCCCTCGGGGCACAGCAACAGCCCCTCCTCGCGCGAGACCTCGTTCAGCGCAGAAGAAATCTTCTCGTCATCGACCGCAATCGCGAAACCTTTGCTCTCGCGGACCGCGCGCAGGATGAGAAAATCCCCCACCGCCTGCGGGACGCGGATACCCGACGCGATCGTGTGGGCATCCTCCCAGCGCGTCGCATGCTCGACGCCCTGCTCGAAGGCGCGCACCATCGGCGCGCAGCCGGAGGCCTGCACCGCGACCATGCGCGGACGTTTTGATCCGATGAACCCAATTCTCTCGAGCTCGTCGAACGCCTTCCACATGCCGATCAGGCCGGTGCCGCCGCCGGTCGGATAGAAGATCACGTCGGGCACGTCCCAGCCGAGCTGCTCGGCGAGCTCCAGCCCCATCGTCTTCTTGCCCTCGATCCGGTACGGCTCCTTCAGGGTCGAGGTATCGAACCAGCCGACCTTGGCCTTGCCCTCGCCGACGATTTTCCCGCAGTCATCGATCAGGCCGTTGACGCGATAGACGGTCGCGCCCTGCAGCTCGATCTCGCTGACGTTTACCTCGGGCGTATCGGCCGGGCAGAAGATCGTGGTCTTGATGCCGCAGGAGGTCGCGTAGGCGGCGAGCGCCGCACCGGCATTGCCGTTGGTCGGCATCGCCATGTGTTTGATGCCGAGCGCCTTGCCCATCGACACCGCCATCACCAGGCCGCGCGCCTTGAACGAGCCGGTCGGCAGCCGTCCCTCGTCCTTGACGATGATCTCGCCGCCGCCGAGCTTCTTCGACAGCTTTGGCAGATTGATCAGCGGCGTCATGACCTCGCCGAGGCTGACGATGTCCTGGCACTTTCGCACCGGCAGCAGCTCGCGATAGCGCCACAGGTCGGCGGGGCGCTGCGCCAGCGCGTCCTTGGTCAGCGCCTGCTTCACGCCGGCGAGATCGTAGCGCACCAACAGCGGCTTGCCGGCTTTCGACAGGTTGTGGACCTGGTCCGCCGGATAGTGGTCCTCGACCATCGCGCATTCGAGATGGGTGACGAAGGTCGGACGCTCGGTGATGAGATTGTCGCTGGATTTCACGGATCGTGGCCTCTCGTTTACGTCTGCCTTCAGCTCACGCCTCAATGAAATTGGCGTTTGAGCCACGGCACAATTTGTCGTGCTTCTGTTTCGGCTGTGTCCGCTGAATCATAAATTCCGCAATCAGGACCCGGCTGTCCCCACCCCTCCTCGTCGACGTACGTGAATTGTGAGGCAGCGGGGCGCCATTGCCTACGATAGGTATAGTGGCCATCGGCACGCTGCAAAATCAGCACGCGCTCATCGCCGTCAGGGCTCTCGAGTGTCTTGATGTCGATGCTCCTGCTTCGTCGCATCTTACATGTTCAGCACACGCCCATAGGCGTCGAGCACGGCTTCCTTCATCATCTCCGACAGGGTCGGATGCGGGAACACCGTGTGCATCAGCTCTTCCTCGGTGGTCTCGAGGTTCATCGCCACGACATAGCCCTGGATCAGCTCGGTCACCTCGGCACCGACCATGTGCGCGCCGATCAGCTGGCCCGTCTTCTTGTCGAAGATCACCTTCACCAGGCCCTGGTCCTCGCCGAGCGCGATCGCCTTGCCGTTGCCGACGAACGGGAAGCGGCCGACTCGGATGTCGCGGCCCTGCTCCTTCGCCTTGGCCTCGGTGAGCCCTACGGAAGCGACCTGCGGATGGCAATAGGTGCAGCCCGGAATGAGGTTCTTGTCCATCGGGTGCGGATGCAGGCCCTTGATCGCCTCGATGCAGACTACGCCCTCATGCTCGGCCTTGTGCGCGAGCATCGGGGGACCGGCGACGTCGCCGATGGCGTAAATGCCGGGGACGTTGGTCTTGCCGTAGCCGTCGATCACGATGCAGCCGCGGTCGGTCTTCACCCCGAGCTTCTCGAGCCCGAGATTCTCGATGTTGCCGACGACGCCGACCGCCGAGATGACGCGATCGAACTCGGTCGTCTCGATCTTGCCCTTGCCGTCGTCGATCGTCGCCACCACGCTGTCGCTCTTCTTGTCGAGCTTGGTGACCTTGGCGCCGGTCATGATCTTGAGGCCCTGCTTCTCCAGCTGCTTGCGGGCGAGGCCGGCGATCTCGGCGTCCTCGACCGGCAGGATCTGCGGCAGCACCTCGACCACCGTCACCTCGGAGCCCATGGTGCGGAAGAACGAGGCGAACTCGATGCCGATCGCGCCGGAGCCGACGACGAGCAGCGACTTCGGCATCTTGTCCGGCACCATCGCCTCGAAATAGGTCCAGACCAGCTTCTTGTCCGGCTCGAGCCCCGGCAGCACGCGCGGCCGCGCGCCGGTCGCGACGATGATGTGCTTGGCCTGATAGGTGCCCTCGCCCAGAGCGCCCTTGGGCGCCTCGACGTCGGACTTGGTCACGGTGATCTTGCCGGGCGCGTCGATATTGGCGCGGCCCCAGATCACCTGGATCTTGTTCTTCTTCATCAGGAAGCCGACGCCGTCATTGAGGCGCTTGGAGACGCCGCGCGAGCGCTGCACCACCGCCTTGGGATCGTAGGAGATCTTCTCCGCAGAGAGGCCATAGTCCTTGGCGTGCTGCATGTAGTGGTAGATCTCGGCCGAGCGCAGCAGCGCCTTGGTCGGGATGCAGCCCCAGTTCAGACAGATGCCGCCGAGATAGGACTTCTCGATGATCGCGGTCTTGAAGCCGAGCTGCGCGGCGCGGATCGCGGCGACGTAGCCGCCCGGGCCGGACCCGATGATGATGATGTCGAAGGATGTGTCGGCCATGACGGCTCCCGTTCAACTGAAATTCGTAGGTCGATGGTAGGTAAAGGCGCGTTGCGTCGCCTCCGCCATCCGACGATCTCATTATTAGTCAGCGGGCACGACTTGCTCTGCCCACCTTGCTCCTTGCGCCGTCATTCCGGGGCAAGGCCGAAGGCCTTGAACCCGGAATCCCGAGATTGGCTTGCGATATCCTCACCTCGAGATTCCGGGTTCGATGCTGGCGCATCGCCCCGGAATGACGGTCAATCGCTCCGCTCACACCATCATCATCACGGGGTTCTCGATCAGCTGCTTGAAGGCGCCGATCAGTTCGGCGCCGAGCGCGCCGTCGATCGCGCGGTGGTCGCACGACAGTGTCACGCTCATCATGCTGGCGATCTCGATCTTGCCGTTGCGCACGACCGGCCGCTCCTCACTCGTGCCGACCGCGAGAATCGTCGCGTGCGGCGGGTTGATCACCGCGGTGAAGTGCGTGATGCCGTACATGCCGAGGTTCGACACCGCCGTGGTGCCGCCCTGATATTCCTCCGGCTTCAGCTTGCGCGAGCGGGCGCGCGCGGCAAAATCCTTCATCTCGCCGGAGATGGCCGACAGCGTCTTGGTCTCGGCCTTGCGGATGATCGGGGTGATCAGGCCGCCCGGCATCGCCACGGCAACGCCGACGTCGGAATGCTTGTGCTTGACCATGCCGCCTTCGGTCCAGCTGACGTTGCAGTTCGGGATCTTCTGCAGCGCCACCGCCATCGCCTTGATGACGAAGTCGTTCACCGAGAGCTTGTAGAGCGGCTTCTTCTCCTTGTCCTTCGGCGCGGCCGCATTGATCTCCTCGCGCGCGGCGAGCAGTTTGCCGATGTCGCAGTCGATCGTGAGATAGAAATGCGGGACCGTCTGCGTCGCCGCCGTCAGGCGCTGCGCGATCGTGCGGCGCATGCCGTCATGCGGGATGACCTCGTAGGAGCCCGGCTCGAACAGCGCCAGGATCTGCTTGTCGGACATGGACGGCGCCACGGCCGGCGCGCCTGCACCCGCAGCGGGAGCGGCCGACGGCGCGGCCTTGAGGCCCTTGCCGGACTTGGCCTCCTCGACGTCGCGCGCGACGACGCGGCCATGCGGACCAGTGCCGGTGATGCGGCCGAGATCGATGCCGGCGTCCTTGGCGAGACGTCGCGCCAGCGGCGATGAGAAGACGCGCGCGTGACCGTTGACCTGAGGAGCAGCAGCCGCAGGAGCGGCCGGCGCGGGAGCCGCAGCAGGCTTGGGCGCGGGCGCGGCAGCAGGCGCCGCAGCGGGAGCCGCCGACGCGGTCGGCTTGGCTTCAGCCTTCGGCGCAGCCGCCGCCGGCGCGCTGCCGGCCGCCTTGACGTCCTCGCCCTCACCCGCAAGCACGGCGATCACGTCGTTGACCGGCACGTCCTGGGTGCCCTCGGGCACCAGGATCTTGGCGAGCGTGCCTTCGTCGACCGCCTCGACTTCCATCGTGGCCTTGTCGGTCTCGATCTCGGCGATGACCTCGCCCGACTTGACCTGGTCGCCTTCCTTCTTGAGCCAACGGGCGAGGTTGCCCTTCTCCATCGTCGGCGACAGCGCGGGCATCAGAATGTTGATCGGCATGATCAGTGACCTTGTTTCGACCTGGGGCTGGTGGTGCCCATATCAGTCGGCCGAGCCAGCTCGGCTTCGAACATCTCGACGATGCGCTGCAGCGCCTCGTCTTCGGAATAATCGCTCTCGCGCGCATAGGCGCGCGCAGCATGTCGGGCGACGTCGACCAGGAGCAGCCCCCACACGTCGGGCTCCTCGAACGCACGCTGGAAGGCGATCGAGAGCCCGCCGTCGAGCACGAAGGCGCGCAACACTTCGGTGGCGTCCTCGCGGCCGACGACGTCGGGCGGCAGCGGCTGCTCCTTGGGTCCGGCCATCTGGGATTCCCTTAGCGGTAGCAGACGGACTTGGCGGCCTGCACGACCTCGGCCGCCGACGGCAGCGCGAGCTTCTCGAGATTTGCCGCATACGGCATCGGCACGTCCTTGCCCGACACGCGCGTCACCGGCGCATCGAGATAATCGAAGGCGTGCTCCATGATGCGCGCGGCGATCTCGGCGCCGACGCCGCTCTGCGCCCAGCCCTCTTCCACCGTGACCGCGCGTCCCGTCTTCTTGACCGAGGCGATGATGGTCTCGGTGTCCATCGGACGCAAGGTGCGCAGGTCGATCACCTCGGCCTCGATGCCCTCCTTGGCGAGCTCATCGGCGGCCTTGAGCGCGTAGGTCATGCCGTTCGACCAGGAGATGATCGTGACGTCCTTGCCCGAGCGGGCGATGCGCGCCTTGCCGATCGGGATGATGTAGTCGTCGAGCTTCGGCACCTCGCCGGAGTGACCGTACAGCACCTCGTTCTCGAGGAAGATCACCGGGTTCGGATCGCGGATCGCAGCCTTCAAGAGGCCCTTCGCGTCAGCCGCGGAATACGGCGCGACGACCTTGAGGCCCGGAATGTGCGAGTACCAGGACGAATAGTCCTGGCTGTGCTGCGCGGCGACGCGGGCGGCGGCGCCGTTGGGCCCGCGAAACACGATCGAGCAGCCCATCTGGCCGCCGGACATGTACAAGGTCTTGGCCGCGGAGTTGATGATCTGGTCGATCGCCTGCATGGCGAAGTTGAAGGTCATGAACTCGACGATCGGCTTCAGCCCGGCCATCGCGGCGCCGACGCCGATGCCGGCGAAGCCGTGCTCGGTGATCGGGGTATCCATCACGCGGCGGGCGCCGAACTCCTGCAACAGACCCTGGGTGACCTTGTAGGCGCCCTGATACTCGGCGACCTCCTCGCCCATGATGAAGACGTCGCCGTCCCTGCGCATCTCCTCGGCCATGGCGTCGCGCAGCGCCTCGCGGATGGTCTGCGTCACCATCTCGGTGCCGGCCGGCACTTCCGGATCGGGCTCGGCGACGCTCTGCGGCGCGGCCACGCCGGTCGGCGCGGGCGAAGCCTGCACGGAAACAGCGGCATCCGACGGCGGCGCCGATTGCGCGGCCTTCATCTCGGCGGCCGGCGCCGAGGCCTTGCCGAGATCGGCAGTCGTCTCGCCATCGGCGAGGATGGTGGCGATCGGCGTGTTGACGGCGACGTCGGCGGTGCCTTCGGGGATCAGGATCTTGCCGAGCGTGCCCTCGTCGGTCGCCTCGACTTCCATCGTCGCCTTGTCGGTCTCGATCTCGGCGATCACGTCACCCGACTTGATCGCCTCGCCTTCCTTCTTCAGCCATTTGGCGAGGTTGCCCTTCTCCATCGTGGGCGACAGCGCAGGCATCAAAACTTGAATAGGCATATCAGCTCCAGAGAAATCAGCTTGCGCGCGCGATTAGCGATAGACGTCGGTGTAGAGCTCGGCGGCATCCGGCTCGGGATCGGCCTGCGCGAAATCGGCGGCCTCGTTGACGATCTTGCGCACGTCGGCATCGATCGCCTTGAGATCCTGCTCGCTGACCTTGGCCGCCAGCAGGCGGTTGCGCACCTGCTCGATCGGATCCTGGTCGTGGCGGACCTTCTCGACCTCCTCACGCGTGCGATACTTCGCCGGGTCGGACATCGAGTGGCCGCGATAGCGGTAGGTCTGCATTTCCAGGATGTAGGGGCCCTTGCCCTCGCGGCACCAGGCGACCGCCTTCTCGCCCGCGGCCTTCACCGCGCGGACGTCCATGCCGTCGACCTGCTCGCCCGGGATGTTGAAGGAGATGCCGCGCTTGGAGAAGTCGGTCTGCGCCGAGGCGCGCGACACCGCCGTGCCCATCGCATAGCGGTTGTTCTCGATGACGTAGATCACCGGCAGCTTCCAGAGCTCCGCCATGTTGAAGCTCTCATAGACCTGCCCTTGATTGGCCGCACCGTCGCCGAAATAGGCGACGCTGACCGAATCATTGCCGCGGTAGCGGTTGGCGAGCGCCAGCCCCGTGCCCAGCGACACCTGGGCGCCGACGATGCCGTGGCCGCCGAAGAAGTTCTTCTCCATGCTGAACATGTGCATGGAGCCGCCCTTGCCCTTGGAATAGCCGCCGCGGCGCCCGGTGAGCTCGGCCATCACGCCCTTGGCGTCCATGCCGGTGGCCAGCATGTGGCCGTGATCGCGATAGCCGGTGATGACCTGATCACCCGGCTTCAGCGCCATCTGCATGCCGACGACCACGGCTTCCTGGCCGATATAGAGATGGCAGAAGCCGCCAATCGCACCCATGCCGTAGAGCTGACCAGCCTTCTCCTCAAAGCGGCGGATCAGCAGCATGTCGCGCAGCGCAGCCAAATCCTGGTCTCTGGTGAATTCCGGCGGCGGGCCGTTGTCTCTGTCCTGCCCTTGTTCCTTTGCGGCGGTCTTCTTGGGTGCGGCCATGGCAATTCCGGATGAGAGAAAAAGTAGCTTTCTCTAGCTCAACTCCATGGCACGTAAAAGGACTGCGTGAACCACCATTCACTTTGCTGCGCCGCACTAAAACGACGCGAAATTATTGAATCCGATCGGCGCTGTTTTTGAAATTCCCTGCGTCAGCGGCTGCCATTTTTTAGGCAGTCACGTCATCGCCATCCGCGGCCAAGCGCCACGCGTCACTGCGGCCGAACGATGCGGATCAAATCACGCGGGTTGGCATAGCCGAGCACGAAGCGCGCGCGCTCATCGAGCATGTCGGGATCGACCCGGTCGGAGCGCAGCAGCGACACCCGCTTCTCGCCTTCCGCCCGCTCCTGTTTCAGCCGGACGAGCTCCGAGGTCAGCGCGACGATCTCCTGGTCGAGCTCCTGGCGGGCATTGAGCCCGTAGCGGCCGGTGTAGGCGTTGATACCGAAATAGCCGATGATGGCCGCCGCCATCGTGTAGAGGGCGAGCCCGGTGAGGAATGATTTCAGGCGTGCGCGGGAGACCATGGCCGGCAGAATGCGGCGCCCCGGTTAAGGAATCGCTAACCCTGCTGGCCCGCCCGCTGTGCGCTCAACCGCGATAGGCCGGCTCCTCGAGGTCGAGCGTCCGCTTGATCGCTTCGAGATGCAGCCGGGCCGATTCCGCATCCCCCTCGCGCATCTGGCGCGCGGCGGCCTCGGCGATCTCGCGCGCGACCGGCACAACCTTGCGCCCGGTCGACAGCGCCAAGCACTGCACCTGGCAGGCGCGCTCGAGATAGTACAGATCGTCCCAGGCCTCGGCGATGGTGGGCGCCAGCACCATGACGCCGTGATGCTTCATGAAGACGATGTCGGCCTCGCCGATCGCGCCGGCGATGCGGTCACCCTCGCTGTTGTCGAGCGCGAGGCCGTTGTAGTTCTCGTCGACGGCGGTGCGGCCGTAGAATTTCAGCGCCGTCTGCCCGGCAAAGATCAGCGGTGCGCCCTCCGTCATCGAGAGCGCCGTGGCATACGGCATGTGCGTGTGGAATGCGACCTTGGCGCGCGGCAGCGCCTTGTGGATGCGGGCGTGGATGTAGAACGCCGTCGCCTCGGGACGGCCGTCGCCGGCAATGACGTTGCCGTCGAAATCGCACACCAGGAGCTTCGAGGCGGTCAGCTCGCGGAAGGCGTAGCCGTAGGGATTGACGATGAAGATGTCGTCATAGCCGGGCACCAGCGCCGAGAAGTGATTGCAGATGCCCTCTTCCAGCCCGTAGCGCGCGGCCATGCGGAAACAGGCCGCGAGATCGGTCCGCGCCTGCCAGACCGCTTCCGAATTCAGATCCGGCTGGTTCGCCCCGGGGGTTGACGTGCTGGCGGGTGTGAAGGCGTGGGCCATCGAAGATCCTTGGCAGCGCGCGTTCCCGCGCGGGTGACCGGCCCTTGCCTTGAAACGGATCGGGCAAGGCGCGTCAACGCCCCGCCCCGATCATAGCCGTCATGCAGCCGGCGACAGCGGGATGCGCCGCCGCCGGGCTGTCATGACATCAGCCGTTCTGCTTGGCCACGAAGGCGGCGAAGGCGTCGAGATATTGCTGCAGCACCGCCTTCAGCGCGTCCTTGATCAGCTCGCCATTGCCGTCGAATGCATCGCCGACGCCGTTCAGGTAGATCTCGGGCTGGCCCATCACCGGGCCCGAGATGCCCGGCATGATGTTCTGCAGGTGCTTCGCCGCGGCGACACCGCCGAGCGGACCCGGCGAGTTGGAGATCAGGCCGACCGGCTTGCCCAGGAACGAGCTCTGGCCATAGGGGCGCGAGGCGATGTCGATGGCGTTCTTCAGCACACCCGGAATCGAGCGGTTGTATTCCGGAGTCAGGATCAGCACGCCGTTCGAGGCCTTGAGCTTGTCGCGGAAGGCGAGCCACTCGGCCGGCGGATTGGCCTCGACATCCTGGTTGAAGAACGACAGGCCTTCCGGCGTGACCACTTCGATCTTGAGGCTGGCAGGCGCGAGCTTGGCCATCGCCTTGGCGATCTTGAGCGTGAAGCTCTCCTTGCGGAGGCTGCCGACGAGCGCGACGATGGAATACGGGGCGGGCATGGGGGAATCCTCTTGAGAACGAGATGGTGCGGCACTTAAGGCACGCGGCCGGGAACATGCAAGTGCATGGACTGGCGTGCCGGGAAACTCAGCGTTTCAGCGCGCGAGCCGCCTGACGGGGCCGCCTGAGGCCCAGCCGTTCCGGATTCAGCCTGCCCCCTTGATGCAGCGGGCGAATTCCGCGACGGCCTGATGCGTCAGCCAGATCGCCTGGCCGTCGACCGGCTGAGCCCAGCTCGAGACTTTCGCGATCACGATCCCGTTGGCGGCATCGACGAACAGGTTCTGGCCGTGAATGCCCATGGCGAACAGCAGTTGCGGCTGATCGTTGGTGACGTACCAGCCGCTGCGATAATGCATGTTGCGGCTGATGGCGGCAAAGCTGTCGCGCCACTGGCCGTCGCGCCAGGCCTGCGCATCGCCATTGTGCCTGATGTCGTCGAGCCAGGCTTCGGGGATGATCGCGTGCGAGCCGCGGCGGCCGCCCGACAGCACGAGCTGGCCCAGCCGGGCGAAGTCGCGCAACGTGGCGCAGAAGCCGCCGGTGCAGCGTGGCGCGCCGTTGCGGTCGAGCGTGATGAAGGCCTCGCCGCTCGCCCCCATCGGCTGCCACAGCAAGGTGCCGACCAGGCTTGCGAAGCTGCGGCCGGTGGCGCGCTCGATCGCCCACCCCAGCAGATCGGTATTCGAAGACACGTAGCTGAAGGGACCGCCATGCGGCTTGGCCTGCGCGCGCATCGTCGCAAGGAAATCGTGCAGGTTCGGCGTCGTGCCTGATGCCACCGGCTCCCAGCCGGCAGCGTCGGCATAGGCCTGCAGACCGGCGGCATCGAAGACGATGCCGGCGCGCATGTCGGTGAGCTCACGGATGGTGGCGCCGCGATAGGCCGTGCGTTCGACCTCCGGCACGTAGCGCGTGACCTCGGCCTCGATATCGATCTCGCCGCGGTCGGCGAGGATGCCGAGCATCAGGCCGGTGATCGACTTGGTCGCCGACATCAGGATGTGCGGCGTGTCGCGATCGGTGCCACCGTCATAATGCTCGAACACGATGCGGCCGTCGTGCAGGATCAGGAGCCCGTCGGTCGCCGTGGCCTTGAGGAAACCATCGAGGTCGAGCGTGCCGCCCTTCGGCAGCCGCAGGCTGAAATCGTCGAATGAAACGGGGCCCGCCGGCAGCGGCCAGGCGCTGCCCGGTGCGCTCGCGATGTCGGCCACCGGCAGGATCGAGCGGATGTTGTGGAACGCCCAGCGGCTGAACGGCGCGGTGCGCCAGTTGGAGAGATCGGCGCTGGAGGGAGACGGATCGGTCGACATGCGAGGCCCTGCGGATGCGAGGCGTCCGACATAGGCGTTCGCGGCCGCAGGGGAAAGTCCGGCATTTCGCGTATGCAAAAACGAACAGGCCGCCCGGAGGCGGCCTGGCACAGTCTCTCCTCCGTCATTGCGAGGAGCGAAGCGACGAAGCAATCCAGAGTCCCGACCGAGCCCCTGGATTGCTTCGCTTCGCTCGCAATGACGAAGAAAACTTACAGCACCGGATTCCACGGCGCCGGGATCAGCCGGTACTTCGCGCCATCCTTCTCGACATAGCCCACCGAGGGGAAGGAGAAGTGGAAGCCGATCACCCTCGCCTTCTCGGCGGCGGCCATGTCGTAGAACTTGTGCCGCGTCTCCTGGGCCTGCGCCGCATCGGTGTCGAACATCACGTGCCAGTCGGGATTGCGCAGGAACAGCTCCGGCACGTTGGTGACGTCGGACTGGATGAACACCTTGGCGTTGCCCGAGGCGACCGCGAACGAGGTGTGGCCCGGCGTGTGACCGGGGGTCGCCAGCGCGGTGATCCCGGGCGCGACCTCCTTGTCCCACTCGTACTGTGTGACCTTGCTCTCCAGCCCGCCGAACACCTTCTTAAAGTTGGCGAAGTTGCCCTTCATCAAATCGGTCTGCGCCTTGGCGGCATTCTCGTCACTATTCCAGAACGCCCATTCCTTGGCCGGCACCTTGAGCTCGGCATTCGGAAACGCCAGCGAGCCGTCGGCGAGCTTGAGGCCGTTGATGTGGTCGCCATGCATGTGCGAGAGCACGACGACGTCGATGCTCTTGGGATCGACGCCCGCGGCGGCGAGGTTCTGCAAGGTACGGCCGACCGCGCCCTTGCTGGCCTCGAAGGCGCCGGCGCCGTTGCCGGTGTCGATCAGGACCAGCTTGGAGCCGGTGTTGATCAGCTGCGGATTGAAGGGAATCGTGATCATGCCCTTCGGCATGTAGGCGCTTTCGGCCGCTGCGAGCGCGTCGTCCTTGGCCGTGTTGACCACGAACTTGTCTGGCATCGGGAAGGTGCGCGCACCGTCATTGACGGAGGTGCATTCGTAGTCGCCGACCTTGTAGCGATAGAAGCCGGGCGCCTGGGCGCCGGCGGGCGCGACCGCTGCGCGCGCCTGCCCGCCGGTCAGCGATGGCAAGGCGCTCGCGGCGCCGGCAAGGGCCGCACCGGCCAGAAATCGACGGCGATCCAATTGGCTCATGACAAGTCTCTCCTCAGTGCTTGATGCGCGGCAGACACCGCCCCCTGAAAAACCGGGCGGATTGTCTCCGGCCGCGGGGCAAACGCAAGCCCGTCAGCAACGTCCGGGGAGCGGCGTTAGGTCACTTATCTTTGTTGGGGGCGATAAGGAATTTTTCGCCAGTGGCCCGTTTGGCGTACGCCGCGAGGTTGGTCGGATCGAGCGCCTCGGTCAGCGAAACGACCTTGGTGTAGCGGCTGGCGAACGTCGTCTTGAGCTCGTCGATGACGCGCTGCCGCAGCCGTTCGCCATCCGCCCGCCCGATCTTCATCAGGAACGGAAACAGCAGCCAGCCGCCGACGCTCCAGGTCATGCCGAAGCCGCGCGTGATCTCCGTCGGCCGGGTGTCCAGGCTGCCGTAGATGTAGACCTGCTTGTGCACGTTCGATCCGTAGCGGCTGTAGGGGTGCTTGCCGGACTTGTTGATCGCGGCTTCCATCGCATTGAGGATCTGGCCGGCGAGCTTGCCGCCGCCGATCGCGTCGAAGGCGATGGTGGCGCCGGTCTCGACCAGCGCCGCAATCAGCTCGTCCATGAAATTCGGCGACGTCGAATCGACGACATGCTTCGCGCCGAGGCCGCGCAGCAGCTCGGCCTGCGCCTGGCTGCGCACGATGTTGACCAGCGGGATGCCGTCCTTGAGGCAGATCTTGTTGAGCATCTGCCCGAGATTGGAGGCGGCCGCGGTGTGCACCAGCGCGGTATGGCCCTCGCGCTTCATCGTCTCGGTCATGCCGAGCGAGGTCAGCGGATTGACGAAGCAGGACGCGCCCTCCTCCGGCGTCGTCCCGGCCGGCAGCGGCAGGCACTCGGAGACCTTCAGGCAGCGATACTGGCTGTACATCGCGCCGCCGATCGCCGCGACCGTGCGGCCCATCAGCGCCTTGGCGGCGTCCGACGACCCGGTCTTGACCACGACACCGGCGCCCTCGTTGCCGATCGGCATCGACTCGTCGACGCGGGCGGCCATCGCCCGCATCCCGGCCTCCGGCACCTTCGCCGTGATGACGGGACGATCATTCGTGCCCGATGCCTTGACGGTCGAGAGGTCGGCCGCACCGACGAGCAGGCCGAGATCGGACGGATTGATCGGCGCCGCCTCGATGCGCACCACGACCTCGTCCGGCCCCGGCTCAGGGGTCGGCACATCGACCAGCGACAGTTCGAGCTCACCGCTGCGCGTGATCAACGTCCGCAGTTGCAGGCCAGTCTCGCCACTCATCCGTGCCTCCCTGTTCTGTCGTCTTCAGCGCCGGCTCAGGCCAGCGCCTTCAGCGCCGCGCGGCCGGCGTACTTCGCCTGCGAATCCAGCTCCTGCTCGATGCGCAGCAGCTGGTTGTACTTCGCGGTGCGGTCGGCGCGGGCCAGGGAGCCGGTCTTGATCTGCCCGCAATTGGTGGCGACCGCGAGGTCGGCAATGGTCGAATCCTCGGTCTCACCCGAGCGGTGCGACATCACGGCGGTGTAGCCGGCCTTGTAGGCCATCTCGACCGCGGCGAGCGTCTCGGTCAGCGTGCCGATCTGGTTGACCTTGATCAGGATCGAGTTGGCGCGGCCGTTGCGGATGCCGTCGGCGAGGCGGTTGACATTGGTGACGAACAAATCGTCGCCGACCAGCTGGCACTTGTGGCCGATCAGGTCGGTCAGCTCCTTCCAGCCGTCCATGTCGTCCTCGGACATGCCGTCCTCGATCGAGCAGATCGGATAGCGCGCGACGAGATCGGCGAGATATTTCGCCTGCTCGGAGCGCGAGCGGCTCTTGTTCTCGCCCTCATAGACGTACTTGCCGTCCTTGAAGAACTCGGTCGCGGCGCAGTCGAGCGCCAGCATCACGTCCTCGCCGGCGGTGTAGCCGGCCTTGCCGATCGCGCTCATGACGAAGTCGAGGGCGGCGTCCGCCGACGGCAGGTTCGGCGCGAAGCCGCCCTCGTCGCCGACATTGGTGTTGTGGCCGGCCTTCTTCAGCTCGCCCTTGAGCGTATGGAAGATCTCCGAGCCGCAGCGCAGCGCCTCGGCAAAGCTCGGCGCGCCCACCGGCATGATCATGAATTCCTGGAAGTCGATCGGATTGTCGGCGTGCACGCCGCCATTGACGATGTTCATCATCGGCACCGGCAAGGTGCGGGCCGAGGTGCCGCCGACATAGCGGTACAGCGGCATGTCATAGGAGATCGCCGCCGCCTTGGCGCAGGCCAGCGACACGCCGAGAATGGCGTTGGCGCCGATCCGGCTCTTGTTCTCGGTGCCGTCGAGCTCGATCAGGATCTGGTCGATCTGGACCTGGTCCTGCACCGACATGTCGCTGAGCGCCTCATAGATCTCGTCATTGATGGCCTCGACGGCCTTCAGCACGCCCTTGCCGAGATAGCGGTGCTTGTCGCCATCGCGCAGCTCGACCGCCTCATGGGCGCCGGTGGAGGCGCCGGAGGGAACCGCGGCGCGGCCGACCGAGCCGTCCTCCAGCACGACGTCGACCTCGACCGTGGGATTGCCGCGGCTGTCCAGGATTTCGCGGCCGATGATGTCGACGATGGCGGTCATGGGGGGTCCTCGTGAGGCGTTTCCGGGTGGGCTTTGCTGCGCCGCTTCTACCGCAAGGTCACGGGGGCGAAAAGGCCACCTGACGCGGAAATCACGAACCGGATGACGCACGGCCGGCGATTGGCTAAAGCGGCGCCAATTGCGATGCATGACACGACATAGGGCCACGAAATATATGGCGAAAAAAACCACCCCATCCCTGACCTCGGCCGGCCTTCAGCTGGGCCGCGAGGTGGCGGCCCCCGACAGCCCGGAGGCGGCCAGGCTCGACCGCGTTCCCAACCCGCAGAAGGACACCGATTACCTGGCCCGCTTCACGGTCCCGGAGTTCACCTCCTTGTGCCCGGTGACCGGCCAGCCGGACTTCGCGCATCTCGTGATCGACTACGCCCCCGGCCCCTGGCTGGTCGAATCCAAATCGCTCAAGCTGTACCTCGCGAGCTTCCGCAACCACGGCGCCTTCCACGAGGACTGCACGGTCGCCATCGGCAAGCGCCTGGCGTCAGAGATCAAGCCGAAATGGCTCCGCATCGGCGGCTACTGGTACCCCCGCGGCGGCATCCCGATCGACGTGTTCTGGCAGACGGGGAAGCTGCCGAAGGGGCTGTGGGTGCCGGAGCAAGGCGTGGCGCCGTATCGCGGGCGGGGGTGAGCGCCGATAGCGCTGACATTTCGAACTCGGCTCCATCAGCAACGTCATGGCCGGGCACTGTCCCGGCCATCCACGTCGTTCGGCGTTGCGCCAGAATCTGGATCCTTGGGACCGAGCCGGACACGACGATGTGGCGGTGTGACGGAAAAATCAGATCATGACGCCATGGCCTCTGGGGACAGCGCACTTAGTTCGTGATCCGCCGCGACAGTGCTCAGACGATCATCAACTGAGTGCATTGCACCATCGCGCGCTGGCTAGGTGGAAGGCTATTGCTGACGCCGTGAGATGCCGGCGGGGCGCAGACAAACCGTTATACGAAGGAGAATAGCTCACCATCTTTGCAGCACGGCAGGGTGTCGTGTCAGCACCAAAGCTTCAAACACGCGACCCAGCTAGCGCTTGTATCCACGACCCACTACAACTAAGGTCATCCAGTCACCGGATGGTAGAAACCATGCGAGTTATTCAGACTACAGCCTATGTTTCGGACGACACCCGGCGGCAGCGAGATGAAGACGAATACGCCCCTGCAGTGACTTTCGCTTGGTTCAGAAATCCGCATCCAAATCAGCCCTATTTTGACGGACTACCCGAGGCATTGAACGAAGATCCAGTCGATTGGCTGATCGGCGCTCAGTTTAGCGGCCGCCCCGAGGATATGTTCAGGGACGCGCTCGGTGCCCCCTTCTCCAATCCTGCCTACAGCGAGCGCGAGATCACCGCGCTTTGGAACTTTCCGATCATCATAGAACAGTCTCCCCCCACAGAAATTTCATTTGCTGCGCTTCTCAAACACTCGCCGATCTTTGCGATGGGCGCATTCATCGGGACCCACGTGGCAGAAGGCTACAACCCGGTTTTAATGTTTGTAGCTGTGCCCGCAGGTATTGTCATTGTGGGCGCTGCGTCAGGGATATCCAAGGGCCTCGAAGAAGGCCTGCACAAGCGCATCTCGTCCATCTTCAACGGCAAGCGCTCGAAGAGATCGAAAAACAAATAAACGCTACCTTGCTGCGCGAACCATTCGCTGCGCGCGATTTTTCTATCAACACCGCGTCCCAAACATCAGGGCGATGGCACCATGGCGTGGGTCAAGGGTGGGCAACGATGAATTGAAGACAGTACGCATTTGCGGATCGATAAAAGACTGAAGAGCCAAAAATCTGTCGGTCAACTCGCCATCCACGGCCGAGACTCCCGTTTCCTACTCAATGGCACAATGGCAGCTATTGTCATCAACGCTCCAGATGACTGCGGCGATGGAACTACGACTTCGTGACTAAAGCCGGCAATTCAAGGGAGCCCTAACCTGAACATCGAAAGGGGCGCACCTAACACGCTGTGAACGCACCATCTAACCGAAAAGACCTCCGGTACCTGTTCCCTTCGATGCTCTACGCGCCTCACGCTCCCGTTCGTCAAGAATCTCAAACCACATCTGATATGTTTCCTGAATGGCCGCCGTCAGCACATCAAGATCTATCAATTCATCTTCGCGCATCTGATACAGTTTGATCCGTCGACAATCATTCTCATCGTCGACTGGGAAGACAGCAATCTTGAAGAGCGCACTGTCGAAATCTGAACGCGTTGCGATGTGGTGATACATCGACGAAAAAACGAACTTACGTGCCAAGCTCGTCAAGCCATGTCCACGCCGCGGATCGGAATGAAGGATCAAGGGTCGATCGTCTTCAACACAATAGAAATCAGGCCAAAATTTCACTGCAGAGCTATGACCGACCGGCAAAGCTCCAAAAGACCATTCTCTAGCCTTCATGCCCGACCTACTCACATGGTCGAACATCAACCGAGCAAGGTCAATATTACCGTTCAGCCAGTTCGGATGCTTCTTGCACTTGGCGCGTATTGCGGCCTCAACATCCGCCCAAGTAACCTTGGGCAAGTCAAGTAGCGACTTTCGTGCTTGAAAAATGCCAGGAAGACAATGCTTGAATGGGGACCAAGAAAAAGTCGGGACGAAGTCGCGAATCCTTCGTAGTTGGATTCGTTTTTCGTCTTTAGACAACAGAGCGGTTCGAGCCAAGTCGGTTTCATGCAACAAGCGGTTGATCTTCATAGGGCTCCTCGGAGTTCAACTCACGTTTTGCACCAAACCAAAGATACTTGAAGCGCTGCTCGATCATCTTACTACTAATTCTCAGTCCAACATTCGCATTGTTCATTGCGGCCTTCACCACCACATCCCAAGGACCGCCTTCGGCGTGAGTTAAAGTAACCAGCTTTGCCGCAGTCCATGATCCGTAGAACGCCACCACCTTGTTCACAACGTCTCGAACGTCCAAGTCCGTGATAGGAGGAATCTCTGCCTGCTCCTCCGTTACAGGATTCACTCTCATAGCCAGACGATCAATTGGCCTTTCCCGAAAGTGCTTGAACGCGTCATATACGTCTGGATGAACCGGGCCAAACTTCCAAGCAACAAAGTCACCCCTAAACAGGTCCCTGTTCCTCTCTACGAGCAAGAGTGCGTGGCAGAGAAAAATTAGCTTCTGCAACTTCAAGTTTGAAATGGCGAGACCTCTCTCCCAGCCCTCAGTAAGGACGAGATTTGCTATCGCCCGCGCGTCAAACTTGTCTCGCATCATCTGCGATTCTTCCTGGCAGTCAAGAACGTAAAGTGAACATATCCACCGATTCTCAAACGATTATAGCCGGTACTTTGGGCTGCGTTTGGCTTGACGTCTGCATTGCTAAATTAACTTTTTGAACAAAACAAGAACATTATGAAAGGCTTGTAAATTCAATACCTTGGACTTCCGCTCACGTGAGGCTCGCTAACCGACATGCCGTAACTGCGTGCGCCAAGACTCTTATTTTGCCTGTCGGATCCAGCCGATGCCCTCTGTCCAGACCCTCCACGGAAAATATTCCACTTTCGCTTTATCAGAATTTATGATTGACTGTCCCCGTCCCGTCTCGATCTGAGGGGCGCTTCGCGGTCGTCACGGACGTTGAGGCGGGATGCGGTGGGTGTGTCGGGTTCGCAGCGTGATCCATCATGCGGACGAACGGGCCTGATGCGCCGGCGAAATCGTATGGTCCTGGCCTCCCGACGCTGAGGCTACGCTGGCGGTGATGATCCGCCGGTCACGGGGGCAAGACAGCCCGGTCCCCGGGGAGAGTACGTATAAGCCGCCCAACCATCGCGCGGGGAATGCCGGGATGTCTCGGCTGAACCTGTGGTGACTGCCGCCTGCTTTTCTTTCTGCAGGCGGGCCATGGGGGCGGCCAGCTCCCGGCATTCCCCGTGCCCTCTTCGAAGGAAAGAGGGCAAGTCCAAAGGCAAAGCTCGGACGCAGATGCGCCGCGAGGCGGCGGCGGTGCGTCCCGCGGCGAATGATGAGCCGGACACAGATGTCTCAGCCGCGCATGTTCAACATCGAGAGCAAGAAAGGGCGTCCTCGCTCTCGCCCACGGCGAACGCAGCGGACGATGGGCATTATGCGCTCCCCTCTCTCCACGTCGTCATGGCCGGGCTTGTCCCGGCCATCCACGTCGTTCGGCATGCTGAGAAGGACGTGGATGGCCGGGACAAGCCCGGGCATGACGGAGAAACAAATGAGCAGCCCTTCCTGCGGCCCTGGCCCTACGTCGGCGAATGCGGCCATGCGCCCGCACCGGAGACGACCTTCACGTCGCCGCCGCATCCGCCGGCGGCCGCTGCCGCAGCAGCGCGGCGCAGGCGAAGCCGAGGACGACCATCAGGGCCGCGGCGACGAGCAGCGTCGGCTGCTTGCCGCCATGGACGACGCCAAAGCCGTAGGCGATCGGGCCGACGGTCTGGCCGAGGAAGAAGAAGAACGAGTGCAGCGACATCGCGGTGGCGCGGGCGCCGATCGACAGCTCGCTGGCGAACACCTGCAGGCAGCCATGGATCATGTAGAAGCCCCAGCCCATCATCAGCATGCAAGCAAATTGCAGCTTCCAGCCGGGGCCGAAGGCGAGTGCGGCGAGCTGCAGGGCAACCAGGGCGGCGCCGGAGATCATCATGCCCTTGACGCCGAGCCGCGGCAGGAAGTTCGAGACGGTGGCCGTGTAGAACAGCCCGCCGACCGCAAAGCCCGCAATGACGATGCCGGCGATCGACAGCGAGGTCTCGCCGAGATCGAACAGGAACGCGGCGATGAACGGAAACAGTCCGAACACGCAGCAGCCTTCGACGAACACCGCTGGGAAGCAGAAGCGCGCATTCGGATTGGTGAAGATGGTGCGGTAGCCCTTCTTCAAGGTCGCGAGATCGGTGGTCGCCGCGTGCGTCACCTTGGCGCCGCGGAAGCCGGCGGCGACCGCGAAGGACGCGATCAGCCCGAGTGCGCCGAGGATCGCGAGCACGCCGCGCCAGCCGATGAAATCGCCGATGATGCCGGACGCGGTGGCGCCGAGCAGGTTGCCGGCCATCGAGCCCGCCAGCGTGCGGCCGATCGCGACCTGGCGCTTGTCGGGCGCGACCAGATCGCTGGTCAAGCCGAGCGCCACCGGAAACACGCCGCCCGAGGCGATGCCGGCGAGGATCCGGCTGGCGAACAGCAGCGGAAACGAGGTGGCGAGCGCGCCGAGCACGCTGGCGACGCCGAGCAGCGCGAGGCACAGCGTCATCAGCCGCGCCTTGCCGAACAGGTCGGCGGCGGCGCCGATCGCCGGCTGGATCAGCGCGTAGATCAGCGCATAGCCGGCGGCGATGCCGGCCGCGGTGGCGATGCTGATCGAAAAATCCTCGGCGACATGCGGCAGCACCGGATCGAGCGCGCGGGTCGACAGTGCTGCCGAGAAGCCGGCCAGCGCGATGATGTTGACCGCTGGCGGAAACTTAGTCTCGGGCTTGGCGACGGGCTGGTGCATCAGCTGATGGCGCCCGCCGTCTGTCCCTTGGCAAGCGCGTCGAACGCCATCAGCGTCCGCAGCAATCCCTCGAACTGCGCCAGCGGCACCATGTTCGGACCGTCGGAGGGCGCATGATCGGGATCGGGATGGGTCTCGATGAACACGCCGGCGACGCCGACCGCCACGGCCGCGCGCGCGAGCACGGAGACGAATTCGCGCTGGCCGCCCGACGAGGTGCCCTGCCCGCCCGGCTGCTGCACCGAATGCGTCGCGTCGAAGATCACCGGCGCGCCGGTCGTCTTGGCCATGATCGGCAGCGCGCGCATGTCCGAGACCAGCGTGTTGTAGCCGAACGAAACGCCGCGCTCGGTCGCCAGCACATTGGGATTGCCGGCGCCGGTGATCTTGGCGACCACATTGGCCATGTCCCAGGGCGCCAGGAACTGACCCTTCTTGACGTTGATCACCTTGCCGGTCGCCGCCGCCGCAAGCAGCAGGTCGGTCTGCCGGCACAGGAAGGCGGGAATTTGCAGGATGTCGACCGCCTGCGCCACTTCGGCGCACTGGCTGGCGTCATGCACGTCGGTCAGCACGGGAAGGCCGAGCGAGGCGCGGATCTCGGCGAAGATCGGCAGCGACTGTGCCAGCCCGAGCCCGCGCGCGGCCGAGCCGCTGGTACGGTTGGCCTTGTCGAACGAGGTCTTGTAGACGAGGCCGATGTTCAGCCGCGTCGCAATCTCCTTCAGCGCCGAGGCGACCTCGAGCGCGTGGGCGCGGCTCTCCAGCTGGCACGGCCCGGCAATGACCGCGAGCGGCAGCTGATTGCCAAACTTCACGGAGCCGAGGCTGACGACCGGCGCGGCAGAGATCGGAGCGTTCACGACTTCATCCTCTTTGAGCGCGCGACCATGGCCCGGCGCGGGCCTCCGGATCAACCCGGCGCGCGCCCGCGAATAGCAGGGTTGCGGGGATCGGTCATCCCCGCAGCTGTGCCGGGCCTATTTCAGCGCCGAGAACGCCGTCGGCACCAGGAACTGGCTGGTGATGTTGGCGACGATCTGGCCGTCCTCCTCGCTCTTGGCGCGCGCCGCGATCCACTCCGGATTGGTCATGAACGCGGTCCATTTGGTCTCGCGCTCGGCGAGCGACTCCCAGGCGAGGAAATAGGTCAGGTCCTGGTTGGATTCGCCGATCAGGGTCGTGAAGAAACCCACGGGGCGGATGCCGTGCGTCTCCCACAGCTTCAGCGTGGTCGTCTCGAAGCGCTTCAACAGCGCCGGCAAGCGGCCGGGAATGCAGCGATAGATGCGGCTTTCGTAGATCATGGCAGCGGACCTCCCCTTCGTGATCGTTCAAGCGTGATCGATGCCGCGTTTTGGCAACAATTGCCGCCGTCGTCAAAGCCGTTCGGCCGCAGCGGGCCGTGGCGGTTCCCCACCTTGCGCAAAGCGCAACGCGCTCGCACAATCTCAGTGGCATCGAGGTGGGGCATGTATCGTTCAGGGTTCATCCGGGTCGTCATTTTCATCGCGTGCATTCTGGCGTCGTACCCGTCCGCGGCGCAGCAGACGGCCACTCCGAATCTCGCCGAGGTCAAGCCGGCCGCCGACGCCTTCACCCTCGCCGATCCCGTCCCGTCCTGGGTGGTCGAGAGCACAGCCCCCGAGGTCAGCGCGCCGGCGCCGATCGTCATTCGCCTTTCCGAGACGCAGTATCTGGTCGATCGCGAGCCGGTCGCGTTCGTCCGCCGCGTCACTGCCGTCAACGACGCGACCTCGCTGGCCGGAGCCGGCCACATCGCGATCTCGTTCGCCCAGGATCATGAGCGCGTTCAGCTGCACTGGATCCGGATTCAACGCGGACAGGAGCAGATCGACCGCACCAAGGTCTCCAAGCTCCGGTTTTTGCAGCGCGAGCAAGGGCTCGAACAGGGCGTGTATAGCGGCGATGTGACGGCCTCGATCCTGATCGACGATCTGCGCGTCGGCGACACCATCGACCTGGCCTATTCGCTTTACGGCCAGAACCCGGTGTTCGCCGGCAAATTCATCGCGTTGACCAGTTGGGATCAATCCCATCCGACGCTCCGGCGGCATGTGATCTTCAGCCATCCCGCCAGCAGGCCAATCGCATGGCGGATGATCGGCGACCGCACCGGCTCGCCGGTCGTGCCGACCGAAACACTCCGCAGCGGGTTGCGCACGCTCGACTTCGACGAGCGCGGACTGCGCGAGGCCACTGTCGACCCGCAGACACCGCACGACTATTTCGCCTTCCGTTTCCTGCAATTCTCGGAGTTCGGAAGCTGGAAGGAGGTCGCGCAATGGGCGACCGCCCTGTTCGAGGTCAACACCGCTGCGAACGAGGAGGTGGATGGCCTCGCCAAGACGATCGGCACCCTCGACTCGACTGATCAACGCGTCGCGGCGGCGCTGCAGATCGTGCAGTCGCAGATCCGCTACTTCTCGGTTTCGCTCGGCGAGAGCTCGCACCGACCCGCCTCCCCGGATATCGTGCTGCGCCGGCGCTACGGTGATTGCAAGGACAAGTCTTTCCTGCTCGTCACGCTGCTGCAGCGGCTCGGCATCCAGAGCCGCCCGGTCCTGCTCCAGATCGGTCGCCGCCGCGGTCTCGAGGAGGTGCTGCCCAGCCCCGAATTCTTCGATCACGTCATCGTCGAAGCCGTCGTCGACGGCAAATCCTACTTTCTCGATCCGACACGCCTCGGCCAACATGGTCGCCTCGACCGCATGGGCCAGGCGCATGCGGGGGTCCAGATCCTGCCGGTCGCGCCCGAGACCGAGCGCCCGTCCGCGATTCCCGTGCGCGCGGCCGACGAGGTCGACGACGATCTCACCGAGCGCGTGACAGTCGACAAGCTCGGGGACGACGCGCAACTGTCGGTGAAGCGCGTGTGGTCCGGGCTGAGCGCCGAACGGCTGCGCCTTGTCTTCGAACAGACGACGCGCGAGCTGATCGCGAAGCGGGTCGGTGACATGCTCGAGGACAGATATCCAGGGGCCGTTCTCGCCGCCGATCCCGCTGTCCACGACGACCAGGAGCAGAACATCCTCTCGCTCGAGGCCACCTTTCGCGTTCCCAAGATCGCGACCGAGCGCAGCGGGACCTGGGTGATCCGCTACAAGCCGGACAACCAGTCGGGCACGCTGCCGCTGCCTCCCTCGGCGACACGAACCATGCCGCTGGGCATCTCCGCCCATCCCTATCACGCGCGATATCAGATCGAGATCACGCTGCCCGACGCCGTCAGCGTCGTGGCCGACCCCTACACGGAGACCGTGGCCAACGATCATTTCAGCCTGACCAGCTCGCGCTATTTCCGCGGCAACGTCGCCCGCAGTCAGGTCGAGCTCACGACGCTCCGGCCGTTCGTGGAGGGCAACAGCTATCCCAAATATGCCGATGATTTGCGCGCCGCCAACCGCGCCATCGTCGGCTTTTTTGCGTTCGGCAAGTCCGACATCAAATCGAGCGAGGCCGGAGCGGATCAGGCCACCGACCGTTTCCACCGCATGCTGCTGGACGCCGTCCAGAAGACGACCGACACCATTTCGAGCGGCAAGCTCACCGGGTCGGACCTCGCCGACGCGCTGTGCCAGCGCGGCAGCTCGCTGGTCGAGCTCGGGCGCGTCGACGAGGCGATGCGCGACGTCGCCGAGGCCTTCCGTCTGATCCCCAATACCAGCGAGGCGTTCAGCTGCCGTGGCGGCGCCCTGTACGAGTCCGGACAGTTCGAGCGCAGCATTGCCGATCTCTCGAAGTCCATTTCGCTCGGCGCGATCACCGCCTCGAACTATCGCACCCGCGGCGCGGCCCGCTTCTACGCCGGACAGATCGAACAGGCCGGCGCCGATTTCGCCCGCGCGGTCGAGCTGGCCGAGGGCGACAACAAGATCTATTGCGAGCTGTGGCTGCTGGCCGTCTTGGGCCGCGCCGGCAAGCCCGTGCCGGACGCGATCGCGCAACACGCAAGCGCGGCCGCCAAGGGACCGTGGCCGCTGCCGGCCTTGGCGATGATGACGGGCGCCCTGTCGCCGGACGACCTGCTCAAGACGTTCGACGACAAGAAGGGCGACGAGCGCAGGATGCTGCTGTCGGAGGCCTATTTCTACATCGGACAGCACGACATGATGCGCGGCGACAAACAGGCGGCGAAGCTGAACTTCGAGAAGTCACGCGAGCAGGGAGTGATCCTCTACACCGAGCACATCGCCGCCGGTTTCGAATTGCAGCGGCTCGCCAAGGAGAGCGTCGGGGCCGCCGCGGCGCCCGCGGCGAAGCCCCTGCCCTGAGCGGCCTAGACCAGCCGCGACTGCACCACCGCGGCCTGGATGAACGAAGCGAACAGCGGGTGCGGCTCGAACGGGCGCGACTTCAGCTCGGGGTGGAACTGGACGCCGATGAACCAGGGATGGTCCTCATACTCCACGATCTCCGGCAGCACGCCGTCGGGCGACAGGCCGGAGAACTTCAGGCCGTGCTGCTCGAGCCGGTCCTTGTAGGCGGTGTTGACCTCGTAGCGGTGACGGTGCCGCTCGGAAATCTCGGTCGCGCCGCCATACACCTCGGAGACGCGGCTGCCGCGCTTGAGCGCCGCCGGGTATGCGCCGAGCCGCATCGTGCCGCCGAGATCGCCGCTCTTGGAGCGCTTCTCCAGCTCATTGCCGCGCAGCCACTCGGTCATCAGGCCGACCAGCGGCTCCCTCGTCGGACCGAACTCCGTGGAGTTGGCCTCGGTGATCCCCACCAGATTGCGCGCGGCCTCGATGACCGCCATCTGCATGCCGAAGCAGATGCCGAAATACGGCACGTCACGCTCCCTGGCGAACTGCGCCGCGCGAATCTTTCCTTCCGCGCCGCGCTGGCCGAAGCCGCCGGGCACCAGGATGCCGTTGACGTGCTCGAGGAACGGCGCGGGGTCCTCGTTCTCGAACACCTCGCTCTCGATCCAGTCGAGCTTGACGCGGACCTTGTTGGCGATGCCGCCATGCGACAGCGCCTCGATCAGCGACTTGTAGGCATCCTTCATGCCGGTGTACTTGCCGACGATCGCGATCGTCACGTCGCCTTCGGGATTGCGGACGCGCTCGTTGATCGTGTGCCAGCTGGCGAGCGCCGGCGGCACCCGCGGCTCGATACCGAACGCGGCCAGCACCTCGTCGTCGAGACCGGCGGCGTGATAGGCCTCCGGCACGGCGTAGATGTTGTCGACGTCGCGCGCCTCGATCACGGCGCTCTCACGCACGTTGCAGAACAGGCCGAGCTTGCGGCGCTCTTCCTTGGGAATCGGACGGTCGGTGCGGCACAGCAGGATGTGCGGCTGGATACCGATCGAGCGCAGCTCCTTCACCGAATGCTGCGTCGGCTTGGTCTTCAGTTCGCCGGCGCTCGGAATATACGGGAGCAGCGTGAGATGGATGTAGATCGCGTGATCGCGCGGCAGCTCGTTGCCGAGTTGCCGGATCGCCTCGAAGAACGGCAGGCCCTCGATGTCACCGACGGTGCCGCCGATCTCGACCAGCACGAAATCGTACTCGTCATTGCCCGACAGCACGAAGTCCTTGATCGCGTTGGTGACGTGCGGGACGACCTGGATGGTCGCGCCGAGATAGTCGCCGCGGCGCTCCTTGGTCAGGATGTCCTGGTAGATGCGCCCGGTGGTGATGTTGTCGGCCTTGGTCGCGGGCCGCCCGGTGAAGCGTTCGTAATGGCCGAGATCGAGATCGGTCTCGGCGCCGTCGTCGGTCACGAACACTTCGCCGTGCTGATACGGCGACATCGTTCCTGGATCGAGATTGAGATAGGGGTCGAGCTTGCGAAGCCGGACCTTGTAGCCGCGGGCCTGCAGCAGCGCGCCTAACGCGGCTGAAGCCAGACCCTTTCCGAGCGAGGAAACCACGCCGCCGGTGATGAAGATGTACCGCGCCATGGGACCCTACCTTTAATGCCGCGCGCGCGATTCGCCAAAACGAATCGCCTGCAGCCCGCAACAACGTCGCGGGCCTGTGGGTTACGTCAAAATGTGAATGGTCTCAGGGACTTGAGACCGCCTCCTGATGCAGGGCGCCAAGTGCGTTCCTGCATGGCTTCCCCGCGTTATTGCGACTGCGGAGCGGACGGCGCGCTTGGCGCCGCGGGCGCCTGCTGCTCGTCGGCCTTCTTGAGCTGGTCGAGCACGCCGCCGCTGCCCGGCGCCACCGGCGTCGCGCCACCGGATTGCGTCTGGCCGGGCATGTTGCCGAGAATCGAGGTCGGCTTGCGCTCGAGGCCGGCGAGCCAGGTCAGCAGCAGGCTGGTGATGAAGAAGCCGACCGCCAGCACCGCCGTCGTGCGCGTCAGCAGGTTCGCGGTGCCGCGGCTCGACATGAAGCCGGCGCCGCCGCCCATGCCGAGGCCGCCGCCTTCGGACTTCTGCAACAGCACCGCGCCGATCAGGACGGCGACGATCATGAGGTGGATGACGATCAAGACAGTCTGCATGGTGACCTTCCGTCACAAGCCCTCGCTGGCCCCGACCGGAGGCCGGGATCGCGAGAGCTTCGCGGGCTATTCGGAAATTTGCGCGGTGTTACACGATCAAATCGGGCAACGCCACCCCGCAGATAATCGCAGCCGCGCTTCTCACAAGCGCCGACGCAAGCGGTGTCGCTTCCTCTTGAAAGCCGAACCACATTCCATTATCAGAGACGAATGGATCATATAATAGACGATTTCAGCCAACGGCTCGCCCGGCGTCTCCAGCTGGAGCGCGACGGCCGCGGCTGGTCGTTGGCCGACCTGGCCGAGCGCTCGGGTGTCTCGAAAGCCACCATCAGCAAGATCGAGCGCGCGGAAGTGAGCCCGACCGCCGTGGTGCTCGTCAAGCTGGCCAGCGCCTTCGAGCTGACGCTGGCGGGCCTGATGCTCCGCGCGGAAGCCCAGCCGGAGCGCGTATCGAGAGCCGGCGAGCAGCCGGTCTGGCGCGATCCCGACACCGGTTATGTCAGGCGTCAGGTGTTCCTGCGCCCGGACCATCCGGTCGAGCTGGTGTCCGTCGAGATGCCCGCTCGCCGCAGCGTGACCTTGCCGGCCTCGTCCTACATCCACATCCGCCAGCTGCTCTGGGTGCAGAGCGGACGCCTGACGATCATCGAAGGCGCGGAGCGCCATGAGCTGGGCCCTGGCGACTGCCTGGGCTTCGGCCCGCCGATCGACACCACCTTCGCCAATGAGACCGATGCGCCCTGCACCTATGTGGTGGCGCTTGCCCGGAGTTGAGAATGTCCACGATTCGAATTGCACCCCTGTCCAATACGCCGGCCATTCGCGCCGGGCTGAACGAGATGCTGATCGAGACGGTGGCGAACGGCGGCTCGGTCAGCTTCATGCACCCGCTCGGCGCCGATGACGCCGACGCGTTCTGGCGCGATTCGCTGTCGAGCGCCGCGCGCGGCGAGCGGATCGTGCTCGGCGCGATCGACGGCGATGCGGTGGTGGGGACCGTGACCTTGCAGCTCAAGCTGCCGCCGAACCAGCCGCATCGCGCGGAGATCGCGAAGATGATGACGCGTGTCAGTCACCGCAAACGTGGGATTGCCACTGCGCTGCTGCGCGCCGCGGAAGCTTTGGCTCGCCAGCACGGACGCACGATGCTCGTGCTCGACACAGCCGAGGACGGCGGTGCGTCGGAGCTCTACGAGGGTCTCGGCTTTCAGCTCAGCGGCATCATTCCGGACTATGCCGTGAAGCCGCATGGCGGCCTCACCGGGACCAAGATCTATTGGAAGCGGCTCGGGGAAGCGGCATGACGCGCGGGTGTTCGCGCGCGGTGTTGAGATGGCCCTTCAACATCCCTTCGCAATTGCGAGAAAATCCGCCGCCTTCAGGCTGGCGCCGCCGACCAGCGCGCCATTCACGTTCGCGACCGCCATCAGTTCGGCGGCATTGGAGGGTTTTACCGACCCGCCGTAGAGGATCCGCATCTTCGCGCCTTCCCCCTTGAAGCGATCGGTCAGCAGCTCCCGGATAAAGGCATGAATCTGCTCGACATCCTTCGCCGTCGGCGTCAGACCGGTGCCGATGGCCCAGACCGGCTCATAGGCGACGACCAGATTGCCGGCCTGCGAACCCTCGGGAAGGCTGAGGTTGAGCTGCCCGCGCAGGATGTCCAGTGTCTGGCCGGCATCGCGCTGGTGCTGGGTTTCACCGATGCAGACGATGGCGACCAAACCAGCACGCCAGACCGCCTCGGTCTTCTGGTGCACCACGACATCACTTTCACCGTGATCGGCCCGCCGCTCCGAATGACCGACGATGATGGCGCGCGCGCCGGCATCGGCCAGCATCTCCGCCGAAAGGTCGCCGGTATGGGCGCCCGACGCCTTGGCGTGGCAGTCCTGCGCACCGACAACGATCGCCTTGTTGCCAAGCGCCTTCTCGGCAAAGGCCGACACCAGGGTCGCCGGCGGACAGACCAGTAGATCGGCCTTCGCCGTGACCTCCGCGGCCCCCGCCATCATCGCCTCGAACTCGGCGATCGAAGCCCTCAGGCCGTTCATTTTCCAGTTGCCGGCAATCAGGGGGCGGATGCGGTCGGTCATGGCAGGATTCCAGCAAGCGTTGTGACAGGAGATCGGCTAGCAGAGCCCCTGCAGGAGTACCAGAGCGGGAACGGTCTTCCCACCGCTTCAATCCGCCTCAGGCGCGAGGTTGCGACCGGGCGGCTGCCTCATTATAAGCCGTTCCAACTCGGTGACGCCCTTCCGCGGAATTCGCTCCAAGGTGCGGCCCCTTCATCCTTTTTCCTGCAGACAGATTGGACCCATGCTTCGAGGATTACGCAAGGCCTCATCAAACTGGCTCGGCAAGACCATCATGGCGGTGGTCATGGGCGTTTTGATCGTCAGCTTCGGCATCTGGGGCATCGCCGACATCTTCAAGGGCTTCGGCCAGTCGACGGCTGCAACCGTGGGACGCACCGAGATCTCGATCAACGAGTTCCGCCAGATCTATACCGACCGGCTGCAGCAGATCGGCCGGCAGATCGGCCGTCCGTTGACCACGGATCAGGCCCGCATGTTCGGGCTCGACCGCTCCGTGCTGCAGCAGACGATCGCGGAAGCTGCGCTCGACGAGCAGGCCCGCCGGCTCGGTCTTGGCCAATCCGATGCCGAGACAATGCGGGTGATCCTCAGTGACCCCAACTTCAAGGGCCCGAACGGCGCGTTCGATCCCCAGCGCTTCCAGGCCATCATCCGCAATTTCGGCTTTACCGAGCAGCGCTATCTGGCCGACCAGCGCCGGCAGTCGCTGCGTCGGCAGATCACCGGCACCATCGCGGCCGGGCTCGAGCCGTCGAATACGATGCTCGATGCGCTGAGCCGCTTTCAGAACGAGCAGCGCTCGATCGAATACATCAAGCTCGACGCGGCGCAGGCCGGCACCATCGAGGCACCCGCGCCTGAAGTCCTTGCGGCCTATTTCGACGCGCACAAGGCGCAGTTCAAGGCGCCGGAGTATCGCAAGCTTTCGTTCGTCGTGGTGACCCCAGAAGAAATCGGCAAGTGGACCACCGTCTCGGACGAGGATGCGCGGAAGCTGTTCGATCAGCGCAAGGCTCTGATGGGCACGCCGGAAAAGCGTCAGGTCCTGCAGATGACCTTCCCGAGCATGGAAGAGGCGCAGGCGGCTCGGGCGCGGATTGCGTCGGGCGAAGTCACGTTCGACGAGCTCGCCAAGGAGCGCAACCTGAACCCTGCCGACCTCGATCTCGGATTGGTGACGAAGTCGGCCATCCTCGACCCCGCGGTCGCCGATACCGCGTTCTCGCTGCCGACCGGCGAGGTCAGCCAGCCGGTCAAGGGCGCCTTCAACGTGGCGCTGGTGAAGGTGAGCGCGATCCAGCCCGGCCAGGAGCCGGCCTATGAGAGCGTTGCCGCCGACATCAAGAAGGAGATCGCCGCCGACCGCGCCAAGTCGGAGGTCGCCACGCTCCGCGACAAGATGGAGGACGAACGCGGGGGCGGCTCGAGCGTCGCCGAGGCCGCCAAGAAGCTCGGCCTCAATGCCGTAACGATCGAAGCGGTGGATCGGTCGGGCAAGGAGCCGAATGGTCAGCCCGTCCCGAACATTCCGCTTGGCCTCGATGTCGTGTCCCAGGCGTTCAACAGCGACGTCGGCGTCGACAATGAGCCGATCTCGTTCCGCGGCGGCTATGTCTGGTTCGAGGTGCTCGGCATCACTCCGCCGCGCGACCGCCCCCTCGACGAGGTCAAGGACCAGGTTGCAGCCAAGTGGCGCGACGACGAGGTCGCGGCGCGGCTCCGCGCCAAGGCGACCGAGCTTGCGAAGAAGCTCACCGAGGGCGCCAAGCTTGTCGACGAGGCGACATCGCTCGGCGTCAAGCTCGAGACCGCAAGCGCATTCAAGCGGGATGCAACCCTGCCCGGCGTCCCGACCGGCGCCATCACGGCAGCGTTCCGCACGGCCAAGGACGGCGTCGGACAGACCGAGGCGGATGGCGGCCGGCAGTGGATCGTGTTCCGGGTCACCGACATCGTCGAGCCGAAGGTCGATCTCGCAGCCGACGACGTCAAGAAGCTGAAGGAGCAGTTGCAGCGGGCCCTGGCCGACGAGCAGGGCACATCGTATGTGCTGAAGCTCGAGAAGGATATCGGCACCACCATCAACGAAGCGGCCGTGGCCCAGGTGGTCGGCGGCGGCAGCAATCAGTGACGGCTCGCGAGGAAACGCGTGATGGACGATCTCAAGTCGATCATTGGCAAGGTCGCGACCGGCGCGCCGCTGTCCCGTGAACAGGCCGCGTCCGCCTTCGACAGCATGATGTCGGGCGAGGCCACGCCGTCGCAGATGGGCGCACTGCTGATGGCGCTGCGCGTTCGTGGCGAGACGGTCGAGGAAATCACCGGCGCCGTCAGCGTGATGCGGGCGAAGATGCTGCGCGTCGACGCACCGGCAACCGCTGTCGACATCGTCGGCACCGGCGGTGACGGCTCCGGCTCGGTCAACGTCTCGACCTGCGCCTCCTTCATCGTGGCCGGCGCCGGCATTCCGGTCGCCAAGCATGGCAACCGCGCGCTATCGTCGCGCTCGGGCGCAGCCGACGTGCTCGCTGCGCTGGGCGTCAAGATCGACCTGAAGCCGGACCAGGTCGGGCGCTGCGTGCGCGAGGCTGGCATCGGCTTCATGTTCGCGCCCGCTCATCATCCGGCGATGAAGAACGTCGGCCCGACCCGCGTCGAGCTCGCGACCCGCACCATCTTCAACCTGCTCGGGCCGCTGTCCAACCCCGCCGGCGTCAAGCGTCAGATGGTCGGCGTGTTCTCGCGGCAATGGGTCGAGCCATTGGCACAGGTGCTCAAGAACCTCGGCTCGGAAGCTGCCTGGGTCGTGCACGGTTCCGACGGGCTGGACGAGATCACACTGACCGGCCCGACCTTCGTGGCGGCGCTCGAGAACGGCCATATCCGCACCTTCGAGATCACGCCCGAGGAAGCCGGGCTCGGCCTGTGCGGCAGCGACGGGCTCAAGGGCGGTGACGCCGCGGCCAACGCGGTGGCGCTGCAGAGCGTGCTCGACGGCCTGCCCAGTCCCTACCGCGACGTTGCCCTGTTGAACGCAGCTGCAGCCCTGATCGTTGCCGGCCGCGCCAAGTCGCTCAAAGAGGGCGTGGCGATCGGCAAGGACTCCCTCGACAGCGGCGCCGCCGCGGCGAGGCTGAAGCAGCTGATCGCAGTCTCCAACGGCTGATCTCGCGGAGCGCGTCATGTCCGATATCCTGGCCAAGATCGAAGCCTATAAGCGCGAGGAGATCGCCGCCGCCAAGCATGCGTGCCCACTCTCGGTGCTCGAGGCCCGTGCCCGTGACGCGTCGCCGCCGCGCGGCTTCGTCGCGGCGATCCGGAGCAAGCACGCCAAGGGCGACTATGCGCTGATCGCGGAGGTGAAGAAGGCCTCGCCCTCGAAGGGCCTGATCCGCGCCGATTTCGACCCGCCCGCCCTCGCCAAGGCCTACGAGGCCGGTGGCGCAGCCTGCCTGTCGGTGCTCACCGATACCCCGTCTTTTCAGGGGCATCTGAACTTCATGGTCGCGGCGCGCGCCGCCACCGCCCTGCCCGTGCTGCGCAAGGACTTCATGTTCGACACCTACCAGGTTGTCGAGGCCCGGGCGCATGGCGCGGACTGCATCCTGATCATCATGGCGGCGCTCGATGACGCCGCGGCGCAAGACATCGAGGCGGCGGCACTCTACAGCGGGATGGACGTGCTGATCGAGATCCACGACCGCGCCGAGCTCGACCGAGCGTTGAAGCTGCGCTCGCCGATGATCGGCATCAACAACCGCAATCTGCGCACCTTCGAGACCACGCTGGCAACCTCCGAAGCTTTGGCGCCGCTGGTGCCAAAGGAGCGGCTGCTGGTCGGCGAGAGCGGCATCTTTACGCCCGCGGATCTCGCGCGTCTGGCACGCGTCCAGATCCAGACCTTCCTGGTCGGCGAGAGCCTGATGCGGCAGGCCGACGTGACGGCCGCGACACGCGCACTGCTCGCGCGAGATGCCGCCTCCGTCAGCGCGGCTGAGTAGCTGCAAATGACCGACAAGCCGTCCCTCACCCATATCGACGCCCGCGGCGAAGCGCGCATGGTCGACGTGTCGGACAAGGCCGCGACGGAGCGGACCGCAACAGCCGAAGGTCGCGTGGTGATGAGCCCGGCGACGCTGGACCTGATCGTGTCGGGCAACGCCAAGAAGGGCGATGTGCTGGGCACGGCCCGCATCGCCGGCATCATGGCGGCCAAACGGACCTCCGAACTCATTCCGCTGTGCCACCCTCTGGCGCTCTCCAAGGTCAACGTCGATATCACGCCTGACGCCGCCCTGCCCGGCTGCATCGTTACGGCGACCGTGAAGGTGACCGGCCCCACCGGGGTAGAGATGGAAGCGCTCACAGCCGTGTCCGTCGCCTGCCTGACCATCTACGACATGATCAAGGCCGCCGAGCGCGGGGTCCGCATCGAAGGCATCCATCTGACGGAAAAGATCGGCGGCAAGTCGGGCCATTATCGCGCCTGACGGTATCAGGAAGCCAATTACAACTTCAAATTAATCGTTCGCTAACTCATCTTGCTAACCTCACTTCCATTGCGGGCCTGTAGCCATTGCTATGGGAGGGACGTTGTAGCGGTCCATCCTCAAACGCTCTTTGCACGCGTATTCGGGACCGATGACGACGAACACCAGTCCAGGAAGTGCCCTCAAGGCTTCGGCTGACCGCGGCGGACCAATCCGCTGGCTGGTTGGCGGAGGCCTCGTGCTGATTGCGGCCATCGCGATCGGCGCGACCATCATGGCCGACAGCTTTCGGGAGCGCGCGCTGAACAGCGCGACGCGCGAGCTGGAAAACACCGTGCTGCTGCTGGCGCGTCACTTCGATCAGCAGATGGAGGACCTCGGCGCGATCCAGCGCGATCTCGCCAACTACGTCCGGCTGAGCCGCATCGACACCAGCGTCCGCTTCAAGGAGCAGATGGGCACTGCGGCCGTCAACGCGATGCTGAAGGGCAAGCTGAGCGCGGTGTCCTATGTCGGCGGCGTCAGCATCTTCGATTCCGACGGCAACCTGATCAATTCGGCAACCGCTTGGCCGGTGCCGCCCGTCAACGTCGCTGATCGCACCTATTTCAAGCGGCTGAAGTCTGACCCGACGGCGCCGCAATTGCTGATCGAGCCGGTCGTGAGCCGCGTCACGGGAACGAACGTTGCCGTGATCGCGCTCAAGCTGACCGCCCCGAACGGCGAGTTCCTCGGGGTCATCAGCCGCACTCTCGAACCGGTCAACGTCGAGCGCTTCTTCGCGTCCGTCGCGCTCGGACCGGACGCTGCGATCTCGATGATGCATCGGGACGGCGTCTTGCTGGCACGCTATCCTCGCCATGAGGGGATGCTGAGCCAGAACTACAAGGACGCGCCGATCTTCCGCCAGATCCTGGCCGGCGACGGCAACACCACCGGCATCTTCAGCAGCCCGGTCGACGGCGAGCATCGCATTGGCGCGTCGCACCGGCTGACGAGCTATCCGCTGATCGTCACCGCGACGACCACCGTGTCCGCGGCGCTGGCCGACTGGCGCGAGCAGATGAGGTTCCTGATCGCCGTCGGCTTGATCTCGGTGCTGCTGATCGCCGGCATGCTCACCGTCGTCGTGCGACGGCTGATCAGCGATCACGAGGCCTCGAGCCGCCGCTTGACGCTGGAGAAGGAACGCCTCGACAAGGCCGTCAACAACATGACCCAGGGTCTGCTGCTGTTCGATGCATCGGAGCACCTGGTCATCAGCAATCAGCGCTACATCGACATGTACGGCCTGTCGGCCGATGTCGTGAAGCCCGGCTGCACGTTCCGCGAGCTGATCGCCCACCGCAAGGCATCCGGCTCGCTCGCCGGTGACGACGCAGAATATGCCGATGCCGTGTTGCGCAACATCGGCCGCAAGACCTCCCAGATCATCGAGACCACCGACGGCCGCTGGATCCAGATCGTCAACGAGCCGATCGTGGGCGGCGGCTGGCTTGCAACCCACGAGGACATCACCGAGCGCAAGCGGTCCGAGGAGCAGATCACGCATCTGGCCCACTATGACGCCCTGACGGATCTGCCCAACCGCACCCTGTTCCACGAGCGGCTGAAGCAGGAAATGGCCGGCGTGGCGAGCGGCCGGCAGCTGGCGCTGCACTACATCGACATCGACGAGTTCAAGGGGGTCAACGACTCGCTGGGCCACCTGATCGGCGACGAACTGTTGAAGTCGGTTGCAAGAAGCCTGCAGGCCTGTGTCGGGACAGCCGGCTTCGTCGCGCGTCTGGGCGGCGACGAGTTCGCGGTGGTGCAGACCACGATCAAGAGCCGCGAGGACGTCAGCTGCCTGATCGACGAGATGCTGGCCGCCATCCGCGCCCCGCGCGACTGCCTCGGCCACCAATTGACCGCAGACGCCTCGATCGGCGTGGCGCTGATTCCGCAGCACGGCACCGACATCGACCAGATCATGAAGAACGCCGATCTGGCGATGTACGCCGCCAAGGCTGCAGGACGTCGCACGTGGCGCTTCTTCGAGCCGGAGATGGACGCCCAGGTCAAGGCCCGCCATCAGCTCGAGGTTGACCTGCGCCAGGCAATGGTCGACGACCAGCTCGAGGTCTACTACCAACCCTGCCTCAGCCTGCAGGACGACCGCATCGTCGGCTGCGAGGCGCTGGTGCGCTGGAGGCACCCGACCCGCGGCTACGTCTCGCCCGCCGAGTTCATCCCGATCGCCGAGGACACCGGCCTCATCAACCAGCTCGGCGAGCGCGTTCTCAACGTCGCCTGCACCGAGGCTGCGACATGGCCGGATGACATCCGGCTCGCGGTCAACGTCTCGCCGGTGCAGTTCAAGAGCGGCACGCTCGCGCTCAAGGTTGCCAAGGCGCTCGCGGCCTCCGGCCTGTCGCCGCGCCGGCTGGAGCTGGAGATCACCGAGGCCGTGCTCATTCGCGACGACGATGCGCTCGACACCCTGCACGAGCTGCGCGCGCTCGGCGTCCGCATCGCGCTCGACGATTTCGGCACGGGCTATTCCAGCCTGAGCTATCTGCAACGGATCCCGTTCGACAAGATCAAGATCGATCGCTGCTTCGTCAAGGACATCACGGAGAGCGAAGGCTCCGCCGCGATCGTCCAGGCCGTCGTCAACATCGCCGCGATCCGCAAGATGTCCACGACGGCGGAAGGCGTCGAGACCGAGGCGCAGCGCCAGGTGCTGAAGCGGCTCGGCTGCTCGGAGATGCAGGGCTACCTGTTCAGCCCCCCGAAGCCCGCAGCCGACGTCCGAGGCCTGTTCGAGGCGCATCGCGCCCATGGCCGGAACGGGTCGACCGGCCGTCGCCCGCGCTCCGATGCGGCCTGACGGACAGGCTTTCAACCGCTAAAAACCGCTGCAATCTGGTCCTTTTCCGCAAGCCGTTTTCAAACCCTGTCTTCAGGTCGCCACGCCGGACGCTTGCAGGCGGCCCTCGCCGCGGAAATATCTCGAGCGGCGGACATGGCCATGTCCGCCCGTGCACACTGGTCGAAAACCACGACGGGACGGCTGCAAAGCCGCCCCGTCGGTGTGAGAGCGGAGCAGGCGCGAGATCCCTCGCGCCCTGCCCTTCATCTCAATTCGGCACCGCTGCCTTGGCCCGGACGTCCGCATTCACGGTGACGCCGCGCAGCACGTTGAAGGCCGCGTGCAAGGCCTTGTCGTCCTTCTCGTCCGGCGGAACGTAGGACTGCGAGCCGGTCTGCTCGGTGCCGTCGGCAGCCGACAGATGGCCGCGCATTCCCGCCTCGCCCTTGAGGTCGGCACGATCCTTCAACTCGTCCGGAACGTCCTGCTTGACCTCGATGTCCGGCGCGATGCCCTGCGCCTGGATCGAGCGACCGGACGGCGTGTAGTAGCGCGCCGTGGTCAGCGCCAGCGCACCATTGCCGGCACCGAGCGGAATGATCGTCTGAACCGAGCCCTTGCCGAACGAGCGCGTGCCGACCAGCGTCGCGCGCTTGTGATCATGCAACGCGCCCGCCACGATCTCCGACGCGGACGCCGATCCGCCGTTGATCAGCACCACGAGCGGCT
Organism: Bradyrhizobium sp. SZCCHNS2022; assembly: GCF_032377575.1. NCBI lineage: Bacteria > Pseudomonadati > Pseudomonadota > Alphaproteobacteria > Hyphomicrobiales > Nitrobacteraceae > Bradyrhizobium > Bradyrhizobium sp. SZCCHNS2022. The sequence continues at coordinate 1,735,480 of NZ_JAUHHZ010000001.1, read as the reverse complement.
TGCCCTTGGTGAGATCGCCGCCGCGCGCCGTGAAGCGCTGCGTCTCCTCGGGATTGCGGCCGCGGGTGGACACCACCTCGCCTCGCGGCAGGAACGTGCTGGACACCGACACCGCCTGGTCGAGCAGGCCGCCCGGATTGTTGCGCAGATCGACCACGAAGCCCGCGAGCTTCTCCTGCGGAATCTCCCTGGAGATGCTGGCGACCGCCTTGCGCAGGCTCTCGGTGGTCTGCTCGTTGAACGAGGTGATGCGGATGTAGCCGATATCGCCGCCCTCGGTGTGATAGCGCACCGGCCGCACGCGGATGATCTCGCGCGTCAGCGTGACGTCGAGCGGCGCGTCCTTGCCCTTGCGGATGATGGTGAGCTTGGTCTTGGTGTTGACGCCGCCCTTCATCTTGGCGACCGCCTGCTCGAGCGTCAGGCCCTGAACGCTGTCGCCGTCGATCTTGGCGATAAGGTCGCCGGAGAGGATGCCGGCCTTCGAGGCCGGTGTGTCGTCGATCGGCGCGACGACCTTGACGAGCCCGTCCTCCATGGTGACCTCGATGCCCAGGCCGCCGAACTCGCCGGTCGTGGTCTCCTGCATGTCGCGCCAGGACTTGTCGTTCATGTAGCGCGAATGCGGATCGAGCGAGGACACCATGCCGTTGATGGCGCCCTCGATCAGCGCAGGATCGTTCGGCTTCTCGACATAGTCGGCACGAACACGCTCGAACACCGCGCCGAACAGATTGAGCTGCGAATAGGTGTCGGCCATTCCGGCGGCGGCCTTCGCCCGTGCGACGAGTTGCGCACCCTCGGGGCCTGCGACCATCAGGGTCAGACAGACGCCGGTCATCGTGCCTGCCAGGAACAGCCAGTTTTTCCGCATTGCTTTGCTTCCCGAGGGTTTGCTTGGTGGCCGGCAGATCACATGGTCCGAACGCAACGCCGGCAGGATTGGCCTACGAACTCACACCACATTTCCGGTTTCTTCAAGGCCGATATCCGGCCCGGAACATTCCACCAGAGTGCCGCCAGGGGCCGTGGCGTTGTCAACCGAAATGGACGCTCCCCGGCCGAAATCAAGATCGCGATCACGCCGGCATCATCCCCCGACGGTGATTATCCGGTCTTTCACGGTCGCCGCCCGATCACAACTCGACGAGCCGTGTCCGCAGCGGCGAATCGATGCGCAGGCGTGACGCGCGCCGCCAGCCGCAGTTCGGAATGGCTTGCGTATGGCCCGTCCGATGGGCGATGTTGGATAACAAATGATAATCTTTGCTGGGAGGCAGGCATGAATCAACAGACCCCGATCGAAGCGGGCTGGCGCAACGTCGAACTCGGCGCCAGCGACGAGAAGTTCCAGAACCTTCACGAGTTCATCCGCAAGGCACGAACGCAGCTCAACCAGAACGCCTGGGACTACATCATCGGCGGCGCCGAGACCGAGACCACGCTGCGCCGGAACCGAATGGCGCTGGACGAGATCGCGTTCCGCCCGCGGGTGCTGCGCGACGTCTCGCGGGTCGACGCCTCGGTCGAGGTGCTCGGGCGCAGGCTGCGCCTGCCCGTCGTGCTTGCCCCGGTCGGTGCGCTCGAGATCTTCGATCCCACGGGCGCAGCCGCCGTGGCGCGCGGCGCCGGCCGGTTCGGAGCTGCGCACATGCTGAGCTCGGTGTCGGAACCCGGGCTGGAGATGACGGCCGAGGCCGCGCCGGACGCGCTGCGCATCTTCCAGCTCTATGTCCGCGGTGACGACGCCTTCGTCGAGGATTATGTGAGCCGCGCCGTGGCGAACCGCTACACCGCGTTCTGCCTGACCGTCGACACCGCCCATTACAGCCGGCGCGAGCGCGACATCGCCAAGCGATATGTCCGCGAGAGCAGGCTGCGCGCCACCGGCGGCGATCACCAGAAGGCGCTGAGCTGGCACACCGTGAAGCTGATCAAGGACAAGTTCAAGCTGCCTCTGATCATCAAGGGCATCGCCACCGCCGAGGACGCAAAGATCGCGCTCGATCATGGCGTCGACTGGATCTACGTCTCCAACCATGGCGGCCGCCAGCTCGACCATGGCCGCGGCGCGATGCACGTGCTGCCGGAGATCGTCGCGGCGGTGAAGGGCCGTGCCAGAATCATGGTCGACGGCGGCTTCTGCCGCGGCACCGACATCGTCAAGGCGATCGCCTCGGGCGCGGACATGGTCGGCATCGGCCGCCTGCAATGCTGGGCGCTGGCCGCCGCCGGCGAGGACGGCATTCTGCGCATGTTGGAGCTGCTGGAGGACGAGGTCATTCGCGCGCTCGGCCTGCTCGGCGTCACCTCCTTCGCCGAGCTGAACGCGTCCTATCTGCATCCGGCAACTGCCACCACCATGCCCGGGGTGTTCAGCGCGTTTCCGCTGGCCGACATCGAGCCCTACCGCTATTGACGAGGCCCTGCTTCGGCTTTCTCTCCGGCAAAGACGCGCGTCGCGATGCTTCCCTCCGATCTCCGCCCTGGTGCCGCCGACGCGCTGCTGTTCGATCTTGGCCGCGTCGTGATCGACATCGATTTCGTCCAGGTCGTATCGCGCTGGGCCGCGCATGCGGGCTGCGCGCCGGAGCACATTGCGCAGCGCTTCGTGCGCGACGAGATCTATCAGGGTCATGAGCGCGGCACCGTGTCGGATGCCGCCTTCTTCGCCCATCTGCGCCGCCAGCTCGGCATCGACATCACCGATGCGCAGTTTCTCGACGGCTGGAACGCGATCTTCGTCGGCCCGATGCCCGGCATCGCCCCCTTGCTTGCCCGCGCCGCGGACGCGCTTCCGCTCTATGCCTTCTCCAATACCAACCAGCCGCACATCGATCACTTCTCGCCGCGCTATGCCGGGCTGCTCGGCCATTTCCGCGAGATCTTCCTGTCGTCGTCGATCGGCCTGCGCAAACCCGATGCCGCGGCGTATGAGCACGTGGTGCAGGCGATCGGCGTCCCCGCCGGGCGCATCGTGTTCTTCGACGACCTCGCTGAAAACATCGAGGGGGCCCGCGCCAGCAGGCTGCAGGCCGTGCTGGTGCGCTCGACCGGCGACATCGCCGCGGCGATGCAGGCGCTCGGCATCTGATCGCGTCTCGGCGAGACGTCGGATGGCTGACATGCTCGCAAGGATGCGGATCGGCACGCAGCCCCTGAGGCTTCCGCTGTCGTCCTTGCGAACGCAGGGCCCCATCTTCACGGGTGGATGGCGATGGTTCGAGGCTTCGTCCGCGTTCCTGCGAGCCGACAAGACGATCGGAGCCGTCCCGCTGAGAGATTCCCGATTGCAAGATTCCCGATGGCTTCGCTGCGCTCGCAAGGACGATGGTCCGATCATGCAAACTTGTTCTCGCGGCACGCCGTGCCCGAGTTTGGCTGCTCTCGTTCACCCTCCTTCGACGAAGAGGGCGCAGGGAATGCCGGGTGCTGGCCGCAACCCATGGCCCGCCTGCGAAAAAAATGCAGGCGGCAGGTACCACAGGTGCTGCCGGTCATCCGGCATTCCCTGCGCGATGGGCTTTTCGGCTGCTTCGCGCTCTCCTCGGGGACCGGCTTGTTTGCCCCCGTCATCCGCGCGATGCCGGGAGGCATCCTCGCGAACTTGACACCAGCATCGGGATGTCAGGACCACACGACTTGACCGCCTGCACCGCGCCGTTCGTCCACGCGCTATCAGCACGTTGCAACACGATGCAGCCACCGCCTCCCCGCCTCACGCCTCGTGACGACCGCGAACCGTCCCTCTTCATCGAGGCGGGATGGCCGGAAATGTGGAGGTGATTTGCCCGACGGTGCAAGGGGCCTAATTGCGACAAACTAACACGACGGGCAGATTGCGCATAGCGGGATTGCGGGGATTGCCCGTCGGGGACAACGAAGCCTGCCTGTCACCACACCGTTGACGGGTACCGCGCGCGCACCGCATCTGTATCGGCTATTCGCACCCCGCTTGATCTATGACCTACATTTTCCCGTGACGCATTGAAATCGTCCGGACAAACTTCTAGCCTAAGTTGACTAAATGCAGGAACCAACAATGGAAACCCAAGTTCGGACGCCTCAATTGATTTTCATGCAACCTCAAAGGCTTGTGGTGCCTTTGTTTCAGAGACCATACGTTTGGAATGAAGAGAATCAATGGGAGCCCCTTTGGGAAGACCTTACCCGCATAGCAAACCGCTTGATGAAGACTCCTGGCGAAAAGCCCCAGCCACATTTCTTGGGTGCGGTAGTATTGCAGCAAGTTCCGAGACAGACCGGCCTAATGCAAGAGCGCACCATCATCGATGGCCAGCAACGTTTAACAACCCTCCAGCTATTGCTGGACGCACTTGCATCCCAACTTGCTGCCGCGCAGGCAATTCAATCATCAAAGCGGATTGAAGCGTTAGTTCGGAACGCGGAGCCCTTCTGCTCAGCACCAGAAGACAGGTTTAAGGTGTGGCCAACAAATCGCGACCGCCCCGCCTTCTATCACGTGATGAACAACGAAAATCAGCAAACTTTGTACGGAGACGGGCTACGCGGCGAGCGAATCGCGGAAGCGCACCGCTATTTTTGTGAGCAGGCCGAGACTTGGCTAAGGTCGAGCGACCCAAGCGAGACTCAGAAGCGGGCGATCGCAATAGAGACCGCAGCACGGGAATCGCTCCAGATCGTCGTAATTGACCTAACTGCCAACGAAAACGCCCAGGAAATATTCGAGACGCTAAATGCGAGAGGTGCGCAGCTTTCGGCCGCAGATCTAATTAAGAATTTCATTTTCCAACGATTGCAGGAAGACGGCGCCGATGTAGAGCTTGCCTATCAAAGATATTGGAAGGAGTTCGAGACAGGCTTTTGGGAAACGGAAATAAGCGTTGGGAGATTGCGATATCCTCGCTCTGCACTGTTCCTGAACCATTGGCTAGTAGCAAAAACCGGAGAGGAGGTCGTCGCCCGAGAAGTCTTTGACAGGTTTAAGAGGTTTGCTGACGACGAATCGAACTTCAAAATGGAAGCACTGCTGAAACAGATACACCATGCGGCTGGCAACTACCGCACCTTCATAACAGCCGCTCAATCCAACAATGCTTCCCCGAGTCGAATTGATCTTTTTGCTTATCGTACGAGCATTCTGGAAAGCGAAGTTGTAAAGCCACTCATGATCCAACTCCTTGACACAGAGCAGGCGGAGATTCCCGCCTTTCAATTGTCAAAGTGCCTGGATGTAATCGAAAGCTGGATGGTTCGACGGATGCTCGTGCGTGCTACCACGAAATCGTACAGTCAAGCTATCGCAGAGATAATTTCCCGTCTTGCCAATTCAGATCGCTCCCTTGCAGGAGACATTGTAGAGGCTTTCCTAACAAACCAACAAAGCGCGAGTCGATACTGGCCCGACAACGCTGAACTGGCGCAAGAGCTACCTCAGATGCAAGCGTACCGCCGTCTCGGGCGCGGACGGCTACGCATGGTCCTAGAGGGCATAGAAGACTACTTGCGCGGTTGGAAGTACGGCAAGCAGGGTCTAGGCAATGAAAGAGTCTCTCGAGGAAAGCTAGCGATTGAACACGTCATGCCGCGCAAGTGGCAGCCAAATTGGCCTCTCTCCGAGACAGCCCGTGATGTGGACCGCGACCGGATTATACATACCTTAGGAAACCTAACTCTCCTCACAGGAAAGCTCAACTCGAAGGTCTCCAACGGACCGTGGATCGGACCGGGCGGCAAGCGGGAGGGACTCGAAGCTCATGACGTACTGTTCATAAATCGTGAACTCTTAAGGATCTCGGAACACGGATGGACCGAAGATTCCATCCGCCAACGTAGTGAGCACCTCGTCAGCCTGATACAGGAAATTTGGCCTGTTCCGGCCAACTACAAATCGGAATTTGCTCCTGATAAGCCAAAAACTTTCAGAACGGTCGAACTCGTCGACTTGCTAAACGCAGGTATGCTTCAGATCGGCATGGCTCTATTTCCCCGAAGGAAGAAATATAGCCACGTCACAGCAACTCTACTCAGTGACGGAAAAATTGATGTCGATGGAAAACTTTACGACACCCCCAATGAAGCCGCCACATCTATATCTGGGAGGAAGATGGGCGGATGGTGGTTCTTCTTGACTGATCAGAGCAGCAAACAGTCGTTGCGCGATGTGCGGCACAGATACATCGAGACAATGGCGGTGCAGTCGGACGACGATGAAGAAGATGACGACGATGAGGACAACGCGTAGTAGTCCCCCGATTCGATCTAACCTCTCGCGTAGCTGCGCTCGCAACCACAACCGACACCAGCTAAGGGTCGTTGTTGCTATCGACGGTTGGTGCTGCGCATCACAAGCTGAGTTCCGCCCCGAGACGACGCAAAGGCTGGCGCGCGCCACGACGTAGAAGATGCCGACGAAGCGGGCCCTGGGTCCGCGTACGCCCTCCGGCTCGAACGACGATCGGCCGCTGTCGCCGGGGATACACGCGAGCGTCGCTAAGAGATCCGCAATCAGGACTGAAGCTGCCTCCTCCTCCGCAACGATCAACGCGCGGCAGCTATGAGTTACGCTGAAGCGGCCCGTTTCCGGCTTGGATGGATCAGAACCTCTGCGGAGATACCAAGCCGTTCGCGCAGTCGTCGGATCATGGCAATCGAAAGCCCGCTCTTTCGAGTGAGGACCTCGGCGATTCGTGTCCGTGTCCCGATGATCTGCTCGAGATCCTTTCGGGACAGCCCCCGCTGTTCCATCCGGAACTTGATGGCCTCGATCGGATCGGGTGGATCCATCGGGGAATGCTCAACCTCATAGACTTCGATCAGGGTTGCGAGCACATCCAGACGATCGCCGTCCGGCGTACCGGACTTGGCGCCTCAAAGCCGCTCGACCTCGCCAAGCGCCGCCACGTAGTCCCGTTTCGTCCGGATCGGCTTGATGTCACTCGCCATGTCTAACCTCTTTCACGTCAATCTTGTCGTAGTCGCGATGCGTGCCGACCCACTTGATCCACACGATGCGCTTTTCGAAATCCACGGCAACGACGAGCCGGTCGACGTTTCCCTTGATGTTGAACACGATCCGATCCGGGGAAACGACACTGGCCGTTGCATAGCCGCATTTGATGTCGACCGTGCTTGTCCAACGAGCGTTCCTGACTTCGTCAAACCACGCGTCCAGTGCTGCTTTGAGCGCCGCGTGATCCTTGTGACCCCGGCGTCCGTCCGCGAAGTCCCGCAACGTGCTCCGGCGATGATCCGCATGAACCACCATAGCATGCGCCCGAAATGGGCGCCCGTTGAGATGTCCTTGATCTTTCGCTATCGCTTGATTTGGCGTCAGGCGGCGCGGGTTACCGCGACTTAGCCGGCAATATCCAACGTGATGAGTCCCATGCCCGATCTCCCCACCCTCCTCCTGTTCCTTTCCGCCGCCCTGGTCGTCGCGCTAACGCCGGGGCCGGGCATCTTCTACATCGTGGCGCGCACGCTGGCCGGCGGGCGGAGCGAGGGGCTAGCCTCCAGTGTGGGGCTTGGGCTCGGCGGTCTGGTGCACGTCGTCGCCGGCGCGGTCGGGCTCTCGGCGCTGGTGATGGCGAGCGCGGAGGCGTTCACGGTGCTGAAGATCGCGGGCGCGCTCTATCTGATCTGGCTCGGGATCAAGACTTGGCGGGAGGCGCGCGTCGCGGCGCCAGCCGAGGTGGCGACGACAGGCAGCCGGCGTGCGTTTCGCGAGGGCATCATCGTCGAAGCGCTGAACCCGAAGACGGCGGCGTTCTTCCTCGCCTTCATCCCGCAATTCGTCGATCCCGCCGGCCACATCGCGGCGCAGTTCATCGTGCTCGGCCTGATCTCGGTCGCGCTCAACACCAGCGTCGACCTGGTCGTGACGGTCTGGGCCGCCAGAGCACGACACGGCCTGGTCAGCCGCCCGAGCCTCGTCACGCGGATGCGGCAGACATCGGGTGCGGTCATGTGCGGGCTCGGCGGCGCGCTGTTGTTCGCGCGCCGCGCGAGCTGAAACTCCGGCCAGCCGCTGCGCTGCCGGTTGCCGATCCTTGTCGGCGCCGGGGCGGCCGGGATTCACGTGGGGCGACCGCTCCGTCGACCTGGACCCGGATTCCGACGCGACCGGTCAATGCCCGGATTCATGCATTCACGCGCGTGCCGCATATCTACGCTACCCAATACCGCCGGCCGACTCTCCAACGAGGTTGATTCGGCGGAGCCTCACCCTGGCGGGCCTCCTCGGGGAGGCGCCACGGCGATGGTCGTCATTTTGCGGGCGGGACCGACGTGAACCAAAGCAAGCTCAGTTACTACGCCGAGTTCTTCATCTACCCGCTCGTGTTCGCCGGACTTCTGCTGTCCGATCTTGCGAGCAGCGGCTTCGACGCGCATCGGCGCTGGCTGTTGGCAGCACTGGGCGGAGCCGTGCTGTGGACGTTTGCCGAGTATCTGGTGCACCGGTTCCTGTATCACAAGGTCGCCGTGCTCAAGCACCTGAACGGACGGCATCATGCCTATCCGAGCGATCTCATTGGCGCGCCAAGCTGGGTGAGCGTCGTCATCTTCGTGTCATTCTTCGCGCTGATCGCCCGCTTTTCAGACCTCCAGACCGCGAGCGGGGCGACTGCCGGCCTGATCGCCGGCTACGTCTTGTATCTCCTGGTCCACGATGCCGTGCATCACTGGCAGCTCACCGGCCAGTCGCCGTTTCATGCGTGGCTCCGTAGCTGCCGGCTGCGCCATCTGCGTCATCATCGCGACCCGGTGCCCGGCAATTTCGGCGTCGTCACGGGTCTCTGGGACGCGGTTTTCGGCACAATGCTTGCGACGGGACGCACGCGAACACGCAGCGCGTGAGCACTGGAGATCGGCGCACTTGGCGGCTCCGTTGACGAGCCGCGGGCCGGTAGCGCCACCGATGGCGCAGCCGGCCCGCCGCGGTTACTCCGCTCCTACTCCAGCTCGATCGCCTGGTAGGTGCCGGTCTCGTCGAGCGCGGTGCCCCAGATCTTGTGCGAGGCCTGGTGCTCGGCGCGTCCGAAGGAGAGCTTGCTGCCGAGGCCGAGATCGATGCTCTGCATCGACTCCAGCGTATCGACCAGCCGCTCGGTGTCCAGCGGAGTCGTCTGCTTCAGTGCCTGGATCAGGATGCTCGCCGAGATGAAGCCCTCCAGCGAGGTGTAGTCAGGCGCTTCGCCGGGGAAGTACTTGGCCAGTGCGGTCTTGTAGTCGAGCACGAGGCTCGAATAGCCCGCGACCGAGGGAACGCCCTGCGTGACGATGACGCCGTTGGTGTATTTGCTGCCGAGCAGCTTCAGCTCGGCGGCCAGCGACGACGATCCGACCGCCGAGATGTTGGCATAGATCAATCCCGGCACCGCCTCGTGGGTCTTCTCGATGAACTTCGCCGCCGCGCGGTCGGTCGCGATCATGATCACGGCCTTGATCGCGGGCTTGGTCTGCGCCTTCAGCTTGCTGACGGCCTCGTCGACGTCCAGCGAGCCGCGCGGAAAGCCGTAGCGGATGATCGGATCGGTGATGCCGAGCGCGCGGAAGGCCTTGGCGACGCCGTTGGCGCCGTCGTCGCCATACGCATCGTTCTGCGCGAACACCGCAATCTGCTTCGCCGGAATGCGCTTGACCTTCATCAGATAGCGCACGATCGCGGCGGTCTCCTCCGCGTAGCTGGCACGATAGTTGAAGACGTAGCGGTCCGGCGGATCGCGGCGCACGACGGCGGAGCCGCTATAGGGCGCAAAGAACAGCGCGCGGCGCTCCAGCGCGTAAGGAATCGCGACCGCATTGTTGGCCGTGCCCATGTTGCCGATGAAGCCGAAGACCTGGTCCTTCTCGTACAGCTGGGTCATGGCGCCGAGCGTCCGCGTGGGATCATAGCCATCGTCGGCAGCGACCAGCCGCAGCTTGCGGCCATTGATGCCGCCGGCATCATTGGCGCGGGCGAACGCCGTCTCGATGCCGAGCTTCATCTGCCGCGCCGACTCTTTGCGGACCCCTGAGAACGGAATGACGGTGCCGAAGCGGATCTCGGAATCGCTGACGCCATGCGGAAGCGGTGGCGGCAGATTGGCGGTGGGCTGCGTCGCGGCGGCTGCGGTCGTGGGCGCCAGCGCAAAGGACAGCGTGGGAGCTGCGGACTGCTGCTGGCTGAGGGATCGCTCGAGCTCGGTCAACTGACGTTCCGCCGTGAGACAATTCACCTGCGAGGACGCGACCCGGCCGCGGCCCTCGGCGATGTAGCTGTTGAAGCTGCGGATGAGCCCATCGCGCTCGCCGCTGTTGGACGAGCCCTGACGGATCACCTCGCTGAACTGATCGATGATGGTCTGGACGCGCCCCTGGGCAATCTCGCGGCAGGTCGCGGCCTGACCGACGACCGGCCCGACGCGGGAGGCGAGATCACGAACGACATCGGGGGAAATGGGGGCAGCGGAAGCGGAAGATGCGAAGAAGCAGACTCCGAGAAGGAGCGCACACCAGCGAACGGTCATTTTTGAGCTATCCGTTTTCTTCTGATTGGTTGGCTATGTTCACTACGTGAGTCAGACAGGCATCGTATTAAGGACAGGTTGCATGACACCGCAACATCCATTCGTCCGATCGCCGGCTCCTGGAACTTGCCGCACGCGACATCGCGCCACCACGTTTCGAGCGACGTCATGCAAGGTGCCGGACTAACAACCCGCATGCTCGATTAGTTCTGAGAATCAACGGTTTGCCGAGGTGCGCGGCGGCCGGCCTCGCCGTCCCGCCGATGCTGCCGATGCGGCGCCTGTGATGTATCGGGCCCGGCCTGGACGCGATCGGACGCCACGATGAAGTTGTTCGCAGTCTTAACCGGCGTTAACGCGAGTAGATCAAATGCAGAGCGACGCTTTCAAGGCTGGGTCATCTTGCGTCCGACACAGCGCCCCCCGCGACACGACCAGCGACGGCTTGCCGCAGTTCGGCATCGATAACGACAAGGTGAGACGAATTTGACGGGAGCGACCGCTTGGCGCGCGCGCAAGCCTCTGGCCCAGCGGACGCTCTGACGATAGCAGCAGATCGCGGCTGCCGGTGCGCCGTGAGTGCGAGGGGATCCGTGATGCCGTGGAAGAATACCAAGATGGAGTTCGGCGCGATCGCGAAGTTCTTCCATTGGACCAGCGCGGCGGCCTTCATCGCGGCCTATGCCGTCGTGTACTACGTCATCTGGTTCATGGACGACACGGCCCCGGAGGTGCTCCCGGTCCTCAATGTCCATTGGGTGCTCGGCATCTTCGTCGGCGTCTCCGTCGTGCCGCGCCTGCTGTGGCGGCTCGTCAACGTGCAGCCCGATCAGCCGCACGCATCGCATGCCGAGGCATGGCTCGCGCACGCCGCGCATTTGGGGCTCTACGCCCTGCTGATCCTGATGCCGCTGACCGGCTATATCGGCACCGATGCCCCGACGGAGTTCGGAGCGTTCGCGGTCCCGAGCTTCCGTGAGACCGCGCTGTTCGGCTGGATCGAGACGCGCTGGGGGGTGTCGTGGGAGGCCTTCGAGCCGCCGGTCGATGCGATCCACCATTTCGTCGGCAAGTGGATCGCCTGGGTCGTGGTCGGCCTGCATATCGCCGCTGCGCTGTTTCATCACCTCGTCCGCCGCGACGGCGTGCTGACGCGGATGCTGCCGGGACGCGGAAGCGCGTGAGTACCGTACTCAGCGCGCCCGTCATTGCGAAGAGCGAAGCGACGAAGCCATCCAGGGGCGCGCTTGCCGCCCTGGATGACTTCGCTGCGCTCGCAATGACGCCGTTGAAGCGCTGATCGTGCCGTGCCGACCTACTTGGCCGGCAGGTTGGTCTTGATGTGCAGCTCGCGGAGCTGCTTGGTGGTGGCTTCCGACGGCGCGCCCATCAGCAGGTCCATGGCCTGCTGGTTCATCGGGAACAGCGAGATCTCGCGCAGATTGGTTGTGCCACACAGCAGCATCACGATGCGGTCGACGCCGGCGGCCATGCCGCCATGTGGCGGGGCGCCGTACTGGAAGGCGCGGTACATGCCGCCGAAGCGGTCGACCACCTCCTGCTCGCCATAGCCCGCGATCTCGAACGCCTTCACCATCGCTTCCGGCTTGTGGTTGCGGATGCCGCCGGAGGCGATCTCGTAGCCGTTGCAGGCGATGTCGTACTGGAACGCCTTGATGGTCAGCGGGTCCTTGGTCGTCAGCGCGTCCAGGCCGCCCTGCGGCATCGAGAACGGGTTGTGCGAGAAGTCGACCTTCTTGTCGTCCTCGTTGTACTCGTACATCGGGAAGTCGACGATCCAGGCCAGCGCGAAGCGGTCCTTGTCGATCAGGTTCAGCTCCTCACCGACCTTGGTGCGGGCAAGGCCTGCGAACTTCCAGAACTTGTCGGGGTCGCCGGCGACGAAGAAGGCGGCATCGCCCTCCTTGGTGCCGAGCTGGCTGCGGATCGCAGCCGTCCGCTCCGGGCCGATGTTGTTGGCCAGGGGACCGGCGCCCTCGCCGCCCTCGCGCCACATGATGTAGCCGAGGCCGGGCTGGCCTTCGCCCTGCGCCCAGGAGTTCATGCGGTCGCAGAACGCACGGCTGCCGCCACTAGGCGCCGGGATTGCCCAGACCTGATTCTTCGGGTCCTCGAGCATGCGCGCGAACACCTTGAAGCCGGAGCCGCGGAAGTGCTCGGAGACGTCCTGCATCTCGAGCGGATTGCGCAGGTCCGGCTTGTCGGTGCCGTATTTGCGCAGCGCTTCCGCAAACGGGATGCGCGGCCAGCCCTTGGTGACCGGCTTGCCCTTGGCGAAATCCTCGAACACGCCGGTGATGACCGGCTCCATCGCCGCGAACACGTCCTCCTGCTCGACGAAGCTCATCTCGACGTCGAGCTGATAGAACTCGCCGGGCAGGCGGTCGGCGCGCGGGTCCTCGTCGCGGAAGCACGGCGCGATCTGGAAGTAGCGGTCGAAGCCCGACATCATCAAGAGCTGCTTGTACTGCTGCGGCGCCTGCGGCAGCGCGTAGAACTTGCCGGGATGGATGCGCGAGGGCACCAGGAAGTCGCGCGCACCCTCCGGCGAGGACGCGGTCAGGATCGGCGTCTGGAATTCGAAGAAGCCCTGCTCCTTCATCCGCCGGCGCATCGAATCGATGATCGCGCCGCGGGTCATGATGTTCTGGTGCAGCCTGTCGCGGCGCAGGTCGAGAAAGCGATACTTCAGCCGGATGTCCTCGGGGTAGTCCTGCTCGCCGAACACCGGCAGCGGCAGCTCGGCCGCGGGGCCGAGAACCTCGATGTCGGCGACGTAGAGCTCGACCTGGCCGGTCGGCAGCTCGGCGTTCTCGGTGCCCTCGGGGCGGCGGCGGACCTTGCCTTCCATGCGCACGACCCACTCCGAGCGCAGCTTCTCGGCGAGGCCGAACGCCTTGGAGTCGGGATCGACCACGCATTGGGTGATGCCGTAATGGTCGCGCAGATCGACGAACAGCACGCCGCCATGGTCGCGGATGCGATGGCACCAGCCGGACAGCCGGACCGTCTCTCCGATGTTGCTGTCGCGGAGCGCGCCGCAGGTATGGGTCCGGTAGCGATGCATGGTCGTCCTGAATGGTCGGCGTGAGGAAGAGGGAATCGGCGCAGCCGCGAAGGCGCATGGCCGAATGCGCGCAGGGTTTAGCCGAGCCGCCCCGGCGCGGCAACCGCAGGAACGGCTTTTCCGGCCAAGAGGCTGGAAGCCTGGGCCGCGATTGCAACCACCGGCGCTGCCGCCGAATTGAGCTGGCGCTGAAACGCTCATCTGGCCGTCGTTTGGGCTCGAAAAGCGGCGTTCTCGCGCTTATCTTGGGAGGTATGACCGTGCATTTCCCCTTCCAGAACTCCTACGCCGCGCTGCCCGACAATTTCTTTGCCCGGGTGGCGCCGACCCCCGTCGCCGCGCCGCGGCTGATCAAGCTCAACCGGCCGCTGGCCGAGGATCTCGGGCTGAACCCGGCGGAGCTGGAGACGCCGGAGGGCGCCGCGATCCTGGCCGGCAAGACCGTGCCTGATGGAGCCGAGCCGATCGCGATGGCCTATGCCGGCCACCAGTTCGGGCATTTCGTGCCGCAGCTCGGCGACGGCCGGGCGGTGCTGCTGGGCGAGGTCGTCGACCGCAACGGCGTCCGCCGGGACATCCAGCTCAAGGGCTCCGGCCCGACCCCGTTCTCGCGCCGCGGCGACGGCCGGGCGGCGCTCGGGCCGGTGCTGCGCGAATACATCGTCAGCGAGGCGATGGCCGCGCTGGGCATCCCGACCACAAGGTCACTGGCGGCGGTGGTCACCGGCGAGCAGGTCAATCGCGGCATCGCCCTGCCCGGCGCCGTGCTGACGCGGGTCGCCACCAGCCACATCCGCGTCGGCACGTTCCAGTATTTCGCCGCGCGCCAGGACACCGAGGCGGTGCGCCGGCTCGCCGACCACGTCATCGGCCGGCACTATCCGGATCTCGCCGGCACCGAGCGGCCGTATCACGCCCTGCTCGACGCCGTGATCTCGCGCCAGGCGAAGCTGATCGCCGACTGGCTGCTGGTCGGGTTCATCCACGGCGTCATGAACACCGACAACACCTCCGTCTCCGGCGAGACCATCGATTACGGCCCCTGCGCCTTCATGGACGCGTATGATCCGAAGCAGGTGTTCTCCTCGATCGACGAGTTCGGCCGCTACGCCTTCGCCAACCAGCCGCGCATCGCGCTGTGGAACCTGACCCGGCTGGCCGAATGCCTGCTGCCGCTGTTCGGCGACGACAAGGACGAGACGATCAAGCAGGCCGAGGCCGCGCTCGACGGTTTTGCGGCTCAGTTCACCGAGGCGCACCAGACGGGCCTGCGCCGCAAGCTCGGCCTGTTCTCTCAGCGCGAGGGCGACCAGCCGCTGGCCCAGGCCCTGTTCGACACCATGGCGGCGGCCAAAGCCGATTTCACCCTCACCTTCCGCCGCCTCAGCGACGCCGCGGGCAGCGGCGATCTCGGCGAGGTCCGCGCCCTGTTCGAGGATCCCACAGGGTTCGACGAATGGGCCGCGCGCTGGCAGCAGCGGCTGGCGCAGGAGCCGCAGACCCCGGCCGAGCGGCGCGAGGCGATGCGCAAGGTCAATCCAGCCTTCATCCCGCGCAACCACCGCATCGAGGCGGTCATCACCGCGGCGGTCGAGAACGACGATTACGAACCGTTCGAGGAGCTGCATGCGGTGCTGGCCAAGCCCTACGAGGACCAGCCGGAGCGGACCGATTATGCCTTGCCGCCGCAGCCGGAAGAGCGCGTGCTGCAGACCTTCTGCGGCACCTGACACGCAGTCTTAACTCCCCGTCCACCATCGCCGGCACCGCGCCGGGGTCCTTAAGAAACGATCAACGCAGCCCCGACAAGTTGAAGCGAATTGTCGGGGAGGTCTGAGACGTGGACGCGCTGGTGTTCGAATTCATGGGTCTGGCGATGATCGCGCTGTGCCTCATCGTGCTCGCGGTGCCCTCCGGGCGGCGGCCCTCGGGCCGCGTCAGGCACCACTGACCGGCCTCCAGGCCGGGCCATCATCAACCATAGAGCGATCGACTGACACCGCGGCGCTTGCGTTCGGGACGGATTGGGCCGACAAGCGGAGATGAATTTCGTCTCGTACCCTTTGCCGACACCCTTGACTTGTCAGCGTTTTCGGACGACGGCGTAAGAGCCTCGTCATGGATCGTTCATGGACTTGATCACGACCACCGCGGACCTCGCAGCCGCCTGCGCCCGCCTCGCCCAGCACCCGGTCATCACCGTCGATACCGAGTTCCTGCGGGAAACCACCTACTACCCCCTGCTCTGCGTCGTGCAGATGGCGAGCCCGGACGAAGCCGTGGTGATCGACGCGCTCGCCGAGGGCATCGATCTCAAGGCGTTCTTCGAGCTGATGGCCAATGAGAAGGTCCTGAAGGTCTTCCACGCCGCCCGACAGGACATCGAGATCATCTGGCACCGCGCCGGGATCGTGCCGCATCCGATCTTCGATACCCAGGTCGCCGCGATGGTGCTGGGGTACGGCGACAGCATCGCCTACGACCAGCTGGTCGAGCGCATCACCGGCCACCGACCCGACAAGACCCACCGCTTCACCGACTGGTCGCGCCGGCCGCTGACCAAGGAGCAGGCGCATTACGCCGAGGCCGACGTCACCCATCTGCGCGACGTCTTTGCCGCGCTGGACGCCGACCTCAAGAAGCGCGGACGTAGCGACTGGGTCAGCGAGGAGATGGAGATCCTGACCTCGCCGAAGACCTACGACTTCCACCCCGAGCGCGCCTGGGAGCGGCTGAAGACCCGCGTCCGCAAGCCGAAGGAGCTCGCGGTGCTGATCGAGGTCGCCGCCTGGCGCGAGCAGGAGGCGCAGAGCCGCGATGTGCCGCGCAGCCGCGTCATGAAGGACGATGCCGTCGGCGATATCGCCACCCACGCCCCGACCTCGATCGAGAAGCTCGGCAACCTGCGCTCGCTGCCGAAGGGCTTCGAGCGCTCGAAATGGGGCTCGGACATCGTCGCCGCCGTGCAGCGCGGGCTGGCCCGCGATCTCGCGGCGCTGCCGAAGCTGGAAAAGCCGCGCAACAACTCCAACGGCGCCGCGATCGTCGAGCTGCTCAAGGTGCTGCTGCGCATGACCTCGGAGCGTCACGCGGTGGCCAGCAAGGTCATCGCCACCGTGGACGATCTCGAGCAGATCGCGGCGGACGACAATGCCGACGTCGCTGCGCTGCAGGGCTGGCGCCGCGAGCTGTTCGGCGAGGCGGCGCTGGCGCTGAAGCACGGCAAGCTGGCGCTCGCCATCGACAAGGGCCGCGTCGTCAGGGTCGACCGGGCCTGAGCGGCCGCACCGGTCCCGACGTCCCCTCCCGGGGCGTTTACCCAGTTGATTGCGGACCGCGTGGCAAGCGGCCACGGTCGGCGCACCTCATTTGGAATCGGACGGCCCCCTCAACTCTGCCGCGATTGTCTGGGACACCTCGACCAGAGCCAACGAAAGGATATAGGCGCTGGTCGGCAGGTCGAGCTGGCGCGCCTTCGCAATGGCCGCCTGGAGGCTGCTCGCCAGCTCTTTGAGCTCTTCCTCTCGGGTCATGTCATGGTCTCGGTGCTGGAGCTGCCCGTGTGAGCAAAGACGATTGCGAGCCGCCGGAACAGAAGCTGCTGCGGCTGCTCAGCGAAAATCCTGTTGATTTGCACGTCGTCGAGGCGCTGCGCCTGGTCGTTGCATTCAACAAGATCAGCAACCCGTCCGATCGCCGCATGGTCATCGAGCTGGCTGAACGGCTCGCCGGCGGCTGACGCCAGCCGAGCTCCTGCCGTTCAGACCGCCAGCCGGCCGCTCGCGGCCATCAGCTCGGCGCTGTCGACCACGCCGGCAAAATTGCTGATCACCCGGGTGACGACCAGCTTGTAAGAGACAACGTCACCGACGCACGCCTGACGGCAGGCCACCGCATCCCCGATCACCTGATAGCGGTGGCTGCGATGATAGCCGTCGACGACGGTCGAGAGGATGGTCTCGTCCAGCGAGAAGCCGAGCACGACGCAGCGGATACTGCGCATGTTCGACATGTAGTCGGCGAACCGCGCCGAGCTGTAGGCCGACGGCAGCGGGTGCTCGAAGGCGATCTCTCCCGGCTTCGGCTTGAAGTCGTCGAGCCAGTTGGTGAGGTTCGAAGCCGGATTGAACCAGGCCGCCTGCGCGATCCGCTTGAGATGGATGACGGGCCAGAGATTGTCCCGCCACAACGCGATCAACTGCCGGCAGCGCGCCATGGTGGCGTCGCCGTCGGCGATCAGGTGCTTGCGTCCTTCAGTGAGATACTCGCACTGCAGGTCGGCGCACACCAGAACCGGCGGATCCGTCTCGGTCGCGCCGAACAGATCGCGGTTCCCCATCACGGTCTCGCTGCAGCAAAATCGCGCAGAGGCGAGGACGCTGGCCGCCCGGCAGACAGATCGAGCACGCCCGGCCGATCCCAATCGCCCTCGGGCCGGATGATCATGTAGGGATCGCTGTCGAGCGTGATCGCGTCGTCGCACGGCTCGAGATCCAGCACCATCTCGGTGTAGGAGAAATCCGAGAAGGTGAGCTTGCGGTTGTGACCGAGCGGCTTGGCGCCGAAATGTGCCCAGAAATCCACCAGGCGATCCTGCGCGTGGCCGTAGGCCTTCTTGAAGCCCTTGCGCCTGCAGTAGTCGAGCGCCTCCCGCACCAGCTTGAACGACAGCCGCGACCGCCGATATTGATGACGGACCGCGAGACGCTCGACCTTGGCGAACTCGCCGAAGAAGCGCACGCGCACGCAGCCGGCCGGTTCCTTGCCGACGAAGCCGAGGAAATGCGCCGCGACGAGATCGTTCCCGTCGAACTCCTCCTCCATCGGACAATCCTGCTCGGTCAGATAGACCGCCGACCGGATCGCCGTGACGAGCATCAAATCGTTCGGATCTCGTGCGATGCGCACCGTGATCGTGCGTGGGCCAGACTTCGTCGTCCTGACTGAACTAATGCCGTGCATCCGCAAGACTCCCCTTTTCGCAATTCGTGGTCGATTGAATGGAAGGCGCGATCATGTCGGGCAGCCGGTTCCAAGGCCGCTGATACCACCAGAGGTCCGGCTGAAAGCTCGCAACCGGCGCGAACCCGAGCGCGCCGAGGAACGCGCGCCCCTCCGGGCTCGAGGGCTGGGCGTAGTAGTCGGCTGCATGGTACCGCGGTCCGCGCAGCGTCTGCGCGACATTGCCGAGCCCGATCGCGCCTCGTCCCTGCGCCACCAGCGCCCAGACGTAGATGGCCGCGACCTCCTCGCCTGGCCGCGCCAGATATCGGCGCGGCGGATCGTT
This sequence comes from Bradyrhizobium sp. SZCCHNS2022, assembly GCF_032377575.1. Taxonomy (NCBI): domain Bacteria; kingdom Pseudomonadati; phylum Pseudomonadota; class Alphaproteobacteria; order Hyphomicrobiales; family Nitrobacteraceae; genus Bradyrhizobium; species Bradyrhizobium sp. SZCCHNS2022. The sequence continues at coordinate 1,716,612 of NZ_JAUHHZ010000001.1, read as the reverse complement.
CAAATGGAATTCGTCGAGCAGCAGCGCATCCAGGCCCGCACAGTTCAGATAAAGGAACGCGATGCCGCCCAACAGGGCTCGGCCGCGACAGAGCACGAAGATCGAGTCCGGATCGTGCCGCAAGAACTCGGCAAGCTCCGCCTCGGAGGCGCGCACGCCCGGGATCTCCCGCCGCGCCAGCGCCGCGAGCTCGCCGAGCCGATCGGAGGTGACCGCCTGCGCGGTGATCAGATCAGTGCAGGGCAATGCGTCGAGCTGATGTCGCACTGTGAATTCTGTGCTTCCGCGCTGCAGGTTCTGCATCTATGTTTCCAGCTTGGCTTTGATGACGTCATCATACTTGTCGGGGCTGGAGTGTATGCGGCAACATTTGCATCGGGGTGCTGCATCTACGCAGCGCGGGAAATCTGACGAAACGCTTAATGCCTCGTGGGAAGATTTAAGAGCATTTCTCCTTTGCACGCGGCACAAGAGCTTCAGGAACGCGGCGGAGGTTCTCGGACTGACCGGCACCACGCTGATGCGCAAGATCGACCGGCTCGAGGACGAGCTCGGGTGCAAGCTCTTCATCCGCGATCAGTCCGGACTTTCGCTGACCGACGAGGGCCGGTCGCTGCTGTTCGACGTCGAGCAGATGGAACGGCTGAGCTTCAACATCTTCCGCCGCGCCTCGTTGTCGACCGACACGCAAGGATCGGTGCGAGTCGCCGTGACCGAAGGCCCCGGCAATTTCTGGGTGCTGCCGCGGCTGATCGATTTTCAGAAGACCTATCGCAGGATCACCGTCGATCTGAGCTGCGCCATGCAGCAGGCCGATGTCTCACGGCTCGAGGCGGACATCTCGATCCAGTTCGAGCGGCCAACCAATCCGGACGTGATCGTCACCAAGCTCGGCCGGCTGCACATCTACGGCTTCGTGTCGGAATCCTATCGCGAGGCTCATGGCCTGCCGGCCTCATTGGCGGACCTCAGGAACCACCGCATCATCAAGCAGCACGGCGTGCAGCTCGACGAGACCGGCTATGCGCGCATCCTCGGATTGGAATCGCTCGAAGGCATCGTCGGCATCTCCACCAATTCCAGCGTGGCGGTGCTCTACGCGGTCGAGCGCGGCGCCGGCATCGGCTTTCTTCCGACATCTGCGGTCGCACTGGGTGCGCCGCTGGTTCCGGTCGATCTCGGCATCAACTACCACATGGATCTGTGGCTGACCTATCACAAGGAGTTTCGCAGCTCCGATCGACACAAGGTGGTCATCGACTGGCTCAAGCGCATCTTCGATCCGAAAGTTCACGCCTGCTTCCGCGATGATTTCATCCACCCCCTCGATCTCGTGCCGATGATGGCCGAGGCGCGCCACGTCGTCGGCTTCAACGACTATGTGGCACCGAGGCCGGTCGGATCGCCTACCATTTGAGCTCGACGCCCAGCGTGCCCTGATGCGACTGCAGCGCAGAGCGCAGCTTGGCATCGTAGTTCAGGTAGAGGCGTGCCGTGCTGCTCAGGGAGAGCGACAATGCCGCGCCGGCGTCGGCGCCATAGCGTCCTTCGCCGAGCCCCTGCAGGGTGATGCTCTGCGCGCCGAGGCTGACGGTGACCGCGCCGAGATTCTGCGCGAAGTTGTCGACGAACTTGCCGTAGGCGGAGACATCCAGAATCCTGCCGTCGACGACGAAATAGCGGCCGATCTCGGCGCCGACCAGGACACGGCCGCGCTCCAGCGACGTGCCGCTGACCAACAGCGGGTCGAGTCCGCCGGCTTCCTGGAACGCTGCGGTCGTGGCGCGCGCATATTCGAAGGCGAGCTTCGGAACCACGCGGCTCTCGCCGAAGCTCCAGTAGTAGTCGAGCTCGCTCAGAACCCCCGTGATGTGGGCGCCATAGACGGAGGTCGTCGCACCGAGGATGGTATCGCGCCGCGCATTGATGCCGCCGAAGCCGTGGACGATGGCAATCGCCCAGGTCCACGGGCCGTGGTCGACGGAAGCGTTGAATCCGAGCTGGGTCAGGTCCAGCGCTGCCGACTGCAGCGCCAGCGGCACGTCGACTCGGGTCCGGCTCTGGTCGATCGACAGCCCGACGTTGACACCGGGTGCGAGCCGCATGCCGATACCGGCGACGCCGCCCCACGTCACCCTCTTGTCGCCCACGAAGTCACCTTGAGCGTTGGAACGAGCCGTCACGCCATAGGCTTCGGCCCAGCTCCGGAACCGGGGCTGCTCCGACGCCTCGGAAGCACCACCGCCACCGGGATTGCTTCGCTGCAGCCGGCTGCCGCCAAACGTCGCCTGATTGCCAAGCCGTTCGAGGAAATTCGACCCGAGGTCGAGCACCGTTCGTCCGGATGAGAGATCGGAACTGACGGCACTCGGAACCGGGCTCGGCGAAGGGCTGGGCGTCGGAGCTGGTGTTGGACTTGCGGCGACGCTAGGAAGGCTCGCGGCATCAGTCGCACTCGCCGCCAGACAACCGGCGGCGAGCGCAGCAACGAACGACACGGCTACGAGCGCGCCGGTGCACGGTCGTCCGTCCCTTCCAAGCTGAAATGGTCCCCGCATCGGCCCTGTCCGCCGCCCGCTCAAATCTGTCTAAATGTGGCCGAATGATTTGCCTGTAGTTCCCGAGCGCGGTCAATCGCGATCGGCTTCGCCAAGCCCGCGTCCGACGAATTGTGGTTCCAACGCCACAACGACGGCCGTGACGGGCTCCTGCAGCCGCGACTCCGCGACGCGTTCTCATCTCGCGCCCCAACTTGATATCGATGAGAAATCGTGTTGCAATCCCAGCAACAATCGGATTTGGCCGTTCGACTGTGCGTTTCGTGAATTCGAAAATCCAGCAGACTTCGGAAAGCCCGCTTGTGGCGTGGCACGCGAGAGCGTGACCGCGTCTTTTTTTCGTCTAGACGAGGAGACGGCGATGCCGACCTACAAAGGCAGCGTGAAATGGTTCAACCCGACCAAGGGGTATGGCTTCATCAAACCGACCGGCGGGGACAAGGACGTGTTCGTCCACATCTCGGCCGTGGAGCGCGCGGGGCTGACCACGCTCAACGAAAACCAGCCGATCGAATACGATCTCGTGGAGAGCCGGGGAAAGACGTCGGCGGAGAACCTGAAGCTCTCGTGAGCCAATGTGCGGCGGAAGCGCCGCAGCTAACGAACTCCGCGCAAGGCTTGCTACGCGGATGACCAGACTTCGTCAGCTCTTGATGCACCCCCGGCCTCGCCGGGGATTTTTTTGTCAGGACGCAGCCTCAGCGATGACGATGCACAACTGCGTCTGCGGAGAGAACCGTCTCAGATAGAGAGAAACACACACCACGTAGAGCAACTACGAGACCATCGGCCAGATCAGCGCCTGCTCCGCCTGCTCCGTCGCCGACGTCCGGCACAGATCGCCTTCCAGCCGCACCTGGTCCCTTGCGAGCAGCTTGAGCGCCTCCGGATAGATCCGATGCTCGACGCCGAGAATGCGCTGCGACAGCGTCTCCGGCGTATCATCGTCCCTGACCACCACAGCGCCCTGCATGACGATCGGTCCCGCATCCGTCTCTGGGATGACGAAATGCACGGTCGCACCCGACAGCTTCACGCCGGCGCGCAGCGCCTGGCCGTGCGGATCGAGGCCTGGGAACGACGGCAGCAGTGACGGATGGATGTTCAGCATCCGGCCATACCAGTGCTGGACGAACTCCGCCGTGAATAGCCGCATGAAGCCTGCGAGGCAGATGATCTCGACGCCCCGCGCATCCAGCGCCGCCTGCAGCTTGGCTTCGAAGCCCGCCCGGTCCTTGCCGAACGGCTTGCTTTCGATGACCTCGACGGCGATGCCGCTCTCCGCCGCCTTTTGCAGACCGGCGGCGTCGGCGCGGTTGGACATGACGACGGCGATCTCGGCCGGAAAATCCGGCTGCGTGGCCGCTCGGATCAGCGCGGCCATGTTGGACCCACGGCCGGAAATCAGGATGGCGACGCGGCGCTTCATCTCGTCACTCGTCTCACAGGGACAAATCGAGCGCGCCGGTATAGATCACGCGCTCCTCGCCTGCGGCAGCAACGACCTCGCCGAGCCGTGCGACGTGCTCGCCATTGGCGGTGAACACCTCGGTCACGGCATCGACGGCCTCGGCCTTGACGATCACGATCATGCCGATCCCGCAATTGAAGGTGCGGAGCAGCTCGCGCTCGGCAATGCCACCCTGCTCCGCCAGCCATTTGAACACCGGCAGCACCGGCAGATGCGCCAGGTCGATCGAGACGCCGAGATGCTTCGGCAGCACGCGCGGAATGTTGTCGGTGAAGCCGCCGCCTGTGATGTGTGCCAGCCCCTTCACCGCGCCGGTCTCGCGGATCGCACGCAGACAGGATTTCACGTAGAGCCGGGTCGGCGTCAGCAGCGCGGCTCCCAGGGTCAGGACCGGCGCAAACGGCGCCGGGGCATCGAAGCCGAGGCCAGACCGGGCAACGATCTTGCGCACCAGCGAATAGCCGTTCGAATGCACCCCCGACGACGCGAGCCCCAGCACCACATCGCCAGCGGCAATGTCCGGCGACGGCAGCAGGGTGCCACGCTCGGCCGCGCCAACCGCAAAGCCGGCGAGATCATAGTCGCCATCCTTGTAGAGGCCCGGCATCTCCGCGGTCTCGCCGCCGATCAGGGCGCAGCCGGACTCCCGGCAGCCCTCGGCGACGCCTGCCACGATCGACGCGGTCGCCTCGGGATCGAGCTTGCCGCAGGCAAAGTAGTCGAGGAAGAACAGCGGCTCGGCGCCCTGCACCACCAGGTCGTTCACCGACATGGCGACCAGATCGATGCCGATCCCGCCATGCAGCCCCGTCTCGATCGCGATCTTCACCTTGGTGCCGACCCCGTCGGTTGCCGCCACCAGCACCGGATCCTTGAAGCCGGCCGCCTTCAGGTCGAACAGGCCGCCAAAGCCGCCGATCTCGGCATCCGCGCCGGCGCGCGCGGTGGCGCGCACCATGGGCTTGATCAGATCGACCAGACGATTGCCGGCATCGATATCGACGCCCGAATCTGCATAAGTGAGCCCGTTCTTGCGCTCGGTCATGGTCAAAACCCCTAATCTGGCCGCTGGTTACGTCGGAATCCGGCTGCGCGCAATGGCTCGCAAGGGGCTCGTCCCCATACTATCTAGGAACCGGACCGGTTCGCCCCGCTTCGGAATCGGGTTGGATTTGATCGAGTTGTCGTCGGGACGTTCTGTGTGACCATTCCCCACTCTATCCCCAATCTCATTACACTCGGCCGAATCCTGCTGGTTCCGATCGTCGTCTGGGCGATCGCGGCCGGCGAGATGGAAATTGCGTTCATGGTGTTCGTCGTCGCCGGCGTGAGCGACGCGGTGGACGGTTTTCTGGCCAAGCGCTTCAACCTGCGCTCCGAGCTCGGCGCCCTGCTCGACCCGCTCGCCGACAAGGCCCTGCTGGTGTCGATCTTCGTCACCCTCGGCATTTGGGGGGCCATCCCGCGCTGGATCGTGATCCTGGTGGTGTCGCGCGACATCATGATCGTCGCCGCCGTGATCGTCTCCTGGCTGTTCGACCGGCCCGTCGCAATGAAGCCATTGATGGTCTCGAAGCTGAATACCGCCGCGCAGGTTGGATTCGCAGGGCTGGTGCTGGCCGCGCTCGCGTTCGGCTTCGAGCCCAAGCCCTACGATGTCGTGCTGATGGTGCTCGTGACGGTCTTTACCCTCGTATCGGTCGGGCTGTATCTCGTCGAATGGGTGCGCCACATGAACACGATCGAGGTGCGATGAGCCCGCCCGGCAGGCCCAGTACCGCCCCCGCCGACGACACGACACGGAGCACGTCAACCTTGGCCGGCCATATCCCCCCTCGTCAATTGGCGCTCGCGCTGCCACATGCGGAGAGCCTGACGCGGGACAATTTCTTCGAGGGGCCGGGCAATGCGGCGGGGCTCGCGCTGGTCGATGCCTGGCCGGAATGGCCCGCGCGGACCATGTTCCTCGTCGGCCCCGACGGCTCGGGCAAAAGTCATCTGGCGGCGATCTGGGCCGAGCGCTCCGGCGCCCGCTCGCTGTCGGCGCATGCGCTGGAGGCGAGCACCGTGCCCGGGGCGCTCGCCACGGGGGCCCTGGTGCTGGAGGATCTGACGGCGACCGATCTCGACGAGCGGGCGCTGTTCCACCTGCTGAACTTGGCGCGTCAGGACGAGGCCTACATCCTGGTCACGGCGCGGGAGGCGCCGGCGGCGCTGCCGATCGGGCTCGCCGATCTGAGATCGCGGCTGCGCGCCGTTCCCGTGGTCACGCTGTTGCCACCGGACGACCAGCTGTTCCGCGCCCTGATCGTCAAGCTGGCCGCGGATCGGCAACTGGCGATCGACGAAACGGTCGTCAGCTACCTCGCCACCCGGATCGAGCGATCCTACGCCGCAGCCCGCGAGACCATCGCGCTGCTGGACAATGAGTCGTTGAGGCTCGGCCGACCGGTCACCCGCGCACTGGCCGCCGAGCTGCTGCGCCCGGTGTGACCGGGGGCCATCTTGACGCCGGTCCGCCGGGGAACCTCAATGGTGCCGGGAACGTCATCCCCTGGTCACCCAGAGTGGGCTACGGTCGAGGGTGAGCGCCCTGATTTGATGCCGTGATCGGATATGGATCGAATTTCTGATGGATACCGAACAAGTTTCTGAGATCGTTTCGAAAGAGCCGGCTGTGGCGACGCCGCTGCAGATCGCGTCGAGTCCCGAGCGCTTCATCAATCGGGAGCTGTCCTGGCTGCATTTCAACCGCCGCGTGCTCGAGGAGTCGGTCAATCCGCGCCATCCGGCGCTGGAGCGGGTGCGCTTCCTGTCGATTTCCGCCAACAATCTCGATGAATTCTTCATGGTCCGCGTCGCCGGCATCCGCGCCCAGGTGCGCGAGGGCATCGCCGAGCGCAGCCCGGACGGGCTGACGCCGACCGAGCAGCTGAAGCTGATCAACGAGACCGTCTCCCAGCTCGCCATCGACCAGCAGGCGATATGGCGCGACCTGCGCAAATTTCTCGCCGAACTCGGCATCGTGCTGGTCGACGGCCAGGACGTCAGCAAGAGCGAGCGGGCCTGGATCGAGGACCATTTCCTCGCCAACATCTTCCCGCTGCTGACGCCGCTCGCGATCGATCCGGCGCATCCGTTCCCGTTCATCCCGAGCCTCGGCTTCACCGTCGCGCTGCAGCTGACGCGCACCGCCGACGGTCGGCCGATGAATGCGCTGATCCGCATGCCCGGCAAGATCGACCGCTTCATCCGCTTCCCCGGCGCCAAGGACGGCGCGATCCGCCTGATCACGCTGGAGCAGGCCACCGGCCTGTTCATCGGCCGGCTGTTCCCGGGCTATACCGTCAAGGGCCAGGGCGCCTTCCGCATCATCCGCGACAGCGAGATCGAAATCGAGGAAGAGGCCGAGGACCTGGTGCGGCTGTTCGAGACGGCACTGAAGCGGCGCCGCCGCGGCTCGGTGATCCGGCTCGAGATCGAGGCCAACATGCCGGAGGAGCTGCGCCGCTTCGTGCAGAATGCGCTGTCCACGACCGACGACGAGGTGTTCGTCGTCGACGGCGTGCTGGCGATGAACGAGCTGTCGCAGCTGACGCGGGTCGACCGTCCCGACCTCGAATTCGCGCCTTACGTGCCGCGCCATCCGGAGCGCGTCCGTGACCATGGCGGCGACATCTTCGCCGCCATCCGGCAGAAGGACCTGATCGTCCATCACCCCTACGAATCCTTCGATGTCGTCGTTCAGTTCCTGCAGCAGGCGGCGCGCGATCCCGATGTCGTCGCCATCAAGCAGACGCTGTATCGCACCTCCAACAACTCGCCGATCGTCCGCACGCTCGTCGAAGCCGCCGAAGCCGGCAAGTCGGTGACCGCGCTGGTCGAGCTCAAAGCGCGGTTCGACGAGGAGGCCAATATCCGCTGGGCTCGCGATCTGGAGCGCGCCGGCGTGCAGGTCGTCTACGGATTCCTCGAGCTGAAGACGCATGCCAAGCTGTCGATGGTCGTGCGCCGCGAGGGCGGAAGCCTCACGACCTATGTGCACACCGGCACCGGCAACTATCACCCGGTGACGGCACGCATCTACACCGACCTGTCCTACTTCACGTCCGACCCGGTGATCGGCCGCGACGTCACGCGGGTGTTCAACTACATCACCGGCTATGCCGAGCCGATCGACATCGAGAAGATGGCGGTCTCGCCGCTCACGCTTCGCAAGCGCATGATCGAGCACATCCAGGGCGAGACCAGCTTCGCTCGCCAGGGCAAGCCGGCCGTGATCTGGATGAAGATGAATTCGCTGGTCGATCCCGACATCATCGACGCGCTGTACGAGGCCTCGCAGGCCGGCGTGTCGATCGAGCTGATCGTGCGCGGCATCTGCTGCCTGCGTCCGGGCATTCCCGGACTCTCCGACAACATCCGCGTCAAATCGGTGATCGGCCGCTTCCTCGAGCACGGCCGCATCTACTGCTTTGGTATGGGTCAGGGCCTGCCGAGCGCCAAGGCCGCCGTCTACATCTCCTCGGCCGACATGATGCCGCGCAATCTCGACCGCCGTGTCGAGGTGCTGTGCCCGCTGCAGAATCCGACCGTGCATCAGCAGGTTCTGGAGCAGATCATGGTCGCCAATCTGAAGGATACCGAGCAGAGCTGGCAATTGTTGCCGGATGGGTCGTCAACGCGTATGAAGGCCGCGAAGGGCGAGGAGCCGTTCAACCTGCACAATTACTTCATGACGAATCCGAGTCTGTCCGGCCGTGGAAAGTCGCTCAAGGAATCATCGCCGCGCCGGCTCACGCGCCGGAACGAACGCAACTCTTCGTAGCGGCGACGCTCGTCAGAGGACGCCGCGGTGAGACGGCCCGCTGCCAAGGCGGCCAGCGTTGGCGTCATCGACATCGGCTCGAACTCGGTCCGCCTCGTCGTCTACCAGGCGATGGAGCGCAGCCTCGTTACCGTGTTCAACGAGAAGGCGCTGTGCGGGCTGGGCCGCGAGGTCCAGACCACGGGCCTGCTGGCGACCGATGCCGTCGACAAGGCGCTGACCGCGCTGAAGCGCTTTCGCGCGCTGTGCAAGGTGCAGCAGGTCGGCAGCGTCTACGCCATCGCGACCGCCGCCTGCCGCGACGCCTCGAACGGCCCCGACTTCATCGCCAAGGCGGAGAAGATCTGCGGCGCACCGATCCAGATCCTCACCGGGCCCGAGGAAGCCCGCTATTCGGCGCTCGGCGTCATCTCCGGCATTCACAAGCCCGACGGCATCGTCGGCGATCTCGGCGGCGGCTCGCTGGAGCTGATCGACGTCCGCGGCCACCAGGTGCGCAGCGGGGTCACCCTGCCGCTCGGCAGCCTGGCGCTGCAGGATCTGGCAGAGAAGTCGCTGAAGAAGGCGCAGCGGATCGCCAGCGAGGCGCTGACCGATCTGCCGCAACTGCTGGCCGGCGAAGGCCGCACCTTCTACGCCGTGGGCGGGACCTGGCGCGCGCTGGCCCGCATTCACATCATCCAGAGCGGCTATCCGCTCGGCGTCATGCACGGCTATGCGATCCCCGCGACCGATGCCCTCGCCTTCGTGCGCCGCCTGCGCCGGCTCGTCGCCGCCGACATGCTGGCCGACATCGAGGCGATCGCCGAAGCCCGGCGCCCCCTGCTCGCCTATGCCGCTCTCGTGCTCGAGCACATCATCCGCGTTGCCAAGCCGACCACCGTGGTGTTCTCGACCTTCGGCGTGCGCGAGGGCCTGCTGTACTCCAAGCTTCCCGATGCCGAGCGCGCCAAGGACGGCCTGCTCTCTGCAGCGCAAGGGCTGAACGAGCTGCTGTCGCGCTCCGCCCAGCATGCGCGCGAGCTGATCGACTGGACCGACCGGCTGTTCCGCGTGGTGCATATCCGCGAGACCGAGGAGGAGCGAAGGCTGCGCCATGCCGCCTGCCTGATGTCCGACATTGGCTGGCGGATGCATCCGGATCATCGCGGCGAGCAGACCTACGGCATCATCCTCAACGGCAATTTCGGCTCGATCAGCCATGAGGGCCGCATCTTCGCGGCGCTGTCGGTGTTCTTTCGCTACGAGGGCCTGGGCGACGAGGCTGCGGCGCCCGCCCTCACCGAGCAGCTGAGCCCGGCGCAGATCGATCGCGCGCGTCTGCTCGGCACCGCCTTCCGCGTCGCGCATCTGATCTCGGCCGCGCGGCCGGGCGTGCTGCCCGCCACGCATTTCCGCACCCAGGACCGCAAGCTGATGCTGGTGTTCGAGCATCATCTGGTCGACCTCGTCGCCGACCGCGTCGGCGGCCGCTTCAAGCAGCTCGCGCGGCTGGTCGGGCGTTCGGGCTCCGTGGTGCTGAACTGAGCGGCCATGTTCGAGGCGTTCGCCAACGATCTGCACGACACGGCAGGAATCGCGAGGCGGCCCCCGCGAGCGTTCCGCCTGCTTCAGCGGGATCAGGGCCGCGGCGCCCGCGCGGAGATCGCGATCATGCGTTGCGCGATGATGCCGTAGACCTTGCGCCACGCCTGCTCCACCTCGTCGCTCCATTGCGGGCCAAGCCCCCTGGCCAGCGTCCACAACAGCGCTTCGCCGACCACGGGATAGTGCTCCGGCTTCACACCGTAGCGCGCATGGTTGCGGCCGAGAATGTCGGTGCTCGACATCAATCCCGTCATCTGGTCGAGACTGCCGACAAGCACGGCCAGCGTTGCGATGAAGTCGCGCTTGAGCACGTCCATATCGTCGCGAAACATCGGGCGGCATTCCGGGGCGAGCTCGAAAACACGGTTGTAAAACGTCGTCGTCATGTCCGAGGCATTGGCAAACACCATGTCGAACGACGATCTGACGTGACCGATCTCCTCTGCAGTCAACATTCTCAAGTCCGGTTCAAGGCATGCAAATCAGCAGCGAGGAATGAGTACGACGTGGTGGTGTCGCCGCGGCCCATTGTGGTTCAAGACTACGAGGAGCTGACAACCGACCCTACGGTATTTGCCCGAAGCGCGGCACCTTGCCGCAGCCGTATCGACATCGGGAAAGATGCGGCACGCAGGTCCGGCCGCGAGAGAGCTGGTACCTGGTCGGCTGACGGCAGCGCTTCGCGGCCATCACTCGGCTCGATCATCACGACCAGCGCAAAGGCTGATTGAGACGCAGACCGGGCGGACCGCTCATGTGACGAGCGGCCGCGACCGACGCAGCATGAGAAGTCTGAACCGCGGCGGATCAGCTACGGCAGGTTGACGCCGCGCGCGGGCACCGCCTCGAGTTCGTCCTTGGCCTGGTGCTCCAGGGCGCGACGGCGCCAGATCGAGCCGGCGACCAGCACGACCGCGGCACCGAGCAGCGACATCAGCGTCTCCATGACGTCGACATGGCTGGAGAGATGCGTCTTGCCCGCGAACAGGCCCGAGGCCGCCTCGACGTTGATGACCACGGTGCCGTCGAGGAGATGGTGCAGCATCGGCTCGATGGCCGGATCGGTCGCGATCACCTCGCCGGCGACCCAGCCGAGCAGCATGGCGCCGAGCCAGACCAAGAGCGGAAAACGGTCGAGCACGAGCATGATCAGCGCGGCGCCCGCGATGATCAGCGGGATGCTCATGGCGAGGCCGATGATCAGCAGCGAGGCCTGGCCGTTGGCGGCGGCTGCCACCGCGATCACGTTGTCGAGGCTCATCACGAGGTCGGCGAGCGCGACGATGCGCACCGCGTGCCACAGCGTGGTGCCGGCGGCGATGTCGTCGTTCTCGTCCTCGGGCACCAGCAGCTTGGCAGCGATCACCAGCAGCGCCAGGCCGCCGATCAGCTTCAGATAAGGCAGCGCCATCAGGGTGGCGACGATGCCGGTGAACGCGATGCGCAGCGCAACGGCGATGCCGGAGCCGGCCACCATGCCCCAGACGCGATGCTTGCCGTGCAGGCCGCGGCAGGCGAGCGCGATCACCAGCGCGTTGTCACCCGACAACAGCACGTTGATCCAGACGATCTTGCCGAGCGCGAGCCAGAAGCCCGGGCTGTGCAGGTCGGCTTCGAATTGAGCGAGCAAATGGCCGTAAGTGGCGGGATCAGCAAGCTGCGATAGCCAGTTCACGGCCAGACCTTTCAGATGCGTTCGACGGGATTTCGCATGCGGGCGATGCTGCGGCGAAGCTTAGGCCTCGCCGCAGCGAACCCGCTCAGCCGACGATCTCGTTGCCGGCGAAGAACTGCGCGATCTCGATCGCGGCGGTCTCCGGCGCGTCCGAGCCGTGCACGGAATTCTCGCCGATCGACTTCGCATGCGCCTTGCGGATGGTGCCTTCGGCCGCCTTGGACGGGTCCGTCGCGCCCATCACGTCACGGTACTTCAGGATGGCGCCCTCGCCTTCCAGCACCTGGACCACGACGGGGCCGGAGATCATGAAGTCGACCAGTTCGCCGAAGAACGGCCGCGCCTTGTGCACGGCGTAGAAGGTCTCGGCCTGGTCGCGGGTCATGCGGATCCGCTTCTGGGCCACGATGCGCAGGCCGGCCTTCTCGATCAGCGCGTTGATCGCGCCGGTCAGATTCCGCTCGGTCGCGTCGGGCTTGATGATGGAAAAGGTGCGCTCAATCGCCATGATATCGTCCTTGGAGATGCGGGATTTGGGTGAGTTGCGGGCTTATATCGACGCGATTGGCCGACGGCAAGCGACCGGGCCCCTGCCGGAGGCGCGACGCCTTACGACAATTTCACGATTCTGAACATAGTCTGAAGGCGCCGTGCGACCAGCGTTCAGCTGCCGTGGTCTAAGGTGATCGGTATCGGGCGAGGATGAACCAGCCGCCTTCCGCTGGCCGCCTTCTCCCAGCCTCATCCGTCGGACAATTTCGGCGCCACAGCGCTGTCATCCAGGAGACGATCATGTTGCGCAAACTCTCCCTCACCGCGGCGGCCGCAATTGCCCTGGGCACAGCCGCCCTCGCCCCGACCGCCGCATCGGCAGGATGGCATGGCGGCGGCTGGCACCATGGCGGCGGCTGGCATCATGGCGGAGGATGGCATGGCGGCTGGCACCGTCCGTTCTACGGCCCCCGCTTCTTCGTCGGCGGCCCGGCCTACAGCTACGGCTATGGCGGCTGCTACGTCCGCCGCGTCGTTCCGACCCCGTGGGGACCGCGCTGGCGCTGGATCAACCGCTGCTACTGATTTGAGCCTCTGATACGAGCCTCGGCGCGGCACCCGCCCCCCGCCGCTCCGAACTCGCATCGCCCCGGCGTTCCCCCACGCCGGGGCTTTTTTCATGCATTTTCAACTCAATCCGGTGCATTCCGGCAGCAGACCGGAAACAAATCGGCCACCCACGACTTGATACGACATCGTATTGCAACTGCTCGTGGAACTCCGTCATGACTGGCCGCACCGCCGATTTCAGCGAGGCGCTCGATCGCAAGACCAGCCGGTCGATCTGCGATGCCGTGGGCGAACGGCTGCAGCTCAGTCTGCCGCCCGACGACTCTCATCTGCCCGATCCGCTGGCGCACCTCATGAACGAGTTGCGTAAGCGCGATGAGCCGCTCGCGCGCTTCGATTGAAGCCGCTGCGCCTGAAACGGCGACAAAGCGGTTGCGTTTGGCCGCGCGCGCGGTGACAAGGCGCGAATGCTTTCCATCACCGACATCTCCATCCGTCTCGCCGGACGGCTGCTCATCGACCAGAGCACGGTGCAGATTCCGCCCGGCGCGCGCGTCGGCCTGGTCGGCCGCAACGGCACCGGCAAATCGACGCTGTTCAAAGCCATCCGCGGCGAACTGTCGCTGGAGAGCGGCAGCATCAGCCTGCCGCCGCGGTGGCGCGTCGGCAGCCTGGCCCAGGAGGCCCCCAGCGGGCCCGAAAGCCTGATCGAGGTGGTGCTGCGGGCCGATCTCGAGCGTGATGCGCTGTTGCGCGAGTCCGAGACGGCTGACGACCCGGACCGGATCGCCGAAATCCAGACCCGCCTCGTCGACATCGACGCGCACTCGGCGCCGGCGCGCGCCGCCGCCATTCTCAGCGGCCTCGGCTTCTCCGCCGCCGACCAGGCCCGCGCCTGCTCGGAATTCTCCGGCGGCTGGCGCATGCGCGTCGCGCTCGCCGCCACCCTGTTCGCCGCGCCCGACCTGCTGCTGCTGGACGAGCCGACCAACTATCTCGACCTCGAAGGCACGCTGTGGCTCGAGGATCATCTGGCGCATTACCCGCGCACGGTGATCGTGATCAGCCACGACCGCGACCTGCTGGAGACCTCGGTCGACCAGATCCTGCATCTGGACCGGGGCAAGCTGACGCTCTATCGCGGCGGCTATTCCTCGTTCGAAGAGCAGCGCGCCACGCGCGAGATGCTCGACGCCAAGGCGGTCAAGCGCCAGGAGGCCGAGCGCGCCCGGCTACAGGCCTTCGTCGAGCGCTTCAAGGCCAAGGCCTCGAAGGCACGCCAGGCGCAATCCCGCGTCAAGATGCTGGAGCGGATGAAGCCGATCGCCGCGCTCGTCACCCAGGACGTGCGCGAGATCACTTTCCCCGCCCCGGAGCGATTGCTGTCGCCGCCGATCATCGCCGTCGACAACGCCTCGGTCGGCTACGATCCCGCGCAGCCCGTGCTCAACCGCGTCACCTTGCGCATCGACAATGACGATCGTGTCGCGCTGCTCGGCTCGAACGGCAACGGCAAGTCGACGCTGGTGAAGCTGCTTGCCGGACGCCTCGCGCCGTTCTCCGGCAAGGTCACGCGCGCCGACAAGCTCTCCATCGCCTATTTCGCCCAGCATCAGCTCGACGAGCTCGACGAGACCGGCTCGCCCTACACGCATGTCCGCAAATTGATGGCCGAGGCGCCGGAGTCCAAGGTGCGCGCGCGCGCCGGTGCGATCGGCTTCTCCGGCAAGGCTGCGGATACGCTGGTGAAGAGCCTGTCGGGCGGCGAGAAGGCGCGACTGCTGCTCGGCCTCGCCACGTTCTTCGGCCCGAACATGATCATCCTGGACGAGCCGACCAACCATCTCGACATCGACAGCCGCGCCGCGCTGGCAGAAGCGATCAACGAATTTCCGGGCGCGGTGATCATGGTGTCGCACGATCGCTACCTGATCGAGGCGTGCGCCGACCGGCTGTGGGTGGTCGCCGACAAGACCGTCAAGACCTATGACGGTGATCTCGACGATTACAGGCGCATGATCCTGTCCTCGCGCAGCGGCGCCGCCGCGCGTGAGACGGACCGCGCACAGGTGACCGAGAAGACGGAGCGGCCGCGCGCCGACAACCGGCGCGGCGCACTGAAGCAGAAGATCACGGCCGCCGAGGCCGAGATTGCCCGCATCACCAAGATCATCGCCAAGATCGACGGCGCGTTGTCGCTGCCCGACATCTTCACGCGCGATCCGAAGCAGGCGGCGCAATTGTCGAAGGCGCGAGCCAATGCCGCCGATGCGCTGGCGCGAGCCGAGGAGCAGTGGCTGGAGGCCAGCACGCTGTATGACGAGGTCGCCGGTTGACAAACTGATCGTCGCCGATCGAACCCGCCGGCGGCGAGCGCGCTCAGGTTGCGCGCTTCTTGGCCGCCTTGGGCTTGGCCATCTTCGGCGCCGGCCCCGGATCGGGAGCGCGCTCCACCGAGGACAGGCGGCCTGCGGTGAACGTGTAGACGCCGGCCCGTGCGCCGCGCAGCCACGTCACGGTCGCAACGCGATCGCCGCCATTGTTACCGATGTTGACGCTGTCGGGCGCGCCGATGCCTCGCACGACGTCGCATTCGGTGTGACCGAGCGCGACAGTGCCGCCTGCGGCCGGCGGCGGCGCAGCGGCCGCATCGTTCGTCAGCGCATTCGCACCGGCAGCACCGCCAGCCGGTGCCATGCCCGGACACGCGCCCTCCGCGCTGACGAGATCGTCGGCGTTGACGGGCTTGTCAGGCGTGAGCGGCGGCGCGTCGATCGAGATGTTCTTGATGAACAGACGCTGCGGCCGATTAAACCATTCGGCGTCCTTGGACAGGAAATCCGGCGTGCTCGAGCATCCGGACACGACCGCTGCAAGCACAAGGAACGGCAGAACGCGCGTCAGTTGTTTGGTGTGGTCTCGCACGATGAACCTTGCTGAATTGCAACTTGTGGACACTCTAACGTGTTGTCCCATCATCACTTTGCGGCACGTTCGTGGCTTTGCCAACGCTCTGCCGGCAAATCGGCAGATTATCATTAATCGCGCGGCGCTGCCATCATCGGCACGCTCGCTCCGCTTACGCCATCATTGTCGGCGTTGCCAGCGCCCACGCTCGTCGGCCTGCCAATAGGTGACCTCGAATCCACGTGTTTTGCAATCGGTCCATGCCGATCGCGCTGCAGCAAGCGCATCGGCGTCGTCACCGTTGAAGACCAGCACCATGCGCTCATAGCTGTGTGAATCGGCCGGCAGCGCCGCGTTGTCCACCAGAAACCGGACGTTCGCGCCGTTGGGATTGCTCTCCTCCACCGAAAGCACGATCGGCTGATCGGCCACATCGGCCACGCGCCAGGTGGCGTGCGGCAGAAACGAATCGTCACGATAGGTCCACAGATGTGCATCGAGCGCATCTGCACGCTCCTCCGAGGTCGACTGCACCACGACACGCCACCCGCGCTCGAGCGACTTCTCGAGCAGCGGCGGCAGCACGCCTTCCAGGGTCATGTTCTGCAGATGATAGAACAGGACTTCGGTCATCGGCTCGGCTCCGTCACGCCTTCCCTTCGTACGAGTCCCAGACGAGACGGTCGAGCAGGCGGACGCCGTAGCCGGATCCCCAGCTCTGGTTGATCTCGGATTTCGGCGCGCCCATGGCCGTGCCGGCGATGTCGAGATGCGCCCACGGCGTGTCGTTGACGAAGCGCTGCAGGAATTGCGCGGCCGTGATCGAGCCGCCGTGGCGGCCGCCGGTGTTCTTCATGTCGGCGAACTGCGAATCGACCAGCTTGTCGTATTCGGGACCGAGCGGCATGCGCCAGACCTTCTCGCCGGTCTCCTGCCCCGCCTTGAGCAGCTTGTCGGCCAGATCGTCGTTGTTGGAGAACAGGCCCGCATGCTCGGTGCCGAGCGCAACCATGATCGCGCCGGTCAGGGTCGCCAGGTCGATCATGAATTTCGGCTTGAACTTGGTGGCGACGTACCAGAGCACGTCGGCGAGCACGAGCCGCCCTTCCGCGTCGGTGTTGATGATCTCGATGGTCTGGCCGGACATCGAGGTGACGATGTCGCCGGGACGCTGGGCGTTGCCGTCCGGCATGTTCTCGACCAGCCCGATCGCACCGATCACGTTGGCCTTGGCCTTGCGGGCCGCCAGCGCATGCATCAGGCCGACCACGCAGGCCGCGCCACCCATGTCGCCCTTCATGTCCTCCATCGAGCCGGCCGGCTTGATCGAGATGCCGCCGGTGTCGAAACACACGCCCTTGCCGATGAAGGCGACCGGCTGCTCGCCTTTCTTGCCGCCATCGTAGCGCATCACCACGGTGCGGCTCGGCCGCGCCGAGCCCTGGCCGACGCCGAGCAGCGCCCCCATGCCGAGCTTCTTCATCGCGGGCACATCGAGGATCTCGACGGTGACGCCGAGCTTGCGCAGCGCGGCGGCGCGCTTGGCGAACTCCTCCGGGTAGAGCACGTTCGGCGGCTCGTTGACGAGATCACGCGCCAGAATCACGCCATCGGTGACGTGGGCGCGCGGCGCGAACGCCTTCTTGGCCGCCGCGACATCCGCGACCGCGACGGACACAGCCGCGCTGACGCCCGCCTCGTCGTCCTTCTTCTTGGTTTTGTAGCGGTCGAATCGATAGGCCCGCAGCCTGATCCCGGCGGCGAGCGAGCTGACCTGATCCGGCGTCATCGGTCCGGCCGGCAGCTCGGCCAGCACCGTCACCGGTTCAGTTCCGGCATTGAGTTTTCCGGTTAAGGTCCCGCCAAATTTGAGGAAATCCTTGTCCTTGAGGTCAGCGCCCTTGCCCGTCCCGATGACGATCAAGCGCTGAATCTTGATTCCTTCGGGGGCCAGCAGGTCCAGCGCGGCGCCATCCTTGCCCTTGAATCGTGCGGCCGACGCGGCACGCTTGATCAGGTCCGAAACCCCTCCCAGCGCCTTCTCGGTCGCGGCTCCAAGTCGCAGCGAGTCGTCACAGAACGCCACCACGATACCGCGCGGAGCGGTCGACAGCGGAACGAAGCCGACCTTGACGGTGTCGGACATCAAGCAATCCTCCAAAATTTCGACGTGAGAGCCGCCGCGACCGGCCAAAATCCGTGCGGACAGGCGAGGATGGCGGCAGTTCGGAACCCAACTTGGCAACAGTATGACCCGGCTTGGCCGGAGCTGCCAAGCCTTCCCGTGGCGGGGCGGCCACATCAATGAAATTTTGATCGTATTTTCGTGACGCCACGCCACAGCCATTTTGTCGACGGATCAAAGGGATGGTAAAGATATTCACTGCCCTTGGAACGTGACGGCGCAGGCAGCGTGGGGACCCGTTTCGAGGGGTGGCTGCAGCGCTCGTTCTGGGACCGCTGATTGGGGATCGAGCGCACACGATGGGGTCCATCGACAGGTACATCTTTCGCACGACGCTCGCGTCGTTTGCGTTGGTCCTGGTGAGCCTCACCGGGGTGATCTGGATCACCCAGGCGTTGCGCGGCATCGACCTGATGACGAGCCAGGGCCAGACCATCCTGACCTTCCTCGGCATCACCGGCCTCGTCATTCCCTCGCTGCTCGGCGTCATCGCGCCGATCGCGCTGATGATCGCGGTCTCGCACACGCTGAACAAGCTCGCGACCGATTCGGAGATCATCGTCATGAACGCCGCCGGCATGTCGCCGATCCGGCTGTTCGTGCCGTTCGCCTATGCGACCTGCGTGGTCGCCCTGCTCGTCACCTTGCTCGCGTCCTATATCGCGCCAGACGGTCTGCGCCGGATCAAGCAGTGGGACGCAGAGATCACCGCCGACGTGCTGACCAACATCCTGCAGCCGGGGCGGTTTGCGCAGCTCGACCAGAACCTGACGATCCGGATCGGCGAACGCCAGCCGGGCGGCGAGTTGAAGAACATCCTGATCGACGACCGCCGCGATCCCAAGGAGCGGATCACGATCATCGCCGAAAAGGGCACCGTGGTGAAGAACGCCGACGGTTCGTTCCTGGTGCTGGAGGACGGCAATCTGGAGCGGTTCGAGATCGGCAAGCGCGAGCCGGCGATGGTCGCGTTCGCCCGCTATGCCTTCGACATGTCGAAGTTCTCGAATCAGGGACGCGACGTCACGCTCGGCATCCGCGAACGCTATGTGTGGGAGCTGATGGCGCCGGCCGAGGATGATCCGATCTACAAGCAGATCCCCGGACAATTCCGGCAGGAATTGCACGACCGCTTCCTCGCCCCGATCTACCCGTTCGCCTTCGCCGCGCTCACCTTCGCATTTCTGGGAGCGCCGCGGACCACGCGCCAGAGCCGAAACTTCTCGTTCGGCAGCGCCATCCTCGCCGTGTTCGGCGTCCGCATGGCCGGCTTTGCCTGCTCGGTCATGACCGTGAAGACCCCGGTCGCCGCACTGATCCAGTACCTGATGCTGTTCGGCGCCCTTGGCCTGTCCATCTGGATCATCGTCGGTGGCGTGGTCGTCGAGCCGCCGGCGCGGCTCATGGAGGCCATCAACCGCTCCAATGCGCGAATCGCGCGGCTGTTCAGAAGGCCCGCCACCGCATGAGCATGATCACGAACACGCTCGGGCGCTACTTTGCCGGCCGTTTCCTGGTTTCGGCGGTCGGTGTGTTCGCGAGCATCTTCCTGCTGCTGGTGCTGGTCGACTACATCGAGATGGTGCGCAGGACGTCGGGCCTGGCCTCCGCCTCGGCCCTGATGGTGGCGGAGACCTCGCTGTTTCGCGTGCCGCAGCTGCTCGAGAAAATGATGCCGTTCTGCGTGCTGATCGGCGCCATGACCTGCTATCTCGCGCTGTCGCGGCGGCTCGAACTCGTGGTGGCGCGCGCCGCCGGCGTCTCGGCCTGGCAGTTCATCGCGCCGGCGCTGGCGAGCGCGATCATGCTCGGCCTGATGGCGACGACGCTCTACAATCCGATGTCGGCCAATCTGCGCGAGCTGTCGAAGCGCATGGAGGCCGAGCTGTTCGGCGCGGCCCCGGGCGGCGGCGTGCAGGATGCGTCGGGTTTCTGGCTGAATCAGCTCAATCCGGACGGCTCGGTCATCATCAACGCCGCGCGCAGCGAGCAGCAGGGCGTTCGGCTGACCGGCCTCACGCTGTTCCGTTTTGATACGCAGAATCGCTTCAAGGACCGAATCGAGGCCCGCGAGGCGAGTCTCGAGGAAGGCCAATGGGTGTTCAAATCGGTGCGCCGATTCTCGCTCGATGCACCGCCGGTGGACGAACCGACGTTCATCCTGCCCACCACCTTGACGCCGGCGCAGGTCCGCAACAGCTTCTCCACCCCCGAAACTGTGTCGTTTTGGCAACTGCCGAGCTACATCCGTTCGTCGGAGAGCTCGGGCTTCGCGACCGCAGGGTACCGACTGCAGTATCATAAGCTCATCGCGCAGCCGTTTTTGCTGGCTGCGATGGTCATGCTGGCTGCGTCCGTGTCCCTCAGGTTCTTCCGTATGGGTGGCGTTCAAAAAATGGTTTTGAGTGGCGTGGGCGCCGGCTTTCTGCTCTACGTGCTGTCGAAAGTAACGGAAGATTTGAGCAAGGCTGCGTTGATGAATCCGATCGCTGCGGCGTGGCTGCCCGTGTTCGTCGGCGGCCTCACCGGTTTTATGGCCTTGCTCTACCAGGAGGACGGCTAGTGTCGTTCGTTGCCGTCCGTCAGACCGCGCTCGCCGCGCTCCGGCTGCATGCCGTTGCGCGCCTTGCTTGCGCGGGCGCCCGTTGCGCCGGGTCTGCCGTACTCGTCTGCGCCGTCGCACTGACGCTCGGCCTCGTGGCCGATTCTGCGCTGTCGCCTGCCGCTGCCCAGAGCTTCACCTACAATCCGCGCCCGCCGAAGGCGCCGCCGCCGCGCGTCGCCAACGACAACCAGATGCTGGTGCAGGCGACCGAGGTCGATTACGACTACAACAATTCGCGCGTGTCGGCGGTCGGCAACGTCCAGTTGTTCTATAACGGCACCTCGGTCGAGGCGGATCGGGTGATCTACGACCAGAAGACCAAGCGTCTGCATGCGGAAGGCAACATCCGCATGACCGACGCCGACGGCAAGATCACCTACGCCAACAGCCTCGATCTGTCCGACGACTACCGCGACGGCTTCGTCGATTCGCTGCGCGTCGAGACCGAGGACCAGACGCGGATGGCGGCCACCCGCGCCGACCGCTCCAAGGGCAATTACACGGTCTTCGAGAACGGCGTGTACACCGCCTGCGCGCCCTGTAAGGACAATCCGAAGAAGCCGCCGCTGTGGCAGGTCAAGGGTGCGCGCATCATCCACGACCAGACCGAGAAGATGCTGTATTTCGAGAACGCCCAGCTCGAATTCTTCGGCGTCCCGCTGGCCTATATCCCCTACTTCTCGACGCCTGATCCGACGGTCAAGCGCAAGAGCGGCTTCCTGATGCCGGGCTTCACCCAGACGGGTGGCTACGGCTTCGGTGTCGACATCCCCTACTACTGGGCCATCGCGCCGGATTACGACGCGACCTTCACGCCGCGCATCACCTCCAAGCAGGGCGTGCTGGTGCAGACCGAGTTCCGCCAGCGCCTCAGCAATGGCGGCTATCAGGTGCGCCTGTACGGCATCGACCAGCTGAACCGCAACGCGTTCGCCGGCCAGCCGGGAGACCGCCAGTTCCGCGGCGGCGTCGACACCAAGGGCCAGTTCGCGCTCAACGACAAATGGGTGTTCGGCTGGGACGGCATCCTGCTGTCCGACTACATGTTCCTGTCGGACTACCGGCTGGCGCAATACCGCGATCCGTTCAACTCGTTCATGAGCCTGCCGACGGAAGCGATCTCGCAGCTGTATCTGACCGGCGTCGGAAGCCGCAGCTTCTTCGACATCAGGGCGATCCACTATCTGAGCTTCTCCGGCAACCAGCAGACGGTTCCGATCGTCTATCCGGTGCTGGATTACTCGAACGTGCTCAACTACCCGGTGTTCGGCGGCGAGTTCAGCTACAAGACCAACTTCGTCAATCTGACCCGCGAACAGGCGGTGTTCGATCCGATCACCACCACGGCCAACACCAACGGCCTGTGCACGACGACGTCGGCCGACCCGCTGGCGCGCCTGCCGACCCAGTGCCTGCTGCGTGCCACGCCCGGAACCTATACGCGCCTGAGCGCGCAGGCGCAGTGGCGGAAGTCCTTCACCGATCCCTACGGACAGATCTGGACGCCGTTCGCGATCCTGCGCGCCGACGCGATCAATGCCAACGTGACGGCCCAGCCCGGCGTCGGCAACTTCCTGCCGACCGGCGACACCCAGGCGCTGCGGCTGATGCCGACCGTCGGCCTCGAATACCGCTACCCGTTCATCAACGTTCAGCCGTGGGGCACCACCACGATCGAGCCGATCGCCCAGGTCATCATCCGGCCGAACGAAACCTATGCCGGCCGGCTGCCGAACGAGGACGCCCAGAGCATGGTGTTCGACGCCAGCAACCTGTTCAGCGTCGACAAGTTCTCCGGCTACGACCGCGTCGAAGGCGGCGGGCGCGCCAATGTCGGCGTGCAGGCGACCACGCAGTTCGACCGCGGCGGCACCATCAACGTGCTGTTCGGCCAGTCCTACCACCTGTTCGGCCTGAACTCGTTCGCCGTTCAGGACATGAACAACACCGCCATCGGTTCCGGCCTGGACAAGAACGTGTCCGACTACGTGGCCCGGGTGGATTACTCGCCGAACCGGACCTACACGTTCAGCATGCGCAGCCGGTTCGATCAGCAGAACCTGAACGTCCAGCGTTTCGAGGCGGAAGCCAAGGCGAACTTCGACCGCTGGTCGATGGCCCTGACGTATGGCAACTACGCCGCCGATCCGGCGATCGGCTACCTCGCCCGACGCGAGGGCATCCTGGGCAGCGGCTCGGTCAAGGTCGCGCCGAACTGGGTCGTGACCGGTGCTGCGCGATGGGACCTCGCGGCCAACAAGATCAACCAGTATGTGATCGGTGCGGGCTACGTGGACGATTGTTTCGTGCTGGCCGCCAACTATGTAACGTCGTATAATTACACGACAGGCACCACCGCCCCCGTTCTGAGCCATGCCTATATGCTCCAGATCGGACTCCGGACACTCGCCAATTCCTCGTCGACGGGAACCGGGGCTGGGGGCCTTCAGTAGCGCGCGCCAGTCTCCGGCCGGCTCCCTTGGGTCTGAGAAAAGGCCCGCGTCGAGAGTCTTGCGGTTGAGAGCCGTGGCGCCGCTTTCAGTTGGATCCATTGCGAACAGCGAAGCTTGGCCATGACGATTGCGTTCCCTCCTCGCCTTCGGGCCCTGACGATCTGCGCGGTTGCCGCGCTGGTCTGGGGCTGTGGCATGATCTCGGCCCAGGCTCAGAGCATCGTCGTCATGGTGAATGGCGATCCCATCACCAATTACGACGTCGAGCAGCGCACCAAGCTGAACTTCCTGAGCACCCGCAAGCAGCAGTCTCGCCAGGAGGTCATCAACGAGCTGATCGACGACAAGGTGAAGATCAAGGAAGGCAAGAAATTCGGCGTCGAGCCCACCTCCGCTGACGTCGACCAGTCCTACGCCGGCATGGGCTCCCGCATGCGCCTCAATGCCGATCAGCTCACCAAATCGCTCGAGAGCCAGGGCGTCCGGCCGGAGACGCTCAAGGCCCGCATCAAGGCGGAGATCGTCTGGACCAGCCTCGTGCGCGGCCGCTACAAGGAACGCCTGATCGTCTCCGACAAGGACGTGGCTGCAGCCGTCGCCGCGGCGGGCGGCGACTCCGACCAGCAGGGCCAGGCGTTCGAGTACAAGATGCAGCCGGTGGTTCTGATCGTCGCCAATTCGTCCAATCAGGGCGCGATGGACATCCGGCATAAGGAAGCGGAAGCCCTGCGCGCGAGGATCCAGAGTTGCGCCGACGCCAACTCCATCCTCAGAACGACGGCCAATGCCGTGATCAAGGAGATCGTGATCAAGACTTCTGCCGACATCCCGCCGAACTTGCGCAAGCTGCTCGACGACACGCCGATCGGCCATCTGACCCCGCCTGAAGCCACCAAGCAGGGCATCCAGATGGTGGCCCTCTGCGCGCGCACGCCGACGACGATCGACACGCCGAAGAAGCGCGAGATCAAGGAGCAGATGTACGCGAAGAAATACGAGGCGACCTCCAAGGCCTATCTGCAGGAAGTCCGCAAGGCGGCGATGATCGAATATCGCTGATGACCAAGCCCCTCGCGCTGACCCTCGGGGAGCCCGCAGGCATCGGACCCGACATCACGTTGCAGGCCTGGCTGCGCCGCAATGCACTCGGTCTCCCCGCCTTCTACGTACTCGGCGACCCGGCTTTTCTGGCGCAGCGCGCCAAGCTGCTCGATCTCCCCGTTCCCATCGCCGAGGTGCGACCCGAACAGGCGCCGGAGGCCTTTGCAGCGGGACTTCCCGTGGTCTCCACGGGTCATCGCGTCACCGCCTTGCCCGGCCGCCCCGATGCGACCAGCGCCGAGGCCGCCATCGGCGCGATCCGCCAGGCCGTTGCCGATGTGAGGGCCGGACGGGCCGGCGCCGTCGTCACCAATCCGATCGCCAAGGCCGTGCTGTACCGCGCCGGCTTCTCGCATCCGGGTCACACCGAATTCCTCGCCGAGCTCGCTGCCGACGGCGGCGCGGTGCCGCAGCCCGTCATGATGCTGTGGTCACCGACGCTGGCCGTCGTGCCCGTGACCATCCACGTGTCCTTGCGCGAGGCGATCGAGCAACTGACGAGCCCGCTGATCACCTCGACGACGCGCATCGTCGCCGCCAGTCTGCGGCGCTATTTCGGCGTCTCACGGCCGCGCATCGCCATGTCCGGACTCAATCCGCATGCCGGCGAGGACGGCACGATGGGCACCGAGGAGGACACGATCATCGCGCCGGCGATCGCGACCCTGCGCAATGCGGGGCTCGACGTGCAGGGGCCGCTGCCGGCCGACACGATGTTTCACGATGCCGCGCGCAAGAGCTATGATTGCGCCGTCTGCATGTACCACGACCAGGCGCTGATCCCGATCAAGACGCTGGCGTTCGACGAAGGGGTCAACGTGACGCTCGGCCTGCCCTTCATCCGCACCTCGCCGGATCACGGCACGGCCTTCGGCATCGCCGGCAAGGGCACCGCCAACCCGGCGAGCCTGATCGCGGCTCTCCAGCTCGCCGCGCGCATGGCCAGCCAATCGTCATGAGCGCGATCGACGACCTCCCGCCGCTGCGCGAGGTCATCCGCGAGCACCAGCTGTCGGCACGCAAGGCGCTCGGCCAGAATTTCCTGCTCGATCTCAACCTCACGGCCCGGATCGCGCGCGCCGCAGGTCCCCTGGAGGACGCCACCGTGGTGGAGGTCGGCCCGGGTCCGGGAGGCCTGACGCGGGCCCTGCTCGCGCTCGGCGCCCGCCATGTGATCGCGGTCGAGCACGACGAGCGCGCGATTCCTGCACTGCAGGCGATCGCCGACCATTATCCCGGGCGGCTGGAAATCGTCTGCGGCGATGCACGGACCTTTGATGTCGCTCCCTATCTCGGGAGCACCAAGGCGAAGATCGTCGCCAACCTGCCCTACAACATCGCGACGCACCTGTTGATCGGCTGGCTCTCCGCCGAGCCGTGGCCGCCCTGGTACGACATGATGGTGCTGATGTTCCAGCGCGAGGTCGCCGAGCGCATTGTCGCGCGCGAGAACGAGGAGGCCTATGGCCGGCTGGGCGTGCTCGCCAACTGGCGCTGCGAGACCAAGATCCTGTTCGACATCTCGCCGTCCGCCTTCGTGCCGCCGCCGAAGGTCACCTCGTCCGTGGTGCGGCTGGTGCCCCGCGCGGCGCCCGAGCCGTGCGACCGCCGCGCGCTGGAGCAGGTCGCCGCCGCCGCCTTCGGCCAGCGGCGCAAGATGCTGCGGCAGAGCCTGAAGTCCTTGCCTGCCGATCCGGCGCGGCTGGCAGCGGCCGCCGGCGTCGATCCCACCCGTCGCGCCGAGACCATCCCGGTGTCCGGCTTTGTTGCCATGGCTCGCGAATTGACCAATAGTCGCAACGACAACAAGACCTAACAACAAGCATTTCAGGGAGATTCATCATGGCGTTGATGCGCCGCCAATCGCTCGTCAAGTTCGACGCGCCGCTGTGCGAGACCATCGTCGAGACACCGAAGCCGCAAGGCCGCGAAGTTCTGGTTCGCATCGAGCGCTGCGGCCTGTGTCACTCCGATCTGCACATCCAGGATGGCTATGCCGATCTCGGCAACGGCAAGCGCCTGGACACGACGCGCGGCATGACCCTGCCCTTCACGCTCGGCCATGAGATCGCCGGCGTGGTCGACGAGGTCGGACCGGACGTGCCGAAGGAGCTGATCGGCGCCCGGCGCGCGGTGTTTCCATGGATCGGCTGCGGCCAGTGCCGCGACTGCGTCAATGGCGACGAGAATCTGTGCGCCAAGCAGCGCTTCCTCGGCGTCTCGATCGACGGCGGCTTCGCCACCCACGTGCTGGTGCCGGATGCGAAGTATCTGCTGGAATACGATCCGCTGCCGGTCAACCAGGCCGCGACGCTGATGTGCTCCGGCGTCACGGCCTATGGCGCGCTCAAGCGCCTCGTGGACCGGCCGCGCCAGCGCAATCTGCTGCTGATCGGACTCGGCGGCGTCGGCATGATGGGGCTGTCGTTCGCGCAGGCGATGTTCAAGCAGCCGATCTCGGTGGCCGATCTTTCGGCGGCCGCACGCGAGACCGCGCTGAAGAATGGCGCCGCGACGGCCTACGATCCGGCCGAGCCGGACGTGATCAAGCGCATCCTCAAGGAGACCGAAGGCGGCTTCGACGAGGTCGTCGATTTCGCCGGCAACGAGAAGTCGATGGCCTTCGCGGTGTCCGTCGTTGCACGCGGCGGCAAGATCGTCGTGTCCGGACTGATGGGGGGCCAGTTCACCCTGCCGATGGTTCAATGGGTCTACAAGCGCATGACCATCGAAGGCTTCATGGTCGGCACCCTGACCGAGGCGCACGAGTTGATGGCGCTGGCCCGCGCCGGAAAGATCAAGCCGCCGCCGATGCGCGAGGAGCCGATGGGCGACGTGCAGAAGTGGATCGATGCGCTGCGGGCCGGACACGTGGTCGGTCGGGTCGTCCTCACGAACTGATGAGTCGTGGCCATCAATTCGCAGGCGGCCGCAGGTCTTGCACCGTCGCCGCCTGCTGCCCCCCTCGCCCCCGCATCTTGCGATCAGGCGGAGGGTGATGCGACCGCATTGCCCTGCGCACCGTCCACCGATCGTTCGTCCACAAACGTAGCGGTTGTCGGCGCCGTTTTCTTGATCGCGGAGGGTGAAACACGCCGTCGGTCGTCACCGATGCGACCGATCTGGCGCGACATCGCGGCCAAAACCGCGAAGGCAGACAGAATCTCTTGTGGGAAAAAAGCCGCACTCAGCTACGAAAGGACCGAGCCAGAATTAATCCGGAATTGCGGCTCATTGCCACCCAACTTGTTTCCGAGAACGCGCCGTTGCGTAAGCGTATCCGGAGTCGTCAATGGCAAGCCGAACGGCAGGAGTTGCATTTGCCATTGCGACCGGCATTGCAGCGACCGTACTGTTCGCATTGCCGCGCGCTGCCGTGACGGCTGAGGAATGCCTGACGGAGCCGACCGGCGACAAGTCCGACGCTCAGCATTGGTATTATCGTTTCGACCGCGGCACCAATCGGCGCTGCTGGTATCTCAAGGACGCAAATGGCCGTGAGATCGCCGCGCCTGCCCGCGCGACGCAGCAGCCGGCCCCCTGGGACTTCGCCCAGCCCGCGGCCCCCAAGCTGACACCGCGACGTACCGATGGTCCAGCCCTGCGCTCCGGCGCCGACGCGATGGCCGAGCTGCCGCAATCCCGCCTGCGCACCGGAGTCGACCCAAGGGGCACCCCGAAGCCGCAGAATCTCGCCATCACGCCCACGACCCTGACGGCCTCGGACGCCAGCCTGCCGCGCAGCCTCGATGCCTCGCCCTGGCCGTCTGCGCCGCCGCAACAGGCGGATACCACGCCGATGGATACGGCGCCGGCAGCCATGGCCGATGACGGCGATGCCGGTGCCGATGCCGGCGCCAATGCGGCTTCTGCGGGCGACGGCCAGGGTACCGCTGCGTCCAAGGCGACCAAGCCCGAAGCGCCGATCCACATGCTGATGCTGGTGGTGATCGGCGCACTCGGAATTTCGGGCCTGCTCGCCAGCGCGCTCTACCGGCTCAGCCGCATGGGACGGCGGCGCCGGCGCAACGGCAGCTGGCACGAGGATGCAGTGCAATTGCGCCGCGCCCGCACCAAGCCACGATCCAAGGCGGCGCCGACGGGAATGCGTGCCGGTCGCGGCGGCATGGCACATGCGCCTCAGGCCGATAGCGGCCGCGGCTCACAGCCGGCCTCGGCACTCGACCTTGCGAGCGCGCGGCTGTCGGCATCTCAGCCGGAGCACCTGGAGTCGCGTCCGCACCGACAGGCGGCATCCCCACAGCACCCGGACCATCGTCAGCCCGTCTCGGCACGCCGGCGCGAGCTCGACGCTGCGATGGACATGCAGCGGCCGCAGAGCACCGACGCCGTGTGGCAGGCTGCGGACCAGCTCGCCGACCGCTCCGCAGCCCGGCGTGCGCCTGCCGCCGCCGAGCAGATGGCAGCGGCCGCCGCTCAGCCGGCTCCTGTTGCGATGATGGCGCCCCCAGCGCCGCCGACGCAACAACAACAGATGGTTGCTGCCCAGATGGCTGCGGCGCAAGCCGCTGCCGCCAAGATCGCGGCTGCCAAAGCCAGCGCGGCGGCGGCGCTCGCTCCCCAGGCGTCGCCCGCTCACGCGGCACCGGCCGAACCAGCCGCGAACTCCTGGTCGGCGCCACAAAGCTCTGCAGCAGCCATTCCAACGCCAGCCTTCGTGACCACCCCGCCTCCCGCGCCGCCGGCCCAGGATCCCGCGCCGGCTGCACCGCCGGCCCCTGTCGACGTCAGCGAGATCGTGTCGGCTCTACGCAAGGCCCGCACCAGCGAGGCCGCATCGCCGTCGGCGGGCGCAGCTCCGCTCGACGCCGCCAAGGTGATTGCCGCGCTGCTGGTGTCGCGCGCAGCCAAGCGGCGGACGACCCAGGCAGCAACGAACGAGAGCGGCGATACCCCGTCGGTAGCCGTCGCCGCCGAAGCGCCCCCGCCGCCGGCGGCGGAGGCCGCCATGTCTCAATCTGCCATGTCTCAATCTCAAGCCGCGCAACAGCTCATGAATCGTCTGCGCAGCCGCCAGCTGGCGGCTCAGCCGGGGCCTGCCACATCGGATCAGCCTGCCGCCGCCGGCGCAGAGGAAGCCGAAACGGGCGACCCTGCCGCGGCGCTGATCGCAACGCTTCGCGCGCATGCAGCGCGGCAGCCCGCCTATCAGACGGATGACAACATGGAAGCGGCTGATGCGGCAGCCCTGCCGGAGGCGCCCACTGCCGACGACGACCTCGACGATCCCGCGGCAGCGCTGATCAATCTGCTGCAGTCGCGCTTCTCCTTGCCGGAAGACGAGCTGGAGACGGAGCCGCCTCGGGACGCCCGGGAAGAGTTTGCCGTCCAGGCGCCGCAGCCCGTCGTGCAGATCCACGACGATCCTGCCGCGCAGCTCATGAGTTTGCTGGAATCGCGATCATCGATCCCGGCCGCACCGCCCGTCATCGACAGACCACCACCGCAGCAGCCGCCGCCCAAGCGGCACATGCCGCAGCAGCCGCATCAGCAGCGGCCGCCGCAGCAACGGCCCCCGTTCGCGCCGACGCCGTTCGAGGATCCGGCGACCCCGCCGCTCGATTTCATTCCACGGCCGCCGGCTCTGCGGCCTCGGCCTCGCAACATTCAGCAGGACGAGTCGCTCGACGGCATCCAGGACATCCTGGCGCGTCTCGGCCGCAGAGCCTAGAGCATGAACCGGACAAGCGGAAACCGGTTTTCCGAAAAGATCATGCTTGAGCAAGCATGATAGAGAGCGTCAGCTTTCGAGCTGGCGCTGCAGTTCGCGGACGAAGGTCGTCAACCCGGTCCGGCGCTCGCGCTTCAGGCGCTCGGCCTTGAGGATCGACTGCACCTCGGCAAACGCATCGTCGACGTTGCGGTTGATGACGATGTAGTCGTACTCCGCCCAGTGGCTCATCTCGTGGCTGGCACGGCTCATGCGCCCACGGATGACCTCGTGGGAATCCTGCGCGCGCGTATGCAGCCGCTTCTCGAGATCGGCAGCGGACGGCGGCAGGATAAATACGCTGACCACGTCCTGCCGCGCCTTCTCGCGCAATTGCTGCGTGCCCTGCCAGTCGATGTCGAACAGCACATCCTGGCCGGCCGACAGCGCCGCCTCGACCGGCGGCCGCGGCGTGCCATAGCGGTTGTCGAACACGGTGGCCCACTCGAGCAACTCGTTGCGCTCGACCATCTCCTCGAACCGCGCACGGTCGACGAAGTGATAGTCGCGGCCGTCGACCTCGCCGGGCCGCATCGGCCGCGTCGTCGCCGACACCGACATCTGCAGGCCCGTCACGCGCTCGATCAGCAGGCGGGACAGCGTCGTCTTGCCGGCGCCCGAGGGCGACGACAGCACGAACATCAGGCCGCGCCGCTCGACTCCATCAAAGCTTCCGTCGTGAGCCGCCATGGATCACTCCAGATTCTGAACCTGTTCGCGGAACTGCTCGACCACGGTCTTCAGCTCGAGGCCGATATTGGTCAGCTCGATGTCGTTCGACTTCGAGCAGGTGGTGTTGACCTCGCGATGGAATTCCTGGGCGAGGAAGTCGAGCCGGCGGCCGACGGACCCGCCCTTACCGAGCATCTCGCGCGCCTGCGCGATGTGCGAGGCGATGCGATCGAGCTCCTCGCGCACGTCGGCCTTGGCCGCGATCAGCAGCGCCTCCTGCGCCAGGCGATCGGGATCGAAGCGATCGGACGTTTCGAGCAAGGCCGCAACCTGCTCCGCGAGCCGGGCCTTGATGGCTTCGGGCTTGCGGCCGGGCGATGCTTCCGCCTTCTTCGCCAGCATTTCGATCTCGTCGACGCGCTGGTTGAGGATCTGCCCAAGCGTGTCGCCCTCGCGCCGGCGCATCTCGACGAGATGTTTCAGAGCAGTTTCGAACGACGCCATGGCAGCGTCCTTGGCAGCCTTGTCCTCGGCCTCGTCGCTCTCCGGCTCGGCGACCTCGATCACGCCCTTGATGGACAGCAGGCCATCGATGCTCGGCGCGACCGCATCGATCCTGCCGGCGAGCGAGCCCGCGACCTTCACGACAGCAGCCAGCACGTCCTCGTTGATGCGCACGGTCGTACCGGTCTCGGCACGCTTCACGGTGAGGTTCGCATAGACGGTTCCGCGGGAGAGCACCTCGGTGGCGCGCTTCTTGGCGAACGCCTCGACCTCGTCCCAGCCCTGCGGCAGGCGCACCCGGACGTCCAATCCCTTGGCATTGACCGACTTCAACTCCCACTCGAACGAGTAGGGACCGCTTGCCCCGTGGCTACGGGCAAAGCCGGTCATGCTCGACAGCGCCATTTCGTCAATCTCTCCGGCAGATCAGCAGCGGGGACAGACTCGCCCGCGCCAAAAGTGCGCGAACCTTACGGGCTTTTGGGCGAATGTTAAGCCCGGTTCTGCGCGGCCGGCCTGCGTGGGAAATTATTGCTGAACGACCGGCGGGCTCGGCTGCGCGGCGCCCTGCCGTGCCCCGTTGCCGGGTGCAATCCCGCCGGGGGCACGATTGGCGGGCGGCTTCTTCGCCCCCGCGGGCGCCCTGGGAGCGGCTGCCCCGGCCGCCGGATCCACCGCTCCGCCGGCAACGGCAGGCAACGCCTCGTCCGGCTCGACGGTGTCGTTCTGCGTCTGCCGTTCCATCGCCCTGAGCTTCGCGACGTTCTTCTGGTGCAGGTCGTAGGTCTCGGTGAAGGCATGGCCGCCGGTGCCGTCAGCCACGAAATACAGATCGCGCGTGCGTGCCGGATTCGCCGTTGCTTCCAGCGAGGCGCGGCCGGGATTTGAGATCGGACCGGGCGGCAGGCCCTCGATCACATAGGTGTTGTAGGGCGAGGGCTGAGTGATCTCGCTGCGCTTGATCGGACGTCCCAGCGTCCCCTTGCCGCCGACCAGGCCGTAGATGATGGTCGGATCGGACTGCAGCTTGATCCGCTGCCTCAGCCGGTTCACGAACACCGCGGCGACACGGCTGCGCTCGTCCGGCTTGCCGGTCTCCTTCTCCACGATCGAGGCCAGGGTCACCAATTGCTCGGGCGTCTTGACCGGCAGATCGGGACTGCGGCGCTCCCAGATCTCGGCGAGCACGCGCTTCTGGGCCTGTTGCATGCGCTGGATGACCTGATCGCGGCTCGTGCCGCGCGGGAACTTGTAGGTCTCCGGCAGCAGCGTGCCCTCGCGCGGAATCTCGCGGACGCTGCCGGTGAAGATCTCGTTGTCGGACAGGCGGGCGACGATCTGCTCGGAGGTCAGGCCTTCGGGAATCGTGACGCCATGCTGCACGACCTTGCCTTCGACGATCACGCCGATCACGTCACGCAGCGATGCATTCTTCTGGAACGCATACTCGCCCGGCTTCAGGTCGGAGCTTGCCTTCAATGCGTAGACGCCGCCAATGAATATCCAGGGATTGACGTCGATGACGCCTTCGCGCGCCAGCACGTCGGCGATGTCGCGCTTGCCGGCGCGCTGGGGAATGTTGACGATCCTGTCTTCCTGCAGCGGCCCGGCGGCCTCGAGGATCTGCCGGCCATAATAGTATGCCGCACCCGCCCCGATCATCGCGAGCAGAAGCAGCGTGATGATCGCATTGCCGACCACGACGAAGGGGTTGCGTGCCCGCTCGGAGCGGCGCGGCGGCGGCGGCACGCGTTCGGGCTCCAGCGCTGCGCGCGGACTGCGGGGCGAGATGGGCGGCCGTTCACTCATCGATGCAACCTTCAGTCCTGTCGCTCTCGTCGCGGCCGTGCGCTCCCCAACGCAAGCGACCAGAAGTCCACGCCCATCTCAACGATTCGTCATCGAATACGGCGAAAAGGTGTTTTCGCCGGGCCTCCCCGCCATGCACATCCGCTTACCGTATCGGCGTCCAAAGCCGACCGAGAAAGACCCGCGAAGTTAAAGACACGCGAAGTCTTGGGTTCTAGTGTGGCTGCAGTCGGATATCCGCGTGACCAAGTGACCATCGGTCCGAGCGGCACTCCGGCCTTCCGCACTAGCTCACCACGCGCCGCAGGATCACCGAAGCGTTGGTGCCGCCGAAACCGAACGAGTTCGACAGCGCCACGTTGATCTCGCGTTCGCGAGGCGCGTGCGGCACGAGGTCGATCGCCGTCTGCACCGACGGGTTCTCCAGATTGATCGTCGGCGGAGCGATGTTATCCCGAATCGCGAGAATGCTGAAGATCGCTTCGACGGCGCCCGCAGCTCCGAGCAGATGACCGATCGATGATTTGGTCGAGGACATCAAGACCTTTGAGGCGGCATCGCCGAGCAGACGCTCGACTGCACCGAGCTCGATCTCGTCACCGACCTGCGTCGAGGTGCCGTGGGCGTTGATGTAGTCGATGTCGGCGGCCGTGATGCCGGCACGCTTCAACGCCGCGCTCATGCTGCGGAAGCCGCCGTCACCATCGGGCGACGGCGAGGTAATGTGATAGGCATCGCCCGACAGGCCATAGCCGCAGACCTCGGCGTAGATCCGCGCGCCGCGCGCCTTGGCGTGCTCATACTCCTCGAGCACGACCACGCCGGCGCCCTCGCCCATGACGAAACCGTCGCGATCCTTGTCGTAGGGCCGCGAGGCCCGTTCCGGCGTTTCGTTGAACCCGGTGGAGAGCGCGCGTGCCGCGCAGAAGCCGGCCATGCCGATTCGGCAGATCGGCGACTCCGTGCCGCCGGCGACCATGACGTCGGCATCGCCGAGCGCGATCAGCCGGCTCGCATCGCCGATCGCATGCGCGCCCGTCGAGCAGGCCGTGACCACCGAATGATTGGGGCCCTTCAGCCCATGCTCGATCGAGACATAGCCCGAGGCGAGATTGATCAGACGTCCGGGAATGAAGAACGGTGAGACCTTCCGGGGGCCGCGCTCCTTGAGCAGGATCGCGGTGTCGGCAATGCCCGAGAGGCCGCCGATGCCGGAGCCGATCAGGGTGCCGGTCGCGCAGCGGTCCTCTTCCGTTGCGGGATGCCAGTTGGCGTCATCGAGCGCCTGACGCGCAGCCGCCATGGCGAAGATGATGAAGTCGTCGACCTTGCGCTGGTCCTTCGGCTCCATCCACTGATCGGCATTGAACGTGCCGTCATTGCCATCGCCGCGCGGCACCTGGCAGGCCACCCTGGCGGGCAGATCGGAGACGTCGAACGACTCGATCACGCGCGCACCGCTCTTGCCCTGAAGGATCCGCTGCCAGGTCGTTTCCACACCACAGCCAAGCGGCGAAACCATGCCAAGGCCAGTGACGACAACCCGCCTCATGTTCGTTTCTCCAGACCCGACCTTGAGCGCTTGTGAACCGGCTGACGGCCGTCGCGGCACCTCGGGTCAATTGTTCGAGCAACACGTTCTGGCCGGGCATCGCGTCCGAATGGTGCCTTGCCGGCCGCCAGATGACGGCCTACCGCATGCCGCCAACAGCAAGAAACCGGTCGACCGCACAAGACGGATCGGCCGGTTTCGCACAACTCTCGCCGGAGCGTCAGCTCTTGGCGTTCTTCTCGAGGAACTTGGTGGCGTCGCCGACCGTCAGGATGGTCTCGGCAGCGTCGTCCGGAATCTCGCAACCGAATTCTTCCTCGAAAGCCATGACGAGCTCGACCGTGTCGAGGCTGTCGGCACCGAGGTCGTCAATGAAGCTCGCGTTGTCGACCACTTTCTCGGGCTCGACACCAAGGTGTTCGACCACGATCTTCTTAACCCGCTCGCCAATCTCACTCATCGTTCAACCTCGTGCTTGTTCCTTTAAGACCCGACCCCCGGATGATCCGCATCACCCCGGCCGTCAAACTTCCTTCGCGATCGCGCAAAACCAGATTTGCCCCGCAGCGCCCCTTTACCGAAATTGGCGGACAACATGCGGTCCGAAAACTTCGGAAACGGGGCCACTCACAAACTCCAATCCACACACTCCATGAGGCCGGTACGCCTCCGATCCTGGACGCTCGAACAGGAACCCGGATCAGCAGCACCAGCCGGACGGAGGCCCGGCGAACGATGGCAGCTCGCCCCGCCAATATACAGGGTTTGGAAATCCTGCAATGGCGTTCTTCGTGCCCCCGTGAGCGGCTCGGTTACCATACACGCGAATCATTGACCACACGGCCCCGGCCCGTAAGCGCGACGTCTTTTCGCCGCATTCCGGGCCGCGGGCCAGGAGCTAGATCAAGAGCTAGATCAAGAGCTAGATCATGGCCATGCCGCCGTTGACGTGGATGGTCTGGCCCGTGACATAGGCGGCCTCGTTGGAAGCGAGGTACACCGCAGCTGCAGCAATGTCCTCGGGCGTACCCAACCGCGCCGCCGGCACCTTGGCGAGGATCGACTCGCGCTGCTTCTCGTTCAGCGCGTCGGTCATCGGCGTCTTGATGAAGCCGGGTGCGATGCAGTTGGCGGTCACGCCGCGCTTGGCGTATTCGGCGCCGAGCGTCTTGATCATGCCGATGATCCCGGCCTTGGACGCCGTGTAATTGCCCTGCCCCGGATTGCCGGTGACGCCGACGATCGAGGTGATCGCGATGATGCGGCCGAAGCGCTTGCGCATCATCAGCTTGGTGGCGGCGCGCGACAGGCGGAAGGTAGCGGTCAGGTTGACCTTGATCACCTCGTCCCAGTCCTCGTCGCGCAGCTGCACGAACAGGTTGTCCCGGGTGATGCCGGCGTTGGCGACGAGAATGTCGACCTGTCCCATGGCCTGCTCGGCAGCCGGGACCAGCGCCTCGACCTCGGCCGCATCCGACAGGTTGCAAGGCAGCACATGCACGCGGCTGCCCAACTCGCCCGCCAAGGTCTCCAGCACCTCGCGGCGCGTGCCGGACACGGCAACGGTCGCCCCCTGGGCATGCAATGCCTTCGCGATCGCATTGCCGATGCCGCCGGTCGCGCCGGTGACCAGCGCGGTCCTGCCACTCAGATCGAACATCCAACTCTCCTCAATGCCGCCTTACGCGACGCTCTACGACGTTTTGGCTGCAGCCAGCGCATCCTTGGCGGCCGCGATGTCCGCCGGCCCGCCGACGGCGACGCCCACTGCGCCCTCCGCGATCCGCTTGACCAGGCCGCTCAGCACCTTGCCGGCACCGATCTCGAAGAATCGCGTCACGCCCTGGCCCGCCATATAGGCGATCGATTCGCGCCACCGCACGGTCCCCGTGACCTGCTCGACCAGACGACGGCGAATCTCGTCGGGATCGCTGATCGGCGCGGCCAGAACATTGGACACGACCGGCGCGGCCGGCGCCTTGATCGTCACCTTCGACAGCGCCTCGGCCATCACATCCGCGGCCGGTTGCATCAGCTGGCAGTGGAACGGCGCAGACACCGGCAGCAGCATGGCGCGCTTGGCACCCTTGGCACGCGCAATCTCGACGGCGCGGTCCACGGCAGCCTTGTTGCCGGAGACGACCACCTGGCCACCGCCATTGTCGTTCGCGGCCTGGCAGACCTCACCCTGGGCCGCCTCTTCGGCCACGGCGACCGCAGCCTCGTAATCCATGCCAAGCAGCGCCGCCATCGCGCCGACGCCGACCGGGACGGCCTTCTGCATGGCGAGGCCGCGGGTGCGCAGCAGGCGGGCGGTATCGGCAATCGTCAGGCTGCCGGCAGCCGCCAACGCCGAATATTCGCCGAGCGAGTGGCCGGCGACGAAGGCCGCGTCTCGGCCGACCGAGAACCCCGCCTCCGTCTCCAGCACCCGCAAGGTCGCCATCGACACCGCCATGAGGGCGGGCTGGGCATTCTCGGTCAGTTGCAGGGTTTCGGCCGGACCTTCCCAGATGATGGCGGTCAGCTTCTCGCCGAGGGCAGCGTCGACCTCGTCGAACACGGCGCGGGCCGCAGGAAATGCGTCCGCAAGCGCCTTGCCCATGCCGACGGCCTGGGACCCCTGCCCCGGAAAAGTGAATGCTGCCGTCATGGCCGCTCCCTGAACGTTCCAAAATCCCTGGAAATGAGTAACTTTGGCCGGAAAGACACTGGCAACGGCTGTCATGTCAAGCGCGTGACGGGCGCAATTCGACCACTTTCCCTTGCCTCGGCGCCGAAAATCGGTATATAGCGCGCCATCCGTGGATCCCGAGCCGGGAGCTGAACGGACGGTCCCAGCAAATTTCACCTGCTATTCCAGGCGACTTTGATGTGGCAGGGCCAGTCGGCCCGTCGTCCCGTGTTCCCGCCTTCTGAGCTGACGTCTGCGAGTCCTTTCCACAAGGGCTCGAAGGGCTTGACGCCGGGATTTGCGCCAACTTGGAAAGGACAGCCATGCCGCTTTACGAGCATGTTTTCCTCGCGCGTCAGGACGCGAGCACCCAGCAGGTGGAAGAACTGACGGCTCAGATGACCGGTATCGTCGAGGGTCTCGGCGGTAAGGTCACGAAGACCGAGAATTGGGGCGTTCGCTCCCTCACCTACCGCATGAACAAGAACCGCAAGGCGCACTTCGTGCTGCTCAACATCGACGCGCCGTCCGCTGCGATCGCCGAGATCGAGCGTCAGGAGCGGATCAGCGAGGACGTCATCCGTTACCTCAGCGTCCGCGTCGACGAGCTCGAGGAAGGCCCCTCGGCCATGATGCGCAAGGCCGATCGCGACCGTGAGCGCGACGACCGCGGCGGTGGCTTCCGTGGTGAGCGCGATGGCGGCGGCTTCCGTGGCGATCGCGGTGACCGTGGTGATCGTGGCCCGCGCCGGCCCCGTGACGAAGAAACTGCGGACGAGGAGTAAGATCAATGGCTGAAGCCCCCGCACGTCGCCCGTTCTTCCGCCGCCGCAAGACCTGCCCGTTCACGGGTCCGAATGCGCCGAAGATCGACTACAAGGACTCCAAGCTGCTGATGCGCTACGTCTCCGAGCGCGGCAAGATCGTGCCGAGCCGCATCACGGCGGTGTCCGCAAAGAAGCAGCGTGAGCTGGCCCGCGCCATCAAGCGCGCCCGCTTCCTCGGCCTGCTGCCCTACGTCATTCGCTGATTTCAGCGTCAAACCGGCGGCCTCGCGCCGCCGGTTCTCTTGACTCGAATTCTCATAAGGCTTCCGGGTCGTCCGGTTGCCGATGGTTGGGGCCTTGAGGCCTCTAACCGCTCGAAGGGAGCGGGACAGCTGATGATCGCACCGATACTCATCGCGCTCGCGGCAGGCGCCGCCGCCGCCGTCATGTTCGCCTCGATCGTCTCGGGCGTCCTGATTTCGCTTGCCCTGTTCTATCTGGCGCCGCTGCCGCTGATGGTGACCGCCATCGCCTGGGGCCCACTTTACGCCAGCATCGGCGGCATCGCCGCGGCGATCGGGCTCGGCCTGCTCGTCAGCTTCCCCTACTGCATCGCCTTCGTCGTGGCCGTGGCGCTGCCCGCCTGGTGGCTCGGGCACCTCGTGATGCTCGGCCGTGCGGCTGAGGCGACCTCGCCCGACGCGCCGGGTGCAATCGAATGGTATCCGATCGGTCGCATCCTGCTGTGGATCTCCGCCCTGGCGGCTCTCACGACCCTTGCCGCCCTGCTGACGCTCGGCACCGATGCCGACACGATCACAAGCACCCTGCGCCGCGCGCTCGCCCGGATCTTGAACGCCGCCGACTCTCCGTTGCCTCCGGACGCCGACCGATGGATCGACGCGCTCATCCGAATCGCGCCTGGAGGGGCGGCGATGTTCGCGACTCTGACGCTGAGCCTCAATCTGTGGCTCGCCGGCAAGATTTCCGCGACCTCCGGTCGGCTGCGGCGGCCCTGGCCGGACCTGCGAGCCACCGCGCTGCCGCCGATGACCCTGGTGGCGCTGCTGGTCGCCATCGGCTTCGCCTTCAGCAGCGGTCTTCCAGCCCTGATCGCCGTCATCGTCGCGGCGGCGCTGCTGATGGCCTACGCGCTGACCGGCTTCGCCGTGCTCCATACGCTCACGCTGGCGCTGCGCAGCCGCGCGCTGTGGCTGGGCTCGATCTACGTCGTCATCGTGCTGTTCATCTGGCCGGTGCTGGCGATGGTCGTCCTCGGCCTCGCCGACGCCGCCTTCGACCTCCGCCACCGCTTCGGCCCGCGGCAACCGCCGCCGTTGCCGGTGCCGTAGACCTTCAACCTCACACCAACCGCTTCCGAACATCTCAAGGAGAACATCGATGGAAGTCATTCTGCTGGAACGCGTCGCCAAGCTCGGCCAGATGGGCGAGATCGTGAAGGTCAAGGACGGGTTCGCCCGCAACTTTCTGCTCAAGCGCAAGAAGGCGCTGCGGGCGACGGCCGAGAACAAGGCCAAGTATGAGGGCATGAAGGCCGAGCTCGAGGCCAACAACATCAAGGCCAAGGGCGAAGCGTCCAAGGTCGCCGAGAAGATCGACGGCCGCGACATCGTCATCATCCGCCAGGCCTCCGAATCCGGCCAGCTGTTCGGCTCGGTCTCGGTCCGTGACATCGTCGCCGCGCTCGCCGCCGACGGCATCACCGTCAGCCGTCCGCAGGTCTGCCTCGATGCGCCGATCAAGACCATCGGCCAGCAGAAGATCACCATCGCGATCCACCCGGAGGTCGAGACCTCGGTGACCGTCACGGTGGCCCGCAGCGCCGACGAGGCCGAGCGCATCAAGCGCGGCGAGGACATCTCGACCCGTCAGGAGGACCGCGACGCCGCCGCCGAGGCCATCGCCGCCGCCGGCGAGTTCTTCGATCCGGAGGCCCAGGACGAGGGCACCGCCGGCGAGACCGCCGAGCAATAAGCGCCCTCCAGCGCCGCTTGCAGAAAAGCCCGGCTCAGCGAGCCGGGCTTTTTATGTGTCTCATCGCGACGGCGACGACGGCACCGAGGGATCCGCCGGCACCGACTGGATCGTCGCCGGCGCGGGGGTCACCGGCGGCACCGGATCGGCGCGCAGCGACGGCGCGGCGTCGCTCGACCTCGGCGTCTCCACCTTCGGCGGCTCGGCGCGGGCGGCATTGTCGTCGCGCGCCGGCGACGGCCGGGTGGCCCCGGTGGACTCGCTGCGCAACTCGTCCGCAGCGGCTCCCTCCTGGGCCGGCTTCTTGCGCTTGCCGACTTTGCCTTTCTTGCCCGGCGCACTGCCCTCGCCATCGGCGGGCCCAGCGACCGGATCCTTGCCGTCCGCTCCGGCCTCGGGCTTCGGCTCGGCCGGCGCCGATGGGTCCGAACGCTTCGAATGGTGACGCGAGCGGCGGCGCGGCTCGGCCTGGCCGTCCGCCTCGGCGGCAGGCTTCGCCTCGGAAGGCTCGGCGGCAGGCGACCGGGCGCGGCGCTCGGACCGCGTCTCCTTGCCGTCCTTGCCCGAATGCCCCATGTAGCGCGCATCGGCCGCGCCGTTCGAGATCAGGTAGTTGGCGAGCACGCCGGCCATCTCGGGACTGGTCGTGTAATGCTGCCGCAAGAACCCCGGCAGCGAGCTCGCCGACGTGTTCTTGGCGAGGCCGCGCGGAGATTTGTGACAGACCACGCAGGTGCCGTTGTAGAGCTGAGAAGGCGTCTTGCCCGCATCCAGATTTTCCTGCGCCGCGGCCCCATTCGCGAGCATCGTGCAGAACACGGCCACCGCCGCCGCCAAATTGAGCGCTCGGCCCACCATCCTCATTCTCCAGCTATCGTTTCGCCCTCACGACGCGGTCTCTGCCCGATACCGCCGCCATGCTCCTCTTCACCGCCCGGACGCAACGACCGCCAACCGCGGCCGCTTCGCCTGCGCGACGGCAGACCCATGAGCCCACTGCCGGCCCTCACATTCCGGCTGCCGGTGTTGCAACCGGCGGGCGCCTTTTTAGCGAATTGGCGAGGGAATGAAAGCGCACAGATCCTGCTGCGCGGAGATGTCCATCGCTCAATCTCATTTGAAATAACCGCTTTGTGTTCACCCGAGGGGCACCACCTATGCCCAACGACTAACATAAATTGAGAGGACATGGGAACCAAACGGGGCGGCATGCGTCGTGTGCGACAGCGGGAAAAGTCGGCATCTCACGGGGATAACTCGTTGGGTGGTGTGGATGGACCGTTTGTTGCGTCGTCTCCTCAGTCGTTTCATCTGCCGTGGCTCGATCAGCTTCACGACCGCTGACGGTGCGACATTCCGCTGCGGCGATGGCACGGGCACGCCGGTCGCCGCCAGGTTCCTCACCCGCGCGGCCGAGCGCCGGATCCTGACCAACCCCGAGCTCGCGCTCGGCGAAATCTACATGGATGGCTCCCTGGTCATCCAGCAAGGCTCGATTGCCGACCTGCTCGCGGTGGTGATGGATCAGCCGGAGATGGTGCCGCGATGGGCGAAGATGCAATGGTGGCTTCGCTATGGGATCAGACTGCTGCGTCAGCTCAACATCAAACAACGCGCGCGCCACAACGTCGCCCACCACTATGATCTCGACGGCCGGCTCTACGCGCTGTTCCTCGACGCCGACCGGCAATATTCCTGCGCCTATTTCGAGCGTGCGGACGCAACGCTCGATGACGCCCAGCTCGCCAAGAAGCGCCATATCGCCGCCAAGCTCATGATCGGCCGCAACGACCGCGTGCTCGACATCGGCTGCGGCTGGGGTGGTCTCGGCCTGTATCTGGCGGAGATCCTCGGCGCCGACGTCACCGGCGTGACGCTGTCGACCGAGCAGTTGCAGGTCGCCAGAGCCCGCGCTGGGGAACGGCACCTCTCCGACTCCGCGCGCTTTCTGCTCCAGGACTATCGCGACGTGCCCGGCACGTTCGACCGCATCGTCTCGGTCGGCATGTTCGAGCATGTCGGCGTCGCCTTCTACGACACCTTCTTCCGCCGTTACGCCGAGCTGCTCGCCGAGGACGGCATCATGCTGCTGCATTCGATCGGACGCTCCGAGGGGCCGGACGCCACCAATCCGTGGATCGCCAAATACATCTTCCCCGGCGGCTACATCCCGGCCCTTTCCGAGGTGCTGCCGGCCATCGAACGCGCCGGCCTCCTGGTGTGCGACATCGAGATCCTGCGGCTGCACTACGCGCAGA
The DNA here is from genome assembly GCF_032377575.1 of Bradyrhizobium sp. SZCCHNS2022. Classification (NCBI taxonomy): domain Bacteria; kingdom Pseudomonadati; phylum Pseudomonadota; class Alphaproteobacteria; order Hyphomicrobiales; family Nitrobacteraceae; genus Bradyrhizobium; species Bradyrhizobium sp. SZCCHNS2022. The sequence goes on along the minus strand of NZ_JAUHHZ010000001.1, from coordinate 1,674,218 downwards.
CGCTGAAGGCCTGGCGCGAGCGCTTCATGGCCCGCCGCGAGGAGGCCGTGCAGCTCTACGACGAGCGCTTTGCGCGGATGTGGGAGTTCTACCTGGCTTGTGCGGAGATGGCGTTCCGCAAGCAGAACATGATGAACTTCCAGATCCAGCTGGCCAGGCGCCAGGGCGTGGTGCCCATGACGCGCGACTACATCCATCACGAGGAGACCCGCCTGCGCACGCTCGAGCGCGGCATGCGGCCGGCACTGCGGATGGCAGGAGAGTAGTGAGCGCGAGCTGCGATCACTGACGGACCATCGAACGCCTCCGCTCGACTCTCGCGCGCCCGCAACTTCAATTTCGAGATGCTCACCCGACGAAAAGCACGCCCAAAGCGAGATCGCAGCGATCCGCCTCAAACTTTCGAACAAATCGTTCGATCTGTGAACTGGCTCACAGACCCCGTGAATGTCCGGCCGTAATGTTCCGGCATGTCCCAGAGCCCCACGCAAGCCATGTTGGAACCCAAGACCGACTTCAGCACCGACTACGCGCTGATTGCCGCCGGCGTGGGCGCATCCCTCATCGCGCTGCTGTATCTGCTGCTGGTCTGACGGCTCGCGCCGCTTCGACGGCGGTTGCGCGGCGGTTCTCGCCCCCTGATTGAAGCGAAGTTCCGTTCCACCATGAGCGGCCGCGAGTCCCTCCGATCCCGTCAAGCACGGCATCTGGCGAGTCCGGATTCATCCACCAGATTTACCGGACGGTGAATAGCGCGCAGCTTTCGCTTCCGCTCAGGCAGCGACTGGCGCTTTATCCCCTCCCCTTCAAAGCTGCTAAACACGCATCCATGGCATTGACCGATTCGAACGTTCTCAAGCTGGCTCCCACGGACGCCGCCACGCCGGCCTATCGCAGCGCGCCTCACAACATCGAGGCGGAGCAAGGTCTGCTCGGCGCCATCCTGGTCAACAACGACGCGTTCTATCGCGTGTCCGACTTCCTCGAGCCGAAGCATTTCTTCGAGCCGCTGCATCAGACCATTTTCGAAACCACGGGCAGCCTGATCCGGATGGGCAAGGTCGCGACGCCCGTGACCTTGAAGACGTTCCTGCCGGCCGACGTCGATCTCGGCGGCATGACCGTCGGGCAATACCTGGCGCGGCTCGCGGCCGAGGCGACGACGATCATCAACGCGCAGGACTATGGCCGCACCATCTATGACCTGTCGTTGCGCCGCGACCTGATCGGCATCGGCGAGGACATGGTCAACGTCGCCTATGACGCGCCGGTCGATTTCGCCCCGCGCAACCAGATCGAGGACGCCGAGCGAAGGCTTTATGAGCTCGCCGAGTCCGGCCGCTACGACGGCGGGTTCCAGAAATTCTCGCAGGCGCTGACGACAGCGCTCGACATGGCCGCCAAGGCGTTCCAGCGCGACGGCAAGCTGTCGGGCATCTCCACGGGCCTGCGCGATCTCGACGCCAAGATGGGCGGCCTGCAGCATTCGGACTTGATCATCCTCGCCGGCCGTCCCGGCATGGGCAAGACCTCGCTCGCCACCAACATCGCCTACAACGTCGCCCAGGCCTACGTTCCGGAATTGCAGCCCGACGGCACCTATCGCGCCGCTCAGGGCGGCGTGGTCGGGTTCTTCTCGTGCGAAATGAGCGGCGAGCAGCTCGCCACCCGTATCATCGCCGAACGCTCCGGAATTCCATCGAGCCACATCCGCCGCGGCGGCATCACAGAGGCCGATTTCGAGAAGCTGCGCGAGTGCTCGATCGAATTGCAGTCGCTGCCGTTCTATGTCGACGAAACCGGCGGCATCTCGATCGCGCAGGTGATGGCCCGCGCCCGCCGCCTGAAGCGGCAGAAGGGCCTCGACCTGCTGGTCATCGACTACATCCAGCTGCTGTCGGGCTCGGGCAAGCGCGGCAACGACAACCGCGTGCAGGAAATCACCGAGATCACCACCAGCCTGAAGGCGCTGGCCAAGGAGCTCAGCGTGCCCATCATCGCGCTGTCGCAGCTGTCGCGCCAGGTCGAGAACCGCGAGGACAAGCGGCCGCAGCTGTCGGACCTGCGCGAATCCGGCTCGATCGAGCAGGACGCCGACGTCGTGCTGTTCGTGTATCGCGGCGAATACTACCTCGCCGCCAAGGAGCCGCGCCCCGGCACCGAGGAGCACCAGAAGTGGCAGATGGAAATGGACCTGGCCCTCGGCAAGGCCGAGGTGATCATCGGCAAGCAGCGTCACGGCCCGACCGGCACGGTCGAATTGCACTTCGACGCCTCGGTCACCCGGTTCGGCGATCTCGCCCATGACGGCATGGTGCAGCAGAACCACGACTATTGACCGTGTGCTGTTGAACGGAGACGCTGCGGCGCGTAAAAGCGCCCCATGAGTGTTCCCGAACCGAAACCCGCCGAGCAGCCCGCATTGGCTGACGATGTCAGCCAAGTTCCGGCCAGCGCCACGGGCGTGCTGACCATCGATCTCGACGCGCTCGCCGCCAACTGGCGCAAGCTGGAAAAGACCGCGGTGCCCGCCGAATGCGCTGGCGTGATCAAGGCCGACGCCTATGGCTGCGGCATCCCCCAGGTGGCGCGCACGCTCGCCGCCGCCGGCTGCAAGACCTTCTTCGTCGCGACGCTCGGCGAGGCCAGGACCGCGCGGGCAGCCCTGCCCGACACGGCCGCGCTCTACGTGCTTGACGGCTTCTTCCAGAACACCGGCGACGACTACGCGGCGATCAATTGCCGCCCGGTCATCGGCGACCTCAACGAGCTTGCCGAGTGGGACATGTTCTGCCGCCGCACGGGATGGAAGGGCGGTGCCGCCATCCATGTCGACACCGGCATGAACCGGCTCGGCCTGCCCCCGATCGATGCGCAGGGCATGATCCCGCGCATCCAGACCGGCGACCACGGCATCACCCTGGTGATGAGCCATCTCGCCTCGGCCGAGCAGGTCAACAGCCCCGCGAATGCGCGCCAGCTTGCGACTTTCCGCGAGGTCACGAGCGTCTTCACGGGCGTGCCGGCTGCGCTCGCGGCCTCCTCCGGCATCTTCCTCGGCGCCTCCTTCCAGTTCGACATGGTGCGTCCCGGTGCGGCGCTCTACGGCGTCAATCCGACGCCGGAGGCCGACAACCCGATGCAGCCGGTCGCCGAGATCAAGGCCCGCATCGTGCAGCTGCGCGACCTCGCCCGCGGTGACGCCGTCGGCTATGGCGGCACCTGGACCGCGCGCCGGCCGACCAAGCTCGCGATCCTCTCCGCCGGCTATGCCGACGGCTATTTCCGCGCCGCCTCGTCCAACGACGGCACCCGCGGCGCCGACGTCATCATCGCCGGCCAGCGCTGCCCGATCGCCGGCCGCGTGTCGATGGACCTGATCGCGGTCGATGTCACCGACCTGCCGCCGAAAGCCGCCCGCCGCGGCCACTTCGCCACCTTGCTCGGCGAAGGCATCACCGTCGACGAGCTCGCGCATCATTTCGGCACCATCGGCTACGAAGTCCTGACCAATCTCGGCCGCCGCTACCACCGCATCTACAAGGGCGGTGCGGCGCCCGCGGAGAGCTGATCGTCTACACCAACAACCGCCGCACGCGATCGCACGGGATGCTGCCTCCGCGCCGTCATTGCGAGCGAAGCGAAGCAATCCAGGGTGGTTTGCGGGACTCTGGATTGCTTCGCTTCGCTCGCAATGACGGGCTGATGGAGTTCGGCAAACACTCGCGACAACGCCCGCTGCTATCACCTGGATGAGCGCTGGTGAGGCACCAGCGGTGTTCGGACATGTACCGTCGTTCTCGCGGCCCATCACGCCCGAGGCTTGCATCTCGTTGTCACCCTCTCGAAGACGAGGGCGCAGGGAATGCCGGGTGCTGGCCGCAACCCATGGCCCGCCTGCAGAAAAAAAGCAGGCGGCAGTCACCACAGGTCCAGCCGGTCAGCCGGCATTCCCTGCGCGATGGCCTTACGTCTTATGCGTACTCTCCCCGGGGATCGGCTGTCTTGCCCCCGTGACCGGCGGATCATCACCGCCAGCGTAGCATCAGCGTCGAGATGCCAGGACCATACGTCTTCGACGTGCGCCCCGTGCCGTTCGTCCGCACGGCATCAAGCCATGCTGCGACCCGAAGCGCCCACCGCATCCCACCCCGCGTGTCATGACGATCGCGATACGCCCCTCGTGCCGAGGCGGGACGGCGACATACAATCATGATTTTCGAAAAAACGAAAGGCAAATATTTTTCCGCGCAGCACTGGACAAGGTAAGTCGCTTTGAATTTGCTGAGAAATCCGACTTCTCCGGGCACGAATGAGAATCCTGTCGGGCAGATCAGCAGCGGCTTCTGGATGTCGTGTTCGGGATGATGTGATATGGACGTCTTCCAGCCTGCAAGCGAGACCGGCGCATGATTTGTGAGCAGTCCCGAATTCGATTGGCCCTGGCTCTGCGGCGCTACGTCGCCGGACGGATCGACAACGACACTCTGTATGAGGTCGAGGTTGATTGGCGCGATCGCGGAGCGGTTGCCGTCAAGCAGGCCGCATGGACACTCTACGACGATACAAAGAGCCATTATGCAAAGGGCCGGCACAAGATATCCCGCCGCGATCGACGCAGCATCGCCAAGTGGATCGTGTTCCTGCACAGTCGTAGTGAGTATCTCTGGCCCGAATACTCGTTCCTTCAAATCGTGAACTGGCCGATGAACATCCTGAGTTTCGGTTGGTGGGAACGCCGCAAGGCTCGGCGATGGCAAGAGTTCGAAGAGGCAGGCGAGTTCGCGGCTTGGCCGTTCATTGCGATGTCGGACCTTGAGGCTGCGACGGCGAAGCCTCGATATTTTGCAGGAGTTGGGAGAAGCCGACGAGTCTAAGCGACTCAGGTCAATGATCGGTCCCTCGTCCAACGAAAGACGTGGCTGTGTTCTCCAAACTCAAGGAAATCGCCAGCGGCGCCGCGAAAAGTGTCGGCGGGCAGTTTGCGAAAGCCTCCAGCGCCATTGCCGACCTCGCCGCCAGCCTGGCGACCCGCGCAGCGGCGGCAGCGGATCTCGGACGGATTCTCGATATCATCGAGATGGTGCCGGGCGTCAAATTCGAGCGCCCCGAGATCGATGCCGGCTATCTCGACACGCTGCTGGCGGCCGTGCAGATGGGCGAGCTCACGCTCGCGATCCACTACCGCAAGGAAACCGAAGCCAGCGTGGTGCGCCTGCATCCCCTCCCCGCGGCGGCCGCCAATGAACTGACGGGGTCGGACAGGTTCTTCGCGAAGGTCCTGATCAACGGCGACGACGACAAGCCGGCCATCCAGATGCTGATCAACTCCGAGCATCTGGCGAACAACTACCGGCACGTCACAGCGGACACGCTGATCAACGCGCTTGCCTTCCCGATCGAGAACGTCAAGGGCGGCTTCATCATCGCCCGATCGTTCCGTGCGATCGCGCGGCCTATCGCAGGCTGGCTGCTCGGGATCATCTTCGACCAGGGGGAAAAGCTGCACCGGCTTCTGCGCGGCGATCGCGACGACGGTGACGCTCAATCTCCGTCCTCACCCGCGGAGGAGGACCGAACTCAAGCCGAGCCTGGATCGGCATCGAATGACCTCGACATTGCGAGTCCGGAGCCGACATCTGATGATCGGCCACCCGGACCGCACTGAGGTCCGTCCAGAATCGCCGCCGGCCGTGCGGCCCCGGCGCACTTTCAACGCGCTCGTTCAGTCCGAGTTCGACCACGGCGGCCGGCATGCCGCGCACCAGAACGCGGCCTCCGGCAGCCTCCAGAGCCGGTCGCGGGACTTGCGCGCAGGCAGCCATCGCCTCGGTGTTCTTGATCGCACGATACGTCGCTCAGGCGTGCGGCGGCTACGGCGTCCAGCCTCGCGCGTCCGTCGCCAGCAATGCATAGAGCATGTCGTCGCGCCACTGGCCGCCGACGCGCAGATGATCGCGGAGCCGGCCCTCGCAGCGGAAGCCGAGCTTCTCGGCGAGTTTTCGCGAGGCAGTGTTGTCTGGGTGGATGAACGCCTGCACCCGATGCAGGCCGAGCTCGCCGAAGCAGAAGTCGAGCATCGCCCCGACAGCCTCGAAGGCGATGCCCTCGCGCTGCCGGGCGGGATCGACGATGTAGCCGATCGTGACGCGCCGGCTCTTCATCTGACCATCGTGGTAGTTGACCATGCCGATGCACCGGTCGCTCTTGGCCTCCGCCACGGCCCAGAACCGGTAGTAAGACGGCGTGCAGTCGATGAAGCGGCGTGCGCTCCGCTCGCTCTCACTGAGCTTGGTGTGAACGGTGTGGTTCCAGAACCGCATCGCGGCCGCGTCGCTGTAGCAGCGATGCAGGCCTTCGGCATCATCGGAGCGAAACTGGCGCAGACGCAAACGAGACGTCGACAGGATGGGATGCGGGATCGACGGCTTGGCCATGGACACGCTCGTACGGTGATCGCGCCAGCGTAGCAGTACCGAGAGCCGAGCGCACCCCCGGATGTATTCTACTCCTTGACCTCCGGCTTGTAGGAGTCGACCATCTTCTTGCAGGCGTCGGCGAGCTGCGCATAGTTCCGTGTGAGGCAGGCGATGATGCGGCCGCCGCCGGGAATCAGGCCGAGGCAGAACTTGTCGTAATCGGCCTGGCAGGCGGCGCGCTCCTCGTCGGTCGGCTGCCGCTGCGCGTGCGCCGCAGGGACGGCGGCAACCGTCAGCGTGAACAAAATCGCGGTTGCGAGCTTTTTCATCCGGCCTTTCCCCCAAGCGGCAGCATCATGAAGATCGCGACCTTCAACATCAACAATGTCCGGCGGCGTCTCCCCAATTTGCTGGCCTGGATGCGCGCCGCCAGGCCTGACATCGTCTGCCTGCAGGAGCTGAAATGTGCGCAGGCCGAATTCCCGATCGATGAGATCGCCAAGGCCGGCTACGGCGCGGTGTGGCAGGGGCAGAAGACCTGGAACGGCGTCGCCATTCTCGCCCGCAAGTCCGAGCCGGTGCTGACTCGCACCGCCCTGCCCGGCGCGCCGGCGGACAAGGAGGCGCGCTACATCGAGGCCGCGGTGCGCGGCATCGTCGTCGGCTGCCTGTATCTGCCGAACGGCAATCCGCAGCCGGGGCCGAAATTCGACCACAAGCTCGCCTGGTTCAAGCGGCTGCACAGGCATGCGGCCAAGTTCATCAAGGACGACCTGCCGGTCGTGCTGGCCGGCGACTACAACGTCGCGCCGACGCCGCAGGACATCTATCCGACGCGGTCATGGGACAGTGATGCGCTGATCCAGCCGAAGAGCCGCGCCGCCTTCGAGGCGCTGCTCGATCAGGGCTGGTGCGATGCGATCCGCACGCTGCATCCTGACGCGCCGATGTTCACCTTCTGGGACTACAAGCGCAACCGCTGGCCGCGCGACGCCGGCCTGAGGCTCGATCATCTGCTGCTGAGCCCGGCTCTCGCCCCGCGCCTCGGCAAGGCCGGGGTCGATCGCGCCATCCGCGGCGAGGATGGCGCCAGCGATCATGCTCCGGCCTGGATCGTGCTCAGATAGCTCCGAGATCCCGGCCGCGTCATCCACCGCACCACCCCGACCAAATGTCAGGACCCTGACGAGATCAGCTGCGCTCGGGCCAGGTCTCCTGCAGCTTGGTCGTACGCTCCGGCAGACCCTCGGTCAGCACCGCCATGCCGCCGCACACCGGCAGATGCACGACGAGGCTGGCGGCATCGGGCACGTTCGGCCGCGGCGTCACGTTCCACAGCATGATCTCCTGGCGGGTACGCCGGATCTCCTTGAACTCGTAGCTGAAGGTCTCCGATCCGCGCGGATATTCGCGCCAGAGGTTGCCCTCCTTGCGGAAGCTGCTCTGGGTGCCGCCGAAGTGATCGGCGTAGCTGAAGCAGGCCGGCAGGTTCAGCATGTCCAGCGTGGCCGAGCCGATGTTCGACACCGCGGGAATGACGCTGTTCACGGCGCCGATCGCCGCGAACACCGTGGTCAGCGCGCCGGCCGCCATCGCCAGCCAGCCGGTGGTCCAGCCCGTCTTGGCGGCGGACGCGGGCGCGTTCGAGGTGTCGCTGAGAGCCTCGGACGCAAGAACCTTGGACGAGGACGTCAGATGGAGCTGGGCCATGACTGCGATCTCCGATGTTTCGGCAGGGGGATTGCTGACCAACCGGGTCCGTTCATCGGAGATTAATCTTGCAGGTCCCGGCGGCGGCGAATGTGAGGCGGATCACAACCGGGGATATTCGTGCACGACCGCCACACGGCTGACGGTCAGCGCTCCTGCCCTATCAGTTCCTTGCCTATCAGTTCCTTGCCTATCAGTCCCGGCCCGCATCCATGATCGCCTGCGCCAGCCGCGCCGGATCGGAGAAGCACAGCTCGTGGCTGCCGGGCACCTGCACCAGGCGGAACAGGCCGAGCTTGCCCGAGAGACGCGGATGCCATGGCAGGCTGTGCGGCAGCGCCGTGTCCTCAGTGCAGTTGATGTAGGATTTGGCGATGGTCATCTCGGCCGGATTGGTGCGGAGCGTGATCGCGTCCGTGAACGTCTTGTTCGGATGCGGATTGAGCAACTCATAGGTCCGCGTCGCGGTGGCAAGATCGGCGTCGTTGATGAAGGCCTCGCGCCAGATCGGGAACGGCAGCACCACCGAGCCGTCGCCGCGCTCGGCCGCGACGGCGTCGAACAGCGCGACGTAGTGCGGCGGCACCATGTCGTTGAGGCACTCGCCATTGTTGGGTACGAACGCATTCCAGTACACCAGCCGGCGAATGCGCTGGGGAATGCGATCGGCGACGCCGGTGATGACCATGCCGCCATAGGAATGGCCCATCAGCACGGCGTCGGTGATGTCGTGCTCGGTAAAGTAGTTGCAGATCGAGGCGATGGCCTCGTCGAGCCCGGTGGTCTTGGCATCGCCGGGACGGTTGCCACGGATGGTCGGCAGGTGGACGACATGACCGGCGGCGCGGATCGGCGCCGCGACCGGCTCGAGCTCGGCGCCGGTATGCCAGGCGCCGTGGACCAGGACGTAGGTTGACATGATGAGGTTCCTTTGCACTCTTGAAGGTGGTGCAAGGAATGATGGCCGGACGGCGCCTGCCGCGCTTGGCTGCAACTGAACCCAATTGGTCTCGGAGTGAACCGGTGCCGGCCGTGCAGCAGGAACGTCAGCGGAGCTGGAATACGGCGGCGGTGCGGCCGGAGGAGCAGTTCTCCTATTATCGCGAGGCGATCTGCCAGGCCTTCATGAACCTCACACCGGAGCCTGCGCGCGGCGTCGGCTTCGCTGCCGACGTGCAGAGCATCGTCGTCGGCGACGGCGCCATCAACCGCGTGACCTTTCCCGAGCACGTCGTGCGCCGCTCACGCGCGGATATCGCGGCCTCCGGCCAGCGCTGCTTCTATCTCAACCTCAAGCTGGCTGGGCGATGCACCATCCTGCAGGACGATTGCGAGGTCAGCCTGTCCGCCGGACAGGTCGGGATCTTCGACAGCGACCGGACCTTCGTGCTGCAGCACGACCGCGGTCCCTCGCTCGGCGTCATCTCGTTCCGCGTTCCGGCAACGGCGCTGTGCGACCGCATGGCGACCGTGCCGGACCTCGCGCCGGCGCGGCTGTCCGACGACCCTTGCGTCGGCGCGCTGATCGTCGAGACGGCGCGCTCGCTCAATGCCAATGCGCTGCGGCTCGCGCCCGGCGATGCAGCGGCTCTGTTCGGCGTGCTGCTCGACCTCGTGGCGCTGAGCCTGTCGCGCAGCCACCGCCGCGAGGCGCTGACCACCACCTCCTTCGCCGATGCCACGACGCTGGCGTTGCGCCGCGCGATCCATGCGCATCTGCGCGAGCCCCGCCTGACCGTGGCGACCATCGCAGCCCGCGTGGGGATCAGCGAGCGCTATGTCCACAAGCTGCTGGCGCGCGCCGGCACCAGCTTCACGGAGCTCGTGATGGAGCGAAGGCTCGACGGCGTCGCGCGCGATCTGCGCGATCCGGCTTGCGCCGGCCGCGACATCGGCAGCCTCGCCTTCGACTGGGGCTTTTCGGATCTGTCGCACTTCTCGCGCCGCTTCAAGCAGCGCTTCGGCCTGCGCCCACGCGACTGGCGCGCGGACACCACGCCACACTCGGGCTGACGACCGCCTGGGATCAGCGCGGGCTTTGTTCGCGCGCGACGCCCCACAACCAGATTGCCGCCAGCAGGACGAGCGAGCCGACGAACGCCGCGATGACGTCGCGCAGCGAAATGACGATGCTGCCCATGCCTGGAAACAACCCGAACAGGTTGAACAGGACACCACCGATGAGGGCGCCGACGCACCCCAATCCGATGTTGGTGAGGAGCCCGAAACCTGCTCGGCGGCGCTTCACCAGGATTCCGGCGAGGCCGCCGCCAATCAAGCCGACGACGAGCCAAGTCCCTGCATGTACCAGTGTGAACATTCTTCACTCCATCGATCTGCCCGTCGCCCCTTAGTTGGAGCGGCGCGGCCAGCAGCAAGATCATGAGAGCACGTTGTCGAGCGAAGCGGGACCGCCGGTTGCTACACGGATGCAGCCAGGTCAGGGGTCTTGCTCGCAGAGCCACACGAATCGCGCACTTGCAGGTTACATCGATTTCGTTGCCATGAGCTGAACTCTGCCCATCAGATGAGTTCGCGACCTAATCGCAAACTGCACGATGCGGAGGCCGGCGTCCCTCACGATGTGATGCGGCCTGCTTGCTTCAAATGGCGATTCCGCTTCGAAGTCGCGGAGTTATTCCGAATTGATGATCATTCTAACCTATTCGTCTCGAACACGCGGAGCTCATGCGAACGCTTCGCGCGCAATGGACTACGTAGTTCCCCCGAGTTCATACGATCCGCGGAATCGGGAATAGTGACTTTCCCGCAGAGCGTGCAGAGGTGAATTCATGTGCGTCGCATGCAACTGGGCGAGATTTCGCGGTTTGCTCCAGTTTGATTGTGAATCCGCCTCCTCCAGACAGTCGCGGCGTTCGCCGCGGCCGATGTGGCCCGACATTGAGGTGCTGATGACCGTCATGAACGGGCAGCTCAGCCACGAACAACGAAGCTGAATCCTACGTTTTTCTCGGACCGTCACCTCACGATCAGATCGAAATACTCGGACCGAATCCCGGAAATACGGAGGCGTATATGATCGATAGACGAATGCTCATCAAAGGCACGGCAGCGGCGTTGGTCGCGTCCGAACTCGGCTTGCCGGCCGCCCGGGCCGAGTCCGCCGATCCGCTCTGCTACGCGTCGGTCGCCGATCTCATCGCCATGTTCCGGGCCCGCAAGGCGTCGCCGGTCGATCTCCTGAAGGCGCAGATCAAGCGGATCGAAGCCTATAACCCGAAGGTCAATTGCATCACCTACGAGCACTTCGACCAGGCGATGAAGGAGGCCAAGCAGTCCGAAGACCGTTATCGGCGCGGCAATCCGAGGCCTCTCGAAGGGATCACGGTGGCCATCAAGGACGAATTCTCCAGGCCGGGCTGGCGGACGACACAGGGTTCGCTCATCTACAAGGACTCGCCGCCGGCAACGGAGAACGCGGCCATCATCGACTCGCTCGAGGCCGCTGGCGCCGTCATGCCGTTCCAGACAACCGTGCCGGAATTCTATCTTTTCCTCGGCGCATCCACCCGCGCCTGGGGCACGACGCGCAATCCATGGAATCTCGAATATTCTCCGGGCGGGTCGTCGGCGGGGTCCGGCGCGGCGTTGGCCGCGGGCTTCACGACGCTCGCCCTCGGCTCCGACATGGGGGGCTCGATCCGAATTCCCGCCTCACAATGTGGTCTCTATGGCTTCAGGCCGCCGTTCGGACGCGTCGCCGGCGGGGAAATCCCGTTCTCGACCTCAGGCCCGATGGCGCGGCGCTTCGACGACCTCGTCCGCCTCCAGAACGCGATCGTCGGTCCGTCCGATAGGGTGATGGCCGCGATGCGCCCTCGGCTCGACTATCCCATCCGTTATCCGCGCCTTTCCGGGTGGCGCATCGCCGTCGATTGGGGCGCCGGCATTGCGGAGGCCATTCCGTCCGTGAAGGCTGCGATGCTGGGAGGCATCGCGGCGCTGCGCGCCGCGGGTTGCACGGTGGACGAGGTCGATTGCGGCTTCACGAAGGCCCACAAGATGGTCTTCATCCGTGGGCTGATGTCGACGTCCATCGGCACTGCGATCGAGATTTCGAATGCGCATCGCGATCAGCTCTCGCCCTACATGACCGAAATGCTCGACCAGGTCGGCCCGGTCGGACCGCGCCAGGCGGAAGAAGCCGAAGAACTGCTGCACGGGCTGCACCGCCAGGTCCAGCAGCGCGTGTTCGGCAAGGGCTACCGCATCCTGCTCATGCCGACCATGGCGACGCCTCTCGTCGGGGCCGACATGTTCAAGAGCAAGGACAACAAGGTGGACCCGTGGGTGGGCACCGGCCTGAACTTGGCGCTGACGTGGCACTGGAATCTGCTCAACCGCTATCCGGTCGTCGATGTCCCGCTCGGCCTGGTCGAGGAGCGCATGCCCTCGGGCATGCAGGTGATCGGCCAGACATACAGCGACCTCGACACGTTCCAGTTCGCGTCCAACTGGTCCCGTCTCCGGCGGTCGCTGTTCGCGGGCGAGCGTTTTCCGACCTTCACCTGATGCAGCGGGGGGCCACACGGTGCGAACGCGAGACGGTGGCTGCAAGAGCAGCGCTTCGAGGGCGAGATCGAGGAGGACGCCAAGAGCCTTCCGACGGGTGGTTCTGTTGCTCCTGATCACGGCGCTCTGCCATGACTCCGGCGCCCTGGCACAGCAGGCCAAGACGCCGTCGCTCGAAGATCTGGCCAGGGCGGCGCAGAACCCGATCGCGGACACGATCAGCGTCGGGCTCGAGACCATCGTCATGCCGAATACGGGCCCGTACCGGCAGACGGCCGACGTCTTCAAGATCGAGCCGGTCATCCCGTTCCAGCTCAATGCCGACTGGAATCTGGTGACGCGCACGACCATTCCCGGCATCGCGCAGGTCCGCTTCTCCCCCGAGCAGGGCCGGATCGGCGGGGTCGGCGACATCAACCAGATCTTCGCGCTCACCCCGTCGCATTCGGGCGCCCTCATCTGGGGTGTCGGCCCGACCTTTTCCTATCCGTCGGCGACCGATCCCGCCCTCGGTTCGGGAAAATGGAGCGCAGGTCCGACCCTCGTCGCGCTGACCATGCCGGGTCCATGGGTGCTCGGGGTGCTCGCCAACAACATCTGGTCGTTTGCCGGTCCGAGCGACCGCGCGCCGGTGAACCAGATGATGCTGCAGTACTTCGTGACCTACAACTTCTCCGACGGGTCCTACATCAGCTCGAGTCCCATCATCACGGCGAACTGGCTCGCGAAAGGCCGTGATCGCTGGGTCGTGCCGGTCGGCGTGGGCGTAGGCAAGCTCTTCATGGTCGATAAGCAGCCGGTCAATGCCGAGGTGGGCGTCTACTACAACCTGCTGAAGCCGGACCAGGCATCGCATTGGCAGTTTCGGGCGAGCCTCGCCTTACTGTTCCCGAAGTGAAGCTGCGCTCGGACACGATGCGCCCCGATCATTCCGGACCTGACAAGGGCACGCCGATGTCGAAGCGCATTCGCTGGCTGATCCTCCTGACCGTCTCCGGCGCGCTGGCGCTCGTCGTCATCGACATGACGGTGCTCTATACGGCGCTGCCCAGCCTGACCCATGAGCTCGGAGCAACCGCCTCGGAGAAATTGTGGATCGTCATGGCCTACGGGCTCGTCGTCGCCGGCCTGCTTCCCGGCTTCGGCTCGCTCGGGGATCGCGTCGGGCACAAGAGGACATTCGTCGCCGGCCTCATCGTCTTCGGACTGGCCTCGGTCGTCGCCGCCTATTCGCCGACCGCCACGATCCTGGTTGGCGGACGCGTCCTGCTCGCGGTCGGCGCCGCGCTGATGATGCCGGCGACGCTGTCGATCATTCGCATCACCTTCTCCGATGACCACGAACGGGCACTCGCCATCGCGATCTGGGGAGCCGTTGCGTCCAGCGGGGCGGCAGTCGGCCCCTTGGTCGGCGGTGTCCTGCTGGAATATTTCTGGTGGGGCTCGGTCTTTCTGATCAACGTGCCGCTCGTCGTCCTGGCGCTGGTCGCCGGCCTGCTGCTGATTCCTGCGCCGCGAGATCGAGCTGAGCGCGACTGGGACATCCTCGGTTCAGTGCAGGTGATGGCCGGGCTGATCGGCTTCGCCTACGTCGTCGAGGAGCTCGGCAGCCGCCAGTCTTCCTATGTCGTCCTTGCCGGCACGGCTGTCGCGACGGTCATCATGTTGACGGTGTTCGTACGCCGTCAACTGCGTCTCGAAGATCCCCTGCTCGATTTCACCCTGTTCCGGAATATCGAGTTCACGCTCAGCGTGATCACCGCGATCGTGGCTTCGCTTGCCATTGCGGGCACCGAACTCGCGATCAGCCAGCGCCTGCAACTCGTCCTCGGCTACTCGCCGCTGCAGGCGGCAATGTACATCCTGCCGGCTCCGCTCGGTGCGTTCATCGGCGGCCCGCTCGCGAGCCTGATGCTCCGTCGCGTCGGAGCCGCCACCACGATGTCCGGCGCGCTGTGGATCGCCGGCATCGGCGCGGCCGGCTACCTGCTCTGCTACAACGCCAGCCTCGTGCTGCAATTGATCTGCATCGCGATCAACGGGCTCGGGCTCGGCGCGTCCATCGCCGCCGCCTCCAACGCCGTGATGAATCACGCGCCTGAAGGCCGCGAAGGCATGGCCGCCTCGATCGAGGAAGTGTCGTTCGAGCTCGGCGGCACCATCGGCATCAGCATTTTCGGAAGCATCCTGTCCGGGGTCTATACGGCCTTCATGGTTCTGCCCGACGGCCTCGGCATTCCCGCCGCTGCGCGCGACAGCATCGACGAGGCGCTGATCGCGGCCGAACGCCTGCCGGCCGAGCTCGCGGCCATCGTCACCTCGCACGCTCACCGCGCCTTCGATCAGGCGTTCCTGACGGTCGTCTGCGTGGCGATGGTCGTCCTGCTCGGCACCGCCTTCCTGGTCCGGCCCCGGGCAGAGCGAACGACATCAAAAGAGGCTCGTCAGCATGTCCACTAGACAGACGACGGCAATCATGTGCCGTCGTCCGTGGTGGAGACCAACATGCTCGCCAACGCAATGTCTCCGTCCGTCACGTAGTGATTGACCCGCTCGGGGAGGCTCTCGCCAGCCTTGTACAGCTCCACGATCTCGATCGATCGTGTCCTGATCAGCTCGGCCATGATGTAGTCCCGCTCGGCGTTGACATCCGGATCGGTGGCGTGCGTGACCTGAAACGTCAATCGAGTAAACGACAGGCCGGTGTCCTTCGTGCCGGCTCCAACCCACAGAGCGGGCTCATCGACCGCCGGCTGATCGGCGTTGGACCAGAAATCGCCGGCATTCCAGGCTTGCTCTGCGTGTGCCAGGCCAACGGCCCAAAACCTGACGTGATGGCGCTTTCGCGGGCTGTTGCCGATGGCTTTCTGAAAGCCGATATCCTGGCCGCGTCCGAACAGATAGAGCGTGCTGAACGGAGCGGCGGGGTAAGGCGTATCGAGGACGAAGGCGCGGATCATGGCCCAAGAGCTCGTCAGACCCAATCGGTCCGCTTCAGACCAACCGACCGCAGCAAAGCTCGCGCGGAGCTGTTGGAGCGTCCCGACCAGGGCGAGATTGACGGGGTCGCCGGGCAATCCATCACCCGTGATCGTGTAGCTGGGCACTCGCCGCTTCTGAAGAATCCTGAGACTCAACCGGATCACGCGCGGCAGAACGACATAGGCCGCGAACGCGTAGCTGACGCCGACTGCGACAATCCAGGGCAGCCTGCGGTTCGCGGTCTCGAACACCACGAAGACGATCAGCCAGACCGTGAAGATCCCCAGCCCGGCGACCAGCACGCGTTGCATGAGGCGTATGAGCAGTCGCACTGGATCGGCCCGACGAAAGGAAGTGAGCAGCAGTCGGTGTTTTCCGGAAGGTGTCCGATCTCCATCACAATGGCAACACCGCACCTGAACACATGAAACGGCCCGGTCGGCGGCATTTCGACCAGCTCGTCCGCGCTCGGTTGCTCGACATCCGCAGTCCAACGCAATCGGACTGCGCGGGGCTTACGCCGACAGCCGCTCGGCGTTGGCCGCGACATAATCCCGATAGAGATCGACGACCGCCGCCGGGCTCGCGCCGGCCATCAGCTTCGCCGTCGCCTCCAGGGCTGCGGCGATCTTCTCGCTGACCATCAGCTCCGCCTCCTCGCCCGCATCGGCTTCGCCGCGCGCGAACTTTTCCAGCCGGAGCCGGATGACCTCCGCGGCTTCCATGGCCAGCATCGCGGCCGTGAACCAGGGGAACTGCGCATCGGCGGTTGCCGTCATGGACGGCCGCACCTGCAAGGACATTGGCGTTTTGCTCATCGTCATCGTCCGGCGAGATCAGCGGACATGCGAGGAATACGCTTCAACTTTTAATGATGCGGACGCACAATCATCGGCGATTTCGAGTCGCCTCGAACCACCCGTTAACCACCGCACCATCCTCCGTCATTGCGGGGAGCGCAGCGACGAAGCAATCCAGGCCGGCACCCGCGGCCCCTGGATTGCTTCCGCCGTCGCCCTTCGGGCTATGGCGGACAAGTCGCTTCGCTCGCAATGACGGAGCACAGATCTCGCGGCCATCCCGGAGGACGACATCTTGGGCTTCCTCTTCGTCCTCGCGGTCGGTCTCGTCGCCGGCACCTTGTCCGGCATCGTCGGCACCGGTTCGTCGATCATGCTGATGCCGGTGCTCGCCTATGAATACGGGCCGAAGGAGGCCGTGCCGATCATGGCGGTGGCGGCCGTCATGGCGAACCTGTCGCGCATCCTGGCGTGGTGGCGCGAGGTCGACTGGCGGGCGTGCGCGGCCTATTCGGTGACGGGCATCCCGGCCGCGGCGCTCGGCGCGCGCACCTTGCTGATCCTGCCCTCTCAGGCCGTCGACATCACCATCGGGCTGTTTCTGATGGCGATGGTGCCGGTCCGGCACTGGCTGGCGCGGCACGAGATCAAGGCCAACCGCTGGCATCTCGCGCTCGGCGGTGCGGTGATCGGATTTCTGACCGGCATCGTGGTCTCGACCGGGCCGCTCAGCGTGCCGCTGTTCCTGTTCTATGGGCTGTCGAAGGGCGCATTCCTTGCGACCGAGGCCGCGAGCTCGCTCGGGCTCTATGTCTCGAAATCCGTCACCTTCCAGCGCTTCGGCGCGCTGACGCCGGACATCCTGCTGAAAGGCCTGATCGCCGGCGGCTCGCTGATGGCCGGCGCCTTCGTCGCCAAGCGCTTCGTGCTGAAGATGCAGCCGGATGTGTTCCGCCTGGTCATGGATGGCATCATGCTGGCCGCAGGCCTAACTATGCTATGGAACGCCACCCACTCCTGACCGCATCGATTCTCCCGACATGGCCAAGACCACGCTCTCCTTCGTCTGCCAGAACTGCGGCGCGGCCTATTCGCGCTGGCAGGGCAAATGCGAGGCCTGCGGCGAGTGGAACACGCTGGCGGAGGAAGACACGACGGGCGCGACCTCGGCGCCGGTGTCGCTGCGCTCCAAGCGCAAAGGCCGCACCTTCCAGCTGGAATCGCTGACCGGCCAGAGCATCGACGCGCCCAGGCTGTCCTCGGGCATGACCGAGCTCGACCGCGTCACCGGCGGCGGTTTCGTGCGCGGCTCGATCCTGCTGGTCGGTGGCGATCCCGGCATCGGCAAGTCCACGCTGTTGACCCAGGCCACCGCGATGATGGCGCGCGCCGGTCATCGCGCGGTCTACATTTCAGGCGAGGAAGCCGTGGCGCAGGTGCGGCTGCGCGCCGAGCGCCTCGGGCTCGCCGACGCGCCGGTGCAGCTGGCGGCCGAGACCTCGGTCGAGGACATCATCTCGACCCTGTCCGAGGGCGCCGTGCCGCGGCTGATCGTCATCGATTCGATCCAGACGATGTGGACCGACACCGTGGAATCGGCGCCGGGCACGGTCACCCAGGTGCGCGCCTCCGCGCAGAAGCTCATTCGCTTTGCCAAGAAATCCGGCGCGGCCATCATCCTGGTGGGCCACGTCACCAAGGACGGCCAGATCGCGGGCCCCCGCGTCGTCGAGCACATGGTCGACGCCGTGCTGTCGTTCGAGGGCGAGGGCTCGCAGCAGTTCCGCATCCTGCGCGCGGTGAAGAACCGCTTCGGGCCGACCGACGAGATCGGCGTGTTCGAGATGACCGGCCTCGGCCTGCGCGAGGTCACCAATCCCTCCGAGCTGTTTTTGTCCGAGCGCGACCTCGGCAGCCCCGGCACGGCGGTGTTTGCCGGCATCGAGGGCACGCGCCCGGTGCTGGTCGAGATGCAGGCCCTGGTCGCACCGACCTCGCTCGGCACCCCGCGCCGGGCCGTGGTCGGCTGGGATCCAAGCCGGCTGTCGATGGTGCTGGCGGTGCTCGAGGCGCATTGCGGCGTCAAGCTGTCCGGCCACGACGTCTATCTGAACGTCGCCGGCGGCCTGCGCATCCACGAGCCGGCGGCGGACCTCGCCGCCGCCGCGGCGCTGGTCTCCTCACTGGTGAACGCGCCGTTGCCGCCGGACGCCGTCTATTTCGGCGAAATCTCGCTGTCCGGCGCGGTCCGCCCGGTGGCCCAGACCTCGGCGCGCCTGAAGGAGGCCGCCAAGCTCGGCTTTCTGCGCGTGGTGCTGCCGGAACGCGCCCGCGGCGAGGCCGGCGGCGATGCCGGGCTGAACCTCAATACCGTCGGCGGATTGACGTCGCTGGTCGCTGACATTGCGGCCCGCGGCACCCCGCGGGCACGTCAAGCCAGCAGCCGGGACGACGAGGATTCGCGCGACCAGGGCCGCCGTGGCCCCAGCCATGCCGAAAAAAATGCCACACCAGCGAGATTCCGCCGCCAGGACGGCTAGGCGGACCGTGACGTTCGCGTGACTCGCCGCTATACAACGCCGCAACCGGGCGCGCGCAGGCCATCGCGTGCTGCCTCCGGACTTGCCGGGGAACCCTGCTTTCCTCCACGCGGAGGATCGCTCCTCGGTCGATTCGACGCGAACCTTGAAGCGAACCTTGGACCTGTGAAGCGGACCTGAGCAGCCGATGCCGATAACGATCCTCGATCTCATCCTGCTCGGCGTGATGCTGGTGTCGGGGCTGCTCGCGATGGTCCGCGGCTTCATGCGCGAGATCCTCTCGATCGCGGCCTGGGGCGCGGCCGCCCTGGTCACGCTTTATTCATTCTCCAAGCTGCTGCCGACCGCCAAGACCTACTTCAACAACGATACCGTCGCGAGCGTCGTCGTCGTCGCCGGTACTTTCGTGGGCACCCTGCTCATCGTCTCGGTGATCACGGTCAAGATTTCCGACATGATCCTCGATTCGCGCATCGGCGCGCTCGACCGCACCCTCGGATTCCTGTTCGGATTGGGGCGCGGCCTGCTGATCGTCGTGGTCGCCTTCCTGTTCTTCAGCTGGCTGGTGCCGGACAAGCAGCGTCCGGACTGGGTCACCTCCGCCAAGTCCCGCGTCGTCCTGCAGGGAACCGGGGATTGGCTGATGTCGCTCTTGCCTGATGATCCCGAGAACACCATTTTAAAGAAATTCAAGAAGAACAAGCCGGACGACGACCAGACTGACACCGAGTCGCCCGCAGCGGGCGGCGATGGGTACAGCAAGCCTGCCCGCGACAGCTTGAAGAAGCTGATCGAGAAGCCCGCGGCCAAGTGAGCCAAGCCCAGAAGAGAGGCGCGATGGACCAGCACCACGATTCTTCCGGCGAAGCCCAAATGGATACCTGCGCGGATCTGGACTTCGGACCTCAAGCCTACACGAGAGACCCAGACCTGGACGGAGACACGCTGCGCGAAGAGTGCGGCGTGTTCGGCATTTATGGGCACAACGACGCCGCCGCGATCACCGCGCTCGGCCTGCATGCGCTCCAGCATCGCGGCCAGGAAGCCGCCGGCATCGTCTCCTATGACGGCGCCCGCTTCCACAGCGAGCGCCGCCTCGGCCTGGTCGGCGACACCTTCTCCCGCCGCGAGGTGATCGAGCGACTGCCCGGCAATGCCGCGATCGGCCATGTCCGCTACGCCACGACCGGCGCGACCATCCTGCGCAACGTGCAGCCGCTGTTCGCCGAGCTCGGCGCCGGCGGCTTCGCCGTCGGCCACAACGGCAACCTCACC
This sequence comes from Bradyrhizobium sp. SZCCHNS2022, assembly GCF_032377575.1. Lineage (NCBI taxonomy): Bacteria > Pseudomonadati > Pseudomonadota > Alphaproteobacteria > Hyphomicrobiales > Nitrobacteraceae > Bradyrhizobium > Bradyrhizobium sp. SZCCHNS2022. Next base: position 1,653,959 of record NZ_JAUHHZ010000001.1, on the reverse strand, counting down.
AACGGCCTCACGCTCCGCCGCGAGCTGGTGCGCGCCGGCGCCATCATGCAGTCGACCACCGACACCGAGGTGATCCTGCATCTGGTCGCGCATTCCCGCCGCAGCAATTTCATCGACCGCTTCATCGAGGCTTTGCGCGCGCTCGAAGGCGCCTACTCGCTGGTCTGCATGACCAACAAGAAGCTGATCGGCGCCCGCGATCCCCTCGGCATCCGCCCGCTGGTCTATGGCGAGCTCGAAGGCTGCCCGATCCTGGCCTCGGAGACCTGCGCGCTCGACATGATCGGCGCCCGCTACATCCGCGACATCGAGCCGGGTGAGGTCGTGATCTTCGACGAGACCGGCATGCACAGCCACAAGCCGTTCCCGCCGAAGCCGGCGCGTCCCTGCGTGTTCGAATACATCTACTTCGCGCGCCCCGACTCCGTGGTCGGCGGCCGCTCGGTCTATGAGGTGCGCAAGGCGTTCGGCGCGCAGCTGGCGCGCGAGAGCCACCCCGAGGTGGACGTGGTCGTGCCCGTGCCGGATTCAGGCGTGCCGGCGGCGATCGGCTACAGCCAGTATTCCGGCGTGCCGTTCGAGCTCGGCATCATCCGCAACCACTATGTCGGCCGCACCTTCATCCAGCCGACCCAGGCGATCCGCGAATCCGGCGTGCGCATGAAGCACTCGGCCAACCGCGCCGCCATCGAAGGCAAGCGCATCATCCTGATCGACGATTCGCTGGTGCGCGGCACCACCTCGCGCAAGATCGTGCGCATGATGCGCGACGCCGGCGCCACCGAGGTGCATTTCCGCCTGGCCTCGCCGCCGATCCTCTACCCCGACTATTACGGCATCGACCTGCCGGACCGCGGCGGCCTGCTGGCGGCGACGCATTCGCTCGAGCAGATGCGCGAGCTGATCGGCGCCGATTCGCTGGCCTTCCTGTCGATCGACGGCATGTACCGCGCCATGGGCGAGCCGGCCCGCGACCCCGCCGCGCCGAAATACGCCGACCACTGCTTCACCGGCAGCTATCCGACCCACCTCACCGACCAGTCGCTGGTCGAGCCGTCCCAGCAGCAGCTGTCGCTGCTGGCGGAAGCGAGCTGAGGTGGTATGACGTCGTAAGCAGCGAGGTCGTTACCGCACGGCCTCCTGACCAAACGACGTCATTCCGGGGCGATGCGCAGCATCGAACCCGGAATCTCGAAGTTGTCTTGCGCGACTCACCTCTAGATTCCGGGTTCGAGGCCTGCGGCCTCGCCCCGGAATGACGGCGGTGTGGTGAACCGTCGTCGCGGCGAAAGCCGGGACTTATAGCCACCGACCGTCGTTTGGCAGGCAGGACTAGCCACGGCCGGCCAACTCCCTCATAACCGCCGCGGAGTATGGATCCCCGCTTTCGCGGGGATGACGACAATTGAGACCTGCGGCCATGACCCTTCCCCTCGCCGATCGGATTGCCCTCGTCACCGGCGCCTCGCGCGGCATTGGCCATGCGACCGCCCGCGCGCTCGCCCGCGCCGGTGCGCATGTCGTGGCCGTGGCCCGTACGCAAGGCGGGCTGGAGGAGCTCGACGACGAGATCCGCAAAGAAACCGGCAACGGCGCCACTTTGGTGCCGCTCAGCATGACCGATAGCGACGGCATCGCCCGGCTCGGCGCCGCGCTGCATGAGCGCCACGGCAAGCTCGATATCCTCGTCGGCAATGCCGCCGTGCCCGGCCCGTCCTCGCCGCTCGGCCATATCGATTTGAAGCCGTGGAACGACGTGGTCGCGGTCAACCTCTCGGCCAATTTCCAGCTGATCCGCTGCATGGAGCCGCTGCTGAAGGCCTCCGACGCCGGCCGCGCCGTGTTCCTCACCTCGGGCGCCGCGCACAAGGCGCAGGCCTATCTCGGCCCCTACGCCGTCACCAAGGCCGCGCTGGAGACCCTGGCGCGCGTCTGGGCCCACGAGACCGAGCGCACGCCGCTGCGCGTCAACCTGTTCAGCCCCGGCCCGATCCGCACCCGCATGCGCGCCACGGTGTTTCCCGGCGAGGACCCGATGACGCTGGAGACGCCCGAGCAGGTCGCCGAGTTCATCCTGCCGATGTGCCTGCCGTCGTGGACCGAGACCGGCAAGCTCTACGAGTACAAGACCCGCACGCTGAAGAGTTTTCAGCCGCCGGCGTAAGTGGCCGGGAGAATCCCGTCTGCCGGCCTCACCGCGCAACGATGACGTCGTCTCGGACCTCATCGATCCATGCCCGGCCATGAGCGACACCCCCAGCTGTCGTCCCGGCCACCGAGCCGGGACCCATAGCCACGGGCGGTCATATTGCGCGAGATCGCAACTCCGACTGTCTTCCCCAACACACATCACGCGGTATGGGTCCCGGCGTTCGCCGGGACGACGGCGGAGGATGTCGCCGGAACCGAGACTCTCAGTTCGCCAACTCTCAACACCGCATGAGTGAAGCGAGCTGTAGCCGATTGGCATTGGAGCTATTTCGGAGCGGCACTCGTCGCTGCAGGCTTTGGCGTCGTGGCCTTCACCGCTGCCGGCACCTGGCGATCGCGCACGGCCGCCAATTCCTTGCGGAGCTTCTCCTGCTGCTCCGTGGTGAGCACCGGACGCTGATCATCATGGGGCACGTCGTTGACGGGGAGATAGTTGTACGTGCTGCCGTACTGAGCGCTGTCGGCTGTCGGCGTCGTTCCAGTCGTCGTGCAGCCGCCGAGCAGCAGCAGCATCAACAGCGTCGTCGCGAGCGCTGTTCGCCCCATCGAAGGCAAGCCCGTATGCGACGTCATCGGGCCAACGCCATCGTGGGCGCCGAACTCTGCGCCGTGATGCCATGCTCATTGGACTGCAGGCCCGGCAGAGCCTTCACCCACGGATAGCCGCTCCGGCCCATGTCGCGGCCACGATCGAACAAGGCAGTCATGTAGGTGCGGTCGAATGGCCCGTCGGCCTTGACCTGGAAATCCGAGGGCACGCTGGCGAGGTTGAAGTCGATGCCGTTGAACTTCGCGACCGAGTAGATCCGGTAGATGTCGCCGATGCCCTGGTTCTTGATCAGCGTGGCGAGCGAGCGCTGCGTCACCGAGAGCACGTCGGCGCCGACGCTCTCGAATTGCGGATCGATGCGGGCATTGCGGATGACGTAGAGATGCGCGCCGTTCACCGTGCGGCGCGGGCCGCGGCCGGAGACGAGGCGCAGCACCGAGGGGCCGATGAAGACCTGGCGGGTGACACCACCATCGACATGCAGCTCGTCATAGTCCTTGTCGCCGATCCGAACCTTGATGCGGACCGGCGCGAAGGCGCCGGGCACCGTCGCCGAGGCCAGCAACACCTTGCGGAACAGCTCGATCGCCTCCGGCGTGTCGGCCGCGGCGATGCGGCCCATGTCCCACAGCACCGGCCGCTGCGCATCAAGATTGGTGGTGCCGACAAGCAGCACCCTGCCCTTGCGGCTCTCGCGGGCGACGTCGCGCAGGAAGTCGCGATCGACATATTTCTCGATCAGCCGCGACAGCGGCGTGTTGTCGGCCAGCGCCGATCCCTGCAGCAGGCCGGGAATGTTGGAGGTGAAGATGTCCTTGCGTTCATAGGCGGTGAACACCTCCTGCAGCCGGTCGTCATGCGCGCGGCCGAGAAAGACGAACGGCGCGATCAGCGCGCCGGAGCTGACGCCGGTGACCATGTCGAAGTTCGGCCGGTCGCCGGCCTCGCTCCAGCCGACCAGCAGCCCGGCGCCGAACGCGCCGTTCTCTGCGCCGCCGGAGATCGCCAGAAAATTCAGCGAACGCTGGGCGGGAAGCATGGCCGAGGCGCGCTGCACGGAGGCTTCGGCAAAGCGCGGCGCCGGCTCGTCGCCCCAATAGCGCACGTCGCGAAAACCGACCGGCTCGGCGCTAGCGGCCGCGAGCTCGGGCGCCGCATTGCGCGGCATGATCGCGGCGCAGGCCGCCAGCGGCAGCGCGACGGCGAGCGTCAGCAGCACACGCGAAACGACGGTGCGGACATCAACGGCCGGGGTCATCGCGCGGGCTGCTGCTCCATGCTCGCGACCATCGGCGGCGGCGGTTGCGCAGTAGAGCTCGCCTCCTCGGCGCCCTTGTCGGTCCAGCCCGGCGGCAGGCCGAGACCGGCGCCGACAAACCCCTTCACGCCGGGAAAGCGCCCGAACTGCTCGCACGCGGCATATTTCGGCGCGCCGCCCAGCTTGGCCGGCAGGCTCGACGCCGACGGCAGCGACGGCAGGCCGCCGAACGGCGACTCGCCGGTCGACACCAGCTTGGCGAAATCGGCACCGAACTCGGACGCGAGATCGTAGGCATCGCCGTCATTGGCCATGCGGGCCGTCGAGACCGAACTGGCGCCGCGCGCCCACACCATCGCTGCGGCCTGGAAACCGGCGAAGTTGCGCGCATCGGCCTCGACCGACAAGGTTCCCAGCCCGATCGGCAGCCGCGGCACCGGCACCGGCACGCCCGGAAGCGCCACGCTCTTGGCGACCGAGGCCGCCTGCGAGGCCGCGGATGCGGTCGCGTTGGTGGCGGTCGCATGAGTCACGGTCGCCCTCACCGTCAGGTCGGAATCCTCTCCCGGCGAGACGATGCGGAAGCGCTCGCTCAAGCGCAGGCACATTTCGCGGCTGATCACATTGGCCACCAGCTTGCGCTCGGATTCGTCCAGGGTGACGCCGGGACGCGGCGGAAATGCGGTCGGCTCGATCCGGACGGTCTTCGCTTCGATCAACTCTTGCTTGTTGGCCTTGATCTGAGCCCGGGTCACGAGACCGTTGGCGTCAGCGAGCCGGTCGTAATTCCGCAGCGAACCGGCGCGTTCCAGCGGTGCGGTCGCGCAACCCGACTGCGCCAAGGCCACCGAGAGAAGCGCCGTCCACTGCAGCGAGGCGACACGCATGACGCGGGAATTCCATTGATAGAGAACTTACTCTATTTATTCTCACAAGCGTCGGCGCTTGTCCAACAAAGCTAGATCAAATTCTCTAGATTACAGCGGCGAGAAATATTATTTTATATTACAATGAGTTGTCGGGAGCCCGCGATTTTGGCGAGAGTTGGGCGGCGGAATTGAAGCGATGCGGAAGGTCGATCCGGTCAAGCATGAGCAGAAGCGCCGGGGCATTCTCCAGGCGGCGCTGTCGTGCTTCGTCAGGAGCGGGTTTCACGGCGCCAGCACCACCGACATCTGCGCTGCCGCCAAGATCAGCCCGGGCCACCTCTATCACTACTTCCCGAGCAAGGAGGCCATGATCCAGGCGCTGGTTGAGATGAACCTCGGCCATGCCGCGGCGCGGCTCCAGGCCGTGCTGGCAGCGCCCAATGTGATCGACGCGCTGGTGCAGGAACTCGAAAACACCAGCCTCCACCAGCCGCAGGCTCAGGTGCTCAGCACCGAAGCGCTGGCGGAGGCTTGCCGCAATCCCGACTTCGCGGCGATCGTCCACGCCCAGACGCGCGCGATGCGCACGCTCCTGGTCGAGTTCCTCGTCCAGGCGCAGCAGCGTGGCGAGGTCGATGCCCGGCTCGATCCCGAGGCGACCGCCAGTATCCTGCTCGCCATCGTCGACGGCGCCCGCGCTCTGCCCATCCGCAATCCGGCCGTCGATGTCCAGGCGAGCAGCGCGCATCTGCGGATCATGCTGAGACGCTTCCTTGCGCCGCCCGCCGCGACCGGGCACACGGCCGCTCCCACCTGACGCCCGCCGCCACTCCAATTGACACCCTCCCCTGCGCACGATTGACTGCTTGCAACAAAGCGGCCGGTCGCAGCCGATCTCGGGGAGGATGCCATGACGCGAGCACCGCGCAGACGCGCGATCGATCTTGCCCTGATGATGCTTGTCTCGGCGATTGCGGCCACCGTTCTTTTGCTGCCGCGCAGCGTCAGCGCCGCCGACATCCCGACCTTCGCCGTCGAGCCGTCCTGGCCGAAGCAGCTGCCCAACAATTGGATCCTCGGCCAGGTCGGCGGCATCACCGTGGATGGCCAGGGCCACATCTGGGTCATCCAGCGGCCACGCTCGCTGACCGACGACGAAAAGGGCGCAGCGCTGAATCCGCCGCGCTCGAAATGCTGCATTCCGGCGCCACCGGTGCTGGAATTCGACGTCGACGGCAATCTGCTGCGCGCCTGGGGCGGCCCGGGACAGGGCTACGAATGGGTCGGCCGCGAGCACGGCATCGAGGTCGACGAGCGCGGTTTCGTCTGGATCGGCGGCAATGCCGACAACGACAACGCGATCCTGAAGTTCACCGTAGACGGCCAGTTCGTCGCCCAGATCGGGGCGATTGCGCCGAGCAAGGGCTCGAACGACACGACGCAGCTCGGCAAACCGGCGGAGACCGCGATCGACAAGGACGCGAACGAGATCTATGTGGCCGACGGCTACGGCAACCGCCGCGTCATCGTGTTCGATGCGACGACGCTGGCCTACAAGCGGCATTGGGGCGCGTATGGTCGCGCTCCCGACGATGCCAAGCAGCCGCCCTACGATCCCAAGGCGCCGGCGGCGCAGCAGTTCGGCAATCCCGTACACTGCGTGAAGATCGCCGACGACGGCCTCGTCTATGTCTGCGACCGCATCAACGATCGCATCCAGGTGTTCAGGAAGGACGGCACCTTCGTGACGGAATGGTTCTTCGAGAAGAACACGCTGGGCAACGGCGCGGTGTGGGACGTCGCGATCTGGCCCGATCCGAAGCAGACCTATCTGTTGTCCGCAGACGGCGAGAACAACGAGATCCGCATCATCCGCCGCTCCGACGGCAGCGTGGTCGGGAGCTTCGGCCACAATGGCCGCAATGCCGGCCAGTTTCATTGGGTGCATGCGATGGCCGTCGACAAGCAAGGCAACGTTTATACCGCCGAGGTCGACACCGGAAAGCGCATCCAGAAATTCAGGCTGACCTCGGACGCCCTGCGTTAACGCTCACCCCATCAGCACAAAGCTTGGGCGCCCCTCCCCCCTATTGGCGCATTGCCGCAACCCACGAGACCGGCTATCCAGGATGACAGACGGCAAGGGGCGCCCAACAAGCCCCGCCGCGACACGACACCAGGGAGGACTTTGATGACGACGTCTCATGCGCGCCGGATGGCCGCGTTGCTTGCTGCCACCGCGCTCTGCTTTGCCGGCTCCGCCTTCGCCGACGATAAGGTCGTCAAGATCGGCGTGCTCAACGACATGTCGAGCCTCTATGCCGACATCGGCGGTCCGAACTCGGTTGCGGCCGCCAACATGGCGGTCGAAGATTCCGGCCTCAAGGCCAAGGGCTGGACCATCGAGGTCATCAGCGGCGATCACCAGAACAAGCCCGACGTCGGCGTCAACATCGCGCGGCAATGGATCGACACCCAGAAGGTCGACGTGATCATGGACACGCCGAACTCCGGCGTGGCGCTGGCCGTCTCCAATCTGGTCAAGGAGAAGAACTCGATCCTGCTGAACTCGGGCGCAGCGAGCGCCGATCTCACCGGCAAGGCCTGCAACGCCAATACCATCTCCTACACCTACGACACCTACATGCTCGCCAACGGCACCGGCAAGGCGCTGACCAAGGCCGGCGGCGACAGCTGGTTCTTCCTCACCGCAGACTACGCGTTCGGTCATGCGCTGGAGCGCGACACGTCGGCGGTGGTGACCAGCAGCGGCGGCAAGGTATTGGGCGCGGTCAAGCACCCGCTCAACACCGCCGACTTCTCGTCCTTCCTGCTGCAGGCGCAGTCCTCGAAGGCCAAGGTCATCGGCCTTGCCAATGCCGGCGGCGACACCACCAACTCGATCAAGCAGGCCTCCGAATTCGGCATCGTCCAGGGCGGCCAGAAGCTCGCCGCGCTCCTGCTGTTCGTCAACGACGTGCATGCGCTGGGGCTGAAGGTCGCGCAGGGCCTGACGTTCACGGAATCGTTCTACTGGGATCTGAACGACCAGACCCGCGAATGGTCCAAGCGGTTCCAGAAGGTGTCACCGAAGGGCACGATGCCGTCGATGACGGTGGCCGGTGTCTACGCCGGCACGCTGCATTACCTGAAGACGCTGGAGGCGCTCGGCGGCAATCCGCATGACGGCGTCAAGGTGGTGGCCAAGATGAAGGAGATCCCGACCGACGACCCGCTGTTCGGCAAGGGCCCGCTGCGCGCCGACGGCCGCCGCCTGATCCCGGCCTATCTGTTCGAGGTCAAGAAGCCGGACGAGTCCAAATATCCGTGGGACTACTACAAGCTGATCGCCAAGATCGCGCCGGAGGACGCCGCCAAGCCGCTCGAGGCCAGCGAGTGTCCGCTGGTGAAGAAGTAAGGCTGCAGCCCTCGACGGACCCTCATGGTGATGAGGCGCCTCGCGCCGTCTTCCAACCATGAGGCCCCCGATCCCGATCAACCCTCATCCCACACGCATGCAACGCCGCGTGTCAGGATGAGGGTTTTTCGTTGCCCGCACGCAGTGTTTGGATGGCCATCACGAGTGCTCCGATCAGCAGCGCCGCAGCCAGCAGGAACGGCGCGCCCGGCAGATGCATCGGCGCGGCAGCGCCGATGAAATAGGCAAAGGTCAGCGTGAACAGGAACGGGCCGGCAAGCTGGGCCATGCTCTGCACGCTCGACGTCGCGCCCTGCAGCTGACCCTGTTTGTCGGGCGCCACCAGCCGCGTCATCAGCGCCTGGATCGCGGCACCCGACACGCCCCACAGCGCCATCGCGGGAATGCCGAGCCAGCTCAACGTTCCCGTGGGCGCGAGGCCGAAGATTAGAAATCCCACCGCGCCGGCCGATAGTCCCAGCATCAGCGCGCCGCGCTCGCCGAGCGAGCGCACGATCAGCCCGACCGCTCCGCCCTGCACGATCATGGCGCAGACCCCGACGATCGCCAGCGTGAGGCCGACGGTGCGCGTGTCCCAGCCATAGCGATAGGTCGCATACAGAACGAAGGTCGACGGCAGCACGACATGGGCGAGCTGGGTGATGAAGTTGACGGCGGAGAGTCCGGCGAGCGTGCGGTCCGAGCGCAACAATTGCAGCGCGCCGAGCGGGTTGGCGGTTCGCCAGCGGAACGGACTGCGCCGTTCGGGCGAGAGCGATTCCGGCAGCACCAGCAATCCATACAGCGCGTTGGCGAAGCTGAGGCCGGCTGCAGCCCAGAACGGCAGTCGCGGATCGATGTCGCCGAGCAGTCCGCCGGTGGCCGGACCCAGCACGAAGCCGGCGCCGAACGCCGCGCCAATGCGGCCGAAGATCGCCGCGCGGCGCTCCGGCGGCGTCAGGTCGGCGATGTAGGCAAACGCCGTGGAGATGCTGGCCGAGGTGACGCCGGAGATGAGGCGCCCCAGAAAGAGCCAGGCCAGCGAGGGCGCCAGCGCCATCAGCACGTAGTCCGCCGCGAGCCCGAAATTCGACAACAGGATCACCGGCCGCCGCCCGAACCGGTCGGACAGGCTGCCGAGCACCGGCGAGAACACGAACTGCATCAGCGCCCAGGCGGTGCCGAACAGGCCGAAGATGCGCGCCGCCTGCGCGGTGTCGTTGCCGACGAAGCCTTCGATCAGCTTCGGCAGGATCGGCATGATCAGCCCGAGCGCGAGCATGTCGAGCAGGATGGTGACGAAGATGAACGCAACGGCACCGCGGCGTGGCGACTGCGGCATGCCGTCGGATCTGTTGACGTCGCTCTCGACCATGACCTGCCATCGGACAACCGTCCGCGGCAGCCGCGGCACGAGCCGCCGACTTATACACGCGCGGCCCAGGCCGGCAATCCGGAAGCTCAGGAGGCGCGCGACACGGCAAAGCCCGCCACGATCCAGACGAGATCCATCGCGAGGCCCGTCGCAGTATCGATGCTCCCGGCGCAACGGCGACAGGTAGCCATTTGGCTACCTCGACCAGAGATAGCATCCTGCGTCTTAATACCTTCGAGGGTGAATGCTGGTTCGACGAAATCACGCACGCCGGCACATTCGGAGGAAAGGAGACGACCATGTCTGCCATTCTGACAGCCGAGCACAAGACCGTCTGCTCCAGCGTCCTTGATGAATTCATCGCGACCCAGCGCTCCAGGGCCGGGCGAGACCGGAACATCCCGATCCTGCTTGGATTGAATGGCCTCGCAAATCTGCGGGATGGTGCTCTCTACGCCGACACCATCGACCAACGGCAATGGGAGGCGATGTACGGTGAGCTGGCCGTTGCGGCGGAGCAGACCATTCCGCCGCTTTCCGCCATGTTCGACCTCGCCGACTCGCAGCAAGGCGCGGTCGCGATCGGCGTTCTGAACGTGCAATACCAGGCCCCGGACCGCAGGCTGGCGGGGGCGTTGCGCCGGGCCGTCCGCGATCAGGCAGCTCTGGAGTTGCCGCCGGGGACCGACATCTCCGACATGATCGAAACCAGGACCGCGTTTGCCGCCTGTGCGATCCTGCCTCCGGCCTATTGGGGCGTCTCCCGCCAGCAGGAGGTGCACGACGGGCTCGAGGTGCATTTCAAGCTGGACAGGACGCTCTACGTCTCGAACGGCGAATTGCCGGACCGTGTCGAGATCGATTTCGGCGACGGTGGAGGCTTTCGGCCCGCCCTGTTCGACACCGAAAGCATCGTGACGTATGACGAAGCCGGAGAGCAGCGCATCGTGCTGCGAGCATGGTTCGGTGACGAGGCCCGCTGCGCTGCCTTTCGATTCATCGTGGCGGATGCCGCTCGGCACGCGACTCCCCCCGAGCGTGGCGACGGCGCGCCCGTCCCGGCCAGTCGGATTGACGTGAGGGCGAGCATCCCCCACGAGGGCAAGCTCTACCAGGGCGTGATGCACGTCTACTGGGCCTGGAGCAACAGGAGCGGAAAGCTCAGAAAGCCCCTGCTGCTGGCCGAGGGATTTCCGGGCAAGAACGATGCAAACGCCATCTACGATTATTTCAATGGGTTCACGGGGGAGCGCAACAACCCCAATGCCAAGCTTGCGGACGAGTTGCGCGTCGCCGGCTACGATCTCGTCATCCTGATTTTCGACGAACGCGGCTCTCCGATTCAGGGCAACGCGTTCGTCTATCTCGAGGCCCTGTACTGGATCCGTGACAACGGCGCGCAAGGCCGGCCGCGAGTTCATGCCATGGGCGGCAGCATGGGCGGCCTGATCGCCCGCTATGCGCTCGCCTACGCCGAGCAGCAGCGGCTCGACCCCGGCGACGTCGCGGCCCTGACGACATTCGACTCGCCTCATCAGGCGGCCAATGTGCCGCTCGCCGCTCAGATCACGGCGAGGTTCTTCGCTTATCGCCAGCCGGATCCCGACACGCTGCTGAATTATCCTGCGGCCAAGCAGATGCTGATCCATCAGGTCTGGCGCTGGGATGGCGAACGGGAGTCATTGACCAAGCCGGAGTTCAGCAAGTTCTATGCGGAACTGGAGGCGCTCGCATTCCACGGCTATCCGACCCGACCAAAGAAGTATGCCATCTGCAACGGCGCGCTTGATTCACATGTCGTCAGCATTCCGGGCGGCGCCAAGACCCTCTCCGTCGAACGAACGGATTCACCGACCGTCTACAGGGTGGAGCTCTGGGCGACACCGAACAGGGTCTTCAATTCCAAGACCTACTATGCCGAGCTCTACATGTGGGACCAGACGCGCAATGCGCGCGTCTTCTACTCTGTGGACTCCGACGCCCAGGGCTTCTACACGCGCGACGGCTGCGCCGGCGGCCTCGCCAAGAACTTCAAAACGATCTACGACGCATTGATCTGCCCTCAGAGAGCGGCTCTGCACTACGAGGTCAACTGCTTCATCCCGGTTCACAGTGCGCTCGGCGTTCCCCGTCAGGACGCCTACGCGTTCGAGGCGAGAACGGTGCGGCCGGGTGAGACACCGTTCAACAAATGGTACGTCCCCGCCTGGAATCAGCCGCATTGCACGGTCGATGAAGGCATCAAGAGCTGGATTCTGGCCCGGGTCGCGGAGCACGTTCTTCAAGCCGGCGACACGATCGCGTTGAAGGCCTCGAACGGCCTGTATCTCTCGCGCTACTGGGAGAACCGCGACTGCTTGTACGCTTCGAAACCTGCCCACGACTATTTCTGCCTGTTCAAGGTGGTCGCTGCCGACCGGGGCGGGTTCGCGCTGAAGGCCGACAACGGCAACGGCAAATATCTGCGCAAGGGACAAAACAACTACGTGGCCCCCGACGGCGACGCCATTCGGTCGGACTCCACCTTTACACTCGACGAGTTGCCCGGCGGCGAGCATATACGCCTGAAGCTTGAGAGCGGGGGATATCTGCAGTATCGCGGCTCCAGCGAACAGAATCAGATCGGCGTGTCGGCCGATGGCGGCGATGTCACGAACAGGTTCGTCTACGAGCGCGTTGCGCCCTCGCAACAATCCGACGAGACCGAGCAGTCCGGCGACCTCACGATCCATTCAGCCGCCGACTAGGCCCGCGGCGTCCACCATGCGCCGTTGGTGCAGATTCCTGCGACAAGCGCCGTCAGCGCGCGGAAGCCAAAAGCTTCCCTGGCTGCGCTATTTCAGCGTCGACAGATAGGCGACGACGTCGGCTCGCTCCTTCGCGTCCGCCAGTCCTTTGAAATACATCTTGACTCCGTGAACGTCCCCACGCGGATCGGCGATATAGGCGTCCAGAGCCGCTGCGGTCCAGGGCGCATGGTTCCTTTTCATGCTCTCCGAATATGCGTAATCCGGCACGGCGGCTGGCTGCCGGCCAACGATGTTCCAGAGGCTCGGGCCGACCTTGTTGACGCCGATCTCGGCAGAGTGGCAGTTTTGGCAGATGCGCTGGAAGATGCTTTTCCCGGCGGCGGCATCTCCGTCGAGCGCGTGCGCGCTCGGGGCCAGGCCGGCGAGAACGGCGGCAAGAGCGATGCGGCGGAGCATGTGAATCCTTCCCCTCTTTCGCCCCGGAGCGGGCGCGGGCCAGCCCCGCGGCCAGACCATGAGCAGATCCGCACAGATGATCGGACGACTGCCCGATCCAAGTCCTTGTCCTGGATCAAGCCGCGCAGTTGCCGTTGCTGCTCAATTCGCCTAATCTTCTAAAAAAACGAACGATCTGCAACACGATGCTCGAAAGTGTCGTTCAGGGAGGTGCCCCGGTGGGAAACGCCGATCCTCGGCCCGCGCGTCCGTCCGGCGTGATTGCGGCGAAGTCGAAGGCTGCGACGGAGGCCGCTGCGGTGGCCGACATCTGCGGCCAGTTGCCTGCCGACGGCCTGGCCATGGTGCTGATCTTTCTCTCGCCCCATTACGATCCGAACGCGTTCATGTCGGAGATGACGATCCGTCTCGCGGACATCCCCGTGTATGGCTGCACGACGGCGGGAGAGCTGTCGCCCGATGGCTGGGACGACAACAGTGTCGTCGCGCTCGGCTTTGCCGCCGACGATTTCACCGTGTTCGCACAGCCCATCTTCGGGTTGTCCGGCTTTCGCGTCGACGAAGGCCGGCGCCTTGGCCTCCAGTTGAGGCAGAATCTGTCGCAGCATGAAGGCCGCGACGGCGAGAGCGTGTTTGGGCTCGTCCTGATCGATGGCATGTGCCAGCGCGAAGAGGCCATCATGTCGGCGATCTATGCGTCGCTCGACAACATTCCCCTGGTTGGCGGGTCGGCCGGCGATGGTCTGCGCTTCGAGCAGACCTGGGTCTTTCACGACGGCAAAGCTCACACGGACATGGCCGTCCTCATCCTGATCAGGACCTCATTGCCGTTCCGGCTGTTCAAATGCGACAATTTCGAGCCGACCTCGACCAAGATGGTGGTGACGGAAGCCGATCTCGAGCAGCGCATCGTCAAGCAGCTCAACGCCGAGCCGGCGGCGGAGGAATATTGCCGCGCGATCGGGATCGCCGATTCCGAGCTCGACCCGTTCCTGTTTGCGGCCCATCCGGTCCTGGTGCGCGTGGGAGGATCGTATTTCGCGCGCTCGATTCAGCGGGTGAGCCCCGACGGCTCGCTGCGGTTCTTCTGCGCCATCGACGAAGGCATGGTGCTGACGGCGGCAAGGTCGCGCAACTCGGTGGCGGCGGCCCGCGAGATGCTGGCCGAGGTCCGCGACGACATCGGCGAGGTCTCGCTCTTCATCGGCTTCGAATGCATCCTCAGGCGCCTCGACGCCGAGCAGCACCAGTTTGCGCGCGAAATGTCCGAGCTCTACCGCGAGAACCGGATCGTCGGTTTCCATACCTATGGCGAGCAGTACGGCTCGATGCACGTCAATCAGACGCTGACCGGGGTCGCGATCGGCAAGCGTCCGGGAGCGCAGCAATGACCGGCGCCGGGTCTCCGGACGACCTGCAGCGCGAGGCGGCCAAGCTCAGGAAGATCAACGCCGCGCTGATGTCCCGGGTCGAGCGCTCGATGGACCAGCAGTTCAATGCATTCTCGCTGTTCGAAACGGCAATCGCGCTCGATCACCAGGTGCGTGAGCGGACGCGACAGCTGCGCGATGCGCTGCGTTCGATCGAAACGGCGAACAAGGACCTGTTTCGCGCCAAGCAGCAGGCCGAGGCGGCCAGCTCCCTGAAATCCTCGGTTCTCATCTCCGTCACGCATGATCTGCTTCAGCCGCTCAATGCCGCGCGGCTGACGCTGTCGACATTGGCCGACGAGGTCTCGTCCGAGCGTGGCACGGCCATGGTCGGCCAGGTCGACCATTCGCTGGCCACGCTCGAGGATCTGCTGCGATCGCTGCTGGAGATTGCCAAGCTCGATGCCGGCGCCCTGCGCCCCGACATGAGGCCGATACTGCTCGCGAGCCTGTTCGCGCCGCTCGAACGCGAATTCGCTCCGATCGCGGCCAGACGCGGCCTGTCCTTGCGTATTTGTCCCTCCTCGGTCGCGGTGATCTCGGATGCGATGATGCTGCGGCGCATCTTGCAGAATCTCCTCGCGAACGCGCTGCGCTACACGCGACAGGGCGGCGTCGTCATGGGATGTCGGCGAGGACCGGGTGCAGAGCGGGTTCGGATCGAGGTCTACGACACCGGCCCGGGCATTCCCGAGCCGCAGCAGGAGGCGATCTTTCTCGAATTCCAGCGCGGTCAGCCGAGCGCCGAGGACCAGGCCGGCTTCGGGCTCGGCCTGTCGATCGTCCGCCGCTTCGCCAACGCATTGAACCATGAGGTCGGGCTGGCGTCGCGCATGGGCCACGGATCGACGTTCAGGCTCACGCTCGACCCGGCGGATCCGGCCGCCGTACTGCCGGATCCGCATCCTGCCGAGCACGTCGAGCATGATTTTGGCGGGCTCGAAGGCGCAAAGATCCTGCTGATCGAAAACGATCTGGCTACTGCGGATGCCATGGTCAGTCTGCTGGAAAAATGGGGCTGCGACGTCGTGGCCACGGCATCGACGACGGACGCGCTGCTGCGCCTGAGCGCGCTCGGGGCAATCCCCGAGACGATCATCGCGGACCTCCATCTGGAAGGCGACGAGAGCGGGCTTGCCGCGATCCGGGACATCCGGCAATTCCTCGGGCGAGAGGTTGCGGCGATGATCGTGACCGCCGACTATTCCGAAGACGCGGCCAGGGAAGCAAGCCAATACGGCCTCGAGATCCTGACCAAGCCGGTCAGGCCTGCGGAGCTGCGCGCGCTGTTGTCGTTCCTGCTGTCATGAGTTCGTCGGCGCCGCTCGGCCGCGGTCCGCTGATGAGGTTGACGAAGTCGATCTTCTCCATCTCGACGATCGCCTTGGTCCGGCTCATGACGCGGAGCTTGCGCAGGATCTCAGAGACGTGGACCTTCACCGTGGTCTCGCAGATCCCGAGCTCATAGGCGATCTGCTTGTTCTGCAGACCGCAGCGGATCAGATCGAGCACACGCAGCTGCTGCGGCGTCAGTTCGTGGAGACGCTTCAGGAGATCGCGAGCAGGAAGACTGGCGCGGCGCGTGCCGGTGCCGAGCGAGCCGGCTTCGACATGGACGTCGCCTGACAGCACCGCCCTGATCGCATCGGCCAGTTGAAGCTTGGAGGTCGATTTCGAGATGTAGCCGGAGACACCCAGCGCGAGAACATGGGCGACGAGGCCCGGATCCTGATGCGCTGACACGACGAGGATCGGCGTGCGCGGCGCAGCCTTGCGGACGCGAATGACGCCGGAGAGTCCGGTCGTTCCGGGTGTCGAGAGATCGAGCAGGATCAGGTCGAATTTCGCCGGGGATGAAAGAAGATCGACGGCCATGTCGATCGATGTCGCCTCGCGCATCTCGGCATCGGCCAGAGCGGCGCGGATGGCGCTCTCCAGCGCTTCGCGAAACAGCGGATGGTCCTCGATGATCAGCAATCGAGCCACGTGCCTGTCCCCTCCCCGGCCGGACCGGAAATCCAGCTTGGTCATTGTCGCGGACCCGACATTCAAAGCAGTGCGCGCACCGCATCTTCGAGCCGATGTCAGGGCCGGAGCAACAGCGATAGCGCGGAGGTCGATCGCAATCAACGGCCAAGATCAACGCGCAAGATCAACGCCCAAGATCAAAGCCCAAGACGTCGGCGATGTCGCGACGGCCGCGACGTCTTGCGCCGCAG
This sequence comes from Bradyrhizobium sp. SZCCHNS2022, assembly GCF_032377575.1. Lineage (NCBI taxonomy): Bacteria > Pseudomonadati > Pseudomonadota > Alphaproteobacteria > Hyphomicrobiales > Nitrobacteraceae > Bradyrhizobium > Bradyrhizobium sp. SZCCHNS2022. The sequence continues at coordinate 1,637,423 of NZ_JAUHHZ010000001.1, read as the reverse complement.
CAATTCCGCTACGGGTTTCTGCGCGAGGCGGTGCGCGGTCCCTGACGGTCGGCCGGCGCGGGCAGCGCGATCTTGCCGATCTCGATGACCGCCTTGTTGCGGCTGAACAGGCGGAGCTTTCGCAGGATCTCGGTGATATGCGCCTTGACGGTCGACTCCGCGAGCTGAAGCTCGCCGGCGATCTGCCGGTTCTGATAGCCACGCCTGATCAGGTCGAGCACGCGAAGCTGCTGCGGGGTCAGCTCCGCGAGCCTCGCCTGCAGCGCGCGCGAGGAGCCGTTGCCCTGTCGCTCCGCCGCGGGCACGAAATCCTTCGGGACCGAGATCGAGCCGCTGAGCACGCGCTCGATCGCCGACGTCAGCTCTCGCTTCGAGGTCGACTTCGGCAGATAGCCGGCGGCGCCGAGCGACAGCGCCTCGCGCACGACGTTCGGGTCTTCCTCACTCGAGACGATGGCGACCGGAAGCCGCGGATGCGTGGCGCGCAGTTGCAGGAACCCCGAGAAGCCCACGGCGTCGGGAAGCGTCAGGTCGAGCAGCGCGAGGTCGATATCGGGTGTTCTTGCGAGGCTGGTGAGCGCATCGGCAATCGACAGCGCCTCGAAGATCTCGGCATCCGGATGCGCCAGGCGCACCGCATTGCCGAGCGCTTCGCGAAACAGCGGATGATCGTCGATGATCAGAAAGCGCGTCATGTCCGACTCTCACTTGCCGCCGGCACGAGCCGGATGATCCCGACAGGCCGGGCCGCCCGATGTCCGCCTCCCTCAGTTGGCCGTTTCGGACGTCTGCACGGTCAGCAGGAATGAATAGATGCTCTCGAACTGGTCGTCGGTAAAGACCTCCTTCCAGGCGGGCATGCCCTTGGAAGGACGGCCTTCATGCACCGTGCTCCAATATTTGTCGCGCATGTCCTCGCCGTAGCGGGTCTGCAATCGCCGCAGGTCGATGCGCCGTTCCGCCTGCACGGCGTCGGGTCCGTGACAATGCGCGCAGGTGCCGTTGAAGATCTCCTTGCCCAGCGTCACCGCCTCGGTCTTCGACTGGCCCGCGGTCGAGTCCGAAACCCTCGTCACGGCGGACTCGGCAACCGGCTGGCGCAGAAGCCGAGCAGGCTCGATCAGCGACGCCAGCCTGATCGGACGCGGCACGGCGCCGAGCCTGATCGACGGCTCGCTCGGCAGCCCGTATTTGACCGCCAGTTCGGCGATCCCGGCTGCGAGCTTCGGCAATGCGGCGTCGATCTGATCGCGCAATTGCGTGGAGCTCTTGGCGAGGCCGATCGCGGCATCCCAAGACAGACCGTCGCCCTCGACCGGCTGGATCCGGAAGCTGCTCTGGTAGGTCGTCTTGTTCAGCCAGCCTGCGACCGGTCCCCAGACGAAGGCGATGTCGACCTTGCCCTTCGCCAGCGCCGCCAAGCCCTCGTCCGGCGTCAGCACCGTCACCTTCTCGATGTCATCAAGCTGGGCCAGCAGGTTCTGCGGCGTGGTCTGATATTGCACGGCGACCCGCTTGCCGCGAAGGTCGTCGATGCCATGGACGACCAACGTCTCGCGGCTGACGAGTGCGTAGGTTTCGGTCGCGATCTTCTTCGAGAAGATCACTGCCGGCCCCATGAAGTCCGCTGACAGCGGCAGGCCGATCATCGCGTCGCACTGCTTGCCGAGCAGCGTCACGCGCACGGTTCGCTTGCCGAAATAGGATTTGTACCAGTCATACGTCACGGGGCGACCGAGCTCGCGTGACAGCGCCTGGCCGACCTCGAGATAGAATCCCGGCTGCGCCGGATTGTCGCTCGAAAACGGAAGATTGGTCGGATCCGCACAGAGCCGCAGCGGCTCCATCTCATGAACCAGGGCTGCGGCCGGCGCGGTCAGCAGGGTGCAGGCCGTCAAGGCGACGAGAGCCGTCGCGCGTGCTGCCGGTTCGGCGGCGGCCCGTCCATTCGAGCCAGTCTGTCGGCGATTCAGGCGCATCCTCGGTCCCTCGATCTTGTTTGTTGTTTGGATGGTACGGCTCGCCCTCGCGAGCGGGCCGTGTTGCTTCGTCCGCTCGACGCGGATTGGCCGAGCGCTGCGCGTGTCCCCGCGGCCGGGGACACGCGCAGCCGTCGCGAACGTTGCGGCTATTGGACCGCGAACACGAACAGGGCGCCGCCTTCAGGAGCTGCGTTCGTCATCTTCTTGCCGATCTCGCCCAGGAACGCCGGGATCGAGGCGGTGCGGCCGACGACGACGGCGACGTACTGCTTGCCGTCGACCGAATAGGTCACCGGACCGGCGCCGATGCCGGAGCCGAGATTCTTCTTCCACAGGATCTTGCCGGTCTTGGCGTCGATGGCGCGGAAGTCGCCGTGCAGGTTGCCGGAGAACACCAGGCCGCCGGCGGTGCTCAGCGTGCCGCCGTTGAACGGAAGGTCTTCCTGAATCGACCAGACCTTCTTGTTGTTCACGGGATCCCAGGCGATGAGCTCACCGAGGAATCCGCCGGGCCCTTCCTTGGTCGGGAATTCCGCGCCGAGATAGAACACGCCGCGCTTGTACGAGACGTCGCTGACCGACCAGTCCATGCAGACGTTGTTCGTCGGGATGTAGACCAGGCCGGTGTCCGGATTGTACGACATCGGCTGCCAGTTCTTGCCGCCGATCAGGTTCGGGCAGACGTCCTTGACGGGATGTCCGGGGCCCGGCCGCTTGTCCGGATCCTCGACCGCGCGCAGCGTGGAGGTGTCCCATTTCTGCGCCCAGTTCGCGAAGACGTACTTCTCGGCCGAGATCACCTTGCCGGTCTCGCGATTGGCCACGAAGAAGAAGCCGTTGCGATCGGCCTTCATCAGCGTGGGAACGGCTGCACCGCCAACCTTGAGGTCGGCGAGAATGGCCTCGTTGACGCCGTCATAGTCCCAGGCATCGGCCGGCGTGGTCTGGATGTGCCACTTGATCTTGCCGGTGTTCGGATCGAGCGCCAGCGTGGACGCCGTATACAGATTTGTCAGCTTGCCGAAATCGCCATTGCCGGTCGAGCGCACGGCGGTGTTCCAGGGACCTGGGTTGCTCGTGCCCCAATAGACCGTGTCGCTCTTCGGATCGTAGGAGCCGACCAGCCAGGCCGCGCCGCCGCCATGCAGGCCGGTGTCGCCCTTCCAGGTCTCGCTGCCGGGCTCGCCGGGCGCGGGCACCGTGTAGGTCTGCCAGACCATCTTGCCGGAGTTGATGTCGTAGGCCTGAAGCGAGCCGCGCACGCCGTACTCGCCGCCGCCGAAGCCGGTGATGACCTTGTCGCGCACGACCAGCGGCGGCGAGGTGATCACCGAGCCCTGCTTGTAGTCGACCACCTTGGACGTCCACAGCTCCTTGCCGGTAGCGGCATCGAGCGCGGTCAGCTTGCCGTCGAGCCGGCCGACGAACAGCTTGCCGTCGGCATAGGAGATGCCGCGGCTGTTCACGTCGCAGCAGGCATATTGCAGCGTGTCGTCCGGAATCTCAGGCTCGTAGGTCCATTTGCGCGCGCCGGTGGCGGCATCCAGCGCATAGACGTATTTCGGTCCCCATGAGGTCGAGACGTAGAGCGTGTTGCCGATCACGATCGGCGAGGCCTCGTTCGAGCGCAGCGAGGCCAGCGAGAACGAATACACCAGCGACAGCTTGCCGGCGTTCTCGGTGGTGATCTCCTTCAGCGGACTGAACCGGGTGTTGCCGTAATCGTGCCCGGCCATCGCCCAGGCGCCCGGCTCGCTGGCAGCCTTCAGCGCCGAGTCGTTGGCGCGGACGCCCAGCGTGCCGGCAACGAGGAACGCAACCGTCGAGATGCCAGCCAAGAATCTCCTGCTCGTGAAGTTCATCAGTTCCCTCCGCTTATGTCTTTGTTGTGGTCGTATGGCGCGTGCGCCAGGCCCGAGATGAGCGGTCGCGCTGCGAGCAACGGGGCGATTACAGCATCAGCTCTGCCCGGCTCTCATAGGCGGAAGGTAGTAGGCGCGCGGGATCGGGGCCGAACGCCGATTATCACGACCGTTCATCGACTTACCGAAATTTCATCACCTGTGTGCGGAAGGATCGTCATTGCCGGGATGAACAGGCGCGCCTCCACTGCGCGGTCTCGTTGCAGCCTGGCGTCCTCGCGGTTGCACACCGAGGGACGCCCTCTCTCGAGATGACGCCTCGAACAAGCCGGGCCGAACGGCGGCATCTTCTGGTTCGGACGCGGCCGCCCGCTGGAATACGCAGGGCTCGGTGCCGGACAGGGAAAGCCGGCGCAAAGCTCGCTTTTGGCCTGCTGACGCCTCGCACTCCGCGGGGTCGCACGAGCTGTGATCAAGCTGATTTGGCCCGTCCAGACCTTCTGAAGAAAATAATCTTGTTGCTATTTTTCCGAATACACGATTGAGTGTCGCCATCCTGGACCCGCCGAGAGGGGCGCTTCGCGATCGTCACGAGACGTGGGGTCTGGGGATGCGGTGGCCGCAGGCGTGCTGCAGCGGGCTCACGGGCTCGCCGACGAACGGCAGGTGTGCGGACGTGAAGACGCGTGGTCCTGGCGCCCCGATGCTGGCGCCAAGTCGTCGGGCGATGATCCCGAGGGCGACGGTGGCTAAAGAGCCGGACACCGGGGAGATCGCGACATAAGCGTGAAAACCATCGCGCGGGGAATGCCGGGATGTCTCGGCTGAACCTGTGGTTCCTGCCGCCTGCATTTTTTTCGCAGGCGGGCCATGGGTGCGGCCAGCGCCCGGCATTCCCCGCGCCCTCTCATTCTCGAGGGCGGAACGAGCGGCACAACTCGGACGCGATCGCGCCGCGGGACCGCAGCCCCTCGCCCGAACGAAGGGCGCGAGGCCGCGACAAACCGCAAACAGATTTGAATTTGGGGAGAGAGGGATGGTGCGCTCGGAGGGCGGTCGCATCTACTGCGATTTCGATGGCTTGCCAAAGTCATCACCACGCATAGCGGACGACGCCTTTGCCGGCATAGCTCTTCGTCACATGGGAGAACTCGCCTTCGAAGGTCGCAGCGGCGGACCAGCCGTTCAGCCATTTCATTTCTGCGGAGGCGGTGGTGAGTGCGGAGTCCGCTGCCGGTCGTGCGCCGCTGACGACAAAGCTCGTGCCGGGCAGCGCCTGGAACGTCGCAGCGACCGAACGGTCCGGATTGAAGTCGTGCGCCCAGGCGGCGCGGCCGCGCAGGGTGAGAACCGCGTTCTGCATGGCAAAGGACTTGTCGGTGCGCAGGCCGAGTTCGCTGCGCGTGGCGGTCACGCTCCTGGCGGCATAAGCCAGCGCGAAGGCGTTGCTCCCGGAGACCACCGTTTCGGCATAGGCCGGCAGGGTGAACGTCGTGAACTGGCCCGCGGCATATGGCGTGAGGCCGAAGCCGCCGGCCCGCGGCGCAACGAGGCGATAGCCGCCCTCGATACGTCCGCTCCAGGCATTGGCACTGAACTCGGCACGCAGGCGATCGACGCCGGCGAGCGTCACGGTGCGATCGGTGGTGACATCCTGCCAGCCATAGGCCAGCGCCGCGGTGATGTAGCTCGGGCCATTGGTGTGCCGGAGATAGGCGCCGGCCTGGAACAGGTCCGAGCGGCCCGTGCCACCGCCAGTCACGGAGAAGCTGGTGCCACCGCCGGCGAGCGCGAAGCCGGCCAGCGTTCGTGGCGAGAAGGCGTACTCGGCGCCGGCGGCGGTGCCGAACAGCCGGCCGGTCACACTGTTCGATCCCTGCGCGGTGCTGCCGTCCGTGGTCTGCGATCCGCCGAAGCCTGCAGCCCACACGTTCCAGCGCTGCTCGAAGGTCTCGGCCGGTGGCACCTTGGCGAGCATCGCATAGGCGTCGCGCCCGGCGCCTGCCGGCCCGTGGTCGGCATAGGCCGGCGGCGCGGATGCCGCCGCTTCGCGGCCCGTGCTGAAGGGATCGGTCAGCAGGCCCATGAACTCGCCCATCGCATGGAACGTGGTCGCTTGCGACCCCGCCGCGGTCTCGCCGGACGCCTGCGTCAGGCCGGCGGCCGTGAGCGAGCCGTAGATCAGCGGGATGCTGCCATTGCCGTTGAAGGAGTTGACGAGAGCGTTGCCGACATTCTGCTGATTGCCGCCCGGTCCGCTGCCCGGCGGCGGGACGAAGCTCAGCGTCAGGTTCAGATAGGCGTGGGTGGCGTCGTAGCTCAGCTCGGTCCGGAAGTTCGACGAGAGGTTGGTATCGACCCGCGGGTTGAACGCGCCGCTGACGCTGCCGGCGGTCAGGATCGTGTACCGCCGGCCGACGTTGCCGCCCGCGAACGCCGCATTGACGGTTGCGCCGCCCAGTGTCGCCGCGCCGGTCACGTTGACGAAAGAGGCCGTCGCCGGATTGACCTCGACGAGATAACGGGCGCCCGACTGGAACGCGAGATTGCCGGAGATCGCGAGCGATGTGCCGGCGGTGCCGTTGCCGCCCAGCAGCGAGCCGCCGCTGTTGATCGCCGTGCCGCCGACCGTTCCCGTGCCCATCAGCGTGCCGTTCGCATCCACCGTCACCCCGATCGAGGTCGCGATCGAGCCGTCCACGCGCAGCACGCCGCGGTCGACGCGTGTCGCACCCGCATAGGTGTTGGCGCCCGTCAGGGTCAGCATGCCCGCGCCGGTCTTGACCAGCGAACCACTGCCGGAGATGACGCCGCTCACCTCGGTCGAAAAATCGTTCGAGCCGACGGTCAGCTCGTTGGCGCCGAGGAGGTAGTTTCCGGCTCCGGCGATCGATCCCGCGCTCAGCCTCTGGAGGCTGCCGGGACCGAGGCTGTCCGAGAAATCAACGATACCTCCGGCGTTGTTGATGAGGGCAGCGTTTCCGGCCGTGCTGGTGTTGTGGAATTGCAGGCTGCCGTTGTTGGTGATGGTGGCGTTGCCCGCCGTGCTGAAATCGAAGAACGACAGAACGCCGGCGTTGGTGATGGCGGCGCTGGCTGCCGTGCCGCTGCCGCGGAAGTCCAGGATGTTGTTGTTGGTGATGGCGGCATGGCCAGCGCTGCTGAAGACTTGCAGACTGCCGGTGTTGGCAATGCTGGCACTGCCCGCCTCGCTCGATTGGAGGAACTGGATGGTGCCGGCATTGGTGATCGTGGCATTGCCCGCCGTGCTGGTGTCAATGAAATCCATGCCGCCAGTGTTGGCGATCGTGGCGTTGCCTGCCGTGCCGGTGCGGGCGAAAAGCAGGTATGAGTTGTTGATGATGATGGCGCTGCCCGCCGTGGCTTCGTCGAAAGTCAGGCCGTAACTCAAACTGCTGTTGATGATGGTGGCGCTGCCGGCCGTGCTGCCATTGATAAACTCGAGGTAGCTGTTGTTGGCGATGGTGGCGTTGCCCGCCGTGCTGGCGTCCTGGAAATGCACGGAGCCATCGTTGGTGATGGTGGCGCTGCCGGCCGTGCTGGTGTCATGAAAACTCAGGACACCGTTGTTGTTGGCGATGGTCGCGCTGCCTGCGGTGCTGGCATTGCGGAAATCGACGTAACCGAAGTTGCTCGTGATCGCCGTACCGCTCATGTCGGCGTTGACGACATTCAGCGTGGACCAATTGCCGACGGTGATCGCCCCCAGAATGGAGCCGACTCGGCTGGCAGTGCCGAGTTGCAACGTGCTGCGACTGTTGGAGGAGGCGCTGGTGATGGTTGTGCCACCGGTATAGGTGTTGGCGCCGGTCAGCGTCAGCGTGCCCGCGCCGGTCTTGTCCAGCCTGCCGCCGATGCCGGAGATCACGCCGCTCACCTCGGTCGAGAGATCGTTCGAGCCGACAATCAATCGATTGGAGCCGAGGATGTAATTGCCGGCCCCCGCGATCGACCCGGCGGTCATCGACGTGTCGACGCCCGAGATATCGACAGTGCCTCCCGCCTGGTTGATGAGGGCGGCATTGCCGCCCGAGCTGACGTCGAGGAATTGCAAAGTGCCGCTGTTGGTGATGGTGGCGCTACCGCCCGTGCTGGCGTCGCGGAAGGTCAAGGTGTCATTGTTGGTGATGGCGGCGCCGCCGGCGGTGCTCGTGCCCAGGAAGTTCAGATAGTGGTTGTTCGAAATATTGGCACTGCCCGCCGTGCTGGCTCCGCTAAAGTCCAGGCCGCCATTGTTGGTGATGGTGGCGCTGCCGGCGGTGCTGCTGCCGTAGAAGAGCAGGACGCTGTTATTGGTGATGGTGGCATTGCCGGCCGTGCTGGTCTCGGCGAAATTCAGGGAGTTGCTGTTGGTGATGGTGGCGCTGCCGCCGGTGCTGCTGTTGCGGAACTCCATGAACCCGCCATTGGCGATGGCGGCGCTGTCGGCAGTGCTGGCGTTGTAGAAAGTCAGGCTGCCGAGGTTGGTGATGCTGGCGCTGCCGCCATTGATGGCGATGCCGGCTCCGGTGAAATCCTGGGTCGTGGAGACCGCGATATCGAACGCGTAATTCGAGGCTGCGGCATTGAACGTCCAGCCGCCGAAGGTCCCGGAAGACCCCAGCGTCAACGCGGTCGTGCTCGAGGCGCCGAACGTGGCCGTGCCGGTCGGCACGCTGCCCGGGGTCCAGTTGTTCGCGTCGTAGAAATCGTTCGACCCCGGAGTGGTCTGCCAGCTCGCGTCCTGCGCCCGTGCCGGCCCAGTCGCCGGGAGCATCCAGACCAGAGCCAGTGCCGACGACGTCAGCAGCGCGCGCCGCAGGCGGAGCGTCGCCACGAAACAATATTTCCCTGTATTCAACGCTTTCCCCTCTCGCTGACCGCGAGTCCGCGAGGGGAGTCATCTCATTGGCCGGGGGTGGTGTCTTGATAAGGGGGCCGGCAGCTTTCTGAAGATTTCTGATATTTGCGTTTCAGACCCGATTTTCGGGCATTTTCGACAGACTTCCGCTTATAAGCCGGCGAGAGGGACGCTTTTGGGGGATAGATTGCTTCGTTTCGCGGGCTTCGTGCTGGACCAGCAGGTCGCGGAGCTGCGCAGGCCTGACGGCGGGGTGATCAAGCTCCGGCCGAAGACCTTCGAAATGCTACGGCTTTTCGCCACCAGCGGCGGCCGGGTCCTCAGCAAGCAGGAGCTGATCGACGCGGTCTGGCCGGACGTCCATGTCGGCGAGGACAGCCTGTTCCAATGCATCCGCGAGCTTCGCACGGCGCTCGGAGACGACCGGCGGCAGTTGATCAGGCTCGCATCCGGCGGCGGCTATCTGCTGACGGCGGAGGTTGAGGTCGAGCCCGAGGTCACGGCGGGCGGCGAGGTGGCTCCGCTCGCCCAGGCCGTGGAGACGAGTCCCCCGGCGCCCGCCAACGGTGCCGTGATACAGGCAACGTCGCAACGCTCAATCTTCGGTTTCAGCCGGCGGGCCATGGTCGCCGCAATGGCCGGGCTTGGTGCGATCGCGGGGCTTGCGGTGGCTGCACCGGTGTTGAAGCCGGACCTCCTCTTCAGGCGAACGCCGCCGCGCATCGCCGTGATGCCCATCGTTGACGCCAGCAGCGATTCGCGCGGCGTGGTGATGGCGGCGGAGGTCACCGGCCGCCTCGTGGACGGTTTTGCCAAGATCCAGAACGTCAGCGTGGTCGCGCCACGATCGGCGGCGGTCGCAGGCGTCGAACCCGCCGGGCTGCCTGCCGCATCATCCGATTACGAAATTCGCGGCGAGTTGCAGCATGGCGATCAATCCTGGACGCTGCGGGCGCGCATGATCAAGACGACCACCGGCGAGGTTCAGGCGGTCGCCGCCGCTTCGGTCGCCGCTGACGAGGCGGACGCGCAGCTTGCGCAGTCCCGCCTCGCCGCCGGCGTGGGTCATGTCCTTGCCCGCCGCCTCAACGAAATGCTGGAGCCCAGCGCGCCGCCGTCCAGCCCACGCGGATCGTCCGCGGGCGGTGACAAGGTAGCCCTCGAGCAGGCGCTCGCATCGATCAATCAAACCACGCGCGAGCGCTATGGCGCGGCGCAGTCGATGCTGCAAAATGCGCTCACGGAGGATCCCGACAATGTCGACCTCGCCGTCGCGCTTGCCTCGCTGCAGATGCGCGGAATTCAGATGGTCTGGTTCAGCCCGGAGGAAGCGGCCGCGGTCGAGGCCAGGGCCGACGCGACGCTTGAGCGGGCGCTACGGTCGAAGCCGAATTCCATTCCGGTGCTCGAGGCCCATTGCCGCTTCCTCAGCGCCACCAACCATTTCGTCAAAAGTCTCGTGACCTGCGCCAAAGCCTTGAGCTTCGATCCGTGGAACGGGTCTGCGCTTTATCTGATCGGCCTCGGGCAGATCTTTCTCGGCCGCTTCGACGATGCGCTCGCGACATTCCAGCAAGCCGATCGTTACGACACGCCGCCGGCCTCGCGCTGGACCTGGCTGCTCGGCGCGGGCTGGGCGAATCTCTTGATGGGACGCGACGAGGAGGCGTTGCCATGGCTGCAACGCTCGATCGCGATTACGCCGGCGACCGGCCGCTCGCATATGCTGCTCGCCGCTGCCTACCAGAGATCGGGCCGGTTCGAGGAGGCGAGAGCGGCGATGGCGGAGGGACTGAGGCTGCGTCCCGGCACGACGAAACTCAACGTCACGCCGCCTTGGAAAAATGTGAGCCCGGTGTGCCTCGCAGCCTCGGCTCGCATCGTTCAGTCCATGGTCGATGCAGGCTTGCCGGAGCAGTAAGGTCCGCTGGCCCATCTGCCGGCAAGCGCGAAATTCCGCTTCTGGGTCTTGCTGGCGGCTACATCGCCTACAGGGCCATGCACGCGATCGACGACTACGCGATCGAGGTTCTGCTGTCCCTGGCGCTCGTCACCTCGGTGTACGCGACTGCCCTGCGGCTGCGTTGCAGCGCGCCGCTTGCCGTGGTGGCGGCTGGATTGCTGATCGGAGATCGCGGCCCGCAGGGGTCGACGCTCGGTCTCGTCGCCAGGCGGACGTTGTCTCTGCCGGCCAAGGCCGGCCGCTGAGCTTCGCCTCTGCCACCCGCCGGACGGACATGGGCGGGAGGAACCGCCGCTTCGAAAGAACATTCTCTTCCTGTTCATTTGATACATCCTGCCGCTCCGGCAGGCCATGAAGCCTGGACGCAGTCACTTGACCTCATCTCACAGTCATCCGCTCGGTCCCATCATCGTCCTCGTCGCAGCCGCCGCAGGCGCGCTGCTCGGTCTCTACTATTATCTGACTCCCTTGACCGGGGTCACCGGAGCGCCCGGCGTGTTGCTCGTCATCGGGTCCAGCCTGGCCCTCGTCATCGATGCCTTCATCCTGTGGTTCGGCGGGCGCGGATGGCTATTCGGGGTGTTCTGGACGCTCGGGGTGCTCGGCGCACTCGGCACCGTCGTCGCGGCCTGGTTTCTGCACGCGTGGTGGCTCGCGGCGGCAACCGTTTTCGTCTTCGCCGGCTTGATCGTGACGCTCGCGGCGCCCTCCCAGCCGAGGAGGGTCGCGGCATGACAATTGGTACGCTGCTCCGTCGAACGCCAGCTGCGGCGCTTGCACTCGCGATGGCCGCCGCGCTGCCGTCGGCCGTCGCCCAGAACGACACGAACAATCCGGCGGCCACCTCCGGGGGCATCCCCGGTGAGGGCCAGCATGATCAGTCGCTGCCGCGTGGCAATGTCGAAAACCCATCGTCGGCACCGGCCAGCAGCCCACAAGGAACGACCAATGCAGCGACGCAGCAGCCGTCCGCCACTCTGCCCGCGCCGAAGCAGATCGCGCTCGTCCCGGAGCATCCCACCTGGAATACGTTTCACGGCCAGCTCAACGCGCAGAAGTACTCTCCCCTCGCCCAGATCACGGCCGACAACGTCAAATCGCTGGTGAAGGTCTGGGAATATCACACCGGTGACGTGTCGGACGGCTCGGGCGATCTGCCGACCAGCGTCTGGTCCGCCACGCCCATCTTCGCCAACGATACGCTCTACATCGGCACGCCATTCTATCGCGTCATTGCGCTCGACCCCGGCACCGGCCAGGTCAGATGGACCTTCGACTCCAAGTCGACGCTGAAGGCTCTGACCCAGCCGGCGCTGAAAAATCGCGGCGTCGCCTATTGGCAGTCGCCCGCTCCCGTCGCCGGCCAGCCGTGCCAGAAGATCGTCTATCTCGGCACCATGGACGCGCAGCTGTTTGCCATGGACGCCGACACCGGAAAGCTCTGCCGCGACTTCGCGAACAACGGTGTCCTCAACGTCGACCAGTGGAACGACGTGAACAACAAATACCCGTTGTCGCTGCTGCAGCCGCCGACTGTCGCGGGCAATCACGTGATCGTCGGCTGGGCCGGCAAGGACTGGGCCTATGCCGAGGCTCCTCCCGGCACCGTCTTCTCGATCGATCCGCAGACCGGCCAGCGGCAATGGTCGTTCGCCGCGCTGCCGCCGGAGATCGCGCCGCGCACCGGCACCGCCAATGTGTGGACGGGCATGTCGGTCGATGAAGGCCTGGGGCTGGTCTATCTCCCCGTCTCCAGCCCCTCCCCGAACTACTGGGGCGGCAACCGCACCGAGACGATTCCGCTGGCCACCTCGACGACGGCGCTCAATCTCGAAACCGGCGAAGTCGTCTGGTCGCGACAATGGGTGCATCACGACATCTGGGATTACGACATCAACTCCGCGCCGACATTGATGGACATCACCGTCAACGGCCAGCAGATCCCGGCCTTGATGCAGGCGACCAAGATGGGCTTCCTGTTCGTCGTCGACCGCCGCACCGGCAAGGACGTCTGGCCGATCGAAGAGCGCAAGGTGCCCGGCGGCGACGGTTCGATCCAGGGCGAAGTCTACGCGCCGACGCAGCCATTCCCGACCAAGCCGGCGCCGCTGCTCGATCAATCCAGGAAGCCTCCCATCTGGTGGGTCGCCGACGCGCTCGGGCTCGGCCAGTGCTCGCGGCTGTGGAAGAGCCTCAACTACGCCGGAATGTACTCGCCGCCGACGCATAAGGACAACGGCGTTCTCGCCTATCCCGACTCCGCCGGCGGCGTGCAGTGGGGCGGCGTCGCGTTCGATCCGCGCGGCAAGACCGCGATCGTCAACTTCTCGCACGTGGTGCAGTCCATCAAGCTCTACCCGCGGACGGAATATGAGCAGCGTGCAGCCGGCTCGGGCAACGAGCAGGGCTTCTATCCGCAGGACGGAGCGCCCTATGGCATGTCGCTCGACAACGCGCTGAACTGGCTCGGCATGCCCTGCTGGGCACCGCCCTTCGGCGAAATCGCCGCCATCGACATGTCCACCGGCGACATCAAGTGGCGCCGTCCGATCGGCGCGTCACAGAAATGGGGCTTCTACATGCCGGAGTCGATGGGCTCGGTGACGATCGGAGGTCCCGCGGTGACGGCCGGCGGCGTGATCTTCATCGGCGCCTCGATGGACGCCAAGGTGCGGGCCTATGCCTTGTCCGACGGCAAGGAGCTGTGGTCCGACATCGTCGAGGCCCCCGCGGTCGCCAATCCGGCCGTCTACGCGTACAAGGGCCGCGAGTACGTTGCCTTCGTCGCCGGCGGCAACACGATCCTCAAGGACCAGGTCGGCGATCAGGTGGTGGTCTATGCTCTGCCCCAGCGACACTAGGGATCGGCGTTCCGCCGCGATGTCGGCACGCTCGCAACGCCTCCGGTCAGCAATCGTCATCGCTCCAACAGGCCGGCCAAGGCGCGTCGCCTCGTCGATGGCCGCGTCGATCTGGGCAATGCGCCGGTCGATGTCGATGGCCACTCGGCTCTGCATCCCGAGGCGGGCCTCGACGTCTGCGGTCAATCGCTGGATGATTTCCTTCAAGTGAGCGGATCGTCGGCATTTTGAAGGAGCACGAGGCTGGCGTTCCCGCCGGAGATCCAAGCTGCGAGCATAGCGTGAGCGACGTCAGCAAATAGAAGCAGGGCCAAGTGCGGCGGAATGGACCTCTTGGAGGCCAAGCGGCTGAAGATCCGGGAGGATGAGAACACGTAGCCGAAGCGGCCGCGGGCGGGTTGCCATGTCCGACTATGCGTCAAGGATCTCCTAGCAATGAAGCAGTCACGCCGGCGGCGAAGCGGAAGGTGTCGTACACCTCAGGGGCGTTCACGGAATCGATCGGTTGGCGCATAAAGCCACTGTCTGTTGCGGAATGACGGTCAGATATCAGACGAGCCGGTCGGATGACGCAAAGCTGCGGCACATCATTTGCGCATGCAGCTCAAGCGGGATGGCTACCTAGTCAATGACAAGGAGGTTTTCCGGCTGTACCGAGGGACGGCGCACGGACTCTCGCTTGGGTCGTGCAATACTTGGCCATGACCTGCACGAGCCAAGTAAGCTGTTTGCCCAACTTCAGCAGCAGCCGCAACGCGGGCGACGCCAGCCCCTCCCCCTGACTGCACTCATAATGGCGCCCTGCCTACCAACTTGCCGATGCGCCAGTGGCCAAAGGTCAGGCACGGCCCCCCGCGTCGCGCGGTATGCCGTGCCTCCTACAGAGCTTGCTGCGAGGCCTACACGTGCCACGCCGTGGCGATCGAGGCTTGCAGGGTCGGGTCATTCGGCGCAGCCTGGTTGGTGGCGCCAGTCAAATCAAAACCGGCATGGCTCGACGAATGGCTCGCCATCGCCTGCACCAATTGCGCGATCTGGCTGTCGATCTTGAGGCCCGGCGCGGTGATTTCCTGCAGCGGGATCGAGTTGCTGCTGAACCAATCAAGCGCGCTGGTCTGGCTCGCGCTAGGGCTCTCGAGCATTGAGCTGGTCATCGCCAGCGAGGTCGGGTTCGGCGGATCGATATTCGTCACCGTGGTAATGCTGTTGACAACCGGAGCAGCAGGCGTCGAGGACGTGACCGGCAACTTGAACACGACACCGCCGGTGCCGCCGAGGTAGGTGGTTCCGTAAAGACTGCCACCGGCGTCCATGAACAGGCTCGCGCCGGGCCCTTTGCCATTGTTGCCATTGAACGACGTCAGCACCGTGGGCGTGCTGCTATAGCCGGTCGCCGTCTTTGTTAGCTCGAAGATCGTTCCCTGGTTGTTTGTTCCTCCGTTAAGCGTCGTGCCGAACAGATTGCCCGCAGCATCCATGATTAGGCCACCGTAGGGGTTGAGCCCGTTGGTTCCGTTGAACGAGGCAAGCATGATCGGCGCGCTGCCATAGCCGTCTGCAGTCTTCACGATCTCGAAGATGGAGCCGGCATCGTTGGGTCCCCCGGCCTCTGTCGTGCCGAACAGATTCCCCTCGGCATCGGCGATCAGGCTACCGAAATACGGGTTCGAACCGTTGGTGCCGCTGAACGACACCAGCACCGTCGGCGTGCTGCCGTAGCCGCTCACGGTCTTGGCGATCTCGTAGACGGTGCCAAGATTGTTTGCCCCGCCATTGGTCGTGGTGCCGAACAGATTGCCGGATGCGTCCATGTACAGGCTAGCCATCGGATTGGCGCCGTTGGTACCGTTGAACGACACCAGCACCGTGGGCGTGCTGCCATAGCCGCTAGCCGTTTTGGGGATCTCGTAGACGGTGCCGTAGCCGCCGGCGCCGCCGGTTGTCGTGGTGCCGAACAGGTTGCCGGCCGCGTCGATGATCAGAGCGTCTTGTGGCGCTGAACCGTCGGTGCCACTAAAGGAGGCCAGAACGACCGGAGTGCTGCTGTAGCCGGTGCTCGTCTTGACGATTTCGTAGACGGCGCCATAGCCATTGGCGCCGCCGGATCGCGCAGTGCCGAACAGGTTGCCGGCCGCATCCATCACCAGCCCGCCTCGCAGGTTGTCGCCGCTGATGCCGCCGAACGAGGCCAGCACGATCGGTGTGCTGCTGTAGCCGCTGCTGGTCTTGGCGATCTCGAACACGACACCTCCGTTGGCAGATCCGCCATTCTGGGTGGTGCCATAGAGATTGCCGGCCGCATCGCTGATCAGAGCGCTGAAAGGACGATTGCCATTGGTCGTGCCGTTGAACGAGGTCAACACCGTCGGTGCACCCGCATAGACTGCGGTGGTGTAGCCGCTGCTCCGGTCCGCCAAGGTGAACGTGGTGGTCTGGCTGCTGTTGGCCTGCCCAGCGGCCGGCGTGAAGGTGAGCGCCCGGAGCTGGCTAGTGATCGTGGTGGCGCTCCCCGATAATGTGTAGGTGCTGCCCGAGCCGCTTAGCCCGGCTCCCGACAGCGTCCCTCCCGCGCCGCTCAGCGTGATGGTCAGCGTGTCGGTTGCACCGAGATTCAGATCCGTGATCGTCACACCCGCGAACGGATGCACCGGGGTCTCCGATGTCGTCGTCTGTCCTGCGATCGTGCCGGTGATGATCGGCGCAACGCCGCCGGGCGTATCGACAATGGCCGCGCTGGCGCCGGCATTGCCATAGCTGTCGCTCACGCTGGCCACGAGATTGTTGATGGCACGGCTCGGCAACGTCACGTTGAAGGAAAACGTGCCGTCGGATTGAACGGCCGTCGTCGCCAACGTCATGCCGTTGTCGGTCAAGGTCACGGTCCGGCCGACCACGGTACCTGCACCATCCAGGCTCACCGTCCCCGTAATAGTCTGAGCTGCGCCATAGCCGGTGGAGCCTACCCCGGTGATCGTCACCGTCGGCGCAACGTTGTCCAGCGTATCGACGACCGCAGCGCTGTGGCCAACATTGCCGAAGGCGTCGGCCACGCTGGCGACCAGGGCGTTGGCGCCCTGATATGGCAGCGTCACGGTGAGCGCGAACGTGCCGTTTGGCTGAACCGTCGTCGTTCCCAGGACCGTCCCGTTGTCCGTGACGGTGACGGTCTGGCCGACAACGTTAGCGACGCCGCCGAGGCTGACGGTGCCGGTAACGGTTTTAGCCGCGACATTGCCGGCCTGCGCCGAACTCGTGATCGCGACTGTGGGCGCGACACTGTCGAGCACCACGACCGCCTCGGCGCTGGTGCCGACATTACCGTAGCTGTCGGCCACACTGGCAACCAGCGCGTTGGCGCCCTGGTTTGGGAGCGTCACGGTCAGCGCAAATGTGCCGTCGGCCTGCACGGTCGTCGTGCCCAGCACCGCGCCATTGTCGGTGACGGTGACCGTCTGACCGATCACCGCGGCAGCACCGCTCAGGCCGACCGTCCCGGTAACCGTCTGGCTGGCAATGTTGCTCGTTTCCGCGAGACCGTTGATGGCCACCGATGGCGCAATCGTGTCGAGCGTATCGACCACTGCCGCACTGGCGCCAGTATTGCCGAAGCTGTCCGTGACGCTGACGACCAGCGCGTTGGCACCCTGGTTGGGCAGCGTGACGGTCAACGAGAACGTACCGTCGGCCTGCACCGTGGTCGTCCCCAGCGACACGCCATTATCCGTGAGGGTCAAGGTCTGCCCAGCGACCTTGGCAATCCCACCCGATGTCACCGTGCCCGCGATGGTCTGGGTCGCCACATTGCTGGAGACCGCAGGGCTAGTGATCGTCACGGTCGGCGCGGTCATGTTGCGTAGATCGATCGCGGTGCCGCTGGCGCCGAATTGGAGCAGTTCGACCACGGGGCCCGCGGCCTGGAACTGGTCCTTGATGGTCAGCGTCTCACCGCTCGACAAAATGCGAACGAGAAGGTCGTTGCCGCTGCGCGTGATGTCAACGTCGGCCTGGTTCAATCCCAAGAGCTTGACGACATCATTGCCGGTGTTGGTCGCAGCCTCCTGGATCACATCGTTGCCAGATCCTACCCTGAAGAGATAGGTGTCCGCACCTCCGGCCCCGTTGAGGAGATCGTTGCCGCCACGGCCGTCGATGATCTCCGCATTCGCCGTCCCGTTGATCGTGTCCGCGGCGTCCGTGCCGAGAATGACCGGCTGGTTGGTGACGATGCTGGCAACATTCTGCGCGGTCCAGGTGACGCCGTCGCTGAAGCTCACGCTCGCCAGATTGCCGCCGCTGAACTGGCCTTTCACCGTGACTGTGTTGCCTGTCAGCGTGTTCTCGATCACGAGATCCGCGCCGTTACCCGGCCGGCTGAGGATGACGGCCGTGGACGCGATGTCCTGTATCACCAGCAGATTGTCGCTCGTGTTGTCCTCGATGACATTATTGCCGCCGGCCGAGTTGTAGATATAGGTGTCCGATCCGCTGCCGCCGTTCAGATAGTCGTTGCCGGCGCCACCGTTGAGCGTGTCGTTGCCGCCAAGACCGTACAACGTATCGTTGCCGCTGGTGCCGACGATTACGTCGTTGTTCTGATCGAAGCCGGTGATCGTCGTCGCGCCGGCCGCCATCTGCTGCGCGATATAGGCGCTCTCCAGCTGCTGCTTGCTCCACACCGTGCCGTCGCCGAGCACCACCTGCTCCAGGCCGACACTGCTGCCGCTGTCGAACGCAACCATGCGGACCGATCCCGGCTGGTCGCTGAAGCTCAAGGTCACATCGCTGCCGCTGCGGCTGATGACCAGATTGGCCGCGGTCAGCCCCGTGCCCAGGACCAGCCTGTCGTTCGAGCCGTCGAACGCCGTGCCATCCGTGATCACGTCGTTGCCGTCGCCGGCATTGTAGACATAGGTGTCGGAGCCGCCGCCGCCGTCCAGCGTGTCGTTGCCGCCGTTGCCGGTCAACGTATCGTTGCCGCCGAGACCATACAGCGTGTCGTTGCCGCTGGTGCCGCCGATCACGTCGCTGTTCTGGTCGAAGCCGGTGATCGTCGTCGCGCCGGCTGCCATCTGCTGCGCGATATAGGCGCTCTCCAGCTGCTGCTTGCTCCACACCGTGCCGTCGCCGAGCACCACCTGCTCCAGGCCGACACTGCTGCCGCTGTCGAACGCAACCATGCGGACCGATCCCGGCTGGTCGCTGAAGCTCAAGGTCACATCGCTGCCGCTGCGGCTGATGACCAGATTGGCCGCGGTCAGCCCCGTGCCCAGGACCAGCCTGTCGTTCGAGCCGTCGAACGCCGTGCCATCCGTGATCACGTCGTTGCCGTCGCCGGCATTGTAGACATAGGTGTCGGAGCCGCCGCCGCCGTCCAACGCGTCGTTGCCGCCGTTGCCGGTCAGCGTATCGTTGCCGCCGAGGCCGTACAGCGTATCATTTCCAGCGGTGCCGCCGATCACGTCACTGTTCTGGTCGAAGCCGGTGATGGTCGTCGCGCCGGCCGCCATTTGCCGCGCGATGTAGACGCTCTCCAGCTGCTGCTTGCTCCACACCGTGCCGTCGCCGAGCACCACCTGCTCCAGCCCGACGCTGCTGCCGCTGTCGAATGCCACCATGCGGATCGACCCCGCCTGGTCGCTGAAGCTCAGCGTGATGTCGCTGCCGCTGCGGCTGATCACCAGATTGGCCGCAGTCAGTCCCGCGCCCAGGACCAGCCTGTCGTTCGAGCTGTCGAACGCCGTGCCATCCGTGATCACGTCGTTGCCGTCGCCCGCATTGTAGACGTAGCTGTCGGAGCCGCTGCCGCCGTCCAGCGTGTCGTCGCCGCGGTTGCCGGTCAGCGTATCGTTGCCGCCGAGGCCGTACAGCGTATCATTGCCCGCGGTACCGCCGATCACGTCGCCGTTCTGGTCGAAGCCGGTGATGGTCGTCGCGCCGGCCGCCATCTGCTGGGCGATATAGGCGCTCTCCAGCTGCTGCTTGCTCCACACCGTGCCGTCGGCGAACACCACCTGCTCGACACCGGTACCTGCTCCGCCGTCCTCGGAGACCAGGCGAACCGAACCCGGCTGATTGGTGAAGCTGATAATGATGTCGCTACCGCTACGGCTGATCAGCAGGTTCTCCGGGGCCAGACCGGCCCCCAGCGCCAGCCTGTCGACGGCGCCATCGAAGGCGGAGCTGTCGGTGATCCTGTCGTTGCCGTCGCCGGCATTGTAGATGTACGAGTCCGACCCGCCGCCACCGTCGATATTGTCGTCACCAAGTCCGGCGGCGATGATATCCGATCCGCTGGTGCCGGTCAGAGTATCATTGCCCGCCGTTCCCACGATGGTGACCAGCATGGCGCGCAGCACGGCCGGAGACCACACTGTTCCGTCCGCAAAAACGATGGTCTCGACGCCTTGTCCGTTGAGGGTGTCCAGCTCTGCCTTCAGCAGCACCGAACCGCCGTCGCTGCCGCCCGCGGTGCTGGGCGCGATCACCAGGGTGACGTCGGTCCCGCTGCGCGTCACCGACACGCGAGGTGGCAAGATATCGATCAGAACGAGCCTGTCGACGCTACCATCGGCCGCTCCGCCTTCGGTGATCGTGTCGTTGCCGTCGCCGCCCTTGTAGAAGAACGTATCGGAGCCGGCGCCACCATTGAGCTGATCAGCGCCAATGCCGGCATTGATAATGTCGACCCCAGATCCGCCATTCAGCGTGTCGTTGCCGGAGGTGCCATAGATCAGCCGCCACGCCGCGCCATCGCTGAAGGAGATCGTGCTCAGGCCTTTCGCCGCAGCCCCGAGGAACGTGACACGATCGTCGGTGCCGGCAAGCGCCACGGTGACGTCGCCATTGACGGCGGTCTGGACGGTGACCTCGGATTGCGCAATCCCTGCAGCCAGCTTCAACGTCGCTCCGGTGCCGGTCAGGGTGACGTTCGCATGACCAATGCCACGCTTGACAACAACGACATCATTGGCGGAGCCGGCCGTGACGGTATCGCCGCCCGGCCCGAGCTCAAAGATGTTGGTCCCGTAGGAACTCCCGGTGAGAACGGTGTTCGCATCGGTGCCGATATAGGTGAAGGTCAGCGGCTTCGTCAGATCCCAACTCGTGCCATCCGCAAAGCGGACCGTCTCGACCGCAGCGGATGAACCGGTGAAGGCCGACTGGATCAGGACCGAGTCGGTCGAGTTGCGGAACCGGACATACAAATCACTGCCGACGCCCTGCAGGATGGCATCACCAGCGGCGAGGCCGCGGCCGAACGTCAAGGTGTCATTTCCGCCGGACTCGATGATCGTGTCCTGCCCATCGCCGGCATTGAAGATGTAGGTGTCATCACCGCCGCCGCCCTGCAGCACGTCATTGCCGCGGAGCCCCTCGATCGTATCATTGGCACCGGAGCCGACGATGGTCTCGGCCGCATTGGTCCCGAGCGTGACAGTGTCGGTTCCACTGATAGCCGCGGCCAGGAGGTCGGCGCTCGACCACACCGTCCCGTCGTCGAACACGATCTGCTCGATCGTTCCGGTGCCGGCAAACTGGCCCGTCAAGGTCAGCCGGCTGTTGAGATCGGCTTCGAACAGCAGCAGAGCGTTGTCGCCGCTGCGCACGACATGAACCTGGCTCGGCACGATGCCGTGAAGCAGAACCGTATCGCCGTCGCTGCTGGCCTGATCGTCGATGATGTCGGCGCCATCGCCGAGCGTGTAGACATAGGTGTCGGCACCGCCGCGCCCGATCAGCCGGTCAGTGCCGGCGCCACCGGTCAGGATGTTTGCTCCGTCGTCGCCGCCCAGGACGTCGTCGCCACTGGTCGGCACCAGCGACTTCAAGAGAATCGCGGCACGGTCCCAGACCGTGCCGTCGGCAAATTGCACGAGATCGACGCCGCCCGTGGTGCCGACCAGCTGATTGCCCAGCACGACGCTATCGCTACTGCCGGCAATGCTCAGAACAATATCCTGCCCGCCATTGGCCTGCGTGACCACGATGTCGGTCGGTACAATGTCGGCCGCGAACTGCAGCCGGTCCACATCGGCTGCCGCGCCATTGTCGTTGATGCGGTCGGTGCCGCCGCCGCGGCCGAACAGGTAGGTATCGTTGCCGACGCCGCCCTCGAGCGTGTCGTTGGCTCCACCCCCGGCGAGCGTATCATCGCCGCCCGCACCATAGATCACATCATTGCCAGCCGCGCCGGTCAGCACGTTGCCGGCATAGTCGCCATACAACGTGGCGCCCGCGACGGTCGGCAGGGTTGCCTGCGCCAGCAGGTCCGCCCGGCTCCAGACCGTACCATCGGCAAACACGATCTGGTCGACGCCGCCGGACTTGGCGATCAGCTGGTTCTGCAGCAGAACGCTGTCCGTCGTCCCACCGACCGAGAGCAGCAGATCGCGTCCGCCATTGACCTCGGTCACCGTCACGGCCCCAACCGCGATGCCGGTTCCCAGCCGCAGCGTATTGACCTCGCTGCTGTTCGAGCTGCCGTTGTCGAAGATCGTG
Source organism: Bradyrhizobium sp. SZCCHNS2022 (assembly GCF_032377575.1). Taxonomy (NCBI): domain Bacteria; kingdom Pseudomonadati; phylum Pseudomonadota; class Alphaproteobacteria; order Hyphomicrobiales; family Nitrobacteraceae; genus Bradyrhizobium; species Bradyrhizobium sp. SZCCHNS2022. The sequence goes on along the minus strand of NZ_JAUHHZ010000001.1, from coordinate 1,615,395 downwards.
TCCTGGCCGTCGCCGAGATTGAACAGATAGGTATCATTGCCGGTGCCACCGACCAGCACATCATTGCCGGTGCCACCGGCCAGAACGTCGTCGCCTCCGGCGCCATACAACGTGTCGTTCCCGGCCCCGCCGTTCAGCGTATTGGCGAGATAATCTCCATAGAACGTGTCGTTGCCACCAGTCGGCGCCGTCGCCTGCGCCAGCAACGCCGCGCGCGTCCACACCGTTCCGTCGGCGAACACGACCTGATCGACGCCGCCGGTGGCCGACACCAGCTGGTTCTTCAACGTGACCTTGTCGGTCGTACCGCTGATGGTAAGCACCAGATCGGCGCCGCCATTCGCCTCGGTCACCACCACGTTCGCAGGCAGGATCCCGCTGCCGAGCTGCAGCGTGTTGGTCTCGCCGCTCGCCGCACCATTGTCGGTGATCGTGTCCTGGCCGTCGCCAATGTTGAACACATAGGTGTCGTTGCCGGTCCCGCCCGACAGCGTGTCATTGCCGGTCCCACCGATCAGGGTATCGTCGCCGGCACCACCCGACAGCGTGTCATTACCCGCGCCGCCGTTCAGCGTATTGGCGTTGTAGTCGCCATAGAACGTATCATTGCCGCTCGTCGGCGCCGTCGCAAGCGCCAGCAGCGTGGCCCGGCTCCAGACCGTGCCATCGGCAAACACCACCTGATCGACGCCGCCGGCAGCCGAGACCAGCTGGTTGCGCAAGGTGATCTTGTCGGTCGTCCCGGTGATGCTCAGCACCAGATCCCCGGTGCCGAACTCCTTGACGATAACCTGGGCCGTCGCAATCCCTGTCCCGAACTGCAGCGTGTTGATTTCACCGCTGCCGGCACCGTTGTCGAAGATCGTATCCTGACCATCACCGCGGTTGAAGATGTAGGTGTCGTTACCGAAACCACCCTGCAGCGTGTCATTGGCGAGCCCGCCAATCAGTGTGTCATCTCCAGCCTGCCCGTAGATAGAATCAGCCGACGATGTGCCAGTCAGCGTGTCACTAGTTGATGTGCCCAATATTGTCGCCACGTAGCCCCTCCCCAAACCACCGACACAATCTGCCGATTCCGCAGACGAAAAGCTGCGAGACACATATTCGAATTAGCTAGGCGCCATCAACGAACTCGAAATTATTATCTATAAAATCGAGAACGCTCGTTTGGTATTTCTGCCTGAGATCGTCAGGCAGTCCGTTATAGACCGTCACTTTCCCATCAGTAAAATGTTCCATGCTTTCAATGTTAGCCTGACTCCTATCTAACAGCCCAAGAGACGGACCCGGATTGTCATCGGCATCCGACCGGTTGTAGATCCACACGATGACCGGAACAAAGTCACCAAATTCATTCGGATCGTCTATACCCGCGATTGTTGTTTCAATTTTTCTTAGCGCTCGCTCGGTTATCTTCATACTTTCCTCTCTCAGACATCCGACCCAAATCACTGGCCCTCGAAGACAAATATCACATTAGGACATGACCCGCCTGGGCTTATCATCGGCCCACGTTTGATTCCGTTATTTGGACAGAAATATAGACAAACAGCTCCCGCTAATGACGAGCCTGGAATCAATCGACATACTCTCGGTGATCCGCTTCCACCACCACCACCACCACCACCGCCACCACCCGGCAGATAAACCGGGGTACAAGATTGTTCTACCGCCTTCATCGGCGCCGTGCCCACCAGCAACCCGCTCGGATCCACATTAACGGTGGGCGCCGACTTTGCGTAAGAATATAGGCTAGATCCGTCGGCAAATTCGGGAACTTCAGTTGCTATCCTTCGACGCACATTGCTCTCCGAGACAGACAATGATCCTACCTCCCGTTGGTGTAAGGAGGATTGTTCTACTGCGAACCATGACGTATCGCGATGAACAGGCTGATTCCGAAGGACATCATAAATTGGGTCGGGCTGAGTAAACCGCCCTAAAGTAGGATCGTAGTTTCTGAACGAATTGTAGTGCAGTCCCGCTTCCACGAGAGAATATTGCCCGGGGAACCGAAGATTATTCGTCGAAGAGCCAACGATCACGTCGACCGTACCAAATGGGGTGAAACGGGGATCCCACACCAGTACTTTCCTGCTATCCGTCATACGGACAGGACGATCAAGATGATCGGCGTGAACGTACAAAAGCATCGGCGTCGCTGTCTCGAGGTCGCCGGCTAACGCTATTGGCGTGTCAGCAATCCAGAAATACTCACGGGCAATGACTCCAGCGGCTGTTGCCTCGCCAATTAGATGGCCGGAAAGATCATAGATATAGTGCATAATAACGGGGGATGAGCCTGTCCGCAGGGTGCGAACCGCCATCCGTTCCGCCCCATCATATACGTAATCGGCCACGACCTCCGAACCCACCGTCAGCTGGTCAAATCGGTTCCGTTGGTTGTATCGGTAACCATAGACCGTGCCAGACCGGTTGTCTGCCATCAGATTTCCTGCTGCATCATGAGCAAACGCGCGAACGGTCGCGCCGTTGCTTGATATGTTCAGGAGCCGATTAGACGATGTTTCGTAACTCGTAACACGATCTGTCGCTACGCCTTGGCTGTTGTAGGACTCAAGGATCCGATTGCCGACAGCATCATAGGCATAAGTAAGCACGCCCCATGATCCAGTGGCATTTTCGAGCCGGCCTACCGGAGTGTAGGAGTAGCTCTCGCTCCGCGACGGATCCAGATTGTCGGTGATGTCGGTGATGTTCACCCCGTCGTTACGGCTGTACTGCCGATTAAGGACATCAGTTCCCGACGACGTGTCCGTGACCAGCAGCTGACTGAGCAAGTAATCCTGATCGTACGTCTTAACCAGCGTCAGACCATTGCCGTAGGTCAGCGACTGCAATGGCCCCGCCGCGCCATACGTCACGTTGGACGCCAGAGGCACGGTTGCGCTCGTCGTCCGCGAAGTCACATCCGTGATGCGGCCGAGCGTGTCTCGAGTATAATCGACCACCCGCCCCGACGGATAGGTCATGCGGATGACGTTGCCATCGAGGTCATAGGCATAGCCGACGACATAGACGGCCGCCCCCGTGACCTTGCGCTCCTGCGTCACCTGCCCGAGCGCGTTGAAGCTCCACTCGATCGAGCCGGTGGCATCCTGGATCCGGGTCACCCGGCCCCTGCCCTTGTTGCCGTTGGCCGTGTCGTCCCAGGTATAGGTGACGTTCTCGCTCGGCGCCGCCGGATACTGCTTAGCGAGCAGGCGGCCGGCATTGTCATAGGTCAGGTTGGTGACGACACCACGAGCGTCGACGATCTGAGTCGGCTTGCCCTGGACGTTATAGGTGTAAGTTGTCGTACCGCTGTCGGGGCTGCCCCGCTGGATCACCTCGCCGAAGCCGTTGCGGACGTAGCTGGTAATCAGCGAACGCGGGTCGGTATAGGCGGTGATGTCGTCGGCGCCATTGCGGGTCACGGTGACCGAGTTGCCCTCCTCGTCGGTGGTGCCGATCAGCCGGTTCAGGCCATCGAAGCTCGATCCGAACACGTTGGCGCGTGGATCGGTCACCGACACCTCGTTGTGGGTGCGGTCGTAGCCGTGCGTCCACGTCTGCCCTGACGCCCCGACGAAGGTCAGCAGCCGCCCGAGTTCGTCATAGGTCGCGGTCTGCGACGACTGCAGGACGCCGCTCGGATCCTTGATCCGCCGCGCCGTGACGTTGCCGAGAGTGTCGCGGTCGTATTCAATTGTGGCCCCGGTATTGTCCTGCACCCGGATGAGGCGGCGGCCGTCATCATAGGTGTATTGCAGGAACGCGCCGTTCGGCCTCGTAATCTTGCTGACGTCCCCCATCGGGGTGTAGTCGATCGACGTCGTGGCGACGAGACCGCTGGGATCCACGACCGTGCTCTTCAGTCGGCCGAGCGGATCATAGGTCAGGTTGGTGTAGACGCCATTGGGATCGAGGATCGTCGTCGGCTGCCCCCGCCCGTTGTGCGACATCACCTTGGTGACATGGCCCACCTCGTTGGTGATCGTCGCCACGAAGCCGGTCTGGTCATACGTATAAAGGACGGTGTCCCCGGCTCCCGGCAGCGGCCCATCGACAGAGGCGAGCAGACCTCCGGTGGTATAGCCATAGGTCCATGTCCTGGTCTGGCCGTTGGTCGCATACGGCACAGTCTGGCTGGTCGTATCGGTCTTCGTCAGCTGCGTCAGCAGCCCGCCCGTCCAGGTGAAATCGGTGGTCACGCCGGGCTCGACCGCGCGCGTCGGGACGTTCAGGGTCGGATGCCAGGTGTAGCTGTTGGACTGCGCAAGCGACGTTCCATAGCCTCGCGTGATGACCGTCGGATTGCCACGACTGTCACGGACGTAGTGAGTGGTCCGCCCCTCCTCGTCGGTTTCGTCCGTCACATAGTTGTTGACGTCGTAGCCGATGACGGAATTGGAGCCAACGCAGTTGGCGGACGGCTGCCCCTCGATGCTGGCGAGGACGTTGTTACCCCGCGCATCCTTGGTGTAGTGATACACTGCCACCTTAGACAGCGGATTGGTCACCGTCACCGTGTTGGCCGCATCGTTGTAGGCGATCGAATAGCGCTCGACGCCGCCGGCATGCTCCGATGTAAGCACCCTCCCCTTGGCATCGTAGGTCCAAGTCGCGTAGCGTACGCCGGCCTCGTTGGTGATGCCGGTCAGCGCGTAGGGAAAGCTCGCATTCTCGTAATGATAGCGGATGCGCGGATTGTCCGCCGTGTCCACGGTCGTGTCCGGCTGAATGACGTATTCCAGCGCGAACAGGTCCGCTGCCATCTGCAGCGGATCCGGACCGCTCCTGCCGACGATGGCGTAGCGCGGAATGAACTTGTAGCGATAGACCTGCCCGCCGGGCACCGTCATCGTGTCGAGCAACCCCTGCGGCGTATAGGTGAACTGCAGAGTCCGACCGAAACTGTCGGTCACCAACGTGTTGTTGCCGGCACTGTCATAGGTCAACGTCTGAACGTAACCGCTCTGGAACACGATCGACTGCAGCACGCCATTGGCGTCGTAGACCCGGCTGATATTGTCATCGGTCGTCAGGGTAAAGAGCTGCGTGGTCGCATTCTTGACGAGCGTCGCGGCGCGACTACGGTTACCAATGACGAGGCTCTTCAGGCTCCAGTCGTAATAACTCTGCGCATAGAGACCGGTCGAGCTGACATAGCTGAAAAGAACGACCTCTCCATTAGGGAGCGTAACCGTCACGCTATTGGAAGTGACGATCGCACCGGAATCGAAGTTAGATCGCCATCCGTTACCGAGCCGCGACGGACGCAGACGTCCGCTCAGCGTCGCTTGATCGCTCGTATAGAAGCGCTCGAATTTGAGCGACGCACCGCCGTCGCTCGTGCTCTGGGTCGAGAAATCGGTATAGGTCTCAATCTTCATGCCACTGCGAAGATCGACGGGATTGGCGACCTGGTCTCGACAGGACGGGCAGTGATCCGCCGGGGGAGCAGCGAGACACCCCGATCCGGTTAAAACTTCACCACTATCGCAGTTGAGAAACGCTACACCACCCCGGTAAGCTCCATTCGAATTCCCGTCACAAACCGCACCGGCGAAAATCCCGCTGCTGCCCGCCCCGTTCAGATAGCACCTCGTCAGGACGACGCTTGGGTCGCTGCTCCAATAAGCCCAGAAGTCCTCCTGCGCACAGGCAATACCATCCGAACCGCAGTTCCCATTGTGATAGCTGGCCCAGTGACCCGCATGCGCCGGCTGGGGCGCAAGACAGACGATGAACGAGACACAGAACAAGATGACTGCGACGATAGAACCGCGCAGCCAAGTCAGCCGCGCAAACCTATTTCCAACCCGGATCATGTGCCCCCACACGAATCAACCACGTCTCAACCTGAGATCAACTACACGGTATTTTGTCACCTCAGGATGTCAATTCGACAACAGCCCTTTCCTCGTCGGCATCCCAACAAAATCGGTGATGAGGCACGGCATTTTCGCGGAATAGTTTCATCGCTCGCGAAGACTCTCGGATTTGTATCTGAGCAGCGGCGACATCACATACTCGATGATCCGTCTCGTCCCCGTCTTGATCTCCACCGTCACCGCCATGCCCGGCGCCAGCGCAACCATCTTGTCCTCGACCTGCATCTGCTTCTCGTCGAGCGAGACCCGCGCCGAGTAGATGAACTCCTGTCCCGCCGGCTCGCTGGTCTCGGCCAGTGCGCCTGCCGCCTTGCCGCCGTTCTGTTTGTCGGTCGGCTTCTCGCGGACGATCGAGTCCTGCGACACGCTCAGCACCTTGCCGTGGACGAGGCCGTAGCGGGTGAAGTTGAAGGTGTCGATTTTGATCTCAGCCGGCTGGCCGACATTGACGAAGCCGATGTCGCGGTTTGAAATCATGACCTCGGTCTCAAGCTTGCTGTCGGCGGGGACAATGAGCATCAGTTGTTGCGCCGGCGTGACGACGCCGCCGACGGTGTGCAGCGCGAGCTGCTGCACGGTGCCGTCGATCGGGGCGCGAAGCACCTGCTCGGCGATCTTCCGCTCGGCCTTGACGAGGTCCTGCGTCAGCTCCTCGGCCTTCTTCTCGGCTTCGGCGAGATCCGACAGCACCTGGCGCTCGAAGCCGGAGCGGGTCTGTGCCAGCTGCTGCTCCAGCGCCAGCCGCGCGGCCTCGATCTCGACCAGACGCCTTGTCTGAACGATGCGCTCGTTCTGCTGGTCGATCAGGCGCGACTGCGCGTCGATATAGGCGATCTGGTTGCCGTACTGGATCTCCTTGGCGTTGCGGCGAATATCGGCGGTCTCCTGCAGGAACGGCAGCGTCGCGTCGATCTTGGCAATGCTGGCTTCTACCGACTGCGCCTCGGCGCGCTTCTGAGCGACCTGCTGCTGGTTCGATGCGAGCTTCGATAGCTGCTCTGCGGCCTGGGCCTGCAGCGCGGCGCGGGTGCGCGCGGCGTCGGTAGGTGACGCGCCCTCGGGCACGCTGAGCGGCCGCAGCGCGGCCAGATCATCGAAGCTGTCACGAAGCACGCCAAGCCGGGCGACGTCGAGCTTCGCCTGCATCAGCCCCTGCGCGACGCGGCGGCGCTCGGCCTCGGTCACGGTGCGGTCGAGCTCGACCAGCACGTCGCCGGCCCGCACCTTGTCGCCGTCCTGGACATGGATGGCGGCGACCATGCCGGCCTCCAGCGGCTGGATCGTCTTGGTGCGGCCGGTCGGCACGATCTTGCCCTGCGCCGAGGCGATGATGTCGACGTGGCCGACGATCGACCAGCCGATCGCGATCGCGAAGAACAGCATGATGCTGCCGGCAATCGCGCGGCCCGCAGGTGAGGCTGGCGTCTCGACGATCTCCAGCGCCGCCGGCAGGAACTCGCGCGCATCGTTGCGGCGCCGACGCCGCGCATCCAGCGAGATCGGCGCGTTGTCCTGGCGCTTCGCCTCAGCCGACGACATGGAGCCCCGCCTGGATCTGATGCAGGGTCGCGTAACGCCCGGCGCGCTTGATCAGCTCGTCATGGGTGCCGTCCTCGACCAGACGGCCGTTCTCGACGGTGATGATGCGGTCGGCGTTGCGCACCGCCGACAGCCGGTGCGCAATGATGAAGACGGTGCGCCCGGCGCAGATCTTGCGCATGTTGCGCTGGATGATGTTCTCGCTCTCGTAGTCGAGCGCCGAGGTCGCCTCGTCGAAGATGAGGATTCGCGGATTGGTGACCAGCGCACGCGCGATCGCGATGCGCTGGCGCTGGCCGCCGGAGAGGCTCGCGCCGCGCTCGCCGACCACCGTGTCATAGCCGTCGGGCAGGCCGAGGATAAACTCATGGGCGCCGGCGAGCTCGGCCGCCTGGATGACCCGCTCCATCGCCATGCCGGGATCGGCGAGCGCGATGTTGTCGCGGATCGAGCGGTTGAACAGCACGTTCTCCTGCAGCACCGCGCCGATCTGCCGGCGCAGCCAGGTGACGTCGGCGACCGTCAGATCGACGCCGTCGATCAGGATGCGGCCCGCTTCGGGGACATACAGCCGCTGGATCAGCTTGGTCAGCGTCGACTTGCCTGAGCCGGAGGGTCCGACGATGCCGACCACTTGGCCCACCGGCACCTTCAGACTGACATCGTGCAGCGCCAGCGGCCCATCGACACGATAGCGGAAATGGACGTGATCGAACACCACCTCGCCACGCAGTGGCGGCAGCGCCGCGCGGCCGGGATTGAAGGCCGGTTCTGGCGTGGTGTTGAGGATGTCGCCGAGCCGTGCCACCGACAGCCGCGCCTGGTGGAAATCCTGCCACAGCTGCGCCAGCCGCAGCACCGGCTGGGCCACCCGGCCGGCCAGCATGTTGAAGGCGATGAGCTCGCCGACGCTCAAATTGCCTTCGATCACCAGATGGGCGCCGAAATACAAGGTCAACGCGGTGACGATCTTGCTGATGAACTGCACCGACTGACTCGCCCAGTTGCCGAGCGAGAGCACGTCGAAGCTGGCGCCGACGTAACCTGCGAGCTGCTCCTCCCAGCGCCGCTGCATCTGCGGCTCGATCGCCATCGCCTTCAGGGTCTGAATCGCGGTGACGGTCTCGACCAGGAAGGCCTGATTCTCGGCGCCACGGTCGAACTTGACATCGAGACGCTTGCGGAACAGCGGCGTCACGCCGGCCGACAGCGCGATGTAGAACGGGAACGAGCCGACCACGATCCAGGAGAGGAACGGCGAGTAGTAGAACATCACCCCTAAGAAGACGAAGGTGAAGGCGAGATCGATCACCAGCGTGAGCGCCGAGCTGGTGATGAAGTTCCTGATATTCTCGAGCTCGCGCACCCGCGCCACCGAATCGCCGGCCCGCCGCGCCTCGAAATACGCGATCGGCAGCGCCACCAGATGCCGGAACAGCCGCGCGCCGAGCTCGACGTCGATGCGATTGGTTGTGTGGGAGAACACGTAATTTCGAAGTCCGCCGAGCACCGTCTCGAAGATGGTAACGGTAACGAGACCGAACACCAGCACGTCGAGCGTGGTGTAGCCGCGATGCGTCAGCACCTTGTCGGTGACGACCTGGAAGAACAGCGGCGTGACCAGGCCGAACAGCTGCAGGAAGAACGACGCCAGCAGCACCTCGCCGAGCAGCCGGCGATATTTCTGCATCGCCTGCAGAAACCAGGTGATGTCGAAGCGCCGCGCCAGATCGGTGAGCGAGGCGCGCCGCGCCATCAGCACCACCGTGCCGGTCCAGTTGGATTCGAACTCGGCGCGCTTCACGCTCTGCGGCCGGTTGATCCGGGGGTCTTGGATGAGCACCGTCTCGGCCGTGACCTGACCGAGTATGACGAAAGAGCCGTCAGCCCGCGCCGCGATCGCCGGCAGAGGCAGCTTGGCAAGCCCATCCCAACTCTGACGGACCGAACGCGCCTTCAGCTTCAGCTGCTTGGCGCAGCGAAGCATCTCGTTGACGCCGACTGGCGTGCCCGCCAGCTGATGTGCAATCTGCGCAGGATCAATTGCGACCTGATGAAACCGCAGCAACAACGTTAGGCAGTCGAGCCCCGTATCCCTCTGCCCCGCGTCCATTGCGTCAAACTACCAAAAGTTGTGCGACCATATGGTGCACAGGAGCCTATTGAAGGGCAAGATTGAGGAGGAGTGCGCGCCGGTAATTTTACCGATGTTTCATATCAGCAACAAAATTACATCTCATGGTTGTGGAGGTTAATTGAACGACCTTCACGCGGAAAGCGCCTGAAGGGGCGCGTGCTGCCGATGAACAAGAAGGCGTGGGCGATGAAGTTCAAGAAATTCTCCGTCCTCGCGGGCGTCAACGAGGCGAAGAAGAGCTGCCATGGCGCGCACAAGGCGCGCGCCGAGGTGGTCGCCTATGCCGAGTGCACCGAGAGCCAGATGATGGCGATGTTCGGCTGGACCGACCCGAAGATGCCGGCGCACGACATCGCGCAGGCCAACCGCGAGAAGCTCGGCATCAGTGGAATGGACAAGGTGGTCGCGTTCGACCAGGGCCAGGAACTGGATGATTTTCTGCGGTCTGTCGCGGACAACAGGACGGGAACGGCAGGCGGGAACGAAGTGGTAACATTCCCGGGTCACATCCGGAAAAAACCGTAACGATTTCAAGGGAAAACGTGGGTTTGTGGTGCGCTCGGAGGGCGGAGACGTCGGTTGCGATTCCAATGCCTTATCTCGCAGGCGGACCGAAACGGTGCTTATCGAACGGAGATGGGCACTTTCTGGCGCCAATATTCTTCAGCATGACCGCCGTCTTCAGACCGCCAATTTCCACATCCGCACCTTGGTTTCGAGCTAATCGCCAGGCATTTTCACGCAGGAGATTAAGTGGTCAGACCTACCCCTGGTGCGTCGTCCCCCTGATGATCCCTGTATCTTCTGCCCCCATGGGTTTGAAATCGATGTACATGTCGGCGCCAGGGATGGCGGCCGCGCCAGCGCGGGCGACGGCGAGATCCTGCGCACCAGACCCGGAGCCCGCCGCCACCGCGCCGAGGATGAAGCCGTCGACGCAAATCGGCAGCCCGCCGATCAGGTTGGTCCAGCGGCTCTCATGCGCCAGGGTGACCTGGATTTCCACATCCGCGTGAGCCCCGCCGGTCGGCGTCCCCGACAGCGCCGAGGTCCGCGCCTTGTTGATCGACGAGGTCACGCTCAGTCCCTTCGCGCCGTCCATGCGCCCAAACGCCAGCAGGTTGCCGCCACTATCGACAACAGCAATGCACATGGGCTGTCCGATCCGCGTCGCCTCCGCGATGGCCGCGTTCAGCACCTTGAGCCCACCTGGAAGCGTCAGCGTCCTCGTGTCCTTGACGTCGGTCATGGTTGCTCCTCAAACAGGCCTATGGAGAAGTCCCGGGCCAGCGTGCGCGCTGCAGCGATCAGCGGCGCATCGCCGCCGCGCCAGCCGATCAAAGACAGCCCAACCGGAATCGGGCCGGATGTCGCCACAGGCAGGCTCACCTGCGGAAGCCCCGTCAGTCCGGCGATGCACGTGAGATCGACGATCCGGTGCACGGCAGCGCGGATCTCCGACAGACGCGCATTGCGCGCGATCGGCAGAATGGGCGAGGTCGGCAGACACAGCATGCGCCGCCCGTCCAGGAGATCGTCGAGACGCTTCGCGGCTGCCGCGCGGAACGCCTTGGCGGCAGCGAGTTCGTCCACCGTGATGCGGCCGTCGTCAGCGAAGGCGCCGGCCACCTCCGAGGAGAAGCGCGGGTTCACCCGATCGATCCAGTCGCGAAACGTCGCGTGGAATTCGCTCTTCTGCAGGACGCGCTGATGGCGTGCCCAGTCGAGCAGCTGACCGTCAGCCAGAGGCGACGAATGGGTTGTCGTGGCATTGCCGAGCCGGCCGAGAACCGGTTGCAACGCGTCCCAGGCCGGCGCATCGGCGAGCGCGAAACAGTCAGATGCAATGACGATCTCCGGGAGCAAGGCGTCCGCGATCGGCTCGCTGAGAAGCACGGCGCCGACCCGGCTGAACGTCTGCGCGTCCCTGGTAAAATAGCCCACCGTGTCGAACGACGGCGCCTGGGTCATCAGGCCGGCGACCGAGATACGGCCGTGCGTCGGGCGCAGGCCGTAGATCCCGCAGAAGCTCGCGGGCGTGCGCACAGAGCCGCCGGAGTCGGTTCCCAGGGCGACATCGACCAGGCCACCGGCAACGGCCGAGGCCGAGCCGCTCGACGAGCCGCCGGGGACGCGATTCGGCGCGCGCGGGTTGAGCGGCGTTCCGTCAAACTTGTTAATGCCGAGCAGCCCGAGCGAGATCTCATCGGTGATGGTTTTGCCGGTCAGCGCGGCGCCGGCGCCTAGCAGCGCGTCGACAACCCAGGCGTCCGCCTCCGCGGCGTCATGCGTGGCGGCCCAGTCGGGATTGCCGCAACCGGTCACCTCGCCGGCAACATCGAACAGATCCTTGACCGCAAAGGTCAGGCCCGACAACGGGCCCGACCGGTGCGGTGCCCGCCGAATGATGGCGCCAGGAATGAAGGCCCCGAGAGTGTCCTGCACGAGATGTCCCCGATGAAAAGTAGGCGCGCCCGACGCGAGCGCGCCTGCCGTCCTCTCATCCAGCATCACTCCTTGTAGAGCTTGCGGAAGTCCGGATGCGTGTGGAACCAGTACTCGAAGCCCTTGACGTTCTTCTGCATCGCATAGTCGGCAAAGCGCGTGTAGAGCGGGATGCGCGGCAGATCGGTCATCACGATGTCGACCATCTTGTTCAGGCTCGTCTTGTAGATCTCAGGATCCCTGGTGAAGCGGGCCTCGTCGATCACCTTGTCGAGACTGGGATTGACGTAGTTGGCTGTGTTGAACACCGAGTTGTTGCCGCCATGGAAGGTCCAGAAGAAGAAGTAGTCGGGGTAGTCGAGCCAACCGTAGAACTCGGCGATGACCATCGGCATCGTCTTGCTGGCCATCTGGGCGAACCAGTTCGAGCCCGGTACCTTTTCGATCGTGAGTTCGACGCCGATCGACTTCAGCGCTTCCTGGATCAGGATCGCGGTCGGCTCACGCACGGTGGACTCGCTGAGATCGATCGACAGCGTGGTCTTGAAGCCATTCGGGAAGCCGGCCTCGGTGAGCAGCTGCTTGGCTTTCGCGAGATCCTGGCCATGCTTGATCGGGACCGGCCAGGTCGCATCAGGATAGGGCTTGGCCGGGTCGCCGTCGAACATCGGCTTGGCGCGGTTGTAGAGGGCGGAGCTGACGATCTCCTTATAGGGGATGGCGTAGGAGATCGCTTCACGCACCTTGGGATTGTCGAACGGGGCGATCTTCACGTTCATGTCGACGAACACGAGGTCGTTCTGCACGGGCACGCCGATGATCGTGACCTTGCCCTGCTCCGCCAGTTCGGCATAGTCCTTCGGCGGCAGGCCGACCGACATGTCGACGTCGCCCTTCTCCAACAGCGCGCGGCGCGTGCCGGCCGATGCGATCTGCCGATAGACGACGCGCTTGAGCTTCGGCAGCGGTCCGGACTTCCAGGCGTCGAAACGGGTGAACACGGTCTGCTGTCCCGGCGTCCAGGACTCCACCTTGTAGGCGCCTCCGCCGCAATCATTGCGTGACACCCAGTCGAACGCCCAGGGGTCCTGCGCGGTGGCGTGCTTCTTGGCCAACTCGGAGTTGATGATGACCGGCACGGGCACGACGAGATCCGGCATAGTCAGCTTGTTGAACTGATCGAAGGTAGCCTTGAAGGTGTGATCGTCGACGACCGAGAACTGTTCGGGCTTGACCAGCGAGCCCGCCGCCATCTGCACCGCCGGGAAGCCGCCGGCGGCGATGGCACGGTCGAACGACCATTTGACGTCCTTGGCGGTGACCGGCGTGCCGTCGTGGAACGTCGCGTCCTTGCGCAGATGGAAGATGTAGGTCTTGCCATCCTCGCTGGCTTCCCAGCTTTCGGCGAGCTCCGGCGTCATGATCTTCGCGTCATAGGACACCGTGCCGTCCGCGAGCGTCTTCTCGCCATGGCTGACGAGCCGGTCATAGGCCTGCCAGACCACCATGCGGCTGTGATCATTGGCGGTCGGCACCATCGTGTCGAGACCGTTGGGGCCCATCTCCGACACAATCACCAGGGTGTCCTTGGCGATCTCGGCCGCGCGCGCAAGGGCGCCTGGCAGCACAGCGGACGCTGTGAGCAACGCCGCTGCAACGAGATTGCGATAGAGCTTCATATCGTGCGTCCTTTCTGGATGTTTCAGGTGGGTGGTGGAGGCAGTGTCAGAGGCCGAGCTCGGTCAACAGCTTCGGCCATTTGTGCGCCCACGGACGCGCCTGTTCGAAGGCGCCGGAGGCGGCGAGCACGGTCCGATCCGCCAGATGGCGGCCGATGATCTGCATGCCGACAGGAAGACCCGTGTTGGTGAAGCCCGCGGGGATGGTCGCGGCGGGCTGGCCCGTCAGGTTGCAGATGAAGGTGAAGCAGAGCCAGTCGCCGGTCGTGACCATCTTGTCTTCGATGATCTCGGGCCCCTGCATGTAGAGCGGAAAGGCCGGCACCGCGAGCGTCGGCGTAATCAGGAGATCGTAGTTGGCCATGAACCGCCACATGCGGTTGCAGACCATCTGGCGGATCATCTTGGCGTCGGTGAATTCCTCGGCCGTCCACTGCCGCTGCAACAGCGCGACGAGATGCGGCGACATCTCCTTCTCGCGCCCCTTCATCATCCGGCGCAGGCCGGTGAGGTCGGTGTCGCCGGCGACGATGGTCCAGAAATGCGGAAACGGATCGTCCCAGCCGGGATTGGCGCGCTCGACCGTGCAGCCGAGATCGGTCTCGAACACGCGGACCGCCTCGGAGACGACGCGACGGACTTCCGGGTCGACGGGCGCATAGCCCCAGTCCTCGCTGTAGGCAATGCGGAGACCCTTGATGCTCTCCTTCGTGGCCTCGACGTAGTCGAAATCGGCTGCTGGAATCGAGTAGCGATCGCGCGGATCGGGTCCGGTGATCACCTTGAGCATCAATGCGGAGTCGGCCACGGTGCGGCTCATGGGACCGACATGTTCGAGCGACTCCCAACTCGATACGCCGGGATAACGCTCGTCCCGGCAGCCTGGATACAGCGGCACGCGACCCATGGAAGCCTTGATGCCGTAGAGGCCGCACAGCGCCGAGGGAATGCGGATCGAGCCACCGCCATCGGAGCCGATCGCGAACGGCGCGACGCCTGACGCGACCGAGGCGCCGGAGCCGGCGCTCGATCCGCCCGACGTCATGTCGAGATTCCAGGGATTGCGCGTCGCCGGAAATACAGGATTGTGGCCGACGCCGCTGTAGCCGAACTCCGGCACGTTGGTCTTGCCGATGATGACGGCGCCGGCTGACCTGAGGCGTTCGACGACGATGTCGTCCTCATCCGGCACGAAGTCGCGGTAAAGCGGCGACCCCATCACGGTGAGGACGTCCTTGGTCGCGACCAGATCCTTGATGCCGATCGGCACGCCCGCGAGCAGGCCCGGATCCTCGCCGGCCGCGATCTTGGCATCGACGGCGGCCGCCGCAGCACGCGCGACGTCCGGGGTCGGCGTGCAGAAGGCATGGATGTGCGGCTCGAGCTTGTCCATGCGGCGCAACACCGCCTCGGTGACCTCGGTGGCCGAGAGGGTCTTGTCCTTGACCTTCGCCGCAACGGTGACGGCGTCCATGCGGCAGATGTCGTTTTCAGCGCTCATCGTTTCCTCCAGCGGGTGAAACAGCGAAGTGGCAGGCGGCGAAACGATCCGGACCTGTCGCGCGGAGCGGCGGCATCGCCTTCGCGCAGATGTCGGCTGCTTTCGGACAGCGTCCGTAGAAGCGGCAGACATTGGGATCGGGATTGATCGGGCTGGCCGGGCTGCCGTCGAGCCGCGGCCGCGCTTCACCGCGCCGCGCGGGGTCGGGGATCGCGGCAACCAGCGCCTGCGTGTAGGGGTGGCTTGGTGCGGTGAACAGCGCCTCGGCCGGCGCAATCTCGACGATCTTGCCGAGATACATCACGACCACGCGCGAGCACAGCAGCCTGACAACGTTGAGATCATGCGACACGAACAGATAGCTCATCGACAGCCGCGCACGCAGGTCGGCGAGCAGCCGCAGGATCACGGCCTGCACGGAGACGTCGAGCGCCGAGGTCGGCTCGTCCAGGATCAGCAGCGACGGCTCGACCGCGACCGCGCGCGCGATGCCGACGCGCGCGCGCTGGCCGCCCGAGAGCTGATGCGGATAACGCTGCAGCAGTTCATCCGGCAGCCCAACCAGGGCGGCGGTGGCCTGAACGCGGCGCGCGATCTCGGCGTTGTCGGTGATGCCGAGCAACCGCTTCAACGGATCGGCGATCGCCTGGAACACGCGGAACGACGGATTGAGGCTCTCGGTCGCGTCCTGGAACACGACCTGGATGCGCCGCCGGCTCGGCGACGCCGCGAATTTCGTCTGCGTGATCGCGGTGAGATCCTCGCCGTCCATCAGGACATGGCCTGCGGTGGGATCGATGAGACGGCCGAGCAGGCGCACGATCGTCGACTTGCCGCAACCGGATTCACCGACGAGGCCGACGCTTTCTCCGGCTGAGATCGTCAGGCTGACGTCGTCGACGGCGTGGAGCTTCGCCCCCTTCCCCGCCCGCTTGATCGGGTACAGCTTGGATAGCGAGGTGACCTCAAGCAGCGGCGTCATGACAGCGGAAACCGGCAACGCACGAGATGCTGGGGCGAGACATTGGTCCAAGGCAGCTCCGCTTCGTCGCAGATCGGCTGTCTCAGTTCGCAGCGTCCGCTGAAGCGGCACGGCGGCAGCGCACCGCGCAGATCGGGCAGATGGCCGGGAATGGCATTGAGGTCGTCGAGGCGCGACTCCGGCACCGGCGTAGCTGCCAGCAGCCGGCGCGTATAGGGATGCGCCGGACGCTCCAGCAGCTCTTCAGTGGGTGCGATCTCGACGATGTGGCCGGCATGCATGACGGCGATCCGGTCGCAATATTCGCCGGCCAGCCCGAGATCATGGGTGATCAGCAGAGTCGACATCTGGGTCGCCCGGCTCATCTCACGGATCAGGTCCATGATCACAGCCTGCGTCGTCACGTCGAGCCCCGTGGTCGGCTCGTCAGCGATCAGCACCGAGGGCGTGCAGGCCAGCGCCATCGCGATCATCACGCGCTGACACATGCCCCCCGAGAGCTCGAACGGATAAGCCTCCGCGCGTCGTTCAGGATCGGGAATTCGTACCCGAGCAAGCGCGGCGATTGCGGCCTTCTTCAGCTCGCGCCGCGGCAGCGCGGCGTGCTCCTGCAGGACGTCCTCGATCTGCTTGCCGACCTTACGGATCGGATTGAGCGCGGTGCGCGGGCTCTGGAAAATCATCGCCATCTCGCGGCCGCGCAGCTCGCGCATCGCCTCGGGGCGCGCCGCGAGGAGATCGATGCCGCCCATCGTGATCGCGCCCTTGGTGATGCGCGCGGCCGCATCGTTGAGGCCCATCACGGTGTAGGCGGTGACGGATTTGCCGGAGCCGCTTTCGCCGACCACGCCGACGATCTCGCCGCGCGACACCGACAAGCTGACCGCATCCAGCGCCCGCACCACGCCATGACGGGTGCGGAACTCCACCGAGAGATTGTCGATCTCGAGCTGCGCCATCACACGCGCTTTCTCGGATCGAGCAGATCGCGCAGCCCGTCACCCAGCATGTTGAAGGAGAACACCGCCAGCACGAGCGCGGCGCCCGGGAACATGAAAGCCCACCACTCGCCGGAAATGATGTAGCTCGCGCCCTCCGACACCATGATGCCCCACTCCGGCGTCGGCGGCCGGACTCCGAGCCCGATGAAGGACAGGCCGGCGGCATTGAGGATCGCCCAGCCCATGTTGAGCGAGGCCTGCACCATCATCGGCGGCAGGATGTTCGGGACGATATGATTGACCAGGACGCGCAGCGGCCCGTTGCCGCCCATGCGCGCCGCCTCGACATAGCCGAGCTCGCGCCGCACGTTCACCTCGGCACGGGCGAAGCGGCAGTAGAACGGCAGGTTGATAATCATGGTGGCGATGATGATGTTGGCGACGCTGTTGCCGAGCGCCACCACGATGCCCATCGCAAGCACGAACAGCGGGAACGCCATGATGGTGTCCATCGCCCGGCCGATGATGCGATCGGTCCAGCCGCCGAAATAGCCGGCGAGCGCACCTAGCGCGAGGCCGACCACGAAGGACAGCGCCACCGCCGAGACCGCCATGCCGAGATCGAGGCGCGTCGCGACGATGACACGGCTCAGGATGTCGCGTCCGAGCGCATCGGTGCCGAACGGATGCATGAGGCTCGGGCGCGCGAGCTTAGTGGTGGCCGAGGTGAGCAGCGGATCGTACGGCGCGATCGAGGGACCGAAGATCGCGCACAGCGTCAGCAAGGCCAGGATGATCGCGGCGACGAGTGTGAGGCGGTTTTCGCCGAAGGCATAACCGGTGTTGCGGGCGAGCGTGACCAGACTCATCGCTCAGCCCTCGAACCTGACGCGGGGATCGACCAGCGTCGCGAACACGTCAACGGCGAGATTTAGCAGCACGTAAAGCACGGCCATCATCAGCACGAAGCCCTGCACCGCCGCGTAGTCGGAGGCGATGACGGCGGCCACCGCATAGGCACCGACGCCCTGCCAGCCGAACACCTGCTCGATCAGCACGTTCGAGCCGATCAGGAAGGAGAACACCATGCCGAGCACGCTCGAGACCGGTAGCAGCACGTTGCGGAAGGCGTAGGCCATCAGGATCTTGCGCACCGGCAGGCCGCTGGCGCGCGCCGTGCGGATGAAATCGCTGCTCAACGCCTCCAGCATCGCGGCCCGCGTGATCCGCGCGATCGGCGCCAGCGCGAACAGGCCGAGCGAGATCGCCGGCAGGATCAGCTGCGCCAGTGCCGCGCGCAACACCGGCCAGTCGCCGGCGATGACGGCGTCTATCGTGTAGGCCCCGGTGACGCGAGGCGGCGGTGAGAAGGCGATCTCGTCGAGCCGGCCGAGCGGCTGCGGCGCCCAGCCGAGCAGGAAGTAGAAGATATAGACGAACAGCAGCCCGACGAAGAAGGTCGGGAACGCGGCGCTGACGGTAACCAGCGCGCGGCAGGCATGATCGACGCCGCCATTGATGCGGGTCGCCGCCCAGACTCCCATCGGAATGGCGATGCCGATGGCGAACAGCAGCGCGAACGATGACAATTCCAGCGACGCGGGTAGACGTTCAAGCAAATCGGTCAGCACCGGTTGCCCAGTCGTGAGCGAGCGGCCGAGATTGCCGTGCGCGAGGTCACCGATGTAGCTCATGAACTGGACCGGCAGCGGACGATCGAGGCCAAGCGTGGCGCGAATACTGGCGATCGATGCGGCATTCGCGGCAGGGCCGGCGAAGAAGGCCGCGGGATCTCCGGGCAGCGCACGCGAAATGAAGAACGTGAGAACGACGACGCCCACCAGGCTCGGGATGGTGCCAAGCAGTCGTTTCCAAACGAAAGCCATCAGCGGTTCGCCTGCCATCATCGCTGCTGCTGCGGCTTACGACGCGCGCCTTAGCGGGTGAGGCCCCATCGACAGTCGGACGCAGCCCAGGGGCAGTTGGCATGCATCACAATCCTGTCGAATTCAAGCAAACGCTATGCCACCGTCTTGGCGGCTCCTCGAAATGCAAGAGTTGGGAAATCCGCCCCGGTAGCGCGCCAATTCGTCTGCATAAAGAAAAGCGGAACTTCTCAGGCTTCACGCTCCCTGCTTCCGTTCCCGTCACATGCATGAAATTCATGCAGCCGCGCAGACATTCCCGTGTCGGCCGCCTGCTGCACGCTCACCGGAGCCGAGACCTAGTGGACCTGCGGAGTGTTGACCCAGACGATCCGCGCCTCGTCGGATCCGACGTTGCGATAGCTGTTGGTCAGATAGGCCTTGAAGAAGAAGGAGTCGCCGGCGGTCATCAGATAGGTCGTATCGTCGATGGTGAGCTCGATCGTTCCGGACACGAGATAGCCGACAGCCTCACCCTGATGAGTGATCAGATCGACCTTCTCACCGCCGGGCGCGACGACGTGAATGTTCGCTTCAAGCAAATTCCCAGCGGCCACCGGCACCAGCCGCTCGTAGACGACTCCTTTGCCGCCGCGCAGCGCATCGACCGGCACCTTCATCCGATCCTCAGGCTTCTGCACCAGCTTGTAGTCGTCGACCCTGAGGCCGAAGAACGAGGCCATGTCGCGGTCCAGCGCGTGGACCATCTTGTCGAGCATCGGCAGCGACGGCATGACCTTGCCGGCCTCGATCTTGGAGATCATGCTTTCATCGCAGCCGACGACGTGCGCGAGGTCACGCATCCTCATCCCCTTGGCCAGCCGGGCTCGCCGCAGACGCGGACCGATATCCAATGTGCTTTCCGAACTCACGCGACAGGTTCCAGCGGTTGCAGCCGTCAGATATATGCATAACAATCACGTGATTTACCAGCATGTTGTGCGGGCTGGAAGGTAATCAAGGGTGTCTGATCGGGGTGCCGCGTTGAGCGGGCCGCGAGCGCAGGCGCAATCGCCTCCCCGAATATCGGCTGATCCGCGGTCCGCGTGCAGCAAAGCACGCCGGAGAAGCACAGGCCTGACTGATCCTCACGCTCGGTGTTGTCCTGGTCGTTGCAACGGTCCTTGATGACGTAAAGGGTGTCGTCCCGGGCAAGCTCGGCAGCGCGACAGCGCGCCCGCTCCGTTAGATGTCCGGCAGTCCTTTCTGGTCCGCATGGATGCTCGGGTAAGCCGGAACCCGAAAGGCAAGTTGAAGTTCTAGTCCGAAGGATCGGACATCCGCCTGAGTGGCACCACTAGCGCCGCGCGCGCGAGGTCAGGTCCGGCCCTGACACTTCTCATCCGTATGGTGTCTTTCGGTTCTGACATTCGTCGACAGTTCTTCAGACCGCGAACACCAGACATATCCGCCGATCACGGCATACTTCACTGGAGGCCTGACATGTCGACCAAACCTGCTCTGCTCGGCCGCACGGCCGTCATCGCTTCATTGACCGCACTCGCGATCGGCGCCTTGAGCCCGACCAGCGCCGACGCGCGAAATGGCCGCTGGCACGGCGGCGGGGCTGCGGCCGGCGCAGCGATCGCAGCCGGCGTCATCGGCACCGGTCTTGCGATTGCCGCGAGCCGCGACGCCTACGATTATTATGATGGTCCGGTCTATGGCGGCCCGGCCTACTACGCGGCGCCGTCCTATTACGGCCCGAACCCGAATGCCTATGGCTACTACCGCAAGGGCGAATACCCCTATCAGGTCTATGGCGGCGACAGCCCGAACGCGGTCTGCGCCCAGGGTACGACCTGGAATTGCCGCTGAGCTCGTTCTGAGCGAAACTTTGGCGTGGCGGTTGTGCCTCACGGGCCGACCGCCACCGATCCCGTCTATCTCAAAGCAAGGATGATCCGATCGCTCTCGAGCGGCGCGTCATCGCTGTCCGCGGGCGGAACCGTGGCGAGATCGAAGTCCCTCGTTGACAATGCGAGGGAGAACTATCTACCTTCTCTGAAGGGTATACCGTCGAACGCGGCGTGCGCTGATCTGGCCGACGTCGTCCAGCTCTTTGCACCAAGTGCTTCGTTCGAAGACGGATCCTCGACGACAAATCATAGACGCGGCATGTGAGCCATTCGTTGCCTCATTCGGGAGGTACGGGTGGCTTTTTTTTTCATTTGCCGCCCGAGAAGCGTCCGATGCGTCCGCATCGCCAGAACGGCGGTGCATCTCCGAGTGCGAGCGTGCACCATATCGCGAGAGAGGAAAGAACGATGGCAGCTACAGACCTCCACTATCTCGGACTCGTCGATATCGGGCGGAAGATCCAGGCCAAGGAGGTGTCGCCGGTCGAGGTGACCAAGGCCATGCTTGGACGGATCGAGCAGCTCGACGGCAAGCTCAAGAGCTTTGCCTACGTGATGGCGGACTCCGCGCTCGCCGAGGCTGTGGTGGCTGAGGCAGAGATTGCCTCCGGCAAGATCAAGGGGCCGTTGCACGGCGTGCCGGTGGCCGTGAAGGATCTGTGCTGGGCCAAGGGAGCGCCAGCGGCGCATGGCATGACCATTCATCGTGACTTCCGTCCGACGGAGGATGGCACGGTGGTTGCGCGGCTCAAGGAGGCGGGCGCCATCATCCTCGGCAAGCTGCAGCAGACCGAAGGCGCGTACGCCGATCATCATCCGAAGATCGATCCGCCGAAAAATCCCTGGAACGCGGATCTCTGGCCTGGCGCATCCTCGAGCGGGTCCGGCGTCGCCACCGCGGCCGGCCTTTGCTACGGCTCGCTCGGCACGGACACCGGCGGCTCGATCCGCTTTCCGTCTGCGGCCAATGGCGTCACCGGGCTCAAGCCGACCTGGGGACGTGTCAGCCGCTACGGCGCGTACGAGCTCGCAGCGACGCTCGATCACATTGGCCCGATGGCGCGAAGCGCGGTCGATTGTGGCGCCATTCTCCGCGTCATTGCGGGCCATGATCCCAAGGACATGACGTCGGTTCCGCTGCCGGTGCCGGATTATGTCGCCGGCCTCTCCGGCGATCTCCGGGGCGTGACGATTGGCATCGACAGGCGCTGGACCAGCGAAGGCACAGACGCCGATGCAGCCAGGGTGCTGGCCGAGGGCCTGCGCGTGGCGGTCGATCTCGGCGCCCAGATCACGGAGATCAATTTCCCGAATCCGCAGGCCGCCATCGACGACTGGTTCCCGCTTTGCGGCATCGAGGTCGCGGTCGCGCACGAGGACACCTATCCGTCTCGCAAGGACGAGTACGGCCCCGGGCTCGCAGGCCTGCTCGATCTCGGCCGGCAACAATCCGGCATGGACTATCAGAAGATCGTGCTTCGGCGCGAAGCGTTTCGCGGCGCCGTCCGCGTGCTGTTCGAATCTATCGATCTGCTTGCAGTCCCGGCGCAGGCCTTTGCTGCGCCGAGCCTCGCCAAGATGGCGACGCTCGGCGAGGACGCTTCGCTGATCGGTGGCCTACTTCGCTTCACATGCCCGTTCGACATGACGGGAAGTCCGACCGTGACCTTGCCGGGAGGCTTTGCGGCGAATGGCGGTCCGGTGGGATTCCAGTTCGTCGGCCAGCATTTCGACGAGGCCAGCCTGGTCCGCGCCGGCGATGCATTTCAGCGCGTTACCGACTGGCACAAACGTCACCCCGGGACCTGATATCAACATCGGTCAGATCGTCGGCGCAGGCGGAACTAGGACCTCTCAGCCGCAGCGGCCTCCCTGATCTCCACGCGGATCGGCGTGGGATCGAAGCCGTTGCAGGGGTTATTGACCTGCGGACAGTTCGAGATCACGAACAGCACGTCCAGCTCGGCGGTGACGTCGACGTAGTTGCCGGGCACTGAGGGGCCATCCAGCACCGTGAAATTGCCTGTCGGCTCGATCGGCACGTTCATGAAGAAGTTCAGGTTGGAGACGATGTCGCGCTTGGTCAGGCCATGCCGCAACAGCTCCAGGATGAAGTTTTCCCGGCAGGCATGCTGGTAGCGCGTCGCCTCGCCGAAGCGGACGGCGTTGCTCTCGCAGGAACAGCAGCCCGCCGAGGTATCGTGGCGACCGCAGGTGTCGGCGGTGATCGTTGCCATCACCCGGCCGCGGTTGGAGATCAGCCGTGTGCCGAGCTCGAGATAGGCCGAGCCCTGGACGCGCAGCGTATCCTGCGCGCTGTAGCGTTCGGCGGTGTCATCGGCGACGTACATCAGTGCGTCCACCGCCTGCTCGCCCTCGCTGTCGATGATGCGCAGCGTCTGCCCCTTCTTCAGCACCCGCGACCAGGGCTGCTCGGCGGGAACGTCGAAGGCGTAGATGAGAGAGCCCGTATTGGTCGGTGACATGATCACCTCCTCACGCGAACAGCTGATCGGTGAAGGCGTAGGCGCGCAGCGCTTCCGGCGACGCCGTGCGGCAGACGTCGTCGGCTGCGGGCGGCGGCAGCCGATGGCGGATCAGCGTGACCGGGGCCGTCGCCGCCGGCCGCGCCGGGTCGAGGGGATGGGCACAGTTGGAGACCGCGACGATCAGGTTCATCTCGGCGCGCAAATCGACGAAATCGCCGGCGCGCTTGCGCGCGGCGTGCCAGACGAAGCGTCCCGTCGTGTCCGTTGTCACGGGAGCAAAGAAGGTCACGCAGGGCGGGACGTCGCGCAGGCCGAGCCCGATCTTGGCGGCAGCCGAGATGAAGTTCGCCTGCGTATTGCGCGTCACCTCGCCATACGCTGAAAGGGTCGAGTCGGCGGTCGAGCCGCCGACGAGAAGATCATGCGCGCCGGACGTATCCTCGAACACCGACAGCAGCACCCGGCCCATGTCCGACAGGATCATGCGGCCCTTCGATATTGCCGCGCTCCATTGCACCTTCACGGTGTCGGCGCAGTTGAGGCGCTCGCTCGGATCTTCGCTGCGCCACGCCAGCAGCGACACGCTCGAGCGCCCGAGATCATCGATGATGCGCAGGGCCTCGCCGCGCGACAGCCGCACCGTCGTGTGCCAGCCGGGCGGCACCTGCTCGGTCTGGATGATGGCATCCGTCGCGATCGGCGCACCGTCGAGCGCCGTCGGCGCAGGCAACTGCTTCAGCTCCTGCCCAGCCGCACGCAGCTCCTCATAGCGGCGGCGGTTGGCGGCGGCCCGCTCCGCCTTGCTTTGTCCCGTCATGCCTCGGTGACCGAGAAATGCGCTTCGACCGGCTTCCCGGCCTTGCCGTTGATCGGCAGGATGTCCTGCGGACAGGCGGAGAATGCGAT
Source organism: Bradyrhizobium sp. SZCCHNS2022 (assembly GCF_032377575.1). Lineage (NCBI taxonomy): Bacteria > Pseudomonadati > Pseudomonadota > Alphaproteobacteria > Hyphomicrobiales > Nitrobacteraceae > Bradyrhizobium > Bradyrhizobium sp. SZCCHNS2022. Next base: position 1,591,092 of record NZ_JAUHHZ010000001.1, on the reverse strand, counting down.
CACCAGATCCATTTCCGCGCGCAAGCGCACATGGCCGCCGGGCACGGGACGCGGCGGCGCGGCGAAGCCGAGCGTGCCCTCGGCGTCCCACGGAATGTTCATGAACAGATTGAGTGGGCTCGGCACCTCCGGAGGCGTCAGGCCGAGTTCGGCCATGCCGGCGAACAGATTGTCGGTGCAGTTGTCGTGATGGCCCTCGTGCCCGAGAAACGAGTAGCGATAGCGATCGCAGGCGGCGATCAGGGTGTCGTGAATGCCGCCCGAGGTGTCCTCGATCAAGGTCAGGATCGGCCGGCGCAAGTTGGTGCGGAGCACGTCGCCCGGCCGCGGCACCAGATGCAGCGAATGCGCCCTTGTATGCTCGTTCGACATGAACTCGGAGAGGTCGGCGCGATTGAACGCCCAGGTGTCGACCACCTGTTCGCCATGGGTGTTGATCACGGTGACGACCTGGCCGGCCGCCACGAACGCCGCCTTGCCGCGCCGCGCGGGAATTTCGATTGGCTCCATTGCACTCTCCCTCAGGGCTTGTAGGCCACCAGGTCGATCTCGACAATGCCGCCGCGCGCCAGATCGCAGACGCCGATCGTGGTCCGGCCCGGCCGGTGCGCGTCGTCGAAATGACTGGAGAAGATCGCGTTCATCGGCGCGTAGTCGCGCTTGAAATCGGTCAGGTAGATGCGGGCGAACACGACGTTCGCAAAGCTCATGCCGCAGCCCTTGAGCACGCGCGCGAGGTTGTCCATCACCTTGCGGGTCTGCGCCTCGATCCCGTCGGGAAGCGGCAGCGCGTCGTTATCGGGGTCGGTCGCGAGCTGGCCGGTGACGAACAGGAACGGACCGGCCTGCACCGCATGGCTATAGGGCGTGACCGGCTTCGGCGCGTCGGGAAGCAGATGATAGATCGGATCCATGGCGTGTCCTCGCTGCTTTATTAGCTATCCCGCGGCGTAGCGCTGGATGAACTGGCGCGCGCGCTCGGTGTCCGGGCTGACGAAGAAGCGCTCCGGCGGCCCGGTCTCGACGACGCGGCCGCGATCCATGAACAGGATGCGCGTGGCGGCGTCGCGCGCAAAGCCCATCTCGTGGGTCACGATCACCATGGTGCGGCCCTCGCGAGCGAGCTCGCGCATCACCAGCAGCACCTCGCCGACCAGTTCCGGATCGAGCGCGCTGGTCGGCTCGTCGAACAGCAGCACATCCGGCTTCATCGCCAGCGCGCGCGCAATGCCGACGCGCTGCTTCTGTCCGCCCGACAGCCGCGCCGGGAACACGTCGGCCTTGTCGGACAGCCCTACCTTGGCGAGCAGCGCCATCGCCTCTTCGCGCACCTCTGCCATCGGGCGCTTCTGCACTTGCACCGGCGCCTCGATCAGATTCTGCAGGACCGTGAGATGCGGCCAGAGCGCGAAATGCTGGAACACCATGCCGATGCGGGTGCGGACCCGCGACAGCTCGCGATCGGACATGACGACGCCGCCATTGTTGACGCCGATGCGGTCGCCATTGAGATAGATCTGTCCGGCATCCGGCCGCTCCAGCCAGTTGATGCAGCGAAGCAGCGTCGACTTGCCGGAGCCGGACGGGCCGAGGACGCAGACCGTCTCGCCGCGCGTCACCGTGAAGCTGATGTCGGAGAGCACCTCGAGGTCGCCGAAGCGCTTGGAGATGCCGGCGACGTCGAGTACGGGCATGTCGTCGGTCATTCCACCTCCCTCAGCGCCGCGCCGCGGCCAGCCGGTCGATGCCGCTGACCCCCGCCTCGATCACCAGGCAAAGGCCCCAATAGAGGAACACGGCGGTGATGAAGGCGGCGAACGGCACGTAGTGACGCGACTGGATCGAGCTTGCGGCATGCGTCAGCTCGGGCAATGCGATGATGGTGAGGAAGGCGCTGTCCTTGACGATCTGGATCATCTGGTTGCCGATCACGGGACCGGCAGCGAGCAGCAGCGGCGGGAGGATGATGCGCCGGAACAGACGCGGTCCCGAGAAGCCGATGGCGACGCCGGCCTCGATCGGCTCGCGCGGCTGCGCCGCCCACGCACCGCGCAGGATCTCGGCGAGATAGGCGGCGTGATAGACGGTCAGCGCCACCAGTCCCGAGCTCCAATTGTCGAGCCGGATGCCGAACGACGGCAGGCCGTAATAGACGATATAGGCGAACAGCAGGAACGGCACGCAGCGCATGCCGTCGACGAACACCCGCACCGTGAGCGCCAGCCAGCGCCGCTTCGACATCAGCGCCGGCGTCAGCACGAAGGCGATCACGACGCCGGCGATCGCGGACAGCGCCGAGAGGATCGTGGTGTTGCCGAGCCCGCTCAGCAGCAGGTCCCGTTCGCTCCAGACGATAGCGAAATCCTTGATCATGCCGCCTCGGCTGCGAGCTGGCGCCGCTCGATGAAGCGCTGCAGGGAGACCAGCGCGAACACGATCGGCGCATACATCGCGATCGCCACCAGGAACGGCGGCAGCGGCTCATAGGTCTCGGCGCCGATCCGCACCGCCGCGCGGGTGATGTCGACGACGCCGACCACCGCCAGCACCGGCGTGACCTTGATCAGCAGCGACATCTCGTTGACGAGCCCGGGGAGACTGACCCGTACGATCTGCGGCAGCACGATGCGGCGGAAACGCAGGCTCGCATGCATGCCGACGGATTGCGCAGCCTCGTATTGCTCCTTCGGGAAGTTCATCAGCGCGGCGCGCCAGACCTCGCAATTAAACGCAGAGGTGTTCATGACCAGCGCCAGGATCGCTGCCGACACCGGACCGATCGCGATACCGACATTGGGCAGCGCGAAGAACAACAGCAGCAGCAAGGTCACGAGCGGCGTCGCGCGCAGCACCGAGACATAGACGGCGACGACGCGGGCAACGAACGGAACGTTGGCCCAGCGCAGCAGCGCCAAGCCAAGCCCGATCGGCAGGCCGATCAGGATTCCGACGAAGGACAGCGTCACCGTCACGACGGCGCCCTGCAGTATGGCGAGCACGTCGGCCGCACTCATCGCCGTCCAGCCCTGGCAGCGTGCCGCCGGCGCAGCACGGCCGGCCACACCTCACGGGCAAACAAACCAGCGCGCAGCGATCGCCACCCGCACATCAACTGCACCTCGATCGCGGCGTCAGAATTCCGGCTCGAACGTTACCGGCAGATCCGGGAACGCCTCGCCGAACCACTTCTTCTGCAACTCGGCGAAGCGGCCGCTCTCCTTCTGCTTGGCAATGAAGCCGTTCAGGAACTCCACCAGCTCGGTGTTCCCCTTGGCGACCGCCCAGGCCGGATACGACTTGCCGGAGACGGGCTGGCCGACCGCGAACACGTTCGGCTTCTCGGCGACCAGCGCCTTGATGTTGATGATGGTGTTGACGACGTAGTCGACGCGGCCGAGCGCGAGATCCTGATAAGCCTCTGGATACGAGGTGTACTCGACCACCTTGCCGAGCTTGCCGCCCTCTTTCTCCAGCATGTCCTTCAGCTCGGGCAGACGGCCGAGCAGCGCACTGCCCGCCTGGACGCCGACGGTCTTGCCGCTGAGATCCTTGATGGCGTTGATGCTCTTGTCGTCCTTGCGCTTGACGTAATAGTGCGTCGCGTCGGCGATCGGGCTGGTGAAGTCGAGCGACTTCTTGCGCTCCTTGGTGATGATCGCCGCGGTGATGGCGACATCGTATTTGCCGGTGGAGACGCCGGCCAGGATGCCGGTCCAGGGCAGGATCTGCTGCTTGATCTCGAACGGCGCGTATTTGCGCAGATCCTCGATCATCTCGTTGTCGAAGCCGGTCGGCTTGCCGTCCTTGACGAACTCGAAGGGGCGGAAATCGTCCTCGGTAGCGACGATCAGGCCACGCTTCTTGATCTCGTCCATGCTGCCGGCGTTGGCATTGAACGTAGCCGGCAAGGTCAGCGCAGCGGCCAGCAGGGCCAGCGCGATTCGCCGCGACGGCGCCTGAAAGCGGAAAAACGAAGGCGTGGTCATCTCGCATCTCCTCATATGAACTGATCAGTCGAAGCTGAAGCCGTGGGCGCGAAGATAGGGCGGGAACGCTGCGCCCTCCGCCTTGGCCGCCTGACGCGCCTTGTCCTCCGACCAGCCGTAGAACTCGGCCTCGCCAAACTCGGCAATGCCGCGCTGCTGGTCTTTCGGAATGGCGTGCCGGGCATGACGCCGCCGGTCGTAATCGTCGAGCGCTGCAGGCAGCGAATCGTCGCCATAGCGGTCGAGATGCGTGGTGATGTTGCGCGGCAGCCGCAGGCTGACATGGCCCTCGGCCGCGGGATAGCCGAGGCACAGCCCGGCGACGGGGAACACCATATCCGGCAGTTCCAGCACCTTGGCGACGGTGTCGATCTCGTTGCGGATCACACTGATCGGACAGGTTCCGAGACCCACTGAATCCGCGCACAATATCATTGTCTGCAGCGCCAGCGCCGCATCGACCGAGGCATTGAAAAAGCCTTCGAGGGTGCCGTTCTTGACCGGCTTGCCGCGCAACTCACCGATCCGCTGCAGACGGCGGGCATCGCCGAGAAACACGAAGAAGACCGGTGACGCGCCGATCCAGGGCATGCTCGGAAACAGCTTGCCGATCGCGGCTCGCTTTTCGGCATCGCACAGCCGCATCACCGAGGCCTGCTGGAAGTCCGACTTGGCCGAGGCGCTCAACGCGCAGGCGACGAGCAGGTCGAGCAGCCCCTCTTCCGGCATCCGGTCGGTGTAGCGGCGGACCGTCTTGCGCGCCAGCACGCCGCGGAGAAATTCATTCGCCTGGATGTCGCCGCCATCAGGCCCGCCGTCTCCAAAGCGCGTCGCGATGGCATCAGCATGCTCCGACATCACGGCGCTCTTCTTCCGTCACGCGCGGCACACCACGTCCAACGGACCCCGTTGGACAGAGCAATGATCGGCGGCTCGCGCCGCGGCAGACATCGCATCGCTCACTCCATGCACTGCGACATCGATGTCGCCGCCCCGGATTGATTTCGCCGCGGCTTTGCGCGCAGCTCTTATGGAAGTTGTCAGCAAGGGACATGCCAGAGCTCGTGGGGCTAGGCGCAGCGCAGCGTCTGCGCCCCCGCCGTCGCGGCGATCTCCGACGAAATTGCGCAGTCGCAAGTGCCTTTTGTGGCGAAACGCCGTAGCGCGGAATGCGGAGCATGCTTCGTAGTTGCGGGAACGGACAGCTCGCCCCGATACCGTACTCCGGCGATGCGCTGCTTTTCGGGCAGCACCGTGCCCATTATCTAATCGGAGCGCGTTGCAGTCAGTCCGGCGATCGCGTCGCGTCGAGCCTCTGTCCCTGCGCCTCGACGATCGCCTGCATCATGGCGATGAACCGCTTCTGATCGGCCCTGGTCAGATCCGCGATCGTCGCGAGATGCGCCGCCCGCGCGGGACGCTCGATCTTGCGCAGCAATGCCGCGCCGGACCGGGTCAAACAACAGGTCCGCGAGCGCCGATCGTGCGGTCCGACGCTGCGGTCGACGAAGCCGCGCGCCTGCAGCCGCTTCAACGCTCCGGTCGTGGTGGTCCGGTCGAGGGCGATGTCCTGGGCCAGCGCCGTTTGATCCGCCGTTCCCCTTTTCGCCAGCGCCGTCAACAGGCTGTACTGCAATGGCGTGATCTCATAGGCGGCGCATTTCTCCTGGAACAACGCGACATGGATCTGGTGCAGCCGCCTGATCAGATAGCCTGGACGTTCCTCTAGGGGCCACGACACATCTGCATTCGTCTTGCTCCTTCCGGCCATCGATCGGCTCCCGCATAAGCGCTGGTCACGCTGCATCAATTTGAAGCTGTCTATGGCACGGATCTTGATGTAATGCGAAGCATGCTTCGTAAATTGGTCGGCGCATCATCCGCGCCGGCTCGTCGAGGACAGCTTTGACCGGGACAAACAACCCGGATAAGGAGAGCTTGCATGTCCGTGAGCGCCTCGTTCGACCTGCTGTTGCGCGGCGGCCGCGTCATCGACCCCGCCTCCGGCATCGACGGCTTGAGAGACGTCGCCATCCGCGACGGCCGCATCGCAGCTGTCCAGTCCGATATCCTGCCATCGGGCGCCAAGGACGTCGTCGACGTCACCGGCCAGCTCGTGTTGCCGGGGCTGATCGACACCCACGCCCATGTGTATCAGTACGTCACCGGCCGCTTCGGCATGAACGCTGATATGGTCGGCGTGCACTCAGGCGTCACCAGTCTGATCGACCAGGGCGGCCCGTCATGCATGACGCTGCCCGGCTTCCGGCATTTCGTCGCCGAGCGCGCGCAATCGCGCGTCTATGCGTTCCTGTCGGCCTATCTGGTCGGAGGCCTCGAAGGCCACTACTACCCCGATCTCTATCGTCCCGACTGCGTCGACATCGACGCCACGGTAAAATCGGCAGTCGCCAACCGCGACCTCGTGCGCGGCATCAAGGCGCATGCCGAGATCGGCGGTTTTGCGCGCTGGGGCATCCGCGTCATCGAGATGGCGGCCGAGATCGGCCGCCGCGCCGAGCTTCCGGTCTACGTCCATTTCGGACAGCTCTGGGGCCTGCCCGCGAGCGGCACCAACGGCGAGGATGTCGACACGATCTTGGAGCGCGTCATTCCGCTGCTGCGTCCGGGCGACGTGCTGGCGCATCCGTTCACGCGCCATCCCGGCGGCTTCGTCAACACCAGGGGCGAGGTGCATCCAGTCATCCAGGCCGCGCTCGATCGCGGGCTCAAGGTCGACGTCGGTCACGGCAGTCACTTCTCCTACCGGCTGGCGCGCAAGGCGATCGACGCCGGCATCGTGCCGCATACGCTCGGCGCCGACATCCACGGCTACAACACACATGTGCCGGCGCCCGCGGGCACGCCGGACGAGCCTGCCGACGACGAGAGCCATCCGTTCGCCGGCCATGCCAAGTTCAGCCTGGTGCAGGCGATGAGCTCACTGGTCGCGCTCGGTCTGACCTTGGAGCAGGTCGTACCGATGGTCACGTCCAATCCCGCCGCGATGCTCGGCCTGTCCGACCAGATCGGCGCGCTGCGGCCCGACATGGCCGCCGATGTCAGCGTACTCCGCGAGCAGCAGGGCCGGTTCGTCCTGCGCGACAACGAGAAGACCGAGGTGATCGCCGAGAAGCTGCTGCAGCCGGTGTTCTGCCTGCGCGCCGGAGTCCGTCACGACGCGACGGCGCCGATCCTGCCCGCAGCGGTCGCGGCCTGACGTGACCGACACGGCTCCGACCGTCTCGGATGATCGCGCACCGCGCGGCGTCGGCGCGTGCTTGCCGCGCAAGGAAGACGATCGTTTTCTGCGCGGCCGCGGTCAATACGTCGCCGACATCAGACTGCCGGGATTGAAGGACGTGGCCTTCGTGCGCAGCCCGGTGGCGCATGCCCAGATCAGGGCGATCTACATTCCCGCGGAATATCGCGACGTCGTGTTCACGGCCGACGACCTCACCGGCATCAAGCCGATCCGCGCCGTCTCCGGCCTGCCCGGCTTCAAGGTCTCCGAGCAGCCGGTGCTGGCTGTGGGCAAGGTGCGCCACGTCGGCGAGCTCGTGGCGATGTGCGTCGCGCGCAGCCGTGCCGAAGCCGAGGACATCGCCGCTTCCGTCGAGCTCGACCTGGAGCCGTTGCCGGCAGTGCACGACATGCGGCTGGCGCGCGCGGCCGGCAGCGCGCTGGTGCACGAGCATTGGGGCGACAACGTCTTCCTGGAAACCAATTTCGAGGTCCACATCTCGGCCGCGCTGGACGCGCCGATCAAGGTGACGCGCGAGATCACGACCGCGCGCCAATGCATGGCGCCGCTGGAGGGCCGCGGCGTCGTCGCGGCCTACGATCACCGGCTCGATCAGCTCACGCTGCACACCGGATCGCAGATGCCGCACATCGTGCGCAACGGCCTGTCCGACTGCCTCGGCATCGAACAGGGCCGCATCCGCATCATCGCGCCGGATATCGGCGGCGGCTTTGGCCACAAGGGCATCCTGTTGCCCGAGGAGGTCTGCCTGAGCTGGCTCGCCTTGACCAAGGGCATGACGGTGCGCTGGATCGAGGACCGGCGCGAGCATCTGAGCGCGAGCGCGAATTGCCGCGAGCACGCCTATCACATCACGGTCTACGCCGACCGCGACGGCCGCCTGCGCGGCATCGACTGCGAGGCAATCGTCGATTCCGGTGCCTACTCGTCCTACCCGTTCTCCGCCTGCCTCGAAGCGGCGCAGATCGCGAGCATCCTGCCGGGACCGTATCGGATGCCGGCCTATCGCTGCCGCACCTATTCCGTCGCGACCAACAAATGCCCGATCCTGCCCTATCGCGGCGTCGCCCGCACCGGCGTCTGCTTCGCGCTGGAGCTACTGCTCGATGCCGTCGCGGTCGAGGCCGGGCTCGAGCCCGGCGAGGTGCGCTTGCGCAATCTGGTGCAGCCGCAGGACATGCCGTTCGACAACATCACCAACAAGCATTTCGACAGCGGCGACTATCCGGGCGCGCTGCAGCGCGCGCTGGCGGCGATCGATGTCCCCGGCGTGCGGGCGCGCCAGCGGCGCGGCGAGCCGGACGGCCGGCTGATCGGCACCGGCGTCTCGATCTATTGCGAGCAGGCCGCGCATGGCACCTCGGTCTATGCCGGCTGGGGCATCCCGATGGTGCCCGGCCATGAGCAGGCCACAGCGCGCCTGACGCCCGACGGCGGTCTCGAGCTGCGCGTCGGCGTGCACTCCCACGGCCAGGGGCTCGAGACGACGCTCACGCAGGTCGCGCATGAGATCCTCGGCGTCGATCCCGACAAGATCCGCGTCATCCTCGGCGACACCGCGATGACGCCCTACTCCACCGGCACCTGGGGCTCGCGCTCGATGGTGATGGCCGGCGGCGCCGTGGGTACCGCCTGCGAACAGCTCGTCGCACGCGCCACCCGGATCGGCGCCAAGCTGCTGCAGCTCGCGCCCGAGGCGGTCACATGGCGCGACGGCCGCGCCTGCGGGCCCAACGGCAGCATAGGCCTCGTCGAGATCGCCCACACCTGGTACCGCCGGCCGCAGGATCTTCCCAACGATGTCGATCCTTCCGGCCTCGAAGTCACCAGCGGCTACAAGCCGGTGCGCGACAGCGGCACGTTCTCCTACGCGGCACATGCCGTGACGGTCGCCGTCGATCCGGATCTCGGCGAGGTCGAGCTCCTCGACTACGTCGTCGTCGAGGACGGCGGTGTCCTCGTCAATCCGATGATCGTCGACGGCCAGATCCTCGGCGGCCTGGCGCAGGGCATCGGCACCGCATTGTACGAGGAGATGCCGTTCGACGACGCCGCGCAGCCGCTGGCGACGACGCTGGCCGACTATCTGCTGCCTGGTCCGACCGAAGTCCCCGCGCCGCGCATGATCCACATGGAGACACCGTCGCCCTACACGATGTTCGGCGTCAAGGGCATCGGCGAAGGCGGCGCGATCGCGCCGCCGGCCGCGATAGCCAATGCCGTCAACGACGCGCTGCGGCCGCTCGGCGCGGAGCTGATGCAATCGCCGCTGTCGCCGCGCCGCATCGTCGCGGCGGTGCTGGCCGCGAAACAGGCGAGCACGCCGTGAAGGCCGCCTCCTTCGCCTATGAGCGCCCCCGCAGCGTGAGCGACGCGCTCGCCCTGCTCGCAGACGTCGATAGCGAAGCTAGGATCATGGCCGGCGGACAGTCGCTCGGCCCGATGCTCAATCTCCGTCTGGTGCAGCCGCCGCGTATCGTCGATATCGCCGGCCTTGCCGAGCTTCGCTCCGTCGAGCGCGATGGCGATGCCCTCATGATCGGCGCCTGCGTCACACACGCTGATATCGAGGACGGACGAATTCCCGACGTTACTCATGGCGTGTTGCCGCGGATCGCCCGCGGGATCGCCTATCGCGCCGTGCGCAACCGCGGCACGATCGGAGGCTCTCTCAGCCATGCCGATCCGGCGGCCGACTGGGTCACTACGCTCGTCGCTCTTGGTGCGAGCGTGCAGCTGACGAGCGCTAACGGCCAACGTAAAGTCGCGGTCGCAGAGTTCATCCAGGGCGTGCTGCAGACGGCGCTGCGTCCCGGCGAGCTGGTCACGGCGATCCGCGTCCCCTCGCTGTCGCCCACTGCGCGCTTCGGCTACGCCAAGGCCTGTCGCAAGCCCGGTGAATTCGCCCATGCGATGGCCGCCGCGCTGATCGAGCCCGAAAAGACGCGCAGCCGTGTCGTCATCGGCGCCATCGACACGACGCCGATCGTTATCGACGACTCCTCGCTGTTCGGCGGCGCAATCACCGATCTCCGGCGGCAATTCGATCGCGACCTCGCCAACCGCCTGCTCATGCAGGCGGGCGCGAGCGATCCGGCCGCGCGCCACATCCATGTCAGCGTGCTCGCGCGGGCGGTTGCGGAGGCCACCGCATGATGACGATCCAGCTCAGCGTCAACGGCCGTGCGGCCGAGGCCACAATCGAACCCCGCACCCATCTTGCCGATGTGCTGCGTGATCAGCTCGACCTCACCGGTACGCACCTCGGCTGCGAGCATGGCGTCTGCGGCGCCTGCACCTTGCTGCTCGACGGCGCCCCGGCGCGCTCCTGCATCACGCTTGCCGTGGCCTGCGATGGGGCCGCGGTCACCACGATCGAAGGCCTCGACGAGGACGAGATCGCAGCCGAACTGCGCGACGCCTTCACGCGCGAGCACGCGCTGCAATGCGGCTACTGCACGCCCGGCATGATCATGTCGGCGCGCGACCTCGTGATGCGCCTCGATCATGCCGACGAGCAAGCCATCCGCGTCGGCTTGAGCGGCAATCTCTGCCGCTGCACCGGCTATGCAGGGATCGTGCGAGCGATCAGCGCGGTGATCTCGGCACGACGGCAGCGAGGCATCGCGGCCGTGACCGGTGCCGGGCGGACTTTGCTCGGCCCGGTGGGATCGCTACCGGGCGCGGCCGCCATCTCACCGGCGCGGCCCGGGGTGACGGAGGTCAAGCTCTCCCGCAGTGTTGCCTCCGGTCTGCTCGATGCCCTGGAGGTCGCGCCCGCCAGGAGCTTCGATGCGGCATTCACGGTGAGCGCCGCGCCCGAACAGGTCTTTGCACTGTTCGGTCAGCCGAAGACGCTGGCTGCATGCTTTCCCGGTGCTGCCATCACCGACATCCCGGCTCCGGATCGGATCGACGGAGAGATCAGGGTCGCCATCGGTCCGCTGTCGGCCGCATTCCTGGGTTCTGCCAGGATCGAGCGCAACGCATCGGATCTGTCAGGCCGCCTCGTGGGCACAGGACGTGACCGGAGGAGCCGCACCTCGACCTCCGGACAGATCGATTGGCGCATGCTTCCGCTCGACGGCGGACGGGCCACCCGCGTCGAGCTTACGATCGGATACAGCCTCACCGGCCCGCTGGCGCAGATCGCGCGTGATGGGGTGGTGCGCGATCTGGCGTCACGCCTCACGACGACATTCGCGCAGAACTGCGAACGGCACATCAACGGCACGTTCAGTTCGGCGGAGACCATCGAGCCGCAGCGCCTCGATGCATTTGGCTTGCTGCTGAACGTCGCATGGACACGTTTCACCGCCATCGTCCGGCGCCTGCGCAGGTCATGAAGCCGCCACTCGCGAACGTCCGCTCCGATCTTCATCCGGCTGTAAAGGCAAAGTAGCGCCAAAAAATATAGAGCAGCTCAAGGCTACGAGGCCGAGCTGCAGCCCCGATACGGACAGCTATTTGGACATGACCGGTTCTTCTCAGAGCAAATAAGTCCACCTGAATGCAGCCCTGGAGCGACTGGGCAATTTCCGGAGCTATCGCGCTGCTCTGATATGACACTGTTACGTGTTAGCGGATGCAGCATCGGTTTTCAGCGCCGGCCCGCATCAGAGGCCTTGGCAGCCCGCAAAAAGGCTGGTTCAATTTGCATGGCATTTGCATGATCCTCGCGAGATCACCCGTCCGGTCTGAGACCCCGATATGGAAGCTCGAGCCGATCTTAGGACCTTCAGCGCGTTCGTTCTCGAGCTGTACGAGCGCAGTCAGGTGCTTGATCCCGTCGATCTCCTGCATTGGAGCATCGACAGCCTCGGTGCCACAACGGCGTGCGACGCCAATTGGGGGGGCTGGGCCGACCTCAGTTACGACGCCATCGAGATGTGCGGCTCGGTCTCGCGCAACCTGCCGCCCGACTTCGTGAAATTCTGGTCCGACATCAAGCACGAAGATCTGCTTGCCCGTGACTTCATCGAGACCGGTTGCGCATACCCGACCTATAGTCGCCAGGGGACGCGCCACACCGAAGGCATGGTCGCGCTGTCCGACAGGTACAACATCGACAAGTTTTCGACCATCGTGGTCGACAACAAGCGACTGCCCGTGATGCTGTTTATGTCTTGCTACCGGAGCGGCCGCTCAGCACGAACGCTCGCCGAGGGCGAGCTCAGATTTTTGCGCGCGGCACTGGACCATGTGGAATTGGCCGTCGAGCGCAAGGCGCTGGGTGGGCCAGACGGGAAGCATCTTCTGGTCAATGAGAGCGGCCGTGTGCTGGCCGCTTCACCGGAAACGCTTCGCGCCCTGCGCGATGTCTGGCCTGGCTGGAAGGGAGACCGTCTGCCGGCCGGGCCGCCGCGGCATTCGTCGCGGCAGATCGTGTCGATCGAGAAAGTCCGCTTCGAAATCCAGCTCGCATCTCAGCTGGCGGACCCGCACCTCTATTATGTCCGCCTGCTCGGCAAGGACCCTTGTGACAATCTCACATTGCGCGAGCGGCAGGTCGTCGCCCATATCGCCGATGGCCTGACGCATAAGGAAATCGCCCGACATCTCGGCATCTCGCCGGCAACGGTGCGCAATCATACCCAGGCGGTGCTGACCAAGCTCGGCGCCCGCAACAAGGCCGCGCTGCTCAAACTGATCCATTCCGCGGCCGCCGGCTGAACCGCGAGCCATTCGCCCTGCCCTAATGCATCTGCATCATACCGGGGTCCCTTCCGTCGCCGTACCGTGACGATCGCTGATGATCGAACGCAGGTCAGGACAGGACACCGCACATGCAGATCGCACGCAGAACACTGCTCGGAGGAATGGCAGCATCCGCTCTGACCGGATCGCTGGCCGGCCGTGCCGCGGCTGCGGATGATATTTTGATCGGGGTGCCTACCGCCCAATCATCCCCCGTCGGGGTCGGCGACCAGAAGGACTGGCTCAACGGGGTCACGCTGGCGATCGATGAGATCAATGCAGCCGGCGGTGTCGCCGGGCGCAAGCTGCGCGCGGAAGTCACCGACATCGACATCATGACACCGGAAGGCACGGTGTCGGCGATGCAGACCCTGACGGGCAAGCGCGTCCACGCCATCGCCTCCGCCTTCGTGCTCATTCCGCAGCCAGCGATGGATGCCGCCGCGGCGTCTGGGACCCCCTATCTGCACGGCAACACCTCGATCGCCTCGCTCGAGCTCGTGAAGTCAAATCCCGCTAAATACAAGAATATCTTCCAGATCGATCCCGCCGAGACCTGGTACGGCTACGGCTTCGTGCGCTATCTGAAACAGCTCACGGCCGCTGGATGGAAGCCGAAGAACAACAATATCCATATCGTGCAGGAGCAGATCTCCTACACCCAGGTGATCTCCAAGTCGGTGCAAAAAGCCATCGCCGAATCCGGCGGCGAATGGGTGCTGGGTCCCGTCACCGACATCCAGTTCCCGGTTCAGGACTGGTCGCCGGTACTACGTGCGCTGCACGATTCCGATGCGGGCGTCATGTTCATCGACCATTGGGTCGCGGCGGAGCTGGCAGCCTTCGCCCAGCAGTTCGCGGCCGATCCGGTGAAGGGCTCGCTGGTCTATCTGCAATACGGCCCGAGCCAGCCGGAGTTTCTCAAGCTCGCCGCCGGCAGCGCCGAAGGCATGATCTGGGGGACCGTGATCGGCACCCATGCCGACGGCAAGGGCAAGGATTTCCGCAGCAAGTACATCAAGCGCTACGGCGACAATATGGGCATCGTCTATACGGGCAGCGGCTACGACACCGTCAAATTGCTCGCGACCGTGTGGGAGAAGACCGATCCGTCGAATTTCGACACGGTCGGCTCAGCGATCCGCAAGCTCCGTTACGAGGGCGTCTGCGGCACCTATACGTTCGACAACGCTGAACAGGCGCCGCCCTGTCATCCCTGGCAGACAGAGGATGTGAAGGCGGGTATCAGCCATCTGCTGCTGCAGGTGCAGGACGGTCAGCATAAGATCATCGCGCCGGCCGAACTGGCGGAGGTCAAGATCAAGCCTGCTCCCTGGTTCTGAACGCAACGCACGCGGATCACCGACCATGCTGCCAGCTGGCGCGTGCTTCGGATGCGAGGGCGTCATGCTGTCGCTGGGAGGCCGGCGGATCTTGAGCGACGTGTCCCTCCACGTGAAGCGCGGCGAGGTGCTCGGCCTGATCGGCCCGAACGGCGCGGGCAAGACATCCCTGTTCGAGGTCCTGTCCGGGCGCTACCATCCGCAACACGGATCGGTCTTTCTCGACGAGCTGCGGCTCGATCGCCTCGACATCTTTCGCCGGGCCCGGCTCGGCGTCGCCCGCACCTATCAGAGCCCCGTCGTTCCCAATGCACTGACCATCGGCCAGACCTTGCGCGCCGCTCGCAAGGCCTATGCGCCGATGATGTCGGCGCATGACGCCGAATGGGCCGCGCGCCTCGTGCGGCTGGAAGCCAGCTGGGACCGGCCGGCCGGCTCGCTCGATACGTTCGATCGGCGCAAGCTCCTGCTGGCCTGCCTCATGATGCGCCGGCCACGTGTGTTGTTGATGGACGAGCCGGCCTCCGGGCTGATCAACACCGAGATCGCGGAGCTCGATCTGCTGCTGCGCAAATTCGCCGACGAATATCATCTCGCCATCATCCTCATCGAGCATCGGCTCGAATTGCTCGGAGCCATCGCCGACCGGGTCTACGTGCTGGATCTTGGCGCCATGATCGCGGAGGGCGCGCCCGAAGACGTCTTTCGCGACGATCGGGTCCAGGCGGCGTATTTCGGAGGCGCCGCATGAGCAGTGCGCTCCTCACCGTTCGCGGCCTGTCCGCCGGCTACGGGCCGCTGCGCGTGCTTCACGACATCGATTTCGCGATTGCGCCGGGCGAGCGGCTCGCGATCGTCGGCCTGAATGGCCATGGCAAGACCACGCTGTTCCGCGCCATCATGCAACTCGTCGGCTGGCAGCGCGGATCGATCCTGTTCGACGGCAAGGAGATCGGTGGCACCCGCTCGCTCGGTGAGGGCCGCTATACCCCAGGGATCGTCAGGCTCGGCATCGCCATGACACCGCAGGGCGATGCGATCTTTCCTGGGCTGACAGTGCGGGAGCATCTGGATTGCGGCGCCCACGCCAAGACGGCCTGGCGAGACCGCGCCCGCCGCCGCCAAAGCGTCTATCAGCTGTTTCCGCAATTGGATGAGCTTCAGGGTGCCCTGGTCGGCAAGCTCTCCGGCGGCGAACGCCGGATGGTCTCTATCGGACGTGCGCTGATGTCCGACGCCAAGCTCTACCTCATCGACGAGCCGACCCTCGGCCTTGCGCCCAAGGTCTCCAAGCGGGTGATCGAGGCGCTCGTCAACATCCCGCTCGAGGGCAAGGCCATGGTCATCACCGAGCAGAACGTCGCGCTGCTCTCCGGCGCCGTGAGCCGCATGATGGGAATGCACGCCGGCCGCCTGCGCGGCGAGGTCGGGCATGTAGGGCTCGCATGATGGACGCCACCCTCGTCATTTATGCGCTCTATCTCGCCGCCATCTATGCCCTGATGGCGATCGGCATCTCGCTGGTCTGGTCGAGCATCGGCATGGTCAACATGGCCTATGGCGCGACCTTCGCAGTGGCCGGCTACGCCGCCTATTTCGCGGCCGACGCGATCGCGCCGGCCATTCGAAGCTGGAGCACAGGCGCTGACGGAATGGTTCTGCTTGCGGTCCTTACCGTCATGGCGGGGATGATCGCAGGCGCGCTGTTCGGCATCTTCGTCTATCTCGTGGCCTTCCTGCCGATCCATGACAAGCCGAACTTCGCGGTCCGCAGCCTCATCGTCACGCTGTCCATCAATCTTGCGGCCGTTCAGGCCTTATTGTTCGCGTTCGGGCCGCAGCAGAAGGCGCTGCCGCGCATCTTCGGCGTCGGCCGCTTCAACCTGCTCGGCACGTCGATGCGCCTGGATCAGGCCATCACCATCGTGACGACGATCGTGCTCCTCGCCCTGGTGCTGTTGTGGCTGCGGATCAGCCGCAGGGGCCTGGAAATTCGTGCCGTGATGCAGAACTCCGAGGGCGCGGCCTTGTGCGGCATATCCAACCGCTGGACGGCGCTTCCGGTCATGATGTTGACCGGATCGCTCGCGGGCCTTGCCGCCGTGCTGCTGTCGCAGAGCATCTTCGTGAACCCGAGTGCCGGCACGACGCCGCTGATCAAGGGGCTGACCATTGCCCTCCTCGGCGGTCTCGGCTCGGTCCCCGGCGCCGTGCTCGGCGCGATCCTGATCGGCTTTCTCGAGGCCATCACCGGGATCATTCCCTTTCTCGGCCAGCGCTACGTTCTGGTGGTGCAGTTCGCCTTCATCGTTCTGGTTCTTCTCATTCGCCCCCGGGGTCTCGGCGGCCTGCTGGACGAGACGCGGGAATGATGAAGACGGACAAACCTGCAGCCTCGTACGTCAAGGTCGGCCGCCGGTCGGACGAGGTCACGCTGAAGCCGGATGGCGACCAGCTATGGCATCGCTGGCGGCCGCCGTTCAGCCGGCGGCACTGGCTGGCTTGGCGCGGACGCTACAATCCGAAATCGCTGCGCCGCGAGCGGCGGCTCGTCGACAAACGGCCGCTGTGGTGGACGTTGGGGCTCGGCGGCCTGCTGATCGCCGTTCCTTTCCTATCCGATCAGTTCGTCAACATCGCTGCGATCTTCTGCATCTTCGCCGCCATCAACGTGATCTGGACGTTGATCGTGGGGGCGGCCGGCATCTTCTCGCTCGCGACCATGGCGGTCGTCGGCCTGAGCGCCTATGCCGCCGCCGCGGCCAACGTCTATCTCGGCCTGCCCTGGCCGTTGATGATGCCGATCGGAGCTGCCGTGGGCTTGATCTTCGGGCTGCTGCTCGCCCTGCCCTCGACGCGGCTCGACGGCCTCTATTACGCGCTGCTGACGCTCGGGATCGCCGAGATCTGCCGGGTCTCGATTTCGCAGATCAAGGCCCTTGCACCGTCGAACAGCAGCATCAACGGGGTCGACTCCTTCATTCCCTCCGCCTGGCATCTGCAGCGACCCGGATTACTCCTGGGCTTCGCCGGCGCATTCGTCCTCCTGCTCTGTGCACTTCTGGTATTTCGGCTTGTCAACACCGAGCGGCTTGGCCTGCTGCTGCAGACCGCGCGCGAGGACGAAGCCTTCGCGGAGGCCGTCGGCATCGACTACCGCCGGGCGCGCTGGCTCGTGTTCGTGCTCGCTTCGAGCGCGCTCGGCGTCATCGGGGCGTTCTATGCGATGTTCTATCGCTCGATCTCACTGGCGGTGTTTTCGCTCGATCAGCTTCTTTTGCTGTTCGCGATGATCGTGATCGGCGGCCTCGGCCGTTCCGAGGGCGCCGTGCTCGGCACCGCGATCGTGGTGCTGATCGACAAGGGCCTGATCGGCCTCGGACCCTTGCGCATCATCATCGTCACCGCCGTCATGATCATCGTCGCGCTGACGGCCCGCGAGGGACTGACCGGCATCAAGGCCCAATTCCAGGCCTTCAGGAATCGCAAGAAGAGCGAGCGACGCGCTGCGCGGACGGAGAAAGGGGGCGAGGTCATGCCCGAGGAAGCCACCGAAATTGCCGACAAGCAGTTGATCTACCGGCGCCTGTTCGACAGGCGGCTGCGCGACGCGCTGAAATCGTCGATCACGCCGGACCTGATCGCGGAACACCGGGCCAAACCGCTCGGCCAGCACTCCGACGCGCTCGATCGTCTGCTGAACTATTTCCGCCGCGAGGAGATGCCGGACAAATACGCCGTCCTCAGGGTCGGCCCGCTGCGTTCCTGCAGCTATCGCGTGATGGCCTTGTCCGGCCGCGCCGGCCATCCGCCCCGCCTCGTCGACGACAAGCTCTATCCGACCCTCGACGAGGCCTATCACGCGGTGTTCCTGCTCCGCATCAACGACCTGCTTGCGAGCTGAGACCGACGCCATGGCAGAGAAGAAGCTCTACGGCTATTGCGACCCCTGGACAGTCAAGCAGGGCGAGACCCTGTCCTTCATGATCTCGGCCGAAGGGACCGACACCGTTGACGTCCGCCTGGTTCGTCTCGTTCACGGCGACGAACACCCGGACGGTCCCGGCTTCCTCGAAGAGGAGGTCGATTGCGAAATTCCGGCCACTTTGAACGTCCGGCGCCAATTCACCCAGGTCGGCGCCCACGCCGTCGTCGAGGACATCTCCCGGCGCCTCGTTCCCGCGGGCGACTTCACCGTCTATGGCTTCATCTTTCCGACCCGGCCGGGCGGCAGCCGCCAGGCCATTCTGTCGAATTGGGACATCATGTCCGGCAAGGGCTATGGCATCGGCATCAACACCGAAGGCCGGCTCGAGTTCTGGGTCGGCAATGGCGAATTGATCGACCATGTGACCGCCGAGGTGCCGCTGCGTCCCCGTGCCTGGTACTTCGTGGCGGCGACGTTCAATGCCGCCACCTTGGAGGCCCGACTCCATCAGATCGGCGTCGTCAATCGCTACAACTCCCTGCTCGGCCTCGTGGTGCCGATCGACTACGATTCCCGCGTCGCCGAGACCTTCCGCGTGATGCCCCAGGCGCCCGACGAGTCGGTCCCGTTTCTGTGGGCGGGCGCGAGCGAGGAGAACGATCGCCGCGGCCGCTTCGTCGGGATGCTCTATTCAGGCAAGATCGACCGCCCCGGAATCCTCAACACGGCCTTGCCGCCTGAGGCGATCGCCGCCCTGGCGCAAGGCGAGCTGCCGTCCACCGACGCGATCATCGCCCGCTGGGACACGAGCGCCGGCTACACCGACCGTGGCATCGGCGACACGATCACCGATGTCGGACCGCATGGTCTGCATGCGCACGGTGTCAACCGGCCGGTGCGCGGCATGACCGGCTGGAACTGGGCCGGACGTGAGGACAGCTTTCGTCTCGATCCCAACCAGTACGGCGGCATCGCCTTCCGCGATGATGCGCTGACCGACTGCCGCTGGTCGCCAACCGTGACGCTGCGGATTCCGAACGATCTCAGGAGCGGCGTTTACGCGCTGCGGCTCCGGGCCGGCGAGAGCGAAGACCACATCCCGTTCTTCGTCCGGGCGGCGACGCCGCGCGCGCCGCTGGCGGTCCTGATGTCGACCTTCACGTATCTCGCCTATGCCAACGAGCGGCTCGGCTTCGATGCGCCGATCGCGCAGGCGATCACCGCTCACACGCCGATCTTCAGCGAGGCTGACATCGACTTCTACAAGCTCCAGGAATTCGGCTTGTCGACCTACGATCACCATTCCGACGGGTCGGGGTGCTGCTATTCGTCCTGGCGCCGGCCGATCATCAACATGCGGCCGCGGCATCGCAATGCCGCGACCGGCGTCACCTGGGGGCTTCCGGCCGATCTGTCGCTGCTGTGGTGGCTGCAACAGGCCGGCTACGATTTCGAGATCCTCACCGACCACGATCTGCATGCCGAAGGCGCCGCCGCGCTGCACCCCTATCGCGCCGTCATCAACTGCACCCATCCCGAATATTATTCCGAGCGGATGATGGACGGCACCGAGGACTATCTGCGCGCGGGCGGCCGCCTGATCTATGCCGGCGGCAACGGCTACTACTGGGTGTCGGGGCTGCGCGAGGACGAGCCGCATTGCATGGAAGTGCGCAAGCTCGACAACGGCTCGCGGGCCTGGCAGGCCGATCCGGGAGAAGCCTATCTCGTCAGCACCGGCGAGCGGTCGGGGCTGTGGCGCTCCCGCGGCCGGGCCCCGCAAAAGCTGGTCGGCGTCGGCTTCACCTCCGAGGGCATGGACGAAAGCCAGCCGTTCGAGCGCATGCCGGATTCCTTTCACCGCCTGATAGCATGGATGTTCGAAGGCATCGGCGACCGGGAAGAGATCGGCAATTTCGGGCTGGGGCTCGGCGGGGCGGCGGGAATCGAAATCGACCGCTATGATCTGGCGCTGGGCACGCCACCGCACACGCTGCTGGTCGCCTCGTCGCACGGGCATTCCGACAATTACCCGCTGGTATCCGAGGAGATCACCTACGCGTTCCCCGGCCGCGGCGGTACCCAGGATCCCCTGGTCCGGGCCGACATGACCTATTTCACGACCGGCTCGAACGGCGCCTGCCTATCGATCGGCTCCATCGCCTGGAGCCAGGCGCTGCCGGTCAGAGGGGGCGACAACAACGTCGCAACCATCATGCGCAACGTGCTGACCGCCTTCCTGCGTCCCGGCCCCCTGCCCGGTAGCGAATTCGTCGGCGAAGAAAAGCTCTGGCGTTGATCATGATGCATATGCATCATTACGGAGCCGGAGCGTCCCATCGTATGCTTTGCTCCCCGGAGCACGTCGCAGCCTTGGCTGCTGCAAAGGCGACGGGGTAGGCGTACTGGGGGCCCGGCGGCGGAGAGATTGAGATGAGGTCGTCTTCGTTCATATCCCTGCTCGGGCTCGCGCTGATGCTCCGCCCGTGCGCTGCGGCCGAATTCAAGCCGGAGGCGACATCGAGCAGCACGATTCCCGCGACCATGAACCGCGTCTATGTGGCCGACCCCGCGCTTCCCCACATGGTCGATGGACGCGTCTACGTGCTCGATGCCTCTGACCTCAGCCTCAAAGGAATGCTGGAAGCCGGCTTCGCCGGCATGATGGTCGCGGCGCCCGACAAGCACCGCGTCTATGTCGCGACGACCTTTTACGAGCGGCTCACCCGCGGCAAACGGACCGACGTCATCCAGGTGTTCGACGACCAGACCTTGAAGGTGATCGACGAAATTCCGATCCTGACGCGACGTGCCCAGGCGCTCGGCTATCGCAGCCTGTTCCAACGCTCCAGCGACGGCAGATTGCTGTTCATTCAGAACGCCACCCCGGCAACCTCTGTCAGCATCGTCGATCCCGACAGCAAGCGTCAGCTCGAGGCTCCGGCGCCTGGATGTTTCGGCATCTATCCCGCACTGTCCACGCCGCTGCGCTTTTCGACCCTATGCGGTGACGGAACGGTGGGCACATACACGATCACGGCAAATCTGCGCAGCGCGGACCGTAAGGTGAGCGGTAAGCTGTTCGATGCCGGCGCCGATCCTCTGTTCATTCACGCCGAGCACGACCAGGACAGCTACATTTTCCTGAGCTTCAAGGGCAAGCTACTGCGTGTCTCGCTGGAGGGCGAGCGCGCCACAGCCGTCGAGACGCTCGATGTCATTCCGCCCGATGCGACCGGCTGGGCGCCGGGCGGCTATCAGCCTTTTGCGGTCGACGCCAAAGCGCGGATTGCTTACATCTTGATGCATTCGGACGACAAGGACGGAGCACACAAGAATCCGAGCGCGGAGATCTGGTCCTATGACATCGGCAACAAGCGTCTTCTGGCGCGCTCGCCCGCTCGCAACCTGACATCACTGACACTGTCGGCCGTTGATCCGACAGTGCTGTTCGCGATCAATCCGGTCGACCAGAAGATCGAGCGCCTCACGATCGATGCGACTGGAAAGGTCTCGCGCTCCGCGGACATCAAGCTCGGCGAGACCGCCGCTTTGGTCGAGGCTCCCCGATGAATTGGCAGCTCGATCCCGTTCTGCATCTGGTGGCAAGCGGCTTCATCATCGTCGTGCTGGCACGCGCGGTGCTGGAGAAGGTTCAAGGCTACGCTCTCTTCGTGGCGAACCTGCGCGACTATCGTCTGCTGCCTGAGGCGTTGGCTCCCCTCGCCGCGCCGTTGCTGCTGGCGGCGGAAATCGCGGCGATTGGGTGCCTGATGTATCCTGCCGCAAGCCAGATCGGAGCCATCCTCGCCTCCCTGCTGCTCTGCCTTTACGCCTTCGCCATGGCTGCAGTCCTGATTGCAGGTCGCAGCGAGATCGAATGCGGCTGCGGCGGCGAGGGCCAGCTCGTCAGCTGGACGCTCGTTGCCAGAAATGCGGTGCTGGTCGCGGTCAGTGCCGCCATCATGCTGCAGACATCGCCACGTCCAATGGGCTGGTCCGACATGCTGATCGGGCCAATGGCCGTGTTCGTGCTGCTGCTGCTACTCGCAACGGCCGAAAAAACCATCGGAACATGGGCGGTCATTCGCCGGCTCGACTCCCGCTCGTTCAATTGAGGTGACCATGGACGGTCTCGTCGTCGCATTCATCCTGCTCTGTATCCTGGTGCTCGGACTGGCCATCGCGGTGTTCGCGCTGGCGCGCCAGGTCGGCATTCTGTACGAACGGATCTCCCCGATGGGGGCCCTCATGACCGACTCCGGCCCTTCGGTTGGCGAAAAGGTGCAGCGCTTCGACCTCACTGCGCTCGACGGTCGCGCCGTCGCGGTCGGTGCCGCTGGTCCCCGTTCGCAGCTGGTATTCTTCCTGTCGCCGACCTGCCCGGTCTGCAAGAAACTGCTGCCGATCCTCTCCTCCGTCGCTGCAGCCGAAAGTTCGTGGCTGGACCTGGTCCTCGCCGGCGACGGCGACGTGGCCGCGCACCGAACTTTCGTCGCGCAGCGGCGGCTGGACAAATTTCCCTTCGTGCTCTCCCGCGAGCTCGGCATGGCGTTCCGCGTCAGCCGGCTGCCTTACGCCGCGCTGATCGACGGCAACGGGCTGGTGCGCGCCAAGGGATTGATCAACAACCGCGAGCAGCTCGAGAGCCTGTTCAATGCCCGCGATCTCGGCATCGCTTCGATCCAGTCCTATCTCGATGCGCCCCACCCCGCCCACTAGCCACGGCCCCATGCGGAGAAGCTGATGTCGGACATCATCATCGACAGGCTGATGGCGGCCTTCGACCGGGCCGCGGAGCTGGCCTTCCGGCGCTCGGCGCAGAGCATCGGCCGACGGTCGGCGCTGAGCGGGATCGGTAAACTGCTGGTGGGCGGAGCACTGTTACCGGTGCTGCCCTTCGATCGTTCAGGGCAGGCTCATGCCGAAGGAACGTCGAAGCCGGATGCGAACGAGGTCAATTGCGACTACTGGCGCTATTGCGCGCTCGATGGTTTCCTGTGCTCGTGCTGCGGCGGCAGCGTCTCGTCCTGCCCGCCGGGCGCCGAGCCGTCGAAGGTCACCTGGGTCGGCACCTGCCACAATCCGACCGATGGCAAGGACTATCTCGTCTCCTACAATGATTGCTGCGGCAAGACCACATGCGGTCGCTGCCTCTGCAACGGCAATGTCGGCGAGCGCCCCGGCTACCGAATGGGCGTTCACAACGACATCAACTGGTGCATGGCCAATACCCAGAGCATGTATCACTGCACGGTGTCGGTGCTGGTCGGCGTGGCTGACAAGAAATGAGAACCGCAATCTTCGCCGCTTGCGCCGCATTGACATGGCCTGGCATCGCGCTCGCTGCCGACGGCGCCAAGATCTACGCCGAGACCTGTCAGGCCTGCCATCAAGTCGGCGGCGTCGGCTCGCCCGGGCTGGCCCCGCCATTGGTCTCGCCTGTGCTCTCCAACGCGGCGACCAAGCGGCCCGACTATCCCGCAATGGTCGTAATCAACGGGCTTTCCGGTACGCTTCCGCTCGAAGGGGGTGAGACCATCACCAGCGCGATGCCGCCCCAACCGGGTTTGAACGACGAAGCGACCGCCGCCGTGGTCAATTACGTGTTCCGCTTGAACCGTGCCAAGGTCCAGCTCAAGGCCGCCGACGTCGCTCGCGCCCGCAGCCATCCGGCGGGCAATGACGAGATCAAGCAGATCCGTTCCGGCCTGATGCCATGAGATGTCTGACCCTTGTCCTGATCGCAGCAACCACGATCGGCGCCATCGAACGCGTACGGGCAGCAGAGAGCACTGAATATCTCTATCGACTGCACTGCTCCGGTTGCCACGGTCTCGATGGCGAAGGGTCGTCCGTCGGACGCATCCCGCCCTTTCCCGGCATCGTCGGACATTTCGCCGGCAGTGAACAGGGCCGGCTCTATCTTGCGAACGTACCCGGCGTTGTGAATGCTGCCCTTCCTGATGGCGAGACCGCGGATCTCCTGAACTACGTCCTTCGCGTCTGGGGCACGCCCACGCGCGATCGCGGCAAGCCGTTCACGGCGGAAGAAGTCCATCACCTGCGAGCCAGGCCGGTGGACGACATCACGGCGCTCAGACAGGCCCTCGCTGTCGAACTCGCCAAAAAGCGCATCTCGATCGCCTACTGAAAGTCACGGATCCCACGGCCTCGATCTCTGCCGCCCGCGGCTTCGGTCCGGATGGCTGACGCCTTCAGCATGCTCAAAGGTTTGCACGAACGAGCATGATTGAAGCGAGCAGGCGAACTTGTTGTTCTAGATAAAACGGCGATGGTCATGACGAACGCGCACGCCTGTGAAGACCGGCGGCGAGAAGGAGCGTGACTGCCATCGGATCAAGGACGGCGACGAGCGCCAGCGTGAGCAGCCGGACTGCTCGCTCAATGTCGGTAGCAGGTATCCCCATCAACTCGGCGAGGTATCGGATCGGTCCCACTTCAGCCTCGGCGCGCCGTCGCAGCGCTTGAATCCTGGCCCTTTCGATTTGTAAGTTCGCGAGCGACTCCGACTCGCGACTGCGTTCAGCGGCAATGTTGGCTCGTTCGTGGCGCTTTTGGTCAGCGATTGTCATCGCGCCGACCGGACGGCCAAGGCGTGTGGACTCGTCGATAGCGGCGTCGATCTGCGCAGTACGCCGGTCAATGTCCGCAACCTTCTGGCTCTGTATTGCGAGGCGGGCCTCGACGTCTGCGCAAGGGTGAGATCTATAGATGTCATATGGTCGAGGTGAGCGCGGGTGAGGAAGCCGAATACGCCTATAGCGTTCAGGCCCATCAGTGCTCCGATCATCAGGACGAGGACGTACCGCAGGAGTAACGGGGCCGAATTCCAGTGCTCGGTCAACCAGGCGGCTGCGACGAGCTTACGGGCCTCCAATACCGCGCCCATCATGATGACAGGCAAAAAGGCGCCGGCGATCATAGATCGAATGGAGATCCTCGATGCCTCGCCGCCCAGCCAAGGTTACCCAGGCCGATATCGCGCGCGCGATTCGCGCCGCTAAGGAGGCCGGCGCGGCCGAGGTCGTCGTCGATTCGGACGGCGTGATCAGGATTGCTCTGACCTCGAGCGCTCAGTCGACCCGTCAGCCAAAGATCAATTTCGACGAGATCTGGACGCCGTCCGAGGCGCTTGCGCGCCGTCTCAATGGCACGGAAAGCGGGTGAAACGCACCTTTCACGGTTGATGCCGAATCGGAGGATTCGTAGACTCCAGGCATTGGTTCACGGAGCCGGCCAATGCCCGAGACCGAACGTCCCGATCCCCGCGCGCCCGGGGATCGTCGCATGTACCTCTATTTCAACTATTCCGAATCCGGATCGTTGCGCTGGTACGTCAAGGGACGCCGGATCGGGATCGCCGAAGACTACGGTACGAGGGCGTTCGATGCTGCCTATGAGGCGGCGGTCGCCGCACTCGGAGGAGTGTTGCGGATGCGGCGCGTCAAAGGAACCAACAAGCCCGGTCAACCGGAGCGCCGCTATCTCTACGTCGATGTCAGCCAGCGCGGTCAGTTGCGCTACTACGTGCAGCTTCGCAACAAATTGCCGAAGACCCATGTACTTGCTCGAATGCCCATCGCGTTAAGGCGCATTTCGGCCCGTTTGGTTGTTTTCAGGTGGCACAGGCTGGCCTAGCGGACGCAATGCTAAAGGCCAGCCCCCTTCGCGATGGCCGTAGCGAACGACCGGTCGAGGATTCCCCCTGCATCGAGCCGCTCCTTGATCAGGCCGGTGCGCGTGTAGAGGTCGATCGTCTTCTGCTCGTCGGCGGCGACGGCGGCGTCGATCGGGACGATGCGGACCTTGGCGCGCTTAAGCCAATTGAGCGGCACGGCAGGCGGGATGTTCATCAGCCGGCCCCAGGTCTCGGCGTAGCTCTCGACGTGGCCGAGCGACCAGGCGCGGGCCGCGGCGAGCCGCTGCGCGAAATCCTCCAGCGCCGCGCGCTGCTCCTTGATCGCCGAGGGGGTGGCGACCTGGAAGCTCAGGCCTGGCGTCAGTCCCTCGCCGGTGATGACGCGGCGCGACTTGAACAGCACCTCCTCCTGGCTGACATAGGGCTCCCATGTCGACCACGCATCGACCGAGCCTTGCGTGTAGGCGACCTTGGCATCCGACGGCGGCAGGAAGATGAGCTGGATGTCGCTGGTGGTCCAGCCGCGCGATTCAAGCGCCGCCAGCACCAATTGGTGTCCGATCGAGCCGCGGCCGGTGGCGATCTTCTTGCCCTTGAGATCGTCAAAACTCCTGATCGGCGAAGTCTCCGGCACCAGCATCGCCAATCCCTCCTGGGTCTGGCGGATCGCGGCGATTGCCTTCACGGGCACGCCGGAGGCCGCCGCGAAGGTGAAGGGCGCGTCGCCGACCAGACCGGTGTCGATCGCGCCGGCGCTGAGCGCCTCCAGCAGCGGCGCCGCCGCGACGAACTCCTTCCAGGCGATGGTGTAGGGGACGTCCTTGAGCACGCCGGCCGCCTCCATGACGGCGCGCGCATTGCCCTTCTGGTCGCCGACGCGCAAGGTCACCTGCGCGACGGCCGAGGCGGTGAATGCGAGCAGAAGGCTCGCGGCAAGAAGAACGCGCTTCATTCCGCGGCCACGCCCCGGGCGCCCTGCCGGCGCGCGATCAGCGCGCGCGTCACGGGGATGAGCGCGCGGCCATAGTCGATGGCATCGATCAGCGGATCGAAGCCGCGGATCAGGAAATGGCTGATGCCGAGGTCGTAATAGTCGCCGAACACCTCGGCGACCTGCTCCGGCGTGCCGACCAGCGCCGTGGTGTTGCTGTTGGCGCCGGTGAGCTTGGCGATCTCGGTCCACAGCCGCTTGTCGACGCGCTTGCCCTGCTCGGCGATCGCCAGCAGGCGCTTGGCGCCGTCGGTGGCGTGGCCATCAGCCGGCTTGCGGTAGCCGGTCTGGTCCTGCAGCGCGGTGGCGCGCTCCAGGATGTCCTGCGCCCTTGCCCAGGCCTTCTCCTCGGTGTCGGCGAGGATCGGCCGGACCGACAGCGAGAAGCGCGGCGCCGGACGGCCGTGCTTCGCCGCGGCCGCGCTGACGCGGGCGACCTGCTCGCGCACCTGCGCGTAGGACTCGCCCCACAGCGCATAGGTGTCGGCATGCTTGCCCGCGACGTCGATCGCCGCATCGGAGGCGCCGCCGAAATAGATCCGGATGCCCTCCTTGCGATACGGCTTGACCTGCGCGAACGCATTCTCGACCTGGTAGTACTTGCCGGCGTAGCTGAACGGCTTCTCGCTGGTCCATTCGGCACGGACGATGTCGAGGAACTCGCTGGTCCGGGCGTAGCGCTCACTCTTGTCGTCGAGCGTGTTGCCGTCCTGGCGCAGCTCATTGGCGTTGCCGCCGGTGATGACGTGCAGCGCGACGCGCCCCTTGGAGAACTGGTCGAGCACCGCGAACTGGCGCGCCAGCAGGGTCGGCGAGGTGAAGCCCGGCCGCTGCGCGATCAGCACGTTGAGCCGCGAGGTGACAACGAGCACATGCTGGGCCACCTGCAAACTGTCCGGCGAGGTCGAGTGGAAGGCCAGGAGCGCGCGGTCGAAGCCGGCATTCTCATGCGCCTTGGCCACCGTCTCGATGTGAACGGGATCGAGCACCGGCCCCTGGCGGACGATGATCTCGGACGAGTTGTTGTTGGAAATGAAGCCGATGAATTCGATTTCGGACATCTGTCCTGTCTCCTTATGTTCCTAGAGTCCCAGCGCCAGACGGCCCGCGGCGATGCGCGTGGCGTCGTCCTGCGGGGTGTGGACGCGGCCGCACAGCACGTCGCGATAATGCCGCTCCAGCGGATTGGCACGGCTGAGGCCGTGATTGCTCGACAGCGACAGCGCGTCCTCGACTGCTGCCACCGCATTGTTGGTGACGGTGAGCTTGATGATGTTGCCCTCGACCGGGCTGACCACCCGGCCGTCGTCGAAATCGCGCGCGACGCTCTCGATCAGCCGCGCGTTGACCTGCAGCCGCGCCTCGATCGCGCCGAGCACCTCCTGCGCACGCGGCAGAGTCGACAGCGGCGCGCCGAGGCTCGACGGCGTCCGCGTCCTGAGGAAGTCGACGATCCAGTTGCGCGCCGCGCGTGCGACGCCGTCATAGATCGCGCCGACGAAGGCGGCATGAACCAGCGCCTGGGTCGGGTTCTGCACCCGCCAGTCCGCGGGCTTGCGCAGCTCGATCTCGTGGTCGAGCGGGATCACGACATCCTCGAACACGACATCATGGCTGCCGCTGGCGCGCAGGCCGAGATGGTCCCACGTCTCCAGGATGCGGATGCCGGGGAGCCCTGCCTGCACCAGGAACAGTCCGAGCCGCGGCTCGGACTCGTCGGTCCTGGCCCACACCGAGTACCAGGACAGGATCGGCGCGCCGGTTGAATAGATCTTGTGGCCGCTCAGCCGCCAGCCGGTCTCTGTGCGCCGCGCGATCGTCTCCGGCAGGCCGCCACGCGACGGCGAACCGAGCGCGGGCTCGACGCGAAAGGTGTTGATCAGCGCGCCGCGCTCGACCGAGTCCCGCTGGAGCTTGCGGGCCAGCCGCGGCGGATATTCTTGGCTCCGCGCCATCACGAAGTGCTGGATGTAATGCATCGCCAGGACCAGTGCCGTCGACGGATCGGCCTCGGCAATGAGTCCGAGCACGCGCGCCGTGAGGCCCGCGCCCGCACCATGACCGCCGAGCGCCGTCGGCACGGTCAGGGACAGCAGGCCGGCCTCGAACAGATCCGTGAAGTTCTGGAATGGAAAGCTGCGATCGCGATCATGCGCCGGCGCGCGTTCGGCGATGACAGGAACCAGCCGCAGCGCGCGTGCGATCAGTTCGTCCTCGTTGTCAGCGCCGGTCTGGCGTGGCGCGAGGCTTTCGATGACGGCTACCATGTCGCTTCCAACCCGAGGAGACCGAGAATCTGCCGGCGCAGATCGGCGAGATGCGGATCGCCGCGATGCCGCGGATACGGCCGGTCCACGACGATGTCGGCCTTGATGCGCGCCGGGCGGTCGCTCAGCACGATGACGCGATTGGCAAGCACCAGCGCCTCCTCGACGTCGTGGGTGACGAGCAGGGTCGTAAAACCCTTGCGCTGCCACAGCGCCACCAGCTCCGCCTGCATGGCGATCCGCGTCAGCGAATCGAGCTTGCCGAGCGGCTCGTCGAGCACCAGCACCTTGGGATCGTTGACCAGCGCCCGCGCCAGCGCGACGCGCTGCGCCATGCCGCCGGAGAGCTGATGCGGATAGGCATTCTTGAAGTCGGTGAGGCCGACGAGATCGAGCGCAGCATCGACGCGATGACGTTGCTTCTTCAGGATGCCCTGCGCTTCGAGGCCGAGCGCGACATTGTCCCACACCGTGCGCCAGGGAAACAGCGTCGGATCCTGGAACACGACGACGCGCGACGGGTGCGGCCCCCTGATGCTGACCTCGTCCTCGCGCAAGCTGCCGCTGCGCGGCTTGTCGAGTCCGGCGATCAGGCGCAGCAGGGTCGACTTGCCGCAGCCGGAGGGACCAAGCAGCGCGACGAACTCGCCGGGCTCGACGATCAGGCTGACGTCATCGAGCACCTTCAGCTCGGCACCGTCGACGTCGAAGGCATGGTCGACATGGGCGATGTCGATGGCCGCGCCGGGATATTGCGTCCTGACGGCAACGGCTGCGGCTACCATTTGACGACTCCCTTCTGCCAGACCAGCACGCGGTCACGGGTCTTGAATAGCAAGGTGATCGCGCCGGAGCACAGCAGCGACATCACCAGCAGCGCGGCATACATGTTGGAATAGGCGGCCCAGCCCTGCGCCCATTGCAGGTACCAGCCGAGTCCGGCCTTGACGCCGATCATCTCGGCGACGACCAGCACCGCGAAGGAAGCGCCGAGGCCCATGAACAAGCCGACGAAGACATGCGGCAACGCCGCGGGGATCGCGACCTTCAGCACCAGGAACCACGGCCTGGCACCCAGCGTGCGTGCCACATCGTAGTAGGCTGATGGCACGCTGGCGACGCCGGACCAGGTCAGCACCGTCACCGGAAAGCCGGTGGCGAGCGCGATCAGGAAGGTCGACGCGCTCCAGCTGGTCGGGAACGCGAAGAAGGCGATCGGCAGCCAGGCGGTCGCCGGCAGCGGCCCGATGAAGCGCAGCACCGGATGCACCCAATAGCCGATCCGCGTCGACCAGCCGATCGAGACGCCAGTGATGAAGCCGGTGGCCGCGCCGATCAGATAGCCGCCGAGCTGCAGCTTGATCGAGGCGATGACGCTGTCGAGCAGTTTCGGCAGATCGTCGGTATAGACCTCGATGATCGCCTGCGGCGGCGGGAAGAACGGCAGCGGCAACCAGCCGTATTTGGCGGTGGCGAGCTCCCACAGCGTCAGGAACACGCCGAGCGCGAGCAGCCAGGGGCTGCGCTTGCGCAGGGCCGAGCCGGCGCGACCGAGCTGCGCGGCCGCGACACTCGCGACGAGCACGAGCCCGGCGATCACAAAGGCCGCGATCGCGAGATCCGTGGTTCGGGACCAGTCGCCGACATCCTCGCGGACCAGACAGGCCGCACCGAAAGCGGCCCAGGCGAGCGCAACGGCGATGCCGGGCGCGACGTCGCGGAGCTTGTCGGCGAGCCCGCTGCTCGGCGCGACGCCGCCGGAGGCGACCTCAGACAGCGAAAATGTCGACATAGATGCGCTCGGCGAATTTGCTGGTGTCGGTGCTCGGCTTGAAGACGGAGACGATCTTGAGGTCGTCGGCATAGGCCTTCAGCTCCTGCTTGAGCGGCTGACCATGCGGATGATGATGGTGGGTGTGATAGCGCACCATGCCTTCGAGATCGGCGAGCGTCGCCTGCTTCGGCGCATAGGGCTGGAACGACTTCGCCGCCTCGACCGGGTTCTGCGCGGTGAACATCGCGGCATCGAGCAACGCCTGGGTGATGGCGCGGCCGACCTGCGGCTCCTCGCGCACCAGGCTGCCGCGCAGGCCGAGGATGCAGCAGACACGGTTCTGATACTCGCCATCGAGATTGGAGGCGACCTCGCGATAGGCGGGGTCCTTGAGCCAGAGATAGGCGAGCGGATCGGAGGCGAGGAACGCCTGCGTCTCGCCCTTGTCGGCGGCGACGTTGACGACGGCACCGGGATAGACGCGCCAATCGACGTCCTTCACCGGATCGATGCCGAGCCGCGCCAGCTGGATCGAGAAGAAGTTCTTGTCGGGTCCGCCGAGATCGCCGACGGCGACGGCCTTGCCCTTGAGATCGGCGAGCGTCTTGATCCCGGAATCCGTGCGCGCCAGCACCCGCATGCAGCCGCCATGGGTGCCCGCCGCGATCTTGACGTCGAAGCCCTGCTCCAGCGGCTTCAGCCAGCGCAGCGCCATGCCGAGCCCGGCATCGCTCTTGCCGGTTGCGATCGCCTCGAGCAACTGATCGGTCGAGCCCGAGTAGTTGATCAGCTCGACGTCGAGGTTGTACTTCTTGAAGAAGCCCTGGTCGATCGCCACGGGCACCGGCGTCAGGCAGACCGCACCGGCATTCCAGGACAGTTTCAGCTTGCGCGGGGCGCCGGTGAGAGCCGGCGCCTCGGCCGCCGTCCGGCAGATCGGAAACTGCGACAGATCGATCTCCGGGGCGGCCCGCAGCGATAGCGCCTGCGCGGCCAAGCCGCCGAATGGCGCCACCAAAGCGGCGCCGGCCGCCGTCTGAAGCAGCCGACGCCGGGTGACTGCGCCCGTGTTGTCCGTGTTGTCCATCGCCCTCTCCTGCCGACAAAGCTCCGCCGTTGCGCAGGCGCGCGCCGCCCGCACTCCCCGCGGAATGCATCGATGTGTCGTTGAACGTGCGCCGTCGTCAGCGCCCCAATGATGAGCCGATGATGCGTTCGCTCCTGCACATCGTCAATGAAATGGATTTTCGAATGTTGCGCGGCGGCGAGCGATTATCTTCCCGCGCAACGACCTTCACAAAGCAATCAGTTCTTCTGCACGCCTCGCAGGCGATATCATCCCGCACGGCGACCGGACTCAGGGCTCGCAACACCACGATCGTGCTGGCGTTGACGCACGAGAGGAATAATTTCCTCCGCGAACCGCTTCATCTCGGCCTCGAACGGCTGGAACTGCAGCATGAACAGCTCGATGCCGGCGGCGTGAAAGTCGATGATGCGGTCGGCCACCTCTTCGTAGCTGCCGACCAGCCCGGCCGCGGTGCCGCCATTGCTGCCGACACGCGCGCTCTTCTGCATGGTCTGCATCATCACGACCTTCGGATCGGTGTTCGCCTTCTGGATCGCCTTCATCGGCGCATCCTTCTCGGCGAGACGCAGCAGCCGCTGATGCGCCGCCTCGGCCTCGTCAGCGGTCGGACGGGCGATCACGAAGGCCGAGAGGCCGAAGCGGAGCGGCGGCGCCGCACCTCGTGGCCGCGCCGCGACATCGCGGATCAGGCCGGCGACATCAACGAGCGGCTGGCCATTGATGAACCAGACATCGCCGTGATCAGCGACCAGCGCGCGCGCCGGCTCCGATTCACCACCGACATAGATCCGTGGCCTCGCGCGATAGAGGTCCTTCGGCCGCAGCGCATAGTCCTGCACGTCAAAATACCGGTCCTTATGCGTCAGGCGTTCGCCCTGCAGCAGCCGCGACACCACCGAGATCCATTCGCGGCCATAGGCGTAGCGCTCATCATGCTCGGCAAATCCGATGCCGGCACGCTCCAATTCAGGCCTGTTCCAGGCATTCACGAGATTAATAGCGAAACGCCCATGGCTGATGTTCTCGATACCCAGCGCCATCTTGGCGAGCACCACGGGATGATACAGATAGGGCTTGATCGCCGTGATGATCTCGATCCGGCTGGTGAGCGCCGCGAGCGCCGCCGCCGCGCTCCAGGCCTCCAGCTGATCGAGATCCTCCTGATGCGGATTGATGGTGTGCTGGGCGACCAGCGTCGAATCGAATCCCAGCGTCTCGGCCTTGAGAACGAGATCGCGATTACGCTCCCACGAGGCATCATACGGCTCGTCCGGATCCTGATGCGCGGCTCGCGGGCCATGCACGAGGGCCCAAATCCCGAAGCGGAGCGGATGTGTCATGGTCGAGCCTCACGATCTCAGTCACGCTTCGCCGTCTCGACGATGCGTTTTCATAGCCGCACGTACTAACAAATCCCGAAAAGAAGTTCTTGCCGCTTTTGGCCCGGGCAAGAAATCGAAAACCTCCCAAGGCAACAACAATTGGAAAACGGCTCTATTTAGATCAGCCATGTTTCGTGGGACAGTTTGCAGGCGCGCAACGGCGCTGCGTCACGCGGCCACCCGCGCATCCGATCTACTCTACTCTGCCGCGCGATCGCGATCGGCGGCGCCATGATATCGCGAGGACGACGTACTCTTGAGAAATCTGGAACAAGCTGCCGGGACGATCGATCTGCCGCAGACCACAAGTGGCGCGCGCCCCGGCACCGGACGACACCGCGCGCTGAGCCCATTGGCGCTGCAGGCTTTGTCGTGGCTCGCCCCGGTCCTGCTGATCGTGATCTGGGAAGCGGCGGCGCAGGGCGGCTATCTGTCGCCGCAAGTCCTGCCGGCGCCCAGCAAGGTCGTGCGCACCGCCTTCAAGCTGACCACACAGGGCACCCTGCTGAACGATCTCGGCGTCAGCCTGCTGCGCGCCGCTGCCGGCTTTGCGATCGGCGGCGCCGTCGGTTTCGCGCTCGGCATTCTCGTCGGCTTGTCGCGGATCGCGGAGGCGCTGATCGACCGCAGCGTGCAGATGATCCGCGCGATCCCATTTCTCGCCGTGCTGCCGCTCGTGATCGTCTGGCTCGGGGTCGGCGAGGCCGAGAAGGTCTTCCTCGTCGCGCTCGGCGTGACCTTCCCGATCTACATCAACACCACGCTCGGCATTCGCCAGGTCGATCCGAAGCTGCTGGAGCTCGGCCGTGTGCAGGCGCTGTCGACCGTGCAGTTGATCCGCCGCATCATCCTGCCCGGCGCGCTGCCCTCGATCCTGACCGGCGTCCGTTACGCGCTGGCGACCGCCTGGCTCGCGCTGGTCGTCGCCGAGACCATCGGCGCGCAATCAGGCCTCGGCTTCCTGGCGATGGACGCCCGCGAATTCCTGCGCACCGATGTCATCGTGCTGACGATCGTGATCTACGCCCTGATCGGCGTCGGCGCCGACCTGATCGCACGCTGGCTGGAGCGGCGGCGGCTCGCCTGGCATCCGAACTATGGAGCCCCGCGATGACCGTCCAGTTCGCGCCTCCTCAGCCGGCCACGCCGGCCGTGATCGTCAACGGCCTGCGCCGCGCCTATGGCGATCGCACCGTGATCGATGGCCTTGATCTGCGCATCGAGCGTGGTGAGTTCGTGGCGCTGCTCGGCGAGAGCGGTTGCGGCAAGACCACTTTGCTGCGCGCGCTGGCCGGGCTCGACCCCATCCAAGCCGGGCGGATCACCGCGCCGAAGCGCCCTGCCGTGGTGTTTCAGGAGCACCGCCTGCTGCCATGGGACAGCCTCTGGCGCAATGTGGCGCTCGGACTCGACGT
Organism: Bradyrhizobium sp. SZCCHNS2022; assembly: GCF_032377575.1. Classification (NCBI taxonomy): domain Bacteria; kingdom Pseudomonadati; phylum Pseudomonadota; class Alphaproteobacteria; order Hyphomicrobiales; family Nitrobacteraceae; genus Bradyrhizobium; species Bradyrhizobium sp. SZCCHNS2022. Next base: position 1,556,291 of record NZ_JAUHHZ010000001.1, on the reverse strand, counting down.
TCCCGACGCACGGCAACGCGCGGCGGCCGCGCTCGCCGAGGTCGGCCTGGGTGATCGCCTCGACGACTGGCCGCGCAATCTCTCCGGCGGCCAGGCGCAGCGCGTCGCGCTCGCGCGAGCTCTCGTGCAGCAGCCGGAGCTCTTGCTGCTCGACGAGCCGTTCGCCGCGCTCGATGCGCTGACCCGCATCCGCATGCACGCGCTGGTGCGCGAACTCGTCGCCAGCCACCGCCCCGGCGTGCTGCTGGTCACGCATGACGTCGACGAGGCGATCACGCTCGCCGATCGCATCCTGGTGATGCGCGATGGCCGGATCGCCTACGAGCACCATACCAGCCGCGAGGGTGCGGTCGCCCGCGGTGACCTGCTGACCGAACTGGGCGTGCTGCATGCCCAGGCTCCCGCTTGATTTGGAAGGATCGATCATGTCTTCGGATGATTTCTCGCGCCGCAAATTCCTCGGCACGGCCGCTTTCGGCATCGGCGCATTCGTCGGCTTCACGCTGACCGATGACGCGTGGTCTGCCCCCGGCCGCGTCACCGACACCGTGCGTCTGACCTGGGGCCTTGCCGGCCTGAACAACATCGCCAAGGAACGCGGCGAGTTCGAGAAGCTGCTCGCCAAGGACGGCATCAAGGTCGAATGGATCGGGCCATTCCCGAACCACGCACCGACCCTGCAGGCGGTGACCGGCGGCACCGCGGATTTCAGCTTCGGCGGCTCGACCACGCCTGCGCTGGCCGCCATCATCGCCGGCTCGCCGCTGGTGTTCACGCAATTCGTGGTCTACGAGCCGCGCACCACGGCGATCATCGCCCGCGATGATTCCGGCATCAACAAGGTCGAGGACCTCGTCGGCAGGTCGGTCGCCGTGAATCGCTCCGGCCTCGGCGAATTCCTGCTGGTCGCTGCGCTCGAGAAACACAAGGTCGATCGCTCAAAGGTCAAGTTCGTCTATCTCAATCCGCCCGATGCAGCGCCCGCGCTCGCATCCGGCAAGGTCGACGCCTGGTCGATGTGGAGCCCGGGTGTCGACATCGCGCGGATCGACTACAAGGGGCACGACATCTTCCTGGAAGGCCGCGATCTCGAGTTCCAGATCGATTACACATCCTATCTGACGACCCGGAAGTTCGCGACCGAGAACCCGGCGCTGGTGCGCGCCGTCAACGAAGCGTTTCGCGCCGAGGGCAAATGGATCTCGGAGAACAGCAAAGAGGCCGAATACATCGCGCAGAAGGCCGGAAAGTACAGCGACGAGATCCGCGACCGGTTCATCGCGATGAAGCGTCAGTACCGTTATTTCTCGGTCAACGACAAGCAGTTCGTCACCGACCTGCAGAAGGCCGCCGACTGGCTGGTCGAGCGCAAGGTGCTGCCTGAGCCGGTCAAGGTTGCCGATCACCTCGCTTCGATCGAGGACCCGGCGCCGCAGCGCTGAGCATCCATCGTTCCATTCCATCTGGACTCGTCATGAACAAGCCGGTCTCGACCAAGACCCTCATCGCCGACGCGCCGCTGCTGTTGGCAGCGGAGACGATCGATCAGCTGCTCGCCGCCATCGCGGATGATGAGTCGGAGCGGGAGCGCGAGCGCATCCTGCCGCACCAGCAGATCGCGCTGATCAAGCAGGCGCGGCTCGGCGCACTGCGCCTGCCCGTGGCCGCCGGCGGTGCCGGAAGCACGATCCGCGGCCTGTTCGAGATCGTGATCCGGCTTGCCGAGGCTGACGCCAATGTCGCGCATATCCTGCGCAATCATTTCAGCGTGGTCGAGCGTCTGGTCCGCATTCCCCGCGACGACCAGGCGCGGGAGTGGCAGCAGCGCGTCGCGGCTGGCGCGATCATCGGCCTCGCGACCACGGAGCTCGACAGCCCCCAGGTCGGCAACATCACGCCGAACACCACCTTCACACCCGATGGCGACGATTATCTGCTGAACGGAACCAAGTACTACAGCACCGGGACGCTCTATTCCGACCTGGTCCTGGTGCGCGCCGCCGATCCGGACGGACGTCCCGGCGCGACCATCCTGCCGCTCGATCGCGCCGGCATCGAGCTGATCGACGACTGGGACGGCATGGGCCAGCGGCTCACCGCGACCGGCACCACGCATTTCCGCAATGTCCGGGTCAAGCGGCAGGAGATCGTGTTCGACGCGCCCGACATCGGCTACGGCGTGCCCTACTCCAACACGTTCGCGCAGCTGTTCCTGACCGCGGCCGTGGCCGGCATCAGCCGCGCGGCCCTGCGCGATGCCATCGCGTTGGTCCGCTCGCGCAAGCGTACCTTCTACTACGCACCGCATGAGAAGCCGACCGAGGACCCGCTGCTGCAGCAGACGATCGGCCAGATCGCGGCGTCCGCGCACGCCGCGGAAACGGTGGTGCTCGTCGCCGCCGAGGCGCTCGATGCCGCCACCGACGCGTTCGATGCGGGCCGCGCCGACGCCGAGGCGCTCGCGCATCGGGCCGCACTGCTGTCGGCGCAAGCCAAGATCATCGCCGACGATGCCGCCATCCGCAATGGCGGGCTGATCTTCGACGTCGGCGGCGCGTCGTCGACCAAGAAGGCCACCAATTTCGACCGCCACTGGCGCAATGCGCGCACGCTGTCGTCACACAATCCGGTCACCTACAAGGAGCGGGCGATCGGACAATATCTGATCAACGGCACGCCGCTTCCGGCCAAGGGATTCTTCTGACCGGCGCGCGCGTGCCCTGCGAAGGAGGCGACGGATGAGCAAGCATGGACTGCATCTCCTGACGGCGTCCACTCCCCCGCACTTCTACTCGGCGCTGCGCCGCGTCGCCGCCGGCGTCAGCATCGTGACCGCCGGGCGCGGCGACGACATCACCGGCGTGACCACGGCGTCGCTGGTCTCGCTCTCGGTCGAGCCGCCGCGGCTGATGATCAATCTCGGCCAGCAAACGTCGGCCTTTCCCCTGATTGTCCGTGACGGCTGGTTCGGCATCAACGTTCTCAGTTCCGACCAGCTCACGCTCGCCGACCGCTTCAGCAGTCCGCATCTCGCCGGACGGCAGAAATTCGAGGGCGTCGAGTGGTCGCGCCATGCGGCCGGTGTGCCGCTGCTGCAGCATGCGCAGGCGGCGATCGCCTGCGAGGTCGACGAGATCATCGAGCGCTACGACCATGCGATCATCGTCGGCCGTCCCGACACGATCGAGCTGGCGCCGCGGCTGTCCAGCCTGCTGTACTGGAACGAGCAGTATGTCGAGGTCGACCGCAATGCCGATCTCGACCTGCTCGCCGAGGTCGGCGTACCGCCGGCGCATGTGCGGTGACGGCGCAGCATGGGGGAGACGGTATGAGACATCGTCCAGGCTCCGGCGCAGAGACGCCGGCCCCGGCGGGCGAACGCTGGGGCCTCGATCGGCTGGTGGCGGAGCTGCGCGTGTCGCGCGAGGAAACCCACAGCGTCCGGAAGGACGGTGTCATCCACCGGCCGCCCTCGCGCGAGAAGCTGGCGCAGGTCGTCGCCGCCCTGACCGAGGCGCTGTTTCCGCGACACTATGGCCAGTACGACCTTGATAGCGAGAACATCGACTATTTCGTCGGCCACCGGCTGAGCGTCGGCCTCGACCTGCTGTCCGACCAGATCCACCGCGCCGCCTTGTTCGTCGGCGACGAGCTCATCCCTGGATTTCGTCAGCCCGAGGCAATGGAACTGACCCACAGCTTCGCGAAAGAATTGCCCGCGCTGCGCGGCATCCTGATCAGCGATTTGCGCGCCGCCTTCGTCGGCGATCCCGCCGCCAAGAGCTTTCCGGAAATCCTGATCGGCTATCCCGGCATGACGGCGATCATCCATCATCGCCTCGCCCACCTTCTCTACGGTCTCGGTGCACGCCTAGTGTCGCGGCTGATCGCCGAGATCGCCCATACCAGGACCGGCATCGACATCCATCCGGGGGCCCGCATCGGCTCCGGCTTCTTCATCGATCACGGCACCGGCGTCGTCATCGGCGAGACGGCCGTAATCGGCGACAATGTCCGGATCTACCAGGCGGTCACGCTGGGCGCCCGTCACTTCCCGACCGAGGAGGACGGCACGCTGATCAAGGGCGACGCCCGTCATCCGATCGTCGAGGACGACGTCGTGATCTATGCCGGCGCCACCATCCTCGGCCGCATCACGATCGGCCAGGGATCGACGATCGGCGGCAATGTCTGGTTGACGCATGATGTTCCGCCCAACAGCGTCGTCACCCAGGCCACGCTCCGCAACAAGGTCGGCGGACCGAACCTGCAGACCTCCTGAGCAGACGTGGATCTGCTGGAACGGGCGATCGAAATGGCGATCCCCGGTTGCTGATGAGCACGACGGATTCATGCTCGTGCCGCGGACAACAATGCAAATCCATTTCATCGACAGCATCGTCCTACAAAAGCTAGATTTTCGCATTCGCGCGGCCGGCATCAACGATGCCGTGACGGTCGCGCCTCGACGGATGCCGTGATGTTCGACCCTCTCGCCATGATCAGCCTGCACCAGGATCCGCCCACGGGTCGCAGCGATGTGCTCCGCGACAGCACGCCCGCCGAGAGGCCGCTGCTTCACGAGCTTCACCTGCGCGGTCGCGATCTCGGCGCAGGCATCGGCCGTGTTGCCGTCGAGCTCGCGCGACGCCTGCGGTGGCCGCAATCGCCGAGCCGCGTTGTGACCGACACGCCGCGATAGCCATTCTCCAAGCGATCGCTTCGCCTCTCCCGACAATCCAGCCCACGAGCGCCCCATGAGCCAGCGTCGTCAACTGAACCTCAATCTCTTCATCTATCCGGGCGGCCATCACGAGGCGGCATGGCGCTACAAGGGATCATCCGCCAGCCGCGCGCTCGACATCGGCTACTACCAGCAGCTGGCGCGAACGGCGGAGCATGCCAAGTTCGACGCGATCTTCTTTGCCGACGGTCCGGCGCTGGCCGACAATGTGCGCTACGCTCAGCGCTTCCGCTTCGAGCCGATCACCTGGCTGTCGGCGATCGCCGCCGCCACCAGCCATATCGGCCTGATCGGCACGGCATCCACGACCTATCACGAGCCCTATAATCTCGCCCGCCTGTTCGCCTCGCTCGACCACCTCAGCGGCGGCCGCGCGGGCTGGAACATCGTCACGACCAGCGCGGCGCAGGCAGCGCAGAATTTCGGCCTGCCGGAGCATCCCCCGCACCACGAGCGCTACGAGCGTGCCAAGGAGTTCCTCGACGTCGTCACCGCGCTGTGGGACAGCTGGGAGGACAACGCCGTGGTCAATGATCCCGCGTCCGGCATCTTTGCGGACACCGACAAGGTCCATCCGCTCAATCATGTCGGCAAATACTTCCGCGTGCGCGGGCCGCTGAACGTGCCGCGCTCGCCGCAGGGCCGGCCGGTCTATGTCCAGGCCGGCTCGTCCGAGGACGGCCGCGCCTTCGCAGCGCGCTTTGCGGAAGCGATCTTCACCGCACATCAGACGCTTGCCAGCGCGCAGGAGTTTTACGCCGACATCAAGCGCCAGGCGCGCGCGCTCGATCGCAATCCCGACCACGTCAAGATCCTGCCCGGCATCAGCCCGTTCATCGGCTCGACCCAGGCCGAGGCCGACCGGCTGCAGGAGGAGTTCAACGATCTCATCCAGCCGGAATACTCGCTGGTGCAACTGCGCCAGATGCTTGGGCTCGATCTCTCAGGCTTCGATCTCGACGGGCCGTTCCCGCGTCATTTGATCGAGACCGACGGCGCGCGCGGCGTCGCCAGCCGCTTCAAGCTCGTCGTCGACATTGTCGACCGCGAGCAGCCGACCATCCGCCAGCTCATCCAGCGCCTCGCCGGCGCCCGCGGCCATTGGGTGATCGCCGGCACGCCGGAGAAGATCGCCGACAACATCCAAACCTGGTTCGAGAACGGCGCCGCGGATGGCTTCAATGTGATGCCGCCCTGGCTGCCCGGCGGATTCGATCTGTTCGCCGAGCACGTCGTGCCGCTCCTGCGCAAGCGCGGCCTGTTCCGCACAGAGTACACCGGAACGACCTTGCGCGAGCATTACGGGCTGGATCGACCCGCCAGTCTCTACAGCCATCCGGTCCAGGCGATCGCCTGAGCGCCGTTTCACGGGCGGCGCGGACGCCAATCAAGGCGCCCGCGCCGCCTTTCGTTTGGTTCAAGCCTTATCAAGCCTTGGAAGTCACATGCATCACATCACCAGATCGCATTTCATCGGCCTGATCGCCGCCTCCGTCCTCTCGATCGCCATCGGCGGCGGCGCACTGGCGCAAGCCTCCGAGAAGAAGGAGTTGAAGGTCGGCTTCGTCCCGGGCCCTTACATCGACGAGTTCAAGATCGGCGTCGCACCCGAATTGCAGAAGAAGGGCTACCAGATCCGCTACGTCGAATTCTCGACCGGCCTCGAGGCCAACAATGCCGTGTTCAAGAGCGAGATCGACGCCAATGTCATGCAGCACATGATCTTCCTGAACTCCTACAATGAGCGGCAGAGCACCGACCTCACCGGCATCGTACACGTGCCGACACCGCCGATGGGGATCTATTCCAAGAAGCATCCGCTCGGCACCAAGATCGCGGTCCCCAACGATCCGGTCAACCTGCAGCGCGCGCTGTGGATCCTGCGCGATCTCGGCCTGATCGAGATCCGCGACTCCAAGCCGATCGACGTCACCGAGCTCGACGTCATCAAAAACCCGGGCGGCATCAAGATCGTCCCGCTCGAGGCGGCACAGGCGCCGCGCGCGCTCGACGATGTCGACTTCGCCGCCATCCAGGGCAATTTTGCGATCTTCAGCGGCCTGAAGCTGACCAATGCGTTCGCGCTGGAGAAGATGACCACGCCCTACATCAACGTGGTCGCCGTCAAGCGCGGTAATGCCGAGACCGCCTGGGCCAAGGACATCGTGGACGGCTACAAGTCACCGGGCTTCAAGGCCGCCATCCTCGCGGACCGCTTCTATGACGGCTTCACCCTGCCCGACTACATGAAGTGATCGATTACGGCGGCCCGTCCCGGGCCGCCGCCAACATCTACCGCCCGTAGCTACTTCAATCCGAAGCCGAGCGCGCGCAGCGCTTCGGTCAGTCTGTCGCGGCCGTTGAGCGCCTTCGCCGAACCGAGCCGGTTGAGCACCGTGTCCCGCCAGCCGACCGGCGCCACGCCCTGGCTGGTCTGGAACGCGCGCAAAGTCTCGTCATAGGCGGCGATGCCGTGGATCTCATCGGTCGGCGCATAGCGCTCGCGATGCAGAACCACGCTCTGGCGCAGGCGCGGTTTGACGTCCTCGCCGGCCGCGAGATCGGCATAGCCGACGCAGAGGCCGAACACGGCGAGCACATTCGGCGGCAGGCCGAGCTCCTCAGCCACCGCCTGCGGCCGGTTGCGGATCGCGCCGATATAGACCGAGCCGAGGCCGAGCGCCTCGAGCGCGACGACGGCATTCTGCGCAGCGAGAGCTGCGTCGATGATCGCGACGAACAGCGTCTCCAAAAAATGGATGCCATCATCGGGGCGCCCTTCCCGCCGCGCCAGCCGCTCGGCCCGCGACAGATCGGCGAGCCAGACCAGGAACAGCGGCGCCTCGCGGACATGCTTCTGGTTGCCCACGAACTCCGACAGGCGCTGCTTGCGCGCGGGGTCCTCGACCGCGACGACGCTCCAGGTCTGCAGGTTCGACGACGACGCCGCGGACTGCGCCGCAGCCACCAGCGTCTCCACGGTGTGCGGCGGCACCGGATCGGGGCGATAGCTGCGGATCGAGCGGTGCGCCAGGAGATGGCCGAGGATGTCGTCGGCACCGGAAGCGATTGCGGGGATGTCCGCGCCGTAGCGTTTGCGCAGCGCTGCGGTGATGTCGTCGCTCGGAGTCGTCGGTGCCCTCGTTTCGATGATCGTCATTGCCTCAGTCCCCATGCCGGCCGGTCCGCCATTGTCACGGCCGATGTTCGATAGTTGCGTGCGCGTCGGCACCTAGCAAAGCCGACCCGGAGGACGACGGCAATCCCCCGACGGATCATGCGTGCGATGTCGAAAGGCCCAGTTACTCCGCCGCCTGGGCCGTGGTGGGATCAATCACCGGTTGGCGCAAACCCGCCTGCTCCATCAGCGGCAGCACGCGGCGGCCGAAGAAGTCGAGATCCGGCTTGAAGTCGTAGAACGACAGCTGCAGGCCGTCGACGCCGGCCTTCTTCAACTGCACGAACTGCTCGACCACCTGCTCGGGCGTGCCGATCACCTCGATGTTGCCGCCGATCGCCCGGCGCTTCGGCGCATCGACGCCGACGCGGCCGCGCCAGGCATGGGCGTCGCTGTCGAGCCGGTGGAAGTCGCCGACCGGGTCGGCATGGGCGACGATCGCGTCGTGATAGGCCCAGGTCTCGCGCTCGGTCTCGCGGCAGATCACCATCGGATTGAGCAACGTCCGCACCTCGCGGCCGATGTCGCGCGCCGCCTGCTTGACCCGCGCCGTATGCGCGGGCAGCGCAGGGATCGCGCTCTCAAAGCTCGAGCCTGCCGGGCTCGTGATGAAAACGATGTCGGAATAGCGCGCGGCAAAGGCGACGCCGGCATCCGAGCCGGTGGCGTTGACCAGCACCGGCCGGCCGAAGCGCGGCTTCGGCGTCACGAAAGCGCCGTTGAGCTTCCAGGACGACTGGCCGGAGAACGAGTAGTTCTCGCTGTCGCCCCACAGTCGCTGCAGCACTTCGAGAAACTCGGCCGCGAGCTCATAGCGGCGGTCGTGATCGATCCGGCTCCAGCCGAACGCCTCGTGCTCGGCGGCACGGTGGCCGGTGACGACATTGATGCCCCAGCGGCCATTGGAAATGTGGTCGAGCGTGGCGCCGTATTTCGCCAGATGCAGCGGGTGCATGGGACCGTAGAGCACGTGGATCGTCGAGATCAGGATGATGCGCCTGGTCAGGCTCGTCAACGCGGCCGTGGTCATGAAGGAGTCGAGCGCCTCGCCCGTGAACACACCGCCATAGCCGCCCTTCGGCAGCCATTGCGACAGCGCGAACACCAGATCGAAGCCGAGATTCTCAGCAGTCAGCACCAGGTCGCGGTTGTAGTCGAAATGCCATGACGTGGTGCGCGGCAAGTTCGAGGCGCTCCAGCCGCCGGCCTGGATCGGCAGGAACAGGCCGAGCAATAGCGGCTGTTGCAGCGCTTGCGACAACGGGCTGTCCGGCCGGTCGGCCGGTCCCGGAAAGCCGTCGAGACCGACCAGGGCGCCCGGCCGGTGGGAGATGATGGTCATGCTGTCCTCTTGTCGTCGGTCTCGGCTGCGCGCGCGGCCTCGCCGGCCCGGCGAAACACCGTCTCCATCAGCCATTGCTCGTTGGGAAACTGGCCGGCCCATTCGTCCCAGCCGGAATGTTTGCGATATTGACCGAGACGCCCCGAGGCCAATACCTCCGCCGGCGTGATCGCGACGCGGCGGTCGCAATCCGGCGCGACATAGATCGCATCGGCGCGGCAATACAGCTCGCACATGAAGCAGGTCTGGCAATCCTCGACCCGTGCCAGCAAGGGCGGTCCCGACGCCGCGCGGTCGAGCACGTTGGTGGGGCACACGTCGACGCAGGCGCCGCAATCGGTGCAGCGATCGGCAAGAATGAGCTCGATCATGACGCGGCTTCCAACTCGATCGGAGCGTCCGCCGTGCGGCGCATGTCGGCTGCGATCTCGACGCGATCGAGACCACGGCTGACGAGGCGCACCGCGAGGCTTGGGTCGAGGCCGGGATGATCGATCCTGCGATGCAGGCCCCTGCTCTCGGTCCGGCGGCGCGCGGTCGCGACCGACCAGCGTGCCGTGGCGACCAGTGCCGCCGTCTCGCGCGAGCGCATGACATCGCCGCCCGCATGGTCGGAGATCTCGCGCCAGAGACCATCGAGCGCGCGCTGCGACGCCGCCAGCGTCGACTCCTTGCGGAACAGGGTCTTGTCGAAGGGATGCATCTCGGCGCGGACGCCGGCCCTGATGGCGTCGTGATCGAGCGCACGGGTCCGCAAGTGCGGCCGCAGGCCGGCCTGCCCGAGCGGCGTCAAGGTCGAGGCTTTTGCACCGATGCTGCGCGACAGCCGCGCGGCGGCCTGCCCCGCGCGGACGCCCGAGGTCAGCGCCCAGGCCGAATTGATGTTGCCGCCGCCGGAGATCGCACCGGCCACCTTCTCGCGCGAGCCATTGTCGCCGGCGACGAACAGCCCCGGCACCGACGTGCGGCCATCGACATCGTCGACCCTGACACCGCCGAGCCCGCGTATGGTGCCGTCATTGTGCAGCGCTACCTCGAAGCGATCGCGCCAGGGATCGATGCCCCAGCGATCGAACACCAGCGGTACGTTCGGCGAGATCGTGTGCAGCCGGGCCTTGATGTCGCTGGGCAGCCGATGCAGCGAGCAGAACACGGGACCCGCGAGCAACGCCCTAGCCAGCCCGATCGTCTGCTGCGGTCCGAACGGCAGATCGAGCTCGCGGCCGTCAGCGTCGTAATAGGTCGCGAACGCATAGGCCATGCTGCGCGTCATCGTCGAATGCGCCGGCGCGATCGTGTAGGCCGCAGTGAACTCCATGCCCGAGAGATCCGCGCCGGCTTCGGCCGCGAGCAGATAACCGTCGCCGGTGTTGGTGCGCGATCCCAGGAGGTGCGACAGGAAGCTGGTGCCGCCGGCCGCCAGCACGGTTGCGCCTGCGGCGATCTGATAGGGTCGATTGCCGTCCTGCCGACGAAGGCCTCGTGCGCCGCCGATCGTGCCGTCGCCGCGCGCGAGCAGCTCCAGCACCGGCGAATGATCGAGGATGGTGACGCCACTCTCCCGCACAAGGGTACGCAGCGCCCGCATATATTCGGGGCCACGAACGGCGCGATAATTGGTCTCTCCGTCATCGTCGATGCCGAACGCATAGTGGCTCGCGAGCGTCGGCAGCGTGCGCCAGGTCTCGTCGATGATCGCATGCATCCAGGCGGCTTCGCCGAGCCCGAGCCCGGCGGCGACACGCTGACCCACGGCCTGCTCGCGCGCACCAGGCGGCACCCACCAATGGCCCGGGCCCGCCGCGGCCGTGACGCCGCTGGTGCCGCAATGGCCCTTGTCGACCAGGATCACCCGCGCGCCGGCACGCGCGGCCGAGATCGCAGCCCAGGCGCCGGCCATGCCGCCACCGATCACGAGCACATCTGCGGTGAGCATGAGTGGATCAGTCACGTTACCCGTCACGAGGCGACCCGACGCGCCACCCGCAAGGCCCGCGCTCCCGTTAGTTCTGCCGGCATCACCCGCGCAATCATGGTCCGAACTCCGCAGCCCTGCGCGCAAACGACGCACATGCGCAGCCATGGTCATCCAGCACATCGCCGCTGGCAATTTCAGAATTGCGCGATTTTCGAACGCTCTGTTCTCGCCGCGATCCGTGATCGGAGAAGAATTCGGTCGCGCGTTCCCGGCCCTATCGTCGCCCGGCCTTCCAGTCGGCGCTTATGACAATTCTCATGTGCCATCGTTCATGACGACATACTTGCGACAACAATCCGCACTTTCCTGGAACAAATTCGACCGGAACATGCCGAGACTTGGAAGATTTGTCTTTCCGAAGCCGGCCGCCGGTTTCCGTGCTAGATTATGAACGTTACGCACCGCCCGCGCGCGAGAGAAAAGGCATCTCTGCATGAGCCGTTTTCCGGAACGACACATCATCATCGTTGGCGGCGGCGCATCCGGCGTGCTTCTGGCCTATCAACTGCTGCAACGCCTTGAGTCTGATATCCGCGTCACCCTGATCGAGAAGCGTTCGGAGGTCGGCCGCGGGCTCGCCTATCACACCGGAAATGCCGATCATTTGCTCAACGTGCGCGCCGCCAACATGAGCGCGCTGCCGGATGATCCCGACCATTTCTGGCGCTGGCTATCGACCCATGAGCATGGCCTTCAGCTCTGCCCCGATCCGTTCTGCTTCGTGCCTCGCCGGCTCTATGGCGACTACATCGCTAGCCTGATCGCGCCGTTCCTTGCGACCGAGGGCGGTGCGCAGCGGCTCGCCATCATCCAGGGCGAATGTGTGGCGGTCAGCGAAGGTCGCGACGGCGTCACCGTCAGCCTCGCCAACGGCACGCGCCAGCTCGGCGACGTCGCAGTGTTCGCCACGGGCCATGATGCCGCGATCCCGCGCTCGGCCTGGCATGCCGATCCCTGGATCAACCCGTCCGTTCCCGGCTTCAGCCGCGACTCGGCGGTGCTCATTCTCGGCGCGGGCCTGACGATGGCGGACTACGTGCTGTCGCTGTTGCGCGAGGGCCATCGCGGCCAGATCCTCGCGATCTCGCGCCGCGGCCTGATGGCGAGGGGACATCGGCGCATTGCTCCCTGCAGGATCAGCGAAGACGAGGTTCCGTTCGGCGCGCGAGGCAGCGTTCTGCTGCGCTGGTTCAGGCAACGGATTGCCGCCCACATCGCCGAGGGCGGCGACTGGCGCGCCGTCATCGATGCCGTGAGGCCGTTCAGCCACCGGCTGTGGCAGGACCTGCCGCCGGCGTCCAAGCGCAGCTTCCTGGAACATGCGCGGGCGTGGTGGGACGTGCATCGCCACCGCATGGCGCCCGAGGTCGAGGAGCGGATCGCACGCGCGATCGCGGACGGCCAGCTCCAAGTTGCCGCCGCCAAGCTCGTCAAGATCGACGGCGGCACGCAAGGCGCTCGCGCGCATTATCGCCGGCGCGGCCGGAGCGAAATCGAGACGCTCGAGGCCGGCGCCGTGATCGACTGCACAGGCATCGTCAAAGATCCTCGCGCCACCGCCAATCCAGCAGTCCGCAGCCTGTTCGACCAGGGGCTGGCGCGCTGCGACGCCTTGCGGATCGGTATCGAGGTCACCGCTGATTGCGCCATCGTCGGCGCCGATGGCACGCCATCGCAGCGGCTGTTCGCGATCGGCCCGCTGACGCGCGCCGCTTTCTGGGAGATCATCGCGATCCCCGATATTCGCAGCCAATGCGCCGATCTGGCCGACCGGCTGTTGCAGGCCCGCCCGATCACCGTGCCGCCGGTCGATGCGCCGGCGCTGGCCGCAGCCGGAGATCACCAGGTCGCGATATAGGTGCCCTTGAAGCGCGTATCGAGGAACGCCTTGACCGGCTCCGAGTGGTACGCCTCGATCAACTGCTTGACCCAGGGCTTGTCCTTGTCCTCCTCGCGCACCGCGAGGATGTTGACCCACGGCCCTTCCGCATTCTCGCGCGCGATCGCGTCCTTGGCGGGATTGAGCCCGGCCTGCACCGCGTAGTTGTTGTTGATCGAGACCAGGTCGACGTCGGCCAGCGCGCGCGGCAGCTGCGCGGCGTCGAGCTCGACGAATTTCAGCTTCTTGGGATTGTCGGTGATGTCGGCGACCGTCGCGGCGACATTGGTGGGATCCTTCAGCTTGATCACGCCATGCAGCGCCAGGATCATCAGCCCGCGCGCGCCGTTCGAGGGATCATTGGCAATCGCGACCTTGGCGCCTTCGGGAAGCTCCGCCAGCGTCTTGTACTTCTGCGAGTAGACGCCCTGAGGCGAAGCGATGGTGGTGGCGACCTTGACGATCTTCCAGCCGGTCTTGGAGATCTGGTTCTTCAAATAGGGCTCGTGCTGGAACGAGTTCGCCTCCAGATCCTTCAGCGCCAGCGCCTGGTTCGGGATCACGTAGTCGGTGAATTCGACGACCTTGATGTCGAGCCCACGCTCGGCCGCGACCTTCTTCACGACATCGATGATCTCGGCATGCGGGCCAGCGGTGACACCGACCCGGATGGTTTCGGCCTGCGCGGGAAGCGCGAGGGACAGTAAGGCGGCAAGCGCAACAACGGGACGTAACATTCAAGTCTCCAACCAAACAAACAAGTTCCGCTGGTGACTAGCCCTGGCGCCGCAAAGGATCAATCGCAGCTGCGAACAAAACAATGGACGCGCTTCCGACATCAATGTTTGTGTACGAATGTTCTTTATTCGGCTCCTTGCCGATCGATTTGTTCTCTCCCCGCGTAGCCCGGATGAGCCAAGCGACATCCGGGGTCACACGAGCCGCCGAGGAGAACCCGCATGTCGCTGGCGCTCATGCGGGCTACGGCGCTCAACTCAGTTGAACAGGTCCGGCTCTTGCGCCGTGATCCAGTCCCACAGCGGCTGGAAGCTGAAATAACCGCCCTTGTGGGTGCCGACCTGCCCCGCCGTGTGCTTGGCGATCTCGTGCGGGATCGGCTTGGTCGGTCCCGCCGCCTCGGCCAGCAATTGCGTCCGCGCGGCATTGTCCATCGCGATGTACCACCAAGCCGTCGCCTCGATGGTCGGGCCGACCGTCAGCAGGCCGTGATTCTGCAGGATCGCGGCCTTCTTGGTGCCGAGCGCAGCCGCGATCTTCTTGCCCTCCTCGGCATCGAGCACAACGCCGGTGAAAGGGTCGAACAGCACGTGGTCGTCGTAGAAGGCACAGGAATCCTGCGTCAGCGGATCGAGCAGCCGGCCCAGCGCGGAGAACGCCTTGCCATAGGTCGAATGCGTATGCGCGGCGGCGATCACCTGGGGATGCGCGGCGTGGATCGCAGAATGGATGACGAAGCCGGCCTGATTGATCGGCTTGTTGCCGATCAGGATGTTGCCGTCGTGGTCGACGAGCTGCAGGTCGGAGACCTTGATCTGGCTGAAATGCGTTGACAGCGGATTGATCCAGAACCGGTCCGGCAACTCCGGATCGCGCACCGTGACGTGGCCAGCCAGACCCTGATCGAAGCCGTAACGCGCAAACAGGCGGAAGGTCGCGGCAAGCCGCTGCTTGCGATGTAGCCGCTCCTCCTCGAAGGTGGCTGCGGGCGCGCGCTCGACCAGCGCAAACTTCCTGGGCCGTTCGACGATCTCGTTCATGGTCGTTTCCTCCTGCTCGGCTGCGTCGATTGAACCCGTATCCGCGTCAGCTCAGCGCTGCCGCAAGCGGCGGTTGAGCCGGCGCGCAAGATGGTCGCCGATGGTCTGCACCGTCTGCACCAGCGCGATCAGCACGACCACCACGGCCAGCATCATTTCCGGCATGAATCGCTGATAGCCATAGCGGATGCCGAGATCGCCGAGGCCGCCACCACCGACAGCGCCGACCATCGCGGAGTAGCCGAGCAGGCTGACCACCGCGAGCGTCAAGGCCAGCACCAGGCCCGGCAGCGCCTCCGGGATCAGCACCTTGAACACGATCTGCAGCGGCGTCGCGCCGAACGATGACGCGGTCTCGATCAGGCCGGCATCGACCTCGCGGATGGCCGCTTCGACCAGCCGCGCGATGAACGGCGTCGCAGCGACGGTCAGCGGCACGATCGCCGCACCCGAACCGATCGAGGTGCCGGCCACGAGACGCGTGAACGGGATGATGGCGACGACGAGGATGATGAAGGGCGTTGAACGCGTCGCATTGACGACGACCCCGAGCGCTGCGTTCACGGCGGGAGCCGCGAACAGCTCGCCCTTGCGGCTGGTTGCCAGGAAGATGCCGAGCGGCAGACCCAGGGCGGTCGCGACCAGGGCCGCGGTCGACACCATGAACAGGCTCTCGCCGGTGGCCTGGACGATCAGGTTGATGAGCTCAGGCGACATAGCCGAGACGCTCCGCTGCGAACTGTTGTTGAGAGAGATAAGCGAGCGTCTGCCGCGCCGCAGCCTCGCCACCGGGGATGCCGAGGATCAGCGAGCCGACATGCTGACCGCCGATCTCATCGATGCGCGCCGACAGCAGCGCGACGTCGATCGACAGCTCGCGGGCGAGCCGCGCGACCAAGGTGTCGCCGGCATCGGTGCCGCGCACCTGCACGCGAATGACCGCCTGCCCGATCGCGGTCGGCTCCTGCACGAGCCGGCTCGCCAGCGACACCGGAACGGCATCGCCGAGCGCTTCGGCCAGGAAGGTCTGCGTCGTCGGGTGCTTCGGATGGGTGAAGATGTCGGCGACATGGCCGCGCTCGACCACGCGCCCGTCATCGATCACGACGACCTCCTTGGCGAGCTGGCGGACCACCGACATCTCGTGGGTGATGAGAATGATCGTGACGCCGAGCTCGCGGTTGATGTTGGCGAGCAGATCGAGGATGGCGCGCGTCGTCTGCGGATCGAGCGCCGAGGTCGCCTCGTCCGACAGCAGCACGTCCGGCCGCGTCGCGAGCGCGCGCGCAATGCCGATGCGCTGCTTCTGCCCGCCGGACAGCTCCGACGGATAGCGGTCGTGCTTGTCGGCGATGTCGACCAGCTCGAGCAGTTCGCCGACGCGGGTCCGGATATCGGCCTTCGTCCAGCCGGCGACCTCGAGCGGCAGGGCGATGTTGTCGGCCGCGGTGCGCGAGGACAGCAGGTTGAAGTGCTGGAAGATCATTCCGATCGAGCGCTGCGCCAGCCGCAGCTGCTGCCCGCTCAGCGCCGAGATCTCGCGCCCGTCGACGATGACGCGGCCCGTGCTCGGCTTCTCCAGCCCGTTGATCAGCCGCACCAGACTCGACTTGCCGGCACCGGAGCGCCCGATCACGCCGGTGATCGAGCCGCGCGCGATCGCGAAATCGATCTCCTTGAGCGCCGCGACGGCAGGCTTGTCGCGATAGGCGGGATAGGTCTTGGAGAGCGCCTCGAAGCGGACCATCGGCGCGGCGACGGCTGCTTCCGGCACGACCGGCTCTACCGGCCGGATCGGCTCGGCGACAGCGAGGGACGAGTGGGCATTCATGAGAGAACCTTGATTGGACGTGCTGCAGCGCACGCATTCACCTCACCATCGCCTGCGAGCGGTCCGGAGGCAATTTCAGAAATGCCCGAAGTCATGGACGAAGCTTCTCGTGCAGTGGCGCGTCGTGAAACATCATGCTCCCCGACGCATCCTCAATTGTAATGGAACACCAGCGTCCTTAGCTCGATGCTCTCGCGCGGCGCGGCATCCGCGGGCGTGGTCGGATCGACGAAGGCAGTATGCGGCCCGAACCGGGTGCGGCCGTCGGTCGCCGAATCGTAGCATTTCAGTAGCAGCGCCTCGTCCACCGTCATCTCCGGAAAATAGAACCAGCGATGCGCCGGATTGTACGTGACCGAATAGGTCTCGCCGTTGCGGTTCGGATAGATCAGGTCGGAGGCGACGAGATCCTCAGGCGCGACGGTGGTGGCATCGCACATCGCGAGCGGACTGTCGCGCAGCGGACCGATGATCGGGCGCCAGAGATTGATGACCTGGACCCGGCCGCGCAGCAGGGCATCGGCTTCGTCACCCAGATGCTCGCGCACCCGGTTTGCACCTGATGCCACAGTCTGGTCGACATGAACGCGTGTCGCCGGCTGTCGCGGGCCGCCGTCGCGGACATCGGCGGCGCCGGGGACGCGCTTGCGCACGGTGTGATCGAAGATGACGACACGATCGGCGCGCAAGGTCGCGCGAATGAACGCCTCGGCCGCCGGATAGTAGACGGAGCGGACTTCCTTTTCATTGGTGAAGTCACGCACGAAGGTCGGGTGCCGCACCAGCGCAAAGCCCTCGCGATCGAGCGAGAACGAGGATGCGATCGGGCGGCCGTCGAACACCGGCACCCGGTGCGGCTCCGGCAGCGCCGTCGATTTCGGCTCACCCGGCGGCGGATCGAACGCGTAGGTGCGCGGCTTGGCCGGTGTCGGGGCCAGATAGTTCAGCTCGGCGAGTACGAAGGGCAGCGCTTCGATCTTTCTCTCAACCAGGCTCATGAGATGTCTCCGGGCAGTTTCATGCGATTGCATGGAGCTTGGGCGGCGCCGGCTGACAGAACAAGCCGATGCCGGAAATAGCAACGCGCCTGCTTCCGGGACGGCCTGGCGTAGAGGGAGCTTGCCTGCAGGAGGAGGCTCGCGACCGTGGTATTCTTCCGGGCTCCACCTCCGACCCCAGGACATGGCTGGCATGACATGATCGCGGCCAGCTTCTGCGGGTCATCGTGTCCTCGTGCACTCGAGTGCTGATCGCTCCAGCAGAAAATTGTTGCACGATCACACGGCAATTCGCCTGTCCCATTTCATTGACGACATTCACCGTCCTCCTAAACTTATCGGTATTGCAGCGCGCTCCCGCCCAACAGCACCATCAGACGCCGCCAATGTCAGCCGCAGCTCCGCAGGTCTTCGCCATCGACCTGGGCCCGCGTCCAGCCTTCGTATTCGCCGCGCAGGATCACAGCTCAGCGCAAAGCCTGGTGCGATCGCCGGACTTGCTGCGCGCGATCGACGCCTTTTGCCGGCTCAGGCGCCCCGCGCAGGCGGAAAGGCTCGCGCTCCGAGCGAGGCGGCGATCTATCTCGACCGCGCCGACGAGTTGGCCGAAGACGCGATCTGTCGCCTGCTCGTGGTTCATCTCGGCCCGGGCTGACGCCGCGGGAGAGATCGCTCTCGCCGCGGCGCGAGTGCCCTACTCCGCGGCCTCGCTGAGATCGAGCCGTGCCCGCGGGCTCTCGCCGGTCACCACCGACACCCGCTCGCCCCAGCGCTCTTCGGGATAGTAGTCCCATACGGCATGGTGCTGGCTCGCCCAATTGTCCCAGACCAGCAGCGAGTTGGGCCGCCACTGTACCCGCGTCTGCAGCGCGAGCTGGCTCTCGACATGGCGGAACAAGAGCTGCAGCAGCGCGTCGCTCTCGCGCCGCGTCAGCTGCACGATGTGCGAGGTGAAGGAGGCGTTGACGTAGAGGAATTTGCGGCCGGTGCGCGGATGGGTCACGACCACCGGATGCTCCGATTGCGGATAGGTCTTGCCGGGATCCGGCTTGGCGCCGTAGCCGGCGGTCCAGGCCAATGATCCGTCATGGATCGCGGTCAAGCCGTCGAGCAGCTGCTTGATCGGATCCGACAGGAATTCATAGGCGAGATACATGTTGGCAAACGCCGTGTCGCCGCCGAGCGGCGGCGTCTTCGTCACCCGCAGCAGCGAGACTGCGATCGGGCTCGGATCGCAGGAGACGTCCGGGTGCCAGCCGTCGCCGGCGGTGAAGCGCGAATTCGCATCCGTCTTCCACGACAGGAATTCCGGGTCGAACGGCCCGTCGTGACGGAAACGTGTCGCCGCCAGTTCGTGCCGATGCAGCGACTTGCCGAAGCGGCGCGCGAAGCGCTTGTGGTCCTCCTTGGAGATGTCCTGATCACGAAACACGATCGCCAGGTTTTCGTCGAGCGCGCGGTGGATCTCCGCGAACTGCACATCGGAAACGTCCTTTGCGAGATCGACCCCGCCGATCTCCGCGCCGATCGTCGGACCGAGTTGCCTCACCTCGATCGTCTCGTAGGGCTGGCGCTTGGCGCCGTTCCAGGCCTGGATGGCGAGCTTGTCGTTGAAGTCCCTGTAGAAGCTCATGAGCGATGGTCCTTATGTCGATAGGAAAGTCAGAGGCGGGCACGGCGCACGCGTCCGCCGCTGCTGGCGACGAGCGCACGGGCGGCACGTTCGGCATCGCGCGCCGATGTGAAGGACTGCCCTTCCAGGCTGTCGAACGCGCGCTCGGACGAGAAGAAGCTGAAGCCGCGCTCGTCGGCGGTGACGATGCCCGCGGTGCGGTTGAAGACTTCGATGACAAAGGCTGTCGGCATGATTGATCATTCGCCGCCTTGCGCAGCGGCGCTCCTGTCGGATCTGCAAATCGTTGATTGAGGTGAGTTCGGCTGCAGCGATCAGCAACAGGCCCCGGTCGCCGCCGAGAAGCAGCGTCCGGCGCGGCGCTTGCGCACCAGGCAACGGGCTGCGGTTCTGGTTCTCATCTGGCGATCCGTGGTTGTGCGATGACGGCGGTGAATATCGGCGCACGCCTTTCTCCGGTCAATGAAATGGAACTTCAAAGATCGCGAGCCGGCGCATCGTTTGTTTCAGAACCGGACACGCCGAAGCAAATAGTCGTTCGTCGCGTATCCACCGGATTGCAATGGATTTGCAGATACCGTGAGTGGATCCGGCACAGGTCATCGTCGCTGCAGCGCTTTCCGGTCGGAGCGCAGCTTCCCTCGGCGCTCGTCATTCGCGGCATATCAGACGACGTGGTCATCAGCATGGTGGCGTTTGCCGTCGTGACTACGACAGAAACGAAGCCAAGGCGCCGAACTGAGTGACAGCTGCACTGAATCGCCGGCGATCCGGAGGGGTTTGTTGCCGGTCTCAAGCAAACTTTGGAATGGTCAGATTCGAAGTTTTCGCTTTTGCTAGGCAACCTCTGAATTCGGTTGATGCGGATGGCTGCCCCGATGATCTCACGCCTTGCTTCGTTCCCGCTTTCGCGTCGCCGCTTGCTGCTGAGCGGGTTTGCAGCCGCTGCAGCATCTCTGGTGGCGGTGACGGACCTTCCTGTCGCGCGCAGCGCCAGCGCGCCGAAGAACGGCGGCGACATCGTCTTCCTGATCGACTCGCTGGGCAGCACCTGGATCCCCAACAACAGCGCGATCTCGAGCTTCCAGGGCCACATCTGGGGCCACGTCACCGACAAGCTCGTCTATGTCGATGCCGACGGCAAGGTCAGTCCCTGGATCGCCGAGGGCTGGGAGCAGAACGAGGACGCCACCTCATTTATTCTTCACCTGAAGAAGGGTGTGACCTTCTCCGACGGCACGCCGCTCGACGCCGCCGCCGTGGTCGCCAATCTCGACATCTGGTATGCGGGCCGCAAGAACGAAGGCATCAACCCGATCGGCCTGTTTCCGAAGACCTACAAAAGCGCCGAGGCGGTCGATGCCGCCACGGTGAAGGTGTCGTTCAAGGCGCCGACGCTCGGCTTCATCCCGACGCTCGGCTATCACGGCTCGATCCTGATCTCGCCGAAAACGCTGACGCAGCCCGCCAGCCAGCAGGCCGATCTCGGCAAGACCTCGGGCAGCGGCCCCTACGTGGTCCAGTCCTGGAAGGAAGGCGACTTCGTCAAGCTGGTCAAGCGCAAGGACTACAATTGGGGCCCCGCGGCCGTCGGCCACACCGGCCCTGCCTTCCTCGATTCGATCACCTACAAGCTGGTCGCGGAGCAGTCGCTGCGCGTCGCCGCGGTTCAGTCCGGCCAGGCCGATGTCGCCTACAACGCCTCTCCGCAGGAGCTGAAATCGCTCAAGGACGCCGGCTTCACCGTGGCGACGCCGCGCTATCTCGGCTTCGTCAACGGCTGGGCGATCAACACCAAGCTCGAACCCTACAACGACGTCAAGGTGCGCCAGGCGTTGCAGGCCGCGATCAACCGGCAGGAGATCATCGACACCGTCTATACGCCGGAGTGGAAGCTCGCGACCTCGTTCATCCAGAGCAACGTGCCCGGCGCCACCGACCAGAGCGCGCTCTTGGCCTACGATCCCGACAAGGCCGGCAGGCTGCTCGACGAGGCCGGCTGGGTCAAGGGCGCCAATGGCGTCCGCAGCAAGGACGGCAAGCCGCTGACCTTGACGCTCTACTCCAATCCGTACCTCGCGACGGCAAAGCCGGTCGACGAGCTGATCGCCCAGCAGCTCGGCAAGGTCGGCTGGAAGGTCTTCATCCGCGCCTATGACGTCGTCACTTTCGGCGAGAAGGTCGCGTTCGGCGGCCCGGCGGTCCCGGCCTATGAGGTGACCCGCAGCTTCATCGATGCCGGCACCGTGGCCAGCATCCTGACCAACGCCAACAATGGCGAGAACTGGTTCGCGCTCGGCGAGAGCGACGGCAAGCTCAACGAGCTGCGCGACAGGATCGCCAGCGCCGGCACAACCGAGATTCGCGCGCCGCTGCTCGACGAGCTGCAGCGCTACGTGCTGACGCAAGGCTATTTCATCCCGCGCACGCAGATCGTGCAGCGCATCTACGTGCAGTCACCGCGGCTCAAGGGCGTGGTCTACAACGGCATCGCCTATGCCAGCTACTATACGGCGACGAAGGGTGAGTAGCCTGCCGTTGCGGACAGGTCGGGTGAGGAGGCAGGCCACATGAGCAACGCCTATCTCGGCTTTGCCGCACGGCGGCTCGCCCAAGCCATCGTCGTCATCCTGCTGGCCTACGTCTTCACCTTCGTCGTCGTCAGCATCCTGCCCGGCGATCCCATCACCAACGTGCTGCGCGATCCGCAGAACGGCTTCACCGAGGACGAGATCCGGCAGATCATCGCAGCCCAGGGTCTCGACAAGCCGGTGCTGGTGCAGCTCTGGACGTCGCTGACGCACTTCTTGGTCGGCGATTTCGGACTGTCGATGCGCTCCAGCCGGCCGGTCACGACGTTGATCGCCGAGGTTCTGCCGTCGACCTTGATCCTCGCGTCATCGGGGTTCGCGGTCGCGCTGCTGCTGGCAAGCGGTATCGCTTACGGCACGCAGTTCGTGCCGAAGCGATACGGCCAGGGACTGATGCGCGGCTTTCCATCACTGTTCCTGTCGGTGCCCAATTTCGTCATCGGCCTGGTGCTGATCCATTTGTTCGGCTTCCAGCTCGGCCTGTTCAAGGTGATCGCGCCGAACAGTTTCTGGGCGACGTTGTTCGCCGCGGTCGCGCTCGGCATTCCCGTGTCGGCGCAGATCGCGGAGGTCCTGATCGCCAATCTCGACCATGAGCGGGCGCAGGACTACGCCACCGTCGCCCGCAGCCGCGGTCTCGGGCCTCTTCGTCTGTTCTTCAAGCATCTGCTCAAGCCGTCGTCGCTGCCGGTCGTCACCATCATCGCGCTCACGCTCGGGGAGCTGCTCGGCGGCTCGCTGATCACCGAGACGGTGTTCGGCCGCACCGGCATCGGCAGCCTGGTGCAGCGCTCGGTGAGCACGCAGGATCTGCCGGTACTGCAGGCGGTGGTCTCGCTCGCCGCCGTGGTGTTCGTGCTCGTGAACCTGCTCGCCGATCTCGTCTATCCGCTGCTCGACCCGCGCGTGAAGCTGATCGGTGCCGCCAGCCGTCGCCCGACCACGGCGGACGAGGCCGCCGTGCCTCCGCAGGCGGTGACGCCATGAGCCTTCTCACCTCCTCCGCATTCGTGCCGGCGGCCAGCCGGCTGACGGCTCTCAGGATCCCGCCGACAGTGCTGCTGTCCTTCGCCGTGATTGCGCTCGTGATCGCCTGGTCGGTCGCGCCCGGCCTGTTCGCAAGCCACAGCCCCATCAACGGCGTCCCCGCCGACAAGCTGCTCAGTCCCAGCGCCGCGCATTGGTTCGGCACCGACCATCTCGGCCGCGACCTCTATGCCCGCGTCGTGCATGGCACGGCGTCGTCGGTGAGCTCCGCCCTGATCGCCGTCGGCATCGCGGCCGTTGCCGGCGGCCTGATCGGCCTGCTCTCCGGCTTCTTCGGCGGCTGGGTCGACATCGTGCTGGCGCGTCTCGTCGACGTGCTGCTGGCGATCCCGCATTTCCTGCTCGCCGTGATCATCGTCACCGCGCTCGGCTTCGACACGACCAACGCGGCGATCGCGACCGGCATCTCGGCGGTGGCGGTGTTCGCCCGCGTGATGCGCTCGGAGGTGATCAAGACGCGGCAGGCGGTGTTCGTCGAGGCTACGTTCCTGCTCGGCGGCTCGCGCTGGCACATCCTGTTGCGGCATGTGCTGCCGAACGCCTCGCGCTCGGTGCTGCCGCTCGCGGTGTTGCAGTTCGGCCTGTCGATCCTGGTGATCGCCAGCCTCGCCTTCCTCGGTTATGGCGACCCGCCGCCGGCCTCCGACTGGGGCCTCCTGATCTCCATCGGCAAGGACTATCTGAAATGGCCGTGGCTGGTCTACGCGCCGGCGTTCGTCACGATCGGGACCGTGCTCTCATTGAACAGGATCAGCCGATGGCTTCGCCGGACAGACTGAGCGCCACATTCAGCCGCGACACCCACGAGGCGCCAGCGTTGCAACCCTCCTCTCCCCTGCTCCACGTGGATAGCCTGTCCGTGTCCTATGGCGGACAGCAGGTCGTGTCCGGCGTCAGCTTCGAGCTCGGCCGCGGGAGGAGCCTTGCGCTGATCGGCGAGTCCGGCTCAGGCAAGTCGACGATCGCCCGCGCGGTGCTGCGGCTGCTGCCGAGCGGCGGACAGGCGACCGGTCGAGTCGCCTTCGACGGCCAGGATGTGCTCGCGCTGTCCGAGCGCCGCTTCCGGCCGCTGCGCGGCCGCGCCATCGGCTTCGTGCCGCAGGACCCCGGCAACGCGCTGAACCCGGTACGCACGATCGGCGCCCAGGCGCTGGAGGCCGCCGCGCTGCTCGACGAGCCGGACCAAAGAGTCCGGCAGCAGCGTATCCTGGAGACGTTCGCGCAGGTCGGGCTCGACAATCCCCAGCGCGTCATCGAGTCCTATCCGCATCAGCTGTCCGGCGGCATGCTGCAGAGGGTGCTGATCGGTCTCGCGGTGCTGCCACGGCCGTCCTTGCTGGTCGCGGACGAGCCGACCTCCGCGCTCGACGTCACCATCCAGAAGCGCATCCTCGATCTGCTGTCGCGATTGCAGGCCGAGCTCGACATCAGCCTGCTGCTGATCACCCACGACCTCGCGATCGCCGCCGAGCGGACCGATGCGCTGGTGGTGCTGAAGGACGGCATCGTCCAGGAGGCCGGCCGGACGTCATCCGTGTCCTCCGCGCCGGCCTCGGCCTATGCGCGGAAGCTGCACGCCGACGCCCCGGCGCTTAATCCCGACCGCTACGCAAGCTTGCGCGCCTCCGGCACCGGCAACCTCGCACAGGGCGCCGCCGCAAAGATCGCCGTCCACTCCGTCACCAAGACCTTCACCGTCGGCGACCGGACACTGACGGCCGTCGACGGCGTATCGTTCACCGTGCCGGCCGGCACCACGCATGCGCTGGTCGGCGAGTCCGGCTCGGGCAAGACAACGACGATCAGGCTGCTGCTCGGGCTCGAACAGCCCGACAGCGGCACGATCGCGGTCGCTGGCGAGACGCTCAATGGCCGCTCGCCGGAGGCTTTACGTTCGGCATGGCGGCACCTGCAGCTGATCTACCAGAATCCGTTCACCTCGCTCGACCCGACCTGGACCGTCGCGCGCCTCGTCCGCGAGCCGCTGGATCGGTTCAAGATCGGCACAGCGGAGGCTCGGAGCGTGCAGGTCCGGCAGGCGCTGGCCGATGTCGGTCTCGGCGAGCATCTGCTCGCGCGCAAGCCCGGCGCGCTGTCGGGCGGCCAGCGCCAGCGCGTGGCGATCGCCCGCGCGCTCGTGCTGAGACCGGATGTGATCGTGCTCGACGAACCGACCTCGGCGCTCGATGTCACCGTCCAGGCCGACATCGTCGAGGTGCTGCTGTCGCTGCAGGCGAGCCTCGGATTGACCTATGTGTTCGTCTCGCATGATCTGGCGCTGGTGCGTCAGCTCGCCCACACCGTCTCGGTCATGCATCGCGGCCGCATCGTCGAGCACGGCACCGTCTTCGAGATCTTCGACACGCCCCGCGAGGGCTATACGCGAACGCTGCTCGCGTCGATACCCTCGGGCGCGGCGGCTCAGACGTCTGCACCGCAGCGCCGCACGATGATCACGGCCGCCTGATCGGCACCAGACCAACTCGCCATTGAAGACGCCGGCCCACCGAAGCGCGCCGGCCGTCACTTCTCCATTCCGCCGCGACGTTGAGCGCCGCGCCAGATCGCCGAAGCGTAGAGCTCGCCACTGAAGTCGGTTGCCGCGTCAGCGACCTGCTGAGTTTTCGTTCTTGATCTCGATACATAGGCCCGAGCGATGCAGAGGCGCTTCGCTCCCTCAATTTGTGTCGGAGACGACCTGCTCAGGCCTTCGTTGGTTCCGCCTGGCGCGCACTCAGTCCCGGTCGCCTCTCCCTCTGGGAACAGGTTGTGACATTCAGCATGGGCCAGAATGCCCCCCCCTCGCCTCGCGTGAACGCCAGCAGCGAGAAGGAGCGCGACTGCCATCGGATCAAGGACGGCAACGAGCGCCAGCGTGAGCAGCTTGACCGCTCGTTCAAAGTCGGTTGCAGGTATACCGAGGAGCTCGGCGAGATATCGTACCGGTCCGACCTCAGCCTCGGCACGCCTGCGCTGCGCGTCAATATTCGCCTGTTCGATCTGCAGATTGGCGAGTGCCTGGGACTCACGCCGGCGTTCAGCCACGATGTCGGCACGTTCGCGGCGTTTCTGGTCAGCGAGCGTCATCGCTCCGACCGGCCGGCCAATGCGCGTCGCCTCCTCGATGGCCGCGTCAATCTGGGCGACGCGTCGGTCGATGTCGGCAACCACTCGGCTCTGTATCCCGAGGCGAGCCTCGACATCTGCGATCCTGTTGGCAAGGGCAAAGTCTATTGATGCCCTATGCTCGAGATGGGCACGGGTGAGGAAGCCGAACACACCGATGGCGTTTAGACCCATCAGCACGCCAATCATCAACACGAAAGCGAGCCTCAGGAGGGGCGGAGCAGAGCTCCAATGTTCGGTGAGCCAGGCGACCGCGACCAGCTTTCCGGCCTCCAGCACGGCTCCCATGATGATCACGGGCCAGAAGGCGCCGGCAAAGATCGCTGTTAGCCCGTTGATGGAAAAGGCGGCCGAGACACACGCCAGGGCCAGAGCCACGATGACAGCAGCGAGCTTGATCGCTGTCGTGGGACGATACGCGCCGTGCGCTCCGGACATTTCGGTAATGTCGGCGGTCTCGGTAATGACCGCCCTCCGATCTGTAACGGGCGCCGTAACGGTCGACGTGCTAGCGCCTGTTACAATGATCGCTTCGGCGTTACGACGGATCAGGCCAGCTCTCTCCCAGGCTTTCAGGCGACGACTGGTCCGCATCCTGTTCCAGCCCCATTGGCGTCCCAGCTCAGCGGCACTGACCGTCAAGTGTAGCTCGGGCTGTGAGCGTAGCCAAGCCAGTGCCTCCATGTCATCGAAGGGATGAGGCGGAATGGACTCGGTCATGATCGGGTATTGCTCCATGCATACCGGCCCGTTGAAGCGCAAGACAACCGAAAGGCCGGCCGCTCCAGAGACGATGAGGCACACCTCGGCGGCCCTGAGATGACGTTCCATACCACGACCGGGATCGAGCATTCTGCTTGCTCGCCCCCGGAGAGAAACAGCAAGATGCCGGGCGCGGTGGTACCGGATCGCGGGTGTTCTGACGCTGCTCCGCGAAAGCGGCTCAAGCCTCGCGGGCCTTGGCCGACGCGCGGTACCTCGAAGCTGGCACGCCGGAAGCCAAAGCGGAACGGCCGAATAGCGCGATGTTGCACGCTTCAGCCCTCCCCTTCACAGCTGAGATGCGCATCTTTGCAGGCCACTTGGCGCCGACTGCCGGTTGGCTTTGACCATTCGTATCGGCAACTTGTATGCGGGCCTAAGCACCGGCTCCGTCCGACTTTCCGCATCGGATCTACAGACGAAGAGCATCGCCGATGCAGTTCGACTGCGCTGATTTTGGTCGATTGATCGCCAAGACGCTACGCGTGAATGCCAATGGCTCGATCTGAAATCC
This sequence comes from Bradyrhizobium sp. SZCCHNS2022, assembly GCF_032377575.1. Taxonomy (NCBI): domain Bacteria; kingdom Pseudomonadati; phylum Pseudomonadota; class Alphaproteobacteria; order Hyphomicrobiales; family Nitrobacteraceae; genus Bradyrhizobium; species Bradyrhizobium sp. SZCCHNS2022. Next base: position 1,528,890 of record NZ_JAUHHZ010000001.1, on the reverse strand, counting down.
GACAAAGACGCTGCCTCAGACGCGCCGCTCGCGTTGCAATATCACGCTGTCTGAGCGCAATTCCGCCTGGGGAGGAGATGGCCGAATAAAGGGCGGGTTAGAGGGCAAGATAAAAGCGCCTCTCCGCTGCGTAGAATCGGCGGTCGTAAGTGCTTGTCTTGACTACGTGCGCTCTGGCACTCACGAATTTCATTGGTTGCTGCTCGAATACAATTAGTGAGGTGGATCAATCCCCCGAATGGCACTATTCGTACTATAGCGTACGTCTGCGCGGGTTTGGCGGAATCGGATCGTCGACCGATGAACGTGCTATCGTTGGCGATCCGAGACTGCACAGAATTCGCCCCGGTGGACTAGGGCGTGGACTCATAAGCCCTGGCCCAGAGGCGGGTTGAGCCGAGTGCGACTGCCGCGAGAAAGTTGCGAGCGAGCTTGTCGAAACGGGTCGCGATGCGCCTGAAATGCTTGAGCTTGCAGAAGAAGCGCTCAACCAGATTTCGCTTGCGATAGATGCGGCGGCTGACGGAGCGTTGGACCACTCGCTGGCTGGTGGAGGGAATATGAGCCCTAGCTCCGTGGGCTCTGATCATGTGCAGGAGGGCATCGGCGTCGTAACCACGGTCGGCCACAACATCACGGCATTTGAGCCCTTGGAGCAGAAATGGCGCAGCACGCAGATCGTGGGCCTGCCCCGGGGTTAGCATCAGCCGGACCGGCAGTCCGTTCTCGTCGACGACCGCATTGATCTTGGTGCTCAGTCCTCCACGAGAACGGCCAATGGCGTGATCCTCGCCCCCTTTTTACCCCCAGCGGCGTGCTGATGGGCGCGGACGATAGAACTGTCGATCAGCGCCATCGACTGCGGCGAGCGAGCTGCCAACACCTCGAAGATCTGGACCCAAACGCCTGCCTTGGCCCAGCGGTTAAAGCGGTTATAGACCGTCGTGTAAGGGCCATAGCGTTCCGGAAGATCTCGCCAGGGCGAGCCTGTCCGCAGCACATAGAAGATGCCGTTGAGAACCCGCCGGTCGTCGACCCGACCGACACCGCGCGGCTTATTCGGCAGCAAGGGCTTGATCAAAGCCCATTCTCGATCGCTCAGGTCAAACCGCGCCATTTCACCCCCCAAATCACCTAAGGGGAGTGAATCACCGTCCGTCAGCTAACGGAATCCATTTATGAGTACAGAACCTAGACGGGATCGCCCCGGTGACGAGCGACGGTTGCTCTTGAAGGACGCGGCTTCTCCATCCGGGGATAACCGATACACCGTTCGGAATATGAGCAACTTCGTCGAAGCGGATCGCAGGATCGGCATGATGGTCGTTCGCGTTTGCCGTGGCATGTTCTCTCATGCACTACCGCAACGCTCCCTCCCAACGACCACGCCCCTCTACGGAAGCTGATCCAGCTGCAGCCGGCGAGAGCGCGTCCGCAGGCACTATCGATCGGCGTGCGATCAAACCTGCCGGCCGGCGAGCGGGCTTAGGATGGGCCGAGCGTGGTGCACGGGCGAGTCCTCATCGGCTTCCACTGCAGCCGCCCCTGGTCAAAGACCTTCAGCAACCTCTTGCATACGGCTGCCCTGCTCTCCGGCCGCCGCGGCTGAGAGAGGCTATAAACGCTTCCAATCCTGCAACGCTCATGAGCCGCGCTGTTGGTCTTCCCGCATCTCGGTCCCGGTCGATTGCGCTGACGAGAGCCGACGAATTGGGAGCGCGCTCTTGACCATCGTTCGACGCGAGCACAGGGCGCATTTCACGATCGTGCCGAATGCCGTGTTTACCGACGAACGGCTTTCGGTCGAGGCCAAGGGCGTGCTCGGTTTCCTGCTGTCACGCCCACACAAGTGGCGCGTCCGTCTCGACCATATCGGACGGACGCTTCTGGTCGGCCGCAAGAAGCTGCAACGCATTTTCCGCGAACTGATCTCCGCGGGTTACGTCACTCGCGAGCAGCAGCGCCTCGCCGACGGACAACGGTTCGGTGAGATCGACTATGTCGTCCGCGACGTGCCAGTGCCGGACAAACATACTGGAGCGCCGCAGGGCCGAAAGGGACCTGCGGCTCCGCAGGTCCAAAAGGGACCTGCGTATAAAGAAGCACCGCGGGGCCCTAAGGGACCTGCCTATAAAGAAACAGATAAAAACAGATCACGATCATCCCCAAGCCATCTGCCCAGGACGTCTCGCAGACAACTCGAGGCCAAGCCGATCGAGGCAGCCCATGACGACGATGAGGCCGCGCGGATCGATCTGCGGATCGTCGAGCTGTTCCCGGACAAGGGCGAAGGCTGGGGATTCCTGATCGCCCTCTCGGCGGAGGATCGTGCTGTTCTGCGCGACCGTCAGCGACGAGGCGAGCTCGACCGAACTGCGGTGGATGAACTGCGCAGGATGTATCGCCGCCTGCTCGACGATGGCCGCGTCAAACCCACGACAAAGGGCTATTAGCGCCGGTTCGAGCACGGTCGGAGGCGCCTCTGCCGCAAATGCGCCTGATGCCGTCAATCGTCGAACTCGGCACCGACCGTCCGTTTCACACGCATTTCCCGCCAAATGTTCGCCGCCCAGAAACCGAGCACTGTTCGAATGGTGCATTTCGGCGTTTCTTGCTCGCGATCGCTGCCGTGGCGTTCGCGCCCGGCGGCCCAAATTCGTCCAATGGCGCTCACAGATCGCATGGAGATGCTCAATGCCCCGCCGACCGGCCAGAGTCACACAGGCAGACATTTCACGCGCGATCCGCGCGGCAAAGGAAACTGATGCCGCTGAGGTCATCGTCGATACGGACGGCGTGATCAGGATCGCACTCACGTCGATCGCTCGATCGCCTTCCCAATCCAAGATCAATTTCGGCGAAATCTGGACGCCGTCCGAGGCACTTGCGCGCCGTCTCAATGGCACCGAAAGCGGGTGAAACGCACCTTTCGCCATTGATGCCGAATCCGAGGATTCGTAGACTCCAGGCATTGGCTCACGGAGCACACCAATGCCTGAGACCGACCGCTCCGATCCCCGCGCGCCTGGGGATCGCCGGATGTATCTCTATTTCGACTATTCCGCATCAGGCGCGTTGCGCTGGTACGTCAAGGTCAGCCGCAAGGGTCGCCGGATCGGAATCAGCGGGGACTATGGCACGGCTGGCTTCGACGCCGCCTATGAGGCTGCAGTTGCAGCGCTTGGGGGAGTGATGCGTAAACGCCGTGTCGAACCCGATCCACTTCAGCAACCAGAACGGCGATACGTCGGAGCCGACCGCTCGCAACGCGGACAGACGCGCTACTATGTTCAGCTTCGCAACGGACTTCCCAAGATCCGGATCAGGGCCGAATTCGGGTCAGAAGAGTTCGACAAAGAGTGCGATGTGGCAATCGTCTCGCAGATCGCGATTTACGGCGATACGACTGATGACGTCAACGCGCAGAAGCAACGCAACGAGCCGCGTGCGAGACTACCCTCCACGCCGCCGCAGCCTCACACCCTGCGCTGGTACTGGACGCTTTACAAGCAAAGCGACCATTGGCTTGGCGACCTCAGCGTCGGCCTTGACGGCCTCTCTGACACGACCAGGCTGCAGCGGACTGGACTGATCGAGAGCCTGCTGTACGAGAATGGCGAGAAGCCATTTGCCGTGATGACGCGCAAAGTCATCAAGGAGGAGATGAAGGCGAGGACCCCCTCGCAGGCAGGCAATCTTCTTTCGGCGCTGCGCGGCATGATCCGCTGGATGATCGACGAACGCTATCTGGACGAAGACGATGATCCAACCATCGGTCTTCGCTCAGGCAAGGCCAAGGCCTCTCGCGAGAGCGGCGGGTTCCTGCCCTGGACCGAGGACGACATGGCGCTGTACCGGGCGAAGTGGCCTGTTGGTACCGAGGCGCGGCTGATGTTCGACATCCTCCACTACACGTTTCTTCGGCTGGGAGACGCTTATCGCTTCGGACCGCCCCACCTCCGCCAGATCGTACGCAAGATGGCGGTTCAGATCGCAACCGAGAAGAGCAAGGGCAACACCACCGTCACGGTGCCGGTCCATCCCGAATTTGCCGAGAGCCTGCGAGCAGCACGAGCGGCTGGGATCATTGGCGCCGAGGTCTTCACCGGTAAAACGACCAAGGGCCGCGTGCTGCCGATGAACAAGAAGGCGTGGGCGATGAAGTTCAAGAAGTACGCCGTTCTGGCCGGAATCAACGAGCGCAAGAAGAGCTGCCACGGCGTCCGCAAGGCGCGGGCGGAAGTGGCCGCCTATGCAGAATGTACCGAGAGCCAGATGATGGCGATGTTCGGCTGGACCGATCCGAAGATGCCGGCCCACTACATCGCGAAAGCGAACCGGGAAAAGCTAGGAATTCGCGGAATGGACAAGATCGTTGCCTTCGATCAGAGCCAATCGCTGGATGATTTCCTTCAATCACCGGAGGAGAACGCCGCCGGAACACCGGCAGGGAACAAAGTCGTAACTTTCCGTAGTAACTTTGGGAAAAAAGCGTAGCAACCTCAGTTGCTTGCGCGTGGGTATGGTGCGCTCGGAGGGACTCGAACCCCCACGGTGTTACCCACTGCCACCTCAAGGCAGCGCGTCTACCAATTCCGCCACGAGCGCTAAAAGAAGCCGGGACCAGAGGAAAATGCGGCACCGGATCAGTGGCGCCCGTGTATCAAATCGATGTCGGGGGGACAAGGCCCGCCCTGCCCCTATCTGCGGGTTTTGTGGACAGTTTTTCGAAAGCTGCTCAGCGCTATCGCGTGGTCGGCGTCGGTGATCGCGGCAGCATCTGCTTGACCTCGACCGCAATGCGGTTGCGGTCGACCAGGACCACGCCATTGGCGATCGGCAGATTGTTGGCGAGCACCTTGACGTCGTCGGCCTCGGTGGCGTCCAGCTCGATGATGGCGCCGCGGGACAGGCGCAGAACCTGGTGAATGGGCATTGAACAGGTGCCGAGCACGACCATGAGGTCGACTGTCACTTTATCGAGGGTTGACACTGCAGGACCACCGAAGTCACTGGATTCCGTTACCCGAGACATCACCATGTTGTGGTTAGCCAATGGTTAACAGCCGCGAAACGCTCGACCTGACCACCTTCGCGGGCCCTCCCGGCAATGCCGTGGCGTGGCGGATCTCCGATTCGCTCGAGGACTACGCGGCGGCCATTGCCTTCATGGAGACCCGGGCGGCGGCGATTGCGGCGCATGAGGCCGACGAGCTGGTCTGGCTGCTCGAGCACCCGCCGATCTACACCTCCGGCACCTCGGGCAAGCCTGAGGACCTGCGCGACCCGCGCTTTCCCTTCGTGCCGACCGGCCGCGGCGGCCAGGTCACCTATCATGGTCCCGGCCAGCGGGTGGCCTATGTCATGCTCGACCTCAAGCGGCGCCGCCCCGACGTCCGGGCCTATGTCGCGGCGCTGGAGGAGACGATCATTCGCACCCTGGACGCGTTCAACGTGCGCGGCGAGCGGCGCGAGGACCGCGTCGGCGTCTGGGTCAGGCGGCCCGACAAGGGCGCCGGGTACGAAGACAAGATCGCCGCCATCGGCGTGCGGCTGAAGCGCTGGGTGACCTTCCACGGCATCGCCATCAACGTCGAGCCCGACCTGTCGCATTTCCAGGCCATCGTGCCCTGCGGGGTCACCGACCCCCGCTATGGCGTCACCAGCCTGGTCGATCTCGGCCTGCCGGTGACCATGAGCGACGTCGACGTCGCGCTCCGGCAGGCGTTCGAGAGCGTGTTCGGCGCGACGCGCGTCACCCTGCCAGAGGGCGCATGAACTCAGGCGGCGCCCCGCTGTGGCGGCGCATCGAGCTTCGCCGCGACGTAGCGGTGCTCCTGGCTCAATCCGCCGAAGCCGTAGGCATCCGCCTTGACCTCGTCGACATGCAGATAGGTCTCATGGTGCAGCGGGCCGATCAGCTCGGCCATGCGCGCGAACACCGCGGCGAGATAGGCGGCCTTTTCGTCCTTGGTGTTGGTACCTTCCGTCACGTGGATGTCGATCCAGTAGCTGGCGAGCCCCTGCTCCGCGAGCGAGGCACCGCCGGCGAACCAGTCCGCCGGATCGGCTTCGGAGACAATGACTGCCGTGACCTTGGGATCCTTGTGCAGGATGCCCGCCGTCAGTTCGGTCACGGCGGCTGCGATGTCCTTCTTCAGCGACGGCGCGTGACGCCGGCTGGCATAGACGATGTTGATCAGAGGCATGGGTTGGCTCCTTCGGATGAGGCGGCGCCGCCGCGCATGCCAAAGAACCTAGCGTCTGCCGCATCATTTCGGTATGCTATCATTATTGATATCAATGATAAGCATCCCTAATGCAGACCACGCTCGACATCGCCGCCGTCCGCGCCTTCCTGCTGGTCTCCGACCTGGAAAGCTTCACGCGAACGGCCGAAGCGTTGGGAACCACGCAGGCCGCGATCAGCCTGAAGCTGCAACGGCTGGAAGCCGCGTTGGGAAAACGCCTGCTGGAGCGGTCGCCGCGAGCGGTGCGGCTGAGCGCGGACGGTGCGGCCTTCATCGACAACGCCCGCGCGCTGGTGGCCGCGCACGATCTCGCGCTGACGGCAGCGCCGAAGATCCGCCCGCGTCTGTCGCTCGGCATCAGCGATCATGCCGCCGGCCCGGAGCTGGTGCCGATGCTGCAGAAATTTCAGGCCATGACCCTGGAGCTGACGCTGTCCGTCGGCATCGGGCTCTCGCGCGACCTGCTCGACCGTTATGATGCAGGTTCGCTCGATGCGGTCATCGTGCGGCAGGAGGCGTCCCGCCGCGGCGGCGAGACCTTGGCCGACGACGATTTCGGCTGGTTCGCCAGCCCGCGGTTTCGCGCGGCCGCAGGCGGTCCGTTGCCGCTCGCGGTGCTGGCCGCGCCCTGCGGCGTACGTGCCATTGCGGTCCGCGCCCTCGACAAGGCCAGACTGCCTTATGCAGAGGCATTCGTCGGCGGCGGCGTTGCAGCCGTCGCCGCCGCCGCGCAGGCCGGCCTCGCGATCGCGCCATTGGCCCGCCGAATCGCGCCGGCCGGTCTCGTCGAGATCGGATCCACGCTCGGCCTGCCGAAGCTCGCGCGCTCGAAGGTCGTCCTCCACGCCAATGTCGGCGACCCCGCCAAACGAACCGCGTTGCGTGCATTGGCCGCGGCATTCCGAAGTGCGTCGCCCTCGAAGTAATTGACGTCGACCGGCCGTGATGTAGCATGGGTTAATGATCGGAGCTCAGGAGCAGCGGCTTGAACCGTCTCTTGACCGCAGCTGACATCGTCAGCGCTTCCCCCAAGCCGGGCCCGGCAACGACGGGCACACTCGGCCTTGCATCGGGCGGCCTCGAGCCATTGCACCGCCACGCGCTGCTTCGAACCTCCAATGCCGACGTTCTGCGTGACCTCGCGGGCCGTCGGCTCGGCGCCGAGCGCGTCGACTTTCGAAATGCCGAGCGCTTCGAGGCCGTCGTCAATCTGATCGAGCTCGAGACGATTGGCCTCGCCTACGGTACCATGACCTGCGACATAGTCTCCGACCATCGGCCGGCCGATTTCATCAGGGTCCAGATGGCGCTCAAAGGCCGCGCGGTCAGCTGCGTCGGGGGTGAGGCGACGGACGTCAACGAGCATCAATTCGCGGTGGCGGCGGCAGGTGTCCCCTGGCAGATGGCCTGCCAGGGCGGTCATCAACGGCTCACCTTGCGGCTCGATCCACAGGCGTTGCGACAGAGGCTGACGGCGCTGGTCGGCGTGCAGCCGCGCGCCGATTTTGCCATCGACCCAGCCATTCCGGCTGCCGAGCCGCAGGCCCGCAGCCTGCTACGGCTGCTCGATTTCCTCGCGACCCAACTCAACGCGCAGGACTCCGCCTTTCCGGCCGCGGTCTATCGCGAGCTGGAGGATGCGGTCCACGTCGCCTTCCTCTGCGCCAGCCGCCATCGCTTCCACGACATGCTCGTCGACCCCGCTCCGCTGCCCGAGTTCGGGCTCGTGAAGCGGCTCGAGGATTACATCGAGGCTCATTGGCGTGAGCCGATCACGATCGAGCGCCTCGCGCGCGAGGCCGGCGTCAGCGCCCGCTCGATCTTCCGCCTGTTCGAGCGCGTTCGCGGCTATTCGCCGATCGCCTTTGCAAAGTCCGTCCGCCTGCGCCGCGCCCATGAGATGCTGCGCTCGGGCGATCCGGCGGTGACGGTGGCGACGGCGGCTGCCGCCTGCAACTTCGCCAATGCCGGTCACTTCGCGCGCTACTACCGCGCCACGTTCGGCGAGCTTCCGTCGACCACGATCGCGCGCGCCGCGCGGTCGTGAGTTCGCCGTCCCTCGCTGCTCACAGGATGGCCTCGAGCGCACTGCGCAGGCTCTGGTGGCGAAACACGAAGCCGCTCGACAGCGCCTTGTTGGGCACCACGCGCTGACCGCCGAGCAGCAGCTCCTCGGCGAAGTCGCCGCCGATCCGGCGCAGCAGGCCGGCCGGAACGCGCAAAAGCGCCGGGCGCCGCAGGCAGCGCGCCAGCTCGGCCGTGAATGTGACGTTCCGCACCGGCAGCGGTGCGGTCGCGTTGACGGGGCCCGCGATGGCGTCGGTCACAATCACATGCGCGATCAGCCTGATCAGATCGTCCCGCTCGATCCAGGACATCCATTGCCGGCCGGAGCCGAGCGGACCGCCGAGGCCGAACTCGAACGGCGTCAGCATGCGCGACAGGAAGCCGCCGTCGCGGCCGACGACGAGGCCGATGCGCAGCAGCGCGACGCGCACGCCCTGCGACTCGGCGCGACAGGCCGCCTGCTCCCAGGCCTCGCACAGGTCGTGGCTGAAGCAGTCATGCGACTTGGCCGTTTCCGTCAACGGCTGGTCCTGCCACAGGCCGTACCAGCCGATCGCCGAACCATTGACCAGCACCTTCGGCTTGCGGCCGAGCCGCGCGATCAGGGCAACGACGGCATCGGTGGTCGTCAGCCGCGACTGCAGGATCGCCGCGCGCTTCGCCGTCGTCCAGGCGGCGTTGCCGATCGGCTCGCCGGCGAGATTGACGATGGCATCGATGCGGGTATCGGAGGCAAGCTGGTCCAGGCAGGTGATCAGGGTCAGCGGCGACGGCAGTGCAGCCGCCCTGCCCGGATCGCGCACCAGGGCGATCACGTGATGGCCGGCCGCCGTCAGGCTCGCCACCAGCCGCGCGCCGATGAAGCCGGTCGCGCCGGTGACGAGAATGGTCTGCGTCGGCGGCAGCGCCGCGACCAGCACGCCTGCATCCGGCAGCGACATCCGCGCAAGCCGCCGCGCCGCAGTGAAATCGCGCAAACCGCACAGAGCCGCGCCGATTGCAGCCGCGGCGGCAATCCAGCTCAGCGGGCCTGCAAAGGCCGGCACGATCGCCGAAGGCCGCGCCGCCCAGCCGATGAGGAGCGGCACCAGCAGCATCAGGATGGCGCCGTAGTTGATGGCGAGCAGCGTGTGGTTGATGCGCTCGCTCGGCGGCAGCTTGCGTGTCAGGTCCTCCTCGACGAAGTCGGTCAACGTGATCGCGATCTCCGCGACCAACACTGCGAGCAAGAGCACGGCGAACAGGCCATGCGGCTCGCACCAGCCGAGAACGACGAACAGCAAGGCATAGAGCAGATTGCGCGCCCCGTGCAGCCTGAGCTCGTTCCGCTGTGACGGCCGCCACGCCAGCCGCTCGGTGAACTCGTGGTGATAGAAGGTGTCGAACACGCCCATCGCGACCTGGAGGGCGATCAGGGACCACAGCAGCGGCGTCATGGTGCGGACTCCCGGAACGTGGCGCTCTGGCGGATGATCCGGCCGAAGCGCGGATGGACGATCTCGAGCGAGAAGCGGAAGGCGCCGCCGCCGAGATCGGAATGGGTGACGGTGAGATCGCCGGGCGTCAGCCAGGACGGCAGCGTCCAGCGCCGGCCGGCAAAGGCGAAGGTGTAGCCCGCGCTGTGGAAGACGAGCGCGCCATCCGCCACACGGACACGCAGGCTCATGCTCAGGCCCCAGCCGAGATATTCCTCGAGCCCGGTGGGGCCGGCGAAGCGCTTGGCCGAATGGATCACCTGCGGAAAGCCGTGCGGACGACCGCAGATGCGGGTCCATATCTGGCCGCCGCTCGCGGCATCCTCCGTCACGGCGACGATCATCGGCACGCCGGCATTTGCGCTCGTCGGCAGCGGCCCGCCGATCAGCCGCGCGGCTTGCGCGAACCAGAAGCCGGCACGGCTGAGCTCGGCCTGATCGATCTCGCCGACATAGACCACCGTCGCGCCGTCGAGGAGACGCTTGGAGAAACGGCGCCAGATCGACACCGGCAGTCGTCCCCAATCCTCTGGCGACAGCAGCGCGCGAAACCGGTGATCGTCGTGGAGCCTGGCGTTGGAGGGCGCTGAAAGTCCGAGATGTCGTAGGCTCACCATGACGCACCTCCACGATCCTAATCGCTGCCGGGCCTCGAACGTCCGGCCGGCAGCAGGTTGGCAATCTTCTCGCCGAGCTTGATCAGCGCCACCAGGCGCGGCCGCGGCACCCTCAGCATCTGCGCGTACCAGCGGTCGACCAGCTCGGTGAACGCCAGCATGTCCTTCAGCCGCTTGTTCGCGACCGCGCTGATGCTGGGATCGGCCGTCGCCTCTGCCACGCAGGCGCGTAGCGCCGCGATGGCAGGATCGATCTCGCGCTGCTTGCGGCCGGCGGCGATGCGCTGCGCGACCTCCCAGATGTCGGTCTCGGCCTCGAAATGATCGCGGCGGTCGCCGAGGATCGGCACGCGCCTGATGAGATCCCAGGCGAGCAGCTCCTTCAGCGAGTTCGACACGTTGGAGCGCGCCATGCCGAGCGTGTCGGCGATGTCCTCCGCGGTCATCGGCTTCTCGGCGAGATAGAGCAGACCGTGGATCTGGCTCACCGAGCGGTTCACGCCCCACTGATCGCCCATGTCGCCCCAGTTGAGGATGAAGCGTTCGACCGCGGGCGGAAGTTTCTTCTTGCCGGTTATTTCTGTCATGACAGAAATATCTGACTGGCGAGAGTGAATGTCAAGAGCCATCCGGGGTGAACCGGGCAGGCGATCGGCAAGACGCAAGAAGAGGGCGCAAAGCCGCCGCAGCGCGCTGACCGCCTGATCGCCCCCCTGCCCTTCTGGTACAGGAGCAAGCCATGACGGCGTCCGACAAGGCCTTCACCGGATCGATTGCGCAGATCTACGATCGAATGCTGGTTCCGCTGATCTTCACCTCCTATGCACAGGATCTCGCGCAGCGCATCGGCGCTCGTCAGCCACGCGATGTCCTGGAGACGGCTGCCGGAACCGGCGTCGTCACGAGGGCGCTGCATGCGAAGCTGCCGCCCGACGTTCCCATCACGGCGACCGATCTCAACGAGCCAATGCTGATGCAGGCGAGAACGCATCTCGCCGGCGCCGCTCGTGTCCGATGGCAGCAGGCCGATGCGTTGGCGCTGCCCTTTGCCGATGGGAGCTTCGATGTGATCGTGTGCCAGTTTGGCGCGATGTTCTTTCCCGACCGCGTCAAAGGTTATGCCGAAGCGCGCCGCGCCCTGCGGCCGGGGGGGCGTTTCGTCTTCAACGTCTGGGACCGGATCGAGGACAACGCCTTTCCCCTCGTGGTCCATGAGACGCTGCAGCAGCTGTTTCCCGATGACCCGCCGCAGTTCTTCACGCGCACGCCGCACGGCTACTACGACACCGAGCGGATCAAGGCGGATCTGACCGCGGCCGGCTTCACCGACATCGCGATCGAGACGGTTACCCATCGCAGCCGCGCGGCCTCGGCGCATGAGCCGGCGATGGCATTCTGCCAGGGCACGCCGATGCGCGGCGAGATCGAGGCGCGCGGGACGCCGGGGCTCGAGGCCGCGACACAGGCGGTTGCGGAGGCGCTCGAACGACGGTTCGGAGCCGGCCCGATCGAGGGGGCCATTCAGGCGCTGGTGATTTCGGCCGCCTGAGCGGCGAGTTCCGTCCGAACGGCTAAGAGGTCGGCAGCACCGAGAACGACTCGCCGGACCGGCGCAGCCTGATCTGATCGGCCGTCCCTGCCGCGTCGATCACGTCATCAACTCGCGCCGCCGGAGGTCCCTTGCGGCAGGCTGAGACCATCGCCGCGACATCATCGGCAGGACCGGCGAACACCGCCTCGACACTGCCGTCGGCGCGGTTGCGGACCCAGCCTTCGAGGCCGTTCAGGATGGCCTGATCCTCGACCCAGGCGCGATAGCCGACGCCCTGGACGCGGCCGCGCACCGTGACGTGAACGATCGCGCGATTGCTCATGATCCAAGCCCTAGAAAATCGCGCAGACGCGTCTTGACGTCGGCGTCGCGCATGACACGCGCAGTCAACTCGGCGGACGGCAGCCCCTTCAGCTGCTCCGGCGAGGCACCCTCGCGCAGCGCCTTCAGCGTCTCGTAGACCGCCTGTGTCGCCGCAGCGATCGGAGCATGGCCCTGCAGCGCGATGCGAACGCGGCGTGCGGCGAGATAGCCGAGGTCGGACATCTCCTTCGGCGCGCCGCCGAGCACGATCGGCAACGTGGTCGCTGCGGCGATCGCATCGAGCTGAGCGCGCGCGGTGATGCCGGTGAAGAACAGTCCGTCGACGCCGCACGCCTCGTAGGCCTTGGCCCGCGCAATCGCCTCATCGAGCGAGGTGATGGAGACGGCGCCGGTCCGCCCCAGGACGACCAGCGAGGGATCGCTGCGGCCGAGGAGCGCAGCCTTGATCTTGCCGACGCCTTCATCCAGCGAGATCAGCTGCGGCTTGGCCGCACCAAAGGCCTGCGGCAGCAGCGTGTCCTCGATGGTGAGACCGGCAGCACCGGCAGCCTCCAACTCCTGCACGGTGCGCCGCACGTTCATCGCATTGCCATAGCCGTGATCGGCATCGACCAGCACCGGCAACGCCGCGGCACGCGACATCCGTCGCATCTGCTCGGCAAGCTCGGTCAGGGTGATCAGCGCAATGTCGGGATCGCCGAGCACAGCGAGCGATGCCGCGGAGCCGCCGAACATGCCGAGTTCAAAGCCGAGGTCTTCGGCGATGCGGATCGAGATCGCGTCGTAGACCGAGCCGGGATGGATGCAGCGGTCGCCGGCGAGGATGGAGCGTAACGCTTCTCGACGTGCACGGAAGGTCATCCCAGGCTCCTCTCTCGTCATTGCAAGGAGCCGACCGATCGCGCAAGGCGCGAGCCGGTGATGGGCCACGCGACGAAGCAATCCAGAGTCATCTGCCGAGCCCTGGATTGCGTCGCTGCGCTCGCAAGGACGACGGTTAGACTTACGCGAACTCCAGGATCAGCGCGTCGACGGCCAGCGTCGCTCCCGCCGAGGCGTGGACCTTCTTCACGGTGCCGTCCTGCTCGGCGCGCAGCACGTTCTGCATCTTCATGGCCTCGACCACGGCCAAGGTCTCGCCGGCCTTGACCTCCTGCCCTTCGGTCACGGCGATCGAGACCACGAGGCCGGGCATCGGGCACAGCAGCTTCTTGCCGCTATCGCCGGCGGTGACGACCGGCATCAGCCGCGCCGCAGCCGCCTCTGCTTCGGTGTAGACATAGACGGGAGCTTCGACACCCTGATGCGCAAGCCGCATGCCATTCGGAATCGGGCGCGTCTGCACGGCGATCTCAGCGCCGTCGATGGTGCCGTGCCACACCGCGTCACCCGGCTTCCAATCGGACACGAGCTGATGCGCCGGACCGACCTTGCCGTCGGCGGCGACGAAGCGGACCGTGATCGCGCCCTGATCCCTGGTGATGTCGAGCAGGATCTCGTCGCGGCCGAGCCACACCGCGCGGCGGCCCTGCCGCTTCACCGGACGGCCGATCATCTGCTGCGAGATCTGCCGCTTGCGCTCGCCGAGCACGTGATCGATCGCAGCCCCCACCGCCGCCAGCCGGCGCGCGATCTCGCCTTCCGGCGCACGCGCGGCAAAGCCCTTGGGAAACTCCTCGGCGATGAAGCCGGTCGACAGCCGCCCCTCGCGCCAGCGCGGATGGTTCATCAGCGCCGACAGGAACGGGATGTTGTGGCGGATGCCGTCGACGTAGAACGCATCGAGCGCGGTCGACTGCGCCTCGATCGCCGCGGCGCGCGACGGCGCGTGGGTGACGAGCTTGGCGATCATCGGATCGTAGTAGATCGAGATCTCGCCGCCCTCCTGCACGCCGGTGTCGTTGCGCACGGTGATGCCGTCCGCCTTGCTCTCCGCCGGCGGGCGATACTTCACGAGGCGGCCGATGGACGGCAGGAAGCTGCGGAACGGGTCCTCGGCATAGACACGCGATTCCACCGCCCAGCCGGTCAGGCTGACATCCTTCTGCGCCAGTGCGAGCTTCTCGCCGGCGGCGACGCGGATCATCTGCTCGACGAGGTCGATGCCGGTCACGAGCTCGGTGACGGGATGCTCGACCTGGAGACGGGTGTTCATCTCCAGGAAGTAGAAGCTCTTGTCCTGGCCGGCGACGAACTCGACGGTGCCCGCGGAATCGTAGTTCACGGCCTTGGCGAGCGCGACCGCCTGCTCGCCCATCTTGCGCCGTGTCTCCTCGTCGAGCAGCGGCGACGGCGCCTCCTCGATGACCTTCTGGTTACGGCGCTGAATCGAGCATTCGCGCTCGCCGAGGTAGATCACGTTGCCATGCTTGTCGCCGAGCACCTGGATCTCGATGTGGCGCGGATCGACGATGAACTTCTCGACGAAGACCCGGTCGTCGCCGAACGAGGCCTTCGCCTCGGCCTTGGCGAGATTGAAGCCTTCCGCCACCTCCGCGGTCGAGTGCGCGATGCGCATGCCCTTGCCGCCGCCGCCGGCGGAAGCCTTGATCATCACGGGATAACCGATCTCGTCGGCAATGCGCACGGCGTGCTTGTCGTCCTCGATGACGCCAAGGAAGCCGGGCACGGTCGAGACCTTGGCCTTGGCCGCAGCCTTCTTCGATTCGATCTTGTCGCCCATCGCGGCGATGGCGCCGGGATTGGGGCCGATGAAGACGATGCCGGCCTCGGCCAGCGCGCGCGGGAATGCCTCGCGCTCGGACAGGAAGCCATAGCCGGGATGCACTGCCTCGGCGCCGGTCTTCTTGCAGGCCTCGACGATACGGTCGATCAGGAGATAGCTCTCGGCGGCGGCCGGCGGCCCGATCAGCACGGCATCGTCGGCCATCTCGACATGCAGCGCGTCACGATCGGCTTCCGAATAGACCGCAACGGTCCTGATTCCCATGCGGCGGGCGGTCTTGATGACCCGGCAGGCGATCTCGCCGCGGTTCGCGATCAGAATGGTCTTGAACATGTTTTTTCTTGATACCTTTGGGCGGGCTCCCCGCTCACGGCACAGGCGCGACCACCGCGAGCTCCGCGGTTCGTCTATAGCAAAATCGCCCGCGCGCAACCCGCCTGTCGGCGCGATCCCTGCGCATCTCGCAGGCATGCCAGAGACCAGCGCTCCGTCACCCGGAATAGCTGTGGAAACGTCCTCGCGCATAGGCGTGGGAGACCGCCTTCATCAGCTCGGTGACCTCGGTCTCGAGATAATCGTTTGCAACAATCAGCGCGCGAATGGTCGCCCTGAGGTCACCACCGCAGGCTGCGATCGCCTGATCCACGGCTTCATCGAGTGCGCCATCGGCGGGCTCGCCGGCTTTGGCATGCAATTCAGACGGCATGGCGTGATGGCGATCCTCGCTCCAGTCGCCCTCATGTTCACTTTATGTTCTCTTGAGTCAAGGCAGATCACGCCGCCCCGACCTCTTCCTGGTCCTGCTGCGGCTCGGCCTCGGGTGCCAGTGCCGCCTGCTTCTCCGGCACCCCCTCGCGCACCAGCTCGTGAATGAAAGCGAGCTTGGCGATGACCGGAGGCGTCAGGATGAAGGGATAGAGGTCGCGCGCGCCCATCGCCCGGGCGACGCTGTTCATGGCGAAGGTGAAGGGCAGCCAGGCATTGACGATCGTGTCGAAATCCTCGGCGACATAGGGATCGAACGTGACACGCGCGGTCAGCCCGCCGATCTGATCGGCCGGCGGGTCGATCTCGATGCCGAATTCGGAGGCCATCTCCAGCGTGTCGACGATGTGCAGATAGTGCGCCCAGGTCTCGGCGAAGTCCTCCCACGGATGGGTGGTCGCATAGGCCGAGACGTAGTTGTCCTGCCAGTCCGCCGGCGCGCCCGCATCGTAGTGACGCTTGAGCGCCTCGCCATAATCCAGGCTGTCGTCGCCAAACACGGCGCGGCACTCATCGAGCCTGCCGGCATCGCGCACCAGCACGTCCCAGAAATAGTGCCCGACCTCGTGCCGGAAATGACCAAGCAGCGTCCGGTACGGCTCGTCCATCTCCAGCCGGCGCCGCTCGCGTTCGATGTCGTCGGCCTCGGCCAGCGCGATCGTGATCAGCCCGTTGTCGTGGCCGGTCAGAACCTTTTGCTGGCCGGCGGGATCATCGGCCAGGAAGTTGAAGATCAGCCCGTGCTGAGGATCCTCTGTCCGGGTTTTGAGCGGCAGCTGCCAGCGGATCAGGGAATAGAACAGCCGGTGCTTGGCCACCTCCAGCTCGCGCCAGCCGGTAAGCTGCGCAGGGTCGGACAGATTGGGAATGGTGCCGTTGTGACGGCAGGCGCGACAAAATCCCGCGGTCTCACCGACCTCCAGCAGCCAGTTGCAGGCGTCGTGCTCGGCATTGGCGCAGAAGAATCGCCCCTCGCCCCCATCCGCGAGCGTCCGAAATCCCTCATTGGCCGGCTCGATCGCCGACAGGATCTGCCGCTCCGGCATGAACGCGAGCTGGTGGCCGCAGCGCCCGCAGCTGCGATTCTCGAAATACAGGATGTTCTTGCAGGCCTGGCAGACGAAGAGCTTCACGGGGAGGACCTACGCGTTGCATTGTTCAGCGCCTGACGACGCGCGACAGTAACAGTCCGTTCCGGGGATGCGGAACTTTTTATCTGCCCCGGCGTTCCCGTCATGCAGGCGTTTGCCTGCCTCAATCGCTGGCCAGTTTGCTTTTCGTGACCCTAATGTCGCCACGCTTCCGAACAGCCGCAGTGGAATCCTGCGGCGACCGTTCGTCCACCCAGTGCAGGTCAGCATGAGCAGCGCGGATGCGCCCAGACACGACGCGCTTCCCGAGGCCGCCGGCGCAATCGAGCTGCGGCAGCACATCGAGGAGATCGCACGCGACCGCGACCAGGCCTATCGGGCCCTGCAGGAGCGCGAGGCGGAGCTGGCGCGGATCCAGCGCATCGCGCGGGTCGGCGGCGTCGAGGTCGATCTGCGTGAAGGCTTTCGCAACCGCCGCTCGCCCGAATATCTGATCATTCACGGCCTGCCGCCCGAGGCGGCCAACGAGACGCACGAGGATTGGGTCAAGCGGGTCCACCCCGACGATCGCGTCAAGGCCGAGCAGGACTTCATCGCTGCGGTCAAGAGCAAGCAGGAGGACTATACCACCGAATACCGCATCATCCGTCCCAGCGATGGCGAGATCCGCTGGATCCGCGTCATTGCGCGCATCGAGCGCGACTGGAACGGCCGCGCGATCCGCCTGGTGGGAGCGCATATCGACGTCACCGACCAGATGCTCGCGCAGGCCAAGCTGCGCGAAAGCGAGCAACGCTTCCGGCTGATTGCCGACAGCGCGCCGGTGCCGATCTGGGTGACGAAGCTCGATCGCACCCGCTCCTTCGTCAATCGCGCTTATGTCGATTTCCTCGGCGTGTCCGCCGAGGAGGCCCTCGCCTTCGACTGGCGCAAGGCGCTGCATCCCGAGGACCTGCCGCGCATCCTCGCGCAGCAGCAATCGGGCGAATGCTCGCTGAAGCCGTTCTTTCTCGAAGCGCGCTATCGCCGCGCCGATGGACAATGGCGCTGGCTGCGTTCGGAATCGCAACCGCGCTGGGATGCGAACGGCAAGCACATCGGCTTCATCGGCGTCGCCCACGACGTGACGGCCGCCAAGCAGGCTGAGATCGAGCTCCGCCGCATCAACGAGACCCTGGAGGAGCGCATCCGGGAGCGCACTGCCCAGCTCGCGGCCAACGAGGCGCGCATGCGCGCGATCTTCGACACCAGCAATCAGTACCAGGGCATTCTGGACATCGAGGGCCGCGTCACCCATGCCAACCGCATCGCGCTGGCCGGCATGCGCGCCGGCGACGTCGACGTGATCGGCGTCAGGCTGTGGGAGGCGCCATGGTTCACCCAGACCCCAGGTGTGACAGAGATGGTGCGCAAGGCGTTTGCGCGCGTACTCGAGGGGGACAGCTTCAGCACCGAGGTGCGGCTGGATTTCGCCAGCGGCGAGCGGCATTTCGAGCTGTCGATGCGGCCTCTGCTCGACCAGCACGATGCGATCATGGGCGCCGTGGCCGAGGCCGTGGACATCACCGAGCGCGTCCAGGGCGAGGAGCTGCTGCGCCAGTCGCAGAAGATGGAGGCCGTCGGGCAGCTCACCGGCGGCGTGGCGCACGACTTCAACAACCTGCTGACGATCATCCGCTCGGCGACGGATTTCCTGCGCCGCCGCGATCTGCCGGAGGAGCGGCGCAGGCGCTATGTCGACGCCATCTCCGAGACGGTCGAGCGCGCCTCGAAGCTGACGGCGCAACTGCTGGCGTTCGCGCGGCGGCAGCCATTGACCCCACAGGTGTTCAATGTCGGCGAGCAGGTCGACAGCGTGGTGCAGCTGATCCGCCCGCTCGTCGGCAGCCGCATCCAGATCGAGCTTGCCGTCGCCGACAGCAGCCTGTTCACCCTGGCCGACGTCGCGCAATTCCAGACCGCGCTGATCAATCTCGCGGTGAACGCGCGCGACGCCATGAACGGCGAAGGACGGCTGACGATCAGCGTGCAGAGCACCGAAGCCATCCCCGCGTTGCGCGGCCAGAGCGCGCGACCCGGCGCCTTCATCGCCATTTCGGTCGCCGACACCGGAGGCGGCATCGCGCCTCAGCATCTCAACGCGATCTTCGAGCCGTTCTTCACCACCAAGGAAGTGGGCAAAGGCACCGGCCTCGGCCTCAGCCAGGCCTTCGGCTTCGCCAAGCAGTCGGAAGGCGACATCGCCGTGGATAGCAGGCTGGGTCATGGCGCAAGCTTCACGATCTATCTGCCGCAGGCATCGGCGCCGCAGACCGGCCCGGATGCGAGCTTGGCCCGCATCGAGCCGGCCACGATCGGTCGCGGCTACCGCGTGCTGGTGGTCGAGGACAATGACGAGGTCGGGCAGTTCTCGACCGAGCTGCTCGAAGACCTCGGCTATGTCACGCGCCGCGTCGCCAACGCCCAGGATGCGCTGGCCATCCTGGCGGACAACGAGTTCGCGGTCGATCTCGTGTTCTCCGACGTGATCATGCCCGGCATCAACGGCCTCGAGCTCGCCGGCATCATCCGCGAACGCTACCCCGGCCTGCCGGTCGTGCTCACCTCCGGCTACAGCCACGTTCTGGCGGAGAATGCCCATCATGGCTTCGAGCTGATCAAGAAGCCTTACTCGGTGGAGTCGCTGTCGCGCATCCTGCGCAAGGCGATGGCGGAGAAGGCACCGCTGCCGCGGTGAGCGGCCCGTAGCCACAGAGAAGCGTGCTGTCTTCGCTTCGTCATCCCGGGCCTGGTCTTCGGGCCCTCATGTTGTGCATGGCAAGCGGCGGCGAGCGTCTCGCGCCGGCGGCCGTCACGGAACCAAGTCCCGTGCACGGATGTTGCGCTTGCTCACGCGCAACGAGGCGGCATGACCGGAGTCAAACCCAGCAAGGATCTCGTTCATGCGAGCCGTGCGCTCGACGCCGCCAATTTCTTCCTGGCGGACGTGCGCGACGGCCTCGGCCCCTATCTCGCGATCTACCTGCTCACCGAGCAGAAATGGGACGAGGCCTCGATCGGCGCCGTGATGTCCTTGGCGACGATCGCGGGCATCGTCGCCCAGACGCCGGCCGGCGCGCTGGTCGATGCTGTCAGGGCCAAACGCATAATCATGATCGCGGCTGCGATCGTCGTCACGGCAGCGTCATTGGCACTGCCGCTGATGTCGAGCTTCTGGCCGGTCGCGATCTCACAGAGTGTCGCCAACGGCGCCGGCGTGATCTTCGCGCCGGCCATCGCCGCCGTGTCGCTCGGAATTGTCGGCGCCAGGGCGTTCACAGCCCGTGTCGGGCGCAACGAGACTTTCAACCACGCCGGCAATGCGGTCGGCGCCGTGATCGCCGGCGCTGCCGCCTATGCGCTGGGACCGTCAGCCGTGTTCTACCTGATGGCGGTCACCTCCGCCGGCAGCCTCATCAGCGTGCTCGCGATTCCCGAGCGCGCCATCGATCATGACGTCGCCCGCGGCCTGTCGCACCAGAAAGAAGGCGCCGCCCGCGACCAAGGCGATCAGCCGTCCGGTCTCGGCATTCTCCTGACCTGCCGTCCACTCCTCATCTTCGCGATCTGCGTCGCGCTGTTTCACCTCGCCAATGCGGCGATGCTGCCGCTGGTCGGCCAGAAGCTGGCGTTGCAGGACAAGAATCTCGGCACCAGCCTGATGTCGGCCTGCATCGCCGCGGCGCAGCTGGTCATGGTGCCGATGGCGCTGCTGGTCGGGGCGCGCGCCGACCGCTGGGGCCACAAGCGATTCTTCCTGGCGGCCCTGCTGATCCTGCCGCTGCGCGCCGTGCTCTACACGCTCTCGGACGACAAGGCCTGGCTGGTTGCCGTGCAATTGCTCGACGGCGTCGGCGCCGGCATCTTCGGTGCCATCATGCCGGTCATCGTCGCCGACCTGATGCGCGGCACCGGCCGCTTCAACGTCGCGCAGGGCGCCGTCATCACCGCGCAAAGCATTGGGGCTGCGCTGTCGACCGCACTCGCCGGCCTCGTCGTGGTCCATGGCGGCTACAGCGCCGCATTCCTTGCGCTCGGCGCGACGGCGGCCCTCGCCGTGATCGTGTGCTGGCTGCTGCTGCCGGAGACGGGCGGCACCGAGGCCTCGCAGCCCAACGCGGTCCCCTCGCCCGCTATCCCCGCCAAATGATTTGTTCTATCGATCCCCGATCATGCTCCCACACCCGACCTTCGTCGCCTACGCCATCATCATCCTCGCCACCGCCGGCGTCATCATCCGCCCGTTCCGCCTGCCCGAAGCGATCTGGGCCGTCACCGGCGCGGTGCTGCTGGTCGCGCTCGGTCTGCTGCCGGCGGCCGACGCGCTCGCCGGCATCCGCAAGGGCGTCGACGTCTATCTGTTCCTGATCGGCATGATGCTGATCGCCGAGCTCGCCCGCCGCGAGGGCCTGTTCGACTATCTCGCCGCCTACGCCGTGGAGCACGCCCGCGGCTCGCCGCAGCTCCTGTTCCTGCTGGTCTACGCGGTCGGCACGCTGGTCACCGTGCTGCTGTCCAACGACGCCACCGCCATCGTGCTGACGCCTGCCGTCTACGCCGCGACGCGCGCGGCCGGCGCCTCGCCGCTGCCCTATCTCTACGTCTGTGCCTTCATCGCGAATGCCGCGAGCTTCGTGCTGCCGATCTCCAACCCGGCTAACCTCGTCGTGTTCGGCGAGCGCATGCCGCATCTGACCGAATGGCTGCGCCAATTCACCCTGCCCTCGATGGCCGCGATCGCCCTCACCTATGTCGCGCTGTGGCTGACGCAGCGCCACGCCCTGCGCGACGAGCAGTTGCGCACCGATGTCGAGAAGCCGCATCTGAGCCGTGAAGGCCGGCTTGCAGCGTTCGGCATCATCGCCATCGCAGCCGTGCTGCTGACGGCGTCTGCGCTCGACGTCCAGCTCGGCCTGCCGACCTTCGTCTGCGGCGTGGTCACCGCGGCCGCGATCCTCGTGGTCAGCCGGCAGTCGCCCTTGCCGATCCTCAAGGGCGTGTCCTGGGGCGTGCTGCCACTGGTCGGCGGGCTGTTCGTGATGGTCGAGGGCTTGAGCCGGCTGGGCGCGATCGGCCAGTTCAGCGCCTGGCTCCACCAGGGCGTCGGTCACTCACCGGCGGGAACGGCCTGGGCCTCGGGCGTGATCACGGCGGTCGCCGACAACATCGCCAACAATCTGCCGGTCGGCCTGGTCGCGGGCTCGGTTGCGGCCAGTGATCACCTGCCGCACGAGGTCATCCGAGCGATCCTGATCGGCGTCGATCTCGGCCCCAACATCTCCGTCACCGGCTCGCTCGCGACCATCCTTTGGCTGACCGCGCTGCGGCGCGAAAAGATCGAGGTGTCGGCCTGGCAGTTTCTCAAGATCGGACTTGTGGCAACGCCGCCAGCGCTGATTGCAGCACTGGCGGCGGCCATCCTCGGATAGAACGAAGGTCGCGATCAGGCCGCGGCTTCGTAGTTCACCGCGGTCTCAGCGATCTTGGTCAGCGACTCGTCGGTCTTCTTCTCCTCGTTGAGGGTCTGGTCGAGCAGCTTGGCCACCTTTGGCAGGTTGAGCTTCAGGGCCCATGCCTTGAGGGTCCCGTAACGCGACATTTCGTAGTGCTCGACGGCTTGCGCTGCGGCGAGCAGACCGGCGTCGAGCGCCTGCGTGCCCTTGTACTCGTCCATGATCTCCTTGCCCTCGTCGATGATGCCCTCGATGGCGTCGCACTTCTTGCCGCGGGCCGGCTTGCCGAGCATTTCGAACACCTGCTCCAGGCGCTCGATCTGGCCCTCGGTCTCATCGTGGTGCTTCAGGAAGGCAGCCTGCAGCTTCTCGGACTGCGCCGCCTTGGCCATCTTGGGCAGGGTCTTCAAAATCTGCTTCTCGGCGTAATAGATGTCCTTGAGAGTATCGAGAAAAAGTTCGTTCAGATCTTTATCGGCCATGGTGGTTCGCTCCAGTGAGTGTTGTGTCGCTTCAACTGAAAAGCCACATGGGGGTTCCTGCCACTGGCTACCGCCGAACGAAAATCCTGTCCGGAGCGGCGTCGGCGGCGCGCGAGCCCCTTGTAACAAAGCCGTCACGCGGCAAAACTAAAGCTCTCGCCTGCGGCGAGACGCCGCGATTCCGCCGATTGCTTTCAGGAGTTTTCAATGCGCCGCCCGCTCGTGCTGCTGTGCGCCGGACTGACCCTTTTGTCGTCCAGCGCCGCATTTTCGCAGAACGCCACGCCCCGTAACCTCATTCTCTTCATTCCCGACGGCCTGCGCGCGGCGAAGGTGACGCCGGAAACGGCGCCGGCCATGGCCGCCGTCCGCGACAAGGGCGTCAACTTCAAGAACTCTCACTCGCTGTTTCCGACCTTCACCATGGCCAACGGCTCGGCCATGGCGACCGGTCATTATCTCGGCGACACCGGCACGTTTTCGAACACGATCTTCACCGGCTACACCTCGGTCCCCGCCGGCGACACCGTCGTGCCCTTCATCGAGAACGACGCCGTGCTCGGCGACATCGACGAGCATTTCAATGGCGACTACCTCAATGAGGACACGGTCCTGAAGCTCGCGCGCAAGGCCGGTTATTCGACCGCGGCGATCGGCAAGCTCGGCCCGACCTACCTGTTCGACCACACCGGCTGCCCCTGCAAGCCGGGCGCGTCCTCCTCGATCGTGATCGACGATTCCACCGGCAACAAGAACGGCGTGCCCATCACCGACGAGGTCAAGGACGCCATGACCAAGGCGGGCCTCGCGCTGGCGACGCCGTCGCGCGGCGACAATGGCAAGGCGGGCGACGCGAAGACGCCCGGCACCACATCCGCCAACGTCCCGCAGCAGGCCTACATGGTCGACGTCGCCACCAAGGTGGTGCTGCCGATGTTCAAGGCGCGCAACAAGCCGTTCGTTCTGGTATTCTGGTCGCGCGATCCGGACGGCAGCCAGCACAATCACGGCGACAGCCTGAATACCATCACCCCCGGCATCAACGGCCCGACCTCGATGGCCGGCATCAAGAATGCCGACGACAATCTCGCCGCGCTGCGCAAGGCGCTCGACGATCTCGGCCTTTCCGCCTCGACCAACATCATGGTGCAGGCCGACCACGGCTTCTCGACCATCTCCAAGGAGAGCAAGACCTCGCCCTCGGCCAAGGTCGGCTATGACGACACTCCGAAGGATTTCCTGCCGATGGGCTTCCTGGCGCTCGACCTCGCCAAGGCGCTCGACCTGCCGCTGTTCGATCCCAACGACAAGAACGCCGCCGTGCCCGCCGGCAAGCATCCGAAGGCCGGCAACGGCGTGCTCGGCAAGGACCCGACCAAGCCGGACCTCGTCGTCGCTACCAATGGCGGCTCCGACCTGATCTATCTGCCGAACAACGACAGGAAGCTCGCCCGCCGTGCCGTGAAGGCGCTGCTGGAACAGGACTACGTCTCCGGCATCTTCGTCGACGACAAGCTCGGCGAGATCCCCGGCACGTTGCCGCTGTCGGTCGTCAATCTCGACGGCAAGGCCGTGACGCCGCATCCGGCGATCGTCGTCAACTTCCGCTCCTACGTGGCGCCGGGGTGCGACGTGCCCAGCAACTGCTCGGTCGAAGTCGCCGACACCGTGCTGCGCCAGGGCCAGGGCATGCACGGCTCGTTCAGCCGCGGCGACACCTACAACTTCATGGCCGCCATCGGTCCCGACTTCAAGGCGGGCTTTGTCGATCCCCTGCCCGTCAGCAACGCCGACGTCGGCATCACAGCGGCCAAGCTGCTGGACCTCAAGGTCGCGCCGAAGGGCAAGCTCATCGGCCGCGTCATGACCGAGGCGATGCCGAACGGCGCGACGCCGAAGGCGACCTCCGACGTGATCAAGTCGGACCCCGCCGCCGGCGGCCTGCGCACCGTGCTGAAGCTGCAGCGCGTCGGCGCCCAGCGCTATTTCGACGCCGCCGGCTTCCCCGGCCGCACGGTGGGGCTGGACGACGCGGCGCCGAAGCAGAAGGCGGCGGCGAAGTAGTCGGCCCGTTGCGTTTTATGACATGACGAGAGTGCCCCGCGAAAGCGGGGCACTCTTGTTTTGAGAAGCACGCAAACTCCCTCCTCTCGTCATTCCGGGGCACGCGCAGCGTGAGCCCGGAATCCATAACCACGAGCGGCTGTGAAACGAAGGCAGATGCCACAGCCATCTCGCGCGACACGCCCGCCTGTGGCGATGGATTCCGGGCTCGCGCTGCGCGCGCCCCGGAATGACAAGTGACGAGATCGCGTGACGGGTTGAGCGAAGCGACTCGCGGGGAGACTTCCTTTGCAGACCGCTTCGTTCTCGGGCGCGGTCATCGCTGCCTGGGCGCGAATCCCTCACCGCGCCACGTCGAGCGTCGCCCGGACCTCGATTGTCTTGCCGCCGCGGAGTACGCGCAGCACGACGCGATCGCCCGGGTTCTTGCTCTCCAGCGCCCGCGTCATGTCGTCAGGTGAATCAACCGCTTGCCCGTCGATTGCCAGCACCACGTCCCCCAGCGCGAAGCCGCCATCGCGCGTCAGCCGCGCCGGGATCAGCCCGGCCTTCTCGGCCGCGGAGTCCTGCTCGACATCGAGCACGAACACGCCGGAGACGCCGAGCCGCGAGGCCAGCGCCTCGTTGGCCTTCGCATCCGTCCTGATCCCCAAACTCGGGCTGACATAGCGGCCGCTCGCGATCAGGCGCGGCACGATGCGGTTGACCTTGTCAACGGGCACGGCGAATCCGATGCCCGCTGACGCGCCCGACGGGCTGTAGATCGCAGTGTTCACCCCGATCAGGCGCCCCGCGCTGTCGAGCAATGGCCCACCGGAATTGCCGGGATTGATCGCGGCATCGGTCTGGATCAGGCCGTTCAAGGTCCGCTCCTGCGTGACCTGCAGGTTGCGGTTCAGCGCCGAGACGATGCCCGTGGTTAGCGTGCTGCTGAGACCAAAGGGATTGCCGATTGCGAACACCTTCTGCCCGACCTTGAGGTCGGCGCTGGTGCCGACCGGCAGCGGCTTCGGCCGGTCGACGCCGACGCCGATCACCAGCACCGCGAGATCATTTTCCGGGCTGGCGCCGACCAGCGCCGCGCGAAACGACCGCCCGTCGGTCAGGCTGACCAGCGCCTCGGTGGCGCCCTCGATCACGTGATAGTTGGTGACGATGTGGCCGAGCTCGTCCCACACGAAGCCCGAGCCGGTACCGGAGCGCTCCTGCTGCGCATTGCCGGTCCACGGGTTGACGGATTGTTGAACCGTCGTGATGAATACCACCGAGCCGCTGCGGCTCTCGAACAGCGCGATCGTGCTCTTCTCGTCGGCGGCGAGATCGCCGCGCGGCGTGATGTCGCGCGGCTTGGCGCGCAGGCCGAGCAGTTCGGCCTGGATCAGCGGGAAGCTCTGCCAGGCCATCATGAGCAGCAGCGCCGTCGCCGCCACCGCCAGCAGGCGCGCGGGAAAGCTCCATCGGCTCATGTCGACATCTCCGTGCTCGATCCCATCACCACCGATCTATTGACCGGCAGGCGCGCATCATCAAGAGGCTGGGCATCGGGACGCAACGCGATGGATCGACAAAAGAAAAGAGCGCGATGAAATCATCGCGCTCTTCGAAATCTCTCGACCTGAGTGCGGCGCCGTGCGCCTTACATCCCGATATCGATCATCGACGGCAGCTGCGCCAGCGGCAGCACAGAGACGCCGACCAGCGTCGCGACCATCGCGCGCAGCGCGCGATTGCCGTGGTGCTTGCCGCGCATGCGCTTGGCGACCCATTCCAGCGCATCGGTGCGAACGCCGCGCGCATTCATCGGCGCCCAGCTCTCGATCGCCGTCTCCGGCGACAGCGCCACGCTGCGCGGCGGCACCGGCAGGCCGGAGGCGGACGCGGTGTGATGCGCGATCGCCTTGGCGAGCAGATCCTCGAAGCGGCCGTCATCCTTGCGCTCGGTCGCCGCGGCGTCGATCTCGAACAGCGCCTCGGCCTCGGCGCGGCTGACGGGCGTGTCGTTGATCGCGGCTGATGTCAGGATACGCGCGCACCAGGCGGCGTCCTCGGCGTCGAGCATGCGGGAGAAATGCACGCGGCCTGCGGTGGTCGGACCCTCGCCGGTGATCACGCCGTCGCGCACGATGCCGAGCGCCGAGGCGGCGGTTTCACAACAGGACGGTTGGAGACCATCGATGGTTTTTGGTGCAGAGGAAGCCATGTTCTCTTCTCAGTTGCTGTGTTGACCCACCTTGTCGGTCCGCGTCTGAACGAGTGGTTAATGGTTCGAGACGGCGTTGTGGGTTTTTGTATCGGTTGCTCTTTTGCCGCAGTGACCTCGATCACGGTTCAAAGCGGCCTGTCGCGAGGGCCGGCGTGTTGCGACCGAGACGTGGCGAAATCTGGGCAACCGGTAGTCTCACGGATGTTTCGCCGCAGGCGCGGTCCTCAAAAGAAGTTGTTGCGCGCGAGGGCTGCGGGAGAACGATGTTCTCTTTTTTCTGGAACGGTTCCCATGGAAGGCGGTATTTCCTATAGTCGATAGAACGTTTTATGCCGCCCCGTTCCAAATCACGTGAGGACTGCCATGGCTCTTCAGATCGGCTCCACCGCGCCCGACTTCGAGGCTGACACCACCGAAGGCAAGATCAAATTCCACGATTGGATCGGCGACAGCTGGGCGCTGCTGTTCTCGCACCCCAAGGATTTCACGCCGGTCTGCACCACCGAGCTCGGCGCCCTCGCCCGGCTGAAGCCGGAGTTCGACAAGCGCGGCGTCAAGCTGATGGGCCTGTCGGTCGACCCGGTCGACAAGCATGCGCAATGGTCGGAGGACATCCGCGAGACGCAGGGCGCGGCGCCGAACTATCCGATGATCGGCGACACCGACTACAACGTGTCCAAGCTCTACGACATGCTGCCGGCCGCCGTGTCCGGCGATCCGGCCAAGCGCACCGCAGCCGACAACCTGACTGTCCGCAACGTGTTCATCATCGGGCCCGACAAGAAGATCAAGCTGATCCTGGTCTATCCGATGACGACGGGTCGCAACTTCCAGGAAATTCTCCGCGTCGTCGACTCGCTGCAGCTCACCGCCAAGCACCGCGTCGCCACCCCCGCCGACTGGAAGCAGGGCGAGGACGTCATCATCGCGGGCTCCGTGTCGGACGACGAGGCCAAGACGATCTATCCGGACGGCTGGAAGGCGCCGAAGCCGTATCTGCGGGTGGTGCCGCAGCCGAAGTGATAGCGGCACACAGGGCTTGCCAACGTCATGCCGGGACGCCTCGCAGGGGGCGGCCCCGGAATCTCAGGATTCCGGGTTCGCGCTACGCGCGCCCGGAATGACTGCCAATTACCCCCGCGGCGTGACCCAGTCCGCGATCAGCAGCCCGGCCGTCGCCGACACCGCGGTCACGAACACGCCCCAGCTGATGTCGACCGCGACCACCGTCCAGGTCCACTGCTTGAGCATCGCGAGCGAGGTCAGCTCGAAGGTCGCGTAACAAAAAAGGCCGAACAGCGCGCCGTAGAGCAGGGTCGACCGCCAGGTGGCGTCGGCAGTGCCGTTCACGAAGATCAGCACGCCGGCGATATAGATCAGGTAGAACAGCACGGCCGGAACGGGGCGGACCTCGCCGAGCATCTCGCCGACCTGCGACTGGAAGAAGCCCTTGGCGACGATGGCGAGGAACGGGATGTCGAAGCCGAGCAGCACGGCCAGGGTGGCGAAATACAGGACGGCATAGCGGCTCAAGGACGGCTCCTTCACTCTTCACTCACCGACCCAACGCCGCCGATCGACAGATGCGATCAGCCGCGGCGTTTGGTCTTGGGCTTCTTGCCACCCGGCGCCTTCGACCGCGGGCTGTGAGAAGGAAACGACTGTCCGCCGCGGCTGGACTTGTCGTCATGCTTCTTTTTCTTCGTGAAGGCCTGCGCATGACCGGACTTCAATGGAGCGTCGCGGTGCGCCCGGCCGCGCGGCGAAGCCTCCTTGTCACGGCGGGGTTCGTCGCGATGCAGCGGATGATACGCGGTCTCCTCGGTCTTTCGCCGCGGTTCGGCATCGCGCCGCGGCGCGCGCTTCTCCGGGCGCGGCTTGTCCGAGGTCCCCTGCTCCGTTGGCGCCGCGCCGAGCGGCTCGATGCGGATGGTGTCCTCCTTGTCGGGACGGCGGATGTTGGCGGCGAAGCTGTCCGCGACGCGCGCGGCGATCTCGAACTCGGTCGTGGTGTCGGAGATCTTGATCGCGCCGATGTCCTGCTTGTCGATGCCGCCGCGGCGGCAGATCATCGGCAGCAGCCAGCGCGCCTCGGCGTTCTTGCGGCGCCCGATCGCGGCGCGGAACCACACGCTGGGCTCGCCCATGCCGTGGCGCGACGGCTTGCCGCCCTTGGTTCGCGGCGCCGGCGCGCGACCGTCATCCCGCGCGGCGGTGTCGCGCGCATTGCGGGCGACGGGGTCGCGGCCACGCTCGGCACGCCCGCGGCCGCGATCCTCGACGGCATCGAGGATGTCCTCCGGCGACGGCAGCCGGGCGCGATAGAGCCGCGCCAGCGCGGCGGCGATGTCCTCGGCCGGCCGTTGCGCGAGCAGGATCTGCGCGAGCGCCAGATCATCCGCCGTCGTCTCTTCGGTGAAGATCGAATCCTGCAGCATGCGCTGCTGATCGAGCTTGCGGATCTCGTCCGCCTGCGGCGCCGTGCCCCAGACGGCCTCGACGCCCGCGAGGCTCAACAGCATCTCCGCGCGGCGCCGCCGCGCCGGCGGCACCAGGAGCACGCTGACGCCCTTGCGCCCGGCCCGCCCGGTGCGCCCCGAGCGATGCTGCATCACCTCGGGATCGTTCGGCAGCTCGGCATGGATGACGAGATCGAGATTGGCGAGATCGATGCCACGCGCCGCGACGTCGGTCGCGACGCAGACCCGCGAGCGGCCGTCGCGCAGCGATTGCAGCGCCGTGGTCCGCTCGTTCTGCGTCAACTCGCCCGACAGCGCGACCACCGAGAAGCCGCGCTCCAGCAGCGCCGCCTGCAGATGCCGGACGGCCTCGCGGGTGTTGCAGAACACGATCGCACTCGGCGATTCGTAGAAGCGCAGCAGATTGACCACCGCGTGCTCGGCATCCCCAGGCGCGATACGGATGGCGCGATACTCGATGTCGGCGTGGCCGCCCTCGTCGCCCTCGACCTCGATCCGGAACGCGTCGTTCTGATACTCCTTGGCCAGCGCCACGATGCCGCGCGGGAACGTCGCCGAGAACAACAGCGTCCGACGGGTCTCGGGCGTGGTCTCGAGGATGAATTCCAGATCCTCGCGAAAGCCGAGATTGAGCATCTCGTCGGCCTCGTCGAGCACCAGGGCCTTCAATTCCGAGATGTCGAGACGGCTGCGGCGGAGATGATCGCACAGCCGCCCGGGCGTGCCGACGACGATATGCGCCCCCGCCTCCAGCTCGCGCTGCTCGCGGCGCGGATCCATGCCGCCGACACAGGAGATCACCCGCGCGCCGGCATGTTGATACAGCCAGGCAAGCTCGCGCTGCACCTGCAGCGCCAATTCACGCGTCGGCGCCACGATCAGCGCCAGCGGCGCCGCGGCCGGGCCGAAGCGCTCGGCCTCGCCCAGCAGGTCGGCCGCCATCGCCAGCCCATAGGCCACGGTCTTCCCCGAGCCGGTCTGCGCCGACACCAAGAGGTCGCGGTCGACCGCCTCGTCCGCCAGCACGGCCAGCTGAACGGGAGTGGGCGTTTCAAAATTGCGTTCGGCCAGCGCGCGGGCCAGCGGCGGAGAAGTCACGGGAAAGGACAACTGGGGGAAAACCTCGTTTCGAGTCCGGCTGCTTTACGCCATGCCGGGCCGGAACACGAGGGCCGTGAACGCCCAATTGCCCCCCGCTCAGCGTGCGGAGCCGATTACTCCTCGCTCCAGGGCCAGTGCCAGTGATGCCAGCCCCAGTTGCGCGGCCCGCTGGCGTCCATGGCCGCCTTCTGCTTGTCGTCGAGCGAATCGTACAGCGCCTGGAACGCCGGCCGGACCAGCTTGATCGCCTGCTGCATGGCGTCCAGGCGCTGCTCCGCGAGCGCGAGACGTTCGGTGGCCCTGGTGGGAAACGCCGTCGGACAGTCCTTGGTGATCAGCTCGGCCGCCTTGGCCGAGGCCGTCTTGAGATCGTCGAGCCTGGCCCGCTGCGTCTCGTTCGGCTTGATCGCGCTCTCGATCTGCGACAGGCGCCATTCGGCAAACCCGGCCATGCGCGGATTGCAGAGAAAACCGAAGCCCCGCCCGCCCATCATGCCGGGCCCCATCATCATGCCCGGGCCCCAGCCCGGCGGTCCGCCTGCGCCAGGCTGGGCGAAGGACGGTGCGACGGTCGCCGCCATGACTGCGGCGGCCAGGATCAACGCGCGTGGATCTGCTCGCATGGTGGAACTCCCTTGACGTGGCATCAATGAGTTCGTGCAAACTAACCGGGCAGCGAACGCAGCTGATTGAGCAGGATCAACGGAACCGTCATCGGGGCGAGGTGACGCGATGCAAACGCAACGCAGCTTCCGCTGGGTCTGGTCGTCGATCGCGGCATCGGGCTGCGGGACGCTGGCGCATATGGGGCTGATGCAGCTCAAGGCCGCGCTGCACCTGCTGCCGCAATTCGATCCGTCGTCCGCGCTGCTCGACACGCTCCTGCCACTGCTTGACGTAACGCATCTGCAGGCGCCGCTGTGGCTGCTTTCGCAGCTCAACGGCGCCTTCCTGATCGGCCTGCTGTTCGGACACTTCTTCCACCGCCTGCCGGGACGCAGCGGTCTCGCCAAAGGGTTTCTGCTCGGCCTTGCCGCCTGGGCAATGCTTGGGATCGCGCTGTTTCCGGCCATCGGCCTCGGGCCGTTCGGCCTGTCGCTCGGCCTCGGCGCAGGCCCGGCATTGTTCTCACTGGCCATGATCGAGGCCTACAGCCTGGTTCTCGGCGTCGTCTACGCGGCCCTGCAGAGACCGCCTCGGGAAAATTGAGCCTCCGCGTGCGAGGCAATTCTCCCGCCGACGGCCCGGCGAGACTTCGATAAACCAGAAAATTTTTCTTTCGTCTTTCCGGAATTCGTGTATGATCCGCGTCGTCCTGCCCCCTGCAGAGGGACGTACGCGTCGTCACGAACGTCGGGGCGGGATGCGGTGCCGCAGGTCATGCCGGATGCGCGCGATGCGCAGACGACTGGCACGATTGCGGACGTGAAGTCGCAGCGTTCTGATACCCCGATGCTGGTATCCCCCGCGCAATGCGCAAGCATTGTCGCGGCATGGCGGCCAACAAGCCCGGCGCGCCAGGGAGACTGCGTATAAGCGTGAAGACACCGCGCAGGGAATGCCGGATGTTCGGCTGAACCTGTGGTACCTGCCGCCTGCATTTTTTTCGCAGGCGGGCCATGGGTGAGGCCTTCACCCGGCATTCCCTGCGCCCTCTCGTTTTGTGTGAGGGTGAACTGACTGCAGAACTCGGGCTGATCAGGCCGCGAGAATGCGAATGCGCGTCTGCCAAGCTCGTTCAACACATACGCTGTCATTCCGGGGCGGCGCGAAGCGACGAGCCCGGAATCCATAACCACGATCGGGAGTATGGATTCCGGGCTCGCCCTCCGGGCGCCCCGGAATGACGGTGTGGAAACATCGTACATCTCACATGGCTGGCTTCGCGCAACAGCATGAGGATGGAGCAAGCAACGGTCGCATGTCGATCAGCAAGGTTGAGCCCGCACGACATCGCGACCTCTAATCCGCATCGCAAAATCGCAGAGCAGCAACACACATCTCTGCTGGCGCAATGGCATGGGACTTGCTCAAATCGCACATCAATTCGTCGCTTGCGGAGATGACCGAATGCTTGAAGGAGCCGAAGTCCGGCTGGCCGTCGATATCGGCGGCACGTTCACCGATATCGTTCTCGACATCGGCGATCACCGTCGCACACGCAAGGTGCTGACGACGCCGACACAGCCGGAGCAGGCCGTGCTGGACGGGACGCGCCTGATTCTCGCCGATGCAAAGGCCCGCATCTCCGACATCGACGTCTTCATTCACGGCACCACGCTCGCGACCAACGCCATCATCGAGCGACGCGGCGCGAAGACGGCGCTGATCGCGACGTCAGGCTTCCGCGATGTTCTGGATATTGGAACTGAGAGCCGCTACGACCAGTATGATCTCTCGATCGACAAGCCGAAGCCGCTGGTCCCGCGCGACCTTCGCTTCACCGTGCCGGAGCGCGTCGATGCTCATGGCGACGTCAGACTGCCGCTCGATGAAGCGGCCGTGCGTTCGCTGGTGCCGCTGCTGCGCGCGCAGAATGTCGCCAGCGTCGCCATCGCCTTCCTGCACGCCTATGCCAATCCGACCCATGAGCGTCGCGCGGCGGAGATCCTGGCCGAAGAGATGCCGGACGTCTCGATCACGGTCTCCTCGGCGGTCTGTCCCGAAATCCGGGAATATGAGCGCACCTCGACCGCGGTGGCCAACGCCTATGTGCAGCCTCTGATGGACAGCTATCTCGCCCGCATGGAGCAGGCACTCCAGGTCGAGCAGTTCCGCGGCGCGATCTATCTCGTCACCTCGGGCGGTGGCGTGACGTCGATCGCCACGGCGCGCCGGTTTCCGGTGCGGCTCGTCGAATCCGGCCCCGCCGGCGGCGCGATCTTCGCCGGCCAGATCGCCGCACGGCTCGGCGAGCGCAAGGTGCTGTCGTTCGACATGGGCGGCACCACCGCCAAGATATGCCTCATCGAGGACTTCGAGCCGGAAAGCTCGCGCGTGTTCGAGGTCGATCGCGCCGCGCGCTTCCTGAAAGGCTCGGGCCTGCCGGTGCGCATTCCCGTCATCGAGATGGTCGAGATCGGCGCCGGCGGCGGCTCGATCGCGCGCATCGATGCGATGAAGCGCGTCACCGTCGGTCCCGAGAGCGCCTCGTCCGAGCCGGGCCCGGCGTGCTATGGCCGCGGCGGCCAGCATCCGGCGGTCACCGATTCCGATGTCGCGCTCGGCATGATCGATCCCGACGCCTTCGCGGGCGGCACCATCAAGCTCGATCCTGAGTTGTCGAAACAGGCCCTGCTCCGCGACGTCGGCGCGCCGCTCGGCCTCGATGCCGAGACCGCGGCCTATGCCGTGCACGAGGTCGTCTGCGAGAACATGGCGAGCGCCGCGCGCGTTCACGCCGTCGAACGCGGCGCGATCATCGGCCAGCACACGCTGATCGCATTCGGCGGCGCTGCGCCGCTGCACGCCGCCCGCGTCGCCGAGAAGATCGGCGTCGCCAGGGTCATCGTGCCATCGAATGCCGGCGTCGGCTCGGCCGTCGGCTTCCTTGCCGCGCCGATCGCCTATGAGCTGGTACGCAGCCGCCACGCGCGGCTGGATGACTTCGACACCGCGCTCGTCTCCGGCCTGTTGCAGGAGATGGCCGATGAGGCCCGTGCCCTCGTCGAGCCCGGCGCGGCCGGTGCGCCGGTGCGCGAGCGCCGCGCGGCGTTCATGCGCTATGTCGGCCAGGGCCACGAGATCAGCGTCGAGCTGCCGAACCGCGCACTGACCGCGGAGGACCTCCCTGCCCTACGCAAGACCTTCGAGGCCGGCTATGCTGCGTTGTTCGAGCGCGCCATTCCGGGTGCCGCGATCGAAGTGCTGAGCTGGTCGGTGCTGGCGACGACGGACGCGCGCCAGCCGACCGCCGTCGCCGAGATCACGCGCAAGCCCGCCGGCGCGGCTTCGGGCCACCGCAAATTCTTCGACGGCCGCGCCGGCCGCTTCGTCGAGATCCCGCTGTATCGCCGCGAGCAGATGGCGCCCGGCGCGGTCATCGCAGGCCCCGCCGTGATCGCCGAGGACGAGACCTCGACCTTCATCTCCAACAGCTTCGACGCGCATATCGACGGTGCCGGCAGCATCGTCATGGAACGGAAGGCGGCCTAGCCATGAGCGCATCACAAACCAGCCTGATCGACCTGCAGATCATGTGGCACCGGCTGATCGCCGTGGTCGAGGAGCAGGCCCAGGTGCTGCTGCGCACCGCCTTCAGCCCGATCGTGCGCGAATGCGGCGATCTCTCCGCCGGCGTGTTCGACCTCAAGGGCCGCATGCTGGCGCAGGCCGTCACCGGCACGCCGGGCCACGTCAACTCGATGGCCGAGTCGGTGAAGCACTTCATCACGCATTTCCCGCTTCAGACGATGAAGCCAGGCGATGCCTACATCACAAACGATCCCTGGATGGGCACCGGCCATCTCAACGACTTCGTCGTCACCACGCCCTGCTTCAAGGACGGCCAGCCGGTCGCTTTGTTCTCCTGCACCAGCCATCTGATGGACATCGGCGGCATCGGCTTCGGCCCCGATGGCACCGACGTCTTCATGGAGGGCCTCTACATCCCGATGCTCAAGCTGATCGACCAGGGCGTCGTCAATGAGACCTTGATGGCGATGATCCGCGCCAATACGCGGCTGCCGGTCGACACCGAAGGCGACACCTACTCGCTCGCCGCCTGCAACGATGTCGGCTGCCAGCGCCTGGTGGAGATGATGCGCGAGTTCGGCATCTCATCGCTCGATGAGCTCGGCAACTATGTCTGCGACCGCTCGCGCGAGGCCGTGCTGGCGGAGATCGCCAAGCTGCCGAAGGGCACCTGGCGCAACGAAATGGTGGTCGACGGCTACGACGCGCCGGTGACGCTCAAGGCCGCGCTGACGATCAGCGATGACGGCATTCACGTCGATTTCGACGGCACGTCGACAGCCTCGAAGTTCGGCATCAACGTGCCGCTGTCCTACACCACCGCCTACACCGTGTTCGGCCTTGGCTGCGTCGTCGCCTCCGCGATCCCCAACAATGCCGGGTCGCTGTCGCCGCTGACCGTGTCGGCGCCCTCGGGCGCGATCCTGAATGCGCCGAAACCCGCGCCGGTCGCCTCGCGTCACGTGATCGGCCAGATGCTCCCCGACGTCGTGTTCGGCTGCCTGCGCCAGATCATCCCGGAGCGCGTACCGGCCGAAGGCACGTCCTGCCTGTGGAATCTCAATGTCCGCGGCCAGACCCGGTCGGGCGCCGGCGGCAATTACGGGTTCTCGATGGCGGTGACCTCGAACGGCGGCACCGGCGCGCGCTTCGACAAGGACGGGCTCTCGGCGACGGCCTATCCGAGCGGCGTGCGCGGCACGCCGGTCGAGATCGCGGAGACGCAGACGCCGCTGATCTTCTGGCGCAAGGAGCTGCGCCCGGACTCCGGCGGCGCCGGCCGCACCCGCGGCGGCCTCGGCCAGATCATCGAGGTCGGCAGCGGCGTCGACGCGCCGTTCGACATCCTCGCCGCCTTCGACCGCATCGACCACCCGCCCCGCGGCCGCGACGGCGGCCACAATGGCGAGGCCGGCTATGTCGGGCTCGCCTCGGGCAAGAAGCTGCGCGGCAAGGGATTCCAGACCGTCCCGCCGGACGATCGCTTGGTGGTGCTGACACCGGGTGGCGCGGGCATCGGCGATCCCCGCGCACGTGCAGCGGAGCTGGTGCAGAGCGACGTCGAGAGCGGGCTGGTGTCGGCGGACAACGCGGCGAAGGTCTATGGGCATGGACTGTGAGCAACTCGTACGCGCCGAACGCCAGACGCTTCGCAAGCCCAGGAGTCCGTTCGTGAGATCATCTCTCCCAGTCCTCGTGGGAGGAAGGCGCGCAACTGTTACTCCTCACCCTGAGGAGCTCGCCGAAGGCGAGCGTCTCGAAGGGCGAGGCCCGGACTTGGGCCTCATGGTTCGAGACGCGTCGCAAGGGCGACGCTCCTCACCATGAGGGTCAAGAGCCGAGATCGGCACTGCAAACCTGACCATGAACACACCGAAAGGCATGTTGATGGACAGGGTCGACATTCGAGACCGGCGCCGCACGTGAGAGGCGGCCGCAACTCTGCCTACCTCACTGCATCCTTTAAACTCGATAGCTCAGCAACGAAGCGGAGACCCTCATGATCACGCGACGCACATTCACCACCGGAGCAGCCTCCCTGCTCGCCGCGACCCAGGTCTCGACGCGCGCCCGCGCGGCCACGACCAACTGGGACATGTCTACCGTCTGGCCGGACGGCAACTTTCACACCCAGAATGCGATGGCCTTCGCCGAGGAGGTGAAGAAGCAGACCAATGGCGCCGTCAACATCACGGTGAAGGCCGGCGGCCAGCTCGGCTTCAAGGGCCCCGAGCATCTGCGCGCGGTGCGCGACGGCCTCGTGCCGCTCGCGGACGTGCTCAACATCCAGCAGGTCGGCGACGAGCCGTTCATGGGCGTCGAGAGCATCCCGTTCCTGGCCGGCTCGATGGATGAGCTCAAGGTGCTGCACAGATATGTCCGGCCGGAATACGAGAAGATCGCCGCGCGCAACAACCAGAAGATCCTCTACATCGTACCGTGGCCGACGCAGTACCTGCATCTCAAGGTCAAGACGACGGACGTCGCGGGCTTGAAGAACATCAAGATCCGCGTACCCGACAAGAACGCCGTCGACATGCTCAACGCCATCGGCATGGCCGCGGTCATGATCCCCTGGGGCGAAACCATTCCGGCATTGGCCTCCGGCGCGGTCGCCGGCGTATCGACCTCGTCGGTGTCGGGTGTCGACGGCAAGTTCTGGGAATTCCTCAAATACGTCTACCCGACCAACCATGTGTGGTCGTCGCAGATGCTCAATGTGAACCTCGACTCGTGGAAGGCACTGACGCCGGAGCAGCAAAAGACCGTCAGCGACATCGCCGCCAGGATGGAGCCGGCCTTCTGGGCCAACTCGCTGAAAGCCGACGTCGACAGCCTCAACCGCCTGAAGGAGGGCGGCATGGAGGTGGTGCCGGTCTCGGACGCGATGATGACGGAGATCCGCGCCAAGACCGCGCCGCAGATGGAGGCCTTCCTCAAGCGCGTGCCGGCCGCCGAAGCGCCGGTGAAGGCCTATCTCGCCGAGATGAAGCGTGGCTGAGGCCGCCGTGGAGCCGTCGCCGGGCGATCGGGCGAGCCTCAATGCAGCGGCGCCCGCGCCGCTGCGCATCCTGCTCGACGTCATCGACCGGCTCGGCCGGCTCGATGGCTGGATCGGCGGCGGCTGTCTGTTGCTCCTGACAGCCCTGATGCTGGCGGAGGTGACGACGCGGGCGCTGTCGAACGTGCTGCCGTTCTTCCCGCCGACGATCTCGATCGCCTGGGAATACTCGTCCTATCTGATGGCCGCCTCGTTCACCTTCGGCGCCGCGATGACCTTGCGGGTCGGCGGCCACATCCGCGTGGTGCTGCTGCTGAAGAACGTGCCCGCCCCGCTGCAGCGCGCGCTCGAGGTGCTGGCGGCCGCCGCCGGCTTCGCCTTCATGGCCTTCCTGACCTCGGCGATGACGAAGTTCGCCTTCGGCTCCTTCATCCGCGGCCAGGTCTCGACCTCCAGCGACACCCCGCTGTGGTTTCCGCAGGCCGTCGTCACCTTCGGCATGCTGCTTCTCACGCTGCAATTTCTGGCGCGGGCGATTCAGGCTGCGTTGGGCTTGCCGCTGGAGGACCACCGCATGAAGGCGTCGCCGGTCGAATGAGGAGACGGGCTTATATCGCGACGATCAGTTCACGGCGGGCAGCGGGCGCCGAGGTACGTAGTTCGTGCCTGAGATTTTCCAGTTATAACCGAGCCCTCGCCCCGCAAACGGTGCGCCCCCTCTCCCCGTCCTTACGGGGAGAGGGTCGGGGTGAGGGGCAACCGCACGGGAAGTGTGCTCGGATAGACCTGTACCCACTCGAACAATCCTGCCGATTAGTTACTCCGTCATGCCCGGGCCTGTCCCGGGCATCCACGTCGTTCTCAGGATGCCGGACGACGTGGATGGCCGGGACAGGCCCGGCCATGACGCCTTGGAAGCAGGCGAGCTCAAAAACTCGATCGTCAAACGTCGTGCCCGCTTCGCACATATGGGGTCCCCACCCCGGCCCCTCTTCCGCCCTCCCGCCCGCCTCTCTCACCGCGGACTCCCCCTCCCCATGACCATCGAAGTCATCGCTCTGTTCGTCATCCTGTTCGCGCTGCTGGCCGGCGGCCTGTGGATCGGGCTCACGCTCGCCTTCACCGCGACTCTGCTGCTGGCGATGTTTCGCTCGATTCCGCTCGACAAGCTGCTCCCGCAATACGCCTGGAACATCCTGACCACCCAGGAGCTGCTGGCGCTGCCGCTGTTCATCCTGATGGGCGAGCTGTTGTTCCGCACCCGCCTGTCGCGCTCGCTGTTCCAAGGCCTCGCGCCCTGGGCCGGCCTGCTCCCTGGCCGCCTGCTCCACGTCAACGTCATCGGCTGCACCATCTTCGCCGCGATCTCCGGCTCGTCAGCCGCCACCACGCAGGTGATCGGCCGGATGTCGCTCAACGAACTGCTCCGCCGCGGCTATTCGCGCGACATCGCGATCGGCTCGCTCGCGGGCGCCGGCACGCTCGGCTTCCTGATCCCGCCGTCCAACATCATGATCATCTACGGCGTGCTCGGCGACGTTTCTATTCTGAAGCTCTTTACGGCCGGCGTGCTGCCCGGCCTGCTGCTCGCCGGCACCTTCATGGGCTGGGTGATGCTACACACCACGCTGAAGCCTGCAATGGTGCCGAAGGCCGAGACGCAGCTTTCACAGGTGCCGTGGGCCGAGCGCTTCGCGGCTCTGAAGGACCTCGCGCCCGCCCTGTTCTTGATCGCCTGCGTGCTCGGCTCGATGTATGGCGGCCTCGCCACGCCGTCGGAGGCCGCCGCGGTCGGCGTGCTCGGCGCAGCGCTGGTGGCGTATTTCCAGGGTGCGCTATCGCAGCAGGTCATCCGCGACGTCATGATCGGCTCGGTCATCACCTGCTCGATGATCGCGCTGATCGTGCTCGGCGCCTCGATCCTTGGCAACGCCGCAGCCTTCCTCGGCATCCCCCAGGCGGTGGCCGCCTTCGTCAAGGGCCTCGGCCTGTCGCCGTTCATGCTCATCGTCGTGCTGATCGTGTTCTACCTGATCCTGGGCTGCTTCCTCGACGGCTTCTCGATGATCGTGATGACCCTGCCGATCGTGCTGCCGATCGTGAAGGGCGCCGGCTTCGACGAGGTCTGGTTCGGCATCTTCCTGGTGCTCGCGGTCGAGATGGCCCAGATCACGCCGCCGGTCGGCTTCAACCTGTTCGTGATCCAGGGCCTGACGGAGGACGGCCTCGGCTATATCGCCCGCGTGACCGCCCCCTATCTGACCATCATGGTCGCCTTCGTGCTGCTGCTCACGCTGTTCCCGGGCATCGTGACCATTCTCCCCAGGCTACTCTACGGGTAAACCATGGGATCGAAATGAGCTCTCTCCCCACCGTCATTCCGGGGCATTCGCGCGCAAGACGGCGAAGCCGTCTTGAAGCAGCGCGAATGAGCCCGGAATCCATAACCACGAACGGTCGTGGCGTGGCGTGATGCGAGTGGCGCCGCTCTTCGAACCAACGACCGGTCGTGGTTATGGAATCCGGGCTCGCGCTTCGCGCCCCGGAATGACGAGAGAGCGAGGGTCCGGATGGGTTTCAGCGCCATCCGGCCGGGCAAATCACGCCGCGCGCATCCCGTCGAGGAACTTCTGCACCTCGGCCTTCAGCCGCAGGCTCTCGCCGGACAGCGCCTGCGCCGAGGCAAACATGCGGTTCGAGCTCTCGCCGGTCTCGCCCGCTCCGCGCGCCGCGCTGCGGATGTTGTTGACGACCTCGGCGGTACCGCTCGCCGCCGAGCG
This sequence comes from Bradyrhizobium sp. SZCCHNS2022, assembly GCF_032377575.1. Lineage (NCBI taxonomy): Bacteria > Pseudomonadati > Pseudomonadota > Alphaproteobacteria > Hyphomicrobiales > Nitrobacteraceae > Bradyrhizobium > Bradyrhizobium sp. SZCCHNS2022. The sequence goes on along the minus strand of NZ_JAUHHZ010000001.1, from coordinate 1,488,265 downwards.
GACGCTCTGGGTGATGTTCTGGGTGGCGGCGCGCTGCTGCTCGACCGCCGCCGAGATCGACGCCGCGATGCCGTTGATGCGCTCGATGGTCGAGCCGATCGCCTTGATGGCGTCGACCGATTCCTGCGTCACCGTCTGCATGTTGGCGATCTGGCTGGAGATCTCCTCGGTGGCCTTGGCGGTCTGGCCGGCCAGCGTCTTGACCTCCTGGGCCACCACCGCGAAGCCGCGGCCGGCATCGCCGGCGCGGGCGGCCTCGATGGTGGCGTTGAGCGCCAGCAGGTTGGTCTGCTCGGCGATCGAGGTGATCAGCTTGACGACGTCGCCGATGCGGTTGCCGGCGTCGGAGAGCTCCTTGATGCGCTGGTCGGTCGCGGTCGCCTGGTTGACCGCTTCGGCCGCGATGGCGTTCGACTCCTGCACCCGGCGGATGATCTCGCCGATCGAGCCGGACAACTCGTCGGACGCCGCAGCCGCAGTGCGGACGTGCTCGGACGCGCTTTCAGAAGCACCGGCCGACTGCCCCGACAGATCGGCGGTGGTGCGCGCCGCCTGCGTGAGCTGGCGCGCCTCGCGCTCGAACTCGCTGGACGAGGTCAGCACGTTCTCGATGATACCGCCAATGCTGGCCTGGAACGAATCGACGAAGCGCTGCAACTCGGCCTTGCGCTGCTCGACCGCAGCCGAAGCGGCGGCCGCCTGCTCCTCGCGCATCCGGCGCCGCTCGCCGGCGGCGCTGCGGAACACGACCAGACTGCGCGCGATCTCGCCGATCTCGTCGCCGCGGTCGTCCGACTTGATCTCGGCAGTCTCGCGGCCTTCGGCGATGGCCGTCAACGCCTCGGTCACCGAGGCCAAGGGCCTGGTCACGCGCCGGACGGCCAGCATGGTCAGCCCCAGCACCAGCAGCGCTGCGATGGCAGCGGCGATGCTCATGGTCTGCATGGCCTGCGACAGCATCGCATCGAGCTCGGCCATCGGCACGCCGACATAGAGAATGCCGATCACCTTGCCTGCGGGATTGGTGACGGGGAAATAGGCGGTCATGAACGGCTTGCCGAACAGCGTAGCGGGACCCTTATAGGCCTCGCCACGGCGCAGCAGCACCTGCGCCGGGTGGTCGGCGGCGAGCTGAGTGCCGACGGCGCGGTCGCCGTTCTCCTTCTTCACATTCGTCGAGCGCCGCACGAACTGGCCGCTGTCGTCGACCACGAACAACGTGGCGCTGCCGCCGACATAGGAGACTGCGCGGTCGACGATCGCGTGGTCCTTGACCTCGGGGATCGCCGGGATCTCAATGCGTGTCACCGCTCCGTTCTGCACGCCGATCTTGGCGTCTTTGAAGGTCTCGGCAAAGGTCAGCGCGAAGGTGCGCAGATTGCCTTCGATGTCGCGCTTGGCGCGCTCGTTGAAATCCGAGGTGAGCGACCAGTAAGCCGCTCCGACGACGAGCGCCGTATTGAGCGCGATGACGACGACGGCGCCGATCAGCGCCTTGGTACCCAGCTTCAACTTGAACGACACGTCTTCACCTTCCCAGGACTGCAACCAATTCTCAAACTGCCCGTAGTTGGTTTCAAAGCAGTTATTTTCCGGAGCGTAGAATACCGGAAGCCTCGTCAAAGAACGGCAATCAGATACCCGAGCATGTCATCGAACCCTATCATCGTATGGTTTCGCGAGAGCCTGCGCCTTTCCGACCACCCCGCGTTGTATACCGCAGCGATGTCCGGCAGCCGGGTGGTGTGTAGTTACGTCCACGATCAGGAGAGCCCCGGGATCCGTCCGCTCGGCGGAGCGACGCAATGGTGGCTGGCGCAATCGCTGCGTGCACTTCGCGCAGAGCTCGAGGCGCTCGGCGCCGATCTTGTGATCCGCCGCGGGCCTGCGGCCAAGGTGCTCGGCGAGCTGGCGCGCGAGATCAAGGCCGGCGTGGTGTACTGGAACGACGTCGCCCAGGCCGGTCCGCGCGCCGTGGCCGCGGATGTCGAGGCCTCGCTTGGCGACATCGGCGTCGCGTCACGTGTGTTTGCCGACGACCTGCTGGTCGATCCCGCCGAGCTGCGCGGCAAGGATGGACGCGGCCCGCGCGTGTTCACGCCATTCTGGAAGCGTGTGCTCGCCTTGGGCGCCCCGCCGAAGCCCCTGCCCACCCCCGCCAGGCTCGCCTGCGTGACCGGCGCATCGGGCCTCGCCATCGACGCCCTGGGGCTGGAGCCGACAAAGCCCGACTGGGCGGGCGGACTCCGCACGACGTGGCAGGCCGGCGAGCGCGCAGCGCAGCAGCGCCTGACGCGTTTTCTCGAATCCGCCGTGCACGGCTACGCCAGCGACCGCGATCGTCCCGACATCGAGGCCACCTCGCGGCTATCGCCGCATCTACGGTTCGGCGAGATCAGCCCGCGCCAGATCTGGCACACGGCACGCTTTGCCGCCGAGGAGCGGCCCGCCTGCGCACGCGGCATCGACAAGTTCCTGAGCGAGCTCGGCTGGCGCGAGTTCAGCCGCCACCTGCTCTACAACAATCCCGACCTCGCCACCCGCAACCTGCAGCCATCCTTCGACGCCTTCCCCTGGACGAAGGACGACGCCGCACTCGCTGCGTGGCAGCGCGGGCAGACCGGCTATCCGATCGTCGACGCCGGGATGCGTGAGCTGTGGCACACCGGGAGCATGCACAACCGCGTCCGCATGGTCGCGGCCTCGCTGCTCGTGAAGCACCTCCTGATCGACTGGCGGGCGGGCGAGCAATGGTTCTGGGACACGCTGGTCGACGCCGACCCCGGCAGCAACCCCGCCAGCTGGCAGTGGGTGGCCGGCTCGGGCGCGGATGCCGCACCCTATTTCCGCGTCTTCAATCCCGTGCTGCAGGGCGAGAAGTTCGATGCCAACGGGGCCTATGTGCGGCGCTGGGTTCCTGAGCTGGCGCGCCTCCCCGCCGGGCTGATCCACCAGCCCTGGGCGGCGAAGCCGCTCGAGCTCGCCGAAGCCGGCGTCGCGCTCGGCCGCTCCTACCCGTCGCCGATCGTCGAGCACAAGCACGGGCGCGAGCGCGCGCTGGCGGCCTACGCGAGCTTGCGCACAAGTGATTAGTTGCGCTCGCTTTGACAGCTGAGAGAATCCAGCTATCGTCGTAGGGTTTCCAACAGATCGGGGGACCGATATGGACGACACCACACTGACCGACCCGACCATCGCCGCACCGGGCACGCCGCCCGAGGCCGCGACGGATCCCGTGACCGCCGCCGCGCCGAAGGCGAAGCGGGCTTCCAAGACGTCGGCCAAGAAGACCGCGAAGAAGGCCGCTCCCAAGCGGGCTGCTGCCAAGGCCAAGAAGGTTGCGACCAAGAAGTCGGCCAAGAAGACCGTGAAGAAGGCCGCCAAGAAGACTGCGAAGAAGACGGCCAAGAAGGCCACCAAGAAAGCGGCCAAGAAGACGAAGAAGGCCAAGCGCTGAAGCCGACTGGTTCGGGATGGTAAGGCAGAGGCAATCGCCCATGCTGATGGTCCCGGCGAAACAATCCAGTGCCCGGTAGTGGGGACGATCTGGCGCTGGATTGTTTCGGATGTCGTGGCCGGCCTCAGCTCTTCGCTGCAGTGCGCGAGGCGGCGAGCGGGCAGTTGCGCTTCACCAAGAATCGGGACAGGGATCGACGATCTTCCAGAGATCGACGCCGTTCTTGATCCGCTTCATCTCGGTGGTGAGCCCGCCATTGCGGCGGATCCAGTCCTTCACCGTGTCGGGATAATAGGACATCAGCTCGGATGTCCCCTCGAAGCTGGTGACCTTGATGCCGAAGGTGAAGGCCTTGTCGTAATAGGCCTGATGGAAGCCGAGGCTCGCCTTGGGCGTGACGCAGATCTTGTTGAGCGGGACGAAGCCGAATACGAGCGTACAGGCGGAATTGCAGATGCCGTCGATGATCACGCGCTGCCGCGTGTCCCGGATGTGCTTGTACCTCGCCTTGTACTCCTCAATGTAGCCGCCATGATCCCGCGTGATGTGCAGATCCGCCCGCGCCGGGGTCGCGGCGACCAGGGAAAGCACGACGCATGGGATCAGGCGGTTCATCGATCGGACGGGAACCCGGTCTCATCTGGGCGGGGGCACGGCAAGGTCCTGCGGCCCGATGCGCGACGCATGCGCGGGAGCTTGTCACGGATTCGTTAAGCATGCGGAAAAGGCCAAAATTTTGACCGAACCCCCGCTTTGACGCACCCTTTCCGGCACTTCGCAGTTAAATTGTCAGCAATTGGCCCATCTTGGCGTCGTTCTCGGAGAAAAACATGAGCAAGCTCGTATCGTCAGCGGTCGCCCTGATCGTGGCCGCCGCTGCCCTTATCCCGGTGACATCGGAGGCACGCAGCCACCATCGGCACCACCGCCACCACCACGGGCTGCCTTACGCGATCAGCTTCCTGCACAATTATGGTCCGGGACCCCTGCCCGGCACTTTCGCGTTCTATGACGGCCCCTCGACCAACCACTGCTACCAGAGTTCGGCCGCCTATATCGGCCAGGACCGGCGCCGGCATCCCTGCTTTTGAGGCCCCGTTCGCCTTCACGAGGCTCGCCCGCCCGGCGAGCCGACGATCCGCTGGCGGAGGCTGGCCTTGGCAGCCCAACTCTGGTATCCGGATTCGTGCGGGGGGTTGCTCCCTCGCTAGGCGCTCGTAGCTCAGCTGGATAGAGCATCGGATTTCGATTCCGAGGGTCGGGAGTTCGAATCTCTCCGAGCGCGCCAGGGCCGTCTTCGCCCCCCATCACCCGCCATCGCCGACCATCACTGAAGCGCACGATAAGCGCTTGTCAGATCGTGGTTTTTCGCGTTTTCGGTGACTGCAGCGCACGATCGGCGATCGTCGGCGAACTCCGCCAGACCGTCCATTTGGCCATCCCTCGATCTGAGTTAGAATCCCCCTCACCTGAAACGCTGCATTTTTCGGCGAGGGACAGGAGTTCGAATCTCCCATGCAGTTTCTAACTCAAAAGCCCGAGATCACCGCCAAGAACTATCTCTCCGTCGGGCCCGGCGAATACCCGTGCGGCAACAACCTCTATTTGATCGTCACCCCAAGTGGCGGCCGCCGCTGGGCGTTCCGCTACCAGCGCAACGGCATCGTCAAGAAGATGGGTTTTGGTTCGGCCAAGGAAACCGGCCTGAAGTTGTCCGAGGCCAGGGATAAGGCGATTGACGCTCTGCGGCTGCTGGCCAAGGGGACCGATCCGCGAGAGCACCGTGACGTCGAGAAACGCCGCACCCAGGGATCGCGCCAGTTCGGCGAATTCGCCGAGGAATGGCGGCGAACCTACGAGACCGGCATGAGGCACAAGGCCGCAAAAGCAAAGCTGAAGCGCATCGTGCAGGTCATCTGCCGCCCACTCCACAAGCACTGGGTCCACGAGATCGAGACCGCCCATGTCGTCAACGTGCTCATGCCGATCTGGCAGCAGCCCGAGACCTCCCGCTCCGCACGCCAGATCATCAAAAAGATTCTCGACGCAGCGATCGCCCATAACCTGCGACCGAAAGACAACCCGGCTGATTGGGCCAGCCGACTGCAACCGATCATGCCCAGGCAACGGCGGCGTGGCACGATACGGGGCGGCCACAAGGCGATGGACTACCAGGACCTACCGGCGTTCATGCACAAGCTCGGCGCCATCTCGACACAAAGCGCGCGGGCGCTCGAGGTCATCATCCTGACCCTGGGACGAACCGCCGAAGTTCAGAACATGCGCTGGGCGCAACTCGATCTCGATAACGGAATCTGGGATCTTGGCTTTCTCGGCACCAAGAACGAGCGGTTGAAGCGCACGCCGTTGCCCCGGCAGACGTTGACCTATTTGCGCGAGGCTTACGACAGCCGCGTCAATGACGAATTCGTGTTTCCCGGTCGCAGTCTCAAGAGACCGATGAGCAACATGACCATGCTCAAGTATCTCAAGGAGCTCACCGGAGACGACTCCCTGACTGTGCACGGCTTCCGCACGACGTTTCGAACCTGGGCGCAGGAGCAAACCCACTTCGAGGAGGAAATCGTCGAGCATTGCCTGCACCACATCACGGGCGATGATGCCGAAAAGGCCTATAAGCGCGGCGAGGCCCTGAACAAGCGACTGCATGTGATGCAGACATTCGCGGACTTCGCAACGCAACCACCAAAGAGCAATGTGACCCCGATGAAGGTCGCCTGAAAGTTCAAGCTATCCCCCGGCCCCGCCGAGGATGTCACCGCCCGGGCTGCTTGGTCGCGTCGGGCAGGCTTTCCAGGAAGGACGCCAGATCTGCGCGCGTGATGATCGTCCGCGTGCCATACTTCCGAACTCGCAGCCGCCCTTCTTTGATCGCCTTGTAAAGCGACGTCTGGCCCAGCGAAGACAGTAGCGCAGCCTCAGGAACGGTGAGGCCGAGCTTTTCCGCAGCGTTTCGGAGCATCGGTTCGCGCTTTGGCATCTAGGGGTGGTTTCGCTTCATTTGTCGCCCGCGACGACATCCCAGGCACGCAGGTCCGACGGATGAAGGCTAAGCGAATGCTTGGCAACATCCGAAGTCCTTAGGCGTAGTTTCGGATGCGGTTTCGTACAATTGGGAGAGTTGAGAATCCTGACTCAGCGAAGCGCGGGTGCCGAGATCAGCTAAAAGGGCAGCCGCAGTGCCAACACAGTGTGGCGACTGTTGCCCCCTTTGCTGCGATCTCGGTTCCACAGCTCTCCAAATCCCTCCGGACATCCTTGGAGTGTCTCAAAGGCGATCGGTGTGGGGATAGAACCGATCCATTGGCTTCAGTCTCCTGCGCCCGCACTGGGCTTTGCAGCGCATGTTACGAGGAGGCAAAGATCAGGACGATACACGGCATAGCTTCCGGTTCGCCCCTGGACTGCCCCGCCGGCTCTCCCCAGCGGTCTGGAGCTTCGTCACGTCACTGCACCCAGCACAATCTGGGCGCCCCGCGACAGCCCGATCGCTTACCTGCCCTTCGTTGGACCGCCACCCAGCAAATGTCGGTATCGGGTCCGGAGCTCCATGATCGCAAACCGATCGAGCTCACCCCGCCGGTAGCGTTGACGCACCTCGTCCCGTGCTGGATCTGGAAGCGCGACAATCAATTCCCAACCTTCAGCGGCGTCGTCGAAAAGGTCGACAATACCTGGATCAAGACGAGCATCATCCTGGCGCTCGGCCATCTGATCGCGCGCCCCGCCGATGATGTCCGGCCGACCGTCAGGAGCGAGGAGCCCCGGCAATGCAGGTCTGTTTTTATATAGTTCTTTATAGGCAGGTCCCTCAGGGCCCTGCGGTGAGTCTTTATACGCAGGTCCCTTTTGGACCCGCGGAGCCGCAGGTCCCTTTCGACCCCGCGGACGCGCCGACTTATCCACAGGCGCCGGCACGTCACGAACGACGTAATCGATCTCGCCGAACCGATGTCCGTCGACAATTCGTTGCGCTTCGCGTGTGACGTAGCCGGCGGCGATCAACTCTCGGAAGATGCGCTGGAGCTTCTTGCGGCCGACCAGGAGCGTTCGCCCGATATGATCGAGGCGGACATGCCAGTTGTGGGGGCGTGACAAGAGATAGCCGAGAACGCCCTTGGCCTCGATAGAGAGGCGGGGATCCGCGAAGACCGCGTTCGGAACGATGGTGAACTGCGCCTTGTGCTCGCGACGGACAATGGTCACCGGCGGGTGACCGTCCAGGTGAGCCCATGCAGATCGGCGCGAACTCGAGCCGCCTGACGGCACCCTGCCCCTCCGGAACGGCGTGCGAAGCTCACGGGAGGATACGCCGGGTTCAGGAGCTTGCAGGACCTCGCATTGGTCGGAGCGCGCAACTCACTCAGGCAACGGCCGCACGACGACATATATCGATTGTGCCACAGCAACTCCGGACTCGCATATCGCCGAGTCTTCGCTGTGCTACGTCGCCATGCGATCGACAGGCCGCGGAGGTCTAGGCAACGCGAGAGGCGTCAACCAAGATGAGCGTCGCCAGTACAAGGCTCGCCGTGGACCACATGCTGTCCCCAAACCGGCCGCCCTGCTCAGCCGACTGTCCTTCACAGAGACCGGCTCCCCTACTCTTCCAGGCCTTCTCCCACCCAATCAGTGCCGATTGTGATGTGATAGGACAGACTCCAGGCCGCGTTCTGGATCGCTAGAGTTAACAATGCGGGGCTCGCCGCTCTCGGCAGCCTGCGCTGCTTTGACGAGACGCCTGACCTGCCGTGCCGTGCCGGCCAGGGCACGTCCCTGGATCTCCCGCAGTTCCTCGTCAGTCGCCGCAATCACGTCATCGCTGAGCGCCTGGAGCAGGCGCGCGAGTTCGAGGCGGGGGTGCCAACGTGTCATGGCGTGCTCCAATTCCGTTGGTGGCGGAGCAGCGCGCGCCGCATTCGCCGCCGCGCAGTATCGTAAGCGATAGCCGAGATGCCATACGCCCGGCAGATGTCCCTGGCCGTCAGGCCGTTGGCCAGCCCGTCGATGATCTGCAACACGACCGGATCTCCTGCAAACAGCCGGAACACCTCGGCGAGCCCTGCGACCGCCACAGCCACGCGTTCGGGATCGGCCAATTCGTCAACGGGATCGCTCGGGACGCCGTGCTGGCCGCGATCATCGCGGCTGACCAGTAGCCGTTGCTCGCTCCGAACGCGCCGCCAATAATCGTCGCAGAGGCTGCGCATGACGCCGGATAGGAAAGCCAGGATCGGCACACCCAACGGCCAGACCCGCGATCCGTCGAGAACGCGGAGGATGGCCTCATGCAGCACGTCGGTCCAGCCGATCCCACCGGGCAGCCCGCGGCTCCACAATTGCGCCAGAGCTTTCAGCCGCACCAGATCGGTCTCAGACAAAGCCTCGATCGCCGCCGCCGCATCGGCGACGGTGCGACCGGCGTTCGAGCCAACTCCAGGGGTGCCAATCGATCGTTCCATCACCCCTATTATGCGGCCAAGCAGATACGTTGCGGACAGCCTCAGGAAAAATTTTGCGCCGTGTCCGCGGTACCGATCCGAGATCCGCATCCTCTCCATGTTGGAGGAGAGAACCGTGGATCAGATCGCAAATGCACGCCGCTGGTATGCCGACGACCTACGCTGCAAGACGCCTATTCTGCGCAACCCACACATCGTCGAGGCCTTCGGCGCCGTCCCGCGAGAGGCGTTCGTCGGCCCAGGTCCTTGGTGGATCATACCCTACCCCTACCGGGAGCCGTTCATCACCCCGGACGACGATCCGACTTGGCTCTATCACGACGTCCTGGTCTCGATCGACCCGACCCGGAAGCTCAACAATGGGATGCCGAGCTTTTGGGCGCGCAATTTAGAGCACCTCGATATCGCCCGAGGTGAACGCGTGCTGCAGATCGGAGCGGGCAGAGGCTACTATTCGGCCGTGCTCGCCGAAATCGTCGGGCCCTCCGGGCGGGTGACGGCGGTCGAAGTCGACCCGGCTCTCGCCGCTCGAGCTCACGCCAACCTTAAGGGCTGGCCGCAGGTCCAGGTGATCTCGGGCGACGGCCGAGATGTCCATGCCGACGCGAGCGACCATGACGTGGTGATCGTGTTCGCTGGCTGCACGCACCCCGCTCCGCAATGGCTGGATGGCCTCGCCGACAACGGCCGGCTGCTGCTCCCGCTGACCAGCGAAGATTGGTCCGGCTTCCTGCTGCGCGTGGTCCGCCGCGGTGCCTCCTTCGGCGCCGCGTCGATCGGCGGAGTCAGCATCTATCCCTGTACAAACGGCCGCGATGAGCACGCCAGCCGCCGGCTGAAGACCGCCCTCGAGAACTCGCCGATGATGAATGTTCCGATCGAAGCACTGCACCGTGGCATTCCGTCATCCGCCGAGTCGGAACGGGTCTGGTACCAGGCACCCGGCTTCTGGCTGGAGCGACAGGGATCGGAGGTCGATGCGACCGCACGGCAAGCCGAAGGCGGCAACAACGACACCGCCTGATGCGCGATCCGAGGCATCGGCTAAGACAGCCTTCCCCCAGCCCCGGGCGGAATGCGTCAGCGCAGACTCGCAGGCGCCACGGCCGCGATACGGCTTCATCCGCCGGCGCAGACCGCGTAGCGGATTCTGCCCTTGGCGCGGAATGATTCGAGTCTTCGCCAGAGTTCGCTACAGCACGATCAGTGCCGAAATAGTCTTTGATTTTGCTGACAAAACTCTCCGTAGCGGCACGCCGACCGACCGACCGGCACGGTTGAACGCACGCCATGTCAGTGGCTTGCCGTTCAACCGGCGAGCCGCTTTTATCTTGCCTTTGACCGTCGCCCCGTAACCGTCCGGTCTCTGCACACCTTCCCCCTCGTGTGTTGTCGTTCCATTTCGAGTTCTCTGCTGCTGTGGGGAATCTCCGGTGGGATCCAAACATTTCGAGAACAAAGCGCGCCGCGAATGGTGGTCGCTGCACATCGAGGCGTGGCGTCGCAACGGTCTCGGGATCCGCAAATACTGCCTGCAACAACGTCTGACCGAGAACACCTTGCGGCGTTGGTCGAAGCGGCTGGCCAGCAACGAGACCGCGCTTGAGCTCGAGAAATATCAGACGGAATTGCGCCGCGAGCGCGCCCGGGAAGGGCGGGGAAGGCGCTCCGAAAGCAGAAGCAGTGCAGGTTCACCATCACCTCGGATGTGCGCAATCGGGCGCCCCAGGCGTTCTGGGCGATGCATGTCGAGGCGCTGAACTGGAGTGGGATGGAGCTCCGCGCCTGCGCCGCGGCGATGCAGCTGTCGCCGCATTCGCTGCGCAAATGGCGCGACCGACTGGCCACGGGCGAGGTCACGATCGACTGGCGCGCCCATCTTCATCCCTCCGCCCGTCCGGCCGTTAGCACTAGTGCTAGGAACTCACAGCCCGAACGCCACTTGACAGCCGCCAAAATCGGCGATCCGGCGGCGGCGCCGGCACCGGTTCGCCGCTTCTTCAGCGACGAGGAGAAGCTCGCGATCGCCAAGGAAACCGAGCTATCAGGCGCCAAGGTCTCTGCCGTCGCGCGCAAGCACGGCATCGTCACCGGCCTGCTGTTCCGCTGACGCGGGCAGTTCGGCATCGCGCAAAAGAAGCGCTCCAAGCTCGCCCCCGTCGTGTTGCCCGACGACACGCCCGCCCCGCGCGCCCTGCGCGATCTCGTGCGTCTACCGGAGCGCATGATGGCTGTCGACCTCACTGACGGACGGCGTGTCTTCGCTCCCGCCGACAGCGATCCGGATGGTGCGGGAGCAGATAGAGAGCGGAGAGAGAGCATCATGATGTTCGTTCCCACGGGCGTAGAGGTACACCTGACACTCAGCTATACCGGCATGCGCGAGGGCATGGACGGGCTGCAATGCTGGTGCAGGCCCCGCTAAAGAAGGGATCCTTTCTCCGGCCATCGGCTTGCCTTCGGCAAGAAGGCATCGCTCCTGAAGTTCCTGTTCTGGGACGGCAACGGGCTCTGCCTGTTCACCAAGCGCATTGATCAGGCGGCTTCGTGTGGCCGGAGATGGCGGGGACGATGGCTCAATCAAGCTCACGCTGGCGCAACTCACGATGCGGATCGAATGCATCGACTGGCGCGCGCCAGAACGCGTATGGAAGCCTGCGATTGCAGGATGATCTAAAAAACTTGGTGCTGAACTGAGGTACGAAACAGGAGCAGCGACTGCAGTTCGGTCGCAGCTCCGAACGCATTAACCCCGACCAACTGGCACTCGGTCTCGAGGATCTCGACAGTGACATTGGCCGCATCGAGGAAGCACAGCGGAGGCTCGCTCCGGAAATCAAAGCGCCACCGCGACGTCGTGCGTTGCCCGATCATCTGCCACGCGAAGACGTTCTGCTCGACGTGAAAGACCGAATCTGCGGTTGCCGTGGGGGCGCTCTTCATCTGATCGGCGAGAGCGTCAGTGAGATGCTGGATTGGGTTGCGTTGTGCGTACGACGTCCCAAAAAGGCGCTGCGAACGCAGAAGTAACGCAGATTACGATCAACTCGGATGTGCGCGGTCGCGCGTTCTCAGGTGAACGGACAGACCGCCGCTCAGCGCGCCCGCCGAGTGATCCGGTCTCCTGTGCGCGTCGCCGCGGGTGCTGGTCGAGCCACGCTCTCGGCGAATTGCCCGAGTTGCGGCATCGGCAAAGTCACCGAGGCCAGCTCCCGCCGCAGGGTCACCTCGCGCGGCTTCACGGCATAGAGCAGCCATCCCTCATGCAAGGCGCCAACACGCAAGCGTAGTGACTTCTGCGACACAGGATCGACGAAGATGCCAAAGCTCTCCTCGTCACCGATAACCGTGCCCACGAGTTGCAGGGGTGGACGTTCCGGTTCCCTGGGCGGGGGCAACGGCGCGCGCATCACGGTGACAGGCGCCACGGTTGACGGCGGCGGCCGCCGCGACGCCGAGAACAGCGGACGATCGCGCGTCGCTGACAATGCAGCGAGCGGAACGTCCCACAGCGGATTTGCGCTGCTCACCGTGGTCCCTGCCGCGACCGTGCGAGTTGACGTCGGCGGAACAGCGAGCGGATCGCCATCGCGGCTCGTAGGCGCGGCCTGCGTCGGCGTAGCCGGCTCGCGCACGTTGCCTTGACCACCAAAGGCCTGACCAAAGGAGCAGCCGACCACACAGGCCGCGACGAGTGCGACCGCGCGTGAATTGACCCATGATCGCATCACATCTGTCCTTGGCATGGCCCGGAGACGATGAACAGCGCCGTCACCGCGGCGTTTCCGTCTGCGCCGGTCGCGTGCCGACGCCGCTCGTGTTGCGCGCACACAGGCGCGTCGTCCGACAAGACTGCTCGGCTCGCATCACCGAATCATGCTGACCAGGACCAATGTCGTCAGTCGAATCCAGTTCACCGGCGCCGCGAGAAGCGGCTGGCTCCAGTGATCGCCTGCCAGCCGTCTCTGTCTTGCCCGAAAAGTCATAAATCTGTAACATGAAACCGTTTCGGAGCCGGCCGCGTCTTGATCGGCAATGGAGTGAACTCTCATGCAGCCTCGTCAGAATCCTCTCGGCGAACGCGATCGCTTCCTCAAGGCCTTGCGCGACGAGTTGCTCCAATTCGAGCGGCGGGAGCTGGAATTCCGCAAGCAGGATCGCAAGCAAAGAGCGGCTGAGATCGGTCTGCCGTTGGCTGACGCTAGAGACATCCCGGTGAGCTGAAGCGTCTTCGAAGACACGAGACCATACGCGATCATGTCCACCTGCCGACGTCGTCAGCGTCGGCCAAAGCCGGAGGGAAACACCGCGGTGGGCCGAAGCGGCACGACTGAGCGCCCGAAATTGCTGCCATATTGCTGTTGGACGGCCGGCACATTCACTGTTCCGACCTTGAGATCGGATGATCGCGCATCGATCGGCGCCTGATTGATCGACGGATTGACGGTATCCACCTTGCGCCGCAGTTTCACGTTGATGCAGTCGAACAATCCGTCCTGGGTGACGGTGCCGTCGGCGCAGCTACTACGTTTGCCGGCCGAGGTGTCTGCGCGACCGCCCAGTATGGGAGCCACCGACGTGCCACTTGGCGCCGGCCGCAAGGGGCTGGACGGCGGACGATCCGGTGCATCCACCGTCACGGGTGGCAGAAATTGCGGATCGGCGGCTTGGACCGGACTCATCATCAGGGTAGACATCGCCGCGGCCTTTACTGAGAGCGAGCATGAGTACCTGGAATGCGAGGCCATGGCTCACTTTCCTGCCCGTGCCTGGGTCACGAGCATGCTCAGCCTCGCGTTGAGGGATACGAGATCGACGCGCGCCGTCGCCCCCGTCACGCACTTTCGGCCACAGGCTCCGCTGAAGCGTGCGGCGAGACCGACAGCCGCGCCGGGAGCGCCGAAAGTCGGGGTCGGAACGTCGCCGGTGACGGCGAAGCCGCGGGCGGTGAGCTTGCCGCGGACAGCGATGCAGTAGTTCACGGACAGATATGAGAACCGCGTCTCGCCGTGGCCGGCGCGATATTTCATCGTGGCCGTGCAGAGATCGCCGCCAGCCAGCCGCCACGCTTGCGCAAGGTAGCGCACACCATAATGGATGTTGGTCTCGGGCACCCCGAGTTCGGCCGTGCTGCCGCTGAACCCGAGCATGCGCGCCGTCGACGGCAGGATCTGCATCAGTCCGATCTCGCCGGAGCCGCCCACGGCATCCGGATTGTAGCCGCTCTCGACCGCCATCACGGCTTCGGCAATTTCGGGGGCCAATCCCTGCCGTCCCGCCTCCTTGGCAATCAGGTCACGATAAGTACCAACTCGCTCTGGGACCGCTGCAAGGGACCTTGCGCCGCTGGAGTCGATCGACGACGACGGCTTTCTGGACGATGCAGCGGCGGGCTCCGGCGGGACAGCGCCCGGTGTTGTCCCTGTCTCCGCCATGGGATCAGAACCCGCGCGCTGCTCAGCGACAGGCTCGGCCCGTGCCTGCTCGACATGACCTGCAGATGCCACCGCCATCGCCGTGGCGGCGAGCGCGATTACGCCGAGACGCTTCATTGGAGACCTACCAGGTGCGACAGCATCGGCGAAGATGGCGACCTCGCTGGCCTATTGGACCGGATGCGCGGGGTTGAGTTCGGCCGTCCGGCTGCCGCTCGCAGCCGCCGCTTGCGGTCCAGACTGGGTCTGCTTTGGCGATGCCAGCGCCGCAAGCTCTTCGCGCAGAAAGCTCACGAGCTGCTGCACGAGTTGATCCCAGATCTCGATCTGACCACGCACATGGCTTGGCGCAACGCCGCCCGCGACCGACATGTCGGACGTCAGCACGAGGAATGGCGCACTGAAATGCAGCCGTGCGAAACGTCGGGTCGCGTTCCAGCGATTGACCAGGTCCAGCGGTAACTCACCCTGCACGTGCAGTACCGCGATCAGTGCCAGGTCGACGAAGGCCGGCTCGTCGCCCGGCACCGGATTGCCCGGGCGAATGTCAAACGCAATCCCATTGGTCGCAGAACGCAGATAGGCGACATCAGCGGCTGGATCCGTCAGCGTCTCCACTCGATAGCCGGCGAGCTGAAACAGCTCACGGAGACGGTCGAGGGACAGTTTGTCGATCATGGTCTCGGACATCAGAAAGCTCCGTGAGAGCGGGACGTGGAGTGGCGGCTGTGCGAGCCCGCCAGTCGCGTTTGCGTGCTATCTCGCTGCCGAGACCTGCTCACTGAGCAGGTTCGACAGCGCGAGCTCGTTGATGACAGGCGGATGCTGCTTGACGATCTCGGCCAGATAGGCACGCCGCAGAGCGGCGGCGCGCTCGTTACGCATCTGCTGCACCAGTGCGTCACGGACTTCCGGAAGGGTCCGGGTGTAAGCGGCCTTGGTGTCCACCAGCTTGATGATATGCCAGCCGTCTTCGAGCCGGACCGGCTCCGACATCGCGCCCTTGGCGAGCTCCATCACCGAAGTGCGGATCTCGGGCCGAATCTGGCTTTCGACGATCCACCCGAGATCGCCGCCGTTCTTGACGTCGCTGTTGTCATTGGCGATGGCCGCGAAGTCGGCGCCGGGCGCCTTCAGCCTGCGCTGAGCGTCATCGATGGCCTTCTTGGCCTTCTCTTCGGCCGCCTTGTCCGCATCCTTTGGGATCGGCACGAAGATCTGCGCCAGCTGAAACTGCCGAGGCATCAGCAAGGCGGCGCGGTTGGCATCATAGACCTTCTGCAGCTCATCGTCGCTCGGAAAGCCGGCCGGCGGGGTCGAAATCGACTGCAGATACAACTCCACCGCCGCGCTCTCCCGCACGCGGTCGAGCTGCTCGGCGATGCTCGGCTGCTGGTCCCACTTCCTGGCGACGACCTCCTGCAGCACGATGCGGTTGGCGAGCATCATGCGGACGGCCTGGCTGAGCAGGTTGGGATCCTGCCCGAACGCGGCACGCTCGCGCGGCCCGAGCGCTGCGACATAGTTGCGGATCTCGTCGGCCGACACGTTGGTGCCGCCGACGCGCGCGATCACCTCGTCGCTTCCCCCGCCCTTTCCTTGCCCGACGCCTTGCGCCGGAACCGCCGGCGCAGGCTGCGTCGTCGCTGGCGCAACGGGCGCTGCCGGCGGCTTCGGCTTCACGGCCGCAGGTGCCTGGCTGCGCGGCGGCGCCGTCTGAGCAGAAACGGCCAGGGGAATGCAGGCCAGCGCCATGGCCAGCGCCGAAGCCTGGAATGATCGCATGCGGGCTGCGCGGCCGAACGCTGACGAGTTCATGGTGCTGCCTTCTGGTCGAGGATCTTGTCCTGGAGGTCCTGAATCGCGTTCTGGATCTCGACGCGCCGCAGACCGAGGACGGGCTCACGTGCGACGATTGTGTCGCCAATGGTGACACTTTGATAACGTTGCAGCAGGTCCTGACCATGCTTGATCAGCTGCGTGTTCTTGTCGACACAGCTATCGGCCGAGGCCTTATAGGCCTTCGCTTCGGCCTCGAACTTCGCACGGGCCGCGTCGCGATCGCGGGCGACGGCAGCCGCCTCCTCATAGGCGGCCTTCCACTTCTCCAGCGTGTCGTCGCGCTCCGCGAGGCGGCGGTTGAACTCCTCCGTCGTCTCGCGCTCCCGCTTCTCGATCTTGCGGGTCTCGGCCTTCGCAGCTTCGACCTGAGCCTTGGCGACGACTTTTTCTTTGTCTGCTTCGGCGAGTTTGGCCTGCAGCGCCGCCCGCTGGTCCTCCAATTGACGTGTCTGCAAGGTCGCCGCGCGCAGCGCCTCGCGCAACCGGTCGGCGTCGCTATCGGCCGCACGAGACGACCCGATCGGACTCCACGCGGCCGCGGCGATGATGACAATCAATGATCGCATGCGCATTGGTCAGAACTTCGCGTTGAGATCGACGAGAACGACATCCACGGCATAGGGCACGCCGCCGATATTGTTGGCGCTCAGCCAGCGCAGCGATGCCCAGACATTCGGGCTCAGTCCATAGCTTCCGCCCAGGAAATAGCCCTTGAGGTTGGTGCCGCCCAGACCGAAGTCGGAATCCACGAATGCATCCACGGTCGCATCGGATTCGAGATATTTGTAGCCGGCATGCACGCTCCAGTCGCCGAGATGCCTGATCTCCTTCTTTCCGACCGTGACCCGCGCCATCCAGCCCTTGTCGCCGCCGTTGAACGGACCGACGGTCTTTCCGTCGGACGACGCAGCACGGTTGTTGAGCGCCACGCCCGGCGACGTAATGCCGACGCTGGCCGGAAGACCCGTCCCCGCAGCCGCCAGCCCGCGATTGAACGCGGTGTTCCAGACGAACTCGCCGTCGAGCACGATGTGATACGGATGGAAGTCGCCCAGATCGAGCGACGCGCTGACCGTCATCGGCCGGAATTGCTGGAGCAGGCCATAGTATTGGTAGAGAGAGGTCGTCCCGAAGTTGTTCCAGGAGCCGACCTGTAGGTTCCGCAGGAGCATGTAAGTGTTGCCCTTCTGGGCGAACAACGGCCGCGTCTGATCGGTATTGCAGATGTCCGAGCTCGACTGCACGTAGCAAGGCTGCGACGCCTGTCCTTGCACGTTCTCGAAATCATAGAAGGCCGCAGCCAGACGCAATTCACGGAAAGAGTCGAACCGTGACGAGAAGCCCACCTGACCTCCAAACACCCATTTGTCGCGGCTCGCGAACTTGGAATCGAGCTGAGCCAGATTGGTACCCGCGTTGAAATCCGTGTTGAAGATCGGGAACGCGCCGAGCACGCCGAACGGCGTGAAGCTGTCGGATACGGCATATCGGCCTTGCACGGCGAAGCCGTCGAAGCCGAGATCGCGGTGCCAGACGAGATCAGTCGGCGACCAGAACGGATTATCGAAACGTCCGACCGATGCCACGAGGTTGCGGTCCCAGGCCTGATAGGTCAGGTAGCCCCGATCGAGCCATAGTCCGAACTTCGAGAAGTTCGAACCTCCACCGCCCATGGTCTGGTTGGTCGACACCGGCGAGTTCGACTCGCCGGTTGCAATCCGAATCCCTGCATTGAAGCCGCTGGTGAGATCGGCCTCCATGCCCAGGCGCGCGCGGAGCTTGATCTGATTGCGGTTCTGGGTGGTGTTATAGGTCGGCAGGTTGTACGGGCTCGCCATGTCGTAGGGCGAGCCGGTGTTCACCGCGTTGAAGTTGAGGGCATCGAACTGGTCGTTGCCCGTCGGAAAGAAGCTGCCCTGGTAGCGGCCACGAATGTCCCCGTAGAAGCGGATCCGCTGCGCCCATTCCGGATATTTGCCCGGGGAGGCCCAATTCTCCTGCTCCGCCTTCGCCATCACCTCGCGCTTGATGTCCTCGCGCAGCTGCCGCTTGACGATCTCGGGCACGTAGGTGACGTGCCGTGTCCCCTTCGGCTCGCTCGCCGCCGCAGCGGCATTCGCCGCCTTGGCCGCTTCGTCGGCCCTCGTGGATGCAGCCTTCGCCGCCTGACGGGCGATGTAGGCCTCATCATCGGCCTGCTTGATCAGCCCAGCCGCCTGATCTTCGGTCAGAACGCCCTGCTTCACGAGGAGATGAACGAGATTGATCGTCGCATTCGGCGAAGCCGGTCTTGCGTCCGACAATTTGGGCCTGGCCGCGCCGGCTTTGCTGTCCGGCATGGCGGTTTGCCCTGCGGCCTGGCCAAATGCCGGGGCGGCACCCCCCATCGCCGCGAGCGAGGCGGCGATCAGGACCGCACACCGGCGTGCATTTGGAAGAGTCTCAAACATCGTCCCCAGTCCCCTTAGTTCGCAGTCCATGACGGAAATCAGCTCGGCCGGCTCGCCGTGACGCGCGTCACGATCGGCATCGGCATGTCCTTGGGCGGCGGCTGACGGAGCGTCAGATTGCCGAGGACATCGTCGCGGAGCGCCTGATCCAGCTCGGCATCCCCCGTCGACGACAGCAGTTGCACGCGGCTGACACGCCCGGAGCTGTCCGCCCACAGGCTGATCTGCACGCGGATGACCGCCTTCTTAGTCTTCTCGTTCGCACGCAACGCCGCCTCGATCTGTTGTTGAATGATCGATGCGTACCAGCCCCAGCGGCTGCTGCCGCCACCGCGCGCACCGCCATAGGGATTGCCGCCGGGTTTGCCGCCGAGACCGAACAGATCGCCGGGGCCAGTCGCCTTCGCATCGAGCGACAGCGGGCCCGGCGGCTGATCGTCCTTGGCATCCTTGATCGGCTTGTCCTGCGGCTTGTCGACCGGCCGTTCCTCCTTGAACTCCGGCTCCGCCATCTTCGGCTGCTCGAGCATCTTCTGCTCGACCGGCGGCGTCACCTTCGGCGGCGGGGGCGGGGGTGGCGGCGGCGTGACGGCGAGCAGCGTGATCTCGTGAACCTGGCGCGGCGGCGGCGGCTGATCGCGCTGTGCCAGCACCCAATAGGCGACGCTGCCTAGCGGGAGAACGATTCCTGCGATGGCGACGACGATGCGTAGCGTCGATCGCAACCGGCTCGGCGGCGCATCTCCTCTTGCGACGTCGGCGGACACCGATCGGCTCGTCTGGAGATTGCTCACGACGAGCTCCCGCTCGCCCCGAGGTCACCGTGCCGCTCGGCCAAGTACTGCAGCACGAATTTCACCAGCATGGCGAAATCCGGGGTCTCGAACGTGATCTTCGAATCCGGCGCGGCGGCAATCTTCAGGAGGAACGTGTCCGGCTGATGCCGGATCTCGACATAGGCATCGCGATCGATCGACAGGCGCGGATGCAGACCATGCGACATCGTGATCAGAAACGGGTCGCTTTCATCCTCCGCGCCGAGGTAGAGACCGCGAAGCGTCGGCACGAGACTGGCAAGCAGAGCCTCGCTGCTGGCCGGAAACGGGAGCACTGCGGCGGATGCTCGACTGCCGGCGACCGACTCCGACCTGCCATCCGATTGCGCTGGCGAGAACGGCATCCGTGTCCGCCGAGCGAGCTCACGCATCTGCACCAGCACTCTCTCGGGGGAATGCGGACCTGGCGGTTGGGTGGGGGGCGATTTGCGCATGTGATCAGACCCGCATCGATCACTTCACCAGCGGCTTGGTCGCGAGCCCGACCTGCGTCAGGCCGATGCGGCCCAGCAGGTCGAGAACGTCCATCACGCTCTGATATTGCGCCTGCGCGTCGCCGCGCAGCACCACCGGGAATTCGGGCGTCAGCGCCTTTTGCTGGATCAGGCGCTGCTCCAGCTCCGGCAAGGTGACCGGAATGGTGTCGAGGAAGATCTTGCCGTCATTGGCGATCGTGATCGCCTTCGTGGTCTGCGTCGCGAGGCTCGGCGCGGCCGAGGCCTTCGGCAGGTTGACCTTCTGCCCCTGCACCGTGGCAGTCGTCATGATGATGAAGATGACCAGCAGCACATAAGCGAGATCCAACATCGGCGTGATGTTGATATCGTCATAAGGCTTGGAGTCGGCATTGACCTGCATGGCAGCTACTCCGCCGCCATGCGACGATCGGACTGATCCGCGGAATGGAGTTCCGCGAGCCGCGTCACCAGTTCGTCGACGAAGACCTGGATATCGCCGGTGAGATCCTTGATCCGGGAAATCAGATAATTGTAGCCGAACAGCGCCGGGATCGCGACGCCAAGGCCGGCGACGGTCGCAACCAGCGCCGCGGCAATGCCTGGAGCGATCGCATTGACGTTGACGTCGCCGCTTGCCGCGATCGCCGCAAAGGTGATCATCACGCCGACGACGGTACCGAGCAGTCCGAGGAAGGGTCCGCCCGAGATCGCGATGGTCAGGATCACCATGAGCCTGTTCAGGCGCTGAACTTCCCTGACGACACCGCCATCAAGGGCCGCGCGGATCGCGGCGATCGACGTTGCGGAAAGATAGGGCAACGAGCTTCGCGCCGAACGGCGCTGAATCTCCTCGGCCGCAACACGATAGATGCGATAGAGCGAGGACGAGCGCACCACGATCGTATCGCGCTTACCGATGCCGCCCGACAGCGATGCCACGGCCTCGGCGTTGCCACTGGATAAGACGGCGAGATCGAAGTTCGGATCACGATACGCCTGCAGGAAGCGGGCATTGGCCTTGGCCTGTCGGCGAAGATAGGAGGCCCGGTCGAACATCACCATCCAACTGATCGCTGCCATCACCAGCAGCACGCCGATCACCACCCAGCCGTCGAGCGTGACCGACTTCAGGATCACTGCGAAATAGCCCGACAGCCAGCTCGCCGTCTCCTCGTCCACGCTGAAGGCGATCAGCTTGCCGTGGTCGAGTCCCTGCCCGATCGCAGCGATGCGGATGAAGCCTTGGGGACGCGCGACCTTGCTGATCTGGAGCTCGTCGATGTCGCCGACGAATGCCGCTGCCGTCGGGCCTGCCGCCGCGGCATCATTAGCGAGGGACGGCGCGGGAGCAGCGTCCGTAGCGGCTGCATCGCCGGCAGCTGAAGAGACCGGCTGCGCCGCAGCCGGAGTCGCGCCGGCGTCGGAGCCGCCGATCTGCGCCGTGGTATCGAGCGCCGGCAGGCCGGTGTCGAGAGCGGCATAGGGACTGCCGTCGAGATAGAGCGTGGTCTTTCCGGATGCTGCGACGACCGCCAGATGATGCCAGCTCGCCGCAGCGATCGGCGCCGCCGCCGCGCTGCGTTGCGACGAGCCACCAGCCGAGACCTCCACGAACGGCACACCATTGTCGAGACCGACGAGGATGCCGTCGCCGCCGTTGCGGCGGCTGAACAGGACGGCGTTCGGCTGCAGCGCGGCCGGCTTGACCCACAGCGACAACGTCCAGCCGGCGTCGGCAACCGTCGCCAGCGATGATGCCGACGGCAGCATGAGGGGCGCGCGCCCGTCGAGGCGCAGGCCCGTGCCGATCAGCGCGCCCTCCGCGGGCTGTCCGACGCTTTGCGCATTGTTGCCCCAGACCGTGGAATCCAACGCCGGCGTGCCACGTTCGTTGAAGTGATACACGACCGCGAAATCCGGGTCGTAGCTGCCTTTGGCATCCGCGTTCGGCACGGCCTTCTTGTTACCGTAGTAGAGCCAGATCTCCGTCTTGGCGCCCGAGGCGAGGCTGGGCACCGACACCCAGACCAACGCCTCGCCGAGCAGCGCGTCGTATTTTTCGATGTGATGCTTCAGCGGAGTCTTGTCGTCGCCGGCGACGAAGCGCAGGTCACTGCCATCCTCCTTGGTTGCGCTGAACCGGAAATTGCCCGGGTGCAGCCTGATCAACACGGGGATGGTGCCGATCGGATCGGTGACGTTGGCGCCGGACGCGCTGGCATCGATGCTGATCTTCTTGCGCAGCTGCCAATCGTCGTTCCACCAGGCGCTGGCCGGAGACGACAGGATCGCCAGCGCGGCGATCGCACCGAACAGTCGCGCGGCAAGCTTCACGACAGCGCGCGGGCTGCCAGCATCCCGGTTCTTACGTCGCGTTACCATTAGAATTCGCCCCAGAGCCGGACATTGAGGCGCGGATGCCCCGCGCGGGTATAGGTTTCGTCGGTCATTGGCACCGACAGCGCAAACAGGCCATTGAACGCGCTGAACATCCTGAACCGGGCGCCGACGCCGTAGCTCCATAGATTTGATTGCGCTATCTGATCAGACAGCGCGCGTTGCACGTGCACGAGGCCGGCATCGGCAAACACGAACAGCCGCGTCTCGTTGAAGGTCGTGAACCGCGGCGCGCCCTGCCCCGTCTCATCCTTCATCTGCTTCTGCAGCATGGCGCCGATATCGGGACTGCGCAGTTCGAAGCTGCCGGTGACGCCATCGTCGCCGAGGGTCTCCGATTCGAGATAGCCGCGCACCGTGTCGAGACCGCCGGCGCTGATCTGCTCGCTGGACACCAGCGGGCCGTCGGCCTTCTGCGCCTGCAGCCGTCCCCACATCTGATAGCCTTCGGGCAGCTCCTGCGTATGCGAGATGTCGAGGTTGAAATGCGTAAAGCTGGCGGATGCAGAAAAGCGCTTGTTCTCAAATGCCTGATGGTCGCTCGACAGCGGGCGCAGATTGGACGTCAGCGACGCGTTGAACTGTGTCGTGAAGTTTTCGCCCTGGAACGTTCCCGTATAGCTCGCGACCGCAGGAAAATAGGTGACGGGGGACGCGAAGCCGCTGCCGTTCAGCGAGACCAGTTGGAAGAAGTGCTTGTAGTCCACGCCGGCCGACAGCGTCTGGGTGAAACCGTCGCGTCCGGGCAGCGTCATGACCGCACGAGTTCCGACGATCTGGCCGGGGCCGACGATGTTGGTGCCGCCGACGGTCGCGACATCGCTGTTCGATTTGACGGCATAGGCGAGCAGAGCGAGCCAATCGACGGGCAACCGTGCGAGATAGGACACCGACACGACCTCCGCATCATTGCGTCGCTGTGGCGCCACCTGATAGCTGAGTGTCAGCGAGTGTCCGAGCTGCCAGAGATTGTCGTAGCGGACGGTCCCGATCGCCCTGGTCGCGGTCGTACCGCCCGAACGCCGATTGTTGATCTCGAGACTGCCATGCAAGGGAGCCTTGTCCTCGACATTGAGGTCGACATCGACCGTTCCTGGCGTCACGCCGGCACGCAGCGCCGGCGTGACGCGGCGATCCGGCCATTGATTGAGACCGTAGATGTCCTTGGTGAGATCGTTGAAATTGGGGACCGAGCCCTCCTTCAGCGATGGCGCGCCCTCCCTGATCTTGTCAGTATCGAAATAGCGCGAGTTCCTGACGCGTAGGCGGCCGACCTTCAGCTCTCTCACGTTGAGCACGACTACTTTATTGGCTGGATTCTGCGGCGGCACCTCGACCGAGACGGTCTGAAAGCCCTTGTCGTGATAGGCCTTCTCAAGCGCCGCACGCGCCTTCTCGACATCGTCGGCGGTCTTGTTCGGGCCGAGGAAGGGATAAATCGCCTCTTCGAGGTCGACCTGCGTGAGCTTCTCCGCTCCCTTTACCGCAAAATCATCGATATCGAAGCGCAATGCGGGGCCGGGAGCAGGCCTGGCCGGAGCGGCGCCCGCAGCAGCCGGCGATGCTCCCGCCGCCTGGGCCCGCGCGGGAGCAATACAGCCGCCGACCAGGACGGCGGCAGCCAGCACGACGACCTCCGCGCCGAACGACGTCGGACGCGCGGAGCGGCGCCCGCCCCTCTCCTCTTCCATTCTGACCCGCACCGACGTCCGCTCATCATCCGGCACGCACATGACGTCGCGACGGGAAGCCGCGACCATGGTGCCTCGGTCGGAAAGACGATCGGACCCGCGCGAGACTGAATCGATTTCCTAACGATTGCTTCGACGAAGCGGAACGATTCGCCGGTCCTGGGTCGGCGTTCGCACAACACCTGCATGAGGGCAACCCTCGGCGGCTACGGTCACGGCACTTTGGCTGGATCGGTCAAGAGAACATATACCGAGCGAGCGACCTGCTCGTGGGGCGATGCGCCGTGCAGAATCCAGAGGACTTGCGAACGGCACGGATCTTCATCCAGCGAGGCGCGTTAGCTCAGCAGGACGAGGCCTCCCGGCAGAGGCCGCGCCTTGGCGCCGAAAAGGCTCTCGGCCTGACTGATGAAGTCGTCCAGGCGATCGAGACGGAAGGTGCCCGAGATCATGCGCCGTCCGAGCTGCTCGTCCATGACCACGATCTTGCCCGGGCGGTAGCGGTTGATCTCGGCCACTAAGCGGGTCACCGGCCAATCACGGACGATCAGCAGGCCGTTCTGCCAGGCCTTGACGGCGTCGACGTCCAGCCGGGAGGTCGATCCCAGTCCGTGGTCGACCGTGTATGAGACCTGCTGGGCTTTGACGATCTTGGTCCCTCGCCCGCCGCAGGCGACGTCAACGCTGCCGTCGAGACAAGAGACGGTCACGACGCCGCCCAGGCACTTCAGATTGAAATCGGCATGCAAGGCCGTGACGCGCCCGCCCGCTGCATCAATGATCACCGGGTCCTGCGCTGTCGGCGCACATTGCACGGCCGCCTCTCCTGAGAGCAGTTCGAACCGTCGCGGCCCGTCTACCGTCCGCAGCGCGATGCTGGTTTGGGTGTTCAGCACGACCGAGGCGTCGCTGGTCAGCGCAACGCTGCGCCGCTCGCCCTTGGCTGTCCGCATGTCCGCCGACAGCTCCTGCAGTGAAGGCCAGAGTTCCAAGGGCGGGCGCACCACCAGGTATCCCGCAGCCAGCGACGCGGCGGTCGCCATGGCTCCTCCGATCAGCGCGCGGCGACCGATCGCGGCACGGGACGCAGGCGCGCGCCGAGCATCGGCCTGAGCGAAGGCCGGGTCCGCAGCGAGCTGGCGGGTCGCATCACCGAACCGGCGCCACAGCATGACAGCCTGTCGGAATGCAGCCTCATGCTCGGGGCTCCGTTCGCGCCATGACGTCAAAGCCGCGGCGTCATCCGAGGTTGCCTCCCCGGAATGCAGACGGATCACCCATGCCAGGCCCTGACGCAGGGTCTGATCCATTTCCGTGCGGTCGTCGTCGCCTGCGATCAAGATCAGGTCGCTCGCTTGTTTCGGCGGCCAGAGGGCGACTCCCTCATGGCGACGCCCTGCGGTCATTCGATAGACGACCCGCATAGCGCTGGACCGAAATGAAATATCGAACAATCTGCACGTTGAATCTCGACATGGGCAGCGGCTTGAATTGCATTCCAGCCGCAATGCGTCGTTGCTTAGCGTATCTGCCCGGAATGCGGCAAGGCTGCCGCTGGCCGGAAACGCGCCTCGTTAGCCCGGTTCGTTGGATCGAGACGACGCACGAGGACCAAATCGACGCACGACCTTGCGTCCAAGCCGCCGGCTGAGATGCTCCATGGCGTGCTGCAGGTCGAATTCGACAGTCCGCACATTGATGCCGAAGCGTGTGGCAATCTCACGATGCGGAACAAGCTCGATATGAGCGCATATGAACACATCGCGCTTTCGCTGCGGCAGTTCCGCGAGCGCCCGTTCGAACAGCTCGAATTCCAGGCGCGACTCGAACGCGGCAGCCGGTCCCGGCCGGTCGTCGGGCAAGGCCATGATCGCTTCGATTTCCGAAGCGTTGAGGAGGCGGCGCTCGCCCTTGCGATGATCCTTTGCCAAATTGAGCGCCATCCGAAACAGATAGTCGACAGGACTGCGCAGGGGAACCGCGTCCGACACGCGGTCGGCCCGCACGAACGCCTCATGAAGCGCCTCGCGCGCGACGTCCGGTGAGCCAAGGCAACGCGTCAGACGGCGGGCCAAACTCTCGTAATCAGCTACGAGCACATCGCGCAGCGATTTGCTGTTCGAGTAAGACACAACGCCGCCCCGTAACATCAGCCGTTTTCCGACCGATCTCAGCCCCACCAATGTACCTACCGGGGGAGAATGACAGCTACGTGACGACTCGCGTTCGCAAGGCCGTTGGACGGCTACTGTGGCAGGTCGAACGCGATCGTGTAGTCGAGATTGAGCTGTGCAGGCAACTCGACGGGGATGCTCGGCAGCGGCTGAGCCCTTTTCACCATGTCGACGGCGGCAGCATCGAGCAACGCTGCCCCTGAGCTCGAAGCGATGCGGACCTTCGTAACCGTGCCATTGCGTTGCAGGGTGAGTACGAGGCCGACGGTGCCCTGGATGCGCTCGCGCTCGGCGCGCTCCGGATAATACTGAAATCTCGCGATATGGGACTTGACGCTCCGGACGAACGTCATCGTCTTTTGATCGGGCGTCGTCAGAGCAAGGGCCAGTTGCGAACCGGGAATCGGCGCGTCCCATGCCGGAGAGGGCGGCAGCTCTGCCAGTGCATGCGAGGATGTTGGCTCCGATGATGGAGCGTTTCCCGAGGGCACATCAATTGGCGCAGCAGAGACCGCCGAATCCGATCTCGAGACGCTCGTCAAAGCCGGCTTCGGCCCGGTGATCACGGCGTCCCGATGGGGCGTCTCCGCCGTCTGCGACGCGACCAGACGGACCTGCATCACATTGTCGACGGGACCGAGACCGTCGCCTGCAGGGGTGTGGCGCAGCCAATAGACACCAAATGCCAAGAGAGCCGGAACCGTCATTGCAACGGCTGCGAGCGAGCGCAGCCCGAGCGCCGGCGCTGCCGCATGCCAATCGTGCAACGGCACCTCGTCCAACTGCCCGGATCGCCACGTGTCCCGTCCCATCGAATTCAACCCATCCAATCGCTCAGACGGACATCACGAACTAAGCGGTCGAAACGCATCGAGCTCAATCCGATCTTCACCGCCAGCGTCGTCGGAATGAGCAGGGTGGTATCTCGTTATTCAACAGATGTCGAGGTGCGATGCAATCGTTTCAGACTCTCCAGAGGAGATGATCACCCATGACGTGCAGTCGGCGAGATCGATCGAAAATGAGAAGGCCGGGCGCGATCAGGGCGCCCGGCCTCGAGAGTTGATCCGCGTTCAACGCGCGATAGGCGGCTCAATCACCGCTTACTGCGCACCCGCGCCGACGGCCACGGAGCTGCAGCCGTCAACCTGGGTCGAGCTGCCGGAGATGGCAGTGCCGCTGCCAGCCGTCAGATACGACGAGTTGATCACCGTGGCGAAGTTGGCATTCAGCGCATTGAACCCGTTGTTCTGGAGCACGCTTGCCGCATCCTGGCTAGCATAGAACCAGGACAGGAAGTTGGTGATATCGGTCACGCGGGTCGGGGCCGACGCCGTGTTGTAGCAGCTGTAGAGATAGGCGAAGGTCGTGCCCGTGACGGGATAGGCGCCCGCAATGATCGGCAGGCCGAGCTGCGACTTGCCGACCACGTTTATGCCGGCCACCTTACCGTCGTCAGGAACCACCGTCGTGCCGTCGCCCAACGTTGTACCGGCGACATACACCTGATTGTACAGATTCCAGGCCGTATAGGTTGTGCCCGTGGGGACCGCAACGCTCTTGAAAGCGTTATCGCCCGATGTCGGGGTCGGCGCGATGAAGCTCTCCCCAAGGTCGCCCGGGTGATAGATGCCGCGGGCTCGCTGCTCGTCGTTCTGGATGCTGGCCGAGGCCGGAGCACCGTTGGCCGGATTGTAGGGCTTGGCGAAATCGTTGCTGACATAGCCGATGCGACCACCCAGGTAGTTGCCGTTGGCATCCTGCGCATTGCTGCTCACGGTGTCGGCGACTTCGCCGGTGCCGTTGCCGGCGAGCCAGCCGCCCGTGCCGGTCGAAACGTCGACGCCCTTCACGGCCTTGATGTTGGCGATCAGGATGGCGAACGTCGTCGACGGCAGATTGGCGGCCGAGGCGTTGGTCTTGGCGGCGATGGTCGTGGTGGTGGTGGTGCCCGCCACCTGGTTGTTGAGCGTCACGGCGGTGCTCGGGAAGGTGACACCAACACCGGTGAAGATCTTCGCGTAGTTGTGCGAACCATCGACGTCCAGCTGCGGGCAGCTGTTGGCGAGGAAGTTGGTCAGAATGTAGCTGGTTCCGGAGCCGTCGGACCGGAACGCAACCTGGATAGGCAGCGAGTTCGACACATAGGCCTGGGCCGCGCCGCCGTTCCCGGTGTTGTCGTCCATGAAGGTCTGCACGCGAGCCTGGCCGACATTGTCGAGCGCTGCAATCGCGGCCGTCGAACTCCAGTCGCGCACCTCGCCCGAGAAGATGGCGCAGAGCTGAGCGGTCGAGAGCTGGATCGCCGAACCGGGCGTGCCTGCGGTGCCGGCCGAATTGACGGTCCAGGTCGCCACCGGCGTGTTGCTGGTGTTGACGACGACCGCGACCGGCGCCTCGATCATAGGCAGCTGGATCGCCGGGCCGAACCCTGCGGCGTTATACGTGGTCGCCGAGGACGCGTTGCTGGCGGCGATCGCCGTCTGATCCTGCCAGTTGCTGGCCGGGGTGAAGTTGGTCAGCGCCGTCGCGGTCAGCGTGTTCGGAAGCGGCGAGTCGCCGGCGCCGAAGTCGACGCGTGCGTAGGGATAGGTCGCGAGCGCCGGGACGCTGCTCTCGAGGAAGACCGGCGGAACGGCCGGCAGAGACAGCGAGGGCGCGCTGCCGCGCAGCAGCTGTTTCGGATCGTTGGTGATGAACGCGCGCTGGCCGGCGCCGGAGCCAACAGCAGCATAGAGACCGACCGTTCCGAGCGCACCAACCTGACCGCAATTGGCCCCGTCCTGAGATCCGGGCAACAGGCCGGGTGTAGGAAGCGTCGCATCGAAGCTGGGCGAGAAGCTGTAGCCGTCATTGGTCACGGTCTGGGCGTTGTAGCAGTCCATGGCCTGCCGCATGGCGAGCGACACCAGCGTGCTGCCGCCGCCATACACCGCGGTCTGAGCCGCAGCAGGCTGCACGGCTGCGGCGAGAGCCGCAGCAGCCGACAGCACGAACACCGAGGCGGTGCCGCGCAGGCGGTCGATCGAAGAACGATGAGTCATCGGAAGTCTCCGTGAGGTTGCAGTCGAATTGCGAGCCATCGAGACGCAGCGATGCCAGCTGCTTCGAGGAAGAGAACCGTCGCCATGTATTTGTTAGTCGAACGAGACATCCCTCTCTCGGACGACCCGCGCGGTCATTGAGACGATTGACGGTTCAAAACAGTCTCTCGCATCGTTGTGATCGGTGGCTCGCACTAGAGAGACAATTCACGTCGCGTCTCGGCGAATCTCTTTCCGGAGAAATATCGCTTCATGTTCGAAGAGCGAGCAGGGCCTATGGCGCAATCCCGCGCAACGCGCATTTCAGATACGCGCCACAACACATGTCATGGGTCAGTCATCGTGAGCCGGTACTTTATTAGTGACGAGACCTTCGCGGCCGCGTGTTCCGAAAGGTCACCCTGGGGCGGGCGTTTCCGAGATGCGGGATTCGGGCCGAGCGGCGCTGCTCAACGCGCTGATCGATGGCTATGACGATCTGAAACGACGACTCGCACGGCGGTTGGGTTCGACCGAGCTGGCGAGCGAGGCGCTTCAGGATACGTTTCTTCGCCTGGAGTGCGGCAACGACGTTGGCGCCGTCCAAAGCCCGCGTGCCTATCTGTTCCGGACTGCGCTCAATCTTGCAAACAACCGGCGCGTTGCCGAAAACCGCAGGCTCACGACATCCGAGATCGACGCGCTGCTGGACGTCCCGGACGACTCGCCCGATCCGGCTCGCATCGTCGAGTCCCGCTCCGAGATCGCTGCGCTGGGGCGCATTCTGCTGCAGCTGTCAGCGCGCCAGCGCGACATCGTCTTCGCCACCTTCGTCGACGAACAGTCGGTGCATCAGATCGCGCAGCGGCACCGCGTGTCCGTGCGCCGCATTCAGGTCGAGTTGCGCGAGGCGCTGCTCTATTGCGCAGGCCAGCTCGAGCGATCGCTGGAGCGCCGGCTGCCGTCACGCAGCGATGCTCACGCGTCGCACCGCCCTGCCCTGCGCCCATGGACGCCTGCGCTGGAGGATACCGGCTAACCTGCGAAGCAACGCGGTCACATCGCGCCCCGCGTGATGATCAGCGCGCCGGCGAGCCGTGGTTCCCGCCCCCGCGTCGGCGCGGAGCAAGCATCACGGTTGGGACCGACACTGTCCCGAGCCCTCGGTGCAGTCCTGCTGTGTGGCGCCGCTGCCCTGAGGCGGCGTCGCGCCTCCGCCATTGCGCGCGGGGGCCTCACCGCCAGAGTTCGCCTGGCTGCCGCCATAGCCGAGCACTTCGACGATGATGACGGAGGCCCGCCCGTCCGCGGACGACTGCTGCGACGGTGCGAGCTTCTGCGGCGCGGCCGCGGTATTGTTGCCGAGAGTCAATGCCGCCACCGGCGGCGGCGCCACCGTGGGAATGCCCGTCGCAGAGCCCTGCACATTGATGTTGAAGGCGTTGAGGATGCGCGCCGCACCCAGACTGAGATCGCCGGCGACACGGATGCCGGCCGAGCCTGCGTCGATCGTGCCCGTCGGCGCGTACAGGTTGACATTGCTCTTCGTCGGGTCCTGTCCGTTCAACGTGATCAGCGCTGCGATACCGGCACCGGTCACCAGCCCGGTCGGATTCAGGTAGCAATAGCCGTTGGCGTCACAGATGGTCTGCTGCGGCGCACTTGCCGCATAGGTCTTGGAGCCCTGCCCGGCGTTGATGTCGCCATTGGCGGAGAACATGTCGATGTCGCCGCCTTGCATGGTCATCAGCCGGCTCTGCGCAAGCTGGATCGTGCCGTCGCTGTAGCCGCGGATCGTCCCGCCGGCGAGCGTGAGTATCCCTTCCTGGATGGGAGACAGCAGGTCACGTCCATTACGACCGACATTCATGTTGCCACCTGGCACCAGGATGTTGATGTCGCTGCCCATCTGTGTCTCGAGCACCGAGCCGCCGAGCGAGATCGTGCCGGTCACAACGCGGCTGGCAGCGCCATTGACGCCGTTGACAGGGCGGTTATCGGTGTAGCCCAGCGCCGCCGGGAACAGCGTCGAAATCGCAGCATAGGCGCGGCCATACTCCCCGGCATACGCGCTCGCCGGATCGTTGCGATCCTTGCCGACCCGGATGAGGAAGTCGTTGAAGCTGCGGTCGATCGCGAGCTTTTCGCGCAAGGTCGGCATGTCGCCTCCGACGGCGATGCTAGAAAATCTCGCACTTGCCGCCTCCCTGCTGATGCCGAGCGCGCCGGCGATGTCGGCCAGGAAATCAAACCCGACGGCCTGCGGAGACTGCACGACGTACTGATTGACGAAAGCCACGTAGTTGGCACGCGCGCCAGTTCCGAAATAGTCGCTCAAGGCTTGGTCGACCAGCGCGTGCTGCTTGCCGATGGCGAGCGCGTTGAAATCACGCCAAGCCTGCGCCCGCGCGGCATCGTCCCAGCTCTTGGCAGGATCAACTCCGTCGTTCAGCTTACCGGCGATGAGCCGTAGCAGATCGATTCCACTGGTGGAGGACCGGACCGGATCGACATACTCGGCGATGGCAGACGCATAGTCCATGAGCCGCGGCTTCACGCCTGCCAGGACGTAGATGTCGGCGCTCTGGTTCGGCAGGTATTTGACGAGCTTCCCTGGTACGTCGGCATTGGTGCCGTAGTTGCTGCCATTGCCGGCCGCAATCAATCCTGCATAGCCGCTCGCGCTCTGGCGGAGCGGACCGATGTTGTGCCCGGCCTGGACCAGCCACGATCCCGGACCATAAAGAGTGTAGGACCCGCCGATGATCGAGTTCCCGGCCACCAGCGAGGTGACATCGTCGGTGTTGTTGTTCTGGAAGGTGATGGTGGCGTTACCTGCGTTGCTTTGCGGAACACCGTCGACCACGGATGTGAGGACGAATTGAGAGAGGATGTTGTTGCCTGCGGTTACGTCGGCGGGCTTGATCAGCGTCAGGGTACCCGTGCCCGCGAACGTGATGTCCTGCCCGGCGGCGATGATGACGGGCGTGGGATCATTGGCGTGCAGCGCCTCGGTCAGATCCGCAAGCGGCCGCCCGAGCGGATTGATGTAGTTCGCGGCGGAGCCGGCCCCACCGTGCACGTACCTGCTGGATGCACCGGTTGCTAGATCAAGCATGACGAGTCCCGAGCCGGCGCCGAAGTTGATCGACTGCGCGGCGATCAGCGCCAGCGTTCCGGAGACCGTTCCGTCGTAGCTCGGGATCGGGACGATGTTGATGCTCTGCCCACCAATGACGATCGATCCGTTCAAAGCCGCAACGTCGAGCGTGGCGGGATAAACGATCGGCGCGTTGCTGCCCGTGACGGTGCCTCCCTTCGCCACGACCGCGCCCGCTGTGGCGGTCGCCAACGTGACATCGCCGGAAACGGCAGTCAGCGAAATCCCGCTCTGGGCGCCGTAGGTGGTGAACGGCGAGCCCATCCAGGATGACGTTGAGCTGGCGGCTCCGCCCGGCAGGCTGGTAACTGTGATGGGGGAGCTTACCGCGAGCTGAGCGGGATCATATGCCGACAACAGGTTGATGCTGCCGCCCGCCACCGCGCTGATGAAGCCGGTCTGCACCGCCAGGATCAGATCCAGAGGTTTGCTGGTCGGCGAGGTATTGGCCGACTTCGCTGTTGCATTAGAGTTTCCGGTCACCAGCGCCGCCGAAATCGACGAGTTGGGATCCGCGCTGATCGTGCCGCCGACCTTGATCCGGCCACTGCCAAGACCGACCAAGAAGTCGCTGCTCAGCAGATTGCCGCCGGCCTGCACCACCAGATTGCCGCCGCCATAGGTGATCATGTGCGCCGGATCGTTGGCGTTGAGGCCGCCGGCAACAACGAGGGTTTCCGGAAGCGAGACTCCGATCTGCTTGATGTCGCTCCCCGCCGATAGCGTCGCGTTGCCGCCGCCGAGCGCGCCGATGCCCTGGAAGAATGATGCGTAGTTGATCCAGGCCGCGGTCTGGCAGCTGTTGAACGCGGTACAATTGGCGAACGGTGTCGCCGTGCCGTTGCCCCAGCCTCCATGGAAGTACCAGTTACTCCACAGCTGCATGGAGCTCGCGTAATTTCCAGACGCATCGCTGATCGGCGTCTCGATGCCGACGATCGACTGACCAGCGGTGATGGTCACGGAGCCGCCGCCGATTGCCCAGGTGGGCGTGTTCACATAGCCGTTCGTGCAGGCGAGCCCGGCACAATTGTCTACAGGTGGAAGCGTCAGAGCGGTGAAGTCGGCAGGCGTCGATGTCGCGACCCCCGCCGTATAGACGGCGCCCGGCGCAGACTTGTCGAGCAGTTGGAAGTTGCCGGCAGCAGCGATGGTGATGCTTCCCGTGCCGGTGCGCACCAGTGTCGGAATCATCCTGAGAGATGTCGTCGTGGTCGTTCCCGACGTCGTCGTGACCGGCGAATACACATGACCGTCGATCGTCACGTTCCCGGTGCGGCTTGCCGTCAGCGTGGACACGGGAGCCACCGCGTAGGGATTCGCCGTGGTGTCGCGAGCGGAGGTGAACGCCGCGCCGGCGACCAGGTTGATCGAGAACGAGCCGCTGTTGACGCCCGGAATCCGCGACATGAGATCCGCGGCCGCCGTCGTGTTGTAGTCCGCCACATTGCCGGACCGCGCGGGATTGTTGGCAATCAGGTCGGCAACGGCCACCGACCCGCCGAAATAGTCTCGGGTTTCAAAGAAACCGTCGCTGATGCTCGCCTTGACCGCAATGTCGTTGACGGTTCGCAGGGTCAATGATCCCGGCTCGCCGGCCGCGGTGCGATAGGCCAGCGGCGTCTGGGCCGTCGCGACCAGCTGCCCCGTGTAATTCGTGTAGTTGGCAAGGAGCTTGCCTGCGGCGTCGGTGACGACGGTGTTGGCGCTGACCAGAGTGCCGTTCACGGCCGTGAAGGCCGTGGCGTTCACCAGGCCTTTCACGCCGCCGAGATTCCAGTTGCTGGCCACGGTGATGTTGCCGGCATTGGTCGTGGTCGACGGGTTCGACAGAACGATCTCCGGCCGCACGTGCAGGATGGCGCCGAGGCCACCGGCAAAGTCGAACGCATCGCCGTTCCCCGCAGCGACCGAGCTCGCCAGCGACTTCTGGACGAAGCCGGTGAGCGTGCTCTGATAGAAATTGACGTGATTGGCATTGGCGGTGGTCGGCACGAAGATGCCGATGCCCTGGGCGACGCTGGTCGTCTGCGACAGCGAATAGGGCTGGTTGACCGTGTATTTGGCCGTCAGGCTCGCGCCATTTGCCGTGACGGTCGGGGCCGTGGCGTAGGTCGTGTTCGGATTGGTGGCGACGAGGCCGGCCAAGAGCAGGTTCGCGGTTACGGTCGCCGCCGTCGTGCCGCCCGTCACGGTCAGCGTAACCGGGCTGGTGTAGCCGATGGCCGCGGTATTGCTCACGGTGACGGTCGTGACGGTGCCGGCGCTGACCGTCACACCCGTGACGATCAGTCCGCTTCCTCCGGCGCCGCCCGTCAACGTAACCGTGACGGCATTGAGTGTCATGGCTGCATCGGAATAGCAGGTGAACGATGCACCACCACCTTTGCAATTGTTGCGAGATGCGGTGCCGAAGCCAGTCCCTCGGCTCGCGGCCGGGACCGACAGCGCTCCCGTCTGGGTCGTCATGATCGCGGTGGCCACGCCGCTGGCGCCTCCGACCAGAATCGTCGGCACCGCCGTGTAGGTCGTGGTCGTGCTGTAGCTGATCGTATCGCCGGAAATGACGGTGCCGGCGACGCGCGTGCCGGTGCCATCGAACCAGCCGGCGGGATCGATGATGCCGTCGAAATGGGTGGCGCCCGTCGTAGTGTCGGTGGTGCTCCAGGTTGCGTAGGCGTTCAAGGCCAGTCCGCCGCCGGGCGTCGAACCATTGGTCACGACGTTGCCTTTGAAGCGCACATTGACGGTGTAGTCGCTGAGCAGCGGCGCCCGCACGATGACCTGGCCGGCCGGGGCCGTCGGGCCGCCGCTGACATCCAGCAGCGCGCCCGCATCGACCTTGATCCAGCCTGAATTTGCGCTCGACACCTGCTGGAAGCCGTAGATGGGATCATATGCGCCCACTGTCGGCGTTCCGGTCGTCGCCAGCGTGATGGTGCCGCCGCTGGGATTGGTCGCCCCATGGTCGACCGAGGAATAGCGGTCGAACGTGGCGTCGCCCTGGCCGACGGCGCTTGCCAGCAGCCGTGCCGACGATTGGAGCCACACGCCACAGGTGGACGTGCAGCCCGACGCCGAGGGCAACGTTCCCGTGCCGAACAGCGAGATCTGGCCGCCGCTCAGGCCGCGCGCGTCGATCGTGCCACCGACATTGACGCTGCCGCCATTAGCGGTCAGCTGGACATTGCGCGAGGTCAGGCTGGTGCCCGCAGCAAGCTCGATGTCGCCGGCCTGCAGCGTCCCCGTGAAGCTGCCGGAGAAGTTCGGGCTCGTGCCGTCGAGCGGCAGCGCACCGACCAGATTTCCGGCGAGCAGACTGAAAGTGCCGCCGAGATCGTTGAACCGCGCCGACCCGCTGAGCGTACCAGCCAGCGTGGCGGTCCCGGTCGCGCCGTTGTTGCCGGTCTGAATCGCGAGCGAACCTGCATAGCCGGCATACGGGTTGGAGACGTCGATGCTGGCCCCGACGATGCTGACATTGCCGAGATCGGACGTCAGCTGCACGCTGCCGGCCGGCGTGTCCACGAGCTGATTGTTCACCTGGAGCCGCAGCCCCGGAGCGTTGATCGCAGCGCCCGATGCAAGGACGACGTCGCCCGTGGCCGCCGCCATGCTGACCTTGCCGCCAGCGGCATCGATCTGTACGCCATTCTTCGCCGTGACCGATGCTCCCGTCAGGGCCAGACTGCCGCTGATGCTGCCATCGCCGGCCAACGTGCTGTTGCCATTCCCCTGCATCACGAGATTGCCGCGAGCAGTGACGGTCTGGCTTGCGCCGGCTTTCACCACGACGTCTGGCGCCGACAGGATGAGATCGGAGCCGCCCCAGACCGAGATGGTCGGTGCGCTGGTGTAGCCGGCGCCGCCATTGGTCAAGGTCAGCCCGGACACTGCCGAGCCGCCGAGCGTCGCGGTCGCCGTCGCACCGGAGCCGCCGCCTCCGGTGATGGTGACGATCGGCGCGTTCGTAAAGCCGGTGCCGCCATTGGCGACGGTCAGCGAGCCCAACGTCGTGACAGCCTGGGCTGCAGCGCCGGAGCCACCGCCGCCGGAAATCGCGACCGTTGGAATTCCCGTGAAGCCCGCGCCTCCCTGCACGTTCACGCCGACGACGCCGAACTGCGGTTGCAGTCCGACGGTCGGCGCGGCTGCGGTGCCGATCGCGGCGCTGGAGCCGCCGGTCGTGACCGTCAAAGTGAGATTGGCGAGCACGCCGCTGAAGCCGGAGCCGCCCGAGATGATGTTGACGCCGGTGATCGCGCCCGTCGAGCTGACCACGGCCGTTCCGGTCGCCGTGGCGCCAGTGACGGAGTCCTTGATGGTGATCAGATCACCGGCGCGATAGCCCGTTCCGGTGCCGGACGTCGACACGTTGAAGGACACGATGCCGAGCAGCGCCGTACCCGTCGCAGCCATTCCGCCGGAACCGGAGATCGTGACTGTCGGCACGCTGGTATAGCCGGTCCCGGCGCTGCTGATCGCGACCGAGCTGAGGTTGAACTTTGCCATCGCGGTGGCAGCGGCGGCATCGATGCTGCCTGTGCCGGCGAAGGCGATGCTCTCGGCCGCGGTCCAATTGACCTTGCTGAAGCCACCGAAGCTCTTGGCGCCCGTGCCTGCGGTGATCACCTTGGCTGCATTGAGATTGAGCGTGCCGCCCGCCCCTGCGGTGACGGTGGCGTCGGAACTGACGCCGGATGCGCCGCGGCTGTTGATCAGGGTGATGTTGGTGGCCGCGATGGTGGCGCAGTAGGCCGAGCAATCCGTTACACTGGCTCCTGCGGTGTTGTTGCCGATGCTGTAGAAGCCGGATCCATCGAATGTCAGCGTCCCGATCGGATTGGCGGCATCACCGAGCATGAGACCCGTCTGGGCGTAAAAATCGAAGCCCGCGTTGCTGCGCAGGGTCACCGAGGAAGCACCGGCAAACAGGCTATTGAACTGAGCCGATGTCAGATTCAGGCCGCTCGTTGCCAATCCTTCGGGACCGAAATTGAACGTGTTTGCTGCAATCGACAGGCTCGACGCCTTGAGCGTGACGCCGGCTGCGAGCGCGCCGCCGTTCACGCGATCAGGCGCAAATGCACCGGACCCGCTGGTGTCGATCATCAGCGAGTTGCCGGCCGTGATCACGACGCCGGCGCCGGCTACCAGTTGCGAGGTTCCGACGTTCGTGCCGATCGCAAAGCTGCCGGTGCCAATGGCGCCGCTGCGCGTGACCGAGACCATGCTGCCGTTCGAGACCCGCAGCAGCGCGCCGTCGCCGCTCAAGGCGATTTTGCGGCTCGTCCCGGAGACGGTGCCCTTCGTGCTCACGACGCTGCCGGCGTCGACGGTGAGCCCTCTGCTGCCGCCGGCCTGGGTGACCAGGATCATCTCAGGCCCGCTGAGCGGATGCTCCGCATCGGTGGCGACCTCGAGATTGAGCGCGACGGCCGTGACCGAGCCCGGAGAGCCGACGGACGCCGTGCCGCCGATCAGCACGCTGCCTGCGCCGAGGCTGCTGAGCTGGTCGGCGTCGAGGAATAGGTAGTTGGCGAACGCCGAGCTGGCCGTGAATCCGCCATTGGCGGCGACGGTTCCGAACTGGCCCAGCCGATCGCTGGCGACGACTGCAATGTTCGCGGCGGCAATGTCGATCTGTCCCGTGGCGCCCTGGACCGTCGGTGCGAGATCGCTGCTGCCGGCAGCGAAATTGTTGCTGCCGCCGAGGGTCAGTCTGCTGGTGGCGCCGATCACGAGCAGACCGCCATCGACCGGCAAGGCGGTCGGAGCAAGACCGTTGTTGACCGTATAGTTCGAGAAATAGCTGGTGCCGCTGGTGATGTTGATCTTGGAATATTGCTCCCACACTGCCTGCGATTGCAGCTGGAACAGAAGCGTTTGCGACGAGCGGGACCCGGTGATCGCATTGCCCAGGGAGCCGGTCATGTAGACGGAGCCGTCGGCACCAGTGAAGCTGCCGGGCGATGTGCCATTGCTGGTCGTGTACTGGACCACGCGGTAGGCGCCGGGCAGTGTCGCGTACATGCCCGGGAGCAGCACGTAGGTGCCGGCCGCGATTCCATTGCCGCCGCTCAGGGTGACGGAGGTCCCCGGCAGGATGCCGGTGGCGTTGTTCATCGCAGTAGCCGGGAGGCTGGACAGCTTGCTGCCGCTCGTCACCAGGCCAGCGGACGTCACGCTCCTTCCTGAATAATAGGGATAGGAGTTGAAGACCGGGTCG
This sequence comes from Bradyrhizobium sp. SZCCHNS2022, assembly GCF_032377575.1. Lineage (NCBI taxonomy): Bacteria > Pseudomonadati > Pseudomonadota > Alphaproteobacteria > Hyphomicrobiales > Nitrobacteraceae > Bradyrhizobium > Bradyrhizobium sp. SZCCHNS2022. Next base: position 1,449,630 of record NZ_JAUHHZ010000001.1, on the reverse strand, counting down.
TAGGCGGCAACCTGAGCCTCATAGGCCGGCACCAGCGCATAGACCTGACGTCCATCGGCATATGTCGACGAAAAACTGGTGCTCGTACCGCTCGAGGTGACCGTGGAGACCTGCTGGTAGTTCAGAAGGACGTTGCGTGTCCCGCCCGTCCCCGCGACATACTCGACTGCATAGACGTCGCCGCCACCGCTTGCATCGATGCTGCCGCCGAGCGCGACCGACGCACCGTAGATGCTGATCGACTTCGCCGGCGCCGCCGTTTGCTGCGTGACGGGATTTATCGAGGCGGTGGTCGCGTTCGCATTCAGGTCGAGGCCATAGTACCAGGTGGCACCATCGACCGTGTAGCCATAGGGGATGTCGAGCCCGCCGGTCGAGACCGCGGTCAGGCTGCCGGCTCCGAGCGTGACCGATTGGGTCTGGACCAGCGCTCCCGAATAGCTCGTGGCTGATGAGGACACCGTCGCCCGTGTCACCGCCAGCGGCATGTCGGCGGCCGAGCGCAAGCCGACGACGATGCTGCCGAGCGGCGCCCACAACGTGCCATCCTGCTCGATGTTCTGCGCGTCCAGCACCAGCGTTCCGCCAGCCGACAACGGAGCGCTCGGCGAGCTGCCGGCATATTGCTTGATCGCGAGCGTTGGTGAGGAGTCGCTGACGCTCATGGTCGACATCAGCAGAAAGGCGGTGCTCGTGGCCGGGAAGATCTCCGCCGCGGTGATGGTGAGCCGGCCCGGAGTGACGAAGGAGCCGCCGAGCGCCGAGCCCGTCGGCACGAGCGTTTCGCTGCCATAGCGGCCGGGCAGCAGCCGCACCGAGCCGGCCGTGGTCAGCATGGCATTGGCCACGTTCACCAGCGACAGATTGCCCTGGAGGTCGATCCATTGCGTGACGAAGCGGCCATGCGAGACTCCGTCGGAGCCGACATAAAGCGTGCCGTCCGCGATGTTCCTCACCGCGGGGGACGAGGTCAGTTGTTCGGCGGTCGTTCCCGCCAACCGGATGTAGCCGGCGTCGAGGCTGACGGTCGCGCCGCCGACACTGGCCGGCGTGCTGGACAGGCTGGCGAGGGTCGAGCCCGCCGGAAGGATGCTGATGAGATTGCTGCCGCTGTGGAGCACCAGCGATCCGGGCACATGGATGTCCGTCGAGCCGGCGAAGCCGATCGTCGCCGGCTTTGCGATGCCTTGGAGATAGCCGCCCGATGAAAGGGTGACAGAATCGAGCCCGCTGCTGTTGATCATGTCGGCGGTCAGCGTGACCGTCGTCGACGGCGTCGCTGATCCGCTCTGGGCCACGAGAACGCCCGACCTGATCCCGACCACCGATTGCGTGTCGGAATTGTAGACCGCGCCTGCGAAGACCGACGCGTAGGGCGCAAGCGTCTCGGGCAGGATGAAATCCCCGAGCGACAGCGATCCGCCTGCAGCGAGCGCCGAACCTCCCGCCGCAGACAGGCTGCCGCCGAGATGGACGGTGAAGCCTCCGACCTGCAGAGCACCGCCATTGCTCCACACCGCCCTGCTCTCGACGTCGCGGCCGGTGGGAAGCTCGATCACACCCGCCGCACCGGCGATGTTGATCACCGCGCCCGGCTGCACCTCGACCGTGTTGTTGCTGAGCAGCGTCACCGTGCCGCCATCATAGACCGTGCCCGTCGCATAGCGGGTCACCGTCTGGTCCGGCACGAACACGCCGCTGGCGTCGATGATGCTCCCTGCCGCGATGGTGAGATTTCCCGGGCTCGCGATACTGATCGTCCCGCCCTGCGCCCGGACAGTACCGGCCACGGTCGTGGACGCAGTGTTGGAGACCATCATGACCGAGGCGCCTGCGCCGGCTGAAATGGTGCCCTTGAAGCTGATCGCCTGATCGGCGACGATGTCGATCGATCCGCCGGGATCGGCCGTGATCGTGGCGCCAGTCCCGACGGCGATGCCGCCGGTCACGGTGGCGAATCCGGACTGCGACAGATCGATGCCGGATTGTTTGAGCGACAGACTGAGCGGCTTGCGCAGGCCGTCGACGACCGTCCCAGCCTGCGCGAAGTCGCGGGCGCTCCCGGCGCTCGTGTCCCGCGCGGCGAGCGATCCGGACGCCGGCGCGAGCAGATTGGACTGCCTCAGCGTCAGGACGGTGTTCGCGGCGACGTTGACTTCCGCCAGTCCGATCAGCGCGTAGCTGCCGAAGCCGCCACTATTGAAGAAGGAGGTCGGGAGGCTGATCTCGCCGACGCCGCTGCTCTGGGTTTCACCCGCGCCGTAGGAGATGGCCCCGGTGCCGCCGACCTGGACATAGGGCGCCTGCAAGGTGAACGTGCCACCGCCGGAAAAACCCTGGGCGAAAATGCTCCCGTCGAGATAGGTGTTGGCGCGATTGCTGAGCGGAGCAAGCACCGTCGTTCCGCCGCCGTTGTCTGCATAGTAGTAGAACCCTGTTCCCGCCGCGACAATGACCCCGGCGGGACCTCCGATGGCGGTCGCCGCGACGCCGTAGATCGGCGTGGTAAACGACGCGCCGTCATAGGTCTTGAGGGCCACGCTGCCGCCCTTCCCGAGCGGCAGCCCGTCAGCGCCCTTCTTCATCGTTCCGGTGCGATCGACATAGCCGCCGCTGGATGCATCGATCACGCTTCCCTGCGCCAATCTGATGCTGCGCGTCGTGTCCTGGATCGACGTGATGCTGTAGAAGAAGCCGGTGCTGAAATTCATGCCTGCGGTCGTCGTGCCGCTGCTGATGAGCTCCGATGCGAAGACCTCGCTCGCGATCGTATTGATCGTGACCGAGCCGCCGTTGACATAGGCCGATCCAAGCAGCGAGCCCTGGTCGGCACCGCTGTCGTTGACCCATAGTCCGCTGACGTTGAGTTCACCGGTGACGAGAATATCCTGAAGCGCGACGGACTGCGGGATGCCGCTTGCGATCGTCAAGCCGGTCAGGGAGATGCTGCCGCTCCGGGCCGTGATCGTTCCATCGATCCGCGCGACATTGCCGAGGGTCACGCTGCCGCCCGGCCGCACGGTGAGGGCAGCGTCCGCAGTCATCTGCAGCATGGCATTGCTGCCGGTGTTGATGCTGATGCTGCCGAAGGCGGAGTCCGTCAGGAGATCGCTGAAGATCGGGAAGGCCTGGGTGCCGTCGGCAAGCCGGGCCAGCGTCGGCGTCCAGGACGAGCCCAGCTTGAACGTCGACAGTCCGAACGGATCCAGTCCGGCGTCAGCCTTCGGCTCCAGCAGCACGGTGTAAGTGGCGGCATTGGTGCCCGACAGGGCAATGCTGAGGCCCGCGCCATTCGGCATGGCCTCCAATCCGGCGCGCTGGCGTTCGCCGGCGACGATCGCCGAGGCGAACGATCCCTCCAGAATCGGCGCCGCGGCGCTGAAGCCGACGCTGCCGGCGCCGCGCCCGGAGATGTAGCCCGGATCATAGGAGCCGCGCGACAGGATGCTGGCGTAGGTCTCGCTGACGCCCCAGCGGGCGTGATCGACGCTGAAGCCGCCGAGAGCCGTGAAGCTGAGATCCGACGGAGCACTGCCGATGTTGTAGACGCGCCCGTTAGATCCGATCACCCGCGTCGTGCCGACGAACCCGGGAGCATACTGGACGTAGCCGCCGGAGAGATTGATCGACGATCCCGGCAACGTGATCGCGTTTTGCCCCGCCGAGATCGAGAGCTTTCCGCCCGTGGTCAACAGCTCGTCGATGGTCTTCGGAATGAGACCTGTATAGCCCTGCGCATTGAGCAGAGGCGAGCCGACCCAGGACGAGCCGTCGGCTCGGGTCCCACTCAGCCTGGAATCGATGGTGACGGTGCTGCCGATCAGACCGCGGGCCAACGGCGTGTCGGCGACTTCTGCGGCGGTCACCTTGAAGGTCAGGAGATAGTTGGAGGTCGGCAGGACCACTCCCGCCAGACCCGACAGGTCGATGCTGCTGCCCGATTCCAGCAACACCGTGCCGGTCGTCCCGACAACGGTGCTCCCGCCACTGCTCGTCACTCCGGCGGCCAGCTCGACCGCCGCTCCGGGCGCCCTGAGCAAGGCGCCTCCAGCACCGTCCGCACTGCCCTGCAGATCGATGTCGCCGCTCGCCTTGATCGAGATCTGCGGCTGGACGTTGGCCGCGAAATAGGTCGACGTGGCCGTGCTGGTGGGGATGGTGCTGCTGGTCTCATCCGGCAGGATCGTGGTCAGGCTGCTCTGTCCCAGCACGATGCTGCCGATCGCGCCATTGGCGATCGGCGTCGTGTAATATGTGTTCAGACGGATGGAGCCTGGCCGATTGACGCTCGTCGTGGCTTCGATCACGCCCAATTGGCGGATGCTGTCGGCCACCACGCTGACGGCGCCGTCGTTCGACAGGATGAGTCCATCGTTCGTCGCGAGAGCCCCGTTGGGTAGCGCCGTGGCAAGCGACTTGGTGGCCACCGCGGGCGACAGCTGGATGGAGTCGCCATTCGTGTTGACATAGACTTGAGTTGTGCTCGGCGAGAACGACGATGCCGTCAGGGCCTGCGCCACGCCCGTCGCGCTCGACGACGGCTCGGTGAGGACGATGCCGCTTCCGGCCGCCAGGATGATCTGGCCGTTGTTGGCGGTCAGCGTGCCTGAATTGGTGACCGTCGGTCCGATCAGAGCCAGAAAACCGTTGCGGGTGGTCGAGGCCGCCGCATTGATCGTGATGTCCGCCCCCGGCTGCACCAGGATGCCGCCGCCGCCGACCGATCCCAGCGTCTGGTCGCCCATCACGAACACGGCAGATCTTCCGCTGGCCACGGCCACGCCGGAGTTCGTGGCCGGCGTGACGAAGAGGCCGTTCTGCGCGAAGTAGTCGTTGGCACTGCTTTCGTTGGCCGGCGCCGCGAACGAATAGGACGTCCCGTTCGCGCTGACGCTCTGCGGGCTGTAGTTCGGGCTCGCGCCGGAGAAGACCGAGGCGGCCGCTGCGACCGATGTTCCGGCGATGTCGTTGGTGGTCGCGATCAGCGAGCCGACGTTCACCTGGCTGCCGCCGCCGAAGATGATGCCGTTCGGGTTGATCAGCAGCACGGTGCCGTCGGCCTTGATGTTGCCGAGGATCTGGCTGGGCCTGCCGGTGGCGTCCACGCGGTTCAGCGCAATCCAGCCGGGATTGCCCTGCTGGTTGTAGACCAGCGTGGTGTTCTTTCCGACATTGAACTGGTACCAGGTCATGATGGCCTGGGGCGCGGTCTGGTTGATCGTGACGGTGGTCTGCCCGTTGGCCGCGCTCGCCTGCACCGGCTGATCGGCGCCGACCCACAAGTTGGTTGACGCTCCGGCTTGCGCGGCATTGATGACGCGCGGATCGACGACGAGCCCGCCGTGCGACAGACCATCGGTGACCGCCGGCAGACCGTTGCCGAGACTGGTCGAAGCACCGGCCGTCGCGACGTTGCGGGCGGCCGCCTGGGCCGCCTGCATCGCCTTAAGCATCGCGGCCGCCCTGGTCATGGCGTCCTGCGACTGCTTGGCGATCGTCGCCGCCTGCTGAGAGGTGGCCGATGCCGCAGCACTCGCCGCCGCGGCCGCAGACGCCGCCCCCGACGCACCGAGCGGACGAGCCTGGACGGCAGCGCCGTTCATGAGCAGCGCGACGGCACTCACGCAGCCGAGCCACAGCAGCCGGTGGAAACGAGCCGGAGCCGCTCGCGTGGCTTGCATGAGCGCGATCATCGGAGCGGGCAGAGGTTGCCTGATCTCGCTTGACGAGCGCGAGGCACGCCATTGGCGCGGCGCCGCCGTCGCAGCGCGCTTCGCCTGCGTTGACCTGCCCTGCGCCATCATCCGCTCCTGACTTCAACGTGATCATCGAGCTCGCCGGCCGGTCGCGGCTCGGCTCACTGCTGAACAGACGATCGATCGGGGCCAGCACTGAAAGAGTTTTGGCCGGGAACATCAGGCGAGCCGTGGGGCGCAGGGGGTCAGTGCGTCCTGACGCTGACGCCGATCCGCACCGGCTGGGCCATTCCCGGCGGCTGGGGACGGCTGATGGTGAGGCCGCGGAGCGCCGCAACCAGGGCCGTGTCGCGCCCGGGATCACCCGTCGTACTCGCCACCATGACCTGGTCGATGGTGCGCTCGGAACTGATCCACAGGTTCACGACGGCGCGATAATTGCCGTCGCGCGTCCTGGGATTGTTGCGCAGCGCGTTGTGGACGTCGATGCGCACGGAGTCGCTGAACTCCTGCGACGGCGCCGATCGCGATGGTCCGCCCTGGACGTGCATCGTGCCCAGCGACAGGTCCGAGCCGAAGCGCGGGGCGGCGCCCTCCACGCGCGCGGGCGCGTCGAGGGTCAGCGTCACCGCACCGGGACGGCTGTACTGCACCTTCAGATCCGTCCCCGCCAGCAGCCTCATCAACGCGTCATGCGAGGTATAGCGCCCGTCGACCGCAGCGGATTGCCGCCCTTCGGCGGACTTGCTTTCATACAGCAATTGAACCCCGGCCAGTTGGCCGAAGGCCTGCAACGCAGCCGCCAATGGCTGTGCCGGGATCGAGAACAAGCGAGGCTGCTCATCTCCGGCAGCTTCACCGGCATGACTTGCCGCGCCGGCGAGGAGAACGAACGCGGCGACAACGAGACGCCACGAAGCAGCACGACGCATCGCGCTCATCCCTGTCCCCACGTCATGAGTCACGCAGCCGGCGCCGCGCCTGAAACACTGTTGGCGTGCAGCGAGCGCCATGTCGACAGCTCCGCAAGCTCGGCTTCCGGCCGCCGCGCAACGATGTCGCCGCGCCCCAGATACAGGCAGCCGGCATTGCCGTCGATCGTGATCCAGTCGCCCGGCGAAACCACGGTGTCGCCGATCCGCGCCAGCGGCGCTTCGCCATCGATTCGAAGCGCGGCACATCCGACGACGCACGGCTTCCCCATCTGGCGGGCGACGAGAGAAGCATGCGCGGTGCGAGCTCCGACGGAGGTGGCGATCGCCGACGCCGCGGCGAAGCCGGCGATGTCGGCGGTGCTGGTGTCGTGACGGATCAGGATCACCGGATCACCGGATGCCGCGAGCCGCTCCGCGGACGCACTGTCGAACGCCGCCCGCCCGGTTGCGACGCCGCCCGAGGCCGCGACCCCGACGGCAGCCGGCTGGCCGGTCGCGACGAGCGAGGTCTCCGTCAATGCCTCGAGACCGACACCTTCCATCCGTTCGAGAGCCTGCTGCGGCGTGATCAGCTGCTCGTGCACCAGGTCGACTGCGATGCGCAGCGCGGCGCGCGGGGTGCGCTTGGCGGCGCGCGTCTGCAGGATCCACAAGCGGCCTTCCTCGATGGTGAACTCGATGTCCTGGACGTCGCGGAACTCGGCCTCCAGCAGCTTCAGCGTGGCGCGCAATTGCCGTGCGACGTCCGGCAGCGTGCGGGACAGCGCGGCCTCCGTCTCCGGCGTCCGTCGGCCGGACACCACGTCTTCGCCCTGCGAGTCGAACAGGACGTCGATCACCGGCGCGTCCGCGCCCGTCGAGGGATCGCGCGAGAAGGCAACGCCCGCTCCCGAGGACGTGCCGCCATTGCCGAACACCATGGCCTGCACTGTCACCGCCGTGCCCTGGAGATCCTCCAATCCCTGGAGCTGTCGATAGGTCCGCGCCCGCTCGCTGGTCCAGGAGCGATAGACCGCCCGCGCCGAGCGCTCCAACTGGACCGCAGCATCCTCCAGCCAGCCGTCCTCATCGGAATCTTCCAACAACCGTCGCTCCTCGCAGGCCAGCCGCTCCAGCGCCTCGCTGTCCAGCTCACGCTCGTTGGCGACGCCCTCTGCCGCGATCATCTGGTTCAACCGCTCAGTCAGCGGCGCAGGATCCATCCCGATGACCGTCTCCGCATAGCTCTCGAGCAAGCGCCGACGGCAGTCCCAGGCCAGCCGTGGCCGCCCCCTCGCTCGCACCAGGCCGCGCACGGCCCGCGACGTGCAGCCGACATTCAGCACGGTGTCGAGCATGCCGGGCATCGACCGCGCCGCGCCGGACCTGACCGAGACCAGCAACGGATTGCGCGAGCAGCCGAACGACTTTCCGGTGGCCTGCTCGAGAAACGCGATGCCCGCCTTCAAACCGTCGACGAGCTGACGCGTCGCGTGGCCCTTCCCTGCAACGACGTCGGCGCAGAGCTGCACCGGCAGCACGAAGGCCGGCGGCACCGGCAGATCCAGCGCCGCCATCCGTGCCAGATTTGCCGCTTTCGCTCCGACCTCTTCGGCGCCGGGCAGCTCACGCCGGCCATCGCCAATCCGTATGATCGTCATTGCATCATTCCTCACGCCGAGAGGTCACTCATCGTATAGCGCCGCAGCAAATGGCCGAAGCTCGCCAGGCAATCGGTGGCGCGCTCGATCGCACGCGCAAGCTCCAGCGCTGCGAGCGAGGCGGTGATGTCGAGGCCACCGGAGAACACCAGCGCCGTAATCTCGCGCTCCCTCGCATCCGCCTGATGCTCAGCATCCATCAGGCGCGCGACGGCCGCCAAAGCATCCTCCGAGTCCGCGCGGCGGCCCTCTTGAACCTCGGCCGCCGCGGCGAGGCCGGCCGCTGCATGCTCGGTTGCAGTCACCCCAATTCCGGCGAGCGCCTGCAGTGCGGCTCCGATCTCCGGCTTCATCTGGCCCGGCGTCAGAGATGCGATGAACGCGGCCTGCTCCAATTCGTCGATCGCCTGCTCGACCCGGTCGACCAGATCGCCGATCACCGGCCGCGCATTGAGCCGGGTGATCTCCGCACGTGCCTCGATGGCGATCCTGTCGGCCTTCTGCTCGATGCGGCCGGCCCGCTGCGCGAGTTGCTTGACCGCGACGGGACCAGATTCGCTGATCGCGAGGCATTGCTGAACCAGCGCGGCGACGTCCCGCGACAGACCGATCTGCCGCAGCACCATGGCGAGCAATCCGCTGTCGACGCGGTCCAGATGCCTGACGAGATCAGCGCCGATCCGGTCGCGCGCGAGTCGCGACGACTGTCCTTCCAGCAGCGCCTCGGTCGAGATCTGCAGGCATGCCTTGAGAAAGCTGATCGCGGCCTCCCGTCCCAGCACCTGATCGAGTCGCTCGCCGAAACCGATCCGCGTCGGCGCGGCGCTGCGCACGGCTGCACCGAGCAGCTCGTTGCCGCCGAGTTCCAGGAAGCCGCGGTGGCCGATGCGCTGGCGCGCCGCCCATTCTAGAATGCGAACCGCATCGGTCTTGGCGACCCAGCTGCGCAGCAGCTTGCGCGCCTTGTTCCAATCGATCAGGAACACCAGCGACGCCCCGATGGCGGCCAGCAGGTCGTCGCGATCGTCGGGTCCGCCATACTCGTAGGATCCCGTGACGAGGTAGAAGGTCCCCTCGTCCTCGAGTCCGGCAGCCGCATGCTTGTCGAGACCGCTCCATTTCAGCGCACGACCTTCAAACAGCGACACGAAGAATTTCGCGCGGGCCAGGTGAACGTCCGTGTAGGTGATCGTCACCGCGCTGGCCGTGACCACGATGACGATGACATGCGCGTCCGTCGTGCCGATGTCGTTCTGGATCACCAGGCGTTCGCCGGCCCGGATCGCGGTGGCATCGAGCCCGGGGTGGTTGAACTTGAGCGGTCGCGTCTCGCCGAGGCCGCGCATGAAGCTTTCGATCGGCGCGCGATCGCCCTCCTGCACGCCGAAGACATGCGCGCCGGCGATGACCTGCTCGGAATGGCTCGCGGCCAGACGGTTCAGCGCCTTGTGGAGGTCCATCACCAGCCGGTGCAGGCTGTCCGGCCCGTCATGATCGACCCCCGTCAACCGGCCGATGCGGGCGATCTCGATCTCCGGTGTCGCATCCAGATGCCCGGCGCTGCGGATCGAGGCCAGACGTCTGTCGAATTGCTGGCCGCTCGCCGTGTCGCCCGCGGCAACGGCGCTGATCATCGCGAGAATGTCGCTGTCGATGCCTTTCAGGAGCGGCGCGAGCCCGGGAGCCACGACCTTATCGTCGCCGGCGAGATGGGCTCCGCCGATCAGCGTGACCAGGGCTGCGTGGGCAAGTCCGGCGGCGCGGCTTTCCAGCGTGAGATCGGGCACGTCGCCGCGCGGGTCTCTTGCATGTTGGACCGCGGCCTGCAACGCGCTGAGGCGGAGCTTGATGCGATCGTTGGCGGCCAACCCTTCGGCCACCAGACGTGGCAGGAGGATGTCGGCTTGTCCGAGCTCTTTGACGATTTCAGTCTTCATGGGCCCGTGTCATCATCCATGTCATCGTTACGCGACGCGTTGGTAGCAGCCGCAGATGAAGAGTGTTTGCGCTGGATCATTCACTGAATTGTCACATTCACAGCAGAGCGCACGTCATGCCATGCGTCGGGATGCACTGTTGCTGGCATGTCTTCAGTTTGGAACAAGGTGATGCGTTCTCGCGGCGGATGGAGCCCGAGCCATGCGTATCGCATACCCTCATGACATGCAGGAGGGCGCAGGGAATGCCGGGCGAAGGCCTCGCCCATGGCCCGCCTGCGAAAGAAAATGCAGGCGGCAGGTACCACAGGTTCAGCCGACACTCCGGCATTCCCTGCGCGACGGGCTTACGGCTGCTTCGCGATCTCCCCGGTGCGCCGGCTTGTTGGCCACCGTCGTCAGCGCCGCGCGTCAGTAGCGGCGCGAACTTGACCTCAGCTTCGGGAGGCCAGGACCACGCGACTTGACCGTCCGCAAATGCTCGTTCGTCCGCACGCCCGACGAGGACATGCTGCGAGCTCTCGCGGCCATCGCATCCCCGCCTCGCGTGTCGTGACGATCGCGCGCAACGCCCCTTCCGAATGAGGCGGGATGAGCGGACAAAACCACACCTTCCGGAAAAACGCAAGTCTATTTTTTATTTTCCGAACCCAATGACGGTGCGCCCCGGATTTGCGAGTTTCACGCCCGGAAGCGGCCGCCGCATCTTGCGAGCATCGGCCCTCAAAAGGCCGCGGTGGTGCGCACGCCGAATACGATCGCATCGCGGATGCGCCGTGTCTGGGTCGGATCGCTGGGGTCGACCGCGCCGCCGCCGGGATGCATGACATACTCGACGATCGGCTGGACTGCGACGTTGGGAGTGACCTGGAACGAGTAGCTCGCCTCGATGACGGCTTCGAAATCGCGGACCGGCGTCGCGATGCCGGTGGACAGCTGGAGATCCTGATCGTAGCGGCGGACGTCGCGCGAGATCCGCGCATAGGTCGCGGCGATGCCGAACTTGTCTTCGGGACGTGCCGCGCTGAAGCCGGTGAACTGGATGCCGCCATCGATGTAGAAGCTGATGAGGTTGCGGTCGGAGGGGCTGACCGACGTCCTGATGAACAGGCCGGCGCCCTTCGCGGGATCCACGGAGCTCCGCATCAGCAGTTGCTCGACCACGCCGAACACCCCCTGATTGCGGCGCATCCGCGCCGGCTCTCCGGAGCTGAGCGGATCGGCCAGCGAGCGGCCGGCGGAGTCGAGATATTGGTTGTCGAACGAGCCGAAATGATACCAGGCGCCGGCCGCGATGGTGCCGGGCAAGGCCGTCGCGCCGAGCTCGAAATTGTACCTGAGCTGGCCGATCACCCAGGGCGGGTCCTGCACCCGGAACAGGATGCCGTGTGGATTCTTGAGCTGAGGATCGCCGGGGCCTGGCGGCGCCGCATCGCCGTTGAACACCGCGAGATAGCCGACGAGCTTCTCCGTCAGCTGTGCCTTGAGCCGGACGCCGGGCACCGCGAGCGGCGGCGATGGTCCGCCGCTCGGCAGGATGATGCCGGTGATCCCCGGCCATCCCAGCGCCGAATTGGCGAACAGGTCGTCATATCTGCTGTCGATGAACTCGATGTCGGACGGCTGCTGGCCGACGCGGACCTGAAGCCTGCCGCCGAGTAGCGCCTGCTCGACCCAGAATTCGTAGAGCCGGCTGGCCGGCAGCGCCTCGACGCCGCTCACCAGCATCAGATTGCCGACATAGCTGCGCGACAGGCCGTCGCCATGGATCTGGAAGGCATTGGCGTGGAAGGTCGCGCCGCCCCAGCCGACCAGCTTCTCCAGGTCAATGGTCGTGCCGATATCGAGCCGCCCGGTATAGATCGCGCCGTTGCGGACGCCGCCGATCGGGTTGGCGAAGGTCTCGCCGATATAGGTCAGGTTGAACTGGATGCCCCAAGCAGCGAGCTGCTGCCGGAGATCTTGTTGCCCCGCTACGGAAGCTCGATCGTCGGCCCGGGCCCCAGGCCACAGCGTGCAGGCTGCCAGCAATGCAAATGCGAACGACGAGACCTGCACTCTGACCGACGCTCGAAAAGTCACGCGACGCTCGCTCTATCTGATCAGGCCGATGCGCTTCATCAAGACATACGAGCCGAGAGCGGCGAGCGCCATCAGCAGAACGGCCGAGATGAAGCCAGTCTCGGAGTCCGTGAACGGCAATCCCTTGGTGTTCATGCCGAAGATGCCGGTCACCAGCGTCGGTGGCAACAGCAGCGCCGTCAGCACCGACAAGATCCGGAGGCTGTTGTTGGTCTGCTCCTCCATCTGCAGATGAAGCTCCTCCTGCAGCAGCCGGCTGCGGTCGCGCAGCTCGACGACCATATGATCGAGCGCGTCGAGCCGCTCGGCGAGATTGCGGGCGCGCAGCTGCAGCGCGGGCTTCGTGTCGGACGGCGCATTGCGGTCGAAGCGATGCAGCACGATGCGCAGCTCGGACAGATGCCGGTGCACTCTAACGCAGGTCCGGCGCAGGCGGCCGAGCGCGGGAAGCTGGTTGTCGCCCTCGTTCGACAGCAGCTTCTCCTCGATCTCGTCGAGCTGCTGCTCGAATCCGTCGACGATGTGTTCCATCGCCTCGGCGACATTTTCCACGATCCGCTCGAACAGTACGGCTGCGCTCGGCACACGCTGACCGGCTTCGAGCGACCGCCGCGTTACGTCCACCGCATGCAGGGCGTGATGACGTCCGCTGACCAAGAGACGCTCGGTCATGACGAAGCGCAGCCGCCCCGCCTCCTCCGTCGAACCGCCGATGTCGCGCGCGAGATCGGCGATCACGCCATGCACGCAGTCCTCGGTGCCATGCAACTGCTGAAAGCTGTCCTTCGACAGCAGCAAGGCGCGCGCGGCCGGCGGCAGCTCGGAATTGCTGAGCCAATGCACGGCGCGCGCATCGGCCAGATTGAAGTGCAGCCAATACCAGCCGTCGTGATCGAGATGAAACGGCTGGTCGTTGGCGAGCGGCTGGGGCGTGCCGTCCGCGGTGAAGCGGAAGGCCCACACCAGCCCCTCGAGGGGCGGCGCCGTCACGGCTGCAAGCGTCGCCCTGTCCGCGCGCATCTTCAGAAGATCCGGCTGAAGATCACGTAGAGCGAGCCCGACAGCAGGATCGCCGCCGGCAAGGTCAGCACCCAGGCCATCAGCAGGTTGCGGACGGTCGCCATCTGCAGGCCGGAGCCGTTGGCCGCCATGGTACCGGCGACGCCCGATGACAGCACGTGGGTGGTCGACACCGGCAGGCCGAACACGTCCGCCGCGCCGATCGTCGCGGCGGCGACGAGCTCGGCCGAGGCACCTTGTGCGTAAGTCAGATGCGACTTGCCGATCTTCTCGCCGACCGTGACCACGATGCGCTTCCAGCCGATCATGGTGCCCAGGCCCAGCGCGATCGCCACCGCGATCTTCACCCAGGTCGGGATGAACTTGGTCGCGCCGTCGAGCGAGGCCTTGTAGGCGTTCAGGGTCGCGATCTCGTCCTTGTTGAGGTCATTCTCCTTGTCCTTCATCAGGAAGCGGATCGCCTCAGAGGCCAGGTACATGTCGTTGCGGGTGTTGCCGACCGCTTCCGCCGGCACCTTGTTCAGCGAGCCGTAGGTCCGCACCTGGTCGCCGACATCCTTCACCAGCACGGCGAGCGAGGGATAGGTGCCCTCGTTGATCTTGCGCTGAGAGACGTAGAGCGTGACGGCAGGGCGCGGATCACCGATCACGTTGTAGCCGGCGGCCTTGGCGGCGATCACCTTGGAGGCCGCCTGCGACGTCTCCTGGAATTTGGCGATCTGCGACTCCGGCAGCGTGCGGTTCAGCGCGTAGGCGGTCGGCACCGTACCGATCAGGATCAGCATGATCAGGCCCATGCCCTTCTGGCCGTCGTTCGACCCATGTGCGAACGACACACCGGTGCAGGTCAGGATCAAGAGGCCGCGAATCCACCACGGCGGCGCCTTGACGCCTTCCGGCGCGGCATAGAGAGCCGGGTTGCGGACCAGGAATTTGAGAATGTAGAGCAGCGCGGCGGCGCAGAGGAAGCCGACCAGCGGCGACAGCAGCAGCGCGTAGCCGATCTCGGTCGCCTTGCTCCAGTCCACGCCGGAGGTGCCGTCGCGGCCGCGCAGCAGCGCGTTGGCGACGCCGACGCCGATGATCGAGCCGATCAGCGTGTGCGACGACGAGGCCGGCAGGCCGAAATACCAGGTGCCGAGATTCCAGACGATGGCTGCGATCAAGAGCGCAAATACCATGGCGAAGCCGGCGCTGGAGCCGACCTGCAGGATCAGCTCGACCGGCAGCAGCGAGACGATGCCGAAGGCGACCGCGCCGCTCGAGAGCAGCACACCGAGGAAGTTGAAGAAGCCGGACCACATCACGGCGAACTCGGCCGGCAGCGAATGGGTGTAGATCACGGTCGCGACCGCATTGGCGGTGTCGTGGAAGCCGTTGACGAACTCGAAGCCGAGCGCGATCAGGAGCGCCACGAACAGCAGCATGTAAGGCAGGTAGGTGGTCACCTTCATGCCGGTAGCGTCGACGTCGACATAGATGCTGTAGGCGACGAACATCAGTCCGGCGGCAAGAATGCCGAGGAAGAGGATCATCGTCAGCGGGTTGAAGCCCTTGTCGAGATTTGGCCGTCCGGCCGGCTGAATTGGCCGCTCGTCGCCGACGGCTTGGTTGACTGTGATTTCGGCCATGTGGCTCCCCGTTACCCCATACTTGGGAAGCCCGATTGTGGAGCGCGGATTTAAAGCGCAGATGACACACGGTCGCACCGCGATCGGAACGCTTGACGGACGACGCAGTCAATCAGCCGTCACGCTTGGATCGTATAGCCAGAGCTAGCCGTATCACGCCGCCGCTCCGTCCATCAAAAGACGCAGCAGACGTGCCGACAGACGCCGTCGAGTGATGCGACTTTCGGCAACGGAGCGCGAAATGACACCGACCATACGCAACAAGACCTGGGCGGAGCTCAAGGTCGGCGACACCGCGGCCATCGAGCGCAAATGCGCGATTCAGGACCTGGTCCTGTTTGCCCATGTTTCGGGCAATACCAATCCGCTGATGCTGCCGGACGGGAGCACCAATCATGGCACGAAAGATGTCGTGGCGCCCTCGATGTGGGTCGGATCGCTGATCTCGGCGGTGCTCGGCAACGTCATGCCGGGCCCTGGTACCTTGTATCGCTCGCAATCACTCGACTTCAGGAAGCGCGTGCATGTCGGCGACCGCCTGCGCATCACTGTGACCTGCTGTGAGAAGCGCGAGCAGCCCATCGCGGTGTTTCGCGCCGACATCACCGACCAGGCTGGCGACCTCGTCTGCGCGGGGCTTGCCGAGGTCGACGCACCGATGATCTCGATCGAGAGGCCCGTGCGCGAGCTGCCGGCGCTGATCGTCGACCATGCCGATCATTTCGCCAAGCTGATCGACCTCGCCGCGCAATTGCCGCCGCTCAAGACCGTCATCGTCTGCCCGGAAGATCACAACTCGCTGGCTGGCGCCCTGCTCTCGTCCGAACGCGGCCTGATCCATCCGGTACTGATCGGCGATCCCGATCGCATCTCCGCGGCGGCGCGCGCGATCGAGGCCGACATCAGCGGCTGGGTGCTGGTGTCGGAGACCGATCATCGTGCCGCCGCCGCCCGCGCCGTCGCGATGGTGCTGGCGGGCGAAGCCGGCGCAGTGATGAAGGGCGCGATCCATTCGGACGAGTTGCTCGCGGCGGTCGTGAAGAAGGATGGCGGACTGCGGACCACGAGCCGGATCAGCCATGTGTTCGCGCTCGACGTACCCACCCTCGACGAGATCCTGTTCATCTCCGACGCCGCGATCAACATCGCGCCGGATCTGCTGGCCAAGGTCGACATCATCCAGAATGCGATCGATGTCGCACGCGCCTGCGGGCTCGACCGTCCCCGGGTCGGCGTGCTTTCGGCAGTCGAGACCATCAATCCGAACATCCCCTCGACCCTGGACGCCGCGGTGCTGTCGAAGATGGCCGAACGCGGCCAGATCAAGGGCGGCATCGTCGATGGCCCGCTGGCCATGGACAATGCGATCGACATGGAAGCCGCGAAGACCAAGGGCATCGCCTCGCTGGTCGCCGGGCACGCCAATGTGCTGATCGTGCCGAACCTCGAGGCCGGCAACATGCTGGCCAAGGAGCTCACCTTCATCGCGCGCGCCGAAGCCGCGGGTCTGGTGGTCGGCGCACGCGTGCCGGTCATGCTGACCAGCCGCGCCGACAATGACCGCGCCCGGCTCGCCTCCTGCGCGCTGGCGCAGCTCTACCACCACTGGCGCCGCGAGGGCCGCGCCTTCACCGGCGCTGCGCAGGCGATGGCGGCGGAGTAGCCGATGACCGATGTCATTCTCACCGTCAACGCCGGCTCGTCCTCGATCAAGTTCGCAGCCTATGAGATCGGCGCCGGCGCGCTGCGCGCGGTCGCCAGAGGCCATATCGACGATATCGGTGACGACACGACGTTCGAGGCCGGCCCGGCCGGCGGGCCCGCCGAGATGCAGCCGATCGATGCGCCCAGGGGCACGGTCGATCACGGCGCTGCACTCCTTCTGGCGATCGACTGGCTGCGGCAACACGAACAGGGTTTTCAAGTCGTAGCGATCGGTCACCGCGTCGTGCATGGCGGGCCCGACTATGCCGAGCCGGTCGTGATCGACGCCGACACGCTGCAACGCCTGCGGCAATTCGTGCCGCTGGCGCCGCTGCACCAGCCGCACAATCTCGCCGGCGTCGCAGCGGCGCTGCAGGCTTTTCCCGACGCGGCGCAGGTCGCCTGCTTCGACACGGCCTTCCACCGCCAGCACCCGTTCATCGCCGATACCTTCGGACTTCCGCGACGGCTCTACGACGAGGGTGTGCGCCGCTACGGCTTTCACGGCCTGTCCTACGAATATGTCTCGCGGCGGCTGCGCAGCGTTGCGCCTGACCTCGCGTCGGGACGCGTCATCATCGCCCATCTCGGCAACGGCGCCTCGGTCTGCGCGCTGCGCGATGGCCGCTCGATCGCCTCGACCATGGGATTCACCGCGCTCGACGGCCTGCCGATGGGCACACGCTGCGGCCAGCTCGATCCCGGCGTCGTGCTCTATCTGCTCACCGAGAAGGGCATGAGCGCCGACGAGATCACCCACATGCTCTATCACGATTCCGGGCTGCGGGGCCTGTCGGGTCTCTCCAACGACATGCGCGAGCTCGAGGCGTCCGACGCGCCAGAGGCGCGCGAGGCGATCGACTACTTCGTTGCGCGGGTCCGTCGCGAGATCGCCGGGCTCGCCGCCACCATCGGCGGCGTCGACGCCATCGTGTTCGCCGGCGGCATCGGCGAGCATGCCTGGCACGTGCGTGAGCAGATCCTCGGCGACATGGCCTGGCTTGGCATCGCGCTGGACCGCGAGGCCAATGCGGGCAACGCGCAAACCGTGAGCCAGCCCGGCTCCCGAGTGACCGTGCTCGTCATTCCGACCGATGAAGACCGCATGATCGCCGAGCACACCGCCGAGATCCTGGGCCTGATGCAAGCCCCCGCGGACTCGATGATGCTCACGCGCCTGACCGCCTGACCAGAGGAAACATCGATGTCGTCGCCCTACAGCCCCGCCACCGCGCTTGCCCGCTCCTTCGGCGCGGCCGGCATCACGACGACGCAGACGCAGCGCGTCTCGCAGAGCCTCAGCCGGCACCTGGAGAAGTTCGCCCGCGAGCATGGCAAGCGGGTGCAGGATTTGATCAGCGAGGGCGCGGGTCTCGCGCAATCGTTCAGCGGCACGGCACAGGGCAAGCTGCTCGACCATGTCAGGGACTATTGGATCGACGCCGGCCAGCGGATGGCCCTGACGCTAGACGTGCTGCGCGAGCGCGCCGACAACGATGCCCAGCACGAGGCCGCCGGCACGCCGCCGGTCCTGATCTACGACCACGAGGTCGCGCTCGACGGCCGCAGCCTGCCCCGGCCGGTCAACTACATGCTGCTCAAGATCCTGCCGCCCGCGGGCGTCGTCACCTATGAGTGGAAGCGGCCCTATGTGATCATCGACCCGCGCGCCGGACACGGTGCGGGGATCGGCGGCTTCAAGCAGGACAGCCAGGTCGGCGTCGCCCTACATGACGGGCATCCGGTCTATTTCGTCGTGTTTCGGCCGCATCCCGAGCCGGGCCAGACACTCGCCGACGTGATGCGCGCGGAAGCCGAGTTCATCGCGGAGGTGCATCGCCGCCATCCGGAGGCGCCGAAGCCGATTATCGTCGGCAACTGCCAGGGCGGCTGGGCGACCCTGGTCCTGGCCGCGGCCAATCCCGACATCACCGGGCCTCTCGTCGTCAACGGCGCGCCGGTCGCGTACTGGTCGGGCCGGCTCGGTGAGAACCCGATGCGCTACAATGGTGGCCTGCTCGGCGGTATCCTGCCGGCACTCGTGCTGTCCGACCTCGGTGCCGGCGAGTTCGACGGCGTGCACCTCGTGTCCAACTTCGAGATGCTCAATCCCGGCCGCAACTATTTCGGTAAGTATTTCGACCTCTATTCCAATCCCGAGAATAACCGCGCGAGCTTCCTCGAATTCGAGCGCTGGTGGGGCGGCTTCCATTTCATGAACGAGCAGGAGATCCGCTGGATCGTCGAGCAGCTGTTTATCGGCAACCGGCTGTCGCGCGGCGAGGCGCGCATCGAGCGCGGCCGCCAGCTCGACCTCAAGGCGATCCGCTCGCCGATCATCGTGTTCGCGAGCTGGGGCGACAACATCACCCCGCCGCAGCAGGCGCTGAACTGGATCGTCGACACCTATGCCGACGAGCACGAGATCCGCATCCGCGGCCAGCGGATCATCTACATGGTGCACGACAAGGTCGGCCATCTCGGCATCTTCGTGTCGTCGTCGATCGCGAGGAAGGAGCACGCCGAGGTCGCTTCGACGATGAAGACAATCGAGGCGCTGGCGCCCGGGCTCTACGAGATGACGATCGACGAGCAGTTCGGCGAGGGCATCGATGCGCGCTTCCACGTCTCGTTCCACGAGCGCAGGATATCCGACATTCTGGCGATCGATGACAACGACCGCAGCGAGGAACGCGGCTTTGCCGCCGTCGCGCGCCTGTCCGAGCTCGGCGCCGAGCTGTACGACCTGACCGCCCGCCCGCTGGTGCAGTCGGTGGTGACAGATGAGATGGCCAGACTGATCAGCGACACGCATCCTGCGCGCCTGCAGCGCCGCGCCCTCGGCCACGACAACGCTGTGACACAAGCCATCCGCAAGGCGGCGGATGAGGCGCGCGCGGCGCGGACGCCGGCCGCACCATCGAACCCGTTTCTCGCGCTCGAGCAGTTCTGGGCCAAGAGCGTGATCCAGGCCTTCGACGTGGCCCGTGACATCCGCGACAGCCTCTACGAGGCGACGTTCCTGTCGATCTACAGCTCGCCGCTGATGGATGCGATCGCCTCGACCCACGCCTTCCAGCGCGTCCACCGCGAGCCGAAGGAGCTGCGCTTCCTGCCCGAGGTGCAGGCGATCCTGCCGGGCATCGATCGCGGCGGCTTCGAGGAGGCGGTGATCCGGATGCTGATCCTGCTCGCGGAATCGCGCGGCTCGGTGCGCCGCGACCGGCTCGAGCGCTCCGCCAAGGTGCTGACTAGGGACGAGCCGTTCGCCTCCCTCGGCGCCGAGCGCCGCGCCGCGCTGATCCGCGAGCAGTCGATCATCGTCGAGTTCGAGCCGGAGCAGGCCATCAAGACGCTGAGCGAGCTGCTGCCTGATGTCGACGACCGCAACCGCGCCATCGACGTGGTCGAGTTCATCGCGGGCAGCGTCGAGGACATGGAGCCGAACACGATCCGCACCCTGCAGCGGCTGCGCGAGGCGTTCGGCCTGCCTCCGCTGGCGCTCGCCGCGGTGTCGGACGATCCGCTGAGGGAGAACGGCGCGATCCGCGACGTCGCCTGACAGGAGAGCATCATGCCCGACACCACCCGCTCGCCCGATCCGCTGCCGACCGTGTGGAATCCCGACGACCGGATCGGCGACATGCTCAAAGGGCGGCGCGGCCTCGTGGTCGGCGTCGCCAACGAGAGCTCGATCGCCTTCGGCTGCGCCGCCAAGCTGCGAGCGTTCGGCGCCGAGGTGGCGCTGACCTATGCCGACGCGCGCACCCGCGACTTCATTACCCCGCTCGCGGAGCAGATCGGCGCCAGCCTGCTGCTGCCGCTGAACGTCGAGCAGCCGGACGAGCTCGAAGCGGTGTTCGCGCGCATCAAGCAGGATTGGGGCCGGCTCGACTTCGTCGTGCATTCGATCGCCTTCGCGCCGAAGGACGACCTGCACGGACGCGTCATCGACTGCTCCGCCGACGGCTTCGCCCGCGCAATGCGGATCTCCGTCTATTCGTTCCTGGAGCTCGCCCGCGCCGCCGAGCCGCTGATGACCGGCGGCGGCGCGCTGCTGACGATGAGCTACTACGGTGCTGACAAGGTCGTAAGCAACTACAACGTCATGGGGCTTGCCAAGGCCTCGCTGCAGGCCGCCGTGCGCTATATCGCGGCCGAGCTCGGCGACAAGAACATCCGCGTCTACGCCGTCTCACCCGGCCCATTGCGCACCCGCGCCGCCAGCGGCATTGCCCATTTCGATGAGCTGATCGAAGCCGCCGTGTCCCGCAGCCCCGGCCATCGTCTGGTTGACATCGCCGAGATAGGCCGCGTCGTCGCCTTCCTGGTCGGCGGCGGCGCGTCCGGCATGACCGGCGACACTATTTACGTGGACGCCGGCCTGCATAATGTGGCCTGACGCCGGACTGCCCCGAACATCTGCCGCCGCCGGCGGACCGGCTGGGCCGCGAGAGATCTGCCCTCCGAATGGCGGAACAGATCCGCTGCCTCGAGCAGTGTGCGGCATAGCAAGCTCAGTATGCTAGATGCGAGGAGATCGAACTTTAGCTAGCTACATCAGGATTGCCAGCCTGAACGTCGAGCTGCGTCTCAGCCGCACCTGTTTCGCACCGGAAACGAAGCGGTCAAACGGTCACGAACGCGGTTAAGATCGAACAAAAACAATCAACAAATCTGAACGATATACCACCGCTCATAACGGTCTGCTTGCAGGTTCAGAAGCGAGCAAATACAAGCGGCGCCCAAGGTCGGCAGTTCACAGTGTAACGTCGTGGAGCTTTTGTGCCGGATGCGCCTGTGGCTAGCCCAAGTCGAGCGATCGATGATATTAGCGGAAGAGCGAGTAGCCTCACCCTGCTGGCTGATCGCTTTCAGAAGACGTAGCTGTCAGTAGCGACCCATCGATTGAATAGGAGCAAACAGCGCCCTCCCCGCAACCCACGCTTTGTTCGACGCACCAGCATTTGAGCAAGAAGCTTGTTGATAACTGCAAGACGGAACAACCTGTCCCTTGGCTTGTCCCTCGAATTTAAATCCCTGCGAAATAATTCATATAAATCAATCGGTCAGGAGCTCAGTTCGAATCTCTCCGAGCGCGCCAGGCCCCTCGTGCGGCCGCTGCGGCGGCATCCGACAGGAGCGCCGGCCGAGCGCGCTCAGGCGCTCGCGACGTCGTGGGTCAGCCGGCTGACCTGGATCAACGGCTGCGTCGCATCGCCGACGCCGCCGAAGACCTTCAGCTCGATCTCGACACGGGCGTGGCCGGACGTCGTCGGGTTGGTTGCCCCCCGCCAAGCGTCGATCATCTGCGCGAACGGGGCCACGAAGGCCGGCTTCACACCTGGATCGACCACCGACGGGGTCGGCGTCAGCAGGTTGATCGGCAGCCGCACGCGAGGAATTGCCGGCTGGCCGGCCACGATCTCGTAGCTGTACATCCCCTGCATCGCGACCTCGTCGCTGGTGCTGCCATTGCCGTCGGCATAGAGCCCCGCGAAGAATGTCGTCAAACGCGCATCCAGGTTGCCGGACGCGCCCGACATCGCGTCGAGCGAGAACGCGTTGTAGTTCAGCTGTGGAACGACCGTGGAGGCAAAGCGCACCTCCGGCGTCTGGAACAGGAACGCCGGGTTGGTGCTGGTGGTCTTGAGATCAGCCAGCGGGAACAGCGCGAGATTGCGCTGCACGAACACCGACGCCCAGCCGCTCTGGTATAGCAGCACATCGAGTGGGGATACCGAAACGGTTCGGGCGGGCAGCCCACGCGCCTCCTCTTCGCCGAGATAGACCGTCTTGCCGTCGACCTGACGCGCATAGACATAAGCGATCTCCACCCCCGCCGGCAGCTCCGCTGGCGGTACGGCCTGGGGCGTATAGAGCTCGGGCGCGATCGCGATCACGGGAGCCGGAAGCGTGGTGATCCCGTTCGAGATCGTGTTGGCTGCCGCATCCCAGCTCGCCGTCAGGCCATCGATGGTGATGTTCACGAGATTGGTGCGCGCATGTCCGTCCTTGGTGCCGTCGAGCGTCGACAGGAACTTCACGATCACATGCGCCGGCGCAGCCGCAAGCTTCGCAGCTCCGACCGTCTCCCGCGCGTAGGCATCAGCGATCTGCTTGGTCTCCAATGCAAACGCGGCGGTCGCCTTGCGCGCGGCGGCGAGCGTGGCCGGATCAGGCTCTGCGCCATCGATGTTCACGAGAGACTGATTGAGATCGCGAAGGATGGCCGGATAGTTGGTGACGAACTGCGCGAGCGCGGTGAACAGGTCCGGCTCGCCGTCCAGCCGCGCGGCGCCACGCAGCGTCATCGGATTCGGACGGTTGAACTCGACGGTGCAGGACACCGCATCCGCTGCCGCCTGCTGATAGAGATAGTCGAACGCATAGCTCCAGGCGCTCAGCTTCGACGGATCCGTCGCGCCCTCGCCGGTGAGCTGCTGTGCCCGCTGCGCGGAGACGGTCGGCGGCGTCGGCAGATCGCGATTGACCACGGGGATGTTGGCGACCTCGTCGCCGGCCAGCGGGTAGCTGAATGGTCCGTTGACAAAGGCGAGCCATCGCGAATCGACATAGCCCTCGATGCCGGCGACGGTGCGCCGTTCGAATTCGAGATGGCTGAGCGACAGCGTCAATTTGAGCGGCACATAGGCTTGGTCGACGACGTTCTTGGTCGCGAACACGAAGGCCAGCCGCGGATCGTACCAGCTCTTGCTGGTGGGATCGTAGACCTCTCCGAGCGGGATGCGCGTTGGTGTCAGCGTGAAATTCTGATTGTCCGCGGCGCCCTTGATGCTACCGCCCGGCTGACCGTAAAGGTTTGGCGGCCCGGCCGGATTGTTGTCGCCGCCGCCCGTCACCTCGGTCAGCCCGAACACGACGGCCGCGCCGGCGCGATAGGCTGCGCCGAGCTGATTGAGCAGTTGCTGGCGCAGTTTCTCGCTGGCGGCGAATCCGGTCGAAGGATCGCCCGCGCTGGTCGACAGCACCGGCAAGGTCTTCAGGCTGATCGTATCGGCCAGCAATTCCTTGGTCGACAGCACGCTGCCGAGCGAGCCGTTCTTGAGTGGATCGGTCACACCGTCGATCCGGTCGAGGATGAAGGCGTGCGGCGCGTAATCAGCCGAGAGGAACTGATCGATCGCATCCAACGCGCTCTGGAACCACTGGTTCAGATCGACGCCGTCGAGATGCAGCGTATCGGAGTCGCCGCTGTCATAGCGCGTGATCGTCGCATCGCCGCTTGCAAGCGCCTTGGCGATCGGCTTCGGCGCGAAGTAGCTCGGCGATGTCCCCAGCTTGAAGTGAATACCCTGGCCGGCCGCCCGGCCGAAACGGACGGCCCAGAGCTGCTGAGCTCCGTCCGCCGCATCCTCGCCGTCGCGGGACAGGCCCTGCCCGACCTTGAGATACCAGTCGGCCGTGGCGAACATCGCCTCGAACGCCTTGCTGAACACCGTGTAGGCGACGTTGCCATCGCCATCGGCGCGCGGCAGGATCGCTGAGGCCACGCCGGTGCCGCCCAGCAGTGCTGCCACCGCCGGATCGACCAGCAGCGGATTACGGCTGAGCGTGAGCGCCACATCGAGCTCGAGGATGTTGCCGGCGGCGATCGCATTCACGTCGATCGGAATCGACAGCAACGCTGCCGGAGCCGCTGGCGTCTGCCCCTGCGCCACCCGCTTCAGGTAGAGCACGCAGGCACGCACATAGCCGCGGATGATGTCCGCCTGCACGTCGCTGAGATCCACATCGGGCTTGGCCATCAGCGAATTCGACAGCCGCATCGCAACCGCATTTCCGGACACGCCCGGCACGTGCACCGCGACATTGGTCGAATAGTCCTGATGCAGTTGATAGTAGATCCGGGTGTAAAGCGAGAGATCGTCGGCGGCCCGCGCGGCACCATCAGGGCCGGTATAGGCGGCACCGTTGAGAGACAGAGAGAGCTTGAACGCGGCCCCGCCACTGGCCTCGTAGGTATAGCTGGCGTTGGTGTTGGTCCAGGACCCCAGCCCGATCAGTTCGTCGCGATACAGCATCGGCACCGCCGCGCCATTGAGCGCGCCGCGATAGCCTTGCGGCGGCGCCTCGAACGGCGTCACGGTGGTGTTGCCGAAGATGTCGCGCCATTGCAGCTCGACCTGCGCCATGGTGCCGACACCGAGATAGGGATTGCCCGCCTTCGGCGGCAGATCCGGATCGGGTGGATTGGGCGCGGCGTTGACCAGCGCGAACTGCGCAGCGATGCCGATGGATTGGCGATAGTCGAGATCGGCCATGGCGACCTGCGCCAGGCGGCTGCCGCGAGTCTTCGCAGAGCGCGCATGGCTCTCGAACGCGCTGGACCCATCGTCGTCATGGTCTTGGGGACCGAACGGCATGCCGAGCGGACTCGCCTTGTAGAAGACGCTGCCTGCGAGCCCCGCGGCCAGCGAGGTGTAGAGCTGGTACATCGTCTTCCTGGCGAAGTCGGGCGCTGCGGGATCGTCGGGCGGCAGACCGAGGTTCTCGCGCGTCAGGGAGAACCCGATGTTCTGCGGCGGCAACTGATCGCGCAGGGAGAACAGCTGCGGATCGAGATCGAGCACGGCATTGACCGGGAACAGTCCCGGCGCAGTGCTGGCCCCCCGGGCGATCAGGTCGACATCCAACCCGTAATAGGCGGCCATGGCGGCGAAGCTCATCCCGGGCGCGGCTGAGGAACTGACCTGGTAGGTCAGCGGCGGAATGTAGAACACGGCCGCGAGCGCAACCGCGACCTGAGGATTGAACGCCGCAATGTCCTGGCCGGTGATGGAATGGACGGCTCCGGCAGAGAACAGCTTGGCGAGCTTGTCGAGCGTGGCCGGCGCATCGATGACGCCGCCGGCGCCACGGACGAGATCCGCGTCGGTCAGCTGGCGCACCGCGCCCACGATCGGCACCAGCGCGTCCGCGGCGAGCGGCCTGGTCGCGTTGACCTCGGCGATCCTTCCGGGCCCGGGGCCGTAGATCGCCGCGAGCGCGTCGAGCGATGCTCCTGCCGCGACCGGGGCCGTTGGGCCGGTCGAGGCCAGCGACACCGTCTGCACCAGGTCGCTTTGCGGATCGACGGCGTCGGTCGTCACGAAGGCGTTGACGAAGTCGGGAAGCGTCGTGCCGAACGAGTTGCTGCCCTGCGCCGCAAACGTCACGACCACCGTCACAATGCCCGAGCCGGACGAGTCGAAAACGGCGGCCGGCAGGCCCTCGCCGCTTTCGACGTTCTCGTAGTAGAGATAGTAGCCGCCGCTGCGGACCGTGCTGAGCTCCCACATCAGGCGAATGAACTGCGCCGGGGAATTGGCGATCCCGCGCGGCGGAGCGCCTTCGGCCGCCAGCATCAGCCGGAGAGCGGCGGCCGGATTGGTCTCGGTCGACAGGTTGGTCTGGGTGATGAAGGCCAGAAAGTTGGCATCCGCCGGCGTCACCAGCATCGGTGCGCCAGGTCCGGACTGATTGTAGAGCAGGAATACGGCAGAGGCGATGCCTTCGCCCAGCGCGTCCATGGCGGTCAGGATGCGCTGCAGCCGCACCGCATCCTCCGAGCTGGGTCCCACCAGCTCATAGACGAACGGCAGCGTTGGGGACGACGCCGGACCGCTCGGCAGATCGCCGGCACCGACGCCCCGGGCAGCGATCGCCGCCGCGTCCGGCAGACGCTTGATCTGAACGTCCAGTCGCGTGCACCAGGCCCACCGTGCGATGCCAGCGTAGTCGGTGCGTCCCGTTGCAGGATTGCTGCGGCCGATCTGTGGCTGGAACTTGGGCAGCAGCGCGTAGGTCGAGCGGAGATCTGGCATGACGGCGCGGATCGACTGCTCGCGCATGGCGACCAGATTGGTCTGCGCCGGGGGCAGGCTCCACAACGTCGGCTGTACCTGCGCGCCGGCATCACCGGCCGCGGCCACCCCGCCGCGATTGGTCAGCGCCAACAGGCTCGCGACGGATCCGCTCGACCAGCGCGCATAGCCGCTGGCGGTAAACGGCCGCGGCTGGCGCTCGGCGAGCGGCAACGCCGCGAAGGTCGGGCTCGGCGCGAAATTGCCGGGAGCTTTAGCCCAGCTGACCACGACGTTCAGGGCGGCATAGGCCTGGCTCAGATCGACCTCCATGCTGAGATCGGTGCTGTCGTTCAGCAAGATGAAGTCGAGCGGGACACCGTGGCTCTGCTTCTCGCGCGCGAAGTCGATCTTGTAGCTCGTGGCAGCGTTGGGAGTCGGAAACTGCTGGCCGGTGAGCTGATAGACGCCGTATCCCGATTGTGTCCGCGGATAGAGGAACGCACTGGACAGCGTCAGTCCATCCAGGATCGGCAGTCGTAGCCCGTAGACGAGGAACCGCGAGACCATGCCGGCGGTCTGCCCGACCTGGCCGGTGGCAGCGATCGCCGACCACAGCGCCGCAACCGACTGCGCCTCCAGATTGGCGATCGTGAGCAGGCCGCGCTCCGCCTCCACAGAGAACAGGCCGGGCACGTCGCGATTGGCATCCGCGACCGCCACAGAGGTGGTCTGGAACAGGCTCGCCACCTTGGCCAACGTATCGGACGACGGACCGGATGTTCCCTCCGTCTTGTAGGCGATCGGCCAGATCGCGAGCGGCAAGGTCGGCTGCAGCAGGCCGACGGCGCCGTAGAGCACGCCCTGTGCAGCGAGCGCGTCGATGGAGATAGCGCCGAGCTGCAGCGCGATGTCGTCGAAGCTGTCACCCTGCCGAGTCACGTAAACCTGCTGCTGGCCCTGGCTGTTGGTCAGCGTCAGGCTAACGCCTCCCTGCAACATATGGCGGGACCGGTTGGCGACGATCAGGCGGTCTGGCGTCGACGTCCAGCGCGGCGGCTTCACCGCATCGGAATAGCGGTCCGCGATGCTCTGCAGGGTGTCTCCGGTTTGCACCACGTATTCGAGGCCTTCGATATGCAGCGACAGTCCGGCCCCCAGGGCATGATCGACATTGGGTTGCACGACATCAGCAATCGTCAAGGCATTGCCGGGAATCCTGTTGAGTTCGTCGAGGATCCCACCGATGGCGCTGCTCGGCGCCAGCGGATAGGCGTAGCTCTTCAGCGCGTCGGCCGCCGCCTGGAGCAATTGGCGGGCGATCAGCGTGAAGGTGTCGACGAACACCAGAGCAGCCATCGACTCCGTCGAGTTCGCATCGTTCTCCGCGGCGAGCCGGCGCATCTCCTTGTTCTGAGCCTGGATGTCCGCGGCCACTTGCGCGAACATGTTGCTGACCGCAGTCGCATAGCCGGGCGTCGCCGTGGCGTACGTCTCGAACGCGATCGGCGAGGTCTGGCCACCGGACAAGGCGGGGACTTGCAGCTTCAATCCGTCGAACACCGGAAACAGCACGGAGCCGGCGTCGAGCTTGGCCTTCAGCCCCGAGGACTGAGCCGTCGCCGGGTTCAAGATGTCGAGCCTGAACCCGTCGGCGAGGAACTGCAGCAGCCCGGTGATCGACAGGAATGGATCGGCAGTGTCGGCGAGGCGAGCGACATAGGCCTCCAGCTGGGTGAGCGACACCGACGTCGCCAGCGTCTCGGCGAGTTCAGCCTCATGGCCGCTCTCGTTGCCCAGCGCATCGATGATCCACGGGAAGTAGACCTCGGCGAGCACGTCGAACGATGTCTTGGTGGCGGACGGAACGCTCGCAGCGGCATCCGGCGCGTCCATCGCAAGCAGGAGCACGAAAGCGCCCTGGTTCGACGCCGCATCCGTTGCGCCCTCCGGAGCAAGCACGGTGTACTGCGCCCCCGCCATCACCGACAGCTTGGGCTTGTCTCCCGCACTGGCCGCAAGGCCCATGCGATGCGCGACAGCCGGCGCGAGCCGCTTTGGACGCGGCTTCAAGCTGCGCGCCAGCCGCATGACCGCGTCCGGTCCGCGCGCGTGAGCCCGCTGCATCAGCAGCGCGTCGGCCCGTCCCCCCTGAACCTCCCACGGCGCCGTGCTGGTCTGTCCGATCACGAAGGTCGCAGACACCTGCGCGGAGAACGACAGGCTGATCGAGATCGAGAACAGGCCGAGATTGATCTTGACCTTGAGGCTGATCGTCACGCTGGCGCTGGCGACCACGGGAATCTCGCGATAGCTCTCATAGGTGAGCTGGATCGACAGCACGATCTTGACGTTGACGGAGGCCGATATGATCGCGAAATCGACGCTGCCATACAGCAGCCCGATGATGCCGACCGTTCCCGACAGCTTGAAATAATAGTCGCTCTGCAGCGCGCCGCTGCTCGCGCGAGATGCCAGTGTGCGCGCAGGGTCATAAGGATGCCACGGCGCCACGACTCCTTCGACGATGCCGAACACCGTCAGCGCAAAGCCCGCCTTCAGCGGACCCTTTTCGAAATTGTAGCCCAAGCCGAGCTGCAGCCCAATGCCGAACTCGATGACCGGATCGAAGGTGCCGAGATTGGTCTTCGGGATCTTGGTCGACGTCGCGTTGGAGAGCTTGCCGATGTAGAAGCCGCCCGCGCCCAGCACCGGAACGCCGTAGACGATCACCGAAATCGAGAACGAGCGGCGGAAATCGAGATTGTAAGGGAATCCGATATCGATGAAGAAATCGCCGTTGGTGTAGACCTTGATCCCGAGCTGCGGCAGCGTGATCGAGACGGCGCCAAAATTGAGGTTGCGAATGATGTCCGGGAAGGTGAAATCGATCTGGTAGACGCCGATGTCGTCGGTGATCTTCTTATAGAGGATGTCGACGACGAGATTGGCGAGCCCGCCCATCTTCTCGCCGGCGAGCGCCAGCCGCAGGCCGTAGAGGTTGGGGTCGTTGAACACCAGCATGGCATCGATCGACCAGGTGCCGGCGACCTTCATCAGGCCGAGATGCCCGGCGATGAGCCAGTTGTTCGACTGGTCGTAATAGGGCAGCCCCGGCGCGCCGCCCTGGTCCGCGTTGGGATCCACCGGATTCATCTTGCCCGTCGTGCTCGGGACGGACTGCAGCGCGCAGATCACCTCCTTGGTGCTGTTGAAGCTGGAATGACCGGTGATGCCGATACGCTGTCCCAGCACCAGCAGGAACAGCTTGAACCATTCCTCGCCGCGGCCGGGCACCGATGGCAGGTTCTGCACGTCCTGCCCCTTGGCCGGATCCAGCAGATTCTTGAACGCCGGATCGTCGGCAACGAGCGGGCTCGAGCCTTCGATGGCGAGGGTCACCTTGCCGTCGGTGCCGCGACGGAAGGTCAGCGCAGTGATGCTGATGAAACCGAGATTGATCGGGCTCGACAGCTCGTAGCTGGCCGACAGGCGCTGCGAGAAGCTCTCGCCGTTCTTGAGCGATACGTTGACGCGCAGCGCATCGAGCGAGATCTGGTTGAGCAGGTCCCACGGCGAGTCCAGCGTGAAATACGGGTTGCCGAGCGTGCGCACCAGCGCCTGCACCAGCGAGCCGATGCTCCAGCCCTTGAGGCTGAACGTGACCAGCTCCTTGCCGCTCTCCCACGTCGCGCGAAATCCTTCCCAGTCGACGAACAGAATGTTGTTCGAGCCCAGTTCGGTGGTCTTGAACTCATAGCCCATCGTGAGCTTGAGGTTGATCGCCGTGTAGACCCAGGTCCCCTGCGCGAAGCCAGAGAACTGCTGCTGCGCCGGCTTGCTGCCGTCATAGCTGACGCCGAGCCGCGCCGGATCGATGCCGACGGTCTGGTCGCCGAAGGTGAACGTCCAGCTGAACCCGACGGTGATGTCGTAGCTCGTCTTCAACTCGCCCTGCTCGGCCGGAATGGTCGCGGTGATCCCGAATTCGGCGATGACGAGATTGCCGGGCAGGAAGCTCGGGAAACCGTAGGCGCTGCCGGGCGAGAAGAACTGGTTGATCAGCTCCGAGACCTTCAGCGGCTCCTCCAGCGAGGCGGCGAGATCCCATCGCTTGGGCGATTCGAACCCGTCATAGGTCACGCTGACCTTGGTGTGCAGCGGCCCGACGTCGAGGAAGCCGGCGACGCTCGACTTCCACTGCGTCTGCGAGGCGGTCTGCAAGGCGACCGCCCGCGAGGTCTGCAGCATCGGAAGCGGCGTGGCCCGCAGCAACGTCGTCGCGTTGCCGCCCCCCTCCGTCTGCGTCGGAGTCTGCGCCGCGATCGAGACCGTGCCGTCGCGCACGGCAAGGATCGGCTGATCGTTGATCTTCAGCAGGTTGAGCGTCAGGCTGAAACCCGCATCGAACTGGAAGCTCTGCGCGCCGTAATCGACCGCGACCGCGATGTCGCCAAGCTCGAAATCGCCGCCATTCTCGACGTCGAGCATGACGGCCCCGCCGGACAGCGCCGTCAGGAAGTCGCTCAGCTTGGCGGTCCCCGCGAACGACGCATAGAACTGCTTGGCCGACGTGAACTGGACGGTGAACACGCCGTCGCCCTCGCCGTCCGGCCCCTTGAAGACGCTCGGCGCCAGCACGAACTCGGTCGTGAAATCGTAGGTCTGCTGCCGCTTGGCGCCGTCGAACGGATAGGCCATCGACCATTGCAGCGAGAAGCTCGTGATCTTGAAGTCGAGCACGCCGGTCGGCGGCAGGATCTGCCAGCTGGTATCCTTGGAGCTCCCGATCTCGATCGAGACCGCCGTGATCGTCGGCGAGCGGCCGAGGGTGCCGGCGATTGAGAAGCCGTTGAGACCGACGAAAGCGAGAAACTGCTGCAGCACGTCGGGCGTCGCGGCGAGATAGCCGCCATTGCCGCCCATCACCTCGATCACCGTCGCCGGCGTCAGCGGCGCGCCGCCTTCGACGACGGCGAGCGCCACCGAGTAGTTGGCGTCCGCGCCGGGCGTGATCTCGACGTCGAGCTGGTAGGAGCCGGTGCTGCCGACGTCGAACTGCGAGGAGATCGCGAGCGTCGGCGCCTGATCGCCGGCATCCGGATCGGCGGGATCGGCCAGCACCAGCACGCCGTCGACCTCGTCCGCACCATCGGGCGCGGGAATGGTCAGAGCCAGGCTGGGATCCTTGACGGTGAACTGCGACGCGAGCTTGAACGTGCCGTCCTGAATCGCTGCCCGCAGCTGTCCCGGCGGGAACAGCACGGTCTCGCCGTTGAAGATGCCCATGTTGAGAGCGCCGCTCAGCTGCAGATCACCCGCGGGCACGGTGAGGCCCGGAAACAGCAGCAGGAAGGGCTTGGCAACATCCGGCAGAGCGACCTTGGCAACGAAATTCTGCACGGCGCCGCCGCTCACGGCGCGGCCTGCGGAGTCGCCATATGGGTAGGTGCCGGTCGCCGTCGAGAAGACAAAGCTGACGTTCTTCAGCGTGCCGAACTGATTGAACGGGAAGCCGCCCATGAAGGCGAAGCTGCTCGTCCAGGTCCAGTTCGACGGCGTCGCCTCGGCCTGCACGATCAGTTGGTCGGCGTCCACGGAGAACACGAGCGTGGCCTTCGCAGCGAGCGGCGCGGAGGCACCGACGAACGGGATCGTCGCCGATTGCACCGTGAACGCCGTCCCATCGACCGGGCCGACGTCGGACTTTGCCACCGTCACCTTGAAGTCGGCTGCGGCCTCGAGGAAGAAGGCCTGGCTCAGCCACGTGTCATAGTCAGCGGGAAGCTTCACGGCGGGATCGGCGAGGCCCGCCGTCAGGAACGCGGCATCGAGCGCGAAGGCCGTGTCACCGGCAGCGGCTTCGACAGCGGCGCGGAGATTGTCGATAGCGCTCATGCCGGCGCTCCCTCAGATGTCGGCGAAGATGCCGAAGTGATCGCTGGTGTTGCGAACGCGTCCGTAGTTGCTCCAGCCGGTCAGATTTCCGGCGCCGCCGATCCCCGGATAGTTCGCCGCCGTGGGTGCGCCGGGCCAGCCCATCGGCGCCGCGGTGAACTGGTTGGCCAAAGCGATCGCACCGGGGGGAGGATTGTCCGGCGGACCCATCACCGCGTTCATCGGCGTGCCGCTGACGGTGTTCATGATCGTTGTCTGATAGTTGTGCAAGCCATTATGCGGCCAGACCAGCACGTTATCGATCGAGTAGAACGGCGCGGCGACGAAGTTGGAGCCGACATAGCCGTAGCCGGGATAGAAGCTCTGGCCCGGCCCGCCGCCGTTGGACCACAGGAATTTCGACGCGGCGGTCTTGGTCTTGCCGCGGATATGGGTGGAGAAATAACCTTTGTACTGGTCCAGATTGACTGGAACGCCTACTGCCGTCGGACCGACGAGCAGCGTATAGGCGCCTGGGCCACCGGTGAGCGGATTGTAGAGGCCCGAGGCCGTGCCGTTCACCGCGAACAGATTGACGTTGAAATCACCGCCGATCACCCGCGTCTCGTTGGCGCCCAAGCCGCCCACGATGTCGTTGATGGTCGACAGCGTGGTGATGTAGTTCGCCGCCGCAGGGTTGTTGGGCGGGGAATGGATGCCGAAGATGGTGATGTCCCGCTGCACGTTGCCGAGATTGTCGGCCTCCGTGAACGTCGCCATGAACGGCTCGCGCAATCCGCCGAATGCGACGCCCGCACCGAGCGGCGTGGTGAAGGCGATGCGCGCGGCGACGACATCCTCGTTGAGACCGCCATTGTGCTGGGCCCCTGCCGGGATCTGCCGCACACCGCCAAGCCCCGGCGGCACCAGCATTCCGTTGACGTTGACGGCGCCGACCGGCACCGCCATGCCATTGTAGGGCGTAGCGACGCCGCCGCCCGGCGGCACCGACAGGCCGGCGTGCCCGCCGGTCCAGATGTTGGGTCCGGTGAAGTAGCGATTGAGCGTGCCTGCATTGTTGGTGCGCCGAAAGAGAATGCCCACGGTCTCCGAGCGACCGCCGGTCCCCGTATAGAGCGGCGGCACTGCGTTCCATCCGCCGGCCACCATCGTGCCTGGATTGTTGAGCCCGAACTGCACCATGGCGAGCGCATTGATCCCGCCGGTCTGGCTCGCCAGCGCGTTCGGCGCGTTGTCGCCGGAGCTCACCTCGATGATGACGATGATGTCCGGCTGCGCGGCGGCGAGCACGGCGTTGATCACGGCGCGACGCTGGATCGCGCTCTGCATGTCGTTGAGACCGCCGTGCCCGCGCTGCCGCTTGATCGACGCCGAGAAGATCTTGTTGACCGAGAAGTTCTCGATGTTCCAGAACAGGATCCGCGTCATGATGACGGCTCCTGCAGCTCGGGCTTGCGTTTGGCAAACGCGAGCGACTGCTCGCAGCCCGGATTGTCGTCGGCGACATAGGCGGCATACCAGCCGAGACTGCCGGTGTTGTCGGGATCGCCGAACAGGAAGAACTGGATGTTGGCGGACGGCGGCAGCTTGGCGATGCCGAAGATCTTGATGGCGATATCGTCGATCCGCAGGCAGTAGAACCATTTCGGAGCGGCGTCGGCCAGCATACGCCCCGTTGCTGTCGGGACCGGCTGGCGCAGGATCGAGATCGCGCCGACAGCGACCTTGATGACGCCTTGGATGCTGAACAGGCTGGCACCGGGTGCCGCGCCCGGCAGGCTCATGCCGATGAAAACCGCATGCTCCGCATCCGCGCCGGTGGTGACCGGCGACCAGGCGGCGAGCAACTGCGACTGGAAGCCGACGCCGGAGGCAAGCGCACCCGGTCCGCCCAGCGTGACGTCGTAGACGACGCCGAACCAGGGCCCCTCCAGCTCAGTGAGGTTGAGCTGCGACGTCACCGGCAGGAAGCCCAGATCGGACGGCTTCTGATCGCCGGAGGCGTTGACGAAGCTCTTGAGCTGCAGCGCGAAGCCGCGGAACAGGCTGGTGTCGCGCATCGTCGAGCCGTTGAGATTCCACGCGAGATTGCCAGTCGCGACCTGGAACCGCTTGGCGCCGGGCGTCGCCTGCGGATAGGTCATTCCCACGGCGAGACCGGAAAAGGCGAGGCCGACGCCAAGCGCCGCCTCCGGCGTGTCCGGCGGACTGCCGAACGACAGCAGGTCGAGCGTCTCTCCGGTGGTGCTTTCGAGCGCGGTGAAATCGAGCTGCCCCCAGACGAGGAAGTTGCTCGCCACCGTCGCGCCCTGGTCCTGGGTGCCGAGCGTGTTGAACTGCACACGGTCGAATGCGACGGCCGGCAGCACGTTCGACGGGCTGGTCAGCACGTTGGTCGTGTTCTGCTCGAAGACATAGGCCGTGCGGCCGCCCTGATCGACATAGCTGCCCTTGAGCACGATCCCAGTGAAGGGCTGCGGCTTGCCGCGCGAGTACAGGCGCGACACCGGCGCGCCGAACAGCGCTGCAACCGAGAGCTGGACATGGCTGTCGAACCGCGTCAGCCTGGCATTCTCGAACAAGGATTGCAGCTGCAGCACGGTGAAATCGAAATCGCCGCTCATCTGCACCGGCACGGGCACGTCAGGCGCGACGCCATTGGAGACGTTCATCGCATAGCGCGGATCTTCGTAGTCGATCAGGCCGAACAGGCTGGAGCTGCCCGGAGGCATCGTGATCTTACCGGTGCTCGCCTCGACGGTGACGCGGCTCACGGTGAAGCCGAAATGATGAGCATTGAAACGGGTGAAGTCGATGCCGGCGGCTAGGCCCGCAATCTCCGGCGGCATATCGCGTTGGCCGAGATCGGCCGCGAGCACGATGACGCCGGTCCAGTTCGGATCCTGGGCGATGCGCGCGAAATTCTCGTAGAACGGACCCGACGTGCCCTTCGACCTGGTGATCGCGTCTGCGATGTAGTCCTGTAGCCATTGCGACAGACCGGTGTAGGACAGCGCGGCTGTGGCCGGCGGCGTACCGGGCAGCAGCGAGAACTGCTCGGCCGAGGTCCAGCGATTGGCATTGGTGACCCGGTCGAGCAACGAGCCGGAGCAGAACTTCATGATCATCACGTTACGATAGGCGGTCGCCGACGCTCCGGCGCCGACTGCCGCAGTCATGGTCCAGCCCGCGATGTTGACGGTGTTGGCGAATTGAGCCCCCGTGCCGAACGGTTCCGGATTGACGGCGACCAGAAACAGCTGGTTGGTCTGCAATGCGTCCTGCATCGCCGGAGTCGGATGAGACAGCGCGAACGGCAGAGTCTTGCCGTCTTGCTTGAGCGACTGGGCCATGCTGACGTTCAGATAGGCTCCCGTCCCCCGATCGCGCTCGATGATGAAGCCTTGCGGCGTTGTCCCATCGGTACCGGGTCCGTCGGCCAGGGTGCCGTGCAACGCATGCGCGCGCGCCGCCTGAACCCGCGCCGACCACGTCCTGCTGCCATAGCTCGAGATCAGCGATTTGCGGGTTGCGGCGACGATCTGACTTTCGAACTGGACGAGCGTCGCGCCGTCGACGCCGCTGCTCGCCACGGCTCCGTAGGGCACCAGCGGGAACGTCTTGTCGCTGCCCTGAGCGAGCGGCATGAATGGCGGCGCCGATTGCAGGATCGCCGCGTCGTCGGGGACACCGGCTGCGGCGGCTCCGTAGATCGCGCTGCCTTCCGGCTCGGCGAGATAGTCGACGGCGCCGCCTCCGGAGATGATGGTCACCCAGGAGGTCTGATAGTCGTCGGTCAGGCGCGGCGCGACGGCGCCGCTCGCGGGGCGGTTGAGATCCGCCGTCTCGAACGGAAACACCGGCGCATAGCCGGGCTTTGATGGAATGGCGTTGAGACGATCGTTCTGTGCGGCAGGCAGGTTCGCATCGTAGGTCTTGAAGCTGAGAGCTTCCGATCCGAACAGTCCGCCCATCAGCTTCGCGACCTGGCCACCCGAGCTGCCGTCGGCGCTGAGCGCGTATTGGCCCGCCAGGCTGAGATAGGCGGTGCCGGCATCGGTCGCGATCGTTTTCGCGACGCTGGTGGCGAAGGCGAAGCCACCTGCCCCGAGCGCCGGCGCCGTATCCGCGCTGCCGGCCCCGAGCGGCGTCAGCTGCACCACGCGTCCGCCGGTGGTGCGGAATTCGCTGGTCAGCGCCGGCGCGGCCTTGATGGCGAAGCCCGAGCGTAGATAGCCCTGTTCGAGCAGCGCTCCATCAATGACGCGGTTGGCGGGATCACCCAGGTCGAAGGCGCCGGCGATCGAAAGCTGCGGCGGCAAGGCCGCCACCGTCATCGCCGCATACTGCGCCGCCTGCAGCAACGTCGCGGCGCTGTTGTTGATGGTGTAGCGGAAGCCCTGCCCCAAGCCCTGGGCGACGAAGGCCTGCTTGGAATCGAGGAGGCCATCGAAGGTCACACAGCCCGTATTGGCGCCGCTGAACGGCACGTAGGCGTAGATGCGACTGTTGGCCGGCGCGATCCGAATGCCGAGCGGATTGTCGCCCTTGCCGGAGAAGCCGATGAACGGCGGCGAGCTCGTCGCCGAGCCAGACAGGCGCAGAGCCCCGCCATCGATGTCGATGCGACTCTGATCGAGAACGTAGAACTTGGCGTTGCCGGCGAACCAGAGGTTCAGGTTGCCCGACACCTGGTAGACCGGCGGCAGATTGATGAAGCCGACGCCATAGCGCTTGAAATCGCCGAACACGACCGGGTTCGCCGATGCCAGCCAGACGACGGCGCGGTTGCCCGTCGCCGCGCCGATGTAATCACGAACGCGCTTGGCGAACCCGCCGGGATCCCGATCGAGATCGGCGGGCCGCTGCGTCGCGAAGAGATAGCTGCCACCGTACTTCTTCAGCGAGTCGTCGTAGTTGATGAACGGTGGCAGCGACGCACCTGCGCCGAGCAGGTAGCCGGCCCAGCCAACTGAGCCGGCAACCCTGGTCTCATAGATCGCGGCGGAGCCGACCTGCTCGAACTGCGCTGACGCAAGCGCGTCCATGGCCGTATCACCCGATCGGGAAGATGCCGAGCAGCGTACCCGCCAGTGAATAGAGGGCGCGATCGTCGATGATGTCGCCCTTGATGATGGTCACCGTGTACTGCGCCGAGCCCAGCGCCGCATATTGCACGGTAATGCCGGCCTTCCACGTCGTCGCCCCGATGGTGATATCGGCGCCGAGCACCGCAGTGATCTGCGATTGCGATACGATCGGCGTCCAGACCGGGATGCGCCCCTGATACTGGAATGAGACATAGGTGGTATTGTTGGTGTCGCCGCTCGGCGTCGTCACCACATTGCTGTTCGGGCTGGTCGGGGTGTTCACCGTCGGCAGAGCCGTGAACGCCGCACGCGGGTACTCTTCGGTCCGCAACGCGGCGGCCGACGGCGCGGCCTTGACCGACGAGCTGATCGGGAAGATGCCGAGCGTCACGCCCTGGAGCGAGTAGAGGCCACGATCGTCCACGATCTCCCCCGAGATGATGGTCACGGTGTACTGGGTCGATCCGAGCGCCGCATACTGGACCGTGATGCCCTTGCGCCAGGTCGTTGCGCCGATCGTGATGTCAGCCCCGAGAACGACCTGAGGTTGCGCCTGCGACACCACCGGCGTCCAGACAGGGATGCGCCCCTGATACTCGAAGACGAGCTGAGTGGTGTTGTTCGTATCCCCGGTCGGCGTCGCTACGACATCGGTGTTGGGGCTGGTGGGGGTCTTGACGACCGAAGGAGCAGTGAAACGAACGGCTTCGTGATCGACCATAGCTATCTCCCATTTTGTAATAACGCAGGCCGAGACCTGCAGCAGATCCGGGCAACGCAGTTGAAACGAATCAAATATCGATCAAACTACCACTGATTGAAATCTATCAGAGGTTGTGGCGTGTACCAGAGTTGGATGAGACGGTCAATTGTGCCAGATCACAGTCTCTGCACGCGCCCGATAACATTCTGGTGTTTACATTTCGCGCGGAACGGGACGGCCTTTCAGCGGCTGCCCTGCATCTGGAGCATCTGCACCGCACGCTTCATCGCAGCCGCGCGGGTGAACGAGCCCAAGACGGCTCCGGGAAAGCTGCTCTCCTTGCCCGAATCGACGATCGTTCCCGTCATCGTCACCGTGTAGTAGGAGCCCATCGTGTTCATGGCCACGGTCAGCCCCTTGCGCAGGACGACGTTGGCGACGCTGATGTCTTCGGATAGCGTGACCTGAAATTCGCCGACCGACACCAGCGCCATCCAGCACGGAATCGCAGGGTTGACGAAGAAGGTGATCCAGGTGCTTTCGTTGATGTCGAAGGTGGCGGCCGCCTGCGCGCTGCAATCCGTCGTCAACTGGGTGTTGACGGTCTGATTGGTGAGCTGAGATGGTGCAGCGGGCAAGGCGGCTCCCGTCCTCGATCAGGCGCGCAACGTCAAACAACCGTCTGAGATGACGCAATGGATAACTAGCCGCGGTCCGCTGTCGAGTCCATGTGCAAGCTGGACGCTGTCCGGGCCGCCTCGGACGATGCGGTCAGCCGCCTCACCGGCCGGATCTGACCTGCGCAACAATCAGACACGCCGAGCGGCGTCGTTCCGCCGGGTCGCCTGTCGTTGAGAATGGCTCATGCGCGACCGTGCAATGCACGGCCGGTCCCGCCCAGGTGCTGGAATCCCTGGGCGTCGCAACGATGCTTGATCGGTGCGGTCGCCAGAAAAGCCCGCGGCGAGATGGGCCGGCACGATCGTGCCCATTCACGATCAAATCCATTTTTTATTCAATAGGTTAGATGGACGATCACCCCCTACGGTTCGGCCGCGCTTGCCCTCCGCCTTCTCGTGTGGATCGCCGCCGGAATGCCCCAAAGACATCTGCTCCGCGGAATTTGCTCCAACGGACCGGCGATGGATTGCCTGCGGGCACCGGCGTTCCTACAACCGCGCTCATGGATGCAGGGCAGCCCGCCCAGGCTCCCTGATGCGAGGACGATGTCTCCCCGTGAATGATCAACGTTTCATTGGATCCCTGACCGGCCTGCGCTTCGTCGCGGCCGCAACGGTCGCAGTCGGACACGGCGCACCGTCGTTGGGCCAAGGCCGGCCGGCGGAGTTGATCGCGCAGGTCAGCAGCATCGGCATGACCATGTTTTTCGTGCTGAGCGGGTTTGTCCTTTGGCTCAATTACGCCGGACGCTTTCACGCCGAGCCGGTCGCAGGTGCCATTCGGGAATTCGCGATCGCGCGCTTCGCCCGGCTTTATCCGATGTATGCCGTTCTCGTTGCCGCAATCGTCACCTACCTCATGCTCGCCCGGGGACTCTCCGCTCCTTCGCTCGGCTTTATTCTGACGATGACGCAGGCTTGGTTTCCCGTTCAGAACGGCACCATGCTGGTGGCGGTCGTTCCGCCCCTCCAACACCTTTGGTCGATCAGCGTCGAACTGTTCTTCTACCTACTTTTTCCGTTGGTCTGCTTTCTGCTGGCCGGCGTCGTTCGGCTGTCGACGATGATCTGGCTTGCGGCAGCAAACATCCTGGCGTTCGCGCTCACGATCGCGGCATTCTTCACCTATGGCGACGCCATGCTGCGGGCTCTCGTGCCGAGCCTGCAGCACAATGGGATGCAATGGCTGACCTACTACGCGCCCTACCTGCACGTGGCACAGTTTCTGGCCGGGTGCTTCGCGGCCATGATCTACCAGAACCGCGCGCGCACCGATCCGGCCCCCACGGAACGACGCTGCGTGACGGTGCTGTTCTGGCTCTCACTCGCGGGTCTGGCCTGCGCGCCGGCGCTGCTGTTCATGCAACCGCACCTGCCCGACTGGTCGTTTGCGATCGAGCTCAGCGTGCGTCTGATCGAGATCACGGCGTTCTCGATCGTCTTCGTTGCCACCAGTCGCTACGGTCATGCGCGGTGGCTGTCGTCCCGCGCCATCATCATCGGCGGTGAATGCAGCTATTCGATATACCTGCTGCACCCATTCCTGATCCGCCTCGCAATGATCGGCAAGCCCGACCAGCCAGGAGTTCTCGAGCTTGCGCTTCGACTCGGTCTGTTCGTCGCGATTGCGACGGCGGTCGCCTGGATCACCTATATGGTCGTCGAGGCGCCGTCGCGGGCTTGGATCCGGCGCGCTCTGGGCACCCGTGCGCCGCGCGAGGTGATCCAGGCCAAGGCAAGCTGACACAGCAGCGCGCGTTCTGCGCGGTACCCGGATCCGTGCGTCGCGGCGCGAGGGTGCGGCCTTACCGGCGATTTATGCGGACCATTTTGCGCGAATTTAACAAGATTGCCGCCAGTCTTTAGGACATCCGACGCGGCATGGGATGCAATGGTGATTATTCAGATCAAGGCGATGTGCGAGGCCGACGGTTCGATCCTCGCAGCCACCAGCTATGACGACACCAATGAGGACGCGCGAGCCGCTGCCGTGATCGGCCTGCTCGAGCAAGTCCTGGCACGCTCGGACGATGCGGACGAGCAACGCCTGTTCACGTTGGACATCGAGGCCATGTCCGAGCCTCTGTAACTCCCCGCCCCGGACCAGGGTCGCCGTTCACTTGCTGACGCAAGCCCTTGCCGGGCGGCTCCATCGGAATGCCGCGCCGCAAGGCGGTCTGGGCCGCGCTCCTGCGGGGCATTCGTTCCATACCGGCGCCCCCTGCTCCCAGCCGTTCACAACACAACCGCCGTTGGGAGCGACATGGCACCCGGGCCCACAAGATTCGCTGGCGGCCGACGCACCCGTTCCGGCCGCAAGGCCCGTCGTCAGCACGGCCAGCACTACCAGTCTCATTGCTTCGCTCCCTTCACTCCACGGCCGTTCGTCTGCGTTCTCCGCTGAGAACCTCGAGCGCTTCACTCTTTTCCAGCGCTGGTCGCCCAGCGCGCGCCGCAGTAAGGCACGGTTCTGAAGCGAACCGTTGACCGGACCTGTGACGAAACACCGCGCCGCCCGCCACATGCCCGCCTTACTCCGTGCACGACTGCGCCACAGCCAGCCATCGAAATGGTCTGGCACTCCGTGGCGAGAAGGTTTTCACCATAGTTGAGAACGTTGCGGGGTGCCGCGCCACGGCAGAAAGACAAACGTCATCTCTCGCCATCAAATGTAACGAAACGATCCGATTTTCACCGCACCATGGCGACAAGTTCGGAAAAATTGGGACAAGGACAACCGACGGGTTGGATCGAGGCCTCCTCTGGGAGGAACGGCGCGGACAGCTGACGAAAGATCGGCCGCCGGGTTGCGCGCGAATACTCGAATGAAAATGCAAGGGAGCAACGGGTCGACACCATGGCTAAGACAATGACGGTTCGCGAAGTCATCGCCAGGTCATATCCCAGTTGGGATTACGCCATGGCCGACCGCTTGATCGCATGGCTGGATCATTGCGGCTATCAGATCGTCGAGAAGAAGCTGCATGAGTCCGCTGTTCTGCCGGCAGACGACTTGCAGCCGCCCGCGATCAACGCCTGCTGACCCATATCGGCCCGCGTCGCAGAGGGCTCGCTCTGCGTTGCATAGGGCGCGGAGTTCGATGCAGCATCGACGGATCGCGTGACCCCGGAACCCGCGCGTCGTTGTGGGGTTCAACAGCGACACCCGACGAGAATTTCTCGAGCATCACGAGATCAGGTCGCGAAGGATTAAGAATGTCTCGCAAGCTCACGCCGCGCCAAGTCATCGCACGCTCCTACCCGACATGGGATTATGCCATGGCAGACCGGCTCATCGCCTGGCTACAGGAATGCGGATATGAGATCGTCGAAAAGGAGACGATCCATCGGGACGCGAGCCTGGTGCCGAACGAGCCAGAGACGGCTGCGTCTCTTGAACGCACGCATTGACCTCCCCCACAGCCGGCCCTGACTGCAGGAGAGATCGGTGATGTCGGTCGGCAAGGTCTTTGCGGCGCCGGACGGCCGGCTCAGGCCAGCAGCTGCTTCTCGATTTCGTAGACCGGAAGCTTCACGAGGTCCTTGTGGACTTCACCATGCAACACCTTGCGTACTGCGTCGGAATAATCGGCGCGGATCATTCCGAGCGCGCGTGGCGACGCGACCATCGTTACGGCTTTGGTCTCGCCTGAAAGGACGGCGAGATGCAGGCGGTCGGCGATCTGCTTGAGGAAGGCCCGTTCCGCCTGATCGTGCCAATCGGTCTGCTCCACCGAGCTCCGCGCATGGCCGAACGACTGCTGCACCGAACCGGGCGCATCGGCTCCTTGAGCGCTGGTGCGCTCATTCTCATGCTCATGAACCTCCTTGGTGTGCAGGTTCGGAAACATGCTGTCGCCGATGTTCTCGAGGATCAGCGCCTTGCGCCCATCGCAAACGACGACCCAGTCACCGGTCCCAACCTTCAGCTTGTCCATGAGCCTACTCCTTGATGTCAACGACCCCAGCGCGGGGCCGCCTTCGAGTCCCCGCCATGGCACAGCGAGGACATCACTTGGTTATTCCCATGCATCAGCGCCGTTCCTCGCGGCCGATGCCGCTCCCGCCATGCGCTAGAGGCTTTCTTCGAAATCTTCCAGCGAGAGGCCGAACTCCGACAGTGCCTCCTCGAGATAGTCACCGAGCATCGGCGTCTCAATGAGATAGCTGGCCGTGCGGTTGTTGTGCGCCTGAGCGGCCTGCGCGCGAAGCTCGTCCCAGTTTTCCAGCGAGCCGTCGCCGCGCCCCAGCCATGTCAAAGCGACCAGATCGATCTGCTCATCGACATTGAGGCCCTTGATGAAGCTGACGAGCTCTGATCGGTCCGTGTTTACGCCGCGTCCGCCCGTTGCCGGAGCCGCGTCATCGTCGGTGAGATCCGCCAGCAGCTCGGGCTCGGCCGCCTCCATTTCGTACTGATGGGCCTTGGTCACCACGAAGGCGACCTTCTCCGGCGAGATCGAGAGATTGGGCGGGGTGGTGGTCATTGAGCGTCTCCCTGGGTCCACGGGGCAACGCGCCCTGGTTCCCATCGAGGTGACGCTAGGCGCTCCGGAAGGAGCGCACTTTGCGCAAGATCAAGGCAGTCTGGCGGCGTCCAAGACGTCGCCGCGACCGATCTCATTCACGAGGACGGGCCCGGACACTCAGCAATGAACGCAGCGAAGGACTGGATGTTACCAGGTGGAATAGAACGCGCCGACGTGCGGCTGCTGAGCCACCAGGATCATCGGCTTGCCAGGATGAGCTTTCGCGGTCTTCCGCTTCTTGGCGTCCGAGAGCTTGGTCGCGGTCTCCGGAATCCTGGTCGCGGCCCGAGGCGCCTCGACGCCCACCGCGGCAACGGCCTGCGGCTTGGTGTCGGCGACATTCATCTGGGCGAAGGCGTCGCGCACGTCGCCCTTGGCGGCGGCCGCCACGGGCGCAGGCTGCTCCACTTTGGCAATCATCGCAGGCGCCGGCGGCACGACCGACGTGTCCATCACGATCCGCTCTGGCCATTTGCGGGCGGACTGAATGCGTACCGGGGGAAGATCCGAAGCGGAGGTCAGGGTCGTCGGCAACGGTACGCTGGGAAGCACGGCATCCGCGAGGACCAGCAGCGCGAGCAAAGTACCACCGACGAATAGAAAATAACGCAAGATAGGCATAATTCACCGCTCCGTCGGCCCACCTGAGCCGACCATCCACCTAACGGGGACCATGACAGTATGTTCCCGGCCCGACCAATCAGGTTCAATGACCGCGGGAAACTAGCGCGACATAATTAGATTTTCGTCGCTGCAACCAGCGCGCATTTGGCCGTGCTGACGTTAACGTTGACAAATCCGACATGGACCGCGGCGAAGGTCCTGCGGCCGCCCGAGCGGATTTCTCCAGGCACGACCCGCCGACGGTCCGTCACGTGGCTACCATCACGCCGGCTGAAGGCGCAGTTGATCTCGACATCCTTGATGGTGAAGGCGCTGGTGTTTCGCAGCGTGAACGTCACCAGCGCCTTTGATCCGAGGCCGCCGCGCCGCCAGGATTGGGAACTGATACGCAGACCGGACAGAGCGGCCGGATCGAACGCCGCCGAGGGCGCAGCCTGCATCGCTGGCGCAAGGCTCGCATTGGCATCCATCAGACTCGGACCGGACCTGACCGCGAATGGCGGTGCCGGCGGTGCGTTGGCGCTGACGGCCACACCCGGCACCACGGACGCAAAGCCGCGCGACGGCTCTGTTCCATCCTCC
Source organism: Bradyrhizobium sp. SZCCHNS2022 (assembly GCF_032377575.1). Classification (NCBI taxonomy): domain Bacteria; kingdom Pseudomonadati; phylum Pseudomonadota; class Alphaproteobacteria; order Hyphomicrobiales; family Nitrobacteraceae; genus Bradyrhizobium; species Bradyrhizobium sp. SZCCHNS2022. Next base: position 1,405,073 of record NZ_JAUHHZ010000001.1, on the reverse strand, counting down.
TCGCCCTCAAACTGTCCGCTCGGGTGATCCAACGTCAGCCGCGCGAGACTGGGATCCGACGGTTCGCCGTCGTCGACAGACATGATCAGCCAGCCGACGGCGCCGCACATGATCAACGCGAGCACCACAAGGCCGGATACAGCAGCGCCGAGGGGAATGTAAGCCTCGTTGCCTCGGCGCCCCGCCGCCGCCGCGGCGCCGCCGAGCTTGAGTCCTGGCAAACGGAAGAGACCCGCGCTCATGTCTGCACCATCGGCTGCCCGGCCGGGCGTATGGGAACATCAATCGGCAAACATCGACAGCGTTGCATGCAAAGCCGACAATTGGAGGGCAGGCCCGGATACAGGTACGTTCGCCGGGCTGGCGCGGCCGGCAACGAGTCGGTAAACATCCGGATCATCGCCAACGCCTTGGAAACGCTGCCGCGCCGCAGACGGTTCACTCCTCGAAAGATCTCGACGATGTTGCATGTCACGTGGGACCACATTCATCTGCGCAGCCCGGATCCGGAAGCGACCGCGAGCTGGCTGCACGAGATGCTCGGCGGCGAGATCGTCCGCCATCCGGGGCGGATCGACGTGAAGCTCGGCGGTGCCAGCGTGTTCATCGCCAAGGTCGAGCCGGGCGACGGCGTCAACGAACCGCCGCTGACGCCGCACCAGGGCCTGGATCATTTCGGCCTCACCGTGAAGGACATCGACGCCGCAGCCGCTGCTCTCAAGGCCAAGGGCGTGACCTTCACGACCGAGCCGACCACGATCCGGCCCGGTGTACGCATCTGCTTCATTCGCGGGCCGCAGGGCATCTCGATCGAGCTGCTCGAGCGCGACCAGAAATACGCCTGAGCCACCGCGCACGCGGCCTACGTCATGCTGCCGGGCATGAAGCAGCGGATCGAGAGCCCTTGATAGCCACGCATCGGCCAGACCATGGTGCGGCCGACGCGGTTGGGCTCCGTGATCACGGCGTCGTCGGGAACGTCGAGCCACTCGCCCTCGATACGCACGCGGTAATGGCCGCCTTTGCTCTCCCAGTCGACATCGCTGACGGCGCTGCCGTCGGCATCGGAGCAGCATGGGCCCTTGCCGCTGCGCAAGCCGTCGAACCACGCCTTCATCTCCGGCGATGAGTTCGCCCATTGACCGCGGTCGCGTGCCTGCGTCGGCGTGGCGAGAGCGATCAGCAGCGCTGCGCCAGTGACCCGGATGGGTGGCTTCCAGCGTCCGGCCTCCTGCCGCCTTGAACCGGTGTGACGGACAGCCGAACAATCAGCGCGATGCGGCGCATGGCCGCGGGACACGATCCATCTGCTCATTTCCATCTGGCTCCTGCACCACCCCAGGGTGCGCCGATGACGATGCATCAACCGGGCCAGATTTCGATTCGATCGCGCCTTCGTGAGAGTCAATCAGGAGATCGACGTCGTTGCGTCACATGCTTGTTCAGTCCGTCCCTATTCGGCCGCCTGCTCCAACGGCGCGACGCGCGGCAGAATGATCTGGATGCGCGTGCCGGCGCCGGGCTCGGAGTCGAGATCGAGCCGGCCGCCGAGCCGGTTGGTGACGATGTTGTAGACGATGTGCAGGCCGAGCCCCGTGCCGCCCTGGTCGCGGCGCGTCGTGAAGAACGGATCGAAGGCGCGGCGGCGGACGTCGAGGCTCATGCCGCAGCCATTGTCGGAAAAGATGATCTCGACATTGTCGCGTCCGGACTCGCGCGCCCGGATCTCGATCACGCCGCTGCGCCCGTCCGGGAACGCATGTGCGACCGCATTGAGGAACAGATTTGTCAGCACCTGGCCATACGGGCCGGGATAGCTGTTCATCACCAGATTGGGCTGGCAATCGACATTGATCGTCAGGTTCTGTCTGCGCACGCCAGGGCGCAAGCTCATCACCACCTGCTCGGTGAGATCGGCGAGATCGAAGCTGCGCTGGTCGGAGTAGTTGCGGTCCGCCGCGACCTGCTTGAACGACTGGATCAGCTCGGCCGCGCGGTTGAGATTGGCGACCAGCTGCGCGGCCGCGTTGCGACTGGTCTCGATGAACTCGTTGAGGCTCGAGCGCCTGAGCTCGCCGCGCGTCACCGCCTCGCTGAAGCGCTCGGTCTTGCGCTCGAGCGCGGAGGCCACCGTCAGGCTGATGCCGACGGGATTGTTGACCTCGTGCGCGACGCCCGCGACCATGCGCCCCAGCGCCGCCAGCTTCTCGGCCTCGATCAACGAGGCCTGGGTTTCCCGCAGGTTGCGGAGCGCCGTCTCGGCGGCCTCCTTGGCCTTGCGCATCTCCAGCTCGCTCTTCTTCCGCTCGCCGATGTCGAGCGCCACCGTGACGATCTTGTCGACCTCGCCGTCCGCATCCAGCAGCGGCAATTTGTTGACCAGCCATTGCCGCATGACGCAGCAGGAATCGAGATACTCCTCCTCGTAGAAGCCGAGGCCGGCCTTGGTGGCCAGCACGCGCTTGTCGTTCGAGTCGGTCTTGCTCGCGCCGTAGCGCACCATCAGCTCACCCGTGGTGCGCCCGAGCGCATCCTCGGGCTCGACGTTGAAGATGCCGGCCATGTAGCGGTTCATCAGCACGTAGCGCAGGTCGCGATCCTTGACGTTGATCACCGCCGGCACGGTGTCGATGACCTGCTGTAGCAGCCTGCGGCCTTCGGCGATCGCATCTTCCGCGCGCCTCTGATCGGTGATGTCGCGAACGACGCCTTCGTAGCGGACGACCTCACCGCTCTCGTCGCGCACCACGGTGGCGCTGTCCGACAGCCAGCGGATCTCGCCGTTGCGCCGTCGCACCTGGTATTCGAACTCGCGCACCATGCCGTCGCGCCGCATCAGCCGCTGATAGCGTTCGCGTGCCAGCGGATGGACGTAGATCGTCTCGGCGATATCGTTGACGCTCTGAATGAGCTCGCTCGTCGTTTCATACCCCATGATCCGCGCGAGCGCCGGATTGGCGTTGAGCACGAGGCCGCCCGGGGTCGTGACATAGATGCCGTCGATCGAGGCCTCGAACAGCTTGCGATAGCTCTCCTCCGCCAGCCGCTGCTCGGCCAGCGCGCGCACCGCGGCCTCGCGGGCCGCGTCGGCGTCCTGCAGCGTCTGCCGGAACACCTCGGCGGCACGCGCGATGTCGCCGATCTCGTTCTGAACGTCGGTCTGCGGAATCGAGGTCGCCTTCTCACCTGCCGCCAGCGCCCGGATCGAGCGGGCGATCGACGCCAGCGGCCGCACGGTTCGACGCACCACGAAGGAGGCGGCAAAGATGCCGATCAGGACGCCCGCGGTGCCGAAGATGATGCTCTGCCATTTGGTCTCAGCCAGCGTGCGGGCGAAGTCGCGCGACAACACCTTGCCCTGGCTGGCGCTGAGCGCGCGCAACAGCTCGGTGACCCGGCCGATCAGCCGGCCCTCGATGCCGAGCACCTCCTTGTCGAGCCGCGCAATCTCGTCCTCGGTGCCGGCGATGGCGATGATGGCCTCGGCGTAGCGGTCCGCTGCGGCGCGCAGCGCGACGTCTTCGATCGGCATCGCGCGCATGCTGCGCGCCGCCTGCTCGGCGCCGGCTGGATCGCGCGCCAGCAGCGCCGCGCCGACCTGGTTCTGCACCCGGAACAGCGCCCGCGCGGTGCCCCGATCGGTCAGGCCGGCGATCGCCTCCTCGAAGCTCTCGCGGGCCGCCGGCAGCCCCGACAACAGCTCGGCGCGGTGCGCGATCAGCGCACTGATCCGGTCGATGCCCTCGCGGTAGTTCGCGAGCCGCTGGGACACGCCGTCGATGGTCGCCTGTTGCTCCGGCGCCAATTGCAGGCGCGTCTTCTTCAAGAGCGCATTGAGCTCGGTCGCCGCCTCCATCGCCCGGTCGGAGCGCGAGCCCGGATCGGTGACGAAATCGCGCGCGGCGAGCCGCAGCTCGTTCATGCGCTGGTCGATCTCCTCGGCGAGATCGCCGACGCCCTGCAGCCGCTGCAGCTCCGCAAAGGTCGAATCGATGTGGCGGATGGCGATCACGCTCGCCATGCTGGTGGCGGTGATCACGGCGAGCAGCAGCAAAAAACTGCCAAAGATCATCCGTCCGATCGTCATCGATCGGAGGCTGCTGCAGGCCGTGTCGAGGTCCGGTAATTTACTCATGGGATCCGATGTTCGGAACCGCAGTATATACGAGCCGCCGCGCGGCCAAATGAACAAATAGGGAACGAACGCCGCCGGCGCATCATCCGCCGGACGAAAAATAGCGTGTGCGGTTAACCGGCCGCACCGAACTCGAACACCTCGCCATCATAGCCCGCCTCGGGCGGAATGCGCAGCTGACGGCCGCCATCGGCGGTCCTGGTCATCACCGGCATCACGGTCACGACGTTCATGTCCCGCGCCGCCGCCAGGGCCTCGGCCACGGCCGGCTGCTTGCCGAGCCGGATCAGATTGCGGGTGGTCGGAAACGGCAGCTTGAAGCGGCCATCCTCGCCCCCCGCCAGCGCTTCACGCGGCGAGACCCAGACGGAATCGGTCGATTCCCGGCCGTCATGGGCGCCGAGCTGGTCCGGCGGCGCGGCCGCCAGGAAGAACCAGGTGTCGAAGCGCTTCGGCATGCCCTCGGGCGTGATCCAATGGGCGTAAGGCACGAGCGCGTCGAGCGCCAGGACGAGGCCATGCGTCTCGAGCACCTCGAGGAAGCTGGTCTTACCCTCACACAGCGCGAGGCGATGCGCCGCCTCGATCTCGCGCACCGCGGCGGCATCGATCAGCGCGTCCGAACGTCGCGGACGCGCCAGCAGGATGCCGCTCTCCTCGAAGGTCTCGCGGAGGCCGGCGATGCGGAAGCCGAGCGCCTCGGCGGCCACGCCGTCGCCACCGGAATACAACTCGGGTATCCCGGCAATCTCCCGGTCGCCCTTGTCGACGCTGCCGCCTGGAAACACCAGGGCCCCCGAGTTGAACTCGATCTGATGGTGGCGCACCATCATGAAGACCTCGATCTCGCGTGCCGCAGCGCTATCGCGCAGCAGCAGCACGGTCGAGGCGGGACGAACGGCGGCAGCGTCAGCCATGGTTACTCCGCGGCACTGGCTCGGGGTTGCAGATTGGCACGGGCGTCATAGCGCGCGACCCGCGAGAGCAGATAGTCGACCTCGGCCTTGGCCGCGGCAGTGATCGCGGAGCCCGGCTTGCGCTGCGCGCTCGACGCGATGGCGCCGCGCTTCTGCAGCACGTATTTGCGCACGGCGAGCCCTGCCCCAGGCTGCTGCTCGTAGCGCACCAGCGGCAGATGCGCGTCGAACAGGTCGTGCGCGGCATCGCGCTTGCCGGCCTGCGACAGCTTGACGACGTCGACCAGCATTTCCGGGAAGGCGTAGCCGGTCATCGCGCCGTCGGCGCCGCGTTCCATCTCGAAATCGAGGAAGAGACCGCCATTGCCGCACAGGATCGACAGCGGCTTGAGCGAGCCGTCCTTCTGGAACGCGCGCAGGGCCGCGATCTTCTCCAGGCCGGGCCAGTCCTCATGCTTCAGCATCACGCAGGACGGGCTATCCATGACGATCTTGCGGATCACGGCCGGCGTGAACTGGACCTGCTGCGTCAGCGGATAGTCCTGCAGCACCCAGGGAATGTCCTCGCCGATCGCTTCCTGCGCCTGCTTGAAATAGCCGGTGATCTGGTCGTCGGTGCGCAGGCTCGGCGGCGGCGCGATCATGACGCCGGCAGCGCCGGCATCCATGGTGGCGCGGGCCAGCGCGCGCATCGTAGCGAAGCCCGGCGACGACACGCCGACGATGATCTGCATGGTCTTCGCGCGCTTGACGAAGCGGATCGCGACCTCGGCGGATTCAGCCGCGTCGAGCTTCGGCGCCTCGCCCATGATGCCGAGCACGGTGATGCCGTCGCAGCCCGCCGCGGCATAGAAATCGACCAGGCGATCGATCGAGGCCTCGTCGATGCGGCCGTCATCGTGGAACGGCGTCGGCGCGATCGCGAAGGTGCCTTTGGCGGCGGCGGTGAGCTTCATTTGGAGCCTCTCTCTCGTTTGGTCATTCCGGGGCGCCTCGCAGAGGCGAACCCGGAATCTCGAGATTCCGGGTCCGGTCCTTCGGACCGTCCCGGAATGACGCTATAGCCTAGAACCGCCGCGCGGACTTTCGAATCTCGTCCTCCGAAAAGAATATCTCCCCTGCATGTTCTGCGATGTCCTCCGCCCTCCAGGCCGAGGATGGCGGCTTCCAGCCGTCCATTTCCATCATGCGCAACTCGCGCACGCCGCGCGGACCGGAGACGCCGAGCACCTTGCCGGTCTGATCGCCGGAGAGGTGGCTGACCATGTAGAGCACGGCCGGCGCAATGCCCTCCGGCGTCAGCGCCGCGCCCGGGTTCTCCTTGTAGCGCGGCAGGTCCGCGGTCATCCGCGTCAGCGCGCCCGGCGCCAGGGTCCAGACCCGGATGTTGTACTTGCGGCCCTCGATCGCCAGCACGTTCGACAGGCCCCAGATACCGCCCTTGGCCGCGCCATAGTTGGACTGGCCGAAATTGCCGATCAGGCCCGAGGTCGAAGAAGTGTTGACGATGACGCCGCCGCCATTGTCGCGCATCCAGCGGAACACCGGCAGGGTGCAGCAGAAGGTGCCCTTGAGGTGGACCTGGATCACCTTGTCCCAGTCGGCCTCGCTGGATTTCGCGAAGGTCTGGTCGCGCAGGATGCCGGCGTTGTTGATCAGGATGTCGGCGCGGCCGAAATGCCGGATGGCGTCGTCGAACACCGACTGCCCGCCAGCCATGGTGGAGATGTCGGCGGCATTGGCAACCGCGCGGCCGCCCTCGGCCTTGATCGCGGCCACCACCTGCTCGGCCATCGAGAGATCCGAGCCGGACCCGTCGCGCGGGCCGCCGAGGTCGTTGACGACGACCGCCGCGCCCTCGCGCGCGAACAGTTTTGCATAGGCCTTGCCGAGGCCACCACCTGCGCCGGTGATCAGCGCCACCTTGCCGTCGAGCAGTCCCATGGGTGTCCTCCCGCTGCGTTGTTCGTTCTATTCGTCATGGCCGGGCTTGACCCTGCCATCCATCTTCGAAGGAGGATGGATGCCCGGGTCAAGCCCGGGCATGACGACAACTAGCAGACGTGCCTCTCACGCCGATATCAACCGAGCACCGTCCTGCCGTTCTTGATGACGGTGACGTTGCGGTCCTTCACCCGCGCCTCGAACGAGATCACATCGCCGTCCTTCCACAGATCGACCGTCACGGTCTCGCCGGGAAACACCGGCGAGGAGAACCGTGCGGCATGCTGCTTGAACGCCGACGCGTCGTAGTCCGCATAGGTCTGCAGCATGGCGCGGCAGGTCAGGCCGTAGGTGCACATGCCGTGCAGGATCGGCCGCGGAAAGCCGGCGCGGCGGGCGAATTCGGGATCGGAGTGCAGCGGGTTGCGGTCGCCGCAGAGACGATAGATCAGCGCCTGGTCGGGACGCGTCGAGATGTCGACGCTGCGATCAGGCGCGCGCGACGGCACCGGATGCGGATCTGGGATGCCGCCGGAGGGACCGCCGAAGCCGCCGTCGCCGCGGGCGAAGCGGGAGGCGACGAGCGTCGCCAGCGCAGCACCAGTCTCATCGCGCAGGATAGTTTGATGGCGGATGACGGCGCCCTTGTCCTTGCCCTTGTCGGAGACGGCGAGCACGGAGGAGTCTGCGGTAATCTTCGCCGCGACAGCCAACGTCTTGTGGAAGGTGATGTCGCGCTCGCCGTCGACGACGAGCACGCGATTCAGCTTCATGTCGCCGGGGCCGGCGCCCCAGGCGGCGACGGAGGCAAAGGTCGGCACCACCTTCAGCGGCCGCGGCTCGGCGGTGGCTTCATTGACGAAGGCGAGCTCGCGCTCGTCCATCGGATCGGCGCCCATGCCGATGCCGTAGGCGTACAGCATGACGTCGCGATCCGTGTAGGCATAGGGCTGCCCGATCGCCTTCATCGCCATCAGCTCATCATAGTTGATCGGCATGTCGCCTCCCCAAGTTCTTTATTCGTAGGGTGGGCAAAGCGAAGCGTGCCCACCGCTTTTCTTGCAACGACCACGGTGGGCACGGCGCTCCGCGCCTTTGCCCACCCTACGCACCTGTTATGGGGTGCACAGCTCGCCCTCCATCGTCATTGCGAGCGAAGCGAAGCAATCCAGGACCGCGCAAGACGCTCTGGATTGCTTCGTCGCTTTGCTCCTCGCAATGACTCGTGGATGCATCTGGGCCCTCACCTAGACCGGCGTGAAGAACGGCAGCGGCGCGCCGTCGGTCGGCTTGAACACCACCTTCACCTTCTGGCCGATCTTCAGCTGATCAAAGTCGCAGTCGACGAAATTCGTCTGCAACGACGGCCCCTCCTTCAGGGTCACATACCCGATCGCATACGGCCCCGTGGGCGACTTCCGCATGATCGAGAAGGTGTAGATCTCGCCCTCGCCCGCGCTCTGCTCCCACACCGTCTGGTCGGAGAAGCAGAACGGACAAATCGAGCGCGGGAAGTAGTGCGCCTCGCCGCACGCCGTGCAGCGCTTGATCAGGAACTTGCCCTCGGCGGCCGCATCCCAGAACGCCTTGGTCTCGGGATTGGTGACGGGGGCCGGCAGCTTCTTGGCTTCAGACATCAGACGCGCTCCAGAATGCAGGTCGAGGCGGCGTGACGCACGCCGAGCAGGCCGCCGGTGCCGTGAGCAATGGCGAGATCGCAGTTCGGCACCTGCACCTTCGGATGCGCCTCGCCGCGCAACTGCCGCACGGCCTCGATCACCTTGGTCATGCCGCCGCGGTTGACGGGATGGTTGCTGCACAGGCCGCCACCATCGGTGTTGAACGGCAGCTTGCCGACGCCGGAGATGAGATTGCCGTCGGCGACGAACTTGCCGCCCTCGCCCTTCCTACAGAAGCCGAGATCCTCGAGCTGCATCAGCACGGTGATGGTGAAGCTGTCATAGATCGAGGCGTATTTGATGTCCTTCGGCGTGATGCCCGCCTCCTCGAAGGCGCGCGGGCCGGACCACACGCCGGCGGAATAAGTGAGATCGAGATCCTTGCCGCCGCGCGGCCCCTTCATCGCCTCGCCATGGCCGATCAGCCGCACCAGCGGCTTCTTCAGACTCTTGGCGATTTCCGGCGTCGTGACGATCAGCGCGCCGCCGCCGTCGGTGACGACGCAGCAATCCATGCGATGCAAGGGATCGGAGATCATCGGCGAGTTCAAGACGTCCTCGACGGTCACGACCTCCTTCAGCATCGCATGCGGGTTGTACTGCGCGTGATGCGAGGCCGCGACCTTGATCCAGGCGAGCTGCTCGGAGGTGGTGCCGTAGTCGTGCATGTGGCGCATGGCGCACATGCCGTACGCATTGTGCGTGGTGGCGCCATAGGCCATCTCGAAGTCGGCTTCCGCACCGGCGGCACGCGGCGGCATCGGGCCGGTGCGCGGCTTGCCGGCGAGCGTGATCAGCGCGATCGAGCATTTGCCGGCGGCAATCGCCTCAGCGGCGTGGCCGACGTGGATCAGATAGGAGCAGCCGCCGGTCTCGGTGGAATCGATGTGCCGCACTTTCAGCCCGAGATAATCGACCATCGGCCAGGCGCCGCCGGGCGCATCACCGGCGCAGAAATAGCCGTCAACGTCTTTCGCGCTGAGCCCGGCATCCTCCAGCGCGCCCTTGGCGACCTCGGCATGCAGCTGCGCGGTCGATTTGTCCGGTGCGTGCCGGGTGGGATGCTCATAGATCCCGGCAATGTAGGCCTTGCCCTTGATGGTCAATTCCGTCTCCGCTTCCTGTCGTTTCTTACCCGAGGGTTGGAGATTTTCTGGACCCTCGCAGGAGTCTTGGCAAGCGTCTTGGCAAGCGTCTTGGCAAAGGCGGAAAATATTCCGCAGGGTGGAGATGGCGCGCGATCGCGCCTCTGACTCCGCCGTCGTCCCGGGCTTGACCCGGGACCCATAGCCACCGGCGGATCTTGTTGGACTCGATGGTCAACCAGCGTGCACTCTCACGCCCGTCTGTGATTATGGGTCCCGGGTCAAGCCCGGGACGACACCGTAGGTGTGGCGCGAGCGAGCTCATATCGAACTACACGTGAGCGCGCGTTCCCGCGACATTACTGCCCGAGTCATGCTGATCTCTTTCGCCCTCTTCAATCGGAGGGCGCAGGGAAGGCCAGGCGTCGGCTGACGCCTGCGGCCCGCCTGCGAGAAAAAATGCAGGCGGCAGGTACCACAGGTGCAGCCGGACAACCCGGCCTTCCCTGCGCGATGGTCTTCACGCTTATACGCAGTCTGCCTGGTGCGCCGGGCTTGTTGGCCACCATAGCCCGCGCGGCGCGCGAGCGCCGTCACGAACGTAGCACCAGCATCGGGGTGCCAGCACGCTGCGACTTCACGTCCGCGGCCCAGCCGTTCGTCCGCGTAGCAAGCTACGCTGCGGCTCGACCGCGGCCATCGCTCCCCGCCCCGCGTGTCGTGACGATCGCGCGCAACGCCCCTTCCGATGAGGCGGGATGTCGGGAGTAGATCACAAATTCCGAAATTCGTCAATTAAAATCTGTAAATCAGAACTTGAGAGCAACATGCGGCCCGGGTGGGCGCAGCGACACCTGGGACAGCCGTCCCGCATATCGCTCGCTCATGCGGGCTACAGCTCTCTCCGCGCCATTGCGAGCGAAGCGAAGCTATCCAGAGTTCCGCGATGACTCTGGGTCGCTTCGTCGCTGCGCTCCTCGCGATGACAGAGAGAGCGGACCCTACTCCGCCGCCATCTGGCGCGGCGCGGGCGGCGGGTTCGCCAGGTCGGCGGCCAACTGTGCGTAGCGGACCTTGGCGTCCTGCACCGCCTTCTCCTTGACCGGGCCGTAGCCGCGAATCTTGTCGGGCAGCGACAGGAATTCGGACGCGATCTCGGCATTGGCCGGTGACAGCAAGCTCAGCACTGTCGCAACGTCCTTCTCGTAGCCGGCGATCAGGTCGCGCTCCATCTTGCGCTCGGCGGAATAGCCGAAGATGTCGAGCGGGGTGCCGCGGAGGCCCTTCAGCTTCGCCAGCAGCCGGAAAATCTTCATCATGCCGGGGCCGTAGCTCTTCTTCTTCGGGCGGCCCTGAGGGTCCAGGCCGCTGTTGAAGATCGGCGGCGCCAGGTTGAAGCTGACCTTGTAGTCGCCCTCGAAGGCGTCGTGGAGCTGCTTCTCGAACGTGCCGTCGGAGAACAGCCGCGCCACCTCGTACTCGTCCTTGTAGGCGAGCAGCTTGGCGTAGTTGATCGCCACCGCGCGCGGCAGTGCCTCGCCATAGCCGCCCTTGTCGGCGGCGTCGCGGACCTGATCGACCAGCTTGCGGTAGCGCTTGGCGAGCCGGGCGTTCTGGTATGCGGTGAGGTAGGTCATGCGATGGGCGATGATCTCGTCGAGCGTCATGGCATCGAGCGATTTCGGCGGCACCGTCTCGTCCTGGCCGGTCATCATGCCGGCGACACGCTCGGGATTGACGACGATGAGACGGCCGAGCCGGAACGCCTCGGTGTTCATCTTGACCGCGACGCCGTTGATCGCGATCGCCTTCTCGATGGCCTCGGCCGACAGCGGCAGCAGGCCCTTCTGATAGGCATAGCCCATCATCATCATGTTGGTGGCGATGGAGTCGCCGAGCAGCGCCTCGGCAGGCTTGGTGAAGTCGAAGAAGGTGGCGTCCTTGCGCAGCGCGGTCTCCAGCAGGCTCGTCACCTTGCGGTTCTGGAAGTTGAAGTCGCGGTTGAGCACGAAATCGGCGGTCGGGATCAGATGGCTGTTGATCACGCCGTGGGTGCGCTCCGCATCGCACAGCGTGATCGTCTCCTTGGCGCCGGCCACCACCTCGTCGGCGGCGATGACGAGATCGGCGGTGCCTGTGACGATGCGTGAGCAGGTCACGTCCGCGGTGTTCTGCGACAGCCGGACGTGGCTGAGCACCGCGCCGCCCTTCTGCGCGAGGCCGGACATGTCGAGGATCATCGAGGCCTTGCCCTCGATGTGCGCGGCCATGCCGAGCAGCGCGCCGATCGTCAGCACGCCGGTGCCGCCGACGCCGCCGACGGCGACGTTGTAGGGCCGGTCGAGCGACGGCTTGGTCTGCGGCTCCGGCATCTCGCCGATATCACCGAGTTCGGCGGGCGCGCGCGAGCGCGGCTTGCCGCCGTCGATGGTGACGAAGGACGGACAGAAGCCCTTCACGCAGGAATAGTCCTTGTTGCAGGACGACTGATTGATGACGCGCTTGCGGCCGAGCTCGGTCTCCAAAGGTTCGACCGAGATGCAGTTCGACTGCACCGAGCAATCGCCGCAGCCTTCGCAGACGGCCGGGTTGATGAACAGGCGGCGCTGCGGATCCTCCATCGTGCCGCGCTTGCGGCGGCGGCGCTTCTCGGCGGCGCAGGTCTGCACGAACACGATGGCCGAGGCGCCCTTGGTCTGGCGCAGCGTCTTCATGACGTTGTCGAGCTCGTCGCGATGCGCGAGCTTGACGCCGGGCGCGATGCTGTCGCTCGGATAAGAGTCCGGGTTTTCCGAGACCAGATAGATCTCGCGGATGCCCTCGGCGTGGAGCTGGAAGGTGATCTGCTGCGGCGACAAATCGCCGTCATGGCGCTGGCCGCCGGTCATGGCGACGGCGTCGTTGTAGAGGATCTTGTAGGTGATGTTGGCCTTGGAGGCGACCGCCTGGCGGATCGCGAGGCTGCCGGAATGGAAATAGGTGCCGTCGCCGAGATTGGCGAAGATGTGCTCCTCATTGGTGAACGGCGCGATGCCGACCCACGGCACGCCTTCGCCGCCCATATGCGTGAAGGTCTCGGTGTTGCGGTTCATCCACAGCGACATGAAGTGGCAGCCGATGCCGGCGAGCGCGCGGCTGCCTTCGGGCACCTTGGTCGAGGTGTTGTGCGGACAGCCCGAGCAGAAATACGGCGTGCGCGCCACCGGCGAGACCAGCTGCATCTGCGAGGCGTCGCGGCCGTTGAACCAGTCGGCCTTGGCGCGCAGCATCGCCTTGATCTCGGGATTGAGGTCGAGGCGAAGAAGACGCTCCGTCAGCGAGGTCGCGAGCGAGGCAACCGAGAGCTCGGTCGCAAAGGGGAGGAAGCGCTTGTCGTGGTCGTCCATCTTGCCGACGATGCGCGGGCGGACGTCATCGCGCCAGTTGAACAGCTCCTGCTTGACCTGGTTCTCGACGATCTCGCGGCGCTCCTCAATGATGAAGATCTCCTCGAGTCCGACTGCGAACTGGCGCACGCCTTCCGGCTCCAGCGGCCAGGGCATGCCGATCTTGTAGAGGCGCAAGCCGATCTTGGCGGCGACCTCCTCGGTAATCCCGAGCTCGCGCAGCGCCTGGCGGATGTCCTCGTAGCTCTTGCCCGACGCCATGATGCCATAGCGGGCGTTCGGACTATCCATCGTGATGCGATTGACCTTGTTGGCGCGGGCAAAGGCGATCGCGGCAAAGCCCTTGTAGTCCTGCAGCCGGCGGTCCTGCTCGAAGCGGTCGTCGGGCCAGCGGAGGTTGAGGCCGCCCGGCGGCAGCTCGAAATCCGTCGGGATGACGAACGGCGTCATCTCGTCGTTGAGGTTGATCTCGGCGGTGGTCTCCACCGTCTCGGTGATCACCTTCATGCCGACCCAGCAGCCGGAATAGCGCGACATCGCAATGCCGAGCAGGCCCATCTCGATCATCTCGTGGATCGAGGACGGATAGAGATAGGGCATCAACGCGGACATGAAGGCGTGGTCGGACTGGTGCGGCACGGTGGACGACTTGGCGCCGTGGTCGTCGCCGGCGAGGCAGAGCACGCCGCCGTTCTTGGCGGAGCCCGCGGCATTGCCGTGGCGGAAGACGTCGCCGCAGCGGTCGACGCCGGGGCCCTTGCCGTACCAGATGCCGACGACGCCGTCATACTTGCCGCCCGGCGACAGTGCGAGCTGCTGCGAACCCCACACCGCGGTGGCCGCGAGGTCCTCGTTCACGCCGGGCTGGAACTTGACGTTGTACTGCTCGAGATGTTTGCGCGCGGAGAACAGCTGCTGGTCGTAGCCGCCGAGCGGCGAGCCGCGATAGCCGGAGATGAAGCCGGCGGTGTTGAGGCCGGCGGCGCGGTCGCGCCGGATCTGGGCCATCGGCAGCCGGACCAGCGCCTGGATGCCGGTCAGGAAGATGTGGCCGGAGCTTGCGGTGTATTTCTGGTCGAGATTGATCTCGCTCTCGTTGATGCCCATTCCGCCCTCTTGCCGTGCCTTGTCGGGGGCGCAGCTCACCGCCCTCGGGCGGAAGCGCGCGTTCTGCCAATCATTTATGTCCGCTTTTGAAGAATGCGCATCACAAATCTCGCCTGCGCAGGGCAGCCACCCGAAATCGCAATTTCATGGCGACGGCCAGCGGCGGCTTTTGCGGTTTATGTCGGAAACGGCCGCCGGCGCGAAATGGGATGATGCGCAGCATGGCTTGGCGAGCGCTGGGAAACGGTTACCGGAGCGTTGCGGCATGCACGATTCTGCCACGACGTCATTGTGCAATGCGACAACGCGGCGGCTCAGCCGCGCTCCTCGCCCGTGAAGACGAAGCGCGGCATGTTCCATTTGTAGCGGATCGCCAGCAGCCGGAACGACAGCCCGAACACGAAGGTCAGCGCCGTCAGGACGCCGCTGCCGAGTCCGAGCGACAATCCCGTGGCGTAGATCAAGCCGGTCAGCAGCGACACGCTGGCATAGAGCTCGGCGCGAAACAGCAGCGGCACGTCGTTGCAGAGGATGTCGCGCAGCACGCCGCCCGCGCAGCCCGTGATCATCCCGGCGACGATGACGATGCCGAACGGCACGTTCATCTGCCAGGCGATGTTGCAGCCCGACATCGTGAACACCACGAGCCCGATGGCATCGAGCACGAGAAAGGCGGTGGTCAGCCGGTGCACGACACGCGCCATCGCGATGGTGACGAATGGCGCCAGCAGGGTCAGCAGCAGATAGGACGGCCGCTCGACCCAGGCGAGCGGATAATGTCCGAGCAGAACGTCGCGCAGCGTGCCGCCGCCGAGCGCGGTGATGGCGCCCAGCAGGCAGACGCCCATCCAGTCCATGCTGCGGCGCCCCGCCGCGAGGGCCGCGGTCATCGCCTGCGCCGCCAGCGCCAGCCAGGACAACACATGCAACACGCTGTCAGCCGGCGGCAGGTTCCACATCGAGAGCTCCAGAATCGCAAAGGCGCGCCCGGAACCTTAGCGTGCCGACACGATCCAGATGGGGATTTCGTAAGGTTTCGCGGAACGGAGGCAGGGTCGCGCTGGTTGTCCGCAGACAATCGCAAGGAGGATGCAATGGCCAACGAACGGCTTCCGAACGAACGTTATCCCGACGGCATGACCCGGCCGGACATGACGACGCGCCCCGGCATGGGCGCCGCCGACCCGACCGGGGCGGGCATGACGGGCACCGAATACGATCGCGCGGCGCGCATGGATAGTCAGCTGCAGCCGGATCCGGAGCTGTCGGAAGGACGCGCTTCGACTGGCCGCATGGCGGCCTACGCACTCGGCATCGCGATCCTGCTCGGCGCGGTGTTCTACGGCCTGAACAACATGTCGATGCGCAACGACCAGGCCAGCACCACGCCGGCGTCGCAATCGGCATCGACGAAGACCGCCACCACGCCCAACGGTTCGCCTGGCGTGACCACGGGCGCAGCCGGTGATCGCACGACCCCGCCGCCGGCGGCACCGAGCGGCCAGAACAACAACGCGAAATAATCGCGCCCGACGACTCTATCTCGCAGACGGCGATGAGCCGTCACAACTGGCGGCGGGTGAGCAATCACCCGCTGCTTCTTTTTGAGAGAGTCCTTGTCAGCACCAGGCGGGCTCCGGCCGATGATCACGTACCAACAACATTTGGGGTGGAACCAATCACGCCCTTGCCGATTGGCTGTGCGGCACTTTGACCCACTGATTGGAGGAGACACATGATCAAGGTTCTTGCTCTCGCAGCCGCAGCAGGCACGCTCGTGATGACCGCAGCCTCGGCCGCCCCGCTCTCGCCCGACGTTTCGGCCGTCCCGCAGCGCGACGTCCAGAACGTCCGGATGGTCTGCAACGAGAACGGACGTTGCTGGCGCGAGCACCGCGAACGTCGCGTCATCATCGAAGATCGCGACCGCGATTCCTACGCCTATTCCCCGCGCGAGCGCTACATCGAGCGCCGCACCTATGAAGATCGCGGCGGCATCGGCATCCGCGCCCCCGGCGTGAGCGTCGGCATTGGGACGGACCGCTACTGAGCGGTTGGAGCTGCTGAATTGGAAAAGCCGCGGCAGGTCCGCGGCTTTTCTGCATGAGTGGATCTGCTCTCAGCCGAAGATCTTGTTCAGCTCGCCGCCGGGATAGCCTTTCGCCAGCTCAGTGAAGGTGCCCTGCTCTGCCATCTCCTTCGCTGCGCGCATGAAACCAGCCCACGCCATTCGCGCCAGTGATCCGCCGACGCTGATGCGGCGCACGCCAAGTCCCGCGGCCTGCTCCAACGAGAGGCCGGACGCCCCGATCAGCAGGTTCACCGGCTTCGGCGCCACAGCCTTCACCACAGCGGAGATCTCCTCGACCGTCTTGATCCCCGGTGCATAGAGACAATCCGCGCCGGCCTCGGCATAGGCCGTGAGACGGTCGGTCACGAGCCCGAGGTCGGGCTTGCCCCAGAGAAACGCCTCGCAGCGACCGGTCAGCAGCACGTCGCCGCCATTGGCATCGATCGCCTGCCGTGCGGCGCGGATGCGCGCCACGGCCAGTTCGCGCTCATAGAGCGGATCGTCCTTGTCACCCGTGGAATCCTCGATCGACAGGCCCGCGACACCGGTCGCGACCGCGCGCGCCACGTTGGCGGCCACCCCTTCCGGGGCATCAGCGAAGCCGCCCTCGAAATCGGCGTTGACGGGAATGTCGACGGCCGCCGACAACGCGGCGAGATGCGCGAGCATCTCGTCGAGCGTCGTGCCCGTGTCGGCCTTGCCGATCGACCACGCGAAGCCGGCGCTCGTCGAGGCTGCCGCCTTGAAGCCGAGATGCTGCAGCATCTTCGCCGTGCCGACATCGAACGGATTGGGCAACACGAAGCAACCCGTCTCATGCAGCTTGCGAAAGGCCGCGCGCTTGTCCGCCGTGGTAGTCACTGCCATCTCATTCTCCCATCTCGCATCAGTTGCACCAGCATAGTACCGCTCTCATGGCGCCGCTACGACGCTGCGCAAGAATGTTCGCTCTTCGCCCAGAATGAGCCTGTGCTCCTCGGCGAGCGCGAAGTTCGCCCTGCCCTCGGCATCCCCGCGCAAGGTCGCGCGATAGCGCTCGTAAGCGGCGAGACTGTCGAAGGAAATCAGGCCATAGGCGATGTCGTTGGTGCCCTCATGGGGCATGAAATAGCCGATCAGGTTGCCGCCGCAGCGGGGAATGATCGACAGCCAGCGCTGTGCGTAGTGCTCGAACACGTCGCGTTTGAACGGATCGATGCGATAGCGGATGAAGACCGTGATGCTCATGACAACCTCGAGTATGTTTGGCATGATCGAGACTATCTGCTTGCCCGACGGCAATGCTTCGGCTAGCATCGAAGTATGAAATCAGGTCCCGATATCGCAATGGTTGCAGCGCTGGTCGGCGATCCCGCCCGCGCGAACATGCTGACCGCCCTGCTCTCCGGACGTGCGCTGACCGCCACCGAGCTGGCACAGGAGGCCGGCGTGACGCCGCAGACGGCAAGCTCCCATTTGGCCAAGCTGGAGGGCGGCGGCCTGATCGAGCCGGAGAAGCAGGGCCGCCACCGCTACTACCGGCTCGCCGATCCCGATGTCGCGGACGTGCTGGAGAAGCTCGCCGGTCTCGCGGCGCGCGCCGGCCACATGCGAGTCCGTACCGGGCCCAAGGAGCCAGAGCTGCGGCGCGCCCGCATCTGCTACGACCATCTCGCCGGCGATCTCGGCGTGCAGATGCTCGACAGCATGGTCCGGCAGAAGCTGGTGCGCCATCGCAAGCAGGAGATCATCCTCACCGAGGAGGGCGAGCACTTCCTTGCGCGACATTTGAGGATCTCGCCGGAAATGCTGACGCACCCACGGCGGCCGGTCTGCAAGGCCTGTCTCGACTGGAGCGCGCGCCGGCATCATCTCGCCGGCACGCTGGGCGCAGCCCTGATGAAGCGCTTCACCGAGCTCAAATGGGCCGCGCGCGACACCACGGCCGGCAGTCGCATCGTGAATTTCAGCCGCGCTGGGGAAAAGCACTTTGCGGCGCTGTTCGGACCGGCCGGCGACTGACGATCACGCGCTGTGATCGCCGATGCGGATCACCTCGCGTTTCGCGACGCGCCGGCCGAATAAGACTCACTGCTGCTCGACGTTCTGAGCAAGTGGATCAGGCGCAGCAGCAGGGATCGCGCTGCTGCGCAATCCCTGCCCGACTGTCACGCCGAGGCGTTATCAGTTGCGGAAGCAGCGCTTGCCGTAGGGGCCGGTGTGCC
This sequence comes from Bradyrhizobium sp. SZCCHNS2022, assembly GCF_032377575.1. NCBI lineage: Bacteria > Pseudomonadati > Pseudomonadota > Alphaproteobacteria > Hyphomicrobiales > Nitrobacteraceae > Bradyrhizobium > Bradyrhizobium sp. SZCCHNS2022. Next base: position 1,386,545 of record NZ_JAUHHZ010000001.1, on the reverse strand, counting down.
ATCCCCGAGGACAGTTGTAGAGCGGCCGGCAGGCGCCACGCGGACCGCGGTGAAAGCCGGGTCCACAGCCCTGCGCCACCTGAATGATCTCGGCGGACGAGGCGCCCTGCACCATCGCCGGCGTGATCGGTGCGAGTGGCGCAGCCTGTGCCGTGGACAGGCTGAACAGGCCAACGCCGAGAGCCAAAGCAGCGGCAGCAAGAGTCTTCATCGCTCATTCCTTCCCTTCAACACGCCGCGACGCGGCTCCAACGGTAGTTTGACGGTGATGACGAAAGTTCACGCCTCCGACGCCGATCACCAATGATGACGACGGTGCCAGCGGCGCCGCCAATGCCGATGATGGTGACGCCAGCCCCAATGGCGGCGCCGCCAGCCCCAGTGACGCCGGCGCCAACCGCCATGATGACCGTGACCGTGATGACCATGATGCCCGTGGTGCCCGCCGCGCACCTGCTCCGGGGCGAGCCGACCGGCCTCCTCCTGCGAGGTCACCGCGCGCTCCACATTCATGTCTCTTGCTGACGGAAGCGCACCGTTGAGGGGCGACGGCGCAAGCGGCGCTGCGATCGATTCCGTCGCGCGAAGGGCGGCGCCCGCAGCGGCCACGCAGCCGAGGCCCAATGCCAATCTGAGGAAATTTCGTCGTTCCATCGCGCGCCTCCATGATCCATGAGCTCAGAGCATGAAGGCAGTATTCGACTGATCACCTGAACGTGAGCTGAACTGTCTCACCACATGACGTGCGGCGCGGATATGGCGCCGCCACGCTTTCGTCATGGTCGGTCGATCGCGCGACTTAACCTTCGACGGTCTGCGCCAGCGCGAAGCTCTCGCGGGTCCGCGTCACCTCGGGCCAGTCGCGATTGAAGTCGACGATCAGCCGCTTCATCTCCTCGCCGCCGACGGCCCGCTCCATCGCGGCGACATCATCGAACTGATACATCGCCTGATGCACTGCGGGGTCGCTCAGGCTCCACACCCGCCACGCCTTGCGCACGCCGAAGCTCCTGACGGCATCGGGCAGGTGAACGTCGCGATACCAGCGGTCGAACTCCTCGCGTTTCGAAGCATCGGGCACCGTGGCGCGGACGACGAAAATGGCTGGCGTCATGGGAAGCTTCCGGATGTTGTTGGTCTTGTCGCCGAGCCTAACCGCAATCCGCGGTTCAGCGAAAGCCAGCGGCCAGCGACACCACCTGCCCATCGAGGCCGTTGAAGCCGTGGTGACCGCGGGCTTGACAGGGATCGCCCTGCTCGGCGCCGCCAGACAGCCACTTCACGCGGGCGCGGCCGCCGGCCCATTTGATGAAGGGATCGACCCCAGCGGGCAGCGTCACCTTGCAGGCATCGCCGGTATGGTGAATGACGAGCGTCCGCGGCAGCGTCGCCGGTGAGCCCAGGATCGACATCACGTTCGAGGAGCTGCCGGACTCCGGGCTGAGGAAGCCCGATGTCAGCACCAGCGCATCGGGCCGGGCGCCGCGCGCAATTCCCTCCGCCGCGCGCAAGGTGCCGCGGCTGGTGCCGATCACCGTGACCGGACGCTTGATGGCGGCCATGTAGTCGATGGCGGCCTTGAGGTCGGTGTTGGCGTCTGCGATCATCACCGCGAGTCCGCGGGCGGCATAGGCGTTGCGCGTGCGCACCAGCTGGTTGCCGAGCAGGCTACGAATGTCGCCGTGATCGCCGACATTGATGGCGCCGTCGCCGCCGGGCAGCAGGATCACGCTGGCACGCACCGCCTTCGGCTTGATCAGGGCCACGCGCGAGCCGCCGACCGTGACTGTCTCGTCGGCCCATGCAGCGCTCCCGCAAGCGCAGAGCACCAGCGCCAGCCAGATACGCACCGTCACGCGACACGACCAAGCCGTTGGTCTGATCATCGTAGCCTTCCCCCGCCCGACTCGCGAATGGCGGGAGAGTATCAGAAATCAACGAGGCCCGGAGTGCCTAGGAGTCCGGGCCTCGTCACCTGGCGACCTCGCGCGAGCGAGGCCGGTCGGTATTCCTCAAAACCTATCGCCCGGTCACGCGGCTCGCATTGAGCTGGCTCAAGACGTCAGTAGCAGCGCGTGATCGTCACGCTGTGATCGCCGCCGCGGCGGCCCGGCACCGTCACGGTCTGCATCGGACAGCTCGAGACGTAGGGCCGATCTGACGGCACGACGTTCGGCGGATAGCGATGCGCCCAGTCCCAGGGCACGTCGTAGGTATAGGTGTAACGCACGTCGGCCGAGGTGTGCTCGGGGATCTGCTGAATCACGGGCTCGCCGGTGCCACCATACGCAAAGGCGCCGGCGGCCGGCAGATAGGAGCGAATGCCGCGGTGGTGGTGGCGAACGAAGGGCCGCACGCCCGGCGCCGGCGCTACGACCTGGCCCGACCCAGCCACAGCGACCGGCGCAGCCACCGCAGCGCCAGACCCGGCCGAGGCGGTCCCCGCGGAGAGCATCAGCGCGGCGGCCCCTGCGCAGGCAACCCAAATTCGATGAGGAAACGCCGATGTTCTATCAGCCATGATACGCGACCTCTACTCTACGCACTCGCCTGCCTTGACCATCAAAGCTAGGCCAGCGGCCCAGTTCCCGCAAACCCATCATTAAAGGTTAGTTAAGCCACGTGCTTAACGCCAGGGCCGGAACCGGCGCCAGATTGCCGCAATCTCCGCAAGGCGAGTGCAGCCGTGCAGAGCCCCCCGCGAGGCTCTGGATTGCTTCGTCGCTGCGCTCCTCGCAATGACGGTGGGTGTGGAGCGCGTTCAGCCCGCCTGACGCAGTTGCGCGCTAGGGTGTTTCTCAGCAAGCGCCACACTCGCCGTCATTGCGAGCGCAGCGAAGCGGCCCAGGGCCACGCCTTAGGCTCGCAATGACTTTTTCGCCGCCCCACCGCGCGGACGACCGCTCTCGCGAATGCCTACAGCGGCAAATTGTCGTGCTTCTTGGCCGGCATTTCCATCTTCTTGTCGCGCAGCATCGCGAGCGCACGCGCGATGCGGCGGCGGGTGGAGTGCGGCATGATGACGTCGTCGATATAGCCGCGCTCGGCGGCGATGAACGGCGACAGGAAGCGGTCCTCGTATTCCTTGGTGCGGGCGGCGATCTTGTCGGGGTCCGCCATGTCGGCGCGGAAGATGATCTCGACCGCGCCCTTGGCGCCCATCACCGCGATCTGCGCGGTCGGCCAGGCGTAGTTCATGTCGGCGCCGATCTCCTTCGAGGCCATGACGTCGAAGGCGCCGCCATAGGCCTTGCGGGTGATCACGGTGACCAGCGGCACCGTGCATTGCGAATACGCGAACAACAGCTTCGCGCCGTGCTTGATAAGGCCGCCATATTCCTGCGCGGTGCCCGGCAGGAAGCCGGGCACGTCGACGAAGGTGACGATCGGGATGTTGAAGGCGTCGCAGAAGCGGACGAAGCGCGCCGCCTTGCGCGACGCGTCCGAGTCGAGCACGCCGGCCAGCACCATCGGCTGGTTGGCGACGAAGCCGACGGTGCGCCCGGCGATGCGGCCGAAGCCGGTGACGATGTTCTTGGCGAACATGTCCGCGATCTCGAAGAAATCGCCCTCGTCGACGACCTTCAGGATCAGCTCCTTCATGTCGTACGGCTTGTTCGGATTGTCCGGGATGAGCGTGTCCAAGGACATGTCGACGCGCTCGATGTCGTCGAAGCTCGGCCATTCCGGCACGCCGTCCGAGTTGTTGGACGGCAGGAAGTCGATCAGCCGGCGCATCTGCAGCAGCGTCTCGACGTCATTGTCGAACGCGCCGTCGGCGATCGAGGAGCGCGTCGCATGCACCGAGGCGCCGCCGAGCTCTTCCGCCGTGACCACCTCGTTGGTCACGGTCTTCACGACGTCGGGGCCGGTGACGAACATGTAGCTGGTGTTCTTCACCATGAAGATGAAGTCGGTCATGGCCGGCGAATAGACGTCGCCGCCGGCGCACGGGCCCATGATGACCGAGATCTGCGGGATCACGCCGGACGCCAGCACGTTGCGGCGGAAGACGTAGGAATAGCCTGCGAGCGCCGCGACGCCCTCCTGGATGCGGGCGCCGCCGGCGTCGTAAAGGCCGATGATCGGCGCGCGCGCCTTCATCGCCATGTCCTGGAGCTTGGTGATCTTCAGCGCGTGGGTCTCGGACAGCGAGCCGCCGAACACGGTGAAATCCTTGGCGAAGACGAAGGTCTTGCGGCCGTTGACCGTGCCCCAGCCGGTGACGACGCCGTCGCCGGGAACCTTGGTCTTCTCCATCCCGAACTCGGTCGAGCGGTGCTCGACGAACATGTCGAATTCCTCGAACGAGCCCTTGTCGAGCAGCAGCTCGATGCGCTCGCGCGCCGTCAGCTTGCCGCGCGCATGCTGCGCCTCGATGCGCTTCTCGCCGCCGCCGAGCTTGGCGCCTTTGCGCCGCTCCTCGAGGGTGTCCAGGATATCCTTCATGCGCGTCCGCCCGTTCCCATGTCGTGAATGTTGGCGGCCTTCTAACACGGCTGTTTCGGAACCGAAAAGCCGCTTTCGGTCGCGCGAGGCGGCCTCCACAGCTCGGAATTGGTCGCGGAATCAGGGTCATGGCCGGCCGGCGGGTCCCGCGACTCCGGATTGCAAACGCTTCGGCCGGCTGCCGACACCGGCCCTGCACGTCGACCAGAAGCCCGCCGAAGGCGGGTGTCTCGACGGACGGTGGGGCTCGTGCTGCCCGCTCCAAGCCCCACCGCCATATGCGATTGCCCTTCCGGGTGCGGCCGTGAGTGGCGCCGCCGCCGTCACCGCCGCCCCTGCTCGGAGTCCGCCGCCAGCGCCAGTTCCGCATCGGCGATGACATAGCGCACATAACGGTAGTCGCGAATGACGCTGATGTTGCCGTCGCGCCACTCCAGCCACATGATGTAGCTGGGCTTCGGGTCCGCGCGGTCTTCAAACACAGCGATGACCTCGCGGCCTTCGAGCCAGGCCGGGACCAGCCAGATCCCGTCGATCGTGGCGTAAATGCCGAAGAACATGCCGACATCGGCCGCCCCGACGCGCACGGGATGGGCGGACTGGTGCAGCCTGACGTCGTCGGCAAGCAGCGCGCGCAGGCCGTCCCAATCCCGCCGGTTGAACAGGGCGACGTAGCGCGCCACCGCATCGGATGCGGGTCTGGCCGCCTGCTGCGCGCCGGCCACGGCGTTGATCTCGGCGAGACGCGCGCGTCCGCGGGCGAGATGCGCCTTCACCGAATCCACGGTGAGATCGAGCAGGACTGCGATGTCGGCCAGCGGCTCATCGAGCACGTCCTTCAGGATGAGGACGCTGCGCTGGGGTATCGATAGCTCCGTGAAGCGTGACACCGCCGTTCTGACCGCCTCCTCGCGGATCATCATCTCCACGGCATCGGGCGCGCTGTCGTCGGCGACGTCGCCGGCGGCCTCCATCGGTTCGGTCGTCCGGATCGCACGGCTGCGCAGCAGGTCCAGCGCCCGGTTGTGGGCGACCCGGAACAGCCAGGCGCGCAGCACCCCGATGTCCAGCCTCTCATCCGAGGCGGCGAGCGCCCTCGCCAGGGTATCCTGCACGACGTCTTCGCCATCGATGACCGAACCCATCAGGCGTGCGCAGTAGCGATGGAGCTCGGGCCGCAGCTGCTCCGCAAGGGCGGCGAGCTCGGCCCGCCGCCCTTCGTCGGGAGAATGTCGGCCTGCGCTCAAGCTGCCGCCCCTTCCATGATAGTCACACCGGCGTCGCCATTGAGCCCGAACGCGACGCCATCGGCAAATTGGTGTTCCTCCAGGATCGAGACCACCCGTTCGCCGAACGCGCGCGGCGGCATGGCGGCGCCGAAGCGGGCGACGAACTGCTCCGGTGTGATGCCCATCGATCTCGCATAGGCGCCCGCAGCCGAGTCACCAACCCCGGTGCCCAGGATCATCATCCGCGGCACGATCGCCTGGAAGCGGATGCCGAGCTTCTTCTCTGCCGATACGCCATTGGCGTATTTCGCCATGAGCCACAGCATGCGCTTGGCGCCGGCGTAACCGCCCGACATCTGCGAACCAGCCACCGCCGCCCCGCTCGATCCGATCAGGACTCGGCTGCCCGGCTTGAGGGGAAGCCTGAGCGCCGCCTGCAGCCAATACAGCCCAGCCTTGACGTCGGTCTCCCAGACCATCGAGAAATCCGTCCAGCTCAGCCGATCCAGCCGGCCCATGCGCGGCGTCGTGCCGGCGTTCAGCACCAGGACGTCGGGGCTGACGTCACCGACGATGCGGTGCGCGGCGGCTTCGTCGGTCACGTCGGCCGCGATCGTGGCCACGCCGAGACGGGCTGCAACAGCGCTCAGCGCCTCGGCTCCGCGTGCCACCACGGTAACCCTGGCGCCGTGCGCGACGAGCGCCTCCACCAGGCCCAGGCCGAGCCCGCGGCTGCCACCGGTCACGACGATCGTCTTGTCTTTCAGGCTCATGATGATGCTCCAATGTCCAGATGAAGTGAAGACGATCGAGGCACGGCAAAAGAGTCAGGCAGCGCCCATGCGCCGCCCCCCCCCTCGCGCAACGGGCCACAGGGCTGGATGCTCGCGGCCCATCGCGGGAGTCGCGTCATCTCCGTCGACACCACCGCCGCCACAGAACGCCCTCGTCTCAGCGTCCAGCGCGTAGCCGGACAGGAGAAGGCGACCGGGGCGGGAGATCAAGGCGGCGTTGAAGCAGGCCTGGGTGCCGGCCGAGGCGGTGGGCCCGACGCCAATGCGCGGATTCCTGGACCGTCCCCCCGCCGCGATGAGGCCACACCCCGTTCAGCGACGCGGCACCGTTCGACAACAAATACCGACACAGATTTTCTGCATCGATGCAACTAACAACATTTGCAAGCGCCTCGCAGCGCCATTGCATTTTGTCGGATTCCCGACACCGACTCTTCTTGACCCTCGCAACGTGCACTCCTAGTTTCCGCTCCCGCTTGCGGCAATCAACAACACGGCAAGGGTGGAAACGATGGTTCGCGAATTCGAATACAAGGGCGAAGTGTTCCGGGTGACGGCGCATGGCATTCACGGCCATGAGGAGATCTTCATCGTCCACATCGACGGCGGCGTCGAAGGCGGCGAGATCTCGATCGATCGGATGACCGAGGAGAACGACACATCGGCTCCGCTGCAGGACATCATCATCATGCTTTGCGACAAGCTGATTCCCGAATCGGGCATCGTCTGCCGCGATCCCGCCGCGCCCTTCGCCTGGCGTGAGGGCAAGGTGGTCTATCAGGTCCATGACGGCGTGCAGGCGCTGAACCACTGAGTTGCACTGCAACTCATCGCGGCGGCCGGCCCGACTCCGATGCTCGCACAGCGGCCGTTCGCGCCGTTGCCAGTCGGCCACCGCGGGCGGCGATATGCTGAGACGGGGCCGGACTGGCGACCGGGGTGCGCGTTAAGGGTGCGCGCGTTACCTCGGCGACCTGCCCGCCGTGATGGGTGCCGCGGCGGTCCGCGTCTTTCGTTGCTATCGCTGCAACCGGATCGCCTCGATAGGCTGGTGAGACGTCGCATCCCGGGCATCGGCCTCGTGACCGTCGCGCAGGCGTTACCCCCGCTTCAAACGACGGCCCCGAACAGCTTCCCGATGCCGGCGGTGAGCGCCAGAGCGAAAGCGCCCCAAAATGTCACGCGGACGGTGGCGCGCGGAATGTTGGCCCCGCCGGCCTTGGCGCCGATCGCGCCGAGCACCGCGAGAAAGGCGAGCGAAGCCGCGGAGACGATCGGCACGAGCGCGTTCGCAGGCGACACGACGACCATCAGCAAGGGCATGGCGGCCCCCACCGAGAACATCAGGGCCGAGGTCAGCGCCGCCTGGATCGGCCGCGCTGCCGTGATCTCCGAGATCCCCAGTTCGTCGCGCGCATGGGGCGTCAACGCGTCCTTCGCCATCAACTGTCCGGCCACCTGCCGCGCGAGGGACGCGTCGACGCCCCGCTTGACGTAGATCTCGGCCAGTTCGTCGAGCTCGAACGCAGGGTTGTCGCTCAGCTCCTTGCGTTCGCGCGCAAGGTCCGCCTGCTCCGTATCGGATTGCGAGCTGACGGAGACATATTCGCCGGCGGCCATCGACATCGCGCCGGCGACCAGACCGGCGACGCCGGCGATCAGCACGTCGCTTCGCGTCGCCGCCGCCGCCGCCACGCCGACGATCAGACTGGCGGTCGAAATGATTCCGTCATTGGCGCCGAGAACGGCCGCCCTGAGCCATCCGATCCGGGCAACCAGATGATTTTCGGGATGGACGTGAAGGCGGCTCATGTCTTTCTCCTGATCACGCCGTGGAGCTTCGTTGCGGCCGCCACGGTGTTGGAGATCGTCCCATACTTCCTGACGTTCTGATGCAGCAGCTCGAGCCGGCGGTCGTCCTCGTCGGTGTCGACGATCAGTTCGTAGTCGATCGAGGCCATCATCGGCGGGCTGTCCTGACGGACGCCGGTCAGGCGCACGTCGACGCCGCGCAGATCGAATTTGAGAATCGGCGTCACGCGTTCGATTCCCTTGATCATGCAGGCGGCCACCGCCGCGAGAAGAAGCTCGGCAGGGTTGAACGCGTCCCGCCGTCCTTTGACATCGGTGTCGAGCACCACGGTCGCATCCTTGCAGTCTGCGACGCTTTCATGCGCGTCGATCCGTCGGGCGTTGACGTGATACTCCAGCATAGCGAGTCTCCCGGCCGTGTGTCCGTGTGGCATTGGCGGACAGAAGCCCGAGCGGAGCGATCGATCGGATCGCGATGGCGCGCCGTTCGGCTGCAGCGGTTGAGGCGCGCGGGCCGCGAGCGGTCATTCGCGGCTGACGTGCCGTCTCCCTATTTGTCCGCGTGAGGCAGCATGCGAAGCAGCGTCCGGTCCCGGAAGATCCAGTGATGAATCAGCGCGGCCGCCGCATGCATGGCGGCCACGATGACGAGGGCATGGACGAGAAGCTCATGGACCTCCTTGACGTTGTGGGCGAACGCGCGGTCCCTGGCCCAGGGCGATGCGATCTCGGCGATACCGAACAACGGCAAGGCATCTCCGCGGGCGAACTGCAGCACGATCCCGACGACAGGCACGGCAAAGAGCAGCGCATAGAGCACGTAGTGCGCGAGACGCGCCGCCGGATCCTGCCACTTCCCCACCCATGTCGCGAATTCGGTCGCCTCCGGCGGCGGCGATGGATCGGCCAGCCGCCAAGCCAGGCGGACCACAAGAACAATGAGGATCGCGCTGCCGGCCGTCACATGCACGAGCAGACCGGAGTCGCGCGCTGCGCCCTTGGGCAAGATGTCGCCGAAGACACCGAGCGCCCAGGTGACGGCCACGAGCATGACCGTCAACCAATGCAGCGCCTGCGGGATCGCGCCGTAGTTCCTGGTCGAATTGAACAGCTGCATTTCGGGACCTCTTTTTGACTGTGCTCCTCACGCAAGCCTGCCTCGTTGATGTGGATCAAGCGCGTGCCGGCATCGGCCCGGTGCGACGACGCGGCTGCGACAACGTTGGGGTCGACGGGATCGTCGGCATGACGGGCAACTGACCGGCGGCTGTCCCCGTCACGTGGCGCATTGCCGTGTTGCAGCGGCTCTCCTTGCACAGCGCCGCCGCGGGAGCGATGCTGGTCGCGCTGAACCAGGGATTCGCCATGTCCGTCGACACCGCCGCCGCCACCGATCGCCTGATGCGCTTTCTCGCCGTGCCGGGCGTAACCGGTCAGGAGAAGGCGATCGGGCGGGAGATCATGGCGGCGCTGAAGCAGGCTGGCGTGCCGGCCAAGGCGATGCGGCTGGACGATGCCAATACGCGGATTCCGCTGCCGACCGAGACCGGCAATCTGATCGTCGAGCTGCCGGGACGCGGCACTCAGCACAATCAGCCGCGGATCATGTTCATGACCCACATGGACACGGTGCCGCTGTGCGCCGGCGCGCAGCCGAAGATCACGGGCCGCAAGATCGTCAACCAGGCCAGGACCGCGCTCGGCGGCGACAACCGCTGCGGCTGCGGCATCCTCGTGACGCTCGCGGCCGAGCTCGTCCGGCAGAAGCTCGATCATCCGCCGATCACGCTGTTGTTCTGCGTGCGCGAGGAGAGCGGGCTCTACGGCGCGCGCCACGTCAACACCGACGACCTCGGCGCGCCGGAGATGGCGTTCAATTTCGACGGCAGCTCGGCCTCGTCGGTCACCATCGGCGCCGTCGGTGCCGACCGCTGGGAGGTCGAGATCTTCGGCCGCGCCTCGCATGCCGGCGTCGCGCCGGAGCGCGGCATCAGCGCCACCATGATCCTGGCGCTCGCGCTCGCCGACGTCAAAGCCGGCGGCTGGTTCGGCAAGGTGGTGAAGGGCAAGGGCAAGGACGCCAGACAAGGCACCAGCAATGTCGGCCCGGTCACCGGCGGCGAAGGCCGCCCCGCGGGCGATGCCACCAACGTCGTCACCGACTACGTCCATGTCCGCGGCGAATGCCGCAGCCATGACGCCAAGTTCATCCGCGAGATCACCAAGGCCTACAAGGCGGCGTTCGAGAAGGCCGCCAGGCAGGTCACCAACAGCGAGGGCAAGTCCGGCCGCGTCAAGTTCAAGGCCGAGACCGACTATCATCCGTTCCGCATGAAGGACACCCTGCCCGTCGTGAAGCGCGCCACCGCCGCCGTCACCGACATCGGCACCACGCCGACCTTGCGCGCCGGCAATGGCGGCCTCGACGCCAACTGGATGGTCCGCCACGGCATCCCCACCGTCACCTTCGGCACCGGCCAGAACGAGCCGCACACGATCGACGAGTGGATCAACCTCGACGAATACGACCGCGCCTGCGCGTTGGCGGTGCGGCTGGCGACGATGGGGTGAATTGCGCCACGCTTCGCTGCGATCGCCATGTCAGACGGCGGTAAGCTTCACCGCGTTGATATCGCCGCGCCCGGCGGTGGATCGCACGGGGCATCTTGCAGCGAGGACTGGTTTTGCAACACGACAGCGGAGACGGCCACGTAACCCTCGAGGTCGCCGACGAGCGGGATCTGCCGGCCTTCAAGCAGGAGCTGCAGGAGGCCTTCTCCGCCGCATTGACGGACGAGATCGGCTCGGTCCCGGAGCAGGCGATCCCCTCCGGCGACGATATCGAGCAGTCGTTCACCGCGCCGGGCGCGGCGACCTATCATGTCCTGCTCGACGGAAGACGCGTCGGCGGCGCCGTCCTGAGCATCGATCCGGTGTCGCATCACAACTCGCTCGACCTGTTCTACATCTCGCTCCGGCAGCATGGCCGCGGCATCGGGCAGCGCGCGTGGCGGGCGATCGAGGCGCGCTATCCCGACACCAAGGTCTGGCAGACGTTCACGCCGTATTTCGAGAAGCGCAACATCCACTTCTACGTCAACAAATGCGGCTTCCGGATCGTCGAATACTATAACGCCCACAATCCGCTGCCGCACCGGCCGCCGCTGGAGGGCATGCCCGACGACGGCGACTTCTTCCGCTTCGAGAAGATCATGCAAGAGGAGCGTTGAGGGGGCTTCACCGCACGGGCAAGCTACGCTCCGAGTCGCCTGGCGTCGCGGACCAGGCGAAGGTCGATGCTGCCGATCAGGTCCGAGCGCAGCGTTTCGGCTTCGGCCATCGCCGCCGTTGTCTGCCGCAGCGTGCTGACGTTCGATCCGAGCGACACGATGCCACCCAGCACCGCAGCGATGGCGCCGAGCAGCGCGGTGGCATTGGAGCCGAGCAGGCCGAGCACCGCGCCGAGCAGCAAGGCGGCGCCGGCAGCGATCAGGACCTTCGAAGCCAGGATGAACTTTCGACACCGCTCGGCCATCTCGGCAAGCTGCTCGATCCGCGACTCGATCAGGGCGATTTGTCCGCTCCGGTCGTCCTCATCCATCACCCGCGCCGTCCTCCGCGACATCAGCGCCGACACCATGTCCAGAACCGCCCCGGTCCGGGATCATGCCCGTCGCTCCGCACGCTGAGCCTACGCCGCCGCCCTCCCCCCGGCAACCACTTGCGGCGGCGTGAGCGTGTGCAACGACTCCGGCCGCGAAGACGTCTCCCCCCGTGGCGGAAGGCAGCAGCCCCGGAACAAAGCCGGCGAGTCCGGATTGTCCCCGTCGAAATTTCCACACATCAGACACGACAGACCCGCGAGGCGACAATGGCTGCCGACAGCCTGAAGACACTGCACACGTCCCTGATCGATGCGCGCAACGGCTATCAGGAAGCGGCCAAGGACGCCGAGACGCCGGCGCTCAAGGCGCTGTTCGCCGAGATGATCGCGCTCAAGGAGCGCGATCACGCCGAGCTGCATGACGCGCTCCGTCGGATGGGCGAGACGCCGGACGAGTCCGGCTCCTTCATGTCGACGGTGCATCAGACCGTCATCCGCGTCCGCTCCGCCCTGACGGGCCTCGGCAGCAATGCGCTGTCGTCCTTCGTCAGCGGCGAGGAGCAGATCCTCAGCCAGTATGACGACGCGCTGACGGACTGCGCTGATGATGCCGCGACCACCGCCACGCTGACCCGGCAGCGCGCGAGCCTGCAGGCGAAGGTCGCCCAGATGAAGCAGCTCGCAGCCTGAGCGTCCGATCGTGCCGAACCTGAAAACCGACGAGCATTTCATGCAGGAGGCGATCAAGGTCGCCACCCAGGACGGTGCTGACCCGTCGCTGTCGCCGATCGGCTGCGTGATCGTGCTCGGCTCCGACATCATCGCCGCCGAGCGCAACCACGTCGCCGCCAAGCACGACTCCACCGCGCATGCCGAGATCGAGGCGATCCGCGCCGCCGGCCGCGGCTTCGACGACGGCGAGTTGCGCGGCGCCACGCTCTACACCACCCTGCAGCCCTGCGGCATGTGCACGATGGCCTCGATCTGGAGCAAGGTCGGCCGCATCGTGTTCGGCGCCGGCCGCGACGACGTGCACCAGATGTATTTCGAGGCGCGCCATGTCGACACGCTCAAATTCGTCGCGAACGCCTATCGCGACGACATCACGATCGAAGGCGGCGTCCTGCGCGAGGCCTGCAGCAAGCTGTATTATCGGCCCTGGGACGATGTCCCGGTCGAGGACCAGGGCAACCGCTAGAGCGGGCCGCGCTCTCTGCCGCGGAGGCACGCGGCACGACCGGAGATCCGGCCCGCGGCCGCCGCCGTTCAGGCGAGAGCCATCAGGAGACCCCGACCATGCGACGGCATCTGCTCACGACCGCAATCCTCGCAGGATTCATCGCCATGCCCAACCCGAGTGACGCCTCCCCGCTCGACCGGTACAAATGGAAGAACCGGCTCCTGGTCGTGACCGGCCCCGACGACGCCGCAGCACAGCAGCAGCGCCGGATCTACGACGCCGCCCAAGCCGGCATGTCCGAGCGCGCGATCGTGCTGCTCAACGCCGTTGACGACAGCGCCGCCTCTCGCGAGCTCCGCGCGGCGCTCGGCAGCGAGGTCAGCCGCTTCAAGGTCACGCTGATCGGCAAGGACGGCCACACGGCCTTCACGTCGGACACGCCTGTTTCGGCCGACGCGCTGTTCAAGCGCATCGACGCGATGCCGATGCGGCAGGACGAGATGCGGCGCGACAGGTCGCGATGAAGACGGCGTGCGGCGGCGCTGTTGGATCGCGCCGACCGGATGAGCTGCGGCGCCAAAGGCTCGAGGTCTTGTGCACCGTCAACGACCCTGCTCCCGTGCCGCACCGGCGCGGGACATCGTCACGGCAGACTTCTCCACGTTTCAAACAGCAGGCATGGCTGAGCCGCCTCGCGGCCGCATGCGCCCGAGCTTTGCGATCGATCGACCTCTTCTATCGAAGAAGAGGCGCAGGGAAGACCGGGTATCGGCTGATACCCGCGGTCCGCGTGCAGCAGATAAGCACGCGGCAGAACCACAGGTTCAGCCCAATATCCGGCCTTCCCTGCGCGACGGTTTTGCGACTTATAGGTGCTCTCCCCGGGGACCGGCTGTCTTGCCCCCGTCACCAGCGGATCATCATCACCACCGGCTTGGTCTCAGCGTCGGGAGACCAGGACCACGCCACTTCGCCGTCGCCTCGCTCCGTTCGTCCGCACGGGCTTTTGACACCCGGCTGCAGAGCAACGCGCCCGTCGCCTCACCGGCTCGACGCTTCATGACGATCGCGAAACGTCCCTCTTCAGCGAGCCGGGATGGCCGAGAATGTGGAGGTGATTTGCCCGACGTGACAAGGGAAAAGTGCGCGACAAACTGGCACGACGGGCAGTTGATGCATGCGAGATGTGCGAGGATTGCCCGTCGGGCAATTTAAAACGATCCGAACTGCTGTCGCTCGCCGCGACTAAACGAGATCAGGATGTAAACTACCATCGGTTGCAATTTCGTGATATCCATCGTCCATTAGACTGGAGGATGAATTTGCGAATCATTCGCGTCGAAATTTTTAACTTTCGAGGGATTAAGCGGCTTGCTTGGGATCCTGCACCCGGCACTAATTGTCTGGTGGGTCCGGGTGACTCTGCTAAGACAACCATTCTGGATGCTATCGAATTGACATTCGCGCCGCGCAATGGCGTGACATTTGATGATACCGACTTCTTTGATGTCGATCCAAAGACCAATCCCATTGCTATCACTATTACGATTACCGATCTACCAGCGGAGTTCCTCAAAGAGGACCGCTACGGCTACTATTTAAGAGGATGGGACGAAGTCAAAAAAACACTAGACGATGAGCCTGACGAAGCAAAGGGTCTCAAGTATGCTCTTTCTGTGAGGCTCACGGTCGACCACACCCTAGAAGCAGAGTGGACACTCTTCAACGACCGAGTACGTCAGGGCGAATTAAGCCCAAGGACCTTAGGTTATCAGGATCGTCAAGACGTCGCGCCGAGCCGCCTTGGACCGTATGCTGATCGTCATCTGGGCTGGGGACGGCAGTCTGTACTCAATCACCTAACCAAAGGCGCGAGCGCCTCCCGCAGCCTCATAGCGGAAGCGGGACGTATCGCTCGCCAAGAGTTCTCGAAAGATTCGAAGAGCCTTTTTGCAGACACGATCGAAGAAGCGAAGCAGGCGGCGCGAACCCTTGGCGTCCCCGTAAGCAACGAGCTTCACGCAATGCTTGACGTTCAAGCGATCGGCCTGTCGGGCGGTGCCATTTCTCTTCACGACGACAATCTACCGCTACGCCGACTTGGCGTCGGATCATCGCGACTGTTCACCGCCGCGCTACAAGATCGCGCCCGGTCCAAAGCATCTGTGGCTCTCATCGACGAGGTCGAACACGGACTCGAACCTCATCGAATATCTCGATTGCTTCGACAGCTGACGCAAGAGACCGTCGAAGGCAGAACCAAGGCCCAAGTCTTCATGACCACGCACTCACCCGTTGTACTCCAAGAGTTGGGCGTCAGTGACCTTAACGTCGTGAGGCGCGACCCTGATACAGGAAAAGTAACGATCGTAGCAGCGAACAAGCCGTACAAGAGATTGGACCCACAATCCCAGCCCCGCTCAAATCCGCAAGCTTATTTAGCTCCTAGCGTCCTAGTTTGCGAAGGTAAAACGGAGGTAGGCCTGATGAGAGGGCTGGACGACTTCTGGGTGACGAAGGATCGCCTTCCATTTTCAACAGCCGGCGTCGTAGCGATTTCCGGCGGAGGGATTCAACTCTCTCCGTTAATTGCCGGCTACTTTCGATCTCTCGGCTACAGAGTCGGACTTTTGCTTGACAGCGACTGCGAACCTGACGACAGCACCATACTAACTTCTTTAAAGGCGCTTGGCGTGACGCTTTTCCGCTGGGCACCGGGTTATGCTACGGAAGATCACCTGTTTCGCGACCTCCCAACCGAAGCAGTATCCGACTTGATCAAAGCGGCAGCAGCATTCCAAGAGACAGATAAAATATTCCTTGACCGCTTCTTCAGCAAGTACCCTAGCCGACGGTTTGCCTCCGTATCAGAACTACAAGTGGCCGCCGCGGATGAAGCGGTTAGGATCGCGATGGGCGAATTAGCTAAGGCGAGGCCAAAGAACAAAAAAGACGACCGTGAGCGCGGAATGTTCAAGGACATTGCAATAGCAGAATGGATCGGCCGTAAACATGTTGGCCCGCATCTCGCAAAGTTGAAAGGCATCTTTCCAAAAACTATCTCGGAAATAAGAGTGTGGATTGATGGCGGACAATGAGTGCCTGATCACGTCGGTCCTGGGTTCATACCAAGGATCTATCGTCGCACCAGCCGGTTGCGGCAAGACGGATTGTATTGCCGAAGTCGTTAAATCCGTAGTTGGATCACCTAAGTGCCTCATCCTCACGCATACGCTTGCAGGGGTCGATTCGCTACGTCAACGATTTAGGGAAAAAGGCGTCAATCTTCAGCGGGCGGACCTTGAAACCATTGCCGGCTGGTCGCTAAGATTTGCTGCGGCATTCCCTCAGAGATCTGGCATAGCAACTACAGAGCCCCGTAGCGACAATTGGCCGTCTGTCTATAGCGCTGCAAAGCGCCTTGTTGAAGGCAACTTCATCTCTGGAGTTCTTAAGCAATCCTATCAAAGAGTACTCGTGGACGAATACCAGGATTGCACTGTAGCTCAGCACGATTTGATTGTCGCGCTTTCGCGACATCTCCCGACCTGCGTATTCGGCGACCCGTTACAAGCCATCTTCGGGTTTCGAGAAGATAAGCTGATCGACTGGACTTCCGTGACGAGCAGCTTTCCAAATATTGGCACTCTCCAAGAACCCTGGCGATGGAAACGTGTACAAAATGACGCGTTAGGGGCTTGGCTGATTGGGATCCGCGACCAGTTGGAGCAACTCAACCAAGTTGACCTGACGTCGGCACCGAGGTGCGTATCGCAGATCAAACCTCAATCATCAGATCACCAAGACCTCGTTAAAGCCAATATCATAGCCGGCAAAACCGTTCGGCTCGCAGGGTCAGAAACGCTAATCGTTATCGGCGATAAAGCAAGCGAACGGATACGAGGATCCTTGGCAGAGAAGCTGAAATGCTCAGCGATCGAGCCCGTGACCTGCAAGGCCTTGAGTAACTTCATTGACAGAGTTCAGGTCTGCACAGGAAAGGATCAACTGGCTGTAGTGCTTGATCTGGCAGATAGCGCCATGTCTGGCTTGAGGAGGGTAGAGTTTGAACGGCGGGTGATACGTCTCGCCGCGGGATGGAAGCCGAGGAAGGCCCTCACCGAAGCCGAGCGCGCAGCCCTGGACGCTCTGTCTTCAGAAAACCTATCTCACGTGCTCCGATTGCTGGAGCAGCTACGCAAGCAGCCCGACGTTTTCACCTTTCGACGAGAGCTTTTGTCAGCTGCAATAAAGGCCCTCAAGCTAGTGGTGAATGGCGAGCACTCGTCTCTCGATGACGCTGCTTGGCACGTGCAAAATAGGATGCGACATGCCGGACGCCGGCTGGGGCGACGCTCTGTGGGAAGCACGCTGCTGGTGAAAGGGCTCCAGTTCGATCACGCGATAATTATTGCGCCTGAAAAGCTAAGCCGAAACGACTTGTATGTCGCACTTACGCGCGCCTCGCGGACGATTACAATCGTTTCTCCGGAACAGTTGCTCAAGGCAAAAGCGCCTTAATTTTCTTGACGACAGGCAGCCCGTCGATCACCAACGGACCGCGCGTTAGATTGGGCGTATGCTGACGCCCTACTCCCACTCAATCGTCCCCGGCGGCTTGCTCGTCACGTCATACACCACCCTGTTCACGCCCTTCACCTCGTTGATGATGCGCGTTGCCGTGTTGCCTAAGAACTTCATATCGAACGGATAGAAGTCCGCCGTCATGCCGTCCGTCGAGGTGACGGCGCGCAGGCCGACGACGTAGTCGTAGGTGCGGCCGTCGCCCATGACGCCGACGGTCTTGACGGGGAGCAGCACGGCAAAGGCCTGCCAGATGGTGTCGTAGAGGCCGGCTTTGCGGATCTCGTCGATGTAGATGGCGTCGGCCTTGCGGAGGATGTCGAGCTTGTCGGTCGTGATCTCGCCGGGGCAGCGGATGGCGAGGCCGGGGCCCGGGAACGGGTGGCGGCCGACGAACACGTCGGGCAGGCCGAGCTCGCGGCCGAGGACGCGGACCTCGTCCTTGAACAGCTCGCGCAGCGGCTCGACCAGCTTCATGTTCATGCGCGCCGGGAGGCCGCCGACATTGTGGTGCGACTTGATCGTCACCGAGGGGCCGCCGGTGAAGGAGACGCTCTCGATCACGTCGGGATAGAGCGTGCCCTGCGCCAGGAAATCGGCGCCGCCGATCTTCTTGGCCTCGGCCTCGAACACGTCGATGAAGAGCTTTCCGATGGTCTTGCGCTTCTGCTCCGGGTCGGTGACGCCGGCGAGCTCGCCGAGGAACAGCTTCGAGGCGTCCACATGCACCAGCGGGATGTTGTAGTGGTGCCTGAAGAGATCGACGACGGTCTCGGCCTCGTTGAGGCGGAGCAGGCCGTGATCGACGAACACGCAGGTGAGCTGGTCGCCGATCGCTTCGTGAATCAGCACCGCGGCCACCGCAGAGTCGACGCCGCCGGAGAGGCCGCAGATCACCTTGCCCTTGCCCACCTGGGCGCGGATCTTCTTGATCTCCTCCTCGCGGAAGGCATGCATGGTCCAGTCGCCGCCGAGGCCGGCGATGTTGCGGACGAAGTTGCGGATCAGTTTGGCGCCGTCGGGCGTGTGCACCACTTCGGGGTGGAACATCAGGCCGTAATATTTGCGCGTCTCGTCCTGGATCACGGCGAAGGGCGCGTTCGGCGACACGCCGGCGACCGAGAAGCCCGGCGGCATCTGCGTGATGCGGTCGCCATGGCTCATCCACACCTGGTGCTGCTCGCCCGGCTGCCAGACGCCGTCGAACAGCAGGCTCGAGGTCTTGACCTCGACGTCGGCGCGGCCGAACTCGCGGTGGTGGCCGCCCTCGACGGTGCCGCCGAGCTGGGCGGCCATCGTCATCTGGCCGTAGCAGATGCCCATCACGGGGACGCCGGAATCGAAGATCAGTTGCGGGGCGCGCGGCGAGCCTTCCTCGTGGACGGATTCGGGGCCACCGGAGAGGATCACGGCCTTCGGGTTCATCTGCCGGAAGGCGGCCTCCGCCTTCTGGAACGGCACGATCTCGCAATACACGCCGTCCTCGCGCACCCGGCGCGCGATCAGCTGCGTGACCTGGCTGCCGAAATCGACGATCAGGATCTTGTCGTGGAGCGCGGCCACGGAGGTGTCGGTGGCGGCGGCGGTCGGGGTGTTGGCGCTGGTTTTGTCTTGGGCTGTCATGGCAAGGAATTACGCCGAGAGCACGAGTCCCGCAACCCTTGGAAGGAGCCGACGCCTTGTCCTCCCCGTCATTCCGGGGCGCGCGGAGCGCGAGCCCGGAATCCATAACCACGATCGGGAGTATGGATTCCGGGCCCGCGCCAAGGGGCGCGTCCCGGAATGACACCGTTGGTGGGGGAAGGGCGTCATCCCCCGCGCAAGCGGGGTATCCAGTACGCCGCGACATCTCGGCCGGCCACGGCCGGCGGTGGAATACTGGGTCCCCCGCTTTCGCGGAGGACGACAGCGGAGGGTGCCGCGGCCGCTTGCCCCGCTCTTGCGAGTGGATTGGCCCAACTGCCTGCCCCGCGTCATTGCGAGCGTAGCGAAGCAATCCAGGGTGGCGGGCGGAACTCTGGATTGCTTCGCTTCGCTCGCAATGACGGCGGAAAGAGCTTGGACGGCGGAGAGACTTTCGGACGGCGGAAAGGGCTAGGCCTGCTTCTTCAAGACCGACACGAAGAATCCATCCGTCCCCGTGCGGCGGGGGGTCATCAGCAAGCCTTCTTCCGACTTCAGCGCGGCCTCGGCGAACACCTCGGCCTTGTCCCAGAGGACGGTGGCGGTCTGGTCGGGGGGCTGGATGGTGAATTCGGGGTGGCGGGAGACGAACGCCCGCACCTGGTCGCCGTTTTCCGGCTGGAGCACCGAGCAGGTGATGTAGGCGATGCGGCCGCCGGGCTTGACCAGGGCCGCCGCGCGCTCCAGCACCTCGGCCTGGTCCTTCAACCGGATCTCCAGCGCGCCGGGGCGCATGCGCCATTTGGCGTCGGGGTTGCGGCGCCAGGTGCCGGTGCCCGTGCAGGGGGCGTCGATGACCACCAGATCGGCCGAGGCCTTGATGTCGGCGAGCGGGTCGGCGTCGCCCTTGGGGGTGCGGATCTCGGCGTTGTGGACGCCGGCGCGGGAGAGACGCTCGTGGATGGGGGCGAGCTGGCGCTTGTCGGCGTCGGTGGCGATCAGGCGGCCCTTGCCGCCCATCATCGCCGCCAGCGCCAAGGTCTTGCCGCCGGCGCCGGCGCAGAGGTCGATGACCTGCTCGCCGGGCTTGGCCGCAGTGAAGAGTGCTGCGAGCTGCGAGCCCTCGTCCTGGACCTCGATTGCGCCCTTGATGAAATCCTCCTCGGCATGGATTCCGGGATTGCGGGCGTCGGCGCCGAGCGTGATGCGCAGGCCGAGCGGCGACCAGGGCGTCGGCTGAGCGCCGAGATGCTTCAGCGAGGCCTGCACCTTGTCGCGCTTGGCCTTCAGCGAATTGACGCGCAGGTCGAGTGGCGCGCGGCTGGCCATCGCCATGGCCTCCGCGACGCGGTCGTCGCCGAACACGGCGGCGAGATACGGGTCGAGCCAGTCGGGATAGTCGCCGGCGACAGGCGGCGGCGCGCCCTCGGTGGTGCGCGAGGCCAGCACCTTTTCCTCTTGCACTGAGAGCGGCGGCGGGGCGAAGCGGCTGCCGTCGCACATCGCGGCAATGGTCGGCACGTCCAGGCCGCGCTCGAGCTTGAGCATTCCGAGCACCCGCGCCCGCGCGGTATCGTCCTCCATCACCCAGGCGCTGGAGGCGCGGCGGCGGAGCACGTCCCAGACCAGGCCGGCGATGGCGGCACGGTCGCCGGAGCCGGCGAAGCGGTGGCTGGTGCCCCAGTCCTTCAGTGCCTTGGCCGCCGGCGCCCTGAGGGACTCGATGGACTCGATGATGTCGATGGCGGCGGACAGCCGGGCGGCGGGGGTCATTCAGGAATCCAGTCTCAGATCAGGAGAAGCATCTTCAGGGCGAAATACAGCCACATCGCCAGCAGCACCAGGGCCGAGGCGGTCCAGGCCAGCCCGCGCTTATCTGCCCCGCGGATAAAGCCGGCATTGACGAAGCGGGTGACGACGAACACCCAGGACAGCAGCACGATCACCAGATCGGCATGGCGCAGCGGCAGCGCAATCGCGATCAAGGCATAGAACAGGGTCGGTAGGCCGAATTCATCGGCGGCGTCCGTGGCTTGGCCGCGCTTCTTGTTCCAGAACAATAGCGCAAAGGTGAGCGCGACCTCGACGAAGACGGGCAGCAGCACCATGGGCAGCGACATCGAAAATCCCCCTTGGAATGGCGAAGGCCCGGCATGCTGCCGGGCCCTCTGGATGAACCGGTTCCATCAGGACTCCCGATAAGGGGCTGTGGTTCCCGTGATTTTACGGCTCCGCTGAACTTTCACATCAAGTGTGGCTCAGGCTTTATCCGGCCCGACCCGCACGAGCTGCTTGCCGAAATTGGCGCCCTTGAGCAGGCCCATGAACGCCTCCGGCGCGTTCTCCAGGCCCTCGGTGACGTGCTCCTTGTACTTGACCTTGCCGTCGCGGACCCAGGCCGACATGTCCTTGAGGAAGTCGCCATGGCGGGAGGCGAAGTCGGAGACGATGAAGCCGCGGATCAGGAGCCGCTTGGTCAGCACGTTGCGCATCAGCGCGCCGGCCCATTTCGGCGAGGCCGACTGGGTGTCGTTGTAGTGGGCGATCAGGCCGCAGACGGGCATGCGGGCAAAGGCGTTGAACAGCGGGAACACCGCCTCGAACACCGCTCCGCCGACATTCTCGAAATAGACGTCGATGCCCTTGGGGCAGGCCTCCTTCAGCTTCGCCGCGAGATCGGGATCGCGATGATCGAGGCAGTCGTCGAAGCCGAATTCCTTTTTCACATAGTCGCATTTGTCCTTGCCGCCGGCGATGCCGATGGCGCGGGCGCCCTTGATCTTGGCGATCTGCCCGACCGCCGAGCCGACCGCGCCGGAGGCGGCGGCGACCACGACGGTCTCGCCGGCCTTGGGCTGGCCGATGTCAAGGAGACCGGTGTAGGCGGTCATGCCGGGCATGCCGAGCACGCCGACGGCGGTCGAGATCGGGGCGAGGCTCGGGTCGACCTTGGCGAGACCACGGCCGTCGGAGATCGCATGCGTTTGCCAGCCGGCGCGGGCCAGCACGATGTCGCCGGGCTTGAAACCGGGATTGTTGGACGCGGCCACCTCGCACACCGTCCCCGCTTCCATCACGCCGCCGACCGGCACCGGCTGGGCATAGGACGGCCCATCGCTCATGCGCCCGCGCATGTAGGGATCCAGCGACAGCCAGATCGTGCGCAGCAGCACCTCGCCGGCGCCGGGCGTTGGCACGGCATAATCCTCGAGGCGGAAATCGGACGGCTTGGGCTCGCCGACGGGACGTGCGGCGAGCACGATGCGCTTGGCTTGGGACATGGTGTTTCCTCCTGATGTTCTTATGCTTGCTGAGGGAGTGATGCTCTCTCCTCCGTCATTCCGGGGCGCGCGTCAGCGCGAACCCGGAATCCAGAGGTGAGGTGCGAGAGTGGTCGTGCAAGACAATATCGAGATTCCGGGTTCAGCGCGCCGCGCGTTGCGCGTTGCGCTGCCCCGGAATGACGGGCGTGTGGCGGCAAGCGCTTGGCTTACGCCCCGCCCGGATAGTTCGGGCTCTCGCGCGTGATGGTCACGTCGTGGACGTGGCTTTCGCGCAGGCCGGCGCCGGTGATGCGGACGAACTCGGCCTTGGCGTGGAAGTCTTCCAGCGTCTTGGCGCCGACATAGCCCATGGCGGCGCGCAGGCCGCCGGCGAGCTGGTGCATGACGTTGCCGACCGGGCCCTTGTAAGGCACCTGGCCCTCGATGCCTTCCGGCACGAGCTTCAAGGTGTCCTTGATGTCCTGCTGGAAGTAGCGATCGGCCGAGCCGCGGGCCATCGCGCCGACCGAGCCCATGCCGCGATAGGCCTTGTAGGAGCGGCCCTGCCACAGGAACACTTCGCCGGGGGTCTCGTCGGTGCCGGCGAGCAGCGAGCCGACCATGGCGACGTCGGCGCCGGCGGCGAGCGCCTTGGCGAGATCGCCGGAGAACTTGATGCCGCCATCGGCGATGACGGGCACGTCGGCCTTCTTGGCGGCTTCCACCGCATCCATGATCGCGGTGAGCTGCGGCACGCCGACGCCGGCGACGATGCGCGTGGTGCAGATCGAGCCCGGGCCGATGCCGACCTTGACGGCGTCGGCGCCGGCATCGATCAGCGCCTGCGCGCCGTCGCGGGTGGCGATGTTGCCGGCGATCACCTGCACCGCGTTGGAGATGCGCTTGATGCGGTTGACCGCTTCCAGCACGCGCGAGGAATGGCCGTGCGCGGTGTCGACCACGACGAGGTCGACGCCGGCCTCGATCAGCTTCTCGGTGCGCTCGAAGCCACCCTCGCCCACGGTGGTCGCCGCGGCGACGCGGAGCCGCCCCTGCGCGTCCTTGCAGGCGAGCGGATGGGCGACCGCCTTCTCCATGTCCTTCACGGTGATCAGGCCGACGCAGCGGTACTGATCGTCGACGACGAGCAGCTTCTCGATGCGGTGCTTGTGCAGGATCTTCTTGGCCTCGTCCTGGCCGACGCCCTCGCGCACGGTGACGAGGTTCTCATGCGTCATCAGCTCGGAGATCTTCTGCCGCGGATCGGTGGCGAAGCGCACGTCGCGGTTGGTGAGGATGCCGACCAGCTTGCCGGGAATGCCTTTGCTGCCGCCAGTCACCACGGGAATGCCGGAGAAGCCGTAGTCCTTCATCAGCGCCAGCGCGTCGGCCAGCGTCGCGTCCGGCGAGATCGTCAGCGGGTTCACCACCATGCCGGATTCGAACTTCTTGACCTGGCGCACCTGGGCGGCCTGGCCCTCGGGATCGAAATTGCGGTGGATCACCCCGACACCGCCGGCCTGAGCCATGGC
The DNA here is from genome assembly GCF_032377575.1 of Bradyrhizobium sp. SZCCHNS2022. Lineage (NCBI taxonomy): Bacteria > Pseudomonadati > Pseudomonadota > Alphaproteobacteria > Hyphomicrobiales > Nitrobacteraceae > Bradyrhizobium > Bradyrhizobium sp. SZCCHNS2022. The sequence continues at coordinate 1,362,475 of NZ_JAUHHZ010000001.1, read as the reverse complement.
GATCGCCATGCGCGCCTCGGTGACGGTATCCATGGCGGACGCCATGATCGGAATGTTCAGCGGGATCTCGCGCGTCACGCGCGAGCGGATGTCGACCTCGGAGGGAAGCACATCGGACAGGCCCGGCTTCAAGAGCACGTCGTCGAAGGTGAAGGCTTCGCGAAGTGTCTGCACGGTCGCCATCGTCAACTCCTTGTCTGCGGCCGTAACGGCCGCGATGGGATCTAAGGATGAGCGGCGCCGCCGGCGAGACCATGCCTCGCCGTCGAATCGGAGCCCATCGGTGGGGTTGACGCGGGTCGATAGCATGGGCCTGTGACGAATCAAAGGGCCGATCCGCCCTCCTCCCGCGATTGCGAAAGACGGCCTGGATCGGCCCCTGATGCGCAACAAAAGGTCGCCAAAGCCCCGATTCCGGGGCAGAAGTTCCGCCGTTAGCGCCAGGCGCCCGGCGGCGGCCCGTAGCGGCGGATGGCGTCGACCACCTCGCGGTGGCGCCGGTCCTCGCGCCGCATGTGCACGGCGATCAGGGCATGCGCCGAGGGCACCAGCAGCAGCACGTGGAAGAACAGGCCGAGCACCAGGCAGACCAGACACAGCAGCAGGTTGAAGATGGCCGCGAACGGCTGCCCGTTGAACAGCAGACCCAGCGGCGGCACCAGAGCGGCGAGCAGGTAGATCATCGGCACATCTCCCAAAACGCAGGACGCGACAGCGTCGCGCTGCATTTGGGGGGCCATGCCGCCCACGCAATGGCCCCGTTCGTCGCAGGGTGTTAAAGCCGCCGCGCCGGCCTCCTGCCCCTCCCCAGGATTCGATGAACAAGCAACGAATCATTCCGCTGATCGTCGCCACCGCCCTGTTCATGGAGAACATGGACTCCACGGTCATCGCGACCTCGCTGCCGGCGATCGCCAGGGATATCGGCACCAGCCCGCTGACCTTGAAGCTCGCGATCACGTCCTATCTGTTGTCGCTCGCGGTGTTCATCCCGGCGAGCGGCTGGACCGCCGACCGGTTCGGCGCGCGCCGCGTGTTCTCGAGCGCCGTCGCGGTGTTCATGATCGGCTCGATCGGCTGCGCGCTCGCCAATTCCGTCGAGAACTTCGTCTTCGCGCGCATCCTGCAGGGCATGGGCGGCGCGATGATGACCCCGGTCGGACGCCTCGTGCTGCTGCGCTCCGTCGACAAGAGCGCGCTGGTCGGCGCGATGGCCTGGGTCACGATCCCCGCGCTGATCGGCCCGGTGATCGGGCCGCCGGTCGGCGGCTTCATCACAACCTATTTCTCCTGGCACTGGATCTTCCTGATCAACATCCCGATCGGCATCGTCGGCATCATCATGGCGCTGCGCTTCATCGATCCGATCAAGAGCGACAATCCCGAGCCGTTCGACCTCTATGGCATGGTGCTCGCCGGCATCGGCCTCGCCGGTCTCGCCTTCGGCCTCTCCGTCGCCGGGCTCAACCTGCTGCCATGGTCGGTGGTGGGCAGCCTCGTCGCGATCGGCGCGATCTCGATGACGCTCTACGTCCGCCATTCCTGGCGGACCAATTCGCCGGTGCTCGACTTCTCGCTGCTGCGCCTGCCGACGTTGCGCGCCTCGATCGTCGGCGGCTTCATGTTCCGGCTTGGCATCGGCGCCCTGCCCTTCCTGCTGCCGCTCTTGATGCAGCTCGGCTTCGGCCTGTCGCCGTTCCAGTCCGGCCTCGTCACCTTCGGCTCGTCCGCCGGCGCCATGGGCATGAAGGCGCTGGCGGCGCGGCTGATCAAGGCTTTCGGCTTCCGTCACCTCATGACGGTCAACGCCGTCGTCAGCTCGGTCTTTCTCGCCGCCTGCGCGCTGTTCACGCCGGCGACGCCGCTCTTGCTGATCGTCATCATCCTGTTCGTCGGCGGCTTCTTCCGCTCGCTGCAGTTCACCGCGATCAACACGGTGGCCTATGCCGAGGTCGAGACCGCGCAGATGAGCCGCGCCACGACGCTCACCAGCGTCAACCAGCAGCTCGCGATCTCGGCCGGCGTCGCGGTCGGCGCATTTTCAGTTGAAACGACGATGTGGGCGCATGGCGCGAGCGAGCTCACCGCCGCCTCCTTCGCCCCGGCCTTCATCGTCGTCGCCATCACCTCGGCGCTGTCGTCATTCTTCTTCTGGCAGATGCCGGATGACGCCGGCAGCGAGATCTCGGGCCGCAAGGTCGCGGCCATCGCCAGCCGCAAGGGCGCCGAGAAAGGCGTCGAGAAGGCTGCGACGAAGTCGGCCAGCGAGACCACGCACGACGCGCGCGATCAGAAGCTCGGCTGAGTGCCGCGGCTCAGGGCTTCCGCGGGGCGGACTTCCAGTAGTCGGCCAGGCGATCGGCCCACATCTTTGCGTGCAGCTCGGTGCCGGCGCGGCTCATGTGACAGCGGTCGTGGCGCAGCGGCAGCCCGATCTGGTCGGTGTCCGGACCGGGATAAACCCCGAGCGAGGGGTTCGGCACGGCTGCCTGCGCGGAACGGATGATCTCGTCAGGAATGCTGCCGCAGAGCGTCGCCTTGGCGATGAAGATCGGTGCGGTCACGTCGGCCGCGCGCAAGCCCGCGATGATCTCGAGATCGTTGCGCAAATAGGACAGCCGCGCCGCCTCCTTCATCGTCGCGCTGACCTGCAACTGCGTGCCGTCCTCCGCGCCATTGGTCGAGAACGCAAAGGCGTTGCTCTCGCCCTGATGCCAGAGCACGGCGCTCGGCTCGAGACCGGCGTCGCGCAAGCCGGCCAACGTCGAAAGCAGCACCTCGAAATATTTGCCGCCGCGGGCGCGCCACTCCTCGACATAGGTGCCTCCGATCGCGGCGGGCGCGATCACCACCGTCTTCGCAAGCCCGCGGTCGATCAGTTCGTCCGAGAGCCGCGTGGCGACGTTCTCGCCGTCGCCTGTCGTGCCCAGCAAAGGATTGCGGGCCACATAGCAGCGGCCGTCGAAGCGGTTGAAATTGTAGAAGCGGTGACGCGGCTGATAGAGCTTCCCGCCTTGATCCGGCGCGCCGCCATTGGAGATGTTCGACTGCCCTGCGGTCAGCAGCACCACCAGCCCGTCGCGGGGAATGGCATTGCAGGGAACCGGCGTGGCCGCGCTGCGCGCCTCCTCGTTGTCAGGCAGGAGACAACGCGAGGCGTTGCCGCCCGCGATGAAATCCGCATCCGACCCGTACAGTGCCTGCGCGAGCTTGCGCTCCTTCAGCAGGCTCTGCACCTCCGGGTCGCCACTTGCGCCGTCGATGCGGCGATCGATGTCGTCGAAGGCGGCGCGGCGCGCGCGCACCTGCGCCACCAGCGCCTGAAAGCTCGGTCGCGTCGAGATCGCGCCGACGGCGCAAGCAGCACAATTGCCGTCGCGCGACTTGGCCGCGGTGGTCGGCTGGCAGACATCGCGTGGCGGCAGCACCTCCGCCGCACCGGCCGTGGCGGGCAAAGAGACCAACCCGAGCCCGGCAACGATTGACATCAATATGCTTCGCATCAGCTCCAGCCCAATCGACAGGGAGAGTTCGGCTACCATGTAACGAGGAATCGGACGATCACGTTGCTCACCGTCATTCCGGGGCAATCCTCAATGCGCAGCCGCGAAGCGTCTATGCGTTGAGGATTGAACCCGGAATCTCGACATGGTCGACGCCAGACAATCTCGAGACTCCGGGTTCAAGGCCTGCGGCCTTGCCCCGGAATGACGGGGGTTGTGAGGCAGGACAATCCGAGACGCTCGTGCGAGGAGAGGTCGGACACAGGCTTTTCCATTATAGTCTGCCACCATGAAGGAAAGCCGAATCGACGCGCAACCGCTCGCCGCCCTGGCGATGGATTGTTGGCCGACAGTGCTTCTGCTGTTGGCAGCGGCTCTCGCCGGTCCCGTCCTCGGCGGACTGGTCAGACCGGCCTTCATCCTCGGCTGCGCCGCCGCCGGCTGGTTTGCGTGGCGTCGCAGCGCCACCGCTCACGTGCAGTCGGCGATCATCATGTTCGCCTTTGCCCCGTTCGTGCGTCGCCTGGTCGACATCTCCGCAGGCTTCGACTCCTCGGGCATCATGCTGAGCGGCCCGCTGCTGTTCATCCTCATGCCGATCCCGAGCCTGATCCTCTCGCCCGCGGGCAGAACCGGACCGAGCAATTCGTGGCTGGTGCCGCCGTTCATCATCCTGGCCTGCATCCTCTACGGCGGCGCGCTGTCGATGTTCCAGAACGACTGGTTCAATGCCGCCAATGGCGGCATGAAATGGGCCGCGCCGGTGCTCTACGCGATCGCACTGCAGCAGCAGGCCCGATCCGACACTGTGCTGATCGATGCGATCACGCGCGTGTTCATGATCGTGTTGCCGCTCACCGGCCTCTATGGCATCTGGCAATATGTCGATCCGCAAAACTGGGATCGGTTCTGGATGGTGAATGCCAGCATCACCTCCGCCGGCTATCCGCTGCCCTACATGGTGCGCGTGTTCAGCACGATGAACGGACCTGCCAGCTATGCGACCTTCACGGCCACCGGCCTGCTGCTGGTCGGCTTCCTGCGGCCGGGCTGGCTGGCGATGATCGCGATGGCGCCGGCGGCGCTCGGCCTGTTGCTGTCGCTCTATCGCACCAGCTGGATCACGCTCGCCGTCGGCGTCCTGTTCTGCCTGTTCTTCCCCGCGACGCGAACGCGCTCTCTGTCGCTGACGATCGGGCTGCTGGCCGCGGTGGTCGTCACCGTGCTGTTCACGCCGTTTGCGGATGTCATCACCTCCCGTTTCGAGTCGCTCGGCAGCGTGTCGCAGGACAGCAGCGGCAGCGAGCGACTCGACGAGTTCGTGATGCTGTGGAACGCGCCGAACAGCATGGTGCTGGGATCCGGCTTCACCATCACAGACGTCGGCGTCGCCGGCGCGATGCCGATCGACGGCCAGATCATCGCAAGCTGGGTGACGATGGGCATCCCGGTCGGGCTGATCTGCCTCGCGGCCTACATCTGGGTTGGTCTCACGGCCACCGCCGCCGCCTGGCGGCTGCCGACGCGCGAGGGCGTCGTGCTCGGCGCGCTCGCCATCAGCGCGCTCTTGATCCAGCTGCCGCTCACCAGCATCTCTTCGGGCGAAGTGTCGGCGCTGTTCTGGATGCTGGTCGCGATGGCCTGCCCGAGCGACCAGACGGCCGGCCAGTCCCAGCCCGCCGTCGGCCGACAGCAGCATCAGACCGGGGCCTGATCGGACGCGACACGCGGCGCGATCGCCGCAGATTGCGCCTTGCGCCTGGCAGGCGCCGCCAGTCCAAACAGCGCGAGCAGATGCAGTCGCTGCAAGACCACATGGGCGATCAGAGGAAGCACGATACCCGCCGCGGTTCCGGCCAACAGATAGAGCCAGGGCCATGTCGGGATGTGCGCCTTGAGCATGATGATGCGCATGCCCGAGCCGGCGAGGATGTGCAGCACATAGATCGTCATCGACGCGACGCCGACGGCGGCGAGCCAGCGGTGATGCGCGGGGTCGAGCAGCCGGCAGAACAGGACCGTACCGGCAATCCCGAGCACGCAGGCCGGCAGCGAGGCGAGGCCGTTGGCGTCCATGCCCGACAGATGACCTCCGAGCGCCACCGCAGCGGCGAACGCTGCGGCAATCATGATCAGCAGCGGCCAGCCCCGCGGGCGCCATTCCGCCATCAGGCGGGCGCCGTACAGGCCAGCGACATAGAACGGCAGGTGATGCAAGGTCAGCGCGAGATCGGGACGGACAGGAAGCATCAGAAACACAGCGAAACCGGCCAAGGCGAGCGATACGAGGACCGTCCGCGACGGAACGATCACCACAACCAGGTGGCAGAGCATCAGCGCGTAGAGAAACCAGAATTGCGCGATCGGGCGATACCAGATCGCCGCGAGATCGCTCGGATGGATCGGAATGTTGGCATCCCGCGCCAGCAGCATCGTGGTCCCGCCCTGGATCAGCGACCACAGCACGTAGGGATAGGCGATGGTCCAGAGCTTGGAGCTCAGGAACGGGCGCGCGCCGTGCCGCAGGCTGTGCTGCACGTTCAAGCCCGCCAGGAAAAAGAACAGCGGCATGTGGAACGTGTAGAGCGTGTAGTCCATCCAGCGCGCGAGCGCCCCGTCCGGAAAAATCCCAGGGCGCACCAGGCCGCCGAGCACATGGCCGTAGACGACCAGGATCACGCCGATGCCCCGCGCGTAATCGATCCACACCATACGCGTGGTGTCAGCCGTCGCTTTCTGCGTTCCCGCATCCATGCCCGATAGGCCCTGCCTGCGCGCAGCGCGTCCGGACCATCGTCCCTGCGACGCCCGCGCGGCACTCCAACGAGACATATCGCACGTGGCCTTCCGGTGCCGTCTGTCTTCGGCGCCGGATACCGGGCATTTTGATGTTAGTCTTAATCACCCCTGACCGAGGCTCGCGAGCCAAAGGGGGTCGTTGCGCAACGATATTCGGAACGTCAGGGCACCTGTTCACCGGTGAACGGGTTCCAGCCGGTCTCCGCCAGCACCGCCCAGGCCGTCGCGCCGAGATGCGGCCGCTTGAAATAGAAAAAATCGGGGATGGTGCTGTTCCCGCTCGGATCGATTGACAGACCCGTGGTCACGCGCGCACCGCGGGTCGCGTTGAGAAGCCCCGAGGACGTCCGGTCGTTGCGCATGCCCGCCAGCAGGCGCTGAGCTGCGGCCTTGTCGCCGACCATGCGATAGGCCAGCGCAGCTTGCGCCGTGCCCTCGACCCAGGCGCCGTCGCGATCGCCGTTGAAGTCGAAGCCATTGTCCACGGCGAGATTTCGTTCAGCAAAACCGAGTGCCTTGCGCCAGTCGAGCGCATCCGGGACCGCCATCCAAGGCCAGAGCTGAACGTCAAGCGCGAGGAGATTCCGGTCGGCGAGGCTGCCGTCCGGCTTGGTGCCGAGCAGGAAGTGATCGCCTTGGAAGGCGCGATCGAGCAGCCGCCGCGCCGCTTTGGCGGCGTTCAGATAGCGCGGCTCCGACGTGAGGCGTGCCAGCCACGCGGCGACCGCATAGACGTCGGTGTTGTGCTCGGTCGACATCCAGGTCAGCCGCACCTGCTGCGGATCATAGCCGTGAAAACCGCCGCTGAAGCCCTCGGACCCGTTCGCGGCATGGCCGAGGATCCAGTCCATCAGCTGCCGCGCGCCGGACAGATACGCCGCCTCTCCAGTTGCCTGGTGCAAGGTCAGCAGCGCCAGCGCCGCCCAGGCGACATTCCCTGTCGCAGTACCATCCTGTGCGGCATCCTCGCCCCAGATCTTGTGTCGATCGTCCCACCAGCCCGGCAGCAGCGCAGCCCCAGAACCCACGGGACCAGCGCGATAGGCATTCCGCAGCCGGCCATCGTCGAAGCTGCGATCATGGGACATCGCATGCGTCAGGGCGTTGCCGATCGTCCGCGCCTGATCGACGTGGCCGCATGCGACAAGCGCGATCGCAGCGAGCGCGTTGTCGTAGACGAAAGCGGTCGTGGACAGGCCAAGCGGCAATTCCCCATCGCCATCGGCTGGCTCATAGCTGCGAATGAACACCGCCTCCCGGGCCGCGAGCTTCGGTGCAACCGCTTTCATGAGTCCCGGACAGAACGAAACCTCAGCCTGCGTCGCGCCCCCACTGCCCAACAGCGCCACCGCCAAGACGACCATGAACGTGAGCCTCATAGTGACGCCACCGCACATATCATGGGCCGCACCGAACCGGTGGTCTGGCCTCCCTCAATCCTCATTCGCCTTGAAGCGCCCGAGGCCCTTCAGGACGAACGGCGCGATCAGCGCAATCAGCGCGACGACCAGCAGCGTCGCCGAGATCGGCGATTGCAGCAACGTCATCGGGTCGCCGAGACTGATCGCCAGCGCGCGCCGCAACTGGCTCTCGGCGATCGGCCCGAGGATGAGGCCGACGACGACGGGCGCGATCGGGAAATCGAAGCGCCGCATCAGGAAGCCGAGCACGCCGAATCCGGCCAGCATCGACAGTTCGACCACGGACGGCTTTGCGGCGATGGTGCCCATGGTCGCGAACACGAGAATGCCGGCGTACAGCCACGGCGTCGGGATCTTCAACAACCGCACCCACAAGCCGATCAGCGGCAGGTTCAAGACCAGCAGCATCGTGTTGGCGATGAACAGGCTCGCGATCAGGCCCCAGACGAGATCCGGACGCTCGGCAAACAGCAGCGGGCCCGGATTGAGGCCGTATTGCTGGAAGCCGGCGAGCATCATCGCGGCGGTCGCCGAGGTCGGCAGGCCCAAGGTCAGCAGCGGCACGAGCGTGCCGGCGGCCGATGCGTTGTTGGCCGCTTCGGGTCCGGCGACGCCTTCGATCGCACCCTTGCCGAACTCATCCGGATATTTCGTCAGCCGCCGCTCGGTCGAATAGGACAGGAAGGTCGGAATCTCGGCGCCGCCCGCAGGCAATGCGCCGATCGGAAAGCCGAACATGGTGCCGCGCAACCAGGGCTTCCAGGACCGCTTCCAGTCCTCGCGCGTCATCCACAGCGAGCCCTTGATGGCCTCGATCTTCTCCTCGGTGTGATGCCGGCGCGAGGCGACGTAGAGCGCTTCGCCGACGGCGAACAGGCCGACTGCGAGCGTCGTCACCTCGACGCCGTCGAGCAGCTCGGGCACGCCGAAGGCGAGCCGTGCCTGTCCGGTGAGCTTGTCGATGCCGACAAGGCCGAGCGTCAGACCGATGAACAGGCTGGTGAGGCCGCGGATCGGCGAGTCGCCGAAGGTCGCGGAGACCGTGATGAAGGCGACGCACATCAGTGCGAAATAATCCTCAGGGCCAAAGCGCACGGCGATGTCGACGAGATAGGGGGACAGGAATGCCAGGCCGATGGTGGCGATGGTGCCTGCGACGAACGAGCCGATCGCCGAGGTCGCCAGCGCCGGGCCGCCGCGGCCGGCCTTGGCCATCTTGTTGCCTTCGAGCGCGGTGGCCATCGAGGCGCTCTCGCCGGGCGTGTTGATCAGGATCGCGGTGGTCGAGCCGCCATACATGCCGCCGTAATAGATGCCCGCGAACATGATCAGCGAGCCGCCGGGATCGAGCTTGTAGGTGACCGGCAGCAGCAGCGCGACGGTCAGCGCCGGCCCGATGCCCGGCAGCACGCCCACCGCCGTGCCGAGGAAGACGCCGATCAGCGCATACAGCAGGTTCATGGGCTGGGCGGCGATCGCCATCCCATGCGCGAGCGCGGCGAAGGTGTCCATCACAGCAATCTTTCGAGCGGACCGGCGGGAAGGCTCAGGGTGAGGAGACGGTCGAAGGCGACGTAGATGAGCGTCGTCAGCACGGCGCCGATGACGAGATCCATGACGAAGGCGCGGCGGCCGAACGCGGCCGATGTCGTGACGAACAGCGCCGTCGTCGCCAGGATGAAGCCGCCGCCGAAGCCGATGATGCCGATGAGCAGCGCGAGGCCGACGAGGATCAGCAGCACCGCGAACGGATCGGAGCTCTCGCGAGGCGGCAGATTGCCCCTGAGGGCATCGATCAGATTGGCCAGCGCCAAAATGCCGAGCCCGATCGCGATCACCACCGGCATCACCTGCGGCCCCATGCCGTACATCGTGGTCGCAGGGATCTGATTGGCATCGTAGACCAGCACCAGCGCGACCGCCGCGAGCAGCGCCGCGATCACGATGCCGGCCTTGTCGACGCCGCGCGCCGGAGCTTCCGTGCCGACGCCGTCGGTCATGATTTGACGAGACCGACCGACTTCAGCACGTCGGTGACGCGGACGTTCTCCTTCTTGAGAAACTCGGCGAATGCGTCGCCCGGAAGGTAGGCGTCATCCCAGCCCTTCTGCTTCAGGATTTCCTTCCACGCATCCGACTTGACCATCTTCTCGACGGCCTCGCTGAGCGTCTTCTTCTGCTCGGGCGTGATGCCGGGCGCGGCCACGACCGAGCGCCAGTTGGCGAGCACGAGGTCGATGCCCTGCTCCTTGAAGGTCGGGATGTCGACACCGGGAATGCGGTTCTCGGAGGACACACCGATCGCGCGCAGCTTGCCGCTCTTGATCTGCCCGTCATACTCGGAGAGCCCGGAAATGCCGGCGGTGACCTTGCCGCCGAGGATGGCCGCCAGCGACTCGCCGCCGCCCGAGAACGGGATGTAGTTGACCTTCTTGGCATCGGCCCCGATGGCGCCCGCGAACAGCGCGGCCATCACGTGATCGACGCCGCCCGCAGAGCCGCCCGCGAACGTGACCTTGGCGATGTCGGCTTTCAGGGCCGTCGCGAGATCCTGCGCCGTCTTGATCGGCGAATTGGCCGGCACGACGATGACCTGGATCTCCTCGGTCAGCCGCGCGATCGGCGTCACCTGCTCCAGGGTCACCGGCGACTTGTTCATGGCGAGCGCGCCGACCATGACGAAGCCGTTGACCATCAGCTGGTTGCCGTCGCCCTTGGCGCCGTTGACGAATTGCGCGATGCCGACCGTGCCGCCCGCCCCCGCCACATTGGTGACCTGGACGCTGCGCGCCACGCCGGATGCGACGAAGGCCTGCTGCATCGCGCGCGCCGTCTGGTCCCAGCCGCCGCCGGGCGCGGCCGGCGCCATCACCTTGAGCTCGAGCTGCTGGGCAATCGCCGGAGCACCGGCCAGCGACGTCAACACGATGGCTGCGCCGAACAGACGCGTACGGAACGAATTCAAGGCAATCCTCCACGGTGGGCCGAACGAGCGGCTCGCGCTTCTTCTCTTGGCTCTCAGGTTCTTGGCTCAGAGGTGCGACATTTCAGCGGGAAACCCGGCCCCTGTCCAGACAGGAATGGTTGTCGCGCGCATCCGGGCCATCGGACCAGCCTGCGCGCCCGCAGCGGTTGCGCAATGCGGCAGCGAATTCTGGATCGCGGAGACTATCCGCAGGTCCACACCATCCCGATCGGGGTCCGTGTCCAGCACGGACCGAAGCTGCCGCCATTGTATTGGCCGCGGTAGAAGCCGGGACGGCCGAAATAGTGCCACTCGCCGTTGTAGAGCATGTATTTCGGCGTGCCGTCGATATACCAGTGGCGACGGCTGCCGCGTGGCGGACCGTTACGCATCGCCTCCTTGTCGGCATAGAGCGGCAGGCTGTTGTTCGGCGGCTGCTTGTAGCCCGGCAGGAAGCCGTAGCCCTGCCAGCGGTGCGCCTTGCGCTTGTGCGACGGCGCGGCCATCGCAACCGCGGGCAGCAGCAGCAGGAGCATCACGAGCGAAATGATAGAACGATGCGGCATTGCGGCAGCCCGATTGCGATGAGGTCCCGGATCCTGAGCTTGATCGCGCGGCACGGCAACGGCCGTTCCGTCATGAAATGTTTCAGTGATGCCGGCGATGCGCGCGGCGCGGTGGCGGCTGCGGCGGGGCATAGAAGGGATTGAGGTCGCACATCGCCGCCCGGCCCGACGCGGTCGCGCGGCATTGCGGCAGCGACGTATAGCTGCAGTCGATCCACTCGCCACCGCCGAACCGGCCGCCTTCATAGACCTTCATGCACACGGGATAGCGCGGATCGTAGGCCTGGGCGTGAGCAGCGCCCGACAGGACGGACCCGACCGCCAAACCCAGCACGAGGGCGCTCCAGTTGAGGACACGCATGCAGGACCTCCGGACTCGACGTCTCGCCGGCCCAGGCCGATTCCCGAGACGGTGATTGCCCCTGCTCTGTATCGCCAGGGCGCAAAAGCCGCAATGACGCCATTACAACAGGTCGGTCTGCTCTCCGCCGCGAAAGCCCATCGCCAGCACGTAGCGCTCGGAGGAACCCTGCCGGCTGGCAGCCGGCTTGACGTGACGGACGCTGGCGTAATCGCGCTTGAGCTGCGCCAGCAGCTCGGCGTCGGCGCCGCTCTGGAACGTCTTGGCGAGAAACGCGCCGCCCGGCTTCAACACCTCGCCGGCAAAATGCGCGGCGAGCTCGACGAGGCCGACGATGCGCAGCTGGTCGGTCTTGCGATGGCCGGTGGTGTTGGCCGCCATGTCGGACATCACGACGTCGGCGCGGCCGCCGAGCGTCGCGCGGAGCTTCTCGGGCGCGTCAGCGGCATGAAAGTCGAGCTGGGTGAACGTCACGCCGGGGATCTCGCCCATCTCCAGCAGGTCGATCGCGATCACCTTGCCCTTGCCCGCCTCGGCGCCGACCCGCCGCGCCGCGATCTGGCTCCAGCCGCCGGGCGCAGCGCCGAGGTCGACCACGGTCATGCCGGGTTTCAGCAGGTGATGCTTGTCGTCGATCTCGAGCAGCTTGTAGGCGGCGCGCGAGCGATAACCGTCGCGCTTGGCCTGGGCCACATAGGGATCGTTGAGCTGCCGCTCCAGCCAGAGTTTCGAGGACAGCTTGCGCTTGCCCCCGGTCTTGACCTGCACATGCATGCGGCCGGTGGTGTCTTTTGCCATGTGTTTCTCGATGGTCGTGACCGGATGCCGACGACGTAAGATCGGTCGATGATCAAGGTCCGACAGCCACTATTTGGTTCACCCTCCCCTGGAGGGGGAGGGTCGATCGGGAGCGAAGCGAGCGATCGGGGTGGGGTGAGCCACGGAAAGACTGCCCGTGGGGCTCACCCCACCCCGACTCCCATTCGCTGCGCTCCATGCGAGACGACCCTCCCCCTCCAGGGCAGGGTGAAGAGTTTACGCCGTCCTGAGCGCGCCGTCCTCGCGCATCATTTCGACCAGCATGCCCTCGCGCAGGCCGCGATCGGCGACGCGCAGCCGCGGCAGCGGGAAGGATTGCCGGATGGCATCGAGAATGGCGCAGCCGGCCAGCACGAGGTCGGCGCGGTCGATGCTGATGCAATTGTTCTCGGCGCGCTCCTGGTAGCTCATGGCCAGGAGCTTGCCGATGGTCGTCGTGATGTCGGCATCGTTGATCCAGATGCCGTCGACGCGACGACGATCATAGCGCGCGAGGTTGAGATGAATGCCCGCGAGCGTCGTCACCGTGCCGGAGGTGCCGAGCAGATGCATGCCGGCGAGATCGCCGCCATTCTCGGCCGCGAACGGACCGACATGCTCGGCCACCGCATCGACCATGGCGGTGTAGATCTCCGGCGTCACGTCACGACCCCCGAAGCGCTCGGCCAAGGTCACGACCCCGAGCGGGATCGACATCCAGGCCTTGATGCGCGGCTCGGCATTGCGATCCGACGGATCACGCTCGATCCGGACCAGCTCGCTGGAACCGCCGCCGATGTCGAACAGGATCGCCCCGCGCCCGCCAGGATCGAGCAGCGGCGCGCAGCCCTTGACGGCCAGCGCCGCCTCCGTCTCGCGGTCGATCACCTCGAGCTCGATGCCGGTCTCCGCCGCCACCCGGCTGCGGAACCCTTCGGCATTGGCCGCCGCCCGACAGGCCTCCGTCGCGATCAGGCGCAGGCGCCGCGCCTTCTTCGACTGGATCTTGTCCCGGCAGATCGAAAGGGCGGCAATCGCCCGATCCATCGCCGCATCGCTGATGCAGCCGGTGGTCGAGATGCCCTCGCCCAGCCGGACAATGCGCGAGAACGAGTCGACCACGCGAAAACTGTCGCCCGACGGACAGGCGATCAGGAGCCGGCAATTGTTGGTTCCGAGGTCCAGGGCCGCATACACGCTGCTGCCATGGCTGGCGCAGGCTGTGGTCGCGACGTCCAGACCCGGACGCAAGCCGGGCTCCAGGTTCCCGCGCGGCGTGGGACTCTCCCGCAGCCGCGTGTCATTGATCATTCAAATGTCTTTCCGCTGGCCGAACCGGCCCAGATGGAAGTTCTCTTTCCCGAGACATTATCAGTGGATAGCGCCGGCGCAACAGCCCCTCCGTCAGGCGTGATGCACCATTCCTAATCAACCGTTGTCCGGCCGCGGGCGCTGCACTATCTGGGAACAGCCCGCATTTGCGACCAATCCAGCCCGTTGGGTCCTCATCCATGCAAGATCACACCTCCCCCGCCTCCCTCGAAAACGCAATTGCGCTGCAGAAATACGGCGTCGGGCAGCCGGTTCGGCGCAAGGAGGATGACACGCTGGTGCGCGGGCACGGCAAATATACCGACGATTTCAACCTGCCCGGCCAGGCGCATGCCTGGATCGTGCGTTCCAGCCACGCTCACGGCATCATCAAGGGCATCGACACCACGGCAGCCAAGGCCATGCCGGGCGTGCTCGGCGTCTGGACCGGCGCCGACCTGGCGGCGGCCGCTTACGGCCCGTTCACCTGCGGCCTGCCGCTGAAGAGCCGGGACGGTTCGCCTCTGCTGCAAACCAACCGCGCCGCACTGACCACCGACAAGGTGCGTTTCGTCGGCGATCCCGTCGCCTTCGTGGTGGCGGAGACCGCGGCGCAGGCCCGCGACGCGGCCGAAGCGGTCGAGGTCGATATCGAGCCCCTGCCCGCTGTCACCAATGCCGAAGAGGCGACCAAGCCGGGCGCGCCGCAGCTCTATGATCACATCCCGAACAACGTCGCGCTCGACTACCACTATGGCGACACGGCCAAGATCGACGAAGCGTTCGCCAAGGCGGCGCACGTGACCAAGCTCGACATCGTCAACACCCGCGTCGCCGTGGTGTCGATGGAGCCGCGCGTGGCGCTGGCCGCGTTCGACGGCAAGAGCGAGCGATTCACCTTGCAGGTGCCGACGCAGGGCGTGTCCGGCAACAAGGCGACGCTGGCCAAGATCCTCAACGTCGCACCGGAGAAGGTTCGCATCGTCACCACCAATGTCGGCGGCTCGTTCGGGATGAAGAACGTCTCCTATCCCGAATATATCTGCATCCTGCATGCCGCCAAGGCGCTGGGGAAGCCGGTGAAATGGCGCGACGAGCGCACCACCGCCTTCCTGTCGGACAGCCAGGGCCGCGACCAGATCATCCATGGCGAGCTGGCGCTCGATGCCGACGGCAAGTTCCTCGCGGTGCGTCTCTCCGGCTATGGCAATCTCGGCGCCTACATCATGGGCGTGGCGCCGCTGCCGCTGTCGCTCAACACCGGCAAGAACCTCGCCAGCGTCTACAAGACACCGCTGCTCGGCGTCGACATCAAGACCGTGCTGACCAACGTGACCCTGATGGGCGCCTATCGCGGCGCCGGCCGCCCCGAGGCCAACTACTTCATGGAGCGGCTGATCGACACCGCAGCGCGCGAGATGGGCATCGACCGCCTCACCATCCGCAAGCGCAACTTCATCAAGCCGAGCCAGATGCCGTTCCCGGCGGCCTCGGGCGTGACCTATGATTCCGGCGACTTCGCCGCGGTGTTCGAAAAGGCGCTGCAGGTTTCCGACTATGCCGGCTTCGCCAAGCGCAAGCGCGAGAGCCGCAAGGCCGGCAAGCTGCGCGGCATCGCCGTCGGCTCGTATCTGGAGGTCACCGCGCCGCCGAGCGGAGAGCTCGGCAAGATCACTTTCGATGCCGATGGCGGCGTGACGCTCACGACCGGCACGCTGGATTACGGCCAGGGTCATGCGACGCCGTTCGCGCAGGTGCTGTCGGCGCAGCTCGGCGTTCCCTTCGAGAAGGTGCGGCTGGAGCAGAGCGATTCCGATCTCGTGCGGTTCGGCAACGGCACCGGCGGGTCGCGCTCGATCACGGCGACCGGCCAGGCCATCGTCGAGTCCTCGCAGCTCGTCATCGCCAAGGGCAAGCAGGCGGCGGCGCATCTGCTGGAGGCCTCGGAGGCCGACATCGAGTTCGCGGGCGGGCAGTTCACCATCGCCGGCACCGACCGCAGCATCGACATCATGGAGCTGGCGCGGCGCATGCGCGAGGGCAAGATGCCCGAGGGCGTGCCGGCCTCGCTCGACGTCGACCACAATTCGACCGCGACCGAATCGACTTTCCCCAACGGCTGCCATGTCTGCGAGGTCGAGATCGAACCCGATACTGGCGTGGCGCAGATCGTCGGCTACACCGCGATCAACGACTTCGGCACGGTCATCAATCCGATGATCGTCGCCGGGCAATTGCATGGCGGCGTGGCGCAGGGCATCGGCCAGGCGCTGATGGAGCATCTGCGTTATGACGAGAGCGGCCAGCCGATCACGGGATCACTGATGGACTATGCGCTGCCGCGCGCTTCCGACGTGCCGATGATGACGGTCGACAACCATCCGGTGCCCGCCAAGAGCAATCCGCTGGGCACCAAGGGCTGCGGTGAGGCCGGCTGCGCCGGATCCATGGCATCAGTGATCAACGCGGTGATCGATGCGCTGTCGGACTACGGCGTCAAGCATCTGGACATGCCGCTGACGACCGAGAAGCTGTGGCGCGCGATCCAAGACGGCAAGGCAAAGACGGCAGCGTAGTCGCCTCCGCATTGCAGGGAAACGCGCGGGGGCTGTTGCACCCTGCTCGCCGCATCGATCCCTGCCCTCTCCTCCGTCTTGACCGCATTGCGGGCGCAGCGGCGCAGCGAAACAATCCAGAATCTTGCCACGGCGGCAGTCTGGATGGCTTCTCTGCGCTCGCAATGACGGCGCAGCCGGAAGACCGCTTGGCGAACACCACAGCCGCCGCATTCGCGACTTGCTCTCGCTGACACCGATCATGGGCTTGGGCGGCTGATCCCGTTTCCGAGAAGGCATGCCACCGAAATCCCGTCGTGCGCGTACGGGCAGATCGCTGAATTGCGGCAGAATCGACGGAACGACCCGGCCGTTTTCTCCCGGATTTGTCCCTGAGTTCCATCCCTTTCGACTATCGCGCGAGTTCGGCTCTCCCTAGGGTTGTTGCAACGCCGGTTGGCATCCTCGGGACACGCCCGGACGCCGGTGCCACGCCGAACGACGCGCGATGCGTCACGAGGTGGATCTCGGTTCAAACAGGGAGAAGGACGAGATGGCTTTCCCGACGTCGGTCAATGACCAGATCACCGATTCCGTCACCCAGGCCAACACCAAGGTCCTCGGTGATGCGCCCGCGATCGCGATGGGCAACCTCTATCAGGCCACGGCGCAGGCGCTGGCCAACGCCGCGCACAACGCGACCAATGCGCAGCAGCAGAGCTACGTGACGACCCAGGCCGCGACCACCATGGGCGTCGCCACGCTCTACTCGCTCGACACCGCGACCACCGGCGTCGCAACCGCCGACATCCTCAACACTGGCGTCAAGGGCCTCTGACCAGCTGACGCGCGCTCCGTACCAGTTTGCTTCCCGACCACCTCGATCGCCTTCCACCTGAAAGGACCAAGCCATGGCATTCCCGACCTCAGTCAACAATCAGATCACCGATTCCGTCACCCAGGCCAACACCAAGGTGCTCGGCGACGCGCCGGCGATCGCGATGGGCAACCTGTTCCAGGCGACCGCGCAGGCGCTGGCGAACGCCGCCCACAACGCCACCAACTCGCAGCAGCAGAGCTACGTGACCGCGCAGGCGGCAACGACCATGGGCGTCGCCACGCTCTACTCGCTCGACACCGCCGCCACCGGCGTCGCCACCAAGGACATCCTGTCGTCCTGACGCAGCACGAGCGCGGGACCGGTCACGCCCGATCTTGGCACGCGCCTAACGATCCCAGGGAGCTGGTGAGATGGCATTTCCCACGGCAGTCAACAGTCAGATCACGGACTCCGTGACCCAGAGCAACGTCCAGGTGCTCGGTACGGCACCCGCGATCGCGATGGGCAACCTGTACCAGGCGACGGCGCAGGCGCTGGCGAATGCGGCGCATAACGCCACCCTGGCGCAGCAGCAGATGTACGTCACTGCCCAGGCAGCGACGACGGCAGGCGTCGCGCTGCTGTATTCGCTCGATACGGCGTCGACCGGACTGGCGACGTCGACCATCCTGAAGAGCTAGGCATCGTCCCGCGTGACGCCTGGCCGATCGAGAGACGACCCTACGTCAACAGCACTCGCAAAGGAGAGACATCATGGCATTCCCGACCGCCGTCAACAGTCAGATCACCGACTCCATCAGCCAGGTGAACACCAAGGTGCTCGGTGATGCGCCGGCTGTCGCGATGGGCAATCTGTTCATCGCCACCAGCCAGGCGCTGTCCAACGCGGCCCACAACGCGACCAACAACCAGCAGCAGTCCTACGTGACGATGCAGGCCTCGACCACGCAGGGCATCTCCACGCTGCTGACGCTCGATACCGGGACGACCGGCATCGCCACCGAGAAGGTGCTCGGCCTGGTGTAGCAGGCCGTCCATCGACGGTGCCGCCGGCTAGCCGCAGGCGTGCGCGCTGCCAACGGAGCGGTTCGCCGTGCCAACTGCATCCGCATCGCTGACGGCCGTGGTCGACGGCAACGTGGTCAATGTCGGGCTCGCGCCATCGGTCGCCATGGGGATGACCTATGTGGCGATGGCCGACAGCCTCGGGCTCGCGATGGCGAACGCCGCGGCCAATCAGCAACGTGGCCAGGTCCTGGCCGGCGCGGCGCTCGCGCAGGTCCTGGCGATGATCATCGCGCAAGGGAGCTCGTGACATGAACGATCCGGGGACGGTCAACAGCCAGATCATCGACTCGACGACCGGCGTGGTCACGCTGCTCACCGGGCAGTCTCCCTCGCAGGCCTTCGGGCTGCTCGACGCCGTGATGGTCGAGACGCTCGGCATGGCGATGCACAATGCCATCGGTCGCCAGCAGGGCGCGAGCGTGATCGGCTCAGCAGCGGTGACGGCGGCCTGCGCCAAGATGCTGTCGGTGCCGTTTCCGATCGCACCGCCGCCCGTGCCGAAGCCTCCGCCGCCCTCGGTCGATCCGCTGCCCGGACCGCCGCCCAACACCTCGCCCAGCGCGGCGGTCGCCGCGGCCTTCGCCGAAGCGGAAAGCGCGGTGACGGCCCTGAAGATGCAGGCCAGCGCGGCCTCCAACCTCGCGCAGACCGCGACCGCCGATCTCAACCAGATCGTCGCCGATGCCGGCGGCACGGCGCCGTCGGCCCCGCCTACGCCGGGCACCTCGATCGCCACCGCCTATGCCGATGCCGAGACCGCGATCGATACGCTGAAGGCGCAGGCCGCGACCGCAAACAGCCTGGCACAGACCGCGCAGGACGATCTCAACAAGCTGATCACCGAGGCCGGCGGCACGCCGCCTGCTCCGCCCAAAACCTGATCGCCTCCGGCCAGGCCCCGGGCCGGACAACCTGACGAGACCATCATGATCCGGGATGCCGCTCCCCTGCCGCGGCGGCCGGTTCGGTTGAGGAAACGCAGATGCCGAGCAATGTCGACGCCCAGATCATCGACGTGATCAACCAGGTCCAGAAGGCGACCATGGCGCCGCAGGTCGTGCTCACCAGCGGCGCCGGCAAGGCCTATCAGTCGGTGGCGCAATCGGCGGCAATCGCGATCCAGGATGCGGCGGACGCCCTGCGCAACGTCTCGACCATCGCCACCACCGCCTCCGGCGTCGCCATGGCGCAGCTGCTGGCGACCGGCGAGCCGAAATATGCCGAAGCGCTGGTGACGGCGCAGGGCATGATGAAATCGGCGACGGAGGACTTCGCGCAGATCGGCGCCGCCGCCTCCACCATCCTCAAGAACTTCCCGTCGGGGTGATGTCATGACGGTGACGGTCGCAAACAGGCTGATCCAAGGCCGCGGCGGCCTCTCCGAGATCGGGGCGGTGGTCCTGGCGTTCATCGACGGCGGAGTGCAATGGCTGGACTGGGCGGTGCGCGCGCCGACCGCGAGCTACAGCTTCCCGGACGAAACGAGCATGATGGCCGAGATCCAGGACGGGCTGCACGGCTCGCCGCTGGCGCTGCTGCCCGGCCTGTGCCTGCAGGTCAGCCCGGTCAAGCTGCTGACCTTCAATCTCGGCGACCTGCGCACGCTCGCGAAGGCGGAGACCGGCGCACAGGATGCGGCGACGGCGAGCCAGACCGAGAGCATCCTCAGTGCCCACGGCATTCGTGGACAATCGGACCTCGCCGCGGTCCCGGCCCTGCTCACGCAGCTCGGCGTCGCGGCAGCGCCCGTGTTCCAGTGCCTCGGCCTCAACGAGACCATTGCTCTGTGGGAGCTCATCGCGCTGCCACAGCCGCAGGACGGCAACCCCGACATCCGCAACGACGCGGCGGCATTCGCCGTTCAGCAGGCCCGCACGCCCGACGAATTTTGCGACTACTACCGCATCTACATGGCGCTGACGGCCAAGCTCAAGAGCGCCGCCAGCTCCGCCGATCAGCGCCTCTCACAGGCCAATGCCGCGGTGCAGACGCTGCTGCCGCTGATGTTCGGTGCGCTCGACTGCCCGCAGGTCAAGGGCCTGGTGCCGCCGCACGAGGTCGCGGCCGCCGTCAACAATTGGCTGCGCCAGGGCCGGCGGCTCGGCTTCGCCCGGCTGTCGGAGGGCGTCTGCCGCATCATCGAGAGCACGACCTTCACGCAGGAGACCGGCGCGGCCGCCCAGCAGGTCGTCACGCTGTATCTTGCCAACGCCCAGTCGTTCCTATCCGCCAACCATCCCAAGACCGGCCGGATCAGTCAGGACGGCCGCTCCTGCATCCTGCCGACGCAGTCGGGCAATCTCTACGCCGAGCTTTACCTGGGCGCCGACGGCGACATCACCTTGCGCCAATTCCGGCGGATCGCACCGCCCGCCGAAAAGAGCTGACATCCGAGAGGCAGGCCATCATGAGCGAGCAGCAGCAGATCCCGACCTCGTCGTCCGAGAACGAGCCCGACATCCTGCTCGACAATCCCTATGCCGGACCGATGCTGCCCGAAGCCTTCGTCGAGCAGATCGAGGAGCAGTCGGCGGCAGACCTCGCCCGCCATGCCGAGCTCGAAGCCGAGCTGATCGAGAGCGGCACCGACGAGGTGGTCGCGGTCGAGCAGCAGGTGGAGACGGCGGAGGACGAGACCGTGAGCGAGATCGACGAGCCGGCCGCACCTCCGCTGTCGTCCCATTCCATCCATCAGATCGAGCACCGCCTCGCCGAGGCCGCGCGGGCGATCGCCGCGGCTCAGCACGCCTTCAACGAAGCGGTCGGCCGGACGGCTGCCGCGATGGAGCGCAAGATGGCAGCGACGCAGGCAGCCATGCTGTCGCGCCGGCCGCAGGTCGAGCCGCTGCCTCCTCCCATGGAATACGCCTCGCCCACGGTCGAGACCGCCGAACAGGCCGTCGCAGCCTCGATCATCGCCACGCGCCAGGCCACGGGCTTCACCGACCGCCAGCTGTCGGCAATGGCCGCCGCGGGCCGCGCCATCATCGCCGAGGCCCAGGAGGCCGCCGAGCAAAGCGTCATCGCCGCCGAACGCTCCATCGGCGCCGCGATGGCCGCGAGCCAGCCGCCGATACAGCGCACCGCAGCAGCATCCTGAGCTGGCGCGCTGCGGACGGAGAACACGACGCATGCCCGGCACGCTCTGCGACAAGGATGACGCGGCCCTCGAGGCCCTCGGGCTGATGGCGAGAACGGTCACGGAGATCATCGCGCAATCGCAGCCGCCCGCTCCGGTCACGATCGACTATGTGAACGACCATCACGACCTGACGATCCGGTGGGTCCGGAAAGGACCAGAATTGCCGCTCTACTGGCCTCCCTATCCGGACGCCATCGCGGCGCTCAGCGCGCGGGAGAGCTCCGCCAAACAACGCCAGCTGCGCTCGAGCCTGCTGATGGAGCAATATTTTCGGATCGAGACGGGTCCACTTCCGCCCGGAGGAGATGCGCAGAATGCCCGTGACAATGTCAATGCGCAGTCGAAGCAGCTGTACGAGGTCGTCGAAGCCTACAAAAAGGGGGGCGATCTCATCAATATCGGTGCCCGCGCACAAGATATCGCAAAGGAATTCGTGAAGATCTGCCAATACCTCATCGACCTCGATCCGAGCATGCAGACCATCACATGTCTGCAGACCTGCATTGAAATGTGCAAGGCGGTGCCGGTCGAATGCGCGAAGATCAAACCAGGCGCCTTAGTTGACGAAGCGCGCGCCGTGGCCAGCACCTGCCTGAGAAATCTCACTGCCGTAAGCGACGCACTGCACAGCATCGTCCACGGCTTCTGCATCGTGACCAACAACGAGGCCATACCGCACTTCTTCCTTCTGCGTCTTCTCGTTCCCTATAGCCTTCTCGTAAGAAGGAGCGAAGACGGCATCTACCGCAGCATTGCAAGCTCCCAACTGACGAAGCTCCTGCACAATGAGCAGGATTGGCTGTTCAAGCTGCTGCAGCGGATGATCGCCGCCTTGTCACGTGAGCTCGACGGCAAAGTCGTCTTCTTCCTTAAAGGCGGTCGCGGCCTGGCCTATCTCCTGGGCACGCCCGAGCGCGGTGAAAACGACTGGGACACGCAGATCCTCATCGATCCCTATCTGCCTCCGGGCGAGTGGTGGCAACTCTACGAGCGGACTCGCGCCATTGTCGACAACATGCTGCTGCGCGACAACTTCATATTCTCCGCCAATCTGATGGCCAATGCCCCCTCCCTCATCGTCTCCACGGAGACCTATGCAAGGACAAGGGCCAGCTCGGTCGAGACCCTCGACAAGGTGATCGACAACGTCTTCGTGCTCGCCTGGCAGGACACGATCGACGAGAATGCCTTGAGTCTGGATCCGTTGCTTTCGCTGGAAAGCGTCTGGCGCGAGATCGCCGACAAGCCGTCAGGCAGTTGCAAGGCGGAGCTGGTCGACGTCGGCATTCCGCGCTACTATACGATCGAGCTCCTGCAACAATGGCGGCATGTCCGCCGAAGCATCAAAACGGTCAATGGCGTTCCGTATCCGGGCGCCAGCTACTTCATCGACGACCTGATCGACGTCATCCGGGAGTCCGACGCCGGCATATCCCCCTCGGCGAACAAGCGTGAGACGCGGCTGGCGCGGCTGCTGGAGGTCTTGGGCACGGACGATGCGCAGCTCTACGTGGCATGGGAACAAGGGTTCGTAACGACCGCCGGGCTCGTCTTGTGCCAGCAGCAGGTCTCCCGTGTCGGTCTCCCGCGCATTCGGGATCTCGCGTGGATCTTGCTCGGCCAGTTCTGCGTCGCCTACGAGCTCGCACTCGATCCCGGGCTTGCCGAGGCATTCGATGTCGTGAACAGCGCGACGCTCAAGGATCTGATCGATGGCATGTCCAGCGAAACAGAGATCAAGCAGGCAGGACTGGTGTTCAAGTGGTGTGACGCCGTCTCCGCCATGATGGTCACGCATCTCGCGGAGCGCGGGAGATTCGTCCTGAGCCAGAACGCGGCCATCTTCGGGCTCACGGCCCAGGTTGCCGTCGCACCGAAAGTGCTGGCCGTGGCGGAAGGAAGCTATGCCGCCAATCTCCACCGTCTCTTCGCGTCACCGACGATCGAGGGCAACGTCATTCCCGCCGAATTTGCCGCCATCGACCTGCACTACGAGACATGTGTGAGCGAAAGCGAGATCTCCGACTCGCAGCTCACCAGCTTTGCCCAGATGGTCGAACAGACTGCCAGCCAGATCCCGGCCTTCGGAATCGTCGGCAAGATCGCCCCCCTCAACACCGTCAATGTGTTTGCCAAGACATCCCTGCCACTGGGCACGACCAGCTACTGCCCACTGTTGATCCGCTTCTCGCTGCGTCCGCGCCTCAGCAGCAATATTGTTCTCAACCGTGTTGGACCGCTCGCCGTGTTGGGTCTGCTCGAGCTGATACCCTGGTGCCGCGGGCGCGCAGCCGATGTCGGTGAATGGGCAACGCGCTGGAAGCTCGCAGAGACGCTCGGCACGTTGATCGCGATGGAGGCCGCGGTCCTCGCAAGGCCGCCCCGACAGCTCAGGGCAAGGCTCTGAAAAGCGGCGTCGCCTCTGCGCAGGCAAGGGGACGGCGTCGCACATGAACTGAACGCGCCGGGAGCGATATCGCCTCCCTCGATCGTTCCACCAAGGACTGACGAACATGGTCAAGGTCGTCATCATCGGCGGCGGCTGCGCAGGGCTCGGGGCAGCTCAATTGTTGCTGAAGAACAAGCAACACGTCACTCTGGTCGACGCCTACGAGCGCTTCGGCGGCCGCGCCTGGACCCGGCCGGATCAGGGGTTTCCCTTCGATCTGGGACCGCAGTTCATTCAGGACCCCGAGGTCAATCCGTGGACCGGGATCGCGAAGTCGCTGGACTTCGAGCTGCTTCCCCGCGACGACAAGGCCGCCGGGACGTACTACCGCGTCCAGCTCGACGGCGTCTGGCAGAACAGGCTTGGTACCCCTGGGATCAACGAGGTGCAAACGCTGCTGGATGAGGGCTACGCGGCGGCTATTCAGTCCCGCAACGCCGCTCCGATCGCCCAATCCCCCACGTCGGGCGCCGATGCCGCGCTTGCGCTCGGCTCCAGCCAATATGGATCGATCGCGGAATCCGCCGAGCCCTGGCAATATATCGCGGCCGACCGGGAGCGACAGGCTGAAGGCAGCGGCGAGGTTCTGTTCGTCGAGAACGGCATCGGCACCCTCGTCGACGCCTATGGGCGCAGCCTGCAAAAGAGCTTTCCCGACACGCTGACGCTCCACCCCGCGACCGTCGTCTCGGCCGTCCGGCTGCTGACTGCCGAAAATCGTGTGCGGATCTGCGCCGGCGAGCAGGTGGTCGGCGACTACGACTACTGCATCGTCACCGTGCCCTGCAGCGCAATCGCCGGCATTGCGTTCGAGCCGCCGTTGACCTTCGAGCGGACCACCGCCCTGACCTATGTGCTGCTCGGATCCTACAAGAAGGTCGCGTTCTGTCCGAAGCAGATGCCGGACGCGATCGCGCCGAGCTGCGACTACTATGTCTACGACGGTGCACTGGGAGGCTGCTGGCAATATTTCCGCCTGCCGACGGCGCCGCAGGCGTTGATCTGCGTGGCCTCCGGCAACTTCGCTCACATGCTCGACAGGATGGACGACGAGACGGTCGTTGCCGCGCTGTTCAAGGTCCTGAATGCAGCCTACGCGCCCGCGGAGATCGTCCCCCTCCAGAAACCCATGCTCACCAACTGGTCGATGCAGCCTCACATCCGCGGCGCCTACTCGTTCACCCGCTACGACGGCGGCAATGCCAACGATCCGACGGCGCTGAATGCGCGGCTGGAGCTCGGCAAGCCGCATGGCGGGGGACGAATCCTTTTCGCCGGCGAAGCCACCTGGGTGGACGCCTACGGCACGATTCACGGCGCCTTCTACTCGGGTGAACGAGCCGCAACGACGATTTTGCAGCAGGCCGGCTGGGCCTGACGCGCCAGCCGATGGACCATTGATCGACTGATACGAAACTCTGGGAGACTTCCATGCCGAACCTTCCCATGGCCGTCATACGCCGGCTGTTCAGCTACGAGCGGACACGGAACGGGCAGCAGGTCCCGAACACCATCACCGGTCCGCTCTATCAGTATGCGTGCTGGAACTGGGTGCTCAGCGGCGGAACGCTGACCGTTGACGACTTCAAGAGCAACAGCAGCATCATCGCAAACGTGCTGAACACGGACGCGATGGGCTATCCACTGGGCATCAAGCAGGATGCCGCTCAGCAATATCCCCAGGAGGGAAACGCCGTCGATCTCCAGCGCATGGCGGCGTTGTTGCGGGAGGCAACCATGGAAGGACCTGAGCTCGAACAGGACTGCGCGCCCCAGACGGAGTTTCTCGAATGTCTCGTCCGCATCATGCTTCGCGTCAACGGGCTCGAACCAATTCCGTTCGATGCCGACAGCCGCTACAACGTGATCGTCCGCAGCAAGAACTGGTGGAACACCGATCATTGGGCTCTCAGGCTGTATCTCGGGCCAGCGGCCAAGCAGCAGATTCAGACGGTGCCGGATTGGCCGCTGATGTTCTCATGTTCGAAGGTGTGGGATGAAGACCTCGCCTTCGTCGCCGTGACGATTGCCGGACTGCATCAGAACCAGGTCGATCAACTGGCGACCGTGCCGTACTCGACGTGCCGCGGCTGGGTGATGCGGACGAAGAAGGAAGGAGGAAGCTTTCCCTTCGTCTGTCAGGCCCCGATCCGTTCCGGCTCGGGGCAGTGCGGCCGATGCGGCTTCGTCGCCTGCGAGGCGCATCTCGGAAGCTACGACGAGGCCGGCGTCTTCCACTGGGGCACGCAGGATGACGGCCACTACAAATGCCAACGCTGCGGTGAGGGCATCGTCCATGTGCTGGCGCTGGAATGACTCCGGCCGCGATCACCGATGTCGCGCCCAGCTGCAACGCAGGCGATGGCGTGCCGCGTCCCGCTTGAGACCGCAAGGCAGCTTTGCGCCTCGAGGACCAGATCATGAATGAGAAAGAATTTTGTGAAGGCCTGCTGGCCTGGGCCAACGACCGCGGCATCGCCGGCCTGCAGCTGGTGACGGCGCTCGATGATGGAGGCTACGAGGCTTGGCTACAGGCCGATCTCGCAGGATATCTCAAGGCCAAATACAAGGGACAGATAGCCCGCGAGCAGAGCGTCTACCATCAGGAGAGTTGGCGGGTCGATCTCCTGCTCAACCCCGAATTGTTGACGAAGTATCAAATTCTCGTCGAGATCAAGGCTCAGACAGCAAAGCAGAGTGCGCCGACCTTCATGTCGGAGGTCGAGAAGGATCTCAAAAAGCTGGACGAGGGCCGCCGCAACATCTACGTGGACAGCGGCGCCTTCATGCTCGCGGTCACCATCGAAAAGTCCGCGGATGATGGCATGTCCGGCTGGAAGCCGGACGACGTCAACTACATCTTCAACCGCGTGCTGTCGGTCGGCGGCATCGCCTTCTATCTCGCATTTTCGGGCAGCGAGGGGGAATGGCGAGCCGCCAAGGAGATCGACAAATCCGCGATCGACAAATCCGCGATCGGCAAGACCACGATGGAGAGCATGCCAAAGGTCGGCACACCGCGGGTCAATCAGCAGCTCTTCGGCCCGGGTGACAGCTTCTGAGAGCATCCGCGGCTGGACGCGTAATACCCTCTTCTCCCAGGCCGCCCTCCGACGCCGCTGTCATACTCCGGACCGGTCGATGACGACCATGCGCCGGCGCCGCGCGGTCCTTCGGAGACGAACCAGGCGGCAGCGCCGCGGCTCGCTTGGCGGATCATCGTCGAACACGCTCGATCCTGCTGACGAACGCAAGGCGGATCTCGACGGCGACGCATCAGCGAGCAGCCGCGTCGGATGCGATACGCGCGAACCTGCAACGGACGACTTTGATCGCGATAGCGCTCCCTGATGGGCCGCGGCCCGTGGCACTGGGACGGGGCTGCGGGCCGAACCGGGCGATGGCACAGCCGCGAACACGTCCGAGAACAGGTCTTCGCCTGGGCTTCGACCTACCGGCCGGGGCCGACGCGACGTCTCGGAAGAGCGCTCAGCGAAGATGTCGCCTCCATCCGGGCTCCGGCCTGCCGACCCTTCAGCAAGCACCTTCACAGGACGCGGTGCGGCCGGCAGTCGCGTTTGACGGGTTGCACCCTGCGGAAGCGAGCCAAGGCCGCGAACGCGACCGGGCGCCGACACATCCGATCCCAGATCCGAGAAGAGATCGCCATGTCGGCTTCGATCCGGGACGGACCGAGCCCGATGCGGCATCCCGGACCGTGGTTCATCGAACACTCCGGCGGCTTGCGGCTCAAAGGCATCGAACGCTGATGATCGATCGGACGATGTGGATCGTCGCGCGCCCGGGGTTTGCGATCTTGTCGAAGCTTCTGCTTCACTGCCGTCGAACACACTCTGGCTGGACGACATCTGCGACCTCCGAAATCTCGCGCGAGGGTTGCTTCACTTGGCATTATCTCCCTGAGCACGACGGCTGACAAGAACTCTCTGATGACGACCATGGCGATGGCCACGCGAGGCCGATGGACATGTCTCACTCCGCCGCCATGCGCCGGTACTCGCGCGGCGTACGGCCGACCTGGCGGCGGAAGTATTTCTCGAAATGGCTGAGATCGGCGAAGCCGACCTGCAGCGCCACGTCGGTGATCGGCTGCCGCGCATTGGTGGCCAAGAGCTCCTTGGCTTTCTCGACCCGGATGCGCGACAGCATCGCCTTGCATGATGTCTGCAGGCTATGGCGAAACAGGAAGCTCAGATGCGACTGGCTGACATGGGCTTGTCTTGCCAGCGTGTCGAGCCGGATCGGCTCGGCGTAATGGTCGACCAGATAGATCAGAGCCTTGCGGAGGTTGGGATGCAGGCGCGACAGCGCCTTCACGTCCTTGTTGAGCACGTGATGGACCCAGTCGTCGGGCCCACCGCCATCCGACACCGGCACTGGCGCGACCATCGGCTCGAGAACGGCCTCGGGTGCCGGCGGCGCCATGACCACGGGCGTCGCCGGCGCCGCGGCCTGCTCCGCCTGCGCGTGGAGCGCCGGAAAATAGCGCCTGACGTCGTCGGCGCGGATCCTGGCCCGTCCGGTCATCACCGCCAGCCGGGCGATCACGCGCTCCACCTCGAATGCGTTCTCGGGCCAGGCATAGCTGCGGCACAGTTCGAGCATCTCCGCACTGATCTTGTCCTCTGCGCGGTGACCATGTCCCTCGAGGGCGGCGATCACCAGCGGCTCGATGTCATCGTTGCGCTCGCGCAGCGGCGGCACGCTGACCGGGAGGAAATCCAGCTCCGCCAGCAATTGACGTGCGAAGGCACGCTCGGCCACCAGCCGGGGCAGATCGCCGCTGGCGGACGCGATCACGCGCACCCGCGTCGTGCTGGAGACGTCGAGCCATTGTCCGAGACGGGAATGCATGTATTGCGGCAGCTCGTTCTGCAGGCCCGGCGCCAGCATGTCGATGTCGCTGAAGAACAGCGTGCCGCCCTCGGCCTGCCGAAACCAGTCCTGCGGCGCCCCGCGCGGCTGGGCGCAATTGACCTGCACGAACGGCAGATCGCGGCGCGGTCCACAGCAATGGATGGCGGCCGCCAGATACGGCGTCTCGGTTCCGAACTCGCCCTGCAGCAGGCAAGGCAGATCGCTGTGCGAGGCCTTCTCGACGAAAATTTCCAGGTTGCGCACGGCATCGCTGGCGCCGACCAGCAACAGCGAGCGGCCGAGGCGCTGCCGCGCCCATTCGCAGACCTCGTAGCGCTTCACCACGAAGGCGAGTTGGCGCGCGCAATCCGCCAGCGCCTCAGAAAGGTCCGCCCCGCTCCGCCGCCGGTCCCAGGCCAGGTTCAGGCGGCCGATCCCCACATCGGCATAGACCAGCGGCACTGTGACGGATGGCGTCGGTTCGAGCCGCCACTCCGGCGCCCGTCGCGGCTCGCGCTCGGAGGCCGCCGCAGCACCGCCGTCCCGCTCGCTGAGCCAGTCCTGCACCGTCTCGGTCCCGGATCTCGACAGCACGATGCGCCCGAGATCGGCGACCGCGATCTCAACCGTCGCTGCGCGCGACAACTCGGCCAGCCGCTGCGCATAGCTCACGAGGAAATCGGCGACCTCCAGATACGGCCGGCTCATCCTGGCCAATTCCCGCCAGGCGTGATCGCCAGCTTCGGGTCCCCTCTGATCCTTCATGATCGTGCTGACGGCACCGGAAATGCGTGTCGACCCAACACGGCAAACTCGCCCCTGCTGCCGCAGACCTCGTCGATGCCGCTCCCGAGCAGAAGACGCCTCGTCATGGCATGCCCAGATATGACGCAGCTGGCGGGCACACCGTGTTCGTCGAATACGCTCACCGATCCTCGCCCCTTCACATGACGGGCAGAAGGAAGCATACACAATTTTAGATTGCGTATGAACGGCCTCACTATTAATGATCAAATCGTCTTGATAGCGGCGACGCCATGACGCAGCCGTCAAGCCTGCGCGCGCGGCTGGTAGATTGCGACGTGACGGCAATGGGCCAGCGGCCGATCGCCGTCCGCGACCACCAGCGCGTCGATCTCGACGAAGCGGTGGCCCTTCTTGTCGTAGTTGGCGGTCACCCGTCCCCGCGCCGTGATCTCGTCGGTCTCGGCGATCGCCGCCAGCAATTGCATCCGGCTGCCGACGTGGATCCACGGACCGAGCACGACGTTGTCGACCAGCAGCCGGTTCATCACCCGCTGCAGCATGCCGGGATGACCGAGCCGCTCGTTGGCATAGATCGGATCGCGCTCGCGAATCTCGTCGAGATACATCGTGGCCGCCTGCCCCGGCCAGGCGCGCGGCGCCGTGCCGAGCAGGCTACCGACCGCGAACGAGTCTGCGCCGATCGGCGGCCGCACGGCTGCTGGCGGAACATCGCGATAGTCCGCCAGCGTCACGTCCGGCGGGGCCGTCGGCAGCGTTGCGGAACCGGTGGCGCAGAGCTGACCCTGACTGATCACCTCCAGGCTGAGCCCCTCCCCTTCCTCGCTCGCCCTGACTTCGGCGATCTCGCCGTCATAGACCGGCTTGATGAAGCGCGCCTCGATCAGACCCCGTTCCAGGAACGCCCGCCCCCAGCGCGCGACCGGCTGGTGCAGCATATAGGCCAGCACCTCGACGCCGGGCACAAGGCCGCCGGCGAAGCCGAAGCGGCGGGCCACGCCGTCGTCGTGCATCTTGTTCTCGGACTGCTTGGCCGTGTTGAACGCCTCGACCGCGTAAGGCGCGATTTCGCCGGACATCCTTGCCTCCCTTCGACCCTTTTCGGCGATGGTAGCGGCAGGAAAGCCCCTGGCAAGCGCAGCGTTTGGCTCGCAATTCCCGGCTCGATGGAGTACCAACCGGCCATCCTGAATGAAGGCCCGATGACGACCGAAACCGCCCCGACCACCATCTATGTCGACGCCGACGCCTGCCCGGTGAAGGACGAAATCTACCGCGTCGCGATCCGGCACGGCCTGCCGGTGATCGTCGTCGCCGGCGGCTTCATCCGCGTGCCCGACGATCCCCTGATCACGCGCATCGCGGCCGGCAGCGGCATGGATGCGGCGGACGACTGGATTGCCGAGCGCACCGGTCTCGACGACATCGTCATCACCGCGGACATTCCGCTGGCGAGCCGCTGCGTCAAGGCCGGCAGCGCCGTGATCGCGCCAAACGGCAAGCCGTTCACGGAGGAGTCGATCGGCATGACGCTCGCCGTGCGCAATCTGATGACCGATCTGCGCTCCTCCGGAGAGGTCACCGGCGGCCCGCGCTCGTTCACGCCGCGCGACCGCTCGACGTTCCTCTCCACCCTCGACACCACGATCCGCCGCGTGCAGCGCCAACGCGCCGCGCGGGTCCAGCAACAGAGCTAAGCGACATGGCGCCGCCCCTCATCCAGTTGAAAGACATCCGCCTGACCTTCGGCGGCACCGCGCTGCTGCAAGGCGTGGAGCTCTCCGTCTCGCCCGGCGAGCGCGTCTGCCTGATCGGCCGCAACGGCTCAGGAAAGTCGACGCTGTTGAAGATCGCCGCGGGTCTGGTCGATTGCGACAGCGGCACGCGCTTCGTGCAGCCCGGCGCCACCGTGCGCTATCTGCCGCAGGAGCCGGATTTCTCCGGCCATGCGACGACGCTGTCCTATGTCGAGGCCGGGCTCGGGCCTGGCGACGATCACTACCAGGCGCGCTATCTCGTCGAGCAGCTCGGATTGACCGGCGAAGAAGACCCCGCGCACGTCTCCGGCGGCGAGGCGCGCCGCGCGGCGCTGGCGCGCGTGCTCGCGCCCAATCCCGACATCCTGCTGCTGGACGAGCCGACCAACCATCTCGACCTCACCACCATCGAGTGGCTGGAGAACGAGCTCGACGGCCGCCGCTGCGCGTTGGTGCTGATCAGCCACGACCGCCGCTTCCTGACCAATCTGTCGCGCGCCACCGCCTGGCTCGACCGCGGCCAGATCAAGCAGATCGATCGCGGCTTCGCGGCCTTCGAGGCATGGCGCGACGAGGTGCTGGCGGAGGAAGAGCGCGAGCAGCACAAGCTCGACCGCAAGATCGTCAACGAGGAGCATTGGCTGCGCTACGGCGTCTCCGGTCGGCGCAAGCGCAACGTCAAGCGGCTCGCCAATCTGCATGCCCTGCGCCAGCAGCGCCGCGATTATCGCGGCACCGCGGGCGCCGCCAATCTCGCCGCCGCCGAGGCTGACAAGTCCGGCAAGCTGGTGATCGAGGCGAAGGGCGCATCGAAGAGTTATGGCGATCGCAAGATCGTCGACAATTTCTCCATCCGCATCCAGCGCGGCGACCGCATCGGCATCGTCGGCCCCAACGGTGCCGGCAAGACCACGCTGGTCAACCTGCTGACCGGCGGCAGCGAGCCCGACAGCGGCAGCATCCGGCTCGGCGTCAATCTGGAGACGGCGACCCTCGACCAGCACCGCGAGAGCCTTGACCCGCGCACCACGCTCGCCGAGGCGCTGACCGGCGGCCGCGGCGATCACGTCATGGTCGCCGGCAAGCCGAAGCACGTCGTCGGCTACATGGAGGATTTTCTGTTCTCGCGTGAGCAGATGCGCACGCCGCTGGAGGTGCTGTCCG
This sequence comes from Bradyrhizobium sp. SZCCHNS2022, assembly GCF_032377575.1. Taxonomy (NCBI): domain Bacteria; kingdom Pseudomonadati; phylum Pseudomonadota; class Alphaproteobacteria; order Hyphomicrobiales; family Nitrobacteraceae; genus Bradyrhizobium; species Bradyrhizobium sp. SZCCHNS2022. Next base: position 1,330,132 of record NZ_JAUHHZ010000001.1, on the reverse strand, counting down.
GCGGCGAGCGCGGCCGGCTGATGCTGGCCCGCGCGCTGGCCAAGCCGTCGAACCTCTTGGTGCTGGACGAGCCAACCAACGATCTCGACCTGGAGACGCTGGATGTGCTCGAGGACATGCTCGGCGACTACGAGGGCACGGTCATCCTGATCAGCCACGACCGCGACTTCCTCGACCGCGTCGTCACCTCGGTGATCGTGCCCGAGGGCAACGGCAAATGGCAGGAATATGCCGGCGGCTACAGCGACATGCTGGTTCAGCGCGGCGCCGATCTGAAGCGCGAGCACGCCAAGAAAGCCGAAGACAAGGCGGCTGAAGAAAAGAAGGACACCAAGCCGGCGGCAGCTCAGCCCGCGAGTACGCCGAAGCGCAAGCTGTCCTTCAACGAAAAGCACGCGCTGGAAACATTGCCGAAGACGATCGCCAAGCTGCAAGGAGAGATCGCCAAGCAGCAGGCCGTGCTCGCCGACCCCGCACTCTACGCCAAGGACCGCAAAAAATTCGATGCCGCGTCCCTCGCCATCGCCACCTCGCAAGCCGAACTCACCGCCGCCGAAGACCGCTGGCTGGAGCTCGAAGTGCTGCGCGAGGAGATCGAGGGCGGATGACGCTGCCGTAGGGTGGGCAAAGGCGCGCACGCGCCGTGCCCACCGAATCCTTGCGCAACAGAAGACGGTGGGCAAGCTTCGCTTTGCCCACCCTACGATTGATGGCACACGCTGCCACCGTTGATGATGGAGCTAACAACATGACCACCCCGCTCGCCGCCAAAATCGCCCGGGAGTACGGCACGCCCTGCGCCGTCATCGACATGGACAAGGTGGAGCGCAACATCGCGCGCATCCAGGCGCAATGCGACTCTGCCGGCGTGGCCAACCGGCCGCATATCAAGACGCACAAGAGCCCGGTGCTGGCCAAGCTGCAGATCGAGGCCGGAGCGCAGGGCATCACCTGCCAGAAGATCGGCGAGGCCGAGATCATGGCCGACGCCGGCATCGCCAACATCCTGATCAGCTACAATCTGATCGGCGAGGAGAAGATGGCGCGGCTCGCGGCGCTGCAGGCGAAAGCCGAGATGACCGTCGCGGCCGACAACGCGACCGTGATCGCCGGCCTGCCGCAGGCGGCGAAGCAGTCGGGCCGCGCGCTCTCGGTCGTCGTCGAATGCGACACCGGCCGCAAGCGCGCCGGCGTCGAGACGCCCGCCGAGGCGATCCAGCTGGCGCGGCAGATCAAGGCCAGCGACGGCCTGCGCTTCGCCGGCTTCATGCTGTATCCGACCGAGAGCGGCTGGGACGAGGCGCAACGCTTTTACGACGAGGCGCTGGCCGGCGTGCGCGCCGAAGGTCTGGAGGCCAGCATCGTCTCGACCGGCGGCTCGCCGAACCTGAAGAATCTCGGCAAGCTCAAGGGCGCCACCGAGCACCGCCCAGGCACCTACATCTACAACGACCGCATGCAGGTCGCCGCCGGCGTTGCCACCTGGGATGACTGCGCGCTGCACATCTACTCCACCGTCGTCAGCCGCGCCGCGCCCGAGCGCGGCATCCTCGATGCCGGCTCGAAGACGCTGACAACGGACACGGGCGGCCTCGATGGCCACGGCCTGATCCTGGAGCACCCGGAAGCGAAGATCGCCCGCTTCGCCGAGGAGCACGGCTTCCTCGACCTCTCCCGCAGCAACACGCGCCCCAATGTCGGCGACGTCGTCCGCATCGTGCCGAACCACGTCTGCGTCGTCGTCAACATGATGGACGAGGTCGTGATGGTCCGCGGCGAGGAGATTCTGGGCACGCTGCCGGTCGCGGCACGGGGCAAGCTGCGTTAGGCGCGCGCAACTCTCTCAGTCCGTCATTGCGAGGAGCGGAGCGACGACTTGTCCGCCATAGCCCAAAGGGCGACGGCGGAAGCAATCCAGAGCTACACACGCAGCCCTGGATTGCTTCGCTTCGCTCGCAATGACGGCGGTATCTGAAGTTGGCTCCTTCCGAAATCACGATCAGTCGAAAGAGAGACGCCAATCGTCGAGCGAGTCGTAGAACACAGTTGTCGGCCGCCGGGGGTCGGCTTCGCGACCGCCAGACCACGTGAGGTGAACCACGGCTACGCGGCCGTCACGCAATGTGACGAGGACATCATCGCAATCGTCACGCTTTGCGACGATGCTGCCGGGCAGATGTGCCAGTGCATGGCCAGGAGCAATTTCACGCGCGAGTTCGGCCTCCAGTGTCGTCCGCACATGATCGTCGGTAAGCAAAAACCAGGGCTCAGGTAGCTGCTCGGTCATGACGGCCCGGTCCCTCTCAGCCACTTCAACGCGCCCTTCCCTGCGGCAACGCCGGTCGCGAACGAGGCTTGCAGCAGATAACCGCCGGTCGGAGCTTCCCAGTCCAGCATCTCGCCTGCGGCGAACACGCCCGGCAGTCGCCGCAGCATGTAGTCGGCATCGAGCTCATCACGCGCGATGCCGCCGGCGCTGGAGATGGCGCGGGCGAGGCCGGCGGTGCCTGTCAGCTTGATTGGTACGGCGTTGATCAGCGCCGCAAGGCGATCCGGCGACAGCGACGACAGAGCCGGGCCTTGTGTCTTCGCCGCCTCCTGCAGCAGACCGATCGCGACCGGTGACAATTGCAGCGACTTGCGCAGCACATTCGAAAACGACTGCTTGCCGCGCGGGGCCGAGAGCTTCTTGATCAGATCAGCGGCCTCGACATCGGGCCGCAGCGCGACGTGCAGCGTCGCCTCGCCATGAACAGCGATTGCCTCGCGCAACTCGGCCGACAGCGCGTAGACGGCGCCTCCCTCGACGCCGTTGCGCGTGATCACGGCTTCGCCGCGTCTGCTGTGCTCTCCGAACGACAACGCGATGCCCTTCAGCGGCTGGCCCTCGAAGCGGTCGCGGAAGATGTCGGACCAGGCGACGGTGAAGCCGCAATTGGCCGGACGGAGCGGCGCGATCGCGATGCCTTTCGCCCCGAGGATCGGCACCCAGCCGCCGTCGGAGCCGAGGCGCGGCCAGGAGGCGCCGCCGAGCGCGAGCACCGTCGCATCGGCTGCGATGGTATGTGGATCGTTTGGCGTTGCAAAGATGAGATGGCCCTGCTGGTCCCAGCCGGTCCAGCGATGCCGCAGCTCGAAGCGCACGCCCTGCGCGTCGAGCCGGCGCAGCCAGGCGCGCAGCAGCGGCGAGGCTTTCATCGCAACCGGAAACACGCGGCCCGAGGAGCCGACGAAGGTCGGCTGGCCCAACGCTTCGCACCACTCGCGAAGTTGTTGCGGCGAAAAAGCCTGGATGGCCGGCGCAAGCCAGGGCGCGGCTTCGCGATAACGCGACAGGAATGCCGCCAGCTCTTCGCTATGCGTGAGATTGAGGCCCCCTCGCCCCGCCATCAGGAACTTGCGCGCTACCGATGGCATCGCGTCGTAGACGGTGACGCTGGCTCCGCCCTCGGCCAGCACCTCGGCGGCCATCAGCCCGGCTGGGCCGGCTCCGATGACGGCGATTTGCTTTGAAGATGACATGTCGCCAGTTTAGGCCGCGCCCGTCGTTATGCAAAAAGTCGTCATGCCCGGGCTTGACCCGGGCATCCACGTCTCTCCAAGCGTTCTGTGCCAAAAGTGATGGATGGCCGGGTCAAGCCCGGCCATGACGACGGAGTGTGGGGCAGGCTTCGCGCCTTAAAGTTTGATCCCCAGCCGCGCGGCGGCCTGCGAGACATATTTCTGCGTCTGCTCGAACGCACCCTGCAGGGCCCGCGCCTTCGACATGTCGCTGATCTCGGCAAAGTGCGCCGCGATCGCGTCCGGCGTCCACTCCTCCGGGGGCAGGTTGATGCCTTCGCTCTCCAGGATCTTGATGACCGCGAACGAGCCGGCGCCGGCGCCCATGATGGTGCGGGTGGGCGCGTCCTCGCTGAGGAGATATTCCACCGCCGGCGTGATCGATTCCGGCTTCATCAGCTGCAGCGCCTGCGGCGGCAGCAGTTCTTCGGTCATGCGGGTCGCGGCCGTCGGCGAGATGATGTTGACGCGGATGTTGGTCTTGCGGCCCTCCTCGGCCAGCACGTTCATCAGGCCGACCATCCCTGTTTTGGCCGCGCCGTAATTGGCCTGGCCGAAATTGCCGAACAGGCCGGAGGACGACGTCGTCAGCACGATGCGGCCGTAGTTGCGCTCGCGCATGCCGTTCCACACTGCCTTGCAGCAGTAGAAGCTGCCGACCAGATGCACGTCGAGCACCTTGGCGAAATCGCCGACCTCCATCTTGCCGAACGACTTGTCTCTGAGGATGCCGGCATTGGCGCACATGATGTCGACGCTGCCCCATTCCTTGGTGGCGCGCTCGACCATCGCGGTGACCTGCTCGAAGTTCGAGACGTCGGCGCCGTCGGCCATCGCGGTGCCGCCCGCCTTGCGGATTTCCTCGACCACGGTCTCCGCCGCGGTCATCGAGCCGCCGGTGCCGTCGCGCGCGCCGCCGAAATCATTGACCACGACCTTGGCGCCGCGGCTCGCCAGCCCCAGCGCATGCGCGCGCCCGAGACCATTCCCTGCGCCGGTGACGATGGCGACGCGTCCGTCGAATCTGATTGCCATGATGTTTGCCCTATCAGTTAGGTCGTCATGCCCGGGCTCGACCCGGGCATCCATCCACTTCGACAGAATCTCGGTCTAGATGGATCGCCGGGTCAAGCCCGGCGATGACGAAAGTGGGGTGTGACAAGAGTTGGTTAGCTCAGATAGATCAGCCCGATCCAGTCGGCGACCAGCGCGGGCTTCTCCTCGCCCTCGATCTCGACCGTAACGTTGGTGCGCGACTGCAACTCCTTAGGCTTGCGCAGCGTGGCTTCCGCGAGCACAAAGCGGCCACGCACGCGCTTGCCTGATTTCACCGGCGAAATGAAGCGCAGCTTGTCAAAACCGTAATTGACACCCATCGCCGTGCCCTCGATCGCCGGCATGACCTCGTAGGACATGACCGACAGCAGCGACATCGTCAGAAAGCCGTGTGCGATGGTGGTGCCGAACGGCGTGGCCTTGGCCTTGTCAGGATCGACATGGATGAACTGATGATCTTCGATTACGTCGGCATAGGTGTCGATGCGCTTCTGATCGAGCACGTGCCATGACGACACGCCGATCTCCTGGCCGACCATGGCCTGATAGGCTTCGAGCGAAATCGGCGGCTTCTTCCAGATCTGGTTCATGCGTTCCCTATACCTCGTGCCCGGACGGCCGCGTCTTCAGCTCCGGGAAGTCCTCTTCCTTGAATTCCGTGCCGCGCAGATGGTCCGTGCGGTTGTCCTCGTGCTCCAGCCGGCGCAGCTGTACGCGGCGGATTTTTCCGGAGATCGTCTTCGGCAGTTCGCTGACGAGCTCGAGCCGGCGGATGCGCTTGAACGGCGCCAGCCGCGCCTGCAGGTGCTCGAAGATCGACAGCGCGGTCGCACGCGATCGGTCCGCGCCTGATGTCAGCAACACATAGGCCTTGGGGATCGCGAGCCGGATCGGATCCGGGCTCGGCACGACGGCGGCCTCGGCCACTGCCTCGTGCTCCAGCAGCACGCTCTCGAGCTCGAACGGCGAGATGCGATAGTCGGAGGATTTGAACACGTCATCGGAGCGACCGACGAAGGTGAGGTAACCCTCCTCGTCCCGGAACACGACGTCGCCGGTGCGATAGCGCGTGCCGTCCGCGCCCGACAGCCTGCCGTCGTCGCCTTGATAGCCTTGCATCAGCCCGGCCGGACGCTCACCCGTCAGCGCCAAGGTGATCTCGCCTTCGCTCGCCAGATTGCCGTCGATGTCGGCAACCTCGACGCGGTAGCCCGGCAACGGCCGACCCATCGAGCCGATTTTCAGCTTCTGACCCGGCGAGTTGCCGCAGATCGCGGCGGTCTCGGTCTGGCCGTAGCCATCGCGAATCGTCAGCCCCCAGGCGGCGCGGACCTGATCGATGACCTCGGGATTGAGCGGCTCGCCGGCGCCGCAGGCCTCGCGCAGGCTGACTTTGAAGTCGGCGAGATGCTCCTGAATGAACAGCCGCCACACTGTCGGCGGCGCGCACAAGGTCGTCACGCCGCAGCGCTTGATGATCGCGAGCAGCCCCTTGGCGTCGAAGCGCGGCTGGTTGACCACGAACACGGTCGCGCCGGCATTCCACGGCGAGAAGAAGCAGCTCCAGGCGTGCTTGGCCCAGCCCGGCGAGGAGATGTTGAGATGCACGTCGCCCGGCTGCAGCCCGAGCCAGTACATCGTCGAGAGATGGCCGACCGGATAGCTGCGATGGCTATGCCGCACCAGCTTCGGCTTGGCCGTCGTGCCGGAGGTGAAATACAGCAGCATCGGATCATCAGGCTGTGTCGGACCATCCGGCGTGAACGCCTCGGCGGCATCGGCCGCCTGCTCGAACGGCAGCCAGCCGGCCGATGTCGTCGTCCCCACGACGATCCGAACCAAATCATCCGCGCCGAGATCGGCGAACTTCGCGACCTGGTCCTGCGCGGCGACGACAGCCTTCGCGCGGCCACGCTCGAGACGGTCGCGCAATTCGTCGGTCGTCAGCAGCGTGGTCGCTGGAATCACGACCACGCCGAGCTTCATCGCCGCCAGCATCGTCTCCCACAGCGGCACGACATTGCCGAGCAGCAGCAGCAGATGGTCGCCGCGCTTCAAGCCTTGCGCGCGCAGGAAGTTGGCGACCTGGTTGGAGCGCCGCGACAGCGCGGCGAAGGACAGCTTCGTCTGGCGATCCTGCGCGGCATCGAAGATCCACAGCGCGGTGCGCTCGCGGCTCTCGGGATCGGAGGCGAGCTCGGCATCGAACCAGTCGAGCGCCCAGTTGAACGGCACCGGATCGGGCCAGCGAAAACCCTTCACGGCGGCATCGTAGTCGGTGCGATGCGCCAGCAGAAACGCGCGTGCGTCCTTGAATGTCGTCATCAATTGGTCCCGGCGAGCTTGCGGACGTGCTGAATGATCCCCGAAAAATCGACGCCGCCATGGCCGGCTGCGTCGAACGCCTTGTAGATCTCCTGCGCGTGCTGGCCGAGCGGGGTCGCCGCGCCGGCGGCCTTCGCAGCATCCTGCGACAGCGTGAGATCCTTCAGCATCAGCGCGGTGGCGAAGCCCGGCTTGTAGTCGTTGTTGGCCGGCGAGGCCGGCACCGGGCCCGGCACCGGGCAATAGGACGTCAGCGACCAGCACTGACCCGACGAGGTCGAGGCGACGTCGAACAGCGCCTGATGCGACAGGCCGAGCTTCTCGCCCAGCGCAAAGGCCTCGCCGACCGCGATCATCGAGATGCCCAGGATCATGTTGTTGCAGATCTTGGCCGCCTGGCCTGCGCCCGCGCCGCCGCAATGGACGATCTTCTTGCCCATCTTTTCGAGGATCGGCTTGGCCGCGGCGAACGCGCCCTCCTCGCCGCCGCACATGAAGGTCAGCGTCGCCGCCTTGGCCCCGCCGGTGCCGCCGGACACCGGCGCGTCCACAGCCGCAATGCCATGCTTGGCCGCCAGCGCATGCGCAGCACGCGCGCTCTCGACGTCGATGGTCGAGGAATCGATGATCAGGGCGCCCTTCGCCATCGCGGGCACGATCTCGTTCCAGACCGCCAGCACATGCTTGCCGGCCGGCAGCATGGTGACGACGGCGTCGGCGCCCTTCACCGCCGCAACGGCGCTGTCGGCGATCTCGGCGCCATCGGCCTTGGCCTGCGCACGCGAGGCCTCGACCAGATCGAACGCGACCACCTTGTGGCCGGCCTTGACGAGATTGGCGGCCATCGGGCCGCCCATGTTGCCGAGGCCGATGAATGCGATCGTTGCCATGGTTCGTTCTCTCCCCTCGACTGCTTGTTATCTCGTTTGCGGAAATGTCAGCTCGTCGGCCCCGATCTCGGCGAGATACGGCGCCAGCATCTCCGGCGTCACCTGATCGACATCCGGCGGCGACCATTTTGGATTGCGATCCTTGTCGATGATCGCGGCGCGCACACCTTCGCGAAAATCGTCGCTGCGGAAGACTTCGAGCGCCGCGCGATACTCGCGCACCAGACACTCCTGCAACGATGTCGCTCCGCGCGCCAGCCGCAGCAGCTTGAGCGTCACCACCATGCCGCGCGGCGACTTCTCTTTCAACGTCTTCAGAGTCGACGACGCAAGCTCGGAGCCATCGGCTTCCAGCGCCGCAAAGATATCGTGCATGTTATCGTGGGCGAACCATGCATCGATCTTCGCCTGCCGCGCAGCGACAGGTCCGGCGGCCTCACCCGCGGCAAAGCCTGCGATCAGCCGATCGATCTCGACCGAGAGCGTGCCCGGCCTGACCTTGGTCAGGACCTCACGCAGCGCCGGCCATTTCTCCGTTGGCACCACGGCGTCCGCAAAGCGCGCGTGGATCGCGTCGGGACCATTCATGGTCTGCCCGGTCAAACCGAAATAGGCGCCGAGTTCGCCCGGCGCGCGCGCCAATAGCCAGGTGCCGCCGACGTCTGGAAAGAAACCGAGGCCGACCTCGGGCATCGCGAGCTTGGTCTTCTCGGTGACGATGCGATGCCGGCCATGCGCCGACAGGCCGACGCCGCCACCCATGACGAGGCCATCCATGTACGCGATATAGGGCTTCGGGAACGCCGCAATGCGCGCGTTCATGATGTATTCCTGGCGCCAAAACACTTTTCCGAGGTCGCCATTCACCTTCGAGCTCTCATAGAGCCCGCGAATGTCGCCGCCAGCGCAAAGCCCACGCTCGCCCGCACCTTCGAGCACCACCACCGCGACGGCAGGATCGGCCTCGAATTGATCGAGCGCCGCGTCGATGCCCATCGACATCTCCAGCGTCATCGCGTTGATCGCCTTCGGGCGATTCAGCCGGATGATGCCCGCCGAGCCTTCGCGCCGGACGATCAGATCGCCTTCGATGACGTCGCTCATCGCGCGCCCTCGATCAGCTTGCGCGACACGATCAGGCGCATGATCTCGTTGGTGCCTTCGAGAATCTGGTGCACGCGCAGATCACGGACGATCTTCTCGATGCCGTATTCGCTGAGGTAGCCGTAGCCGCCATGCAGCTGCAGCGCCTGGTTGGCCACCTCGAAGCCGACATCGGTGCCGAAGCGCTTGGCCATCGCGCACAGCATGGTCGCATCCGGATCCTTCCGATCGAGCGCCGCCGCCGCTCGCCACAGGAACGTCCGCGCCGCCTCGAGTTCAATCGCCATGTCGGCGATGCGGAATTGCAGCGCCTGGAATTCATCGAGCCGCTTGCCGAACGCCTTGCGCTCCCTGGTGTAGGCCAGCGTCTTGTCGAGCGCCGCCTGCGCGCCGCCGAGCGAGCACGCCGCAATGTTGAGGCGGCCGCCGTCGAGCCCGGCCATCGCGATCTTGAATCCGATACCCTCCTCGCCGAGCCGGTTCGCCACGGGCACACGCGCATTCTCGAAGATCACGGCGCGGGTCGGCTGCGCATTCCAGCCCATCTTTCGCTCGTTGGCGCCGAACGACACGCCGGGGGTCTTGGCATCGATCACCAGGGTCGAGATGCCTCCGGGACCATCGGCTCCCGTGCGCACCATCGCGACGAGAATGTCGGTCGCGCCGGCGCCGGAGATGAACTGCTTCTGGCCGTTGAGCACGTAGTCGTCGCCGTCACGCACCGCGCGGGTGCGCAGCGCGGCGGCGTCCGAGCCGGCACCCGGCTCGGTCAGGCAATAGCTCGCGATCAGGTCCATCGGACAGAGCTTCGGCAGGTACGCCTGGCGCTGGGCCTCGGTGCCGAACGTGTCGATCATCCACGACGCCATGTTGTGGATCGAGATGAAGGCGGACACCGTCGGGCAGCCTGTCGCCAGCGCCTCGAAGATCAGCGCGGCATCAAGCCGGGAAAGACCGGAGCCGCCGACATCGTCGCGGATGTAGATGCCGCCCATGCCGAGGCTTGCGGCCTCGCGCATCACATCGACCGGAAAATGCTTCTCCTCGTCCCAGCGCAGCGCATGCGGGGCGATCTTCTCGGCTGCAAACGCGCGCGCCATGTCGCGCACCGCGATCTGATCCTCATCGAGAGCGAACTGCATTCGTTCTCCGCGTTTCCAAGTTTTTGTTCGTTGACGTGTCCTCGGCCCTCGTCATTGCGAGGAGCGAAGCGACGAAGCAATCCAGACTTATGGACGACGCCCTGGGTTGGGTTGCGTCGCTTCGCCCGCAATGACGAAAATGGGAGCCGTCATCGGCTCCCATATGTCGTCACTTCATCAGCGGGATCGAGAATTCCGCGCCTTCCTTGACGCCGGACGGCCAGCGCGAGGTGACGGTCTTGGTCTTGGTGTAGAAGCGGATCGAATCCGGGCCGTGCTGGTTGAGATCGCCGAAGCCCGACTTCTTCCAGCCGCCGAAGGTGTAGTAGGCGATCGGCACCGGGATCGGCACGTTGATGCCGACCATGCCGACATTGACCTTGGCCGCGAAGTCGCGCGCGGCGTCACCGTCGCGGGTGAAGATCGCAACGCCGTTGCCGTAGTCGTGATCCGACGGCAGCGCCAGCGCCTCGGCGTAATCCTTGGCGCGCACGACCGATAGGACGGGGCCGAAGATCTCTTCCTTGTAGATCCGCATCTCCTTGGTGACGTTGTCGAACAGGCAGCCGCCCATGTAGAAGCCGTTCTCGTAGCCCTGCATCTTGAAGCCGCGGCCGTCGACCGCGAGCGTCGCGCCTTCCTTGACGCCGATGTCGACATAGTTCTTCACGCGCTCGACCGCCTCGCGGGTCACCAACGGGCCGAAATCGGCCGACGGATCAACCGAGGTGCCGATCTTCAGGGCTTCGACGCGCGGGATCAGCTTGTCCATCAGCCGATCCGCAGTGGTCTTGCCGACGGGCACCGCGACCGAGACCGCCATGCAGCGCTCGCCGGCCGAGCCGTAGCCGGCGCCGATCAGCGCATCGACCGCCTGGTCGAGGTCGGCGTCAGGCATGATGATAGCGTGGTTCTTGGCGCCGCCGAAGCACTGGCAGCGCTTGCCGTGGGCAGCGGCGCGCTCATAGATGTACTGCGCGATCGGCGACGAGCCGACGAAGCCCACCGCCATGATATCGGGATCCTCCAGGATGGCGTCGACCGCCTCCTTGTCGCCGTTGACGACGTTGAGGATGCCCGGCGGCAGGCCGGCCTCGATCATCAGCTCGGCGAGCTTCATCGGCACGCCCGGGTCACGCTCGCTCGGCTTGAGGATGAAGGCATTGCCGCAGGCGATGGCGGGGGCGAACTTCCACATCGGAATCATCGCCGGGAAATTGAACGGCGTGATGCCGGCAACGACACCGAGCGGCTGACGCATCGAATAGATGTCGATGCCGGGACCGGCGCCCTCGGTGTATTCGCCCTTCATCAGGTGCGGAATGCCGCAGGCGAACTCGACCACTTCGAGGCCGCGCTGGATGTCGCCCTTGGCGTCCGGAATGGTCTTGCCGTGCTCGCGTGCCAGCAGCTCGGCGAGCTGGTCGTAGTCGCGCTGGGCGAGTTCCAAAAACTTCATCATCACGCGGGCCCGTCGCTGCGGGTTGGTCGCGGCCCAGGCCGGCTGCGCGGCCTTGGCATTCTCCACGGCGGCCCGGAGCTCGGCGCGCGAGGCCAAGGCGACCTTCGCCTGGACGTCACCGGTCATCGGCTCGAAGACGTCGGCCGTCCGTCCAGACGTGCCCTTGACCTCTTTGCCGCCAATGAAATGACCGATCGAACGCATGGGTATCCTCCGCAAGGGGTAAGCAGTGCCGATTTGGCCGGCATCTTGCAGTCTTTGCGGCGTTTGGGAAGGGTCTAAGCGCTGACCGGCGCTGCGAAAATGCCGCCCCTTCGCTTCCCCGTCAAACGCGCGCTCGGACGCGGCGCCCCCCGCGGGCCACAGGCTCAGCGCTTCGCGGACGCCGGCTTTTTTGCCGCCTTCTTCGCCGCCCCCCGCGCCGGCGGCTTGCCGGCCGGCGCACCGTCCGTGGCGATCGCCAGAGCCACCTCGCGTCCGGAGTTCAGGATCTCGTCGGATAATTGGCCGCTCCCGGTGACCCGCGCCATGACGATGGTCCCCATCAAGGTCGCGAGCATCGCGGAGGCCCGCTTGCGCGCGGTCTTGCGCGGCACGTCGATGATGTAATCGGCGAACAGGTCGATCAGCTCTTCCAGCTTCGCTGCGAAAGCCTTGCGCGTCCTGGCGCTCTCGCGCGCGATCTCGGCGCCGAGCGCCGGCACCGCGCAGCCATGGCCAGGATCATCGCGATGCTCGGGCGACAGGTAGCCGTCGACGATCGCGGCGAGCCGCTTCTGTGGCGGCAGCTCTTCCAACAGTTTGCGCCAGCGCTCGACCGAACGGTCGATCGCATAGCCGAACGCCTCGACGACCAGCGCCTCGCGCGATTCGAAATGGGCGTAGAAGCCGCCATGGGTGAGCCCGGCCTCCTTCATCAGATCGGCAACACCGACCCCGTGAGCGCCCTTCTCCCGCAGCCGCACCGACGCCTTGCGCACGATTCGCGCGTGGGTTTCCGCCTTGTGTTCCGGAGAGTAGCGCATTGCCGTCCCATTGAATGTCTGAGGTCATACAATAGCAGCTCTGCGCCCTGCTCGCTGCAGCTATTTGATGAATTCGAGTTGATCTAAATCAACTTCGCTGGCCTGATTTATTCCCGCGACTTTCACGCCCAACAACCCGACGAGGCCGGCCATGGACATGCTCAATTCTCACTGCGGCGTGAGTCGCGACGCCCGCGGCGTGGTCCGGCTGACGATCTGCCATGCCGGCGCGCTGAACATTCTCGGCTCGGCGGCCATCCTTGGCATACAAGCCGGACTGCAATCACTCGCCTCCGACGCCAGCATTCGCGCGCTCGTGCTGGCGGGAGAAAGTGAGAAGAGCATGATCGGCGGCGCCGACATCAAGGAGATGGCGACGCTCGATCAAGCCTCGGCAGAGGCGTTCATCTCGCGCCTGGCCGGACTATGCGAGGCGGTTCGGAACTTTCCAGTGCCCGTGATCGCGCGAATGCCGGGCTGGTGCCTCGGCGGTGGCCTGGAAGTCGCGGCAGCCTGTGACATCCGAGTTGCCTCCCATGACGCCAGATTCGGCATGCCCGAGGTGCGCGTCGGCATCCCCTCGGTCATTCATGCCGCGTTGCTGCCACGGTTGATCGGCTGGGGCCGCACGCGATGGCTGGTGATGACAGCCGAGACGATCGATGCGCCGACCGCGCTCGCCTGGGGACTCGCCGACTTGGTTGCGGCCGAAGGAGAGCTCGATAACGCGGTCGAGAAGGTCATTGCATCGCTGCTCGCCTGCGGTCCCGAAGCATTGCGGGCGCAGAAGGCCCTGCTGCGGCAATGGGAGGATCTGCCGCTGAAGGAGTCGATCGAGGTGTCGATCGGCGCCTTCGGACGATCGTTCCTGACCGACGAGCCCAAGCGGCTGATGCAGCACTTCATCGATCGCAAGCGCTAGGGCGCAATTTTCGCAAAGTTTCCGACTGCAACCCCCGGGCAATGTCGCGTCGTCTTCGGAAGATGTTGAGAGAACTTGCCGGGGTTTTCTTTTCCATGGCGACATTATATGATGATGATAATCCAATCAGGGAGCCAGCCATGGCATCGTCCGATCCCGTCGTCATCTTGTCCGCCGCCCGCACGCCCCTCGGCCGCTTCATGGGCGAGTTGTCGCCGCTCAGCGCGCACCGACTCGGCGCGCACGTGATCAACGCCGCGCTGGAACGGGCGGCCGTCTCCGCTGACGCGGTGCAGGAGGTGTTGATGGGCAATGTGCTGCCGGCCGGTCAGGGCCAGGCCCCGGCTCGCCAAGCCGCGCGCGGCGCCGGCCTGCCCGATGCGACCGGCGCCACGACCATCAACAAGGTCTGCGGCTCCGGGATGAAGGCGACGATGCTGGCGCACGATATCATCCGGGCCGGCTCGGCCGAGATCGTCGTGTCCGGCGGCATGGAGAGCATGAGTAATGCGCCCTATCTGCTGGCCAAGGCGCGCGGCGGCTATCGCGCCGGCCACGACCGCATTCTCGACCACATGATGCTGGACGGGCTGGAGGACGCCTACGACACCGGCCGCTCCATGGGCGACTTTGGTGAGGCCACCGCCGAAGCCTATCAGTTCACCCGTGCCGATCAGGACGCCTACGCTGTCGAGACGCTGACGCGCGCCCGCAAGGCAGTCGAGAGCGGCGCGTTCGCGGCCGAGATCGCACCGATCACGCTGACGGAAAGATCCGGCCCGCGGCTGGTCACCCATGACGAGCATCCGCTCAAGGTCGATCCTGCCAAGATTCCGGCACTGAAGCCGGCCTTCCGCAAGGACGGCACGATCACGCCGGCGGCGTCCTCCGCCAATGCCGACGGCGCCGCGGCGCTCGTGCTTACGGCACGATCACGCGCCGAGCGCGACGGCCTTCCCGTGATCGCCGAGATCAAGGGGCACGCGACCCACAGCCAGGAGCCGCAATGGTTCACGACGGCGCCGATCCCGGCGATCCGTAAGCTGCTCGACAAGGTCGGCTGGCGCGTCGAGGACGTCGATTTGTTCGAGATCAACGAGGCGTTCGCGGTCGTCGCGATGGCCGCGCAGCGCGACCTCGGCATTCCCCGCGACAAGCTGAACGTCAATGGCGGCGCCTGCGCGCTCGGCCATCCCATCGGCGCCACCGGCGCGCGGCTGATCGTGACGCTGCTGCATGCGATGCAGGCCCGTGGCCTGAAACGCGGTATCGCCGCGCTGTGCATCGGCGGCGGCGAGGCAACGGCGATCGCGGTGGAGCGGCCGTGATGTCCTGAAACGAGGGAACTTTGCCATTTATGTCACGTGCGCCGTCTGCCAGACTTGACGCCGTTTCCTAGCCTCACGAGAACCGCATGATCTCCAATCAGCTCGCCGCAGCCCTCGGACGGCGCAACATCCACTATGGCTGGGTGATGGTCGCCGTCACCTTCTTCACGGCGCTGGTCTCGGCCGGCACGGTGGGGGCGCCCGGCGTGTTCATCGTGCCCTTGCAGCACGAGTTCGGCTGGAGCACCGCGGAGATCTCCTCGGCGCTGTCGATCCGCTTCGTGCTGTTCGGGCTGATGGCGCCGTTCGCGGCCGCCCTGCTCAACCGCTACGGCCTGCGCAACATCACCTTGCTGGCGCAGCTGATCGTGGTCTCGGCGCTGCTCGCATCGCTGGCGATGACCCAGGTCTGGCACCTCGTGTTGCTGTGGGGCGTCGTGATCGGGCTGGGCACCGGCATGACCGCGCTGGTGCTCGGCGCGACCATCGCCACGCGGTGGTTCGTGGCGCGGCGCGGCCTCGTCGTCGGCATCCTCACCGCCAGCGTCGCCACCGGGCAGCTGGTGTTCCTGCCGCTGCTCGCCAGCCTCACCGAACGGCTCGGCTGGCGCACGGCGCTGGCGCTGGTCTGCCTCGCGCTCGGCGTCTCCGCGACCGCCGTGCTGCTCTTGATGCGCGACCGGCCAAGCGATCTCGGTCTGCGCCCATTCGGCGACAACGGCACCGATCCGATCGCGGCGCCCGCCCCTGTGACCACGCCGATCCTCGCCGCCGCGCTCGGCACCCTGCGCGATGCGGTGCGGGTGCCGGTGTTCTGGATGCTGTTCGCGACCTTCTTCATCTGCGGCGCCTCGACCAACGGCCTGGTCCAGGTGCACCTGATCCCCATGTGCCTCGACTTCGGCATCCCGCAGGTCCAGGCGGCAAGCCTGCTCGCCGCGATGGGCATGTTCGACTTCGTCGGCACCATCGTGTCGGGCTGGCTGTCGGACCGCTACGACAATCGCTGGCTGTTGTTCTGGTACTACGGCCTGCGCGGACTCTCGCTGCTGTTCCTGCCGTTCACCGACTTCTCGTTCTATGGCCTGTCGCTGTTCGCGATGTTTTACGGCCTCGACTGGATCGCGACCGTGCCGCCGACAGTGCGGCTGACGGCGCAGCGGTTCGGGCCGGAGCGCGCCAATCTGGTGTTCGGCTGGGTGTTTGCCGGACATCAGCTCGGCGCCGGCACCGCAGCCTTCGGCGCCGGCCTGTCGCGCACGCTGCTGCAGAGCTACCTGCCGGCGTTCTTCATCGCCGGTGCGCTCTGCATCATCGCGGCGCTGCTTGCGCTCGCCATCGCGCGGCAGGCGAAGCCTGCCGCGGCGTAATATCACGGCCGCGTCGTCATCGCGGTCGGCGGGCCCGGCGTGCGCAACGGCTCGGCGAGGCGCGCGAACTCGCACAGCAGCGCGCGCGTCTTGCGGGGGTCGATGATCTCCTCGACCCAGAACTTCTCGGCCGAGCGGAACGGCGAGCGCAGCTTGGTCAGCCGCTCCTCGATCTCCTTCAGCTTGGCCTTGGGATCCGGCGCGGCATCGATCTCGGCGCGATAGGCCGCCTCGATGCCGCCTTCGAGCGGCAGCGAGCCCCAATGGGCCGACGGCCAGGCATAGCGCATCGAGAACCGGTCGGCCGGCTGATGCACGACGCCGGCGACGCCGAAATTGTTGCGCACGATCACCGTGCACCACGGCACCGTCGACTGGTTGACTGCCGCCATCGCGCGCACGCCATGGCGAATGGTCGCCGCCTTCTCGGCGTCGAGTCCGACCATGAAGCCGGGGCAATCCATCAGATAGACGATCGGCAGATGGAAGGTCTCGGCGAAGTCGACCCAGCGGATCACCTTCTGGCAGGCATCCGCGGTCCATGACCCACCGAAGTGATAGGGATCGCTGGCCAGCACCATCACCGCACGGCCTTCGAGCCGCGCGAGACCGACGATGAGCGGACGGCCGTAGTTCTGCGCCACCTCGAAGAACGAGCCGCTGTCGACGACGGATTCGATGATCGGCCGCATCTTGTAGACGCGGCGGCGATCGCGCGGCACGGCGCTGATCAGCTGCTCGTCGGTGCGCTGCGGATCGTCGGTGCAGGGCAAGGTCGGCGGCAGCTCGTAGACCGAGGACGGCAGATAGGACAGAAAACGCCGCGCGCAGGCGAAGGCTTCCGCCTCGGTGTCGACGGCATGGTCGACCCCGCCGGCCTTGGTCTGGATGTCGGCGCCGCCGAGCTCCATCTTGCCGAGGTCCTGGCCGAGCCGCTTCACCACCGGCGGGCCGGCGACGAACATCGCCGACTGCCGCGTCATCACCGAATAGTGGCTCGCCGCCAGCCGTGCCGCGCCCAGCCCCGCGACCGAGCCGAGACCCAGCCCGACCACCGGCACCAGCGACATGTTCTCGGTCGTGTAGCGATACCAGCGATTGCCGCCGATGCCGCCGGGCAGATTGGCAGCGCCCTTGGTCTCGATCGTCTTGACCGAGCCGCCGCCGCCGGAGCCCTCGATGATGCGGATGATCGGCAGACGGAAATCGTGCGCCATCTCCTCGGCCATCAGCGGCTTCGCCGCGATCGACGCGTCGGCCGAGCCGCCGCGCACGGTGAAATCGTCACCGACCACGACGACCGTGCGGCCGTCGACGCGTGCGCGCCCGAACACGCAATTGGCGGGCGTCACATGCTTCAGCTCGCCCTGCTCGTCATATTCGCCGAGACCGGCGACCGCGCCGATCTCGTGGAAGCTGCCGGGATCGACGACGCCGTCGATGCGCTCGCGAACGGTGAGGCGGCCCTGGTCGTGCTGACGCTTGACCTTGTCAGGCCCGCCCATCTCCCGCGCGAAGGCCTCGCGCCGGGCCAATTCCTCGAGCTCCGGCTGCCAACTCATTCGTTCCCCCTGCCCCGGTGATGGTCTTCTTATGATTGGTCTTCGCCGTCACAGGAAGCGGCTTCCTTTCCATCCGGCTGTTGAAGACATCGGCTTCCGCGCCTTGCAGCAGGGCCGCGATGTTGCGGCCGAGTTCGCGCATCGGCTGAGCGACCTCGTCGTGCAGACGCTGCTCGTCATACATCGCCGACAGCAGGCCGATCGTCAGCACGACGTTGGTCTGGTACTGCGGCGACCACACCGGCAGCGCCAGGCCGTTGATATGAGGGCTCCAGAGGCCGCAGGCCACCACGTAGCCATGCTCCTTCAGGAACTGCCTGTTGTGCTCGAGCCGCGGCCGCAAGAGACTCGCCGCATCCGGCATCTCGCGCTCCATCTCGGCGAGCAGCGCGTCGCCGATCTCCGGCTCGAGCGCAGCGACATACGCATGCCCCGCGGCCGTCGAGGCCATGGAGATGCGGCTGCCAGTGGTCTCGTGCAGGCCGAGCGCATTCGCAGCGCGGCCGAACTCCAGATAGACCAGATGAAACTGATCGGGGATGACGAAGCCGACGGTGCCCGGCAATTGCTCGGCGACGTCCTGCAGACGCTGGCGGATCAGGTTGCGCAGCTGAAGCCCGCGAGTCATCGAGGTGCTCATCGCAACCGCGCTCGGGCCGATGCGGTACTTCTGATCGCGCGGCAGATAGACCAGCTGGCCCATGCGCGTCAGTGTGTGCGTCAGCCGCGACACCGTCGACCGCGGCAGGCCGCAGCGGTTCGAGATTTCGAGATTGCCGAGCCGCGAATCGTGCCCCTCGAAACAGCGAAGCACGTCGAACGCTCGCGACACCACCTGAATGACCTCACCTTCCCCGGCGAGATCTCCGGGCAGCATGCCCGCCCTGCTCAATCGCTCAGACCGTCGTCCCATGCGTTTCCCACCAATTCCGTCCTGCGGAATGATATTCCGCTTATCGAACAAGCTAGCGCAGCAATTTTGCCGTCACAACCATAGACCCTCTCTAAAAGCTGCTGTTCTTCAGCGTGTTGGCACAAGACGCGGAATCGCGGTGCAATCTGCACTGGCATGCCAACCATGGCGGTGATGGCAGTTCCGAAGCGCGGCACTGCGGTGCTCCGGCAGCTCGCTCGCCAGCTCCGATGGCGCGGGCCCATGCCACCGCTTCGCCCAATCGGTGAGCAGCAACAGCATTTGACCAGCATTGCGACAAGTGTGGGCTGGCTGCCCCGGCCCGGCTACGACATAACCGGCTCCAGATCTTGTTCCCGCCGAGCTGCCCATGACCACCCGACACCCGAGGCCCATCCAGAACCCGCAGAATTGGGCATCCGCGGCGATGCCGCCCCTGCAGCGCTTCCTGTCGGCCTGCCACGCCGACTTCTGGTCCGACCACGACGGCGCGGTCGCCAACTACATCCCGGAGCTCGGCAAGGCTGATCCGGCGCATTTCGGCATCAGCCTCGCCACGCTCGACGGTCACGTCTACGAGGTCGGCGACAGCCGCGTGCCGTTCACCATCCAGTCCATGTCGAAGCCATTCGTGTTCGCGCTCGCGCTGGATATTCTTGGCTCGGACGCGGTCGAGCGCGTCATCGGTGTGGAACCGTCCGGCGACCCCTTCAATTCGATCCGGCTGAACGCCGACAATCATCCGTTCAATGCCATGGTCAATGCCGGCGCCATCACCTGCAGCGGCCTGCTCCGGCAGGCGCGGCAGGCGGACGCCTTCGACACCATCCGTGATGCGCTCGGCCGCTTTGCCGGACGCAAGCTCGACGTCGACGATGCGGTGTTCGCCTCTGAATCCGCGACCGGCGATCGCAATCGCGCCATCGCCTACCTGCTGCGCACCTCTGACGTCATCAAGGAATCCGTCGACGACGTGCTCGCGGTCTACTTCCGGCAATGCGCCGTGCTGGTCACTGCGCGCGACTGCGCGATCATGGCGGCGACGCTCGCCAATCGCGGCGTCAACCCCGTCACCGGCCAGCAGGTGGTGACGCCCTATGCGGTGTCGCGGACGCTCTCGGTGATGACATCCTCGGGCATGTACGACTTCGCCGGCGAATGGATCTACCGCGTCGGCATTCCCGCCAAGAGCGGCGTCGGCGGCGGCATCCTCGCGAGCCTGCCGGCGCGCCTCGGACTGGGCAGCTACTCGCCGCGGCTCGACGGCCATGGCAACAGCGTGCGCGGCATCAAGGTGTGCGAGGCGCTGTCGGCGCATTACGGCCTGCACATGCTGAACCGCTCCGACGATGCGCGCACCACGATCATCGCCGACTACGACATCGGCGCCAATCCGTCGCGACGCAGCCGCCGCGCCCAGGAGCGCGATATCCTGGCCGCACATCCCGATGCCGTGCGCGTGCTCGAGCTGGTCGGAACGCTGTCGCTCTCGAATGTCGACTATGTCTCGCGGCAGCTCGCCGCCAGCGCGCGCCCGCAATTCGTGATCTTCGACCTGCACCGCGTCACCGCGATGACACAAGCGGGCCTGCGCCTGCTCGCCGAGTTGTTTCACGAGCTGGCCGATTTCCACGTGACCGTCGTGCTGTCCGGGATCCGGCGCTCGTCGCCGGAATGGCAGGAGATCACCGCGCGCACCGGTGACATCAGGAACGTGCGTGACTTCTACCTGCTCGACACCGCGATCGAATGGGCCGAGGACCAGATCGTCTACCGCTACGGCGGCGCGATCGACTTTCTGGAAACCACCGAGCTCGCCGAGCAGCCGCTGCTTGCAGGGATCGGCGAAGAGGAGCGCCATGAGCTCGCGGCGCTGGCGATCATCCGGCATTATCAGCAGGGCGAGCGCATTCTCAGCTCCGGCGAGCCGGCACACGCGCTGTTCTTCCTGCGCTCCGGCGTCGTCCACGTCACGCTGTCCGACGGCATCCGGCTGGCGACGCTCACCGCGGGCCAATGCTTCGGCGAGATGGCGCTGCTGGACCCGGTGCGCTCCGCCGACGTGACCGCCGATTTCTCGGCCACCGCCTTCGAGATCACGCTTGCGGATTTCGAGCGTTTCCGCGTGCGGCATCCGAAAGCGGGCGAGCGCATCATGCGCAATCTGGCGCAATTGCTGGCGGAGCGTCTCACGATCGCCAATGCGAGGCTCAATCTGCTCGCTGCCGACTAAGCCGGTCATCGAAGCGTCGCATGTAGAAGATGCAAACAAATACTCAAGGTTGCAATTCACAGCATTTGATAGCTTCGGTACTACATTTCTCATCACTCGTATTTGTACGGTCTCGCCCAAACGTTACCGGAACACGGTCGCAGGACAACCATAAGCGAGCCCAATTCGCGCCGCATTGCCCGACGATGTTCTGAACCGTCGATGAACGCCGAGTGGGGACTCGCAAAGCGAACGTCGAAGTGGGGTGTTCCGAGTAAAATTCCAGCCGCCGTCGCGTGTGTATTTGCGCAACGGAGAGTCGTGTCCAGTCCAGGGAGGAAACGGCATGAAGGAAGCCACTAAGAGGGCGACATCGGAAGCACTCGCGCACATGCTGGCGGTGACCTCGATGATCGTCATCGCCAGCGTCCTGTTCTACGGGCGATGAAGGGCTGTCTGGAGGTTCTGCGTCGCAGTTTCTTCATCGCCCGTAGGTAGGATTGTGGGCTTGATTGCTCACGCGAACGACCGAGTTGAGTTGCGTTTGAGTTAGTAGGCGTAGCGTACCAGTATTGCGTCAATCGCGCGGCGATCCGGGTCGGGACGAATTTGTATGGCGTATCGTCCCGCCTCGGCCGCCCGCGGCCCGCGTCTCCCGACGTCGCGCGGCCACACATTCTCATTCCCTCTTTCCGAAATATGGCACCGTGCCACCCGCAAAGGCCGTGAAGCGCGCCGCGACGGCGTCGCCGATCGTCAGATCGTGGTCGCCATGGGCCATCATGCGAAAGCCCTCGCGCATGTCCACCAGCACGATGTTGTAGGGCACATGCGCGCGGGTCTCCGGGGTCGCGGCACGGCAGACCAGCGACGTCGCGTAGACGGTGCCCTCCCCGCTCGCGGTGTGGTCGGTGAGCGCCAGCGAGCCGCAGGCCGCGCAGAAGTCTCGGCGGAAATACTGCACATGGGCGCAGCAAGCGCAGCGCTGATAGCGAATCGCCGCCACGCCTTTGGTCCAATCGTCTCCTTCCCTCATCGCACCCGCTCCCAGAACATGCTGACATGGGACGACAGCACGCCGCCATCGCCGTGCAGAAGCGTCAGCGCGGCCTCCCGCACCTGGCGGCGTCCCGCCCGCCCCGTCATCTGCAGATGCGCCTCGTTGAGATGCGCCATGGCGCCGCCGACGCCGCAGTGGCCGTAGCTCAGCAGACCGCCATGCGTGTTGAGCGGGACGGCGCCGTCGCGGCTGAAATGCCCCGCTTTGATTCGCGACGCCGCCTCGCCGCGGCCGGCAAGACCGAGATCCTCGAGCAGCATGCACAGCGTGATGGTGAAGCTGTCATAGACCGCGGCATAGTCGACATCCGCGATCGCGACACCGGCAGCGGCCTTGGCTTTCTCGATCGCGATCTCCGCCCCGAGCTTGCTCAGAGCCGGAGCCGCGGTGACATGCTGATGCGTGTGCGCCTGGGCGCAGCCGCGCACGCTGATCGCAATCGATCCGGTCGGCTCGCGGCTGACGATGATGGCTGCGCCACCGTCGGACACCGGACAGCAGTCGAGCAGCTTCAGCGGCTTTGCGACCAGCTTCGACGCCATCACGTCGGCAACCGTGATGGGCTCATGAAACTGCGCGCCAGGATGACCCAGTGCGTGCGTGCGCATCAGCACCGCAAATTCGGCAAGGTCCTCCTCGGTGACGCCGTACTCGTGCATGTAGCGCGAGGCGACGAGGCCGTAATAAGCGGGGATGGTCGGACCGAGCGGCAGCTCGTAGTCGGGACGACCGACCTGCGCCAGCGCCTGGATCGAGGCGTCGCGGCTCTGGCCGGTCAGGCGGTTCTCACCGGCGACGACGAGCATATTCTCGACGACGCCTGCCTCGACCAGGTGATGCGCGAGCATCACCATCGCGAGCCCCGTGGCGCCGCCGACCTGCACCGCGTGGGCATAGGACGGAGTGATGCCGAAATGCTCGGCGAACACGGTCGCGAGCATGATGTGCGGCGACACCGTCGAATAGCCGCACAGGATGCCGTCGATGTCATCACGCGTCAGCTCGGCGTCATCGAGCGCAAGCTGCGCCGCCATGCTCATCAGGTCGAGCGACGAGCGGCCATCGTGGCGGCCGAACGAGGTCAGGCCGGTGCCGGTGATGTAGGTCATCGCGCCACGTGCTCCGTCATTCCGGGGCATCGCGCAGCGATGAGCCCGGAATCCATAGCCACCGGATGCTGTGTGAGGCACAGACGTGGTTGGCATCCCGCCTCACGACATCGCCCTGGGGTTATGGATTCCGGGCTCGCCCTTCGGGCGCCCCGGAATGACGTAGGGAGGGAGTGCGGGCATGTCATCGTCAAACTCGTCTTCAGTACGATTTCGGCATCCCGAGGACCTTCTCGGCAATGAAGGACAGGATCAGTTGCGGGCTGATTGGGGCAATACGGGGGATCAGGGATTCACGCAGGTAACGCTCGACGTGATACTCGCGCGCATAGCCGAAGCCGCCATGCGTCATCACGGCCTGCTCGCAGGCGTGGAAGCCGGCTTCTGCCGCGAGATATTTCGCGGCGTTGGCGGCCGGGCCGCAGGCCATGCCCTGGTCGTATTGCCAGCCGGCCTGCAACACCATCAGCCACGCAGCTTCCAACTCCATCCAGTTCGTCGCCAGCGGATGCTGGATGCCCTGGTTCTGACCGATCGGCCGGTTGAAGACGTTGCGCGTCCGCGCATAGGCCGAGGCACGCGACAGCGCAAGATGGCCGAGCCCGACGGCTTCCGCGGCGATCAGGATGCGCTCGGGGTTCATGCCGTGCAGGATGTAGTCGAAGCCTCGCCCCTCCTCGCCGAGGCGGTCCTCGACCGGGATCTCGAAGTCCTCGAAGAACAGCTCGTTGGAGTCGACCGGCTTGCGGCCCATCTTCTCGATCTCGTGCACCTTGATGCGACTGCGGTCGAAATCCGTGTAGAACAGGCTGAGCCCATGGGTCGGGCGCTTGACCTCCTCGAGCGGCGTGGTGCGCGCCAGCAGCAGGATCTTTTCGGCGACCTGCGCGGTCGAGATCCACACCTTCTGGCCGTTGACGACGTAGCGGTCGCCCTTGCGCACGGCGCGGGTTTTCAACTGCGTGGTGTTGAGGCCGGTGTTCGGCTCGGTGACTGCAAAGCACGCTTTCTCAGTGCCGTCGACGATGCCGGGCAGCATCCGCGCGCACTGCTCCTTGGTGCCGAACACGACGACGGGATTGAGACCAAACACGTTCATGTGGATCGCCGAAGCGCCGCTCATGCCCGCGCCCGACTCTGCAATCGTGCGCATCATGATCGCGGCATCGAGGATGCCGAGGCCGGAGCCGCCATACTCCTCGGGTATGCAGATGCCGAGCCAGCCGGCGTCCGCCAGGGCCTTGTGGAAGTCGGCAGGGAAGCCGCCTTCCTTGTCCTTCTTCAGCCAATACGCGTCGTCGAAATCGGCGCAAATTTTTGCCACCGCATCGCGGATGGATTCCTGGTTGGCGGAGAGCGCGAAATCCATCTGCTCACTCCTTTGCCGCTGGAGGGGGCATCGTCACACCGTCGCGGATCATCGCGGCGATCTCGTCCGTCGAGAAGCCGAGCTCGCGCAGGATCTCCTCCCCGTGCTCGTTCGGCCGCCCCGCCAGATGCTGCGGCTCGGCCCTGGTCTCGGACCAGGTCGCGGAGACGCGGGTGCTGCGGATCGGGCCTTCGGTCGGATGCTGCACGACGGGAAAGAAATCGGTCGCGACGAGGTGCGGATCGTGCAGCAGGCTTTCGAGATCGTGCATCGGCATGACCGGGATGTCGGCCCTGTCGAGCAGCGCGGTCCATTCCGCCGTGGTGCGGGTCTGAAAGATGCGCGCCAACTCGGCGTAGACGACATCGATGTTGGCGGCGCGCCGGGCGAAGCTGTTGAAGCGGTCATCGGCGCGGAGGTCGGTGCGGCCGGACGCCTCGAAGAACGCCTCCCATTGCTTGTCGTTGTAGACGATGACGCAGATATGGCCGTCGGCGGTCTTGTAGGGCCGGCGGTCCTGCGACAGGTGCCGCGCATATCCGCCCTTGTCCAGCGGCGGCTCGTAGGTCAGCCCACCCATGTGGTCGCCCATGATGAAGGCCGACATGGTCTCGAACATCGGCACGTCCAGGCGCTGGCCGCGGCCGGTGCGGTCGCGATGCACGAGGCTGGCGCAGATCGCGCCGACGGCGGTGAGTCCCACGATGCGGTCGACCAGCGCGTTCGGCACATAGCGCGGCGTGCCGTCGCCGGCCACCGCCATCAGGTGCGACAGCGCCGCTCCGCCCTGGATCAGGTCGTCATAGGCGGGCTTGGCCGCATAGGGGCCGTTCTGTCCGAAGCCGAACACGCCGGCATAGACCAGCCGCGGATTGAGCGCGGAGATCACGTCGTAGCCGAGGTTCAGCCGCGCCATCGCCTGCGGGCGAATGTTGTAGAGCAGCACGTCGGCGTCCTTGACCATGCGCAGAACCGCCTCGCGGCCGGCCGGCTTCTTCAGGTCGAGGCAGATCACGCGCTTGCTGCGGTTGGTGTTGAGGGTCACCGGCCCCATGCCGGGATGACGCCAGGGGCCGATCTTGCGGGTGACGTCGCCCTCCGGCGATTCCACCTTGATGACATCGGCGCCGTAGTCGCCGAGCGTCTGGGCGGCATACGGCCCCATCAGCACGGTGGTCATGTCGATGACCTTGATGCCCGCAAGCGGTCCCATCGCGGCGTCGGCTCCCTGGTTCGTTGTTATGGACAGAGCTAACGGCACAGTCGGTTCCGGAGCAAGCGGGTGTGCGCGTATGGGGCCATGCGCGCGAGCGCGCTGTCGCAACATTCCGCCGCGCGGATCACGGTCGCACGCGGGCCGTTGCATCGCACCAGATGTTCCGTGCCATCAGCTCCATTCTGCGATTCCCTTTCGCCGCCAAGCTGTGTCAGCATGTCCGTCCAACATCCAAGAACACCAGTGAGGGAGAACGCTGTCATGACGCTGTATCAGGGCAAATGCTTCTGCGGCACGGTCGAGCTCGAAGCCGACGGCGAGCCGGAGGCGATGGGCTATTGCCACTGCTCGTCCTGCCGCTCGTGGTCGGCGGGCCCGGTCAACGCCTTCACCTTGTGGAAGCCCGCCAACGTGCGCGTGACCAAGGGCGCGGAAGCGATCGGCACCTATCACAATACCGACATGAGCCACCGCAAATACTGCACCAAATGCGGCGGTCACCTGATGACCGACCACCCGCCGCTCGGCATGATCGACGTCTATGCCGCGACCATCCCGACCTTGAAGTTCACGCCCGGCGTGCACGTCAACTACGCGGAAAGCGTTTTGCCGATCAAGGACGGGCTGCCGAAGCTGAAGGATTTTCCAGCCGAGTTCGGCGGCTCCGGCGAGATGATGCCGGAGTGAGTCAAGGTCCGCGTGCAACAGATGCGCAAGCATCACCGGCCTCGCGACAGGATCTGTCCGAGCTTTGCTGATCCGACCGCCCTCTCTTGAAACAGAGGGCGCAGGGAAGGCCGGGTGCCGACTGGCACCCGTGGCCCCCGTGCGAAAGAAAAGCACGGGGAGAGAACCACAGGTTCAGCCGGACCGACCCGGCCTTCCCTGCGCGGTGGTTTTCACGCTTACTTCGCGCTCTCCTCGGTGCACCGGCTTTTGGCCACCGTCGCCCTCGGGATCATCATGCCCCTCAGGCTTGGCATCAGCGTCGGGATGCCGGGACCACGCGACTTCGCGTCCGCGCCATGCCGTTCGTCCGCGCAGACAAGCTACGCTGCGACACGTCGCGGCCACCGCCTCCCTGCCTCAACGTTCGTGACGATCGCGAAGCGCCCCTCGTGGCGAAGCAGGATGACGGCAGCAAAGCATGATTTCTGAAAAATGGAAACAGGATTATTTTTTGCGGCAGGACTGGACAGGGCAAATCGGCTTGATCCCGCAGGCGAATTCTAGCTGCCGGCGCAGGCTCCGAACCGCTTGTCGCAGGGATCGCAGCGCGTCTTCGGACGATGACGCCTCGCCCAAAGACCCGACCATGCGAAGGTCGAGGCCTCGCCCTTCGAGACGCCCGCCCTGCGGGCGGGCTCCTCAGGGTGAGGGGCGAAACCGGTCTGGCAAAGCGGCAAGCACCAATCGGTTCAGGCGTCCGCCTTCTGTCTATGAGCACGCCGCCCATGGTTCGGGCGCCGCGATGATTTCCGAGCTGCCCCCTCATGGTGAGGAGCGCCGCGGGCACGGCGAGCTGACCGAGACGAGCCGCTCATGGAGCGGCGCGTCTCGAACCATGAGGCCACGGCCGTGTCAGACATCCAACCACGGAGCCGAACGATCCGCTCACGCCTGCACGCCTTCCCCCGCCCGCTGTGGCACAAGCTCCGGTGCCGGATCAGGCGGCCGCGTATCCAGTTCCTCGATCATGCCGCGGGCGATCTCGCGCTCGCCCATGATGACCATGTCGGCGCCGAGCGATTTCAGATGCTCGACTTCGGCGTCCGAATGCGCGCGCGCCACGATGTGCAGAGCGGGGTTGGCGGCGCGGGCCTGCTCGACGATCTGGCCGGCCTCGAACGCCTCTGGGATGGCGATCACCAGCGCATGGGCAGCCGACGGGTTGGTCGCGCGCAGCACGTTGCTGCGGGCGGCGTTGCCGGTGATGGTCTCGATGCCGGCATCCTTGAGCTGTCTGAGGATGTCCTCGGACGTCTCGACCGCAAGGAAGGCGTGGCCGCGCTGCTGCAGCGCCTCGCCGACGAGGCGACCGACGCGGCCGTAGCCGACGACGATGGTGTGCTCCGTCAGTCCCGTCACCGGCACCTCCTTCGGCGGCACCGCAGCCGGCGTGGCCGGATCGGCACGGCGGCGCTCCAGCCGCGGCAGCAGCCAGTCGAGCGCGGCGAACATCAGCGGGTTGAGCATGATCGAGATGATGGCGCCGGCCAGGATCAGGTCGCGGCCAGCCTTCGGCAGCAGGTTGGTGGCGCCGCCGATCTCGGCGAGGATGAAGGAGAACTCGCCGATCTGCGCCAGACTCGCCGAGATCGTCAGCGCGGTCGAGACCGGATGGCGGAATGCGACCACGATCAGGAAGGCGGCCAGCGACTTGCCGAACATGATGATGAACAGCGTTGCGAGCAACGGCCAGGGCTCGCGGATGATGCTCGCCGGATCGAACAGCATGCCGGCGGAGACGAAGAACAGCACCGCGAAGGCATCGCGCAGCGGCAACGATTCCTGCGCAGCGCGCTGGCTCAATGGGGACTCGCCGAGCATCATGCCGGCGAAGAAGGCGCCGAGCGCCAGCGACACCCCGAACAGCTTCGTCGAGCCGAACGCGACGCCGAGCGCGATCGCGAGCACCGCCAGACGAAACAGCTCGCGCGAGCCGGTGTGGGCGATGTAGTGCAGGATCCACGGGATCAGGCGGCGGCCGACCAGCAGCATCACCGCCATGAACACGCCGATCTTGGCGAAGGTCAGCAGCAGCACGCCGGTCAAGCCCAGGCCGAAGCGGGCGGCGAGCGGATCGGCGGCGGCGACGTCGCCATTGCCGGTCTGCAGGCTGGCAAAGGCGGGGATCAGCACCAGCGCCAGGACCATCGCGAGGTCCTCGACGATCAGCCAGCCGACCGCGATGCGGCCGCGCTCGGTGTCCATCAGCCGCCGCTCCTGCAAGGCGCGCAGCAGCACCACGGTGCTGGCCACCGACAGCGCGAGACCGAAGACGAGGCCGCCGCCGATCGACCAGCCCATCGCCCAGCTCAGCGCCATGCCCATCAGGGTGGCGACGGTGATCTGCACGACCGCGCCGGGCACGGCGATGGCGCGCGCCGACATCAGGTCCTTCAGCGAGAAATGCAGGCCGACGCCGAACATCAGGAGGATGATGCCGAGCTCGGCGAGCTCGGTCGCCAGCGCCTGGTCGGCGACGAAGCCGGGCGTGAACGGGCCTACGGCAACGCCGGCGAGGAGATAGCCGACCAGCGGGGGAAAGCGGAACCGCTGCGCGAGGGCTCCGAAGACGAAGGCCAATCCGAGGCCGGCGACGATGGTCGCGATGAGGGGTGTGTCGTGCGGCATCTGAACTTGTTGCACGGGAGGCCAAATGATGCACCGCGACCAATTGTGGCAGAGTTCCGTCACGCGCATGGGGATGATGCGGGGAAGCGCGCGGAAATCGGTGGTGAAGGGCGCGATCCGTTCCGTATGATCGGCGACGAGCCATCACGGGGTGATCAGACGCAATGCCCGCCGATCTCGTCCAGACTTTTCGTGCCTTCGCTTACAACAACGCCTGGGCCAATCACCGGCTGCTGAGCGCCTGCGGCCAGCTCAGCGCCGAGGAGTTCGCGGCCGAGCGCACCGGCTTCTTCCCGAGCCTGCAGAAGACGCTCAACCACATCTACATCATCGACCTCTTTTACGTCGACGCGCTGGAAGGCGGCTGGCTCGGCCCGATGGCCTGGCAGGACCAGGTGCCGTTCCCGCGCCTCGCCGATCTCGTGAAAGCGCAGAGCGCGATGGACCGCCGGCTGATCGGCTTCTGCGAGGCGCTGACGCCGGCGCGGCTCGATGACACCGTGCGCATCAACCGCGAGACCCGCGTGCAGAACGAGCGCTGCGACCGCCTGCTGCTGCATCTGTTCCAGCACGACATCCACCACCGCGGCCAGGCGCATGCGATGCTGTCGAGTACATCGGTCAAACCGCCGCAGCTGGATGAGTTCTTTCCGGCCGATGATGCCGGCTTGCGGACGAAGGATTTCGCCGAGCTGGGGTTCAGCGAGGAGAAGGTTTGGCGGAGCTGAACAAGGTGCGAAAGGCGGCAGCGAGCACGAGCTGAACGTTGGGACCGAAGCCTCACCCCGCGATCATTCCGGGACGCGCGCAGCAGCAGGCCGACCCATGTCGGCCTGCTGTCGGAGTGCGAGCTCGGAATCCATAGCCACCACCTGCCGTGAGGATCGAGCTGGCAGTGGCGCTATTCTTCATCCCACGCCCGCTCGTGGTTATGGATTCCGGGCTCATTCGCGCTGTTTCAAAAATGGCTGCGCCATTTTTGCGCGCGAATGCCCCGGAATGACGAGGAGGAGAGATGAGCGGGCGAGCCGATACGCCATCTGGAAGGACGCACCACCGTCATTGACAGGAGCGAAACGACGCAATCCAGAGCCGAGTGCTTGGCCCTGGATCGCTTTCGCTGCGCTCGCAATGACGGAGGATGGAGTGGCGGCCTACTTCACCGGCTCCAGGATCGAGACGTAGTTGGCCACCGCGGCGCCGCCCATGTTGAAGATGCCGCCGAGCTTGGCGTTGGGCAGCTGCATGCCCTCCGGCGCCGTGCCGGTGAGCTGCATGGCGGTCATCACGTGCATCGAGACGCCGGTGGCGCCGATCGGGTGGCCCTTGGCCTTGAGACCGCCGGACGGGTTGACCGGCAGCTTGCCGTCCTTGAGCGTCCAGCCTTCCTTGATCGCGCGGGCGCCCTGCCCGCGCGGCGTCAGGCCCATCGCTTCGTACTCGATCAGCTCGGCGACGGTGAAGCAGTCATGGGTCTCGACGAAGGAGAGGTCGGACAGGGTCACTCCCGCCTTCTCCAGCGCGCGCTGCCAGGCGACGGTGCAGCCCTCGAAGGCGAGGATGTCGCGCTTGGACATCGGCAGGAAGTCCTGCGCATGCGCCGTGGCGCGGACATTGACCGCCTTGGCGAACGACTTCGCCGTCTCGCTGTCGGTCAGCACCAAAGCGGCGGCGCCGTCGGAGACCAGCGAGCAGTCGGTGCGCTTCAGGGGACCGGCGACATAGGGATTCTTCTCGCTCTCGGAGCGGCAGAACTCGAAGCCGAAATCCTTGCGCATCTGCGCGAACGGGTTGGCGACGCCGTTCTTGTGGTTCTTGGCGGCGATCAGCGCCAGCGCGTCGGACTGATCGCCATACTTCTGAAAGTAGCCCTGGGCGATCTTGCCGAACACGCCGGCGAAGCCGCCGACCGTGTCGCCGTCCTCCGGCAGATACGACGCCTTGAGCAGGTTCTTGCCGATCTCGGGCCCAGGCGTCCGCGTCATCTGCTCGACGCCGACCACGAGGACGATCTTGGCGGCACCCGCGGCGATGGCGCGGATGCCCTGGTGGACGGCGGCGGAGCCCGTGGCGCAGGCGTTCTCGACCCGGGTTGCCGGCTTGAAGCGCAAGGCCGGATCGGCCTGCAGCACCAGCGAGGCGGTGAAGTCCTGGGGGGAGAAGCCGGCGTTGAAATGGCCGAGCACGATCTCGTCGACGTCGCCGGCCGAGATGCCGGCATCCGCCAGCGCTTCATTGGCGACCTTGACGACGAGGCTCTCGACGGTCTCGGCGTCGAACTTCCCGAACGGCGTATGCGCCCATCCGACGATGCTGGCGGTCATGCTGTCTCTCCCGAATGTCTCCCTGCCCTCAAATGGCGCTTTGCGCCATGCGAGTCCAGAGGCTGGTGGCGGTCTCAGGCCACGAACTTGCCGCCCAGCTCATCCTCGATGTGAATCCGGATGATGTCGTCAAAGGTCTTTTCCTCGGTGGTGAAGCCGAGCTCGCGGGCCCGCTTGGCCTCGAAGTTCCGCGGCCAGCCGGCGACAATGCCGACGATGAAGGGATCCGGCTCCCGCTTGATCCGGTCGGCGACCTTGTCGCCGGCGACGCGGCGAAGCGCGGCGATCTGCTCGCCGACGGTGGCCGTCAGGCCGGGCATGGTCAGGTTCCGGCGCGGGCCGATCTTGGCGGTGTCCATGGTCGCGGCATGCAGCAGGAAGCCGACCGCCGAACGCGGCGTGGCGTGCCAATGCTGGACGTCCTCGGACACCGGCAGCACGGCTTCCTTGCCGGCCAGCGGCTCGCGCAGGATGTTGGAGAAGAAGCCGGACGCCGCCTTGTTCGGCGCGCCGGGGCGGATGCAGATGGTCGGCAGCCGGATGCCGACGCCGTCGAAGAAGCCGCGGCGGCTGTAGTCGGCCAGCAGTAACTCGCCGATCGCCTTCTGGGTGCCGTAGCTCAAGAGCGGCGCATTGACGAACTCGTCGCCGATGGCCTCGGGGAACGGCGCGCCGAACACCGCGATCGAGGACGTGAAGACGAGCCGCGGCTTGTAGCCGTCGCCGATCAGCCTGACGGCGTCGAACAGCATCCGCGTGCCGTCGAGATTGATGCGGTAGCCCTTGTCGAAATCGAGCTCGGCCTCGCCGGAGACGATCGCGGCGAGATGGAAGATCACGTCGGGACGATCAGCGACGAGCTTCTCGGCGAAGCCGGGGACGGCGAAATCGCCAGCGATGGTTTCGACGGCGATCGACGTGTCGGGCTTGGACGGCGCGACGATGTCCTGCAGGGTCATGCGGGTGATGGCGTGATTGCCGAGGCGGCCGTCGCGGACCAGCCGCTCCACCAGCTTGCGCCCGACCATGCCGGCGGCGCCGAGAACGAGAATATGCAAGGGGATGCTCCTTGTTTCTTTTTGGTCGATCACATCAGCTGGCTGCGAATGCGATCGACATTACTGCGCCCTCTCCCCTTGTGGGAGAGGGCATCACCGCAGGTGCCGCATGCTCGATTGGGTGAGGGGTTGGTCCCACGAACTCCGTCGTTGCGGAGAGAGACCCCTCACCCGGCGGCGCGCTTCGCGCGCCACCACCCTCTCCCACAAGGGGAGAGGGTGCACCGCCGGCGCGGCCGCATTTGAATTTCTTCAACGAAACCCCGCCCTACTCCTTCACCGCGCCGGTCATGGCCGACACATAATGCTCGACGAAGAAGGCGTAAAGGATCACGAGGGGCAGCGAGCCGACCAGGGCGCCGGCCATCAGCGATCCCCATTTGTAGATGTCGCCATCGACGAACTCGTTGACGATCGCGACCGGCACGGTCTTGTTCGGCGTCGACTGCAGGAAGGTCAGCGCGTAGATGAACTCGTTCCAGCACAAGGTGAACGAGAAGATGAAGGCCGAGATCAGGCCGGGCACCGCGAGCGGCACCACGATCTTGACCAGGATCTGCCAGCGGCTGGCGCCGTCGATCAGAGCGCATTCCTCGAGCTCGAACGGGATCGTCTTGAAGTAGCCCATCAGCAGCCAGGTCGAGAACGGGATGAGAAGCGTCGGATAGACCAGGATCAGCGACAGCGGCGAGTCGAACAAGCCGTAGGCCTGGATCACCGAAGCCAGCGGGATGAACAGGATCGACGGCGGCACCAGATAGGCGAAGAAGATCAGCACGCCCACCGTGTCGGCGCCCTTGAACCGCAGCCGCACGATCGCATAGGCCGCGAGCACCGAGGCGAAGATCGACAGCGTGGTGGCGCCGACCGCGACATACATCGTGTTCCACAGCCAGCGCGGATACTGCGTCTCGAACAGCAGCTTCGAGATGTGCTTGAAGGTCGGATGCACCACCCAGAACGGGTTGTACTTCTCCATGTCGATCAGCTGCTCGTCGGGTTTGATCGACGTCAGCCCCATCCAGTAGAACGGGAACAGCAGCACCACGAGGATGATGAACAGCGGCAGATAGAGCGTGATCAGACGCCGCGGCAGCGACTCCAGATAGCTCATGCCCTCCGATTCGTCGGAGCTGGCCGTGGTGGACGCCTTGGCTTGCAGCGTGGTGTCGGTCATTGGTCTGATCCTTGCTGCCATTTGCGCCGTTGCATGCCGAACCAGGAGATCGCGATCGCCGCTGCCAGGAACGGGATCATCGCGGTCGCGATCGCGGCACCCTCCCCGAGCCTCCCCGAGATGATGCCGCGCTGATAGCTGAGCGTCGCCATCAGATGAGTGGCATTGACGGGGCCGCCACGGGTCAGCGCCCAGATCAGCTGGAAGTCGGTGAAGGTGAACAGCACCGAGAACGTCATCACCACCGCGATGATCGGGGTCAGCAGCGGATAGGTGATGTAGCGGAAGCGCTGCCAGCTGGTGGCGCCGTCGAGCGTCGCGGCCTCATAGAGCGAGGGCGAGACGGTCTGCAGGCCGGCCAGCAAGGTGATGGCGACGAACGGCACGCCGCGCCAGATGTTGGCAATGATGACGGAGGCGCGCGCCCAGGAGGTGTCGCCGAGGAAGTTGATGTTCTGCGTGATGATTCCGAGCTTGATCAGCGACCAGGAGATGATCGAGAACTGCGAATCGTAGATCCACCAGAACGCGATCGCCGACAGCACCGTCGGCACGATGAAGGGGATCAGCACGATGGCGCGGATCATCGCCTTGAACGGCATGTGCCGGTTCAGCAGCAGCGCAAGATACAGCCCGATTGCGAATTTGATGGCGCTCGCCACGATCGTGTAGAGCAGCGTGTTGAACACCGACAGCCAGAAGATCGAATCGTCCCACAGCCATTCGTAGTTCTCAAGACCGACGAAGACGCCGGTACGGCCGATCTTCTCGTCGGTGAAGCTCATCCAGACGCCGAGCCCCAGCGGATAGGCCAGGAACAGGATCAGGAAGGCCGCCGCCGGCAGCATGAACCACAGAGCGATGACGTTGCGGTTGGTCTTCAGGCGCGACCATGCCGAGGGCTCGCCGACGGCGGCGCCCGATGGCAGCGAGGTCTGAATGGTACTCATGTATCGAGCAGCTCCCTTCGAACCGGAGGGTGGGCAATCCGACATGCCCACCGGTGTTCGGGACGGATCAACGCCAATTTCGTCATTGCGAGCGAAGCGAAGCAATCCAGGGCCGAAGCAGGAAAATTTGGATCGCTTCGTCGCCTTCGGCTCATCGCAATGACGGCAGTGAGTAAGCCGTAGAGTCGGCGCGGCGCGCGGGAGATTTGGCTCTCTCCTCCACCCCCGGCGCGCCGCCTTTGCCCACCCTACGAGATCGGCGCCCGCCTCAGCGGAAGATGCGCTTGGCCGACCGCTCGGCGGTCGCCATCGCCGTCTTCACGTCCTCGCGGCCGGTGCAGTAGTTCGCGAACATGTCGACCACCACGAAGTCGGCGATCGCAGCCGCAGCCGCCTCGCCGAGCTTACCGAGGCCGGCCGGCGTCGTCGCGGTCGCCGCGACCTCGCGATACGGCGTGTTCTTCGGGTCGACCGTCCAGATCGGGTTGGCGTCATAACCCTTCAGGAAGTGCGACAGATAGCCCTGCGCCGCCTCGATCCACGGATTGAACTGCTCCGGCTCCAGCATGAAGGCGGTGAATGCCTTGCAGGTCTGCGGGTACTTGGAGAAGTTGAACACCAGGATCGGGAAGCCGAGATGCATTTCACGAGTCTTTCCGTCCAACCCGGGCGGCAGATGCGCGTGGTTCATGTCCTCGGCGATCTGCGGCGCCTCCTTCTTGGCGGTGACGTAGATCGAGATGCCGTTGACGGTGGCGTAGAGCTGGCCGGCGAGGAACGCCTTGTTGTTCGACGAGTCGTTCCAGGACGCGGTGCCCGGCACGAAATTGTCGTACAGGCCCTTGACGTATTCGAGCGCCTTGGCGGTCTCCGGCGAGTTGATGACGACCTTGTTGTCCTTGTCGATCAGGTTGCCGCCATGCGCCCACAACGCCCAGTGCGTCCAGCCGTTGGCGTCGCCCGAGGCGTGGCCCAGCGCCATGCCGCCCGGCGTGCCGTTCTTGTTCATCGCCTTGAAGAACTCGGACAGCTCCGCGAGATTCTTCGGGAACGTCTTGAAGCCGGCCTTCTCGGCGGCCGAGATGCGGTAGTTGACGAGACCGCCGGTCGCCGCCACGGGGATGCCGATCCACTTGCCGTCGAGCATGCCGTAGGCCTTGCCCGAGTCGGTCCAGCCGCCGCACTTCTTGCCGAGGTAGTCGGCAACATCGGTCATGTCGACGCATTTGTTGGAGAACAGGAAGGGCAGCGTGTAGAGGCCCCACACCATGTCGAGGCCCTGCCCGGTGTTGGCCGCGACGGAGGCCTTGGGCTGAACGTCGTCATAGGATTCGTTGGAGACGTTGATCGTGACGTTGTTGGCCTTCTGGAAGGCGTCGACGATCTTCATGAAGGCCACGTCCTCGGCCTCGACAAAGCGCTTCCAGCGCATCATGTTGATCTTGGCGCCGGGCTCCGGCTTGAAGGGCGAGGTCTGCGCCCACGCCTTGGCGTAGCCGAGCAGATCCTCTGCCGACATCGTCGCCGCAGCCGCCAGCAGCGTCGCGCCGCCCTTGAGCAGAGAACGTCGATCGGTGGGGAAATAGGTCATCTGAAGTTTTCTCCCGTTGAGTATTGCTTGTTTTGTTCGTTGCCGATTTTTCGGTCGTTTTGGTTCTTAGGTCTGCGTCGCGCGACCGGATCAAAGTCTCCGGCCGCTGTCCTTGTCGAACAGATGCGCCGCCGACGCGCGCGGGCGCAAATGGATCTTCTCGCCGGGATTGACCTCGTGGCGGTCGCGGAACACCGCGATGATGTCCTGGGTGCCGATACGGGCGACGATCTGCGTCTCCGAGCCGGTCGGCTCGACGACCACGACCTCGGCCTCGATGCCGTCATCGGCAAGCTCGAGATGCTCGGGGCGAACGCCATACACGACCGGGCGGCCGTCGGATGCTGCCGGCGCCGACAGCAGCGGCAGCTTGGCGCCGTTGTCGGTCTCGACATAGACCGAGCCGTTGGACTTGAGATGGCCGTTGAGGAAGTTCATCGCCGGCGAGCCGATGAAGCCGGCGACGAACTGGTTGTCGGGCTTGTCGTAGAGATCGAGCGGCGAGCCCATCTGCTCGACGATGCCGTCGTGCATCACGACGATCTTGTCGGCCATGGTCATGGCCTCGATCTGGTCGTGGGTGACGTAGACGGTGGTGGTCTTGAGCCGCTGATGCAGCTCCTTGATCTCGGTGCGCATCGCGACGCGCAGCTTGGCGTCGAGGTTCGACAGCGGCTCGTCGAACAGGAACACCTGCGGGTCACGCACGATGGCGCGGCCCATCGCCACGCGCTGGCGCTGACCGCCGGAGAGCTGGCGCGGATAACGGTCGAGCAGCGGCGTCAATGCCAGGATCTCGGCAGCTCGCGCTACGCCCTTCTTGATGTCCTCGGGCCGCGCGCCGCGCAGCTTCAGCGAGAAGCCCATGTTGTCGGCGACGGTCATGTGCGGATACAGCGCGTAGTTCTGGAACACCATCGCGATGTCGCGCTCTTTCGGCTGCACGTTGTTGACGACGCGCTCACCGATCGAGATCGTTCCGGAGGTGATATTCTCGAGCCCGGCCAGCATGCGCAGCAGCGTCGACTTGCCGCAGCCGGACGGCCCGACCAGCACGACGAACTCGCCATCCTCGATCGGAATGGTCACGCCGTGCAGGACCTCGAATCCGCCGAACGATTTGCGCACGTCGCGAATTTGCACCGACGACATCAATTTCCTCCTCATTGACCGGCTGCATTTGCTGCATGCCGGCGGCATCCTGACCGTTGTTCTCGGCCGTTTGATCTGGCCGCTTGTCGTTGCGTAGTCTTGGTCTGCTGGTCTTGTTGACGTGTTATTGGCTGTCTTGTTGGCAGTCTTCCTATTGGCTGTCTTATTATTGGCTGCCTTCGATCGTCTGGCTGCGTCCGGAACCGGCGACCAGCTTCGAAGACATTGTCGGCAGTTTATATCGCTTCCGCAATGCTTCGCTTAGCAACCGCGTGATAGCGCTGTCAATATCGCTTGTCTGCCCGTTCGCCTATGCTATGAGCAATCGCATGGGACGGAAACGTAACGAGCCGGGCAAAGTGCGGCTGACCGAGGTTGCGGCCTTGGCGGGCGTCAGTCCGATTACGGTGTCACGTTTCTTCCGTAATCCCGACACGGTGTCGGCCGGCCGCCGGCTGCGGATCGAGAGTGCCGCCAAGGATCTCGGCTACGTTCCCAACCTCGCCGCGCGCGCACTCGCATCGCAGCGCACCGAGGTGATTGGCGTATTGATACCGTCCCTCACCAACAACGTGTTCTCCGACGTGCTGCGCGGCATCTATGACGCGTTCGAAGGCAGCCGCTACAGCATCCAACTTGCGAATACACGCTACAGCGTGCTGCAGGAGGAGCGCCTGCTGCGGCTGTTCCTGATGCAGAAGCCGGCCGGGCTGATCGTGACCGGCGTGGATCAGACCGCGGAAGGCCGCGCCATCGTGCAGGCGGCAGACTGCCCGGTGGTGCAGATCATGGAGCTCGGCGCCGATCCGATCGACATGATGATCGGCTTCTCCCACGCCGACGCCTGTCATGCTGCGATTTCGCATCTGCTGGCGCAGGGATGCCGACGGATCGGCTTTCTTGGCGCACGCATGGACCCAAGGGTGCAGCGCCGTCTTCAGGGCTATCAGAACGCGATGAAGGAGGCGTCCGTGTTCGATCCGCGCCTGATCGTCACCACGGCGGTCCCGACCTCGACGACGATGGGAGGTAGCCTGTTCTCCGATCTCCTGCTCAAGGCGCCGGACCTCGATGCGGTGTTCTGCGCCAATGACGACCTTGCGCTCGGCGTGCTGTTCGAATGCCAGCGCCGGCACATCGCCGTGCCCGAGCAGGTCGCGATCGTCGGATTCAACGACATGGAATTCATGGCATCGGCCGTCCCGACGCTCTCCAGCGTTCGCACCAATCGCTACGAGATGGGCCTGCGCGCGGCGACGATGATCATGGACGAGATCGAAGGGCGCGCCGTGGCCGAGCGCGTGGTGGATCTTGGCTTCGAGGTGATCGAACGGCAGAGCTCGACGTTGCAACGGGCTGCCGCGAACCTGCAGCCGGCATCCGGCCGCGCCACAGGAACAAAATGGTAGCGCAACCAAAATTGGTGATCTAGAACCACGCGACCGAACGACGCGTTGAACAAAAAAGCCTGGGCGACCGGAGGCCATTGCATCTGACCGCGGTGCTTCATCTCGCGTCTCGACGCGCGTGAGGCACCCCCACCAGACCGGCATCGCCACCTTTGCACTGCGGGAGGAAACGAATGACAAAATCGAACGGACATGCCGGCAACGGCGCTGACAAGAGCCGCAAGCTGCGCTCGCAGGCGTGGTTCAACGATCCGCACAACCCGGGCATGACCGCGCTCTATCTCGAGCGCTATCTCAATTACGGCCTGACCCGCGCCGAGCTGCAGTCGGGCAAGCCGATCATCGGCATCGCCCAGACCGGCAACGATCTGTCGCCCTGCAACCGTCACCATCTCGAGCTGGCACATCGCGTCCGCGAGGGCATCCGCGCCGCTGGCGGCATCGCGATGGAGTTTCCGACCCATCCGATTCAGGAGACCGGCAAGCGTCCGACGGCGGCGCTCGACCGCAACCTCGCGTATCTCGGCCTCGTCGAAATCCTGTTCGGTTATCCGCTCGACGGCGTGGTGCTGACCACCGGCTGCGACAAGACGACGCCGGCCTGCCTGATGGCAGCGGCCACCGTGAACATCCCGGCCATCGTGCTCTCGGGCGGGCCGATGCTGAACGGCTGGCACGAGGGCCAGCGCACCGGCTCCGGCACCGTGGTGTGGAAGTCGCGCGAGCGGCTCGCTGCGGGCGAGATCGGCTATGAGGAGTTCATGCAGATCGTGGCGTCCTCGGCGCCGTCGGTCGGGCATTGCAACACCATGGGCACCGCCTCGACCATGAACGCGCTGGCGGAAGCGCTCGGCATGTCCCTGCCCGGCTGCGCCGCGATCCCCGCGCCCTATCGCGAACGCGGCCAGATCGCCTACGAGACCGGCACGCGCATCGTCGACATGGTGTGGGAAGACCTGAAGCCGTCGGACATTCTCACCCGCAAGGCGTTCGAGAACTGCATCGTCGCGAACTCCGCGATCGGCGGCTCGACCAACGCGCCGATCCACATCAACGCGCTGGCGCGCCATGTCGGCGTCGAGCTCGACATCGACGATTGGCAGACCGTCGGCCACGACGTGCCGCTGCTGGTCAACATGCAGCCGGCCGGCTTCTATCTCGGCGAGGAATTCCATCGCGCCGGCGGCGTGCCGGCCGTGATCGGCGAGTTGATGCGCCACAAGCGCATCCACGAGGACGTCATCACCGTCAACGGCCGCAGCATGGGCGACAATTGCCGCGCCGCGCCGAAGCCGGACAACGATGTGATCTGGTCCTACGACAAGCCGCTGGTGAAGGACGCCGGCTTCCTGGTGCTGCGCGGCAACCTGTTCGATTCCGCGATCATGAAGACCAGCGTGATCTCCAAGGAATTCCGCGACCGCTATCTCAGCAACCCGAAGGACCCGAACGCCTTCGAAGGCCGCGCGATCGTGTTCGAGGGGCCCGAGGATTATCACGACCGCATCGACGACGAGGCGCTGGCGATCGACGAGCACTGCGTGCTGTTCATCCGCGGCGCGGGTCCGATCGGCTATCCCGGTGGCGCCGAGGTGGTGAACATGCAGCCGCCAGCGGCGCTGATCAAACGCGGCATCCTGTCCCTGCCCTGCATCGGGGACGGCCGGCAGTCCGGCACCTCGGGCTCGCCGTCGATCCTCAACGCCTCGCCGGAGGCCGCCGCCGATGGCGGCCTTGCGATCCTCAAGACCGGCGACCGGGTGCGGATCGACCTCAACCAGGGATCGGCCAACATCCTGATCTCCGACGAGGAGCTGGCCAAGCGTCGCGCCGAGCTGAAGGCCAAGGGCGGCTTCCCGCATCCGGCCAACCAGACGCCATGGCAGGAGCTCTATCGCAACACCGTCGGCCAGCAGGCCACCGGCGCCTGCATGGAGCTCGCGACGCGGTACCAGAACATTGCTGGCACCGTTGGCGTGGCCAGGCATAATCACTGAACCATCCGCTGTCATTCCGGGACATCGCGAAGCGATGGGCCCGGAATCCATAACCACGATCGGGAGTAT
Organism: Bradyrhizobium sp. SZCCHNS2022; assembly: GCF_032377575.1. Lineage (NCBI taxonomy): Bacteria > Pseudomonadati > Pseudomonadota > Alphaproteobacteria > Hyphomicrobiales > Nitrobacteraceae > Bradyrhizobium > Bradyrhizobium sp. SZCCHNS2022. Next base: position 1,289,422 of record NZ_JAUHHZ010000001.1, on the reverse strand, counting down.
GGATTCCGGGCTCGCCCTTCGGGCGCCCCGGAATGACGGCAACTAACAAACAAGCCATCCCAGGGAGCCCCCATGTCCGACCGCCTCAAGGGCAAGCGCGCCTTTGTCACCGCCGCCGCTGCCGGCATCGGCCGCGCCTGTGCCATCGCCTTCGCACGGCAAGGCGCCACGGTGTTCGCGACCGACATCGACGAGAAGGGCTTGGCCACGCTGAAGAGCGAAGGCATCGCCGAGGTCGCGACGCTCGACGTGCGCAACACGGCGGCCGTCAACGCCATGGCCGAGCGGGTCGGCAAGGTCGAGATCCTGCTCAATGCCGCCGGCTTCGTGCACAACGGCACCATCCTCGACTGCTCCGATGACGATTGGGAGTTCTCGTTCGATCTGAACGTGAAGTCGATGCATCGCACGATCCGCGCCTTCCTGCCGAAGATGCTGGATCAGGGCGGTGGCGCCATCGTCAACATCGCCTCCGCCGCCGGCGTGTTCAAGGCGGCGCCGAACCGCTACGTCTACGCGGCGACCAAGGCCGCGGTGGCGGCGGTGACGCGCTCGGTCGCTGCCGACTTCGTCGGTCGAGGCATCCGTTGCAATTGCATCTGCCCCGGCACGATCGAGACGCCGTCGATGCTCGGCCGCGCCGCGGCCGCCGGCCCCAACGGGCTCGAGATGTTCATTTCGCGCCAGCCGATGGGCCGGCTCGGCACCGCCGAGGAGATCGCGCATCTGGCCGTCTATCTCGCCAGCGACGAGAGCGCGTTCACCACCGGCGTCGCGCACACCATCGACGGCGGCTGGACGTTGTAGGTCTTTACCTCTCCCCGCCTGCGGGGAGAGGTCCGATCGCATCGCAGATGCGATCCGGGTGAGGGGGTACAGGTCCAACCACGCACACCACCCGTGCGTCTGCCCCTCACCCCGCCCTCTCCCCGTAAGAACGGGGAGAGGGAGCGCACCGCTCGCGCTGCAAGAGGCGGGGTTGTTAGGAGAGGAAACACCATGAACCACATCGATCTCGCCAACCGCTGCGCCGTCGTCACCGGCGGCGCGCAGGGCTTCGGCCGGGCCATCACCGAGCGCTTCAAGGCCTCGGGCGCGAAGGTTGCGATCTGGGATCACGACATCGCGCTGGCCGAAAAGGCTGCGCAGGAGATCGGATCCGAGGTGCTGGCGCTGAAGGTCGACGTCACCGACAACGCGGCTGTCGAAGGCGCGCGCGATGCCACGCTGGCCGCGTTCGGCAGCATCGACATCCTGGTCAACAATGCCGGTATCGCCGGCATCAACAAGACGGTGTGGGAGACCGATCTGGAGGAATGGCGCAAGGTGCTGCGCATCAACCTCGACGGGCCCTTCATGTGCGCCAAGGCCATCGTGCCCGTCATGCTGAAACAGGGCTATGGCCGCATCGTCAACATCGCCTCGATCGCCGGCAAGGAAGGCAATCCGAACGCGGCACACTACTCCGCCTCGAAGGCCGGCCTGATCGCGCTGACCAAGTCGCTCGGCAAGGAGCTGGCGCAGCACAACATCACCGTCAACGCGGTGACGCCGGCCGCGGCGAAGACCGCGATCTTCGATCAGATGACGGAAGCGCACATCAACTTCATGCTGTCGAAGATTCCGAAGGGCCGCTTCGTTCTCGTCGAGGAGCTCGCCGCGCTGGTGTCCTGGCTCGCCTCCGAGGAATGCTCCTTCTCGACTGGCGCGGTGTTCGACATCTCCGGCGGCCGCGCAACCTATTAGGAGCCCGTAGCCCGGATGCGCGTAGCGACATCCGGGGTCTCACGCGCTGCCGACGCGAACCCGGATGTCGCTACGCGCATCCGGGGCTACGCAGTTGTCGTCGCGGCGGCGAGATCCGCCTAATTGTGCTTCTTCCAGAAGATGCGCGCGCCCTGCACCGACTGCGCGACGTTGATGCGGGCGCGCTCGAACGGCGTCACCACGCCGTCGGCCTTGGCGCGGTTCTCCAGCCGCTGCACGTGGATCTGGCCGCGGACCAGCTGCTGCGTCTCCGGATAGGTCAGCCGGCCCGAGGCGATGCCGTTGTAGATGCGATGCGACTGCGCATTCTGCCGCGCGTCGATCAGCGGCGTGCCGGCAAAGCTCGCTCCCGACGTGATGACGAGCAGCAGTGCACCGGTCATGATGGACTTCATGTCACTCTCCTGTGGGGTGGTGTCCACCGGCGTGAAGACGTCATTGTCCGCACTCCTCCAGCGAACGGCCGGCAGGATGAGCGAGATCGACGGCGACGACCGTGCGCGCACTCACACTCGATCATGTGGCGGACGCCCGATCGTCGCCCCGCCGTCCGGCAGGATGTGCCGGTCCCGGCGTCGAGATGCTCCGGAAAAAAATCTCGGCATGCGTGAAATGCCGGTCTTGCAAATCTCACCTTTGAGTGCATGTTCACGGCGCACTACTTTTGAATGAATCATTTTTAACATCATTGACGGCGCTCGGCGGCCGGACTTCGCGGCAGACCATCACCGCTCCCCCGCGGGTCCATTCCAGCGCGCGCATCACATGGAGATTGGCCATGAAGACCATTCAGTGGCTCACCCTGACTTTCGCAACGACGATGGCGGCAGGCGGACTTGCCGGCGCGCTCAGCCCGGCCAACGCGGCGGCGCCGCCGCCGGCCAAGAACTGCCCGGCGTTCGGCTGGTCGGAGGGACTCGGCCAGTATCTCAAGCCGGACGCCGCCTTCCCCACCTCGGATACCAAGACGATCCCGACGCCGGACTGCAACTTTCACCAATGGTCGTGGGAAGCATTCGTCTGGGCAACCGCGCTGGTCAAGGATCCGGGATCAGGCAGCAACGTGCCGCGCTTCATGACGCTGGCGACGCCGGCCGAGCTGCTCAGCAATGCCGATAACGCCGGTGCCCCGAAGCTGCGGCCGCTGACGCTGGCGGCCCGCGCGCAGGTCTTCCATGGCGCGGCGGGCTTCACCGAAGGCGCCGGCGCGATCGTCCAGGCTGATGGCAACATGCTGGTCGCCCAGAACGGCTACCCGGTCTATGCCTCGGTTCACATGAACCAGACCTATTTCAACACCGCGCGCAAGAACCTGATCGTGACCGGCGGCTATCAGAGCCAGCCGGCGGGCTCGTCCTTCGCGGTGGGTGATGCCGTGTTCAAGGCGACATGGCTGCGGCTGGATCCGAACCAGGCGCCGCCCGCCGGGGCCTACACGACGCAGGCACAGGTGCCGGTGCTGGAGAACAAGATCACGCCCGGTCAGATCACGATCCAGCCGGTGGCCGGCAAGTTCGTCACTGTGACCGTGGCGCTGATCGGACTGCACGTGGTCGGCTACACCGAGAACCATCCGGAATTCCTGTGGGGCACGTTCGAGCTGAAGAACAACTCGCCGCAGACGCCGGACAACACCTTCGAGCCGTCGGCGAGCCGCTCCGATCCGAAGAGCTACACGCTGTACAAGGGCCGCACGCCGTTCTCGCAAGTCAACATCGCAGCACAGCCCGGCGCCAGCCGGCCGCAGTTGACGCTCGATCCCGCAACCCAGAAGCTCACGCCCGTGACCAATGTCGTGCTGGAGAACAAGACCGGCGGCGAGAACCAGCCGAACGGCGTCGGCAACATCTACGCGATCAATGCGCAAGCCCAGGGCTTCCTGTCCAACCTGAAGGGCCCGCAATCGACCTTCGCCAGCTACAGCCTCGACGGCACGGTGTGGATGCTGCCGAACTCCTACAATCTGAACAGCAACCAGACCAATGCCGTCGGCTCAGTCAATCTCGCCAACGCCACCGCCGAGACCTTCGTGCAGCAGGCCGACAACACGCCGATCAAGAACGTGCTGAACTGTTTCCTGTGCCACAATCCGACGTCCTACTCGTTCCAGACGCCGCCGCCGGCCAAGCTGCCGAACCGGCTGATCGCGCTCAGCCACGTGCTGTCGATCGGCTCGCCCTACGAGGTGCCGAACTCGATTTCGGGCAAGCTGCTGATGCGCCCCGATCCGTTCCGGAAGTAGGTGGAACGAGCGGTGCCCGTGATTGCGCCCTCTCCCCTTGTGGGAGAGGGCATGTATGAAGGCGCGGCAAGCTCGCTTGGGTGAGGGGTATCTCTCCACGAGCATCACTTGCGGAGAGAGACCCCTCACCCAACCATTTGCCTGGATGGGCCGGCGATGCCCTCTCCCACAAGGGGAGAGGGTGCTGTATCGCACAGTCTCATGACTTATATGGCATCTGATACGGCCACGACCGAGCAATCAGCTCCGCGTCGACGTCCGATAGAACGGCGTGTGCGCGGCCGCATCGAAATAGCCGTCATAGAATTGCTTGACGTGCGGGAACACCGCCAGGCCGAGCTCGCGGCGGGCGACCTCCTCCTCGGTGCGCGGCTTGGCCAGGATGTCGGCGATCTCGGCCAGAACCTCGTCGCGGTTGATGCGGGTGAAGCGGCCGTCGGCGTAGACGATGTCGCCGCCGACATAGACGGCCGCCACGTGCTGCGACTTGGCGCGCTGAACGAGCGCATCCAGCATCGGGATGTCCGGATCCTGGAACGGATAGGTCGCCGCGTTCCAGTCGATCAGCACCGCATCGAACAGCCGGCCCTGCTCCAATCTGCCGATGCTGTCGCCGAACGCCGTGGTCTTGGCGCCGCCTTCGGTGGCCATGCGCACGATCTGCGGCGCCGTCGGCACATCGTCGTCCATGCCCGGCGTGCGGTGGACACGCAGCGCCAGCTTCAACTCCTGCAGCATGTCCCGGTCCTCGTTGATGCCCGCTTCGTCGAGGCCCATGCCGATGGTGATGCCCTTCTTCTCCCAGACGTTGAGCGGCGCGAGCCCCGAGCGCAGCCGGAAGTTCGACGAGCAGTTGTGGCAGATGCAGGTGCCGGTGTCGGCGACGATGTCGATGTCCTCCTCGGTCAGCCAGACGCCGTGGCCGAGCGTCATGTGCGGGCCGAGCACGCCGAGGTCATGCAGGTGCCGCACGGCGGTCTTGCCGGTGCGCCGCCGCGCATATTCCTTCTGATAGGCGGTCTCCAGCAGGTGCATGTGCATCGGCACCTTGGCGGCGCGCGACTTCTCGTGCAGCGCCACGAGGCCGTCGTCGGTGCACCAGTGCAGATTGGCCGGCGCGAGCTGGATGCGGGTCAGCGTCTCGCCGGCGTTCTCGGCCGTGAGCACATCGAACAGCTTCATGTAGTCCGCGAACGGCACCTGCTGCGCCTTCAGATGCGCGGCCAGCCGCTCGTTCCAGGGCGCGGGCAGCCGGGCGCAGAATTCTTCGTCGGCCTCATAGACCAGCCGGTTCTGCTCGCGCACGGCGTAGCAATAGGAGGCGCGCATGCCGATCGCGCGATAGGCCTGCAGCACCTTGGTGGCGGCGCCGTGGATGGCGTCGAAGCCGCCGGCCATCCAGCCGTGAATGTGCTGCACGGTGGTGACGCCCGAGGCGACCATCTCGAAGGCCGAGTACAGGGTATCGAGATAGAGATCGATCCGGCGCGCCGGCAGGCGGCTGGCGAACCACAATTCCAGCGCATGATCGGGCGAGCCGAGCTGCAGCGGCGTCAGCCCGACATGGTGGTGGCTATTGACGAAGCCCGGCAGCATCACGTGGTTCGGATGGCGCTTGACGGTCGCCTGCGGCGCCAGCCGCTCCAGCTCGGCAAACGATCCGACCGCCACGATGACGCCGTCGCGGGCCAGCACCGCCCCATCCTCGATCACGACGGGCGTGTGCCGATCCTGGATTCCGGAGACGACCCACTTCGCCCCGACCAACACATCAGTCATCTTGTCTCCTCCCGCTGTCCGGTTCACAGGCCCGACTGCTCGGCGAAGGCCTTGTCGACCTCGGCGGCGAGCAGCTCGGTGAAATAGTCGCGATATTCGTGATAGCGCGGCGAGCGCGTCGGCCTCGGCCGCGGCAGGTCGATCGGCACGATCTCCTTGACCCGGCCCGGCCGCGCCGTGAACACGATCACGCGGTCGGCGAGGCTGATCGCCTCGTCGATGGAATGCGTGACGAGCAGCACCGAGGCGCGGCTGTCCTGCCAGATCTGCAGCAGGAAATCCTGCAGCTTGGCGCGGGTCTGGACGTCGAGCGCGGCGAACGGCTCGTCCATCATCAGCACTTTCGGCTGCATCACGAGCGCGCGGGCGAACGCGGCGCGCTGGCGCATGCCGCCGGACAGTTCATCCGGCTTCTTGTCGAGCACGTCGCCGAGCCCGACGCGGCGCAGGATCTCGCGTGCCTTCTCTCGCCGCCGCTCCGGCAGCTCGGCGCGGATGGCGAGACCAAAGGCGACATTGTCGAGGATGGTCAGCCAGGGAAACAGCGAGGCTTCCTGGAAGATCAGGCCGCGCTCCGGCGACGGGCCGGCGATGGCGAGACCGTCATCCTCGATGACACCATCGCTCACGCTCTCCAGCCCCGCGATCATGTAGAGCAGCGAGGACTTGCCGCAGCCGGACGGGCCGAGCAGCACGACGAACTCGCCGGGCGCGACGTCGAACGACAGCTCGTCGATGGCGCGCAGCGGAGGTCGGCCCTCGACGTCCCAGGTCTTGCCGACATTGCGAATGGAGACGGCCGGACGCGCCATCACACCCCTCCCCTGCTCGGCGCCACCCACCACAGCATGCGACGCTGGATCTGGCGCAGACCCCAGTCGCTGAGGAAGCCGAGCGCGCCGATCACGGCCATGGTGAAGAAGACGAGCTTGGCGTTGAAGGTCGCGCGCGCCATCGAGATGATCTGGCCGAGCCCGGTGCCGACGCCGACGGTCTCGGCGATCAGGACCACCATCCAGGCGCCGAACAGGTTGAGCCTGAGGGTCATGAACAGGCTCGGCAGGATCGCCGGCAGGATCACGCGCCAGAACAGCTGCGTCTGCGTCGCGCCCATGATACGGGCGACATGGATGTAGTTGACCGGCACGCTCTCGATTTGCGCCGAGGTCGACAGCACGATGGTGAAGAACACGGTGATGAAGACCAGGAAGATCGCCGGCACGTCACCGATGCCGAACACGAAGATCGCGACCGGCAGCCAGGCGACCGGTGAGATCGGCGCCAGCAGCAGCACCGTCGGCATCAGGAGGTTGCGCAGCCAGCGCACGTAGTGCAGCGCGGCGCCGACGGCGACGCCGCTGACGAAGCCGAGCGCGAGACCGGTGAAGACGCGGAACGTCGTCCAGAACATCGTGATCGCCAGCGCGCCGGCGCCGCCGCCCGAGGCGACCGAGCCGACACGGTTGGAGCGGTCGAAGAATTTGAGCGTGCCCGGAATGTCCTGCAGGAACAGATGCGGCGGCGGCAGCAGCAGCGGGTTGATCTTGCCGAAGTACCACAGCGCTTCCCAGATCGCGGCGAACAGGCCGATGGACAGCGCAGCCCAAGCGAGCGCAGCGATGTGGCGCTGGGCCTTGCGCCAGTTGCGTGGCGGAGACGCGGGAGGTGACGGCGCGTCCGTAGCCGGCGCGCCCATGGCTACGGTGTCAGTTGGCAAGCGCATGATCTCCGTCACCCTGCATGACCCTCCAAACCCTCACCCTGAGGAGCCCGCCCCAGGGCGGGCGTCTCGAAGGGCGAGGCCCGAGCTGTGGCCTCATGGTTCTCAAGGCGATGCGAGAGCATCGCCTGAACGCGCCGCGAACGACGATTTCTGCAAAGTAGCCACTGATCGGCGCGGCGCTCCTCACCATGAGGGTCAAAAGCCGAGGGCGGCGCTGCTGATTGACCATGACCAGCCTGCTCATGACGAGGATCGTTCGTGCGCCGCGAACGACGACCTCATCTCCGAAGAGCCGGCCGAAAGGCCGGCGTCTTGAAGGATGGGCCACAACGATCCCTCACGCCGATTTCAGCTTCAGCCCCTCATAGAGCGCCTTGTTGTCGGCGATGACGGCCTCCAGCAGCGACCAGTCGAAGGCGCCCTGGTCGGGCAGCTTCTTGACGTAGCCGAGCTCCTTCATCGAGACGCCGCGGTCGATGATGAACTGGGTCTGGCTGCGCTGATCGACCACGATGGGCTGCTTCGAGGAGGCGTCGATCGCCGCCTCCATCGAGGTCTTGTAGTACTTGCCGACGGTGTCCTTCAGCGCGGCGCCCTTGTCGGCCTCGGCCTGGCTCTGCGCCACCATCAGCGCCTTGATGACCGCCTTCACCGCCGCCGGATTCTTCTCGATCAGCGGGGTGCGCGCGGCCAGCACGCAGTCCGAATAGCCCTTGCCGTAGAGGTCGGTGCCGTCGGACAGCACGGTCGCGCCCTTACGCTGCTGCACGCATTGCGTCGCATACGGCTCGATGTGGCAGATCGCGTCGAGCGCGCCGGCCATGAAGGCCTGCGCCAGCTCCGGCGAGGTATCGAGATATTTGATGTCGACGTCCTTGAACGATAGCCCGGCCTTCTTCAGGTAGTCGTAGGGCAGCACCTCGAGCGTGTCGGCCTGGAACGTGCCGAAGGTCTTGCCCTTGAGATCGGCGGCGGACTTGATGCCGTCCTTGGCGACGATGATGCAGCCCTGCACGCCGCCGCCGGCGACGATCTTCACCGGCGCGCCGGCGTCGTACAGCGTCATGAAGTTGGAGTACGGGATCATCGAGATGTCGACGAGGCCGGCGCCGAACATGGTGGTGATCTCGGTGTTCGACGGCGTGACCACGAATTCGAGCTCGACGCCGTCGGCGACCGTCAGGTTGCGCTCCTTGGCGAGGAAGATGCCCATGTTGCAGAAGCCGGAGCCATGGGTCGCCTTGATGACGGTCGCAGCCATTGCCGGCGTCGGCGCCAGCAAGGTTGCGAGATGAGCAGGAATGGCCACGGTGGCGGTGGCTGCGGCCACCGAGGTCTTGATGAAGTTACGGCGAGAGAAGCTGCGATAAAACGTTCCGTCACGATCGCACATGCGAGTCTCCATCCATGACGACGGGATGGACCCATGAGGGTGACGAGCTGATAGCTCCATCGACGGCGGGCGCGATCTCGACATCGTCCCACCGACCCAACGGGGATCCCGACGATGGGCACGCCAACCCATGAGAGCGAAGCTCTGCGCTGAGATCAATTACGCAAGCCGTGTGCCAACGGGCTGACGTTGAACTCACAGCAGAATTCGTTGTTGTGGAACGCGAGCCGCGGCGACCGCGCTCAATCAAGCATCAGCCTGCTCACGACCGCAGCATCACGGCGCCGCTTGCGCCGCCTCAGCCTTCGCCACAAAGCCCTTGGCGAGCGCATGATAGAGCCCCTCCTCGCAGATCAGCCGCGACGTGCCGTAGGCGATCAGCGAAGCCATCATCAGCGGCACCACCATGGCGTGGTTGTCGGTCATCTCGGTGACGATGACGAAGGCCGTGATCGGTGCCTGCACCACGCCGGCGAAATACGCGACCATGCCGAGCAGCATGATCGGCGCCAGCGGGGTCTGATGGAACAACGAGGCGATATTGGCTCCGATACCCGCGCCGACGGCGAGCGAGGGCGCGAAGATGCCGCCGGGAATGCCGCTGATCGCGGCGAAGGTGGTGGCGAGGAACTTCAGCACGCCGAAATCGGCCGGCAGCGGCGTGCCGGTCTCCAGCGCCGCCTTCACCTGCGCATAGCCGGTGCCGTAGATCGTGTCGCCGGAGGCGAGCCCACACAGCGCGACGGCGAGGCCGCAGGCGAGCGCGAACAGCAGCGGCCGGCCTTTGATGAACAGGCCGATCGTCCCCGGCAGCCCGCGCGCCATGCCGATCAGGATGCGGCTGAACAGGCCGCCGGCGGCGCCGCCGGCCACGCCACAGACGGGCACCGCCAGCCAGTCGATGCCCTTGCCCAACGCCATCGGCGTCGTGCCGAAATAGGCGTAGTTGCCCATCAGCGCCAGCGAGGTCAGGCCCGCGGCGATCACGGTGGCGATGACGAGGCTGGAGGTCCGCGTCTCGAAGGCGCGGCTCATCTCCTCGATGCCGAACACGATGCCGGCGAGCGGTGTGTTGAAGGCCGCCGCGACGCCAGCCGCAGCGCCGGCCAGGATCAGACCAGGCTGCCGCCGGGGCGACAGCCGGCCGAGCGCGAACATGATGGAGGCGCCGACCTGAACCGTCGGCCCTTCGCGCCCGACCGAGGCGCCGCACAATAGCCCCAGCAGGGTCAGCAGCACCTTGCCGATCGCGATCCGGATCGACACCAGCGGGCTGCGCGCCCGCGTGTCCGACAGATGCCGCGCAGCGATCGCCTGCGGGATGCCGCTGCCTTGCGCGTTCGGGAAGTAGCGCTGGGTCAGATAGACCGACAGCGCAAAACCGGCGGGCGTCACGATCAGCGAGGCATAGCGCGATGTCGACAGCAACCAGTTGAAGGCAAGCTGGGCCTGATCGGCGAGCTCCGCCAGAGCGACCGCCGCCGCCCCCACCACCAGCCCGCCGACCACGAACAGCACCCGCCGCTGCCAGCGCGCCGAGGTCAGCTTGAGCCAACGCTTGCGGCGGGGGGTGATCTTCAGCATCGGCGGGGTCGATCCGGTCTCTACGCAGGTGCAATACCCTCGACGAAAACCAGCCGGCGGTCCAGCGCCTTCCGACGCACGCCGAGCGCCTCGGCATATTCGGGCGACGCATACCATTCGCGCAGCCGCGCCATCGAGGGAAACTCGACGATGATGAGAGTTTTGGCCGGAGGCCCGCCTTCGATGGTTTCGGCGGGCCCGCCGCGGACCAGATAGCGTCCGCCGTGCTGCGCGATCGATCGCGCAGCAAGACTGCGGTAGCGCTCCATCACCTCGGCGTCCCGGACCTCGACCTCGGAGATGACGTAGGCGGACATCGCCGGGCCCTCAGGCGATGGTGTCGATGATGCCGCCCTCGGCCCGCAGCGCCGCGCCATTGGTGGCGGACGCTTGCTGGGATGCGGCATAGACCACCATGTTGGCGATCTCGTCGACGCTGGCGAAGCGCTGCAGCAACGAGGCCGGCCGGTGCTGCTTGACGAACGACGCTGCCGCCTCCTCTTCCGACTGGCCGTTCTGCCGCGCCAGATCCTTGACGAAGGTCTCGACGCCTTCGGACATCGTCGGCCCCGGCAGCACCGCATTGACGGTGACGCCGGTGCCGCGCGTCAGCTTGGCGAGCCCGCGCGAGACCGCAAGCTGGGCGGTCTTGGTCATGCCGTAGTGGATCATCTCGGTCGGGATGTTCAGCCCCGATTCCGAGGAGATGAAGATGATGCGGCCCCAGTTGCGCTTCAGCATGCCCTGCATGTAGGCGCGCGCCATGCGCACGCCCGACATCACGTTGACCTCGAAGAAGCGGCTCCAGTCCTCGTCGGGAATGTCGAAGAAGTCCTTCGGCTCGAAGATGCCGGCATTGTTGACGAGGATGTCGACCTCGGGGACCGCCGTGACGATGGCATTGCCGCCGTCGACCTGCGCCACATCGCCGGCCACGCCGCGGATCTTGGCGCCGGGCACCGCCTGCTTCAGCCGTGCGGCGGCGTCATCGACGCGCCCCTGGGCACGGCCGTTGAGGACGACCTGGGCGCCGGATGCGGCCAGCCCTTTGGCGATGGCAAAGCCGATGCCGGCGGTGGAACCGGTGACGAGGGCGGTCTTTCCCGTGAGGTCGATGTGCATGGGCAGCTCTCCGTTGTGCTGGAGAAACGGATGTAGGTCGCCATTGCGCCGACCCCAACGCGCTGCACGCAGAGCTGATCCTTTCTGGCGGTAGCCCGGATGAGCGCGGCGATATCCGGGTTCATCACGACCGTCGGTGAGACCCCGGATGTCGCTGCGCTCATCCGGGCTACAGAGCGAGACCAGCCCCCGTCCTCTTCAGCTCGTGGCTCCCATCAGGGTCGCGACCTCACGCCGCCCTTTCAACATCTCCCCGAATTCCGCGGCGAAGCGATCCAGCTCCGCATACTCGGTGAGGAAGCGGATCGAGGCGCAGTTCTGCACGTCGAAATCTGGTGTGTGCTGAACGAGGGTCGCCAGATCGGCATGGACCAGCAAGGTGCCCTTCATGTCGTGCGGCTTGACGATGATCCGGACGTGACATTCCGCGAGGCTGCCTTTGCCGTCGTAATACCCGCCCTCGATCATCGGCGGCTTCTCCGATGACAGCGGAAACGAACGCAGCTCCTTCAGAAAGGCGTCCAGATCATTGCCGAACCACGCCTCGCCGCGCCCGGCAAACGCGCCGGCCCTCGCCACGGCGATGATCTTGCCCGTGCCGTCCTCATCCCGCTCGTAGGCGAGGCGTAGCTCTGCGGTGCTCATGCGCGGCTCCGTTGATTTTGCGTAGCCCGGATGAGCGCAGCGACATCCGGGGTCTCTCGAGCCGCAGCGATAAACCCGGATGTCGCTGCGCTCATCCGGGCTACGGGTCCACCAAAACGAAAACGGCGCCCGAAGGCGCCGTTTTGCAAACTCACATCGGAGCGTCGCTTATGCGGCTTCCGAGGTCTCCTGCACCGGGCCGGAATCCTGGCCCTTGGCATCGACGTCGCGATCGACGAACTCGATCACGGCCATCGCGGCGTTGTCGCCGTAGCGGAAGCCGGCCTTGATGATGCGGGTGTAGCCGCCGTTGCGGTCCTTGTAGCGGGGCGCCAGCACGTCGAACAGCTTCTTCACCTGGTCGACGTCGCGCATCTCGGCGATCGCCTGACGGCGCAAGGCGAGGCCGCCCTTCTTGCCGAGGGTGACCAGCTTTTCGACGATCGGCCGCAGCTCCTTGGCCTTCGGCAGCGTGGTGACGATCTGCTCGTGCTTGATCAGCGCGGCGCACATGTTGGCGAACATCGCCTTGCGATGCTCGGCGGTGCGGTTGAGCTTCCGATGAACCTTGCCGTGACGCATTGTCTTAGTCCTTCTTTTCAATCTGCCGCGACGGTTCGTCGGACATGTTGCTCAGGTGGGCTGCCTGCGTTCGCCCAAGAGAGCGAGTAGCGAATGGCGCGTAGCGAATGGTGTCGTCCCAGTTCGCTATTCCCCTACTCGCTATTCGCCACTCCCTATTCGCTCAGTAGTGATCCTCGAAGCGCTTGGCCAGCTCGTCGATGTTCTCCGGCGGCCAGCCCGGCACTTCCATGCCGAGATGCAGACCCATCTGGGCCAGCACTTCCTTGATCTCGTTCAGCGACTTGCGGCCGAAGTTCGGGGTGCGAAGCATCTCCGCTTCCGACTTCTGCACGAGGTCGCCGATGTAGACGATGTTGTCGTTCTTCAGGCAGTTCGCCGAACGCACCGACAGCTCGAGCTCGTCCACCTTCTTGAGGAAGGCCGGGTTGAAGGCGAGGTCAGGGATGATCTCCTGGGCGACTTCCTTGCGCGGCTCTTCGAAGTTGACGAACACGTTGAGCTGATCCTGCAGGATACGGGCGGCATAGGCCACCGCGTCCTCCGGCGAGATCGCGCCGTTGGTCTCGATCGTCATCGTCAGCTTGTCGTAGTCGAGAATCTGGCCCTCGCGGGTGTTCTCGACCTTGTAGGAGACCTTGCGGACCGGGGAGAACAGGCTGTCGACCGGGATCAGGCCGATCGGCGCATCCTCGGGACGGTTGCGATCAGCGGCGACGTAGCCCTTGCCGGTCGCGACCGTGAACTCCATGCGGATCTCCGCGCCCTCGTCCAGGGTGCAGAGCGGCAGGTCGGGGTTGAGCACGACGATATCGCCGACGGTCTGGATGTCGCCGGCAGTGACGGCACCCGGACCCTGCTTCTTCACGACCATGCGCTTCGGGCCTTCGCCCTGCATCTTGATCGCGATGTCCTTGATGTTCAGCACGATGTCGGTGACGTCCTCGCGGACACCGGCGATCGAGGAGAACTCGTGCAGCACGCCGTCGATGTGCACCGACTGCACCGCGGCGCCCTGCAACGACGACAGCAGGATGCGGCGCAGCGCATTGCCCAGCGTCTGGCCGAAGCCGCGCTCCAGCGGCTCGGCGACCACCGTGGCGAAACGGGTCGCGTCGGAGCCCGGCGTGACCTGGAGCTTGTTCGGCCGAATCAATTCTTGCCAATTCTTCTGGATCGTCACTGTTTCACCCATTGGCCGGTCATGGAATCTGACTGACTGGCGTTGGAGAACCGCGCATCAGATCGCGGCAACCGAAATGTCTCAAAAGCACGACGAGGCGGACATGCTGTCCGCCTCTTTCACATCTTCACATCAGACGCGCCGGCGCTTGCGCGGACGGCAGCCATTGTGCGGGATCGTCGTCACGTCGCGGATCGAGGTGACGGTGAAGCCCGCGGCCTGCAGCGCGCGCAGGGCCGATTCACGGCCGGAACCCGGACCGGCAACCTCGACTTCGAGGGTGCGCATGCCGTGCTCCTGGGCCTTCTTGGACACGTCCTCCGCCGCGACCTGCGCAGCATACGGGGTCGACTTGCGCGATCCCTTGAAACCCATCGTGCCGGCCGACGACCAGGCAATGGTGTTGCCCTGGGCATCGGTGATGGTGATGGTCGTGTTGTTGAACGACGAATTCACGTGGGCGACGCCGGAGGCGATGTTCTTGCGCTCACGACGACGGACACGTGCGGCTTCCTTGGCCATATAGGTACCTTTCTCGAGATCTCAACGCCGCCGTAGTGCCAGCGGCTACACCAGAAACGCGAATGGTGAATAGCGAGTAGCGAATAGGGATCTCCCCTACTCGCCACTCGCTATCAGCAACTCGCGAAATTACTTCTTCTTGCCGGCGATCGCCTTGGCCGGACCCTTGCGCGTGCGCGCATTGGTATGAGTGCGCTGACCGCGCACCGGCAGGCCACGGCGATGACGCAGGCCGCGATAGCAGCCGAGGTCCATCAGCCGCTTGATGTTGATGCCGGTCTCGCGCCGCAGGTCGCCCTCGACGACGTAGTCACGGTCGATGACTTCGCGGATCTGCAGGACTTCCTGGTCGCTCAGCTGATTGACGCGACGATCCTCGGCAATCTTCACCTTCTCGATGATGTCGGCCGCGATCTTCGGGCCAATGCCATGGATATACTGGAGCGCGATCAGGACGCGCTTGTTGGTCGGGATGTTGACACCGGCAATACGGGCCACGGACTTCTCTCCTGTCACCGATCCAAGGACGGACCGGCCTTCGTTCTCGCTATCTCGGGCAGGCGTCCGCAAACGCGAACAAGACGCCCACCCCTCGATTCCTGGGGGCCCGGCATCTTTGGAAAACTATCCGACTTGGATGCGGGCTTATTAATGGATTCACACGGCGGTCGTCAACCGCCCCTACAAGATTCGATCACCTCTTGGCGCGCTTTTTTGGTGCCTTTGCAGAGGTTTTCCGGGTTCCGCTAGCCGCCTTGGCGGCGGCCTTTGAGGCCTTCTTCGAAACCTTGGGGGCCTTCTTGGGAGCCGCCTTGGCGGCCTTTGTTGCAGTCTTGGCCGCCCTTTTGGCTGTCTTTCCGGCCTTTCTTGCCGAGGCAGCCGCCTTCGGAGCCTTTTTGGCAGCCTTCCTGGCCGATTTCGCCGGCGTAGCCTTGCCCGGAGCTTTGGCGCTCCGCTTGGCCGGGCTCGCCTTCTTGGCCGCCCGGCTGCCCTCACTCTTGCCGACGGCGGCCAGGATCCGGCCGATCTCCTCGGTCACCTCTTCGATCGGCATCATGCCGTCGACGGTCGCGAGCATCCGGTGGTCGGAATAATAGTGGATCAGCGGCTCGGTCTGATCGCGGTAGCTGGCTAGGCGCTTGGTGAGCACCTCCGGGGTATCGTCCGCCCTGACCGCCTCGCCGCGAGCCCGCGTCTCGGCCGCCCGGCGCTCGACCCGCTCCAGCAGCACGCCTTCGTTGACCCGGAGCTCGATCACGGCGTCCAGCTTCATCTGCTTCTGCTTGAGCAGCGCGTCCAGCGCCTCGGCCTGCGGCACGGTTCGCGGGAAGCCATCCAGAATGAAACCATTCGCCGCGTCAGGCTGCTCGATTCGGTCGGCAATGATGCCGACCACGACCTCGTCCGGCACCAGGCCGCCGGCCGCCATGATGTCCTTGGCCTTCAGCCCGATCGGCGTCTGCGCGGCCACGGCGGCACGCAGCATATCGCCGGTCGACAGCTGGACGATGCCATGACGCTGCACCAGGCGCTGCGCCTGCGTGCCCTTGCCCGAACCGGGCGGTCCCAGAAGAATGAGTCTCATCGAATTTCGCCCCCCGGCACACGGTGGGCGACCTCCCGCACACCTTGTTCTTGGCTTTTTGGTTCCCGGGCGCGGATCCGCCGCGATCAGCGGCGACGCCCCCGCAGCTTCGACTTCCTGATCAACCCCTCATACTGATGGGCGAGCAGATAACCCTGAACCTGCGCCACGGTATCCATCGTAACGCTGACCACGATCAGAAGCGAAGTGCCACCAAAGTAGAACGGGACGGAAGCGTAGGAAATCAGAATTTCCGGGATCAGACACACGATCGCCAGATAGATGGCGCCGAGCACGGTGATCCGCGACAGCACGTAGTCGATGTATTCCGCAGTGCGCTCACCCGGCCGGATGCCTGGGATGAAGCCGCCATGCTTCTTCAGATTGTCGGCCGTCTCGGTCGGGTTGAATACGATGGCCGTATAGAAGAACGCGAAGAACAGGATCAGCGCCAGATACAGCACCAGGAACAGCGGGCGGCCGTGGCCGAGCTGGGTGGTGATCCACTGGAACCATTCCGGGCCCTTGCCGGCGTTGAAATTGGCGACCGTGGTCGGCAGCAGCAGCAGCGACGAGGCGAAGATCGGCGGAATCACACCCGAGGTGTTGAGCTTCAGCGGCAGATGCGAGGACTGGCCCTCGAACATCTTGTTGCCGACCTGACGCTTCGGATACTGGATCAGGAGGCGGCGCTGGGCGCGCTCCATGAACACGATGAAGGCGATCACGGCGACCGCCATCACGATGACGATCAGGATCAGGCCGGTCGACAGCGCGCCCTGACGTCCGAGCTCGAGCATGTTGGCGAGCGCCGAGGGCAGCTCCGCGACGATGCCGGAGAGGATGATCAGCGAGATGCCGTTGCCGATGCCGCGCGAGGTGATCTGCTCGCCCAGCCACATCAGGAACATGGTGCCGCCAGTCAGCGTGATCGCAGTCGACAGGCGGAAGAACAGACCGGGATCGGCGACGACATTGCCGGCGCCCTCGAGGCCGACGGCAATGCCGTAGGACTGCACGGCGGCCAGGATCACCGTCAGATAGCGGGTGTACTGGTTCAGCATCTTGCGGCCCGCCTCACCCTCTTTCTTGAGGGCTTCGAGCTGCGGCGAGACGGTGGTCAAGAGCTGGATGATGATCGATGCCGAGATGTACGGCATGATGTTCAGCGCGAAGATCGCCATGCGGTGGATGCCGCCGCCGGCGAACATGTTGAACATGCCGAGGATGCCGCCGGCCTGGGTGCGGAACACCGAATCCCAGATGTTCGGGTCGATGCCGGGCAGCGGAATATAGGTGCCGAGGCGGTAGACCAGCAGCGCGCCGAGGGTGAACCAGATGCGCTTCTTCAGCTCATCGGCTTTTGCAAGCGCGCCGAAATTGAGGTTTGCCGCAAGTTGTTCCGCTGCTGAGGCCATGTCTAGCTTTCTCCCGCCGCCCGTTCTTGACCGCATCAGCCCCGCGAGGGCTCGCGGGGCTTGGGCAGACGTCGGATATTATCTGGTGCGCAGGCGCAGTCTGTCCATCGCCCTGCCCGCTTCGGCGTGAACCGAAGCCAGGGAGATGACGCAGAAGTTACGCCGCTTCGCCTTCGTCCTTGGCCGGAGCCAGGAGCTTGACGGTGCCGCCGGCCTTCTCGACCGCCGCGATCGCCGACTTCGAGGCACCATGCACCTCGATGTTGATCTTCGCGGTGAGTTCGCCACGGCCGAGCAGACGCACGCCGTCCTTGGCGCGGCGCAGCGCGCCCGACTTCACGAGGGACTCGGCGTTGATCACACTGCCGGCGTCCAGCTTCTTGGCATCGATCGCCTGCTGGATCCGGTCGAGATTGATCTCGACGAAATCGAGCGCGAAGATGTTGTTGAAGCCGCGCTTCGGCAGACGGCGATGCATCGGCATCTGACCGCCTTCGAAGCCCTTGATACGCACGCCGGAGCGTGCGGTCTGGCCCTTGCCGCCACGGCCGGAGGTCTTGCCCTTGCCGGAGCCGATGCCGCGGCCGACGCGCATGCGCTTCTTGCGCGCGCCGGCGTTGTCGGCGATATCGCTGAGCTTCATCGCCCTTCTCCTTACTTCTCGTCGACGATGCGGACGAGATGATGAACCTTGGTGATCATGCCGCGGACCGCCGGCGTATCCGGCAGCTCGGTCACCCGGCCGATCTTGTTGAGCTTCAACCCGATCAGCGTCTCGCGCTGCGAGTGATGCCGGCGGATCGGGCTGCCGATCTGCTCGATCTTGATCGTCTTGGCGCTAGCCATTGTGCTCACTCCGAGATGCGCCTGCCAAAGGCGGCGCGCGTTCGTTAGTCGGCGGCTGCCTCGGCATCGCCACCGACGCGGCGGGCCTGCAGGGTCGACACCTTGATGTTGCGGCGGGCAGCGACCGAGCGCGGGCTGTCCTGGTGCTTCAGCGCGTTGAAGGTCGCGCGCACCATGTTGTACGGGTTGGACGAGCCGATCGACTTCGCCACCACGTCCTGGATGCCCAGCGTCTCGAACACGGCGCGCATCGGGCCGCCGGCGATGATGCCGGTACCGGCCGGAGCGGCACGCAGATAGACGCGGCCCGCACCGTGACGACCGAAGATGTCGTGGTGCAGGGTGCGGCCCTCGCGCAGCGCGACGCGGGTCAGGTTGCGCTTGGCGGAGTCGGTCGCCTTGCGGATCGCCTCCGGCACTTCGCGCGCCTTGCCGTGGCCGAAGCCAACCCGGCCCTTCTGATCGCCGATCACGACGAGCGCCGCAAAGCCGAAGCGCTTACCGCCCTTCACGACCTTCGCGACTCGGTTGATGTGGACGAGCTTGTCGACGAACTCGCTGTCGCGCTCCTCGCGCTCCTTGCGATCGCGACCGCCTCGTTCCCGTTCACCTGCCATGGTGCTATCCAATCTTCTGAGGGGCTCTCGCGCCCATATCCATTGATGTTAGAAGCTCAGCCCGCTCTCGCGCGCCGCGTCGGCCAGCGCCTTGACGCGCCCGTGATAGAGATAGCCGCCGCGATCGAACACGACTTCCTTGATCCCGGCCTTCACAGCGCGCTCGGCGAGCAGCTTGCCCACCGCCTTGGCCGCGTCGATGTCGGCACCGGTGTTGCCGGCCGCGCGCATCTCCTTCTCCATCGACGACGCGGAGGCGAGCGTCTCGCCCTTCTGATCGTCGATGACCTGAGCGTAGATGTGCTTCGACGAGCGGAACACAGACAGACGCGGACGGCCGCCGGCGGAGCGGCGCAGCGACAGCCTCACACGCTGCTTGCGCCGGGCATTCGTAACCTTTGCTCTCGACATGTCCGGCTCCGTTACTTCTTCTTGCCTTCCTTGCGGAAGATGAATTCACCCGCGTACTTCACGCCCTTGCCCTTGTAGGGCTCCGGCGGACGGTAGGCGCGGATTTCGGCGGCCACCTGGCCGACGCGCTGCGGGTCGATGCCCGTGACCGTGATCTCGGTCGGCTTCGGCACCGCGATCGTGATGCCTTCCGGGATCTGGTAGACGACGTCGTGGCTGTAGCCGAGCGCGAGCTGCAGGTTCTTGCCCTGCATCGCGGCACGGTAGCCGACGCCGGTGATCTCGAGCTTCTTCTCGAAGCCCTTGGTCACGCCTTCCACAAGGTTGGCGATCTGGGCGCGGGCGGTACCGTACAGCGAGCGCGCGCGCTTGGTCTCGGCGCGCGGGGCAACCTTGACCTGGCCGTTCTCGAACTTCACGTCCACGTCGTCATGAACGATGAACTGAAGCTGGCCCTTCGGCCCCTTCATCTTGACGGTCTGTCCGTCGACGGAGGCCGTCACACCGGACGGCACCGTCACAGGCTTCTTGCCAATACGTGACATGGCTCAATCCTTCTTAGAACACCGTGAAGAGAACTTCACCGCCGACATTCGCGTCACGCGCGCTATGGTCGGCCATGATTCCCTTCGGCGTCGACAAAACAGAAATTCCGAGCCCGTTGTTCACGCGCGGCAGGTTCTTCACCGAGGTGTAGACGCGCCGGCCGGGCTTGGAGACGCGCTCGATCTCGCGGATCACGGGCTCGCCGTCGAAATATTTCAGCTCGATCTCGATCTCGCTGCGGCCCGACGGATGCTCCACCGTGGCGTAGCCACGGATGTAGCCTTCGGACTTCAGCACTTCGAGCACGCTGGCGCGCATCTTGGAGCCCGGCGTCGAGACCTTCGACTTCGAGCGCATCTGCGCGTTGCGGATGCGGGTGATCAGATCGCTGATGGGATCGTGCGTTGACATGTTCGACCCTCCTTACCAGCTCGACTTCACGAGGCCCGGAACCAGGCCCTTGGATCCGAGCTCGCGCAGCGCGATGCGGCTCAGCTTGTTCTTGCGGTAGTTCGACCGCGGACGGCCCGTCAGCTCGCATCGGTTGCGGATGCGGGTCGTCGACGAGTTGCGCGGCATTTCCGCCAGCTTCAGGGTCGCGGCGAAGCGCTCCTCCATCGGCTTGGTCTTGTCGGCGATGATCGCCTTCAACCGCGCACGCTTCGGGGCGGCGTTCTTCGCCATCCGCTTGCGCCGGTTGTTCTTCTCGACTGAACTCTTCTTTGCCATGCTTGGCTCCTGGGTATCCGCGTTTGAGAAGCTGTTGGTCAGCTGCTCACTGCCGGAACGGGAAATTGAATGCGGTCAGAAGGGCACGGGCCTCGTCGTCGGTCGTCGCGGTGGTGCACACCGTGATGTCCATGCCCCAGCTCTCCCCGGCCTTGTCGAAGTCGATCTCGGGGAAAATGATGTGCTCCTTGATGCCGAGCGAATAGTTGCCGCGGCCGTCGAAGCTCTTCGGGTTCAGGCCGCGGAAGTCGCGGACGCGCGGCAGCGCGACGTTGATCAGGCGGTCGATGAACTCGTACATCTTGGTCTTGCGCAAGGTGACCTTGCAGCCGATCGGCTGGTTCTCGCGCAGCTTGAAGGTCGCGATGGCGACGCGCGAGTAGGTCACGACCGCCTTCTGGCCGGCGATCAGCGACAGGTCGGCCGCCGCCGTCTCCGCCTTCTTGCGGTCGTTCACGGCCTCGCCGATGCCCATGTTCAGCACGACTTTGTCGAGCCGCGGCACCTGCATGACGTTGGCGTAGCCGAACTTCTCGGTCAGCTGGCTCTTGATCGTGCGGTCGTATTCCGTGCGGAGGCGCGGGGTGTATGCAGTCTCAGCCATCGATCTCAACTCCCGAGCTCTTGGCAACGCGGACCTTCTTGCCGTCCGCCTGAATCTTGAATCCGATGCGCGTCGGCTTGCCGTCCTTGCCGACATAGGCGACGTTGGACAGGTTGATCGGCGCTTCCTTGGTGATGATGCCGCCTTCCTGGTTCTGCGTCTGCTTCTGATGACGCTTCACCAGGTTGATGCCGCGCACCAGCGCCGTGCCGGCGTCGGGACGCACCTCGAACACCTCGCCGGTGCGACCCTTGTCGCGACCGGTCAGGACGATCACCTTGTCGCCCTTGCGGATCTTGGCAGCCATCACAGCACCTCCGGCGCGAGCGAAATGATCTTCATGTGGTTCTTGGCGCGCAGCTCGCGCGGCACCGGCCCGAAGATACGGGTGCCGACCGGCTCCGACTGGTTGTTGATCAGAACGGCCGCGTTACGGTCGAAGCGGATCACCGAGCCGTCGGCGCGGCGGATGTCCTTGCGGACGCGCACCACGACGGCCTTCATGACGTCGCCCTTCTTCACCTTGCCACGCGGAATGGCTTCCTTGATCGACACCACGATGATGTCGCCGACGGTGGCATAGCGGCGCTTCGAGCCGCCCAGCACCTTGATACACATAACACGGCGTGCGCCGGAATTATCGGCCACGTCGAGGTTGGTCTGCATCTGAATCATTGATGCACCTCGTCCTCTTCATATGCTGCGCAGGAAAGCTGCGCCTTTTTGATCCCGAAAGCGAAATCGGCCCCTTCGATCAGGGCCGCGTCTCGCGACTCAGGCGGTTTTCTTATGCTCGCCGCGGACCACCGTCCAGCGCTTGAGCTTGGAGATCGGCTTGCTCTCCTCGATCCAGACCATGTCGCCCGGCTTGAACTCGTTGCTCTCGTCGTGAGCGTGGTAGTTCTTCGAGCGGCGGATGGTCTTCTTGTAGATCGGGTGGGTGAAGCGCCGGTCGACGCGCACGACCACGGTCTTGGCCTGCTTGTCGCTGACGACCACGCCCTGGAGGGTCCGTTTCGGCATGTCGAGCCTCTTACTTCGTCTTGGCGCGCTGCTGCGCGGCGATGGTCTTGATACGGGCGATGTCGCGGCGCGCCTCACGCAGGCGGGCGGTGTTCTCGAGCTGCCCGGTGGCGCGCTGGAAGCGCAGGTTGAAGCGCTCCTTCTTCAGATTGACGATCGCATCGTCCATCTGGTCCGGGCTCATCGCGCGAATGTCGGCAATCTTCATCTCGGCCATGACCATTACTCCGCAATGCGTTCGACGAAGCGCGTCTTGATCGGCAGCTTGGCAGCCGCCAGGGTCAGCGCCTCGCGCGCGATCTGGTTGCTGACGCCGTCGATCTCGAACATCACCCGGCCCGGCTTGACGCGGGCCACCCACAATTCCGGCGACCCCTTGCCAGAGCCCATGCGGACTTCGGCCGGCTTCTTCGACACCGGCAGATCCGGGAACACCCGGATCCAGACGCGGCCGGCGCGCTTCATGTGACGGGTCAGCGCACGACGGGCGGCCTCGATCTGGCGCGCGGTGACGCGATCCGGCTCCATCGCCTTCAGCCCGAACTGGCCGAAGGCCAGTGTCGCGCCCGAGGACGCAACGCCGTGGATACGGCCCTTATGCGCCTTTCGGAACTTGGTCTTCTTTGGTTGCATCATGGCTTTGAGCCCTCAAACCTGTCTTGTCGCGGCTGATCGATCAGGCCGCGTCGCGGCGCGAACGCGGCGACGGGCTTTCGCCACCACCCTCGTTCATCCGCTTGTCCTGTGCCATCGGATCGTGCTCGAGGATCTCGCCCTTGAAGATCCAGACCTTCACGCCGCAGGTGCCGAAGGTCGTGAACGCGGTGGCCACACCGTAGTCGATGTCGGCGCGCAGCGTGTGCAGCGGTACCCGGCCCTCGCGATACCACTCCATGCGCGCGATTTCCGCGCCGCCCAGACGACCCGAGCAGTTGATGCGGATGCCCTCGGCGCCGAGACGCATCGCCGACTGCACGGCGCGCTTCATGGCACGGCGGAACGCAACGCGGCGCTCGAGCTGCTGCGCGATCGACTCGGCGACCAGCGTGGCATCGAGCTCCGGCTTGCGGATCTCGACGATGTTGATGACGACGTCCGACGAGGTGATGTCGGCGACGCGCTTGCGCAGCTTGTCGATGTCGGCGCCCTTCTTGCCGATCACGACGCCCGGACGGGCCGAGTGGATCGTGACGCGGCACTTCTTGTGCGGACGCTCGATCACGATGCGGGCGACAGCCGCCTGCTTGAGCTCCTTGTGCAGGATCTCGCGGATCTTGACGTCCTCATGCAGCAGCTTGCCGTACTCGGCCTTGCCGGCGAACCAGCGCGAATCCCAGGTCCGGTTGATGCCGAGACGCAGACCGATCGGATTGATCTTTTGACCCATCGTATTCTCCCAGCGCCCGACTTAAGCGCTCGCCTCGACCTGACGAACAATGATCGTCAGCTGCGAAAACGGTTTGAAAACTCGGCCCGAACGGCCACGGCCGCGCGGCGAGAAACGCTTCATCACGATTCCCTTGCCGACGAAAGCCTGCGAGACGACGAGATCGTCGACCTCGAGCTCGTGGTTGTTCTCGGCATTGGCGATCGCCGATTCCAGACACTTCTTGACGTCGACCGCAATCCGCTTGCGCGAGAACTGCAGGTCGGCGAGGGCTGCCGACGCCTTGCGGCCGCGGATCATCTGCGCCACCAGGTTCAGCTTCTGCGGGCTCACCCGAAGCATCCGGGCCACAGCCTTGGCCTCGTTGTCGGGGAGGCTCCGTTCGCGCTTTGGTTTGCTCATCGCTTAATCCTCAAGCCTTCTTGGCTTTCTTATCGCCCGAATGGCCGTGGAAGGTGCGGGTCGGCGAGAACTCGCCGAACTTGTGGCCGACCATCTCTTCGTTGATCGCCACCGGCACGTGCTTCTGGCCGTTGTAGACGCCGAACGTCAGGCCGACGAACTGCGGCAGGATGGTCGAGCGGCGGCTCCAGATCTTGATGACGTCGTGACGGCCGGACGCGCGCGCCGCATCTGCCTTCTTGAGCAGCGACGCCTCGACGAACGGGCCTTTCCAGACTGAACGAACCATGTCCGTCGTTCCTTACTTCTTCCGCTTGTGGCGGCTCAAGAGAATGAATTTGTCGGTCGACTTGTTGGTGCGGGTCTTCTTGCCCTTGGTGGGCTTGCCCCATGGAGTGACCGGGTGACGACCGCCCGATGTACGGCCTTCGCCGCCGCCGTGCGGATGGTCGATCGGGTTCATCGCGACACCGCGGTTGTGCGGGCGACGGCCCATCCAACGCTTGCGGCCGGCCTTGCCGATCGAGGTGTTCATGTGGTCCGGGTTCGACACCGCACCGATGGTGCCGCGGCAGCGGCCATGCACCAAGCGCTGCTCGCCCGAGTTCAGGCGGACGATCACGTAGTCCTGGTCGCGACCGACGATCTGGGCATAGGTGCCGGCCGAACGCGCGAGCTGGCCGCCCTTCCCGATCTTGACCTCGATGTTGTGGACGATCGTGCCCACCGGCATGTTGCCGAGCGGCATGACGTTGCCCGGCTTCACGTCGACATAGTTGCCGGCGACGATGGTGTCGCCGACCGCCAGGCGCTGCGGCGCCAGGATGTAGGCGAGCTCGCCGTCCTGATACTTGACCAGGGCGATGAAGGCCGTGCGGTTCGGATCATACTCCAGGCGCTCGACGGTCGCGGGAACGTCGACCTTGTCGCGCTTGAAGTCGACCGTGCGGTACGACTGCTTGTGGCCGCCGCCGAGGAAGCGAACCGTGATGCGGCCGGTGTTGTTGCGGCCGCCGCTCGACTGCTTGCCCTCGGTCAACGCCTTGACCGGCTTGCCCTTGTACAGGGCCGAACGATCGACCATCACCAGCTGGCGCTGGCCCGGCGTCGTGGGATTGAATGTCTTCAGTGCCATGGCAGCTCAGCCTTACAGTCCGGTGGTGACGTCGATCCGGTGGCCCTCTTCGAGGGTCACGATCGCCCGCTTGCTGTCCGATTGCGAACCGAAATTGCCGCGGAACACCTTGGTCTTGCCCTTGCGGACGAGCGTATTGACGCTCTTGACCTTGACGTCGAACAGCTTCTCGATCGCTTCCTTGATCTGCGGCTTGGTCGCCTTGGCGGCCACCTTGAACAGAACCTTGTTGTGCTCCGAGGCGAAGGTCGCCTTCTCGGTCACGACCGGCGCGATGATGATGTCGTAGTGGCGCGGATCGATGGTCTTCATTTGAAGCGCGCCTCCAGCGCATCGATCGCCGCCTTGGTCAGCACGAGCTTCTGACGGCGCAGGATGTCATAGACGTTGATGCCCTGGATCGGCAGCACGTCCATGTTCGGGATGTTGCGGGCAGCAGCAGCGAAGCCGTTGTGCAGCTCGGCGCCGTCGATGATCAGCGCGTTGGTCAGGCCGAGACCGGAGAAATGACCGATCAGCGCCTTGGTCTTCGCCGCCTCCAGCGTGGCGTTCTCCAGGACGACCAGATCGCCGTCCTTGGCCTTCGCCGACAGCGCATGCTTCAGCGCCATCGCCCGGACCTTCTTCGGCAGGTCGGTGGCGTGCGAGCGCACGACCGGACCGAAGGCACGGCCACCGCCACGGAACTGCGGCACGCGGGCCGAGCCGTGACGAGCACCGCCGGTGCCCTTCTGCTTGTACATCTTCTTGCCGGTGCGCCAGATCTCCGCGCGGCCCTTGGCCTTGTGGGTGCCGGCCTGGCGCTTGTTGAGCTGCCACTGGACGCAGCGCTGGATGATGTCAGCGCGCGGCTCCAGACCGAAGATGGCGTCGGACAGCTGGACGGAGCCGGCTTCCTTGCCCTCGAGCGTGGTGACTTTCAGTTCCATTTATGCGCCCTCCTGCACGGCCGGCGCTTCGGCAGCCTGCTCACCCGCGACCTTGAACTTGCCGGGCTTCGGCGCTTCCTTCGGCAGCGGCTTCTTCACGGCGTCGCGCACCGAGATCCAGCCACCCTTGGAGCCGGGCACCGCGCCTTCGACCAGGATCAGGCCGCGCTCGACGTCCGTCTGCACCACACGCAGGTTCAGCGTGGTGATGCGGTCGACACCCATGTGACCGGGCATCTTCTTGTTCTTCCAGGTCTTGCCGGGGTCCTGACGGCCACCGGTCGAACCGATCGAACGGTGCGAGATCGACACACCGTGCGTGGCGCGCAGACCGCCGAAGTTCCAGCGCTTCATGCCGCCGGCGAAGCCCTTACCGACCGAGGTGCCGGTGACGTCGACGAACTGGCCGACGACGAAGTGGTCGGCCTGGATTTCGGCGCCGACCGGGATCAGCGAATCCTCGCTGACACGGAATTCGGCGAGCTTGCGCTTCGGCTCGACCTTGGCGACCGCGAACTGGCCGCGCTCCGCCTTCGGCATGTAGACCGTCTTGCGGCTGCCGCTGCCGAGCTGCAGCGCGACGTAGCCGTTCTTCTCGGTGGTGCGGTGACCGACCACCTGGCAATTGCCGAGCTTCAGCACGGTCACAGGGATATGCTCGCCGGTCTCCGTAAAGACCCGCGTCATCCCGACCTTTTGTGCGATCACTCCGGAGCGCATCGGCGTGCTTCCTGTTCTTCTCTATGTCCGCGAAAGAGCGAACGTGAATCCAAAAACTTAGAGCTTGATCTCGACGTCGACGCCGGCGGCCAAGTCGAGCTTCATGAGAGCATCGACGGTCTGCGGGGTCGGATCGACGATGTCGAGGAGACGCTTGTGGGTGCGCATCTCGAACTGCTCGCGGCTCTTCTTGTCGACGTGCGGCGAACGGTTGACGGTGAACTTCTCGATGCGGGTCGGCAGCGGAATGGGTCCGCGAACCTGCGCGCCGGTCCGCTTCGCCGTGTTGACGATCTCGCGCGTCGACGTATCGAGGATGCGATGGTCAAACGCCTTGAGACGGATGCGGATATTTTGGCCGTTCATTGCCGTATCTTTCTTTGAGTAGTGAGTGGCGAGTAGCGAACGGCGAATGGATGATCTCCATTCGCCACCCGCCATTCCCTATTCGCTGTTGTTACTCGATGATCGAGGCGACGACGCCAGCGCCGACGGTGCGGCCGCCCTCGCGGATGGCGAAGCGCAGCTTCTCCTCCATCGCGATCGGCACGATCAGGTGCACTTCCATCGCGATGTTGTCGCCCGGCATCACCATCTCGGTGCCTTCCGGCAGGTGAACGACGCCGGTCACGTCGGTCGTGCGGAAGTAGAACTGCGGACGGTAGTTGGTGAAGAACGGCGTGTGACGGCCGCCCTCTTCCTTGGTGAGGATGTAAGCCTCAGCCTTGAACTTGGTGTGCGGCTTGACCGAACCCGGCTTGCACAGCACCTGGCCGCGCTCGACGTCCTCGCGCTTGGTGCCGCGGAGCAGCGCACCGATGTTGTCGCCGGCCTGGCCCTGATCGAGCAGCTTGCGGAACATCTCGACGCCGGTGACGGTCGTCTTCTGGGTCGGACGGATGCCGACGATCTCGATTTCCTCACCGACCTTGATGATGCCGCGCTCGACACGGCCGGTCACCACGGTGCCGCGGCCCGAGATCGAGAACACGTCTTCGACCGGCATCAGGAAGGGCTGGTCGATCGGACGCTCCGGCTGCGGAATGTACTCGTCGACATTGCGCATCAGCTCGAGGATGGCGTCGTGGCCGAGCTTCTTGTCCGAATCTTCCAGAGCGGCCAGAGCCGAGCCCTTGATGATCGGGATCTTGTCGCCCGGGAATTCGTACTTCGACAGCAGCTCGCGAACCTCGAGCTCGACCAGCTCGAGCAGCTCCGGATCGTCGACCATGTCGCACTTGTTGAGGAACACGACCAGCGCGGGAACGCCGACCTGGCGGGCGAGCAGGATGTGCTCGCGGGTCTGCGGCATCGGGCCGTCAGCGGCCGACACGACCAGGATCGCACCGTCCATCTGGGCGGCGCCGGTGATCATGTTCTTCACGTAGTCGGCGTGGCCGGGGCAGTCGACGTGCGCGTAGTGGCGGTTCTTGGTCTCGTACTCGACGTGAGCGGTCGAGATGGTGATGCCGCGGGCCTTCTCTTCCGGCGCCTTGTCGATCTGATCGTAGGCAGTGAACGTCGCACCGCCCGTCTCGGCCAGGATCTTGGTGATGGCAGCCGTCAGCGAGGTCTTGCCATGGTCGACGTGACCGATGGTGCCGATGTTGCAGTGGGGCTTGTTACGTTCAAATTTAGCTTTGGCCATTTGACTCTCCGTTCAGTCGCTAACTTGAGCTCGCGACAATCAGGCAAACTTCTTCTGGACTTCCGCCGACACGTTGGCCGGCGCTTCAGCGTAGTGCGAGAACTGCATCGTGAAGGTCGCGCGACCCTGGCTCATCGAGCGCAGGTTATTCACGTAACCGAACATGTTCATGAGCGGCACCATCGCGTTGATGACGTTGGCGTTGCCGCGCATGTCCTGGCCCTGGATCTGGCCACGACGCGAGTTCAGGTCGCCGATGACCGAACCGGTGTAGTCTTCCGGGGTCACGACCTCGACCTTCATGATCGGCTCGAGCAGAACCGATTTGCCCTTCTGCAGCGCTTCGCGGAAAGCCGCGCGGGACGCGATTTCGAAGGCCAGCGCCGACGAGTCGACGTCGTGATACTTGCCGTCGACCAGCGCGACCTTGACGTCGACCACCGGGAAGCCGGCAACCACGCCCGCGCCGAGCACGCTCTCGATGCCCTTTTCGACACCGGGGATGTATTCCTTCGGAACCGCACCACCGACGATCTTGGACTCGAACACGTAACCGCCGCCCGGCTCGTTCGGCTCGACCACGAGGCTCACGGCCGCGAACTGGCCCGTGCCGCCGGTCTGCTTCTTGTGGGTGTAGTCCACATTGGCCGGCTTGGTGATGCGCTCACGGAACGCCACCTGCGGCGCGCCGATGTTCGCATCCACCTTGTAGGTGCGCTTCAGGATGTCGACCTTGATGTCGAGATGGAGCTCGCCCATCCCCTTGAGGATGGTCTGGCCCGACTCGTGGTCCGTCGACACGCGGAAGGACGGATCCTCCGCGGCCAGCTTCGCCAGCGCGACACCGAGCTTCTCCTGGTCGGCCTTCGACTTCGGCTCGATCGCGATCTCGATGACCGGCTCCGGGAATTCCATCTTTTCCAGGATCACCTGGTTGGACGGATCGCAAAGCGTGTCACCGGTGCGGGCTTCCTTGAGGCCTGCGAGAGCGACGATGTCGCCGGCATAGGCTTCCTTGATGTCCTCGCGGTTGTTCGCATGCATCAGCAGCATGCGGCCGATGCGCTCCTTCTTCTCGCGGGTCGAGTTCACGACGCCGGTGCCCGAGGTCAGGATGCCCGAATAGATGCGGCAGAACGTGATCGTGCCGACGAACGGGTCGTCCATGATCTTGAACGCCAGCAGCGCCAGAGGCTCCTTGTCGTCCGCCTTGCGCACGACTTCGTTGCCCTTGTCGTCGGTGCCCTTGATCGCAGGCACGTCGAGCGGCGACGGCAGGTAGTCGACGACCGCGTCGAGCAGGGGCTGAACGCCCTTGTTCTTGAAGGCCGAGCCGCACAGCACCGGATAGAAGGCTCCGGTCAGCACCGCCTTGCGGATCAGCTTCTTGAGCGTCGCCTCGTCCGGCTCCTTGCCGTCGAGGAACGCGGTCAAGGCATCGTCGTCGAGCTCGACGGCGGCTTCCACCAGCTTCTCGCGATATTCCTTGGCCTGATCGGCCAGATCAGCCGGGATCTCGGCGTAGTCGAACTTCGCGCCGAGCGCTTCGTCGTTCCAGACGATCGCCTTCATCGTCACGAGATCGATGCAGCCCTTGAAGTTGTTCTCGGCGCCGATCGGCAGCTGGATCGCAACCGGCTTCGCGCCCAGGCGGTCGACGATGTCGGCCAGGCACTTGAAGAAGTCGGCACCGGTCTTGTCCATCTTGTTGGCGAAGACGATGCGCGGCACCTTGTACTTGTCGCCCTGACGCCAGACGGTCTCGGTCTGCGGCTCGACGCCCTGGTTGGAGTCGAGCACGCACACGGCGCCG
This sequence comes from Bradyrhizobium sp. SZCCHNS2022, assembly GCF_032377575.1. Classification (NCBI taxonomy): domain Bacteria; kingdom Pseudomonadati; phylum Pseudomonadota; class Alphaproteobacteria; order Hyphomicrobiales; family Nitrobacteraceae; genus Bradyrhizobium; species Bradyrhizobium sp. SZCCHNS2022. Next base: position 1,259,067 of record NZ_JAUHHZ010000001.1, on the reverse strand, counting down.
TCGAGCACGCGGAGCGAACGCTCGACTTCGATGGTGAAGTCGACGTGGCCGGGGGTGTCGATGATGTTCAGGCGCTTGCCGTTCCAGAACGCGGTGGTGGCAGCGGAAGTGATCGTGATGCCACGCTCCTGCTCCTGCTCCATCCAGTCCATCGTCGCGGCACCTTCGTGCACTTCGCCGATCTTGTGGCTCTTGCCGGTGTAATACAGGATGCGCTCGGTCGTCGTCGTCTTACCGGCGTCGATATGCGCCATGATACCGAAGTTACGATAGTCTTCGATGGCGTGTTGGCGGGGCATGGATCTGTTCCCTGATTTCCGTTCGGGCCGCTGTTACCAGCGGTAGTGCGAGAAGGCGCGGTTGGCTTCCGCCATCCGGTGCACGTCTTCACGCTTCTTCACGGCGTTACCCCGATTGTTCGAGGCATCGAGCAGCTCCGCCGAAAGCCGCTCGGTCATAGTCTTCTCGTTGCGGTCGCGGGCCGCCGAGATCAGCCAGCGAATGCCCAGCGCCTGCCGGCGGGTCGAGCGAACTTCGACCGGCACCTGGTAGGTCGCACCACCGACGCGGCGCGAGCGCACTTCGATCGTCGGCATGACGTTTTCCAGCGCCTGCTCGAACACCGTCAGCGGGCTCTGCTTGGTCTTGGCCTCGATGATACCGAATGCGCCGTAGACGATTCCTTCGGCGACCGACTTCTTGCCGGCGTACATCACCGAGTTCATGAACTTGGTGACGATGATGTTCCCGAACTTCGGATCCGGAAGCACTTCACGCTTTTCGGCTGAATGGCGACGCGACATCTGATCTGTTCCCGCTTCTCTCGAACGTCTTACTTCGGACGCTTCGCGCCGTACTTCGAACGACGCTGCTTACGGTTCTTGACGCCCTGGGTATCCAGCACGCCGCGGAGGATGTGATAGCGCACGCCCGGCAAGTCCTTGACGCGGCCGCCGCGGATCATGACCACCGAGTGCTCCTGCAGGTTATGGCCCTCACCCGGGATGTAGCCGATCACCTCGAAGCCGTTGGTCAGGCGCACCTTGGCGACCTTACGAAGCGCCGAGTTCGGCTTCTTCGGGGTCGTGGTGTAGACGCGCGTGCAAACGCCACGCTTCTGCGGCGACTGCTGCAGCGCCGGCACCTTCTTGCGCGACTTCTGCACTTCGCGCGGATTTGCGATCAGCTGGTTGATCGTCGGCATCTTGGCCTTCACCCTTCTCAACGTTCGAACGGAGACCGTGACCGGCTTCCGCAAATTCTGTTTGAGGTTCCCCGCCTCACCGGGCCGCCTCGCGCGAAAAACCCGCGCAAAACGAAATCGCGCCAACCATTCATCGCTGAACGGAAAGCGCTTGACGCCACAGAGGACCGCGATCACCACCCTTCAGCTTGCGCTGATGGCGGCCTACCGAGGTCATGCATCCGAAATTGGTCTCCAGAGAACGAGCTCGAGAGATCTAATATCGTTTTGGCATTGCCTAGCTATGATCGACAGCGTTTGAGCGGCATTCGTCGAGGTTGGTGCCCGTCTTGCCCTGTTAGAGGCGGTCCGGGTGATCCGTACCGACGCTGGCGAAGCTCACCGCCTGTCGTTGAGTGCCGGCCTTTTATAAGCGGTAAAACCCCAAGTCAAGCAAAACGACGCCGCAGGACGCGCAAACCGCTCTTTCGGGACCCGGCCACCGCAACCCATCGCCCGCTCGGTGCCGGCCATCAGGTGAGCCTCACCTATTCACTCAATGCTGCCTTTCAAGTCCATGTTGTCGCTGCAAGATTGGTCTCCCGGCAAGAACCGCTATCAGTGATGCCGGCGCGAGACAAAGCGCCTGACGGTCACCTGGGCTGCCGACCGCCGGGCCTGCATGCTCCGCAGCCCGGCAGGCCTTGGCCGTCCGGCGAATCCCTCCGTTCACCCTCAGCAACAGGCTGAAACAACAGAGCTAAGGCTTTGTTCGGCTTTGGCGGACAAGGATGGCGCCGCAACGAGGCATCCGGTGACCCGATATACCGACATTGCGATCATTGGCGGCGGTCTGGCGGGCTCGATTGCGGCCGGCATGCTGGGGCGGGCAGGCATGCCTACGGTTCTGGTCGATCCGCATGCGGTCTACCCACCTGACTTCCGAATCGAGAAGATTTCCGGCGCCGAGCAGATCGCGCGCTTCCGGCGCACGGGGGGTGCCGACCTGGCGCTGCGCCGGGCGACCTTGGCGTCCGAGAACTGGATCGCGCGATTCGGCTACGTGCTCGACAAGGCGCCGGTCCATCAATACGGGATCATGTACGATGCGCTGGTCGCGGCGGTCCGGGAGGAAATTCCCGGCGCCGTCGCGCGAATCGTCGCCAAGGCGGTCGCGATCAACCCCAGCGAAGACCGCCAATCCGTCACCCTGTCGAACGGAGAGACCCTCTCCGCCCGTCTGGTCGTGCTCGCCAACGGCCTGAATGTCGGGCTGCGTCACATGCTGGGAATCACCCGCAGGATCACCAGCCCAGCCCACTCGATCTCGGTCGGCTTCGATCTGGTGCCGATTGGGCGCCCCACCTTCCCGTTTCCGGCCATGACCTATTTCCAGGAGCGGGCCAGCAGCCGGGTGCCCTACGTCACGCTGTTCCCGATCGGCGACCGCATGCGGGCCAATCTGTTCGCCTATCGCGAGGCCGATGATCCCTGGCTGAGGACGGTCCGGCACAACCCGGTCGAGATGCTGCAGGCCGCCCTGCCCGGCCTCAAGCGGATCGCCGGCGACTACGCCGTGACCGGCGAGGTCAAGGTCCGTCCGGCCGACCTCATCATCAACAGCGGCTATCGCATGCCCGGCGTGGTCCTGATCGGCGACGCCTTCTGCACCACCTGCCCGGTCACGGGTACGGGCTCCGACAAGGTGTTCACCGATGTCGAGCGCCTGTGCAACGTGCACATCCCGCGCTGGCTCGCCACCGACGGGATGAGCGAGGGCAAGATCGCGGCGTTCTACGACGATCCGGTCAAGACAGCCTGCGACGCGTGGTCGCTCGACAAGGCCTGGCGTTTCCGAGAGGTCTCGGTCGGCACCGGCCCGTATTGGCTGGCGCAGCGCTGGGCGCGGTTTGCGGTCTCGCTCGGCCGCGGCGTGCGACACCGGCTTGAAAGCGCGGGGCTCCAGGCTGGTTCTCGTAGCCCGGAAGAGCGCAGCGATATCCGGGGTCTCACCAAAAGCTCGTGAGACCCCGCATGTCACTGCGCTCATGCGGGCTGCGGGTCACTCCTCATCGTCCTCATCGTCCTCGAGGTCGTCTTCCTCGTCCTCGTCGTCGCTGTCGTCATCCGCCTGAGCGAGCCGGCTCGGCTGGTGGCCCTGGTCGTCCCAGAGCTTGCGATAGGTACCGTTCTTGGCCAGCAGCTCGGCATGGCTGCCGCGCTCGATGGCGCGGCCGCCGGAGATGACGATGATCTCGTCCATCTCGACCACCGAGGTCAGGCGGTGGGTCGACCAGATCATGGTGCGGCCCTTGGCGACCTTGAGCAAGGTGCGGTTGATCGCGGCTTCCGTGGTCTGGTCGAGCGCCGAGGTCGCCTCGTCGAGCAGCAGCACCGAGGGATTGCGGATGATGGCCCGGGCGATCGCGATGCGCTGGCGCTGGCCGCCGGACAGCGTGTCGCCGCGCTCGCCAACCAGGGTGTCGTATTTCTGCGGCAGGCTCATGATGTAGCGGTGGATCTCGGCCTTCTTGGCCGCCTCCTCCACCTCCTCGTCGGTCGCCCCCTCTTTGCCCAGCCGGATGTTTTCCCGCAGCGACATGTTGAACAGCATGTTCTCCTGGAACACCACCGCCATGCTGCCACGCAGCGAATCGCGCGTCACCTTGCGGATGTCGACGCCATCGATGGTGACGCGGCCTTCATCAGGCACATAGAGCCGCAGGATCAGGTTGAGCAGCGTGCTCTTGCCCGAGCCCGAGGGGCCGACGATGGCGATTCGCTTGCCGACATCGAGCCTGAGGCTGAGATTGTCGAGCACCGGCGTCTGGCTGCCCTCATACGTGAAGCCGACACGCTCGAACGTGATGTCATGGCTGATGCGCGGCAGATCCGGCGCGCCCGGCCGGTCGGCGCCGCGGGTCGGCTCGTCCAGCAGCTCCTGCATGTGCCGGATCGCAGCCGCCGAGGAGATCGACACCGGCACGAAATGCATGACGTGGGCGATGTTGTAGGATACCTCCCAGAACGCGCTCTCGAAGGTGACGAAGGTGCCGATCGTGATCTGGCCCTTGGTGGCGAGATAGGCGCCGATGGCGAGCACCACGAGGTGCAGCAGCAGCACCGCGATCGTCACCGAGCGCTCGACCATGGTCGAGAGGAACATCGCGTCGGCGATCTTGTGCCGCGCCTCGTCGTTGCGGAAGGAGAACCAGCCGAACACCTTGCGGTGCAGGCTGAAGGCCTTGATCACCGCCTGCGCGGCGATGTTCTCCTGGATGACGCCGAGAAGCGTGGCCTCGTTGAGCTTCTGCTCGTAGTTGGCATGCACCGCCTTGGGCGTCAGGATACGCGGGCCGATCAGGGTGATCGGAAACACCAGCAGCGCGACCGCGGCGAGCTGCCAGTTGAGGAACAGCATCAGGATGATGCCGGCGATCAGCTCGAGCAGCGGCAGGGCTGCGCTGTTCACGAAGGTCTTGACCACGCCCTCGAAGGCCGACATGTCGACCGAGAAGCGCGACAGGATCTCGCCGCGCTTGGTGCGCTGGAAATACGCTGCCGGCAGGTTCTGCACGTGATCGAACAGACGCGTGCGGACATCCGAAATGATTCCGGCCGCCAGGCGCGCATCCCAGCGCTCGTAGAGCACGGCGACGATCGAGGTGAAGATGCCGGCCGCCGCCAGCACGCCGAGGATGCGGTACAGCGCCTCGAAATCCTCCTCGCCGAGCGCATCGTCGATCAGGAACTTCAGGCTGAGCGGCATGATGACGTTGAACAGCGTCTCGATCAGGACGCCGATCGTCACGAAGGCCAGCATCTTCTTGTATTTCGCCAGCAGCGGCGAGACGAAGCCGTAGATCGTCGCCAGCGCGCCGGCGGCCTCGCGGGCGGTGTAGACGACGAGATCCTCGTCGTCGTCATCGTCGTCCAGATCGAGAGCGGTCTCTTCGCCGTCCTCATCCTCGTCATCATCGTCGTCGGTAACAGGAGCCTTGTCGCTCGCCGTCGCCTTCGGCGTTCCTGCTTTTGGAACCGCGGGCTTGGCCGCAGCCGTCATCGCGCGCTTGTCCGGATCATCAGCAGCATCAGCTGCCGACCCGGACTTCTGATTTTCCGGCGGTGAAGATTTGGGCGCCATTCAACGAACCGATCCTGCACGGCCCATCTGGCCGTCACGGATTAAAGCGGCCCGGCTTTAACACCTGTGCTGGCCTGCCGCCAGCGTTCTCGCGACATGGTGCCGCAGCGGCGGCGCGCACGGCGCGCCGCTGTCGCGCAATCAGCACAGTTCATTGGCGGCCAGGGCGCCGACGAGCGGCCCACGCAGCCGCTCATCCGCTATCAGTCCTCGTCGTCCTCGACCTTGTCGAAGAACGAATAGCGCAGGCTGTCCGCGTCGGCATACCACTGGCCAGGCCCCTTGTTGGCCGCCAGGGTTGCAGCCCACACCTCGTCGGTGCAGTCGCGGCGGTGCATCGCCAGATCGAAACCGTTGCCGAAGAACAGCTCGGACCACTCCCACCAGGTGCCGAGCTTCTTGACGCCGCGCAGCAGGTCGTAACGGTCGACCAGCGCCGGCGCCATGTCCGAGGTGATCGAGCCGAACACCAAGCCGGTCTTGACCACCCGGTTGAGCTCGCGAATCGCCCGGGCCACCTGCTTGTCGCCGAGATGGCACAGGCTGGTCTCGAACACGAAGTCGAACTCGCCGGCCTTGAACGGCAGGTCGGTGATCGAGCCGAGCTTGTTGTACTTCTTCAGCGCCTTCGGCGTCTTGCCGTGAATGTAGCGGTTGTTTTCGACGCCCCAGGCATCGATGCCGCGCTCGCGCAGCGCGCCGATCAGTTCGCCGCTGGCCGAGCCCGCGACCAGGAGCTTGTAGCCCTTGCCCTTGCTGGCACGGTTCCAGACGATCTTGATCAGGCTGGTCAGATAGTCCGGATCGGTGAAGTGGGACCATGATTCGGCGTATGGCCCCTGCCCGCGATAATTGTCGAAATAGTCGCGGTCGATCTTGTCCGACAGCGGCGCTTCGGCCTGCGAGCGGGCACGGCGCAGCCGCATCATCTCGGTAAGGATGATGTCGGTGGCGGCATCGGACGAGTCCAGCAGGCCGTTCAGGGTTGAATCGAACAGGTAGTCGCCGACCACCACGATCCCCGGATGCTCCTTCGGCTCGGGCCGGTGATTCGTCATGACGTCGCGCACCGGCAGGCCGCCGGGCAGCGCATTGACCGACGACAGCCAGCGGTGGATCTTGCCTTCCATGAAGTGCGCCCGAGCGTCGCCGAGCGCCGCGGGCAGCGACTTCAGGGCGGCATCGATCAGCTCCTGGTCGGAGAGGTTGGCGAAGGCGAGCGCATCGGAGCCGGCGATCAGCCAGTTCAGCACGCCGTGCTTGCCGACGTCGTGGCGCGAGCCCTCGTTGTAGATGCAGCAGCCGCCGAACGCTTCCGACATGAACCAGGACCCCGGGATCCGGTCGCCCCAAAACGGCTCGTCGAACAGGATCGAGACCCGCAGATAGTGCGCAGGCCGGTCGAAATAGGCGATGTGCTTGATCATGGACTGGCGCAGCTTCTCGCCCTCCCAGCCGACGGTCGACAGCCAGGAATGCGGCAGGCAGACCAGCACGAGATCGAACTCGCGCGTCTCGGGGCCCTTGCCGTTCATCATGTTGAGCCTGTAGCGACCCTGCTCGGTCTTACCGATGCGCAGCACGCGGTGATTGAGCTGGATGTCGGCGTCGACCTCGGAGCGCAGGCACTCGATCAGCTGCTCATTGCCGTTCTGGATCGAATACAGACCGATGTAGTCGTCGATATCCATCACGAAGTTCTTGAGCGCGTTGAGGCCGTTGGTGTTGTGGGCCTCGGTCGCGAGGTCGGAGCGCGACATCACCTTGAAAAAGCGCTTGGCGGTGGGATCCTCAACCTCCTCGTCGAGCAGCTCCTCGCAGGTCTTGTAGGCCCAGGGGTGCTCGTTGTCGTGGGCGCCGACGCCCTCGTAATATTCGACCGGCGACATCACGTCGGCGCAACGCTTGCGGAACGCTTCGACGGCGGCCGCCGTCTTCGGCCCGTATTTGCGGCGCAGCCCCGGCACGTCGTCGAGCAGCTCGCCGTCGAGCTGCACCTGCAACGCGTCCATCGGGATCGTCTGCAGGCCGAAATGCTGGATCAGCTCGCGCAACGGATCGGGGCCGGTCATCGAGTAGTCGTAGATCTCGGCGACACCCGCTTCATACATGGCCGGCGCGCTGTCGAACTTGCGCGTGACGATCTTGCCGCCGAGCCGGTCGGACGCTTCGAAGATCGTCACCTTGCAGAGATCGCCGAGCTTCCGCCTCAAGTACCAGGCGCTCATCAGGCCGCCCGGACCGCCACCAACAATCGCAAGGTCAAGCATCGAAGTTCCGCCATCTCCGGCTGTCAGCGACGTTGCCGGTCGTCCATGTCGCGGGTCCTGCCACCCACCCTCGGCGCCCGACCAGCCATAATCTACCGCTCTCCGCATGGTTTGCGCCTGAGCAAATCAGCGCATCGCATCGCGGTCGACGGACATCACGCCGGCGGATCAGACGCTCCCAGAAGCGCCTTTTTCCCTGAAGGGAAGATGAACAAGGAAGGTGCAGCGCTGCAACAGGAGAAGATAATGTTAAAAAAGGCCGGCAAAAGCCGGCCTTTTTCTATGCTCGATGAACGCGCGGCAGAACCAGGCACCGCTGGCCGGCTCGCCGCTCGTTCGCTTACTCCGCCGGGGGCAACGCCAGCGGCTGCGGCTCGGGCTGCGACGGCACGATCGCCGCCTGCTTCTCGCGCTCGTCCAGAATCAGCTTGTCGCGCTTGAGAGCGACTTCGCGGATGCGGGCCATCGAGGCGCCGGTGCCGGCCGGGATCAGACGGCCGACGATGACGTTCTCCTTCAGACCCTCGAGCGGATCGATCTTGCCGTTGACGGCCGCCTCGGTGAGGACGCGGGTGGTCTCCTGGAACGAAGCCGCCGAGAAGAACGACCGGGTCTGCAGGCTCGCCTTGGTGATGCCGAGCAGAACCGGATTGCCGGTCGCAGGCTTCTTCGCCTCCTCCACGGCCTTCGCGTTCAGCGCGTCGAACTCGATCTTGTCGACCTGCTCGCCGGCGATCATGTCGGTGTCGCCCTGGTCGGTGACCTCGATCTTCTGCAGCATCTGACGGACAATCACCTCGATGTGCTTGTCGTTGATGAGCACGCCCTGGAGCCGGTAGACCTCCTGGATCTCGTTGACCAGATAGGCCGCGAGCTCCTCGATGCCCTTGATCGCCAGGATGTCATGCGGCGCCGGGTTGCCTTCGACGATGAAGTCACCCTTCTCGACGATGTCGCCATCCTGCAGATGGATGTGCTTGCCCTTCGGGATCAGGTACTCGCGCGGCTCCTCGGTCTTGTCCACCGGCTCGATCGAGATGCGACGCTTGTTCTTGTAGTCGCGGCCGAACCGGATGGTGCCGGCGATCTCGGCGATGATCGCGGCATCCTTCGGCTTGCGCGCTTCGAACAGCTCCGCCACCCGCGGCAGACCGCCGGTGATGTCGCGCGTCTTGGCGCTCTCGGTCGAGATACGTGCCAGGATGTCGCCCGGCTTGACCGTCGAGCCGACGTCGACCGACAGAATCGCGTCGACCGACAGCATGTAGCGGGCATCGCCACCGCGGGCGAGCTTGAGCACCTTGCCGTCCTTGCCCTTGATCACGATCGCCGGACGCAGATCCGCGCCACCGCGCGTTCCGCGCCAGTCGATGACCACGCGCTTGGCGATACCGGTGGATTCGTCGAGCGTTTCCGAGATCGACAGGCCTTCGGTCAGATCCTCGAACCCGATCGTACCCTCCGCTTCCGTGAGGATCGGACGGGTGTACGGATCCCACTCGGCGATGCGCTGGCCGCGCTTGATCGTGTCGCCGTCGTCGACATGCATGCGCGCGCCGTACTGGATACGATGCGTCGCACGCTCGGTGCCGTCGGAATCGACGATCGCAACGACCATGTTGCGGACCATCGCGATCAGGTGACCCTCGCTGTTGCGAGCGATCGCCTTGTTGCGGATCACGACCTTGCCTTCGAAGTTCGATTCGACGAAGGACTGCTCGTTGAGCTGCGCGGCGCCGCCGATGTGGAACGTGCGCATCGTCAGCTGCGTGCCCGGCTCACCGATCGACTGCGCGGCGATGACGCCGACAGCTTCACCATGGTTGACCGGAGTACCGCGGGCCAGGTCGCGACCGTAGCACATCTTGCAGATGCCGTTGACGAGCTCGCAGGTGAGCGCCGAACGGATCTTCACCTCCTGCACGCCAGCCTGCTGGATGGCGTCGATGTGGCTCTCCTCCATCAAGGTGCCGGCCTTGATCAGCACATTGCCGGTGGCCGGATCACGCACGTCATCGCAAGGCACGCGGCCGAGGATGCGCGAGCCGAGCGAGGCCACGATGGTGCCCGCGTCGACGATGGCGCGCATCTTGATGCCGAGATGGGTGCCGCAATCGTCCTGCGTGATGATGCAGTCCTGCGCGACGTCCACCAGACGACGGGTCAGGTAGCCCGAGTTCGCGGTCTTCAACGCGGTGTCCGCGAGGCCCTTGCGGGCGCCGTGGGTCGAGTTGAAGTACTCGAGAACCGAGAGACCTTCCTTGAAGTTCGAGATGATCGGCGTCTCGATGATCTCCCCCGACGGCTTGGCCATCAGGCCGCGCATGCCGGCGAGCTGACGCATCTGGGCCGGCGAACCGCGGGCACCGGAGTGCGACATCATGTAGATCGAGTTGATGTCGGCATCCGCCCCCGTCGCCGTCTTCTTGGTGACGGAGATCTCCTTCATCATCTCCTTGGCGATCTCTTCCGAGGCCTTCGACCAGGCGTCGACGACCTTGTTGTACTTCTCGCCATGGGTGATCAGACCGTCATTGTACTGCTGCTCGAAATCCTTCGCCAGCGTACGCGTCGTGTCGACGATCTTCCACTTGCCGGCCGGCACGACCATGTCGTCCTTGCCGAACGAGATGCCCGCCTTGAAGGCGTTGTAGAAGCCGAGCGCCATGATGCGGTCGCAGAAGATCACCGTCTCCTTCTGACCGCAGTGACGGTAGACCTGATCGATCACGCCCGAGATCTCGCGCTTGGTCATCAGCTTGTTGATGACCTCGAACGTCACGCGCGGATGCTTCGGCAGCAGGTTGCCGAGCATGACCCGGCCAGCGGTGGTCTCGATCCAGCGCTTGGCGATCTTGCCTTCCTCGTTCATCCCCTCCCAGCGGTACTTGATCTTGCTGTGGAGATGGATGGCCTTGGCGTGCAGCGCATGCTCGAGCTCGGCCATGTTGCCGAACGCCATGCTCTGGCCGGGCATGCCCTCGCGCATGATCGAGACGTAGTAGAGACCGAGCACGATGTCCTGCGACGGCACGATGATCGGCTGGCCGTTCGCCGGGTGCAGGATGTTGTTGGTCGACATCATCAGGACGCGCGCTTCCAGCTGCGCTTCGAGCGACAGCGGAACGTGCACGGCCATCTGGTCGCCGTCGAAGTCGGCGTTGAAGGCCGAGCAGACCAGCGGATGCAGCTGGATCGCCTTGCCCTCGATCAGCACCGGCTCGAACGCCTGAATGCCGAGGCGATGCAGGGTCGGTGCGCGGTTCAGCAGCACCGGATGCTCGCGAATGACCTCGTCCAGGATGTCCCAGACCTCGGGGCGCTCCTTCTCGACCAGCTTCTTGGCCTGCTTGACCGTCGTCGACAGGCCCTTGGCGTCGAGCCGCGAGTAGATGAACGGCTTGAACAGCTCGAGCGCCATCTTCTTCGGCAGGCCGCACTGATGCAGGCGCAGCTCGGGACCGACGACGATGACCGAACGGCCGGAATAGTCGACGCGCTTGCCGAGCAGGTTCTGACGGAAGCGGCCCTGCTTGCCCTTGAGCATGTCGGCGAGCGACTTCAGCGGACGCTTGTTGGCGCCGGTGATGACGCGGCCGCGGCGGCCGTTGTCGAACAGCGCATCCACCGCTTCCTGAAGCATGCGCTTCTCGTTGCGGATGATGATGTCAGGCGCGCGCAGCTCCATCAGCCGCTTCAGCCGGTTGTTGCGGTTGATGACGCGGCGGTAGAGGTCGTTGAGGTCCGAGGTCGCGAAGCGGCCACCGTCGAGCGGCACCAGCGGCCGCAGATCCGGCGGGATCACCGGAACCACGGTCATGATCATCCATTCCGGCTTATTGCCGGAGTGGCGGAACGCCTCGACGATCTTCAGGCGCTTGGCGAGCTTCTTGTGCTTGATGTCGGAGTCGGTCTCCTGCATCTCGGCACGCAGCGTCTGCTCGAGCTTCTCCAGCTCGAGGCCGCGCAGCAGCTCACGGATGGCCTCGGCGCCGATCATGGCGGTGAAGCTGTCCTGGCCGTACTCGTCCTGCGCCTTGAGATACTCGTCCTCGGACAGCAGCTGACGGTCCTTGAGCGCGGTGAGACCCGGCTCGAGGACGACGTAGTATTCGAAGTACAGGATCCGCTCGAGATCCTTCAGCGTCATGTCGAGCAGCAGGCCGATGCGCGACGGCAGCGACTTCAGGAACCAGATGTGCGCGACGGGAGCGGCGAGCTCGATGTGGCCCATGCGCTCGCGCCGGACGCGCGACAACGTCACCTCGACCGAGCACTTCTCGCAGATGATGCCCTTGTACTTCATCCGCTTGTACTTGCCGCACAAGCACTCGTAGTCCTTGATCGGCCCGAAGATGCGGGCGCAGAACAGACCGTCGCGCTCCGGCTTGAAGGTACGGTAGTTGATCGTTTCCGGCTTCTTGATCTCGCCGTAGGACCAGGACAGAATCTTCTCCGGAGACGCAATCGAGATCCGGATCTGGTCGAAGACCTGAGCCGGCGTCGTCGGATTGAAGAGATTCATAATTTCTTGGTTCATCGTATTCTCCTCGCGGACCGATCGGGGGTCAGCCGCAAATTCGAAAATCTCTTGGCAGACGGCGCCCTGCCCCGACCCGCGGGAAGAAGGCGCCGGCACCCGGCCGTCAGGGACGGCCGAGCCGGATGTCTTGAACTACTCGGCGGCTTCCGACGTCGGCGCCGGTCCGAGCTTGGAGTTGTGCAGGTCGACGTTGAGGCCGAGCGAGCGCATTTCCTTGACCAGCACGTTGAACGATTCCGGAATACCGGCCTCGAACGTGTCGTCGCCGCGCACGATCGCCTCGTAGACCTTGGTACGGCCGGCGACGTCGTCCGACTTCACCGTCAGCATCTCCTGCAGCGTGTAGGCCGCGCCGTAAGCTTCGAGCGCCCACACCTCCATCTCGCCGAAGCGCTGGCCGCCGAACTGGGCCTTGCCGCCCAGCGGCTGCTGGGTGACCAGCGAGTACGGACCGATCGAACGCGCATGGATCTTGTCGTCGACCAGGTGGTGCAGCTTCAGCATGTAGATGTAGCCAACGGTGACCTTGCGGTCGAAGGCATCGCCAGTGCGGCCATCATAGACGGTCGACTGACCCGAGGCGTCGAGCCCGGCGAGCTTCAACATCTCCTCGATGTCGGCCTCCTTGGCGCCGTCGAACACCGGCGTGGCGATCGGCACGCCGCGGCTCAGATTGTGACCAAGCTCGATCAACTCGTTGTCGTTGAGCGACTTGATGGTCTCGTCCTCGCCGTAGATGCGCTTCAGGGTCTCCTTCAGCGGCTTGACGTCCTGTTTCGACAGATACGCATCCACCGTCTGCGCGATGCGCCGGCCCAGGCCCGCGCAGGCCCAGCCGAGATGCGTCTCGAGGATCTGGCCGACGTTCATGCGCGAGGGCACGCCCAGCGGGTTCAGCACGATGTCCGCATGGGTGCCGTCCTCCAGGAACGGCATGTCCTCGATCGGCACGATCTTGGACACGACACCCTTGTTGCCGTGACGGCCGGCCATCTTGTCGCCCGGCTGGATCTTGCGCTTCACGGCGACGAAGACCTTGACCATCTTCATCACGCCCGGCGGCAGTTCGTCGCCACGCTGCAGCTTCTCGACCTTGTCGAGGAAGCGCTGTTCCAGCCCCTTCTTCGACTCGTCGTACTGCTTCCGCATGGCCTCGATCTCGGCCATCAGCTTGTCGTTCGGCGAGGCGAACAGCCACCACTGCGACTTCGGATACTCGTCGAGCACCGCACGCGTGATCTTGGTGTCCTTCTTGAAGCCCTTCGGCCCCGAGATGCCCTGGCGGCCGTCCAGCATGTCGGCGAGACGGCTGTAGACGTTGCGGTCCAGGATCGCCTGCTCGTCGTCGCGGTCCTTGGCCAGACGCTCGATCTCTTCCCGCTCGATCGCCAGCGCACGCTCGTCCTTGTCGACGCCGTGACGGTTGAACACGCGGACCTCGACGATCGTGCCCTGCACACCGGGGGGAACACGAAGAGAGGTGTCGCGAACGTCGGAGGCCTTCTCGCCGAAGATCGCGCGCAAGAGCTTTTCTTCCGGCGTCATCGGGCTCTCGCCCTTCGGCGTGATCTTGCCGACCAGGATGTCGCCGGCGCGCACTTCCGCGCCGATATAGACGATACCGGCTTCGTCGAGGTTCTTCAGCGCCTCTTCCGACACGTTCGGAATGTCGCGCGTGATTTCCTCCGGACCGAGCTTGGTGTCGCGGGCCATCACCTCGAATTCCTCGATGTGGATCGAGGTGAAGACGTCCTCCTTCACGATCCGCTCGGAGAGCAGGATGGAGTCCTCGAAGTTGTAGCCGTTCCACGGCATGAACGCGACCAGCACGTTGCGGCCGAGCGCGAGCTCACCGAGATCGGTCGACGGACCGTCGGCGATGATGTCGCCCTTCTTGACGATGTCGCCGACCTTCACCAGCGGACGCTGGTTGATGCAGGTCGACTGGTTCGAGCGCTGGTACTTCATCAGCCGGTAGATATCGACGCCCGACTTGGTGGGATCGAGATCCTCGGTGGCGCGGATGACGACGCGGGTCGCGTCGATCTGGTCGATCACGCCCGAGCGGCGGGCCGCGATCGCGGCGCCCGAGTCACGGGCCACCACGCCTTCCATGCCGGTGCCGACGAACGGCGCCTCGGCGCGAACCAGCGGCACCGCCTGGCGCTGCATGTTCGAGCCCATCAGCGCGCGGTTGGCGTCGTCGTTCTCGAGGAACGGGATCAGCGCCGCAGCGACCGAAACGAGCTGCTTCGGCGACACGTCCATGTAGTCGACCTTGTCCGGCGTCATCGGCACGACTTCGCCGGCGTGACGGCAGACCACCAGGTCCTCGGTGAAGCGGCCCTTGGCATCGAGCGGCACGTTGGCCTGCGCGACGCGGTAGCGCCCCTCCTCCATGGCGGACAGGTACACCACCTCGTCGGTGACGCGGCCGTCCTTGACCTTGCGGTACGGCGTCTCGACGAAGCCATACTTGTTGACGCGGGCGAACGTCGCCAGCGAGTTGATCAGGCCGATGTTCGGACCTTCCGGCGTCTCGATCGGGCAGATGCGGCCGTAATGCGTCGGATGCACGTCGCGCACCTCGAAGCCGGCGCGCTCGCGGGTCAGACCGCCCGGTCCAAGCGCGGACAGGCGGCGCTTGTGGGTGATCTCCGACAGCGGGTTGGTCTGGTCCATGAACTGCGACAGCTGCGACGAGCCGAAGAACTCGCGCACCGCGGCCGCGGCCGGCTTGGCGTTGATCAGATCCTGCGGCATCACGGTGTCGATGTCGACGCTCGACATGCGCTCCTTGATGGCGCGCTCCATGCGCAGCAGACCGATGCGGTACTGGTTCTCCATCAGCTCGCCGACCGAGCGGACGCGGCGGTTGCCGAGATGGTCGATGTCGTCGATCTCGCCCTTGCCGTCGCGCAGGTCGACCAGGGTCTTGATGACCGCCAGGATGTCTTCCTTGCGGAGGGTGCGCTGGGTGTCCGGCGCATCGAGCTCGAGGCGCATGTTCATCTTGACGCGGCCGACCGCGGAGAGGTCGTAGCGCTCGGCATCGAAGAACAGCGACTGGAACATCGCCTGCGCCGAATCCAGCGTCGGCGGCTCGCCCGGACGCATCACGCGGTAGATGTCGAACAGCGCGTCCTCACGCGTCATGTTCTTGTCGGCGGAGAGCGTGTTGCGGATGTAGGGGCCGACATTGACGTGGTCGATGTCGAGCAGCGGCAGGTCCTTGTAGCCCTGCTCGTTCAGCACCTTGAACAGCTTGTCGGTGATCTCGTCGCCGGCCTCGGCGTAGATCTCGCCGGTCTTCGGGTTGACGAGATCCTCGGCGATGTAGTTGCCGAGCAGCTCCTCGTCCGACATGCGCAGCGCCTTCAGCCCCTTCTCCTGAAGCTGGCGGGCGGCGCGGACGGTGAGCTTCTTGCCGGCCTCGAGCACGACCTTGCCGGTGTCGGCATCGATCAGGTCGTTGACGGTCGAGTAGCCGCGGAAGCGGTTGGCGTCGAACGGAACGCGCCAGCCTTCCTTGATGCGCTTGTAGATCAGCTTCTTGTAGAAGGTCGACAGGATCTGCTCGCCATCGAGGCCGAGCGCGAACATCAGCGACGTCACCGGCAGCTTGCGGCGACGGTCGATGCGCGCGAACACGATATCCTTGGCGTCGAACTCGATGTCGAGCCAGGAGCCGCGATACGGGATGACGCGGGCGGCGAACAAGAGCTTGCCCGACGAATGGGTCTTGCCCTTGTCGTGGTCGAAGAACACGCCGGGCGAACGGTGCATCTGCGAGACGATGACGCGCTCGGTGCCGTTGACGATGAAGGTGCCGTTCATGGTCATGAGCGGGATGTCGCCCATGTACACGTCCTGCTCCTTGATGTCCTTGACCGACTTGGCGCCGGTTTCCTCGTCGATATCGAACACGATGAGGCGCAGCGTCACCTTGAGCGGCGCAGCGAAGGTCATGCCGCGCTGGCGGCACTCGTCCACGTCGTATTTCGGCGGCTCGAATTCATAGCGGACGAACTCGAGCATCGAGGTGCCGGAGAAGTCGGAGATCGGGAACACCGAACGGAACACCGCCTGCAGGCCCTCGTCCGGCCGGCCGCCCGTGGGCTCGTCGACCATCAGGAACTGGTCGTAGGATGCCTTCTGAACCTCGATGAGGTTCGGCATCTCCGCGACTTCCTTGATGTGTCCAAAGAACTTGCGAACGCGTTTGCGACCGGTGAATGTCTGCTGCGCCATCGTGGCCTCTCATGTCGTCGCCCGGAGGGGCGATCCTTCCGAAACAGCGGCTGCCACCGCCATCCCGGGTTGAATTTCGATCCATTTCGAAGGTCTGAGGGACAGAACGCGGAACGGAAACGTCCCAGATCTGTTCTTCAGACCGCCAAAACGCAAAACGACGCGCGAGGCGCGAGGACGCACCCGCTCGTCAGAACCATCTCGTCACGGACTGCAAAAGCCCGAAATTGCCTATCTCCCAACGGCTTACGACGGAAACGCCACTCCATCGTCAAAACCGGCTTTTCGTGCTGCCGACCCAATATGGGTTGACACTAGTCGAGATTCGAGAGCGACGTCCCCAAATCTCCACACTTTTCCGTGTTCGGCCCGCAGCGGACTTCCTCGTTGCACGCCTTTTGCAACGATTCCAGCCGATCCGGATACCCCCGCAATCGTCTTTGTCTTTATGATGACCGGGCGATGTTACCACCCGGTCACCAAATCTGTTTGGAAGCGCCGCGCCCTGCCGTAAGGCGGCCCGGCGCTCCGCAAGAAGCCGTCGCTTACTTGAGCTCGATCTTGGCGCCAGCCTTCTCGAGCTGAGCCTTGATCTTCTCGGCCTCGTCCTTGTTGACGCCTTCCTTGACCGGCTTCGGAGCGCCCTCGACGAGGTCCTTGGCTTCCTTCAGGCCCAGGCCGGTGATGGCGCGGACTTCCTTGATGACCTCGATCTTCTTGTCGCCGGCCGAAGCCAGGACAACGGTGAACTCGGTCTTCTCTTCCGCCGGAGCGGCAGCGGCGCCACCAGCGCCCGGAGCGGCGACGGCCACGGCGGCCGCGGCGGACACGCCCCACTTCTCTTCCAGGAGCTTGGCGAGCTCAGCGGCCTCGAGAACGGTGAGGGCCGAGAGGTCGTCGACGATCTTCTGCAGGTCAGCCATTGATGTAGTCCCTTAATGTGGTTCGGTTCGAAACCAGGTTGTGAGTGTTTGCGAAGGGCGTCAGGCCGCTTCGCCCTTTGAGGCATGAGCCTGAATGACGCGCGCGACCTTGGCCGCGGGAGCGTTGGCGAGCTGGGCCAGCTTGGTCGCCGGAGCCTGGATCAGGCCGACGAGCTTGCCGCGCAGTTCGTCCAGCGACGGCAGCGAGGCGAGAGCCTTGACGCTGTCGACATTCAGGACGGTTGAGCCCATCGAGCCGCCGAGGATGACGAACTTTTCGTTCGCCTTGGCGAATTCGATGGCAACCTTGGGCGCCGCGACAGGATCGTTTGAAGTTGCGATCACGGTCGGCCCCTTCAACAGGGAACCGATGCCGACGACGTCCGTGCCTTCAAGAGCAATTTTGGCGAGACGGTTCTTCGAGACCTTCACCGATGCGCCAGCCTGCTTCATCTGCTTGCGCAGGTTCTGCATCTGAGCCACGGTAAGGCCGGAATAGTGAGCGACGACGGCAACGCCCGTGGTCTTGAAGACCTCGTGCAGCTGCTCGACCGCCTCTTTCTTTGCCGCTCGTTCCACAGCAAGCTCTCTCCGGTTGGCGGCCTTCGCCCGAAAGCGGGACCGCCGGGTTAAACCCGCCGCCCACCAAACCCGACCTCTGGACGCTAGAACCCCAAAGGACACGTCAGGCAGCACGACGATGAATAGCCTGCCCTTCCCGAGGGCCTGACCGGCCCTGGGAGTGTCGAGGTTCGAACCAAACCTGCATGCCACCGCGACGAGCGCAGAGGACATGCCGAAATCCGGTCTTCACCCGTCTATGCAGGCTGAATGATTAAGCCATTGAGGAAATTTGACTTCCGCGCCGGCGCCTGCAGTCTCGGACAGGATTCGAGGGGATCGGCGGACCGACCTCCCCTGCGGCATTCGAGAGCAGAAAGATCCTTCTTCCTTCCGAGAAATCCAAACGGATATCCTCAAAGGAATGCTGGCTCCCTAGGCTGTCGGAATGCGCGCACGGGCGCGCCAGCAACAGCCAGCCCGCCCGGAAGCCGGTTCTTTAACGGGTCAGCGGCGACTTGCCAAGACCCCCAGGAGCAAAAATCGCACCAATTGGCCATGCCGGAAAGCCCATAGGCTCGCATGCGCGACAGCCGGCGCGCGGGACGCCCGTCGGTCATAGCGACATGCGAACCTCACGTGCCGGCCGGAGAATCCGGATGTCGCTGAGCGCATCCGAGGCTACCGGGAAGCACGCGCAGTGGCGCGATCCCGCCTCACCCTTTCGGACAGGCTGCTCCGGCGTCGGCCCAGGCCTTGATCAGCTCACCAAACTGCTTCTGGGTTCCCGGCGCCGGCGTCCGCCCCGCGCCCGGATTCCAGCCCCAGCCGACCAGCTCATCCTCAGCCATATGGTGAACCAGCTGAGCCATGGTCTTGCCGCCGTTGAGCTTCGAATCCTTGATCTGCGCGCAGATCTGACCGAGGGAGCGGCCTTGCCAGGCCATCTCGATCGGCGCCAGCTGCCACTTTGGATTGCCGGGCACACGTGCCGCGTCGAAATTGGCCTCGTGGTGACAGGTGGTGCAGGCCAGTCCGCCTGGCGCTCCCATGCCGGCTTCGCCGCGGACCACCAGCGGCTGGTGCGGAAGCATCTTGTCGGTCTGCGTCGGGCGATCGCCGGCCGGATGACAGTTCATGCAGCGCGGCGACTGGAGCACCTTGCCGGCTTCCTCGAACAGCGCCACCGCGCGCTCGTCCTTGTTCTTGATCTTGGCGAAATCCGTCACCGGCTTCAGCCCGGCGGCCAAGCGGACCGCCTCCGGCGCGGCGTCGGCGCGCTGCAGCCCCGGATAAGCGGCGATCGCAACCGCGGCCAAGCTGCCGGCGAGCAGCGCCAGCGTTCCCGTTCCGACCAGTCTCATGCGGTATCTCCCGGCCGGATCGGCAATTGCGTGGGTCGCGGCAGGCCGAGTTTCGCCATGGCATTGGCGACGGCCGGTCCGAGCGGCGGCACGCCGGGCTCGCCCACACCCGTGGGCTTCTCTGTCGACGGCACGATGGTCACCTCGATCTGCGGCATCTCGTTGATCCGCAGCGAGCGGTAGCTGTCGAAATTGCCTGCCACTGGCCGGCCCTCCTCGAGCGGCTGCTGCGCATACAGGATGTGGCCGAGCGCAAAGCCGATGCCCCCCTCCATCTGGGCCCGGATGATGTCCGGGTTGACGGCAACGCCGCAGTCGACGGCGCACCAGACCTTGTGAACCACCGGTCCCTCCTGGCCCATCGACAGTTCGACCACTTGCGCCACATAGGTATTGAAGCTCTCGACGACGGCGACGCCGCGGGCGCGGCCGGCTTCGAGCTTGGCGCCTTTCCAGTCGGCGAGCTGCGCAACCGCCTTGAGCACGCCAGCATGGCGCGGCTTGTCAGCCATCATGGCAAGCCGGCCCTCGACCGGGTCCTGACCGGCGGCTTCGAGCAGTTGATCGACGAACGCCTCGACGGCGTAGCCGGTGTGGGTGTGGCCAACCGAGCGCCACCACAGCACGGGGACGCCGACATCGACCTGATGCAGGTCGCAGCGGAAGTTCGGCACCTGGTACGGGATCTCGTTCGAGCCTTCATAAGCGGTCGAATCGAGACCATTCTTCATGGTCATCGCCTCGAACGGCGAGCCCTTCATGATCGACTGGCCGACGATCGTGTCCGACCACGCCACGATCTTGCCGTCGCGGACCACGCCGCGCATGCGATGCAGGCTGAACGGCCGGTAGTAGCCGCCACGCATGTCGTCCTCGCGAGTCCATACCAGCTTGACCGGCCGTCCCGGCCCGACCGCCTTGGCGACCTGCGCCAGTTCCAGCGCGACATGGGTCGATTGCTGTGCCCGCCGGCCGAAGCTGCCGCCGGCCAGGATCGTCTTGAGCTCGACCTTGGAAATGTCCAGCCCGAGCACCTGGGCAATCGCGGCATGATCGGGCGTCGGAAACTGGCTGCCATAGCGCGCCGAGGCGGTCTCGCCCTTCCAATGGATGAACGCGTTGATCGGCTCCATCGGCGCATGGGCCAGATACGGAAAGACAAACTCGGTCTCGATCAGCTTGCCGCCCTTGGCGATCTCGGCGTCGACGTCGCCCTCCTGCTTCACCAGTGCGCCCTGCTTCTTCGCACGCGCGCGAAACTCCTCCAGCAGTTGCGCTGTGCCGCGGGTCTCTGCCTTGCTGTCGTCCCAGCTGATCTTGAGCAGCTCGCGAGCTGTCTTGGCCGGCCAGAATCCATCGGCATAAACGGCAACGCCGTTCGGCACCTCCTTGATGTCGACAACACCGGGCACGGCCTTCGCTGCCGCCGCGTCGAACGAGGCGACCTTGCCGCCGAATCGCGGCGAGCGCGCCACCAGCACGGTCAACGTGCCCGGATCCTTGATATCGAGCGTGTACTCGGCCGTGCCGTTCGACTTCGCCACGCTGTCGAGCCGGGTCACGGCGCCTTCCTTGCCGATCAGCTTGAACGCGGAGGGATCCTTGAGCTGCGGGTTCGCCGGCACCGGCTGCTGCATCGCCTTGGCGGCCAGGGCGCCGAAACCGCTCTGCTTGCCCGAAGCGTGCTTGATGACGCCCTTCTCGACCGTGATCTCCTCGGCCGGCACCTTCCATTCGTCGGCGGCCGCGGCCACCAGCATCGCGCGGGCGGCGGCGCCGACCTTGCGCATCTGCTCGTAGGAGTTGGCGATCGCGCTGGAGCCGCCGGTGCCCTGCACCCCGAACAACAGGTTCTTGTAGAGCACAGGGTTGGAAGGGGCGTGATCGGCGCGCATCTGCGCCCAATCCGCGTCGAGCTCCTCGGCCACCAGCGTGGCCATGCCCGTGAACGGCCCCTGCCCAAACTCAATGTGCTTGCACAACACCGTGACAGTGTCGTCCTGGCCGATCACCAGGAACGTGTTCGGCGCGATGTTGACCGACTTGGCCGCGGCGCCGTCCTGCGCGAAAGCCACACCGTTGCGGGCGACATAGGTGGCGAGCACCAGGCCTGCCCCTGCTTTCAGCAGCGAACGGCGTGACAATGCGGTCGGGGCAGCAGGCTTCACATGTGCATTCATGGTCAGCCCTCCAGCGACTTGGCGGCGGAATGGATCGCGGCGCGGATGCGGACATAGGTCGCGCAGCGGCAGATGTTGCCGTTCATCGCCAGGTCGATGTCCTGGTCGGTGGGTTTGGGATTGAGCCCGAGCAGCGCGGCCGCGCTCATCACCTGTCCCGACTGGCAGTAGCCGCATTGCGGCACGTCATGCGCGGCCCATGCCTTCTGCACGGCGACGGCTTCCTTGGATGCCAGCCCCTCGATCGTGGTCACCTCGCTCTTTCCGACCGCCGAGACGGGCAACGAGCATGAGCGGACGGTCTGGCCATCGACATAGACGGTGCAGGCGCCGCACTGCGCGACGCCGCAGCCATACTTCGTGCCGGTCAACCCGACATTGTCGCGAATGGCCCAAAGCAAGGGCGTCCCAGGATCGACATCAACCTGATGCTCCCGCCCGTTGATCTTCAAGGTGAACGCCGCCATTGCCGCCCTCGCTCTTCATCCACGAATAGCAATGATTAGAAGCGTTCGAGAACGACTCGCAACTCACAGAGATGTGCAGTGCGTCAGAATATTTCTCCGACTGCGCGGAACTATTTCGGAGGCAGAAGAACACCGCCGCGAGCTGATCACTTGACTTGGTAAGGCAATGTCTCGCCGGCGAAGAAGGCGGTGAGATTGGCGACAACGCAGGCCTGCATCGCGACATGCGACTCCCGCGTGTTGCCGCCGATATGGGGCGTCACCACGACATTCGGAAGCGCCGTCAGTTCATCCGGTGTATGCGGCTCGGTTTCGAACACGTCGAGCCCGGCGCCGGCGATGACACCGTCCTTCAGCGCCGCCAGCAGCGCGCGCTCGTCGATGACCGAGCCGCGTGAGATGTTGACGACATGGCCGTCGGGCCCAAGCTTCTTCAGGAGTTCAGCATTGACGACATGGGTCGTCTCGGCGCTGGCCCGGACAGCGATCATCAATACGGTGCACCATTCGGCGAGCGCATCGAAGCTCGGGAAGTATTGGTATGGCAGGTCGTCGTAGCGGGTTCGGTTGAAATAGCCGATTTCGGTCTCGAACGCGGCGAGGCGGGAAGCGATCTTGCGGCCGATCTCGCCCATGCCGTAGATGCCGACCTTGCAGCCCGCAAGGCTCGGCGGCGGCTTCATCAGCGGCGACGGCTTGGACCCAGCCCAGCCGCCGTCGCGGACGTAGGCGTCGGCGACCATCAGCCGCCGCGTGCTCGCCAGCATCAGCATCACCGCGACATCGGCGACCGCCGCGGCATTGGCCCCTGGACTGTGGCCGACGGCGATGCTGCGCGCCGCCGCCGCCTTCAGGTCGACGCCGTCATAGCCGGTGCCGTAGCAGACGATCGCGCCCAGCGCCGGCAGCCGGTCCATCTCTTCCGCGCCCAGCCGCGTGGCGCCGGCCGTGATCAGCGCCCGGACCTGCGCCACCTCCTCCGCCGCAAACACCTCGTGGGCCGGCTTGCCGCCGGTGTCGAGCAGGTCGAAGCGGTCGGCGAAGCGCTGGGTCAGGGATTTGGGGAAACGGGAATAGATCAGGACCTTGTCGGGCATCGCGGCGAGCACTCCAAAATGCGAAGGGCGGGATCGTTCGACGATCCCGCCCTTGCTGTCTAACCTATGCGAGGCCGCTTACGCGAGCACGGTGCCCGGCTCGACCTTGACGCCCGGGCCCATCGTCGACGACACCGCGACGCGCTGGACGTAGGTGCCCTTGGCGCCCGCCGGCTTGGCCTTCACGACCGCGTCCGCCAGCGCCTTGATGTTCTCGACCAGCTTGTCCTCGGCGAACGAGGCCTTGCCGACGCCGGCCTGGATGATGCCAGCCTTCTCGACGCGGAACTCGACCGAGCCGCCCTTGGCACCCTTGACGGCGCCGGCGACGTCCATGGTCACGGTGCCGATCTTCGGGTTCGGCATCATGCCGCGCGGACCGAGCACCTTACCGAGACGGCCGACCAGCGGCATCATGTCGGGGGTGGCGATACAACGGTCGAAGTCGATGTTGCCGTTCTGAACCTTCTCGACCAGGTCCTCCGCGCCGACCACGTCGGCACCGGCGGCCTTGGCCTCGTCGGCCTTGGCGCCGCGGGCAAACACGCCGACGCGCAGCGTACGGCCGGTGCCGTTCGGCAGCATCACGACGCCACGGACCATCTGGTCGGCGTGACGCGGATCGACGCCGAGGTTGATCGAGACCTCGATGGTCTCGTCGAACTTCGAGACGGCCCGCTCCTTGATCATCTTGATCGCATCAGCAAGCGGGTAGAGCTTGGTGCGGTCGATGCCCTCGCGGGCCTTCTTCAAACGCTTTCCGATCGCCATGGCCGCTTACCCCGCAACTTCCAGACCCATCGAGCGGGCAGAGCCCTCGACCATCTTCATGGCCGACTCGATCGAGTCGCAATTCAGGTCCTTCATCTTCTTCTCGGCGATCTCGCGCACCTGCGCCTTGGTCACCTTGCCGGCCTTGTCGCGACCCGGGGCCTTGGAGCCCGACTGGATCTTGGCGGCCTGCTTGAGGAAGAAGGACATCGGCGGGGTCTTCATCTCGAAGGTGAAGGACCGGTCCGCGTAAATGGTGATGACCACCGGGATCGGGGTGTTCTTCTCTTCCTTCTGGGTCTGCGCGTTGAACGCCTTGCAGAACTCCATGATGTTGAGACCGCGCTGACCGAGCGCGGGGCCGATCGGCGGCGACGGGTTGGCCGCGCCGGCCGGCACCTGAAGCTTCAGGTAACCGGTTACTTTCTTTGCCATTGGGATTCTCCAATGCGCTCGCGATCTTGCCTGAAGCGAACGCAACGCCTTCGGGGCGACAAAACCCGTCAGGCGAGGTTTGGGACCGTGGTCCGGCGCGCTTTGTCCGGCTGGCAAAGCCGGCCGCGCCTCCCACGAACGAAATCGCCCCCCGTTTGGGGAGCGAAGGGCGCCCGATACACGAGATCGGACGAAAAGGAAAGGGTGGAGCACGCGAGCTCCCTCCTCCCATCATTCCGGGGCGCCCGTCAGGGCGAGCCCGGAATCCATAGCCACAGGGCGCTGTGTTGGGCACCTCAGAAGTGGCAGTTCGCCGTCCCAAACCCGCTTGGGGTTATGGATTCCGGGCTCAGCCCTTTCGGGCTGCCCCGGAATGACGGCGGAGAGGGCGAAGCCGCCGGCCTTAACCCACCACCTTCTCGACCTGGTTGAACTCCAGCTCGACCGGGGTGGCGCGGCCGAAGATCGACACCGCGACCTTGACGCGCGAACGGGCCTCGTCGATTTCCTCGACCACGCCGGAGAACGACGCGAACGGGCCGTCGGCGACGCGGACGTTCTCGCCGATCTCGAACGACACCGAGGATTTCGGCCGCTCCACGCCTTCCTGCATCTGGTTCAGGATGCGCATCGCCTCACCTTCGGAGATCGGCATCGGCTTGTTCTCGGCACCGAGGAAGCCGGTCACCTTGGGCGTGTTCTTGATCAGATGAAACGCCTCGTCGGTCAGCTTCATCTTCACCAGCACGTAGCCGGGGAAGAACTTGCGCTCGGCGTTGATCTTTCGACCGCGGCGCACCTCGGTGACATTCTCGATCGGCACCAGCACCTGCTCGAACAGATCCTCGAGATTACGCTGCTTGGCCTGCTCGCGGATCGACTCCGCGACCTTCTTCTCGAAGTTCGAATAGGCGTGGACGATGTACCAGCGCTTGTCGGAGCTTTGCGTTGCGATTGCCATCAGTGGATGCCCAGCACGAGGGTGATGAGATAACGGATGATCTGATCGGCGGCGAAGAAGAACACCGAGGCCAGCGCCACCATCACGAACACCATGATCGTGGTGATGGTGACCTCGCGACGGCTCGGCCACGAGACCTTGGCGGTCTCCGAGCGCACTTCCTGCAGGAATTTGAACGGGCTTGTAGCCATCGTCAGGGGTCCTCGTCCGTCATCGGACGATTGAAGAGTTGACTGGGAAAACCGAACAGCCGACCGCTGCCCACCCTCTTGTCGGAGAGATGAGCCGGAAACCACGGGCTCGCTTGTTCGGGGAGTGAAAAGCCGCGCCGGATATCCGCTGTCCGCGGGCCGGCTGCAGGTTGTCGATATCTACTGTCGGAGCGGTCAAAGGTCAAGATAAGGGCAGGCCGGGTGTCCCCGGTCATTCGCTTGGCAGAGGTCCGCTGGACCCGCCTCACGCCGGTTTTTCGTGCCGCGGCAGGCCATTTCCACACCACGGCAGGTTGAGCAGGTGCCGCGACGAAATGCCCGTTGCGGAGGGTTTCCTGCTCTTGCCGGGCCTGCGGCGCCCGCTCATTCTCACCGGCACAAGAATAATCAGGAGGAACCCCATGACCTTTGCCACGGGCAAGGGACGGACGCGACTTGCCGCCGTCGGTCTCGTTGCCGGCCTTGCCGCCCTCACCCTTACCGCCATCCCTGCCCTCGCCCAGGCGCCGCTCAAGATCGGCGTGCTCGGCGACTTCTCGTCGGTCTATTCGGACATCGGCGGCCAGGGCAATCTGGAGGCGACCAAGCTCGCGGTCGAGGAGTTCGGCGGCACCATGTTCGGCAAGCCGATCGAGATCATCAGCGCCGACGCCCAGAACAAGGCCGACATCGCCGCCACCATCTCCCGCAAATGGTACGAGAACGAAGGCGTCGACATGATCATCGACATGCCGACCTCGGCCACTGCGCTGGCCGGCATGGAGATGTCGAAGCAGTTCGAGAAGCTGATGATCGTGACGGACGCGGCGAGCTCCGACATCACCGGAAAATCCTGCTCGCCCTACACCGTGCACTGGACCTACGACACCTATGGCAATGCGCACACGGTCGGCCAGGCCATCGTCAAGAACGGCGGCAAGACCTGGTTCTTCATCACCGCGGACTATCTGTTCGGCCATTCGATCGAGCGCGACACCGGCGACGTCGTGCGCGCAGCCGGCGGCACCGTGTTCGGCAGCGCCCGCCATCCTCTCAACAACCAGGACTTCTCGTCCTTCCTGCTGCAGGCGCAGGCCAGCAAGGCCAAGATCATCGGCATGGCCAATGGCGGCGGCGACACCATCAACACCATCAAGCAGGCGGCCGAGTTCGGCATCGTCGCCGGCGGCCAGAACCTCGCCGGCATCGTGATGTTCATCTCGGACATCCACAGCCTCGGCCTGAAGCTGGCGCAGGGGCTGATCATCACCGAGGCCTATTATTGGGACCTCAACGACCGCACCCGCGCCTTCGGCAAGAGGTTCTTCGACAAGATGAAGCGGATGCCGACGATGAACCAGGCAGCGACCTACAGCGCCACGCTGCATTACCTCAACGCAGTGAAGGCGGCCGGCACGCGCGACACCAAGCCGGTGCTCGCCAAGATGCGCGAGACTCCTGTCCGCGACGCCTTCACCGACAACGGCATCGTCCGCGAGGACGGCCGCATGGTGCACTCGATGTTCCTGTTCGAGGTCAAGAAGCCGGAGGAATCGAAGGGCCCGTGGGACTATTACAAGGTGCTGGCGGAGGTGCCCGGCGACCAGGCGTTCCGGCCGCTGAAGGACGGCAATTGTCCTTACGTGAAACAATAAGGACCCGCCAAAACGCGTTCGGGGCTCGCGCATCGCGGGCCCCGGGCAAACTGTCTTCGTCGATTTCGGTGTTAAGTGCTTGATCTCGCTGGCGGCTATCTCGCTGGCAGGAGTGGAGAGGCTCGAACTCCCAACCCCCGGTTTTGGAGACCGGTGCTCTACCAATTGAGCTACACTCCTAGCGAGCCGGGACAGCGTCGCCGGTTCGGCCGCTTTGAAGCATAGACCTCCCCCCGAATGCAAGGGTGCAATCGGGCAAATCGACTGGTCAGACCACAACTTCCGCGCCAGACTTGATGCAAACCGACAACATCGCCCAGAACAACACTGCTCGAGGGAGAGCCCATGACCCCGTCCCCCGCCCCCAGCATGCCGCTGTCCGCGCTCCGCTCCCTGAGCCTGCCATTGCCGGATGACCGGCCTGAGGCGCTCGGACTGTCCGCGGCGCGGCTGCAGCGGGCCTCGGACGCGTTCAAGCGCGAGGCGGACAAGGGCACGATCCCCGGCGCGACGCTGCTGGTCGGCCGCCGCGGCCGGATCGGCTGGTTCGACGCCATCGGCCGGCAGGCGCCGGACCAGGACACGCCGATGCGGCCCGATTCGCTGTTCCGCATCTTCTCGATGACCAAGCCGATCGTCTCGCTG
This sequence comes from Bradyrhizobium sp. SZCCHNS2022, assembly GCF_032377575.1. Taxonomy (NCBI): domain Bacteria; kingdom Pseudomonadati; phylum Pseudomonadota; class Alphaproteobacteria; order Hyphomicrobiales; family Nitrobacteraceae; genus Bradyrhizobium; species Bradyrhizobium sp. SZCCHNS2022. The sequence continues at coordinate 1,231,426 of NZ_JAUHHZ010000001.1, read as the reverse complement.
GGCATCATGATGCTGGCCGAGGACGGCGACCTGCTGCTGTCGGACCCCGTCGCCAAGTTCATCCCCGAATTCGGCGACCAGAAGGTCGGGATCGACAAGGGCGGCAAGCTGGAACTGGTGCCGGTGGCGCAGCCGATGACGGTGCAGGACCTGCTGCGCCACACGTCGGGTCTCGCCTATGAGCACACCGGCACCGGGCCGGTGCACCAGCTCTACCAGCAGTCGCGGGTCCGCAGCCGCAAGATCACCAACGCCGAGCACGCTTCGATCGTCGCCGGCCTGCCGCTGATCTGCCAGCCGGGCGCGGAGTTCAACTACAGCCGCTCGACCGACATTCTCGGCCGGATCATCGAGGTCGTCTCCGGGCAATCGCTCGGCGCGTTCCTGGCCGAGCGCATCCTGAAGCCGCTCGGCATGAACGAGACCGGCTTCTTTACCAGCGAGGCCAATGCCGGCCGGCTGGCCGAGCCGTTTGCCAAGGACCCGTGGACCGGCGAGGCCGTGAACCTGTTCAAGATGACCGAGCAACCGGTGATGGAATCCGGCGGCGGCGGGCTGGTGGCGACCACCATGGACTACGCCCGGTTCTGCGCGATGCTGCTCAACAAGGGCAGCTTGGACGGTGTCAGGCTGGTCGGCCGCAAGACGCTCGAGCTGATGGCCTCCGATCATCTCGGCCCCGACGTGAAGACGGTCGGCACCCTGCTGTCGCCGGGTCACGGCTTCGGCCTCGGCTTCGCCGTCCGCCGCGACGCCGGCATCGCCCCCTTCCCCGGCTCGGTGGGCACCTTCTTCTGGAGCGGCATCGCCGGCACGTTCTTCTGGATCGACCCGAAGGAGGAGCTGTTCTGCGTGTTCATGGCGCAGGCTCCCGGGCAGCGGGACTATCTGCGCACGCTGGTCCGCGACGTCGTCTACGCGGCGGTGGAGTGAGCCGGCTGCGTCGTATGCCCGGATCTGGCGACACCCACCACCGTCATCCCGGCGAACGCCGGGATCCATACCGCGTGATCTGTCGAGGGATGTCACTGCCAGTTGCCTGCCTCATGATGGCCGGTGGTTATGGGTCCCGGCGTTCGCCGGGACGACAGTTGTGAGTGTCTGTGGAGTGAGGGACGTATGCTCTCTCCGTCGTCATGCCCGGGCTTGACCCGGCCATCCACGCGCATCGACACCCGCCGCTCGACGTGGATGGCCGGGACAAGCCCGGCCATGACGGAGAGCGCAGAGACAGCGTCGACCTCAACTGATCGTCGCGCCGCCGTCGATCACCATGGTCTGGCCGGTCATGAAGTTGCCGGCGGCCGAGCCCAGGAACACCGCCGCGCCGGCGATCTCGTCCGGGATGCCGATGCGCAGCAGCGGCGAGCGGGCGGTCGACGCTTTCAGATTGTCCGGATTGTCCCACAGCGCCTTGGCGAAATCGGTCTTGATCAGGCCCGGCGCGATGCAGTTCACGCGCACATTGTGCGGGCCGTATTCGCAGGCGAGGTTGCGCGCGAGCTGCATGTCGGCGGCTTTCGAGATCGCGTAGGCGCCGAGGATGGTCGAGCCCTTCAGGCCGCCGATCGAGGAGACGATGATGATCGAGCCGTCCTTGCGCGCGATCATCTGCGGCACGACCATGCTGATCAGCCAGTTGTTGGCGACGATGTTGTTGTCGAGGATCTTGCGGAACTGATCGTCGGAGATGCCGGCCAGCGGCCCGTAGTATGGGTTCGACGCGGCGTTGCAGACGAGAACGTCGATCTGGCCGTAGATGCGGTTGGCCTCGTCGACGAGGTTCTGCAAATTCTCCTTGCTGGAGATGTTGGCGGCGACCGCAGCCGCCGTGCCGGCACCGAAGCGCTCGTTGATCTCCTTGGCGACGGCCTCGCAGACATCGGCCTTGCGGGAGGAGATCACCACCTTGGCGCCGTGCTCGGCCATGCGCTCGGCGATGGCGAGACCGATGCCGCGGGTGGAGCCGGTGATGACGGCCACCTTGCCGGTCATGTCGAACAGGGTCATGGGGAGGTCCTCCTAGGTTGTTGTTAGGTCGTTATCGGGTCGACATTTGTCGTGAGGCGGATGGAATCCGTTCCACCCACCGCCGTCATGCTCCGCGCAGGCGGAGCATCCAGTACGCTGCGGCGGTCGTGAGACCCGAGAGGCCGGCGTGTACTGGATCGTCCGCCTCCGCGGACGATGACAGTTGAATGTGCGGGTGCACTGAGAGGCTCACCACCCATATACGACCTGTCGAACACCCACGCGTCTCCTCACGCCAGCTTGCTCGTCGTGACCTCCGGCCCGGCCGGCTGATGCATCGCGCGGTGCGCGGCATCGGCGATCCAGGGCTGCTGATTGACCATCGGCAGGCGCCACGTGCTGACGTCGCCGGCCTCGATGTGATCGAGTCGCGTCACCGAGCAATTGTCGATGTCGAACGCGAGCCCCTTCTCGACGAGACCGCCAAGCGCCAGGCCGACTGCGGCCTTGATGGTACCGCCATGGCCGACCGCAATGACATCGCGACCGGCTTCCGCCACCGTGATGCGCGCGATCGCCGCGGTGACGCGGGTATACAGATCCATGTAGCTCTCGCCGCCCGGCGCGGGCTCGTCGATGGCGGCGAACCAATGGCTGCCGGCGGGACGGCTCGCCAGAAAGGCGGCGCGGTTCATGCCTTGCCATTGCCCGAGATGCTGCTCGGCAAAGGCGGCCTCCTTGATCATATCCGCCGGGCGCGGGAAGCCGGCCTCCCAGATCGCCTCCGCCGTCTGATGCGTGCGCATCAGGTTGCTCGCATACCAGACGGCGCTGCGCGGCAGGATCTTGGCCACGGCTTCGAACACCTCACGGTCCCCCGTGTCGCAGGCGATGTCGGACTGGCCGTAGATGTTGCCGCCGTCGCTGCGCACCGGCGCGTGGCGCACCCACCACCAGCGCGTGGTGACAACAGAAGGCCTCGTTCCATCAGCTGTCATCGCGTCACCCTTCCCTCTGCCGGTCTCTCGCTGTACGTGAAGGCCTCAGTCGTCTCAAGCCGCTTGGCGATCCCGGTACGTTTGAAACGGCGTTTGAATTCCGTTGCGCGGTACGCAACTGATCAACAATGAAGCAGGAGGAAACATGGGCCGCCTCGAAGGCAAATCCGTCATCATCACCGGCGCCGGCAGCGGCATCGGCCGCGCCGCATCGCTGATGTTCACCGAGGAAGGCGCGCGGCTGATCGCGGTCGATCGCAGCGAGGCCGTCAAGGAGACGGTCGAGATGGTCAAGCAGCAGGGCGGCATTGCGGAGGCCGTGCTCGCCGACGCCGGCTCCGAGGCGGATGTCTCGGGCTTCATCGATCGCGCGGTCGCGACCTACGGCAAGCTCGACGTAATCTGGGCCAATGCCGGCATCTCTGGCGGGCTGAAGCCGATCGCCGAGCAGACCGTCGAGCACTGGCAGGAGATCCTGCGCATCAATCTGATCGGCCCGTTCCTCGCAGTCAAATACGCCATGCCGCACATGGTGCGGCAGCAGCGCGGCGCGATCGTCTGCACGGCCTCCGTCGCAGGCCTGAAGTCCGGCGCCTCCGGACATCCTTATGCGGCCAGCAAGGCCGGCGTGATCAGCCTGGTGCAGACCACCGCCTACTCGCTGTCCGGCACCGGCGTGCGCATCAACGCGGTCTGCCCCGGACTGATCGAGACCGGCATGACCAAGCCGATCTTCGACGGCGCCAAGGAGCGCGGCACCGAAGGCAAGATCGGCCAGCTCAATCCGCTGAAGCGCGCCGGCCAGCCGCACGAGATCGCCGCCATGGCCCTGTTCCTCGCCAGCGACGAAGCCTCCTACGTCAACGGCCAGGCGTTCCCGGTCGACGGCGGCCTCACCGCGTCGATGCCGTATGCGGGCAAGCCGATCTAGGTGAGCTGCCGCTTCACTCTCCGCCGTCGTCCCGGCGAAAGCCGGGACCCATACCCCCAGGGAGTGGTTTGAGGCCAGCTGGCCATTGGCTTTTTGCCCAACAGTTCTGCTGCGGCGTATGGATCCCGGCTCTGCGCACCGCCAGCGCATTCGCGCGGCCGGCGCTTGGCCGGGATGACGGTGTGTGTCGTGAACGTCATCGCGAGCGCAGCGACGCGATCCAGAGTCGCCACCTGAGCCCCGGATTGCGTCGCGGAGCCTGTCATCCGGCCGCGCTTCGTGCGCACCGGGTGGCTCGCAATGACGGAGTGCAATCATGCAGATTTATTCCCGCGGCGCATCCACGCCCGAGTGATCCGATCGTCGCCGCCCTCCAATCGAAGGGCGCAGGGAAGGCCAGGCGTCGGCTGACGCCTGCGGCCCGCCTGCGAAAAAAATGCAGGCGGCAGGTACCACAGGTGCAGCCGAGAACACCCGGCCTTCCCTGCGCGACGGTCTTAACGCTTATACGCAGTCTCCCTGGTGCGCCGGGCTCGTTGGCCACCATCACCGCGCGGCGCTCAGGCCAACGCGACTTGATACCAGCGTCGGGGTATCAGGACCCTGCGACTTCACGTCCGCGCCGAGCCGTTCGTCCGCGCATCGCAAGGACACGCTGCGGCTCCATCGCGGCCATCGCCTCCCCGCCTCGCGTGTCGTGACGATCGCGCGCAACGCCCCTCCGAGTGAGGCGGGATGACCACAGCAAAGCACAAATTCCGAAAAAGCGAAAGCAAAATCTTTCGTCCGCCCGGACTGATCGAGACGATCGTCTTGATCGCGCTCGCAAACTTTCTTTGACGGCGCGACCGCGTCATGTCGCAGCGAGCAGCAGTCCGGTTCAACCGCAGACATCGGCACTGGCGGGGTTTTTTCAGCGCGCCTCTTCGAACCGCCCGCTTCCAGGCTCCGTCGAACTTCGCAAGCGGACCATTTCCGGCTTCGCCAAACCGAAGGATGGAATCAGATGTCGAGACTATCGAAACTGCGACTGCTCACCCTGATCGGCGCCCTCGCGGCCGGGGCGGCTGCAACCAGCGCCCAGGCGCGCCAGCCCAGCCTGCCGCCGTGCGAGCTGAGCTCATGGGGCTCCTGCGGCACATACCAACACGTGCAAGAGGGCCCGCGCCGCAAGAGCACCGACACGTCGCCGATCTACATGAAGCAGACCGATCCGCGCTACAGCAGTGCGATGACGACGGCCGGTGGGGGCGGCGGCGGTGGAGGTGGCGGCGGTGGCCGCTGAGAGGGTGTGTCGCGCGTATCCCGGATGAGCGAAGCGACATCCGGGTTCACCGCAGCAGCAAGTGAGAACCCGGATGTCGCTGACGCTCATCCGGGCTCCAAGAGGCTACACCGCACCCGCCTTCTGCGCGTACTCCCAGGCCTGCTTGGTCATCGGCACCATGCGCTTGACCGACTCGATGGCCTTGTCGTTGGCGGCGGTGCCGTCGCGGATGCGGCCGATGATGCCCTGGAGAATGCCGGCGAGGCGGAACAGATTGTAGGCGAAGTACCAGTTGAGGTCGGGCAGCTCGGTGCCGGTGACGCCGCGATAGATCTCCGCCGCCTCCTCCATGGTCGGAATGTTCAGCGCCTTGAGGTCGACGCCGGCGAGACCGGGCATGATCCACTGCATCAGCAGATAAGTGAAGTCGGCCATGGGATCGCCCAGCGTCGACAGCTCCCAGTCGAGCACCGCGATGACACGCGGCTCCGAGGCGTGGAAGATCATATTGTCGAGGCGATAATCGCCATGCACGATCGAGACGCGCTGCTGCACCGGCAAGGTGCGCGGCAGCCATTCGATCAGCTTCTCCATCTCCGGCAGATGCTCGGTCTCGGACGCCCGGTACTGCTTGGTCCAGCGGTCGACCTGGCGGGCAAAATAGTTGCCGGGCTTGCCGAAATCGGCCAGCCCGATCGCGGCGGGATCGTAGGTGTGCAGCTTCGCCAGCGTCTCGATCTTGCTGGTGAAGATCGCGCGGCGCTCGGGAGCCCCGACATGCGGCAGGGTCGGATCCCAGAACACCCGGCCCTCCTCCATCGACATGATGTAGAAGGCCGAGCCGATCACGCTGTCGTCGTTGCAGAGCGCATAGGCCTTGGCGACCGGAAAGCCCTGCTTGCCGAGCGCCGCGATGACGCGGAATTCACGATCGACCGCATGCGCCGACGGCAGCAGCTTGCCGAACGGCTTTCGGCGGAGCACGTAGGAGCGTGACGGCGTGTTCAGCCGGTAGGTCGGATTCGACTGGCCACCCTTGAACTGCAGCACGGTCAGCGGGCCGGCATAGCCCTCGACATGCTCGGCCATCCAGGCCGCGAGCCTGGCCTCGTCGAACCGATGCCGCTCCTCGACCGGCTTGGTGCCGGAGAATTCTTCGTCCTTCTTGACGCCGTCGGCCACGACGAGGCTCCCTGTTCTCGCTTGTTCGTCATTCCGGGGCAGCCCGCGAGGGCTGAACCCGGAATCTCGATCTTGTCAAACTCATCTCTGGATTCCGGGTTCGACGCTGCGCGTCGCCCCGGAATGACGCAAGTGGTGAGTCACCGCTGCACATTGACATTGGTAGGGTGGGCAAAGCGAAGCGTGCCCACCGTCTTCCCTCATACTCGAAAATGGTGGGCACGCCTCCATCATCGCGCTTCGCGCGACGACGGAGGCTTTGCCCACCCTACGAGTCTACACTTAGTGGCGCGGCTCGTTGGCGTATTTCTTCATCTCGAGCCGGGCGATGGCGCGGTTGTGCACCTCGTCCGGGCCGTCGGCCAGGCGCAGCGTGCGGATGTTGGCGTAGTCCTTGGCAAGACCCGCATCATCGGACACGCCGGCGCCGCCGAACGCCTGGATGGCGTCGTCGATGATCTTCAGCGCCATGTTCGGGGCGGCGACCTTGATCATGGCGATCTCGCCCTGCGCGGTCTTGTTGCCGACCTTGTCCATCATGTCGGCGGCCTTGAGGCACAGCAGCCGGCACATCTCGATGTTGGTGCGCGCCTCGCCGATGCGCTGCTCCCACACCGAATGCTCGATGATCTTCTTGCCGAACGCCGTGCGCGTCATCAGCCGGCGCACCATCTTCTCCAGCGACTCCTCGGCCTTGCCGATGGTGCGCATGCAGTGATGGATGCGGCCCGGGCCGAGACGGCCCTGCGCGATCTCGAAGCCGCGGCCCTCGCCGAGCAGGATGTTCTCCGCCGGCACGCGCACGTTCTCGAGCAGCACCTGGGCATGGCCATGCGGCGCGTCGTCGAAGCCGAACACCGGCAGCATCTTCTCGACCTTGATGCCGGGGGTGTCGAGCGGCACCAGGATCTGGCTCTGCTGCTGATGCTTGGCGGCGGACGGATCGGTCTTGCCCATCAGGATCGCGATCTTGCAGCGGGGATCGCCGACGCCCGACGACCACCATTTACGGCCGTTGATGACGTAGTGATCGCCGTCGCGCACGATGCGGGTCTCGATGTTGGTGGCGTCGGACGAGGCCACGGCAGGCTCGGTCATCAGGAACGCCGAGCGGATCTCGCCGTCCATCAGCGGGCGCAGCCATTTGCGCTTCTGCTCCTTGGTGCCGTAGCGGATGAACACTTCCATGTTGCCGGTGTCCGGCGCCGAGCAGTTGAAGACCTCGGAGGCCCAGGAGATGCGGCCCATCTCCTCCGACAGCAGCGCGTATTCGAGATTGGTCAGGCCGGCACCGCGGAACTCGTCGTCCTCGTGCGGCGACGGCGGCATGAACATGTTCCAGAGGCCCTCGGCCTTTGCCTTGGCCTTCAAATCCTCCAGGATCGGGATCACCTTCCAGCGATCGCCCTCGGCGTCCTGCTGCTTGTAGATCGGCACCGCCGGGCGGACATGCTTGGTCATGAAGCTGCGCACGCGCTCCAGCCATTCCTGCTGCTTCGCCGACATCGTGAAGTCCATGGGACTCTCCTTGGGTGTTTCCTGGCCGCGTTTTGCCGCAGTGTCGATCCGCTGGCCGCGTCAGCGCAAGAGCGATCTTGCGCGGCACGGTTTCACCGGGATCGTCGCCGCAGTGCCGAAATCTCGCCGCGCGGAAGCACCGCGATTGACATTCCGGCCGTCTCAAACAATAGTTTCATACAATCGTTTGAAACGCAACGGGGACCATATGGCGACCGACCAGACCCGGACTGCGATCCTCGTCGCCGCCGAGCGGCTCTATGCCGAGCGCGGCTTCTCCGACGTGACTCTGCGCGACATCGTCGCGGAGGCCAACGTCAACCTCGCCGCGGTGAACTATCATTTCGGCTCCAAGGACGAATTGATCGCCGAGCTGTTCGTGACGCGCTCGATCGCGCTCAACCGCGAGCGGCTGCGCGAATTGCGGGCGGCGGAAGACGCCGGCGGCGGCCGCGCCGAGATCGGCGCCATCCTGCGCGCCCTCGTCGGCCCGATCCTGCGCGGCTGCCTGGGGCCGGAGAACCAGCGTTCGCCGGTGGCGCGCTTCATGATCCGCGCCTCGATCGAATCGGTGCCGCCAATTCGCCGCATCAAGAACAAGGAAATCGACCATCTGCGGAAATTCGCCGCAGCGATGAAGCGCGCGCTGCCGGAGAGCTCCGAAGTCGACCTGTTCTGGGGCCTGCATTTCGCGCTCGCCATGGCGCATCACACCATCCGCGAGAGCGAGCGCCTCACCAAGCTGTCCGACGGACAATGCGACCTCGACGATGTCGAGGATGTGATCGACCGCGTCGTGCGCGGCGCCGTGCTCGGCTTGACCACGCGCGTGCCGGCGGCAAAGTCAACGCAGAAGGTTGCGGCGCGCGAGGCGCGCTAGCCAGAATGGAGCAAGCCGGATGACGCAGCGCCTGCGATTGATCATGGCCGTCGCCGCCACGGCGATCGCGATGGTCTCGGCCAGCGAGCCGGTGCTGGCGCGCGGCGCCGCCGCCAACATCATGAACTCCCCCGGCTATCAGCGCCGCCTGCAGGAATCGCGGCAACAGCTCGGCGCGCCGCCGCCGGCTCCGTATGTGTCAGAGCCGCGCTATCACGCGCCCAGGCACAAGGCGAAGCGCTACCGTCACCACCGCCACAACTGAGGCACACTCTCTCCACGGTTCGTCCCGGCGAACGCCGGGACCCATACCGCGTGATCCGTCTTGAGGCACGCGGGGAGAGATCGAGGATCAGCACCGCGGCCGGTGGTTATGGGTCCCGGCGTTCGCCGGGACGACGTCGGGGAATGCCGCGATTGTCGCGCCCTACACCACGCCCTGCTGCTTCAACGCCGCGATCTTCGCCGCGTCGTAGCCGAGCCCCGCCAGCACGTCCTGCGTATGCTCGCCGAGCAGCGGCGGGGCGCGGTAGTCGGTGATCGGCGTGCCCGAGAACGTCAGCGCGTTGCGGATCACCGACAGCTGCGGCTCGAACGGGTGATCGACCTTCACCTCCATGCCGCGCGAGCGGACATGCGGATCGGCGAAGACATGGGCGAAGTCGTTGACGGGGCCGCAGGGCACGCCCGCCTTCTCCAAGTCCTCCAGCCAATGCGCGACCGAGTTCTTCAGGAACAGGCCGGCGAAGATCGCCATGATCTCCTTGCCGTTGACGACGCGGTCGTTGTTCCTGACGAACTTCGGATCGGTGGCGAGCTCCGGCGCCCCGAGCACTGCGCAGGTGCGCGCGAACTGGGCGTCGTTGCCGACCACCAGCATCAACTCGCCGTCGGTGCAGCGGAACACGCCGGCCGGCATGCCGCCATTGCCCCAGGTGCCGCGCCGCGGCGGCGACTTCCCGTTGATCAGGAAGATCTGCGCGTAGTGCGACAGCGAGGCGATCACGGTGTCGAACAGGCAGACGTCGACGTGCTGGCCGCCGCCGCCATTGACGTCGCGGTGGTACAGCGCCGAGAGGATGCCGATCGAGGTGTTCATGCCGGTCATGTAGTCGACGATCGACGGTCCGACCTTCATCGGCCCCGCCCCCGGCTCGCCGTCCATGTGCCCGGTGACGCTCATCAGCCCGCCCATGGCCTGGAAGATCGCGTCATAGCCGGCGCGCGGCGCGTACGGCCCGGTCTGGCCGAAGCCGGTGACGGAACAGTAGATCACGTCGGGATTGACCGCCTTGATGGCGTCGTAGTCGAGGCCGTAGCGCTTGAGGTCGCCGACCTTGTAGTTCTCCATGAACACGTCGCAGTCCTTGGCGAGCGCGCGGATGATCTCCTGGCCCTCGGGCGAGGCGATGTTGACGGTGACCGATTTCTTGTTGCGGTTGGCGCAGATGTAGAACGAATTGTTGTTGTTGGCCTTGCCCTCGGGGTCTTTCAGGTAGGGCGGCCCGAACGCACGCGCGTCGTCGCCGGTGCCCGGACGCTCGATCTTGATCACCTCGGCGCCGAGATCCGCCAGCATCTGGGCGGAGAGCGGCCCCGCCAGCACGCGGGTCAAATCGAGAATCTTGATGCCAGACAGCGGCAAGGCCGACATGGATGTTCCTCCGGGAATTTATTCCTTGTGGCGGACATGCCCCGCGGGGCGCCGCCAGTCACTCGCGGATACACCATTTCGGCCGTCCGAGCACTGCGCTCTCGGCATGCGGCCTTGCCCGGGACAGGAGGTGAGCCGCCCCTCCAGGAGAGGTCGTCATTCCGGGGCGTGCGCAGCACGAGCCCGGAATCCATTTATCCGCACGTTCTGCCGCCCGATGGATTCCGGGCTCGCGCTTCGCGCGCCCCGGAATGACGGCGGGCGCGGGGCAAGCTCTGGTGCACACATCCGGAATTCGCGCCAGTCGGCTGACTTTCTTGCTTCGTTTTGTGTGCGCGGCGGGTCCAGACACATCCGTACACATGGAACAAGCAGCCGTTAATCGTTCGAGCCCCACCTGGAGGCAGGTTTGATGTCGCAACCCTCGGAGCATGCCATGACGTCGATCTCCGCCTCCTCCATGACCGGCTTTTCGCCGCTCGACCTGCTCAAACAGGAGCTCACCAAGGAAGTCTCGGCCGGCAAGGTCAGCTCCGCCGACCAGACCGCGCTGTCGTCGGCGCTCGACGACATCGACTCCGCGTTGCAGAGCGGCAGCTCGTCGGCGTCGACCAGTTCCAGCAAACCGCCATCGCCCGAGGAGATGCAGTCGAAGATCGACGATCTCATCCAGAGCGAGGTCGACAGCGGCAAGCTGACCTCGGACCAGGCGACCGAGCTGAAGAACGTATTTGCCAACGCCTTCTCCGGCGGTCCGGGCGGCGCAGGTGGCGCCGGTGGTCCGCCGCCCGGTCCGCCTCCGAGCGACGATGAGTCCAGCACCGACACCACGTCGAGCACCTCGTCATCGACGTCGTCGGACTCCTCGTCCCAGGTCGAGGAGCTCCTGAAGAAGCTGCTGGAGGCGCTGCAGAGCTCGAACAGCAGCAAGACCTCGTCCTACAGCGCCAACGGCAGCAGCTCGTCGAGCTCGACCAGCAAGTCGCTGGTGGTGGACTTCTCGGCCTGACCAAGCCTTGCGCCACGCGGCGCGAGCGGTCGCGTGGCGCACGACCCTCTCATCCCGTCATTGCGAGCGCAGCGAAGCAATCCAGAGTCCCGCACACCACCCTGGATTGCTTCGCTGCGCTCGCAATGACGGTGGCGAAGCGGGCGGCCCCCCCCCTCGCAGCGCGTGGGACCCCGCATGTCGCTTCGCTCATGCGGGCTACAAGAGCTTCACTCCGGCGCGTTGAACGTCCGCGCAAAGTACACCGGCGCGGCGGCCTTCTTCAGGCGATACAGCTGCGCCGGCCGGTTCGGCCCCTTGCGCATCTTGTCGATCGGCTCGATCAGGTCGGCTGAGAGCATGCGGGTGCGGAAGGCGCTCTTTTCCAAGGGACGATCAAGCACGATCTCGTAGGTCCGCTGCAGCTCGGGCAAGGTGAACTCCTCCGGCATCAGATAGGCCGGCAGCGAGGTGTATTCGACCTTGTTGCGCAGCCGCTGCACGGCGGCCTGCAGGATCTCCTGATGATCGAAGGCGAGCTTCGGTTTCACGCTCGCGCCTTGAAGCGGAGACCATTGCGCATCGGCCGCGAGCGCCGTCTCCGCGGCTGAGGCCGGGATCAGCGCGAAATAGGCATGGGTCGCCGACCAGCCGCGCGGATCGCGCGTGGCGCTGCCCCAGCTGCCGAGCTGCTCGAGATACGGACTGACCACGCCGGTCTTCTCGGCGAGCTTACGCCGCGCACAGGCCTCGAGGTCGCGATCCCTCGCAACATCGACGAATCCCCCCGGCAGCGCCTGCGCATCCGGGAACGGCTCGCCCTCGCCATGGCCGCGGCGCACCAGCAGCACATGCAGCGCCTCCTGCCGGATCGTGAAGATGACGATGTCGACCGTGGTCAGCGGCCGTGGGAAATCCAGCGCGCGCCTCTTGGCCCCGCTCTGCACCGGCTCCCCCGCCCCGGTCCCCGGTCCCTGCCGTCCTGCCATACCGCCGTCCCCTTCGATTTTGCCGCTTGACACTAGCATACTTAGTTGTACTATCCAACTTACTTAGTTGGCGTGACACACTTACGCCGTCACACGTCAGGAGGCCGCCATGTTCGGCTTACGCTTCATCAAGGCCCAGCCCACCACCTACCTGCTCAAGTACCGCGCCGGCACGATCGTCGAGGAAGGCGCCGGGCTCTCCACCTTCTATTACGGGCCCGCGACCTCGCTGGTCGCGATCCCGATCGGCAGCCGCGACGCCGCCTTCATCTTCCAGCAGATCGCCCGCGACTTTCAGACACTGACCATCCAGGGCCAGGTCACCTACCGCATCGGCGAGCCGAAGAAGGCGGCGGCGATGCTGAATTTCACGCTCAAGCGCGACGGCAAGACCTACGAGTCCGACGACCCGGAGGAACTGCCGCAGCGCGTGCTCGGCGCGGTCGAGGTGCTGGCGCAGCAGGCGGTCAAGGACATGACCCTCCGGGAAGCGCTGCGCGCTTCCGACCGCATCGCTGAGGCGATCGCAGCCGGATTGAAGCAACGGGCCGACATCGATGCGCTGGGTCTTGAAATCCTCGGCGTCGCCGTGCGGGCGGTGAAGCCGACGCCGGAAACGGCGAAGGCGCTTGAAGCCGAGGCGCGCGAGGCGATCCTGAAGACCGCGGACGAGGCCATCTTCGCCCGGCGCAATTTCGCAGTCGAGCGCGAGCGGGCCATCCGCGAGAGCGAGCTCGACACCGAGATCGCGGTCGAACAGAAGAAGCGTTCGATCCGCGAGACGCAGATGGATGCGGAGGCCAGCGTCGCAGCGAAGAAGAACGAGCTGCGCGAGGCCGGCATGGTCGCCGACATCGGGCTGGAGGCCAAGCGCAAGGATTTCGTGTCGCTGAACGCGGCGAACACCCGCACGCTGGCGGACGCCGAAGCCTACCGCGTCGGCGCGCTGATGAAGATCTTCGAGGGTGTCGACACCCGCGTGATCCAGGCGCTGGCGGCGACCGGCATGCAGCCGGGCCAGCTGATCGCGCAGGCGTTCTCTGGCCTCGCCGAAAAGGCCGAGAAGATCGGGCAGCTGAACGTCTCGCCGGAGCTGCTGAACAGCCTGATGCAGAAGCCCGCGGAGGCCCCCCGTGTCCGGCAATGACCGCAAGGTGATCCTGGTCACCAGGAGGACGCGGCTCGAGGAGCTGATCGCAAAGTTCCTCACCGCGGACCAGGCCCGCTTCTACGTCGAGCATCTCGGCGCCGACTTCTCCGACTACGAACGCGAGCACGCGGCCTACCAGGCCGCGCGCGCCACGGCCACGCAGACCCTGGAGCGCTGGGGCCGCTACCAGATCGTCGACCGCGGCTTCCTGCCGAACTTCATCTTCGGCCCCGCCGACATCGTCGCAGCCCTCGGCCCCGACGGGCTGGTCGCCAACACCATGAAATATCTCGACGGCCAGCCGCTGCTCGGTCTCAACCCGGACTCGCTGCGCCATGACGGCGTGCTGCTGCCGTTCGCGCCGGATGATCTCGCGAACCTGCTGCCGGAGGTCGCCGCCGACAAGCGCGCCGCCAAGGCGGTGACCATGGCGCGCGCGAGCCTCGCCGACGGCCAGGTGCTGTACGCCGTCAACGACCTCTTCATCGGCGCGCGCACGCATGTGTCGGCGCGCTACGAGATCGCGACGCGTGAGCGGCAGGAGCGGCAGTCGTCGAGCGGGCTGATCGTGGCAACCGGCCTCGGCTCGACCGCCTGGTTCAAGAGCATCGTCACCGGTGCTCTGGCGATCGCGGGCCGCTATGGCAGTCACGGCGACGGCGGCTACACCGCCCTGCCCTGGGACGCCCGCGCGCTTCGCTTTGCCGTCCGCGAGCCGTTCCCGAGCAAGACGTCGCAGACGTCGCTGGTGTGCGGCGGCCTCGACGGCGGCGAGACATTGCGCCTGCGCTCGCTGATGCCGGAGAACGGCGTGATCTTCTCGGATGGCATCGAGTCGGATCATCTCGATTTCAATGCCGGGACCGAGGCCGTGATCGGGATTGCGGAGCGGCAGGGGCGATTGATTGTATAGTTCGCCCCTGCAGATCGCTTCGCCGATGGGCGTGCCCCGTCCTCACCGCGTCATTGCGAGCGCAGCGAAGCAATCCAGAGTCCCGCCCACCACCCTGGATTGCTTCGCTGCGCTCGCAATGACGGCGGAGAGACCGGAGGTCCTCGCTCGCATATCGCCGCTTCTGAGCACGGTGCTGTAGGGTGGGCAAAGCGGACGCCGAAGGCGGCGGCGTGCCCACCATTGATCAACGAGCACGCCGGCAAGACGGTGGGCACGGCGCCTCTGCGATCTCATTCGTCGGGAGAGCACGGCATCGCCTTTGCCCACCCTACGGCCTACGCGTCAGCTCCGGTAGCTCGCTTATAGATCCATTCAAACATGCCGCCGAACTCGCAGCACGCAGTAAATAGTTCATCCCGGCGGGCTCGCCGATTTGATAGATCACCGCCGGATCTGCATGTGATCCACACGCCGTCCGGGTCGTCAGGCCGTGGCCGTGCGTCTGTCGTCCATTCGAAATGCCTGTAGGGGTAACTGACGCTGGTTCGGTCCCTGCGTTGACAGGCCGTTCTTATCGATCCGATGATTTCACTTGCCTGCTCGAACGTCAGATCGAGGGGCTCGCCATCGGAAAAGCGCGCGTCTAGTGTTATCTTAAGATGCGGGATCTGCATCATCAGCCCAGGCGCCAGATCGATGCGATGAGGGGGCGGATCGCGGTCAGCCTCCCGGCGCGCTCGATTGGCCTGATGAGTCCGGGCGATCGCAGTGAACAGTGCCTTGATCGCCGATGACGCCCGCATCAAGTCAGTTTCCTTCCGCTACGCTCGCGCAAACACCAGCAGCCCATTCGCGGGAATCGTCACCATCGCCGAATTCGGCTGGCCATGCAGCGCGGGGCCGTTCGCATTCACCGCGCCGTTGTTGCCGACCACGCCCGGATTGACCCAATTGTCGTAGACGTCGCTGTTGAACACCTCGTGCCACGCGCCGCCGGCCGGGAAGCCGATGGCGTAGTCGCGCCACGGCGTTTCGCTCAGGCTGACGATCACCATGACGTCGTCGCCCTGGCCGTCCCAGCGGTGGAAGGCGAGGACGCGGTTGGCGTCGTGGACGTGGACGACGGCGCAGCCCTCGGAGGTCAGCGCCGGATGGGTGCGGCGGATGGCGATCAGCTCCGATGTGAAGCGCATCGCGTCGGCGGTGATCTTGTCCTCGCCGTCGAGCAGCGCCCATTGGATCGTGGTGTCCAGGCTGGGCGTGTCGCTCCACGGCCGGTCCTCGAACAGCTCCTGGCCCATGAACAGCATCGGGATGCCCGGCGCGGTCAGCAGCAGGCCGGTGGCGACGCGGCAGCGGCTGCGCGCGTACCAGCAGCGGCTGTCGACGGGATCGGCGAGACGCGAGATGCGCGGCTCGCGGCCGGCATAGACGATGTCGTGGTTCTCGATCGAGTTGACCATGCGCCAGCGATTGCCGAGGCTGATATCGGCAATGGCCGCGGCGATGGGCTGCATCGCCACCGAAGCCCCTGCTCCGCCCGCCGCGCTGGCAATGGCACCGCGTACCGCAAGCCGCAGGCCATCGCTCCAGGTCGCATCGAAGCCGGCGCCACCTTGCGCGATGTCCTTCACCACCCACGGATTGACCGGCCAGAATTCCGCGATCTGGATCGCGTCCGGCTTCTCCGCGCGCAGCGCCTCGGTGAGCTGCTGGCAGGTCGCCCAGCCGCCGAAGCGGTCCATCACGCTGACCTCGTCGAAGCGCAGGCCGTCGGCGTGGTACTCGCGATAGAACATGATGGCGTTGTCGACGAGATACTGCCGCACGTCGGCATTCCAATATGCGAACACCTGCCCGCCGGCCCAACCCTGGTCGGTGAAATACAGGCTGCGGTTGGGATCGCCGTAAGGCTGGCGGTCGAAGAACCAGATGCTGTTCTCGTCGAAGCCGCCGCCGGCATGGTTGTAGACGACGTCGAACAACACGGCGATGCCATGGATATGGCAGACGTCGATCAGCGCGCGCAGCTGGTCGTCGCAATGCCTGACGACGCCGATATCGGCGTAAGGCACGGCGCCCGCGGCCATCAGGATCTCGTTGGTCCGCGCGAAATAGGCCGCGAGATGCGCCTGCTCCACCTCGCCATAGTCAGTCTCCGGGCTGAACAGATCGGTGCCGTTGTAGCCCATGCTGAACATGGTCGGGAATTCCTGCACCGGCAGCAGCTCGATGGCGTTGATTCCGAGCTTGGCGAGGTGCGGCACGCGTTCGATGACGTCGAAGAAGCAGCCGTCGGGATTGCCGGCCTTCATGTCGAAGGTGCCGACATGGAGCTGATAGATCACGAATTCATTGTTAGGCGGCGGCGTGAAGTCGATGTCATGCCAGGGAAACGCTTGCGGATTGCGCAGCACCGAATGCGCTTGCGGGAACGGTGGATCGACGGTGAGCAGCCGCGCGTGGGGATCGCGCTTGTAGCCCGAATTGCCCTCACCCTCGACGAAGTACATGTAGGCGTCGCCGTCCTTCAGGCCGGGGATGAAGATCGTCCAATGGCCATTGCCGATCGGCGCCAGGCGGCAGCTCGCATCCTGCGCCCAGTCGTTGAACGGGCCGGACACGTAGACCGCCTTGGCATGCGGCGCGAACACGCGGAAGGTGGCGCCGCCGGTCACCAGGGTGCCGCCCATGGGAGCCTGGAGAAGATGCATCTGCCGCAGCGAAATCCTCAAGCCTTCGGGGAATGGCGGCAGCGTAACAGGTTCGAGCAGCATATCCATTGCCGGCGCTCCCCGCTCAGAACAACCGCGCCCCGTTCGGCACGACCTTGTCGGGCTTGAACAGCACGACATTGCCGGCCTCGTCGGGAAAGCCGAGCGTCAGCACCTCCGACATGAACTTGCCGATCTGCCGCGGCGGGAAGTTGACGACACCAGCGACCTGGCGGCCGACGAGCGTGCCCGGATCATAGAGCGAGGCGATCTGCGCGCTGGAACGCCTGGTACCGATGGCCGGGCCGAAATCGATCGTCAGCTTCAGCGACGGCTTGCGCGCCTCCGGATAGGGCTCGGCCGCGACGATGGTACCGACGCGGATATCGACGGCGAGGAACTGGTCGAAGCTGATCTGGGCGGCCGCGGGTGCTGTCGGATCATGGGCGAGATGCATGGCGGCCTCTTCGAACGCGGGACATGCTGCACCGGACGGAGTTCCGGGGCGGCGGTGGACTTGAGATTCCTCAACCAGATCAATTTCTAGTCGCCGGGTCGGGCGGTGACAATGCACCGGCCTGGGGATGGCGCCTCCACACCGGCGATTGGGCAGGCCGGTGTGGCCGATGAGCAGCAAACAGCGCCGCGCCAACGCTTCCACCTCGGCAGCGTCTCGCCCCCTCCACGAACCCCGCCGTCGTCCCGGCGAACGCCGGGACCCATAACCACAGGCCGTTGTCGTGACACGAGACGGCCGGGCTTGCGCAAGCCAACAACCGACACGGAGTATGGATCCCGGGTCGGCGCCCGCCCCCGCTTCGCGGCGGCAGGCTTGCCCGGGACGACAGCAGAGGGTGATGCCAGAGCGAGGGTCCGCGCCGCAGCCCGCGCTAACTAAGCGGGATTCTCCAAATGACACGCCACCCACTGGTCCTCGCCCTTGAGCCTGAGCTCCGGCACTTCGCTGCGGCAGCGGTCGAAGGCCAGGGGGCAGCGCGTGTTGAAGCGGCAGCCTTTGGGCGGGTTGACCGGGCTCGGCACGTCGCCCTTGAGGATGATGGGCGTGCGCTCGGCACCGGGCTCCGGGACGGGCACGGCTGACAGCAGCGCCTTAGTGTAGGGATGGCCGGGCGAGGCAAAGATCTGCCGCCTCGGCGCCATCTCGACGATCTTGCCGAGATACATCACGGCGACGCGGTGCGTCATGTGCTCGACGATGGCGAGGTCGTGGCTGATGAACAGCAGCGCCAGGCCGAACTCGCGCTGCAAATCTTGCAGCAAATTGACGATCTGCGCCTTGACGGAGACGTCGAGGGCGGACACCGCCTCGTCGCAGACGATCAGCTCGGGCTTGGCGGCGAGCGCGCGCGCAATGCCGATGCGCTGGCGCTGGCCGCCGGAGAATTCGTGCGGGCGACGGTTCACGGCATCGCGCGGCAGGCGGACGATCTCCATCAGCTCCTTGATGCGCGCGTCGAGCTCGGCCTTGTCCTTGGCGAGACCGAAATTGTTGATCGGCTCGGCGAGGATGTCGCGAATCCGCATGCGCGGATTGAGGCTGGAGAACGGGTCCTGGAACACGACCTGGACGCGGCGGCGCATCTCGCGCAGGCGGTGCGGGCCGAGATCGTCGATACGTTGGCCGTCGAGCACGATCTGGCCGCCGGTGATGTCGAACAGCCGCAGAATCGCGCGGCCGACGGTGGACTTGCCGCAGCCGGACTCGCCGACCAGCGACAACGTCTCGCCGCGCGCGATCTCGAACGACACGCCGTCGACCGCATGCACCTTGCTCTTGGTGCGGCCGAACAGGCCGCCCGAGATCGGGAAGTGCTTCTTGAGGTCGTTGACCTGGAGCAGCGGCATGGTCATGCGGCAGCCTGCTCCTTCAAGGCGAAATGACAGGCGGCGATGTGATGCGCGGCCTTCTGCTCCAGCCCCGGCGCGTATTGGCGGCAAAGGTCGGTCGCGAGCGCGCAGCGGCCGGCGAAAACGCAGCCCTCGATGCGCTGCTTGAGGTCCGGCACCTGGCCGGGGATTTCCGCCAGACGCTTGGTTTCGCCCGACAGCGAGGAGCCGAGCTTGGGCAGCGCGCCGAGCAGGCCTTGCGTATAGGGATGACGCGGGTTGCGGAACAGCTCCTTCACCGGCGCTTCCTCGACCTTGCGTCCGGCATACATCACCATCACGCGCTCGGCGACCTCGGCGACGACGCCGAGATCGTGGGTGATCAGGATGATCGCGGCGCCGACACGCTGTTTCAATTCGAGCATCAGCTTGAGGATCTGCGCCTGGATGGTGACGTCAAGCGCCGTCGTCGGCTCGTCCGCGATCAGGAGCTTTGGATTGCACGCCAGCGCCATCGCGATCATCACGCGCTGGCGCATGCCTCCCGACAGCTGGTGCGGATATTCGCGCACGCGCCGTGCCGGCTCGGGGATGCCGACCAGCGTCAGCATCTCGACCGCGCGCGCCTCCGCCTGCGCCTGGTCGAGCCCCTGATGCAGCCGCAGCGTCTCGCCGATCTGTCGGCCGACCGTCAGCACCGGATTGAGGCTCGTCATCGGCTCCTGGAAGATCATCGAGATGTCGTTGCCGCGCAGCGCGCGCATCTCGCGGTCGGAGAGCGTGAGGATGTCCCTGCCCTCGAGCTTGATCGAGCCCGCGATCTTGCCGGGCGGCTCCGGGATCAGTCGCATCATCGACATCGAGGTGACGGACTTGCCGCAGCCGGACTCGCCGACGATGGCCAGCGTCTCGCCGGGGTTGACGTGGAACGACACGCCGTCGACGGCGCGATTGATGCCGGTCGGCGTGCGGAAATGGACCTGGAGATTCTCGACCTCGAGCAGCGGCATCAGTTCAGCTCCGGGCCGTGGCGTGAGGCCGCATGCGGTGACAGTGGGGCCTCATGGTTCGAGACGCGCCGCGCATTGCAACTGCCCGCGATCAAGGGCAACTCGGCGCGGCGCTCCTCACCATGAGGGTCGGGGTCCGAGATCGGCGCTGCAGCGTTGTCATGATCAGGGTCCCCACAGCGCACGCTCCCACCCCTCACCCTGAGGAGCTCGCCGGAGGCGAGCGTCTCGAAGGGCGAGGCCCCAACTCGGCCGTCAAATTTTGACATCACCCCGCTCATGGTGATTTCGCCATGCGCGGATCGAGCGCGTCGCGGAGGCCGTCGCCGACGAGGTTCACGGCCAGCACCGTGACCGAGAGGAACGCGGCCGGGAAGAACACGATGTAGGGCTTGACCTGCCACAGCGCGCGGCCCTCGGCCATGATGTTGCCCCAAGACGGAATGGTCGGCGGCGTGCCGGCGCCGATGAAGGACAGGATCGCCTCGGTGATCATGGCGCTGGCGCAGATGTAGGTGGCCTGCACCAGCATCGGCGCCGTGGTGTTCGGTAGGATGTGGCGCAGGATCACCATCGGCGTGCGCGTGCCCGACGCGACGGCGCCATCGACGTAAGGCTGCTCGCGCAAGCTCAGCACCACGCCGCGCACGAGGCGCGCGACGCGCGGGATCTCGGCGATGGTGATGGCGAGGATGACGTTGCCGACGCTGCCGCGGGTCAGCGCCATCAGCGCCACCGCGAGCAGGATCGGCGGAATCGACATCAGCCCGTCCATGCAGCGCATCAGCACGCCGTCGGCCCAACGCAGGAAGCCGGCGACGAGGCCGATTGCGAGCCCGATCAGCGAGGCCGCCAGAGCGACCGAGAGGCCGACCGTGAGCGAGACGCGGGTGCCGTAGAGCACGCGCGAATAGATGTCGCGGCCCAGCGCATCGGTGCCGAACCAGAAATCCGCCGACGGCAGCCGCGTCCGCTTGGCCGGCGCGATCGCGGTCGGATCGACGGTGAAGAGGAACGGCGCGAACACACCGATGATGACGAGCACGAGCAGCAGCGCGCCGCCGATTGCGACCGTCGGATGGTTGCGCAGGAAGCCGACGGCGCCGCGCCGGATCTTCGGCGCCGCCATCAGATCGGGCAGACGAGGCGCGACGACGAGGCCCGGCGGTGGAGAGGTTGTGGTCGTGGCGGTCAATAGCGGATCCTCGGGTCGACCAGCGTGTAGGTGATGTCGATCAGGAGATTGACGAGCACGTAGACGAAGCTGAACAGCAGCACGATGCCCTGAATCACCGGATAGTCACGGCGCAGGATGGCGTCGATGGTGAGCCGGCCGAGGCCGGGAATGGCGAACACGCTCTCGGTGACGACGGCGCCGCCGATCAGCAGCGCAATGCCGATGCCGACCACGGTGACGATCGGCACCGCCGCATTCTTCAGCGCGTGGATGAACAGGATGCCGCCCTGCCCCAGGCCCTTGGCGCGCGCGGTGCGGATGTAGTCCTGCTGCAGCACCTCGAGCATCGCGGCGCGGGTGATGCGCGCGATCAGCGCGATATAGACGCAGCCGAGCGCCACCGCCGGCAGGATCAGGTTCTGCAGCCACGGCCAGAAGCCTTGCGACAACGGCGTGTAGCCCTGCACCGGCAACAGGTCGAACTTGAGCGCGAACACATAAGCGAGGATGTAGCCGACCACGAACACCGGCACCGAGAAGCCGAACACCGCGAAGGCCATGATCACGCGATCGATCCACGTGCCGGCCTTCCACGCCGCGATCACGCCGAGCGGCACCGCAATGAGGATGGTGAGCACCAGGGTCACCATCATCAGCGACAAAGTCGGCTCGATGCGCTGGGCGATCATCGCCGACACCGGAAGATTGGTGAAGATCGATGTGCCCAGATCGAAATGCAGCAGGCGCCACACCCAGCTGCCGAACTGGACCAGGAAGGGCTGGTCCAGTCCGAGATTGGCGCGGATGCGCTCGACGTCGGCCGGGCTCGCCTGATCACCGGCGATGACAACGGCCGGATCGCCCGGCGCGATGTACAGCAGGCTGAAGACGAACAGCGCGACGATCGCCATCACTGGCAAGGTCGACAGCACGCGTCGGAGCGCATAAGCGAGCATGTGAGTTCAGCGCCTTATGCGGTCTTCGACACGCCCCAGAACAGCGGGATCGGCCCCTTGGTCACGCCGGAGACGTTCTTGCGCCACGCGGTGTAGCCGAGGAAGAAGCCGGTCGGCGCGAACACCACGTCATCGATCGCCGCCTTGTTGATCTTGCCGGCGATCACCTTCTCCTCGTCGAGCGACTTGGCGTTGAACCAGTTGGTGATCTCCGTCTCGACCTTCTCGCTGGTCGGCCAGCCGAACCACGCCTTGTCGCCGTTGGCACGCAGCGCGTTGTAGGCGGCCGGGTTGATGCAATCAGCACCGGCATGCCAGGTGTGGAACATGTGCCAGCCGCCCTGCGCAGGCGGCGTCTTCAGCGCGCGGCGAGCACCGACCGTGCCCCAATCGGTGGCGACGAAATCGACATTCATGCCGAGCTTCTTCAAGAGATCCGCGGTGACGTCGCCGAACGCCTTGGTGATCGGCTGGTCCTGAGCCACCACGCAGGTGATCGGCTCGCCCTTGTAACCGGCCTCTTCCAAGAGCTTCTTAGCGGCGGCGATGTCGCGCTTGCCCTTGAGGATGTCGCCGCCTTCCTCGGTGTAGAGCGGCGTGCCGGGCGTGAACACGCCAGGCAGCGGCTTCCACAGCGAATTGTCGTCGCCGACGAGCGCGCGCATGTAGTCTTCCTGGCTCATCGCCATCAGGATGGCCTGCCGCGCCTTCACATTGTTGAACGGCGCATGCAGATGGTTGATGCGGAACGCGCCGACATTGCCCAGGGGATCGCCGATGTCGACGCCGATGTTCTTGTTGCCCTTCAGCACCGGCACGAGATCGGTGATCGGGTTCTCCCACCAGTCGACCTCGCCGTTCTGCAGCGCGGCGGCCGCGGTCGCGGGGTCCGGCATGATCACCCATTCGACGCGATCGACCAGCACCTGCTTGCCGCCGGCAAGCCACACCGGCTTCTCCTGGCGCGGCACGTAGTCGGTGAACTTCTCGAACACGGCCTTGGCGCCCGGCACCCATTCGCCCTTGGCGAATTTGAACGGGCCGGAGCCGATGTATTCGGACATCTGCTTGAACGGATCGGTCTGCGCGATGCGCTCGGGCATGATGAAGGCGCAGGGCGCGTTGCCCTTGCCGAGCGCAAACAGCATCTTCGGATAGGGCTGCTTGAGCACCCATTTGAAGGTCTTGTCGTCGACCGCGGTCAGCTCGTTCTGGATCGCCTTGAGCATCAGGCCCATCGGGTCGCGCGCCGACCAGCGCGTGAGGCTGGCCACGACGTCCTTGGCGAGCACCGGCTCGCCGTCATGGAATTTCAGGCCGGAGCGCAGCTTGAAGGTCCAGGTCAGGCCGTCGGACGAGACCTCTTCGGACTCCACCATCTGGCGCTGCGGCACGAACTGATCGTCGATGCCGTACAGCGTGTCCCACACCATCGCCGCTGCGTTGCGCACGACATATTGCGTGCCCCAGATCGGATCGAAATTGGCAAGATTGGCCTGCGGAACGAAGCGCAAGGTGCGCGCGGATGCGCCCTGCGCAATCGCCGGCGCCGCAAACCCACCGGTCAGCGCCAGACCACCGGCGCCCGCCAATCCCTTCAATACCGTTCTGCGATCCATGTTCTCTCCTGATGCAACGTGCCTGAGTTCAATTGCCGAAATTGTAAGCAAGGCCCATGCCATGCGCGTCGCGTGCATTCATTTGAACGCAAATGAGGCATGGGACGCAAGGCCCACTCTCTCCTCCCGTCATTCCGGGGCGGGCCGCGCGGCCGCGCGAGCCCGGAATCCATAGCCACAGGCGGGCGTTGGAGGAGCGAGATGTCACTGCCTGCGTGCCCCGCACATCTGCCTGTGGCTATGGATTCCGGGCTCATCGCTGCGCGATGCCCCGGAATGACTCGTGGAGGGGTCTCGGCCTTGCATCACTGCTTCTTCACCGGCGATCCATCGGCCATCAGCCTTTCGCCTTTGCGTTCGACGATCATCCCATAGGCCTGCGGCTGGCGATGGACGTCGAAATTGAAGATCGTCTGCTTATAGGACTTGCACAGATCGAGGTCGCAGCGCGCCAAAGCGATCTCGTCGCCCTTGGTGGCGCAGGCCGCGACGATCTCGCCCGACGGCGCGATGATGCAGCTCCCGGCGATGTGGTCGATGCCCTCCTCGATGCCGCCCTTGGCGACGCCGATCACCCAGGTGCCGTTCTGATAGGCACCGGACTGCATCACGAGGCGGTTGTGGAACAGGGAGAGGTCGTCATGCTCCGGCGCCGGCGGATTGTGCACCGGCGTGTTGTAGCCGATCAGCACCATCTCGACGCCCTGCAGCCCCATCACGCGATAGGTCTCCGGCCAGCGCCGATCGTTGCAGATCGCCATGCCGAGGACGCCGCCGAACGCATCGGCCACGCCGAAACTCTTGCCGGGCTCGAAGTAGCGCTTTTCCAGATGCTGGAACTTGCGCCACGGCTCGTGCTCGGCATGACCCGGCAGATGCACCTTGCGGTATTTCGAGACGATGCGCGCGTCCTTGTCGACGAGGATGGCGGTGTTGTAGCGGTGCACGATGCCGTCTTCGACGGTCAGCTCCGCATAGCCGAGGCAAAATCCGATGCGCAGCTCCTTCGCGAGCGCGAACAAGGCCTGCGTTTCCGGCCCCGGCATCTCGCGCTCGAAATAGCAATCGATCTCCGCCTGATCGGCCATGTACCAGCGCGGGAAGAAGGTCGTGAGCGCGAGCTCGGGATAGACGATGAGATCGCAGCCATTGGCGTGGGCCTGGCGCATCAGGGCGATCAACCGCGCAACCACCGCGGTCCGTGACTCGCTCCGGGCGATCGGGCCGAGTTGACCAATGGCGACGTTGACGAAGCGCGGCATCATTATGTTCCTTATTTCGGAACTAGCTCGTCGTTCCGTGGGCGCGCAGTTCTTGCACCGATCATGCCATGCAGCCTCGTCGGCGCAAGCACCTCATTCACGACATCGTCTCATTCACGAAGGCCCGGCGCGTAGCCGAAAGCGACCGCCGGCTCGGCCGCGGTCTCGACCCACACGCTCTTCACCTGCGTATATTCGTACAGCGCTTCGACGCCGGAGGAGCGGCCATGGCCGCTGTTGTTGTAGCCACCGAAGGGCGAGGCGACGTTGATCGTCTTGTAGGAGTTGATCCAGAACGTGCCGGCCTTCACGCTCGCTGCAACGCGATGCGCGCGCGCGACGTCCTTCGTCCACACCGCGCCGGCAAGACCGAACTCGCTGTCATTGGCGATCGCAATCGCCTCCGCCTCGGTCTCGAAGCGGATCGCCGCGACCACGGGGCCGAACACCTCCTTGCGCGCGATGCCCATGGCGTTGGTGACGTTCTTGAGCACGGTCGGCTTGACGTAATAGCCGCTGTCTGCGCGCTCACCATTGCTGCCGGCGACGATCTCGGCGCCCTCCGCCGCCCCCTCACGGATGAGCGACAGCACGTGATCATATTGCCTGGCGTTGTTGATCGGGCCAATCTCGGTCTCCGCCGACAGCGGATCGCCGCATTTGATCTTCGCTGCGCCCTGGGCCACGAGATCGACGAAGCGGTCATACACTGCGCTCTGCACCAGGAGACGCGAACCGGCGACGCAGCTCTGGCCGGCGCCGCCGAAGATCGCGGCCTGCGCGCCGATCGCAGCGCGTTCGAGATCCGCATCGGCGAACACGATGTTGGCGGACTTGCCGCCGAGCTCGAGCACCGACGGCACCAGCCGCCGCGCCGCGGCCTCGCCGATCAGGCGGCCCGTCGGCACCGAGCCGACGAACACGACCTTCTTTACCGCGGGCTGCTCCAGCGCCGCCTGCCCCGTGGTGTGGCCGAAGCCGGCGAGCACGTTGACGACGCCGTTCGGCAGCCCCGCGCCCTCGGCGATCACCGCGAGCGCCAGGGACGTCAGCGGCGTCAGCTCGGACGGCTTGAGCAGCACTGCATTGCCCATGCTGATCGCGGGCGCGATCTGCCAGCCGGCGGTGAAGATCGGCGCATTCCACGGCGTGATCTGCAGCACGACGCCCATCGGCTCGCGGCGCGTGTAGTTGAGATGGCTCGACGGCACCGGGATGACGTCGCCGTGGAATTTGTCGGCCCACCCCGCATAGTACTCGAACATCTCCGCGACCTTGGCGACCTCGCCCCTTGTGTCGCGGATCGGTTTGCCGGCGGCGAGCGATTCCAGCTGCGCCAGCTGTTCGGCGTGAGCGAGGATCGCCCGCGCGATGGCCTGCATGATGCGGCCGCGGCCCGCGGCCGTGAACTTCGCCCACTCCGCCTGCCCGGGCACCGCGGCCTGCGCCGCCATGGCTGCGACATCGGCGCCGGCGTCGGCATAGCTGAACAGCACCTTGCCGGTCGCGGGATCGTTCACGGTAACGGTCGCGCCGGTGCCGATGACGAACGTGCCGCCGACATGCGACCCGATGATCTCGAACTGCGGCCAGAAAGGCAGCGCGGCTGTGCGCAGGCGGGGATCGATGAAATGGGTCATGGCTGCACTCTCACGGCTTCGAGATCGGGCCGAGCTGCAGCTCGACGATGCGGTTGAAGTCCTCGCCATCGGCGATACGGGCGGCGCTGTCGGCCCAGATCCGCGCGGTGTCGGTGGCGATGGGCAGCGCGAGGCCGAGCTCGCCGATGAACTGCGCGGCGAGCCTGACGTCCTTGCGCATCAGCTGCATGGTGAAGCCGGAATCGAACGCGCCGTTGAGGATCCAATTGGGCACGTTGACCAGCGTGACACCCGAGCGGCCCGAGCCGGCATTCACCCCTTCGAGCAGCCTGAAGGCATCGACGCCGGCGGCCTCGGCGATACGCAGCGCCTCGGCTGCAGTCAGCAGATGCGCGGCGCACAGCAGATTGTTGACGATCTTGGCGACATTGCCAGCGCCGACGCCGCCGACATGCACGCGCTTGGCGCTCATGCGCTCCAGCACCGGCAGCACGCGCGCGAGATCCTCGTCTTCGGCGCCGATCACCATGGTCATGGTGCCGGTCGCGGCGCCCTTCGGTCCGCCGCTGACGGGCGCATCGACGAAGCCCATGCCGCGCGCCTTGAGCAGCTCCGCCAGCCGGCGCGAGGTCTCGGGATGAGAGGTGGACGTATCGACGATGACCACACCGGCGCGGCCATGCGTGAGGATGCCGCCAGCCCCCTCCACGACGCGCTCCACGATCTCGGCGGTGGGCAGCGACAGAATGACGATCTCGGCGGCGGCGACGATCGCGCCGATGCCGTCCGCGATCGCAATTCCCTCGGCGGCCAGCGCCGTGCGCGTCGCCTCGGCTGCGTCGTAGCCGGTGACGGCAAAGCCCGCGCCCTTGAGCGTCAGCGCCATGCCGCGTCCCATGTTGCCAAGTCCGATGATGCCGACCGCGGTCACGTCGCCTCCTGTTCCGATTGCCCCGGAAACGTAACAGCCGCGTTTTGCGGCAGACATCAGCGGCCTGCCACGCTAGTGTTGACTTGAAGTCAACACTCCGGATCCCGCCGTGACGGCCGCCCTGCTCGACCACCACCGACTGCACTACCTCTACGAAGCCCTCCGGCTCGGCTCCGTTCGCGCCGCCGCCGAAGCGCTCGACATCAACGCCTCGGTGATCAGCCGCCAGATCGCGCTGCTGGAAAAGGAGCTCGGGCTGACCTTGGTGGAGCGGCTGAGCCGCGGCATCCGCGCCACCGAAGCCGGCGCGCTGCTGGTCGAGCGCTTCCGGCACTGGCAGGCCGACCAGGCCGACACGGTTGCGAAACTGCGCGAGCTTGTGGGCCTCAAGCGCGGCCATGTCGACATCGTGCTTGGCGAAGGCTTCGTGAGCGACCTGATGTCCGGCCCGCTCGGCCGGTTCTGGCAGCGCCATCCCGATCTGAGCATGGCGTTCGATCTCGCCGGCACCAACGAGGTCGTCAACGCGGTGGCCGAGGACCGCTATCACATCGGCCTGGTGTTCAACCCCTCAGCCGATCCGCGCATCCGGATCGCCACCGCGAGCCGCCAGCCGCTGTGCGCGATCACGCCGCCGGATCATCCGCTGGTGCGGCTGGGCCGTCCCTTGCGCCTGCGCGAGCTTGCCGACCATCCGCTCGGCCTGATGCATCCAAGCTACGGCACCCGCCAGATCGTCGCGCTGGCAGAAGCCGCCGAGCACATCGCCCTGGCGCCGAAGCTCACGACCAGCTCGATCAACGTGCTCCGTCACTTCGTCAAGAGTGGCCTCGGCCTGACGCTGCTCCCCGCGTTCTCCATTGCCGCCGATCTCGCCGACGGCTCGCTCGCTGCGATGCCGGTCGACAGCCGCCTGCTGTCCTCGAGCGAGGCCTGCGTCATCACCCGGCGCGGCCGCGAGCTGCCACACGCGGCAAGCCATCTGCTGCGCTTCCTCAGCGGTCAGATGAAGGCGTTCAAGGGCGGCGAAGCAGCACGCAGGCCCGGCATCGGCGCCGCCGCGCGATGACGGCCTGACACTCCCGATTGCTCTCTATTGCACTCGCGCCTTGGTTGCGCTTGGATATCGCAACGCCAGGAGACACCGTCATGCGCCACGTCCTCACGATCGCCTTCCTGCTGGCAGCGACCGCAGTCCAGGCTGAGACCTGCCAAGTCATCGGCAATCAGGTCGTGTGCGACAGTGGCATGTCCGGGCAGCGCATCGGCAACAACACCTATTGGAGCGATGGCACCTCGTCGCAGCAGGTCGGACGCTTCACCTACAACAGTGACGGGACAAGCTCGCAGCAGATCGGCAGTCACACTTACTACAGCGACGGCACATCCTCGCAGACGATCGGGAACACCACCACCTTCAGCGATGGCAGGTCATGCCGGCGGATCGGCAATCAGATCTATTGCGATTGACCGGTCTCCAGCAGAGTCGGCGCCATCTGTTGGCTGGACGGTCTGGAACGGGTGAAGGCTGGAGCGGGTGAAGGGAATCGAACCCTCGTATTCAGCTTGGAAGGCTGCTGCTCTACCATTGAGCTACACCCGCATCGCCGCGTTCCCTAACATGGTCCGGCGCCGGTCTCAACCTCTTCGGGCTCAGGACCGCTTCAGGCCAAGTCCGGGCACCGGAGCTGGTTGAGGCCGCCGTCGAACGGCGCGTTCAAAGGATCCGTCCGTTCCGAACCGCAATGCAGCATGGATCACGACGGGAAGTTCCGTATTCGGCCCCCCTACCATCCCGGCCCGCCCCGGCCTATATTGACATTTCCATCAACAACGAAAGGAGGTGATCCAGTGTCTTTCACCAAGCGCTGTCACCTCGCTGGGATCGCCCGCTGAGCAGCTCTTCATGAGCGACGTTCGATGAGCGCGTGATTCGTCAGCGATCGCGCTATCGCGGCTCGGCAACGGGGCGGTCTCGGCCCTGGACCAGCGAGTTCAAGATCGGAAGGCGCGGCGGGTCTGATGGCCCGCCGCGTTTTTTTGTCTCAAGGACGGTCGCCTGCGGCTTGCACCGGCGCCGAGCGCACGAAGCGCCGCACCAACATTCCGCCGAAGCCCAGCATCCAGAAATATTGGACATATTCCGGCGCGTAGGCGGCAATCACCATGCCCGGCACGAACACGACCACCGGGAAGACCGCGCCGGCGATCTCGGCATGGCGGCCGCTCGGCAGTGCGAGCCACCACAGCGCGGCGTTGAGAGCGGCGATCACCGTCAGATGCAGGCCGTACAGCACGGCCACCGCGCTCGACAGCCGGTAGCCGCCGTACAGACCGTTGGTGACCGGCAGCAGCACGATCGACAGCAGGAAGAACAGGTTGAGCAGCACGACGGGACGGCTGCCGAACGGCTGCCGCGCCAGCCGACGGTGATGGCTGATCCAGAACACGCCGGCGATGATGAAGCTCAGCGCCAGCCCGGCGAGCCTGCCGGAATAGGTGTGTGCCAGATCCACCCAGTCCGGCAGTTGCGCGAAATGGGGCTTCGGCAGGTCATAGGCCAGAAGCGTCATCGCCACACCGAAGATGGTGTTGGAGAGCGATTCGAGGCGGCGCATTTCGAACAGGTCGGATTGGGGCTCGGTCATTTCAGATCGGAGGCATCGGCACGCGTGCGGGACAAGTCAGCTCCGATCTATAGCAGGTCTCGGACGGCATTGTCCGAGCCGCACGCGACGGGGGCGGCCGCCCATTGCAGCCCCCTCTCCCAGCCTCAGCGGCAGGCGTAGGTGTGACCGTCGAAGCCGCGATAGCTCCGTGTAGCCGGATTGTAGCTGCGGAACTGCACGCAGGGCGGCAAGCCGGCGGTACGCCGTGGCCGCTCCTCGGCTTGGGAGCGGGCCGCAACCGGCGTTCCGGTGTTGGCCGGCTTCGCCATCACGATCATCGATCGGATCGCCGACATCGTCGTGGGCTTGCCGGTCTCCTTGCCGGCGGGTTTCGGCTGCTCGGTCTGTCCCCCCTTGGGCGCCGCATCCTTGACGGCAACGACCACGGCTTTGGCGGATGTCGCCTTGCCGGCCGAAGGCTTGTCGGTCGAAGGCTTGTCGGTCGAAGGCTTGTCGGTCGAAGGCTTGCCGGGTGCGTTGCCTGAGGCCGTTCTGCTCGGCGCCGCACCACCTGCCGCCGCGGTCACGGACAATGCTCGGCCGGAGATGGTCTTCGCTGCCGCAGGCTTGGCCGGGGTGGCCTTGCCGGTTGCCGGGTTGCTCGACGCAGGCTTGGCAGCCGCCGCGGGATCGAGGGCAGCAGCCTTGGAGACCGCCTCCGCCTTGTCCCCGGCAGTCGCCTGCTTCTCCTCTGCGGCAGGCACGGGCTGGGCGGCCGCAGCCGCGTCATTGGCCGCCGGCTTGGCCTCGGCAGTGGCCGATGGGCTCGATTGTGCCGACTTGGGGTCCGCCTTGGCGTCTGTAGATGCGGTCCTGTCGTCGGCGGTCTTGTCGACAGCCGCGACCGGAGCCTCGGCCGGCTTCTTGATCAGCTTCTTGCAGTCGAGCGGAAATACCAGCTCGCCGGATGCAGTAAGCCCGATCGGCTCGCATCCGCCAAAGGGACCGCTCTCCTTCTGCACGTCCCTGGCGACATCGGTGGCAGGCGCCGCACTCGCTCCCCCCGCCTCTGCCCCCTGCGCAACGGGAGCCATCGACGCAACCTGTAATAGAACAACGCCGCACAACAAGCCGGCCCGGCCGGTCTTCCGCCCCAATGTACGCATGACACGCTCGCTCAACGCATGAACTACTTGCGAAGCCAACACGCCATTGAGGCAAGTCTGTGAAGGAAAGCCGCGCTGAGCCCCAGCGATGTCAATTCAGTGGCGTTGTGTCATGTCTGCACGACCGGTTGCACCACAGGAATCCCTCAATGCAGTTGCAATCGGCGCTTACTCAGGTCGCTCCGCCCGCGCTGATCGCTCGAGAAGACGCCAGCCGCGCGCGCCGTTCGGACCTGGACCTTGAGCTCAACCGACTATCGTCCCGACATCGACTGCCTGCGCGCCTTCGCGGTCATCTCGGTCATCGCCTTCCACTACGACATTCCGCCATTCCGCAGCGGCTATGTCGGCGTGGACGTGTTCTTCGTCATCTCTGGCTTTCTGATCACCCGGATCATCCACGACGAGGCTAGCGCGGGCACGTTCTCGTTCGCGGCATTCTACCGCCGCCGCGCCCGGCGTATCCTACCCGCGGCGTTCGCCATGCTGTGCGCGACCCTGGTCGGCGCCAGCCTGATCCTGCTGCCGCAGGAGACGGTATCGGTGGCGCAGCAGGCGGTGGCCGTGCTGACCTTCAGCTCCAACATCCTGTTCTGGTCGCAACAGGGCTATTTCGATAGCGCCGCCATCGCCAAGCCGTTGCTGCACACCTGGTCGCTCGGCGTCGAAGAGCAGTACTACGTGCTGTTTCCGGCGCTGGCGCTGGCCGTCTTTGCGCTGCGGCGCGCACAGATGCTGGCGATCCTCATCGCAGCCTGCGCCGTCTCGTTCCTGCTCTGCGTCGTCCAGACCCGGATGCAGCCGGCGGCGGCGTTCTATCTGCTGCCGGCGCGGGCCTGGCAGCTTGCGCTCGGCGCATTGCTGGCGGTGGAGGCGCTGCCGGCGCTGCGGAGCGAGCGGCTCAGGATCGCGGCCACCACGCTGGGGTGGATCGCGCTCGGCGCCTCGGTCAACATCTTCTCACCGCGCACGCTCTACCCGGGCACGGCGGCGCTGCTGCCCTGCCTCGGCACCGCCGCGGTGATCTGGGGCAAGCCGGCCCTGCCGAGGACCGTCCTGATACTAGCGCGGCCCATGATGGCCGTCGGCCTGTGGTCCTACTCGCTGTATCTCTGGCACTGGCCGGTGGTCTCGTTCGCAACCGCCATCTGGGGGCCGCCCGGCACCGCGATGGACAAGCTCGCGCTGCTCGGTGGCTGCACGATCCTGGCGCTGGCGAGCTTCTATCTGATCGAGCAGCCGGCCCGCCGCGCCGATTGGCCGGGAACGGCGCGCGCCCTCGCGGCAACCGGCGCAGCTGCGCTCGCCGCCAGCGTCGTCATGATCTCCGCGTCCGGCTTTCCCAACCGGTTCTCCCCGCAGCAACGAGCCATGGCCGATTTCCTCGGCTACGACCACAGGGACATCTACGAGGAAGGCCGCTGCTTCCTCGCCCCGGGTCAAACAGTCGAGGCGCTGCAGCCCGCCTGTCTCGCCAAGGGCCCGCGTCCCAACATCCTGCTGTGGGGCGACAGCCATGCCGCACATCTGGCTCACGGTCTGAAGCTGGCGCTGCCGCAGGCCACGCTGCTGCGCGCGACGATGGCGCAATGCGTGCCCTATGATGAGCCGGGTCAATCGGCGGCCTGCACAGCCTTCAATCGCCAGCTGCCCGGCCTCGTCCGCAATCTCGCGCCCGACGCGGTGATTCTCTCCGGCAATTGGACGCACACTGCGATGGCACCGTCGGCGCGCACCAGCCTGCTGGCAACCATCCGGACGATCGCGGACGCCGGCAGCAGGGTCGTTGTCGTCGGACCGAGCCCGCAATTCGACCGCGCTCTGCCGCACCTCCTGATCGCAGCGATGCGCTTCGGCGTCACCACCGAGGGACACATGCCGAATCTTTTCGGCGAGGTCGACGGCTTTCTGCGGGCGCAGCTGAAGGACCGGCCACGAACGGACTACGTGTCGCTGCTCGCGCTGCTCTGCCCTGGCGGCGCGTGCATCCTGCAGGCGCCCGATGGCGCGCCGATCGCCTGGGATCAGGGCCATTTCACCGCACAAGGCTCGGAGTTCGCGGCCACCGGCATCGTCCGGGAATCGCCGACACTGGCGGCATCGCTTCCGGACGAGCGCGACTGAGTCCCGCGCTTTGCCCTAATCGTCGGCGAGAAATGTCGCAAAGATCGGCGCTGCCCGCTCGCCCATGCGTTGCGCGCCGGCCACCGTGAAATGGCCGGCGTCCTGGAACAGCCAGACGCCGTCCTCCACGACCGGACAATCCTGGTCGCAATAAACCTCCGAGGGCCGCAGCAGCGTCGCCTTCTGCAAGGGCCTGATCGCCTCGCTCAGGACGACGTCGATGGTGTGGTTGGCCGCGACGGCCTCGCCCTTCGGCACGGGATCGCAGGGCTTCGCCGGCGCGTGCCAGCGCGGACCCGGCAGCATGCGCAACGGATCGAACGCGCAGTTCACGGGCCGAACCTGACCGCCGATGACGAGGAAATGGCGGCCGGGCCGGTCGAGCAGGCGGATCGTCTCGGCCAGATGATGGGCCACCTCGGCGTTCCGGGCCCGGGCCGCCGGCCCGTCGCCGAGATCGAGATAGTTCTGCCACGCCTGCCCGATCACGACGAAATCGGCCTGCGACTGCCGGATGCGCGGCAACTCGCTGTCGCGCAGCTCCGCACAGACGCGCGCGCGCGGGCCTTCCGCGGTCAGGCCGACGAGCGTCGGGCAGCCGCTCATCGTCGAGACATGCCCGATCATGCCGCGCGTCTTCAGGGACTCATCGAGCGCGGCGACATATTGCTGGACGTAGGAATCGCCGAGCAGCTCGACGCCGCGCGTGCCCTGGAGATCGCCGAAAGCGCACAGGCGCCCGATCGTCCGGCCGCATTTGTTGAGGCCGAAGCCCTGCAGCTGGAACAGCGCGAGCTGATCGTCCGGCAGCCGCGACACCACGCCGTTGGCGCGGAACGTCACATGGGTCAGGCCAGCACCGACGAGGAGCACGGTCGCGAAGCTTGCCACCTGCGCGAAACGCGGCCAGGGCAGCCGTCGCAGCGGTTGCTCGACCGTCACGAACATGAGCGCCGCCAACGCGCCCATCAGCGCAAG
This sequence comes from Bradyrhizobium sp. SZCCHNS2022, assembly GCF_032377575.1. NCBI lineage: Bacteria > Pseudomonadati > Pseudomonadota > Alphaproteobacteria > Hyphomicrobiales > Nitrobacteraceae > Bradyrhizobium > Bradyrhizobium sp. SZCCHNS2022. The sequence continues at coordinate 1,197,008 of NZ_JAUHHZ010000001.1, read as the reverse complement.
CTGGGACACCAGCCCCGCAACCGTCTGCGCGGCATCACCGAAGAGGAAGCCGGCGAAGAAGATCAGCGGCCAATGCACGAGATAGAGCGAATAGGAGACGATCCCGACCGCACGCACCGGACGGGCCATCAGCAGCGAGGTCGGCGCATTCGCGGCGATGATGACGGCCGCGGCAACGCAGGGCACGAGCGCCGCCACACCCGCATAGGCCTGGATGCGGCCGATGACGAGGAGGCTGCCGACCAGGACGACGTCGCCACAGGCAGCCGCGAGCGACCGCGCGCGCGGCGACGATGCGAGGCGCGCCTCGAGTGGAATGGCAAGCGCGCCCAGCGCAAATTCGAACACCCGGAACGGCGTCAGGAAGAACACGGCTTCCGCATCATGCGGCAGCCAGAGCGCAGCGGCGGCCAGCGACAGCAGGCCGAGGGCCGCGATGAGGCGGAAGACGTGCCGGCCGGCGCCCGTCCACATCAAAAGCAGCGGCGCCAGTGCATAGAACTGGACCTCAAGCGACAACGACCACAGATGCAGCAGCGGCAGCTGATCCGCCGTCGGCGCAAAATAGGCGCTCGCCTCGCGCCAATACTGGATGTTGGAAATCGAGAGCAGCCCGTGCGTCGCCTCCTTGGCCAGCTGGCGCAAGGCCTCCGGCGACAGGAACAGCCAGCCGACGGCGAAGGTCAGGACGATCGTCGTCACCAGCGCGGGCAAGATGCGCCGCGCCCGCCGCAGATAGAACTCGGAGAGCGAGAACCGCCCTGCCCTGACGTCACGCAGGATCTGGCCGGTGATGAGATAGCCGGAGATGACGAAGAAGATGTCGACGCCGGCAAAACCGGCCTCGAAGCCCCCGATCTTGAGGTGGAACAGAATGACGATGACGACGGCGATCGCCCTGAGGGCATCGATGTCAGCACGATGACTGCGTTCCAATGTGGTCACCCCGCGCATGCTTCGAGGCAAACGAGATGCGCAGACACCAATGGCAACAGCGGGAAACAGTCATGACGCCATCGGACCCATCCGATGACCTCCGGCAGGCGGCGGCGTGGCGGCGCCCAGGAAAGGCCAATTTCGCTGCCAGCTCTCGCTTCGCTAAGGCTTGGACTGTTCGGAAAGGAATTGGGAGATGAGCGGGGCGGCGCGCTGCCCCATCCACTTGGCGCCCGCCACCGTGAAATGGCCCGGATCGAGAAACAGCCAGACGCCGTCGTCGCGCACGACCGGGCAATCCTGGTCGCAATACACATCGGTCGGCCGCAGCAGCACGGCGTTGCGCATCCCCGTCAATGCGGAGTCCAGCAGACGATCGATTTCGCGCGCATCTGCGCGCGCCTTGGCCGAGTCCAGCGCGGTACATTGCGGAGGCGGCGCATGCCACAACGGACCGGGCTGCATCCGCATGTGATCGAAGCTGCACGTCACCGGTCTCACCTGGCCGCCGATGATCAGGAAACGGCGGCCCGGCCGATCGAGCAGACGAAGCAGCGCGTTCAGGCCATCGCGGATGTCAGCGGCCGTTCGCTCGTCTGGCTCGCCGTCCCCAGTCAGATAGAGGTGCCACGCTTGCCCGATCACGACGAGATCGGCCGCCGACGCCTGGACACGCGCCAGCTCGCGCTCGCGAAGGGCAATGCATTCGGCCACGCGCGGCGGGCGCGGGGCAACACCCACAAGCATCGGACAACCGCCGACTGTCGACGTCTTGCCTCGAATGCCATGCGCCTTGAGCTGGTCGTCCAACACGGCGACGTATTGTTGAACGTAGGAATCGCCGAGCAGCTCCAGCATGCGAGAGCCGGCCGGAGCGCCGAACTCGCAATGATCCCCCGAGCGAATACAGGGGCTCATACCAAACCGCTGCAGCTCCAGCCGGGCACGTTGCTCCGCCGGAAGCCGCCACGCGACACCGTCTGCCTTGAACATTCCGTGGGTGACGACGATGCAGAGGCCGAGCACCGTCGCGAACGCGGTTGCCTGCTTCCACTGCGCATGGCGGACCCGGCGGATGGGCTGCTCGATGAGAAAGAACATCGCGGCGGTCAGCGCCGCCATGACCAGCAATTGCCCGGCCAGACCCGCCGTGCCGCCGGCCCGCTCGCCAAAAATGAAGCTCGCGAAGTAGATCACCGGCCAGTGCACGAGATAGAGCGAGTAAGACGAGCGTCCGATCGCCAGGACCGCCCGATTTGCGAACAGGCGCAGCGGTCGGTTCGCCGCAATGATCACAGCCGTCGCGAGGCTGGGCGGCAGTGCGCCGAGCCCGGCGTCATGCTGGAAGCGCTCGATCACCAGAAGGCTCGAGAAAAGCCCGGCATACCCGATCCACGCTGCGGCCGTCCGAGCCGCCTGCCAAGCCGTAACGCGTCGCTCCAACACGATGGTCAATGCACCGAGGACGAACTCGAATGCACGAAACGGCGTCAGGAAGAAAACCGCCTCGGGATCTCTGGGAAGCCAGATGATGGCCGCCACGAGCGACGCAAGCCCCGCCAGCGCAATGCCCGTGAACACGTGACGCGTACGGCTGAGGAGCACCAGGATCAACGGCGTGACGAGATAGAACTGCTCCTCCGCCGACAGTGACCACAGGTGCAACAGCCCGAGTCTGTCCGCACTCGGTGCGAAATACTGGTTCGCCTCACGCCAATATTGAACGTTGGCGATCGACAGCAGCCCGTGCGTCGCCTCCTTGGCAAGCTGGCGCAACTCGTCCGGAGGCAGCCACAGCCAGCCAGCCGCCACGGTCAGCATGATGGTGACGATGAGCGCGGGCAGGATGCGCCGGGCCCGGCGCGCATAGAATCCGGCGAACGAAAACGTGCCGAGCTCGATATCGCGGAGGATGTGCCCGGTGATCAGGTAGCCGGAGATGACGAAGAAGATATCGACTCCGGCGAAGCCACCACCAAAGCCACCAACTCTCAGGTGGAACAAAACGACAATGCAGACGGCGATCGCCCTGAGGCCATCGATATCCGCCCGATAACGACCTTCCAACTCCATCCACCCTACGCCTGTTCGCGCCGCACGATACGGACAGACATGAATGGCAGCAATCAGAAACAGTCATGGCGGCGGGATAGCGATCCGCCGCTGAAGGCTGACGGCGACGCACGACATCGGGGTTTCAGAAACGGGCTGAGGACTGCGCGATGGAGGCTCTGGAAAGCTCATGCCGACGGTCCGTCGGAATTCGGCCATCCGTTGAACGATCCGGCCGAATGCGGCAATCTGGCGACGACGCAGGGAGCGATGGACTGATGCAGGCGACAATTCGATCGGGGCAAGGATGGTGCAGCTTGCTCGGGCTTGCCATCGCAGGGCTGCTCGTCTCGGCCCCCGCAGCCCTGGCACAAGCGCCGGTTGCGCCGACCACACCCTCTCCTGCCCAGACCACGGTCGAGCGCAGCGCCAAAGGTGTCGCCGGCAAGGCGATCCAGGTTGGGGTGTATCTCAACGTGCAGCCGGACTGCTCGTCCGGTCCGCTTCCCTCGATCCGGCTGGTGACGCCACCCGGCAACGGAACCGTGACGATCAAGCGCGGCAAGATCTCCGCAACCAACTACAAGCAGTGTCTGGCCCTGGAAGTGCCCGGATTCATCGCCTTCTACCAGTCCAAGGCCGACTTCGCAGGCACCGACACGGTCACGCTGGAGGTGAAGTTCCCGCAGGGCCGCACCGAACTGCAGCGGATCACGGTCAGCGTCGGCGTCGGGCCCGCCGGGCAGAAAATCTGATCGTCCACACCATGGCTCGGCGATGGTTCCGACCATGAAAAAGGGCCGCCCCTTGGGCGGCCCTTTCGATTCTCGTCTCGCCTGTCCAGTTCGGATCAGACGTGGACCTGGGTCTGAGCGTGACTGTTGTCGAGGATCATCTTGATCACGTCGTCACCTCCCGTGAAGTTGGTGCCGGTGTCCTTGATCGTCGCGACATTGGTCCAGCCGGAACCGAGATTGACCTGCAGCGTCAGATCGCCATTGTTCAGCACGCCGCTGCCGTTCGCCGATGCGAGGCTGGAGTGCCCACCGCCATCGACAAAGCGGACCGCATCGGCGTGGTTGCCGGAGACGCCGGACAGCAGGCCGGACAGATCGATGACATCGCCGCCGCTGCCCGACTGGAAGTCGAGGATGCTGTCGAGACCACCGCCGGTGAGATCGCCGGCCTGCCACTTGAAGGTGTCAGAGCCGCCATTGCCGGTCAGCTGATCGCTGCCACGGCCGCCGATCAGAACGTCCGCGCTGCTCGAGCCGATGATCGTATCGTTGAAGTTCGAGCCGATCACGCCTTCCATGTTCTTGTAGGTGTCCTGGCCGATCCCGGCCAACGTCGGTCCGGTCGTGTTGGAGCTGCTCTGCGCCAGCGTGAAGGTGATGCCGGCCGTCGCATCGGAGAAGTCGAGCAGGTCGATGCCGACGCCGCCGTCAATGGTGTCGCTGCCGCCACCACCGCGGATGATGTCGTCACCATCGCCGCCATTGATCGTGTTGTTGGCACCGCTGCCGATCAACGTATCGTCGCCCGAACCGCCGGTCACGCGCTCGATATTGGCAATCGAGCTGAAGCCGGTCGCCGTTCCGGCTCCGAGATTGACCGTCACGTCCTCGCTGGTGACGTAGGTCAGCGTATCGCTGCTGCTGCTGCCGAGATCGGCCGTCACCGCCTCGATGTTGCTGAGCTTGGTCCCGTTGACGTCGGTGATGACGCCGCCGGCAAGCGTGACCCACACCAGATCCTGGGACGAGGTGCCCTCAATCGTGAAGGTGTCGGTACCGATGCCGCCGTCGACGATGTCGACGCCGTCGTTCACACCCCAATAGAAGGTATCATTTCCGGAACCACCGATCGTGAAATCGTTGCCGCTGCCGCCCCGGATCGAGTCGTTGCCGGCGCCGCCACTGATGTAGTCGGTGTTGGCACCACCGAGCAGCGTGTCGTTGCCGCCGAGACCGTAGATGCCGTCATCGTCGGCGCCGCCGTTGAAGTTGTTGCCGCCGCTCGACCCGATCATCACGTCGTAGCCGTTGTTGGCGTTGGCTTCGAGCGGGTTGTCCACCGTCGCGGTGATCGCGTCGCCGTCGTTCGCGCTGTAGCCGGACAGCCATGGGGCCGAGCCGACGACGTTCGAATTGGGCGACAGCGAGTTGATGGTGAGATTCAACGCTCCGTTGTCGAGCGCGTTGAAGGCGAGATAGGTCGACACCGACGACACCGAGTCGGTCGCCGTCACCTTGTAGACGTACAGGCCGGCATCGTTGTTGTCCGGATTGCCGGTGAACTGGCTGCCGCTGCGCTGAATCCAGCCATCGTCGCCGGTCGAGCTGTAGACCAGGGCATAGGTGTAGGTGACCGTCCCGTAGCCTCCGGAGAACAGCGAGGCAGCATTCAGGCTGATCGTGTTCGGCGAATCGGTATTCTGGGACAGCGCATAGCGTCCGTCCACGCTCGTGGTGTCGACGACAGCCAGCGGCGCCGGCTCGTTGGTGCCGTTGATGGTGACGTCGATGACCTGGCTCGCGGTGCCGTCGACCGACTTCACCGTCAGCGTGTCGTGCTTGACGTCGCCGTCGTTGAGCGCCTGAACGTTGGCGGCCGAATTGTTGAGCGTGTAGCCCCACGCACCGGTCACGGCGTTGAAGGTGAAGGTGCCATAGGTGCCGGCCAGCGAGGCCGGGGTCTGGAACTGGTTCTCGCCGCTGTCGACGTCGGAGACCGTCAGCGTGCCACCGGCGGTCAGCGTGCCGTCCTCCTTCACCGTACCTGCCGCGGTGCCCGAGATCGACGCGGCATCGTTGACGCCGTTCACGGTGATGGTGACGGTCTGGGTCGTGGTCCCACCATGGCCGTCGTCGATCTTCACCGTGTAGGTCTGATCGATGTGGTCGCTGGCGCGCAGCGACTGGATGTCGGCATCGTTGACGCTGAACGTCCAGTTCACCTTGTGATTGGCGTTGTCGACCGTGGCGTTGAACGAACCGTAGTAATTGCTGCCGTTCGGCGTGCTGTACGTCACGGTCTGGACGTCGCCGTCCACGTCGGTGAAGGCGATCGCGCCGGACGCCTTTTCGACGCCGGGCGTCACGCCAGCGATCTGCACGGAGACGTCGTCCAGCGAAACGTCACCGGAGCCTGTGAACTTGATCACCGTCGACGTCGAGGTCGCCGTGAACTGGTAGGAGTGCTCCGTCCAGCCGAAGTTGGAACCGCTCGTCTGCACGGTTGAGCCGTTGACGCTCAGGCTCAGGCTGCCGCCATTCAACGTGTAGTAGTCGACGACATAGGTCGCACCGACGACCGTGGTGATGGTCTGGCTCAGCGAGGTCGGGTCGTCATAGAAATAGGCCGAACCGCCATCGGTGTGGCCGCCCATCACCATCACTTCCTGGGCACCGCCGACGGTCCAGGCCGACAGCGTGTAGAAGCTGCCATTGTAGTAGAAGAACGAGTCGTTCTGGATCAGATTGCCGGTGTTCGCGGCATAGGAGGCATCCTCCGTGACGCTTCCCGCAGTGGTGCCCGATCCGAACGTCGGGGCGTGGTTCGGGACCGTGACAGTGCCGGTCTGGCTGCTGGTCACGTTCTCGCTGAAGCCCTGGCCGTCGATGTAGGTGACGTTGGCCGAGATCTTGTGGCCGACGTCGTTGGCGCCGAGCGTATAGGTCGTCCCGGACGCACCGTTGATGACGGCACCATCCCGCAGCCAGTGATAGACCACGTTGGATGCCGCGCCGTCCGGATCGCTGCCGAGATTGGCCGTCAGCGTCTGGCCCTGGTTCGCGGTGCCCGTCACCGTCACCGTTGCGGCGCCGTCATTGACCGGCGTGATCGTCAGCGTGAAGGTGTCCGAGGCGGCATATTCGCCATCGCCGGCATACACGGTGACGTTGACCGCGCCGGCAAAGTTCACCGGCGGTGTCCCGCTGAAGGTGCCCGTCGCCGCATCGAAGTGCAGCCAGGCTGGCAGCGCACTACCGTCCTGCTGAACCGCCTCCAGCGTCAGCGGACCGTTGGTGCCGTCGAAACGACCATCGATGTCCGCGAAGGTGTTCGCCGGAATGGTGAAGCTGAACGGCTGGTCCTCCGCCGAATTGTGGTCGACGATCGCGTTCTGCAGGGTCGGCGCATCATTGTTGCCGATAATCTGGATCGTCACCGTCTTGGGAGTGCCGTCCTCGGTGTAGACCGTGAAGCTGTCGGTCAGCGTGGTCTGGTTTTCCTTCAGCGCCTGGATCGTCGGATTGTTGTTGTAGAGGCCGTAGGTCCACTTGCCGTCGCTGCCGATGTCGAACCAGCCATAGCCGTTGGCCGTGTTGGAAGCGGCCGCCTGCCACACGTCGTTGTGGCCGTCGACGTCGGTCGCATTGAGGTCGCCGCGGGCGATGGCATAGAGCGGGCTGCTCTGGCTGTTGCCCACGCCTCCCTCCTCCGCGATCGTGCCGGTGGAATCGCCGGTGATCACGGCCGCGTCGTTCACGCCGGTGACGGTGATCTTCAGGGTCGCGGTGTTCGACACCGCGCCCGACGGATCCTTGTCGGTGTAGGTGAAGGTATCGATCGCATTGACGCCGGCGGCCAACGCAGCGGCCTTGTCGGCGACGTAGGTGTAGGAGCCGTCGGCGTTCAAGGTCAGATGGCCGTAGGCGCCCTCGATCGAGGTACCCACACCCGCCCCCTGCGTCACGCTGCCGGTGCCGGCGACGACGCCGGACACCACGAGCGACGAGACGCCGGTGTCGGCATCGGTGTCGGCGACCGAGCCGCCCGTCGAGCCGCGGACGACGCCATTGGCCGCCGCAATGTTGATCGTGCCGTCCTCGAGCACCGCATTGGTATCGGAGTTTGCGACCGGCGGATCGTTGGCCGGGATGACCGCGATATTGACGGTCTGGGAGTCGCTCAGGCTGCCGCCGCCGACATTGCCATTGTCGTTGATGGTGATCGTGACCGAGCCCGGCTGGTCGCTGTTCGGCGTGAACACGGCCGATTCCAGATAGTGGTTCAGATCGCTGATCTTGAACCCGCTCATGGTGAGCGTCTGGCTGGCGTCGAACACGCCGAGCGACGGGATCGAGATCATGCCGCCAACGATGTCCAACCTCACGAACGCCACGACATCCCCGTCCGCGTCCGAGAACGTGATCGCGTTCGCGCCGCTGAAAGCGAACGCCACGCCTTGATTGGCGGTCACCTGCGTCGGTGCATGGACCTCGGGCGCATCGTTCACCGGGGTCACGTTGATCGTCAGCGTACCGGTGTCCGTCTGCCCGGCCGCATCGCGCACGGTGTAGTCGATCGTATCGGCGCCGTAGAAGTCGGCCTTCGGCTTGTAGACATAGGTGCCGTCGGCGTTGAAGTGGATCGTGCCGCCCTTGGCCGTCGTGAAGTCGCCCGCGACGACGCTCAAGGTGTCGCCGGTGTCCGGATCGCGGTCGTTGTGCAGGACGCCCTGCACCGGGTTGGACACGGTCAGCGTCGCATCTTCGGTCGCCGTCGCCGTGTCATCGCCGGCAATCGGAGCATCCTCGATCGGGTTGATGTTGATCGTGATCGTCTGCGTCGCGCTCAGACTGCCGCCGCTGCCGACATTGCCGTTGTCGTTGATGGTGATCGTGACCGATCCCGCCACGTCATTGTTGGCGGCCGGCGTGAATACGGCGGACGCGAGATAGTTGTTCAGATCGCTGATCTTGAACCCGCTCATCGTGAGCGTCTGGCTGGCGTCGAAGACGCCGAGAGACGGGATCGAGAGCGTCCCGCCGACGATGTCCAACCTCACGAACGCAACGACATCGCCGTCTGCGTCGGAGAAGTTGAACGCGTTGGCACCGGTGAACTGGAACGACGTGTCCTCGTTCGTGGTCACCTGCGTCGGCGCGTGGATCTCGGGCGCGTCATTGACCGGAGTAACGGTGACGTCGATGGTCTGCAGATCAGTGATCGCCACGTCCCTGTGAACCTGGCCGTCCGACAGCGTCGCCTGGTCGGTGACCTCCACGGAGACCGACAGCGTGAAGGTGCCGTTGTAGTTTGCCGGCGGCGTCACCTTGAGCGGCTGGCTGTTGAAGTTGACGATCGCGGTCTGGTCGTCGATCACCCACTTGCCGGCATCGGCACCGGTGCCGGCATGGCCGACCGAGAAGGTCGCACCGTCCGGATATCCCGTGATCAGCATCCGCAGGTTTTCGGAGCCGTCGTGATCGCTGACCCCGGCCGTCATCACCTTGAGGGCGATCGCGCTGTCCTCGGCGCCCGTGGCCGGCCCGACCTCGAAGAAGCCTATTGTCGGCGAATCCGCCTTCGGCGCAACATCGACCGTGACATGCGCGGTCGCGGTGCCGCCATCGCCATCGCTGATCGTGTAGTCGAAGCCGGCGACGCCGGAGAAGTTCCTGTCCGGCGTGAACAGCGGATTGCCGTTGTTCAGCGAAACCGTGCCGTGCGTGGCATTGCCGACGCCGGTGACGGTGAGCGTGTCGTTGTCGACGTCGGTGTCGTTGTTGAGCAGATTCAACAGCGCGTTGATCGTGAGCGGCGAATCCTCCGACGCCTCCACCCTGTCGTCATGCGCGACCGGCGGGGTGTTGAAGATGCCCGTCAGGGTTCGCGTGCCGTCGGTGAACGTGAAGCTTTCGTAGTTTGTGAAGGTGTCGGTCAGTCCGCCATGGGTGACCTGCACGCCGATCAGCGTCACACCATCCGAGCCGAACACCTTGGTGTAGGTCGCGTCGGCGAGCTTGAAGCCGAACTTCACGGTGTCGCTATCGGAGCCGCCGTCCGAGACCACGCTGGTGTTGCCGGCGAACCGGGTCAGGTCGAGCGTGTCGTTGCCGGAGCCGCCGTTGAATACGATGGTCGAGGGCGCGATCGCGGTGCCGCTGATGTCGGTGATCGTCACCGTATCGCTGGCGCCGCCGCCTGCGATGGTGACGCGCTCGATCTCGTCGGCGCGGATGGTCGCGCCGTTCGGGCCGTCATAGCGCACCAGGATGTCAGTGGCGTTGCTCGCCGCTGCGTCATTCAGCGTCGGATCGATGGCCGTACCGGACGAGGTCTTGCCGATGGTGAAGTTCCGCGCATTCGCATCGCCAGAGATCGCGAGCACGTCGTAGTCCGGGAAGGCCGAGCCGGACTCCGAGCCGCCATCGACGACGTCGTCGCCGTCACCGACCGTGTGGAGGAAGGTGTCGTTCCCAGCCCCGCCGAACAGCTGGTCCGCACCTGCCCCGCCCTTGATGACGTCGTTTCCCGCACCGCCGAACAGCTTGTCGACCCCGCTGCCGCCGACCAGGATGTCGTCGCCGCCGGAGCCGTGCGCCTCGGTCACGCCGCCGAGCTTGTCGATGCCGACCACCTTGTCGGTCACCGAGGCACGGTCGGTCACGCTGTGAGCCCCGACGGTCTCGCCGAGGATCGTTGCCGAGCTGTCGCCGAGATTGATGAACACCGGCGAGTTCGCAGCATCGTAGCGCGTCGTCGTCACCGTGCCGGCGGCATCGACCCGGACCGTGAAATTGTTGGCGAAGACGTCGTGATCGCGGTCCTCCACCTCGAACGCGAAGTTGAGGTCGAGATACTGGTCGGCTGCGCTGGCCGTTCCGATCGGAGCCGGATGATCGAGCGGCTGCAGCAGGGTGAAATTGTAGGAGCCGCTGCCGGCCTCCGACAGCGTCACCGTGAACACGGCGGCGTCAGCGGCGTTGCCGGTGACCTGGCCGTTCTGGCCGATATAGTCGATGCCGCTCATGCGGTAGGCGGTCAGCGTGGTGTGATCCGCCGAGAGCACGTAGCTCAGCCCGAAGCCGAGCGAGGTCAGCCCCGACATCTGGTGATGAGCGGCGTCGTAGACGCGCACCGGCGAGGCGCCGGGGAACGTCACCGACGGGCCCGAGCTGTCACCGTCGGCGCCATAGGTGATCTGCAGATCGACCGCGCCCGTCGAAACGCTGCCGGCCGCCTCCGAGATGCCGACCGTCTCGACGTCCTGCGACTGCGCGCTGTCGTCGTTGACGGTGATGATGATCTGGCCGTGCAGCGCAAGCGAGTCGCCGTCGGAATCGACGGCGGTCACGGCCGTCGACATGTCGAGCGTCAGCGCGTTGTCATGGCCGGTGCCGACGTGGTCGAGCGCCCCCTTCAGGCGGAACGAATATTGGCCGGTGTTGGCGTCGACCTGGAATTCGAAGATCGTCACGCTGCCGGCCTTCGCCACCAGCATGTTGTTGGCGGTATCGATGCTGTAGGTCAGCGCCACGCCGCCCGAGGTCAGCGACAGCAGCTCAGGCGCGAGGTTGGTCTTCTCGACCCTGTAGGTGCCGGGCTTGTCGGCGCCGAACGACACCAGCGAGGTCAGATTACCCGTATAGTAGGAATCGTTACCATTGGCATCGCCGTTGAGGTCGCCGCCATGCAAGCCGCCGTTAGCGACGGTCACCGTTCCGTTCGGCAGCTCGCTCTCATAGACGGCAACAGACTGCACGGTCGCGGTCGCCACTGGGCTGTCGTCGTTGATCGTGACGGCGAAGGACGAGCTGGTGCTGTCGCCATCGGCATCGGTGGCGGTGAAGCCGAAGGTCAGCTTGATGTCGTTCTCGCTCTGGCCCGCCGGATGATCGACATGCTTCAGCAGCGTGAAGCTGTAGCTGCCCGAACCGGAATCATCGAGGCTGACCTTGAAGACCTGGTTGGAGGCCGCCGGCGCGGTGTTGGCATTAACCGGATTGGAGCCGGTGTAGCCGTAGAGGGTGTTGCCGACCACCCAGTACTTGACCTGCTCGCCATTGACCTTGAGCAGGCCTGCATCCGACGACGCGTTCGCGCCGTTGGTGAAGCCGGAGAAGGCCACCGCGCGATTGGCCGAGCCGCTGTTGTTGTCGTCGGCGCCCCAGGAGATCGCCAGCGAGCCTGTTGCGGCGATATTGGCGCCGGCGACGTCGCCGGTTGCCGCTGCCGTGTTGCCGCCGGACAGACCGTCCTCATCGACGGTGCCAGCCACCGGCGTACCGATCGCCGGACGGCCGTTGTCGTCATTGATGGTGACGGTGAAGTTGCCTGTGGCTGAATCGCCGTCGGCGTCGGTCGCGGTGAAGCCGAGCTTCAGCGCGAGCGCGTTGGTCTGGCCGGAGCCGATGTGATCGACATTGTCCAGGAGCTCGAAAGTGTAGTTCCCCGAGCCGTTGTCAGACAGGGTGACGTGGAACACCTTGCGGTCGCTCAGGCTCAGCGAGCCGCCATTGTCATTGGCGACGCCCCAGATCTCCGTATCCGAGACGCGGATGAACTGCACGGTCACGCCGTTCGAGGTCAGCGCCGGGCTGCCCGAACCGGTCGTGCGCACGATGTCGCCGCTGTCGATCGTCGGATCGAACGCGATGGCGCGGTTGGCCGTGCCCGCATTGCCGTCGTCGGCGCCCCAGTTGATGTTGAGCGCGACATTCGACGCCGTTTGCGTCTCGAACGCCTCCGCACCCGCGGCACCCGTGGTATTCTCGGTCAGCGTCGCGCCGCTCGGCGTCCCCACCACCGGCACATCGTCATTCACCGAAACGGTGAAGCTGTTGCTCGACGTGTCGCCGTCGCCGTCGGTCGCCGTGAAGCTGAAAGAGAGATTGACGAGGTTCTCGCCGGAGCCGGCGGGATGATCGATGTTGCCGAGCAGCTTGAAGCTGTAGGAGCCGTCGTTCTGATCGCTCAGTGACACTTCGAACACACGGGCGCCGTGAGCAAGATCGGTGCCGGTGTAGCCGACCAGCACGCCGTTCTCGAAGGCATATTTGACGGTCTGTCCGTCCGAGGTCAGCGTCAGATTGCGGCCAGAGCTGTCCTCCGCGTCGACGTTGGCGCTGGCGCTCGAATAGCGGAACGAGACCGACCGGTCGCCGAGGCCGCCGCCGGCCGTCTTGTTGTTGTCGTCGCTGCCCCAGCTGATGTTGAGGTCGCCGCTGACGGTCGTCGATTCCTTGGAGGAATCGGTGCCGTTCGACAGATCGTCCTCGTCGACGGTCCGGGAATCGCCGGCCGCCGCGACCGGCGCAGTGTCGATCACGTTGACCTTGAAGGTGCTCGTGACGCCGTCGCCGTCGGAATCCGTCGCCTTGAAGCCGAAGGTCAGCGGCAGGCCGTCGTCGTTCGCGCCCGAAGCAGGGTGATCGAGGTTGTCGTAAAGCGTGAACTTGTAGCTGCCGTCGCCGCTATCGGACAGCTGGATGGTGAAGATCGTACGGTTGTCGGCGCTGACGGCCGTCAGCAGCGTGCCGTCGCTGGACACCGTGTAGCTGATTGCCGAACCGTCGGAGGTGAGGCCTGTTGCACCGGCGGCGGTGGTGAACACCACCGACCGGTTGTGGCCGACGCCGCTGTTGTTGTCGTCGGCGCCCCAGGAGATGTCGAGATCACCGGTCTGCACCGTCGAGTTCGACGCATCGGGATGGCTGGTGTCGTAGCTGGTCGTCGGTAGGCTTGCTTCGCTGACGGTCTCGTCGTCGGCGCAGCCGATCGTCGGCACATCGTCGGTGACCTGCACCGTGAAGCTGCTGGTGGCGCTGTCGCCGTCGGAATCGGTCGCCTTGAAGCCGAAGTTCAGCGCTCGGCTGTCGCTGCCCGCGCCGCTGTGGTCGATGTTGTCGAGCAGCGTGAACTTGTAGCTGCCATCGCCGTCGTCGCTCAGCGTGACGGTGAAGACCGTGCGATGGTCGGTGGTGACGGCGGTGAGCGTGGTGCCGTCGGCCGAGATCACGTAGCTGACCGCATAGCCATTCGAGGTCAGGCCATCCGGTGCGGTCGTGTTGAAGAACGCCACCGAGCGGTTGTTGGTCGCGCCGGAGTCGTTGTCGTCGGCTCCCCAGGAGATGGCGAGCCCGCCGGTCTGGACGGTCGAATATGGCGAATCCGGGAAGGCGACATCGTAGAGATCGGTCGGCAGGTTGGATTCGCTGACCGTCTCATTGTCGGCATGCCCGATCGTCGGGACATCGTCGACGACGGTGACGGTGAAGGTGCTGCTGCTCGAATCGCCGTCGGAATCGGTCGCGGTATAGTCGAACGTCAGCTTGACGACGTTGCTGCCCTGCCCGGCCGGATGATCGAGATTGCCGAGCAGCTTGAAGGTGTAGGTGCCGGTGCCGTCGTCATCCAGCGAGACCTCGAACACGCGCTGGCCGAAGGCCAGGTTGCTGCCGGTGTAGCCGACCAGCACGCCATGATCGAAGGCGTATTTCACGGTCTGGCCGTCCGATGTCAGGCCGCTGAGCGCAACATCGCTGCCGTTGGTCACATGGACATCGGCCGCGGCGTTGGAGGTGTTGGCGAAACTGACCGATCGATCGGCCGCGCCGCGGTCGTTGTTGTCGGCACCCCAATTGATGTTGAGCGCGCCGGTGACCTGCGGATCGCTGCCGCCGCCATGCCCATCACCGTGGTGCCCATCATCGTCGTGTCCGCCGAAGTCGCAATCACCGCCGGCGCCGAGAGCGGCTTCGCTGATGCTCTTGGCAGTGCCGGCCTGCGCCACCGGGCTGTCGTCGTTGACGCTGACCTTGAACGTGCCGCTGACCTGGTCGCCGTCGGAATCGGTGACGACGTACTTCAGCGTCAGCCCGATGTTGTCCTCGGTATTCGGAACGGGGTGGTCGAGATTGTCCAGCAGCGTGAAGGTGTAGGAGCCGGAATCCACGTCGGACAGCTTGACCGTGAAGACAGCGGCGTTGGCCTTGCTGTTGGTCCAGTTGCCGTTGCCGTCGATATAGTGCTGGCCGTCGAAGCGGTAGGCCGTGATCAGCGTGCCGCCTTCGCTGACGGCGTAGGTCAGCGCAATGCCGTTCGAGGTCAGATGCTGACCTGCGAGCGTGGTGGTGGCGTCAGACGCGAAGGTGACCGCGCGATCGCCCGCGACCGGCGAGGCGCCGGTGATCCCGACATTGCCGAGATTGTTGGCACTGTCGGCACCCCAGGAGATGCCGAGATTTCCAGTCGCGACCGTGTTCTGGCCGGGCACGTCGTTCGGACCGCCGGCGATGCCGGTCGCCAGTCCGTCCTCGTCGACCACACCGGTCGCGATCTCCCGGTTCAGCACCGGCGCGTCGTCATTGACCTTCACGGTGAAGGTGTCGGTGACCGCGTCTCCGTCGGAATCGGTGGCGACGAAGCCCAGCGTCAGCGTGACGTCGTCCTCGGTGTTGCGGACGGGATGATCAATATTGTCGATCAGGGTGAAGGTGTAGGCCCCCTGCCCTTGATCGGACAGCGACACCGTGAACACCGCGGCGCTCGCCGGATCGTCCGTCGGCTTGCCATTCGCGTCGACATAGGTCTCGTGCGCGGCATCGTAGCGATAGGCCGACAGCAGCGTTCCGTTCTCGGACACGACATAGGTCAGCCCAAAGCCATTCGACGTCAGATTCTTGGCGTCGAGCGTCGCGATCACGTCCGCGGCAAAGGTGACGGCGCGATCACCGTTGACCGGCGAACCGCTGATGCCGCCGTCGACCTTGCCGTTGGCGCTGTCGGCACCCCACTGGATGCCGAGGAAATCAGTCACGGTCAGATTGACGCCGGCGGCATCCTTACCGTCCGCATAGGAATTGCCGGGATTGCCGAGCCCGTCCTCGTCGACCACCGAATAGGAGACGCGCTCGCCGAAGGTCGGCGCGTCGTCGTTGACGTCGACAGTGAAGCTGCCGGTGATCGCATCGCCGTCGGAATCGGTGGCGACGAAGCCGAGATTGAGGGTGATGTCGTCCTCGGTGCCATGCACCGGATGATCGAGATTGCCGGTCAGCTCGAACGTGTAGGAGCCGGCGTCCATGTCGGACAGCGAGACCGTGAACACCGCGGCGCCGGCCTGCTCCGTCGGCTTGCCGTCGGCGCCGATATAGGTTTCGTTCGCCGCGTCGTAACGATAGGCGGTCAGCACCGTGCCGTTCGACGACACCTCGTAGTGCAGCACGAAGCCGTCCGAGGTGAAGTTCTGGGCCTCGAGCGAGGCCACCACGTTCGCGGCGAAAGTGACGGCGCGATCGCCGTTGACGGGGGAGCCGTTGATGCCGCCATCCACATTGCCGTTGGCGCTATCAGCGCCCCAGACGATGCCGAGCGTGCCGGTCGCCGTCAGTTCGGCGCCGGCCGCATCGCCGCCATCCTCATAGCTGTTGCCGTCATTGCCGAGGCCATCCTCGTCGACGACCGTGTGGCTCGGCTTGCCGTCGAGCACAGGCGCGTCGTCATTGACCTCGACGACGAAGCTGCCGTTGATCGCATCCCCGTCGGAGTCGGTGGCGGTGTAGCTGAAGAACAGCGCCTGATTGTCTTCGCTGCCATGGACCGGATGATCGAGGTTGCCGGCCAGCGTGAAAGTGTAGGACCCGGCATTCTGGTCCGACAGCGACACGGTGAATACCGCGGCGCCGGCGAGATCCTCCGTCGGCTGGCCGTTGGCGTCGATGTAGTGCTCGCCGTCAAACCGGTACGCGGTCAGCAGCGTGCCGTTCTCGGTCACAGCATAGGTCAGCGCAACGCCGTTCGACGTCAGCCCGAGCTCGGCGAGCGAGGGGATCGCCATGGAATCGAAAGTGACGGCACGGTCGCCGTTGACCGGCGAGCCGTCGATGCCGCCATCGACATGGCTGTTGGCGCCGTCAGCCCCCCAGAGGATGCCGAGCGACTTGGTCACCGTCAGATCGGCACCGGCCGCGTCGTTGCCCTCCGCATAGCTGTCGCCGACATTGCCGAGGCCATCCTCGTCGACCTGGCCGGAGCTCTGCTCCGCACCGATGACGGGCGCGTCGTCGTTGATCTTGACCGTGAAGGTGTCGGTGATCGCGTCGCCGTCGGAATCGGTGGCAACGAAGCCGAGATGCAGCGTCAGATCATCTTCGCTGCCATGCTGCGGATGATCGAGATTGGCCGACAGCGTGAAGGTGTAGGAGCCGTAGCCCTGATCGGACAGCGACACCGTGAACACCAGCGTGCCCGAGCCCCCTTCACTGCCCTCGCTGAGAGCGTCGGCGCGATAGGCGATCAGCGTGGTGCCGTCCGCCGACAGCTCGTAACGCAGCGCGAAGCCGTCCGAGGTCAGATTCTGCGCCTCGAGCGTCGCGACGACGTCGGGCGCGAAGGTGACGGCGCGGTCGCCGTTGACGGACGCGCCGGTGATACCGCCGTCGACATGGCTGTTGGCGCTGTCGGCGCCCCAGCGGATGCCGAGCGTGTCGGTCACGGTCAGGTCTTCGCCGAAGGCGTCGGTGCCGCCCTTATAGCTGTCTCCGGCATTGCCGAGGCCGTCCTCGTCGACCACCGAATAGCTCGGCTTCTCGCCGAAGACAGGCGCGTCGTCGTTGACCTTCACCGTGAAGGTGTCGGTGATCTGGTCGCCGTCGGAATCGGTGGCAACGAAGCCGAGATCGAGCGTGATGTCGTCTTCGGCGCCATGCTCGGGATGATCGAGATTGCCCGACAGCGTGAAGGTGTAGGAGCCGCGGTCCACGTCGGACAGCGACACCGTGAACACCACGGCGCCCGAAAGCCCCTCGCTCCCCTCGACGTTCAGCGGCTTGCCGTCGGCGCCGACATAGGTTTCGTGTTCGGCGTCGTAGCGATAGGCGGTCAGCACCGTGCCGTTTGACGACAGCTCGTAGCGCAGCGTGAAGCCGTCGGAGGTGAGATTCTGCGCCTCGAGCGTCGACACCACGTCCGCAGAGAAGGTGACGGCGCGGTCGCCGTTGACCGGCGCACCGTCGATGCCGCCGTCGACGTTGATGTTCGCATCGTCGGAGCCCCAGCGGATTCCGAGCGTCTCGGTGACCGTGAGGTCCTCGCCATCGGCATCGCCGCTCTTGATGACGGCGAGCTTGAAGCTGTCGCCCTCGCCGCCCTCCTCGCCTCCGGAATGGTAGCTGTCGCCGGGATTGCCGAGGCCGTCCTCATCGACGACCGAGTAGCTCGGCCGTTCGCCGAAGCTCGGGCCGTCGTCGCCGATATTGACCGTGAAGGCGCTGTCGACCGGGTCGCCGTCGGCGTCGGTCGCGACTACATTGAACGTCAGCGGCTGCGACGCGCCATTGGCGCCGTTGTGGTCGATGTTGTCGGACAGCGTGAAGGTGTAGCTGCCGGATCCCGTGTCGGACAGCGTGACCGTGAAGATGGTGCGCTCGCCCTCACCGCTGCCGGCGGTGGCGATGATTTCGGTGCCGTCGGCCGAGAGGCTGTACGAAATGGCCTCGCCGTTGGAGGTCAGACCGAGCGCCTGAAGCGTCGCGATCTCGGACGACGCGAACACCAGCGAGCGGTCGCCGTCGACCACCGTGCCGGTCGAACCGCCGTCGACCTTGTTGTTGCCGCTGTCGGCGCCCCAGGAGATGCCGAGGTCCACCGTCTCGGTGGTCTGGACGAACCCGCCTTCGCCGTTGGTCTGCTCGGCCAGTGCCGTGGTCTCAATGGTCGACGCGACCGGAGAATCGTCGTTCACGCCGATCACGATCGTCACCGGCGCCGTGTCGCCGCTGCCATCGATCGCGATGACATCGACGGTGAGGTTCAGCGTGTCTTCGGTCCCGAACACCGGATGGTCGAGCGGGCGCAGCAGCGTAACGGTATAGGTCCCCGCGATCGTCGAATTGGCGTCGAGCGTGATGGTGAAGACCTGGTTGGCCGTGATCGACGGATCGCTGCCGATATAGCCGATCAGCTCCGGCTGGCCGTTGATGGTGGTGATCGCAAAATGCACCTCCTCGCCGCCGGATGTCAGCCCCGCCAGCCCCGGCTGCGAGGCCGCAAACGCGAAGGCGCGGCCGATCACGTCGGTGCCGAAATCGACGTTCAGCGAGCCGGTGAAGCTCGTGGCTACGCCACCGACGTCGCCGTTGCCGCCGGGCTGCCCCTCGGACAAGCCATCTTCGTTCAGCAGCGCGGGTTGGACGCCGCCGGGGATCGGCGTCGGGTTCGGCGTGGTCGGAGTGTCGCCGAAATTGGTCCCGGTGGACTCGCCGGCCAACAGAGCCAGCGGCGTGCCGCCCGTCAGCTGATCGATGGTGAAGGCGCCGAAATTCGCGCCGGCCGGCACGCCCGGCGCACCCGCCGTTCCGGCCGCCGGCAACACCGATTGGTCGGTCGTGATCGGAAACAGCTCGGCGAACTGATCGCCGTTGATGATTCGGTCAGGGCCGACTTCGAAGCTGACGTCCTTCAACGGCGCGCCGTTGTTGTCGAAGACAGGCTCGATCGCCACCGTCGACTGATTGTCGAACAGAATGATCAGGCGGCTACCGATCTTGACGAATGTCAGCCGCTCGCTGGCGATCTCGCTGAGATCGATCTGGTTCTGGCCGTTCAGCTGGACCGTAACGGACTGGCTGCCCTGCGGCTTGCCAATCTTGATGTGCTTTGCAGAGGCGCTGGTGGGCTGCGAGGACGTGCCGGTCAACTGGGCCAGCAAGACAGGAGCGTTCATGCGCCAAAATCTCCAAAGTCGGGGCGCCTTGGTGGCGCTCCCATTTCTGCGATTAAACTATTATTAAAGTTTAATTCGGGTCAATATTACCAGCGTCTCTTAACCGGACTTTAGGGACTTTGGGTAAATGCAGTCAAGTGCAGCCGCGTTTACCAAGGTCAACGGGCCGGCGGAAATGCTTGGGGACTGCGGGACGTCCGGGATCGGACTCAAGAATAGAACGGGTCTATTCTATTAATCTGGGCCGGGCTCTCAGGTATTCGGGCCGGCTATACTTGTCGAAGGGCACCGCGCGCGGCGTGCGAATAAGGCAGGAACGCCTCAAAATCGACGAAATGGAACCGCCTCCCGCGAATTATTTGCGGGAGACGGGGGTTATTCTTCTGAAAGATTGAAAAAGACCGGAGCGGTCAGATCCGGCTGACGACGCAGGGGATCGGCTCGTACTTGCGCAGGTACAACATCGCCTGGTCATTGATGCCGTCGAGCCACACACCGCGGC
This sequence comes from Bradyrhizobium sp. SZCCHNS2022, assembly GCF_032377575.1. NCBI lineage: Bacteria > Pseudomonadati > Pseudomonadota > Alphaproteobacteria > Hyphomicrobiales > Nitrobacteraceae > Bradyrhizobium > Bradyrhizobium sp. SZCCHNS2022. The sequence goes on along the minus strand of NZ_JAUHHZ010000001.1, from coordinate 1,177,059 downwards.
CCGCATAGCGGTAGCCATTGCCCATTGGGATCAGACGAACAGGGATGGCGTGATGCGCGCTGAGACGCAGCTCGCCTGTGACGATTTGCCCGGGCGCGAGCACGGGACGAGAACGCAGCACATAGTTGCCGCCGTTGTCGCAAGAGATCGCGAACGCTGCGCCGGGCAACATGAGATCATGCGCCGCTGCGCTGCCGACAGACCCACCGACTGCCGCGAGGGCCAACGCCCCGTACATCATGACCTGCTTGATCTTCACTGCAATCCTCCGCTCGCCAGCTTCCCGCGCGCATTAAGACCGCAAATCGCCGCGACGACAAGTCGTCGTGGCGACGCAAGTCAAAGCAGCAGCGGCGCGCCCGGCTGCCAGCCGCCGCCGGTCTCCGCCTCGGCCGCCGGCGCGAGATCGCTCTCGCTCTCGTGGTGCAGGCGTTCCGCATAGGGCGCCGCGAACAGGCTGACGCCGCGCTGGTCGATCGCAAACAGCGGCATGAAGGATTGCAGATCACGACCTTCCATCAGCGTGGCCCGCCGATTGTCGAGGACGAGCCACTTGCCGTCGATTCGCACGGCGAGAACCGCGTGATCCTGCCGCACGGCGAGGTCACGCACCAAAAGCAGCCGCAGATCGGATTCGGGTGTACCTGCCGCCAGCAACAAGGCGTATTTGGCGATCGCGTAGTCCTCGCAGTCGCCGAGCCCGCTCCGCAGGGTCTGCAGCGGCGCGCTCCAGACGTCCGGCAGGCCGTGCTGCTGATCGTCGCTGACATAACGCACGGCCTGATTGACGCCGCGATTGACGATTTCCGCGCGCGCCCGCTCGTCGCCGGCCGCCACGGCCGAGCGCTTGAGCGCGATGAAGATGCGCTCCGACGCCGAGCATCGCGCATCATCTGCATTGCAGCGCTCGATCGACAGCCGCTCGCTGCTCATCGCGCCCTGGATTCCCCGCCATTTGATCCACAGCAGGCCCTCGGGCGCGCGGAACGTCATCAGCCCGAACGGCTCGTCGCTGGGCGCCGGGACCGCAGGCCCCTGTGGCGCATCGCTGCCGATTCCAGCGCGCACAGCGGTGCCGTTGGATGCGACCTCGATCGGGCCTGAAGCGGCGCGGCGCAGGCCATCATGCTTGGCGAGCACGGCATTGATGGTGAAGAAACGAACGGGCGGCGGCACCGACAGTGCACTATCAGCATTGTCCCGCTGGGATCTGCGGCTCGACGTCTCGGCGAAGGCGGCCCCAGCGCAACCGGCCGCCACCGAGAAGGCAAGCGCAAGCCCCAGCGCACGCGGGATTCCCCGCGGCCGATCGATCCGCAACATCACTGACGCCCCGTATGCTCCGGGGCATCGGCCGACATCATCGTGTCGGTCCCCGTCCCGGTTGTTATGGGATCAGGGATAGAGCCGGCGCCGCTTCGGGCCGGTTAAGGCGCGGTCAAACCCGCGGCCAAGCTGGCAACGCAACTAATCGCAGCCCACCGGATCGCGTTGCATTTGATCGATTCAGGGTTTGGTAACGCTGCGCGTCCCGGCTGCTGCCTCGATCGGCGCAGCGTACATCCGGGATCGCATGAGCCTTCCAGGAGAAGCCAGCCGCGCTTGCGCTCACCCGAGCGAGGTGCTGCGCGCTCAGCGCTCGCGCAGGGCCTCGTCGCGCAGCATCCGGGCGGGCCTGACCAGATAGTCCAGCACGGACTTCTTGCCGGTGAGGATCTCGACGGTCGCCACCATGCCGGGGATGATCGGGAGCGGCTGCTCGGCCGTCCCGAGGTGGTTCTTCTCGGTGCGAACCATCACGCGATAGAAGGTCTCGCCGCGCTCGTTCTTGTCGCCCTTTTCGTCGGTGATGGTGTCGGCGCTGATCCGCTCGACGCGGCCGTGCAGCGAGCCGTACACTGAGGAATCATAGGCGCTGAGCTTGACCACCGCCTCGTGGTTCGGACGGATGAAGGCAATGTCCTGCGGACGGATGCGGCCCTCGACCAGCAGCGTATCGTCGAGCGGAGTGATCTCCATCAGGCTGGCGCCGGGCGCGACGACCGCGCCGATGGTGGTGACGTTGAGCCGGTTGACGATGCCACGCACGGGCGAACGCAGCTCGGTGCGCCGAACGCGATCCTGAGCCGACTTGATGTTCTCGTCGAGCACGGCGAGATCGCCGCGGGACTTGGCGAGATCGTCCTCGGCCTGGGCCCGAAAGGCGGTGACGATGTTGAGCCGGCGCGCGCGCGCCTCCTGCACGGCGGACTCGGTCTTCACGATGCTCGCCTGCACGACCGCGAGCTGCCCGCGCATGTCGGTGGCCTGGCGATCGGCGCGCAGCATCTCGATTTCAGGCACCACCTTCTGCTCGTAGAGCTTGCGGGTCAGCCCCAGTTCGCGATTGAGCAGCGCCAGCGTCTCCGAGAACCGCTTCTCGCTCGCCCGGAGCTCGTCGATCTCCTTGCTCTTTTGCTGCTCCTGCTGCTGCACGACGTCGACGTCCTGCGCCAGCTTGCGGGCATGGGCGTCGAACACCGCGCGCTCGCTCTGCACCGCGCGCGGCGCATCGGCGACGAGTTCGTCGGGAAATTCGACCTTGCTGCGGCCTTCGGTCTCCGCCGCCAGCCGGATCACCCGCGCCGCCATCGCGCCACGGCGCTCGCGAATCTCGCCGAACTGAGAGGCAAACGTCGTGTCCTCGATGCGCGCCAGCGGCTGATCCTTCTCGACGATCGCGCCTTCCTGAACCAGGAGATCGGCGATGATGCCGCCCTCCAGCGATTGCACCACCTGGGTCTGCCTGGACGGCACCACCTTGCCATTGCCGCGCTTGACCTCATCGAGCACGGCGAAATGCGCCCAGATCAGGAAGGTGAAGAACAGGCCCAGCGAGGCGAACAGCAGCATGCGCGCCGTCTTCGGCGTGCGCAATTCGACCGCCGCGCGGATGTCGTTGGAGAATGCGAAATCACTCTGCGCCATGTCACCTCGTCCCTTGGACCGGCTTCACGGCGGGGCTCGTGGCCGGTGCCGCCGCCGGCGGCTGCGGACGCAGCATGGTGAGGATCTGCGCGGTCGGACCGTCGGCGACGATCTTGCCGGAATCGAACACCAGGATGCGATCGACCAGCGACAACAGCGAGGGCCGGTGGGTCGAGACGATGATGGACATCTCGCCGGCCCTGTCGCCCTTGGCCAGGACCTTCAGCCGCTCGAGGAATTCGCCCTCGCTGCGCACGTCGAAATGCGCGGTCGGCTCGTCGAGGAACAGCACGCGCGGCTTGCGGATCAGGACGCGGGCGAGCCCGATCGCCTGCTTCTGTCCGCCCGACAGGCTGCGGCCGCCCTCGGCGATCATCATCTCGTAGCCCTGCGGATGGCCGGCGATGAAGGTCTCGACGCCGGCGAGCCGCGCCGCTTCCAGCACCTCCTCGTCGGTCGCGGCCGGACGGCCGAGCGTGATGTTGTCGCGCAGCTTGCCGTAGAACAGGTCGGTGTCCTGCAGCACGAAGCCGATGCCGGCGCGCAAATCCGCCGGGTCGTATTGCGCGATGTCGATGCCGTCGATCAGGATGCTGCCTTCAGTCGGCGGATAGAACGCGGTGGCGAGGCGGCCGACCGTCGTCTTGCCAGAGCCGACGCGCCCGATGATGCCGATCTTCTCGCCCGGCTTGATGTCGAAGGAGACGTTGTCGAGCGCCTTGGCCTGGCTTCCCGGATAGGCGAAGCTTACATTCTTGAACTGAATCCGGCCCTGCTTGATCTCGCGCGCGACGTAGATCTTTTCCGGCGGGCGCTCACGATCCAGCGACATCAGCCGGTCGATCGAACGCAGCGCCGATGTCGTCTGGGTGAAGCGCGTCATCAGGCCCGCGATGCCGGCGATCGGACCGAGCACGCGGCCGGACAGCATGTTGGCCGCGACCAGCGCGCCGACCGAGAGCTTGCCGTCGAGGATCAGGAACACGCCGACCACCACCAGCAGCAGGCTGCAGAACTGGCTTGCGACGCTCGCCGCGGTCATCGCCATCGACGCCCAGAACTGCACGTCCTCGCTGGAGCGCGCCTGCGCCGCCACCGAGCGTTCCCACACCGTCTGCACCCGGCTCTCGCCGGCCACCGCGCGGACCGTCTCCATCCCATTCAGCGATTCCACCAGAATGCCGTGCCGGGCGGCCGATTGCGCCTGCATCTTGCGCATCGCGCGATCGAGCGGGCGCTGGATCAACAACCCGACTGCGATCATGACGGGTAGCATCAGAAGCGGAATCCAGGCGATGGGACCGGCAATGATGAACAGCACGATGATGAACACGACGGCGAAGAGCATGTCCGTCGCCGACACCACGGTGCCCGAGGTGAAGAACTCGCGCACCGAATCGAAATCGCGAAGCTGGTTGGCGAGGATGCCGACCGACGGCGGCCGCTTGTCCATCTTCAGCGCCATGACGTGCTCGAAGATGTTGGCGGCGAGCACCACGTCGATCTTCTTGCCGGTCATGTCGATGATGCGGCTTCGGACCACCTTGAGCAGGAAGTCGAATCCGATTGCCAGCGCCAGGCCGACGCCGAGCGCAACCAGCGACGGGATGGCGCCGTTCGGAATGACACGGTCGTAGACGCTCATCGTGAACAAGGGCGCCGCCAGCGCCAGGATGTTGACGATGAAGGCTGCGATCGCGACATGGCTGTAATTGGCGCCGAAGCGGCTGACGACGGACCAGAACCAGTGCGTCTTCGGCAGCTCGCCCGCCGCATCGACACGGGCATCGGCGATCGCAGCCGGCCGCACCAGATAGGCAAAGCCGACATATTGCGCCGCGACCGTCTCGATGCGCTCGATCGCCGGCGCTTCGCGGTGCGATGGATCGACGATGGTGAGACGGCCGGCCGCCTCGTCGATCGTCAGCAGGATGCGCGTGGTGCCGTCGTGAAACATCAGCACGCAGGGCAGCACCAGCGCGGGAATCTCGCTCAGCGGTCGTTCGACCAGTTGCGCCTCGAGCCCTGCCCGGCGCGCGGCCCGATCATACAGGCCGATGCTGAGCACGCCGCTTTCCAGCGGCAGACCCGACAAGAGCGCGCTGCGACTGAGGGCGCGGCCATGATGAGCTGCAAGGTAGAGCAGACTGTCGCTGAGCGGATCGGATGCCGGGGGAGCCGCGCTCGCCTGTGGCAGCACGGGCGCCTCTTCCAGCTCGAACCTGGTCGGACGAATATTCAACGATGCCTCGGAAATCCAGCGGGCCAACCAGGCAACACGGGGCTGCACCCAGCGCATTCTGCTAATGATTTTCGTTTAGCCCAATTCTGTGGCCAGGACCCGTATTTTTCGGGGTCTTTGCCGGTAGCAGGGTGACAATATCGTCGCAGAGTAAATGCGAAAAAGCTGGCGCGGTATGCGCCAGCTTTTCGCGAGGTTCATTTCGGTGCCGGCCCGCCCGATCCGATGCCGCCATACTTTCCGGACACGACGAACAGCGACGTATCAGCCGGATCGCTCGAGGCCCAGCGATCACCGAAGGTGATCGGCGTAGGTTGCTTAGATCCACCGTCTTCCAGGCCGAACAGCGGCACCGGACCTGCGGCGCTCAGCGGTGCCGGACCTGGCGAGGGTGCGCTCAGCCGCAGCGGCGGCAGACGGTACCCGACGAAGCCGCCAGAGACGTCGAGCGGTACGGTCTCCGGCGGATGGCCGGTCTTCAGATAGGCCAGCATCTGCCCCATCGCGGCGAGCAGCTGATAGTCCGCGAACACCACGACTCCGCGCGCCGACACCAGCGACACGTTGGCATTGAAGTACTGGTTCTGCGAGTTCAGCAGGTCGATCAGCGTGCGCTGGCCGAGCTCATATTCCTTGTTGTAGGCGATGAAGGTGCGGCGTGCCGCCTCGACGTCGCGCACCAGGGCCGCAACCCGATCGGCGGTGATGATGCGGGCCGCCCAGGCCTTGTCGATCGACTCCAGCGCATCGCGCTGCAACCGCGCGTGCTTCTGCTGCTCCTGGATCATCCGCTGCGCGGCTTCTTCACGGCGCCACGAATTCTGGCCGCCGTTGAAAATATCCCAGGAGGCCACGACCTTGCCGCTCACCTCGTCGTAGCGGTTGTTGTAGGTGATCGACTCCTTGCCGGTGGTCGCGCGGCCTTCGAGCGAGACCGTCGGCAGGAAGGTGCCGGTGGTGGCGTCGAAGCCGCGCTTGGCGGCGGTCACGTCCGCCGCGGCCGCACGCAGCGTCGGATTGAACTTGTAGGCGATGTCGAGCGATTCCGCCTTGTCACGCGGCAGGTCCGGCAGACGGCCAGGGAAACGCAGGTTGTACGGCTCGACGCCGACGACCTTGCGATATTTCGCCCGCGCGACTTCCAGGCTGAGGCGGAATTCCTCGAGCACGGCCTGGGCTGCAGCGACGCGCTCTTCCGCCTGCTGGGTATCACCCTCGCCGGCCCGGCCGCCCTGGAAGCGCGCCAGCACGTTCTTGCGCAGCTCGAGATGGACCTTGAGATTCTTCTCGGCGAGGCCGACCAGCGTCGTGTAGCGCACCACGTCCACATAGGCCTCGGCGGCATCGAGCCCGATCAGCTCGGTGCGCTCGAGCACGCGGAACGCAGCCGCATCCACGCGCGCAGCCTGTCTCCACACCTCGTTGATGGAGGAAAATCCATCGAACAGCAGCTGGCGCACGACCACGCTGGCCTCACGGCCGCGCAGGTACCGGCCATTATTGTTCGGCGCAGGCGTGACATATTGCTTGAGCATTTCAGGGCCGGCGCTCGCATCGAGACGGACCTGCGGGAGCAGGGTTCCCTGCTGCTGGCGAAGCTCCGATTCCGTCGCGCGACGGTTGGCTGCCGCCTCGCCGACGCCCGGATTGGTTTTCACCGCCTGATTGATGGCGTCCTGAATCGTGAAGGGTTCCGCCGCAAACGCCGGGCTAAAGCCCATTCCCACGACACAAATGAAACCGAGTGAATGTATGATCTTCAACATACAGTATCGGTAACAAAGCCGCGATCAGCTCGCAATGGAGCTCGCCACACTTCCGGCGAAAAATCGACCCGATGTTGCAGAATGGCGACTCCCTGCCACATTCCGGAAAATTCATAAACTCGATCAAGAAAGTAGGGAGAAGATCGCGGGAAGCCGATGGTGGGGGAGGCAGGACTCGAACCTGCGAAGCCATGAGGCGGCTGATTTACAGTCAGCTCCCTTTGCCACTCGGGACACTCCCCCGTATCGATGGCAGTCGACGATCGGCCGCGAGAACAGCGGTTGAGCGACCAGCGGCGCCATTGAGACGGTAAGACCGCGGGGGCCCGGATGAAGGGGCGCGCGCGACCGGGGCCCTTATGATCGAACCGGCCCCTCAAAGTCAACCAAGGGACGACGAATTTTCCCCTCTCGGCGGTGCCAAATTGCCAGAATCCGGAAGGCGTGACAGAAGCTCGTGCATGAGCGAACGCGACCGTAAGCCCCCTTTTCGCCGCCAAGGCGGCAAATCTCCCGGCAAATTCTCCGGCAAGCCGCGCGGCTTCGAGCGGCAGCAGGCTTGGCGCGAGCGCGAGTCCGGTCCCGACGGTCCCGTCATTCTCTATGGCTGGCATACGGTCACCCTGGCGCTCGCCAATCCGAAGCGCAGGATTCGCAAGCTCTACGTCACCGAGAACGCCGCGCGCCGGCTCGCTGACGAGCGGATCGAAACCAAGGTGACACCGGAGATCGTCCGCCCTGGCCAGATCGACCAGCGGCTCGGTCCCGATGCGGTGCATCAGGGCCTGCTGGCGGAGGCTGATCCCCTGCCCTCACCGGACATCGACACGCTCGAACCGGAGGGCATGATCCTGGTCCTCGACCAGATCACCGATCCGCACAATGTCGGCGCCATCCTGCGCTCGGCGGCCGCGTTCGACGTCAAGGCGATCGTGACCACGGCCCGCCACAGCCCGGAGGCCACCGGCGTGCTGGCCAAGTCCGCCTCGGGCGCGCTGGAGCTGGTGCCGATCATCACGGTGCAGAACCTCGCCCGCGCGCTGACCCGGCTCGACGAGCGCGGTTTCCAGACGGTCGGACTCGACAGCGCCGGTGCTGAGGACATCGCCGCCGTCACCCTCCGCGAGCCGCTGGCGCTCGTGCTCGGCGCCGAGGGCAAGGGTCTGCGCCAGCTGACCCGGGAGACCTGCAGCGTGGTGGCCCGGCTCGACATGCCCGGCGCGATCAAGAGCCTCAACGTCTCCAACGCCGCAGTGCTCGCGCTCTATGTCGGCGCGAGCCGGCTCGGGCTGATGTCCAGATGACGAAACGCCCGCGCGCTGATGCGCACGGGCGTTCGCGACGAAGGCTGGCTCGATCGATCAGTAGTAGCGGCGCAGCACGCGGCGGCCGTGATAATAGGACGAAGCGCCCCAGCGATAGCCGCCGTGCGGCTGGGCGTAGACCACTTCGGGGGCGACACGGGTCGCCTCATAGGCGTGGTGGCGATGGTGATAGCGATAGACCGGGAGCGCGCGCTCCTCATAGGCCGGGTACGGTGCGAACGCGCCGGGACCGCTGTAGGTCGGGCCCTGGTTGACGTAGTAGTACTGCCGGGTCGGCTCGGGCAGCCGCTCATAATGGGCGCTGCAGCCGCCGCATCCGGCGTGACCGTAGCTGTAGCCGGGCTGATAGGTATAGGCCGGCTGATAGGTCACGGTCGGCGCGCATGGGCTGGCATAGCCGCAAGGCGCGCAGGCCGTCGCGCCACAGGCCGCGGCGGGCGCACTGCCCGCGACGGCGAGGCCGGCAATGGCGACAAGTCCTGAAATCACTCCACGCATTACTCTCTCCTGATGATCTGGTTTTTTATTGTGGTCTCGTTGGCGAGGATGGCCGCTAGCGATAGGCCGGCGGCGGACTGACATAGTTGCGGGGACCGCCGTCCCGCGGTGCGACGATCACCGCCGGCGGATACATCGGCACCTCGGGTTCGGCTGGCTGCATCATGGACTGAGCGCCCCAAGAACGGGAAAAGCTCTCGGCAGGCTTCGGCAGCTTGCGATCGGGCGGCGGCTCGATCTCCATGCGGCCATAGCCGGGCTTGGCGCCGAGCGTGGGATAGTAGTGACCGACATAGAGCTCGGGCTCGACCGGGCGACCGCCATAGACCCTGGGCTGGATATGGTGCCCCTTGCCGAGTCCGTACTGGCCCTCCACGACGGCATAGGAGGCATCGATGCCGTTGATGACGACGGGCACGCCGGGCCGCTGCGGGATCACGATTTCGAAGCCTTCGGCAGCCAGCGCGGCCGACGTCGACCCGATCAGAATCGCGAGAGCTGTTGCAAAACGCATGAATTCACGCCCCGGTTGCCAACCTACTAATACCGCAACGCGTCCCGCCATGGGTTAAGCGCGCGGGTCAATCTGACGGTAAGGCTAACGCGCAGGTCGTTCGTTCGGGTTAAGACGCCGGACGGGTTCACACGGGACAGTTAACGCCTGCTCATCATCCGAGCGTGGTGGCAGCGATGGTGCGCAGCCCGATCGCGACGGTGACGAGTCCAACGCCGCCCTGCAGTGCGCGATTGGCCATCGTCAGCCCCCGCGCGGAGATCGCAATCGGCACTGCGATCAGGGTCGAGAGCGCACCCATGCCGATCATCGAGCCGATGCCGAACAGGAGGATATAGGCGAGACCCGCGGCTGGCGTCGGCGCCTCTGCGACAACCAGCAGCAGCAGTGCCGCAGAGCCGGCCATGCCATGCATCAGGCCGACCAGCAGGCTGCGCCAGCGAAACCCGTGGACATGGTCGTGCGGCGCACGCCCATGCGATCCCCGCTCGCCGGCATGGCTGTGGGCGTGGAAGTGAGCCGAGCCGTCGCGATGGCTGTGGCGGTGAAAATGGATGCGCTCACGCCACAACCGCCACAGCAGGTGAGCGCCGAGCCCGACCAGCATCACGCCGACCGCGCCCTCGAACCGGCGCGACAGCTCCTCCGGGATGACATGACCGAGCAGCAATGCGGCACCGGCGAAGCCGAACAGCGTCAGCGTGTGGCCGAGGCCCCAGGTGAGACCGTGCCTGACGATGTCACCCACCTTGCTGCGGCGGGCTGCGATGCTCGACACCGCTGCGATGTGATCGGCCTCCAGCGCATGCTGCAAGCCCAACAGAAAACCCAGAGACAATATTGCCAGCATCAACCCCGCCTGCCCTGCTCGCGAGCCTACCAGTCTTCGCGGTCACAGCAAGCCGCAGGCCAGATGAGCTGCCCAAGCCCATGCGCGCGGAAAAACATCCGCGGCGCGGCGGAACGGCACGGGCTGGATGAACTTAAGGTTCGGGGCGCAACGACGGAGTGATTCATGATCAGATCTGCAATTCTCGGGGCTGCCGTGCTCGCAACCGCGCTGGCCGGCCCGGCCATGGCGCGCGACATGCACCACCGCCACCACATGGCCCGCCAGGACGCCGCGATGATGCAGCACCGCGCGGACGGCGGCTGGAACAACAACGGCTGGAACAATGATTGGAACCGCCGCGGCACCGGCTTCTGGCCAGCCGACGTTGCCGCCGGCGCGGTCGGCGCTGCCGCGGGCGTCGCTGGCGCCGCGATCGGCACCGCCGGCGCGATCGCGACCGCACCGTTCCGCACGGCCGATGCTTATGCCTACGATCCCGGTCCCTACCGCTATGGCCAGCCGACCTATGATCGTGGTCAGCTCGGCTACTACGGCGACTGGAACAGCTACGCCACCCGTAACGGCCTGGTCTGCCGCCCCGGCACCATGTTCAAGGGCAGCGACGGCGCAATGCACATCTGCCAGTAAGCTCGGACCTCGATCTCGTCGACAAGGGCGGCCCCACGGCCGCCCTTTTTGCGCCTGCAGAGTTGTCGGCCGGGAGCTGCGACGGTAGTAGCCTCACCGCATCAACTCTGGTAGGAACACCGCGCCTCGGAGCAACTCGCCGCGCTCCGCCGCCACTCGCGGGGCATTCGCCGGCTTAGCTCAGCGGTAGAGCAGCGGTTTTGTAAACCGAAGGTCGGGGGTTCAATCCCCTCAGCCGGCACCATCGACCGTCAAGTTTCTCTTTCTCGATCGCAGCGCTTCGAGCCGTCGCGGCGGCGCGCATAGCTGCTCATCTTGCCCTCGTCTTGATTCCTGCCGCCGGCGCCTCGGCCCCGGCTGCCGGCTTGGGCGCGGCCCATTCGGGATCCGGCACCGGCCCACCCCCCTGGCCGGTTGCCCCCACGAGCTGGCCGGGCAACAGATCCGTGACCTGCACCCAGCCCTGGGTGGCGCAGAACAATCCCATCAGGCAGCCTTTGACGGCGAGCATCCTCGGTCCGTCGCGCCAGATCGAGACGCCATAGGTCTTGCCGTCCTCGGCATTGTAGACCTCGCCCGCATGGCGGCCGTCGGTGTTCAGCTTCAGACCAAGCAGCATCTGATGTCCGAGCAGGAGGCGGCCACGCTTGCTTGCGTCGGGGTTGAGCCGGTCGCGGAACGGCTGCCCCTTGGCATCGGCGGCCTCCTTCATCCACACGACGTAGCCGCAGATGCGGTCGGGGGTCGCGCCGCAGCGCTCGATCCGGATGCGGGCGCGGCCGTCCTCGGTCAGCCAGGTGCCGAGCGGATCGCCGAGGGGAGCGGCGTGACCGCGGCCTTCGGTGATCGTCAGCACCAGGCTGACCACGATGCGCAAGCCGACGCGCAGAACGAATCTCATTGTCATGTCCAGGGACCTCGTTGTCTCGACGGCCTCGAGCCAGGCGCTCGCGCGGCGGGGATGACGACGCTGACGGCAGCCCGGCGCTCGCCGGTGCCCTCGATTCCGAAGCGAGCGAGCAAGGGCGGTGTCCCACCGTGGCGTCCGCGCCCCCGGCGCGGGAATCCGCACCGCCTGCTCACTGGAGTTGTGCGACCAGGGCGTCGGCGCCCTTGTCGATCCCCGCTTCGGCAGCCGCGAGCGCACCGACGCTGGCCTTGATGTCGTAGGGCGCGGGATATTGCTTGCTGACGAAGGCCTTCAGCAGCCGGCCGCTGGCGGCATCGAATATCTCTGCGGCATAGAACACCGAGCCCGTCAGCAGCCCCTCGCCGTCGCGCGCAGTCTGCACGCCGTTGTAGACGGCCCCGGCAAGATCGAAGCGCGAGGCGGTGCCGAGCACCGGGGTGTTGGCGACGGCCCCCGTCAACGTAAGCCGCACGCGCAAGGTGTTCGGCCCGCGCTGATTGACGATCTGAAAGCGCGCCGACAGGCTTTCCAGAAAGCGCGAGCGCATGTAGAGCGCGAGCCTTGCCTTGTCCTGATCGGACATGTCGGCGAACTGGTGATCCCTGCCACGGTAGACCACGACCGGATCGAGCATGATCCTGTCGTAGCTGCGCCACTCCGCGACGGCAGCATAACGGTAGGGCATCCGTCCGGACGCGTCGGACGTGTTGGGGGCCAGATAGCGCGCCGAGGCCACCTCGGAATAGGCGACAGGCGTCACCGTGTTGCAGCCGGCGCAAAGCCCGGCCGCAACGATCACCAAACAGCCTACCGCCCGAAATCGGACCGTCATCACCTTCTCCTCGCTTGTCCTTGGTTGTTGCGAGCCACAAGCAGCCCTAAATAAAACCGACCGGACGGTTTGTAAATAGGTTTGATGAAGGTGCGGTTAACGCCGAGCGGCGCCGCGGGAGTGGCGCTTCAGGCGAGAGCTTCAGACGAGACGATGGGCGAGCGCGGCTCGAGAAAGGGACGGCGGCCCCGGGCCAATTTCGGGCTCAGGTCTTGTGCTCGAACCCGGTCCACTGGCGATCGTCGAGCAGGCGCGCGAACAGGCGATCCATCTCACCCTGCTCCAGCGGCGAGACGCGCAGCAGAGTCATCAGCGCCAATCCGCGCGCGGCGGCCCAGCGCAAGACGGCGAGATCGGCGTCGACGGCTTCATCACGAATCTCGAGCACCCGTTCGGCGTCCTTGGCGCGGGCATCGGCCAGCAGGCCAGGCTCCTGAGCGAGTGCGCCGAGCATCGCCTGCGCGACCGAATTCTGCTGCGCAATCAGCTCGCGCGAGATCGCAATCTGGGTGGCGAGCTCAGGCTGGCTTGTCGCCCTGCCCGCCTCGACCCTGAAGCTGCTGGCGAATTCGTCGAAATGCGTGAATTGCTGCTCGAGCAGAGCCTTGAGCACCGCTTCCTTGTTGGGAAACTGGTGCATCAGCCCGCCCTTGCTGAGTCCGCTCTCGCGCGCGATGGCGTCGAGTGTCAACCGCCCCGGACCATCCCTGGCAATGATCGCAAGGGCGGCAGTGAGGGCGGCCTTGCGGGACCGCTCGGAGCGCGAGGGATTGTCCATCAGAAGCTGCGAGATCTCGCGGGGCGGTACAGGGGCTGCAAGCAGTGAAGGCCGGACGCCGACGCTGCCGTGGCGTCATAGGCGGGAGCTACCCCGCGCTGTCAAGCCGGGCTCGGTCGACCTGCCCTGGGAACGTTCTCCGCGGCTGCGGATTGACGGTATCGATTTCCGGGGGCGGGACGAAACAGGCCCAGACTGTGGCAATATTGTTGCCACATCTCAACCAGGACTCTCACTTATCCCCAGAAGTCACTGGTCTTACAGCTTGATTTCACAACGAGCATTTGTTGCAATTGCGGCTTCTGGGGGATGCTGGCCATGACGTGGAAGGAAGAGCGTGATGCGCTGATCGCGCAGACCATGGCCTTCGTGCAGTCGGTCACCGGGAAGCCGGCGGATTTCTCCCAGTTCGAGCTGCCTGCCGTTCCGGCCGTGACTCCGGCCCAGCAAACGGCGTTCGCGCGCGGAGGAACGGCGCCACCGGCAATCGCGTCCCCGACCGTGGCCGACAGACCGCGAGCGCCTGCAATGCCAGAAACCGCTGTCGCCGGAGCCGGCCCGGTCGCCCCTGAGCGCTTCACCAGCATCGCCTCCCAGCTTGATCTGCAGCGCGACATGCAGGCCGAGATTCGCGCCCGCGTCGCCCGCTTCCGCGCCCATCAGGAGCGCTTCAACCGTGAGCGCCAGGAATATTTCAGCGCAACGCTGGCCCGTCTGAAGGCCTCTGCCGAGGGTACGGTGCTCCCCGAGGACTGAGCGCCGGAGCGCCACCGCGGATGGTCGAGTGTCTTGGCAAGTCGACATGCCGGCTCACAGCCAGGCGCACAGCAGCGCCACATTGGCGACGAAAGCGAGCAGCAATCCACAGGTGAGTGTCAGCTGGATCCGCCCGCAAAAGATGTGGAGATCGGTTCCCATGACTTAACCATCTGGCGATTCTAGCCCCGGAGTCCCACGGATTCTTTTTCCAAAAATTTAGGACTCGTTTACGACTCGACCGATCCGAAAAGGCCGCTTTCCGGCCGCGAACCCGCCTGTGTCTCGCTACAACCCCTGTTCATCGTCGGTTCATCCTTCGCTTCTCTGGAGCTGCTTGGAATGCCCTATGCCCTGTTTTGCAATGAGGCCAAGTTGAGCAAGGCCTATCCGACCGAGGGTGATGTCTGGCGCTTGGCGCGGCAAAGCGGGCTGGTGGTGGACGTGATGATCAATGCGCGGCGCTCGGCCGGGTATCTACAGCTCGACAACGACTATGAGATTCGCCCCTGCGCCGCCGAGCCTGAGGAAGATCCCTGGCGGAACCGTGCGGAAGCCGAGCAGGAGTTCAACATCCCGTTCGCGTCGTGATCGCAGAAGCAGGCCGCGGGCCCTTACCTGGGGATTTCGCGCAGCGGTCGCGATCGAAAAACCGTGGGCGATCGCTTCAATTGGAGGGCGAGGTCATCCGGGATGCGGTCGATCACCAGACTCGCTGTCTGTCTGCGCAACTGCGACCGAGGCCTTGCCATGGCCCAAGGCAGGCCCCTGCGGCAGGCTCTTGACGACATGATCTAGCGACGGACGGCGCTCAGCGGGCAGCCGGAGGCTGCTCGCTGTCGCGTTGTCATGAAGTCCGAGTTGACTTACGGCGTTGCCGTCGCCAGCGAGGCGGTTTCGGACGGAAGTGCGACACAAGCGCGCTTGCGGCTGACGCCGCGGATCGCACCGGTCACCTTCAGCACCTTTCCCGACGGGCAGGACGCGGTCTGCACCAGCGCAACCTCGTAAGGGGCAAGCATCAACGGTTCGGACTTCAGGACGGTCTGGGCGGAGCACGGCAAAACAGCCGCCGACAACAACAGCACGGACAACAAGATACGCATGTGGGATGATCCATCAAACCGGCGGACTCATAATAACGACTGATGGCGAAAGTTTCACGAAGGTTTGAAAATTTTTTTGCACTGCGTGAGCGGTCTCGAAACCACTCCGTCCTCACCGCGCTCAAAGCAAAACGCCCGCACCGAGGCGCGGGCGTGTGACAAACTGTCGTTCGCCGGCCAGACCGGCCGACTGCTCAGTACTTGCTGGCGACGGGACCACCCCAGCCGAAGCGGTAGTTCACACCGACCTTGACCGTATGGTCTTCGTTGTTGAAGCGGCTGCCCACGACCGGAGCCGGGCCACCCGTGAAGGTGGTGTTGCCGAAATTGTAGTACTGGTACTCGGCCTTGGCCGACCAGTTGGGCGCGAACATGTATTCAAGGCCGGCACCGACAGTATAGCCGTCCTTGGCATTGCCCGATGTGGTGAAGCCAGCCGGAACGCCTGCGACGTTCACGCCCAGCGCGTTGCCGTCGCGCCAAGCATAACCGCCCTTGGCATAGACCATCGCCGGGCCCCAGGTGTAGCCGAGACGGCCGGTCACCGAGCCGAGCTGGTTGGCGCCGGTCGAGGTCACGGTCGTCGCGCCAGGGAAGCCGAAATTGGTCGTGTTGCGGTCCATCCAGCTGTACTGGGCCTCGATGCCCAACACCCAGTTCGGCGCGAACTGGTAGTCGAAACCGCCCTGAACGCCGCCGAGGAATCGGCCGTCGTTGCCTTCGAGACCGTTGCCGCCGGCAAAGGCGCCGCCGAGATGGCCACCGACATAGAAGCCGGTCCAGTTGTAGATCGCCTGCGGCGGCGTCATGGGCGGCGCCTTGGTGTAGGTGCGCGCGGGCATGTCGGCGGCGAAAGCCGGAACGGCGCCCGCCGTCAAAGCGAGAGCGCTCAAAGCGACTGCACTCGAGAAAACGCGTTTCATGGGACGTCCCCGTTATTCATTTGCGACATCTATCGAACATCGTGGCCGCATTTGGGTTGCCCGATGGCGGTGACGCAGCTGTGATTAACCAATGCGTGTCACCAGCGAGCAACAAAGGCCTTTTGTTCCATAGGCTTCCCGAAGATTTCGTGAAGCTGCACGCATCGCCCGACATTTGGTCGCAGTGAGGCGGCAAAGCGTTTGAACCCATCCCTGACTTGTGATCGCCGCGACGCCTCCGCAACCCGCTGCGACGTCGTGGCAGGTGTGCGGAAAGCAGGGCCCGACACCTACCGCGTCAGGCTGGCCAGCTCGGGAAACGGCGCATAGGTCGAGCCGGCGCACAGCTCGCCGGCGTCCTCGATGAGCCGGTCAAACCGGCCGTCGACATAGATCGCCGCACGGTCCTTTGCCGGTGGGTAGCTGCCGTCAGAGTCACGGGCCGCGTAGCGCAGGCAGCTGACATAGCGCAGCCGGCCGCCGACCGTCCGCTGCACCGGCTCGGCCATGACGCCGTCGCGCACGCCGACCGGATTGTTCAGGTAGGTGCGCAGATAGGCCAAGACCTCGCTGCGGTAGTTCGCGGGGAACGGCTGGCCCGACACTCCGCGATCACCCGTGTAGGAAATGCTGCGATTGTCCTCGCTCACGAAGGCCGCCGGCCCTCCGCTGGCACAACCTGCCAGCAACAGCACCAGCGCAACTGCCGGCCACCAGCTCTTCGTCCCCATCGCCACGCGCCCGTCTCGCCCGATCCCTCTCGCGTCACCCGGCTTCTAGCTCAAAGCGGCCAATGAGGGAAATCGGCCCGCAGGAGCGGACGTGGAAGCTGCGAAGGACAATGGCGGATGCGACGACCGGTGACTGCGGCAAGGGACAGCGTGTCGCGATCGCCGACGCGCCGAGGCGTCGGCGATCGCAGGCGACGCGAGCTCACCCGCGGCGGGTCGCCGGAGTGACGCGCTTGAAGCTCACCTTCTTGTGGCTGATCGCATGCGAGACCTTCACCTTGTCGTGATGGCGGAGATGCGCGGTATGCCGGTGCGTGTGGCGGCGCAGCGAGGCGTGGGGCTTGCCCTTCCCCTTGCCGTCGGCCGGCTTCATCTCGTTGGCCTTGTTGCCCGACTGCATGCCGCCCGGCTTCGTCGCATCCGACTTGGTCGCATCGGTCTTGGTCGCATCGGTCTTCGTCGCATCAGCCTTCCCGGTCCCCGTGGTCGAGCCGGTGATCTGGTTCGGCTTCGCCGGCGTCTCGGTTTTCGCAGGGCCCGCGGCGAAAGCGGGCGCAGCCAGGATCGACGCGGCGAGCAGCGCAACGGACATTGACTTCAGCATGGTCGTCTCCGTGGTGAGAGGATCTGCGAGGCACCATCCAGAGTGGATGGGCTCGTGATCATGACGACGACCATAAGGAACCGGGACTGAACCCCCTCTGAAGTAAAGCGGGGCTTTCGGTTCATTGAGATGAAGGGATAGTCATCGAGATGACTAGCCTGTCATTATGTGGCCAGTATAATGCACCGATCGCGGCGCAAAATCCGCGCAAAGGGCCGGGAATATTTCGCAGCTGCGGAAGTTCTTCTCCGCATGCAGTCACCTGTTGGATCGACAACTCGGGAGATACGAATGAAAAAGTCTGCGCTCAGGATCGCCACGCTGGCACTGTTCTCCATGGCCGTGGCCTCCGGGCCGCTGCTTCTGTCGAAGGCCTACGCGGCTGGCAGCGAGACCCCGTCAGCGCCGCCCGCCTCGGATTCGAAGAAGAAGAAGGACAAGAGCTCGAGCATCGAAGATCCGAAGTTCCTCGCCGCCTATCGCACGGCCTACACCTCGATCTATGATCGCGGCGACTATGCCACTGCGATCCAGCAGTTGAAGGCGCTGAACCGCGAGGACGTTGCCGACGTTGCCAACCTGATCGGCTACTCCTACCGCAAGCTCGGCAACTACCAGGCCTCGAAGCAGTACTACGAGCAGGCCCTGGCGGATGATCCGAACCACGTGCGCACCTGGCAGTATTACGGCCTGTGGCAGCTCGAGCAGGGCAACCGCGAGCAGGCCAAGTACCACCTCGACAAGGTGGCGCAGCTCGCCGGCACCAACAGCGCCGAATATCGCTCGCTGGCCGACGCGCTCGAGAAGCAGCCGGGCACCGGCCTCGTCTACTGACGCGCGATCGGATCAGATCCGATCTCGACAGTGGCGCAACCCGAAAGGGTTGCGCCATTTTCGTTGCGCCGATCTCGTTGATCTCGTTGCCCTCCTTGTCCAGCGCCGGTGCTCCGGTCATGATGATGCATCGGCGCACGACCGTTCGCGCCACCAGATGGAGACGGCGTCGTGGAGCCCTGGCTTGGCGCAGCGATTGGTTACATCAAGGACTGGCTGGCATTCCAGGTCGAGGTCTCCGGACAGCCCGGCTGCATCGTCGCGATCGCCCATCGCGGCGAGATCGTCCTGGAGGCGGCCTATGGTCATGCCAATCTCGACAGCGGCGAGAAGCTGACGCCGCGGCATCGCTTCCGCATCGCCTCTCACACCAAGGCATTCACGGCCGCCGGCATCATGCGTCTGCGCGAGCAGAAGCGGTTGAAGCTCGACGATCCCGTCGGCGATCATGTCGCGGATTTGCATCCGGACGTCGCCGCGGCCACCCTCGGGCAATTGCTCTCGCACACGGCGGGCCTGATCCGCGACGGCAAGGATTCCGGCCAGTTCACCGATGGCCGGCCCTATCTGGGGAAGGACGAGTTGCTGGCCGAATTGAAGCTGCCGCCGGCGATCACGCCGAACAGCCGCTTCAAATACTCCAACCACGGCTACGGCCTGCTCGGCCTGGTCATCGAGTCCATTACCGGTGAGCCCTACCCGTCCTGGCTGCAGCGCGAGATCATGACGCCGCTGTCCCTGCGCGAGAGTGCGCCGGACATGACGCTGCTCGGCAAGTCGGTGCCGTTCGCGCGCGGCCATTCCCGCGTCGTGCCGGTGGGACGCCGCGTCGTGATTCCCGGCGACAACCCGACCAACGCCATCATGGCTGCGGCCGGCATGGTCGCGACCGCAGCCGACACCGCGCGGTTCTTCGCGCAGCTCGCGCCCAATTCCAAAAAGAGTCTGCTGACGGTCGCGAGCCGACGCGAGATGATCCGCCGGCAGTGGCGCGTCCCCCAGGACGTCGAAGAAGCCCATTACGGTCTGGCGCTGATGAGCGGCACGACCGCCGGCTTCGACTGGTTCGGCCACGGCGGCGGCTTCCAGGGCTACATCTCGCGGACGTCGGTGATTCCGGCTCGCGAGATCACCATCACCGTGCTGACCAACGCCGTCGATGGCTGGGCGCCGGGCTGGGCCAACGGCATCAAGTTCATCCTGCAGGCCTTCGCCACCCACGGCGCGCCGTCACGCCGGACGCGTGACTGGACCGGGCGTTGGTGGACGCTGTGGGGCGCCATCGATCTCGTCCCGTTCGGCGAGCAGGTCATGGTCGCCAATCCCGTCTTCCTCAACCCCTTCATCGATGCCGCTCGCATCGAGGTGACCGGGCGCGACACCGGCAACATCGTGCAGGCAGCCGGCTACGCCAGTCATGGCGAAGCCGTCAGGCGCGTCCGCACCAAATCCGGTGTCAGCGAGATCTGGCTCGCCGGAGCACGCGTGCGCCCGGAACGCGTGGTCAGGGCGGAGATGGAACGGAAATATCCGAAGGGGCGCCGGAGGAAGGACGCATAGACAGTGAGTAGCCGCGACCTGATCGCAACGACGCGTGCAGAAAATCGCGCCGCGCGGCCCTACTTCATCAGCGCCTCAGCCTCGCTGCGGAACGCCTTGCGGGCATCATCGCGGGAATAGAACATGTGCCCGCCCGGATAGACCACCAGCTTCACCCGCGGCGGCCGCGCGAAAGCCGGCAACTGGTCGAGCAGGATCTTCGAGCCGTAATACGGCGTGGCGAGATCGAACAGGCCGTGCCCGACCAGCAGCTTCAGCTTGGGATCGAGCGCGAGGATTTGGCGGATGTCGCTGGCCGATTCCGGTGGAGTAATGCCGCGGCCGAAATCCCAGCTCATGTTCACGGTCCCGCTCAGCAACTGATAGGAGCCGTCGGGGCGCCAGTTCAGCTTGCGCGTCGTGAGCTCGACCGCGGCGCTGGTGAGCGGCGCATTCAGCACCTCGCCTGACGGATCGGAGCTGCGTGAATGGCTCGAATCCGGATAGGGATCGATCCCGAGCACCGAGCCGTCGTAGCGGCCGGTGACGCGGCCGTTCTTGCGGTCGAACTCGCGACGAAACTCGGAGACGTCGAAGCGGCCGGCGAGTCGCCGGCTGACCGCCTGATCGATCCCGGTCAGGCTGGCGACCTTGTCGGCCAGCCGGTTGGTCGCTTCCACATCGGCCTCGCCCTTCACCAGATCGAGCAGGAAGTCGCCGCTCGCGTAGCGCTCGACGTCCGCGAGGTCGGCCCGCGTCACCGGCCCCTTCGTCTGCCTGGCGACGGCGGCATAGCTCGGCAGGCTCGCGACATATTGCACCAGGCTCGAGCCGGAATAGTCGCGGAAGTCCATCAGCGGCGACAGCAGGATCAGGCCGCTCACGCCGATGCCCTGGTCGTGCTGCAGATTGCGGATGATCTTCGGCCCACGGATGCCGCCATAGCTTTCGGCCGCGATGTATTTGGGTGACGCCAGGCGATCGTGCTTTTCCAGCCAGCGCCGCACCACCAGCGACAGTGACCGCACATCGCCGTCGACCGAAAAGAACCGCTTGCGGACCTCGTCGCCCGACGCCACGAAGCGGCTGTAGCCGGTGCCGACGGGATCGACGAACACGAGATCGGTGAAGTCGAGCCAGGTGTCAGCGTTGGGCAACAGCTCCGGTTGCGACGACGGCGTCACTCGGGCGGCATCGATTCCGATCCGCCACGGCCCGGCATTGCCGAGCTGCAGATAGGCGGAGGACGCGCCCGGCCCGCCATTGAAGAAGAAGGTCACCGGACGGCTGCCGCGCTCAGCGCCGTCGAGCTGATACGAGGTATAGGCGATGTCGGCCTGGGGCTCGCCCTTGCCATCGAACAGGCGGATGGAGCCGGCGGTGGCGCTGAACGACAGCTTGCGGCCGGGCAGCTCGAGCGTCTGCGCGGTGGTGGCATCGGCCGGCAGCCGATGCTGCTCGGCCGTCGACGGCGACGCCGCAGGGCTGGACGGGCGCGTGCCGGCAGCATTGGTGCGGGACGAGCCGGGCGGCACGGCATCCTGCGCCGCTGGCGGCGCGTCCTGGGCGCGGACGGGCTGACCGGCGACCAGTGCGGTCAGGACCAGGGCCGCCAGACTCCGCCTCGCAACGAACGACTTCAGACCTGCCATCAACACCCACTCCTCTGCCCGCGCCGGACCCGCTCGGTCGAAAGCACCCCTCTGTAGGGCATGAACCGCGGCGCACCCGCAAGCTCAACCAACTCTTCCGTGATCCAGATCACTGAGGAGCGGGTGCGAGGTGCGGCCAGTTGTGCTATGGGCTCGAACCTCTCGATCCGGTCCGACGTCCTATCCATGGGACAGAAGGCGCGCCGCCGGGTGCGATCACGGAGTTCATCATGACATACCGGACGTTCTTCGCCGCAGCCCTGACCGGGCTCGCCGCCCTGGCGCTCGTCGGGCCGTCGGCGGCTTTGGCGGGACCGCCCGCTGCGCTGGTCGAGGACGTTCAGGGCGAGGTCGCCGGCGCCGAGCTGATGGACTATGTCGCGCCTGGCCAGGTGATCAAGCTCGGTCCCGATGGGGCCGTCGTCATGAGCTACCTCAAGTCCTGCCGTCGCGAGACCGTCAGCGGCTCCGGCAGCGTCACGGTGGGGCCCGGCGAGAGCAAGGTGGATGGCGCGGCGCTCAAGAGTGACATCGTCAATTGCGACGCCAGCCATGCTCAGGCGACCACCCGCGAGACCAGTGAGGTGGCAGCGACCATCGTGCGCAGCATCGGGCCGGACTCGGCGCCGGTGGCGCAGGCCGTCATCTACGGCGCCTCGCCGATCGTCGAGGCCAAGGGGCGCGGCACGCTGATCGTCGAGCGGCTCGACCAGCCCGGCGAGCGCCAGCAGATCGAGCTGACGGGGCGGCAATACAAGGGACGATTCTATGATTTCGCCGGCACCAGCCATCCACTGACGCCGGGCGGCATCTACGTCGCGAGCTTCGGCGCAGCACGCCTCGTCTTCAAGGTCGACGCACAGGCCAAAGCGGGCCCCGGCCCCGCGGTCGGTCGATTGATCCGGCTCAACTGAGACCGAAAGCAGCTTGCGGTGGCGATCGGACGCCGGACGCGCGACGCGCTTGCCGTCATCGCCATTGCGCTGGCCTGCGCCGGCCTGCTCGCGTCGCCGGCGTTCGAGCGCGGCCGCGGCCTGTCGCTGGATGCGCTGACATGGCTGCGCTTCGAGACATTCGGTAACCGCCACGACGCCGTCACCAGTCCGGCCGTCGTGATCGCGATCGACGAGGAGAGCTACCAGGCCGCGCCCTTCAAAGGCGCGCCGCTCCTGACCTGGACCGGCGAGATCGGCCGGGTGCTGACGGCCACGCTCGAGGGTGGCGCCAAGGCCGTCGGCTTCGACATCGTGTTTCAGACCTCGATCGAGCAGTCGGAGATTCCGCTCGGCGATTCGACGCTGGGCGAGAAGACGCGCGGCTTCGACCGCGAGTTTCTGCGCGCACTGGCGGCAGCGGCCGCCGGCGGCAAGGTGGTGCTGGGCGAGATCTTCGGCGAGCCACCCATCCTTCCCGCCCCCGGCCAACGCATCGCCGTGCGACAGCAGCAGAATCTGCGGCCGCTCAACACCTACACCGACAACGACGATGTCGTCAGGCGCCATCCGCTGACCCTGTCGGCCGAGAACAAGACGATCCCGAGCATGGCGCTCGAGCTGGCCGCGCGGGCGACCGGTCGATCCCCGGTGATCGCCGCCGATGGCGTGACGCTCGGCGACTACCGCGTTCCCGGCAGCGTACCCGGCACGATGACGCTGAACTTCGCCGGTGGCGCCCAGGACATTCCGACCTACTCCTTCGCCGATCTGCGCGCCTGCGCCCTCAAGGGCGACAAGGATTATTTCCGCCGCGAGTTCGCCGGCAAGGTCGTCCTGGTCGGCACCGTCGGCATCGAGGACCGGCGGCTGACCTCGAAGCGCTTCGCGACCCGCGCCGAGGGCGCGCGCCGCCCGCGCTGCGTGCTGGAACCGCGCGAGGTCGCCAAGACGTTCGCGCGCAGCACGATCGCCGGCGTCTACATCCATGCGACAGCGGTGAACAACCTGGTGCGGCAGGACGCCGCGATCGAGCTGAGCCGGCCCGCCATCTTCGCCATCACGGCCTCACTTGGGCTCGCCGCCGCGCTGCTCGCGCGCCTGCTGCGGCCGACCTTTGCAGCAGCCATCCTGGCCGCGCTGGCCGTGCTCTACACAGCGATCGCGACCGCCCTCTTCAACCAGTCCCATGTGCTGCCCATTGCAGAACCTCTGGCCGCCGGCGTGCTCGCGCTGGCGGCCACCACCTTCTATCGCTTCATGGTGACGGACAAGGACCGCCGGCTGCTGCAGAAGAGCTTTGCCTATTATCTCGCACCGCGCGAGATCGACCGCATGCTGGCCTCGCGCCGGCTGCCGCAACTCGGCGGCGAGACCCGCGAGGTCACCGTGTTCTTCTCCGACATCGAAGGCTTCTCGCGCATCGCGGAGCAGATGTCGCCGGAGCAGCTGATGGCACTGACCAACGAATATCTGTCAGCGATGACCGACGTAATCGAGAGCCATGACGGCTATGTCGACAAATATATCGGCGACTCCGTCGTCGCCGTGTTCGGCGCTCCCCTCGACGATCCCGACCATGCGCGCAGCGCCGCGCGCGCGGCGCTCGATTGCAAGGCAAAGCTCGCCGAGCTCAACCTGACGTCGACGGCCTTCCAGGGCATCAAGGTGGCGCAACGCATCGGCATCAACAGCGGCGCGGCGCTGGTCGGCAATTTCGGCTCGCAACGCCGCTTCAACTATTCCGTCATGAGCGACGCCGTGAACGTGGCCTCGCGTCTCGAAGGCGCCAACAAGTTCTACGGCACCACGATCATCGGCTCCCACAGCACGGTCGCGCGCGCCGGCGACGAGTTTGCCTGGCGCGAGCTCGACACCATCCGCGTCAAGGGCCGCGAGCAGTCGCTGAGGATCTACGAGCTGCATGGCCGTGCTGCCGAGCTCTCCGCGCCGGAGCACGCTCTGCTCGCTGGCTACGCGGCTGGCCTCGCGCATTGGCGGGCCGGCGAGCTGCCGCAGGCCGCCGATTGCTTCGCGCCGGCAGTTGCGCGCGACACCCCCAGCGCGCTGTTTGCCCAACGCGTCGCCGCCGCCCTCAAAGGGGGCACCGTCGACTGGGATCCCATCCGCAGCTTGCAGGAAAAATGACCTGACGATGACGGTCTCGCCGCCCGCATGAGCGCAAGCGACATGCGGGGTCATCTCAGTCCCTCTGGAGAACCCGGACATCGCTGCGCTCATCCGGGCCAAGGCAATGGCTGCTTGCGCCAGACATCATCCGTCACGAATGCCGCATCCTCAGCCCATTTCCGAGCGAGATCGGCCCTCATCCCGGCCCCATTGCCCCACCATACCGGCCGCGATGGACAAGCACGGCCAAGGTCGGCTAGACGACACGGCGCTTCAACCGACCAGCGAGCCCGAGCGACGCATGACCACGCCCAAGCGATACGAGCGGATCGCCTTCGTCGCGAGTCCGAGTGCCGAAGCGCAGGCGGCGCTGACGCAGCTGAGCGCCCTGTACGGCAACGCCGATCCGGACCTCGCGGACGTCGTGGTCGCCCTCGGCGGTGACGGACTGATGCTGCAGACGCTGCACGATCACATGCGGTCGGGAAAGCCGATCTACGGCATGCATCGCGGCACCGTCGGCTTCCTGATGAACGAGTTCAGCACGATCGATCTGCACGGCCGGCTCGAGGCGGCGCAGGAGTCGGTCATCCATCCGCTCCTGATGCGGGCAACCGACGCCGACGGCGTGGTCCACATTCACCACGCCATCAACGAGGTCTACCTGTTCCGCCAGACCGCGCAGACCGCGCGTCTGCGCATCCTGATCGACGAGCGCGAGCGCATGCCCGAGCTGATTGCCGACGGCGTGCTGGTGGCGACGCCGGCCGGCTCCACCGCCTATAATCTCTCGGTGCAGGGCCCGATCCTGCCGATCAACGCGGCGCTGCTGGCGCTGACGCCGATCAGCGCGTTCCGGCCGCGGCGCTGGCGCGGCGCCCTGCTGCCGAACACCGCCTATGTGATCGTCGAGGTGCTCGAAGGCGACAAGCGGCCCGTCGCGGCGGTCGCCGACCATGACGAGGTCCGCAACGTCAGGCGCGTCGAGGTGCTCTCCGACAAGACGATCTCGATGCGGATGCTGTTCGACGCCGGCCACAGCCTGGAAGAGCGGATCCTGAGCGAGCAGTTCGGGTATTAGAACTTTTCTTCTAACCGCCGCCAGTGTGTCGCGGGACGATGCCCCGCTCTCTCCGACGTCATTCCGGGGCGCGCGCCGCCGAAGGCGGCGAGCGAGCCCGGAATCCACAGCCACAGGATGGTGTGAGGCACAGGTCGTGGCGCTTGCCTTCGCCACCCCCCGCTCGGGGTTATGGATTCCGGGCTCGCGCCGCTGCGCGACGCGCCCCGGAATGACATGCGGAGACAGCGGCACGTCCGCTCGAAACACCATACTCCGCAACGCTTTGTTAACCCGGCGCTCCGTATGGTTAATGCGCGTTGACCACCATCACCGGTGATGCCTTCAGGCCGGCCCAATGTATCGCATCGACTTCAACAAGCTGCGCTTCCTCGTCTGCGACGACAATCCGCACATGCGCCGCATCCTGCGGACGCTGCTGCATTCGTTCGGCGCCCGCGAGGTCAACGAGGCCGAGGACGGCGCCACCGCGCTCGAAATGTACACCCACTTCTCGCCGGACATCGTCATCACCGACTGGGCGATGCCGATCTTCGACGGCCTCGAGCTGGCGCAGATGATCCGGCAGCCGGAAGCCAAGGGCAATCCCTACGCGCCGATCATCATGCTGACCGGTCATTCCGAGAAGCGCCGCGTGACCGTGGCGCGCGACGCCGGCGTGACCGAATTTCTCGCCAAGCCGATCTCGGCGAAGGGCCTCTATCAGCGCATTCTCAACGTGGTCGCCAATCCCCGGCCCTTCATCAAGACGAAAACCTATTTCGGCCCGGACCGGCGCCGCAACACCAACACCGCCTATATCGGCCCCGAGCGCCGCATCGGCGGCGAGGCCGAGATTTTCCAGCAGCCGTCACTTCTGGATAAAGCGCGCTCCGCAGTTTAGGCGCGCAGCAGTGAGCCGTTGTTAACGTCGTCCTGGAATCGCCGAGCAGCACGGCCGGCTCCTCGGCTATGAGTCTTCACGTCCACAAGTTTGCGTTGGTCGGCATCACCTGAGGATATCGAGATGGCGAAAGACAAGGCCCCGGCAATCCAGGTCAAGACCTACGCCTCGCACCATGTGATCACGCAACCCAATCCGCTGAAGAAGGTGCTGCGCCGCGCCGAGGAGAAGGATCTCGACGATCCCATCGCACGGGCGGAAGCAGCCCTCGCCGGGCTGTCCGGCGAGTTCAAGTCGTGGATGGACACCGAGGCCGAGCGCCTGTCGAAGGCCTACGCGGCCGTCCTGAAGGATGGCTTCGACGACGACGCCTGCGAGGAGATGTTCCGCGCCGCCCATGACATCAAGGGCGATGCCGCGACCTTCGGCTATCCCGCGGCCGCGGCCGTGGCCGACAGCCTGTGCCGGATCATCGAGCATGCTCCCGATCTCGACAAGGTCCCGGCCGAGCTGTTCGAGCATCACGTCAACGCCATCCAGGCCATCGTGCACGATCATACGAAATATGACAGTGCGACGGTGGCGAGCGAATTGAGCCGGCGCCTGCGCCGCGTCGCCGACGACTACCTGGTTCAGGTCAACCGCAACCGCCCGGAGCATCTCGAAGCGATCCTGGCGCCGAGCCTGGTGCCGAGCGACCAGCCGTAATCGCGAAGGGTTGGCGCTCAAGACGCGGCGAAACAACGGACGCTCTTCAATAGCGTTGACTGCGAACCCCACCGCAAACTTCGAGCGCACTCTCTCCGCGTCATTCCGGGGCGCGCGTAGCGCGAGCCCGGAATCCATAGCTACAGGAGGATGTGTGATACGAGGTGGCGGTCGCGCGTGTGTTCGCCACCCGCCCGCTCGGGGTGATGGATTCCGGGCTCGCGCTACGCGCGCCCCGGAATGACCCTGAGATAGGGGCCCGCCCTCCTGACGTAGTCGCCGCGGGGCCGCGGATCGCGCGTCACGCTGCGATCAGCCCGAACTCCAGCCCCGCCACGAAATCCTCGGCCATCACCTCGTCGCAGAATTCGCGGGCCTCGTCGCGGGCCGACTCGGTAGCGAACCTTCGGAGCAGGATCAGCAACGGTGCGGCAGCATCGCGGTCGGTCGCGCAATGGGTGAGCACGCGCTCCACCATCTTGCGGCGCAGGATGGCCGCGCCGCTGAGCGTGTCGGCAAAACCGTTCTCGCGGCAGACCTCGAGCGCGACGGCAAATGCATCGAACGTGGTGTCGGGAATGCCGGCCTTGCGCAGCAATCCCTGCAGGCTGGCGCGACCGCGATCGTTGAGCAGCGCGGACACCCGCGCCCGCGGCATGTCGGCAAGCTCCGACAGCGCGATCTCGAACAATTCGACATTGCCCGAGAGCAGCGCCCGCAGGATCAGACCGGCAGTCAGTTGCGAGGTCGCGCGCAGATGCGCGACGAGCCCGCGCAACTCCTCGCCGCGCGAGCGCGATGCGATGTTGATGGTCGAGCGGTCGCGCGCCTCGCTGGTGATGCGCCCTGCCCGGTCGGCGCTGAGCCAGTTCCGGGCGACCACGAACTGCGCCAGCGTCTCGGAGAGCTTGTCAACCAGCGCCGCCCGCGTCGCTGCCGGCAGATCGTCCAGCACCAGCATGGCTTCGCGGATCGCGGCGAGATGGCCGTGCCGCTCGACGATGCGATCCCAGGAGAATGGCGCAAGCTCGGCATAGGCATTCTCGATCAGCTCGAGCGCAGCCGCCGCGCTGCCGACCTCGGCGATCGCGGCGCAGACCGGCGCCGGCAGGCCGATGCGGCGGGCAATGGCGCATTGCGTCTCGGAGTTGCCGGTCGCGACGATGTCGACGAGGTCGGCATCGATCAGCAGCGGCGAATGTTCGAGGATGATGGCTGCGACGGATGGCTGGTCGGTGGCCAGCGCCTGGACGATGGCGGCGGGCGCCTCCTCCGAGCGGGCAAACACCTCCGCCATGGCCTGCCGCACCAGCGGCGACGGATCATCCAGCAGCATGAGGAGCGCGCCCTCGGCGGCGCCGCGATCCTCATCGCAGAGATCCGACAACAACCACGCCCGCGCGAGAGCCCTGGTGGCCTCTGCCCGCTCACCGGCGGGCGCGGTTCTGACCCAACTGAGAAACTGCCGAACGATCATGGTCTTTCCGGCTTACGCAACTTGCAAACAAGGCCACGAGGGCCTCAACAGCACCGAAAATAAACCACGACGCTTAACAAAGCGTTCACCATAAGTCGCTGGTTTTGTTGATGTTTTGTTAAGGTCGGAAATGAAAAACATACTATGATACCTCTACCCTATCCAATTCGCCGTAGTCCAACGGACAAAACATGGCGACGTCCGGCCGCAAGAGCCGCGGCCGAACGCTCGAAATAGATCTTTTGGATCAATGACTCGGACCTGGCTCCGCTGGGGCGTCAGCCCGAGAAGGTGCCGTGGGGGTCGCTGAACAGGTCGAGCCTGCGCTGACCAGTGCCGCTGCCATTGTTGTTGCTGCCGGCATTGTTGCTGCTGACGTCGGCAGACCCGGCGCTTGCCACCGAGGAGCGCCCCCACAATTCGCGCACCGTCGGCGACACGGTGGACTCCGACTGGCCGTCGACCTGGAACAGCGAGCGGAACATCGGATCGGCCGGGCGGCTGGCGGTCGATGCCGTGGCGGTCACGGCTGCCGCTTGGGTCGAGCCGCGCGCGTCCGGGAACATCGAGAGAAAGGTCGCGGTGTCCGTCGTCGGCAACGCACTTCCGCCGGCGGCGTTGGCAGCGACATTGGTCGTTGCCCCGCCATAGAGCGCGAGCGCCCCGCGCGTGGTCGAAGAATTGGCTGCGCCGGAATAGCGCGTGCTCAGGACCGAATAGACCTGGGAGACGCTGCGGGCCTGGCCGTCGCGATCGTAGAATATCGGGCGGTTGGCGGCGGCCGCGCTCGGAAACAGCCGGGCGGCCGAAGCATTCGGCGTATCCTGGGCGCTGGTGATCAGCTTGGCCGCGCCGCCCGCCCCCATGAAATGCGCCATATAGAGCTCGGCGTCGCTCGGCCGCCGGCCGATCATGCCGGTGAGTTGGAAGCTGTTGGACTGCGTCAGCGCCGCAGCCATCGCGGAGGACGCCTTGGGATCATCGCGCAGCTTCATGATCGCCTGCCGCATCGCGGGGTCAGCGACGGTGTAGTCGCCGGACGATGTCCGGGTGATGGCGTCGGCATATTGGCCATAGCCGAGATCGGCGCCGGCCTGCTTCACCGTGCCGAGCCAGGTCTGGTCGATGAACTGGTAGAGCCCCCGGGCCGAAGACGTTGATGCGCCAGCGGTCGGGTTGAAGTCCGACTCCATCTTTGCCGTCGACAACAGATATTCGAAGCTGGTGCCGACGGTATCGGCCGCCTGCTTGATGACCCCGGCGACCTTCGCCCGGACGTTGTCGAGAAGCCCCGCAGGTGAGGAGTTGGAAGCGTCGACCGACATGTGAAGACCCGCTGTTTGCAGATTCGCTGGCAGACGAACGCGCCGGAAATCTCCGGCAAAGTGCGGCGGGTATGGTTAATGGCGAGTTAATTCGGCGCCCGGAGCAGGGCCAATGAACGACCCGGATATTCCCGGAGGCAGGTCTCTGACCTACTTGCGATAGACCGCAGCCGGATCGAACAGCCGGTCGGCCTCGACGAACACCAGCCGGGCACCGCCCTCGCCTTGCTCCACCTTGCGATAGAAGCAGGAGCGGCGGCCGGTGTGACAGGCCGCTCCTCGCTGCTCGACGCGCAGCCAGACCGCGTCCTGGTCGCAATCGGTGCGCATCTCGACCACGCGCTGGGTCTGACCCGAACTCTCACCCTTGCGCCACAAGGCATTGCGCGAACGGCTGAAATACCAGGCCTCGCCGGTTGCGACGGTCTTCCGTAGCGCTTCGTCGTTCATGTGGGCGACCATCAGCACGTCGCCACTGGCGGCATCGGTGGTCACGCAGGTGACCAGCCCGGCCGCGTCGAATTTCGGCAGGAAGGCCAGGCCTTCCTCGCGCTCGACTGAGGATGAGGACACGAAACTCTCGCTAAGATGCTGCTGGGCTTACCGTTGCGGCGATCGCACCATCGACAGGAAGCGCCCCTGCTCCGCCGGATTGTCCCGGAACATGCCGGTGAAGCGGCTGGTGAAGGTGACGGCGCCGTGCTTGGCGACGCCGCGCACGGACATGCAGGTGTGCTCGGCCTCGATCATCACGGCAACACCGCGCGGCTTCAACACCTCGTCGATCGCAGCCGCGATCTGGGCGGTGAGATGCTCCTGGGTCTGCAGCCGGCGGGCGAAGATGTCGGTCAGGCGGGCCAGCTTGGACAGTCCGACGACACGCTCGACCGGCGTATAGGCGATATGCGCGCGACCGTAGAAGGGCATCATGTGATGCTCGCATTGCGACGTGAACTCGATGTCGCGAATCAGCACGAAATCGTCGTAGCCGGCGGTCTCGCCGAAGGTGCGGTCCAGCACCTCGGCGGGGCACTGGTGGTAACCCTGGAACAGCTCGTCATAGGCCTCGACGACGCGGCGGGGCGTATCGATCAGGCCCTCGCGGGTCGGATCCTCCCCGATGTAGTTGAGCAACGTATAGACCGCGGCTTCGGCCTCGGCCCGCGACGGGCGCGGCCGGTCGGGCCGTACGGCGGCAGCGAGGAATTCGGCTGGATCGAGCTCGGCGGGGCGCTCCCCAGCCAGCTTCGGATCGGACGGCTTGCCGTCCGGCTTGGTGCCACGCAGCGTCTTGATCAAAGCGTCCATCTCGTCTCCGTTCGACCGGTCGGCGGTCCCGACCGGAGTGTCACCGGCAGAGCGTCACCCGAACTCAGGTGTTTCCCCCAGACGGAGCGCGAGCAGACCTGAGGTCTCTGGCACCGCACGCCTGTGGATGTGGCTGGAATTCCTGCCAATCGTTTCCATATAGTCGCAATATAGGGCGATGAAACCCGGCCGCCAAGGCCGACCCGCCGGGAATTCCGGAACGGAAGCCACATGCTGAACGACATCTACAACAAGCGCATCATCGAGCTCGCAGGCAACATTCCGCGCCTCGGACGGCTGGAGCACCCGGATGCGACTGCCACGGCCCATTCCAAGCTGTGCGGCTCCACGGTCAAGGTCGATCTGAAGATGGACGGCCCCGTCGTCACCGATTTCGCCCACGACGTGAAGGCCTGCGCGTTGGGCCAGGCCTCCTCCTCGATCATGGCCCGCCACGTGGTCGGCTCGACTGCTGCCGAACTGCGCGAATTGCGCGACACCGTCCGCCGCATGCTGAAAGAAAACGGCGCCCCTCCGGACGGCAAATGGGCCGATGTCGCCCTGCTCGAGCCGGTCCGCGACTACAAGGCTCGCCATGCCTCCACGCTGCTGACCTTCGACGCCGTGGTCGATGCCATCGGCCAGATCGAGGCCAGGACGGGGGCCAAGACGCAGGGCGCGGCGGCCGCCATAGCCCAGAGCTGAGGCCGGCCCAGCCTCGCGCTGCCGGCGCTCAGAAGGTCAGCCGATACACGATCACTTTGAGGAATTCCGGTTTGTCCGGGCTGATTTCCGCCCAGCCCCGCAATGGATACTCGTAGTGAAAACCTTCGCGATTGGAACCGGAGACGTACAAGCTCAGCTCTCGCGGGCAGTCCCGCGACGAATGCACCGCCAGCTCGAACGGGATAGGAAAGCTCGTCCTGTCGTTCGGGATCGCGAACGACTGAAACGCCGTCGCGACCGGGTGGCCACTGTCCCTCCTGATTTCGTCGAGCGAGAAGAACAGAAGCTTTTGCGGGACAACTCGGACGCGCGGATCTTGCGGCCGGGAGTCCGGAACCAATTCTCCGCGCAGAATCGTATGACACGCCCCAAGGGCTACGACCGATTGCAACGTCGTGGCGCTGACGGCCACCATGGCGAACAGCATCCGCAAAGGCATGTCGGGCACGTGATTCCGGCTCACGGCTGGAATGAGATTGGCCCGCAAGCAAGCAGCGAACGTCCGAGCGTTCTTCAGGTCCACTGGACAGGCCACACGCCGAGGAGGTCGCTTGCGCTCGACGCATCTGCCCGACGACACCGCCTACTGCTGCGGCGTCGCTGCAACGGTGGCCGGCGGAAGCGCTTCAGCGGTGCGCGACAGCGGCTTTTCGTAGGACACCGAGAAGCGGTCCTGCTGCTTGGCCTGGCCCGGCTCCGTCCGCTTCGACGCCAGTTCGGCCAAGGGCATCGCGCCCTTCGGCGGCAGCACGTCGGCGAGCAGCTCGGTGGTCATGACGTTGGTGGTGCGAAGCTCGGCGCGGGACAGCTCGTGCAGGTCCTCCCACGGCGGTACGTTGAGGGCGAGCAGCAGGAGGTCGCCGGCGCCGCCCATGTCGAAGGTGTATTTGGCAAGGCGGCCGATGTCGCGCTCGACGATCATCAGGTCCTGCGCCGAGTAGCTCGCCGCCTTGGCGTCGTCGGCGCGGTCGCCCATCCAGATCTGGTGAACGCGGACATGCGCCGTGTCGGGCACATAGCGCGTGGTGCCCGCGAGCAGCAGGAACACGCACATCGACTCGCAATAGGCCTCGGGCACGATCCTCGGTCGTTCGGTCGCCCGGCTCGGGCGCTGCGTCATGCCGACGGTGGTGCGCATCTTCAGGGCGCGGAACCGGCGGCCCAAGGTGATCGCGTCATTGACCGAGCCGCCGCTGGAGTCGAGGACCAGGGTCGCGCCGGCCAGGTCGCGATCCCGTGCGAACTCCTCGAAATCCTTCGGACTGTCGCCGGTGACAATTCCGACCGCGCTGACCCAGCCGCAGTTCGGCTCGCAGGCGACCCAGCTGAACCGCATCGGAAGCTTGCGCTCTTCGAGCGCGCCACCGGCGCGCGCCGAATTGGACATGATGGAGACAGTGCCCCCGAGCACCACAGCCAGCGCTCCAACACCGAGAAGCATCCAGCGCAATCCACGCGACCGCAGCAATTTCACCTGCACTCCGTTCCCCCCGTCAAGCTCGGTACGCAGTCCCTCGTCGTCGTCGCGGCAAGACCTGACAAATCAGCCTCAAATCCGTTATGAGTCTGTCACATCCTTGCCTGGAAACGTATCCGGGCAATCCCCGAGCGTCCAGGTGTGCCGCACCGCAGCGCCGCTGAAAACCGGCCATTGTTGCATCACATCATCACACGAGCGCGCGAGATCGCTGTTCCTGCCGAGGAACCGATCACAAGGCGCACATCAGTCCGGCACTGCGCCCATGAAGCACTCATGCTCCGATCAGAACTGCCATTCTGCGCACATCCCGTCAGGGTCGCTGTCGCTTATGCCGCGACGCGCTGCCCGCGCGCTGATCTGGCTGTATCGCCACACGCTGTCGCCCCTCGTCGGCTATAATTGCCGGCATCTGCCGACCTGCTCGGTCTATGCCGATGAAGCCATCTCGCGCTACGGACTCTGGGCAGGCGGATGGATGACGCTTGCGCGGCTGCTGCGCTGCCAGCCATTCGGCACGTCCGGCATCGACAACGTCCCAGCCGAGATACCTGCGCAGGCGCGTTGGTATCTGCCGTGGCGTTACGCGCGCTGGCGCGGCGTCAACGGACCGGGCTGATGCAGCGCAACGTAGCGAGCGTATGCATCATTTGATTTGAAGCAAATCGGACTGGAAGAGTTTCGAGCTAGGATTAGTCTCATGTGGAGCGGGTCGTTCGAAGGAACGGTGCTGCGGACCTTGCATTGATGTTGAAACTTCCGTTTCGGGAGGAACAACCATGCGCTGGACGATCAACCCGAGATCGCGCCGATCCCGCACAGGCATCGGCCCCGATCAGGGCGGCGACCGTCACATCAGCCACGACGCCAGACAGATCGATCTGCTCTGCATCCTCGCCCTGCTGATCGCAATCATCGGCGCTTGGCGCTATCTTGCCGACAGCACCACCCTGCCCCCGACGACGACCTCCTACATCGTGCCGAGCCAAAGCGTGCATTGGTAACGCGGCCGCAAGCGCGGCTCTCTCACCGGGACGATCGACGTCCCTACCAGCGCGGCAGCAGGAAGAACTCGTCGCGGCGCGGAGGTGGCGGATAGACCGGAATGGGCTCCGGCACCCGCGGCGCGCGCCGCGCGCGGGGCGGCGGAGCGGTCTCGCCGGGTCCTGTGGCTTCGGCTGAAATCGTTGCATCGGCAGAGGGCGATCGCATCGAGAGCAGGACGTTCGACTCCCGCGTGCGCCAGCGATAGCCGATGCCGAACTCCAGCGGCTGTGCCCGCTCGAACAATCTGGCGTAGCTCATCTGGTACATGCCCGGAAACTTGTCGATCGGCCCGGCATATCGCCCGAACGGAAAGAAGCGCCACGCTCTCGCATCATAGCTCGCCAGCGGAATGCCGGAATCGTCCTGCACGATGGTGGCGCTGTTCTTCAAGAGCCAACTGCGAACCTGGGAGAAGCTGCTCTCGTGCAGCAGATAGGATGCGCTCTTGAGCAGGCTGTTGCCGGGAGCCAGCGGTTCGCAGAACCTGAGGAAGCCGCCGGCCTTCACGCCGGAATCGGACAGATCCGTCGAAAAGTAATAGAGCGTCTTCTCGACGCCGTCGGCGCCGGCAAACACGATGCGGGCGCCCCTGGTCGCGTTGCGCGCCGGCGGCTCGTTCGCCGCATGCACCACGCCATTGTCATCCAACCAGATCAGGCTCGCGCTGTGGATGGTCTTGCCGGTGCGCGCCAGAAAGACATAGAGGATCGGCAGCGTTCCCTCGATCTCGCCCTCGCGCAGATCCACCTTCATGTTCTTGGTGATGAAGAACGAGAAGCTGAGGATCGACTGCAGGGAACGTTCGACATAGGCCAGCGCGGGCCCGATGCTGCCGCGCGGCAACCGGCCAAGATCGGGGATCGGTCCGGTCGGCTCGAGCGCAGCCATCACATA
Organism: Bradyrhizobium sp. SZCCHNS2022; assembly: GCF_032377575.1. NCBI lineage: Bacteria > Pseudomonadati > Pseudomonadota > Alphaproteobacteria > Hyphomicrobiales > Nitrobacteraceae > Bradyrhizobium > Bradyrhizobium sp. SZCCHNS2022. The sequence goes on along the minus strand of NZ_JAUHHZ010000001.1, from coordinate 1,141,614 downwards.
GGTGGTGGCTTTCGGGGCGAACGCGTCGGCATAGAGGAAGTCGGGCCCCGAGAAAAAATAGAACATCGTGGGCCGCGGCGCCGCGACATTGGTGTCTGTCCAGGTCCGGATCTTCGACAATTGCCGCTGCTCGAGCTGACTGAAGGCATTGTCGAAGAACGCCGCGTGGCGCCGCCAGCCGGGATCCTGCGTCAGCGCTGCCAGCGGCGAGCCGGGCTGCGGCGTCATCCCCGCCAGCACGCGCGCCGTGTCATCCGGCGTAATGGTCTGTCCGCGGACCTCGCAACTCGTCACGACGATGAGACAGGCAACGGCGAGCCACACTTTCGACAGCAGAAGTCTCGACACCAACAGCATTTCACTCCGAACCCGACATGGCTGTTGCAGCGGTCCGGCGCGACCGCGCGTGAGCGAACCAATAGATCAGCAATCCGGACAGCATCGCCACGGCGCCGACCGCGGCCTGCCACGGCCGCGCAGCGACCAGATAGTACATCATGAACCCGGTCACGCTGAGGAAGATCAAGGGCGTCACCGGATAGCCCCACGCGCGATACGGCCGCTCGATGTCCGGCTGGGTGAGACGCAGCCTGAACAGGCCGAGCACGGTCAGGAACGAGCACGACAGCAACGAGAACTGGACGACGTCGAGCACCGCCTCGAAGCTCTCCGTGAACAGCATCAAGGTCGCCACGGTGAGTTGAAACAGCACGGCATAGGCTGGGGCGCCATTGCGCGAGCGGCGGGCGAACACCGCGAGCGCCGGGATGTCCTCCCCCATTGTCATCAGCACGCGCGGGCCGATCCACATCATCGCGGCGATCGAAGGCACCAGACCGACGCAGATCATCGCGGCGACGAAGCGCCCGCCGGTTTCGCCGAAGATGTGCGTGCCGGCAATGCTCGCGACCTGCAGCTGACCGGCCAGCTCGCTCGTCGGCGCCGCCCGCAGGAACACCGCATTCAGGGCAATGTAGAGCACGAGCACGATCAGCGTCCCGAACAGCAGCGCCCGCGGTAGGGTTCGCTCCGGCGCATGCAGTTCACCGATGATGTAGGTCGCCGCGTTCCAGCCCGAGAAGGCGTACATCACGAATACGAGGCTGGTCGCGAAGGCCGCGCTGGTGACATAGCCGAGGTCGGACACGGCCGGCAGGAACCTGACCGGTTGCGGCGCCGAGATGGCCCAGCCGGCAACCAGGAAGGCGACGATCAGGCTGAGCTTCAGCACGGTCGACAGCAGTTGGAAGCGGCTGGATTGCCGGATGCCACCGAGTTGCACGACGGTCACGAGCCACACCGCGCCGACCGCAAGCAGCATCGGCGGAACGTCCGGCAGCACCGCACGGCCATATTCGCCGAACGCCATTGCCGCGAGCGCCACCGGCGCCGCGAAGCCGACAGTTGCGGAGACCCAACCGGCCATGAAGCCGATCGCCGGGTGAAACGCGCGGTTGAGGAAATTGTACTCGCCGCTCGAACGCGGGAACATCGCGCCGAGCTCGGCATAGGACAGCGCCCCGCACACCGAGACGAGACCGCCGACCGCCCACAGGAGCAGGATTGCGAAGCCGGAGGGAATGTCCTTGACCTGAAAGCCGAGGCTGGTGAACACGCCGACGCCGATCATGTCGGCGATCACGATGGTGATCGCGACCGGCAGCGACACGGACGGGATCACGGCACTGCGTGACCCGCCCGCCCAGGTCGTGTCGCCTGCCTCGGATGCAGCCATACCGTTGAGGGGCACGCGCCACCCCTTCCCTTCGTCACAGGCTCATGTTCCGGCCGAACCATTCAATCATAGTTAACGCGCGCTAAATAAGGCCTTGGAAAGATGGTAATATGAGACCTTTTTCATGCGATCTAGCCTCCGCAGCGTTGCGTCGGGCGATGCTGGGTCTCACAATCGCGACACGATCGCGTGCTGTGTCCGCTGCTGCACCGGAATTCGCCAGGCGCCATCCTTAACGCGACCTCAACGTCGGTGGCGCAGTTTGAAACGAGCCGATTTGTGAAGTGGGACCTTTCGCTGCGGTCCTGCTCGTCTTGGGGACATATGATCGGGATCGGTCTGAGATTGTCGAGCTGTCGTGGGCTGCGCCGTTGGCCGCGGCCGCATCGGCCCGCGCTGAGGCCGCCCCGTGGATCTGGACGCGCGGCCCATGCTCTGGCTGCGGCCACGCTCTCGTTGGCGTTGGCTCAGTGCGGCCAGACACCGGATCCGGCAGCACTGGCCGCCAATGCGGCGCCGGCACAGGGGCTGACCTTCGAGGAGCGTTTCCCTGCACCGGAGTTCCGTGATCGTTTTCCGAGCGTCGGCGAGAGCCTGCCGTTGCGCACGCCTGCGGACTTCGCGCCCAAGCCGCCGCCCCCTCGGCTCGCATCGCTGGAGCCGCAAGGGCCGGCACGCCGGACGCGCGAGGATCTCACGACGCTCGTCAGCATGAAGTCGTCGGCCTTTCCGTATTTCGGCGACAATCCCGCGTCGGACGCGCCGTTCCTCAACGTATCCGATGGCGAGCGCCGCGGCCACCGCAGCTTCTCGGGCCGCGTCTACTGGCAGGACCAGACCTACAATGACAACCGCGTGCTGGTGCACGTTCCGGAAGCCTTCGATGCCCGCAAGCCCGGCGTGATCGTGGTGTTCTTCCATGGCAACGGCGCCACGCTGGAGCGCGACGTGCGCGACCGGCAGATGGTGCCGCAGCAGATCACCGCCTCCGGCGTCAATGCCGTGCTGCTCGCGCCGCAGATGGCGGTCGATGCCGCCGATTCGAGCGCGGGCAAGTTCTGGCAGCCGGGCGGCTTCAAGCGCTTCATGGATGAGGCGGCGACGAATCTGGCCCGCCTGACCGGCGATCCCGCAAGCGCGAGGACGTTCGCGAGCATGCCGATCGTCATCGTCGGCTACAGCGGTGGCTTTCTTCCCGCAGCGTGGAGCCTCGAGGTCGGCGGCATCAGCGAGCGCGTGCGCGGCGTGGTGCTGCTCGATGCGGTCTATGGTCAACTCGACAAGTTCGCCGGCTGGATCGAGCGCAACCGCTCCGGCTTCTTCGTCAGCTCCTACACGCGCTACACTGCGCGCCACGATCGAGAGCTGATGACGATGCTGCGGAGCCGCGGCATCGAGATCACGGACGACATGGACCGGCCGCTCCGCCCCGGCAGCGTCGTCTTCGTCGAGACCGACGAGGGCATCACTCACCGGGACTACGTCACACAAGCCTGGACGCGCCACCCTATCAGGGACGTCCTCACGAAGATGGCCGCCGCCCAGCCGCCGATCCGGATTGCTGCCGGTGCCCCGAGCGCGCTTGGCGGCTCATCGAGCCGCTGAGACCAATGGGTTCTCAGCTCTTCGGCAGCTTCGGCATGTTCTCGACGAAGCCGTTGAAGCAGGCGAGCCGCTCGTCCTCCTCCTTGGTGAACTTGCAGTCGGCCACCGCTTTGGCCTTCGTCGCCTTGGGCTTGGCCGCGGGCGGGATGACCGCGTCGTAGCAGTTCAGCCGCTCCTTGGTTCCGTCGTCGATCTCCAGGCACGCCTGGAGCTTGACGGCCATCGACTGCGGCTTGGCCGGCGCGGCGGCTGCGGTCTTCATCCCCTTCGGCTTGACCTGCACCAGCGGGCGGTCTCCGACCATCGGCGCGCCGCTCTGGGCCAGCGCAGAGGTGCAAAACAGCACTGCGGCAACGCTCAACATCGTTTTTTTCATGCCATGTCTCTTTCATCCAAACCGCGGGCGAGAAAGATCAACCTCTCGGGACCGCGCGCGGCCTAGACCGCGCGCCGCGATGGATCTTTCGCCCGACAGCCACCCACCCCAGCGGCTTTAATCCGGTCGGACCGGTTTTGCCAAGCGTCAAGCCGCGGTTTGCGGTGGACCTCACGCCAGCGCGGCGACCGGCGCCCGCGGCCGGCTCACCAGAATGGTCAGCAGCGCCAGCATCACGAACCCGATGGCCACGTAGCCCGTGGCGCCCAGAGCATCGCGCGCGAACAGGCTGCCACCAACCGCGGAACCGACGGCCTGGCCGACGTAGAGCACGGAGGTGTTGAGCGAGACCGAGGCCGACGCGAGCGGCGGAGCGGCAGCAACCAGGCGGACCTGCTGCATCGAGTTGGTGGACGCAAACCCCAACCCCCAGATTGCCACCGCGACGGCCATCACCGGGTAGACGCCTGCGCCGACCGTCCAGACCGCGATCCCTGCGAGCAGCAGGCAGGTGAACAGCAGCGAGGTGCGATAAGCGCCCCAGCCGTCGACGATGCGGGTGGCGATCACGACGCCGAGGAAGCCGCAGGCGCCGTAGATCGCAAACACCAGTCCCACCGCGTTGGCGTCCGCGCCGGTCAGCTTGTTCAGGAGCGGGCCCATGAAGGTGAAGATCACGAACTGCCCCGACATCTGCAACATCGTGACCATCAGCAGCAGCACCACCACCCGGTTGCGGCCGAGCGCGATCCAGGTCTTCAGCTCAACCGGCGCCCCCTTCAGGCCCGACGGCAGCCGCCAGGTCAGCAGCACGAAGCTGACCACCCCGGCGGCACCGACCGCAAGATAGGCCGCCCGCCAGCCCGAATGGCTGCCGATGAAGGTGATCAGGGGCAGGCCGACGGCGGCGGCCAGCGACCAGCCGAGGAACACATAGGCGATGGTGCTGCCGCGCTTGTCCACGGGGCTGATCAAGGCAGCGGTGCCGGCGGCCTGCGGCGTGTACAGGGCCCCGACCGCGAGCATCACCAGCCGAATCGCGAGCAGGCTCCCATAATCCGGCGCGAAGGCGGAGGCGAGATTGCCGAGCGTGAGCACCAGCAGGGTCGCCGCAAGCAGGTGGCGGCGGTCGAAGCGGCTGGTCAGCCAGGCCGTCAGGGGCGAGCCGATGCACAGCACCACCGCGCCGAAAGTGATCAGCAGACCTGCGGTGTGAACGCCGACGCCTAGGCTGGCAGCGAGCTCGGGCAGCATCCCGGCAGGCGCCAGCACCGAGCAGCCGGTGATGATGTTGCCGAGCATCAGTGCGGTCGGAGCCAGGGGCGGCGGGGTCTGGCCGGATGTCGAGGGAGCGGATGTCATGCCCGATGATTAGCAGAGATTTTCATGCATCTGCATGAAAATCTCTCATGTCGCGGATGAGATTCTGTTCCTCGTGAAGGCTCAGCGCGCCGACGCCTGCGGCGAGGAGGACTGAGTCCATGGAACCGGAAGCCCGGACGGATAGACGACGGCCTTCGATGGTGGACAGCTCTCCATCAGCTTCTTCAGCGCATTCTGCAGGCCCTCGCTCCCGACCGGAAACGTCGACACGCCGGGACCCACCGTATTCGGCGGCGCATCGCTCAGACCCGCTCCGGGCGCCGACGCCAATGCTTTCATCTGGCTGCCGTTGAGAAAGAGACCCCATCGTTCGAGATCACCGGCGCGGCGCGGCGGCGAGAGGAAGTTGAGCCTGAGATCGCCGCTCACCATCGCCAGCGTCGCACCGGTCCCAGCCTTGCGCTCGACATCGAGCTCGAAGCGATCCTGGTCGAAGCATACCAGTTGCAGGCGCGTGGTGCGGAACGAAGCTTCACCGTCCTTGCGGTTCAGGATGGTCTTGTAGGCGATGCCGCGACTGGCGGCCTCGAACATCCAGGGACTCTCGACGCGTTCGCGGCGATCGAGCGCGAAGCGCGCGATTTCTTCGCGCGTCAGGATGCGCATGCCCTCGAACGGCACCGACCGCGCCACCGTGAGCAGAGTTGGATCGGCGCCGAGCCGGGTGATGTAGTCGAGCACCATCTTGTCGGAGCGCTCCATCGCCCGCTGCATTGCCTGCGCCCGTACCTCGCGGGTCGGCACCCCACCGGTGAAGTTGAGGATGACGCGTGGAGAATGCACCGCCAGCGTGACGTCCGGGGCAAGCTCGCGGTTGGGCGCGCCGAGGATGATGTAGGGACACGCCGAGTTGCAGATCGCGCCGCGGGTCCAGACCTCGCCGTGCAGCTCGCGGCCGGCCTGCTTGAGCCTGGTGCAGGCCTCTCCCTCCTGAGGCTCGAAGCCGCATTCGCTCAAGGTGGTGCGCCCGACGCGAACCACGGCCTTCTTCTCGCGCAGAAGGTTGCCCATCGCGAGCGCCTGCTCGAGATTGCCGCCCGGCGAATTGAAGTAGATCGGCAGCTTGCGGTCGCCGATCTGCTTGATGAATTTGCGCAGGCGCGTGGCCGCGCCGCCATCGATCTTGCCTTCGGCCGCGATCCAGCTGTCGCAGCCCGGACCGCAGGAATCGGGCGCACCCTTGACGAGGGCGAAGGCGATCGGGGCCGAATTGTCCGCCAGCCGCGGCGATTTGACGGGACGCTTGGCCGGCTTGAGCTCTGTTCCCGTGAGCGGAGCGGCGGGCCTGGCCTGCACTGCAGCCCTCTGTGGCAGATTTGGCTTCTGCTGGAGCGCAGCTTTGGGCAACACGGCCGGCTTGCCCTTCGGCGCCACCGCGGCCGGCGACGGCGCGATGGTCAGCCCCAGCGCGAGCAGGACGGCTGCCATCCGAATGCCGCAGCGCCCGACAAAAACGGAGAGCGGCGCCTCCCCTGCAGACAACATCGCCACGCGTCCCCACGCCCCGAACACTTGAAGTTGTATCATACCGGCACGCCGCGGCAATCTCCGCCGCGTCCGCGCCGGCACCGATCCGCCGGTTTTTCCTGCCTGTTGCCCGGTTGCAGCCTGGAAATCCCCTGCTATACCCCTTGCTCCCGCTTACCTGCGCTCGTTCGCAGGAGTGAGCTACAGGAGAGAGACAATGCCTGACTCGAAATCCCCCGACTCGAAATCCGACCAGTCCAAGGCCGGCTTCCAGTACAGCCTCAGCAATCTGAAGCCCGCCGCCCCGGTCGAGAAGATCACCATCAGCTTCCCCGACGGCGCCAAGCGCGAATATCCCAAGGGCACCACCGGCTTCGACATCGCCAAGGGCATCTCGCCCTCGCTCGCCAAGCGCACGGTCGCGATGGCGCTGAACGGCGACGTCGTCGACCTCAACGATTCCATCAATGATGACGCGAAGCTCGAGCTCGTCGACCGCGACGACCCGCGCGCACTGGAATTGATCCGGCACGATTGCGCGCACGTGCTCGCCGAAGCCGTGCAGTCGCTGTGGCCCGGCACCCAGGTCACGATCGGCCCGGTGATCGAGAACGGCTTCTATTACGACTTCTTCCGCAACGAGCCGTTCACCCCCGAAGACTTCGCCGCGATCGAGAAGAAGATGCGCGAGATCATCGGCCGCGACAAACCGTTCACCAAGGAGGTGTGGGACCGCGAGAAGACCAAGCAGGTGTTCCGCGACAAGGGCGAGGCGTTCAAGGTCGAGCTGGTCGACGCCATTCCGGGCAGCGAGCCGATCAAGATCTACTATCAGGGCGACTGGTTCGACCTGTGCCGCGGCCCGCACATGACCTCGACGGGCAAAATTGGAAACGCCTTCAAGCTGATGAAGGTGGCGGGCGCGTATTGGCGCGGCGACAGCAACAATCCGATGCTGACCCGCATCTACGGCACCGCCTTCGCCAGGCAGGAGCAGCTCGACGCCTACCTCAAGCAGATCGAGGAGGCCGAGAAGCGCGACCACCGCAAGCTCGGCCGCGAGCTCGATTTGTTCCATTTCCAGGAGGAAGGTCCGGGCGTCGTGTTCTGGCACCCCAAGGGCTGGAGCATCTTCCAGGCGCTGATCGCCTATATGCGCCGGCGTCTCGCCGGCGACTATGACGAGGTGAATGCGCCGCAGATCCTCGACAAGTCGCTGTGGGAGACCTCGGGCCACTGGAACTGGTACCGCGAGAACATGTTCGCGGCGCAGTCCGCCGGCGACGAGGCCGAGGACAAGCGCTGGTTCGCGCTGAAGCCGATGAACTGTCCCGGCCACGTGCAGATCTTCAAGCATGGCCTGAAGAGCTACCGCGACCTGCCGCTGCGGCTCGCCGAGTTCGGCGTCGTGCACCGCTATGAGGCCTCCGGCGCCATGCACGGCCTGATGCGCGTGCGCGGCTTCACCCAGGACGATGCCCATGTGTTCTGCACCGAGGACCAGCTGGCCGACGAGTGCCTGAAGATCAACGACCTGATCCTGTCGACCTACTCCGACTTCGGCTTCGAGGGCGAGCTGACCGTGAAGCTGTCGACCCGACCTGAGAAGCGCGTCGGCACCGACGAGATGTGGGATCACGCCGAGCGCGTGATGGCGACCGTGCTGAACGAGATTAAGGCGCAGAACAACCACATCCGCACCGAGATCAATCCGGGCGAAGGCGCGTTCTACGGGCCGAAGTTCGAATACGTCCTGCGCGACGCCATCGGCCGCGACTGGCAATGCGGCACCACGCAGGTCGACTTCAACCTGCCGGAACGGTTCGGGGCGTTCTACATCGACGCCGACGGCGCCAAGAAGGCGCCGGTCATGGTGCATCGCGCGATCTGCGGCTCGATGGAGCGCTTCATCGGCATCCTGATCGAGCACTATGCCGGCAGCTTCCCGCTGTGGCTGGCGCCGACGCAGGTCGTCGTCACCACCATCACCTCGGAAGGCGATGAATACGCCAAGCAGGTGCTGGCGGCGCTGCGCCGCGCGGGCTTGCGGTGCGAGATCGATCTTCGCAACGAGAAGATCAACTACAAGGTCCGCGAGCACTCGCTGCAGAAGATCCCGGCTTTGCTCGTCGTCGGCAAGAAGGAGGCCGAGACGCATTCGGTCTCCGTCCGAAGGCTCGGCCGCGACGGCCAGACGGTGATGCCGACCGCGGATGCGATCGCGGCCCTGGTCGACGAGGCGACTCCGCCGGACGTGCGACGCAGGCAGCGGGAAGCCGCCTGAGCTGGGACCGCCCGGTAGCCCGCATGAGCGTAGCGACATGCGGGTTCGCCACAACCGCGAGAAGGAGCCCGGATGTCGGTCCCGGCCCAGCCCTGACGGGCTCGGACGTGAGTTCATCCGGGCGATGCGGCTAGGCTGACAGGCTGGCCACCGTACCAACCGTGCTCCCTTCCCTTCTCGCCGCCTGCAGCGCCACGTCGGCGCATTCGGCCATGTAGAGAAACATCGTCGCGAGCATCCGCTCGATCGCCTCGCGCCCCAGCGGCAGAATGGTGATGGCGTCGGTGCCGCGGATCAGCAGGCCCTTCTCCTCGGCATCTCGCAGCAACGTCAGCACGTGCTTGCGCGACACCGAAAAACGGGTGGCCAGACCGTTGATGGAGAACGGCACGGGGGCGTCTGGCGGGAATGGCTGGTCCGGCCCGGCACCTTGCGCCAGGCTGAACAGGATCACCATGCCGGCGGTGCGTTCGGCAAACGGCTCGAGCTCCGGCGCGCCGTCGAGGATGCGGAGGCCGGCGATGAAGCGACGGCCAAGCTCGAGCACGAAGGTCTTCACGAAAGCCGGATCGTTCAACGATGCCCGATAGGCCACGGCGGCCGGCAGCACCGCGCTCATGGCGTCGAACTGCACACCCCAGCGCTCGCGATGCAGTGCGATCAGCCGGTCGGTCGGGACCAGCGGCCGCCGCCGGCGGTCCAGATTGGGAGCCGACGCCACCAGCCCGGTCGCGCGCATCAAGGCCAGCATGGCCTCGCAGCGACCGCCGCTGCACAGGTCGAGCCTGGCGCACATCTCCTTCATGGCGCCGACGGTGAGACCGAGCTGGCCGTCGCGCTGCTCGGCGAAATGCAGATACAGCGCGACATGCGGAAACAGGGCCCGCGCCCGGTCGCTCAGCAGCGCATTGAGGATGCGATCGCCCCGATACAGCCTGATCGCCGAAGCCGTCGAGGCCCGCATCGCCCGCGCGAATCCGGGCATCCCGCGCAGCTGCGCGACGGCATCGGGTGAAGGTATCAGTGCGGTCATCGGCGCGTCAGATCTTGCACGTCAGACAACTCCCCGCGGATCTCTGGCACTATGTTTTTACCGGCCCGCCCAAGGTTCGACAATTCGCTGCAATTATCGTGCATTGGACAGATAGCCGCATCGAAAGTGCCCCGCTCGCCTCGTCCCACGCGAAATCTTCGTCGAAACCCGCAAAGGCTGTAGGATCGGCGGCGGTAGAACCGATCAAAACGCCGTGCCGCAGCCTCGTTGCAGGCGGAGGCCCATGCTATCTCTCCTACGTGCAACGAACGAGATTTCACGACGTGCCCGACGCGATTGAACTCCTGAAGACCCGCCGTTCCGTCAAGCCGCGCGAGATGAGCGGTCCCGGCCCTACCCCTGCCGAGCTCGACACCATCCTGACCATCGGCGCCCGCGTGCCCGATCACGGCAAGCTCGCGCCCTGGCGCTTCATCGTGTTCGAGGGCGACGGCCGCCTTCGCGCCGGCGAGGTCATCGCAGCCGTCTTCGCCAAGAAGAACCCGCAGGCGACCGCGGCCGAGCTCGAGGTGGAGAAGAACCGCTTCATGGAGGCACCGCTGGTGATCGGCCTCGTCAGCTTCACCCGGGCGCATCCCAAGGTGCCGGCCTATGAGCAGGAGCTCTCCGCCGGCGCCAGCGCGATGAACGTCCTGACCGCGGCGACCGCGCTCGGCTATGGCGGCTGCTGGCTGTCCGGCTGGTTCATGTTCGATCGCGAGGTGATGGACGGGCTCGGGCTGAAGCCGGAGGAGAAGCTCGCGGGGCTCATTCATATCGGCAGGCCGACCAAGCCGAGCGAGGACCGCCCGCGCCCGGCGCTGGCGGATATCGTGACGCGGTTCTGATCGGACGAATAGAGAGCAGCAAATAGCAGGGAGCAGGCCCCGCTCCCTCTACCCGTCATTCCGGGGCATCGCGAAGCGAGAGCCCGGAATCCATATTCCAAAGCGGTGATGTGGCGAAGACAGAGGCCATGGGCAGCTCGCACCTCATGACCCGTCGTGGTTATGGATTCCGGGCTCATCGCTTCGCGATGCCCCGGAATGACGGGTGGAAAGAGCGAGGCAGGCCCTTGCATTCTCCATGCCCTCCAATTGCCCCCTATTCGCCAAGTCTCCTCATCATGTCTCCTCATCACGCCGCCTTCGACGCTCTGGCGCCGAACCGGGCCAGCAGGCCCGCGATCTCCGACGCCGGCCGCGCGGCGCTGAACAGGAAGCCCTGGACCTGGTTGCAGCCTTCGGCGCGCAGCCAGTCGAGCTGGTCCGTGGTCTCGACGCCCTCGGCCGTGGTGGTGATGTTGAGGCTCTTGCCGAGGCCGGAAATGGCGCGGACGATGGCGAGGCAGTCGGAGCGCTGCGCGAGGTCCTTCACGAAGGAGCGGTCGATCTTGATCTTGTCGAACGGGAAGCTACGGAGATAGCTGAGGCTGGAATAGCCGGTGCCGAAATCATCCATCGAGATGCGGATGCCGAGCCCGCGCAGCTGATGCAGCGTCGCCAGATTCGCCTCGGTCTCGGCGAGCAGGATCGACTCGGTGATCTCCAGCTCCAGCCGCTCCGGCGGCAGCGACGATTGCGCCAGCGCCTGGACCACGACCTGCACCAGGTTGCGGCTGCGGAACTGGACGGCCGAGAGATTCACCGCGACCTTGATGCCATCGGGCCATCGCCCGGCCTCATGACAGGCCTCGCGCAGCACCCATTCCCCCAGCGGCACGATCAGGCCGATGTCCTCTGCGACGGGAATGAACTCTGCCGGCGAGATCATGCCCTTCTCCGGATGGCGCCAGCGCAGCAGGCATTCGAAACCGGAAATGGTGCCGGTCGCGACCTCGACCAGCGGCTGATAGTGCAGCTCGAAATCACCCTGCGCGAAGGCGTGACGAAGGTCATGCTCCATGTCGCGGCGCCTCTGCGCCCGGAGATCCATCTCCTTCTCGAAGAAGCGGTGCACGCCGCCGCCCTCCTCCTTGGCGCGGTAGAGCGCCATGTCGGCATTCTTCATCAGCTCTTCGCTGGTCGAGCCGTCGGACGGCGAAAGCGCGATTCCGATCGAAGCGCCGATCACGAGCTCATGGCCGTCGATCTCGTAGGGCGCACTCAGCGCCTGGATCAGCTTGGCCGCGAAATCGCTGGCCTCGTTGGGCAACGGCGTGTCGGCGAGGATGACGGCGAATTCGTCGCCCCCGAGCCGCGCCGCCATGTCGCCGCCCCGCACCCGCTCCCTGAGCCGGTCGGCCACCGCCTGCAACAACCGGTCCCCCATGGGATGGCCGAGCGAGTCGTTGACGTTCTTGAACAGGTCGAGATCGACGCAGAGCACGGCAATCGATCTGTTGCCGGACGCGCTGGGCTGCAGCACCTGCCTGAGCCGCTCCTGATACAATTCGCGATTGGGCAGGTTGGTCAGGCCGTCATGGTGAGCCATGTGCGCGATCCGGGCCTCGACCTTGCGGCGTTCGGTGATGTCGACGATGGCGACGAGGAAGCCGTCGCGTCCCTCGTAGGAGATCCGCCGGCCATAGGCCAGCACGTCGATCAGCGAGCGGTCCGCCGTGTAGTGCCGCCATTCGCGATGGAAATCGTCCCGCGCCGTCAGCCGCGCCATCGCCTCGTCCAGATCGGCCATGTCGCTTTCGGGCCAGAGATCCCAGATCGTCATGCCGAGCAGCCGGTCGCGGTCGTAGCCATAGTGCTCGGCGGCGGCGGCGTTGACCTTCATGATGCGCCCCGTCTCCGTGTCGAAGATGCCCATCGGCAGCGGATTGGCATCGAACAACAGGCGGAACGACGCCTCGCGGCGCTTTAGCGCGGTGACGTCGGAGACAGTGAGAGACACGATGTCGCCGAACGCATGCACGCCGAGGCGCAGATTGCGATCGTCGCAATCGAGCTCGAACTGATCGCGGCCGCTGTGCGCGACGATGGCGAACAATCGCGCCAGCACGTCGGCCGTGCCGAGCATCGTCCCGCCCTGCCTCAGCCGCCGCCATTGCAGCTCGGCCGCCGAGAGCTTGAGGAGGCTCGCCGCGGACTGATTGTGATGGACGACCTGGAAGTCGCAGGGCACGCCGGCACTGTCGCGGATGGTGGCGAGCGAGACGACGCCGTCCTCGGTGGTGGAGAAAATCGAATCGAGCAGATTGTACTGCCCGGCGCGCTCGTTAATGTAGGTGCCGACCAGCGTCCTGCCCCAGCGCGAGCTGGTCGGGAGCGCCAGCACGTCGTAGGTGCGCACCATGCCGTCGCGCACGCAGTACGCGGTCGACAGATGCGGCTTGCAATTCGTCACCGCGCAGATCGCCGCTTCCGTCAGCACCGTCGCGCAGTCCGGCGAGACGGATTCGACCGGAATATCCCAGCCGTCATTCTGAAGCCATTGCTGGACATAGCGGCCGCTGCGGGTGATTTCGAGACGGTCGTCCTCCTCGCGCAACAGCGCGACATGGTCGGCAAGGCGGCCGAGGCTTCCCAGCATCACGTCTTCATACTGAGGCAGGCTCTGGCCGGGCTTCAATGCCGCGTGCCATTTGCGCTTGAGCACCGGAATGTCCTCGAACAGATCATTGCTGACCGCCCCGGACGTCTTCTTCTTCGCGGCACTCATCGCATCGTACTCAATCGCCAGCTGCTTGTAGCGGTACTCCATGCAGATCTGTCTTTAATGGGCTGTAAATCCAGATTGGCCGTGCAGCGGCAGGCAGCGAATATGACAGTTCAAAGTCGTTCCATGGTTATTGCGCATTAGAGACTATGACAGTCGCCTCGCATCTTGCGGTCGCCGGCGCGTGACATCCTGCGCCCATACGATCAGCCGCGATGATGGGATGCGAAGAGGCGATCCCGCGGCGGAGATCCGCCCGGGTGATGCACCTTGCGAGACCCTCGATCAGCGTGAGGGCGCAGGGAAGGCCGGACCTCGACTGAGGCCCGTGGCCCGCCTGCTCAAAAAAATGCAGGCGGCAGGTACCACAGGTTCAGCCGGAAATCCGGCCCTCCCTGCGCGATGGCTTTAACGGCTGCTTCGCGTTCTCCCTGGTGCGCCGGGCTTTCTGGCCACCATCCTCAACGCAAGGCAAAGCCTCAACGTGAGTTGATATCAGCGTCGGGATATCAGGACCGCGCGACTTGACCGTGCGCAGCGAATTGTTCGTCGGCGCGAGCAACCCCGCGCTGCAATCCACCACGCCCACCGCTCCCCGCCCCGCGTGCCGTGACGACCGCGATACGCCCCTCATCCCGGGACGGGATGCGCGGAAAGATCGTTCTGATTTGCCCGACGAGGCTGGGCAAGAATCCAAATTAAGAGGCTAGGAGGGCTCGGCGCGGTGCGACTTCGAGCCATAGCCGTATCATCGTCCAGTTTCGGATCAAGGGAAGCGGAATCGCCTCCCATGCGCCGTTGGCCTCGGCAGAGGTGGCGTGTTGAGCTGCAATAGCCCACGCGGTGATGCGGGCGAGGAAGTCGTTCAAGCCGAGAATGTTGAGGACGCGGCTAAAGTTGTAGGAGAGCGCCATGAGGCTCCATTCCCCGCGAACCTTGTCGAAGCTGCGGACGAGGAAATGCTGATAGCCGGCGCGGCACTTGAGTGTGCCGAACGGATGTTCGACGAGAGCTGAGCGGCGGCGCATCAGTTTGCGGGCCTGTTCGCTTGCCATCCTCTGGCGGTGACGATCCAGCACCTCTTCGTGCTCCCACCGAGAGACGTTGCGGCTTTTGGCCTTCGCGGAGAGGCAAGACGTCTTGAGGGGGCAGACGCTGCAGGTCGGCACTGAGCCCAGGTAACGGCGTTCCATTCTGCCGCTCGTATTCTTCCAGAGCTTCTTCGTGGGATGCAGCGCCTGGCCTGCGGGACATCGGTAGGTATCGGTCGAGGAATCGTAGCTGAAGTCACTTCGGGTGAAGCGGGTGTGCTTCTTGCCGTTGCCGTGATGCAGCGGGACATAGGCGGTGATGGCATCATCCTCGCAAGCCTTGATATCCTCGCTGTTGTAATAGCCGACATCGGCCAATATCTGCAGCGAAGAGACCTCGAGGTTCTCCTTGGCCGCTATCGCCATCATATGCAGGTGTCGGACATCGCTGCGATTGACGACCTCGCTGGCGACGATCAGCTTGTTCTTGTCGTCGACGACGCTCTGGACGTTGTAGCCTGCAATCGTCTGATCGCCCTTGCTCAGCAGCCGCGCATCGGGGTCGGTCTTCGACACCTGTCCCTTGTCGTTCTTGTCCAGGTTCTCCAGATCGGACTGGGCGCGCTCACGCCGCGCCATCAGTTCCTTGATCCTGTCCCCGACATCGCCGCCGCCATGGCCATCCTTGCCGTCGTCAGGCCGCTTGGCTTCCGCTGCATCGTTGGTGTCGAGGGACTTGCCGTACGCCTCGATCTCCTCATCGAGCTTGGCGATCTGCTTGGCGAGCTTCCCGCGCGTGAAGATGCTGTCCTTGCTGGCATTGCCGTGGAACAGCGCGCCGTCGACCGCGACCAGCGTCCCGCCGATCAGATCGAGCTCGCGAAGCAGCAGCACGAAACTGCGGTTCGCGGCCTTCAGGGCCGCCCAGTTCTCCTTGCGGAAATTGGCGATCGTCCGGTAGCCCGGCTTGAGAGACTTCAGCAGCCAGATCAGCTCCAGATTGCGGCAGGCTTCACGCTCCAGCCGTCGCGATGACCGGATCTGGTTGATGTAGCCATACAGGTACAGCTTCAGCAGGTCGGACGGATCGTAGGGCGGTTGCCCCGCTCCCGCCGCACGCTGGTTGGCGTGCCGAAACCCGAGCTTGGCAAGGTCGAGCGCGTCGACATAGCTATCGATCGCACGAACCGGATTGTCCGCAGATACGTAATCCTCGATCCGCGGTGGAAACAGGCTGGCTTGCTCGCGGCTCTCACCGCTCTTGAACGGGCGATTCGTCATAGGCCGAATCGTACATCCCGCCACGCAAAACGCCCGAGATTCTTGCCCAGCCTCGACGACGCAAGGACTAATAACTGCGACAAAGTAACCCGACGGGCAAAGGCGTCACGAGTTGGGCAGTCGTGTCGCGCACCACTGCTTCGACAATCACTTCTGTCGTGCCGGCCTCGAGCCGCAGGGCTATCGCATATGGCGTCAATGTTTTGCGCCCCTCTCCCTCCGCGTCGTCATGGCCGGGCTTGTCCCGGCCATCCACGTCGTCCAGCATGCTGAGAACGACGTGGATGCCCGGGACGGAGCCCGGGCATGACGATGTGGAGACGGTTTCGCGACACACTCAGATTGACCATATGCGATAGCCCTGCCTCGAGCCGGGACCCAGCCACCGGCTGCGGTGATGCGGGCCGCTGACAGCTACGTCCCCCGACAGCATCCGCGGTATGGGTCCCGGCGTTCGCCGGGACGACAGCGGTGGTGGGACGCGATCCTACAAAAACTCTGCGCTCGCATCACTCCTCCTCCAGACGAATGCCCGCGTCGCTGAGCGCCTCCATGAGCCGCTCAATGTCCTCGGGTTCGACCGTGCTTCCCGGGCAAAGCGCGTTGAGCTCATCGAACGTGATCCAGCCCTTGCGTTCACCGATCTCGATGGCATGGCGGATGATGTCGGACATCTGCATACAGCTCTCCCCGGAGATTGGCTCTCATAGATAGCGGGAAGAGTCGGTGTCGCGTGCGCACGTCTTACCGCGCCAGCACCTCGACCTCGCCGTCGACGCCGTTGACCACGCTGAAGGAGCGTTCGAACACCTTGCCTTCGTTCTTGGCGATGGCGCGGTAGTCGCCTTCGGAGAGCACGACCTTGGGGAAGGCGCCGACCGATTCCTTGATCACGTCGCCGCCGGGGTTGATGACGGACCAGGCGGTGTTGGCCAGTGCCTCGCCGCCCTTGTCGGAGACGAGCTTCAAGGTGATGACCGCGGCGCGGTGGGTGACGGTGACGTCGGTGAGCTTGCTGGCCTGGACACGGATGTCGGAGCGCACCACCGAATTGGCGTCGCCATAGTTGGAGACGATGTAGTAGGTCCCCTCCGGCAGCATCAGCATGTCGCCGGCGGCGACGTTCGGCACCAGCGGCGCACGCTCGCGGCCGTCGAACTGGCTGCCCTTGTAGATCGCGAACGAGATCTGGTTCTGCGGGATCTTGCTGGTGCCGACCCTGCCCTCGAGGCGCAGGCCGCCAGCCGGCAGCAGGAAGGATTCGCGATCGGTCTCCGTCTTCAGGCTCACGGTCCTGACCGCGCTGACGAGTCCAAGCGCGACGTGAACGACGTAGTTGCCGGGCGGCAGCACGATGTTCGGCGTGGCGCCGCGATCCTCACGCAGCATCTTGAAGGCGCCGGTCTCGTCGGGCCGGTCGGAGAAGACGCGCCAGACCAGCCCGCCATTGATACCCGGCAGATCCTTGCCGTAGCGCGCCGACAGCGACAGCACGCCCTGATTGGGCGCCGCCGCAGGAGGAGCGGCGACCGGCGGGATGGCGGCGGGTGCTCCGGGGGGAATCGCGGCCACCGGCGGTCCAGGCAAGGCCTGCGGCGCAGGGGGCAGGATGGGACCTGCCGCAGGGCCGGAGGGCGGCGCCAGGCTGACGGCGGCGCCGGGATCCGGCACCGAAGCGGGCGGAACCGGCGGCGGACGATCGCTGAACAGCTGGGCTGCGGCGGGCGGTGCGAGGAGTCCGGCGAACGGGCACGACAAAGCGAGCACAAGCCATAGCTGCCCGCTGCGCCGGAAACCCTGGGATCCGCGACCTCTCGTCATCATCCTGCTTTTGACCGAAAACGCGGCGAATTCAAGCCTGTACTGCGCTGTGCCAGGGGAACCGGACGCGGCCGCGCGGCTTGGCCGCAGGCCTGCGCGGTGGCACGGGCGCAGCCTCGAGCGAACCGCTCTGCCCCTTCAAATCGACGGCATCGGGTGCTCCCGTGAACCGGCATGAAGGATGCTTCTGGTACGCTCGACGGCGTCATGAGTCCGTTGCCGACTCGTTGCACAAAGTTGCGTAAGCGTGGAGACGACAAGTGCTGGATATCTTGAAGGGACGCCGCCAGGGCGGAGGCGAAAACGCCAATGTCGGTCTCGGCACGATCCGCAAGCCGGTCATCGGGCTTGCACTCGGCGGCGGTGCGGCGCGCGGCTTTGCCCATATCGGCGTGATCCGGACCCTGATGGCGCACGGCATCGTGCCGGACGTCGTGGTCGGCACCTCGATCGGCGCGGTGGTGGGCGGCGCCTATGCGGCAGGCCAGCTCGACACGTTGGAGGAATGGGCGCGCAGCCTGCAGATGCGCAACGTGCTCGGCTATCTCGACATCCGTCTCAACGGCTCCGGCCTGATCGGCGGCGAGAAGCTTGCGGCCCAGCTGGAGGCCTCGCTCGGCCGCGTCGCGATCGAGGAGCTGCCGATGAAGGTCGCGACCGTCGCGACCGAGATCCGAACCGGACACGAGATCTGGCTGACCCATGGCAGCCTGGTCGATGCCATGCGCGCCTCCTACGCCCTGCCCGGCATCTTCGCGCCGGTGCTGATCGGCGACCGCTGGCTGGTCGACGGCGCCATGGTCAATCCGGTGCCGGTGTCGGCCGCACGCGCGCTCGGCGCCGAGATCGTGATCGCCGCCAACCTGTCGAGCGACGTGTTCACGCATTCGACGACGATCTACTCGCATGGCCAGCCGGTCGAGGTGCCGGAAACGGTGATGGAGAGCGCGCCGGCCAAGCGTCGCTTCGGCAAGCTGTTCTCGCCGGAGCGCGCGGTGAAACGGCAGTTCTTCGGCGGCGGCGGCCGGCCCGGGATCTCCTCGGTCATGGTCGACGCCTTCAACATCATGCAGGACCGCATCACCCGCGCCCGGCTCGCCGGCGATCCGCCCGATCTTCTGATCTCGCCGCGCGTCGGCCAGATCGGCTGGTTCGATTTTCACCGTGCAGCCGATCTCATCGCGTTCGGCGCCAGGGCCGCCGAACGTGCGCTGGATTCGATCCAGGACGCAATCGGCGCGGCGGCGCCGGCCGGCGGCGGGGCTACGCCGTCTTGATGTACTGACGCAGCGCTTCCTGCTCGGTCTCGTATTCCTGGACGCGCCACTTCACGACGTCGCCGATCGAGATCAGGCCGACCACCACGCCGCCTTCGATCACCGGCAGATGGCGGAACTTGCCGTTGGTCATCATCTCCATGATCGAGGCCACAGTGTCGGCCGGCTTGCAGCTGACGACGCGGCGGGTCATGACGCTGGACACCGGCTCGGTGAGCGCCGTGGCGCCCCGCTCGCCGAGCGAGCGGACGATGTCGCGTTCGGAGAGAATGCCCTCCATCCGCGTGCCCGACATCACCAGCACCGCGCCGATCTTGCGATCGGCCAGCAGCTTGGCGGCTTCGGCGAGTGTGGTCTGGGCTTCGACGCTCTCGACCTTGTGGCCCTTGGTGTCGAGGATCGCACGTACTGTCATTGCTCATCTCCTTGAGAGGCCGATGCGCCTTCTTGAGCGAGGCGTCCTTGCGGCCGATGCATGCAGTCGTCTTCAGTCACGCTGATCGTCGAGTCACGAGACTCGATCGCAGTCTGGCAATGCGCCCGTCACGCTTGGGTTGCACTGCGCTCGGCAGACCGGCGGATGGCCAGGAAAAAGGCCTGCCCTATTTGCCCGGAGTCGTGCCCCGGTTGCATCGGACGCAAATGATGAATGAATTCGCCCGCGCTCGCAAGCGCAGGAATGCGGCAACTAACCGTCGATCGGCTCCGACGGCAACGCAGGTGCAGCATCGTCGCGCACATGCGGGACCGGATCGAACAGCGCAAACAGGATGAGGCCGGCGACGAAACCGCCGATATGCGCCTGCCAGGCGACATCGGCCCCCTCGGCGCCGGGTGTGAGGTCGAAGGCGCCGAACAGGATGTTGACGCCGAACCACACCGCAAGGAAGCCGAGCACCCGCGGATTGCGCAGCGCACGCGACAGCGACAGGGCCGGCACTCTTGCCGCCGCCTCGGCATCGCCGCGGCTGAACGACAGGAAGCCGCCGCGAACGAAGGCAAAGCGCATCGCCGCGGCCATCGCGCCCGACACCGAGGCCGAGGCACCGATCATCGGCGCCAGCGCATGCTCATGGGTGAGCAGATGCGCGAGCGCACCGGCTGCGGCCGTGGCTGCCATGAACAGATAGAACCTGAGCGCGCCGAAGCGGCGCGCCAGCGCGCTGCCGAACGGCAGCAGCCACAGCACGTTGAAGCCGATATGCGTCAGATTGGCGTGCAGCAGCGAGTAGCTGACGAAGGTCCAGATCTTGGCGGGTGTGCCGCCCGGGAACGGGCCATCCAGCAGGGTCTGGTCGTATCGTTTCGGCACAAAGGCGAACAGGTTGATGATCGCCGCGTCCCATTCCTCGGGCAGCAGCACGCGCAGATGGATCACGGCGATCAGCACGATATAGGCGGTCAGCGCGCCCGGCAGGTTCAGCATCGGCTCCCGCGTGTCCCGAAGCGGCGGATCTTGCGTGAGGTCTGACGGGGAATCCAAGGGAACGCACGCCTTCGACGAGAGGAACAGATCCGTCAGATAGGCGGCTTTGGCGGAATTGCGCAAGCGCACACATGCAGAGTTGATGTGCGGCCTGGAGGCCCGGCCTGCCCGGGCCTCGAACGAGCGGGATCTGAAAAGAAAAGAGGGAGAGCCCTGAGAAAGCCCTCCCTCGCAAGATCCGCCGGTCTTTTTGCGCGTCCGGAGAGCCCGGGGTGCTGTCCCCACCCCTCCCCGTCGCGGCGACCGGACTTGTTGTGTTCGACGCCTCGTGTACCTCACCGTTTCGCGGCGGACCTTCCACCTTCCGGCCGCGATCGGATGAACGCTTTCTTAACGATCCCGCGGCCGAAGCCAAGCACATCGTTAATTTAACCTTAACGCGCGGAAGCCGAGGAGAAAGCCGGCACGATCGCACCATCGGCATGGACGCTGCACAGCCCCTCCTGCACAAACAACCAGGGAGGCGCCTGGACGAAAGCGGGACAGCGATGTCCTGACAACGTCGAGGGCGCGAGGGGTCATCCAGATGAAACATCCGTCCAATCGCGAGCTCTTCGCCTATTGGAACGACAGGCGCGGCCACGCCAAGGCGCCGGAGCGCTGCGACTTCGAGCCGTCGGCCGTGCGCGAGCTGCTCGGCGACATCTTCGTCCTGTCCTGCGATGCCGACAGCGGCTTTCCGTTCCGCATGGCCGGCACGCGGCTGTGCGCCCTGCTCGGCGGCGACGTCAAGGACAAGAGCTTTCCGGCGCAGTTCACGCACCAGAGCCGCCGCGAGATCGAGGAGATCGCGACGGTGGTCTGCGAGGAGACGCTGCCGGCGATCGCCGGCGTGACGGCGCTGGCGCCGGATCGCACCACGGCCCATTTCGAACTGCTGCTGCTGCCGTTCGCCCCACGCGCGCACGAGCCGATCAGCCTCACCGGCCTGCTCGCCCCGTTCGAGGCGCCGCAAGGTGCGCTCGGGCCGCTCGAGATGGTCTCCTGGCGCTACATCCATCCTCCCGTCGAGCCGATCGTGCCGCGCACGCTGCGCAAGCTGGCGCTGGCCCGCGGCCTGATGGTGTATGAGGGCCTCCGCTGAAGCTCCTCTAGCCCGTATCAGCGCAGCGACATGCCGGTTCGCCGAAACGGCGCTTCACGATGGCCACAAGATCGTCCGGACTCTCACGACGAGCTCTCTTGAACCGGCATGTCGCCGCGCTGATGCGGGCAACGCCATTGCGGTCGTATCGGCCGGAACTGCCCACAAAGCCGCGAACAACATGAACGCCCGCGGTGCTGCGATAACGCTGAATTAACCGTGCAGCATTTAGTTTCGTTGCTGGATCCGCCGGTCAGCTAAGAACCGGCTTTGAGTGGCGAAACATGGCGTTGCCGAACAAAAAACAATCCCTTCCGGCCGCCGAGGAGCGCCGCCGTTTCCAGCGGGTCAAGGTCCACCTGCTCGGCCGCTACATGCTGCCCGACCGGCGTGAGTTTCCGTGCCAGGTGATCAACATGTCGCCCGGCGGCCTTGCGCTGCTGGCACCGGGCATCGGCAATGTCGGCGACCGCGTGATCGCCTATCTCGACCATATCGGCCGCGTCGAGGGCAAGATCACCCGCATCATCGACAACGGCTTCGCGATGACGATCGGCGCCACCGCGCGCAAGCGCGACAAGCTCGCCGCACAGCTGACCTGGCTCGCCAACCGCGACATCCTCAATTTGCCGGAGGATCGCCGCCACGACCGTATCATTCCGCGCAACCCGATCGCGGTGCTCACGCTCGAGGACGGCACCAAGATGACGTGCCGCATCATCGACATGTCGCTGTCGGGCGCGGCCATCGCGGCGGAAAGCAAGCCGCCACTGAAATCCCTGGTCATGCTCGGCCGCGTGCAGGCGCGCGTGGTGCGAAATCTCGAAGGCGGCTTCGCCATCGAGTTCATGCACGCGCAGCTCGCCGAAACGCTCGAAGAGAGCGTTACCGCGCGGTAAAGCCGCAAGTCCTGCAAATCCCGCAACTTCACGGAGTGCACGGCGTCCGCCACCGCGGGCGCCGTGTGGCGTTCGGCCATCGCACGCGGTGCTCAGCGCAGTTAATTCGCCGTCCGAAAAGCGCCGGCCAAGCTGCAACGGCAGCGTTTTGCGTCTTAATGCACGGCATTTGAATCAAGCGCGATCGATTCAAATTTTAGGCAAATTCGATTCAACAGATCTTCGAATTATCGTCTTGTTTGAATTGGGTTTTCGTCAAATCCATCGTGGCGATTTAGCGGCAGCGAAAAATCTTTGTGAGACACATGGTCCCAACAAAACGGGGGCCAAAATGGTCAAGCGGACGGGACAGGCAAAAGGGTTGGCGGTGGTCGCCTTCCTGATGGCGATGGGGACGATGGCGCATGCCGGTGATGACCGGGTGCTCTATGCGAGCCTCGGCGACACCACGCGGGCCCCGATCGGCTGGATCGAGTTCTGCACCGAGACCCCTGTGGAATGCCGCGGCGGCGCGTCGCAGCCCCGCGACATCGTGCTGTCCCAGACGGCGTGGCGGGACCTGATAAAGGTCAATCGCTGGGTCAATGAGAACGTCAAGCCGATCACCGACATGGACCATTGGGGCGTGGTCGAGAAATGGTCGCTGCCGTCGGACGGCTATGGCGACTGCGAGGATTACGTGCTGTTGAAGCGCAAGCTGCTGATCGATGCCGGCTGGCCCCGCGAGGCGCTGCTGATCACGGTGGTGCGCGACAAGAAGGGTGAAGGACATGCCGTCCTCACCGTGAAGACCGACAAGGGCGAATACGTGCTCGACAATCAGAACGAGAGCGTCGTCGCCTGGACCGACACCGGCTACCGCTTCGTCAAGCGGCAGTCGCAGAGCGACCCGAACGTCTGGGTCTCGCTCGGCGACGCCCGCCCGGCAGTGGCCACCGCCAGCGCCCGAGAGCGCTAAGGAGCGCCCGAGAGCGCTGAACCTAGAGCCAGAGACATTCGAGTTACGCGACCCGGTCACATCCCCACCCCTCCCCGTCCCAGACCGGTTCGCGCGCGGCCAGCTCTCCCCCAAGGGCTGGCCGCAACTTTTTTTGGCCTTGCTTTGACGATACCCCGCAGGCAAGGCGCGGCGGTTGCCGGCCAACCTTGTTTTCCCTCGACCGTCGGGTTTAGGTTGTCGGCATGATGATGATCCTGCGAAGCGCGACGCTTCTGGCCGCGGCCCTGACCCTGGCGAATTGCTGCATGTCGGGCACCGGCTGCTCGGGTCCGATGGCCTCGGCCAATCCGCCGGCGGCGACCCCGGCGATGGCTGCCGCCCCCGCCATGGCGGGACCGCAGACGGCTGCGGCGGCCGATTGGGACGGACGCGTCGCCACCTCCGAGTCCGACACCGAGATGGTGATGGAGCCCGATATCGGCGGCCCCGCGCGCAAGGGCGGCAAGCGCCGCGGCGACCAACGTGTGGACGTGATGTCCTCGCAGTCCAGCTCCGGCGCTCGCGGCCGGATGAGCTGGGAGGAGGAACAGGCAGCCGACCTCGCCGACGAGGCGCGCCTCAAGCAGAAGCTCAACATCTGCCGGAACTGCAACGCGACCCAATAAGTCCCTGACGCCTCTGGCTCAGGGCCGCCGCTCAAGGTCCGATAATACCGTCACACCGTCGCCTGCCGAACCGCAGTTTTCGGCCTTGCACGCCTCTCTTTTGTCCGATTTGCTAATAGAGTCTTGCGGCCGGGACCCGGGCGCGGAGGTCTTGCGTTGTCTGCGCGGGGCCCCGTCCCGACGATATGACTTTTCCGCCGCTGCATTTTCGAGCGGCTTCCGAAGCTTTTTTCCGATTCAAGGTGGTTTCGTGATGAACCCGGTGACGCGCGACACCAGACGCTATGTCGAAAAGTCCAACGTCGGCGCCGTCAAGAGCTCACAGCCGATCGCGCTGGCAGCGGCAACTCTCCTGGTGCTGGTCGCCGGCATCGGCGGCATCATGCTGTGGCGCGCCTATGGTGGATCACCGGGCGAGGCCGAGCGCGGGGCGGTGACGCGGCAGTTGCAGGCCAGGACGGTGCAGGCCTCCGAGCAGTTGGTGGAAAAGACCAAGGGCCTGGAAGCCACCCAGCAGGAATCGATCGATCAGCTGCAGATGATGCAGGAGCAGTTGCAGAGCATGCGCCGCCTGCTCGCCGCCCAGCAGGCCGACACCAAACGGCTGTCCGATCAGGTCTCGACCCTGAAGGACTCCATCGATGGCCTGCGCCAGTCCTTCGCCAGCACGCAATCCTCCGAGCAGGCCGCGCCGCCGCCGCGCAATCGCAGCATCCGTTCGCGCGCCCATGCGAGCCGCAACGGTCATCGACATCGCCGCAACCGCAGCTAATTCGACCCACCTATCCTGCCTGTACGAATCCTGCCGAATTTTCCCGGGGCCTTGTGAAGTGCTTCACACAGCAGGCTGCGGAATCGGGCCATCTTGAGGTCACCGGATGGCGAGCCAATTTCAGGATGGCGCAGGGCCAATTTCAATATCCGGGGCTGGCAAGGTCGTTGGCGCCATACTGCGCCGACGGCCTTGTTCTTTGTAGTTGTCCCCGATCGCAGCATCTTCACGGACCCGCGTTGCCGGACCTTAGCGCTCTCCGGCTGGTGACTTGCTTTTGAGCGCCACTTCTCTGCTCAATGCGCGCCTCACCGTTCGGGAGGAGCCCGCATGTCCGTCGAAGCTGAACCGACATCCGATGTCATCGGATTGACCAAAGTCGCCCCGTTCTCACGCCGCGGCTTCATGACCGCGTCCGCCGCCGTGACGGCCGGCTACACGCTCGCCGCCGGCCCCGTCCGGGCCGAGGTCATCACCACCGACACGAGCGGCCTCAATGCCGGCGATGCCAAGGTGAAGGTCGCCGACGGCGAGATGCCGGCCTATTTCGCCAGGCCCGCCAGCGCCAGCAATCCGCCCGTCGTGCTGGTGGCGATGGAGATATTCGGCCTGCATCAATACATCAAGGACGTGACGCGGCGCCTCGCCAAGCTCGGCGCGTTCGCCGTCGCCCCCGACTACTACTTCCGCAAGGGGGCGGACCTCACCAAAATGGCCGAGATCAAGGATCTGCTGCCGATCGTCAACGCCAAGCCCGACGCGGAGCTGCTGTCGGATCTCGATGCAACGGTGGCCTGGGCCAAGTCGCAGGGCGGCGACACCTCGCGTCTCGGCATCGTCGGCTTCTGCCGCGGCGGCCGCAATGTGTGGGAATACGCGGCACACAATGGCGGGCTGAAGGCCGGCGTGGCATTCTACGGCCCGCTGACCGATCCGCCCAATCCGGTCTGGCCGAAGAGCCCGACGCAGCTTGCGCCGGAGATGAAGGCCCCGGTGCTCGGACTCTACGGCGAGGCCGACACCGGCATTCCCGTCACCAGCGTCGAGGCGATGAAGACCGCGCTCGCGGAGAACAAGAAGACCGCCGAGTTCAAGATCTATCCCGGCGCGCCGCACGGCTTTCATGCCGACTACCGCCCGAGCTATCGCAAGGACGCCGCCGAGGACGCCTGGGCGCAGATGCAGGCATGGTTCAGGGGGTATGGCGTACTGAGCTGACGACGCACATTTTCCCACCGCGTGGAAGGCACGAAGCATCGAGCGAAGCCCGGATGCGCGAAGCGGCATCCGGGTTCATCGTCGCACGTCATGCGAGCCCGGATATCGCTTCGCTCATCCGGGGTATCGGCAGCGTCCCGGACGACGAGGATGCGCCGGGGATCAGCGCCGCCGGCGCACTCTTGCCGGTTGGCGGGCGCCCTGCTCGAGCTCCCAGGCCATCCAGACCAGCGCGGCACCGAGACTGACGACGATGCCCATGAAGAGGAAGGTGAGTTCAGGGGATGTGAGTGAATTCATCATGCCTGGATCCCTGCAAGCGTTGCGCCAGCTCTTTCTCCATTGCCGGCGTTCATCGCACCGGCAAGAAATCGTGACGAGATATCGTTAAGGCGAAGTGACTGGCAACGCAGCACCCCGCCCGCGGGTTCACCCGTTCATTCGCAGACTTCGATCGGACGAAGGCGCCAGCCGTGCGCTGTCCGCACGCGTTTCTTGACGACATAGCAGCCGCCGAGATCCTCATAAGTGTAGGGGTAGTAGTACGGATAGCCGCCGTAGTAGGCGGGATAGCCGAAGCCAAAACCGAGCGCGAAGCCCGGACCGAAGCCATGATGGAATCCGCCATGATGGAATCCGCCGCCATGAAAGCCGCCCGGCCCGCGCGCCGAAGCCGAGCCGGGAAGCACCATCAGCGCGACAGCGCCGCCCACCAGCAATCCCATGATCTTCTCGCGCATCGATCCGTCTCCAAATTCCGCAGGCCAGGTTGAGCCGCTGCAATGATGTCCGTCATTGCAACGCCAACTCTTAAAGCCTGATTTGGAACAGCTCGCGGGCAGATGCGCTCACTTCTGCGCGATCTGATGTCTGCGCATCACATCGCCGGACCACGGCAATACTCAGCAACCTCTGCAGATGCTCTTGACCTTCCGATCGACGGTCCGGTTCTCCCGCTGAATCTCGGCGTCCTCCGTCGCATCGCCGGCCCGGTTCGGTCCGGTCGCAGCAGTGCCGCCGGCGGCGCCGCGCCCGGTGCCGGTGGTCGTGCCCGCATTGCCGGACCCGGAGCCGCCGACGCCCGAGCCGGTCGATTGCGCCGTCCCGAGACTATTGGTGCCGTTGGCACCCGGCGTGCCCGGTTGCGACAGGCGCGCGCCATTGCCGACGCCGTTCGGATCGACCTGCGCGTTGCCCAGGCCGGCGGCATTTCCCGTGGAAAGACCGCTCGTGCTGCCCGCGCCGGTGCCCGCTGCTCCCGCAGCGCTGCCTGCATTGGAAGCGCCGACGCTGCCGCCGGTCGCTCCGCTCCCGGTGCCGCTGGTCGCGGCGCCACCACCTGCAGCGCCGCCGCCTGCTCCGCCAGCACCGCCTCCGCCGCCTTGCGCGAACACGGCGGTCGCGGTGCCGAGCCCGGCAATCACGATCAATGTGCCGACTGAAAATCTGGCCATCGAATGCTCTCCCTTTACATCTCAACCCGACCGGCGAGAGCGTGTTCCGGAACGAATGGGGAGCGGAGAGGATTGATGAGCCGAGGAGACCAAGGGTTCGTGCGCAAACTGATCGCCTTCGACCAGGACACGTTCGACAAGCTCAAGCAGCTCGGCCGCGATCAGATGCTGAGCCTGCAGGATCTCGCCGACGAGGCGTTCATGGACCTGCTCGAAAAGCACGGTGTGCCGGCCGACTTGAAGGACGCACTGCGCAGGAGTGCAGTTGAGAACGGCGATGGCCCGGGCACGCCAAGCGATGGCGCCAAGCCGAGGACCAGGGTCAAGACCAGGCCGAGAAAGAGGAGCAAGACGTCAGCATGAGCACCGACCCCGATCCGTTCGAGCAGGGCGAGCGCGCGGCGCGCGACAACATTCCGGCCGAGGCCAATCCCTATCAGGACGGCAGCGAACAGCATGCGTTGTGGGCGAGCGGCCACGAGCGGATCGCCAGTGCGCGCGAGGCCGGCGAGTCCGAGGGCACGTGACATCGGGCACGTGACATCGGCGTGACCAGCCGCTCGCGCGCTCGGGCGCCTCAGCCGATTTTCTTCAGCCCCTTGGTATAGCGCGGTCCCTTGGCGACGTAGGCCTTGGCCGCGATGCCCATGCGCTCGACCTGCGCCGGCTCGAGCGTGCGCACGACACGGGCGGGCGCGCCGACGATCAGCGAATACTCCGGAAAGTCCTTGCCTTCGGTGACGATGGCGCCGGCGCCGACGACGCTGCCGCGGCGGATGTGCGCGCCGTTCATGACGATCGAGCCCATGCCGATCAGCGCGTCGTCCTCGACGGTGCAGCCGTGCAGGATCACGTTGTGGCCGACCGTGACGTTGCGACCGACACGCAGCGGGAAGCCGGGATCGACGTGACAGGTGGCATTGTCCTGGACGTTGGAGCCTTCGCCAATCTCGATCCAGTCATTGTCGCCGCGAATGACCGCGCCGAACCAGACGGTGACCTCCCTGGCGAGCTTCACACGGCCGATCACGGTCGCATTGTCGGCGATATAGTAGTTGCCGTCCGCAGGCAGCTCGGGCCCCCGCCCGTCGAGTTCGTAGATGGCCATCGAGGTCTCCCGTTCGCAGGTGACCTTGGCACAGCCCGCCGAATAATTTCAAGCAACCGGGCAGCAGCACGGCCCGGATGTGGAACTCAGGTCAGCACGCCGGCGGCGCGCAGCGTCATCACGACGAACGTGCCGGACATCATGCTCCAGAAGCCGGCGATCACGGTGGCCAGCATCACGAACTCGAAGCGGCGGCGCTCGATCCGGGCGCCGCGCAGCGTGTTGCGCATGATGATGAAGGGGGCGGCGAACACCAGGAACGGCACGGCCGCAAAACGGCGCGGCGTCACGCCCTCCTGCAACAGCTCGAACCCGGGCGGACGCTCGGCGTAGGCCTGATAGCCGCTGGCCAGAGCGCCGGCCAAGGCGAAACCGATCAGGAGCGAGAACAGCGAATTGAACGCCTCTGCCGACATCGTACGCACCCACACACTTGCAGAACTGCCCGATGCTGGTTTGGCAAAATCCCGAGGCGCCCGCCACATTATCCTTAAGAAAGGGTTAATCGAGCCTGCGGCAAAAGCGCAGCGCTGTGCCGGTAAGATCCTGCAGAAAAGCGTATCGACGTGGCATAGTCGCAGTGATTCGGCCCAGAGATCCCCTGCCCGCCATGACGATGTTTTCGGTCCGCAGTGCCCGCCCTTCGAACGGACATGGCCATGCCGTGCCGATCATGATCGGCTGCATGCTGGCGGCCGCTGCCGTGGCGGTCGTAGCCTACCTGCTATGGCCGACGTGGCGAGCCGGCACCTTCAAGGGACCGGAGCGCCTGCCGGTGAGCATCGGCGGCACCATCTTCAACGTACCGGCGGCGGCCATCAGGGTGAAGATCCAGCGCCATACTGGCCCGCAGGAACGGGTCGATCTCGGCTTTGACTATCCCTCGCTGACCCCGCCCGAGGCGCCACACCATGTCAGCGCCGATCAGATCGATCAGGCACCGCATCCGATCGACCGCATCTTCGTCTCGATCTCGGCGCATCACGATGCGCTTTCGCCGGAGGCGCGGCTGAAGACGATCTATCCGCGCTATCTGAACCCTGCGCCGGTCTCGGTGCAGGACGGATTGACGATGCGCGGCTTCCGCGCCGGCACGCCCTACGATGTCGAGGACCTGTTCGCAGCCGAGCAGCCCGCATTGGTGGCGCGCTGCACCCGCGATGCGTCCACGCCCGGCATGTGCCTCAGCGAGCGCCGCATCGACGGCGCGGACCTCGTGTTTCGCTTCCCGCGCAGCTGGCTGTCGCAATGGCAGGACGTCGCGGCCGCGATGGAGCGGCTGACGGCGCAGATGCATGCGGTGAAGTAGTCGTTGATGGTGGCCCGGATGAGCGCAGCGACATCCGGGTCCTCCGACACGGCGCGTGTGAACCCGCATGTCGCTTCGCTCATGCGGGCGACGCTTGTTACTCACCATTCAGCTCATGAGCACGGCACGTGAGCGTCGGCAGATGACGCCGACACGTTGGCGCAGTGCTCGTGAATGCGCCCTCTCCCCTTGCGAGAGGAAGGCATGGAGGACAGAGCCGCAAACGCGCTTGGGTGAGGGGTATCTCTCGACGAACATCACTCGCGGAGAGAGACCCCTCCCCCAAGCGAGCATGCTGATCGCCCGGCATGGCCCTCTCCCACAACAAGGGGAGAAGGCGCATTCACTGGCACCGCGCCTCCAGTTGTACTTGCGCGGCGCCCAATGCCGATTGCGCAAATGCTGGGCTACTTACCTACTCGACCAGGTCGTCTTCCAGGATCGCCATCTGGAACTGGAACGAGCGATCGTCGTCCTCGTCGTCGACGAACAGAACGCCGATGAACTCCTCGCCGATATAGACCTCGGCGGAGTCCTCCTTCTTCGGCCGCGGCACGACGCGGATCTTGGGATTGCCGAACACGCGCTTCAGATACGCGTCGAGCTTCCTGACTTCCTGAACGTCCACGGGTGATCTCCAATCAAAGCGGGTTTGCTTGTTGTCCAGGGACGTGACGCAGCGCACGCCCGTGACCTCGAAGCTTGTTAGTTCATCCCGTCGATCCCGGCACGGACGCCGGCGTCATCGAACGGACCTGAAAGGGACGACGTGGATCTCACATTCAGTCCGCCGCGGCAATGGCGGATCGTCAGATCCACAGACCGCCGATGTGTTCGCACGAAATCCAGTGATTGAAAAGCTCTTGACTCGGAGATTGCGCGCGTCGCGGCTCAGATGCCGATTGCGTTGATCATCTGGTCCATGGTGCGCGACGGCTCGGCGCAACCCGCCTCGCCGACGATCTTCGCCGGCACGCCGGCGACGGTAACGTTGTTAGGTACCGGCTTGACGACCACCGATCCCGCCGCGATGCGCGCGCAGTGACCGACCTCGATATTGCCGAGCACCTTGGCGCCGGCGCCGATCAGCACGCCGTGGCGAATCTTCGGATGACGGTCCTCGTTCTCCTTGCCGGTGCCGCCGAGCGTCACGCCGTGCAGGATCGAGACGTTGTCCTCGATGATCGCCGTCTCGCCGCAGACGAAGCCGGTGGCGTGATCGAGGAAGATGCCGCGGCCGATGCGCGCCGCCGGATTGATGTCGGTCTGGAACACGGCGGAGGAGCGGCTCTGCAGGTAGAAGGCAAAGTCCTTGCGGCTCTTGCGATACAGCCAGTTCGCGAGTCGATGGGTCTGCAGCGCGTGGAAACCCTTGAAGTACAGCAAGGGATCGATGAAGCGCGAGGTCGCGGGATCGCGGTCGTAGACGGCGACGAGATCGGCGCGGAAGGCGTGGCCGAGATCCGGCTCGTCGCGCAGCGCATCATCGAAGGTCTGGCGGATCAGGTCGCCGGACAGCGCGGAATGATCGAGACGGTCGGCGACGCGATGCACGACCGAATCTTCCAGCCGGCTGTGATGCAGCACCGTCGAATAGATGAACGTGGCAAGCTCGGGCTCGCGCCGGACGATCTCTTCGGCTTCGTGACGGATCCGGTCCCAGATCGGGTCGAGCGTCGCCAGCTTTCCGCTCTGGGGATGGGTCTGATGCATGGCCATGGCTGCGTCTCGCGGAGTTCAGTGGGCAGGCAATATAGCACGGCGCGTGGATTGATGTCCTCCGCGCGCCCGCGCTCGGTCATCGTTCTGTTCCAGCCAGCCTCTCTCCCAGAGAGCACGGGATTGAGACATTTCCGTTACGCGCAGGTCTAAGCCGCGTTCCCGCTCGGGCGCGGCGTCGGCTCAAGGTGGTCAGCGGGAACCGGAAATCAAGGCTGCACCCATGGGGAAACAAACCTGCACCCCCCTCGGAAAACCCGCTCTGAGGCAAAAAGGAACCACCCGGGAACAGAAACCGGACCGTCCCCCGCGCGATCACGGGGCCGCTTTACCATCCATCAGCCTGCGTCTATTGGTAAATATGGCCCTGACCATGTTTTGGCCATGGTGCTCCGAACCGGGGGACGCAGGCATCAGTAACACTCAGATCCTGGACGAACGCGCAGCCGAGGCCGGATCGGCCTGGCTCCCCGTCATCGTCATCCCGCTCTTCCTGGTCGCGCCGGCGCTGTGGAACGGCTATCCGCTGCTGCAGTGGGACACTGGCGGCTATCTCGCGCGCTGGTACGAAGGCTATCTGGTGCCGAGCCGCTCCACGGTGTTCGGCCTCTATCTGCATTGGGGCGAGGGCTCCAGCTTCTGGCTCAATCTCGGCCTGCAGGCGCTGGCAACCCTGTGGATCCTGCAACTGACCTTGCGCGTGCTCGGGCTCAACCAGCCGCTGCGCCTGCTGTGGATGGGCCTGCTGCTGATCCTGACCACTGCCCTGCCCTGGCTCGCCAGCATGCTGCTGACCGACATCTTCGCCGGCCTGTCGGTGCTGGCGCTGTTCATCCTGGTGACGCAGGCGCGCCGGATCTCCGCAATGGAGACAATCGCGCTGTTCGGCTTCGTCGCCTTCGCCTCGGCCACCCACAGCGCCACGCTCGGCGTCCTGTTCGGCCTGTGCTGCGCGGGCTGGATGGCCTATCCATGGCTGCGTCGGCAGATCGCACTCTCGGGCCTGGTCCAGGCCAGCCTGACCATCGTCGCAGGCGCCGCGATGCTGCTCGCCGCGAACTTCGCCCTGTCCGGCCAGCTGGCGTGGACACCGGGCGGCACCGGCGTCGCCTTCGGCCGCATGCTGCAGGACGGCATCGTCGCGCAATATCTGAAGGATCATTGCGGGCGCGAAAAGCTCAAGCTCTGCCCCTATCGCAACGAGCTGCCGCCCACGGCCGACGACTTCCTGTGGGGCAACAGCATGTTCAACAAGCTCGGCCGCTTCGAGGGCATGAACGAGGAGATGGGCTTCATCGTCAAGCGATCGCTGGCCGCCTATCCGCTGTGGCAGGCCAAGGCGGCGGCGGTCGCCACCGCCGAGCAGCTCATGCATGTGGCGACCGGTGAAGGCACCAGCGGCTGGGTGCCGCACACCTACGGCATCATCGAGCGCTACATCCCGGCGCAGGTCCGTCAGATGCGCGCGGCGCATCAGCAGCATTGGGAGATCAATTTCGCGGTCGTGAACTGGCTGCACGTGCCGGTCGCGCTCGGCTCGATGCTCGCGGCTGCGGCGATCGCCGCGCATGCGATCTGGCGCCGACGGCGCGACGACGTCGCTCTGCTCGCAACGACGGTGACGCTCGCTCTGCTCGGCAACGCCGTCATTTGCGGCGTCATCTCCGGCCCGCACGACCGCTACGGCGCGCGGCTGGTGTGGATCGCGACGTTTGCGGTGCTGATCGCCGTCGCCCGCTGGCTGAGTGGCGAGCGAACCGACGGAACGGCGGAGGCTCTCCCGTAGCCCGCATGAGCGACAGCCGGCGCCGCGAGGCGTCGGCGAAAGCGACATGCGGGGTCACACGAGCTGCGTCGGAGACCCCGGGGTCGCTTCGCTCGCCCGGGCTACGCGGTCACCGCCTGGCGAGGAAATCGATTACGCCTGCCTTGTAGACCTTGTCGCCAACGGCACGCATGTGGTCGCGGTTGGGAATGTCGAGCACCTCGGCGCCAGGAATCAGCGCACCGAGTGCGGGGCCGGAGCCCGACACCTCGTCCGTCGTACCGACCGCGACCAGCACCGGCACCGCGATGCGGCCGACCTCCTCGCGCGACAGCAGGCCACGCGAGCCCCGCATGCAGGCCGCGAGCGCGAGACGATCCGAGCGGGTCTGGTCCGCGAAGGCGCGAAACGTCTTGCCGACGGGATCGGTGACGTCATCGATCGACGGCGCCTCGAGCGCAGCCGCGACGTTCTCGCCGGGACCGCCGCCCTCGATCATCGCCATGCCGATGCCGCCGAAGATCGCCGAGCGCAAGCGCTCCGGCGTGGTCAGCGCGATATGAGCCGCGATGCGGCCACCGAGCGAGTAGCCCATCACATCGGCGCTCGCGAGGCCCAGATGGTCCATCAGCGCGGTGACGTCGCTCGCCATCTCGGGAAGCGCATATTGCGCCGGATCGTACGGCTTGGCCGACTCGCCATGGCCGCGATTGTCGAGCGCGATGACCCGGCGGCCGGCCTTGCGCAGCTCGGTCACCCAGCCCGGGTAGATCCAGTTGACATTCTTGGTCGAGGCGAAGCCGTGGACGAGCACGATCGGATCGCCCTCGCCTTCGTCGATGAAGGCAATGTCGACGGCGCCGTTGGAAAAGCTCGGCATGAGCAGGAGTCCCGGAAATTCTGGAGTGACGACGATGCGACGAAGTCTAGCCGCAGGGCGTCGCCGCGGCCAGATCGGTGCTGGCGGCCGCGGCCTGCATGCGTCGCAGACGGCGCCGCTTGCCGCGATCGATCACGCCCTGCGTCGCACGCTCTGTCATGGATTTGAGCGATGCGACGAACCCGAGCAGGCTCATCAGGGCGCTGAACAGCCAGAGCGCCAGATTGAACGCGCCGGCGGTGAGCAGCAGCGCGCCGCGGCCGAGCAGCTTGAGAATCGCGCGGGTCTGGCCGCCTTTGGCTTCAGCGAGCCGTGCGGCGCGGGCAATGTCCTTCGGCCCCTCGGCGAGCTTGAGCGAATCGAGCGCGCCGCGCGTGCCGGCCTTCTCGGTGATGCGGCCGACGTCCTTGCCCAGGCGCACCAATGCGCCGGCCTTCTCGGCCCGGAACGCGGCGCGGATCGCGGTCGCGGTTTCGCCCGGCCGCAACACCGAGCCGGTTGCGACCGCCTGCTGCAGCATCGGCGCATCGACGACCTCGCGCGCCGAGCGTCCGGCCCAGGCCGCAAGCCCCTCGCCGAGCCGGCCGACCTTGCGGGCATCCTTGACCAGGGTCAGCCCAGCCCGCACCGGCGCGGCGCCGCCCGCCGACACATAAGTTGCCGCGGTGACGGCGAGCCCGGCGGCGGCGAGGCCGAGCACGAGACGATCGGTCTCCTCGCCCATCACCAGATGCTTGCCTTCACGCACGGCGTCGCGAATGTCGCCGAACACGAACAGGTCGCCAGCGACGGTGCCGGACAGGCTCGCGACGTCGTCGGCCTGGCCGGTGACGAGACCGGTGGCAAAGCGCTTCGCCACGCTCGCCGGCGCCTTCTCGGCGGCCGCGGCATCGCTCACCCGCTGCACCTGCGTGGCATCCAGCGCGACCTGGTGCTCGCGCGCCAGCGCAATGAAGCTCTCGGCGAGCTCCGGATCACCGGCGGCGAGCGCCTCGTCGATGTCACGGGCGATCCGCGCCGGATCGGTCCGCAGCACGGCGGCGACCTGCAGCTCCGACAGCCGGGCCGGATCATCGGCGGCCGCGATCACGGTGCCGGCGTGCCAGGCATGGGGCCACAGCGCAGCGCCGATTGCGGCGCTGACGGCAAGGCCGGCCGCGGCCAGGCTGAGCCTCCATTTGATTCGCATCGAGATCACGCCGCCTTCACGTTTTCGCGCATCGAGCCGTCCCAAGACATAGGATATCCCGCCCGGGACACAACGGCCCCGACGAAAGAAGGGCTTCTCGGCGCGGGCGGCTTTGTGTCGAATCCACACGCGTAAAAATATCGGCGTGCGTCGCGCCCGACGAGGTTCCCAACCCGAGGAATTGGCCTTATGGCTCAGCATGGTGCGCCGCCGTTCTCGTGACGGCAAGGTGCCTCGTTGCTGTCACGTCGGCCGCTTCCCGTGCTGAATGTCGCTCTGATCCGATCTGCTCTTCTTGCCACTCGAGGTGATACCGATGGCCGATAACATCGTCCCGCATTTCCACAACGACGCCGGTGTTCCGGTGATCGAGATCGGCTCGCATGAGTTCATGTGCGTGGGCGCCAATCCGCCGTTCGACCATCCGCACGTCTTCCTCGATCTCGGCAACGACAAAGAGATCATCTGCCCGTA
This sequence comes from Bradyrhizobium sp. SZCCHNS2022, assembly GCF_032377575.1. Classification (NCBI taxonomy): domain Bacteria; kingdom Pseudomonadati; phylum Pseudomonadota; class Alphaproteobacteria; order Hyphomicrobiales; family Nitrobacteraceae; genus Bradyrhizobium; species Bradyrhizobium sp. SZCCHNS2022. The sequence continues at coordinate 1,105,750 of NZ_JAUHHZ010000001.1, read as the reverse complement.
CTGCTCGACGCTGTACCGCTACGCGCCGGACCTTGCCGCGGGCGAGGCACGGCCGCCGGAATGCGTGCTGAAGGACGTCGCCTGATCGGCCTGTCGTGGCACTGCGGACCGTCCATGTTGCGGGAGCCGGGATCGGCGGCCTGACCGCGGCGCTCGCGCTGGCGACGAAGGGCTTTCGCGTCGTCGTGCTGGAGAAGGCCGAGCGACTGGAAGAGGTCGGCGCCGGCTTGCAGCTGTCGCCCAATGCCAGCCGCGTCCTGATCGATCTCGGGCTCAAGCCGCGGCTTACCGCGCGCGCGGTGGTGCCGGAGGCGGTCTCCATCATGAGCGCGCGCGCTGGCGGCGAGATCGCGCGGCTGCCATTGGGGGCGGCTGCGAGCGAGGCGGCCGGCGCGCCCTATTGGGTGATCCACCGCGCCGATCTGCAGGCGGCATTGGCGGCCGAGGCGATGGCGCATCCGGACATCGAGCTGCAGCTCGGCTGCCAGTTCGAGGACGTCGCCGCTCACGCCAAGGGCCTCACCGTGGTGCATCGCCGCGGCAATGAGCGCCGCCAGGATGTGGCGCTGGCGCTGATCGGCGCCGACGGCGTGTGGTCGGCGGTGCGCCATCATCTCTTCCCGCAAGCGCGCGCCGAGTTCTCCGGACTGATCGCCTGGCGCGGCACGCTCGACGCCCGGCAATTGCCGCGCGACTACACCAGCGCGCGGGTGCAGTTGTGGATGGGACCTGATGCGCATCTCGTCGCCTATCCGATCTCCGCCGGCCGTCAGGTCAATGTCGTCGCCGTGGTGCCGGGGACCTGGAACCGGCCGGGCTGGAGCACCGAGGGCGATGCCAACGAGCTGAAGGCCGCCTTCGGCCCGCCGCGCTGGCCGGCAGCGGCGCGGCTGTTGCTGAACGCCGTCGATGGCTGGCGCAAATGGGCCCTGTTCGCGGTGCCCGAGGGCATCGAATGGACGCAAGGCAACGTCGCCCTGCTGGGTGATGCCGCGCACGCGATGCTGCCGTTCGCAGCGCAGGGCGCGGGCATGGCGATCGAGGACGCGGCGGTGCTGGCGAAATGCCTGAGCGAGGCCCGGCCCGACGGGCTCGCCGCCGTCGAAGGCGCGCTGAAGCAGTATGCCAGGCTGCGCCGGCCCCGCGTCCGCCGGGTGCAACGCACCGCGCGCAGCCAGGGCCGCATCTACCACTTGAGCGGGCCGCTGGCGCTGGCCCGCGACATCGGCATCAAGGCGCTTGGCCCGCAGCGCCTGTCGGCCCGGCAGGACTGGATCTACGACTGGCGATTGTGAGGCGCGAGGGTCAGTAGACCGAACCGTCCCGCGGCAAGGTCGACGGCCCGCCGGAGGCCATCGGCCGTGCGTTGCGCCCGGGCTTGACCGGCTTGCCGCCCTTGGCAGCGACGGGCGCCGGCGGCGTCTCCACGCATTTGTTGCGCCGCCAGGCCTCCTCGGCGAACTGCGACTGGCCGCGGACGGCGACATAGTCGTTGCGATAGGCGACCTCGGCCACCAGCGCGCCGCCGGTCCCGGTCTCGGCCTTGGTCATCAGCCCCTGCAGCTCGGCGGTGCGTGCGGCGAGCGCCTTGCGCTCGGCTTCGAGCTGCTTGCAGTCGTAGAGCTCGTATTTGGCTGGATCGGCGAATGCGGTCGACATGCTGTCGCTCATGCCCGCGCAGCCCGCGAGCAGCGGGCCGAGGGCGCAGAGCCCTGCGGCGAGCGCGAGGCGTCGGAAGGTCGGGCGATGGCAAAGCGTGGTCATGCAGCCTCGATAGGTCAGCCGTCTTAAAACATCGTCTCGATCGCAGGCGCGGGCTGAGCGCGCGCGCCGTCCATGAATCGTTTTCGCGTGGCCAGTCCGTGCCTTACAACGGCCGCCTCGTCCAGTCCTTGCATCTGTCGGAGTCGATCTGTCGGGTCACTTCAGCTCGGACGCACTCTCAAAGCAGCTGGTGACGGCCGGATTGAGGCTTTACCAAGGCAACCTTGCTGGCCTAAGCAGAGGGTCAACCGAAGAACCTCGCACAAGCTCGTTCCGTATCGAAGGATCATGCGCTAGGTCTTTGACTCCAAAAGCGGACGTGGCGGAATCGGTAGACGCAAGGGACTTAAAATCCCTCGATGGCAACGTCGTGTGGGTTCGAGCCCCACCGTCCGCACCAGCGTCAGCACGCGGGCGCGCCTACGCCGCCTGCGCGCGCACCATCAGCTCTGCCATCGTGGTCGATGTGAAGCTTGGCCGTGCCTCCAGGCGCTCGATCCAGGCGACGAGGTTCGGCAGGCCAGATGTCAGCTCCGCCCATTCCGGCGTGAGCGACAGGAAACTCGCCTGCGGACCGGCCTGGAGGTCGGCAAGCGACAGCTGGCCGCCTGCCATGAACGGCTGCTCCCCGAGCAGCCGGGACAGCTCCGCAATGACCGTTCTCGCCTGCGGCATCGCCCGGGCGATCGCGGCTTCGTCGGTCGACGTGCCAAAGAACCGCGGCCCGACGATGCGCTGGAATATGATGACGTTGCAGACGCCCTGAAACAGGTACCAGTCGCTGATGTTCATCACCTGGTCCATCCGCGCCGCCTGCCGCACGTCATCCGGCGTCAGCGGCGGCTCCGGCAACACGCGGTCGAGGTAACGCAGGATCGCCTGGGTCTCGTAGAGCACGAATCCATCATGCGACAGCGCCGGCACGCGGCCGAACGGATGCCGTTCGAGATGGGTGGAAGATCTCGAGTCGCCCGGCGCCAGCGCGGCCAGCTGATACGGCGCGCCCTTCTCCTCCAGCGTGGCCAGCACGCTGCGGCCGAACGGGCTCCCCGGCACCGAATGGACGACGAACTCGGACATGCGTTTCTCCCCCGCTGACGATGACTCGTTCACGATGATCGTTCACGACGATGATGAGTGGAGCTCAGCCTCGGCGACGTAGCGCTGCAGCAGGCCCGGCCAGCCGCCGTCGACGTCGCGGCGCATGGATGCGCCGGCTTCTTCACCCATGGTCTCGAACTTGTGGTGCAACAGCTCGATGCGCGTCGTCTCGGCACCTTCGGCGAAGAATCGCACGTCGACCTCCGAGCGCATCGCCGCATCCGGCTTCCACTGCGCATTGATCTGCCAAAGCATCACGAAACGATGCGGCGGCTCCCAGAGGGTAACGGTCGCGACCACCGTCTGCGTCCCGTCCTCGGCAATCTCGAGCCACCGGCCGCCCAGCTTGGGCTCCAGCAGCACCTTCGCAATCGGCTTGCGGCCGACCCCATGCGTGTGCGGCCACCACCGCGTCAGCCCGCCGGTGAACACCGCAAAGGCATGATCGAGGGGCGCCCTGACCTGGACCCGCTTGTCGACCGGGGCAATCACGCCGCGCTCACTCATTCCCGTCCCTCGTCCCCTTGGTCTGCCGATGCGTGCGCTCGGCTTCGACCTTGAAAGCAAGCAGCGCGTCATCCCAGAAACTGTCGAGCCAGCCGCGCAGCTCGGCCAAGCCCTCCCGGCGCAGCGAGTAGATGCGCCGCACGCCCTCGCGGCGCTCTTCGACCAGGCCTGCGTCCTTCAGCACCTTGAGGTGCTGCGACACCGCCGGCCGCGACACCGTCATCCCCTCGGCAATCGCATGCACGGGACATGGCCCGCCGCGCAGGCGCTCGAACACCTGCCGCCGCGTCGGATCCCCCAGGACCGCGAGTGCCGTTTCGTAAGCCATGACTTACCGTAAGTTGGCATTGACGGAGTCGTCAAGAGGTTTCGGGGCAGTGTCTGCGACCGCCAGTTGCAGCAGGAAACCCGCCATTAACCAAACCGCGAGCAAGTTGATCGCGGGCCGCCGCCACACCGCCGTGGTGACGCCGGACGCGCGGGGCAGCCCGCTACGAATCGAGAGACACGATGCTGGGATTCCGCAGCCGGAAGACTGATCACCTGGACGCCTCGCCTGCGTTCGACGACGCCGCAAACGAGACGTTCCAGGATGCACTGGCACGATGCCTCGACGATTGGGCCGCCGGCCGGCTCAACCGCGACATGGCCGATGTCGACGCCGCCGCGCTACGCGCGAAGCTCAAGCCGCAGCTGATCGAGGCGATTCACCGCCTCGGCAACGCGCTCGCAACGCGTGCGTCGCAGGATCTCGATTCCATCGTCGACCTCTGCATCAACAGCAACGAAGCCTCGATCAGCGCGGCGCGCCTGATCGGCGCGTCGAACAGTCAATCGGAGCGCTGCCAGGGTCTCGCCTCGGCCTCGGTCGAGATGCAGGCGTCGGTGCAGACCATCAGCGCAACGTCGACCGCTGCGGCGGGCGAGGCAGCGGCGACGCGACGCGCCGTCGAGGACAGCGTCACCGCGGTACGCGGCACGCTGCAGACCATGAACGGCATCGCGAGCTCCGTGCGCGACACCTCGGCCAAGATCGCCGACCTCAGCGCGGCCTCGGCGGAGATCGGCTCCATCGTCGGCACCATCGACGCGATCGCCAACCAGACCAACCTGCTGGCGCTGAACGCCACCATCGAGGCGGCACGCGCCGGCGAGTTCGGCAAGGGCTTCGCCGTCGTCGCCGCGGAGGTGAAGAACCTGTCGCAGCAGACGACCAAGGCGACCGAGGACATCAAGGGCCGCATCGAGCGGCTGCAGGCGGAGATGAGCGGCATCGTCGAGGCCATGGCGGGCGGCGCCAAGGCGGTCGAGATCGGCATGACCGAGATGACCAACCTGGCGCAGACCATCGACCAGGCCGGCGCGCGCACCGCCACGGTCAGCGCCAAGATGGACGAGATCTCGGGCATTCTCGCTGAGCAGAGCGCGGCGACCGACGAGGTCGCGCAGGGCATCACCATCATCGCAGATCTTGCGACCGCCAACGCCAACGAGGTGATGTCGCTCGCGGACACCATGGGCAAGACCGACGCCAAGGTCGGCAAAATGCTGGGCGAGATCGCCAAGCTCACGCTTGACAATCAGGTGGTGCGGCTCGCCAAGGCCGACCACGTGATCTGGAAGAAGCGGCTGGTCGACATGTCGGTGGGGCGGCTGCAACTCCGTGCCGACGAGCTATCAGACCATCACAATTGCCGGCTCGGCAAATGGTACTATGGCGAAGGCGGTCAGCGCCTCGCCGGCGATGCCGCGTTCCGCCACCTCGAACGCCCCCACGAGGCGGTGCACCGCCACGGCAAGGAGGCCGCCCGCTTGTTCAGCGCGGGGCGCATCGACGAAGCGCTGGGCGAGATCAGCAAGGTCGAGGTGGCCTCGAGCGAGGTGCTGGCGGCACTCGATCAGATCAAGGATTAACCGCGCAACGCCGCTCCGTTCACCACCGGTAGCTCGCAACGCTCTTGCCGGCATAGGAGCGGGTCACGGCGGAAAACTCGCCTTCGAACGTCGCGGCGAGCGCGATGCCCTTCCGCCAGTTCATCTCGGCAGAGACCGTCGTCAGTGCCATATCACGCGCTCCGGCCGCGCCGTTCACCACGAAGCTTGCTCCGGGCAACGCCAGGAAGCTGGCCCACGCGGCAGTATCAGGGTTGAAGTCACGCGCCCATGCGGCGCGACCACGCAAGGTGAGCAAAGCATCGTTCACGGCAAAGGATTTGCCACTGCGCACGCCGAGTTCGGTCCGCGGCGACGTGATGGTGCTTGCCAGATAGGACAGCGCGAAACTGTTGGCGCCGGCGGTGACGGCCTCCGCGTAGCCGGGAAGGCGCGTGATCGTCACCTGTGCGGCCGCATAGGGCGTCAGGTCGAGGCCGCCGAACCAGGGCGTATCGAAGCGGCTGCCGCCTTCGAGACGGCTGGCGAAACTGCTGGCGCGGAAGCGCGCGCGCAGCTGGTCAATGCCCGAGATGGTGAGCGTGCGATCGGTCGTGACGTCATGCCAGCCATAGGCGGCGGCCACGCCGACATAGGCCGGGCCCGCCATGTGCTTGATGTATGCGCCGGCCTGGAACATGTCGCTGCGCCCGGTGCCGCCGGCGGCCACGTTGAAACTGGTGGCGCCGCCCGCCAGCGCAAAGCCGGCGACGGTCGATGGCGACAGCCAGTGGTCGGCCCCCGCCGCGGCGCCAAACATGCGGCTGGTGGCGGTGCTGGATCCAACCGGCCCATTGCCGTCGGTGGTCTGGCCACCGCCGAAGCCTGCGGCCCAGGTTCGCCAACGCGCCTCGAATGGCGGTGCATGCGGCGCAGCTTGGGCTTTCAGGCCGAATGTTTCACCGACCGTGCCACGGAGCGGGACGCTGGCATAGGCGCTCGCGAGACCGGTGGCATCGGCCAGGTCCCTTGCGGTCGTCTGGTTGCGGCTGCGGTCGGCGGCGGCAACATCAGTCATCGCGGTCGTGAACTGCGTGAGCGCGCGCACCATGGTCGGCCGCACCGCGGTGGCAATCTCGCCGGAGGCCTGCGTCAGCGCCGGCGCGGTCAGCCCGCCATAGACCAGCGGAATGCCGCCATGGCTATTGAAGGCGTTGACCAGCGCGTTGGCGACGTTGGTCTGATTGATGGTGAAGCCGGCGTTGGACGGAGCCGTATAGGCCAGCGCGAGATCGAGATAGACGTTGTTGGCGTCGTAGCTCAGGCTCGACTTGAATCCCGATGGCAGACCGCTGTTCACCACCGAGCCGAAGGTGCCGGTGATGCCCCCGCCGGCATTGACGATGGTGTATTGCTTGGCGACGTAGCCCCCGGCCGCAGACGACACACTGACCGTGGCGCCCGCCAGCGTCGCCGTTCCCGAAACGTTGACGCGGTCAGCACCGGCCGGGGATATCTCGACCATGTAGGACGCGGCCGCAGTGAACGTCAGACTGCCGTTCACGGTCAACAGGCCGACTGAATTGCCGGGGGCGAGTGCGCCGCCGTTGATCATGGTGCTGCCGACGGTGCCGTTGCCGCCGAGCGTGCCGCCGGCATTCACGGTAACCGCCGAATTGGCGATCGAACCGTTCACCGACAGCGTGCCGCCATCGATCAGTGTTGGTCCGGTATAGGAGCTGGCGGCGGTCAGGATCGTGGTGCCGGCCTCGACGCGCACCGATCGCGTCCCTGCCCCGCTGCCGATGATGATTGGGGCGAAAGTGTAGTTCGTGCCGGTATGGTTGAACACGATCTGGCTGGTGCCGACACCGAGCTGGACCGAGGCCACGCTGAGCGTCCCGGGCGCTGTGGCCGCCTCGCCGAGGCCGGCGCCGATATTGAGCGTGCTGTTACCGCTGGCGTAGTGGCCGAGGATCAGGTTCGGCCCCGACACCGTGGCGCCGTTGCGAATGGTGAGCGTGCCGACACCCCTGTCACCAATGAAGATGTTGGCGCCATCGGTCCAACTCGATCCGATGCCATCCACCGTGATGGCGCTGACCCCGGTGGAAGCAAGGCTCGATCCAACCGTGGCGCTGATCAGTTTTGCGCCGTTGCTGATGGTCAGGGTGGCCTGGCCGTCCCAGCCGACATACAGATTCTTGATGATGAAGGTGGAGCCGGCGCCGTCGATCGTCACTCCGCCGATTCCCCCGGGCCAGTTGCCGATCCAGACAGTATCGCCGACGGTCACCGCGGCGCCGTTGCGGATGCTCAGCGTGCCCGTACCATGGCTTCCGATGTCCAGTGATCCGCTGGTGCTCCAGGTCGACCCGGCGCCATCGACGGTCACCGCCCCGGTTGCGCCGGCCTGGCCGCCGATCGTGCCTTGCGTAGCGCTCAAGGTGCCGCCATCCTGGATGGTCAACGCGCCGGCGTTGGCATCGCCGACCTTCACGGCCGTGGCCTGCGCGCCGGCCGTCCCGATCACCGCCGCGTGGCCGGCCGTGTCGATCGTCGCGCTGGTCGCGCTGGTTGGAACACCACCGGACCAGTTGCCGGCGTTGAACCAGTCGGTCGACGTGAGACCGGTCCAGTCGACGGCAAGGGCTGGCGTGGCCTGCACCAGGACCGTTCCCAACGCGATGGATGTTGCCGCCAGGCCTTGTGCGACAGGCAATCGGGAGAAACGCGCCATATGGTCCATACGCTCCACTGATGGAGCGCGAATCTAAGATAACTGATCTAATCAAGTATGAACTATAAGTTACAACTTTTCCGCGTAGTTGCACGGATGAGTAGCAAAGCGTTCGATGATGGGCACCGCGCGCACCCGGTCTCGTCGAGATGTTCGTGTTACAGCGACACGGCACTTGCTCGCAACGACGCGAACAGATCGTAGTCGCCCGTAGATCCCATAGGTGGCGAGTGGTCAGAGTTGAGCTTGCGACCCCCCACTTGCCCGGAGGATCAACAATGCCTGTCGAACGCCGGCACGGTTCGGCTCACCACCTGTAACGCGCGACGCTCCTGCCATTGTAGGCTCGGGTGACGGCGGAAAACTCGCCTTCGAACGTCGCGGCGAGCGCGACACCATTTCGCCAGTTCACTTCGGCCGAGACCGTCGTCAATGCCACATCACGCGCCGCGGTCGCGCCGTTCACCACGAAGCTTGCGCCGGGCAAGGACTCGAAGCTGGCCGAGGCCGAACTGAAGGGATTGAAGTCGTGCGCCCAGGCGGTGCGGCCGCGCAATGTCAGCAGCGCATCATTTACGGCGAAGGACGTGTCGCTGCGCACGCCGAGTTCGGTGCGCGGCGCGGTCACGGACTTCGCAAGGTAGGACAGTGCGAAACTGTTGGCGCCGGTGGTGACGGTTTCGGCATAGCCGGGGAGACGCGTGGCCGTCACCTGCGCGGCGGCATAGGGCGTCAGACCAAGGCCGCCTAGCCAGGACGGAGCAAAGCGGCTGCCGCCTTCGAGACGCGCCGCAAGACTGCTCGCCCAGAACCGCGCGCGCAACTGATCGACGCCCGAGATGGTGACCGTTCGATCCGTCGTGACGTCATGCCAGCCATAGGCTGCGGCTGCGCTGACATAGGCCGGGCCTGTAACGTGCCTGATGTAGGCGCCGGCCTGAAACATATCGGTACGTCCCCCGCCACCGGCGGCCACGTTGAAATTGGTGCCGCCGCCCGCCAGCGCAAAGCCGGCGACCGTTGCCGGCGACAGCGAGTAGTCGGCCCCCGCCGCCGCGCCAAACATGCGGCTGGTGGCGGTGCTGGATCCAACGACCGCGTTGCCGTCGCGGGCTTGGCCACCGCCGAAGCCCGAGGCCCACATGCGCCAGCGCGATTTGAATGGCGGCTCACGCAGCGCGGCCCTCGCATTCGAGCTGAATGTGTCACCGACCGTGCCGCGGAGCGGGACGCTGGCATAAGCGTTCGCGAGATCGGCGTCATCGGCTGGACCAAGCGCACTGGTCTCATCGCGGCGGCGATCGACGGCCGCAGCATCGGTCATCGCGGTCGTGAATTGCGTGATCGCGCGCACCATGGTCGGCTGCACCGCGGTGGCTATCTCGCCGGAGGCCTGCGTCAGCCCCGGCGCGGTCAGCCCGCCATAGACCAGCGGAATGCCGCCGTTGCGGTTGAAGGAGTTGACCAGCGCGTTGCCGACGTTGGCTTGATTGATGTTGAGGCCGGCGCTGGGCGGAGCGATGAAGGCCAGCGCCAGATCGAGATAGGCGTTGTTGGCGTCGTAGCTCAAGCTCGACTTGAACCCCGACGGCAGATTGCTGTTCACCACCGGCCCGAATGTGCCGCTGATTCCGCCACTGGCATTGACGATGGTGTACCGCTTGGCCACATAGCTTCCGGCCGCAAACGACGCATTCACCTTGGCGCCGGACAACGTCGCCGTTCCCGACACGTTGACGCGGTCGGCGCTGGCAGGCGATATCTCGAGCATGTAGGACGACGCCGCGGTGAACGATAGACTGCCGTTCACGGTCAGCACGCCGATCGAATTGCCGGGCGCCAGTGTGCCGCCATTGATCATGGTGTTGCCGACGGTGCCGTTGCCGCCGAGCGTGCCGCCGGCGTTCACCGTGACGGCAGAAGCGGCGATCGAACCGTTCACCGACAGCGTGCCGCCATTGATGATGGTCGGTCCCGTGTAGGTGCTGGCCGCGGTCAGGATCGTCTTGCCGGCCTCGACGCGCACCGTTCGCGGCCCTGCGCCGCTGCCGGTGATGACGGGGGCGAAAGTGTAGTTCGTGCCCGTGTGGTTGAACACGATCTCGCCATTGCCGCTCCCCAGATCGACCGAGGCTGCGCTGAGCGTTCCAGGCGCTGTGGCCGCCTGGCCGACGGCTGCGCCGATACTCAGCTTGCCGACCGAGCCGGGCTGGTAGGCGAGGAACATGGTCGAGGCCGAGACGCTGGCGCCATTGCTGACAGTCAACGCTCCGATGCCGCCATAGCCGACATGGAGATCCGCGCTGTTGGTCCAGGTCGAGCCGGTCCCATCCACCGTCACGGTACCGGTCGAGCCGGGCTGGATGGCGAGGGAGCCGAAGACGTTGCTCACAGCAGCGCCGTTGCGGATGGTCACCGTGCCGCTGCCTTGGCTGCCGATGCCGAGATTGCCGCTGCTGATCCAGTGCGAGCCGGCGCCGTCCACGGTTGCGGTGCCGACTGAGCCCGATGCGACCCCGAGATAGCTGTTGCCGCCAATGCTGACGCCGCCGCCATTCAGGATAGCCAGCGTCGCACTCCCGCCGCTGCCGACATACAAATCGCCGGCAGTCGTCCAGCCCGAGCCGGCGCCGTTCACCGTCACGGCGCCGGTGGAGCCGGGATTGATGGCGAAAACGCTCATGCCGCTGGTGACTGTGCCGCCGTTTTGGATCTTCAGGGATCCGTTGCCGGCTGAGCCGACATACAGCTCCGATCGGTTGGTCCAGGTCGAGCCGACGCCATCCACGGTGACGACGCCGGTCGCGCCGCTATCATTGCCGACAAAGCCGTACTCATTCGTCACTGCGCCGCCATTGCGGATAGCCAGCGTACCGTTCCCGGTGGAGCCGACGAGCAAATCGGAGGTGTTGGTCCAGGTCGAATGGACGCCATCCACGGTCACGACGCCGGTCGCACCGTTATCAAGGCCGACATAACCGTAGTCATTGCTCACGGCGCCGCCATTGCGAATGATCAGTGTGCCATTGCCGGCGTTCCCGACAAGCAGATCGGCGCTATTGATCCAGCTTGAACCGGCGCCATCCACCGTCGCGCTGCCAATCGAGCCCACATTGTCGCCGATGACGCCGAGGGTATTGTTGATGGTGCCGCCGCTCTGGACCATCAACGCGCCGGTTGCTGATACGCCGACCCTCAGATCGGTCGCCTGCGCGCCGGGCGCCCCGACCAATGTCGGGTTGGGCGTGATGGTGTCGATCCTCGTGCTGGTCGTGTTGTCTGGAACGGTGCCCGTCCAGTTGCCGGCGTTGAACCAGTCGGTCGACAGCAGGCCGGTCCAGTCGACGGCACGGACAGGCGTCGTCTGCGCCAGGACCGTTCCGAGAATGATGGATGTTGCCGTCAGGCCGTGACCGCAATGCGATCTGAAGAAACGCGCCATCTGGTCCATGCGCTCCGCTGATGGAGCGCGAATCTAGGACAACTCGATCTAATCAAGTGTTAACTATACGTTACAACTTTAGCGCGTAGTTCTCCGGAGAAATCGTCGCGTCGCGCGTAGCCCGTGGTCGTAGCCGGATGAGCGACAGCCGGCGCGCGCGAGCGCGAAGGCGACAGCGACATCCGGGCTACATGCTACTGCGGCTACGAGGCTACGGCAGACGTCACTCGCTCTTGTCGACGTTCCAGAACACCGGCACCGCCTGCCCCTCCAGCACGCCGCTGATCGACTTGCGCCAAGCGCTCGGCATGAACCATTGGCCGAGCGGCACGTAGATCACCTGCTCATAGACCTCCTGCTGAATCTCGGCGGCGATCCGCTTTCGATCCTCGGGCGTGGTGGCCTTGGCGAAGGCATCGCGGAGCTCCTCCATCTTCGGATCGTCGGGCCAGCCGAACGGGCTCTTCTGGCCGCGCGCGCCGACGAAGGTGCTGCCGATCGGGTTGCCGGAATCGGCGATCACCGAGTTGGTGAAGAACATGTTCCAGCCGCCCTCCTTCGGCGGCTTCTGGCTGGCGCGCCGGGTCACCACGGTCTGCCAGTCCGTCGTCTGCAGATCGACCTTGAATCCGGCCGCGCGCAGCAGCTGCGCGGCGATCACCGGCTGCGCCTTCAAGGTGATGGCGTCGCCGGGGGCGAGAATCACCACCGGCGTGCCGTCATAGCCCGCCTCGGCGAGCAGCTTCTTGGCCTGCTCCATGCCGTTGCCCTTGACCAGCGTCTCCGAGCCGACGTCGGCTTCCAGCGGGGTGCCGCAGCCGAACACGGCGCCGCAGATCTTGTAGTACTTCGAATTGCCGACCAGCGCGTCGAGCACGTCCTTCTGGTTCAACGCCAGGAACGCCGCCCGGCGAATCTTCACATTGTCGAACGGCGGAAACAGGAAGTTCATCCGGCCGAGCGTCTGATAGCCGAACTTGTTCAGTACGTTCATCTTGATATCGGGATTGGCGGCGAGCAGCGGCTCAAGATCGAGCGGCGGAAACTCCATGAAATCGACATCGCCGGACTGCAGCGCATTCACCGCTGTCTGGGCGTCCGGCATCGCGATCCATTCGACGCGATCGACCTTCACGACCTTGCCGCCGGCGGTCCAGCTCGGCGGCTCCTTGCGCGGCACGTAGTCGGTGTTCTTCTCGTAGACCGCCTTCACGCCGGGCTGAAACTCGGCCTTGACGAACTTGAACGGGCCGGAGCCGATCTGCTCGGAGATCTGCTGGTTCGCCGGCGTCTCGGCCAGACGCTTCGGCATCATGAACGGCACGTAGGACGACGGCTTGCCGATCGAGTCGAGCACGAGGCCGTACGCCTCCTTCAGCTTGAGCGTGATGGTCTTGGCATCCGTCGCCTCGAGCGAAGCTGTCGCCTCCATCAGCTTCTGGCCCATGCTGTCGTTGCGGCTCCAGCGCTTCAGCGAGGCCACGCAGTCCTCGGCGGTGACATCAGCACCGTCGTGCCATTTCAGGCCGTCGCGCAGGGTAAAGGTGTAGGTCAGCTTGTCGTCCGACACCTTCCAATCCGCCATCTGCGGCTGGACCTGGAAGTTGGCGTCGGTTCCGAGCAGGGTGTCGTACACCATGTAGCCATGGTCGCGGGTGATGTAGGCCGGCGTGAACACCGGATCGATCACGCGGAGATCAGAGTGCATCACCGCCGTGATCGTCTTCTTGCCGGCAGCGAAGGCTTTGGTCGTCATTCCCGCCGAGACGGCAAGGGCCGCAGCGACGAGACAGGACACGAGCGCGGATGACGTCCGGCGCGAAGGATGTGGCATGCGATCTCTCTTGACGTGAGCTTTCATCAGGCGGCCCTGACACCGACCAAGGCGCGGCGAGCGCTTGCATCGCGTCCGCAGACGCTTAGGCAACGCCCGCAGAGACTTGCAGCAGTTCCACCGCTCGTCAATTGTCTTGGCCGCATGGGCGCGCAGCAAAGCCGGCACGGGCTGGCAGTGAGCCGATAGTGTCCCGCCAGCTGGAACTCTGCACCGGCTGCTCCGTTGAGAGCGCGACCAGGAGCATGACGATGCCGATCGAAACCACCGAGCCTCAGGGCAATCGCCGCCCTGCCGCACCGATGCCCACCAGCAACAAGCCGTCGCGGGATCAACTCACGCCGCCGCTGATGGTGGATGGGTTGGAAGCCGTTCGTGACACGCACTGCTGAGCGCCGTTTGCTCCAGCCATTGACGGCGAAGAGCTCGGACGCAAACAGCTCGCAAAAACAGCGCGGCGGGTCCCCCTCGCCGCGCTGTGCATTCGACTGCCGGTCGTGATCGCCACCGGCCGGCGACTTAGTCCTTCTTCTCGATGTTCCAGAAGATCGGCGTGGCCGGGCCGTCGAGCACGCCGGTCAACGTCTTGCGCCACACGCTCGGCTGCAGATACTGGCCGAGCGGCACATAGATCACGCGCTCATAGTTCAGCTTCTGGATCTCGGTCGCGATCTTCTTCTGCTCCTCGGGCGACGATGCGCGTGCATAGGCGTCACGCAGCTTCTCGATATCGGCGTCCTCGGCCCAGCCGAACCAGCCGCCCTTGGTGCCACGGCCGCCGACCGACACGTTCGCCACGGGATTGGCGACGTCGGCGCCGACCCAGTTGGTGAAGAACATGTTCCAGCCGCCCTCCTTGACAGGCTTCTGGCTGGCGCGCCGCGTCACCACGGTCTGCCAGTCGGTCGCCTGCAGGTCGACCTTGAAGCCGGCCTCACGCAAGAGCTGGGCGGCCACGACGGGCTGCGCCTTGAGCGCGATCACGTCGCCGGGCGCCATGATCGCGATCGGCGTGCCGTCATAGCCGGATTCGGCGAGCGCCTTCTTCGCTTCGGCCATGCCGTTGCCCTTGATCAGGGTCTCGGCCCCGACGTCGGTCTCCAGCGGCGTGCCGCACACGAACACCGCGCCGCAGACCTTCTGGTACTTCGGATTGCCGACGAGCGCGTCGAGCACGTCCTTCTGGTTCAGCGCGAGGAACGCCGCGCGGCGCACCTTCACGTTGTCGAACGGCGGGTTCAGGAAATTCATGCGGCCGAGCGTCTGATAGCCGAACTTGTTGAGCACCTCGGTCTTGAGCTCGGGGTTGGCTTCCAGCACCGAGAGCAGCTCGTAGGGCGGCGCCTCCATGAAGTCGATGTCGCCGGACTGCAACGCGTTCGCTGCGGTCTGGGCGTCTGGCATCGTGATCCACTCGACGCGATCGACCTTCACCACCTTGCCGCCCGCCGTCCAGCTCGCCGGCTCCTTGCGGGGGACGTAGTCGGTGTTCTTCTCGTAGACCGCCTTCACGCCCGGCTGGAACTCCGCCTTGACGAATTTGAACGGACCCGAGCCGATCTGCTCCGCGATCTGCTGGCCCTGCGGCGTCTCGGCAAGGCGCTTGGGTATCATGAACGGCACGTAGGAGGACGGCTTGCCGATTGATTCCAGCACGAGCCCATAGGGCTCCTTCAACTTGAGAACGATGGTCTTGGCGTCCGGCGCCTCGAGGCTCGCCGTGAAGTCCATCAACTTCTGGCCCATGCCGTCATTGCGGCCCCAGCGCTTCAGCGAGGCGACGCAGTCCTCGGCCGTCACCGGTGCGCCGTCATGCCACTTCAGGCCGTCGCGCAGGGTGAAGGTGTAGGTCAGTCTGTCGTCCGACACCTTCCAGTCCGCCATCTGCGGCTGGATCTTGAAATTGGAATCGGTGGCGACCAGCGTGTCGTAGACCATGTAGCCGTGGTCGCGGGTGATGTAGGCCGTGGTGAAGCCGGGATCGATGACACGCAGATCCGAATGCATCACTGCGGCGATGGTCTTCTTGCCGGCGGCAAGTCCTTCGGGCGCGAGCCCCGGCGCTAACAAGACGGCGGACGCAACAAGCCATGACGCGAGCGCGGAACGGGCCCGACGCGAATGAGGTGACATGCGATCTCTCTTGACGTGACGGGGTGAACGACGGCCTCGACGTGATCGAGACACGGCGACCGCTGGGCGTCGCACCATCATTTCCACGGGTCTGCGCCCAGCGTTCATTCCGCGCGCGAAGAGTTGCAACAGTTCTCGCGCCCGTCAATCGGCTTTGCTGCCGCCCGCGCAGCAGCCGTGCATCCGGTTACCAGCTTCGCTCCCGCAAGGTGAGCGAAGGCGCAGAGTTGCTATTTCTACGGGCGAGATCAGAAGGACGCAGCACCCGCCGTCCTGCCGCGCGGAATATGCCGATCGACGGCGGGCACGCTGCCGCCCCGCGGCGCGGTTACTTCGTCCACCCGAACGATCGCATAGAAAATGCGGCGGAGTTGCCTCCGCCGCATGGTCGTTTGCAGGAGAGTGAGCGACCTACTCGCTCTTGTCGACATTCCAGAAGACCGGGGTGGCCGGGCCGTCGAGCACGCCGCTCAGCGATTTGCGCCAACCGCTGGCGTTGAGGTACTGGCCGAGCGGAATGTAGATCACCTTCTCGTAGTTCTGCTTCTGGATCTCGGCGGCAATCTTCTTCTGCTCCTCCGGAGAGGACGAGCGCGCATATGCATCGCGCAGCTTCTCGATCTCGGCGTCTTCGGCCCAGCCGAACCAGCCGCCCTTGGTGCCACGGCCGCCGACCGACACGTTCGCGACGGGATTGGCGACGTCGGCGCCGACCCAGTTGGTGAAGAACATGTTCCAGCCGCCCTCCTTCACAGGCTTCTGGCTGGCGCGGCGGGTGACCACCGTCTGCCAATCCGTTGCCTGCAGGTCGACCTTGAAGCCGGCCTCGCGCAGCAGTTGCGCCGCCACGACGGGCTGGGCCTTCAGGGTGGTTACGTCGCCCGGGGCCATGATTGCGATCGGCGTGCCGTCATAGCCGGATTCGGCGAGCGCCTTCTTCGCTTCGGCCATGCCGTTGCCCTTGATCAGGGTCTCGGCCCCGACGTCGGTCTCCAGCGGCGTGCCGCACACGAACACCGCGCCGCAGACCTTCTGGTACTTCGGATTGCCGACGAGCGCGTCGAGCACGTCCTTCTGGTTCAGCGCGAGGAACGCCGCGCGGCGCACCTTCACGTTGTCGAAGGGCGGGTTCAGGAAGTTCATGCGGCCCAGGGTCTGGTAGCCGAACTTGTTGAGCACGTCGATCTTGAGCTCGGGGTTCGCCTCCACCACCGGCAACATGTCGTAGGGCAGGTTCTCCATGAAGTCGATGTCGCCGGACTGCAGCGCGTTCACCGCGGTCTGGGCATCCGGCATCGTGATCCACTCGACGCGGTCGACCTTCACCACCTTGCCGCCGGAGGTCCAGCTCGCCGGCTCCTTGCGCGGCACGTAGTCGGTGTTCTTCTCATACACCGCCTTCACGCCCGGCTGGAATTCCGCCTTGACGAATTTGAACGGACCCGAGCCGATCTGCTCGGCGATCTGCTGGCCCTGCGGCGTCTCGGCGAGACGCTTCGGCATCATGAAGGGCACCAGCGACGACGGCTTGGCAATCGACTCCAGGACGAGCCCATAGGGCTCCTTCAACTTGAGAACGATGGTCTTGGCGTCCGGCGCCTCGAGGCTCGCCGTGAAGTCCATCAGCTTCTGGCCCATGCCGTCATTGCGGCCCCAGCGCTTCAGCGAGGCCACGCAGTCCTCGGCCGTCACCGGCGCGCCGTCGTGCCACTTCAGGCCGTCGCGCAGGGTGAAGGTGTAGGTCAGCTTGTCGTCCGACACCTTCCAGTCCGCCATCTGCGGCTGGACCTTGAAATTCGAATCGGTCGCAAGCAGCGTGTCGTAAACCATGTAGCCATGATCACGGGTGATGTAGGCGGTGGTGAAGCCGGGGTCGATCACGCGCAGATCAGAATGCATCACCGCCGTGATCGTCTTCTTGCCGGCAGCGATGGCCTGGGTGCTCAGCGCCGTCGAGAGCGAAAGCATGGAAACGGCGAGGCTCGCAGCGAGCGTCAGACGTTTCCAGCGCGGGATGTGGAACATTACGAAGTCTCCTGGAGGATGATTTGACCTGAAACTGATCAGATTCAGATCATTCGTTGTGCGTGAAGATCATTCCTTGTGCGAACTAACACGCTGTAAGTCGTGAGCTTTCGACACTTGCAGAGGTCGTCTGTCGCGTCAATCCGCATTCAGCGCATGCCCGCTGCAGCTGACAATGCCGTTAACGCTCGTACAGCTTTCGCTTTACAAGTCGCCCGACTCCGTCTCGTGTGATGAGATTGCGACAACGCCGTGAAGAGAACTCAGATGAATCCAGCCCATCTTCCCTTTGATACCGAAGCCATGCTGCAGGGCTTGCGCGGCTGGGTGGAATGCGAGAGTCCGACCTGGGACACGGCCGCCGTCGAGCGGATGCTCGATCTCGCCGCACGGGACATGGCGATCCTGGGTGCGACGATCGAGCGCATCTCCGGGCAGCACGGCTTCGCCGGGTGCGTGCGCGCGCGCTTTCCGCATCCCCGGCAAGGCGAGCCGGGCATCCTCATCGCCGGCCACATGGATACCGTTCATCCGGTCGGGACGCTGGCCAAGCTGCCGTGGCGGCGTGACGGCAACCGATGTCATGGACCCGGCATCTGCGACATGAAGGGCGGCAACTATCTCTCGCTGGAGGCCATCCGGCAGCTGATCAAGGCGAGTGTCACGACGCCGCTGCCCGTCACCGTGCTGTTCACGCCGGACGAGGAGGTCGGCACGCCCTCGACCCGCGACATCATCGAAGCCGAGGCGAAGCGCAACACATACGTGCTGGTGCCCGAGCCGGGCCGCCCCGACAATGGCGTGGTCACCGGCCGCTATGCGATCGCGCGCTTCAATCTCGAAGCCACCGGGCGTCCCAGCCATGCCGGCGCGCGGCTCGGCGCCGGCCGTTCCGCGATCCGGGAAATGGCGCGGCAGATCGTGGCCATCGACGCCATGACGACGGAGGATTGCACCTTCTCGGTCGGGATCGTGCATGGCGGCCAATGGGTCAATTGCGTGGCGACGACCTGCACCGGCGAGGCGCTCAGCATGGCGAAGCGGCAGGCCGATCTCGACCGCGGCGTCGAGCGCATGCTGGCGCTGTCCGGCACCACCGACGACGTCGCCTTCAAGGTGACGCGCGGCGTGACGCGACCGGTCTGGGAGCCGGATTCCGGAACCATGGCGCTCTACGACAAGGCGCGCGGCATCGCCGAGCAGCTGGGCATGTCCCTGCCCCACGGATCGGCAGGCGGCGGCTCCGACGGCAATTTCACCGGCGCGCTGGGCATTCCGACCCTCGATGGATTGGGCGTCCGCGGAGCCGACATGCACACCTTGAACGAATACATCGAGATCGACAGCCTCGCCGAGCGCGGCCGCCTGATGGCCGGCCTGCTCGCGACGCTGGCATAGGATCGCCTCGGGGCAGGATCTCGTAACCTGCATGAGCGCAGCGACATGCCGGGTCCTCGCCGCTGTGCGAGAGCCCCCGAGGTCGCTTCGCTCTCCCGGGCTACGCGTCGCCTGCTGCGCAGCAGCACGGTTTCATTTTCCGGGACCAACAGAGCAAGTGGACAATCGCTCCGCAGCGCGCGCATGATGGCATGCGGCTTGCAAAGTTTTCGCGCGAAAGTTCGCCGCAAAGGGTCGCGACATTGTTCGCAAATGCGATGGTTCGCGCGGCCGACGACGATCGTGTCATCCGCGCACACGAGCAGACGAGCGAACACCGGAGATCTTGAAAGCGATGACCATCGGTGACATGCACAATCACTCGCGACATCAGGCACGACACTCCCGCACCATGACAACGGTTCTTTCAAGATGATCGGTTATCTGCTCCGCCGCATTCTCGCTGCCATCCCGGTGATGGGCGTGGTGGCGCTGTTCGTCTTCCTGCTGCTGCGGCTGACGCCAGGCGATCCCGCCGCGATTCTCGCCGGCGACAACGCCACGCCCGAGCAGCTCGAGCGCATCCGCACCACGCTCGGCTTGAACGAGCCGCTCTACATCCAGTTCTTCACATGGATCAATCAGCTGCTGCACGGCGATCTCGGCGTGTCATTGATCTCGAAGGTGCCGGTGCTGCAGATGATCGGGCAGCGCATCGAGCCGTCGATCTCGGTGGCGCTGTCGACCATCATCCTGTCGATCCTCGTGGCCGTGCCGCTCGGCGTCATCGCCGCGTGGAAGCACGGCACCTGGATCGACCGCTTCGTGATGGCACTCTCGGTGCTCGGCTTCTCGGTGCCGGTGTTCGTGATCGGCTACATCCTGATCCAGGTGTTTGCCATCAACCTGCGCTGGGTCCCGGTGCAGGGCTTCAAGAGTCTCAGCGTCGGCTTCGGACCGTTCTTCGAACGCATCATCCTGCCGACTTGCGCGCTGTCCTTCATCTATGTCGCGCTGATCGCGCGCATGACTCGTGCCGCCATGCTCGACGTGCTCGGCGAGGACTTCGTGCGCACCGCCCGCGCCAAGGGCGTCAGCGAGATCGCGGTGCTGCTTCGCCACGCGCTGCGCAACGCCGCGGTCCCGGTGATCACCGTCATCGGCTCGGGCTTCGCGCTGCTGATCTCCGGAGTCGTCGTCACCGAGAGCGTGTTCAACCTGCCCGGCATCGGGCGTCTCACGGTCGATGCCGTGCTGGCGCGCGACTATCCGGTCATCCAGGGCATGATCCTGCTGACCTCCTTCATCTATCTCGCGGTCAATCTGCTGATCGACCTCGCCTACACGCTTCTCGATCCCCGCATCCGCTACTGAGGCCTTAGCTCCGATGGCAATCGTCACCACTCCTGAGCCGTCGATCCCGGTCACCACGCGACTGGGCCCTCGGTTCGGCTTCCTGACATCGACCCCGATCATCGCCGTCGCCACGGTGTGCCTGTCGCTGATCGTGATCGTCTCGATCCTGGCGCCGCTGCTGGCGCCCCATGATCCGGTGCTGCTGGCGCCGGCTCAGCGGCTCAAGCCGTCGAGCGCGCAGTTCCTGCTCGGCACCGACGCCTACGGCCGCGACCTGTTGTCGCGCACCATCTATGGCGGCCGCATCTCGCTCCTGGTCGGCGTCGGCGCAGCGATCATCTCGATCGCGATCGGGCTCGTGATCGGCCTCGTCTCCGGCTTCTTCCGCTGGGTCGACGCCATCCTGATGCGGGTGATGGACGGCCTGATGGCGATCCCGAGCATCCTGCTCGCCATCGCCGTGGTCTCGCTCTCCGGCGCCAGCGTCGGCACCGTCATGATCGCGATCACCATCGTCGAGATCCCGCGCGTCGCGCGCCTCGTCCGCTCGGTCGTGCTCACCGCACGCGAGGAGCCCTATGTCGAGGCCGCCATTTCCTTGGGCACATCGATGCCCAAGATCATGTGGCGGCATCTGATGCCGAACACGATCGCGCCACTGATCGTCCAGGGCACCTACATCTGCGCTGCCGCGATTCTCACCGAGGCGATCCTGTCGTTCCTCGGCGCCGGCATCAGCCCGGAGACGCCGACCTGGGGCAACATCATGGCCGAGGGCCGCTCCTACTTCCAGATCAAGCCCTCGCTGATCTTCTGGCCGGGCCTGCTGCTGTCGATCGCCATCCTCTCGATCAACCTGATCGGCGACGCCGCCCGCGACGCGCTCGACCCGCGCATGAAGCAGCGCGAGGCCGGCAAGTGAAAATGGTTTTTTCGTCATCGCGAGCGAAGCGACGCGATCCAGGGGCCGCACCCGGAGCTCTGGATTGCTTCGTCGCTGACGCTCCTCGCCATGACGGTGGAGAAATGAACGCATGACCGACACCATCCTCGACATCGACAACCTCGTCGTCACCGTCGGCAAGACGAAGAACCCGAAGGGCCCGCGCATCATCGACGGCGTTTCGATCAAGGTCGAAAAAGGCGAGACGCTCTGCGTCGTCGGCGAGAGCGGCTCCGGCAAATCGGTGACCTCGCTGACCACCATGGGCCTCTTGCCGAAGAACGCGCTCCACCCGGTCGGCGGCAGCGTCAAGCTGGTCGGCGAAGAGCTGCTCAGCGCGACCGATCGCCGTCTGCGCGAACTGCGCGCCACCAAGATGGCGATGATCTTTCAGGAGCCGATGACCGCGCTCAATCCGGTCGTGCCGGTCGGCCGCCAGATCGACGAGGTGTTGCGCGCACATACGTCGCTCGATGCGCGGGCGCGGCGCAAGCGCATTCTCGACATGATGGAGCAGGTCCACCTGCCCGACGTCGAGCGCATTTTCGGCTCCTACCCGCACCGCCTCTCCGGCGGCCAGCGCCAGCGCATCATGATCGCGATGGCGCTGGTGCTCGAGCCCAAGCTGCTGATCGCCGACGAGCCGACCACCGCGCTCGACGTCACCACGCAGAAGCAGATCCTGTCCTTGATCCGCGAGCTGCAGCGCGATCACGGCACCGCGGTGCTCTTCATTACCCACGACATGGGCGTCGTCGCCGAGATCGCCGACCGCGTCGCGGTCATGCGCCAGGGCCGCCTGGTCGAGACCGGCGCGCTCGACAAGATCCTGCGCGCGCCCGAAATGGACTACACGCGCAACCTGCTGTCCTCGGTGCCGAGCCTCATTCCGCGGCCGCCGCGCCCGGACAGCACCGAGCCGGTGGTGCTGGAGACCAACGATCTCGGCAAGGTCTATCGCGAGCGCTCCTTCCTGGGCAAAGCGCGCGAGGTCGTCGCCGCGCAGAACGTCACGATCACGCTGCGAAAAGGCCGCACGCTCGGCATCGTCGGGGAGAGCGGCTCGGGCAAATCCACGGTGGCGCGCTGCATCGTGCGCCTGATCGATCCGACCTCCGGCGGCGTCCGCCTCGCCGGCCACGAGATCTCGATCCTGACGCGGCGGCTGCTGCAGCCGCACCGCAAGCGCATCCAGATCGTGTTCCAGGACCCCTACCGCTCGCTCAATCCGCGCCTCACCGTCGGCGAGAGCATCGCCGAAGGGCCGATCAACTACGGCACCTCGCACGACAAGGCGATGGCGCGGGCGCGCGAGCTGCTCGAGCTGGTCGGCCTGCCGGCGGACGCGATCTCGCGCTATCCGCACCAGTTCTCCGGCGGCCAGCGTCAGCGCATCGCGATCGCGCGTGCGCTCGCGCTCGATCCGGACGTGCTGGTGGCCGACGAAGCCGTATCCGCGTTGGACGTTTCGGTACAGGCCCAGGTGCTGGAGCTGCTCGACGAGATCCAGCGCCGGCTCGGCATCGCCATCCTGTTCATCACGCACGATCTGCGCGTCGCCGCGCAGATCTGCGACGAGGTCGTCGTGATGCAGAAGGGCCGCATCGTCGAACAGGGTCCGGCCGGCGAGATCCTGACGCATCCGAAGGAAGCCTACACCAAGTCCCTGCTCGAGGCCGCCCCCGGGCGGAACTGGGACTTTGCCAACTTCCGCCCGGTGTCGGAGGCGGTGGCGTAGCGGCGCCACCAACCACCGTCATTCCGGGGCGTGCGCAGCACGAGCCCCGGAATCCATACCCACAGGCGGGTGTGGGAATGTCGGCTGGTCGACGCGCGTGCTTCGCAACACCTGCTCGTGGTCATGGATTCCGGGCTCATCGCTGCGCGATGCCCCGGAATGACGCGCGGAGATAGCTCTTCGGACCGGCCCGCCGTCATCGTGGCCCGCATGCAAAACGGCATCGCTCCTTCGCTTGCGCGGGCCGCAACGCACAGTCTAACGTCGCCACTCCATCTCACGACCTGAGGCGAAGTAATGACGCGCGTCGCGATTGGCGGCTTCCTGCACGAGACCAACACCTTCGCACCGACGAAAGCGGATTACGACGACTTCATGCATGGCGGCGGTCGCGCCTCCATCGCCGACGCCGCGAGCGTGATGACGACGATGCGGGGCATCAATGCCGGCCAGTCGGGGTTCATCGCGGTCGCGGAAGCCAATGGCTGGAACATCGTCCCCAGCATCGCCTGCGCGGCAAGCCCGTCGGCGCACGTCACCAGGGACGCGTTCGAGCGCATCACGACCGTGATGGTCGACCGGATCAAGGCGGCCCTGCCGCTCGACGGCGTCTATCTCGACCTGCACGGCGCGATGGTGCCCGAGCATGTCGACGACGGCGAGGGCGAGATCCTCGCGCGGGTGCGCAAGGCGATCGGCCCCGATGTGCCGCTGGTCGCGAGCCTCGATCTGCACGCCAACGTCACGCCGGAGATGATGGCGCATGCCGACGCGCTGATCGCCTATCGCAAATATCCGCACACCGACATGGCCGACACCGGCCGCGCCTGCGCCGAGCATCTCGCGCTGCTGCTGCGCACGAAACAACCTCTGGCGAAAGCCTTCCGGCAGCTGCCGTTCCTGATCCCGATCAGCTGGCAGTGCACCAACGACCAGCCCACCAAGGGCATCTACGAGAAGCTCGCGGCGTTGCAGAGCGACGCCGTGCCGACGCTGTCCTTCGCGCCCGGCTTCCCCGCGGCCGACTTCGTGCATTGCGGCCCCAGCGTGTTCGCGTACGGCCGCACGCAGGCCGATGCGGACACCGCGGCAGATGCGATCGCGGCGATCGTCATGGGTCACGAGAATGATTTCGACGGCCGCATCTACACACCGGACGAGGGCGTGCAGCACGCGATGACGCTGGCGAAGAGTGCGACGCGCCCGATCGTGATCGCAGATACCCAGGACAATCCCGGCGCCGGCGGCGATTCCGATACCACCGGCATGCTCCGCGCGCTGGTGCGCAACCGCGCAAGCCGCGCGGCGATCGGCATGATCTACGATCCGCAGGCGGCGCTCGCCGCGCATGCGGCCGGCGAAGGCAAGACCATCACGCTGTCGCTGGGCGGCAAGAGCGGCATTCCCGGCGATGCGCCGTTCGAGGAGAGCTTCATCGTCGAAAAGATCTCCGACGGCCGCTTCATCGCGCCCGGCCCGTTCTATGGCGGCCGCAAGATGGAGATGGGACCCTCCGCCTGCTTGCGCATCGGCGACGTTCGCGTGGTCGTGGCCTCGCACAAATCGCAGCTCGCCGACCAGGAGATGTACCGTTTCGTCGGCATCGAGCCGACCGAGCAGGCGATCCTGGTCAACAAGAGCTCGGTGCATTTCCGCGCCGATTTCGAGCCGATCGCCGAGCAGCTCCTGATCTGCGCCGCCCCTGGCGCGATGCCCGCCGATCCCTCCACCCTGCCCTGGGCGCGGCTGCGTCCGGGCATCCGCCTCAAGCCCAACGGTCCGGCGTTTGAGGTGAAGGGATGAGTAGTTTGTCGAACCTGCCGGGGCCTCATGGTTCGAGACGCGCCGAAGACGGCGCTCCTCACCGTGAGGAGCGGAAGTTTCGCTATATGAACACGTCTCGCTACACCCACATCCTCATCCTGAGGAGCCCGCCCCTTGGCGGGCGTCTCGAAGGATGGGCCGCAAACGCGGTGATCGACAAGCCTCTTCAGGTCATCTCCTAACCCACACTCTTCCGTTCAATTGGAAACACACCCATGCCCACGATCGATCGCATCCAAGGTTACGCCGACGAACTCACCGCCATCCGCCGCGACCTGCACGCGCATCCCGAGATCGGCTTCGAGGAGACCCGCACCTCCGGCATCGTCGCCGAGAAGCTCGCGCAATGGGGCATCGAGGTGCATCGCGGCCTCGGTGGCACCGGGGTGATCGGCGTGCTCAAGGGCAAGGGCGCCGGCACCAAGACCATCGGCCTGCGCGCCGACATGGACGCGCTGCCGATGGAGGAGAACACCAACCTCCCCTGGCGCTCGACCATTCCCGGCCGCTTCCACGGCTGCGGCCATGACGGCCACACCACGATGCTGCTCGGCACCGCGCGCTATCTCGCCGAGACGCGCAATTTCGACGGCACCGTGCACTTCATCTTCCAGCCGGCCGAGGAAGGCCTCGGCGGCGCGCGGGCGATGATCAAGGACGGCCTGTTCCAGAAATTCCCCTGCGACGAGCTCTACGGCCTGCACAACGCGCCGGACCTCGCGCATGGCGAGATCGCGATCCTCCCCGGCCCGGCGATGGCCGGCGCCGATTTCTTCGATATCCGCATCTCCGGCTATGGCGCCCATGGCGCGATGCCCGAGCGCTCCAAGGACGCGGTGGTGATCGCGACCAGCGTCGCCCAGGCGATCCAGACCATCGTGAGCCGCAACGTCGAGCCGCTGCAGGCCGCCGTGGTCTCGATCACCCAGATCCATGCCGGCTCGGCCTACAACGTCATTCCGGGCGATGCCTGGCTGTGCGGCACCGTCCGCGCCTTCTCCGACAATGTCCGCGCGCTGGTGCGCGAGCGCATGCGCGCGATCTGCGCCGGCATGGCGGCCGCGTTCAACTGCGAGATCGACGTCGACATCCGCGACACGTTCAGCGTCCTGGTGAACCAGGAGGAACAGTCGAAGGTCGTCGAGGAGGTCGCGCGCACCGTCGTGGAGCCGTCCAAGGTGCTGACGCGCTCGACGCCGAAGATGGGCAGCGAGGACTTTGCCGACATGCTGCAGACCATCCCGGGCGCCTATTTCTGGGTCGGCCATGACGGCTCGGTGCCGGTGCACAATCCCGGCTACGTGCTCGACGACAAGATCCTGCCGATCGGCGCCAGCATGTTCGCCCGGATCATCGAGACCCGTCTGGCGGCGGCCTAGCGCCGCCTGACCTGGGTCAATGAGCGGGGCGGTGTTTGAGACGAAGTTCGGCGACGGAGGACCAGCATGCACAAGCCTGTTTCGGACGACGTCACCTCGCTGCACGATCTCTCCGCCGTCGACCTGATCGCCGGCTATCGCGCGCGCCAGTTCTCGCCATCCGAGGTGATGGACGACGTGCTGGCGCATGTCGCGGCCTGGGAGCCCGAGATCAAGGCGCTGTATCTGCTCGATGTCGACGCCGCGCGGGCCGCGGCCAAGGCGTCGACGGACCGCTGGGCCAATGACGAGCCGGCCGGCGTGCTCGACGGCGTGCCGGCGACGGTGAAGGACAACATCGCCACCAAGGGCCAGCCGATGCCGCTCGGCGCGGCCAGCGTCACGCGGGCGCCGCTCGCGGCCGACGCGCCGCCGGTGGCGCGCCTGCGCGAAGCCGGCGCGATCATCTTCGCCAAGACCACGATGCCCGACTACGGCATGCTGTCATCGGGCCTGTCGAGCTTCCACCCGCTGACGCGCAATCCCTGGGATCTGCGCATGAACCCCGGCGGCTCCAGCGCCGGCGCGGGTGCCGCCGCCGCCGCGGGCTACGGCCCGCTGCATGTCGGCACCGACATCGGCGGCTCGATCCGGCTGCCGGCGTCATGGTGCGGCTTGGTTGGCCTCAAGCCGAGCTTCGGCCGCGTACCGATCGACCCGCCCTATGTCGGCCGCGTCGCCGGTCCGATGACGCGCATCGTCGACGATGCCGCGCTGATGATGAGCGTGCTGTCGAAGCCTGACCGCCGCGACGGCACCAGCCTGCCGCCGTCAGATCTGCACTGGAAGGTCGCGGAGAAGCCGGTGCGCAAGCTGCGCCTCGGCCTGATGCTCGACCTCGGCGGCGTCGGCCAGGCGCTCGAGGAGCCGGTGCGCGCGACGACGCTTGCGGCAGCGAAGGCCTTCGAGGACGCCGGCGCGGTTGTGACCGAGACGAAAGGCTTTCTCACGCGGGAGATGCTCGACGGCCTCGACAATTTCTGGCGCGCGCGGCTGTGGGACGATCTGGCCCGGCTCGCGCCCGGGGTGCGCGCGAAAACCCTGCCCTACATCCTGCAATGGGCGGAGCGCGGCGCGGCGCTGTCCGGCGTCGAGGTCGTCAGGGGATTCAATGTCACGATGGCGCTGCGGGCGGCTGCCGCAAAGCTGTTCTGCGAGTACGACTACATCATTTCGCCGGTCTCACCCGGCGTGAAGTTTCCGGCCGAGTACGCCTCCCCCGTCAACGATCCGCAAGCACCGTTCGAGCACATCACCTACACCGTGCCGTGGAACATGTCGGAGAACCCGGCGATCTCCGTCAATGC
Organism: Bradyrhizobium sp. SZCCHNS2022; assembly: GCF_032377575.1. NCBI lineage: Bacteria > Pseudomonadati > Pseudomonadota > Alphaproteobacteria > Hyphomicrobiales > Nitrobacteraceae > Bradyrhizobium > Bradyrhizobium sp. SZCCHNS2022. Next base: position 1,078,369 of record NZ_JAUHHZ010000001.1, on the reverse strand, counting down.
CGGCTACGATTCCGACGGCTTCCCGATCGGCCTGCAGATCGTCGGCCGCCGCTTCGACGATGTCGGCGTGCTGGGAATGGCGAAGACGTTCGAGGGCCTGCGCGGCGAGCAGCGGCCGTGGCCGAAGGCGCCGGTGAAGTGAAGCCTATCCACTGCTCCCTCCTCCGTCATTGCGAGCGAAGCAATCCAGAGTCCAGCCCACGACTCTCGATTGCTTCGCTTGCGCTCGCAATGACGTGGAGAGGGTGTGAACTCAATCACTGCTGCATCGCTTGCTGAGAGAGCAATGCTGCGCGCAGTGTTTTTGCCCGCCCTGCGGAATGTCATGCACACTTTGCGTTGGCCGCGCGCTGAACTACTGTATCCCGATCGCCGATCTCAATTTTCGTCGTCATTCCGGGGCGTGCGAAGCACGAGCCCGGAATCCAGACTCACGATCGTGGTCATGGATTCCCGGCCTGCACCCAAGGGGGCGCATCCCGGAATGACGGCGGAGATTGTGGCACGAGCAACCGACTAACAAACGCCACGACAACGACATCAGGGAAACGCTCATGGCCTACCAGACCATCCTCTACGACGTCGCCGACAAGATCCTCACCATCACCTTGAACCGTCCGGAGAAGCTGAACGCCTTCACCGGCACCATGATGGAGGAGCTGATCGACGCCTTCGATCGCGCCGACAAGGATGACGGCGTCAGGGCGATCATCGTCACCGGATCGGGCCGCGCGTTCTGCGCGGGCGCGGATCTCTCCTCCGGCGCCGACACCTTCGATCGCGATGTCAAACGCGGGCCGGTCAAGCGCCACGCCGATGGCCGTGTCGACTATTCCGATCCGCAGGTGCGCGACGGCGGCGGCCAGGTCACGCTGCGGATCTTCAAATCGCTGAAGCCGGTCATCGCCGCGGTCAACGGCCCGGCGGTCGGCATCGGCGTCACCATGCAGCTCGCGATGGACATCCGCATTGCGTCGGAAGCGGCGCGGTTCGGCTTCGTGTTCTCCCAGCGCGGCATCGTGCCGGAGGCGGCGTCGAGCTGGTTCCTGCCGCGCATCGTCGGCATCTCGCAGGCGCTGGAATGGTGCTACACCGGCCGCGTGTTTCCGGCGCAGGAGGCGCTCGCCGGCCGTCTCGTCAGCAAGGTGGTGCCGCCGGACGATCTGCTGCCGACCGCACGGGCGCTGGCGCGCGAGATCGCCGACAAGACCGCGCCGGTGTCGGTCGCGCTGATCCGCCAGATGATGTGGCGCATGATGGGCGCCGACGATCCGATGGAAGCGCACAAGGTCGACAGCCGCGGCATCTACGCGCGGGGACGCTCTGATGACGTCAAGGAAGGCGTGGTGTCGTTCCTGGAGAAGCGTCCCGCGCAGTTCAAGAACACAGTCACGGCTGACATGCCGGACTATTTCCCGTGGTGGGACGAGCGGGAGTACAAGTAGTAGTTATCGGCCACGCTCGCGCCACATATTCCGCTGCCGTCCCGGACAAGCGCGCGGCACGCGCGCGCCGATCCGGGATCCATAGCCACAAGGGGCTGTTAGGCGAAGAACGACGTTCAAGGTGCCACAAGATAGATCACGCGGTATGGGTCCCGGCTCTAGGCCGGGACGACACCGAGGGTGTGGAGCTTCAGTGCCTTAATCCATCACCAGCGCCACGCGGCCGATCGCCTTGCGATCGATCAGCAGCCGCATCGCGGCGGCATAGTCATCGAACGGCACGCGATGTGACACGTTGGGTCGCAGCTTGCCCTCCTCCGCCCAGACCAGAAGCGCGGCCATCCGGCGCTCGCCGAGCGCGGGATCCTTGCGAACCGCCTCTCCGGCGCGAACGCCGAGCACGCTCGCGCCCTTCATGAGGATCAAATTGGTCCGCGCCAGGCCGATGCCGCCGGTGAAGCCGATCACCAGCAGCCGCGCGCCCCAGGCGATGCAGCGGACGCTGTTCTCGAACACCTCGCCGCCGACCGGATCGAACACGACATCGACGCCGCGACCATCCGTGATGCGCTTGACGGCGTCGCGGAACGGCTCGCGCGCATAGAGGATGAGATGATCGGCGCCGCGCGCACGGGCCACCGCGAGCTTCTCCTCCGACGACGCCGCCGCGATCACGGTCGCCCCCAGCAGTTTGCCGAGCTCGACGGCGGCAAGGCCGACGCCGCCGCCGGCGCCATGCACCAGCAGCGTCTCGCCGGGCTTGAGCTGGCCGCGATCGACCAGTGCGTGATACGCGGTGCCGTGGCCGGCCAGATAGGTCGCACCTTCCGCATAGTCGAACGGCGACGGCAGCGGCGTGAGCTGGCTGGCCGCGACCACCGCCTCCTCGGCGTAGGCGCCGAACCGCATGCGCACGATCACCCGGTCGCCGACCGCGTAGCCGTTGACATCGGGCCCGAGCTCGACGACGGCGCCCGCCGCCTCGACGCCAGGCGTGAACGGCAACTCCGGTTTGAGCTGATACTCGCCGGCCGCCATCAGAATGTCGGGGAAGTTGATGCCGGCGGCCCGGATCTTCACCCGCACTTCGCCCTCGCGCAGAACGCGCGGCGGCAGCTCTTCAAGCCGCAAGCTCTCCGGCGGCCCGAGCTCGCGGCAGACGATCGCACGCGGCATCAGGCCGCCTTCCGCTTCGCCAGTGCCTCGCGGATCAGCGGCAGCCGGTCATTGCCGAAATACATGTCGTTGACATCGACGAAAATCGTCGGCGAACCGAAGCCGCCGCGCTTGACGACCTCCTCGGTGTTGATGCGCAGCTGATCCTTGATCCCCTGCTGTGCGATGCCGTCGAACAACGCCTTCGCATCGACGCCGACACGCCGGCACACTTCGGTCAGCACCGCATCCTGCGAGATGTCCTGGTCCTCGCCCCAATAGATCTCGAACACCGCCCGCGCGAACGGCACCATGGCCTCGTTGCCGAGCCAGATGCAGCCGCGCATCGCCTTGACGCTGTTCACCGGGAACACCGTCGGCGGCATCTTGATCTTGAGCCCGGCCGAGCGTGACCAGTCGCCGAGGTCCTTCAGCGTGTAGGCCGCCTTGGCTGGCACCGGCTTCTCGCGTTGGGCGTAGACGCTGGGATTGATGGTGTTGAAGATGCCGCCGACGAGGATGGGACGCCAGACGATGTCGACGCCGAACTCCTTCGCGAGCGGCTGGATGTTGTGGAAGGCGAGATAGGTCCAGGGGCTGGAGCAGTCGAAGAAGAATTCGATCATCGTGTGTCCTCAAGGTCTTGATGAGTTCGTCATCGCGCGCGCAGAAATTAACGGTGTCGATCGTGGCCCTGGATTGCTTCGCTTCGCTCGCAATGACAGAGGTGGGAGTTGGCGCACGCCGCTCTCTCCGTCATTGCGAGGAGCGGAGCGACGAAGCAATCCAGGGGCTACGCGGCACAGTCTGAACCGTTTGGCACCACTCTCCTCGCGATGCCGTGGAGTTCGTTCACGATCTCCCCGTCATCTCCTTCGCCCGTGCGCCGAACATCACGTGGCGCGTCTCGTCGTTGAACGGCTCCTTGACGAACTTGCCGATCGCAAGCCCCGCCTGCAGCTTTGGCCGCGCGCGCAAGCTTGCGTACCAGTGCTTGATGTTCGGATAGTCGTCGAGCGTGAAGCCTTGCGCCTTGTGCGTCATGATCCAGGGAAAGCAGGCGATATCGGCGATCGTATAGTCGTCGCCGGCGACATGGGCGCCGGTCTTGCCGAGCTGGACGTCGAGCACGTGGAACAGACGCGCGACCTCGTCGCGGTAGCGCTGGATCGCGTAAGGGATCTTCTCGGCCGCATAGAGCGCAAAATGGCCATGCTGCCCCATCATCGGCCCGAGCCCCGCCATCTGCCACATCACCCATTGGATGACGCGCGAACGCGCCCGAATCTCCTGCGGCAAAAACCTCCCGGTCTTGTCGGCCAGGTAGATCAGGATCGCGCCGGTCTCGAACACCGAGAACGGCTCTCCCCCGTCAGCCGGCGCATGGTCGACGATCGCGGGAATCCGGTTATTCGGGCTGATCGCCAGGAACTCCGGCTTGAACTGGTCGCCGGCGCGGATGTCGACGGGAATGACGGTATAGGGCAGCCCGAGTTCCTCGAGCATGATCGAGATCTTCCAGCCGTTCGGCGTCGGCGCGTAGTGGAGGTCGATCATGCCTCTCTTCGTCCTTCCCCAATCCATGTCCGGACCATTATGCCGCGCTGCGGAACGCGCGCCGGCCTTGGTTCTTTCTGTACCTGACAGTTAAGCCATGGCAGACAGGCGCTCAAGCCTGACCGCCCCTATGCCGACGGAGTTCGACCATGCTGTTTCCATCGACCATCGCAGGATCGCTGCCCAAGCCGGAATGGCTGGCCGAGCCGAACGTGCTGTGGGCGCCGTGGAAGTCGAAGGGCGACGAGCTCGCGCGCGCCAAGCGCGACGCCACCATCCTGGCGCTGAAGCTGCAGGAGGATTCCGGCATCGACATCCTCACCGAGGGCGAGCAGTCGCGGCAGCATTTCGTGCACGGCTTTCTCGAGCGCGTCGAGGGCATCGACTTCGCGCACAAGGTCGAGATGGGCATCCGCAAGGATCGCTACAAGGCGATGGTCCCGCAGGTGGTGGCGCCCTTGTCGCTGAAGGGCCGCGTCCATGGCGACGAGGCGCGGATCGCGCGCACGCATACGACGCGCGCCGTCAAGTTCACGCTGCCGGGGCCGATGACGATCATCGACACCATCGCCGACAACTACTATGGCGACCGCGTCAAGATGGCGTTCGCCTTTGCCGAGCTGTTGAACCAGGAGGCCAAGGCGCTGCACGATGACGGCATCGACATGATCCAGTTCGACGAGCCCGCCTTCAACGTCTACATGGACGAGGTCCGCGACTGGGGCATCAAGGCGCTGGAGCGCGCCGCCGAAGGCCTGACGTGCCCGACCGCCGTCCACATCTGCTACGGCTACGGTATCAAGGCCAACACCGATTGGAAGGAAACGCTCGGCAGCGAGTGGCGGCAATATGAGGACACTTTCCCGGTGATCGATGCCAGCAGCATTCAGCAGGTCGCGGTCGAATGCCGCAATTCGAAGGTGCCGATCGAGCTGCTCGGACTGTTGAAGAACAAGATCGTTCAGGCCGGCGTCATCGACGTCGCCAGCGACGAGATCGAGACCGCCGAGGACGTCTGCAAGACGCTCGAGGACGTCATGAAAGTGGTGCCGAAAGAGAACATCATCGCGACCACCAATTGCGGCATGGCCCCGATGCGGCGCGAGGTCGCCGAGGCGAAGCTGATGGCGCTCGGCACCGGCGCGAAGCTGGCGCGGCAGCGGTTCGCGTAAGGGAATCACCGATCCGCAGGCTCACCTGCGACAATGACGCGGAAGCGATGCGAGACACGGCATCGCTTGCGCATCATACGATGCGTTGCGGCCATCACGTCATCCGCACCAGAGGCCGTGCCGGCATCCGCCGCACACGCCGGTCCACAGCTCAATCGGCACCATGGTATTCTAACACCCATAGAACATCATTCGTTTCCGAGTGTGTCTTTGCTGTTCTTGACAAGATGTGTCGCGACATTTCATTTCGGAACACAAGTTTGGCGTGAAATTTCTGCCGCCTAAATTAGTTCGAGTCTGACACTTGCCTTCATTGCTGGGGACTGAGATGGCTTGCTTTGCGAGAACGATGTTTGCTGCGCCGAAGTCAAAGGCGCGTCGCTTTCTGGCCATGTCGATCCTCCTCGCGGGAACGATGCTGAGCACCCAGGCCTTGGCGATCGACGTCGCCAACCAGGCTGATTGGAATACGGCCGTTGCTGCGGTCGCAGCCGCCGGCGCCAACTCGACGGTCACCATCAACATCACCAGCGGCTTCACCTTGTCGAGTTCGCTGGCGCAGCTGCAGGCCGCCAACGCCAACGTCACGGTGAACATCACCGGCAACGGCCAGACGATCAACGGCGCCTCCTCCTTCCAGGGCATCGTCGTCAATGGCGCCAACGCGCCGACCGTGAACATCTCCAGCCTGTCGATCACCAACATGGCGGCGATCGGCGGCAATGGCACCAACGGTCAGAACGGCTACTACAGCGGCGGTCTGGCCTACGGCTCCGGCGGCGGCGGCGGTGGCGGCCTCGGGGCCGGCGGCGGCCTGTTCGTCGGTAGTGGCGCCAATGTCACGATTGCCGCAGTGACCTTCACCAGCAACAGCGCCACAGGCGGCGCCGGTGGCAATGGCGGCAGTGCGCAGAACGCGGCGGCTGACCCGGTGAATGGCGGCAATGGCGGCACCGGCGGTGCCGCCAACAATGGCGGCGCCAGCGGCGGCGGCGGCGCGGGCGGCACCGGCGGACATGCGGGCACGCAAGGCACGGCCGGCACGGCGGGCCCCTCGGTCGGTGACGGCGGCGGTGGCGGCGGCGGCTCCGGCACCACCAACAGCAACGTCTACACCAACAACAATCCCGGCGGCACCGGCAACGCCAATGGCGGCAACGGCGGCACCGGCGGTGACGGCGCCACCAACGCCAGCGGCGCGGGCGGTCCCGGACCCGGCTCCGACGGCGGCGCCGGCGGCAATGGCGGCGCCGGCAATGGCGGCGCCATCTACGTCGCCACCGGCGGCACGCTCACGATTCTCGACTCGCCGATCTCGGGCAACACCGTCGCCGGTGGTGCTGCCGGCACCCCAGGCATCGGCATCGGACCGAGCGCCATCAATGGGTTTTCAGCAGCGGCCGGCGCCGCGCAGGGAGCCGGCATCTTCATCAGCGGCGTCACCGCCAATATCGCGGTCTCGAGCGGCACCCTCACCTATGCCAACACGATCGGCGGTACCGGCCTGACCACCGGCGGCATCAACACCGCCCTCGTCAAGACCGGCGCCGGCAAGCTGGTGCTGACGGGCGCCAACACCTACACCGGCAACACCGTCGTGAATGGCGGAACGCTGGAGGTGAACGGTACGGCGGCGAATTCGGCCCTGACCTCGGTCAATTCCGGCGGTACGCTGGCCGGTGTCGGCACGGTCAAGGGCACCCAGATCAATGCCGGCGGCACCTTCGCGCCCGGCAACGGGACGGCCGCCAGCACGATGACGGTCAGCGGCAGCCTCGCGTTCCAGTCGGGCGCGATCTACCTGGTCCAGGTCGATCCGACGACCGCCTCGCGCGCCAGCGTGACCGGCATCGCGACCCTCAACGGCGCCACGGTCAACGCGGTCTACGCCGCCGGAACCTATGTCGCGAAGAAATACACGATCCTGACCGCGACGGGCGGCGTCAGCGGCACCTTCAGCGCCGTGACGGCGACCAGCGCGCCCGCCGGCTTCGCGTCATCCTTGAGCTATGACGCCAACAATGTCTTCCTCAACCTCGATCTCGCCGTGGTGGCGGGAAACACCAACCAGGTCAACGTCAACACGGCGCTGAGCAACTACTTCACCACGAACGGCAGCATTCCCGTCGTCTTCACCGGACTGACCCCCACCGGACTGACGCAACTCTCGGGCGAGACCGCCACCGGCGGTCAGCAGGCGACGTTCAATGCGATGACGCAGTTCATGGGCGTCATGACCGATCCCTTCGTCGGCGGTCGCGGCGACCAGGGCGCTGCGCCCAACGGCGCGATCGGCTACGCGGAGGAAACGCTGGCCTATGCGGCCAAGCGCAATCCGAACGACGCGCTGGCCGCGATCTACACCAAGGCGCCGCCCGCGCCCGTCGCCAGGACGGGCTGGAGCGTGTGGGCGGCCGCCTTCGGCGGAGCCCAGACCACCGACGGCAACGCCGCGCTCGGCTCCAACACCGCCACCAGCAACCTCTACGGCACCGCGGTCGGAGCCGACTATCGCTTCTCGCCCTACACCGTCGCCGGCTTCGCGATGGCAGGGGGCGGCACAAACTTCAGCGTCTTCAATGGAGGCGGCGGCAGGTCGGATCTGTTCCAGGCCGGCGGCTTCGTCAGGCACAATATCGGCGCGGGCTATGTGACCGGCGCCCTGGCCTATGGCTGGCAGGACGTCACCACGAACCGGACCGTGACCGTGGCCGGGATCGATCAGTTGCGCGCCGACTTCAACGCCAACTCCTATTCGGGCCGGATCGAGGGTGGCCACCGCTTCGTCACCCCCTGGACGACCGTCGGCCTCACGCCCTACGCGGCCGCTCAGTTCACCACCTTCGCGCTGCCGGGCTATGCCGAGCGGGCCGTCGTCGGCAACAACACCTTCGCGCTCACCTATGGCGCCAGGACCATCACGGCGACGCGCAGCGAACTCGGTCTGCGCACCGACAAGTCCTACGCCCTGACCGACGGCATCTTCACGCTGCGCGGCCGTGTCGCCTGGGCGCATGACTTCAATCCGGACCGTTCGATTTCCGCCACGTTCCAGGCTCTGCCCGGCGCCTCCTTCGTCGTCAACGGAGCCCGGCAGGCCAGCGACGCCGCGCTGACCTCGGCATCGGCCGAGATGAAGTGGATGAACGGCTGGTCGGCCGCTGGGACCTTCGAAGGCGAATTCTCCAACGTCACCCGAAGCTATGGCGGCAAGGCGGTCGTGCGTTATTCGTGGTAACCCGGATGTCGCATCCGGGTTACGCGCGTGATCCGGGCCGCTCACGACTCGCAGAAATCGAGATAGCCCAGCAGCACGCTGTTGCTCAACGGCCGCGAGTCCCGACGAAAGACTCCGAAACCGTCGGATGAGCCGCCCGGATTGGTGTTGCCCTCGATCGTGACGACATGGTCGCCGACCACTTCGATGACCAGGCCGGCATGGCCCTTGCCGCCGCCGAGGTCGAGCGCGAAGATCATGCCGGGCTTGACCGTCTGCGCGCTGACTTCGGATCTGTGCACGATCTGCGCGTCGGTCCGGCGCGCCATGGTCCAGAGCGCGATGACGCCTGCCGTCTTGGGCAACGGATTTTCGATCCCCTTGACCCTGGCGGCCTGATTGAACACCCAATAGAGAAAGCAGACGCACCACGGGAAGCTGTCCGTCGCAGGATCAAGGCCGGCAGTGCGAATGTAGACGTCGACCTCCGGCCCGCGGTTCGTGCCGCGCGGCTGCTCGACGACGCCGATCTGGGACGCGGCGATGTCGATCACCAGATCACGCATCGGCGTGTTGCGGTCGAAGGCGGCCGCATCGAACACCGCACCGGGCCCGAACAGCGCCGCCCATGTCGATGCATCGACCTCGCCGGTGATGTGTAGCGGCTTGCCACCAGGCGTAGAGTTGCGCGCCTGGAAGTGGAACACGGCGTTCTGGGTGCCCTCGCCGAAATCGCCGTCGGTCACCAGCTGACCGAAGCCGAGCTCCTTGAGCCTGGCCTGCACGACCCTGACCGCGTCCGAGCCGAACTGGCCGCGATGCAGGGGCTGGCCCGGAAATGGGGGAGCCGCGGGAAAGTCCGGCTGGGCCGCGACTGCGCCGGCTGCGACCGCAATCACGGGAGCTGCGGCGTCGGCGGCGGGTTGCGGCTGCGCCGCCTGACCGAGCAGGAAGCCGCCGAAGTCGGGCAAATCAACATTGAACCGGTCCGGATCGACGTCGTCATCGAAGTTGCAGAACCGCCGGACCGGCAGGGCCTGAAGAATGTTCCAGCGGCCCGATGCCTTGAACTCGGCCGTGCCGCGAAAGCCGCTCGATTGGGACAGCCAGGTCAGTTGCACCAGACCGGCATCCAGCAGGGTCTTGCACACCGCTCCCGAACTGTAGACGCCGATCCGGTAGGGACGGCCGGCGGCCGCGAACGCGGCATTGATGGCCTCGAAGTGCGGCCGGATGGCGATGTTGACGTCGGCGTCGGACGCATCGAAATCTGCCGAGAAATAGATGGCCGAGCCCGCCGGCTGACCGATGACGTGGCGTGCGTAGTCGAGCGCATCCTCTGCTTCGCTCTTGCCTTTGACTGCGCTGAAATCGGCGCGAAGCCTGTGACGGATCTGATAGACCGGCCAGATCCGGATTCCTGCCGCCGAGAGCGCCTGCGCCTCGTCCGGCTTCAGAATCTTCGGGTTGGACCGGTTGCGGGTGTAGTAGCGGCCGATCGCGATGATGCCCTGCGATTGCATGCACGGAATCATGCGAGTCGAGTTCTGATTGGTGTCCAGCGCAACGAAAGCCATGTGACGCTCTCCCGTTTGTCGCGTGTGCCGTCTCATCGCTTGCATCGCGATGGATCACGCGTTGCGATGCTATCGCAACCGGAACGGGTGGAAATGTGAAGCCGTTCACAGAGTGCAGTTGCGAGACGCAGTTTGATCAGCGGATCTCATGGACGCCACCTAGCCATCCAGATCGAACGTCCCCGACAGCCCGGCGTGCAGCACCGGCCGATAGCCGGCACGGAGCGCGCGCACCGTCGAGGGCGGCGTCAGCAGTTGCGGCGCAGGGACGTGCTCGCGCTCCGCGCCATAGCCGGCGAGCGACCACGGCCGCGCCCGACCGTGCAGCATCAGGAAGCTCTCCTGACCGGAGTGCACCATCGTGCCGTCAGGGAGCTTCGCCAACGGCAGCGGCAGCGGATGCAACCGCTTGCGGCCGCGGTCGAGCCGCTCGCGATGCAGCACCTTGTCGATCTCGGACGCACGGATATCGCCGACGCCGTTGCCCGTCTCCCACGCGGTGCGAAACCGGTTCGCATCGTCGCGGCGGCAGTAGAAGCAGGGACGATGGCCAGCAGCGAGCGCGGTGGCCTCGTCGAGGAAGAACAGCTCGGTCCAGCTCTGCGTCGCCATCACCTCGCGGCGCTTGCCGCGAAAGTCGCACAGGCAGACCAGCCAGGCCGGGCTCGACCAGCGCTTCTTCAGCAGCGTCTTGGTCGCGGGGTCATGGATGATGCCGCGATTGCCGGTGAACAGCCCGCGGTGCGGCGTTGCGACGATGTCGCCGGTCGGGGTGACGCGGTTCTGCAGCGGCATGGCGGCGCTCCGCTCTCTCCGTCGTCATTCCGGGGCGGCGCGCAGCGACGAGCCCGGAATCCACACTCCCGCTCGTGGTTATGGATTCCGGGCTCACGCCCTGCGGGCGTGCCCCGGAATGACCGCGAGAGTCGATTTCACGCCGCTCCGTCGCGCAGCGGCGGCGCGAAGGACAGCGCGGTGTCCCAGGGAAAGAAGATCCAGGTGTCCTGCGACACCTCGGTGATGAAGGTATCGACCAGCGGCCGCCCCTTGGGCTTGGCATAGACCGTGGCGAAATGGGCGTCGGGCAGGATCTCTCGGACCATGCGGCCGGTCTTGCCGGTGTCGACGAGATCATCGACGATCAGGAGCCCCTTGCCGGTGCCGCCGCCGAGTTGCGCGGTGTCGGCCGAGATGCCCTTCAAGACCTGCAGCTCGCCTTGTTTGGTGTGATCATAGCTCGCGATGCAGATCGTATCGATGACCCGCACGCCAAGCTCGCGCGCCACGATCGCCGCCGGCACCAATCCGCCGCGGGTGATGGCCACCACGGCGTGAAACGGCCCGATCTCGTTGAGCCGCCACGTCAGCGCCCGGCAATCCCTGTGAAACTGGTCCCAGGACACCGGAAAGGCCCGGCCGGCGCGCTCCTCTGCGCTCAAGGTCTTGTCTGTCATGTCGTCCCGTCCGCCCTCGCCCGCCGCCTCTGATGACACCTGCCGCGCAAAGTCCCGGTCATTCCGGGGCAAGGCCGAGAGGCCTTGAACCCGGAATCTCGAGATTGTCTTGCGTTCATTTCTGACAATCTCGGGATTCCGGGTTCAATCGTCAACGCTTCGCCGCTTCGCGTCTTCGCATTGACGCTTGCCCCGGAATGACGGCGAGCGCGCAAGCCGCCTGGCTCTTTGCGACGTCGTAAACTTAGCGCGTCACGTTGAGCCCGGCGAGCATCTCCTTCACCGCGGCCATCGCCGCCGTCAGCTTGTCCTGGTCGCGCGAGCGCACCACCAGATGCGTGTTCGGCTTCTGGTCCTCGTCGGTGAAGGGATAGCTGCCGATGATGGTGTCCGGATGCGCCTTGGCAATCTCGCGCAGGGGGCCGCCGATGTCGCCCTCGCGGGCGTTGGCGCGCACCGTCTCCGAGAGCATGCGGACGCCCGATTTCAGCTTCGGCGCGACGATGTCCATCATCGCCTGCATGATCGAGGGCACGCCGGCCATCACGATGACGTTGCCGAGCTTGAAGCCCGGCGCCAGGATGGTTGCGCTCTGGATCAGCTCGGCGCCATCAGGGATGCGCGCCATCCGCAGACGGGCTTCATTCAGCTCCTGCTCGCTCCAGCGCTCGCGGAAGCGCGCCACGACCTCGGGGTGGTGGTCGATGCCGACGCCGAAGGCCTTGGCGATCGCGTCCGCGGTGATGTCGTCATGGGTCGGCCCGATGCCGCCGGTCGTGAACACATAGGTGTAGCGGTGCCGCAGCGCATCCAGCGCGGCGATGATATCGCCCTCGTCGTCCGAGACCACCCGGACCTCCTTGAGGTCGATGCCCAGATTGGTCAGGTATTCGGCGATGAAGCCGATGTTCTTGTCCTTGGTCCGCCCGGACAGGATCTCGTCGCCGATGACCAGCAATCCCGCGGTGACGATGTCGCTCATGGTATCTCCTCGCATCTGGCGTCTCTTTTGGCCCGAGCCGTCACCAAAGTCATCCGAAACGTCGCAGCCCATGCCGCGGATTTGAGCATCGTGCAGCCGGTTTTTCGGGCACGACTTCCGCACCCCCCACGAAATGCCGCAGGAGAATGCATATCTCGCTGGCCCGGCCCTTGCTACCATCCCGTGGAGTCATGCAGTGTATGGCGAGGCTGGGACACACGGGCATCTATGGCAGTTGCGTTCGACGAAATGAACGAGCCGGGCGGCGACGTCCGTCAGGCTTATCAGGAGCTGTCGCGGTGGCTGAAGGAAACGCCGCCGGAAGCGCTGGAATATCGCCGCCACGAGGCGGAGCTGTTGTTCCGGCGAATCGGCATCACCTTCGCCGTCTATGGCGAGGCGGAGGCGCAGGAGCGGCTGATCCCGTTCGATGTCATCCCGCGCATCCTTTCCGGCAAGGAATGGACGCTGCTGGAGAAGGGGCTGAAGCAGCGCGTCAAGGCGCTGAACATGTTCCTGCGCGATATCTACCACGGCCGCGACATCCTGCGCGCCAACGTGGTGCCGGATGACCTGATCTTCCAGAACCCGGTGTTCCGCCCCGAGATGAACGGCCAGGACGTGCCGCACGACGTCTACGTCCACATCGCCGGGATCGACATCGTCCGCGTCGACGCCAACGACTTCATCGTGCTCGAGGACAACGCGCGCACGCCGTCCGGCGTGTCCTACATGCTGGAAAACCGCGAGATCATGATGCGGCTGTTTCCGGACCTGTTTGCGCGCCACCGCGTCGCGCCGGTCGAGCGCTATCCGGACGAGCTGCTGTCGTGCTTGCGCTCGGTCGCGCCGCTCAGCGCCTCGGCCGAGCCGACGGTGGCGCTGATGACGCCCGGCATCTACAATTCCGCCTATTACGAGCACTCCTTTCTCGCCGACAAGCTCGGCATCGAGCTGGTCGAGGGCCGCGACCTCATCGTCAAGAACGACGAGGTGTTCATGCGCACCACCGAGGGGCTGAAGCGGGTCGACGTGATCTACCGCCGCGTCGACGACGACTTCCTCGATCCCCTCACCTTCCGGCCCGATTCGGCGCTCGGCGTGCCCGGGCTGATGTCGGCCTATGTCGCCGGCAACGTCACGCTCGCCAATGCGGTCGGCACCGGCATCGCCGACGACAAGGCGATCTATTCCTACATGCCCGACGTCGTGAAGTTCTATCTGGACGAGGAGCCGATCCTCAAGAACGTGCAGACCTGGCGCTGCCGCGAGCCGCAGGATCTCTCTTACGTGCTCGACCATCTCGGCGAGCTCGTCGTCAAGGAGGTGCACGGCTCCGGCGGCTACGGCATGCTGATCGGCCCGGCCGCGACCAAGGCGACGGTCGAGGCGTTCCGCGACAAGCTGAAGCGCGAGCCTGAAGGCTTCATCGCGCAGCCAACCTTGGCGCTGTCGACCTGCCCGACCTGCGTCACCTCGGGGCTCGCGCCGCGCCATGTCGACCTCAGGCCGTTCGTGCTGACCGGACGCGACCGCACCACCATCGTGCCCGGCGGCCTCACCCGCGTGGCGCTGAAGGAAGGTTCGCTGGTGGTCAATTCCAGCCAGGGCGGCGGCACCAAGGACACATGGGTGCTGGATGAGTAGAGGGTATGAACATGTCTCTCGGCTCGGTCACCTCTCCCCGCTTGCGGGGAGAGGTCGGATTGCATCGCCAGATGCAATCCGGGTGAGGGGGGACAGGTCTATCAATTCGCACCACCCGTGCGGCTGCCCCTCACCCCAACCCTCTCCCCGTAAAGAACGGGGAGAGGGAGCGCACCGTCTCTTCCGCACCTCATAGATTGCCCATGCTGTCGCGCACCGCCGAAAACCTGTACTGGCTGGCCCGCTATGTCGAGCGCGCCGAGTATCTCGCCCGCACCATCGACGCCACCTTGCGCGTCACCGCGCTTCCCGCCGCCTATATCGGCAAGACCAACGAATGGGAATCGGCGCTGCTGACCGCCGGCGTCAGCGCCAGCTTCTATGAGGCCTACTCCGAGGCCAACGAGCAGAACGTCGTCGAATATCTCTCGTTCAACCAGTCGAACCCGTCCTCGATCAAGAACTGCATCGAGGCCGCCCGCCTCAATGCGCGCTCGGTGCGGACGGCGCTGACCTCGGAGATGTGGGACACCATCAACGGCTCCTGGATCGAGCTGCAGGAGGTCTGGAGCAAGGGCACGAAGACTCGCGAGGAGCTGGCGCGCTTCCTGCGCTTCGTGCAGGAGACCTCGCTGCGCTTCGACGGCTCGGCCTATCGCACCATGCTGCGCAACGACGCCTACTGGTTCTCGCGGCTCGGCCTGCATCTGGAGCGCGCCGACAACACCGCGCGCATTCTCGACGTGAAATATCACGTGCTGCTGCCCGAGGAGGAGCATGTCGGCGGCCCGCTGGACTACTATCAGTGGACCTCGATCCTGCGCTCGGTGTCGGCGCTGACCGCCTATCACTGGGTGTATCGCGAGACGCTGAAACCCTGGCTGATCGCGGACCTCCTGATCCTCAACGACACCTTGCCGCGCTCGCTCGCCAGCTGCTACGGCAATCTCGTCCGCAATCTCGACCAGATCGGCGTGGCCTATGGCCGCCAGGGTCCGTCGCAGCGACATGCCCGCGGCGTGCGCAACCGGCTCGAGCATTCCAACATGGACGACATCTTCCAGCGCGGCGTGCACGAGTTCATCCAGGAGTTCATCTCGGACAATTCGCGGCTGGGAGAGATCATCACCAAGCAATATCTGATCTGATCGAGTAAGGTGAAAAGTTCTCGGCCGTCGTCATGGCCGGGCTTGACCCGGCCATCCACGTCTTCCTTGTTCTCCCGGTGAGACGCGCGTGGATGCCCGGGTCAAGCCCGGGCATGACGATGGATTGACCGGCATCCCATCGGACACGACCATGCGCCTGCGTATCTCTCATTCCACCACCTACCGCTACGAGCCGGCGGCGACCGGCGCCATCCAGATCATCCGGATGACGCCCGGCAGCCATGACGGCCAATATGTGGCGGAATGGCAGATCGACGTGTCGACCGATTCACGTCTCGACATGCATGAGGATGCGTTCGGCAACGTCACCCACGTGATCACCCACGGACCGCTCGAGGACCTCACCATCACGGCAGAAGGCCTGGTGGAGACGCACGACACCGGCGGTGTGCTGAAGGGCGCGGACGAGCGGTTTCCGCCGAGCTTCTTCCTACGGCAGACCCCGCTCACCACGGCCAATGCGGCCATGGCCGGCATCGTGCGGGATCTGCGCGCGGAGTCGGAAAGCGACGTGCTCGGCTTCCTGCACACGCTGATGATGCAGGTCTACGAGCACATGACCTTCGACGAGGACCCGACCCATAGCGGCACCTCGGCGGCGGAGGCCTTCGTCCTGAAGCGCGGCGTCTGCCAGGACTACGCCCACATCTTCATTGCCAGCGCGCGCGCCGCGGGCATCCCGGCCCGCTTCGTCTCCGGGCACTTCCTGCGCTCCGATGGTGCAGTGCACCAGGAGGCCGGCCATGCCTGGGCCGAGGCCTTCATTCCGGATCTCGGCTGGGTCGGATTTGACGCCGCCAACTGCATCTGCACGACGGATGCGCATGTGCGGGTCGCGATCGGGCTCGATTATCTCGGCGCCGCCCCGGTGCGCGGCACCCGCTATGGCGGCGGCACCGAGACCCTCACCGTGAAGGTCAAGGTCGAGCAGGTCGGCCGCGGCGGCCAGTCGCAATCGCAGTCGCAGCGCCAGTCCTGAATTCCGGAACGCGCCCGCAGCCTTCCCAGCGGTGTCATTCGGGGGCGCCCGAAGGGCGAGCCCGGAATCCATCGGGCGACGGAGCACGCGGGACAATGGATTCCGGGCTCGTCGCTGCGCGCCGCCCCGGAATGACGACCTATCGTGGAGCAGCGGCTCGCCGGAGCCACCACCGTCTCGGCGGGGTTGGACGCGCCACCGAATTTCGCTACTAATTCGCGCTCTGGCTCGAGGGGACGACGATGACGTATTGCTGCGGAATTCTGGTGCGTGACGGGCTCGTCATGATCGCGGACACCCGAACCAATGCCGGTCTCGACAACGTCTCGACCTTCCGCAAGCTGCACATCTTCTCCAATCCGGGCGAGCGCATCCTGGCGATCGCCAGTGCCGGCAATCTGGCCATCAGCCAGTCCGTGCTGTCGACCTTGACCGAAGGCATCGAAGACCCGGAGACCGGCGACGTCGAGACCCTGATGAACGCGCCGACCATGTTCCAGGCAGCCCAGCGCATCGGCAAGGCGATCCGCATGGTTCACGCGACCGAAGGGCCGGCGCTGAAGGCCGAGGATATCTCGTTCGACGTGTCCTTCCTGTTCGGCGGCCAGATCAAGGGCTCGCGGATGCGGCTGTTCATGGTCTACACCGCCGGCAATTTCATCGAATGCACCACCGACACGCCCTATTTGCAGATCGGCGAGCACAAATACGGCAAGCCGGTGCTCGACCGCGCCATGCACTACGATGTCGAGCTCTACGATGCCCTGAAGACGGGCCTGATCTCGATGGATTCGACGATGCGCTCGAACCTCGGCGTCGGCATGCCGATCGACGTGCTGGTGGTGCGCGCCGAAGCCTGCGAGGCCGACCTCAATCACCGGATCGAGGCCGGCGAGCCCTATTTCCACGATCTCCGCTCGCGCTGGTCGGCGGCCTTGCGCGCGGCGCATAACAACATTCCAAGGCCGCCCTATAAGACTCAAAGCGAATCAAAACACTGAAACTGCAGATCACGCGAACTGCAAAACCACTGAAGGTGAGGACTCATGGCTGAAGCGGCAAAGAAGATCGCACTGGTGACGGGCGCAGGCACGGGTGTCGGCCGCGCCACATCGCTGGCGCTGATGAACGCAGGCTTCACCGTGGTGCTGGCCGGCCGCCGCAAGGAGATGCTGGAGGAGACCGCCAAGCTCGGCCCGGCCGGCATGAGCCTGCCCGTCTCGGCCGACATGATGGACCCCGCCTCGATCGCGGCGCTGTTCGACACGGTCAAGTCGACCTATGGCCGGCTCGACGTTCTCTTCAACAATGCCGGCATGGGCGCGCCGCCGGTGCCGTTCGAGGACCTCACCATGGAGCAGTGGCAGTCGGTGGTCGCGACCAACCTCACCGCGCCGTTCCTGTGCACGCAGCACGCCTTCCGCATCATGAAGGACCAGAACCCGCGCGGCGGCCGCATCATCAACAACGGCTCGATCTCCGCGCATGCGCCGCGGCCGTTCTCCTCGCCCTACACCTCCACCAAGCACGCGATCACCGGCCTCACGAAAGCGTCCAACCTCGACGGCCGCGCCTACGACATCGCCGTCGGCCAGATCGACATCGGCAATGCCGAGACGCCGATGACCGAGCGCATGGTCGGCGGCGTGCTGCAGCCCGACGGCCGCATGATGCCGGAACCACGCATGGACGTGAAGGCGGTCGCCGACGCCGTGGTCTACATGTCCGGCCTGCCGCTGAGTGCCAACGTGCTGTTCATCACCGTGATGGCGACGAAAATGCCGTTCGTCGGCCGAGGCTGACGAGCTCGTCGCGATCGCGCCCCTGCTCTCTCCCCTCGTCATTCCGGGGCGCGCGCAGCGCGAGCCCGGAATCCATAGCCGCAGGCGGTGACGTGGCGGGAGATGGCAGTGGCGACGATCTTCGCCTCACAACTTGTTGTGGCTATGGATTCCGGGCTCATCGCTCCGCGATGCCCCGGAATGACGGCGGAAAGATTTGCGCGCGTCCCGGCGTGAACGAAGAGAGCGAAAGGCCCTACTCCAGCCGCTCGACCTTCCGGAGCTCCGGAAATAGCTTCATCCACGCCAGCGCGATCGCCATCGTTCCGACACCGCCGAGGACGGCGGCGGGCATGGCGCCGAGCAGCGCGGCGGTGAAGCCGCTCTCGAATTGGCCGAGCTGGTTGGAGGCGTTGATGAACAGGAAGTTCACCGCGCCGACGCGGCCGCGCATCTCGTTCGGCGTGGCGAGCTGCACCAGCGAGAAGCGGATGACGACGCTGATCGTGTCTGCAGCGCCGAGGATGGCGAGCGCCAGCACCGAGATCCACATCACGTGCGAGACGGCGAACACGACGGTCGCCGCGCCGAACACGATCACCGCCTGAAACATCCGCAGTCCCACGCGGCGACGGATCGTGTAGCGCGCCAGCACCGCCGTCATCATCAGCGCGCCGACGGCAGGCGCGGCGCGCAACACGCCGAGCCCCCACGGCCCGGTCTGCAGAATGTCGCGCGCATAGATCGGCAGCAGCGCCGTGACGCCGCCGAGCAGCACCGCAAACAGATCGAGCGAGATGGTGCCGAGAATGGCCGGATTGGCGCGGATGAAGCGGACGCCGGCAAACAGGTCGGCACTGCCGCCGTCGAGCCGCTCGGCCGGCACATCATCCGGCACCTGCATCAGGCCGGTCAGCGCCATGCCGCCGAGCCAGAACAGCATCATGATGCCGTAGGGCAGCCCAGGCGCGACGGCATAGGCGAAGCCGCCGATGGCGGGGCCGGCGATGGTGGCGAGCTGCGCCGCGCCGCTCGACAGCGCGCTGGCCCGCTGCAGCGTGCCTGCCGGCGCGATCAGCGGCAGCAGCGCGGCGGTGGCCGGGCTCTCGAACGCACCGGCGATGCCGAGCACGAACACGGCCGCGAACAGCTGCAGCTCGGCGAGCTGGCCGGCATACGCCCCCCAGCACAAATAGAGCGCGGTGATCGCTTCGGCGAGCTGGCACAGCTGCACCACGCGCTTGCGCGGATAACGATCGGCGGCGCTCCCGGCTACGAATACCAGCAGCGCCGTCGGCAGGAACTGGATCAGCCCGACCATGCCGAGATCGAAGGCGCGCCCGGTGAGATCGTAGATCTGCCAGCCGATCGCCACCGCGGCGATCTGGCTCGCGAACCGCGACAGGCTGCGTGACGACAGGAAGAACAGGAACGCGGCTTGCTTCAGGAGATCCTGCGCGCCGGTCGGAGCGGTGGTGGACATGATGGCGCCTTGCGTGACGCAGGCCCAACTGCTTGTCAATCGCGAGCCCCGCATGGCCGCACGGCATTGCGCGGGGCTGTTCCATCAGCTCATAATGCCATCGGTTCGGGGGATCTGATGCTTCAGCTGCAATCGGCGTTCGGGATCGTCGCGCTGCTTGCGATCGCGTGGGCGCTCGGCGAGAACCGGCGGGCCGTTTCGCTGAAGCAGGCCGCGCTGGGGCTGGTGGTGACGATCCTGTCGGCGCTCGTCCTGCTCAAGGTCCCCACCGTCGCCCGCGCCTTCGGCGCCATCAACGACGCGGTCGGCGCCATCTCCGCGGCCTCGCGCGCGGGGACGTCGTTCGTGTTCGGCTATGTCGGCGGCGGCGCCCTGCCGTTCGACCTCAAGGCGCCCGGCGCCGATTTCGTGCTCGCCTTCCAGGCGCTGCCGATCGTGCTGGTCATGAGCGTGCTGACGACGCTGCTGTTCTACTGGCGCGTGCTGCCGCCTCTGGTGCGCGGCATGGCCTGGCTACTCGAGCGGACGCTCGGCGTCGGCGGCGCCGTCGGCCTCTCCACCGCCGCCAACGTCTTTCTCGGCATGGTCGAAGCGCCGCTGTTCATCCGCCCCTATCTCGCGCAGATGACGCGGAGCGAGTTGTTCCTGGTCATGACCGGCGGCATGGCCGGTATCGCGGGCACCGTACTGGTGCTGTACGCGACACTGCTTGCGCCGCTCATTCCCGACGCCGCCGCACATTTTGTCATCGCCTCGGTGCTTGGCGCGCCCGCCTCGATCCTGATCAGCCAGATCATGGTGCCGGAGACCTCGAAACAGCTCACCGGCGGCGCGCTCGGCGATCCGGACATGCAGGCCTCCTCGACGATGGACGCCATCGTCAAGGGCGCCAGCGCCGGGCTGGAGCTCCTGATGAACATCGTCGCGCTGCTGCTGGTGCTGGTGGCGCTGGTCTATCTTGCGAACGCGATCCCGTCGCTGCTGCCGGCCGTCGGCGGCGCCGCCATCTCGCTGCAGCGGCTGCTCGGCCTCCTGATGGCGCCGGTGTGCTGGCTGATGGGCCTGCCCTGGTCGCAGGCCGTCACCGCCGGCAGTCTGATGGGGACCAAGACGGTGCTCAACGAGCTGATCGCCTATGTCGAGCTGGCGAAGCTCGACCCTGCCGCGCTCGACCCGCGGGCGCGGCTGATCATGCTGTATGCGATGTGCGGCTTCGCCAACTTCGCCAGCCTCGGCATCATGATCGGCGGCTTGGGCACGATGGCGCCGACGCGCCGCGACGAGATCAACGCGCTCGGCCTCAAGTCAATCGTCTCGGGCACCCTTACCACCTGCCTGATGGGCGCGATTGTCGGGGTGTTGACCTGACCGAAGGCCGTCATTCGACAGCACCTCCTCGCGACAGAACCGGACTATTTCAAGCGGTCCGGAGCGTGAAGGCTCAAATACCCTTTGGCCTCCTCGTTGAATTGGTTGATGGTCAATACGGACTGAAACACTTCGACGGCTTCACCAACTCTGCCCGCTTGATTCAGCGCACGTCCGAGATTGACGTTATACTTCTCACTCCCTTTTTCGAAGTCGGCGGCCGCACGGTATTCGACGATTGCCTCGTCGATCAGATGCTCCCGCATGAGCAGGTCACCCAAGCCATTGTGGGCGTCTGAGAATGCAGGATCGAGCTTTGTCGCTTTCCGATTTTCTTCAATCGCATCCTTGATCTTCCCGTCTCCCTCGAGAGCAATAGCCAAATTATGATGGGCTATTGCGAAAGCCGGATCCCAGCGTATTGCCTTCTTGTATTCCTCAACGCCTTCAGACTTCTTGCCTGACGCTATCAATGCAAGTCCAAGGTTGTTGTGAACGGCCGCGTCGGTCGGCTTTAGTCTCACCGCCGTCCTGTGCTCACCGAGAGCCTCGTCGAGTCTGTTAGCTCGCCTTAGAAGCCGACCCAACTGATCGTGCGCGAGATAATATGTCGGATCCACCCGAACAGCCGCGCGAGCCTCACTCAGCGCACCGTCCATGTCCTTTGCGTCCCGCCGCACGTTACTCAGATTCAAATGCGCTGCAGCAAAATTTGGGTTGAGCGCGATAGCAATATTCAACGCTTCTATCGCAGCATCGTCTTCCTTTCGCTGATGGAGAATTGCACCCCTCAAATTGTAGGCCCAGGCAACGTCTTTGCTATTTGGATCCTCGGTGATGATCTGTTCGGCCAGATCGAGTGCGGCGTCCATCTCCTTGTTGGACGCAAGATATAAAGCCGCCAGATATGGCCGGGTTCTCTTCATCAATTCTGTAACTGCCGCAGCGATGATTTTCTCCGGATCTTCGGATTCATCCGCATCGCGCTCATAGAATTGCTGCCCGTTGATCCTGAGCCGGAGCTGAAGCTTGCCTTGGTTGACCACGAATTCACCACTTACCGATTGGCTTCGCGTGCTCCGGAATAGCGATCGTACGTATGACAGCACCGCATCAATGGAGATTCCGACGGTGGGCACGACGATATTTGGCAGTTCTCCATGAAGCGCGACTTGCGACCGCTCCACACGAGTCTCAACCGAGTTGAGGTACTTCAAGATACTATCACGCAAAAGATGCGCAGCGACATCCGATGAATAGCCTCGATCGGCGAGGACCTTTGGCACAGCAATCTGGTCAATGACGAGAGCATGTTGCATGAGCCCCCGAACCACGATCAGCACCAACAGGAGAGCTGCAGATGCTCCCAGCAATTTCGCTACGATTGTTGAGAAGTGCTCATAGACATATCCCAGCACGTCCAGGATTGTACTCCGGCCTTTTTGAGGAGGGATTGGCCGCGAGAGCCGCGCCTTCCGGGCCGGCACGCTGAACGTCTGTCTCCGGCCTTGCGGACACGGAATGAAAGATCGGGAGCTGGACATGATGCCGTCTCGCTGCATCAATCTTCAAGCATCCTAATCGCACGATCACATGATACGCAACTTGAGATTTTGAGAAGACCGGATACACCTTTTCGTCCGGGCATCTTCAGCGCATTCTGCCATCCCCAGAGAGCAGATCTGATCCCCGAGCCGCCTCGCGCTTGGATGATCGCGGATTGTTTTGAGGAGTTGCGCCGCCCGCTGCTTTAGCGCCGAACGCAGCGGATCGGTAACTGCCCGATTTCGTAGGACCAGCGCCTTCCCGCGATCCACTGCGCGGCCTGGCCTTCTTCGGATCAATCGTCGCGTGCTCGCTCGCGGCCGGCCTGACGGGCGCGGTCGTCCGCGCGCTGATTGGAGCCAAGCTCGCTCGCACCCGGCAGAAGATTCGGCGCAATCTTCGCCATCACATGCACCGAACCCTCGGCGGTGAGATGCGCATGGTCGAAAGACAGCGGAACGTCGTTCGCCATCAATGGACAAACCCGGCCCTCGCAAGCAGCCGTCAGGATTGAAATATAGGAAAAACCCTCGCCCGCCGGCAGCGCCGCCTGCATGGCCTGGTCCAGCGCGAAGATGTCCGAGCGCACAAAGTCCGCTGGATCCGGCGTTACTCCGCGCAGCATGGCGCGGGCCAGCATGGAGGGTAACCGCGCCCGGAATTGCACGGAAGGGCCGAGCAGCACCACCGGAATGCCCCTCTCGTTCAGACGCCGCAGCGTCTGCCGGAGGTCGCGAACCATGCCGGCGAAGCGCGGCGGGCGTGCATCCTCGAGCCAGTCCGCCGACATCACGACGAGATCGGGCCGGTTCGAGGCGAGATAGTCGCGCATCTGGCTGGCCAGGGCGCGGCAGGCGGCGACGCCCTGCGTCTCGGCGCTGAAGGTCGGCATGCAGGTCGGCTGGCTCGCCTGCATGAGGTTGACGGCGTCCGGATCGAGCTGCGCCTTGAGGCCGTAATAATAGTGCGCGGCATAGCTGTCGCCCCACAGCAGCACATTGGCCTTGCCGTCGACATGACGCAGGCAGTCGTCGGGTACCCGCCCGTCCGGGGTCGTGAAGCAGCTGCCGTAACGATAGACCGGCTTGATGTCGTAGCCGTTGTAGGCGTCGAGGCGCTGGGCTGCGCGGTCCGCATCCGAGGTGGCGCCGGCAGGCAGCAGAGCCGTCGCGCTGCCGGCGAGTAGCGCGACACTCGCGAGTGCGGCGAGAGCGAAGGCCGCGCGCGGCGTCGCGGCGAGCTGACGCTGGCGAAACGGCTGCTCGATGAATCGCCAGGACAGCGTGGCCAGGGCGACTGTGAGGGCGAACACGACCGCCCGTTCCCAACCATCGAGCGCAAGGCCGGGCTTGGCGAAGCGCGCAAAGACAAACAACGGCCAATGCCAGAGATAGAGCGAGTAGGAGATGCGGCCGACGAACGCCGCCACGCCGAGCGGCGATAGCCGGCTGCGCGGCACGTTGGCGACACCGGCGCCACTCCACAAGAACAACGCGGCGCCGAGGCACGGCGCGAGCGCGTTGATGCCGGGAAAGCCGGGCCCCGGGCGCAGCGACAGGATCGGGACCGCCATCAGCAGCAGCGACAGCATGCGGGTCGAGCGCTGGACCAGGCCGGCCTGCGGAGCCGGAAGGCCGGAGACAGCAACGAGGCTGCCGAGCAGGAATTCCCAGGCCCGCGGCGGGCTCAGGAAGAAGGCGCTCGCGGAGGCGCCTCCTCGCATCAGCATGAGGCCAAGCGCGAACGAGCCGGCCGCAAGCAGCAGCAGCGTGACGGGCAGCGCCAGCCGGCGGCCGCGCGCGATCCGCAACACGCCCCAGATCGCCACGGGAAGCACGAGATAGAACTGCTCTTCGACGGCGAGCGACCAGGTGTGCAGCAGCGGCTTCTCCACCGCGGCATGGTCGAAATAGCCGGACTGCTGCCAGAAGAAGATGTTCGAGGTGAAGGTGACGACGGCCATGGCCGAGCGGGAGAACTCGGCGCGCTCCGAGCTCAGCAGATCCCAGGATGCCGGGATCGCGGCAAACGCCACCATGACATAGAGCGCCGGCAGCAGTCGCCGCACGCGCCGTTCATAGAAGCCGGCAAACGAGAACTGCCCTTTGGCGATCTCGGCCGTGATGATGCCGGTGATCAGATAGCCGGAGATCACGAAGAAGATGTCGACACCGACGAAGCCGCCGAAGATGGCGGGCGCTTCGAAGTGGAAGCCGATGACGGCGAGCACCGCGATGGCGCGGAGCCAGTCGATGTCCTCACGATGCGCGGGAGCTGACGCTGCGGTCGAGCCGGCAACACCGGGCTGCGCGGGCGCATGCAGCCGTGGCGCGCGCTTGGCCGTGGGAGCGTATTGAACGACGAAGGAGGGCAACGGGACGGATACGCCTTACACAAGCCCGCGCCGAACGCCGCTCCGCATCCGTCGCCGGCCCGTCCGTCCCCATCACGCGGGACTGGACGTCAACACACACGCGCGACGGCCGCCGTCCATCGCGCGTGAAATGTTTCCATCCGTTTCTGTCGCCTTTACGTCGTAAGTTCGACGGTTTTGAAGTCGGCCGGCAGGATCACTTCGAGCAGCTCGACGTCGTCGGAATAGTCGAGGATCATGTGCCGGATCTTCGGCGGCTGCGTCCAGCAGCTGCCCTCCTTCATCAGGGTCTCGCCAACGCCTTCCAGGTAGCTCTTCACCCAGCCCTTGAGCACATAGACCATCTGGAAGTCGACGGCATGGGTGTGCAGCTTCGACACCTCCTGCGGATTGCACGGCGGCAGCATGCGGATGACATGCGCGCGTGCGAGGCCATGGGTGGCGGCGGCGATGCCGAGATCGCGATAATGCGCATAGGCACGCAGGCCGTCGGCCTTGAAGTCCTCCTCGCGGTGGTGAGAGATCGCGACCTTCTGCTTCGGCCGCCGCGGCGCCGGCGCCGGCCGCCCCTTGCTCACGAGCGCCTTGCGCGCGGACGGCGCGGCCGCCCTGCCCGGCCTGGCGGGCGTGTTGCCAAGCGTCTTGGCGATGGTCTTGGCGATGGCCTTTGCGCTGGCCTTGGCGGGCGCCTTCGCCGCCGTCTTGCTGCCCTTACTGATCTTCAGCGCCGCAGCCTTGGTGGCGGCGCGTGATACTGATTTTGTCGTACGGCTCTTGCTGGCCATGGTGCTCTCCCTGCGAGTCCTCATCACGAGGGTAGCACATGTTGTCGAACCTCAGCAGCTTCTCCCACAAAGGTCGTCATTCCGGGGCGTGCGCAGCACGAGCCCGGAATCCATTCCTCCGCGCGTTATGCCGCCCGATGGATTCCGGGCTCGCGCTGACGCGCGCCCCGGAATGACACCGGTGATAGGGCGGCGGCGAGCTCGACGCAGGGCAAGCACCCACATTGGAAAAGCTCAGGAGCCGCTGCAAAAAACGGTCGTCATTCCGGGGCGTGCGCAGCACGAGCCCGGAATCCATTCCTCCGCAGATGATGCCGCCCGATGGATTCCGGGCTCGCGCTAACGCGCGCCCCGGAATGACACCGGTGGTGGGACGGCGGCGAGCTCGACGCAGGGCAAGCACCCACATTGGAAAAGCTCAGGAGCCGCTGCAAAAAACGGCCGTCATTCCGGGGCGTGCGAAGCACGAGCCCGGAATCCATTCCTCCGCGCGTTATGCCGCCCGATGGTTTCCGGGCTCGCGCTGACGCGCGCCCCGGAATGACACCGGTGGTGGGACGGCTGCGGTGCCCTTCAGCTCAATGCAGCCGGAACACGCCGTCGACGGCGCGCAGTTCGGCCGGCTTGATCAGCTTCGAATGCGCCACCGTCACCGAGTGCAGCGGGCCCTCGATCTTCTCCTGCCAGAACGCCAGGAAATCCTGCAGCGCCGGGAATTTCGGAAACAGGTCGTAGTTCTGCCAGACATAGGTTTGCAGCAGCGAGCGATGGTCCGGCATCCGATACAGGATCTGCGCGGTCGTCAGCCCATAACCCAGCACCTGTTTCCGAAAGTCCTCGGAAACCTCAACCCTCGACACCATGCCAACCCTCCGTTTCTGGAGCGCATGTCCGCGTGGCAACCGGGATGGAGCCACCCGGCAAAGATGCGCTCACTGCAAAAGAAATGTGACGCATGTCCTCAACCCATCTCAAGCTTAAATGTTTAACGGCATGTTGAAAAATGCTGCATTAGCAGCCACTTAGCCCAGGTGCTAATACGGTGTTTCGCGTTTCGTTCCGCTCGTGTTAACGCTATCGGAACGCTTTGGCAGAGCGCGCAGTTGACTGCTAATTTTTCTGCTACAAGGCCTTGCCCGGCTGGACACTCTCCCCTAAATCCAGCCCGCGTGCTGGCACTCGCCGGCATCGACTGCCAAATCTCCAGAAACTGACAATCGCTTCAATTGCTTAGGAGGACTGTATGGCTTTCCGTCCGCTTCACGACCGCGTCGTGGTCAAGCGCATCGACGCCGAAGAGAAGACCGCTGGCGGCATCATCATCCCCGACTCGGCCAAGGAAAAGCCCTCGCAGGGCGAAGTGATCGCGGTGGGCCCCGGCGCTCGCGACGAGAGCGGCAAGCTGGTCCCGCTCGACGTCCAGGTCGGTGATCGCGTGCTGTTCGGCAAGTGGTCGGGCACCGAGGTCAAGATCGACGGCCAGGAGCTGCTGATCATGAAGGAAAGCGACATCATGGGCGTCCTGACCGACGTCGGCGCCAAGAAGAAGGCCGCCTGATCCAAGCTCGCACAACGCTCACCCTGAGGAGCGCGCCTGCGGGCGCCTCGCCAAGGGGTGAGACAGACAATTCAACTCAGGGAAACCCAATATGTCAGCGAAAGACGTAAAGTTCGGCGTCGAAGCCCGCGACCGCATGCTGCGCGGCGTGGACATTCTCGCCAATGCCGTGAAGGTCACGCTCGGTCCGAAGGGCCGCAACGTCGTCCTCGACAAGTCGTTCGGCGCTCCCCGCATCACCAAGGACGGCGTCACCGTCGCCAAGGAGATCGAGCTCGACGACAAGTTCGAGAACATGGGCGCGCAGATGGTGCGCGAAGTCGCCTCGAAGTCCGCTGACGCGGCCGGCGACGGCACCACCACCGCGACCGTGCTGGCCCAGGCCATCGTGCGCGAAGGCGCCAAGGCGGTTGCCGCCGGCATGAACCCGATGGATCTGAAGCGCGGCATCGACCTCGCGGTCGAGGCGGTCGTCGCCGATCTCGTCAAGAACTCCAAGAAGGTCACGTCGAACGACGAGATCGCCCAGGTCGGCACCATCTCCGCCAACGGCGACTCCGAGATCGGCAAGTTCCTCGCCGACGCCATGAAGAAGGTCGGCAACGAGGGTGTCATCACCGTCGAGGAAGCCAAGTCGCTCGAGACCGAGCTCGACGTCGTCGAGGGCATGCAGTTCGATCGCGGCTACATCTCGCCCTACTTCGTCACCAACGCCGACAAGATGCGCGTTGAGATGGACGACGCCTACATCCTCATCAACGAGAAGAAGCTGTCCTCGCTGAACGAGCTGCTGCCGCTGCTCGAGGCCGTGGTGCAGACCGGCAAGCCGCTGGTCATCGTCGCCGAGGACGTCGAGGGCGAGGCGCTGGCCACCCTGGTCGTGAACCGTCTGCGTGGCGGCCTGAAGGTCGCTGCCGTCAAGGCTCCGGGCTTCGGCGACCGCCGCAAGGCCATGCTGCAGGACATCGCGATCCTGACCGGCGGCCAGGCGATCTCGGAAGACCTCGGCATCAAGCTCGAGAACGTCAACCTCTCCATGCTCGGCCGCGCCAAGAAGGTGATGATCGACAAGGAGAACACCACGATCGTCAACGGCGCCGGCAAGAAGGCCGACATCGAGGCGCGCGTTCAGCAGATCAAGGCGCAGATCGAGGAGACCACCTCGGACTACGACCGCGAGAAGCTGCAGGAGCGTCTGGCCAAGCTCGCCGGCGGCGTCGCGGTGATCCGCGTCGGCGGCGCGACCGAGGTTGAGGTGAAGGAGCGCAAGGATCGCGTGGATGACGCGATGCACGCGACCCGCGCGGCTGTCGAGGAAGGCATCCTGCCGGGCGGCGGCGTCGCCCTGCTCCGTGCCTCCGAGCAGCTCAAGGGCGTCCGCGCCAAGAACGAGGACCAGAAGACCGGCATCGAGATCGTCCGCAAGGCGCTCTCCGCCCCGGCCCGCCAGATCGCGATCAACGCGGGCGAGGACGGTTCGGTCATCGTCGGCAAGATCCTCGAGAAGGAGCAGTATGCGTACGGCTTCGACTCGCAGTCGGGCGACTACGTGAACATGGTGTCCAAGGGCATCATCGACCCGACCAAGGTCGTGCGCGCCGCGATCCAGAACGCGGCCTCCGTTGCCGGCCTGCTGATCACCACCGAGGCGATGGTCGCCGAGCTGCCGAAGAAGAACGCCGGCGGCCCCGCGATGCCTCCGGGCGGCGGCATGGGCGGCATGGACTTCTAAGTCCGGCTCCCAACGCGAATACCAAGGGCGCAGCGCAAGCTGCGCCCTTTTTGCTTTGGACGTGTAGAATGGGCAAAGGCGGCCACGCCGTCGCCGCAGGCGCGAACGGGTGGCGCCATGCCCACCATCTTGCTGATGAGTTTGCAGGACGATGGCGGGCACGCTGCCGCCTTTCAGCGGCCGCTTTCCGCACACTCTGCCGACCTCACGCCGGCGCGTGCTTCAGCGCACCATCGTCCCGATCCGCTCGAACCGGGCCCGTGGTCCTTCGTCGACACCGCCGGCCCCCGAGAAGAAGATCATGCCGAAGCGGCCGATGAGGTTCTCGACCGGGATCGCGCCGATCTGTGACATGCGGCTGTCGGTCGAATTGTCCCTGTTGTCGCCGAGCATGAACAGATGTCCGGCCGGAACGGTGGTCGGGTTCGTCTCATCGAAGGCGCCGTGGTCGAGACAATCGATCGTCTCATAGCTCGCGCCGTTCGGCAGCGTCTCCCGCCAGCGCTTCGCCGGACGCGAACTTCCCGCACAAGCCTCCTCGCCCGCGACATCGGCCAGCCGCTCGCGCGCGACCGGCTGTCCGTTGAGATGAAGCACGCCGTCGCGCATCTGGACGCGATCTCCGGGCAGGCCGACCACCCGCTTGACGTAGTCGACGCCGCCTTCGCCTCGCGGCAGGCGGAAGACGACGACGTCGCCGCGCGCGGGCATTGCGCCGAAGATGCGCCCCGCGAACAGCGGCGGCGCGAATGGCAGCGAATAGCGGCTGTAGCCATAGGCGTATTTCGTCGCGAACACGTTGTCGCCGACCAGCAGGGTCGGCATCATCGAGGCGGCGGGCACGCTGAACGGCTGGAAGGCAAAGGTTCTGACGGCCAGCGCGCCGAGCGCCGGCACCAGCAGCGCCGCAACGGCATAGGTGAGGATGCCCCGCCAAAGACGGAGGCCTGCGACCTCGGCCATCATCGCTGCGGTCACGGCCATCGCCCAGAGGCCGCAGATGGCGCCCAGAATCTGCAACGGCATCGAGACGCCGGAGACCTGGCCCGCGCTCGCTGATGCCGCAACGATCGCGACGCCGCCGAGAATCATCGGCAGTCCGCCAAAGGCGAGGGCTGCGCGCATCGCCGCGGCCGACGCCTGGCCGCCCAGTCGACGCACCAACCATGCAGCGATCGCGCCGAGGACATAGAGATTGATCACGCCTAGCGCGCCCCCGATCGCCAAGCAGAACAGGAGCGCGCGCCAGTCGAACAGATCGTTCGCCGTCCCGAAGCCGAGCACCGTGTTGATGGCCGAGGCGACCCCGCCTGCAACCGCGAGCGGCACAACGAGCGGATGCGGCAACCGCGCGACGATGCGCGCAATCGTGCGCCGCGGGTGCAGCCACACCGACACGAACGGCGATCCCTCGGGCGTCGTCACGGACATGCTATCGGACATGGATCATCCTCATTCGGCACAGCTTCACTTGAGCCGCGCGCGACATGATTGCGGTCAATCATGCCGCGCGCGCAAGCGAAAGCGCAAAGGTTATTGCACGGGCAGAGCCCGCCTACGACGGCACCGATCGCTTCTTCCGCCACGGCGCGTCGTCCTCCCAGTCGCCGGCCATGATCGAGCCGTAGGGGATCACCTCGTCGACGACCTCGCCGAGCCCGAAGCGCGCGATCTGCGCGCGTACTGACGCCGCATTCTTGTAGGCCTGCGGCAGCTCCGAGAGGTCGGGCTTGCCGCAATAGAACCGCGCGTCGATGCCCTCGGGAAGGTCGGGGCGATGCTCGCGCAAGAATGCCTTGCGGCCGAGATTGCGGCCGGCACCGTGCGGCGCGAAACCGAGCGCGTCCTTGTTGTCGCGATGCTTGATGATCAGCACCGGCTCGGCCATGTTGAGCGGCACGATGGTGCGGCCGTCATCGTCGGCCGAGAAGCCGGACCAGTTCGGCGTTGCTCCCTTGCCGTGGTAGTACAGGCCATCGCTCTTCTGGAAGACGAAGTTGTGCTCGTTCCAGAACCGGTCGGCGACGGCATTGCCGAGCTTGGCCGCTGCGAGATCATGGATCGCGTGATGATTGGCCCTGGTCCACAACCGCGCCACCTGCAGCGCCTCCCAATAGGCACGGCCGTCGTCGCTCGACGCCCTGATCCAGGCGCTGTGCTCCGGGACCTTCGGCGCGTGGATCGCGGTGTGTTTGCGCGCGACCGCCATGCCGCGCTTGTAGAGCTGCGCGCCGAAGCCGCGCGAGCCGTGATGCGTCACCAGCGCGGCCTGCCCGGTCGATTTGAGATGCCCGACGAAGGCGAAGTGATTGCCGTCGCCCTGCGTGGCGAAATGGCCGACGGCGAAGCGCTCCAGACCTTTGAGGAAGGGGTTGGTGTCGAAACCCTGCATCACCTCGTCGGGCGGCTGGTGCAGCCGGTCGCGGCCGCCGGGACCGAAATGGGTCACCGCGTGAACGGCATCGAGGATGCGCTTGGGATCGTCCTTGCGCGCGAACACGGTCACCGCCACCGAGCAGCAGATATCAGACGAATGGAAGCCGGGATGGATGGCGTCCTCGCACGCCACCACGCCGCCCACGGGAATGGTGCCGAGCGCCGTGCCCGACGGGCAGGCGTCGGGCATCACGGCGCCGGCCACGATGGTCGGCACCCGCATCAGCGCATCCATGTGCTGCGCGACCGCCGCGACATTGGCACGCTCGAGCTCGTTCTCGGCCTCGATCAGCATCGCAAACGGCACGCCATTGGTGCGCATCAACGCCTCCGCCGGCTGCAGCGCCTGCAACGCGACGAAGATCGCGTCATCATCGGCACCCTCGGCGCGCAGCGCGTTCGCGGTCGCCAGCGCGTCCTTGAACCAGCGGCCCGGCTTGAAGCCCCAGGCGATCAGAGTGTTTCCGTCGATCATGGCAGGTCTCGCGTTCGGTCGGATTCGTTTGTTGCCGCAGGTCGCAATCGCGTTCACACGCGACACTCCGACCGCGGTCATTCCGGGGCGGCGCGAAGCGACGAGCCCGGAATCCATAGCCACAGCAAGAGATGAGGCACGGAGATGGCCGTGGCGCCTGTCTTCGCCACATCCCCGATCGGGGTTATGGATTCCGGGCTCAGCCGCTGCGCGGCTGCCCCGGAATGACAAGGAGAGAGTTTGGCGTCTCACCTCGCACGCCGGTACATCACGTCGGTCCGCAGCACGTATTTACGTCCCCGCGTCACCCGATCGCCGCGATGCATGATCGGGTGGTGGAACAGCAGCGCCATGCCCTGCTGCGGGGTGATGCGGAGCGGACCTTCCGGCATCAGGCCCGTGTCGTCGCAGAACGAGGTGGCCCCACCTTCGAAATCATCGTTGAGATAGATCAGGAAGGTGAACAGGCTGCGCTCGCCGTTGTCGCGGGCGAAATGGCCGTCGCGATGCCAATCGAACTTCTGGCCGACGTCGTAGCGATACAGCCGCAACCGCTCGTTTAGCCCGACCGGCTGCCAGCGATGCTGGAACGACGGCGCGAGATGACCGGCGAGCCGTGCATAGAGACTCTGCGCCCGCTCGGCGTCGTCGACCATGACGCGCTCATTGTTGCGCACGTCCTTGGCAATGATCATACCCATCGAGGTCGAGATCGGCGCATCCCCGAAGCCGATCGCCTCACCCCAGCGGATGTAGTCATCGCACTCCTCGGCCGACAGAAAGCTCGCGATCGTCTCGATGTCGTCAGCGTGCCAAGTGAGCTCGGTCATCATCATATCCTCCATTCCCGCCGTCATTCCGGGGCGCGCGCAGCGCGAGCCCGGAATCCATAGCCACTGCCGCTCGTGTGGTACGAGATGCAAATGGCGCTCCCGTTCGTTCAACTCCCCTCGTAGTTATGGATTCCGGGCTCAGCCCTGCGGGCTGCCCCGGAATGACGAGGGGAGAACGAGGACGCGCTCAATCCTTGAACGGATCGAACTCGCCCTCGCCGGCCATCACGACCGCGAACGGCCGCAGCGTGTGCACCACCTTCACCGAGCCGGCGTGCTCGGCCAGCACCTCGGGCAGGCGCCGATAGGCCATCGGGCTCTCGTCGAGGTCGGCGCCGATCAGGGTGACGCCGCGGCTCTGCAGCCAGGCGTCCATCTCGTCGCGGGTGAAGCGCCGCTTTGCCTCACGCCGCCCGAACATTCGCCCGGCCCCATGCACCGTCGAGTACAGCGACGCCTTCGCCTCCTCCGACTCGACGCCCTCGATGATGACGGCGTCGTCGCCCATTGAGCCCCCGACGAAGCCGCGCTGCCCCGGAAAGGCCGGCGTGGCGCCCTTGCGCACCACCCACAGATCGCGCCCGTCGTGGGTCTCACGCCAGGCGTAGTTGTGGTGGTTGTGCACGCTGTCGGTCACCGCGCCGCCGATGATCTGGCGCACGCGCTCCACCACCCACTCGCGGCCCGCATAGGCGTAGCGCCCGGCGAGCTGCATCGCGGCGATGTAGCGCTGCCCGACCTCCGAGTCCTCGTCGACGACGGCGGGCGGCACGTTCATGCCGTCCTTGCCGCCGGCGGCCTTGAGGTAGCGCGTCGCCGAGGTGTGGCCGAGACCACGGCTACCGAAATGCACGCCGATCCAGACCAAGCCGTCCTCGTCGCGCATCAGATCGACATAGTGGTTGCCCGACCCGACCGTGCCGAGCTGCCCGACCGCCTTCTGCCGGTAGGCGTCCATGTCGGACTCCCGCCACGCATCGGCATCATCGAACAGCTCATGCTCGACGCGCTCGGCGTTCTTGCGGCCGACGCCGAACGAGATCACCTTCGACACGTCCTTGATGATCGCGCCGACCTTGTCCTCGATCGCGCTGAACGGCGTGTCGAGCCGCACCGCCATGTTGCCGCAGCCGATGTCGAAGCCGACGCCGGAGATGCTGATCTGCTTCTCATAGGCGATCACCCCGCCGACCGGCTGCGCGTAGCCGAGATGACCGTCGGCACAGATCACGCCGGCGACGGCATTGCCGACCGCCATGCAGTTCTTCATCTGCGCGATCGTGGCAGCCTCATGCGTCCCGAAAACCTTCAGCGGGCTGTTCTGGTACTGCGCCGCCTGCGGCCGGTTGGCCACCGTGTCGGGCAGCGCCGCGGCCTCGCGCGCGAGCTGCTCCTTGCGCGCGGCGTCGCGGAAGGTGCACCACAACGGCATCGAGCGCTGGCCGGGCCGCTCGACCCGCGCATCCGGATCGAGCCCGGCCTCGACGGCCAACTCTCGCGCACGGTCTTTGTAGGGATCGGCTCGCATCGGATCCTCCTCTTTGCTCGCATCAGGACGCGGAGCACCAACACGGTGCTTCCGCCATCGACGCTCGCGCGAACCGTCGCGCAAGCGGGTTGTGCAGGCCAGGAGGTGGATCTGAGTTGAGGGAGACTCCGCGTGGGGAGCCCAGTCTCGGGATGATCGTCGCTCTGGCCGGGTCGGCAGAGGGACGATCCCGCTGCCGCGTTAGGCTATCAGTCTGATATTGACGGGTAGCACGTTGGCTGCGGAGACCGCCGGCACGCGCAGGACCAGCTCACGGCGCCGCGATTGCGGCAGCGCGCTGTCCTTGATGTGGCGTGGGGTCGGATACGACATGGGTCTCTCGCTGCGGATCAACCGCGTGGAAGTTGGCGCGTGCAGATACAGGGTGTTTTTGGACTTGTAAAGTGACGATGGTGCAGCTCGTCGGAAATCATTGCGATGTGGCTTCGATCGACCTCATCACTAAGGATCGTGGCTATGGATTCCGGGCTCTCGCTACGCGAGCCCCGGAATGACGGGCGGAGAGACCACGTACTCTCTCCTCCCGTCATTCCGGGGCAGCCGCGCAGCGGCTGAGCCCGGAATCCATACTCATTATGAGGATTTGAGCCGAGCTGCTCATCTACAGATTCCGGGATACAGATCATCCCAGCTCGGGTTCTGCTCCTCGATCAGCCTGATCTTCCAATCCCGCCGCCACTTCTTCAGCTCTTTCTCGCGGGAGATGGCGCTCGTTGGATCATCATAGATCTCGAACCAGACGAGCTTGCCGACGTCGTAGCGGGACGTGAAGCTTGGCGTGGCCTTAGACCGATGCTCATGGACCCGGCGGACGAGATCATTCGTCACGCCAAGGTACAGCGTGCCATGCTTCTTGCTCGCAGGCAGATAGACGTAGTACGCCATCGGACAGCCGTGGTTATGGATTCCGGGCTCGCCCTTCGGGAGCCCCGGAATGACGGCGGAGAGAGCCCGTACCCTATCCGCTCGTCATTCCGGGGCTCGCGAAGCGAGAGCCCGGAATCCATACTCCCGAAACTCAGTTGAACTTGCAACTTGCTCCTCCCATCACACAAACAAACGAAAGGCCGCCCGTAGGCGGCCTTTCTCATCAGTCACTCGGCGATGCAGCCTCACGCCGCATCCGGCGCCTTCAGCCGCACCAGCCTCGTCAGCAGCGCATCCAAGCCCGCACCCTCACCGGCATGCAGGTCGATGCGGCCGACCTTCTCGACCAGGCGCTCCAGCGACTCCAGCTCCTTGAGCCGCAGCAGCAGCGGGTTCTCCTCCATCAACCTGGCGGTGTTCAGGAGCGAGCGCGTCGCCGCGGTCTCCTCCTGGCGGCGGATCAAATTGGCCTTCGCCAGCCGCTCCGCCTCCACCACCTTGTTGACGAGCTCGCGGATCTCGCCGGGCAGGATCACGTCCTTCACGCCGAGCTCCGTCACCTCCACACCCGAGCCGTCGAGCCGCGCGCGCACGTAGTCGCGCAGCTCGGCGTCGAGCGAGGCCTTCGCCGCCAGCACCTCGTCGAGCGTGCGTGACGCCACCGCCTCGCGGATCGCGAACTGCACCAGCCGGTACAGCCACGCATCCACGTCCGGCGTCGTCGCCAGCGCCGCCTCCGGATCAACGATCCGGCGGAACGCGGTGAGCGTCACCCGCAACGCGATGCGGTCCTTGGTCAGCATCTCCTGCGCGGTGATCTCGAGCGCGGTCGGCCTGAGATCGAGGCGCTTGACCTCGACCTTGCGGCCGATCGCCCAGAACGCATGCCGGCCCGGCGCCAGCCGCTCCGTCAGCTTGCCGTCGACGTGGAGCAGACCGGCCTCGTGGTTCTCGACCACGACCTCGGTCACGATGCCCGGGCGGTTGCGCTCGATCATCGCCAGATGCCGCGCGCTCACGCGCACGTCGCTGGTGATGTCGACCCGCTCGGCCTCGACCCGTGTCGCCACCTTCCAGTAGACGCGGGTCTGCCACGGCGTCAGCAGGTGCGCCGGCCGGCCGTCGAGGCTCACGATCGCGATCTCGTTCGCGCCCGTCTCCACCGCCTCGAACAGCTCGGCCGCGAGATCGGGCCGCGCCGCCTTCAGCACCGCGAAACGATCGGCCGGGTATTCGGCCTTGACCACGTCGAACACCTGCACGGTCAGCCGGTGCACCGGATCGAGCAGCGCATGACGGCCGGGACCGAGCACGCGCACGAGCTGGCCATCGCGCCAGACCAGCGCCCGCTCGCCATCCGCCACCGTCTGCGTCTTCATCATCACATGCCAGCTCATGGCACTCTCCTGTCACGCAAGGTCCGGCCGGATGCCGGGCCCCGCTCTGTTGGCTGCCGGCCCACGCCCGCAGCAGTTTGAAATTCAAAGGACGTGAGGACCGGACGGCGCTTCCTGCCTGAACCGAGCGGGCCGCGGCTTGAGCGTCGGGTGCGGCCGGGCGCCCGCACACCTCATGGCCGCCGAAGCGGACGTGGCGATGCGCGAGCTGTCCCGGCCTTATCCGACGCGGTATCCACCGCGGCGCAGAGCCGGCTCTGCAGTGTCCTGATCAGGTCGCCATGACCGAGGCATTGCCCCGGAGCAGAACGGCCGAACCGCGACTGAAGCGCGCGTCCGGTCCTCGTCAGAGGAAATTAGCTTGCAAAGCTAACGCGCGGAGCGCTGGAGCGGGAGTCGAACCCGCGACAGGATGATTCATGGTCATCTGCTCTAACCATCTGAGCTATCCTTGGTGGTGTCGATCGGATTCGAACCGATGCCGTCGGGCTCTCACCCGATGCTCACCATGAGCTTCGACGCGTATCTTCTCTTCAGCGGAATACGCCACCGGAGACCGGCGCGCACAAGTCGGGATCTCAACGAGCCCGAACCCATGGCCGAAGCGAAGGACCGCGCGTATAGATCGACTAATACGACATGGCAAGTGTTAGTTTGTAGATGCATCAATATTTTTGACTCGAACTCAGCTAATGACCTCGGGATCTCGCCACGTCGTCATTCCGGGGCGCGCGCAGCGCGAGCCCGGAATCCATAACCACGAGCGGACATTTGACGAAGATGAGCGCCACTCGCATCTCGCGCCACATGAGCAGATGTGGCTATGGATTCCGGGCTCGCGCTACGCGCGCCCCGGAATGACCGCTGTGTCGATGCAGATCATGATACGGCACGCAACTTCGTAGCCCGGATGAGCGTAAGCGACATCCGGGTTCACACGCGCAGCCGATAGGAACCCGGACGCCGCCTGCGCCGACGCCCTTTGGGAATCGACGCAGGCGCATCCGGGCTCCACGCCCTTTCACCGCTCCAGCTCCACGTCCCAATACAGATAATCCTGCCATGTCACATGCAGGAATCTCGGCGGGAACAGGCGCTGGGCGGCCATCAGCTCGTGCCGCGTCGGCTCGAACGGCGGCCGCCGCGGCTTGAGGTAGCGACGGTCCTTGCGCGCGTTGCACGGACTGCAGGCCGCGACGATGTTGGCCCACGACGTCTCGCCGCCATCGGCGCGCGGCACGACGTGGTCGAAGGTCAGCTCGCCGTGGAGATAACGGCCACCGCAATACTGACATTCGAACCGGTCGCGCAGGAAGACGTTGAAGCGCGTGAACGGCACGCGCATCGCAGGCCTCACATAGTCGCGCAACGCGATCACCGACGGCAGCCGCATGCTGACGCTCGGGCTGCGGACAACCCGGTCGTACTCCGCGGCCACGACGTGAGAGCCGCTGACCACCGCGCGGATCGCATCCTCCCAGCTGACCACCGACAGCGGAAAGTAGCTCAGCGGCTGGAAGTCGGCGTTGAGAACGAGCGCGGGATGTGTTGCTGACATCGTCGACCTCCTTTCTCGGGCTCGGCCGGCTCATGATTGCGGATGTCCGACGGGACGACCGGATTCGTCAGGCGCGTGCGCGGTCGCGGCGCCATGGATGTAGTCGAGATAGATCTCCCGCGCGGCTGCCTCGCTGACGCCGCGGCAGGCCATCGCGATGCGCACGAAGGCAAGCGCCACCGGCGAGGACAGCGCGCGTGCGTGGTCGCAAATCTCAGGGTCTTCGCTCGTCATGCGGGTCATCTGACCCTCCGCTCGATGTGCGGAGGGTCGGATCCCGCCGCGAATTACACGTCTGCTGGAATTTGAAGTCCCGGTTTCGCCGGGGACAGTGCGAGATTGTCAGGACCCTGACAGGCGACGCCCATGCCGAACCAGCCGCGCGACCAGGTGAATGGCCGTTCGTTGGCGGGGGTGTTCGCGAGATGTGAGCTTAGGCTCAACACGGTCGTGGTCCTCAAGGGAGCGCCTGATAGCGGCTGCCCATTTTCGATGGGGCAGAGCTATGCGCAGAATTTTCCGAAGCCGTCAAGGCCGGATGGCGATGGCAGATGATAGCGATGCGGTCGAGCGCGGCAGATCGGCAACAGCCGGACTGCTCGTCGGGCAAATCAGTTGTGCGTTTTGCCTGATCATCAGGCTCATCAGCCCCGTCGGACGGCGGCCAAACGCCCGCGCGGAAGAACTCATTTGTTGAAACCCTTCAATGAGATCAGCCGCTCCGTCCGACAGGCCGCGCATTTTCTGTTTCCAAAAATCGGAATTTATGCATTCTGCTCTCCGTCCCGTCCTCATGAGAGGGGCGCTTCGCGATCGTCACGAACGTGGAGGGCGGGATGCGGTGGGCGTGTCGCCTCGCAGCGTGACCTCGGTCATGCCGACGAACGAGACGGTGCGCACGGCGAAGTCGTGATGTCCTGACACCCCGACGCTGGTGTCAAGGTCTTGGGGCCCGACATGCTCCGACCGATGGTGGCCAGACAGCCGGCGCACCAGGGAGACCACGTATAAGCCGTCAAGCCATCGCGCGGGGAATGCCGGAGTGACCGGCTGAACCTGTGGTGACTGCCGCCTGCTTTTTTTCTGCAGGCGGGCCATGGGTGAGGCCCTCACCCGGCATTCCCCGCGCCCTCTCGTGAATTTCGAGGGGCGATTCGATCCAACGCTCGGACGCGAAAGCGGGTGCGAGAACGACGATGCATGCCGCGTCATTGCGAGCGAAGCGACGCAATTGCTCTCGCAGGATCGCGGGGCTGCTTCGGAGCATTGCGCCTCGTAGCAACAAGACTGTGATGCGGTCTGCTAACTCAGTTCGTCATTCCGGGACAGCCGCGCACGCGGCTGCGCCCGGAATCCATAGGCCCGATAGAGTTTTGGATTCCGGGCTCAGCCCTGTGGGCTGCCCCGGAATGACGACGCGGGAAGATCTGGAGGGATGACGGAGATCGCAACAGGAGGACGTCGCCCCCTGCCCGGCTCAGTCGATGCGGGCGAGGACGGCGAGCTTGCGGATGCCCTTGTTCTTGTAGGCATCGAGGAACGCGTAGTAATCGCGGAACGACACACAGCCGTTGGAATCGCCGTTTGGTCCGAGCATGAAGGTGTGCGCCAGCAGGCCGTTGCGGCCGTGGATGGCGTCCTCGCCGCCGATCGGATTGAGCCGCAGCGCCGGCACGCCATGGAACAGCGCCTCGCGCGGCTTCAGCTCGTAGATGTGCGGCGGCGTGACGCCGCGCATCTTGATCTTCTCCGAGCTCGGCTTGTCGAGATTGTCGCCGAGGCCGGAATGCGCCTCGAGCTTGGTGCCGTCGGGCAGATACACCGCCTTGGCCGAGATGTCGTACACCGCCGTGCTCAGATCGTAAGGCGGACGGCCGCCACGGGTCGGATCCTTGGCGATCGACGCGGTGATGTTGGAGTCAGCCGAGGCATATGCCAGCAGGCCACCGTCCTGGCTCTCCGGCTTGCCCCAGAGCTTTTCCTGGATCGAGTGACGCTCGCCGGCGATCGACAGCACGGCCGCCTTGGCGCGCTCGGTCATCGCGCGCAGCGAGAAGCTGTTCTTCGGCGCATTCGCCTCGGCGGCCTGCGCCGGCGTGGTGGCCGGCTGCGCCTGCGGCTTGGAATTGGTGTTGGCCAGCGCCAGCTGCATCGGCGGCCGGGCGTCCTTCTTCGGCGCCTCGGCGACCCTGGGCGCCTCCGGCGCCTTCGGAGCTTCGAGCAGCTTGGGCGGCGCGGCCTCAGCGAGCCGGGGCAGCGGCGGGGCGCCGGCGGCGGCATTGGAGGCGACGCCCTGCGGCACGGCGGCGCCGAACCGGTCGTTGAACATCTGCGGCGTGATGGCGGCGACGGTGGTCACGGCCGGAGTTTCTGGAAATGCGGAGAAGGCGTCCCCCACGGCATCCGCAGCGTTCCGCGTCACAAGCCGCGGCGTCGGGCGCACGACGGGCTCGTCCTGCTCGATGCTGCCAAGGGTGGGATAGGCGTCGGCGGCGATGATCTTGGTGTAGACCGTCACGGCGCAGCCGCCGATCAGGCATGCGATCGCCGCGCCACCGATCAATTTATGAGAGAAAGCGACCAGGGAAGACTTCCTGCGGTTTCGTGCGGTCAACGCAGCTCGACTTTTACTCATTCACTCACGCCCGAACGAATACTCGAAAACTCTCACGCGATGCGTCACGGACACCCGCTTTGCATCTCGCAGAAGCACCAAGCTTCATTAAGGCGACTTTTAGTTAAATGCTGATTAAGTTTTGGCGGATTAAGGGCGGGTTAACCATGAAGGTCTGTTTTGCCGGCAAAGAGGGCGGAAACAGGGCAAAATTGCAGGCGGAAGCAATAATGCCGCACCGGGGCATTCCGGGGCGGCAGCATTCGACGGCCGCCGGAATCCGTAAAACATCGCAGGTCGCGTTAACGATTGGCCTCCAATACAGGGGGGCGGCCGATGATCTCTCGCTTCGGCAGATCAACCAGGTAAAAGTCCAAGTCGTGGGTCGTCAAAGGTCCCGGCCCAGCCGCTGCGAAACCGACGTTCCCGCTCCCCGCGCAAGTATTGAATACGTCAAGCCGTGCAAGCACCGGTTGCCGAGGCGCAGCCGGCGGCCGAGCCGGCGCGCGGGCGCAGATCGCTCTCTACGGCGCCGGATGGCCACGGCTCTCCGGTCAGCCGCGACCACGGCCGGCCGATTGCGTCCGTAAGAGTCCGGATTTGGCGGCTTCTTTCGATTGGCGGCAGTATGGTAGCGGCCGATTCTTCGCATCACCCCGTCGGCATATCGTACCGCGTCCGCTCCTGCCGAGACGACACGAGAAGGACTTCCATGCAGATCCCCGACCGGAAGCTGGCCTTCGTCCTGGCTTCCAGCAACAACGGCACGATGATCGTCAACCGGCTCGACTACCGCATGGTCGATGCCAACAGGGGCTACGGCGTCGGCTACCAGATCCTGGAGACGGGAGCTTTCGATCCAAGCGAGGTGCAGCTCGCGGTGCGCCTGCTCAACCTGCGCCGCAGGCACCATGGCGATGGCGCGGTCGCGATCGACTGCGGCGCCAACATCGGCGTCCATACCATCGAGTGGGCGAAGGCGATGACCGGCTGGGGCTCCGTGCTCTCCATCGAGGCGCAGGAGCGCATCTACTACGCGCTCGCCGGCAACATCGCGATCAACAACTGCTTCAACGCCATTGCCGTCCATGCCGCGGTGTCCTCGGAGCGCGGCGTGCTCGACATTCCCAGCCCGAACTATCTGACGCCGTCGAGCTTCGGCAGCCTCGAACTGCGCCAGCGGCCCAACACCGAGTTCATCGGTCAGGCCATCGACTACGCGAACAACACCGTCGAGGTACGCAAGCTGCCGCTGGACGATTTCAACCTGCCACGCTGCGATCTGATCAAGCTCGACGTCGAGGGCATGGAGATCGAGGCGCTCGAAGGGGCAGCGGCGACGATCGAGCGCTGCACGCCGATCATGCTGATCGAGAAGATCAAGACCGATGCCGAGCAGTTGCGGCAATGGCTCGAACGCCGCGGCTACAAGACCATCGACGCCGGCATCAACATGGTCGCAATCCATGGCCGGGACAGGACGCTGGCGGACGTCATCCCGCAGCAGGCCTGAGGCGCGCCTCAGCGCAGCAGCTCGGGCGGCGGCGTGCGATCGATGATCTCGCTCCTCGGCTGGCTGAGCGCATAGAAGGCGTAGGTTTCGATGGTCAGGGGTCCGCGCCTGCGTTCGGCCTCTCCGACCTTCTCGACCCGGGCGAACGTGTTTTCGACGTAGAACCGCGTCGCGATCTGCGCCTCGTCGACGAGCAACTGCGTGCCCGCGAGCTTGGCCGGATCAGGCTCGGGGAAATTGACCCAGCGAATGCGCTGGATCGGCTGCAGCACGCAGGTCCCGGGCGGCAGATAGAACGACAGCCAGGCGGTGGTCCCATAATCCATCGCGAGGACGCAGTTCGCGCCGGCGCGAGCGCGCGCCGCCTCGATCGCCGCCGCGAGCGGCTGCCAGCCGACGCCGACGCTGCGCACGGTGGCATCGCGCTTGTAGCCCGAGAGCCAGCCGGTGTTGGCCTGCACGATCAGGGCGACGAACATGACGATGCCGGCCGGCAGCGCCCAGCGCAGGCAGAAGGCGGCGGTGCGCCGCTCGCGCGGCGTCCAGGCGACGAGATGCGCGGCAGCTGCAGCGGCAACGACGAAGGCCGGATAGATCGGTGCGAACCAGTTGGCTTCGACCCGTGCATGCAGGGAGTGCCAGACGAAATAGGCCACGATGACCCAGACCATCGCCTCGATCAGGACGCGCGACGCCGCCTCGCCTGCCCGGCGCCGCGCCAGGGCATAGAGGCCCATCACGCCGAGGATGAAGACGAGCGGGGTCGCGAAGGCGAACTGGGTCGGAACGATTTCGGCGATGTAGACGGGCCGGAAGTCCTCGACCTTGGCGCGGCCGAGCTGCTTGATGAACGACACCCATTGGTGATCGGCATTCCACAGGATCACCGGCGAGAAGATCACGAACGCCACGATGCCGCCGAGATAGGGCCAAGGCGAGGCCAGCCAATGCCGCAGCTTCGGCACCGCCACGAGCCAGATCAGGATCGCCGCGCCGAAGAACATCGCGGTGTATTTCGACAGCAGCGCCGCGCCCACTGCGGCACCGACGGCGAGCCACCACACGCCCCTGCCCGTCTCCAGTACCTTGGCGCAGAACAACAGCACGAAGCTGGAGGCCACGAGCAACGGCGCATCAGGGGTCACGATGAGGGTGCCGACCGCCGCCATCAGGGTGACGTTGAGCAGCAGCGCCGCGGTGGCCGCCACGCGCACGCTGCCGAACAGGATCTGCGCGGTGCGATAGACCGCGTAGCTCATCGGCAGGCCGAGCAGGATCGAGACCAGACGCACGCCGAACTCACTGTCGCCGGCGATCAGCGTGCCCAGGCGGATCACGACGGCGACCATCGGCGGATGGTCGTAGTAGCCACCGGCCAGATGCTTCGACCACATCCAGTAATAGGCTTCGTCGAAGGTGATCGGCGTGACCGCTGCAGCGGCCAGCCTGAGCACGACGAGGCCCGCGATGGTCAGCCAGACGTTGCGGACCAGCCGGGCATCGTCGGCGCCTGCCGCAGAGGTCATCGCTTGCGCCAGACGAACAATCCGGAGATCGCGTAATTCCAGACCACGCCCATCAGCGCGCCGGCGGCGCCCGCCAGCCAC
The DNA here is from genome assembly GCF_032377575.1 of Bradyrhizobium sp. SZCCHNS2022. Classification (NCBI taxonomy): domain Bacteria; kingdom Pseudomonadati; phylum Pseudomonadota; class Alphaproteobacteria; order Hyphomicrobiales; family Nitrobacteraceae; genus Bradyrhizobium; species Bradyrhizobium sp. SZCCHNS2022. The sequence goes on along the minus strand of NZ_JAUHHZ010000001.1, from coordinate 1,034,540 downwards.
CAGATCGGCTCCTGGTCGTAGACCGAGAAGGCGACGCCGACATTGGCGAGCAGTCCGACCGAGCAGACCAGATAGAATGCAAGCAGGCCGCGCAGGATGGCAAAGCCCTTCAGCCGCTGGTCGCGATAGGTGAGGAAGTTGTTGAGGATGAAGTTCGAGGTCATCGCGACGAAGGCGCCGAGCGCCTGCGCCTCCGCGAACGGCAGGTCGAACGCGTTGAGACCGAGAAAGAGCGTGACGAGATGCACGACGAGGCCGGTGCCGCCGACCATGGCAAACAGCAGGAAGCGCAGCGACACCACGTCGTTGGTCATCTTGGCCAGCACGAGGCCGAGGAAGTCGAGCGCGACCATCGAGTCGAGCTTGCTTTCGCCATGCAGGCGCGAGCCGAACGTATAGGGCACCTCCAGGGTGCGCAGCCCACCTTCCGCGCTGGCGATGATGTCGAGCAGGATCTTGAAGCCCTGGGTCGAGAGCTTCGGCGCGATCTCCTCGAAGCGGTCGCGGCGGATCATGAAGAAGCCGCTCATGGGGTCGTTGACCTCGACCTTGAGCGCGCGGCGCGCGATCTCGGTGGCGAAGGCGCTGGCCCCTGCCCGCTTGCTGTCGAAGCTGGCCGCGCTGCCGCCTGCGATGTAGCGGCTGCCGACCACGAGCTCGGCAGCGCCGCTCTGCAACAGAGCCAGCATCTTGGGCAGCTGGGTCTCGTCATGCTGCAGATCGGCGTCGATCACGGCCGCATAGGGCGCGCTGGCGGCGAGGATGCCCTCGATGCAGGCGCCCGACAATCCACGGCGTCCGATGCGGCGGATGCCGCGGACCCGGTTGTCGTTGCGCGACAATTCGCGCACCACCTGCCAGGTGCCGTCAGGGGAGTTGTCGTCGACGAACACCACCTCCCACGGCACGTCCTTGAACGTCGCCTCCAGCCGCCGGTACAGCGTGGTGACATTGTCGCGCTCGTTGAAGGTCGGCACGACCACCGAAACGATCGGAATATCAGCGGTTTGCAGCGGCACTGGCGGGGCCGTTCGGATGGCTTCGTTCATGGTGCGGATGCGTATATCCGCCGCACCCCACCCTGCCAAGCGCGGCGGTCGGCCAACGGTGCAAAAAGCCCGGCATGTGGCGCTGCTGCGCAACGGGCCCAGAAGGCATGGCTCGAGGCCGCCCGGCCCAAAAACGACAACGACCACAAACAAAGGGTGCGCGTACATCCGGCGCAGCCGCTCTGCCGTGGTCGTCTCGGTGCCGGAACCCTTGCGGAGCTCGACGTCACCGTCTGTACCCAAATGGGGTGCCCCGGACGGGATTCAAGAGGCGCCCAATTCCGTAGCCCAGATGAGCGCAGCGACATCCGGGTTCTCCGGTCCAGCTCGTCGGGTCCCGGATGTCGCTTACGCTCATTTGACCTCCTAGTTTGGAACCTCGCGCACGACGGGACCACGCACCGCCGGCGCGACCGGGACGGTCTGCACGGCCGTCGGAGGCACCTCGACCTTGGCCGGCTGCACCGGACGGGCCATCGGCCCCACAGGAACGTAATAGAACGCCGCCGCCAGCACGGCCGCCGCGACGATCGCGCCCAGCAGGCCGCCGACCGATTCCGCTTTCATGGTCACATCTCCCCTTCCCAGCCGTCCCCTCGATACACGAGGCTCAGCATGGCTGGAAGAGCGGCAACGCAACACCGCCGAAACTGGTCAGAAGCGCCGCAGTTGACTACTCTGCCGCAGGCTACCTCCCCTCTTGCCAGCAACGGAACCTCCAGTGAGCAAAGCTCCTGCACGCGCTTCGCAATCCAAGAGCCAGATCTATATCGGCATCGGCGGCTGGACCTTCGCGCCCTGGCGCGGCGTGTTCTATCCGGACAAGCTGCCGCAATCAAAGGAGCTGGAATACGCCGCGTCCAAGCTGACCTCGATCGAGATCAACGGCACCTATTACGGCTCGCAGAAGCCGGAGAGCTTTCGCAAATGGGCGCGCGAGGTGCCGGACGGCTTCATCTTCTCGCTGAAGGGCCCGCGGTTCGCGACCAATCGCCGTGTGCTCGCCGAGGCCGGCGATTCCGTGAAGCGCTTCTACGACACCGGCGTGCTCGAGCTCGGCGACCGGCTCGGCCCGGTGCTGTGGCAGTTCGCGCCGACCAAGAAATTCGACGAGGCCGATTTCGGCAAGTTCCTGGAGCTGCTGCCGCGCGAGCTGGACGGCCGCAAGCTGCGCCATGTGGTCGAAGTGCGGCACGATAGCTTCTGCGTGCCCGGCTTCGTCGCGCTGCTGCGCGAATTCGCAACGCCGGTGGTGTTCGCGGAGCACGGCAAGTATCCGGCAATTGCCGACGTCGCCGCCGACTTCGTCTATGCGCGCTTGCAGAAGGGCAATGACGAGTTGAAGACCTGCTATCCGCCGAAGCAGCTCGATGCCTGGGCCAAGCGGCTGCAGCTCTGGGCCGCCGGTGACGAACCGGATGATTTGCCGCGGGTTGACGAGACGTCGCTGAAGAAGACGCCGCGCGACGTGTTCGCCTATGTCATCCACGAAGGCAAGGTGCGCGCGCCGGCGGGTGCAATGGAGCTCATCGAGCGCGTGAGCTGACGTCAAGGAGGCGCATGATGGCCAAGAACATAATGGCCAAGAGCAAGACGCTGTTCACCATCGGCTATGAGCACACCCCGGCCAAGGCCGTGCTCGACGAGCTCCAATCGGCCGGCGTCAAGCTGCTGGTCGATGTCCGTGCCGTCGCCGCCTCGCGCCGGCCGGGCTTCTCCAAGAGCCAGCTCGCGGCCGGGCTCGACGAGCGCGGCATCGCCTACGTTCATCTGCGCGGGCTCGGCACGCCGAAGGAAGGCCGCGAGGCCGCCCGCAGCGGCCACTACGATACGCTGCATCGGATCTACAGCCAGCATCTGAAGACGCCGCAGGCAAAGGAGCAGATGGACGAATTGGCGTCACTGGTGAAGAGCGCCGGCCCGGTATGCCTGCTGTGCTACGAGCGCGACCACGCCCATTGTCACCGGCAATGGATCGCCGAGATCATCGAGGAACGCGACAAGGTCCGGATCGAGAATCTGGTCGCGCCTCAGGTTTAGGCCGTTGCGCTCCGGCTGTTACTCCGCAGCGCAGCTGAAGGACGACGCCTGCTCGATGTCGCCGCTGACATACTTGGCAAATTTCGGCCACGGGCAAAGCGGCCGGGTGCGCTGCGGGCTCCAGTTCGAGGGGACCTCCTTGTTGGCTGCATTCACCGTCGCCGTGATCGCCTCCGGCGCCTTGCCCTTCTCGACCCAGTCCATCAGCGCGCCCAGCGCATCGAACTTCTCCAGGGTGACGCCGCCGCCGCAATGGGTCTCGCCGGGCAGCGCAAACAGCCGCGCGAAACCGTCGGCCTTGCCCTGCAGATTGGCGTTGAGCTTCTCGTACCAGCGGATGGTGTCGTTGACCGAGAACACCGGATCGGCCTGGCCGTGATAGATCAGCATCTTGCGCGCGCCGCCCTGGAAGGCCGGCAAGGTCGGATTGTCCACGGCGGGCGGCGTCATGAAATCCATCGCGGATTCCGTGAACGGTCCGTCCTTGGCGTAGATCTTCGGTGCGTCCTTGTCGAAGTCGTAGGTCTGCAATTTCTCGACCAGCTTGTCGGGCGAGCCCTCGATCTCGACCGGCGGAGTCGAGAAGATGTAGTTGAGCGAAGCCCCGCCCATGGTGGCAATGATCGGAAGGTTATTCCAGGGCGCAACCGGGCTCTCGACCTTCCAGGCACGCCAGTTGCCGGTGCCGACGCCGCCATCGACCGGCCAATCCGAGTAGAGCGGCTCGCCCTTCGAATTGTGCGGACCGGAAAAGCTCTTCTTCAGCGCGTCGACCTTGGCGGCCGGAAGGCAGGCCTCCGTGGCCCCCGCCGCGCAGCGCAGGCTGTCGAAACTGAATGCCTTCTGGCAGGCCTTGAGGTTCGCCGTCAGCCCGTCCTTGGCGCCGTCGAGCCCGTCGCAGAGCTCGATGATCTTGGACGAGATCAGCTTGGCATCCTCGCGGGTGATCGATTTGCGGATGTCCGCGTCGGCCTTGGTCAGCGCCTGCACGTCCCAGGCGTGTTGCACGGCGGCGCGCGGCAGGTTGAAGCCGGGATTGCCCACCAGAAAGCCGTCATACTGCTCGGGCATGCGCTCGGCAGCCACCATGGTGTGGCGACCGCCATTGGAGCAGCCGGCAATGTAGGAATAATCCGGCTTCTTGCCGTAGTGCGCCGCAATGATCGCCTTGGCAATCGGCGCCAGGGTGATGTCGGCCGAATAGCCGTAATCACGCCGGGCCTGCGGATCGAGACCGAAGGCCGAACCGGCCGCAAGGCCGCGCGGCTTGTTGGCGGGATCGCTTCCGGAATGGCCGCTGTCGGACGACAGCACCGCGAAGCCGCGGGCGAGCGGCGTCACGCCGCCACTGACGAGACCATCGGCCTTGTCGCCAAGCGCCGGGACCACGACGCCGTCATTGCCACCATTGACCTGATGCAGGAAGCGGCCATTCCAAGTCTCCGGCAGGCGGATCTCGAACTGGATCGCATAGGCACGGCCGTCGACACCGGTCCGCTCGTTGACCTTGCCGGAGAGGATGCAGTGGCGCGGCAGGCCATCCGCAGCCTCCTGAAGCTTCGATCCGGTCAGGGTCAGCCCGGAGACCTTCAGCGCCTCCGCGGTCACCTTGCTGCAGCCAGCATCCTCGGCCTGCGCAGAGCCGGCCGCGCCTACGAGCGCCAGCCCGGCCACAAGCGACATACCGGTTCGGATCATGCATTCCCCCCTGATATTCTGTTCGTTGCGCGCAGTTAAGCGCGGGTTTCGGGCAATGTAAATTGCCCAGGTCGTGCAGCATCCGCGCACGGCCTATTGCAATTGCCACACCTCGAAGGGCCTGTCATAGCCCCGCACCGAAACCTCGCCGTGGAAGACGGCGTCGTGCGCCCCGTCTCCCGCCGCCTGCCGCACCTCGGAAGAGATCAGGAGCTGCGAATCGAACTCCTTGTTCAGCGCCTCCAGCCGCGAGGCGAAGTTCACGGTGTCGCCGATGACGGTGTACTCCTTGCGGCGTGGCGAGCCGATGCTGCCGGCGACGACCTCGCCGAGGTGAATGCCTATCCCGATCCGCAGCGGCCAGGACGACAAGGCATTCACGCGCTCCATCGCGATCACCATCTCGCGCGCCGCCAGGACCGCCTGCGCGGCGGCATCGCGCGATTCGAACGGTGCACCGAACAGCGCCAGAAAGCCGTCACCGAGGAACTTGTTGACGATGCCGCCATGCCGCTCGAGGATTTCGACGAGCACGGCGAATGCGCCGTCCAGACGATCCACGACCTCTTGCGGGGGCTTCGATCGCGCGGCGGCGGTGAAGCCACGGAAATCGACGAACATGACGGCAACCTCGCGGATGTCGCGTGCCTCTGCCGTGCCTTCCTTCATCAAACGCTCGACGACCTGCGGTGAGACGTGCTGGCCGAACAGATCGGTGACCCGATCGCGCGCCGATGCGGCCTCGATGCTCGCCGCAAACTGCCGGCGCAGCTGCACGCTGACGGCTCCCGCGAGCAGGCCGCACAGCAGGATGATGAAGCTGCGCTCACCATGATAATAGATCTCGGGATTCTGGCTCACGTCGATGGAGGGACGATCCACCAGCGCCACGATCAGCAATTCGGCCGCGGCCACCAGGCCGGTAAAGCTCGACAGCCAGAAATCGAGCCGAAGCGTCGAGAGAATGATGAAGATGAAATAGACCAGCGGCGCGCCGAAGCCGAGCGCCTTGTCGTGGCCGATGCCCTCGATCTGCAGCATGAGCACCAATGTGGGCAGCGACGTCTCGACCAGCGCGCTGACGTAGCGCCAGATCACAGGGACATCCCGGCCGAGGCGGATGTCCGCCTTGATCCTGAACAGGATGAGCGTCTCGAAGCCGATGAATGCAGCGATGATCGCGTAGACGTAGAGCACCCCCACCCGGCTCGGCCAGATCCACTCCGAGATCTTCGGCTGGAAGATCTCGACCAGCACAGAGATCACGAGAAACAACGCGGCGGTCGCGATCAGGGCCTTCACGCGCAGCAGCTCGGTGTTCAACGTCTGACGCATCAGCGCCAGATCGAACGCTGCCGACGTTCCCGCCAACCTCTCGCCGGTCTCTAGCCCCCCGGAGATCGTCATCGTGCCCCAGCCGCCTCCATGCCCGGCCGGCATTGTGCCTCAATCGAGGGTGCGGCGGAAGCGGAAGACGGCGACCGTCATCGCAAACAGCATGAGGCCGACCAGGGCGATCGTATCATGTTGCAGGTTCTGGAGCGTCGAGCCCTTGAGCATGATGGCCCGGACGATCCGAAGGTAATGCGTCAGCGGCAGGCACTCGCCGAGGATCTGCGCCCATTGCGGCATGCCCAGGAACGGAAACATGAATCCGGACAGCAGGATGCTGGGCAGGAAGAACATCATCGACAGCTGCATCGCCTGCAGCTGGTTCTGCGCCAGGGTGGAGAACGTGTAGCCGATCGAGAGGTTGGTCGCGATGAACAGGGTCGAGAGCAGCGCCAGCAGCAGCAGGCTTCCCATGATCGGCACGCCGAACAGGAGCACGCCGATGCCGATGATGATCGTGGCCTGCAGGAATCCGACCATCACATAAGGGATGATCTTGCCGAGCATGACCTCGACCGGCTTGATCGGCATCGACAGCAGACTCTCCATCGTGCCGCGCTCGATTTCGCGGGTCACCGACAGGGCGGTGAAGATCAGCATCGTCATGGTCAGGATGGTGCCGACCAGGCCCGGCACGATGTTGAGCCGCGACGACGCCGCCGGATTGTAGCGGGCGTGGGCCCTGATCTCGAACGGGGTCGTGACGGGGTTGCCGGTGTAGAGATCGTGGGCGAGCGCGGTCTGCACGATCATGCCGAGCGAGGACAGCGCCGAGGACGCCGCCACCGGATCGGTGGCATCCGCGGCCACCAGCAGCGCCGGACGGTCGCCGCGACGCACCGCGCGCTCGAAGCCGCGCGGGATCTCGACGCCGAACAGCACCTTGCCGGACAGCAGGAGGTCGTCGAACTCGGCGACGCTGCTGACTTCGCGGGTGAAGCGAAAATAGGCGGTGTTCTCCATCGCCTTCAGGATCGATCGGCCGAGATCGCTGTCCTCCTGCAGCAGCACCGCCGCCGGCAGGTGGTGCGGCGTGGTGTTGATGGCGTAGCCGAACAGCATCAGCTGCATCACCGGGATCATTACGATCATGGCGAACGACACCCGGTCGCGCCTGAGCTGAATGAACTCCTTGACCAGCATTGCATAGGTGCGGCGCCAGAAGCCGAACCACCGCTCGGGGGCGGAATGATCGAGCCTGCCCGGGGTGCTCATTGGAAATTGTCCCGCGAGCGGTTCATCAGGTCGATGAAGACGTCCTCGAGCGAGGGCGCTGCCTCCTCCCAGCGCAGATCAGCCTTGTCGCGCCAGGGCGCGATCGCGGCATCCAGCGCGCGGCGGTCGCGGCCGGACACGTGCAGGCTGGTGCCGAACGGCGCGATCATGTCCACCCCGGGCTTGCCGGCCAGCGCCGTGGTGAGCTCGCGCAGATCAGCGCCGCTCACCGTGTATGTGGTAAGCGCCGATTGCGCGATCACCTCGGAGACGGAGCCGTGCGCCAGCAGATGGCCATAAGCGATGTAGGCGATCTCATGACAACGTTCGGCCTCGTCCATGTAGTGGGTCGAGACCAGCACGGTCAGGCCTTCGCCGGCCAGCGCGTGAATCTCGTTCCAGAAGTCGCGCCGCGCCTTGGGGTCGACGCCGGCGGTGGGCTCGTCGAGCAGCAGTAATTGAGGGTTCGGCAGGGTGCAGGCACCGAGCGCGAGCCGCTGCTTCCAGCCGCCGGACAATTCGCCGGCGAGCTGGCGCTCGCGCCCTGCGAGACCGAGCCGCCGCACCATATCGCGCGCCGCACCTTGCGGATCGGTCATGCCGTAGAGCCTTGCGACGAACTCCAGATTCTCGCGCACCGACAGGTCCTGATACAGGCTGAAGCGCTGCGTCATGTAGCCGACGCGGCGCTTGATCTTGTCGGCATCGCGAAGGATGTCGAAGCCGAGACAGGTGCCCTCGCCGCCATCAGGCGTCAGCAGACCGCACAGCATGCGGATCGTCGTCGTCTTGCCTGAGCCGTTGGGCCCAAGGAAGCCGTAGATCGAGCCGCGCCTGACCTGCATCGACAGATCATGCACGACCTCGCGGCCGCCGAAGGACTTGGTCAGTCCCCGGACGTCGATCGCGATCTCGGCTGGCGCGGCGCCGATCATTGCTTGTCCGCCACCGGAGTCTTGGGATTTGGATAGATGCTGACGGGCTGACCGACGCGCAGCGCATCCGGCCGCGAAGGTCGTGCCTGGATCAGGTAGACCAGCTTGTGGCGCTCATCGAGGCTGTAGATGACCGGCGGCGTATACTCCGCGGACGTCGCGAGGAAGTAGACCCGCGCGGTGAGGTCGGCGGCGCAATTGTCGCAGGTCACGCGGACCTCGTCGCCGACGGCGAACTTCGGCAGATCCGGCTCCGACACGTAGAAGCGCAGCTTCATGTTGCCCGGAGGCATGATCGACAGCACCGGACGCTGCGCAGCGACCATCTCGCCCTCGCGGAAATAGATCTGCTGGATGGTGCCGGCGACGGGCGCCACGCCCTTGCGCCGCGCCAGCCGGGTCTGCGATGTCACCAGATGAGCCTCGGCGACGCGCAACGCCGAGACGGCCGAGTCCAGCGTCGCCTGCGTTCCCGCCCCGGTCTTGCTCAGGGCCGCCGCGCGATCATAGGTCTGCTGCGCATTGGCGAGCGTGGCCTTGGTCTGATTGAGATCGGCCTGCTGCAGGTCGTCATCGACCGAATAGAGCGGATCACCGACCTTGACCTCGTCCCCTTCATGCACGTTCAGCTTCGTGATCCGCCCCGCCTCGTCGGGGCTCACGAAGATCATGTCGGCCTCGACCCAGCCCTGATAGCCGGGATCGCGCGTGTCCTTGCAGCCGTTGAAGCTGAACGCCGTGACCAGCACGGCGAGGCAGTGCAGCAGGCTCATGTCGGCCTCCTCGGGCCAAAGATCAGATCGAGATGCGTCTGCAGCATCGCCTCCGCGTCGAGCGGCGCATGGCGCTCGAACAGGCTCTTCCAGAGCACCGCCACCATCATCGGTGCGATCATCAGCTGCGGATGCTGGACGAGCTTTGGCTCGCGGATCTCGCCGCGCGTGATCGCCAACTGGATCAGCGCACGCATCGCGGCGAGCCCGCGGGACACAACCCCTCGGTAGTAGAAGTCGGCAATCGCCGGGAAGCGCGGCCCTTCCGCGATGATGAGCCGGACGAGATCGCCACGGCGCGTGCCGGCGACCTCCTGGAGAAACATCTTCGCGAGGGCCTCGACCATGTCGCGGACCGAGCCGCCTGCCGGCAGTGGGGCCGCAAGACGGCCGACAAAAGGCACGATCGCGGTCCGGATCAATTCCTCGAACATCGATTCCTTGTCCTTGAAGTGCAGATAGATCGTGCCCTTGGCGACGCCCGCGCGCTTGGCGATGTCGTCGAGCCGGGTCGCCGCAAAGCCCCGGGCGATGAACTCATCCATCGCGGCCTGCACGATCGCGGTGCGCCGCTCGGCCGCTCGATCGGCCCGGCGCGAGGGGGCGGCTCCCGTTTCCGCTGGCCTGCCCGCCTGAGCCTTGCCTCGACGCAGTTTCGTTGGTTCCTTCATGGAAGATATATGACTGACTAGTCAGTCAATGTAAAGCGGTTTCACGTGAGCTGGTTTGGGAGGGCCCTCCCAGGCGACGGCTCGGACGTCCGAGACAGTCAACCGGACGGGTCAGACACAGGGCCTGATGTAGGGCCGATTGATCTCCCAGAGCTCGTCCAGAAGCTGGCGCGCGGCAGCAGCCGAATTGACGACGGGATCGATCAGCAGCGCGTGCAGCGCGATCTCCTTGGATGCCGTCATGGCCGCCTGCACCGCCAGCTGCTGCACCTGCACCTGGATCGACATCAGCTTCGCCACAGCATCGGGAAGTGGGCCCAGAGAGACCGGATGGATGCCGACGCGATCCGCCACCACGGGCACCTCGACGGCCGCGTCGGCAGCAAGGTTGGGGATGACGTGACGGTTATGCACGACCCCGGACTCGATGACCTGCCTGCGGTCGTGCAGCACCGAGCCGATCACGGCGATGGCACGCTCTCCGGAGGGCATTCGCCACCAGTCCGGCATCTCGGCACGACCGGACAGGACCTCATCGATCTGCCGGATCAGCTTGGCCCGCTCCGCCTCGTCCCACGCAAAGTCGTAACCGCCCTCGCCCGCCTCCCAGCCATAGGCGAGATACTCGCCGACGTGACTGTCACCGCAGCCGAGCCAGACCCCGAAGTCGCGCAGCAGCGCGCGCGTCAACGGGGCGACCTTGGCGTCGTAACTCCGCTCCATCTCGCGAAGCTGCGGATAGAGATCCTCGCCGGTCTCGCGGTCCCGGATCTGCGTCAGGCATTGGAAATGGTTCAGCCCGGCGCCCCATACTTCGACGCGTTCCTCGGCCAGCCCCAGGATGGACGCCACCTGGCTGCGCGCGATGAAGATGCCGTGGCAGAGGCCGATATGTTTGAGGCGGCTGTGACGCCCCAGCGCGAGGATGATGCGGCTCTCGGGATTGGAGAAATTGATGAACAGCGCATCCGGGCAGCGCAGCTCCATCTCGCGCACGAAATCGAAGACGACCGGCAGGGTGCGCAGCGTGAAGAACAAGGCGCCCGGCCCGCCATTCTCGCCCAGCGTATGGCGGATGCCGTATTTGCGCGGCACCTCGAAATCGAGCTTCCAGAGCCGGTTGCGGTCGATCGCGGTGGCATGGATCACAAAGCCGGCGCCGTCGAGAGCCGCTCGCCAATCCGTCGTCGCCTCGATCTTGAGCCCCGCGCCGGACATCTCGTTCAGCAGCCTGGCCAATCGCTCCGATCGGGCCAGCCGGGTCGGATCGCGCCCGACCAGGACCAGCGTCGAGCCGGCCAGATCATGCGTCGAGAACAGGTCCCGAAACACGCTGAGACCGAACGAGGCGCTGCTCGCGCCGAGGAAGACGATCTTGGTGACGGCGGTCATCGGCAATTTGTGCCAGCGCCGCGCGTCAGCATCCTGATCCAGATCAAATCACCGCTCCGTCTTGCGGGGCGGCGCCTCAATGAGGGCCGACGTATCAGTTGAAGTCGAGCACCACACGACCGTCGATCTTGCCGGCCTTCATGCGGTCGAAGATCGTGTTGATCTCCGACAGCGGCGCCGTCGTCACCTCGGCCGTCACCTTGCCTTCGGCGGCAAAGGCGATCGCCTCGTCGAGGTCGCGCCTGGTACCGACGATCGAGCCACGGACGGTGATGCGCTTCAGCACGACATCGAAGATCGGCGTCGGGAATTCACCCGGCGGCAGGCCCACGAGGCTGACCGTGCCCTTGCGGCGGACCATGTGCAGCGCCTGCGCGAAAGCCGGCGTCGACACCGCCGTGACCAGCACGCCATGAGCGCCCCCGCCGGTGATGGCGATCACCCGCTCCACGGCATCCTTGTCGAGCGCGTTGACCGCATGCTCGGCCCCCGCCTCCAGCGCGAGCTTCAGCTTGTCCTCGGCGATGTCGAGGCCGATCGGCTTCAGCCCCATCGCTTTTGCATACTGGATCGCAACGTGACCAAGGCCGCCGACGCCGGAGATCACCACCCACTCGCCCGGACGCGTGTCGGTTTCCTTGAGGCCCTTGTAGGTCGTCACGCCTGCGCAGAGGATCGGAGCGATCTTGGCGAAGTTCACATTGGCCGGCAGGCGCGCGGCGAATGCCGCAGAGGCGATCACATATTCCGCGAAGCCGCCGTTCACGCTGTAGCCGGTGTTGTGCTGATGCTCGCACAAGGTTTCCCAACCGGTCTCGCAATATTCGCAGCGCAGGCAGGCATCATGCAGCCACGCCACGCCAACGGCATCGCCGACCTTGAAGTCGGTGACGCCGGCCCCGAGCGCGGCGACGATGCCCGCGGCCTCATGCCCGGGGATGAAGGGCGGCACGGGTTTCACCGGCCAGTCTCCGGAGGCGGCGTGAAGGTCCGTGTGACAAACGCCGCAGGCCTTCAATTTGACGAGGAGCTCGCCTGGCCCCGGCACGGGAACCGGAACGTCCTCGATGACGAGCGGCTTGCCGAAGGCTTTGACGATTGCGGCTTTCATGGTCTGCATCTGTCTGCTCCTCATGTTGAGGCGCAAACTAACGACGCTGAACGGTGTCGGTCTTGATCGGTGTCAAATAAGAGTGCTGCTTTGATGCGCAGCATGTAACAGTTTCATGACAGCTGCAAAGTCGACGCATCCCTCGATATCATGTGTGAAACTTCAACCCATCGACGACCTTGTCGACCACCTTGCGCTCTGCACGAAACGCCAAGCCCACCAGATTGAGATCGGCGCGCGCCACAGCCCTCACCGCCTCACGGTTGGCCTCGTCATGCGTGGTCTTGAACATGTCCTCGGTGTAGAGCGCCGGCTTCACATCGCGCGACAACGCACGATCCAACGCACGTGCCAAGGCTGCGTTGTCCGGTGCACCGTAGATCAGGATCGGCTGGCCGATCAGCGCGTGATAGCTCGTCGCGGAGCCATCCTCGTAGGGCGCGCCGATGCACTCGGGGAACGCGGCCGCAATGCCGCTGGCAAGGAATGCCGCGACGTTGAGCTTCTGCCAGGCTTCGAGATCGTTGCGGATGATCAGCGCGATCTTGGTGTCGAATTGCATGTCACGTCCAATTCCAAAAATGCGGACGCCCAGAATAGCCGAGCTAATCCGGGCGTGAAGCGTTGATTGAAACTGAAGCGTGCGGGAACCGGGCGCGCTACGCAGCCGTAAGGACCATCAGCCCTTGGCGTCGCACACCCAGGCGCGGATGACGCATTCCTTGCCACCATATTTGTAGCACTCCCGGGTGGCGTCGTTGAGCGAGGCCGAGATCTTCGGCCTGACGGCGTAGCCGTGGGCGCCGCACGGATTCGCCAGATCGACCGCGAATGCGGCGCACGCCTTCTTCATCGTCACGGCCGTGCACTCACCCTTGCACTGCTTGAGCGCCGCCGCCTTGGCGAGATGCTCCGCCGGATAATCGAAAGCCTGACCGTAGGCGGCGCATTGGCCGATGGCGAAGGCTCCGGCGGCATGCGCCGGGCTGATGGCGCCGTCACTCGCCACACGCGCAGCGCCGACGATCACGGTCAAGCCAAATGCAAACAGCGCGAGACGACGCGCAGCGGTCGAAATGATCACTTTTTCCTCCCCCGAGGCCCAATAAGGCAAATCTAGCCGGGGGTCGTTGAAACTTGGTGAATGAGAGATTGAGGTGCGGGTTCTGACCGGCGTCATTCCGGGGCATTCGCGCGCAAAATGGCGAAGCCATTTTGGAGCAGCACGAATGAGCCCGGAATCCATAGCCACAGGACGATGTCGTGAGGCGAGATGCTCACGACCAGCGTGCCTCACACGGCTTGCTGGGGGTATGGATTCCGGGATCGCGCTCTGCGCGCCCCGGAATGACGAGGTGAGAGTCCCGCAGACGGCAAAGATCAGACCCGCCGCGCGGCCTCGAGCGCCTGCGGTGTGTCGATGTCGAGAAAGGCACCGTCGCCGTCGACGGGCACCTCGGCGACGGCCTCGGTGTGCTTGGCGATCAAATGCCGGGCGCCGACGTCACCGTCGAGCGTCATCAACTCGGCGAAGAAGCGGCGCGACCACAGGACGGGATTGCCGCGGCGCCCCTCGGACACGGGGACGACGATCAAATTGCCGCGATCGGGCGCAAAGGCGGCGATCAGGCGGTCAAGGAGATCCGACGACACCAGAGGCATGTCGCCCAGGCACACGACCGCACCATCGACGCCCTCGGGCACCTCGGCAACGCCTGATTTCACCGAGCTGGCAAGCCCACCGGCGAAGTCGGGATTGCGGATGAAGCGGACGTCGAGGTCGGACAGCGCGTTCTCGACCAATTCGGCCTGATGGCCGGTCACGACGATCACTTCGCAGGCACGGGAGGCCAGCGCCTGCTCGGTGACGATCCGCACCAGCTTCTTGCCGTCGAGCTCGGCCAGCAGCTTGTTCGGTCCGCCCATGCGGGTCGAGCGTCCCGCGGCGAGCACCACTGCGGCCACCTTGCGTTCGTCCACGGCCGCCTCCGGCTTGGCGCGCGGCTGCGGCCGCGTCACGATCTCCATCAGCAGGCCGCCGACACCCATCGCCGTGAGCTCGGCGCGTGTCACCTTGATGCCGGCCAGCAGCCGCATCAGCACCCAGTCGAAACCGTTCTCGGCCGGCGAGCGTGCGCAGCCGGGAGCGCCCAGCACGGGCACGCCGCCGGCGCTGCCGATCAACAGCAGATTGCCGGGGTCGACCGGCATGCCGAAATGCTCGATCGCACCGCCGATGCCGGTGATGGCGGCGGGGATGACGTCACGGCGGTCGGCGATGGCGGAGGCGCCGAACACGATCACGAGCTCGGCCCCGAGCGCCAGCAGCTCGTTGATTGCGGCGGCCAGCGCGGCCTGCTCATGCGGCACGCGGCGCTCGGCGATGATGCCCGCGCCGGCCGGCGCCAGGCGTTCGGCGGTCACCCGCAGCGTCTTGTCGATCACCTTGGGTGCGAGACCCGGCAACATGGTCGAGACCACGCCGACGCGCTTGACGACATAGGGCGCGATGCTGAGCGCCCCCTTGCCGGCCGCAGCCACGGCCGCATCGCGCAGGCGGCCCTCGACGCCGAACGGGATCAGCTTGACGGTGCCGACCATCTCGCCTTCGACCACCGGCTTGAAAGCCGGCAGGGTCGCAAAGGTGATGGCCTCGTCGACCCCATTGATGCGCTCGACGGCGGCACGGTCGATCATCAGCACGCCGGGCTGCGCCGCGAACAGATTGGCGCGCCCGGTGAAGGCGCGATCGACATGGATGCCCTCGCCCGCCACGACCTTGGCAACATCGGCGGCGGCTTCATCCTCCGAGACGTCGCCGGCCTCGAGCCGGACCACGACGATCTCGTTGACGCCTTGCCCGACCAGCGCCTCGACCTCGGCGGGACCGATCAGCGTGCCCTTCTTGAGCACCAATGACCCCTTGCGCAGGGTGTGAACGGTCACCCCGCCGATCGCCTCGGCTGGACTGGCAGGACCGAATTTCATGCCGCCTGCTCTTTCTCCTTGGCCGGCAGCCGCAACGTCGCGGTGATCTGCGCCATGATGGAAACGGCGATCTCCGAGGGCGACACCGCGCCGATGGCGAGCCCGATCGGCGCGTGGATGCGCGCGATGTCGGCATCAGTCGCCCCCTGCGCGCGCAGGCGGTCGCCGCGCTTGGCGTGGGTCTTCCGCGAGCCCAGCGCGCCGATATAGAAGCAGTCGCGCGAGAAGGCGTGCAGCAGCGCCGGATCGTCGATCTTCGGATCATGCGTCAGCGCGACGAAGGCCGTGTAGTGATCGACGTTGAGCGGCGGCAGCGCCACGTCCGGCCACTCGGCGATCAGCGGCACGTCGGGGAAGCGCTCGGGGCTTGCAAAGGCGGTGCGCGGATCGACGACGGTGACGTCGTAGCCGAGCGACCTGGCGATCGGCGCCAAGGCCTGGCTGATATGGACGGCGCCGATGATGACGAGCTTGGCCGTCGGCGCGTAGACGTTCAGGAACAGCCGCTTGCCGGCGGCTTCAACCATGCCGCTCTTGCCCATGCGCAGATGCTTGGCGAGCTCGTCCGCCAGGGAATCGGTGGCAATCGCCGCAGCCTTGACCAGGCGCTGCTCGCCGGAGGCGACGTCGGTCACGAGAATCGCCGGACGGCGCGCGGCGCGCTCGGCATTGAGCTCGGCCAGTGTGCGAAGGTCCATGCCTCAGCCCACCTTCTCGACGAATACGCGGATGGTGCCGCCGCAGGACAGGCCGACATTCCAGGCGGTCTCGTCGGCGACGCCGAACTCCAGCATCTTCGGCTGGCCGCTGGAGATCACGTCGAGCGCCTCGGTGACCACGGCGCCCTCGACGCAGCCGCCGGACACCGAGCCCAAAAACGTGCCCTCGTCATTGATCACGAGGTTGGAGCCGACCGGCCGCGGCGCCGAGCCCCAGGTCTCGACCACTGTGGCGAGCGCCACGCCATGGCCGCCCTTGTGCCAGTCCTCGGCGGCCTTGAGGATGTCTTCGTCGCGGTCGAGCATGGCAATCTCCTTCGGACTGATCAGGCGGCGGGCCGGATCGCGCTGCGGCTATGCGGCGGCAGCGGCGCCGACAGCGCCGAGATCAGGGCCTCGATCGAGGTCAAGTTATGTACCGGGCGGAATTCGTCAACGTGGGGCAGCATGGTTTTGATGCCCTGCGCCTTGGCCTCGAAGCCGGAATAGCGCAGCAGCGGGTTCAGCCAGATCAGCCGCCGGCAGGAACGGTGCAGCCGGTCCATCTCGAAGGCGAGCTTGCTGTCGGCCTCGCGCTCCAGCCCGTCGGAGATCAAAAGCACGATGGCGCCCTGCCCGAGCACGCGCCGCGCCCATTGCTTGTTGAAGGTCTCCAGCGACGTCGCGATCCGCGTGCCGCCGGCCCAGTCCTCGACATTGGCCGAGCAGCTCGCCAGTGCCTCGTCCGGATCGCGCTGCCGCAACGCCCGCGTGACATTGGTCAGCCGGGTGCCGAACAGGAACACCGACACGCGCTTGCGGGCGTCGGTGATGGCATGCAGGAAATGCAGGAACAGGCGGGTGTACTCGCTCATCGAGCCGGAGATATCGAGCAGCGCCACGATCGGCGCCGGCTTCTCGATTCTCCCGAGACGATGGAAGTTGATGATCTCGCCCTCGGTGCGCAGCGCCTGGCGCAAGGTCTTGCGCATGTCGATGCGGTGGCCGCGCGGATCTGTGGTGTGGCGGCGGGTCTTCAGCTCGGCCTGCGGCAGCCGCATCTTGGCGATGGCGCGCGCGACCTCGGCGATCTCCGCCGCGCTCATCTGCGCAAAGTCCTTCTTCTGCAGCACCTCGCGGTCGGACACCGACAGCCGCAGATCCTGCTCCTGCGCCTTCGGCTCCTCATGCATCTGCGGCTGCGACATCGCCTCCTGGACGCGGCGCGAGGCCGGCGGCGGCTTCTTCTTGGCGTGATCCGGCAACGGCACCGAATCGAGCATCGACTTCCATTCCTCGGCCGGGCGGAAGAACAGGTCGAAGGCCTGGGCGAAAATCAGCGCGTGCTCGTGGCGCTTGACAAAGATCGATTCCAGCGTGGTGAAGACATCGGGCCGCTTGCCGATGTCGATGACCTCGAGCGCGGTCATGGCGTCGATGACGGCGCCGGGGCCCACGGGCAGACCAGCGGCCCGCAGCGCACGCGCAAAGCCCGCAATGTTATCGGCGATGCCGCCGGTCGGCGGCGCGAGGTGATTGATGCTGGTGGGCATGGCCTGATCCCCTCGTCAGTTCAGACGCGCCTCAAACCGAGGTCGTCATTCCGGGACATGCGAAGCATGGGCCCGGAATCCATAACCACGATCGTGAGTATGGATTCCGGGCTCGCCCTCCGGGCGCCCCGGAATGACGAGCTTTATTGTTGCACGACCTCGGCTCACGTCTCGCTGGTCGCGTCCTTGATCACCTTGTTCAGCGCATCGCCCTGCATGCGGGCGATGTCGTCCTGATACTTCAGCAGCGCGCCCAGCGTGTCGCCGACGACTTCGGCATTCAGCGAGCGCGCATCGAGCTCGGTCAGAGCCGTCGCCCAGTCCAACGTCTCGGCGACTCCCGGCGATTTGTAGAAGTCCTGGTTGCGCAACGCCTGCACGAAACGCACGATCTGCTGCGACAGCCGCTGCGAGATGCCGGGCAGACGCGTCTTGACGATCGCGAGCTCGCGCTCGGCGGAGGGATAGTCGACCCAGTGATACAGGCAGCGCCGCTTCAGCGCGTCGTGGATCTCGCGGGTGCGGTTCGACGTGATGATGACGATCGGCGGATGTGGCGCCTTGACGGTGCCGAACTCGGGGATCGTGACCTGGAAGTCGGAGAGGATCTCGAGCAGATAGGCCTCGAACGCCTCGTCGGCGCGATCGAGTTCGTCGATCAGAAGCACCGGGCTCCCTGCAACATCCGGCTCCAGCGCCTGCAGCAGCGGGCGCTTGATCAGATAGCGATCGGCGAAGATGTCGGAGGTGAGCTGATCGCGGTCGACGTCGCCACCGGCTTCCGCGAGCCGGATCGCGATCATCTGCGCCGCCGAATTCCACTCGTAGACGGCGGACGCGACGTCGAGACCCTCGTAGCATTGCAGCCGGATCAGCTTGCGGCCGAGCGCGGCCGACAGGACTTTGGCAATCTCGGTCTTGCCGACGCCCGCCTCGCCTTCGAGGAACAGCGGCCGGCCCATGCGCAGCGACAGAAAGGTCACCGTCGCCAGCGATCGCTCGGCCAGATAGCCGCGCGAGGACAACAGTTCGAGCATCGCATCGACGGATGCTGGCAGGGCCGGAGCACTCATGGCGAGACTGCTTCCTTCGACGTCACGACGCCGGAGCTTCGGGCTCGGCGGCTTCCGACGAGGCCGTCGAGGCCTTGGCCTCGGCATTGGCGGCATCGACCGCGCGGCGCGCCAGCACGCCGATCAGGTGGGCGCGATATTCGGCGCTGCCGTGAATGTCGCTGTTGAGGCCTTCGGCCGAGACGGGAATGCCTTCCAACACCTTCGGCGAAAAGCGCTTCTGCAGCGCTTCCTCGAAGGCGGTGACGCGGAACACGCCGTTGCCGCCGGCGCCGGTGACGGCGACGCGCACGTCGGAGGGACGGCGCGCGACGAACACGCCGACCAGGGCGTAGCGCGAAGCCTGGTTGCGGAACTTGACGTAAGCCGCCTTCTTCGCCAGCGGGAAGCTCACCTTGGTGATGATCTCATCCGGCTCCAGCGCGGTCGTGAACAGGCCTTGGAAGAACTCCTCGGCCTTCAGCTTGCGCTTGTTGGTGACGATGGTGGCGCCGAGCGCGAGGCACGCCGCCGGATAGTCCGCGGTCGGATCGTTGTTGGCGATCGAGCCGCCGATGGTGCCGCGATGGCGCACCGCGGGGTCGCCGATCAGGCCGGCGAGATGCGCCAGCGCCGGGATCGCCTCGCCGACGGTGGCGGAGTTCGCGACATCAGCATGGCGCGCCATGGCGCCGATCACCAGGTTGCGGCCCTTGACCTCGATCGTGTCGAGCCCCTCGACATGCGAGAGATCGACCAGATGCGGCGGGCTGGCGAGCCGCTGCTTCATGACCGGGACCAGCGTGTGGCCGCCGGCGACCAGCTTGGCGTCCTCGTTCTTGGTGAGGAGATTCGCGGCCTGGCGCACGGTGGCCGGCCGGTGATATTTGAATTCGTACATGGGGGAATGTCCTGTCGCGGCGGGCGGCTGAGGCGGGGTCCGGCTGTTAGGCGAGGTCCGATTTGGCCATCGCCTTGGCGCCGGCGGCAATGGACTGCACGATGTTCTGATAGCCGGTGCAGCGGCAGAGGTTGCCTTCGAGCTCCTCGCGAATCGTCTCCTCGCTGAGCTCGTGGCCCTTGCGGTGGACGAGGTCGACCGCGGTCATGATCATGCCCGGCGTGCAGAAGCCGCACTGCAGACCATGGTGCTCGCGGAAGGCCTCCTGCATCGGATGCAGCGGCGCGCCATCGGCAGCGAGCCCCTCGATCGTGCGGACCTCGTGACCGTCGGCCATCACCGCGAGCGTCGTGCAGGACTTCACCGCCTTGCCGTCGAGATGCACGACGCAGGCGCCACACTGCGAGGTGTCGCATCCGACATGGGTGCCGGTGAGGCGCAGATTCTCGCGCAGGAACTGCACCAGCAGCGTCCGCGGGTCGACGTTCGCCGTGACGGGATTACCGTTCACAATCATGGAAATCTTGGCCATTCAGGACTCTCTATATTCCGCGCACAGCGTTGCACTGCAGCGCAGCCCAGCAAAAATCGGTCGAAAACCATCATATTGACGCTCTCCGCGACGGGCAACCTCGCCCCGGACAGCGCATGGGTCGATTGCGGTCAGCCTTGAACGGCCTTGGCGAAGTTCGCGAAGAATTCATCGGCGAGCTTTTTGGCCGCGCCATTGATCAGGCGCTGGCCGAGCTGCGCCAGCTTGCCGCCGATCTGGGCGTCGACATTGTAGCTCAGCAGCGTGCCGCCATCCTTCTCGGCCAGCCCGACGACGGCGCCGCCCTTGGCGAATCCGGCGACACCGCCCTCGCCCTCGCCGGAGATCTTGTAGCCGTTCGGCGGATCGAGATCGCTCAGGGTGACCTTGCCCTTGAAGCGCGCGGAGACCGGTCCGACCTTCATCTTGGCGACGGCACGGAAGCCGCCGTCCTCGGTGCGCTCCAGCTCCTCGCAGCCGGGGATGCAGGCCTTGAGCACCTCAGGATCGTTCAGCTTGGCCCAGACGGCCTCACGCGGAGCCGCCAGCTGGACCTCGCCCGTCATCGTCATTGCCATGAGCATCTCCCCCCGATTGGCGCGGTTAGAGGCATTCAAGTAAAGCACCGAACGCCTAAAAGGAAGGGCAAGCAGCGCCGTCAAGCGTTGCAGAAACGCGGGAGCACCGCAGCATTCCGGGTCTCCTGGCCGGCGGGTTTTGATTGGCAGACGGCGCCCGCAATGGTTAGTTCGCCATCAAATCTGCACGATTCCTCCGGCGTTGACCGCCGCCTGCGACAAGGATTGCGCCCATGCCGATGATCGACGCCGACGGCTGTCTGTTGAACGTCACCGTCGAGGGCCGCGACGGCGGGCCGACCCTGATGCTGTCGAACTCGCTTGGCTCCACCCTGCAAATGTGGGAGCCGCAGATGCGGAGCTTCACGCAGGTTTTCCGTGTGGTCCGCTATGACCGGCGCGGCCATGGCAAGTCGACGGTCGCCCCCGGCCCCTACTCCATCGAGCGATTCGGCCGCGATGCGCTGGCGATTCTCGACGACCTCAACATCGAGAAGGTGCACTGGTGCGGGGTCTCGATGGGCGGCATGGTCGGGCAATGGCTCGCGGCGCATGCCCCCGAGCGGGTCGGCAAGCTCGTGCTCGCCAACACCACCTGCTACTACCCGGATCCGGCCATCTGGGACGCCCGCATCAAGGCGGTTCAGGACAATGGACTCGCGGGCATCGCGGACACGGTCATCGCCGGCTGGCTGACGCAGGAGTTCCGCGATGCCAATCCGGACGTGGCCGATCGCATGAAGGCAATGCTGGCGGCGACGCCTGTCGAGGGCTATCTCGCCTGCTGCGCGGCACTGCGCGCGCTTGACCTGCGCGAGGACCTGCCCGCCATCAAGAGCCCCGTTCTCGTCGTCGCAGGCCGCTATGACAAATCGACACCGATCGCGATGGCTGAAGCGATTCGCAGCCGGATCCCCGGGGCCAGCATGACCATCGTCGATGCCGCACACATCTCGAACGTCGAAGTCGCGGGCCAGTTCAATGACGCCGTGCTGGGCTTCCTGACCCAGCGCTGAGTGCATCCGCGCTTCGGGATAGGCGCCCCCCTGCCCGCAGCCTCAGGGCTGCCGCGGCAGTCGATCAGAATTTGGCGCCGGCGGCGGCGCTGTTGGCCACCCCTGGCTCCATGCCGTTCGACGGAGCGGATGCCGCCGCTGGGGACGCCGTGGGCTGGGTCGCCGGCTTTTCCACCAGCATGACGATCGCGGTGCCCAGCAGCATCAGCAGCTCGGTTGCATGAAGGCGCAGTGCCTGCGTCTCGCCGACCTTCGCGGCCATGATCATGCTGAAGAACGTCAGCATGCTGCCAAGGCCGAGTCCGATCGACAACGCTTCGACATAGCCCGCCACCTTTCGCACCCGCGGAACCAGGATCAGGACCAGGAACATCGCGAAGAAGCCTGCGACCGTCAGTCGCGCCAGCGCGAGCAGCCAGGCGGCGCGGACGGTCTCGAGGCCCGACAGGTGAAGATGATCGCTGATGAACAGCGCGATCGCGATATTGGGCCGTGCGAACAGCGCCTGGATCGGCGAGACCATGATCTGGAAGGCGATGGCGGTCCAGGCGGGCACGAAATACAGCGCCAGCAGCACGCCATTGACGCAGCTCAGCCGCCAGTTCCTGATCACGCAGTTCTTGATCATGTTCGTCCGCCTTTGCGTCCCGCAGTTCCAGACGAGCTAACGCGCGGCAAATGCAGCCGGCAATTTAAACCCTTTGTTTACCTTAACGGGGCGGCCGGCCGGGATCGGTTGGCGCGCCTAAGCGCGACCAGGGACGTGAGCTGAGCTTACGGATCGCTCGAGCCGTCAGACCCGTTTTCAACCTGCGCCCTCGTTCCCTCCTGCCCGGGCTGCCGGCTTTCGCCGGGCTCCTGCCGGATCGGCTTGCCCTGCGTCTGGCCCTGCTGATTCTGGCCGGGGTTCTGGTGACCCTGGTTTTGGTCGGTCAGGCTGCTCATGCCCGTCTCCCTCATGGCAATGGCACGACAACCAATGCGGGAACGCTCCCCCAGTTGCCTGAGTGCCGCGTTCCCTGGCGATTGTTCCGTGGCAATGATGTGCCGCAACGGGGGCAACGGAACCGCGCCATCAAAGCAGGCGGGATAAGCCCTCAATTGCGGCACTGCACGCTGTTGCGGCAGACGGTTCCTAGCTGTTAGTACTTGACCACGCGTCGCCTTTGGCGCGGGCGAGGTCCAGGTACCATCCCCGCGCCGCAAGGCCCCCGCCGCGTTGCGAACCGGTCTCGGCAGTCAGGACAACGGCAGTCTCAATAACGGCAGTTCATGGATTATTTCGCGCAGCAGCTCATCAACGGCCTCGTGCTCGGCTCGATCTACGGCCTGATCGCCATCGGCTACACCATGGTCTATGGCATCGTCGGCATGATCAATTTCGCCCATGGCGACGTCTTCATGATCGGCGGCTTCATCGCGCTGATCTCGTTCCTGGTGCTCGTCTCGATCGGCCTGACCGCTGTCCCGGTCATCCTGCTGATCGTGCTGCTGGTGGCGATGGCCATCACCGCGCTGTATGGCTGGACCATCGAGCGCATCGCCTATCGTCCGCTGCGCCACTCCTTCCGGCTGGCGCCGATGCTGTCGGCCATCGGCATGTCGTTCGTGCTGACGAATTTCTCCCAGGTGTCGCAGGGCGCACGCGTCAAGCCGGTGCCGCCGATCGTCACCGGCGGCTACACGCTGCACGAGGGCGAGAGCGGCTTCGTCGTTCAGCTCTCCAACATTCAGATCGTGGTGGTGATCACCACGATCGTGCTGCTGGGACTGTTCACCTGGCTGGTGTCGCGCACGCGGCTCGGCCGCGACATGCGCGCCTGCGAGCAGGACCAGACCATGGCGGCGCTGCTCGGCGTCGACGTCGACCGCACCATCTCGATGACCTTCGTGATCGGCGCCGCGCTCGCTGCCGTCGCCGGCATGATGTACCTGCTGTATTACGGCCTGGTCGATTTCTTCATGGGCTTCGTCGCCGGCATCAAGGCGTTCACGGCGGCCGTGCTCGGCGGCATCGGCTCGCTGCCGGGAGCGATGCTCGGCGGCCTCGCGATCGGACTGATCGAGACGTTCTGGTCGGCCTACTTCTCCGTGGAGTACAAGGACGTCGCAGCATTCTCGATCCTCATCGTGGTGCTGATCTTCATGCCGACCGGCCTGCTCGGCCGGCCCGAAGTCGAAAAAGTCTGAAGACGGAGCCCGTGTGAGCGCGTCCCATCCCGCCTCGTCGAATGGCTCCGAACCGGTCGGAGCCGCCTTCATCCTCAAAAAGGCCTTCCTCAGCGCCCTCGTCGCACTCGGCCTGTTCTCGCTGATGATCGGCGTCCGGACCGAAGCGGGCCAAAGCGGCCAGCTCGAATACTGGACGCGCTTCGGGGACCTCGCCAGCCTGGTCGCGGCGGTCTTCGTCGGCTCGATCATTGTCGAGCTCCTGCGGCTGTGGCTCGGTCCGCGCGGCGGCCTCGGCAGCTTCGTGCCCTCCTCGGTGCAGAGCGGCCTGTCGGTCGCCGGCCGCTATCTCGCGCCGGCGCTGCTGATCTTCACCTTCCTCGTGCCGGTGATCTTCTACAATCAGCGCTACATTCTCGATCTCGGCATCCTGGTGCTCACCTATGTGATGCTCGGCTGGGGCCTCAACGTCGTGGTCGGCCTGGCCGGCCTGCTGGACCTCGGCTATGTCGCGTTCTACGCGGTCGGCGCCTATTCCTACGGGCTGCTGTCGACCACCTTCGGCCTGTCGTTCTGGATCTGCCTGCCGCTGGCCGGCATCCTCGCCGCATTCTGGGGCGTGCTGCTCGGCTTCCCCGTGCTGCGGCTGCGCGGCGACTATCTCGCGATCGTCACGCTTGCGTTCGGCGAGATCATCCGCCTTGTGCTGATCAACTGGCAGGATGTCACCGGCGGCCCCAACGGCATCTCCGGCATTCCGCGGCCGAGCCTGTTCGGCATTCCGCTGACGCCGGGCGAAGGCGGCCTCGCGGCCATGCTCGGCATTCCCTTTTCGCCGACGCATCGCATCGTCTTCCTGTTCTATCTGATCCTGGCGCTGGCGCTGCTCACCAACTGGGTCACCATCCGGCTGCGCCGGCTGCCGATCGGCCGCGCCTGGGAAGCGCTGCGCGAGGACGAGGTCGCCTGCCGCGCCCTCGGCATCAACATCACGACGACCAAGCTCACGGCGTTCGCCACCGGCGCCATGTTCGGCGGCTTCGCCGGCGCCTTCTTCGCCACCCGCCAGGGCTTCATCAGCCCGGAGTCCTTCACCTTCCAGGAATCGGCGCTGGTGCTCGCGATCGTCGTGCTCGGCGGCATGGGATCGCAGCTCGGCGTGGCGCTCGCCGCGCTCGCCATGATCGGCGGCTTCGAGCTGTTCCGAAGCCTCGAGGTCTATCGCATGCTGGTGTTCGGTCTCGCCATGGTGCTGATCATGATCTGGCGCCCGCGCGGCATCGTCGGCCATCGCGCACCGACCGTATTTCTCGAAAAATCCAAGAGCATCTCTTCGGACCTCGTCAAGGAAGGCCACGGATGAGCTCCGCTCCGATCCTCGCACTCGAAAATCTCACCATGCGCTTCGGCGGCATCGTCGCCGTCAACGCGCTGTCGTTCACCGCGCAGCGCCAGCAGATCACGGCGCTGATCGGCCCCAACGGCGCCGGCAAGACCACCGTGTTCAACTGCATCACCGGCTTCTACAAGCCCACCTCCGGCGTGATCCGCCTGACGCATGATGACGGTATGCAATTCGAGATGCAGAAGCTGAAGGACTTCAACATCTCCAAGCAGGCCAAGGTGGCGCGCACGTTCCAGAACATCCGGCTGTTTCCGGGCATGACCGCGCTCGAGAACCTGATGGTGGCGCAACACAACGCTCTGATGCGTGCGTCGGGCTTCACGCTGCTCGGGCTGCTCGGCGTGCCGTCCTGGCGCGCCGCCGAGCAGAGCGCGATCGATGCCGCGGTGTTCTGGCTGAAGCGCGTCGGGCTGATCGACCGGGCCGATGATGCGGCCGGCAATCTCGCTTACGGCGACCAGCGGCGGCTGGAGATCGCACGGGCGATGTGCACCGGGCCCGCCCTGCTCTGTCTCGACGAACCCGCCGCCGGCCTCAACGCGCGCGAGAGCGCCGCGCTGAGCGAGCTCCTGCTCTCGATCCGCAGCGACCACGGCACATCGATCCTCTTGATCGAGCATGACATGAGCGTCGTCATGGAAATCTCCGACCGCGTCGTTGTGATGGACTACGGCGTCAAGATCGCCGAGGGCACGCCGCGCGAGATCCGCGACGATCCCAAGGTCATCGCCGCCTATCTCGGCACCGACGAGGAAGAGGCCGCAGCCGTGATGGAGGCCGAGGCGTGAGTACGTCCCTGCTCGCCATCCGCAACCTGCGCGCCTCCTATGGCAAGATCGAAGCGCTCAAGGGCGTCGACCTCGAGATCAAATCCGGCGAAATCGTCGCGCTGATCGGCGCCAACGGGGCCGGCAAGTCGACGCTGATGATGTCGATCTTCGGCCGCCCGCGCGCCAGCTCCGGTCATATCGTCTATGACGGCCACGACATCACGCAGGTGCCGACGCACCAGATCGCGCGGCTCAAGATCGCGCAGTCGCCGGAGGGCCGCCGCATCTTCCCGCGCATGAGCGTCGCAGAGAACCTGCAGATGGGCGCCGACGCCGGCGACACCACCGAGGCCGAGCGCGCCGGCACGCTGGAGCGCGTGTTCGCGCTGTTCCCTCGGCTGAAGGAGCGCATCGACCAGCGCGGCGGGACGCTGTCCGGCGGCGAGCAGCAGATGCTGGCGATCGGGCGCGCGCTGATGAGCCGGCCGCGGCTGCTGCTGCTCGACGAGCCTTCGCTCGGCCTGGCCCCTCTGATCGCCCGGCAGATTTTCGACGCGATCCGGACACTGAACCGCCAGGACGGTTTGACCGTGCTGATCGTGGAGCAGAACGCCAATCATGCGCTGAAGCTCGCCCACCGCGGCTACGTGCTGGTCAACGGACTGGTCACGCTGTCGGGCACCGGGGCCGAGCTGTTGCAGCGGCCGGAGATCCGCGCCGCCTATCTGGAGGGCGGCCGCCACTAGGCGACCATCGAGCCCCCGGCAGGCCGGCAGAAATGGCCTTAGCCCTTCGTCGATTTGCCCGAAAAATGCCGGTGACTTCGGCGGAAAATCAGCCACAATGCGCGCGGTCTGCGGCCCGCCGTTCGGGCCGTCTCCGTGTCGACCTACCCCCTGTGAGGATTTCTCATGAAACCACTCAAACTCATCGGCCTGGCTCTGGGCGCGTCGCTGGCGCTCTCGACCGCAGCCTACGCCGAAGACATCACCATCGCCGTGGCCGGCCCGATGACCGGCGGCGAGTCGGCGTTCGGTCGTCAGATGCAGAACGGCGCCGAGATGGCGGTCGCCGACCTCAATGCCGCAGGCGGCGTGCTCGGCAAGAAGCTCGCCCTCCAAGTCGGTGACGACGCCTGCGATCCCAAGCAGGCCCGCTCGGTCGCCGAGAAGCTCGCCGGCTCCGGCATTCCGTTCGTCGCCGGGCACTTCTGCTCGTCGTCGTCGATCCCGGCCTCCGAGGCCTATGCCGACAGCAACGTGCTGCAGATCACGCCCGCTTCGACCAACCCGCTGTTCACCGAGCGCAAGCTGTGGAACGTGGCGCGCGTCTGCGGCCGTGACGATCAGCAGGGCTTGGTGGCCGCGAACTACATAGCGAAGAACTTCAAGGGCAAGAACATCGCGATCCTCAACGACAAGACCACCTACGGGAAAGGTCTCGCGGACGAGACCAAGAAGGCGCTCAACAAGGCTGGCGTCACCGAGAAGATGTTCGAGTCGTACAACAAGGGCGACAAGGACTTCAACGCGATCGTCTCACGCCTGAAGCGTGAGAACATCGACCTCGTCTATGTCGGCGGCTATCATCAGGAAGCCGGCCTGATCCTGCGTCAGATGCGCGACCAGGGCCTCAAGACGATCCTGATGGCGGGCGACGCGATGAACGACAAGGAGTTCGCCTCGATCACCGGTCCGGCCGCGGAAGGCACGCTGTTCACCTTCGGCCCCGAGCCGCGCAACAAGC
This sequence comes from Bradyrhizobium sp. SZCCHNS2022, assembly GCF_032377575.1. Lineage (NCBI taxonomy): Bacteria > Pseudomonadati > Pseudomonadota > Alphaproteobacteria > Hyphomicrobiales > Nitrobacteraceae > Bradyrhizobium > Bradyrhizobium sp. SZCCHNS2022. Next base: position 1,006,856 of record NZ_JAUHHZ010000001.1, on the reverse strand, counting down.
CGACCGCCAAGGCGATCGTGGACAAGTTCAAGGCCAAGAACATCGATCCCGAGGGCTACACGCTCTACACCTACGCCGCGATCCAGGTCTGGTCGCAGGCGGTGAAGAAGGCCAACACCACCGATGCCAAGAAGGTGATGGACACCATCAAGGCCGGCGAGTGGGACACGGTGCTGGGCAAGCTCGGCTTCGACGCCAAGGGCGACATCAAGCAGATCGACTACGTCGTCTACAAGTGGGACGCCAAGGGCGCCTACGCCGAGCTCGGCGGCAAAGGCTCCTGATCTCAGATCAAAGTGATCCACAAAATGGAACGCCCCGGTCGATGACCGGGGCGTTTTTCTTCAGCTGATTACGGGCGACTTCGCGCTTCGTCGCCAAGCCTGATTGAAGGCGAGGCACCGAATTCCGCAATCGATCAGCCTGCGCAGACCGACAGAGGCGCTGCGCGCGTGTTCTTCACGGCCGAGCGGGCTGCCTCGACCGCGCGCATCAATTCTGCCGGCCGGAACGGCTTCTGCAGATAGACGACCCGGGTCAACTCCTCCGACATCGCGGCCCCGTCGAACGCGCTCATGCCGGAGACGGCCACGACGGGTACATCGGGAACCAGCGCACGCATCCCGCTGACCAGATCGAGACCGTTGGAGTCATCGAGATAGATATCGACGATCACGGCGTCGAACGTCTGGTCGCGGAACAATTGCAGTCCGGCCGGAGCGGTTCCCGCTTCGACCACATCGAACTGATTGACGCGCAGCACCATGCTAATCATGGCCCGGACGTCCTTTTGATCGTCCACCACAAGAATCCGTGGCATCAAAATCTCCAGAAATTTTTCGTTGGACAGCCTACAACATAAAAAGAAATCAGCTACAACTACGGGTATATTTATCCCGGTTGCGGTAAAGGTGCAGTTACTCCAACGCGCGACTCATTCAACAGAACGCTACATATTGGTAACATACAACCTTTATTAGAATAGCATATTTTTTCGCGTCACCATCGTCTCCGTGCCGAGTTGCACGTTGATGACAGGGCGCAGGACTTTGGAGATGCAGAGCATCGAGGATACTGGCGAAGTTCTTCTATCGACGACCACCGCAACGCATCGGGACCGTGTCGCAGCACTGGCTGCGGTTGTCGTCTCGGCCCTGCTCTTTGCCGCCGCCGCTCCCTTCGCCAAGGTCCAGCTGCCGGCAACGCCGGCGTTTGTCGCCAGCTATCAGTCGGCGCTGGCACTGAATGACCTGATCACCGCGTTCCTGCTGTTCTCCCAATTCGTGCTGCTGCGCTCGCGCCCGCTGCTGTGGCTGGCCTCTGGATATCTGTTCACCGCACCGGCGGCGCTGCTGCACACTCTGGTCTTTCCCGGGCTCTACTCACAGACCGGGCTGCTCGGCGCCGGACCGCAGAGCGCAGTCTGGATCTACATGATCTGGCATGGCGGGTTCCCGTTCTTCGTCCTCGCCTATGCGCTGCACACGCGCCGCCGGCTCGCGCCCGTCAGCTCGGTCGCCGCGGCGCTGTCGTTCGCAATCCTCGGCGTGGCGATCGTTCTCGCTGCGCTGACCTGGACGGTGATCGCCTTCGATTCATCGCTTCCCGCGCTGATCCACGACGGTACGGCGACAACGGCCCTGAAGGTCGTGGTCGGCTCAATCTGGTGCGTGACGCTCGTGGCGTTGGCCGTGCTGGCGTGGCGCGGCCCGCACACCATTCTCGATCTCTGGGTCATGGTGGTGCTGTGCGCCTGGCTATTCGACCTTTCGCTGTCATCGATGCTCAATGCCGCAAGATTCGATCTCGGCTACTACGCGGGCCGCATCTACGGCCTGCTGGCGGCGAGCTTCGTGCTCGGCGTCCTGCTCGCCGACAATGTCGGACTGCAGACGCGCCTCACGCGCCTGTTGCGGCAGCAGCGCCGGCAGAACGAAAGCGAGCGGGCCCGCTTCATCGCGCGCGAGAGACTGTTCAGCGCCGTCGTCGAGTCCTCCAATGACGCCATCATCACACTCACCCTGCATGGCAAGATCACGTCATGGAACCGCGCAGCCGAGCATCTGTTCGGATACGGCGCCGACGACGCGCTTGGCAACGACATCGGCCTGATCGTCCCCGCCGAGCGGCGCTCCGAGGTCGATGGCATCCTCGAGCGGATCGGCGGCGGCGAGAAGATCGAGCATCACGAGACAGTGCGTCGGCACAGGGACGGCCACGCGATCGAGGTGTCGCTCAGCGTCTCCCCAATCCACGACGCCCGCGGCACCGTGATCGGCGCCTCGAAGGTCGCGCGCGACATCACCGAGAGCAAACGTACACGCCACGCGCTGAATCGAGAGACGGAGGAGCGGCGGCGCATCTTCGAGACCTCGCAGGACCTGATCCTGATCGCGAACTCCCGCGGCGATTTGATGCAGGTGAGCCCGAGCGCACAGGGCATCCTCGGCTATCGGCCCGAGGAGATGGTCGGCCGCAACGCCAGCGACTTCGTCTACCCGCCCGAGCTGGAGACCGTTCGCAGCCAGATGCGCGACTGCCGCCGCGGCCGCGACATCCACAATTTCGAGGCGCAGCTGCTGCACAAGGAAGGACGCGGCGTCGTCCTGAACTGGATGGCGAGCTGGTCGGAACCGGTGCAGCGCCACTTTTTCGTCGGCCGCGACCTGACCGAAAAGCGCGCCGCCGAGGCGCAATTCCGCCAGGCGCAGAAGATGGAGGCGGTCGGCCAGCTCACCGGAGGGGTCGCCCACGACTTCAACAACATCCTCACCGTCATCACCGGCAGCATTTCCATCCTCTCCGACGCCGTCGCCGGGCGGCCGGAGCTCGCATCCGTCGCCAAGCTGATCGACGATTCCGCCGACCGGGGCGCGCATCTCACCCGGCAATTGCTCGCCTTCGCGCGCAAGCAGCCGCTTCAGCCGGTCGACCTCGACGTCAACGCGCTGATGAACGAGACCGCCGCCCTGCTGCGTCCGACGCTCGGCGAGCACATCGAGATCGAACGCATCCTCAGTCTCGATCCCTGCACCGCGCTGGCCGATCCGAACCAGCTCGCCACTGCGATCGTCAACCTCGCCCTCAATGCGCGCGATGCGATGCCGCAAGGCGGCAAGCTGACGCTGGAGACCGCGAACGTCGCCCTCGATCAGGACTATGCCGACGCCAACAACGAGGTCGCGGTCGGCGACTACGTCATGGTCGCGGTCAGCGACACCGGCAGCGGCATCCCGCCGGCCTATCTCGACAAGGTGTTCGACCCTTTCTTCTCGACCAAGGGCGTCGGCAAGGGCACCGGCCTTGGCCTCAGCATGGTGTTCGGCTTCGTCAAGCAGTCCGGCGGCCACATCAAGATCTATAGTGAGGTCGGGCACGGCACCTCGATCAAGCTCTACCTGCCGCGCTCGGCTTCGATGCCGACGACAGCCACGAATCAGCGCGCGCTCGACACGAGCGGCGGCAATGAGACGATCCTGATCGTCGAGGACGATCCGATGGTCCGCCAGCACGTCGTCACCCAGGTTGCCAGCCTCGGCTACACCACCCTCGCCGCCGCCAACGCTGCCGAGGCGCTCGACGTGCTGGAACGCCATCCGGAGATCGATCTGCTGTTCACCGACGTCATCATGCCCGGCGCCATGAATGGCCGCCAGCTCGCCGATACCGCCCGCGCGCGACATCCGTCGCTGAAGACGCTGTTCACGTCCGGCTACACCGAAAACGCCATCGTGCACCACGGCCGCCTCGACGCCGGCGTACTGCTGCTGGCCAAGCCCTACCGCAAGCCGGAACTCGCCCGCATGATCCGCATCGCGCTGGAGAAGTGAGGTCGTAGAGCGGACGAGCGCAAGAAGCGACCTCCGGGTTTCACCGACCGGGTCATGGGACCGCCTGGTCATCGCAGCGCTGATCATGGCCACTGGCTTGGACCAACTCGGACTTGCCTTGAGCCGCCTCGCCAGCTGAGCTATCGGTCCGCCAACGTCCCCATCGCGAGAATGGCCGTGCAGAATCTTCTCACCGACATTGCAGGCGTACGCGTCGGCCACGCCGACGATGCAGCGCTCGCCTCCGGCGTGACCGCGATTTTGTTTGACCAGCCGGCGGTGGCCGCGATCGACATTCGCGGCGGCGGACCCGGGGTGCGCGAGGATGCGCTGCTCGATCCCGTCAATACGGTCGAGCGGATCGACGCCATTGCGCTGTCGGGTGGCTCGGCGTTCGGGCTGGAAGCTGCGAGCGGCATCCAGGCGTGGCTCGCCGAGCAGGGCCGCGGCTTTGCCGTGCGCGACGCGCTGATCCCGATCGTGCCCGGCGCGATCGTGTTCGATCTGCTGAACGGCGGCAACAAGGCCTGGGGCCGCTATGCGCCCTATCGCGAGCTCGGCCACGCAGCGGCCGCCGCGGCGGACACGACGTTCGCGCTGGGCAGCGTCGGGGCCGGGCTCGGCGCCACCACGGCCAACCTGCAGGGCGGGCTCGGCTCGGCCTCGGCGACGACGCGCGGCGGTATCAAGGTCGCGGCGATCGCGGTGGTCAACGCGGTCGGCAGCGTCACGGTCGGCGATGGCCCATGGTTCTGGGCTGCGCCTTACGAGGTCGACGATGAGTTCGGCGGCCGCGGCCTGCCCGCCACGTTCACGCCGGACATGCTGGCGATGCGCATCAAGGGCGGCCCTGCCCCGTCGGCGTCCGAGAATACGACCATCACGCTGGTCGTGACCGATGCGATCCTGACCAAGGCGCAGGCGAAGCGTCTGGCGATGATGGCGCAGACCGGCATGGCACGGGCGATCTATCCGGTCCACCTGCCGCTCGACGGCGACATCGTGTTCGCGGCGGCGACCTGCGCCAAGCCGGTGGAGCCGCTGGTCGAGCTGAGCGAGCTCGGCATGGTCGCGGCCAACGTGCTGGCGCGTGCGATCGCGCGCGGCGTCTATCACGCCAGGCGGCTGCCGTTCGCCGGCGCCCTGCCGTCCTGGCAGGACCGCTTCGGCAGCTGAGCGGCTTGCGAGGCTTACGCGCTCACCGCGGTCGTGGATGAACCACGCAGCCGTATCGACTGATGCTGCATCAGCTTCTCGATCATGTTGTAGGACGAGGTCGCGGCATTGGAAGCTGCGGTGGTGGCCGGCGTGAACAGCGTCATCTTGGAGCCGTCGGCATAGGTGATGGTGGTGGTCGTCGAGCCGTCGCTGTTGGTAGACGACGAACTCGACGCGCCCGACAGCGCCTGCATCAGCGCATCCGCCCCTGCACCCGCGGAATTGCCCGAGCCGGCGCTCGCGCCAGCCTCCTGATGATGGTGATGGCCACGACGACCACGCGCGCCCTGCAGTGCCGAGGTCAGCTCGTCCATGCTGACATTGCCGTCGCTGTTGCCGTCGAGCTTGCCGAACACCTTGTCGGCATTGGCGATGTTGGTGCCGCCGGCGCCGAGCGCGGTCTCGAACTCGGATTTCGTGATCTGCCCGTCGCCATCGCCGTCGATCTGCGAGAACAGATCCTGCAGCGGATTGGTCGCCGCGTCCGACGACGAGCCCGACTGGCTCTGCGCCGCCAGCAGCGCGCTCATCGTCTCCGGCGCGATCTGCCCGGAACCGCTGCTGCCCGAACTGGACCACGGGCTGAAATTGCCGGAGCCGCTCGCAGCATTGCCGCCGAGACTGAACAGGCCGCCGCCGGGATTGCCGGATTTGCCCGATCCGGACTTGGTCGATCCCAGCGACTGCAGGCCTTCCAGGACCGACGAGGCGGCCCCCAATGCGAACCACATGGCGAAACTCCGAGACGGCCGTGGCAAACACGGCGACGGGAAACCTGCCGTAGCTCGTCGCAATCCCCGTGCCAGCGCCAAACTGCTGATATGTCCGGATATTTCGCGATGTTGCCATGCCAGTCGCCCGGCACTTCATGCCGCGCCCGGCAGATTTTTCCCGCTCGCGTTGCCGGACCGGCCCCTGCATGATACGGCGACATCCCCGATCGCCCTGGAACAGATGCTCATGACCCAGTCCTTCACGCCGCGTCCGCTCGTCATTGCGCCGTCCATCCTGGCCTCGGATTTCTCCAAGCTGGGCGAAGAGGTGCGCGCCGTCGATGCCGCCGGCGCCGACTGGATCCATCTCGACGTCATGGACGGCCATTTCGTGCCGAACATTTCCTACGGCCCTGACGTCATCAAGGCACTGCGTCCGCATACGACCAAGATCTTCGACGCCCATCTGATGATCACACCTTGCGATCCCTATCTCGAGGCGTTCGCGAAGGCCGGCTGCGACCACATCACGGTGCATGCCGAGGCCGGCCCGCATCTGCATCGCTCGCTGCAGGCGATCCGCGCGCTCGGCAAGAAGGCCGGCGTCTCGCTCAACCCGTCGACGCCGCTCAACGTCATCGAATATGTGCTCGACCTCGTCGACCTCGTGCTGATCATGTCGGTCAACCCCGGCTTCGGCGGTCAGGCCTTCATCGCCTCGGCGATCGGCAAGGTGCAGGACCTGCGCGCGATGACTGCGGGCCGCCCGATCGACATCGAGGTCGACGGTGGCGTCGGCCGCGACAATGCCGGCGCGCTCGCGGCCGCCGGGGCGAACGCGTTCGTCGCCGGCTCCGCGGTGTTCAAGGGCGGCACCACCGAAGCCTATCGCAGCAACATCGCCGCGATCCGCGATGCCGCAGCGTCGGCGCGCGGCGAGGCGATCTGAGACGGTCGACGGCGCATGCAGACGCTCACGCCGCAGCCGCTGACCAAGGCCGCGTTCGCCGCCTTCGGCGACGTCGTCGAGACCGATGGCGCGGCTCTGATCGAGATCAATCAGGGCTTTGCCCGCCGTTGCAACGGGCTCGCCGCGATCGACGTCACGTCCGGTGCCGTCCCCGTGAATATCAGCCTGTTCGAAGCGAAACCGCGGCCGCGGCCGATCGAAATCAAGCTGATGGAACGCCATCCGCTCGGCACCCAGCTGTTCATGCCGCTGCAGGACCGGCCCTGGCTGGTGCTGGTCTGCGCCGACCCGCACGATGCCACGAGCTACCGGGCTTTCACCGCGACGGGGCGCCAGGGCGTGAACTACGCCCGCAATGTCTGGCACCATCCGCTGCTGGTGTTCGACGACGCCTCGCGCTTCATGGTGGTCGACCGCATGAGCCCCGACAATCTCGAGGAGCTGTGGCTCGACCAGCCGCTGTTGCTCAGCATCCCCTGACTGATGGCGCGCCGGATCGAGCATCCGCGCGCAGGAGAGACGATGATGGACAAGCCGAACTACTTCGTGCCGCAGGGCGGTCACCCGCCGCAGACCGACCTGCTCACCGGCCGCGCCGTGTTCACCGAGGCCTATGCGGTCATCCCCAAGGGCGTGATGCGCGACATCGTCACCTCGCCGCTGCCGTTCTGGGACAAGACCCGGACCTGGGTGATCGCGCGTCCCCTCTCCGGCTTCTCGGAGACATTCTCGCAATACATCGTCGAGGTCTCGCCCGGCGGCGGCAGCACCCAGCCGGAGCCTGATCCGGAGGCGGAGGGCGTACTGTTCGTCGTTGGCGGCGAGATCGCGCTGACCATCGCCGGCACCACGCATCGCCTCGCCAAGGGCGGCTACGCCTTCCTGCCGCCGTCCTGCAAATGGACACTCACAAACGACAGCGCGGCGCCCGCGACCTTCCATTGGATCCGCAAGGCCTATGAGGCCGTCCCGGGCATCGCGGCGCCCGAGGCTTTTGTGACCAATGAAGCGGAGATCGCGCCGGTCGGCATGCCCGGCACCGACGGCCGCTGGGCCACCACCCGCTTTGTCGATCCGCTCGACGTCCGCCACGACATGCACGTGAACATCGTCACCTTCGAGCCCGGCGCGGTGATCCCGTTCCTGGAGACGCATGTGATGGAGCACGGCCTCTACGTGCTCGAGGGCAAGGCGGTCTACAAGCTCAACCGCGACTGGGTCGAGGTCGAGGCCGGCGACTTCATGTGGCTGCGCGCCTTCTGCCCGCAGGCCTGCTACGCCGGCGGCCCCGGCCGCTTCCGCTATCTGCTCTACAAGGACTCCAACCGGCATATGAAGCTGCGGCCGTTCCGGTGAGGTGAGAAAACGGAGCGCCCCTGTTGCCCCGTCGTTGCGGGGAGCATCGGCTATCGCCGGGTTGCCGTCCTCACCAAGGTTGCAGCCGAACAATCTTCCCAGCCTTATCCCCCCGACACAACCTTCGCCGGCGCATCATCCTCTTCATCATCGATCTCCCGCGCGGCCGCGCGCGTGCGCACCACGGTCACGGTGCAGCCCGCCTCCGCGGCGACCTTGGCCGAGACGCTGCCGAGCAGGCTGCGCAGCACGGAGTCGCGGCGGGCGCCGATGATGATGTGGTCGACCTGGTTGACCTCGGCGAACTCGACGATGGCGGCGGCCGGGTCGACGGCTTCGAGCACGTGCACCGTCAGCCGGCTGGCATCGAGCTTCAGCGGCGTCGCCCAGTGCTTCAGCGCCACCATGCGGTCGATGTGCTTGTTGTTGCCGGCCTCGTCCAGCGTGCGGTCGATGGTCAGGCGGCCGAGCTTGAGGACGTTGACGCAGGCGAGTCGCGCTGCAGGCAACGTGGCGAGGATGCGTTGCGCGGTGACGCGCAGCGCGCCGTTGAGCTCCTCGCCACCCTCCGAGGTGTCGATCGCCACCGCCACGATCGGGCTCGAAGCGATCTGCACGGCGACATCGGACGGCTTCGTTTCCGGCTGCACCAGCCCGCGATTGAAGCGGCGCCGCCACACCGTGGTGATCGGATCGCGCTTGAGCTTCTCCGCGCGTGCCGTCAGCTTGACCTGGTCGGGATTGCCGAGGTCGAAGGCGAGCTGTGCCGCGGTCGGATAGCGCCAGACCGGCTCGATCTCCAGGCAGCGCAGCACGATCTCCTGCAGCCACGGCGGATAGTCCGGCTTGAGCTGCCGCGGCGGATAGGGATCGCGCCACAGTCGCCGCCGCATGCCGCGCAGCGTCTCGGTCTCGCCGAAGGGGCGCACGCCCGTGGTGAAGAAGTAGAGCAGCACACCGAGCGAAAAGATGTCGCTGCGCGGATCGCTGCGGGTGCCCATCATCCGCTCCGGCGCCATGTAGGGCGCGGTGCCGTAAGGCAGGCGGAATTCCTCCTGCAACAGATCCGGCAGGTGCTTGTGGCAGGACAGGCCGTAGTCGATCAGCACCGCCTCCCCCGAGGGGCGGAACATGATGCTGGACGGCTTGATGTCGTGATGGATCACGTGCTGCCGGTGCAGGTCGGCGAGCGCGGTGGCGATCTTCGCGACCAGCACCCGCGCCTCCTCATAAGGCAGCGGCAGCTCGGGCAACCGCTTGTACAGCGTCTCGCCAGGGATCTGCTCGATCACGACATAGGCCTGCGTGGCGAAATCGCCGGTCCCGAAGCACGCCGGCACATGCGGACCGGACAGCTTCGGCAGGATCATCTGCTCCATCTCGAAGCTGACGATCGCCGCAGGGTCCTCGCCCTCGGAGACGCGCGGCACCTTCATCAGGATGGGGCGGTCGATGTCCGGGCGCGTGACGCTCCACAGCGTCGCCATGCCGCCGGAATGCACGCACTCGCCGACGGTGAAGCCGTCGATGACGACGCCCGGCTGGAGCTTCGATCTCGCCATGCTCTAACGCCCCATCGAGAGCCGCTGCGCCAGCCAGGGCGGCAGGCCGTTGTCACGAATGCGCTGCGCCGCCGCGTCGACGTCATAGGGCACGCGGCAATAGGTCAGCTCGCGCGTCCTGGTGTCGAAGGTCACGAAGGATGCAGCGGGATCGCCGTCGCGCGGCTGACCGACCGAGCCGACCACGGCGAGCCATTGCCGGCCGCGCAGCAATTGAATCGGCATGTTGGCAGTGGGTGTGAAGCTCGTCATCTTCGCAGTGGCGGACATCGAGTACAGCGCCGGACGATGGATGTGACCGCAGAACGTGACCTGCGCCTCGGTCGCGATCATGCTGCGTGCGGCATCGGCCGAACTCTGAATGTAGCGCCAGCGCTGAGGGCTCGACGCCTCCGAATGCACGAACAGCCGGTCCTCGTCACCCACGCTCATCGGCAACTCGGCGAGAAAGCGCCGCTGCTCGGCGCTGAGCCGGCCGCGCGTCCACTCCATCGCCGCCTGCGCCTCCGCATTCATGCTCTCGCTGGCCGTCGAGACCGCATTGTCGTGATTGCCGCGCACCGCCAGCCCGCCCTCGGCCACGATCTCCATGACCGTGTCGACCGACCATTCCGGATCGGCGCCATAGCCGACGATGTCGCCCAGGCAGATCAGGCGCTCGGCGCCGCGCCCGCGCGCCGCCTCCAGGCACGCCGCAAAAGCCTGCCGATTGGCATGGATGTCGGTGAAAATCGCCAGCAGCACCCGTATCCTCCCGGTTCCACCGTACAAGTGGGCTTCGCGCGGAATTTGAGCAACATCAAACCGGACGGACCGGAGCAAGGAGTTTTTTGACCGGGGTCGATCGATCAGCGACACGACCTCTCGATCTCGCGGCGGATCTCGCCCGAGCCTTGCGATCGCTGTGCCCCATCGAAGAACGAGAGGGCGCGGGGAATGCCGGGTGAAGGCCTCACCCATGGCCCGCCTGCAGAAAAAAGCAGGCGGCAGTCACCACAGGTTCAGCCGAACATCCGGCATTCCCCGCGCGACGGTTTTAACGCTTATATCGTGATCTCCCCGGTGCACCGGCTTTTTGGCCACCGTCGCCGCTCGGATTATCTCCGAGCAGCTTAGCACCAGCTTCGGGATGCCAGGACCACACGACTTCACGTCCGCAGGCTTGAGCGTTCGTCTCACGCCAGCCCAGCGTCCATCGCATCCCCGCCCCACGTGTCGTGACGATCGCGCGCTACGCCCTCTGCTCGGGACGGGATGGTGGCGTATAGCATGATTTCTGAAAAAAGGAAATGGAAACTTTCAGCCGGTCACGGGCCATCGCAGGGGGCCCCCTCGACGTCGCCGGCTGCGGCCCCATCCCCCGGACACCCATGCAAAGCTGCACGGCCGCACGAGAATGGGCGGCGTCGCACCCTGATGGCCGACAACGGGATCGGGCTCAGATCTGAGCGATGGGCCCATTGCCGACAATCGCCGCCGTCATCTAGTCTAGATCATCCGTGTAAAGGATCGAGCATGGAAGAGCAGCACAGATTGCGCCTGGTCGGCGGCCACGATGGTGAAACAGCGGTCTTCACCTTGCTTGATGATGACAACCTCTGTCGACTCAGGTGCGACTACAGGGATCGAAGCATCGAAAGCGCTGCAACCGATTTCTTCCAGGCGCTCTGATCTGCGGAACGTGCTGGGCGAAAATGGGTTCATGCCATTCTGCTATGGCGCAAGTCTGAACGTGTACCCGTCGGGGATGGCGCGAGACATGGGTCAGGGTCTCAAGGCCTACAGGATGACGACGGGCCGACACGCCCGACGGGAAGATCTCGTCGACATCTTTTCCGAGGGGCCGGATGTCGTCCCTGCTTCGGTCGCGGCACAGGAGCAGTTCTGGCGGGACTGGCTCGCGACGCCGCGAGCCTAGTCGCTGGACCGACTTCGGCGCAGCGGCGTCGGCAAACTCATCGCCGCCGGTTCACGAGCCACAGCGCGCCTGCGGAACCGGCAATCGTGACAATCATCATGAGGGCGAGCGCAGCAGACATCACACCGCCTCCTGCGGCCGCCAGCGAGCTGCTGCCCCCACCCGCGAGACCCAGGAGCGGAATCGCCACGAGCGGACCGCCGAGCTGGGCGGCAAAGAAGGCGCCGAGCAGCGAGACGACGATGTTCACGATCCAGCCGAGCACGCCCCGCTTCTTAGTCCATGCCTCGTGGATGGCAATGGACAGGACGGCCGCAAACGTCACCGCCGCGATCACGAGCCCCCCACCGACGGCGTCCATCGGGATCGCACCGGTCAGCTGCAGAACCACGATGCCGATGACGGCAATCAGCACGATGATGTAGGGCATGCGGATCGTCCCTGCTGCTATGATGCTGGCCACCGATACCGCCGCCCTGCTCGCGCAGGACCGGGATTGGCGCTTCGCTCATGAGTTGCCGGCAATTGTCGCAAGGTTCATCTCTTAATGCGAATGGTCGTTTGAACCAGCTGACAAATGCGATCAACGGGGGCTTCCAGCCCGCTGAACAGCGGCTGAAAACGCACCGGACAGGCATGTGGCAGCGTCGTAGCCCGGACGATCGCAGCGACATCCGGGATCTCACGCGCTGCGTCGGTGAACCCGGATATCGCTGCGCTCATCCAGGCTACGCACGCTGCTGTCATGGTCCCCGCTTCGCATGATCGATGAGCGCGCGGAGCTTGGGCGCCAGGTTCCGACGCCTCGGAAAGTACAGGTAGAATCCGGCAAACGGCGCCGCGAAGCTTTCGAGCAGAGGCACCAGCTCGCCACGCGCGACGTAGGGCTGGAACGTCTCCTCCGTGCCGAAGGTGATGCCGCCGCCCGCGCATGCGGTGCGGATCATCAACAACATGTCGTTGGTCGTCAGGCTGGGCTTGACCTCGACATTGAAGTCTCTGCCGGCTTCGGTGAACTCCCAGCGATAGGGCGCGGCCAGCGGCGCGGGCCGCCAGCCGATGCAGGCATGATGGATCAGATCGCGCGGGTGCGCCGGGGCGCCGTGCGCTTCCAGATAACTCGGTGCGGCAAAGGCCAGCTGCCTTTGATCTCCGGACACCGGGACGGCGATCATGTCCTGCGCGATGACTTCTCCCAGGCGCACCCCCGCGTCGTAGTGCTCGGCGACGATGTCGAAGGTGTCGTCGGTGATGGTGACGTCCAGTTCGATCGCGGGATAGGTTTGCATGAACGAGGCCAGCAATGGCCCGGAGATGAAGCGTTCGGCGATGGAGGACACGGCCAGCCGCAGCAGGCCGGACGGCGGCCCGGCCTTGTCGCCGATCTGCTCGGCGGCGGCATTCAGCGCGCCGATCGCCGGCGCGACATCCGCATAGAACCGGCGTCCCGCCTCGGTCAGGCTGAAGCTGCGGGTCGTCCGGCTGACCAGGGAAATCCCGAGATGGTCCTCCAGCCTGCCCATCGCCTGACTGACGGCAGACCGCGTCACGCCCAGCCGGTCCGCGGCAAGGCGGAAGCTCCCGGCATCGGCGACCGCCACGAACAGCTCGATGATGTTCTTGTCGATCCGCATTGGTTAGATATTCTTACCACCGAGGCAATCATTGGGCAAATTGTCGTGACAATGCCGGCCACCTAGCTTCCGCCCGTCACCAACCGACGGGAGTTGAACATGGACAAGGTCATCCTGATTACCGGGGCGTCGAGCGGCATCGGCGCGGGGATCGCACGAGAGCTGGCCGCCACGGGCGCGCGGCTGCTGCTGGGCGCGCGCCGCCTGGACCGGCTGGAGGCGCTGGCCGCCGAGTTGCGCGCGGCCGGCGGAACCGCCGAGGTTCGGGCGCTGGATGTGACCGACCGCGCCGATGTCGCGGCCTTTGCCGAGGCGGCGCGCGAATTGTGGGGGCACGTGAACGTCATGATCAACAATGCCGGCATCATGCCGCTATCGCCGATGGCCGCGATGAAGGTCGACGAGTGGGATCGCATGGTCGACGTCAACATCAAGGGCGTGCTGAACGGCATCGCGGCGGTGTTGCCCGGCATGCTGGCCCGCGGCTCCGGACACGTCATCAACATCGCCTCGATCGGCGCCCTGCAGGTCGTGCCGACCGCCGCAATCTACTGCGCGACCAAGCACGCCGTGCGGGCGATCTCGGACGGGCTCCGGCAGGAAAATGAGACGCTGCGCGTCACCTGCATCCATCCGGGCGTGGTGGAGAGCGAACTCGCCAGCACCATCACGGACGAGACCGCAGCCGAGATGATGCGCAGCTACCGCGCGATTGCCCTGCAGCCGGACGCGATCGGCCGCGCCGTGCGCTATGCCATCGAGCAACCCGACGATGTCGACGTGAACGAGATCGTCGTTCGTCCGACGCGGGCGCCGTGAGGCGCAGGCGGCTCTACCGCAACAGCACCTCGAGCAGGTTGGCGAGCCGCGCGGCGGCGAGCGCGGCCTGCTTGCGGGCGAGATCGCGGGCGTTGGTCTCGTACTCCCGCGTGAGTTCGACCGGCTGCTTGTCGGCGCGCACCGGCGGGGCGTAGGCGACGGCCTTGGCGAGTTCGAAGCTCTCCTGCGCCCACACCGCGGGATCGATGATCTGTGCCTTGCCGGCATCAGGCGTGACGGTCGACAGGCCGCCGCGCTGGTCGGCATCGAAGATCGCGCCGAACACCGTCGAATAACCGCCGAAGATGCCGTCCCAATAGGCGTGCAGATTCTGCGTCTCGCCGTTGGCGGCTACGACCTGCAATTCGTTGCCGCCGCGGTCGCCGCCCTTGTCCGGCAGCGCGGCCGAGTAGCGGGCGACGGCGTGCAGTGGCTGGTGCAGATCGCCCACGAGGTGGATCATCCAGCTCAGGCTGTACGACCGCAGCGGCTCGGAGGCGTCGGTGTTTGCGGGCAGCTTGGCGATCATCAGCTTGAGCTGCGACACCGCGTCGACCGGATCCGGACGCGGCAGCGGCGTGTCGTCGGCCGAGAACAGCGCGTCCTTGTAGTGCCAATGCGTATGCTTCAGATGGCCATACGGTACGAGCTGCTTGGCCGTGGAGTCCCTCACCTGGTCGTCATAATAGTCTGGCTTCATCTTGATGTCGTCGGGCCACGTTGCCGCGCGCACGAAGGCGTAGAGCTTTTCCTGCCCTGCGGGAGCGCCGGCGATCCAGCTCGCATAATCGGAATTGAGCTTGAGCAGCGCGTCGGCCCGGTCCCTCGCCGCTGGTGTCAGCTTCTTGTAGGCCAGATACGCGATCTGCATGTGGCCTTCGTCCCACCAGGCCAGGGCCGGTCCGGCCGGCCAGGACATGACGGCCAAGAACGCAATCATCAGCTTACGCATCGCGAAGCTCCCTCGATCATTCGATCAACAATGAAATCGCGAATTCGGGCGGGCCAACAGATGATCCGGACCCTAGCGTGAACGACCGGCTTTTGCAATTTCACCGCGCACCGCCAACCGTATTGCGAGCGCGCCTCCTTCACCGCGCTCCGCAAGCGTATGCCCATCGGCCTGTGATCGCTCTCTCGACCGTCATTGCGAGCGCAGCGAAGCAATCCAGGGCGCCGGTCGCGACTCTGGATTGCTTCGTCGCTGACGCTCCTCGCAATGACGGCGGTGAGACATCGGATGTGCCGTGACTGCAACGGCTCGCGCCGTTTGTCCTTTACTGCTCGTCCTTCGGCGGCATGCGCGGCGGCAGCAGCGGCGTGAAGGAGACACCGTCGCCGGCATTCTTCGCGGCCTTGAACTCGCCGGTCGAGGGATCGCCGCCGGCGGTCTCGATGATGGTCTTGGGCAGGATGTATTCGCGCGCGGCGTCGATCACGCCGCCGTCGCCGGTGCCGAAATCGGCGGCTCGGCCGCCTTGCGGATGACCTGCGGCGATCTGGTCGGCGGCGTGCTGCGCCTTCTCGGCGAGCTTGTCACTGAAGGGAATGCGATAGGCCCGCGGCACGCCGCTCGGGCGGTTGTCCTCGTCAAGCGTCTCGACCCACAGATAGACCGCGCCGGGATCACCGTCGACGCTGTGCGGATCGACGATCCGCACCTGCAGCACCTTGAACGCCTTCGGCAACCGGTCGACGCTGGCCCAGCCGAGCAGCCCGCGGGCGCCGACGAAGCTGCCGACGTAGAACGCGCTGGTGACGACCACCGCCACGGCCTTCACCTGCCACGGCAGCCGCGCATACACCAGCACGAGCAGCAGCAGCGCGCCGATCAGGGCGTAGCACACGGACAGCGTGACGATGACGGTCTGGAGGCTGCTCATCATCGCCTGATCATCCTGACGCCGGTCTGGGGATCGAGGTCGGCGCCGTTGGCGCGGACGTTGCGGAAGGTCTCCAAGAGCGATTTCGGCCGCCGCTGCACGTCGATCACCTTGCCCTCCGCATTGAGCTTGAAGCGCAATGCCGTCTTCTCGTCGCCGGAATGATCGAGCACGACCTTGTCGTCGAAGATCACCTGCGCCGTCGGGTTGAGCTTCTGCACCTTCACCTTGGCCTCGACCGGCGCGCCGCTGACATTCTGGAAATGCGAGATGTTGACGGTGTACTCGCCGGCGACGATGCCCCGGATCGTCACGATTTCCTCGCGGATCGGCGACGGGATCTTCAAGCCGTTGACCAGGATGAAATCATTGGCGCCGCCGCGGTCGTCGCGATCGAGCGTGAGGAAGCCGGCCTCGCGGTGCCGGTACCAGGCGATGTTGCCGACGGGGTCCTGCACGAACAGATCGAGATCGTCGGGATGATTGTCCGGCCAGTCCATCGTGATCAGGAACTCGGCCTTGCTGTCGACCTTGCCGTCCTTCGCGTCGGGCGAGATCGCGAGCACCGCGATGAAGAAGAAGAACGCGACGATCTGCAGCGCCTTGAACAGCATCACGCTGAACGGATCGAACTGCTCCTCGCGCGGATAGAGCCCGAAATCGTCCATCATGCGCCCTGCTCCGGCGCGCGCTCCATCGCCCGTTCGAGCCGCGGCGTCACCCGCGTCTCGGTGAGCATGACCGCGTCGGAGAACACGCGGCCGGTCGCTGCGTCCAGCATGTAGTACTGGATGCGTACCAGGATCGAGCCGACGAGACCGGCGAGCGTGGTGTACATCGCCACCGCCATGCCGTCGCTCATCAGGCCCATCGACGATTTCATCGCCAGCTTGTCGTTGACGTCGAGGCCGGCGATCGGCGCCAGCATGATGATGAAGCCGATGATGGTGCCGAGCAGGCCGAGCTTCATCAGCGTATCCGACGCGAAGCCGCCGAATCCGTTCGAGCCGCGAAGGCGGTCGGCCAGCGTGCGCAGCAGCAGCGTCTGGTCGAGCCGCCCTGTCCCTTGCGTCCGAGCCTTGGTGACGAGGCTGCGGATGTGATTGGTGACGAGTCCGTTGGGAAGCAGTTGCGCGTCAGGCTCCAGCGCGCGCGCCGCATCCGGCCCGATCAGGACGGCGCGGCAGCGCCTTGCAGCATCCGCCTCGCGCGCGATCGCCCTGGTGCGCCAGAAGCAGTGGCAGCACGTCACCAGATAGAGCACGGCGACGACGCTTGAAATGTAGGTCCGGTCCGAGGCGACCATCAGATGGAAGTAGCCGTAACGCCACAGCACGACGGCGGCGAACACGGTCAGGCCAGTGAAGATCATCCAGAGCAGCAGCGGCCCGCGCTCGGCCGCGTCGCGCGCAGGTTCCACTCTCTCCGCACTGCCGACCACGCTCATGCATGCACTCCCCATTGCTCCGCCGTTGCATCCGGCGCTTGGCATCGAAGTTAAGCAGAGCGGCGGAACAGCGTCCAAAGACATCTGCCTCCGGCCTGTCGGGAAATTTTCCCAATCTTTCGCCTGCTGCAGTGCATTTGCTTGGCGCAGCACCGGCCCATTGTTACGCTGCGGCAAAAGCCCGTGGAGAGGATCGCATGCGCCTCGTGCTCCAGCTGATCGCGCGCCTGGCGCTGATCGTTCTGCTCTGCCTCGCGGCCGCGGCCATATGGGTCACCGTCGATGCCTATCGCAGCGTCGACCGCGCCACCGCGGCCTCGGCGGAGCGCGTATCACAGGCGCTGGAGGCGCTGTATTGGCGCGAGCTGTTGCTGCGCAGCAACCGCACGCGCGACCATCTGCTGCCGGTGCCGGACTGGCGCACGACCGAGACGATGAAGCTGATCGCGCCCGGCATCTGCGTACAGTTCAAGCCGGAAGCTGCCTTCGAGAGGCCGCTATGCGGCCAGAGCAAGGGGCTCGGTGCGGTGCCGCCGCGCTGGTTCTCAGGCTTGGTCGAAACGATCCTCGGCGATCACGCCGCAGTGGCGCAGGCGATCAGTGCGCGGGCGACCACGGCAGGAACCGTGTCCGCCATCGCCGATCCCGATGCGGCGATCCAGCTCGCCTGGCTGCGCATCCAGGACAGCTTCGGCGTCGCGCTGGCGATGGCCATTGCGATCGGCGTGCTCGCCTCGCTGGCGATCGCGCATGCGCTGGCACCGGCGCGCAGCATCGTCTCAGCGCTGCAGCGGATGGCCGAGGGCGAGCACCACCCGGCCCTGCCGCGCTTCCGCTCGATGGAGCTCGCGATGATCGGCCGCGCCGTAGGCGAGCTCGGCGACCGGCTGGCGCAGGCCAACGAGCAGCGCGCCGCGCTGACCGAGCGCCTGCTCGACATCCGCGACGAGGAGCGGCGCGCGCTGGCGCGCGAGCTGCACGACGAGTTCGGCCAGAACCTGACCGCGATCCTCGCCTTTGCCTCGACGATCGAGAGCGCCGGCCATGGCCGCAACGATCAGGTCGCCCAGGATGCGCGCATGATCACGCAGTCCGTCAGCCATCTGATGGCGTGCCTGCGCGGCACCTTGAGCCGACTGCGCCGTCCGCTCACCGAGGAGCTCGGACTCGCCGCCGGCCTGATCGCGCTGACCGAGAACTATCAGCACGCCGCGCGGCCCGCGATCCGGCTCGACCTCCACGGCGATCTCGCCGACATCCAGGGCCCGGTCGCGGTCACCGCCTACCGGATGGCGCAGGAGTGCCTGACCAACGCCCTGCGCCACACCAGTGCGAGCGAGGTGTCGTTGCGGGTCGAGCGGCGCTCCGGGCCCGACAGTGCGCTGCTGATTTCAGTCGAGGATGACGGCGGCGGCGATGCGACATTGCTGGCGCAATCGAGCGGCTTCGGCCTGACCGGAATCCGCGAGCGCATCGCCGCGGTCGGCGGCTCGCTGTCGATCGGACCGGCCGCACGCGGGCTCAGCGTCTCCGCGACAATTCCACTGGCCGCCTGAGACAACGGGGATGCGCGAGCGCACAGGCATTTCGATCCTGCTGGTCGACGACCACCCGGTGGTCCGACAAGGCTACCGCCGCGTGCTGGAGAGCCAGGACGGCTTTCGCGTCATCGCCGAGGCCGACAGCGCCGCAGCGGCCTATGCCGCCTTCAAGGCGCATGCGCCCGACGTGGTCGTGCTCGACATCTCGATGAAGGGCGCCAGCGGGCTGGAGGCGATCCGCAACATCCGCGCTCGCGACAATCGCGCCTGCATCCTCGTGTTCTCGATGCATGGCGAGGCGCCGCTGGTGAAGGCGGCGTTCGCGGCCGGCGCCAGCGGCTTCGTCACCAAGAGCAGCGAGCCGTCGGCGCTGGTCCGCGCCATCCGCATGGTAATCAACGGCGAGCGCGCGCTCAGCGACGACGTCGCCCATGTGCTGGCCGCCGACAGCCTCGATCCGCAGCAGACCGTGCTCGACCGGCTCGGCGAGCGTGAGATCGAAATCCTGCGCCAGTTCGCATCGGGCCTGACCACCGAGCAGATCGCCACCAATCTGCACCTCAGCGTCAAGACGGTGCAGAACTATCACTACCTGGTGAAGGCCAAGACGGGATTGCAGACGGATGCGCAGTTGGTGCGGCTCGCGGTGACCAGCGGGTTGACGGATCTGTAGAGTGGGCAAAGGCGCCGCCGTGCCATCGCCGCGGGCGGGATCGCAATGGCGCCGTGCCCACCGTCCAGCGGAAGAGTTCGCTGCACGACGGTGGCACGGCGCGCGCGATCGCGTTGTTCGGCCTAGCTCGCCATGCGCTGGCGCAGGCTCTGGTAGAATGCCGTCTCGAAATTCATGTAGCCGACGAACGACGTCGGGTCGCCGAAGGGCAGGATCTGCGTCGCCCAGAAGCCGCCGAATCCGTTCTGCCGGTCGATCCAGTAGAACAGATTGGCCAGCCCGGCCCAGCCCAGCGCACCGGCCGGACGGCCCGTCGGCGCCTGCTCCTCGTTGATCATGAAGCTCAGCGCCCACGACTTGGATTGGCCGGGGAAGAACTCCGCGTCATTGCACAATTCGGGAATGACTCCGGTCAACGGTGTCACCTTGTTGTCGCCGAGATGGTTCTTTTCCGCCATGCGCACCGTTTCGGCCTTCAGCACCCGGCCGAACTCACCGGCGCCGTCATTCAACCACATGCGGATGAAGCGCATGTAGTCGCCGACCGTGCCATAGAGGCCGTGGCCGCCCATGTGCACCTCGGGCTCGGCAGGCAGTTCGAAATCCATCGGCGTCAGCGAGCCATCGGCGGTGCGCGCGTGGATACCGGCCAGCCTGCTGCGCATGGCATCGGTCAATTCGAAGAACATGTCCTTGATGCCGAGCGGCTCGAACACGCGCGTCTTCAGCACCTCGCCAAGCCGCCGGCCGGTGATGGCTTCGACGATCTGACCGCACCAGTCCATGTTGGTGCCGTAATCCCAGCGGTCACCGGGATCGAACAGCAGCGGCGTCATCAGGCAGGCCTTGGTCGCGGTGATCACGCTTGGCTGACCTTTTTCCTGCGCCAGCCGGTTGTAGGTGTGACTGATGAAGTCGTAGCTCAGTCCCGCCGTGTGCGTCATCAGCATGCGCGTGGTGATGTCGCGCTTCGGCGCACGCAGGATCGGATCGCCCTTGGCATCGAAGCCCTCGATCACCTGCAAAGTCCCGATCTCCGGCGCGTAACGCTTCGCCGGCACATCGAGGTCCAGCCTGCCGTCCTCGACCAGTTGCAGCACGGCCGTGCCGGTGATCGCCTTGGTGGTGGAGAAGATGGCGAAGATGCTGTCGGCGGTCATCGGCTCAGGCCGGTCGAGACGGCGTTGTCCCGCTGCGCCCTGGTAGATGTTGCGATCGCGGTCCGTCACCATCGCGACCACGCCTGGCACGCGCGGTGAGGATGTGACGACACCGTCGAGAACGGCATCGGCCGCCGCGGTGAAATTCGTGCTCATGGTAGTCCTCCCTCGTGTTTCTTGGCTTGTGTCCCAATGCCGGCATCTGCCGACGGCTCAATGCATGGCAAAGCCCTGGTAGCCGCTGGCGGCGACCTCGTCGCATTTCTGGCGGTAGGCCCCGACCCCGCCGCAATAGGACAGAACCCGCCGCGGCTTGCCCGCGATGTTCGAGCCGAGATACCAGGAATTCGTCTTGGCGATCAGCGTCGCATTGGCGGTCTCGTCGTGATGCGCGACCCAGTCATCCTCCGTCTCCCGGGTTGGCTCGATGACCTTGAGATCTTTCGACCGCATATATTTGATGCAGTCGTCGATCCATTCGACCTGCTGCTGCAGGCACGTCGTCATGTTGCACAGCGCTGCTGAGGGAGCGAGCGGCACTGCGGTCGTGAACAGATTGGGATAGCCGTGCACCTGCAGGCCCATCGTGGTACGGATGTCCCTGCTCCAATCCTCCCTGAGCGATCGATTGTCGCGCCCGCGAATATCGATCCGCGTCAGCGCACCGGTGCCGGCGTCGAAGCCGGTCGCCAGGACGATCATGTCGAATTCGTGCACGGTGCCGTCGGCCATCTGAATGCCCTTCGGGGTGACGCGTTCGATCGGATTGGTCTTGACGCTGACGATCTCGACGTTGGGACGAAGGAAGGCTTCGAGGAAGTTCTGCTCGAGCGGCACGCGGTGGGTGCCGAAGCCGTAATCTGCGGGGATCAGCAGGTCGCACAGCTTCGGATCCTTCAGCCGCTCGCGCATCTTGTCGCGCACGAATTCGGAGATCTCCGCATTGACCGCCTCGTCGAAGAACAGCTCGGCGAAGGACGAAATCCACAGTTTGAGGGAGCCGTCCTCCCAGCACTCCTCGATCACCTGGCGACGCCGATCCGGCGACAGGTCGGCCCAGGCATGCTCGAAATCATACTCGAAACCGGTGAAGGTGTGCGGCAGGCGCTCCGTCAGGTGTTTGAATTTCGACTTGTAGGCCTCCGCGTCGTCAGCGCCGTATTTCGGGTTCTTCATCGGAATGACGTACTGCGGGGTGCGGACGAAGACCTTGAGGTGACCGGCCTCGCCGGCAATGGTCTGGATGACCTGGATGCCGGTCGCGCCATTGCCGATGATTCCGACGCGTTTGCCGGCGAAGCTGACCGGCTGCTTCGGCCAGCGCGCGGTATGGAACAGGTCTCCCTCGAACGTGTCCTGGCCGGGAAACGAGACGTGGGGCGCCGACAGCATGCCGCAGCAGGTGACCAGGAACTGGGTATCGATCAGTTCGCCCTTGTCGGTCGTGACCAGCCAGCGCTGCGTCGCTTCGTTGAACTGCGCACGAACGACCGTCGTGCCGAACTGGATGTCCTTGCGCAGATCGAGCCGGTCGGCGACGTAGTTGAGCCAGCGTTCGATCTCCGGCTGGGCCGGGAACTTCTCGCTCCAGCTCCAGCCCTTGTAGAGCTCCTCGGAGAACAGATACTGATAGATGTAGGCTTCCGAATCGAAGCGGGCGCCGGGATAGCGATTCCAGTACCAGGTCCCGCCGACGCCCGACGCGGCGTCGATGGCCCGGACACTCAGTCCCTGCTCGCGCAGGCGATAGAGCTGATAGAGCCCGGCAACGCCGGCTCCGATCACGACCGCATCGAGCCTGGTCGTCACATGCGAAGCGTCTCCCTTGGCGTTCACAGCGGCTTCCGTCATCTGGTCCTCCTCATCCTTGTTTCAGGGCGCACGCCGCCGTTCCTCGTCCGTGTGTCATCGGACGGGGGCTGCGTTTTCGTTGTCGCCCGCGCAGGCTATGGGCCGGCGACCCGTCGGGGCTTGGACGAAACGGACGATTTCTTGAACGGTGCGGCGCACGCGCCAGCTGTGCTCGCAAGTCGCAACAAAGCTCGCTTGGCAAACCGCGAAACCGGCCTATGCTGGCTCCGCCGCAAGGCCAATGAGAAGCAGCAGCGATCAATCGCGCCATAAAAAAATCAAGGGAGGCTCGCGCGATGGGCCATTTGATCAGCGTCGAGGAGCTGCCGCGCTACGCTCCCGGCGAGCTGATGCTGGACAGCTCGGCAATCGGAAAGGCGGACTTTCGGCTCCGCGTCTTCCGCTATGCGCCGTCCGATATCTGGGTGCCGCCTTCCGAGAACTTCTTAGTTGTCGTCTACCGCGGAGGGACCACGTCGATGAACCGCCGGGTGACCGGCGCGTGGAAGCAGGATCATGTCGGCCGCGGCGTCACGACGTTGTTGACGCGTGCGGAAGCGTCGAACTGGCGCTGGAACAGCGACGTCGAGGTCACCCATTTCTATATCGCGCCGAGCCTGATGGCGAAGACCGCGAGCGAGGCGTTCGATCGCGATGCCGAGACAATCGAACTCCACGACCTGCTCCGCATCGACGATCCGGTCCTGACCTGGATCAGTGACCGGATGGTGCAGGAGATCTCCGACGGCGGCCCAGGCGGCCGGCTGTGCTACGATGCCCTGGCACTTCAGGCGAGCGTGCACATCCTGCGAAGCTATGCCTCGGTGCAATTCAAACTGCCCTGTTCGCAGGGACGCTTCCGGCCGGCCCACGCCCGGCTGATCGAGGACTACATCGAGCAGAACATCGGCAGGAACATCACGCTGGAGGAGCTGGCCGGCATCTGCAACTGCACGCCGGTGCAGTTCGCGCGCAAATTCCATGCGCATTACGGCATGCGGCCGCATACCTACGTCCTGAATCGCAAGGTGGAACGCGCATGCGAGCACCTGCGTAAGGACCGGCTTGCGCTGAAGGAGATCGCCCTGCTCTGCGGCTTCTCCGACCAGAGTCACCTCAACCGGATTTTCCGCCGCAAGCTCAACGTCACACCGGCCGAATTTCGCAAAGCCTGCATGGGCTAGGACGTCGGTGGAAGAGTTTTCCGAATCTTAGTCGACGCGCCATTGGCGCGGTTCACGTTGAGGGGCAGCCCGGCGGATCTGTAGGGTGTGCAAAGGCGCTGCCGTGCCGTTTCCTCGCGCGAGATCGCAGGGGCGCCGTGCCCACCGTCTCGCCGCGGAACATGCCGATCGATGGTGGGTACGGCGCGCGGCATCTCGGCACGAACTCATATCGTGCCTTGCGCCTTTGCCCACCCTACATGGACTCCATAACCCGGATGAGCGCAGCTATCGCTTTGCCAGGCCGCGCAACAACAAGGTCAGCACCGCATCGACCCGGGTCGAGCAGGTGCAATCGGCCCATTCGTCGGCGTGGGCGGGGTGATGAAAGCTGCGCGTCGCATCGAAGATCGCGGCGGCCGCGGTCTTGGGATCATCGACCTCGAACGCGCCCTGGGCGACCCCCTCGGCGATCATGCCCTCGACCTGGGTGATCAGGTCCTGCTTGTGGGCCTTCACCACCGTGCAGGCCTCGCGGGCGAGCGTCAGGTAGGTCGCGAACATCTCGGGATCTTCGCACACACGCTTGTGCTTGGCGTCGAACAGCTCGCGCAGCCAGCGTTCCAGCTTCGCCGGCGCCAGCCCCGGTTCGGCGGCGATCTGCGCCAAGGGCCTGCTGACGCGCTCGAGCCAGCGTTTCGCCACCGCCTCGCGCAGCGACGCCTTGCTTGGAAAGTGACGATAGACGGAGCCGTGGCTGACATCGAGCGCTCTCGCGACGTCGACGACCGTCGCTTTGGCGAGCCCGTAACGGCGCAACACGTCCTCGGTGACTTCGAGGATGCGCTCGGATGTCAGAACCACGGCCTCATTCATGCGTGCACCATATCGGCGTCCGTCGTGTGCGCCTTGATCTGGATCGTCTCGGGCAATTCGCGAGACGGGGCGCGGAATTTGGCGGCCTGCGCCTCCAGGTGACGGGCAACCTGGAGATTCAGCCAGTCCTGAAATTGTGAGTGCAACAATCGCTTTTCAATCTTCATCGAAGCGGTCCTTCGCAGTTGAAGCCGCTGAACCCCAGAGGTCAGACAGTGCTAATTGATCATGGCTTTGACATACACCATCGCGCTGACAGATTTCAATATCTGTCAGCACCATTTTTTATTTTGGTTATATAGTACCACCAACGGTGACATCGGGGACCGAAACCCGCCGTTTGTATCGCCCCGGCGGCTCTGGTAGAGCACGGCGTAAAATGCTGGCGCGGACGCGATGGTCCCGCCCACCTTCCCTCCCGCCTGGAGCGCCGTCGATGATCCCCCGCTATACCCGTCCCGAAATGGCCTCGATCTGGGAACCGCAAACCCGGTTCAAGATCTGGTTCGAGATCGAGGCGCATGCGGCGGACGCGCTGGCCGAGCTCGGCACGATCCCGAAGGACGCGGCCAAGACGATCTGGGCCAAGGCCAAGGACGCCACCTTCGACGTCGCCCGCATCGACGAGATCGAGCGCGAGACCAAGCACGACGTCATCGCCTTCCTGACGCATCTCGCCGAGATCGTCGGCCCCGAGGCGCGCTTCGTGCACCAGGGCATGACGTCGTCCGACGTGCTCGACACCTGCCTCAACGTCCAGCTGACCCGCGCCGCCGACCTGCTGCTCGCCGATCTCGACAAGGTGCTCGCCGCGCTGAAGAAGCGCGCCTTCGAGCACAAGATGACGCCGACCATCGGCCGCTCGCACGGCATCCATGCCGAGCCGGTCACCTTCGGCCTCAAGCTCGCTTATGCCTATGCCGAATTCACGCGCGCCCGCGAGCGCTTGGTCGCGGCGCGCAAGGAGGTCGCGACCTGCGCGATCTCCGGCGCCGTCGGCACCTTCGCCCAGATCGATCCGCGCGTGGAGGAGCACGTCGCCAAGGCGATGGGCTTGACGCCGGAGCCGGTCTCGACCCAGGTCATTCCGCGCGACCGCCACGCGATGTTCTTTGCCACCCTCGGCGTGATCGCCTCCTCGGTCGAGCGCTTCGCCACCGAGGTCCGCCATCTGCAGCGCACGGAAGTGCTGGAAGCCGAGGAGTTCTTCTCGGAGGGCCAGAAGGGCTCCTCCGCGATGCCGCACAAGCGCAACCCGGTGCTGTCGGAGAACCTCACCGGCCTCGCCCGCATGGTGCGCGCCTATGTGACGCCGGCGATGGAGAACGTCGTGCTCTGGCACGAGCGCGACATCTCGCATTCCTCGGTCGAGCGCATGATCGGCCCCGATGCGACCGTGACGCTCGACTTCGCGCTGGTGCGCCTCGCCGGCCTGATCGAGAAGCTGCTGGTCTACCCGGCCAACATGGAGAAGAACCTCGACAAGCTCGGCGGCCTCGTCCACTCGCAGCGCCTCTTGATCGCGCTGACCCAGAAGGGCGCGAGCCGTGAGGATTCCTACAAGCTCGTCCAGCGCAACGCGATGCCGGTGTGGCGCGGCGAAGGCGACTTCCGCACCCTGCTCAAGGCCGATGCCGACGTGAAGAAGTACCTGACCGATGCCGAGATCGATGAGCAGTTCGACCTCGGCTACCACCTCAAGCACGTCGACACGATTTTCAAGCGGGTGTTCGGCGAGGGCTGAGCGCGCCTCGGGGGGCGGACTGCACGTCAGTCCGCCTCCTCGCACTTGTCCTGCTTGACCTTGAACATCTTGCGGAACTGGGTCTCGAGCGCGCTCCGCATCGCCTCCATCTTCTTCTCGCCGGTGTTGCGGAGGTTGTAGTTGATCGCGCAGTTGCTCCAGCCGAAATTGACCAGATAGATCCGCATGCGCTCCTGGCCGTCCGCCATCTGCGCTTCGGCCGCGTAGCGGGCGACGCAGGCCTTGGGACTGGCGTTGTTGGCGCAGCCCTTGTCGACGGTCTGGCGAAACATCTGCTGCAGGTCGGTCTTGCCCTCGATCGCGTCGACGAACCGCGCGCAGGCGGCGGCAGGCTGATAGTCGCGCAGCGCCGAGGGCGTCTTGAAGCCGCGGGTGTGCGCCAGGTCGAAATCGCAACTGTCCTTCAGCTCCGCCATCTTGGCGCGGCGGTAGTCGTCGACACCGGCCAGCGCGATGAACTCCAGCCGCGCGGCGGCGTCGAGCGTGGCCTTGCAGGCGCGATCGATCTTGTCGGCGTCGAGCGCTGCGACCGCCTTCGGATCGAACGCCGGCAATGTGCCCGGCGAGTCGAAATCGGACGGACCGAACAGCAGACGCACGGTGTTGCGCAGCCGCGTCTCGTCGTGCTTGGCAGGATCGTACCGGACCGTAAACCGGCAGCCATTGTCCCAGGACATCGTGCGCTCGGCGGCGTCGGCGCCTGCGGCCCCCAGCGTCACGGCGACAAGCGCCAGGCGTGACGCCCATCCGGTCCAGCTTCGTCGTATCATGGCACTCCTCGCAAGAGATCTGAGCCTGCATCCTAGCGTCTCCCTGCGCCAACGCCAGCCCGTGCCGCGCACCAGCCGCAGCGTGACGTCGTCACGCTTGTTGGATGTCGTCTTTCCAAGCATGACGACGTCCTGCTTGTCCTTGCGAAGGACTCGCTTGCACCAACCACGACAAGAATCAGAGCACGACGTTGCCCCGCGCGTCCGCCCGCTCACGTCAGCGAATTGTGAGCCGACAGCGGCGACGAGGTGCCTTATGCAACAGGCGTTTCAACTGTCCTTGGAGAACCTGCACGTGCCGCCGACCGAGACCGCTTATGATCCCCTGCTGCGACGGATCCATTGGGCGACCGCATTGCTGTTCATTGCGGCCATGCTGATCGGGCTCTATTGCGGCCTGCAGCCGGCGGGCACCTCACCGCGGCGCGAGCTGCTGGAGATTCACAAATCGCTCGGCATCACGCTGTTCATGTTGGCGATCCTGCGCGTCATGGTTCGTGCAACGACGACAGCACCGGCGCCGCCGGCCGCGTTCGGCCCCGTCGTCCGCGCGCTGTCCCAACTCAATCATTGGGCGCTTTATGCCCTGCTGCTGGTCATGCCGGTTACCGGCTACATGTTCTCGTCGGCCGGCGGCTACTCGCTGCGTTATTTCTGGACCTTCAGCTGGCCGCGCCTGTTCGCCGGCGACAAGGCGATCGCCCATGCCGGCGAGATCACGCACGATACCCTGGCCTATGTGGTTTACCTCGTGGTCGGCCTGCACATCGCAGCCACGCTGTGGCACGAGTTCATCAAGAAGGACGAGACCCTGGCCCGGATGTGGCCGCGGCGGTAGCGATGCGCTGCCGTACAGCGCCCTCTCCCGCAAGGGGAGGACGCTGTATTGCGCATCCAAGACGTGGCACGTGAGCCATCGATGATGCGCCGACAGAATGCAACCAACTACATCGGCGTGGCCGCGGCCACCAGATCACCGGCGCGCGCGTCCTGCTTCAGGATCGCGGCGAGCTCGCTCTCGTCCAGCGTCTCCTTGACCAGCAGCCGGCGGGCGGCGCGCTCCAGCACATCGCGCTTGTCCTGCAGCAGCTTGCGGGTGCGATCGAGAGCCGAGGTGACAATGGCGCGGACCTCCGCATCGATCGCATCGCCCGCGGCCTCGCCATAATCAGCGCTGCGCGAGGCGCCCGGCGCCAGGAACGACTGATTGTCGCGCTCATAGGCGACCGAGCCGAGGCTCTCCGACATGCCGTAGCGCGTCACCATCGAGCGGGCGATGTCGGTGACGCGGCGCAGGTCGTCGGCGGCGCCGGTCGACAGATGGCCGTAGACCACGAGCTCCGCGGCGCGGCCGCCGAGCAGCACCGCCATCTTGTTCTCGAGCTCCTCGCGCGTCATCAGGAAGCGGTCCTCGGTCGGGCGCTGGATGGTGTAGCCGAGCGCGCCGACGCCGCGCGGAATGATCGAGACCTTGTGCACGGGATCGGTGCCGGGCAGGCTCATGGCGACGATGGCATGGCCCATCTCGTGATAGGCCACGATCTCGCGCTCCTTCGGATTGAGCAGCCGGTTGCGCTTCTCCAGGCCCGCGACGATGCGCTCGATGGCGTTGTTGAAATCGTCGAGCGTCACTTCGTCAGCGCCGCGCCGCGTCGCCAGCAAGGTCGCCTCGTTGACGAGGTTGGCGAGATCGGCGCCGGTGAAGCCCGGCGTCAGCGCCGCCACCTTCTCCGGATCGACATCG
Organism: Bradyrhizobium sp. SZCCHNS2022; assembly: GCF_032377575.1. Lineage (NCBI taxonomy): Bacteria > Pseudomonadati > Pseudomonadota > Alphaproteobacteria > Hyphomicrobiales > Nitrobacteraceae > Bradyrhizobium > Bradyrhizobium sp. SZCCHNS2022. The sequence goes on along the minus strand of NZ_JAUHHZ010000001.1, from coordinate 977,963 downwards.
GCCGCGAGCTTGGCCTTCTTCAGATGCACATTGAGGATCTGGATGCGGCCCGGCTTGTCCGGACGATCGACCAGCACCTGGCGGTCGAAGCGGCCGGCGCGCAGCAACGCCGGGTCGAGGATCTCCGGCCGGTTGGTCGCGGCCAGCAGCACGAGGCCGGTCGAGGAATCGAAGCCGTCGAGCTCGACCAAGAGCTGGTTGAGCGTCTGCTCCTTCTCGTCATGGCCGCCGGCGAACGGGCCCATGCCGCGCGCGCGTCCGAGCGCATCGAGCTCGTCGATGAAGATGATGGCCGGCGCCTTGGCGCGCGCCTGCTCGAACAGGTCGCGGACGCGCGCCGCGCCGACGCCGACGAACATCTCGACGAACTCCGAGCCCGAGATCGAGAAGAACGGCACGCCCGCCTCGCCCGCCACGGCCTTCGCCAGCAGCGTCTTGCCGGTGCCGGGCGGGCCGACCAGCAGCACGCCCTTGGGCATGCGGCCGCCGAGCCGGCCGTAGGATTTCGGATCCTTCAGGAAGGCGACGATCTCGCGCAATTCGTCCTTGGCCTCGTCGACCCCGGCGACGTCCTCGAAGCGGACGCCGGTGTTGGCCTCGACGTAGACCTTGGCCTTGCTCTTGCCGATCTGCATCAACCCGCCGCCCAGCCCGCCGGCGCCGCCCATCATCCGCCGCGACAGCCAGTACCAGACGCCGAAGAACAGCGCGATCGGCATCACCAGCGAGAGGATGTCGCCGAGAATGTTGCTCTCGACCCGCCCGGTGAAGGTCACGTTGGCCTTGGACAGCTCCTTGGCGAACTCCTGATCGACGCGCGTCGTCGCGAACCGCGTCTGGCCGCCCGGCAGCGGCTCCTTCAGCGTGCCTTCGAGATAGTTCTCGGACACGCCGACCTCCTTCACCTTGCCGGCCGACAGCAGGTCCTGGAACTGGCTGTAGGGAATGACGGCGACCTGGCGATAGCTCGTCCACGCATTGTGGATCATCATCGCGACGAAGATCGCGACGATTGCGTACCAGAGATTGAAGCGGGTCTGCTTGGTCATGGGTCTCTCGAGATGTGATCGATGAAAACGACGTGCCGCGCCTGGCTGCACCGCGTCAGGTCCGGCCCTGCCCCGTGCCCTCGGGGACGAACACCGTGACGGCGCGCGGCAGCACGTTGAAGCGCGCCGGCGTGAAGGTGACGAGCTCGCCATCGGCATTGATCGGGCGCGGACGGCGCGTGCGGATCTCGAACGATGTGTCGCGCGAGGCGCGCACCTCCTGCCACAGGCCGTGCCGGCCCTTGCGGAAATCGTAGGCCATCGCCAGCAGCTTCCAGACGCGGCCGATCTCCAGCGAATAGAGATCGAGATGGGAATCGTCGATCTCCGCGCGGTGATCGACCGCCATTCCGCCGCCATAGTAGCGACCATTGCCGACCGCGATCTGCAGCGTCTTCACACGCACCGCCCCGTCCGACGACACGATCATCGCGCGGAACGGCCGCGCGTTGGCCAGCACCCTGAGCGCCGTGATCGCATAGCCGAGCCGGCCGAACCGCCGTTTCGTCTCCTTCGTCAACTGACGGGCGAGATCGGCGCTGAGCCCCAGGCTTGCAACATTGAAGAAGGGATGCCCGTTGACCTCGCCGAGATCGATCTTGCGACGACAGCCAGCCGCGATCACGTCGACGGCCGCCTCCATGTCGTCCGGCAGCCCCAGCGTACGGGCAAGATCGTTGGCGGTGCCGGCTGGAATGATGCCGAGCGGAAGGCCCGTCTTGACCAGCGCAGGCGCGGCCGCGTTCAGGCTGCCGTCGCCGCCGGCGACGACGACGGCTTCCGCGTCGTCGGCATGGGCCTCGATCCACGGCGCGACCTCGCGCGGACTATGCGGGGCCGAGATCACGAGGTCGTAGCCGGCCGCGCTCAGCCGCGACACGGCGACGCCAGCGGCCTCTCCGCCGGAGCGGCTGCCGCGGTTGATGATCATCAGGAGCCGGCGCGTTGCGACTCCCGGTCGCGATGGCGCCGCCTTCGCGATCAATACCTGGTCACCCCCCGTGGTCACGGCATGCTCCCGTACACAATATACCAGCGCGCACTGGACATCAGGCGCGGGTTCCATACAAAGGTCCGAGCAAGCGTCCGAGTTCCATCACGATCGCCGTTGCCGCGTCGTTGATCCGCCGGCAGTTGCGAGGCGTTCTGGACGTTGTCTCGACGAAAGGGTCCGGCGCCCGGGCCGCAAAGATCGATCGCCGCAAGCGGCGCGTGTGGCTGCATCTCATCAAACTCCCAAGACGGGCTGCCGGCTTCGCTCCGGAGAGCGAAATACCGCCAGCGACATCTGTCACGAAAGAGAGTCCGACATCATAGTCCTGCACGCGAGCCTTGCAGACTATCAGAGGGGCCCGGATCTCCGGCCCTCTGGAATTAGTTCGCGGCCGCACGGCTGCAAGGCAGCAGACACTCTGTCGCACCGGATCGTTCATCTTGCTGAACGTCGGTCGACGACGACCGGCTCTTGAAACCCGATCCGGCGCCACCTATGTGCGCGAGGAGACCCCTGGTCCGGGCCCCTCTGGTGAAGCTGCCGGTGCTTTCACGATGTCGGACCTGACGACATCAATCGCACCGGCGTAAAAGAGGACCCGTCGTGGACTTCCTGTTCATCGCGTTTGCCGGCAAGCCTGTCTGGATGTGGCTTGCCTTTCTCGCAATCGTGCTCGCCCTTCTCATTTTCGATCTCGGTATCCTCCACCGCAAGACGCGCGAAATCTCGGTGCGCGAGAGCTTGGTGATGAGCGCCGTCTACATCGTGCTCGCGCTCGTCTTCGGCGCGTGGGTGTGGTGGCAGCTCGGTAGCGAAGCCGGCACGGCCTATCTGACCGCCTTCACCATCGAGAAGGCGCTGGCGATGGACAACGTCTTCGTCATCGCGATGATCTTCAGCTATTTCGCGATCCCGCGCGCCTATCAGCATCGCGTGCTGTTCTGGGGCATCGTCGGCGTCATCGTGCTGCGCGCGATCATGATCGGCCTCGGCGCCGCCATCGTCGCCCAGGCGAGCTGGATCCTCTATGTCTTCGCACTGTTCCTGGTCGCGACCGGCATCAAGATGCTGGTGTTCAAGGACAAGCCGCACGACATCGGCTCCAACCCCGCTCTGGCCTGGGTGCGCCGTCGCTTCGACGTCACCGAGCAGCTGCATGAGGAACGCTTCTTCGTGCGTCAGAAGAATGCCGAGGGCAAGCTGACCTGGTTCATGACGCCGCTATTCCTGGCGTTGATCCTGATCGAGTTCGCCGACGTCATCTTCGCCGTCGACTCGGTGCCCGCGATCTTCGCGATCTCGACCGACCCGTTCGTGGTCTACACCTCGAACATCTTCGCGATCCTGGGCCTGCGTGCGCTGTACTTTGCGCTTGCCGCGATGGTCGACCGCTTCCAGTATCTGAAGCTGGCGCTGGCCGCGGTGCTGATCTTCATCGGCTCGAAGATCTTCCTGGCCGACCTGCTCGGGCTGGAGAAGTTTCCGCCGGCCATCTCGCTGGGCATCACCTTCGGCCTGCTCGGCGCGGGTATCGCCTACTCGCTGTGGAAGACCCGTCCCGCGGTCGAGCAGATGAAGTGAGAAGCGAGAGGTGATGGCGTGGCGATGAACGATGCCGTATCCAATGATGAGGTCGCATCCGGTCCGCGCCGTCACAATGGCCCGATCAGCCGGCGGCTGCTCGCGATCGCGCGCACGGTGCGGTCGGAGGAGCCGTCGGTCGGCGAGCTGTTCGACCGGCTGGAGTCGGAAGGTCTCGGCCTCACCCTGCTGCTGCTGACGATCCCGGCGCTGATCCCGCTGCCCGGCCCGTTCGGCATGGTGTTCGGCACCTTCGTCGCGCTGGTCGCGCTGCAGATCCTGTTCGGCGCCGAGCGGCTATGGCTGCCCCAGACGATACGGCAGCGGCCGGTGCCGCAGCGGCTGCTGCGCAAGGTGATCCGCGCCGGGCTCGACTGGGCCGGCTACGCCGAGCGCGGCCTGCGCGAGGATCGGCTGGCCTGGCTGACCGGCCGCACCGCGCGGATGCTGCTGGCGCTGCCGCTGCTGCTGATGGCCGTCACCATCATCCTTCCCATTCCCATGGGGAATGTGATGCCCGCGCTGGCGCTGATCGCCGCCTCGATCGGCTTCATGGCAGCCGACGGCCTCGCCGTGCTGGTGTCGATGCTGATTGCGATGGCCGCCGTCGTCTGGACCGCGGTGCTGCTCTACACCGGCGCGGCGGCAGCGGATTATGCCGCCATGCTGCTGGCGCGCCTTGCCGTGCATCTGCGCGCGATGCTGGAGAGCGTCGGCGTCGATCTCGGCTTTGCCGCCGGCGTGTCGACCGTGTTCGCGCTGGCCGCAGGCGTCGCGGCGCTGGCCTTCTGGGTCCAGGCGGTTCGCCATCGGCGCAGCCGGCGCACGTCGTTCGATGCAGTGCAGGATCCGCGCGAGCGCTCGCGTGCCATGGCGCGGCGCAATCGAGGGATGCTGACGGCGGCGAGCCTTGCCACGGCAGCCGCAGCGATCTTTCTCGCCACGCGCTTCATGCTCACGGGCTGGATCTGAAGTTCCAGCTGGAACCCGCTCGCATGTGACACGACGCGCGAGACCGATCTTCACGCGCGCGATCGGTCGCACCTGCCGCACTTGTCATTGAAGCGGCAACAAAAAATGCGACCGATGGGTCGGCGATGCCGAGCGGCATCAGTGTCCTGCGAGAAATGCCACTGTCGCTTGTGATGGGCTGCGGATATACGAGAGATGACTGTCATCAAACGGTTACAGACTCGACAAATGCCCGATTCGAACGCAACGGCGTCGTTGCACGCAAGCGACCGGGCGCTCGGCGCGCCGGCTTCAGGTGAGTCCGCGAGCGGCGACCAAGGCCATGACGACGCGGCGGCGCAGCCAAGCCAGCAGACCACCGCGACCATCGACGAACGAGGCGCCGACGCAGTCACCCCCACGCTTCCTGATCCGGACGCCGGCGCCGGCCATGAGATCGAGCTGAAGCTGCTCGTCGCGCCCGAGCACCTTGCCGGCTTCAACAATGCCCCGATCGTCACCGCGCATGCGCGCAACAAGGGCTCACGCAGGCATCTGACCTCGGTCTACTACGACACGCCGCGGCACACGCTCTGGAAGAACGGCTTCACGCTGCGGGTCCGCCAGAGCGGATCGCGCTTCGTGCAGACCGTGAAGGCGCAGCACAGCGACGATCCGCTCAAGCGCGGCGAATGGGAGGCGAGCGTCGCTTCGCTGGAGCCGGATCTGGCGCTGGCTGCGGCGCTGCTGCCCGAGGATCTGCGCGACGCTCTGACCGATGCGAAGCTGCAGGCGGTGTTCACCGCCGATGTGCATCGCCACGCGCGCCTGCTCGACGTGCCGGGCGCGACGATCGAGATCGCGTTCGACAGCGGCGTCATCAAGGCCGGCGATCACAGCGAAATCGTGAGCGAGATCGAGCTCGAGCTCAAGAGCGGCAACGCGGCGGCGATCTACGACACCGCGCTACGGCTGGCCGAGCATGGCGATATCAGGCCGTCGATCCGCAGCAAATCGGCGCGCGGCTTCGACCTGGCCGCCGGCCGTCCGCCCGGCGCCGACAAGCCGCCACGGCCGAACCTCGATCCCGCCCTCTCGCTCGACGAGGCCTTCGCCACCGTCCTTCGCGGCAGCCTGCATCATCTGTTGCAGGCCCTGCCGGCGGCCGAGGACGGCCGCGATCCGGAAGGCGTGCACCAGCTGCGCGTGGCGCTGCGCCGGCTGCGCGCGGCGCTTCACATCATGCGGCCGCTCGGCACCTCCGCGACACTCGATGGTCTCGAGGCAGATGCGCGCTGGCTGGCGCAGAGCCTCTCTGCCGCCCGCGACCTCGACGTCTTCCTGACCCAGACGCTGCCCGAGATCGCGGATTCCTGCGCGACGGTCGCCGGCTTCGGCACGCTGCGGGAGCTGGCGGAGCGGCAGCGCGACCTCGCTTATCGCAAGCTGCGCATTGCGCTCGCCGACCGCCGCTGCGCCGTCTTCGTGCTCGGGCTCGGCGCCTGGATCGCCACCCGCGGCTGGCGCAACGACGTGTCTCCGGATGAGCTCGCGCGGCTCGCCGGACCCGCGGTCGATTTCGCCGGCCACATCCTATCGGAGCGGCATCATAAGGTGCTCAAGCGGGGCCGCCGCTTCAAGAAGCTGCCGGCCGAGCGCCGCCACCGGCTGCGGCTCGCGCTGAAGAAGCTGCGCTACAGCATCGACTTCCTGCTGCCGCTCTACGGCCGGAGCAAGCCGGCGCGGAGATATGCGAGGTCGCTCGCCGGCCTGCAGGAGCAGCTCGGTTACTACAACGACATGGCGGTCACCGCCGGCGTGATCGATACGCTCGGCACCACCTCCACCGACGCGGCCATGGCTGCCGCCGCGATCACCGGCTGGCATGCGCATGCGATGGCCAGCATCGAGGAGCCGCTGCGCAGAGCGTGGCGCGAGTTCACCAAGACGCCGACACCATGGCAGCCCGAGGAAGCGTGACCGCCATGACCGATGAGGCCGTTCATGCGCCGCATTGATCTGGTTCAAAGCCTCTGCCCGCGCTGTTTGTCAGAATGAGTTTATGAAAATATCCAGCTTGACCTGCCCCCATTGCCACGCCGCCTACGAGGTCGCGGAGTCGACCACCCTCACTGGCGCTCCCGGCCGGACGGATTGCGGCATCTGCGGCACCCCGTTGGCCGTCTGGAACGAGCCGAAGCTGCTGGCCTTCCGCCTGGTGGTGCCGCACGAGCACAAATACCCACGCGTGCCGGTGCCTGCTCCACTTGCCTGACGTGACGTTCCGAAATCCGGAACGTGTCGTGACGATGCGTCGGCGGTGACCGCGCATCACTGCATGGCGCCATGGCGGCGCCTGCCTTGCCTCGCTTTTTGGACCGGGCCATAGTCGCCCGATCGCGCTGGCGCGGCCTCGCCGCGCCTGCCGCAGCGTCACCCATCCAACAGCGAGCAGTTCCTCTCTCATGCCCATCCTCAACAGCATCGCCGCACTGTCGGACGAAATGGCCGCCTGGCGGCACGACTTCCATGAGCATCCCGAGCTGCTCTACGAAGTGCATCGCACCGCCGGCATCGTCGCCGACAAACTCCGCGAGTTCGGCTGCGACGAGGTGGTGACGGGGATCGGCCGCACCGGCGTGGTCGGCGTGATCCGCGGCCGCAAGTCGGCCTCCGGCAAGACCATCGGCCTGCGCGCGGACATGGACGCGCTGCCGATCGAGGAGACCTCGGGCGTGCCCTACGCGTCCAAGACGCCCGGCCTGATGCATGCCTGCGGCCATGACGGCCACACCGCGATGCTGCTGGGCGCGGCGAAATATCTCGCCGAGACGCGCAATTTCGACGGCACCGTGATCGTCATCTTCCAACCCGCCGAAGAAGGCGGCGCCGGCGGCAAGGCGATGGTCGACGACGGCCTGATGACGCGCTGGGGCATCCAGGAGGTCTACGGCATGCACAACATGCCGGGCGTGCCCGAGGGCCATTTCGAGATCTCGCCCGGCGCGATGCTCGCCTCCGCCGATGCGATCCACATCAAGGTCACCGGCAAGGGCGGCCATGGCGGCGCCGGCCCGCACCGGGCGATCGACAGCATCCTGATCGCCTCGCAGATCGTCAACGCGCTGCAATCGATCGTCGCGCGCAACGTCGATCCTTTGAAGTCGGCGGTGATCTCGATCTGCTCGATCCATGGCGGCACCACCTTCAACGTCATCCCCGAGACGGTGGAGATGCTCGGCACCGTGCGCACGCTCGATCCCGAGATCCGCGATCTCGTCGAGAAGCGCATCGTCGAAGTCGCCGAAGCCACCGCCCGCGCCTATGGCGGCACGGCGGAGGCGATCTACGAGCGCAAATATCCCGTCACGATGAACCACCCGGCGCAGGCCGCCTTCGCCGCCGACGTCGCCCGCGAGGTCGCCGGCAACGAACGCGTCAACGATCGCGCCATTCCGCTGATGGGCGGCGAGGACTTCGCCTTCATGCTCGAAGCCCGCCCCGGCGCCTTCGTGTTCCTTGGCATGGGCCCCGGCAACGAGTGCCACCACCCGGCCTACCGCTTCAACGACAACATCCTCAGCGCCGGTGCCTCCTACTGGGTGAAGCTGGTCGAGAAGAGCATGCCGGCGAACTGATCGAGCCGAACAGCGCTTCTCGCGATGAGGTCGTCGCGAGAAGTTCCGCAACACTACAGCCTATAATTGCTGTCGAGCCGCGTTCTGGATTGCTTCGCTCCGCCGCTCCGCTCGCAATGGCGGCTGTGGCGGGCACCGAACGCTCCAAGAGCTCCGTCATCGCGAGCGCAAGCGACGCGATCCAGGGGCTCCGCGCGACCGCCGCAATGGTGCGCGCTTCACGTACCAACGGAACGGTTCGTTTCGCATCGAAACGTCGAGCGCGACGTCCCGGCTAGGAGAAACCATCTCCTGCCCGCGAGGCCACATGCAGCGCCGCTCCGACCTCACCCGAGACCTCGCCCTCCTGGTTCTGCTTTCCACCCTGTGGGGCGCCTCCTACACGTTCATCAAGATCGGCGTCGAGACCATCCCGCCGTTGACCCTGATCGCGGCGCGCACCCTGATTGCGGGGCTGCTGCTCGCAACGATCATCCGCAGCCGCCGCCTCGCATGGCCGCGCGACCCGGCGATCTGGCGCCGCTTCATGATTCAGGCCGGCTTCAACAGCGTCGTTCCGTTCACGCTGATCGCCTGGGCCGAGCGCACCGTCGAAGCGGGCCTTGCCACGATCCTGAACGCGACCTCGCCGATCTTCACCTTCCTGCTGACCGCGCTCGTCACCCGCCACGAACCCGTCACCTCGCGCAAGCTCGCCGGCGTCGCGGCCGGTCTCGTCGGCACCTGCCTCATCGTCGGGGTCGAGGCGCTGCACGGTCTCGGCCGCGAGCTGTGGGCGGAGCTCGCAATCGTCACGGCCACCCTCTGCTATGCCGGCGCTGCGATCATGGGAAAGAGCTTCAAGGGACTCGACCCGATGCTGCCGGCCGCCGGGTCGCTGTTGTCGGGCGCCGTGGTCCTGATCCCCCTCGCCCTCGTCGTCGACCGTCCCTGGACGCTGGCGCCCTCGCCGCGCTCGCTGCTGGCGCTGGCCGCGCTCGCGACGGTCTCGACCGCAGCCGCCATGGTGATCTACTTCCGTCTCCTGCAGACGCTCGGCTCGGTCGGCGCGACCGCGCAATCCTATCTGCGCGTGCCGATCGGTGTTGCGATCGCCGTGGCCGGCCTCGGCGAGCGCCTCGCACCGACGGCCTGGGTGGGCCTCGCCTGCATCGTCCTCGGCGTGGTCGCCATGACGCTGCCGGCGCGTGAGCCGCAGCAGCCGCGCCGCTAAAGCGCGATGAGTTCGGGATGAATCGTCATCGCGCTTTAGGTTGTTGTTTGCGCATGATCTTTTCGGAAAACCGCTGCGCACTTTTCCGGATCATGCTTTAGTCGGATGACGGCGGCCCCACCCTCTCCGCCGTCATTCCGGGGCGGCGCGCAGCGACGAGCCCGGAATCCATAACCACGAGCCGTTGTGTGGCGAAGACAAGCGCCACGGCGATCTCGCGTCACATGGCCTTCCGTGGCTATGGATTCCGGGCTCGCGCTGACGCGCGCCCCGGAATGACGGTGGACACAGTTCCAGCCCGCATAGCGCGGCGACATGCGGAGGCGGTCTCCCGGGTCGACCGGGGCGCGCCTCACCCGATCGCGATCGCCACCTTGCCGAGATGTGCGCCGCCGGCCAGGTAGTGGAAAGCCTCACGCGCCTCAGCAAACGGGAACACGCGATCGACCACCGGCTTCCCTTGATGCAGCGCGAACGCGTTCGCCAGCGCCTGGAGATCGTCGACCGCGCCGACCGTGACGCCCTGCAGCCGCTGCTGCTGCATCACCATCAGCGGCAGGCGCAGCTCCGAAGCCGGTGCGCCGGCGAGCACGCCGATGAAGGCGATGGTGCCGCCGATCTTCGTCGCGCGGATCGACTCGTTGAGCGTGCCGACGCCGCCGACCTCGACCACGAGGTCGACGCCCTGCCCGGTGATCTCGCGGGCCTTCTTGCCCCAGTCCGGCGTTGTCTTGTAGTTCAGCGTGATATCCGCCCCGAGCGAGGTCAGCCGCGCGATCTTGGTCTCGCTCGACGACGTCGCGATCACGCGCGCGCCGGCCATCCTGGCGATCTGCAGCGCGAAGATCGAGACGCCGCCGGTGCCCTGCGTCAGCACGGTCTGACCGGGCTTGATGCCGCCGAGCTTGATCACGGCGCTCCAGGCGGTGACGCCGGCACAAGGCAGGGTCGCGGCCTCGATGTCGGTGAGATGCGCCGGCGTTCGCACCAGCGCCTGCGCGGGAAAGATCCGATACTCGCTCAGGGTGCCGTCGACGGCGCCGCCCAGCGCCGCGCGCATCTTCGCCTCGCTCGGCTCGCCGCCGGTCCAGCTCTCGAAGAAGCTGCCGATGACGCGATCGCCAGTCGCAAGCGCCGCGACGCCCTCACCGACCGCCTCGACCACGCCCGCGCCGTCGGACAACGGCACCAGCGGAAATTTCTGCCGCGAGCCGTAGCCGCCTCTCACCGTGAGCAGGTCGCGATAGTTGATGCTCGCCGCCGTCAGCCGCACCAGCACCTCGCCCGCCCCGGGTCTCGGCACGGGCTTGTCGACCAGCGCCAGCGCATCGATGCCGCCCGGCCCCTGCAGCTCATAGCACTTCATCAGATGTCTCCTGCCCGACACGCGCCGCGTTCTTCGTTGGCCGATGGTGGAGCGTTTCGCGCCAGCGATCAAGCCGAGCAGCGTTCCGCCACGCGGACAACCAACGCAACGTGTTGCGCGCATCGCTCGCATCTGGTCAGGGCGCCGGCAGGTCGGGGCGCGCCAGCCGGTCATCGTCGATCAGGGGGATCACGACGTGATTCAGCACATACTCCGTGCCGACCCAGGTGACGACCATCGCGATCAGCAGCAGTCCGCCCAGCAGCATCATGTCACGTCGATCCATTGACCACATACGCGGCAGCTGTCCGACCGTTTCGCATGTGAGCCATGTCCGACGTGACGCTGCCTCGCAGCGTCGATGAGGACCTGCGCGCACTAGCCGCCTCGTCATTGCCTGCTCGCGCTCGGGTTCCGCAACATCGGGGCGAGCTGATCACGCGAGCGACCGGCAGCGCGACGTCGCGGCGGGCGTCTCACACGCCGGGCTCGAACCGGATCCGGCAGAGCAGCCCCTCATCACGAAAATCCTGCTCGATGCTGCCGCCGATCGCGGCGAGACTCGCGCGGATCATGCGCGTGCCGAAGCCTTCGCCGTGCGGCGGCGCGACCGGACGCGGGTTGAGCTCGCGCCAGCTCACGAGGTTGCGGCCGCCGTCCTGCGCGAGCTGAACCTCGAGCCGTCCGCCATCGCCGCGCAGCGCGCCGTATTTGACGGCGTTGGTCGCAAGCTCGTGAAACACCAGCGCGAGATTGCGCCCGGCCTCCGGCCCCAATGGCACGTCGGTGCCTTCCACGCTCACCGCACCGGAGGCGCGATAGGGCTGCAGCTCGGCCTCGAGCAGCATGCGCAAGGTCATGACGCGCTGGCTCGACCAGGCCAACGTGTTGGCCCGCGCGACCGCGTCGAGCCGCAGCGCGATCGCTTCGCCCTTGTCGCGGTCCTCACCGGACAGGCTCGACCGGACGATCGACTGGAACAAGGCGAGCTGATTGTTGACGCGATGCCTGAGCTCACCCATCAGCAAGTCGCGCGCATGCTCGTTGCGCTTCAGCTCCAGCAGCGCGTTGCGGCACAGATTGGCCGGCCAGATGACGAGGGCCGAGGCGCCCAGGAACGCGACGAGATTGACCGCCTCCGAATGGTCGGGCCGGTCGGTGAAGCCGATCAACACGACGGTGGCCGACAGCCAGGCAGCGAAGACGGCGGCCGGCACCCCGCCGAGCAGCGTCGCAAACAAGACCGAGGGAAAGAACGGCGCGTAGGACAGGGTTGAGCCGGCTGAATCGAGCGCTACGCGACAGCCGGCGCAGATCGCGACGACCACAGCCGTGAGCAGGAACGTGGTCAGCGACCACGTTCTGCGTCGAACGATCCAACTCGAGAAACTCTGACCCGCGCGCACGATTGACCCCGAGAGCAACCTCTATCGCCGAGGGCCTGCTGGAACAAGCTGAAGGAACTGCCGAGTGGCAGCAATATTTTTGGAACCTTTCCAGCGCGGTTGCGTTTAACTGCGCTCTTTTTGCGCCTGGTGGAACTCATCGTGCCGCCGCGTGGACGGCGCGGGCCGCCCGTCACCGTCGGAGCGCCGTAGCTCGAGGCAAACATCTCGCAATCCAACTGCACACGCCGCGTGAGTTGTGTGTGCAAGACGGGCCACGTCGAGACTGTGAATGTGACGCCACGCCACTGACCTCTCGCGCGACGCGCGCGGCACATCGTCGATTCCCGAACGCGCCCGGCGACGGCGGTATCTTGACGCCGCTCGGAAAACACCTTGTATCCGCTCGCGTCGCGCGCGCTAATCCTAGCGGCTTGCCGCTGAGCGCGGCAGCGTCGATCATGGCGATCATGACGACCAAATCGCGCGAGAGACTCTATGGCGCCGGCATCCGCATCGCGCAGGAGCAGGCTGCGCGCGCCCGCAAGCAAGCCGATCGTCTCGCATGCGACGCATGGAACAAGCGCATGCTCGGCTACAAGGGACCGGCGCAGCCGTCACCGCTGCTCGGCGATGCGCTCAACGCGGGCTACTACTATCTCGAAGTGCGCTGCCTCGGCTGCGACACCAATCAGACCGTCGCGCTGGACATCATCAGACGGCCCAAGACGACGCCGATCCACGAGCTCGAACGCTACATGCGCTGCCAGGATTGCTCGCGGCGGCGCGGCCATCCCTACAAGCGCAGCGCGCTGGTGGCGTTGCGCGAGACCAAGATCTCGGCCGCGCATCCGGCGTCGATGTGGTGGCCTGGTGAGCGATAGACGAACGATCCGGACGCGCAGCGACCGATCGCGAACGCCGAAAGGTATTCGAATCTGGCGATGAGCAAATTTTTCAGCAGACGCGGAACAATGCGGAGTCATCGTTGTTTCGAAATCTTGCCGGCGCGGCAGGGAAGCGAAACATGTCAGAGTTGATCACCCAGCCGGACAAGCTGCGGGCGGATGCGGCAGAATGCGCGCTGATCCGGGATCTCGCCACCGATCGTGACAAGCGCGAGCTGTTCGCGCGTCTTGCCGAACATCTGAGCACGCTGGCGGCCGAGGTCGAGCGCGCCGCGCGTGCGGCCAATCTGGGCGAGCGCTGAGGCCTCGACCCGCACCGCTATGACCGCGCATGCGCGTGGCCCGCGGTCGTCGCGCTCGTATCACACAGCCACACAATCGCACGAATAGGCTCTGTTATGTCAGATCGTGCGCAGCGTCCGATTCGCTGCGGCGACACGACAACCTCTTTTCCGCGGATGCCATCTTGCGATCTCGTCTCCCCCACCTCGCCTGCGTCGCGCTGTTGCTCGCGACGGCGTCTCCCGCCTCCGCGCGCGACCTGATCGGCCGCGTCAGCATCGTCGATGGCGATACGCTGGACATCCGCGGCGAGCGCATCCGGCTGTGGGGCGTCGATGCGCCCGAAAGCGCGCAGCTCTGTCGCGGGCGCGACCGCAAGGCATATCGCTGTGGCGCGCTGGCCGCCAACACGCTGGACGCCTTCACACGCGGCAAGACCGCGCGCTGCGCGCCGATCGAAGGCGACCGCTACGGCCGCATCGTCGCGCGCTGCGCGGCCGGGGGTACCGATCTCGGCCAATTCCTGGTGTCGCGCGGGCTCGCGATCGAGGAGCCGCAATATTCTCATGGCGCCTATACGTCCGACCAGCTCGCCGCGCGCCGCGGCAGCCGCGGCATCTGGTCCGGCCGTTTCATCGCGCCGCCGCTCTATCGCAGCTGCATGCATGCCGGCGGCACGACTTCGACGTGCTCGGACGATCCGATGCCCCGGCGCTGACGGCGTCCGCGTGAGGGGCGCAGCCGGAATTGCCACGCGCGGGCCCGGCGCGCTACGGTCTCGCACCGCAAGGCCAGGACCTGATGACGATGACAGAGACGAAAACGCGCGTGGCGATCCTGTTCGGAGGGCGCTCGGCCGAGCACGACGTCTCCCGGGCATCGGCCGCCAACATCTTCCGCTCGCTCGATGCGGGCCGCTACGCCGTCACCCTGATCGGCATCACCCCCGAGGGGCGCTGGGTGCTCGCCGACGCGGCCAATGACGCCACCTCGGCCGCCTTGACCGTGCCGGCGGACGCACCTGCCATCGTGCTGCTGCCCGCCGGCCAGGGCCGCGCGCTGGTCATCGACACCGGCGCCGCCGCGCCGCGCGAACTCACCTTCGACGTGATCTTTCCGGTGCTGCATGGCCCGAATGGCGAGGACGGCACCGTGCAGGGCGCGCTGGAGCTCGCCGATGTCGCCTATGTCGGCGGCCGCGTGCTCGGCTCGGCCGTGGCGATGGACAAGGACGCCGCCAAGCGGCTGCTGCGCGATGCCGGCCTGCCGATCGTGCCATTCGTCACCATGACGGCGGCCGTGCCGGTGAGCTACGACGACGCCGTTCGCGCCGTCGGCTCGTCCGAGCTGTTCGTCAAGCCGGCCAATCTCGGCTCCTCCGTCGGCATCTCCAAGGCGCGCAACGCGGCCGAGTTCGATGCCGCCTGCAAGCTCGCGCTGCGCTTCGACCGCAAGATCCTGATCGAGCGCTGCATCGCGCCGGTGCGCGAGATCGAATGCGCCGTGCTGGAGCACGCGGACGGCGAGGTCAAAGCCTCGGAGCTCGGGGAGATCGTGCCGGCGAACAGCCACGGCTTCTACTCCTACGAGGCGAAATACACCGACGCCTCCGGCGCCTCGTTGCACGTCCCGGCCCAGGTCGAGCCGGCTCTGGCCGCACGCATCCGCAAGATGGCCGTCGAGGTGTTCGGCGTGCTCTGCTGCGAGAGTCTCGCGCGTGTCGACTTCTTCGTCAGGGGCGAGGAGGTCTACGTCAACGAGGTGAACACCCTGCCCGGCTTCACCAACATCAGCATGTACCCGAAGATGTGGGAGGCCACCGGCCTGCCCCAGCCGGCGCTGATGGACGAACTGATCGCGCACGCACTGGCGCGGCACGCAAAGCTGCGGCAGCTGGCATCGCAGCGCTGAGGACGCTTCCGCGGGTATCGCAGATCAGCGTGCCTCAACCTTCACGCCGTCAGCGACGCGGTCACTGGGATAGATGATCACGACATCGCCGCCGGCGACGCCCTCGGCCACGGCCGCGAAGCGGCCGGAGCGGCGGATGATCCGCACTTTGCGCAGCTCGACACGGCCGTCCTTCAGCACGAACACCGACCAGTCGTCGCCGCGCCTGAACAGCGCGCCGGTCGGCACGATGGTCGCATCGTCCTGCGTGAAGACCACGATCTGCGCGTCGAGCTGATAGGCATCGCCGAGCCGCTGCCATTGCTCGGCCGGCGAGACGATGTCGATCAGCACGTTGACGCGCTGCTCCTCAACGCCGAGCGTGGAGATCTTGGTGAAGGCCGCCGGCTCGACGCGGCGAACCCGGCCCGACAGGCGCCCCGCCCCGCCCCAGCGATCGATCGTGACGTCGGCGCCGGGACGGATCTCCACCGCATCGGTGCTGAGCAC
Organism: Bradyrhizobium sp. SZCCHNS2022; assembly: GCF_032377575.1. Lineage (NCBI taxonomy): Bacteria > Pseudomonadati > Pseudomonadota > Alphaproteobacteria > Hyphomicrobiales > Nitrobacteraceae > Bradyrhizobium > Bradyrhizobium sp. SZCCHNS2022. The sequence goes on along the minus strand of NZ_JAUHHZ010000001.1, from coordinate 962,196 downwards.
GTCCACGACCACTTCGAGATCGCGGGGATCGCCGAGCTCGAGCAGTGGCGATCCCGGCTGCACCATCGTCTCGCTTTCCTGGATCAATTTCAGCACGAGCCCGCCGACAGGGGCCGTCACGTTCCAGCTGCCGGCCGGCACTTCGGCATCGGTGCTGCTGCCGTAGCGCGCCAGCATCGCGCGGAGCTGATCGAGCTCGTGCCCGGCGCCATGGTCGACATATTCGGCCGCGCGCAGATCCCGCTCGGCGATCCGCATCGCAAGCTCGGCGCGCTCCTTGGCTTGCGCCGACGCCGCCCCGCTCGCGGCCAGCGCCGTGGTGCGTGCCAGGTCGGCACTCGCCTGCGCGCTCTGCGCCTGCGCCCGCGCCACCACCGCTTTGGCGCGCTCGACATTCGCTTCGGCCGCGCCGAGCCGCTCCTCCACCTCGCGGCGCGCGCGCGGATCGAGCAGCGGCGCCGGCGCCGGCATGATGGTGGCGATCAATTCGTCGGCCTTGACCTGGTCGCCGGCCTTGAAGCGGATGCGTCCGAGACGGCCGGCGAGCGGCGCGGCCACGACATAGCGCTGGCGCACCCGCGTCTTGCCGTCGTCATCGACGGTCGCCACGAACCGCCCTTTGGTGACGACAGCCGTCTCCACCGGCACCGGGCTCGGCATCATCATCCAGGCCACGACCGCGGCGACCGCGAGACCAGCTGACACGATGACGAGACGGCGCAACACGGGACGCATGCTCATTCCCTGGTCTTGAGGGCGGCGACCAGATCGAGCCGGTCGACCCGCCTGCGGACGATGATGGCGCTGATCGCGGCGCTGGCCAAGACCACCGCGGTCGCGATCAGATAGGTGCGCGGCGCGATCACGCCGGGGATCTGGAAGCTCTCGTTCGAATGCAGCCGCGCGATCAGCGCGATGATGCCGCGCGACAGCAGCAGGCCGAGCGGAATCCCGACTGCGATCTCCAGCGCGAATTCGCCGAACAGGATGCCCGCGACCTCGCCGCGGCTGAAGCCGAGCACGCGCAGGCTGGCGAGCTCCCACGCCCGCTCCTGCAGGCTGATGCGGGCGCTGTTGTAGACCACGCCGACGGTGATGATCGCAGCGAAGCCAGTGAGGATGCCCGCAGTGACGAACACGAGGCCCGCAATCTTGTCCATGAAGGAAGCGACGGCATAGGCCTTCATCGAGACGGACTCGATCATCGGCAGGCTCTTGAACCGCGTGCCGAGGGCGGCCAGCGCCGCCGGGTCGACATGCAGGCTGGCGGCCGAGATCACCGCGCCTTCGCCGGTGAAGCGGTTGAGCGTGTCGATGTCCATGTAGGATGCCATCCCGATCGCCTCGTCGACGATGGCGCTGACCGGCACGTCGCGCCGCCGCCGCCGGCCCTCCATCGCCTCGACGGTGACGAGGTCGCCGGCGCCGAGCGCCAGCCGCTCGGCGAGCCGCCGCGTCAAGGTGATGCCGTCGGGCGCCGCCACGATCGGACGGCGCGCGGCATCATGCGGCCGGCGCAATTCGTCCGCCGCCGCGAGGCCGATCACCGAGGTCAAATAGCTGCGGTGGCCGGCGCGCAGCCGCACCGGCACGATACGCTGGCCCTCGGCCAGGAGAACGCCCGGCTGCCGCGCCAGATCGCGCAATACGCCACGATCCACGGGATGCGGAAAGGTGATGGTGGCGTTGCCGCGCTCGACGAGATTGAACTGGAGCTCGATCATCTCGCCGATCGCATCGCGCCAGAAGATCCCGAGCACCATCATCGGTACCGCGAAAGCGATCCCGACGACGGTGAAAAGCGAGCGGAATGGCCGCCCTGCAACATTGCGCAGCATCATCATCCGCCGCGCGTGCCGCGCGCCGCCGGGCATCATCAGCTCGATCCAGGAGCGACGGAAGCCCAGCGGCATCGCCGGCCGCATCGCCTCCGCCGGCGCGAGGCCAACCACGGCCCGCAGCGCCGTGATCACGCCCAGCGAGCCGGCCGCGGCGCTGATCGCGATGCCCGCCAGGATCGCCCAGGGCGCAAGCCGGAACGGCAGCTCCGGCAGGCGGAAGAAGCCGTGATAGCTCGCGATCATCGCCTGTCCGAAGCCGAAGCCGCCAGCGATGCCGAGCAGCGAGCCGATCAGCACGATCACCAGCATCAGCGCGAGATAATGCAGCATCAGCGCCGCGGTCGGAAACCCCAGCGCCTTCAGCGCCGCGATCTGCTCGCGCTGCGCCGCGACCAGCCGCCCGAGCGCGCTGTTGAGCAGGAAGGCGGCGACGCCGAAGAAGATGATGGGGATGGTGATCGACATCACCTTCTGCTGGTTGAGCTCGTCCTCGAGAAACCGGTTCGACGGCTGGTCGCGCCGCGCGATCGCACCGATCGAGCCGTACGGCTCGAGCAGCCGGTCGAGTTCCGCGATGACGGATTGCGCATCGGCCCCCGGCGCCAGCGCGACCGCCGCGTCGTTGAACGCGCCCTTCATGTCGAAGGCGGCCTCGGCCGCGCTGCGGTCGACCCACAGGATGGCGTAGAGGCGATCGTCCGGGATCGGCAATCCCGGCCGCACGGCGTAGACATATTCCGAGGACAGCGCGATGCCGGAGACCCGGAACGCCTGCAGCCGGCCGTTGAGCAGCACGCGGATTTCGTCACCCGGCTTCACCCCGTTGGCCTCGGCAAAGGCCTCGTTGACGGCGGCGCTGCGCGCATCACCCGGCCCGGGCGCCGTGCCGCGGCGCAGATGCAGCCGGGCCAGCGGCTCGTCGCCGGCGCGGCTGAGCGAGACGAGGCGCGCCGACACCGGCTGCGACGCGGCCGGCGCGTCGACGATGACCTCGCGCACGATGCGCGGCTCGACCGCGATGGTCCCATCGATGGCGTTGAGCCGCGCGACCAGCGCCAGCGGCGCGCGCTTCAAGGTGACGAAGACCTGCGGAAACCGCGCCTGCGCATAGAACTGCTCGCAGCCGTCGCGCAGCGATTGATAGGTCGAGATCGAGCCGACGAACACGGCGACCCCCGCGGCCACCAGCAGCGCGATCGTGATCACCTGCCCGCGCATGGCGCCGACGTCGCGCCAGAGCTTGCGGTTGAGCAGGCTCACCACGTCACCTCCTCGGCCGAGAGCCGCCGCGGATTGCGCGTCTCGCCGACGATGCGGCCACCGCCGAGCCGCAGCACGCGGTCGGCCATGCCGGCGATCGCCGCATTGTGGGTGATGACGATGGTGGTGGTGCCGAGCCGTTGATTGGCGCGCGCGATCGCAGCCAGCACGACCTTGCCGGTCTCGTAGTCGAGCGCGCCAGTCGGCTCGTCGCACAAGAGCACATCGGGCGCCTTGACGATGGCGCGCGCCACTGCGACCCGCTGCTGCTCGCCGCCAGACAATTGCGAGGGAAAGTGGTCGATCCGCTTCTCGAGGCCGACGAGCTTCAACACCTCCAGCGGGTCGAGCGGCCGGTCGGCGATCTCGGTGACCAGCTGGACGTTCTCGAGCACGGTCAGGCTCGGGATCAGATTATAGAACTGGAACACGAAGCCGACATGCTCGCGCCGGTAGCGCGTGAGCTCGGCGTCATCGGCGCCAACCAGCTGATGATCGCGCCACTGCGCATCGCCAGACGTCGGACTGTCGAGCCCGCCCAGGATGTTCAGCAAGGTCGACTTGCCGGAGCCGGAGGGGCCGAGCAGCACCACGAACTCGCCCTCGTAAATGTCGAGATCGACGTCACGCAACGCATGCACCTCGACCTCGCCCATGCGATAGGTCTTGGAGAGCTTGCGTGCGCGAAACACCGGGGCGGTGCCCGGATGCTCGGCAGCATTCGCCTCGTTGATGGTAGTCGGACTCGTCAAACCGTTGTTCCTGCCGTGGCAGCACGCGTCGCACGTTCCAGTCCCGTTCCCGTGACACCGGACGGCGCCCCGACCATCGGTCAGCAGCCGCCCGCGTCAGTTGATGCAGGTCAAGCACGAGACATCCCCAGCGCCTGAACTCACACCGGTTCATGTCCATTCGACGGCTGCGATCACGTCGATCAGCACGCCGCCGAGGCAGCGCTGCCAAGAAGGGACGCCACCAGCATGTCTCCGAGGATGTGCAAAGCCAGCCGCCCTCGTCAGCCCGCGCTGATCGCGGCGGCTCGGCCGCCCGGACGGAGGGGCACCGCGGACGCTCGGACACAGCCAAGCGCTGCGCGCGGTGAGCGACACGACAGCCGTCATGCGGATCCCCACCCGATCCGACATATGCCCGCCATACGCCCGGGCTACCAATTGATGGACATAGCCTTGACGAGGAGCAACATGGCCGACAACGACCTCGAAATCTTCCTGACCGCGCGCAACGTGCTGGTCGAGCTGCGCCTGAATCTGGCCAAGGCCGTTGCGGCCGGCTACAAGAAGGGCGACACCGAAACTGCGGTGAAGAGCCTCGTCGAGGTCCAGCAGGCCATCGACGTGATCGACCACGCCAGCGAGGAGCTGGAGGAGCTCGACGAGGCCGAGCACGACGAGGACTGACGCGCCGGGCGCGGCTAGGCCGCGCCATCGCGTCACAACCAGCTCGTCATGGCGCCCTGCCCACCATCTCACTGCCGCGCCTGCCGCCCGACGGTGGGCACACGCCGCTGGCGGCGGCGCTTTGCCCACGCTACGCAACGACCGACGAACAGCTCACGATTGTCTGTCGGCTGCGGCCTTATCGTCATAACGCGTCGGAAGGCCGATCGCCGCGCACAGCGAGGGTTCGTCACATCACGGTCGCGACCTCATAGATCAGCACAGCCGCCCCGAGGCAGCGCCGCCAGGGATTGGCGCCGCGCGCGAGCTCATCGATCGCCCAGACGACCAGACTGGCTTTGACCAGGCAATCGAGATTGGCGCCCATTCGCCCTTGTGGGTGCCAGATCCAGCCAACCACGCTTCCCACCAGCACGATCCACAGCGCCGGGTTCGGCATCTGCGCGATGGTGATCTCGCCGGTTTCGCGATTGCGGAAGAACCAATCGATCAAGCGCGACATCTCACCGCCAGCATCCCCGGTCACGCTCCGCGTCCCTCCTGCTTCTCACGCTGCAGGATACGCCCGAGACTGCGCGAGATGAACGGTCGCACTGGAAGGAACAGCCGGTAGCCGAGCTCCAGGACGGTCAGCGCGCCCGGGAGGGACGCCACCCGCGCCGCCCAGCGCCAGCGCGGCAGGCGGCGCCATACCTCGACGAAGGCGGCGGCGCCCGAGAGCAGCCGCCCATCACTGGCGCGCACGTGAAACCGCGCCATCGCCTGCCCTTGAGTCAGGCCCTCCGGTGTCTCAGCACCCCGTTTGGAGACGTCGACGAAACACAGCGCGCCGGCCTGATCGGTGCGGCTGTAGTAGCCGATCTCCGCCCGGCACAGCGGGCAGGAGCCGTCGAAATAGACGGTCGATTGTGCAGGCTCTGGCGCCATGCGGATCTCCAAGACACCGGCTTCGGTCCCGGAGCTTAAACGTCCGCGCGAGGGTCTTGGGTCTGTGGCTCGTTGAATTTCATTGGGAGGAAGGATTCGGCAAAGTCAGGTCCGTCGCATAGAAGAATGAGCCCATCGCGGCAGGAACCACGGCCAATTTGTTACTCCGTCATGCCCGGGCTTGTCCCGCCTGCGCGGCCGAAGCCGCTTCGGCGCGGCGAAGGCCCGGGCATCCACGTCCATCGGAGTGCGCCGAACGACGTGGATGGCCGGGACAAGCCCGGCCATGACGACGTGGAAGCAGTCTGGTCCGACAGATCAAACGTCATGCGCGACAGGACTGCGGCGATAATCCAGACCTGTCACCGCAGCACCCCACTCACCGCGGCGGCATCTTGTCGAAGGTCGGCAGCGCCGGGTCGAGATGATCCCACGGATAGCCTGCCGCGGTCCAGGAGACCAGTTGCGGTTTGTACTGGCCGGGATCATCCAGGCTTGCCGGCGTGACGATGAAGACATCGGGCATCGCCGGAAACGTCATGTGCATCGACGAGCCGCAGGTCGGGCAGAACGCGCGCCGCTTCACAGTGCCGCCGTCGCCGGTCGTCTGCCAGTGCGACACCTCGCCGTCGACCTTCACCTCCGCCGCGACGAAGGTGAGGTGCGACTGATGCCCGGTGCCGCTGTCGCGCTGGCATTGCCGGCATTGGCAGTCCAGCATCACCGCGGGCTCCCCCTTGATCTCATAGCGCACCGCGCCGCAGGCGCAGCCGCCGGCATAGACGTTTGTCATGTGAGCTCTCCGTTGCTTCAATGCGGCCGCTGCAACGATGTCTCGTCGGTGACGAGCTGATCGAGCTTCTTGACCACCGTCTTCCAGCCCTCGCCCATCTTGCGATACGCGGTCTCGTTGGCGGGAAGCACGAAGCCGGAATGGACGAGGCGCAGGCGCGTGCCGCTCGCCGCTTGGGCAAGGCTGAAGGTGACTACGGTTTCCAATGGCGCGCCGTAGCCGACATTGCCCGCGTGACCGCCCTTCCAGGCGTAGGACAGCCGCTCGTTCGGCACGACCTCCAGCACCTCGCAATGAATGGTGCCGTCCCATTCGCCGGCCGGCCTGGTCTGGAAGGTGAAGCGCGTTCCTACCTTGGCCTCGAACCCCGTGGGCGCCATCAGCCACCGGCCGATCAGTTCGCCATTGGTCAGCACCTTCCAGATGACATCAGGCGCATGCGGGAAGATCTCCTCCACCACGATGGCCTGGGTGTCCGGCTTCACGTTTTGATTCATGGGTCGATGTCCTTCAGCAGTTTCCTCAGATCGGCGAAGCGGTCGCGCCAGAACGCGCCGTAATGGCTCATCCAGTCGGCCAGCGGCGCGAGGCCGCGCGGCTCGGCGCGGTAGTAGACCTTGCGCCCCTCGGGCCGCTCACAGACCAGACCGGCCTGCTTCAGGGCCTTCAGATGCTGCGAGATGGCGCCCTGCGTGACGGAGCTGCCGCGGGTCAGCTCGACCACGGTGATCTCGTCGGCGTCGACGATGCGCTCGAACACCGCCCGGCGGGTCGGGTCGGCCAAGGCGCGCATGACGGTGGTGATGGTTTCGGTTTCGACCATGCCGAAACAGTAGCCATCACTAATTCATTAGTCAAGACTAATATTATTCAGATGCTGCCGTTGGTCGAAGCGGAGCAGCTCATCCCGCTCCAGAGGACTTTGAAACGCGATAAAATCAGGATGCTATGGTTCGCTATCCCGCCTCCCTTGAGGGGTGCAGTCCAGCGCTGTCACCGTAATTTCTCGCCTCCCGGGGAAACATGTTGAGAAATGAGTTGGCGTTGACAATGACCAATTGTCATTGAATGCGTGACCTAGCTGTCCGTTTTTCGCGGCGTGTTTTTCACCGCCTCACGCGAAAAGAATGAATTTGAGGGATCTCGAATGAGATTCAGGGCACGCGGCTCATCGAGCGAACTCAACTCCCCGGTCCGTAGCATCTCCATCAGGCCCGAAACATCCCCCCAAAAATCCCTACGCACACGCAGACCGTGAGTTTGAATGTAGGCGTCGCGTACTCCGTACATGTACACAACGAACTCATCGAGGAATTCTTGGCTGTGTTGCTCGCTCCAGTTTTCCCATCTGTCGAAGATGAAAGTCCGGTAACGTTCCTGCGAACAGAGAAATCGCGCAGCGTCCAGCAACTCCGCGGCGGGAGGGTAATGACCGAATTCCACCGCTGGAATGCGCGCCGAGTGACTGTCAGGTCTCGCGAAAAACCTGTCACGAATGAACTCATCGGCTTCAGCAGAAGACGTTCCGGGAATCTGTCGGGCATTCACACGACGGGCCAGCGCCACCGCAACAGGAACCAGCTCCGGATCGTAGTCGCTCCAATCGATTGTCGAATTGTGGATGCTGAACGCATCGACTTCTCGCTGCTGGGCATCCGACAAAATTTGATGCGTCCCGACCACATCGAACATGGCCGTCATCCGAGAATCGTCCAAGTAGGCCTGCGTCAGCGCCGCGACATCTTGCTCCGTAGTGGCACCAAACTCCGCGAACGGTACAGGAGCATAAGCTTCGGGACGCACACGTTTATATCGGTCTTCCCAAAGCTCGCCCGTTGCGTACCCTCGCAGCGTACCGGGCGCGCCTGGTTCCCGGTCACCCTTGCTTTGCTTATCGCCGCCCTTGTTTCGCCGCCGACGTTTCGTCATGCCCTGTGATCATCCTTTTCCAATCAAGGAAGCGATTCTGAGCCCTTCGCGAACCCTATCACCGTCGCTGCTCGAGGCTGTGAAGTCCTCAGGTGAGGCTGAAGGTGATCGCGATTGAGAAGAACACGAACCGCCAACTTATATCAGTTTAAAGTTGCGAATGACCACAACGTCGCTCCTAGGCCACGCTGCCTCCATAGGATGGTTGCGACGAACCTCAGAACGAGCGTCGTGATCAGCAGGATCACGTAGACAGTGTCCATTGCTTGAGCCTTCACTCATGAACGCTGCTAAGGGCCAAAAAGCGGCCTCCCGGCTCACCAACGAAAGTCCGCGCGCGGTCGTTGCCATGTTCAGTGATCTGATGCGGCACATCGGGAACAGCGAGGCGCGCCGGTATCAGCAATCATTCACTGTTCCGGAGCCATCGCTCGTGTCCTTCAGTCCTGCACAAACATCTTGCGTGCGCGAATGGACTGCCACGCCTCCGGCGAATCCAAACTTTCGATCTTACCCATCGCAATGGCGCGCAAGAGACTGTGCGCGCCGAGATAGCCGCGATTGATCAGCCCATACTTGACCGTGATCGCGTCCTCGAGTGGCGTCACGACATCCCTCAGAAGGTCGTCGTCTACGGCAGCAAATTCGCCCTTCTTGATGACCTCCTTGATGATGCCCCAATAGGCAGAGTTGGCCATCAAATCGCGTGCCATCCACATCACCTCTTCCGCCCTCGCTTTTTTGGTGAGGATGCCGCTGCGATCGCCCGCCCGTTGAAAGAACCGATCCTCCAGGAAGGCGCGAGCCGCCGGATCGTCGGCACCGGAAATCGCGCCGGCGCCAATCCATCGCGCGAGCGTGACCGCAAGATTCAAGAGCATAGGATCACGCGTGGCGTCGAGCGGCGGGAACGGGACCTTTCCGCAGAAATCATGAACGAATCTGGTGACCTTGAGACCTCGTGCCCGCCAGCTCCTGCGGGCAACGAAATCGGCCAGCGCCAGCTCGATTGCGTTGACTTCTTCGGTTGTGAAATCGCCATGCATGCCGGCACGCTCGAATACCCGTCGGGCCGCTTCGTCAGCCTGGAGGAAAGCCGTCAGTTCGAGCAATTCGTCGACACTCGTCGGCTCGAAGATCTTCTCTGGCGGAGGCGACGAATAGTCAGATTCAGGGCTCATCCTTGGCACTTCCACTCGTTCTTTTCGGTGGCGTGGGGCGTCCGAATTGCCGTGTAGTAGGTCGAAATCCGATAGCTACTGTGGCCCTGCAAAACCAAGTCTTGCCAAACCTCCACGAATATCTGCTTGTCGAAATTGGCCTCAATATCGATTGCTCGGTAGTTCTTCTCCCACAGCGCCGTGGAAAGGCGATCGAGTTCAATAGCGCCGATATCGGGATTTGCTTTCTTGATCTTGTCCTCGCCGTAATCGTAGGAGGCGGTAAACGGCACTTCGACTCCGCCGACAAGCAACTTGAAGTGCGTCGAGCGTTCCATCGGAGGCGCGTCGCGCACCCATTGAACGGCCAGACCGCTTTCCACATGCGTTGAACGTCGCAGGTCCGGATCAAATCTAATCGTCATGCAGTCACCTTCAAACTTCGCAACCGTTCTTCCAAAGCGAAATCGTCCGAATGAACCTCCGGGCTTGTCGACCGGCGTTGCGATCGCCCTATCAGCCGCAGCCCCCCCCTTTTTCAATTCGCCAGCAAGTATGTCCGGGTGCGCAGACGCAAGGCGCTATCACGACAACCCTAAAATAAGATTTTCCAAATCGTTACGAAGCGATCGCCAGATCAGCACGGCAGACGAAGATTTCTATTCCGTTTTCCCGAATGCCATGCTATGGTCTCGCGTCCCGCCTCACTTGAGGGGCGCATCGCGATCGTCACGAGCGTGGAGTGCGGGATGCGGTGGGCGTATCGGGTTGCAGCGTGAGCGATCATGCCGACGAACGATCCGATGCGCACGGCGAAATCGTGTGGTCCTGGTCTCCCGGTGCCGAGACCAAGTCTGCGTCGCAAAGTCTGGACGAGCGCGCAAGGCGACGGGGTCAAAAGCCGGTCCCCGGGGAGATCACGTATAAGCCGTAGAGCCATCGCGCGGGGAAGGCCGGATGATCCGGCCCGTACCTGTGGTGACTGCCGCCTGCTTTTTTGTTGCAGGCGGGCCATGGGTGCGACCGGCACCCGGCCTTCCCCGCGCCCTCATTTTCGAGAGGGCGATGAGACGAGCAACACTCGGACGCGACAGCGGGTGCGAGGATGAGATGCCGTGCCGACACACTCCGTCGTCGTCCCGGGCAAGCTGCGACGACGCGACAGCGGCGGCGCGGCGCCGACCCGGGACCCAGACTCCGCGACGGTGGTGTGGCGCACGATGGAGCGGCCAGCCTTGCGCAACAAATTCCGCCGGCGGTTATGGATCCCGGCGTACGCCGGGATGACACCGGGTTTTGTGGCGAGCAGCTTCCGTTTTCCCGAGAGACGTCAGCTCGCTGCTCCACCCTCCGCTGTCGTCCGGGCAAGCTGCGGCGACGCGACAGCGGCGGCGCGGCGCCGACCCGGGACGCAGACTCCGCGGCAGTCGTGTGAGGCACGATGGAGCTGCCAGCCTTGCGCAACAAATTCCGCCGGTGGGTATGGATCCCGGCATTCGCCGGGATGACACTGAATTTGCGGCGGCCAGCGCGGCTCACGGATGCATGTTTGAACCTTCGCTCCCGCCACCGGAACACACCGAGACGCCCTACTCCCGCCAAATCCCGCAGAAAAACCGACTGAACCGCCCTTTCCAATCCGGTACACTCGCGACGTGACAAACCGCCCGACGATTCTCGTATTCGACTCCGGCCTTGGCGGCCTCAGCGTGCTGCGCGAGGTGGTGCGGGCGCGGCCCGATGCGCATTACGTCTACGTCGCCGACGACGCCTTCTTTCCCTACGGCCATCACAGCGAGCCGGCGCTGATCGCGCGCGTGGTGCCGCTGATGGGCGAACTGATCACGGCACACCAGCCCGACCTGATCGTGATCGCCTGCAACACCGCCTCGGTGCAGACGCTGGCGCCGCTGCGCGCCGCCTACACCACGCCCTTCGTCGGCACCGTGCCGGCGATCAAGCCGGCCTGCGCCCAATCGCAGACCAAGCGCGTCTCCGTGCTCGGCACCAGGGCGACCGTGCAGCGCGAATACACCCATGCGCTCATTCGCGATTTCGCGCAGGGCTGCGCCGTGACGCTGGTCGGCTCGCCGGAGCTGGCCTCGCTGGCGGAGGCTGCGCTGAGCGGAACCAGCGTCAGCGACGCCGCGATCGCGGCCGAGATCGCGCCCTGCTTCACCGGCGATGCCGACGACGCCGGCGCCCGCACCGACACCGTCGTGCTCGCCTGCACGCATTATCCGCTGCTGCTCGACCGGCTGCAGAGGCTGGCACCCTGGCCGGTCGCCTGGATCGATCCGGCGCCGGCGATCGCGCGCCGCGTCGTCGATCTGCTCGGCCCGCAGTCCGACCGCGTCGATCACGGCGGCGCCACGATGATCTTCACCTCGAACAAGCCGCATCAGCTCAGCCGGGCGCTCATGCCGTTTTTCGGCGGCCGCGTGCCGGCCTGACGGAGACACCCGATGTCCGCCGCTCCCAAACCGCTGAACCGCCTCAAGCAGGCCTGGCGCGACAAGCGGCCGACCTTCGGCGCCATCGCGACCATCCCGAGCATCCAGACCGTGCGTATCATGGCGCAGCAGCTCGACTGGATCATCGTCGACCTCGAGCATGGGCCGATCGACCTCTCCACCGCGCATGCGATGATCACGGCCACGGCGGGGACGCCCTGCGTGCCGCTGGTGCGCATCGCCGCCAACGAGCCGCATCTGGCGAAAGCGCCGATGGACCTGGGCGCGCTCGGTATCAACTTCCCGATGATCTCGAGCCGCAGCGATGCCGAGAAGGCGGTGCGCAGCGTGCGCTATCCGCCGCGCGGCGACCGTCTCTGGGGCCCGTTCCACGCGCCGTTCCATTGGAACGTGTCGATGGCCGAGTACATGGCGACCGCCGACGACGACATGATCTGCATGGTCACGATCGAGCATGTCGAGGCGGTCGAGCGCATCGACGAGATCATGGCCACCCCCGGCATCGACATCGCGGTGATCGGCCCGGGCGACTTGGCCACCTCGATCAACAAGCGCGGACAACTCGATGATCCCACGGTCAAATCGCTCATCGCCCGCGCCGAGGCCGGCATCCTCAGATCCGGCGTGCCGATCGGCGGCGCGGCGCGCTCGGCCGAGCAGGCCAATGCGATGATCGAACGCGGCTACCTCGCGCTGGCGCTCGGATTCGATTGGTCCTTGTTCCAGCGCGGGATTGCCGCAAGCTTCGAGGGGATCAAACGCTGAGTCGGATGCTCGCGCTTCACGTTCCGAACGAAAAACAACATTAGGGGAGAAGCTCATGATGAAGAAGACGATTTTCGGCCTGTCACTGGCCGTGCTCGGGCTCGGCGCCGCGCTGGCACAGCAGCCGGCGATCAAGCGCACCGTGCTGAACAAGACCGACTTTCCGGACGGTTATACCATCGTCCAGGCGATGGCCGAGGTCGCGGCGGGCGGCGCCGCGGGGCGGCATACCCACCCGGGTGTGGAGACCGCCTACATCCTGGAGGGCGAGGCCGAGCTGATCGTCGAGGGGCAGCCGGACCGGCACCTCAAGGCCGGGGATTCGTTCCAGATCCCGGCCGGCGTCGTTCATGACGCCAAGGTTCACGGCGACAAGGGGCTGAAGGTGCTCGGCGTCTACGTGGTCGACAAGACCAAGCCGCTCGCCTCGCCCGCGCCATAGACCGGCGCTTCCGTAACCCGGCTCGCGGTGTTAACAGCAGCAGCCGCCGGGACCCGGCTCAGGCCAATCAGAACCAACGGGGAGCGACAGGTTTCAGGATGCGCGGAACGACCAGGCCGATTTCGCTGCACCGCCGTCTGATCATCGATCTGATGCATGCCTCGCGCGACGTGCCGTTCGTGTCCGTGGCCCGCGCGGTCCGGATCGGTCCGCTGCTGGACGCCCGCGCAGCGGCCGTCCGTCCGCCCGGTTTCGCCGCTGTTTTCGTCAAGGCGTTCGCGCTGATCGCCCGCGACGAGCCGGTGCTGCGCACCCTCTACACCGGCTGGCCGCGGCGCTGCTTCTACGAGCTGCCGCGCAGCGTGGCTACCGTCACCATCGCCCGGGTCGAGAATGGTGAGGATTGCGTGCTGCCCCAGCGCGTCTCCGGGCCGGAGACGATGTCGCTGGCCGAGATCGACGCCATGATCCGGCAGGGCAAGGAGGCGCCGGTCGAGGATGTCGCCATGTTCCGCAAGATCATGCGGGCGACCCGGTTACCGCTCCCGCTGCGCCGCTTCGCCTGGTGGGTCGGGCTGAATTTCGGCCGCCAGCGCGCCAACTGGTTCGGCAATTTCTCCGTCACCAGCATCGCCGCCTGCGGAGGCGGCCGGCTGCACGCCCTGAGCCCGGGGCCGTTCATCATCAATTACGACGTCGTCCGGCCGGACCAGACCATCGACATCCTGATCCGCTGGGATCACCGGGTGACCGACGGCGCGATGATCGCCAGGACCGCGATCCGGCTCGAAGAGGTGCTGAACGGCGAGATCGCGGCCGAGCTGAGGGCTTCATCGGCTCTCGGGCCGGGATTGGCGGGGATCGACCGGGACTGCGAGGGGAAACGGCCGAAAATCACCTCCGTCGGGAGGCCGCAGGGGTGATTTGCCGGCAAAATCGGCGGTTACGGTTTGACAAGTCAGCGGTTTCTCCCTTAAGAACCGCCCTGCTCGCGGGCCGCTTTCGGCCCGCGTTGCGTTTCGCGACCCGTGGCCTTCTCCCTTCATGCTTTGGGGATGGGCCTGTCGGTGGACCCGGTTCCCGGGACACACAGGAGGGCGCGTTTCCTCAAACCCGAACGAAAGACTGAAGAGGACGCGATGACTAAGCGCAGTGAGGCGAAGTACAAGATCGATCGCCGCATGGGCCAGAACATCTGGGGCCGCCCGAAGAGCCCCGTCAACCGCCGCGAATACGGCCCCGGCCAGCACGGCCAGCGCCGCAAGGGCAAGCTCTCCGACTTCGGCGTGCAGCTGCGCGCCAAGCAGAAGCTGAAGGGCTACTACGCCAACATCTCCGAGCGTCAGTTCCACGGCATCTATGTCGAGGCTGGCCGTCTCAAGGGCGACACCGGCGAGAACCTGATCGGCATTCTCGAGCGCCGTCTCGACACCGTGGTGTTCCGCGCGAAATTCGTCTCGACCATGTTCGCCGCGCGCCAGTTCATCAACCACGGCCACATCAAGGTGAACGGCCGCAAGGTCAACATCGCGAGCTACCAGGTCAAGCCGGGCGACGTGATCGAGGTCAAGGAAGCCTCGAAGCAGCTCGCCGTGGTGCTGGAAGCCAGCCAGCTCGCCGAGCGCGACGTGCCCGACTACATCGAGGTCGATCACTCCAAGATGACCGCGAAGTTCATCCGCATCCCGGCGCTGTCGGACGTGCCGTTCGCGGTGCAGATGGAGCCGCATCTGATCGTCGAGTTCTACTCGCGCTGATCTTGACGGAGCGCTGCTCCGCCCACATTTGATAATCCGAAGGCCCTGGCACGCGCCGGGGCCTTTGTTTTTGGACGTCTGCTTTGGGTTTTCGGATGAGGCGAACCGATTCCCGAATGCCACACTTGCCACCGAATCGCCTCACCTGGGGCTGACAGCGAATCCGACCCGTGATTCACTGCCCGCAGTTGTAAAGTAGCGGGGCGTTCGCCATGGAGTTCAACAGGCGCAATATCATCTTCGGTGCGTTGCCGGCCGATGCGGTCGGTGCTCCACCTCTGCCGCCGTTGCGCGCTTCACCGTTACGCGCGCGGCTTTCGGGGATCCGCTACCGTTTCAACGACGGCCTCTATCCGTCGACCGTCTTCGACCTTCTCGAACGCTCCTGCTGGCACGTCCAGTCCGATGCGACAGCCCATGTGATCCGCCATCTCGGCACCGGGCTCACCTTTGCCGACGCGCAACTTCGCTACGATCCGTTCGCGCTCGAACTTCTCCATTGTCTCGACAATTCTCCCGAACCCGCTGACGAGTGGCAAACCATGCTCGTCGGCTGGGCCGCGGTGAACATGGGCTGGAACATCAAACGGCAGCGCCCGGGCGCGTCATTGGTTCTTTCACCCTCGCGGCGCAGCCCGATGGAGTCCTGGGTATTCGATTGCAGCGAAGCGCCGGCGCTGGTGGCCGAACCGATCGAAGCCCGGCCGTTGCGGCGGCCGGACATCTGGCTCAATCCGCCGCGCGCGGCCTGATCGAGGAGGAGCTTTTTGCGGGAGCGATGCGAGTTGGGTAAGGTCCTCACGTGAAAGCCGAACGAGGACTGCCGATGTATTACACCCCGCCCCCGCGCGATCCCAAGGCGCCGCCCGTGCGCGTCAATCTTCTGTCCGACACGCAGACGCGTCCCACGGCCGCGATGCGCGAGGCGATGGCGCGTGCCGAGGTCGGCGACGAGCAGATCGGCGACGATCCGACCGTGCACGAGCTGACCGCCCGCGTCGCTGCGCTGCTCGGCAAGGAGGCGGCGGTGCTGATGCCGTCGGGCACGATGTGCAACGTCGCGGCCACCTTGGTGCACTGTCGCCCCGGCGACGAGATCCTGGCGCACGAGACCGCGCACATCATCTCTCGCGAGGGTGGCGCGCATGCCGCGCTCGGCGGCTTCCAGGTGACGCAGCTGAAGGGCCCCGACGGCCAGTTCACGCCGGAGACGTTCCGCGCCGCGCTGCATCCGCGCTCCCGCTACCAGCCGCCGCAGACCGTCGTCAGCGTCGAGCAGACCGCCAATATCGGCGGCGGCACGATCTGGAAGAAGGCCGATCTCGACGCAATCGTTGCGATCGCCAAGGCGAACGGCATGGCGACGCATATGGACGGCGCGCGGCTGCTCAATGCCACCGTCGCCACTGGCATTTCGGCTTCCGGCATGACCGCCGGCTGGGATTCGGCCTGGATCGATTTCTCCAAGGGTCTGGGCGCGCCGATCGGCGGCGTGCTCGCCGGCAGCGCGGCCTTCATCGACGAGGTCTGGCGCTGGAAGCAGCGCCTCGGCGGCGCGATGCGTCAGGCCGGCGTGGTGGCGGCCGCCTGCATCTACGCGCTCGATCATCACGTCGACCGGCTGGCCGAGGATCACGCCAATGCGCGCGCGCTGGCCCGAGGGCTGTCACAGATTCAGGGCGTCGAGGTGCAGGAGCCCGAGACCAATCTGGTGTTCTTCAAGCCGGACGGTACAGGCGTCTCCGGCGACAAGATGGTGAGTGAACTCCGCAAACGCGGTGTGCTGCTGGCGATGATGGATGGCCGCATCCGCGCCTGCACGCATCTCGATGTGTCAGCCGCGATGATCGAGGAAACGATCGGACATGTCAGGGAGATCGTGCGCGGCGCATGAGGATCAAGGCACGAGCGCCTCTAGATCAATCGGTGCACATCGCTCGCGACGCGCGCCGAGCTCGGCGGCCGTCTGCTGAGCAATGACCAGTTCACGGCGTTGATGATGGCGTCAACGCCGTGATGTCTGCTGCTGCGGACGGGATAGCTCAGGCGGACGCCGCCGTGCCGACCGGGATGCCCTTGTCGGTGAACAGCTGCTGCAGCTCGCCGCTCTGGAACATCTCGCGGACGATGTCGCAGCCGCCGACGAACTCGCCCTTCACATAGAGCTGGGGGATCGTCGGCCAGTTCGAGAACGTCTTGATGCCGTTGCGCAGCTCCGCGGATTCCAGGACGTTGAGGCCCTTATAGCCGACGCCGACATGGTCGAGGATCTGCACGACCTGGCCGGAAAATCCGCACTGCGGAAACTGCGGCGTCCCCTTCATGAACAGGACGACGTCGTTCGACTTCACTTCGTTGTCAATGAATTGCTCGATGCTCATCTTCGCTTCCTCTAGGGCGCCTCAAGGAACGCCTGGGGCTCGGTGCCGCTCTGATCGCGCCAGGTTGCAGGTCGTCCCGGCTCGACGGGTCACTGTCCTATATGTAGCGCAAACCGTTGTTCAGCCAAAGTAAAATGCCGAGGATCCGCGCGCAGCCCCGCCATCCTGCCGGACGATAGCCTGACGGCAGCAATATTATAGCCGGAACGAGGGTTTCATCCCGTAACCAAGCCCCTATTTAGGACGAACCGTCCAAAGGAACTTGTTCCGCCGAACGTCGTTTTCTGCAGGCATACGGAGACCCTCGTGACCAGTTCAGCCTCCGCCACGGCCCCGCTTTCCATCACAGACGTGCGACAGACCTCCCGCTCGGCCCCCCAGAGCGAGAGCTTGATCGAGGCTTTTCTGGCCGTTCGTGGCGAGACCGAGCGCCGTGCGGCGCCGCTAAGTCCGGAGGATCAGGTCATCCAGTCGATGCCGGATGCCAGTCCGGCCAAATGGCATCGGGCCCATACCACGTGGTTCTTCGAGCAGTTCGTGCTGGGCCAACACTGCCGAGGATACACCCCTTTTCATGCGGATTACGCCTTTCTCTTCAACTCCTACTACGTGAGCGCGGGCCCACGTCATACGCGGGGCGAGCGCGGGCTGATCACCCGGCCGGGGGTGGCCGACATCGCCGCCTATCGGCGGCATGTCGATGCCGCGATGGTGGACTTCCTGCGCAACGCCGATGCGGACACATTGGCCGCCATCGCGCCGCTCGTCGAAGTCGGTCTCAACCACGAGCAGCAGCATCAGGAGCTGTTGCTGACCGACATCCTGCATGCATTCGCGCAGAATCCGATCGCCCCCGCCTACGATCCGTCCTGGACATTTCCGACCCCGACGGGCGCAAGCGAGGAGTGGGTCAGTCTCCCCGAAGGCATCCACACGGTGGGGCATGCCGGTGACGGCTACCATTTCGACAATGAACGACCGGCCCACCGGACCCTTGTCGGCCCAGTCAAGCTGGCGCGCAATCTCGTCACCAACGCCGACTGGCTCGCCTTCATGGCGGACGGCGGCTATGCGACGGCGACGCTCTGGCTCATGGACGGCTTTGCCGCAGCCAGCCGCGAAGGCTGGCAGGCGCCAGGGCACTGGTACAAGGTCGAAGGCGAGTGGCGGATGATGACGCTTGGCGGATTGAAATCCGTCGATCCGAACGCACCCGTCTGCCACGTCAGCTACTACGAGGCCGACGCCTTCGCACGCTGGTCCGGCAGGCACCTGCCGACCGAGATGGAATGGGAGGTCGCCGCGCGCGGCCATCAGCTCAACGACGCCTTCGGCATTGTCTGGCAGTGGACGCGGAGCGCCTACAGCCCCTACCCGGGCTATCGCGCCATCGAAGGCGCGCTCGGCGAGTATAACGGCAAATTCATGGTCAATCAGCTGGTGCTGCGCGGATCGTCGCTCGCAACGCCGGCGAGCCACAGCCGCGTCAGCTACCGCAATTTCTTCTATCCGCACCACCGCTGGCAGTTCACGGGCCTCCGGCTCGCGGACTACGCCTGAACCGCCGGCAGCAAGGCCCGAGAGTCGCGCCTGTGCGCGTCCAGGAGAGTATCATGAACGTGCACGTCAACGCTTTGTCCGACGCCCATCTGCCCGACGACAAGACGTCGGCCTTCGCGCAGGAGGCGGTCGCAGGTCTCACGCAGCAGCCCAAGCAGCTGTCGCCGAAATATTTCTATGACGCCGCCGGATCGGACCTGTTCGAGCAGATCACACGGCTGCCGGAGTACTACCCGACGAGAACCGAGCTCGGCATTCTCAGGGATCGCGGCGCCGACATCGCCAGGATCATTCCGGGAGATGCGGCCCTGGTCGAGTTCGGCGCCGGCGCCACCACCAAGGTGCGGCTGCTGCTGGAAAGCTGCCGCTTTGCGGCCTATGTGCCGGTCGATATCTCCGGCGATTTCCTGACGGCACAGGCCGACAGCCTGCGCCGCGATTTCCCCGATCTCGCCGTCCATCCGGTGATCGCCGATTTCACGACGGCGTTCAAATTGCCGGACGCCATCGAAGGCAAGCCGAAGGTCGGCTTCTTTCCGGGATCGACCATCGGCAATTTCGAGCCGCACGAGGCCTGCCGCTTTCTGCGCTCGGCGCGCGAGATCCTGGGCGTCGGGGCGCTGATGATCGTCGGCGTCGACCTCGAGAAGGATGAGCGCGTGCTGCATGCCGCCTACAACGACGCGGCCGGCGTGACGGCGCGCTTCAACCTCAATCTGCTGCTGCGGATCAATCGTGAGCTCGGCGGCAATTTCGACCTGTCGGCCTTTGTCCATCGTGCGATCTACAATCGCGAGCAGCACCGCATCGAGATGCATCTCATCGCACGGAAGCCGCAGGCGGTGCGTCTTTTGGGAACGACGATCTCGTTCCGCGCCGGGGAAAGCATTCACACCGAGAACAGCTACAAATACAGCATCGAACGCTTCGGCGCGCTGGCGCGCGGCTCAGGCTGGAAGGTCCAGACGGTGTGGACCGACGCTGAGAAGATGTTCTCGGTTCAGGCGCTCGTCGCCGAAGCGTGAGGCTCTGGCTTGGCGCGAAGCGAGAGCGTTTCCCACACCGCGACGATCGCTAGCAGCGCGCTCGTCAGCGCCGAGAGAACCAGGGGCGACAGCTCGGTCGCGAACCAGCTGAGGCCTGCCAGCGCGAGCAGCCCGGCGCCATGTGACAGTTGAAGAAACCCGCGAACCTCGCGCTTGAACAGGATCGTTCCGACCAGAAAGACGAACGGTCCTCCAATCAGCACCGCGGCCGTCTTGACGTCATTGTGGCCGAGCGGATGTTTGAGCACGATCTCATCGGCCACCGCCGACACGATGATGCCGGCGACGATCGGCATGTGCAGATAGGTGTAGGCCGAGCGCGCGATGAGCCCGGACTGGCTGGAGCGCGAGATCATCTCCGAGCCAGCCTCGGCGCCGCGGTTGAAATACACCGCCCACATCGCGACTGTTCCAACGAAGGCACAGGCAAAGGCTGCGATGTTGGCGCCGGTCCAATCGAGCTCCGCAAAGGTCGCGCCGGTGACGACGATCGATTCGCCGAGCGCGATGATGATGAAAAGCGCACAGCGCTCCGCCATGTGGCCGCCCTCGACCATCCAGTCTTCCGCGGTCGACGCGCCGAGGCCCGGTATCCAGAAGCGCACAGCAGGCGAGATGTATTCGAGCGTGAGCGCGGCGCACCAGAGCGCCATCCGGACCGGCCCTTCGGCAAGTCCGCCGAGCAGCCAGAGCACGGCTGAGGCGCTGAGCCAGGACAGAATACGAGCGGCGTTACGGCGGACCGGCGCCCGCTGCGGCGGCGTGACCGTGAACCAGAAGGCGGTCCTGCCGACCTGCATAGCGGCGTAGGCGATCGCGAACCACAGACCGCGGTCCTCGAACGCGCGCGGGATCGACATCGACAGCACGAGGCCCGTCAGCATCAAGGCAAACAACAGGCCTCGCACGAGCGCCTTCTCGGGATCGAGCCAGTTGGTCACCCAGGCGGTGTAGACCCACACCCACCACACCGCGAGAAACAGCACCGCCGTCTGCGCGGCCCCCAGCGGCGTGAAATGGCTGATCAGATGATGCGAGATCTGCGTCACCGCGTAGACGAAGACCAGATCGAAGAACAGCTCGACGAACGTGACCCGGCTGTGCCGATTCGGCTCGAGCACGCGGAACAGCGCACCACGCGGATTGTCCAACGCCATCTTCCCCCGGATGCGTGCTGCCGTCTGCGGCCTTGATCAGCGCTGGTCGGGCACCCCTGTCTGAAGCGCAAGCGCATGCAGAACGTCGCCCATCTGGCCGCGCAGCGACTGATAGACGAGCTGGTGCTGCTGCACGCGGGACTTGCCGCGGAAGGCCTCGGAGATCACGGTCGCGGCGTAATGGTCGCCGTCCCCGGCGAGATCACGAATCGTCACCTGGGCGTCGGGGATGGCGGCCTTGATCATCTGTTCGATATCGTGGGCATCCATGGGCATCCCGGTGCATCTCCTTCTGTCGGCGGGCCGCGGCTGCAGCTCCCCTTAGTGGCCCGTCGAACGGTACGAATCAAGGCGTTCTCGCGCGACCGTGATGGCCGAAACTAGCGCGGACGGGTTTCGAGGTCACGTTCGGAACCACTATATACCGGGACCGGAGAACGGACCCGGGACCGGGTGACGCACCCGAGAAGGGGATGGCGAGGGGCTATGGCGTCGGCGGTTTCGACATTGAGGGGTATGACATGAAGCTTCCAGGGCCGGACCACCCGATCAGCATCGCCCGCAACCCGAAGCGCGTGCGGGTGCTCGCCGATGGCGTCGTCATCGCCGACACCACGGGCGCACTCACGCTGAAGGAAGCGAGCTATCCGGCTGTTCAATATGTCCCGCGGACCGATGCCGCGATGGACGCGCTCAGAAAAACCGATCGCATCACCCATTGCCCGTACAAGGGCGACGCCAGCTATTTCAGCATCGTCGCGGGCGACAAGACATTGGAGAATGCGATCTGGAGCTACGAGACGCCCTTCCCCGCGATGGCCGAGATTGCAGGCTATCTGGCATTCTACCCCGACAAGGTGCGGATCGAGGAAGTCGCGGTCGAGTGATGCTGAACTGATCGACCGCCGCTGGCGACACCGGTGCAGCGGTCGATCTGGAAATCCAATCCGATGACTTGCTACACCCTGAAGATCGTCAGTCCGAGGATCAGGAGCACGAGGAAGATCACCAGGAAGATGTAGAACAGGATCCGCGCAATGTCCGCGGAAGCTGCCGAGATTCCGGTGAAGCCGAGGATGCCGGCGACCACCGAAATCAAGAAGAACAGCAGCGCCCATTTGAGAAGAGTCACGGTATGGTCCTCCGGTGCAGCGCCGTCCCCGGCGCGTTCGCCTCACTAACGACGCCGCCGGGAACCGGTTCCTTGGGCCATTCAAACCGCCTGGAATTTACGCAACTTCGAGCGGCCCGGTCCGTAACTTCGTAGCCGGTCCGTTCGTATCGAGATCGGGTGTGAATAATCGGCGAAGCTTGAGAAAACGGCTTGCGGGCCGCTGCGCTTGCTGATTTGCAGCACCGACGACGACATCTGGTATTCCGGCGCCGTCATGCGCCTGCTCGGGGCCAACGCTCCAGCGCTGGCGGCGCCAAAATCACACGAGCTGATTCATTGTCGCTCGCGCAGCCTTGGAATCGACGTTCGCATCACGCCTCCGCAGCGAGACGATGCAGGAGTATCATCGGCTAAGCGGGCACGGCAGCAGCGGCGCTGGGGGGTATATGGTCATATCGGTTACGCAATCGGCGGCTGCCGCCAAGGTGGAGCTTCAGGCCCGCCCGCGGGCGCGGGCGCGCAACGCTGCGCTCGACCACGCCCGCACGTTCCTCACGCTGGTGGTGTTGCTGCATCACGCCGTGATTCCTTACACCTATTTCGGGCACACCGATTCGACCTCCTTCCTCGGCTTCGACGGCATCGTGCTGGCCACCGACAGCTTCTTCATGGCCATGTTCTTCTTCCTGTCGGGGCTGTTCGTTTGGTCTGGGCTTGCTCACAAGTCGATGATGCAGCACCTGCGCGACCGGCTCTTGCGGCTCGGTCTGCCGTTCGCCGTCGCCGCGCTGACAGTCATTCCCCTCGCTTATTATGCGATCGAGCTGCGCGCCAATCCGGAGGCCACCTTCTCCGCCTTCTGGTGGAAGACGGTCACCCAAGGTCCGTGGCCGAGCGGTCCGATCTGGTTCATCTGGGTGCTGCTGGCTTTCGACATATCGGCCGCACTGCTCTACAGACTCTCGCCGCGCCTGCTCGAGCCGATCAACCGGCTGTCGCTGCGGGCCTTCGACCAACCGCGCGATTTCTTCTTCGTCTTCCTGCTGATCACGGGCCTGCTGTACATTCCGTCCCGGCTCTATTTCGGGCCGACCCACTGGTTCGAGGCCGGGCCGTTCTCGGTGCAGGCCAGCCGCATCCTGCTCTATGCTGCCTATTTCTATGTCGGCGCCGGCATCGGCGCGGCAAATTTCGAGCGCGGCCTGCTGGCCGCAGAGGGGCAGATGTCGCAGCGGGGCCTCGGCGCCTGGATCGTGGTCACGATCGTGCCCTACGCGCTGCTGTGGGTGCTGATCACGATCAAGCGTCAGGTGCTGGGCAACCCGCCGGAGCTGCCGCAATGGTACGAAGCCGCCTACGGCTTCTTGTTCGTGATCTTCAGCGCTGCGATGATGTTCGCGATCCTGTCCTACTTCCTCAACCACCGCCGCTCGGAATTCTCCGTGCTCGACCGCATGCAGGCCGATGCCTACGGCATGTTCCTGGTGCACTACCCCATCGTGCTGTGGATCCAGTATTGGCTGTTCGATCTCAACCTGCCGGCCGTCGCCAAGGCGACGATCGCATTCGTCGGCAGCGTGCTGCTGAGCTGGGGTGCGACCTGGGTACTCAGGCAGATCCCCGGTGCGAAGAGCGTGCTGTAGGCATTCTCAACGGCATGCGAGGAGCAAAGCGACGAAGCATTCCTGGGTCCCGCCGGAGCCCTGGATTGCGTCGCTTCGCTCGCAATGACGCGCTGGGAAAGGCCACGGCGCTCGCAACAAACTCCACTGTCGTCCCTGCGGACGCAGCGCCCCATAACCACAGGACCTTTTTGTTGGCGCAGGTCAACGAGCAGCCTGCCCAGCCACTCCGGTCACGGAATATCGTTCCCGGATCGGCGCTATGACGGCGCCCCGCGCCGTCATAGCTTGTCCGGGACGACAGCGGTGGGTTATGCGGTGCGACCGCCCATGTAGCTCGGCAGCCAGCTTTCGAACCGCGTCTTGAGCGCGGCAACCTCGACTGAAGCCTCGCCGGCGATAGCCAGCGCGGTGCCGCCGGTGGTGCCGATACGCGTGCACGGCACGCTGGCGCCGCGCATCTTGGCGAGCACGCGGCCGGCTTCGGTCTCCGGCACCGTCACGAGATAACGGGCCTGGTCTTCGCCGAACCAATAGGCATGCGGCACGATGGAAGCAGGTGAAGCCAGCAGGCGCGCGCCGATGCCGGAGGCCATCGCCATTTCGGCGAGCGCGACCAGAAGACCGCCGTCAGAGAGATCGTGCGCGGCGGTCGCGGTGCCCGCGTGGATCATGCCGCGGACCACGTCGCCGATGCGCTTCTCGGCGGCGAGATCGACCGGCGGCGGGGCGCCCTCCTCGCGGCCACAGACGTCGCGCAGATAGACCGACTGGCCGAGCCAGCCATGGGTCTCGCCGATCAAGAGGATCGCCTCGCCCTCGGCCTTGAAGGCGATGCTCGCCGACTTGGTGAAGTCGTCGAGCAGCCCGACGCCGCCGATCGAGGGCGTCGGCAGGATCGCGCGGCCATTGGTCTCGTTGTAGAGCGAGACGTTGCCGGACACGACGGGGAAGTCGAGCGCGCGACAGGCTTCCGAGATGCCCTTCAGGCAGCCGACGAACTGGCCCATGATCTCGGGCCGCTCCGGATTGCCGAAATTGAGATTGTCGGTGATGGCGAGCGGCCGGCCGCCGACCGCGGTGATGTTGCGCCAGGCTTCGGCCACCGCCTGCTTGCCGCCCTCGAACGGGTCCGCTTCGCAATAGCGCGGCGTGACGTCCACGGTCAGCGCCAGGCCCTTCGGCCCGTCCTGCACGCGCACCACCGCAGCGTCGCCGCCGGGGCGCTGCACGGTGTTGCCGAGAATGACGTGGTCGTACTGCTCCCAGATCCAGCGCTTCGAGCACAGATCCGGCGTCGCGATCAGCTTCTCCAGCGCCGGGACGATGTCCAGGGGCGCCTTGACCTCGCGGGCATGGATCACCGGCAGCGCCGGCGAGGCGACATGCGGGCGGTCATAGAGCGGCGCCTCGTCGCCGAGCTCCTTGATCGGCAGGTCGGCCATGACGTCGCCGCCATGCTTGACGACGAAGCGCTTGCTCGGCGTGGTGTAGCCGACGACGGCGAAATCGAGGCCCCATTTGCGGAAGATCGCCTCGGCTTCCTTTTCCTTCTCGGGCTTCAGCACCATGAGCATGCGCTCCTGGCTCTCGGAGAGCATCATCTCATAGGCGCTCATGCCGGTCTCACGGGTCGGCACGCAATTGAGGTCGAGGTCGACGCCGAGGTCGCCCTTGGCGCCCATCTCGACCGCCGAGCAGGTCAGGCCCGCCGCGCCCATGTCCTGGATCGCGATCACGCAATCGGCGGCCATGATCTCGAGGCACGCCTCCAGCAGCAGCTTCTCGGCGAAGGGATCGCCGACCTGCACCGTCGGGCGCTTTTCCTCGGAGGAATCGTCGAACTCGGCGGAGGCCATCGACGCGCCGTGGATGCCGTCGCGGCCGGTCTTCGAGCCAAGGTAGACGATCGGCATGTTCACGCCGGAAGCGGCCGCATAGAAGATCTTGTCGGCGTCGGCGAGGCCGACCGCCATGGCGTTGACCAGGATGTTGCCGTCATAGCGGGTATGGAAGCGGGTCTGGCCGCCCACCGTCGGCACGCCGAACGAGTTACCATAGCCGCCGATGCCGGCCACCACCCCGGACACCAGATGCCGGGTCTTCGGATGCTCGGGCGCGCCGAACGACAGCGCGTTCAGGCACGCGATCGGGCGTGCGCCCATCGTGAAGACGTCGCGCAGGATACCGCCGACGCCGGTCGTGGCCCCCTGGTACGGCTCGATGTAGCTCGGGTGGTTGTGGCTCTCCATCTTGAACACGACGGCCTGGCCGTCGCCGATGTCGATCACGCCGGCATTCTCGCCCGGGCCCTGGATCACCCACGGCGCCTTGGTCGGCAGCCCGCGCAGATGGATGCGCGACGACTTGTACGAGCAGTGCTCGTTCCACATCGCCGAGAAGATGCCCAGCTCGGTGAAGGTCGGCACCCGCCCGATCAGCTTCAGGATGCGCTCATATTCGTCCGGCTTCAGGCCGTGGGCGGCGACGAGCTCGGGGGTGATCTGCGGTTCATTGCGCATGGAGAGATGCCTTTGCCCGTGGGCCGCTGGTCCCTTGAACCCTGCTTCATAGATACAGAGGCCAAGTGGGAAAAGGCCTTTTACGGCCCTATTCCGCCCTGTCCAGAGCTTTGGCCCGGACCGCCCCGTGGGATATTTGCAGAATGGCGACTGATCGGATTTAAGACGGTAAATCAACAATTAAAGGCCCCCACACGTGCACGACCTGTCCCGTTCCGCCTTCGAGAACCGCCCCGGTATCCACATCGCCACATCAGGCGAGTTCGCCGGCTGGCGCACCTGGATGCGCGACAGCTACGAATCCCACACCGGCCCGTTCTGGCACCGGATGGAGGAGGACGGCTCGATCCGCTGCGCCTTCCGGGTCGAGAAGAAGCACCTCAACGGCGCCGGCAACGTCCATGGCGGCTGCCTGATGACCTTCGCCGACTACTGCCTGTTCGCCTTTGCCGCGCCCATCCTGCAGGGGCCGGGCGTGACCGTGTCGTTCTCCTCCGAATTCCTCGACGCTGCGCGGGAGGGTGAATTGATCGAGGCCACCGGCGAGGTCACCCGCGCCGGCGCGTCGCTGATCTTCCTGCGCGGCATGCTGCATTCCGGCACCAAGCCGCTGTTCTCGTTCTCCGGCACGATCAAGCGGGTGAAGCGGCGGACGCCGGAGGCGGCGAGCTCGCCGTAGCGGGAGCCAATAGCTCGCCGTCATTCCGGGGCATTCGCGCACAAAATGGCGAAGCCATTTTGAAGCAGCGCGAATGAGCCCGGAATCCATAACCCCGAGCGGTGGTTGGGACGGAGATCGGCGCCACGCGCAGCTCGCGACAAATGCCCGTTCGTGAGTATGGATTCCGGGCTCGCGCTGCGCGCGTCCCGGAATGACGCGTGGACGGAGCGTTCGTCGCCAACCGCCCCCGCTACCCCGCGATCTGCTTTTCGGCGACGGCGATCCACTCGGCCTGGGCCTTCCGGACGTGGCGCGGGGAGCGCTTCATCTGGATCAGGAGCTCCGTGAAGACCACCTTGGCCTCGTCGACGCGACCGACTGATTTGAGCAGCGATCCGTAGCGGGCCTTGGCTTCGCTGCTCGGCGCGTAGTCCAGCAGCGCCTGATATTCCTCGATCGCCTCGTCGGTGCGGCCCGCGTCCTGCAAGGCGCGCGCATAGAGCAGATGCGCGTCGGACGAATTGTAGTCCGGCCAGGTCTTCTGCAGCTCGTCGAGCGTCGCCAGCGCATCCGCGGGACGCCGGCGCGCGAACTGGGCCCTGGCCTTGCCGAGGGCGAACAGCGGCTCGTGGCCCATCGGCAGGCTGAGGATGTGGTCGTAGTGCTGCTCGGCCTCGTCATAGCGACCGACGGCCACGCATTCCTCGGCCAGCGCGGCGCGGTTCGCAATCGTGTCGGTCACGGCAACGCGATCCGACAACTCGCGATAGTATTTTTCGGGATCGAGCTTGTTGGCGACGCGCTTGCGCGCCTTCTGCACGTCGTGACTGCCGAGCCATTCGGGGATCAGCTCGACCACGATGTAGGCCAGCGCGCCGATCATCGGCACCATCAGGATGATGAAGGCCCAGGGCTGCATGCGCCCGGTGCGCGATGCATGGTAGATCAGCGAAATGTCGAGCAGCAGTACGACAAGTGCGACGGGCACGGCAGATCCCCCACTCACGGCTTTACACGCCGACGTTGATAGCGTGGCCGCGCGCGGCCGACAATCCCGCCCTCCGCGCCGATCCGATCGACGATGCCAGTTTGACGCGTCCGGACAACAGAGGGTTCAAACCAAGGACGCGCGGCACGTTCGATGGTCGTACGGAACGCCATCCTTTGTATCAAAAAAGGGCGGAAGCGCGTCGCGCTCCCGCCCTCGAACCCGCGGACTCGCCGCGGGGTGTTACTGCTGCTGGTCGATGACCTGCACCACCTTCTGATCCCGCGGGTCGACCAGAATGACCTGCTCGCCGATCGCCAGATACTGATAGTTCGCGAGCTCCGGATTGGCCCGGGCGAGTTCGTCCGGCACGCGGCGCAGGCTCAGGCAGCTCGAGCCGGACGAGGTGGAAGACGACGATGTCGTCGAGCCCACGGTGCCCGTCTCGGTGGCCGCGCGACGCAGGATCTGGCGCTGATCATCCGATAGCACGATACGGGTCGAGCTCACGCCATAGCCGCCGCGGTCATAGCCCCGGTCGGCACGCACGCCGTTCTGCGGAATCACATCGACGATCTCGCGGCTGCGCGGATCGACGATCGCGATCTCATCATGCACGACGGTGTACTCGTAGCCGCGATATTCCGGCACGATCGCGATGATGTCGGTCGGAAGCGGACGGGGCCGCACGCGCTCCGGCAGGCGCTCGCCGACATTGATGCGGATGTTGATGTCGGTGCGCGCGCGGTCGAGATCGCGATCACGGCGCAACCGATCGACGACCTGCGTTCGCTGCTGGTCGTTGACCTGAACCTGGGCGTTGGTGCGGTTGCCGTTCGGCTGGGCCTGATTGTTGGCCTCTCCGGTCTGCGGAGCAGCGCCGCCCGGACCAGTCTGCGGGTTCTGTTGCGCAGTCGAGCTCTTGGTGTCCGCGCCACCGGGCTGATTGGCCTGCTTGTTGCGGTCGTTGTCCGGCTTGTCGACGGTCTTGTCCGCAGCCTTGTCGGACGTGCCGGTCTTGCGTTCGTCCTGGCTCTGCCGGGTCTTGTCCTTGTCGGGGCCGTTACGGTCGCTGCGATCCGCTTCGCGGTCGGACTTGCCGCCCGCCTTGGATTCCGCAGCACGGTCCTGCTGCGCCTTGGACTCTGCCTTGGACTCTGCCTTGGATTCGGCCTTGGTCTTGCCGTCTGCTTGCTTGTCGGCCTGCTTGCTGTCGGTGGCCGACTTCGACTCGGCGCTGTCCTTGGCATCGCGGGCGCGCTCGGCGGCTGCACCGCCCTTGCTCTCGGCGCTTTGCTTGGCGTCATGCGCCGAACGCTCGGACGATCGTTCCTGCGCCTGCTCGCGTCCTGCAGCCGGCGAAGGCTCGCCGCGGCGCTGCTCCTGCGCGCTCTGCTTCGCCTCGAACCCTGCGCGCTCGGCGGCCGCAGCGCCACTCTTCACCTCACCCTTGGCCTCGCCCTTCGCCTCCGCGGCCGGACGCGTCGCCTCGCGCGCCGACGAAGCGGCGGGGCCGCCCTCGCGCTTCATCTCGGATTGGGCCGATGCAGCACCGGATGCCGTGCCGATCGCCAGAATGATTGCGGCCGTTCCCAGCCAATGTTTCGTCGTCATGAGAGAACCTCCTTGGTTCCCTGCCCCATTCGCGGGCGGACAACGCGAACAGCCGCTCGGCGTTGCCGGGCGGCTCAGAAAAATCGCGCGGAACGATTTCGATGAACGGCGCCTTCACCGAGCGCCGAGGACCGCATCGGCAAAGATGCGAAGCGCCGCTCCGCGAACCGCCGCGCTTACAGTCACTGCCGCGGCGGCAGCCCGAGCAGAACCAGGACGGGAATGGCAAACTGCGCAAAGTTGGTGGTGCTGCCTTTCTCGCTATCTGCCGAGCTGATCAGGCTCGCACTGCCCTTCACCCCGAACAGCACGCCGCTGACCTGATATTCCCGGGTCCCGTCAGGTGCCACCTTCAGGCGCCTGACACGAAACACCCGCGGCACACCGGTGCCCTTGTCGCCATCGACGCCGAGAATCGTGGTGGTCTGGCCGGGCACGCGCCGGTCGAGCAGCTTGATGGTCTGCTCCTGAGACGCGCGGAATTGCTCGATCGTCATGGTCGTGTTGGGCGGGTAGAGTCGATAGCTCACCTTCGAGCCGGGGCCGCATTTGGCGTCCTCGCACAGGAAGAAGGTCACGTCGGCGCCGTTCGGCCGCTGCGGTTTCCAGCCGCTCACCGCGAACGGCGCCGCGGCGGCCGAGGGCGCTGCCGCCGGTGTCTCAGCCCGAGCCGCGCCGATGCCGGGGACAACCGAGAGCAACGCGGACAAGAGCAGCCAGCGCAAGGCGCGCCAAGTGAGGGGCAGCGTCGACATCAGGGCACCGTCGGGATCGAGGCAGGGGCGGACGTCAAGGACGTCTGGGAGATGGAGGAACGTCCCGCAACCTCGATCACCAATCGGTCGTTTGTGGGTCCGGCCGGCGAGCGGCCGAACGACACGTGACGGCGTTGCGAGGTGATCAGGCGGCGCGGTCGAGATGCGCGACGAGGCCGGCGAACAGCCCGCGGCCGTCGGTGCAGCCCATGATGTCCTCGACGTGATTCTCGGGATGCGGCATCATGCCGAGCACATTCCCGTTCTCGTTGACGATTCCGGCGATGGAATGCGCCGCGCCGTTGATGTTGCTGAGGTCACCGACCTCACCATCGGCCGAGCAATAGCGGTAGAGCACGCGCCCGTCGCCATTGAGCCGCTTCAAGGTCTCCTCGTCCGCCGCATAGTTGCCCTCGCCATGGGCGACCGGCACGCGGATGACCTGGCCGGCATTGTAGCCGCGGGTGAACGGCGAATCCGAGCGCTCGACGCGCAGGTGCACGTCCTTGCAGATGAACTTCAGCCGGTCGTTGCGCATCAGCACGCCCGGCAGCAGGCCGGATTCGCACAGGATCTGGAAGCCGTTGCAGACGCCGAGCACGAGGCCACCCTTGGCGACGTGATCGCGCACGGCGTCCATCACCGGGGCGCGGGCCGCGATCGCACCACAGCGCAGATAATCACCATAGGAGAAGCCGCCGGGGACCACCACGAGATCGGTGCCCTTGGGCAGCGAGGTCTCGGCGTGCCAGACCATCGCCGGCTCATGGCCGGAGATCATGCGCAGCGCGCGCGCCATGTCGCGTTCGCGGTTGATGCCGGGGAAGACGAGAACGGCGGATTTCATAGCGTCGGCACATCGTTGAGTTCGAGGCGCCGCTCGATACGATCGAGACGGCCCTCGTGGCGAACCAAAGTGGCATGAATCCCGGAGAGCTCCTGGTGAATGCCAGTGATCTCCTGACGAAGAGCGATCTGGGCAGTACGCGACGCCTGTTCAGCCAACTTCAGCTCGTCGATCTTTCCGTCGACCTGCGCGAGCCGCGCCTGGATCGACTTCAAGACTTCGTACATCAGCTCGTTGGTGACCGCAGTCATTGCCTACCCCGAGAGTTCCCCTACCCGAGCAGCTCCACCCGGTAATTCTCGATCACCGTGTTGGCGAGCAGCTTGTCGGCGGCGGCCTTCAACGCCGCCTCCGCCTTGGCCTTGTCGGCGCCGGCGAGCTCGATGTCGAACACCTTGCCCTGGCGCACGCTGGCGACGCCGTCGACACCGAGCGATTTGAGGGCGCCCTCGATCGCCTTTCCCTGGGGATCGAGGATGCCGGATTTCAGTGTCACCGTGACACGCGCTTTCACGTCTCTGATTCCTTTAGCTCTTGACCAGAACCGGGCCGGAGCCCGCCGGGCGCTCGTTCTCCATGAGGATGCCGAGCCGCTTGGCGACCTCGGTATAGGCCTCCAGAAGGCCGCCAAGATCACGACGGAAGCGGTCCTTGTCGAGCTTCTCGTTCGACTTGATGTCCCACAACCGGCACGAATCGGGGGAAATCTCGTCGGCGACGATGATCCGCATCATCTCGTTCTCGAACAGCCGGCCGCATTCCATCTTGAAGTC
The DNA here is from genome assembly GCF_032377575.1 of Bradyrhizobium sp. SZCCHNS2022. NCBI lineage: Bacteria > Pseudomonadati > Pseudomonadota > Alphaproteobacteria > Hyphomicrobiales > Nitrobacteraceae > Bradyrhizobium > Bradyrhizobium sp. SZCCHNS2022. The sequence continues at coordinate 930,390 of NZ_JAUHHZ010000001.1, read as the reverse complement.
GACCAGGCGGATGCCAATGCCGAGGAAGAGACCGGTCAGGAAGTCGTTGACGCGGATGGCGAGCGCCATGATGTCGTCGATCTCCTGGGGCGTCGCCCAGCCGAACGCAGTGATGTGCTCTTCCGACACCATGGGGTCGTTGAGCTGGTCGTTCTTGTAATAGAATTCGATGATCGAACGCGGCAGCTGGGTGCCTTCCTCGATGCCGAGGCGCTGCGACAGCGAGCCCGCCGCCACGTTGCGCACCACGACCTCGAGCGGAACGATCTCGACCTCGCGAATCAACTGCTCGCGCATGTTGAGACGGCGGATGAAGTGGGTCGGCACCCCGATGTCGTTGAGGTGCTGAAACAGGTACTCCGAGATCCGGTTGTTGAGGACGCCCTTGCCTTCGATCACCTGGTGTTTCTTGGCATTGAAGGCGGTGGCGTCGTCCTTGAAGTGCTGGATCAGGGTGCCCGGCTCGGGACCTTCGTAAAGGACCTTGGCCTTGCCTTCATAAATGCGACGCCGACGGCTCATTGGGATGTACCGTGTTTTGTTGAAATCCATGAAATTGGTGGGCTCCGGATGACTTTGGACAGGACCACGACGGAGCTGCCGCGAGGGCCTGGATCCATAGGAAACAGAACAAGAACCGGGCCTGTGGGAAACCTATCCCATTGGTGTCCCGAGCACAATCGATCCAGACCCCGGAGGAGGAGTTTTACCGCCCTTCCCTGCGGCCTCGTGCCCGTTGTATTGACAAGGTGTTCCAATTATTTAGGCGTGCGGCCACCGCCCCGCAACCGCCTCCGCGGTTAACCCTTTTCGGCAACACTGGAAGTTCCGACCATGACCACGTTCGACAAGCGCGAGGACGCGTTCGAGAAGCAATTCGCCCATGACGAGGAATTGAAGTTCAAGGCGGAAGCCCGCCGCAACAAGCTCCTCGGCCTGTGGGCTGCCGAAAAGCTCGGCAAGTCCGGCGCTGACGCCGATGCCTACGCCAAGGAGGTCGTCGCGTCCGATTTCGAGGAGGCCGGCGACGCCGACGTGCTGCGCAAGGTGCTGGGCGATCTCACCGCCAAGGGCGCGGCCGTCACCGAGGCGGATGTGCGCGCGAAGATGAGCGAGCTGCTGGCGACTGCCGTGGCCCAGGTCAAGGCGGGACAGTGAAAGCAGGCGAATAGCGAATGGGCGAGTAGCGAATAGTGGAGAACCCCTATTCGCTACTCCCTATTCGCTACTCGCCCCTCTCCTACTCTTCCTTGAATCCGTATTCCGGCACGTTGCCGCTCGCGCCATAGTATTTGTACGGCAGGAACTTGCCCGACATCGTGATCTTGACGCGGTCGCCCTTGGCGTTCGGCAGGCGCTCCATCACCATGTCGAAATCGATCGCCGACATGATGCCGTCGCCGAACTCCTCCTGGATCAGCTCCTTCCAGGCCGGACCGTTGATCATCACGAGCTCGTAGAAGCGGTAGATCAAGGGATCGGTCGGCGGCATTTGAATGCCCTCGCCGCGCATCGGCGTCTCGTTCAACATCGAGATTTCGCTCGTGGAGAGACCGAACAGCTCGCCGGCATTGGCGGCCTGCGGCTTGGTCAGCTTCATCTGGCCGAGAATGGCGCCGACGATCAGCACCTCGGAATAGCCGCCGATCTTTTCGCAGATGTATTTCCAGCTCCAGCCCTTCTCGCGCTTGATGTCGAGCAGCTTCTCGGTGAGGTCGGATCGCTTCATGCTTGGTCTCCCTTGATGGGCCTTCGTTGATGGGTTTCTTCTGAGCGTCAGCGCGCCACCGCCTGCGGTGCGTCGCTGTCGGCCGCCTTGGACGCCACGATCGTCGGCTCGGTCCGGCCGATCTTCACCACCGGCACCTTGCGCGGATCGTGGTCCGGCGTCTCCGCGGTGAAGGTCTTGCTGCGGCTGACCAGGAAATCGATGATGTGGTTGCGCAACGAATAATACAGCGGGTGGCGATGCAGATCGCCGCGCAGCCGGTCCTTCGGCAGCGGGTTCTCGACGATCTCGGCCAGCACCGCGCCGGGTCCGTTGGTCATCAGCACGATCTTGTCGGCAAGATAGATGGCCTCGTCCACGTCGTGCGTGATCATGAACACGGTCTGCCCGGTCTCGACGCAGATGCGCCGGACCTCGTCCTGCAGGGTGCCGCGGGTCAGTGCGTCGAGCGCGGAGAATGGCTCGTCCATCAGCATGATCTTCGGCGTGATCGACAATGCGCGAGCGATACCGACGCGCTGCTTCATGCCGCCGGAGAGCTCGGAGGGACGCTTGTGCTCGGAGCCGGCGAGGCCGACCAGCTCGATATATTTGAGCGCATGCGCCTTGACCTTGGCGCGATCCCATTTGCGCCATTTCGAGGAGACCGCATAGGCGACGTTGCCGAGCACCGTCCGCCACGGCAGCAACGCATGGCTCTGGAAGATGACCGCGCGGTCGAGGCTGGGGCCTTCGATGGCCTGGCCGTCGACGATGACCGCGCCCTCGCTCGGCGCGTCGAGCCCGGCGAGAATATTGAGCACCGTGGTCTTGCCGCAGCCGGAATGCCCGATCACGCAGACGAACTCGCCGCGCGCCATCGCGAGCCAGAGGTTCTCGAAGATCGTCGTGCTCCGCGCCCCGTCGTAGCGCTTGGCGACCCCCTCGATGGAGATGAACTTGTCGGTCATGGCACGCCCTACTCCGGAAACGTCACGAGCCGCGACACGCGGGCGAGGAGCTGGTCCAGCACCATGCCGACGACGCCGATCAGCAGGATCGCGATGATCACGTTGGTGATCGAGAGGTTGTTCCACTCGTTCCAGACGAAGTAGCCGATGCCGGTGCCGCCGACGAGCATCTCGGCCGCGACGATGACCAGCCATGCGATCCCGATCGAGATTCGCATGCCGGTGAGGATCGTCGGCGCCGCCGCCGGCAGGATCACCGTGAAGGCACGTCGGAAATTCCCGACCTCGAGCGTGCGCGCGACGTTGATCCACTCCTTGCGCACGCTGGCGACCCCGAAAGCGGTGTTGATCAGCATCGGCCACACCGAGCAGATGAAGATCACGAAGATCGCCGACAGGCCGGAATCCTTGATGGTGTAGAGTGCCAGCGGCATCCAGGCGAGCGGCGAGATCGGCTTGAGGATCTGGATGAACGGATCGAGCGCCTTGCTCATCAAGGGCGACATGCCGATCAGGAAGCCCAGCGGAATCGCGATGGCGACCGCAATGAGATAGCCGAGCATGACCCGCCCGAGCGAGAAGGCAAGCTGGATGCCGAGCCCCTTGTCGTTCGGGCCATTGTCGTAGAACGGTCGCCGCAGATGCTCCCACAGCTTGGCGCCGATATCGAGCGGTCCAGGCATCGCCGACTTGCCCTGGGTCGCCGTCATGCCCATCAGCTTGGCGTATTCCGGGCTCATGTTGGCGGCCGTCCCGGTGCTGCGCGTGGCGATGTGCCAGGCGCCGAGGAAGACGGCGAGCAGCACGATCGAGACGACAGCGGCGCGCAGACGGAGTGATGTGCTCATCAGCAGCCCCGCCCACCGCCGTCATCCCGGCGAAGGCCAGCATCCATAACCACCGAATTCAGTGGATGGATAAGATTGCCGCTGCCATCCCAGCCCCAGGCGAGGTCACGGCGTATGGGTCCCGGCGTTCGCCGGGACGACACCGGTGGCGTGGTCAGCAGGGTCGCGTCCATCATCCCCATCACGACGCCTTCTTGATCTTGAAGCTGGCGACATAGTCGTCCGGCTTGGTCGGATCGAAGCTCTTGCCCATCACCGAGAACGACTTGTAGGAGTCCTTCGGGGGCGAGAGCCCCATGTCGGTCATGACCTTGCGGGTGTCGGTCGCGAGATAGATCTGCTCGGCCACGGCCTTGTAGTCGACGTCGCCCTTGATCTGGCCCCAGCGCTTCATTTGCGTCAGCATCCACACCGCGAAGGACTGCCACGGGAACGGATCGAAATCGACGCGCTTCGGATCGGTCTTCACACCGCCGAGGCCGTCGGCATAGGTGCCGGTCAGCACCTGCTCCAGCACGGTCACCGGCGCGTTGATGTAGTTGGCCGGCGCGATCGCTTCGGCGATCTGCTTGCGGTTCTCGGCCTTGGACGCATAGGCGGTGGCATCGACGATGGCGCGTGTCAGCGCAGCGAAGCTGTTCGGCGCCGTGGTGATGAACTCGCGGCTGGCAGCGAAGCTGCAGCAGGGATGACCGTCCCAGATCTCCTTCGACAGGATGTGGAGATAGCCGACGCCATCATAGATCGCGCGCTGGCAGATGTTGTCGGGCGCGAGGAAGCCGTCGATGTTGTCGGCCCGCAGGTTCGCCACCATTTCCGGCGGCGGCACCGAGCGCAGCTGCACGTCGGTGTCGGGATCGATGCCGTGCTCGGCCAGATAATAGCGCAGCAGATAATTGTGCATCGAGTAGTCGAACGGAATGGCGAACTTCATGCCCTTCCAGTCCTTCGGATCGCGCTTGTCCTTGTGCTTCATCGACAGCACGATGCCCTGCCCGTTGATGTTCTCGATGGCGGGCACGGTGAACGGGATCGGCTGAGCGCCGAGGCCCAGCGAGATCGCGATCGGCATCGGCGCCAGCATGTGGGCGGCGTCGTATTCCTTGTTGATCGTCTTGTCGCGGATCACGGCCCAGCCGGCGGTCTTGACGACCTCGACGTTCAGCCCGGCCTTGGCATAGAAGCCGAGCGGAGCCGCCATGATGATCGGGGTCGCGCAGGTGATCGGGATGAAGCCGACCTTGAGATCCTTCTTCTCCGGTGTGCCGGCCTCTGCGAACGCTTCCGTCGCGGTCTTCAGCGGGAAGAACTGCGAGACCGCAGCCAGCGCCGTGGCGGCGCCGACCGTCTTCAGGAACGCGCGCCGCGTGGCGGCTTCCGGAAACACCGCGCGCAGCACGGCCGATGCGACGACGTTCTCGTAGCGCTTCTCCTGGGAGTCCGCGACCGGCTCGCAGCGCAACGCCAGCATGGCGTGCTCGTGTTCGGCCGGGCTGCGATGCTCGCCGCAAATACAACCGGCATTCACCCGTGAATCGGCATCGAACGGATCATCGAAAATCGACATGTGCTGCGCCCCTTTGTCACACCTGCGCTGTCAGCGCCTCCGAACTGCTCATCCGGCCGCATTTTTCAGCGGCCGGACGCGCATCTCATGCAGCTTCTATGCCGCTTTGCTGGTCATCGCCGGCATCGGGAGACCTTCCTCGATCGGCAGCGACGGGTCGCGCGACCACTCGTTCCACGAGCCGAAATACATCCGCACATCCTTGACGCCGGCGTTCTTCAACGCCAGGAAGGTGTTCGAGGCCCGTGCGCCCTTGAAGCAGTAGAGATAGACAGGCGTGTCGACCGTGATGCCGACGGTGGCGCATTCGGCGAGGATCTCGTCCTTCGACTTGAAGCGCGGGCCTTCGGCGGTCGGCTTCATCATGCGGTACCACTCGAGCCACACCGCACCGGGAATGCGACCTTTGCGCGGGCAGAAGTCCTTGCCATACGGCGAGGACGAATCGCCGATCCACTCGTCGACGTCGCGGACGTCGAGGATCGCGATCGCGGGATTGCCGACCGCGGCCAACATCGCCTTGGCATCGATCAGGATGCTGCCCGCCTCCGGCACGATCGCGAACGACGCCTTGGCCGGCGACGGCACGTCGGTGGTGACGGGCATGCCGGCGCCGACCCAGGCGTCGTAGCCGCCATGCAGCACCTTCACCTTGGGATAGCCGAGCATCGTGAGCAGGAAGTAGCCGCGGCAGGACTGGCCGAAGCCGGAGTTCATCGACTGCTCGTAGACGACCGCGGTCTCGGCGCCCGACAGTCCGGCAGCGCCGAAGGCGTCCGCGAATTTCGTCTTCAGCTCCGCGACGCCTTCCGGCGTCGACGTGGCCAGATAGGTGAAGATCTCGTGGACGTTCACGGCGCCGGGAAGATGTCCCGCAGCGTAGGCATCGGGATTGCGGGTGTCGATCACGACACTCGGCTCGGTCTTGATGAACTCGGCGAGTTCGCCGGCAGTAATCAGAACGTCCGTCATGGCAGGCCTCTCCTGGTTGGGATTTGTTGGTTTGCCGTTCTCGCCGGCGTCAGCCGTCGGCGAGCATCTTGCGGAGCTGCTTGGTCGCGGGAGTTACGATCGCGACGAAATAGGCCTCGCGCAGGCGGCGTTCGGCGCGATTGCCCTTGAGATAGCCGCGTGCTCCGCAATGGAGCATCGCGGCATGAGCCGCAGCGACGCTGGCCTCGCCGGCACGCAGGCGCAGCGCGACGACCTTGCGCCAATAGATCTCGTCGGTGTTGAACGGATCGCTGGCGAGCGCGGAAGTCTCCTTTGCGAGCTCATCGGCGAGCGCATGAAAGTCGACCGGCTGCTGTGGCAGATAGCGGTTGACGTGGCCGAGCGGCGCCTCGACCTCCTGCATGATCTTGATGCAGTCCTTGATCAGCCCGAGCGCCATGCCGGCCTGCAGCAGGATGAAGCCGGCACGGATCTTCCTGACGAAGGGCCCCGCGGGATCGGCGAGGATCAATTCGTCCGGCACGAACAGGTCGCGGAACTGGATGCCGTAGGTGCCGGTGCCGTCCATCGCCAGGAACGGCTGGCACGGCTGCAACGTGACCGCCGCATCGGCGCAGTCGGCCATGAACATCACGATCTCGCCGGGCGCATCTTCACGCTCGAAGATCGTGCCGAACATGTGGTCCGGGCCGAGATTGGAGACCCAGGGCAGCACGCCGCGCACGACATAGCCGCCTTCGACCTTGCGTCCCCTGAGCTTGAGCTTCTCAATGCCGAAGAAGCTCTTCATCGGATTCGAGAGCCCGGTGCCGCCGAGCAGCTTGCCGCTCGCGGCATCGTCGAGCAGCCGATCGACCAGCGCCTTGTTGCCGGAATTGGCGATGTACCAGACCAGCGTGTTCTGGCACCACGCCATGAAGGCGGAGGCGCCGCAGACTTCGCCGATCGCCGCGATCGAGGCGATCGCGCTGTTGAGATCCGCCTTGCCGCCATCGGGCAAATGGCTGCTCCACGCCCCGACCTCGCCGAAGCGGCGGAGCACGTCGGCCGGATACACCGTCCCGGCGTCGATGCCAGAGGCGAGCGGCGCGAGCTCGTTGCGCGCGATCGCCGCCACCTGCTCCACGGTCGACGGCACGGGCATCACGCCCGCTCCATCGACCGCCAGATGCTGTCCGAGTGAACCCATGACGTCCTCCGCTGCTCGGGCGTTCAAGCCGAGATCAGATCCCGACCTCGAGATTGACCGGACGCGTGAAGGTGTTGGCGACCGGCGACCACTTCTTGACGTGATCGATCAGCGCCTTGACCTCCTCCTGCGGGATGCCCTCGCATTCCATGTCGACCTTGACGCGGACATCGGTGAAGCCGACCGGCTTCTCGCTGACGTCGCCGGTGCCCCAGACCGCGGTGATGTTGAGATCGCCCTCGAGCTCCAGCTCGAGCTTGTTGACGATCCAGCCGCGATGCACGGCATTGGCGTGCAGGCCCACGGCGAGGCACGAACCGAGCGCGGCGAGCGACGCCTCCGACGGGTTCGGCGCGGTGTCGTCCCCGAGCAGCCCCGGCGGCTCGTCGACGATGTAGGGTGCGAGGTTGCGGATGTAGTTGGCGTGGCGGAACTTGCCCTCCGCCACGGTCTTGCACTTAAGGGTCTTGATGACCTTGGGGTTGGCCTTGCCGTTGACGATGAGCTGTTCGAGCCCGTTCTTGTCGATGGGTGCGAGGCAACCCGTCAGGGCCGTCTTCTGAACCACAGCCGTCATCTCATTTCTCTCCCTGGGATCGAGGATACCGAACGGTCTGTTTCCTGCACGAAGCGTGCCAGCACCCCAGGAATTCAAAAGGCGGAATGATCCTCGCGGCTTAGGCAATCGTGGTGAAAAGCGCCCACCCCGCGCCTGCCCAAGTGCGATGCAGAATGCTGCCGGCCGCGATCAAATTGCGCGCAACGCTGCCTCGACGGCATCAGCAGTCTTGCTGACTCACGCGCACAGCGACTAAGCTTGCGCACATGGGCAAGTCAGCTGCGGGCAAACAAACCGGCAAGAAGCAGGCGATCGCGCGGACGATCTCCGCCGGCGATGACGAATCCGCGCGGGGCCGGTTGCTCGGTGCAGCGACGCGGCTGTTCTGCAAGAACGGCATCAACGCCACCGGCATCGATGCCATCATCAGCGAGGCGGGCACGGCGAAGACCACGCTCTACAAGCTGTTCGGATCGAAGACCGCGCTCGTCACCGCCGTGCTCGAAAGCGAGGGCAAGCAGTGGCGCGAGTGGTTCATTGCCGAGATGGAGAGCGGCGGCGGCGATGCCGAGAAAAAGCTGGCGCGCATCTTCCCGGCGCTGAAGAGCTGGTTCAGCGAGGAACGCTTCTACGGCTGCCCCTTCATCAATGCGGTCGGCGAGCATGACAAGGACCAGAAGCAGTTCCGCACCATCGCGATGCGTCACAAGAAGGTGGTCCTGGCGCATATCGAGAAGCTTGCCCGGGACATGGGAGCCGTGGAGCCCGAGAGCTTCGCCCATCAATTGGCGCTGCTGATCGATGGCGCGATCGTCGCGGCGATGGTATCGCGCAATCCGGAGGTCGCCGACACGGCGGGCCTCGCCGCCAGTGCGCTGTTCGAGCCCGCGAAGCTGAAGACGGGGAAGCGCGGCAGCAAGACGGATTCGCAACTCGCCGCCGTCTGAGCAGACTTGCTCCTGCCTATTTCATCTGCCTATTTCATCGTCGCGCTAGCGGAAGTAGTCGATCACCAGCTTCTGGTCGGCGTGGTCCGCGACGGCGCCATTCAGGCTTGCGTCGATCACGCGCCGGCAGGCTGCGACGGTTGCCTCATCGCCGAGCTCATTGGCCGCTTCGAGCACATGCCAGGCCGCATCGACCGCCGCGCGGTCCGCAGGCGCTTCGCGACGAACGAGCCCTCGCCCACCGCGAGGTTGGAGTCCCATGCCATTCATCCGCGACACCTCGTGCTTGGCTTCCCGGTCAATGCGCGAGCGCGCGCTGCTCGCGTCCGCCCTTGGCGGAGTTCTTGCGCGACTGATAGAAATCGATGACGCTGCGCGACGCCTGCACGTCGAGCCGCGCATAGTCTCGCTCCAGATCCTGCAGCTCGCCCGCCGTGATGCGGTGATCGCGCGCGCCGAGAAAGGCGAGCGCCATCGTCGTGTCCCAGCCGAAATGCAACGCCTTGGCCAGCATCAGCAGCATCTCGCGGTTGCGGTCGAACAGAGCCCGCTCGACGACGTCGACCGGAAGGCCCGACAGCAGCGCGAGGCCGATCGTCACCTCCTCGACCTTGTGCGCGGTCGCATAGCCGGCAATGCTGCTCTCGTGCAGATTGCCGAGGCGATGCTGGATCGAGACGGTGCGCTTGGCGACGAAGTAGTTGCGTGAACCCGGGCCGAATTTCGATTGCAGGTCGCCCGCGATGTTGGCCACCGAGCTGTGGATCTCGCCGAGCAGCTCCGGCCGCTCCCCTGCCAGCCGCTTGCCGACGTCGTCCGAGGCCTTGGCGATCAGTTGCTGGAACAGGTGACGCGGGATGTCGAGCCGCCGGCCGAGGTGCTCGGCGAGGATCGAATCGTTCTCTGCCCGTTGGACCATGTGCAGGAAACCGGCACCGGAAAACTGTGCGCCGTGATTGCGCGCCACCGCCGTGGCGACGTCCCGATTGCCGCGCGTGGCCAGCACGTCGGTGACCGCCGGGCTCAGCGTCTTGCGCTCGGCGATGGCGAGCAGATGCTCCTGGCTCTTGGTGCTGGCGTTCTCGACCAGCGTGGCATCGTCGAGACGTTCGGATTCGCGCAGCACCGGGCCGGCGACCCAGATCTCGTCATCGAAGGCGAGCTTGCGGATGACGCTGGCCGGTGAATATTCGATCTTGGCGAGACGATCAGCGAGTTTGGCACGCGCTTCGACCTCGATCTCGTCGGCCAGCCGGCCGATGACCTCGCCGAAGGTGGCGATCTCCTCCTCGCAGTACCGTCCCGCGATCAGCAGGTCGGTCGCATGCCAGAGCGCGCGCTCCCGGCTGTCGGCGGTCCCCCGCGCGATCGCATCCTCGAGGTCCCGCAACACCGATCTGGTTTCGTTCATGATGAAAGGCCGCACCGCTGCAAAGATGGAAGGGCAATGCGCAGATCATACCGTTCGAACCCGAGCGTTCCGTAACCCGCGGCGTGCGGATTTGACCGGGCATTTTCACTCAAATGCGCACGCGCGCGTTAAGCATGCGGCCGGCAATCAGGTCGCCGCGGGATTTGCCGGGCCTATTGTTCTTCCCGCGCGAGCGACGCATGACGCTTACGGCATGACACGGAGCGCGCGCGTCTCCGCCTCGGCGACCGACCGTTCGCGCGACGTCCAAGGACATTCGGCGACAGCCCGGTCGATCAATTGCATGGCGTCACGCTCGCGACTCTGGTCGAGCATCAGTTCGCCGGCGAAGAAGCTCGCCTCGCAACGCCGTGCCTTGCGCCTGCCAGGAGCACCGCGATCTGCCGCTGCAAGCACGGCCTCTACCGTCTCCTGCCCGAGGAAGAGACGGACGATCGGTGCCGGCCATTTGCTCATGTCGAGCCGCTTCGCGTGGTCGGCGAGCTCGCTCGGCAGGCCAGCGCGGCGGCGGGCCAGATCCAGCCACAGGGCCGCCTCGGCATTGTTGGGATCGATCTCGCTGAGCCATCTGAAGTCGTCCTGCGACTGCTCGAGGAGACCTGCCTGGAAGCTTGCGATGCCCAGCGCGCGATAGGCCTTCGCCCGGTAGCCGTTGCGGCCGAATGCCCGCCCGAAACCCGACCCCGGCTGCGGCTCGCTCTCGCGCAGATCAGGAGCCGCGCGATCGAATGCGGCAAGAAGACCGGCCGAGGACTGCTCGATGACGATCTTGTAGTCGTCGATCGCATGCTCGACATCTCCCTTGCTGAAGTAGGCGCCGGCACGCGCGAAACGGGCTTCGATCACCTGCGGCGTCGCCGGCTTGCCGTGCTCGATCACGACGGTGCAGCCGGCAATGCGCTCGTCGGCGCCGAGATCGGCCGCGGTCGTGCAACGCTTCGCGGCCGCTGCGTGGGTGCCTGCCGACAAGCCGAAGACCGAACCGACGATCAACGCACAACACAAAAACGAATGCCATCGTCGCTTAGCCATGAATGCCCCCTTAGATCTTGCTCTTTGTGCTGCGATCTAATCAGAACCGATCGGATGAGCCACAATCTGCAATTGCGTTCACCAAACATCGTTCAGCCCGTGTAAACGGGATCGCAGACTCGGGCATGCGGGCGCGGGATGAAGTTGCCGGGGCCGTGTGAGCCACGCGACAACTCAATCGACGATTGCGCGTGATGGACGGACGCGCGGAGCCCTTGGTCGCCGCCACGCGGCTCGCGATGAGCGGCTCGGCTACTTGGTTTCGGCGATCAGCCCCTGCAGCCTCACCAGCTCGGCTTCCAGATTGCTCTCTACATCAGCCGCCTTCACCTCGGTGACCCGATAGTTGCGGCTTTCCAGCCACGCCTGTCTTGCGCTGCGGTCGGCGACCACGCCCTCGCTCTCGTCGGGGCCGACGAGCTCGATGGCGAGGCGGTGGATGAAGGAGACGAAGTCGGGGATGTGGCGGCCGACAGGGGTCTGGCGCTTGAACTGGCCGGCGAAGCGGCGGTCGCGCGACAGCGCGTGCCACAACGCGCGCTCGGCGTCGGTCGGGTTGCGGCGGAGCAGCCGGGCGAGCCCGCGCAGCGAGCCGCGCGAATCCGGCAGGTTGGCGACCGTGCCCTGCTCGGCGATCAGCGCCCGCAAGCGGGTCGCCTGCTCGCTGTCGAGCACGCCGCCCTTGGCCGGCCCCTTGCGCCCCTCGGCGATCGCCATGATCACACCGTGCAGCGTGTGGATGTCCTGCCGGCTCGGCTCCATGCGGAAGAAGATGTTGCGCAGATTGACCAGCATGGTCTCGCGCTTCTCGGCCGGCCGCAGGAATTCGACCCGGTCGAGCTCACGCACCAGGTTCTCGAAGAACGCCTCCATCTGCCCCTGGCTGGAGCGCTCGGAGCGTTCGGGCATCGCGAACGGCAGCGCGCCCGCGGTCACCAGCTTGAACCATTCGTAACCCATCAGCAGTACCGCCTGGGCGAGGTTGAGCGAGGCGAAGCCCGGATTGACCGGATAGGTGACGATGCGGTTGGCGCGAGCGACCTCCTCGTTGGTCAGGCCCGCCCGCTCGCGGCCGAACAGGATGCCGGCCCGGCCGCCGGCCACGATCTGGCCCTGCATCTCCCGCGCGGCCGCCTCCGGCCCCATCACCGGCTTGGCCTGATCGTGGGAGCGCGCCGTGGTCGCGAATACCAGATCGAGATCGGCGATCGCCTCCGGCAGGGTGTCGAACAGCCGGACATGATCGATGATGTGGTCGGCGCCCGCCGCCGCCCGCTGGGCGGCGATGTTGGGCCAGCCGTCGCGGGGATTGACCAGGCGCAGCTCGGACAGCGCGAAATTGCCCATGGCGCGCGCGGCCATGCCGATGTTCTCGCCGAGCTGCGGCTCGACCAGGACCACCACCGGGCCTGCGATCTCAAGTCCCACCTTCGTCTTGTCGGTGCCCGACACGATTGCCCCTCAACTTCCACGTCACGTTAACAGCGCCGACGCTGCGCCCTGCCCGATCCGTTGGCCCGGCTGGCGGGAATTCTCAAGTAAAATAACTGGCTTAGCCAAGAATTCTACGGTTTGCGCGAAACGGGAGGGGGCGAGGCGTCGATGGCATGGCAGGGCTACGAAAATCGGCACCGGGCGCCTACCGGCTCGGCTTCCGCCCGCGATGCAGCAGTGCTATGACGCGCTTGATTTCACAAGCGCTTTCCATTCCTGGCGCGCTGTTCCCAAGAAGGCCCCATCGATCATGGCAAAAATCAAGGTGACCAACCCGGTCGTCGAGCTCGACGGCGACGAGATGACCCGGATCATCTGGCAGTACATCAAGGACAAGCTGATCAACCCCTTCCTTGACATCGATCTGCAGTATTTCGACCTGGGGATGGAGAGCCGCGACAAGACCAACGACCAGATCACGATCGATGCCGCCAACGCGATCAAGAAGGTCGGCGTCGGCGTGAAGTGCGCCACCATCACCCCGGACGAAGCCCGCGTGAAGGAGTTCGGCCTCAAGGAGATGTGGAAGTCGCCGAACGGCACCATCCGCAACATCCTCGGCGGCGTCGTGTTCCGCGAACCGATCATCTGCAAGAACGTGCCGCGCCTGGTCCCCGGCTGGACCAAGCCGATCATCATCGGCCGCCACGCCTATGGCGACCAGTACCGCGCCACCGACTTCAAATTCCCGGGCAAGGGCGTGCTGACGATGAAGTTCGTTGGCGACGACGGCACCGTGATCGAGAAGGAAGTTTTCAAGGCGCCCGGCGCCGGCGTGGCGATGGAGATGTACAACCTCGACGAGTCGATCTACGACTTCGCCCGCGCCTCGCTCAACATGGGCCTCGCCAAGAACTATTCGGTCTATCTGTCGACCAAGAACACGATCCTGAAGGTCTATGACGGCCGCTTCAAGGACATCTTCCAGGAAGTGTACGACAAGGAGTTCAAGGACAAGTTCGAGGCCAAGAAGATCACCTACGAGCACCGCCTGATCGACGACATGGTCGCCGCGGCGCTGAAGTGGTCGGGCGGCTATGTCTGGGCCTGCAAGAACTATGACGGCGACGTGCAGTCCGACACCGTGGCGCAGGGCTACGGCTCGCTCGGCCTGATGACCTCGGTGCTGATGACGCCGGACGGCCAGACCGTCGAGGCCGAGGCCGCCCACGGCACCGTGACCCGCCACTTCCGCGAGCATCAGAAGGGCAAGGAGACCTCGACCAACTCGATCGCCTCGATCTTCGCCTGGACCCGCGGCCTGTCGCACCGTGCCAAGCTCGACAACAATGCCGAGCTCGCGAAGTTCGCGACCACCCTGGAGAAGGTCTGCGTCGACACCGTCGAGTCCGGCTACATGACCAAGGACCTCGCGCTCCTGGTCGGCGCCGACCAGCGCTGGCTGTCGACCACCGGCTTCCTCGACAAGATCGCCGAGAACCTGACCAAGGCGATGGCGGCGTAAGTTTCGCCACTTTCGCGTTTCGGTTTCACCAATTTGCCACGGGCCGCGCCACAAGCGCGGCCCGTTTTCATGTGCAGGCCCCGAGGACGTGCCATGCAGTCCAAGCCCCGGCGGCAGTGCTCCCCCTCTCCCCGTTCTTCACACCGCAAAGGGCGGGAGGTTGCAGCGCGCTTGCTGACCGAGATTGCCACAATCAACAGCGGCCATCGTCACCGCGGGTATGGGGACATTTTACCCACGTACACGCGCGTGATCTCACTTCCGCCTTCGCGATCACCAACGATCAGCGAGGCCGTGCCATAAGCACGACCCGTTTCCGTTTTTGATTGTCTTTGAGGGAATTCACCATGCGCGAGATCCCGACGGTATCGCTGTTGTTGCTGCTTTGCGCCCTGGGCGGCGCTGCCCAGGCGGCCGAAACTGCGATCCCCGATGCCCTGATCGCGGCTGGCGAGAAGCCGGCGCTGACGCTGCACGCCGAGGGTGCCCAGGTCTACGAATGCAAGACCGGCCAGGACGGCAAGCTCGCCTGGGCCTTCCGCGAGCCGATCGCCACCCTGTTCGAGGACGGCAAGACCGTCGGCCGCCATTACGCCGGCCCGAGCTGGGAGCATCAGGACGGCTCGATGATCGGCGGCCGTGTGGTAGGGACCGCGGTCGGCGCCAGCGACAACGACATCCACTGGCTGAAGCTCGCCGTGGTCTCGCATCGCGGCGGCAAGGGCGTCCTGTCCGAGATCACCGCGGTGCAGCGGATCAACACCTCGGGCGGCAAGCTCGAGGGCGCCTGCGAGACCGCCGGACAGCTCCGCAGCATCGCCTACGCCGCCGACTACGTCTTCCTGCGCAAGGAGTGAGCGAATGGGACCGCGCCTCGCCGGAAGAGCACGCGCGCATGTCCCAGGTCCGGCGACCCTATGCGCCTCGCTCCCGCCGCAAGCCACGGAGGGGGGCTGATGACGTCGCCGCTCACCGACTGGCCGCGTCCGCATTACGTTGCGGGCGGCCCCAATGCCTTCCTCTGCTATGTCGTCTATGGCTGGGTCGACATCGATCGCCCGTTCTCACGGGGGACCTATCGATCGCGCGGCCTCCCCGAGGGCCTCGATCTCATGGGCTACGGCCCGACCGTCCAGCCCATGGTGGTGTCGCGCTTTCGCACCGGCTACGCCTGGGGCAGGCTCGTCGCACAGGATCCTGATCTGGCCGCGGTCGTCGCCGCCCAGGACTTCTGCCTCGTCGTCAGGGGCGACGTCACCGATCCGCCGACGCTGAGCTATTTCCGCGACGTCATCGGTCTCCTGACCTTCTGCCTGGATGCCGGCGGGGTCGCGATCTACGACCCGCAGATCCTGAAATGGTGGAGCCCGGCAGAGTGGCGGGCGCGGGCGTTCGGCGTCGGACATTGCGAGCCGCGGCAGCACGTCGTCACCTTCGTCTCGCCGGAGCAGGACGGCAGCGCGTGGTTTCACACCCGCGGCATGCGCAAGTTCGGCCGTCCGGACGTCAGCATCCACAGCGTCCGCGCCGAGCACCGCGCCGCCATCATCGACCTCGTCAACCGCTTCATCGACCTGCTGGCCTTCGGCGGCCTGGTGCCCGACGGCCAGGAGATCCGCATGAGCACGCTGCCGGCCGGGATGACCTGCTGGCGTCGGGGCTCGGAGGAAGACCCTGCCTTCAACAACGAGCATCTCGAGATCGAGTGGCCCGGCGGCAAGAGTTGTTAGCCACGCGCTGCTAGCCCCAACCTCCTCAGCGCGCAGATGCGCGGACGCGGCCATCACCAGGAATAGCAGCGGCCCCAGCTGAAGCGCTTGATTAGCGCCAGCACTGCGATCAGCATGAAGAAGACGCCGGCCAAGCGGCACCTCCGGCAGCGCGACGAGGCCCCCGGCCCTGCCCCCACGGCATCCCGGAACAGCAAAATTTAGGGTCGAATCATCAAGGACTTCGCTGTATGCCTCCGGCATCTTTTGCCGCCCGTCCGGCCGCCGCGGCCAGCCGCCCCGCCTGCCGGACCAACATTGCCAGTCCCGAGGAACCGCCGATGCCCGCCTATCGCTCCCGCACCTCCACCCACGGCCGCAACATGGCCGGCGCCCGCGGCCTGTGGCGGGCCACCGGCATGACCAACGAGGATTTCGGCAAGCCGATCATCGCCGTCGTCAACTCCTTCACCCAGTTCGTGCCGGGCCATGTCCACCTTAAGGACCTCGGCCAGCTGGTGGCGCGCGAGATCGAGAAGGCCGGCGGCGTCGCCAAGGAGTTCAACACCATCGCGGTCGACGACGGCATCGCGATGGGCCATGACGGCATGCTGTACAGCCTGCCGTCGCGCGAGCTGATCGCCGACAGCACGGAATACATGGTCAACGCGCATTGCGCCGACGCCATGGTCTGCATCTCCAACTGCGACAAGATCACCCCGGGCATGCTGATGGCCGCGATGCGGCTCAACATCCCGGCCGTGTTCGTCTCGGGCGGGCCGATGGAGGCCGGCAAGGTCAACATTCAAGGCAAGCTGCGCAAGGTCGACCTGATCGACGCCATGATCACGGCCGCCGACGACAAGGTCTCGGACGCCGACGTCGAGGTGATGGAACGCTCGGCCTGCCCGACCTGCGGCTCCTGCTCGGGCATGTTCACCGCGAACTCGATGAACTGCCTGACCGAGGCGCTCGGCCTGTCGCTGCCCGGCAACGGTTCGGTGCTGGCGACGCATGCCGACCGCAAGGGCCTGTTCGTCGAGGCCGGCCATCTGATCGTCGATCTCGCCCGCCGCTACTACGAGCAGGACGACGCGTCGGTGCTCCCGCGCAGCATCGCCAACTTCAAGGCGTTCGAGAACGCGATGAGCATGGACATCGCGATGGGCGGCTCGACCAACACCGTGCTGCATCTGCTCGCCGCGGCGCATGAGGGCGAGATCCCGTTCACGATGACCGACATCGACCGCCTGTCGCGCAAGGTGCCCTGCCTGTGCAAGGTCGCGCCGGCGGTGGCCGACGTGCACATGGAGGACGTGCATCGCGCCGGCGGCGTGATGGGCATCCTCGGCGAGCTCGCCCGCGCCGGCCTGCTGCATACCGAATTGCCGAGCGTGCATTCAGCCTCGCTGGCATCGGCGCTGGAGCGCTGGGACATCCGCAGCACGGCCAGCGAGAGCGTCAAGAACTTCTACATGGCCGCGCCCGGCGGCGTGCCGACCCAGGTCGCCTTCAGCCAGGACCGCCGTTACCAGGAGCTCGATCTCGATCGCGAGAAGGGCTGCATCCGCGACATCGACCACGCCTATTCCAAGGACGGCGGCCTCGCGGTGCTGACCGGCAACATCGCGCTGGACGGCTGTATCGTGAAGACGGCCGGCGTCGATGCCTCGATCCTGAAATTCGCCGGCCCCGCCCGCGTCATGGAGAGCCAGGATGCCGCGGTCGAGGCCATCCTGACCAACAAGATCAAGGAAGGCGACATCGTCGTCATCATCTATGAAGGCCCGCGCGGCGGCCCCGGCATGCAGGAGATGCTCTATCCGACGAGCTATCTGAAGTCGAAGGGCCTCGGCAAGGCCTGCGCGCTGATCACCGACGGCCGCTTCTCGGGCGGCACGTCGGGCCTGTCGATCGGCCACGTCTCGCCGGAAGCCGCCGAAGGCGGCCTGATCGGCCTGGTGCAGGACGGCGACCGGATCGAGATCGACATCCCCAACCGCACCATCCATCTCGCGGTGTCGGATGCCGAGCTCGCCCAGCGCCGCGCGGCGATGGAGGCCAAAGGCGACCAGGCCTGGAAACCGAAGACGCGCGCCCGCAAGGTCTCGACCGCGCTGAAGGCCTATGCGGCATTTGCGTCCAGCGCCGCCAAGGGCGCGGTGCGCATCGTCAAGGAGTGAGGCGCCACGGTTTGAGTATTGGTTGCGGGCGGCAAAACGTGTATCACGACTGGAGGCAGAATGAGTTCATTCTGCCTCCAAGCTTTCGACCGGCCGCCATGCCGGTCCAATCCGATGATCTGGAATATCATTGATCGGCGGCAGCATCCTTACCGCTGGAAATGCGTAGACGCGATCGTTGAAGCTACCGAGCACGACAACAGTTGTCGCGACTCCGATTGGGCCGACGAGGCACCTCCGCACCTGGTCGTCGACTACGACATCAGGCGCAGCATTTCGCTTCGTGACGCGATCAACTGGGCCAACCAACAACGTTGTCCCGTGACGCTGTACATCTACGACGCCGCCCCAACGACGCAAGAGCGCCACATCAGAGCGACCGACAGCCGCTTTCCGACTGACTGACCGGGTCTCCGTTGCACTTGAAGTCGAACGGCACCGGGCGAAGCACCCGACGCCATCCCGGATTCCGGTTAGCTTCAATACGCCTTCGGATCCCCGCTATCGCTCGGGTTGGCGAACGCCTTCTGCAGCACCGCCGTCATCGGGAAGTTGAAGTTGACGCCCTTCGGCGGCACCGGGGTCATGAACCATTTCGCGTAGAGCGTCGCGATCTCCGGGCTGGTGTAGAGCTTCGTGGTCGCGCGGTCGACCACGGCCTTGAAGGCGGGGTCGTCCTTGCGCAGCATGATGCCGTAGGGCTCGGGCAACGAGAACTGGTCTGGCGAGATCGCGAAGTCCGACGGCGTCTTGGCGCTTGCGACGAGACCTGCGAGCAGGATGTCGTCCATCACATAGGCATCGGCGCGGCCGTTCTCGACCATCAGGAAGCCCTCGGCGTTGTCCTTGGCGGCGACGACGTTGAGGCCGAGCTGGCGGGCGGTGTTGGCCTCGTAGAGCTGCTTGATGTTGGTGGTGCCCGAGGTCGAGGCCACCGTCCTGCCCTTGAGATCGTCGATGGTCTTGAGTCCGCTCGCGGCCTTGGCGACGAAGCGGCTGGCGGTGAGGAAGTAGGTGTGGGAGAACGACACCAGCCGCTGCCGATCGATATTGTTGGTGGTCGAGGCGCATTCGAGGTCGATGGTGCCGTTGGTCATCAGCGGAATGCGCGTGGCCGACGACACCGGCATCAGCTTTACCTCGAGTTTATCGAGCTTCAGCGTCGCCTTGATCTCGTCGACGACCTTGCTGCAGATGTCGAGTGCGAAGCCGAGCGGCTTCTGGTTGTCGTCGATGTAGGAGAACGGCAGCGAGGTTTCGCGGTAGCCGACCGTGATGACGCCGGTCTCCTTGATCTTCTGCAGGGTGCCGGTGAGCTCCTCGGCAACGGCCGGAATCATCAGCAGTGGCGCGAGCAGCGCGCCGGCAACGAGACGTGTGATCTTCATACGGTTCTCTTTCCGAGAGGATGCGGGTTGCGTCACGGAAGCAAGGACTGCGCCAGGGCATCATGACGGCTGCCGAGACGGCAGGCCAGCGCGGCGGCCCCCTCCCCGGGCCGACCTTGCTTTGTCGATATTGCCGGATAGTCTGCCCCGGCTGCGAGTCAGGACGATCGTCTGGGGCAACCATGTCGGCATTGCGCTACCTCTTAGTCCTCGTTCTGCTGCTGAGCGGCAGCACGGCCGCGTTGGCCGAGAAGCGCGTCGCGCTGATCATCGGCAACGCCACCTACAAGACGGTCGCCCGCCTATCGAACCCGGCCAATGACGCCCGTCTGGTCGGCGACATGCTGAGGACCGCCGGCTTCGAGCGCGTCGATGTGAAGCTCGATCTCGGCGTGCAGGAGATGCGCCGCGCCTTGCGCGAGTTCGGTGCCCGGGCGCGCGAGGCCGAGGTCGCGCTGATCTACTACGCCGGGCACGGCATCGAGCTCGACGGCGTGAACTACCTGATCCCGACCGACGCCGCGCTGGAGGCGGACAGCGACGTGCTCGACGAGGCGATCGCGCTGGAGCGCGTGCTGTTTGCGATCGAGCCCGCCAAGCAGCTGCGCCTCGTCGTGCTCGATGCCTGTCGCGACAACCCGTTCGCCAAGACGATGAAGCGCAGCGTCGCCTCGCGCAGCATCGGCCGCGGCCTTGCCAAGGTCGAGCCGCCGAGCCCGAACACCATGATCGCCTTCTCGGCCAAGGCCGGCTCGACCGCCGCCGACGGCGACGCCAGCAACAGCCCGTTCGCCACCGCGCTGGTGGCGCATCTGCCGAAGCCCGGCCTCGACCTCCGCCGCGCCTTCGGCTTCGTCCGCGACGACGTGCTCAAGGCGACCGGCTATCGCCAGGAGCCGTATGTGTACGGCTCGCTCGGCGGCAACGACGTGGCGCTGGTGCCGGCTGCGCCCGCGGCCGCCGCGGCGACCGATCCGGACGCAGCGATGCGGCGTGACTATGAGCTGGCCGAGCGCATCGGCAGCCAGGCCGCGTTCGACGCCTTCCTGGAGAAGTACCCGACCGGCTTCTACGCCGCGCTCGCCAAGGCGCAGCGCGCCAAGCTCTCCTCGTCCGTCACCGCCGCTCCTGCGACCCGGCCCGCCGATCTCCGCGACAAGCCCACGGACACCGCCCGGGGGCCCGAGCCGCCGGCGGCCGAGGTCACACGCAGCCCGCCGGAGCCGGCGCCGCGCGCGGAGAAGTCGCCCGCACCGGAGCCGACGATGGTGGCGGCGCTGCCATCGCCCGCCGAGAAGCCCGCCGCGGCGGTGCAGCCGCCGGACCTGCCGCGCCTGCTCTTCGGCGAGCTGCGCCGCGTCGGCTGCAGCACCGCCAACAGCGACGGCGCTTCGAACGGCACGTGGGACGGCAATGCGCGCCGCGCGCTGGAGCGCTTCAACAAGCAGGCCGGCACCCGGTTCGACGTCAAGATGGCGAGCCTCGACGCGCTCGATGCGGTGAAGGCGAGAACGTCGCGCGTCTGTCCCCTACTCTGCGACAAGGGCCAGCGCGCCGAGGGCGAGAGCTGCGTCGCCATCGCCTGCCCGGCCGGTCAGGCGCGCGACGAGGACGGCGACTGCGTCAGGCGCAAGGACGAGCCTGTCGCGCGGAAGCAGACCGAGCCGGTGAAACGCGAGGAGCCGGCGCGCAAGAAGGAGCCGGCGGTGGCGATGCGCACCGAGCCGGAGCCCAAGCGCGGCGGCGGCGGCGGCCGCTGCACCAGCATCAGCCAGCGCTGCGCCATCGAGATCGGCGGCCGCTGCGATGCCGCCACCGGCAAGTGGGAATACGGCCGCAACGGCGCCGGCGGCAACACGATGTCGTTCAACAACTGCATCGGTCGGATGATGGCCGGGCGAAGGTGAGCCGGCACATCCGACGTTCGTACCTGCCGCACGATCGCCTGCGGACGACGATGTTGCGGCTCCCGGGAAACGCAACACGTTCTCATCGTTTGAGCATGAATCTCCGCAAACGCCTTTGGCGCCTCATTGCGAGGACGCTGATTTTCGCTTCGGGCCGATGCACTAGTGCGGCAAGGCCGCTCTGTAGCGCTCCTGCGCCGCCTGCCACGCCTCCTGGGCTTTCTGCAATTCCGCACTGGCCCCGGCCTTCCTGAGCTCCGCGACACGCGCACCGAGCGCAGAAACCTCAGCCGCGAGCTGCTGGATAAGGGGATCGCCGGCAGGATGGCTGCCGAGCGAGCCCGTTGGAGGACTGCGCTCAACCTTGGGATCGCCAGTCGCGGTGCGATGCGATGCCTCCGGCGGATCGCCGGGCCCGCCCCACTCTTTCCAGCCACCGGGATCGTCGGGCAACTCCTCGGCGAGGATGGCCGACTTCTGCGTCATGGTCCAGACGCCCTGGCCCTCGTTGACGACGACCTGCACGCCCTTGTCCTTGTCGAGATAGATCTTCAGCAGCGCGTGCGCGTACCCCTGCTCGGCATTGGGATCCACGACGGTCGGAACGATCGCCCCGCTGAATTGCGCGACCCAGATGGCGCCGACGTCCTTGTTGTAGACGCGTGTCAGGCCCTCGACCTTGACCCGCACGGAGAAATTCTCATGGCCGAGCTTGGCCCGGCCGAAGCGCCGCTGCGCCACCATGAAACGCTCGATGTAGTCGTCGATGGCGCGCTGTGCCTGCCAGGGCGCCACGCCTTCCACCGCACCAGCGCCTTGCGCCCGCGCGGCGACGATGCCAACGCCGAAGTCGAGAGCCGTCACGCCGCCCAAGAGCAGAGAGACGCCGAACACAGCCCTCGCAAGCCGGTGGCTGAGCCGTTCACTTCCGATGATCGCCGCCATTGTCCCCTCCGTGGATCGACCGTGGCGGCGATATCATTCTAATATTGCGTGTATTTCATTGCGAAAGATCAATGAACGTGTATCGCAAATGCTCAACCTCTGGCACATCAACGTCCGGACGGGAAGCGGAGCCATCGGCCATCCCAACATGGGCCGCCAGGCGACTGGATGTCCGCATCAATTTCGCCCAAGATGCGCCGCGACACATCTCGGAGCGACGCATGCTGTTCATGGTGATCGAACGTTTCAAGGACCGCGACCCGATCCCGGTCTACCGCCGCGTCCGCGACCCCGGCATCAAATTTCCCGACGGCCTGACATATCTCGGCAGCTGGATCGAGCCGAATTTCGACCGCTGCTTCCAGCTGATGGAATGCGACGACGCCCGCCTGCTGCAGCAATGGATCCTGGCAAACGCCCGCGACACCGGCATGACCTTCGAGATCGTGCCGGTGGTGACCAGCGCCGAGACGCGCGAGGTGGTGGCGCCGTATCTCGACCAGGCGTGAGCTGGAAGGAGCAATGGTGGACTGGTTTGAACGACTGACTGGCTTCAAGGAGACCGATTATGCCTCCACGCGAGCCAGGCTGAAGGTCGAGAACGGACGCCTGGCGTCCCTCGTCAACGGCCGGAGCTACGCGACCGGACGGCTCGAGCTCCCGAGCTTGTCGGACTTGCGCCGACAGGCGCGGCAATCACCGTGCAGGCCAGGACGGCTGCGCGTGAGTCTCGTCAGCGGTGACATCCGCGAGCTTCATCTGTTTCCGGAGTTCGCCGGCGCCCTGTTCCAGGTCGCCTCGCAGTTCAATCTGCTGGAGATGATCGGCCCACACGCCACGCCGGAAGATGGCGTGACGATCTATCAGTCCGATCCGACCCAGGGGCCGGCCTGCGCGATTGCCGCAGGCGCCGCGACGATCTACCGGAACTACTTCGCCCCGGTCGGCAGCCAATCGGGCCAGACCCGCGACCGTCAGCTCGACGCGCTCGCGGATGTCGGAGCGGCCCTGAAGAGCCGCCTGCCCCGCGGCGGCGAGCTGTGGGCGATGACGAACGGCTATGCCCTGTGCACGCGGACCGGACTCGACACCATCACGGGGATACTCGACGCGAGCGATGGCGATGAGATCGACGCGTTGCGCGGACAGCTTCGGATCGGCCTGCATTCCGACGTCGAGCTGACCGACGCCAACGAGCCGCGACCGACGGTGTCGCAGGCCTTCTGCTCTGCGCTTCCGGTGGCCTATTGCTCGCCCGCTCCCCGATATTGGGAGAGCTTCGCTCGCCTGGTCCTGGAGGCCAGCTACGAGGCGACGATCTGGGCGGCCGTGCTGAACGCCACACGCGGCTCGAACATCGTCCTGCTCACCAGCGTCGGCGGCGGCGCATTCGGAAATGAGGACAGCTGGATCGAGGACGCGCTGCGCCGCGCGCTGTTGCTCGCGTCGAGCTTCGAGCTCGACGTCAGGCTCGTCAGCTATGCTCGCCCGACCGAGACGTTCCTCCGGCTTCAGGCGGAGTTCGGCCGCTGAGCCATGCCGTGAGCACGGCACAGCTCGTAGATCGCAGCACGATGCCCTACCCTTCGAACGCAAACAGCTCGATCGGGTCGCTGAAGCCGCGCACCGGAAATTCGCCGACGCGCTCCAGGGCGAACGGTCCTTCGACGAGCTCAGCGAAGGCGCGTGACATCAGCACGGGGCGGCCGACCTGCTTGGTCAGCGCCTCCATGCGCGAGGCCATGTTGACCGCCGGTCCGATCACGGTGAAATCGAGCCGCGAGCGCGAACCGATGTTGCCGTACATCACGTCGCCGACATGGATGCCGATGCCGTAGCGGAGCGGTGCACGGCCGCTCTCGGCATGGCGGGCGTTCAGCTCCGCCATGGCCTGCCTGGCGCCGGTCACCGCGTGCAGCAGGTTGGCGCAAGCGTCGGGCTGACTGAGCGGAAAGATCGCCAGCAGGCCGTCGCCGATGAATTTCAGGATCTCGCCGCCATGCTGGGTGATCGGCTCCACCATTGCGTCGAAATAGCCGTTGAGCAGATCGATGACGTCGTCACGTGGCCAGTTGTCGGAGATCTTGGTGAAGTCGCGGAGATCGCAGATCATGATCGCGGCGCGCACCGTCTCGCCGCTGCCGCGCCGCGTCGCCCCGGCCAGCACCATCTGGCCGGCATGCGGCCCGACATAGGTCTCGAGCAGGGTCCGCGCCAACCGGTTCTTGATGCGGATCTCGCTGACCAGCGCCAGCACCGGGACGAGCCGGCGCAGCGCATCGATATGGGCATGGTCGAAGCCGCCGTGGCGGTCGGTCGCAAACGTCACGATGTGGCGCTTGCCCAGCGTGTGGTAGATCGGCCAGGCGACATAGTCGGTCAGGCCCATGGCGCGCATGTCGTCATAGACGGCATGCTGGCGGCCGAGCTCCGGGTCGCGTGCCAGATTCTCGCGGATCTCCTCGGCGCCGTCGACGATCTCGCTGGCCGGGCTGCCGATATATTCCGACCGCTCGCGCACGTCGTAGTCGACGCGCGCGATCTCCGCCCCCTCCATGCCGTCGCTCCACAGCATCCGGGCGCCGAGCCATTGCGGGTGATTGATCTGGACATGCAGCGAGGCGCGCATCACCGGAATGCCGGCGCGCTGCAGCCTGACGCACATCTGGCCAAAGATGTTGTCGATGAAGCGCTCGTCGCGGGTGCCGTTGGTGAGCCAGTCCACGACCTCGTCGCCCAGGCGCTGGCCCGGAGCGAGGTGGACGTCAGATGCGGTCATGGCAATCTCCTGGGCGGCCTCGGCTGGCGGTGCAGGAGATGTCGTGTCGCAATGCAAAAGAGTCAATCGACATCATCGCCGGGTGCCCTGCCCTGGTGGGCAGGGCTGCGGCCCACGCGATCGGCCGATGCCCTGCCGCACAGCGAGTGACGGGCGGATGACGCATCCGCCCGCTCCGATTCGTCTTCGGATCAGAAGTGCACCACCGTACGCAAGCCGAGAACAAACGCATTGCCGGTCTTCACGCCGGCCGCGTTGAACCCGCGTCCGCCCGGATTGATCACATACTGCGCATCGAACTTCAGGTTCATCCAGCCGGTGGCCTGCCAGCCGTACCAGGCCTCGATCGGCACTTCGTTGCCGCCGGCATTCGGCGTCAGCGCCGCCGAGTTGACATGCGTGGTGCCGACCGCGAAGCCGACCTCGTCCTCGGGACGGAACGAGAAGGTGCCGGTGTGCTTGATGCCCCAGGAGATCTGGTAGTCCTGATAGGACGTGCGGTGATCGGCGACGCTGGTGTTGAGGAAGGTGTACCAGCCCTGCGCCTTCGGACCCTCGACGGTCAGACGTTGCAGGATCGACTCGTAGAAGCCATAGCGGCCGCGCTGGCTGCTGAGGTTCTGATCGCCCACGCCGGGACCGCCGGGAACGACGGCGACGATGCCGGGCAGACCGCCATCGATCGACGACGCGCTGTCATACCAGCCGCCGAAGCGCCAGGTGCCGTTGAGCGGGCCGCTCGGCTCCCACACCACTTCCACCGGCACCAGCACGCCCGCGGCCGGATTCGAGCGCGGAATGCCCGGCGCCAGATACACGCCGGCGTCCGACGTCGTCAGATAGTTCGGGTTGGCGTCGTAGACGCCGACCGACAGCTTCCACTCCTTGGTGAAGTTGTAGTGCACCACACCGGCCCACTGGCTGACCGGCCAGTTGTAGATGTAGCCACCCTGGATGTTGCCGGGCTGGCCGCCGCAGAAGGTCAGGTTGATGAACTCGCACTGGCCGAAGAAGAAGTCGGAGCCGACCGGAAGACGGCCGCCCTTCAATTCCAGGCGATCGTCGAACAGCTTCTGCGAGTAGTACAGTTCGGTCAGGCGCAGGATGTTGCCGCGGCCGAACACCTCGTTGGTGAGCTGCAGCGCGGGGATGCCGGCCTCGCTGTTGAGGTTCTTGCCGAAGCGATCGACCAGCGTCAGGCCGATCGTGCCGCCGTGGATGCCGGCGAGCTTGGCCATGTCGAACTTGGCCTGAAACCACAACTGCCCCGCATTGGCAGATGTATTTCGCGCGCCGCCCGACAGGTTGGTGACGGCCTCGTCACCCAGCGTGAGCGCGAGCGAGATGCCCTGCTCCTTCAATCGGGTCCGGCCGAGATCGCCGAACAGATACGGCCGCGTCCAGAAATCATCGACCCCGGCATAGGGAATCGGCGCCTTGGTCGGCATATCTGCCGCATACGCCCCACACCCCAACAGAGACAAAGCAACACCCACGCCGCACATGCGTGCGGTCGTCACATAACCACTCATTTTCCTGCTCCTCGCAGCGCCCCAGGCTCCGGCTGTTGTTCTGTCGCGTCCGGCCCGGAGCCCTCCGTCCCGGCACGCGCTTCCCCTCGGCTCACCCCCGGCCGCCGCCCATTCATTGGGCGAATTCGTCAACCTGAGATTGGACGGGGACCCTAGCAAGCGCCAAGGTGCCTTTGAATAGTCATATTATATTGTGGAGTCGGTATAAAAGTAACTGTGACATGGACGTCACATACTGCGGTGCGGAATATCGGTCCCGCATGGTAATTGCTCTGACGCCTGGAAGCGTCCCGCGGAGAGCAACGCGACAGAGTTCGGCGGCCGTTTGTCGTGGTTGCGGATCTGTGCTCTTGGCTGACAGTGAGCCCATCTCGACGAGATTCGCCGCATGACGATGTCCGAGCTTGATTTGTCAGAAGAGCGCTGGACCAGCCTCCACGGCGGCTATCGCGTCCCCTACGATCCACGCCTGGCCCTGCAACGCCTCGAACGTGGCGACGCCTCCGCCTGGGACGAGCTCTGGAATGAGCTGCACCATCAAGGCGACATCGGCGAAGCATCCTTCGCTGCCGTGCCCGGTCTGGTCCGAATCCACGAGCGCCGCAGTGTTGCCGACTGGCAGACCTACGCGATCATCGCGACGATCGAGCTGGCGCGAGATGACGCTCGTAATCCTGCAATGCCGGCCGACCTGCGGGAGAGCTACGACGCCGCTTGGCGCCGACTGGTGGACATCGGTCTGCGAGAGCTTACCTCGGCCAATGACGCGGCGCTGATCGACAGCATCATCGGGGTCATCGCGATCGCCCGCGGCCAACGCGCACTGGGTCGCATCGCGGCCGACTTCACGGAAGACGAACGGCGTGCGATGCTCGACGGCGAATGGCCTCCATGAATCTCGATGTGGCCTCACGGGTAGAAGCGCTTTAGGAAAGCATCGATCTCGTCGTCATCTGCGCGCCAGTCGCTGCCGCGCTCCATGTACATCAAAGCAAGGCCAAGCAGTTGCAGGGGGCTCTCGGCGACGAGTTCAAGCGTCCCCTTCGTTGCGCTCCACAGTTCGCCATCGCCCCGATGGCGACGATTGATCTCGTATCCGAGCTTGATGAGCGTCAGATATGCTGGAATTTCCGCGTTGCCTGCCGCCGCGATGGTCTGCATGGACACGGCGTTCTCCAATTGGAAGGGAACACAGCCGAACGACTGCTTCAATCAAACAAACAACTCCTCGCGGCTCTCCACCGCCGGCGAGACGCCGAGCTTGGTCGATTTGCCCGGCGGGCACAATCGCGCCAACGAAAGCACGAGACCACTCTGATCACGGGTCAAGATCGTCTGCGCCAATCCTTCCATTTCAGCATTCAGTTCAACCACATCGCCCATTTCAAGAGCCTCCCGCAAAAATAAATCACTTCCGAAAATCAGCAAATCATGTCTATTCTCTCCGCGTTCCGGTCCGGATGAGGGGCGTACGCGTCGTCACGACACGTTGGATCGGCAATGCGGTGGACGTGAGGACATCAGCGCGCTTCAAGGGCGCGGACGAGTGATGTGCTCGCGGACGTGAAGTCGCGTGGTCCTGGCACCCCGAAGCTGGTGTCCTGCGGCAATGCGCTCGAAGCGCAGGGTCGCGAACGGTGGCCAAAAGCCGGCGCACCGGGGAGATCGCGTATAAGCGTTAAAACCATCGCGCAGGGAATGCCGGGTCGAATCGGCTGAACCTGTGGTACCTGCCGCCTGCATTCTTGTTCGCAGGCGGGCCATGGGTGAGGCCTTCACCCGGCATTCCCTGCGCCCTCATCGTCTTTCGAGGGCGGACGCCTTCCGCAGTCTCCGGGCGCGATCGCGCCGCGGACGCGCTGGCGCTTGCCCGGCTGTTTGAACGGTTGAAGATGGTGGATGAAGCGCGCAGCCATGCTGCCTGCGCGAGGTTTGCCCCGCGATCACGGCTCGAGCAGCGCCGTAAACACGCGGCGTACCTCGCTCTGCGTCTCTCGGACGCGCGCCTCCAGCGCCGAGAAGTCCGGCGCGTCGCCGGCGCGCGCCATCACCCGCAGGAGGTCCTCGCCGGCCTGATCCGGCTTGAACTTGTCGCTGACGCACAGCCGCAGGATCTGCGTCAGGTCGTGATAGAGCCGCGCGGCCTGGCGCAGGATCACGGCTTCCGCCCGCGGCAGCACGCCGAGCCGCTCGGCATTGTCGAGCACCGCGAGCGAGCTGACGTCGAGGATCTCGGGCGTCGTCGCGGCGTGGACGAGCTGCAGATATTGCGCGACGAAGTCGATGTCGACCATGCCGCCGGCGGCGTGCTTGAGGTCCCACAGATCGGCCTCGCCCTTCTCGGCGGCGATCGCGCGGCGCATGTCGGCGACGTCGCGGGCGATGGCGGCCGGATCGCGGGTGCGGCGAAGCGCGGTCTGGATGATCCCTTCGATGCGGGCGCGGAACGACGGCGACGCCGAGATCACCCGCGCCCGCGTCAGCGCCATGTGCTCCCAGGTCCAGGCCTCCTGCTCCTGATAATGCGCAAAGGAATCGATGTGCGATGCGAGCGGACCGGCGCGGCCCGACGGCCGCAGCCGCATGTCGATGTCGTAGAGCACCCCGTAATTGGTGCGCGACGTGAAGGCCGAAATCAGCCGCTGGGTGAAGCGGGCGAAATAGTGCGCGCCCTGCAGCGCGCGCTCGCCGTCGGAGTCGGGTGCGTCGGCGTCGAAATCGTACAGCAGGATCAGATCGAGATCCGACGACGCCGTCATCTCGCGGGCGCCGAGCCGGCCCATCGCGACGATCGCGGTCTCCTGCCCCTTGATGCGGCCGTGTTGCGCGGCGAAGCGCTCGGTGACGAGGTCGTGCACGGTGTGCACGATGCCCTCGGCGACGTCGGCGAACGCGGTGCCGGCCTGCTGCGCCGACACGGTGCCGGAGAGAATGCGGGTGCCGATCAGGAACAGGCTCTCCTGGCCGAACTGCCGGAGGCGATCGAGAAACTCCTCATAGGTGCCGGCGTCCTGCAGGGTCGCGGCCAGGCGCGCCGACAATTCGCGGCGATCGGGAATGGCGCCGAAGAAGCGCGGATCGATCAGGCCGTCCATCAGCCGCGGCTGCCGCGCCAGCATGTCGCCGAGCCGCGGCGCCGCGCCGAGCACGAGCGCCACCAGCGCGACGAGGTCGCGGTTCTGCCCGAGCAGGGTGACCAGCCGCCCGCCGAGCTGCAGCGCCTGCAGGAAACGGTCGAACGCGACGACCGCGCGATCCGGCTCGTCGGCATGCGCGAGACCATCGATCAGCGCGGGCAGGAAGTCGTTGAAGGCAGCGCGCGTCGCATCCGCGCGGAACACGCGGTACTCGCCCGCCTGCCATTGCTGCAAGGTTTTCGCGACCATCACCGGATCGCGGAAGCCGAGCCCGGCAAGGTGCTCCATCAGGCGCGGCTCGTCGGGCCCCGCGCCGTAGTTCACGGCCGGCAGGCTGACGGTGCCGGTGGGATCGCCCTCGAACAGCCTCGCATAGTGTCCCTGCACGATGTTGAGGTGGAACAGCAGGTCGACCGCAAAGCGCTCGCGGCTGTCATAGCCGAAGAAGCACGCGAAACGGCCGACGCCCTCGACGTCGTCCGGCAGGCTGTGGATCTGCTCGTCGGCCATCATCTGCAGCCGGTGTTCGACGCGGCGCAGGAACTCATAGGCGACGGTGAGCTCGTCACGCGCCTGCGCGGTGATCCACTTGCTGGTAGTGAGCACGTCGAGCGCCTGCAGGGTCGGGCGCACGCGCAGCTCGGGGTGGCGGCCGCCGGCGATCAGTTGCTGGGTCTGGGCGAAGAACTCGATCTCGCGGATGCCGCCGCGGCCGACCTTGACGTTGTGCCCCTCGACCGCGATCTCGCTGTGGCCGCGATAGACCTGCATCTGCCGCTTCATGTCGTGGACGTCGGTCAGCGCCTGGAAGTCGAGATGCTTGCGCCAGACGAACGGCGACAGCTCGGCCAGCATCGCCTCGCCGGCGGCGATATCGCCGGCGCAGATGCGGGCCTTGATCATCGCGGCGCGCTCCCAGGTGCGGCCCTCGCGCTCGTAGTAGTGCAGCGCCGCCTCGGTCGACATCGCCACCTGCGTCGAGGCCGGGTCGGGCCGCAGCCGGAGGTCGACGCGGAACACGTAGCCGTCGGCGGTGCGGCTCTGCAGCAGCCGCGCCAGCGCCTGGGTGACGCGGACGAAGAACGGCTGCGGCTCGATGTCGCGCGCCAGCGTCGTGGCGTCGGGATCGAAGAACACGATGAGGTCGATGTCGCTGGAGTAGTTCAGCTCGCCGGCCCCCATCTTGCCCATCGCGAGCACGAACAGCCCGCAGCCCCGCTCCGGCTGCGCAGCATCCGCAGGCGACAGCCGGCCCCGCGCGGCCTCCTGCCGCAGCAGATAGCGCAGCGCCATCTGCACCGAGGAGACGGCGACATCGGTCAGCCCGGCCGTCACCTGCATGACCGGCCAGACGCCGCCGATGTCGCAGAGCGCGATCAGGAGCGCCGCCTCGGATTTGAGCTGCCGCAGCAGCCGCATAACATCCGCTTCGCTGCTCGCCGCAAACACCTCGCGGCCGGTACGGGCGATCAGCTCGGCGAGATGCGTCTGCGGCTCGCAGCGCAAAAGGCGGTCGAGCCGGTGGCCGTCGGCGCGGACGAGGTCGAACAGATAGGGCGAGCACTCGGCGATGCCCAGCAAGATCGTCCGCGGCCAACCGTCGGCGAGCAGCGCGCGGAGCGATGCGGCCAAAGGCGGCTCGAGCTCGGCGAGCCACTCGGTGAGGCGTTGTTCGGCTTTGTCGGGCGCACGGACATGCGGGCCGGCGACGAAACGCCCGGCCAGGTTCTGCCCGTCCGCGTTTCCCGGCGCGGAGGAGGTCATGCGGCCTTCTGTGGCACATCCCGCGTCGGCGCCGCAAGCTTGGCGGACAGCCCCGTCCCCGCCGGCAGCACCAGGGTCGCGACCAGCCCCGGCCTGGCATCGCCGAGGCGCAACTCGCCGCCGTGGAGCGTGGCGACGGCGGAGGCGAGGCTCAGGCCAAGGCCGGAACCGGGCAAGGTGCGGCTTGCCTCGAGCCGCACGAAACGCTCGACGGCGTGCTTACGCTCGGCCTCCGGGATGCCCTCGCCGTGATCGGTGACGCTGAGCAGCACCTGGGAGCCCTCGCGCCGCGCCTCGATCAGGATCTCGCGGCTGCCTGCAGCCCCCGACTCGGACGGCACCGCGGCCGGCTTGCCGTATTTGATCGCGTTCTCGACCAGGTTGGCGAGCGCCTGGCTGATCAGCTCGCGATTGCCATGCACGGGCGCCGCAGCGGCCTTGACGCGCAGGGTCATCTCGTTGTCCTCCGCGAGCGGCTCGTACAGCTCGTGAATGCCTGCGGCGACATCGGCGACGTCGAACTCGACCATGTCGCCGCGCGCCTGTCCGGACTCCGCACGGGCGATCATCAAGAGCGCATTGAAGGTGCGGATCAGGCCGTCGGATTCCTCGATCGTCCGCTCCAGCGCGCCGCGATATTCCTCCTCGGAGCGCGACTTCGCCAGCGCCTCCTCGGCGCGGTTGCGCAGCCGCGTCAGCGGCGTCTTGAGGTCATGGGCGATGTTGTCGGAGACCTCCTTGAGGCCGGTCATCAGCGCCTCGATGCGCTCCAGCATGGCGTTGAGATTTTCCGCCAGACGATCGAGCTCGTCGCCGCTGCGTCCGACCGGCAATCGCCCGGACAGATCGCCATCCATGATCCGCCGCGTCGTGCCGGTCATCGCGTCGATCCGGACCAGCACGCGCCGCGCGACGAAGATGCCGCCGCCGATGCCGAGCACCACGACCACCAGCACCGACCATTGCGCCGCCTTGGCGACGATGCCGAACAGCCGGCGGCGCTCCTCGAGATCGCGGCCGATCAAAAGCCGAAAGCCGCTCGACAGCTGCGTGACATAGACCAGCGCGCGATGGTTCTGATCGCCGCCGTCGTCGAGCCGTCGATAGAACGTCTCCGACCAGCCGGACGAGCCCATCACGCCCGGTGCCAGCGCGTCGACATTGCCGGCGACCTGCTGTCCGGTGGGCGTGGTGAGCAAATAGAGATTGGCGCCGGGGCGCAGCGCGCGGCTCTGGATCGTGCCGACGATCCAGCGCAGGCCGCCACGGGTGTAGATGTCGGTCAGCTCGCCGATCTCGGCGCTGACCGTGGTCGAGATCTGCTCGGTGATGAGGCGGCGGGTGTTCCAGGCGAAATAGCCGAGCAGCGAGGCGGCGAACAGCGCAAACAACAAAAGATAGACCAGCGTCAGCCGGAACGCCGTGGTGCGGATCAGCTTACCGAAGGCCGTCACGGATCATGTACCCCGCGCCGCGGATGGTGTGGAGCAGCGGGCGGTCGAACCCCTTGTCGATCTTGGAGCGCAGCCGCGAGATGTGGACGTCGATCACGTTGGTCTGCGGATCGAAGTGATAGTCCCAGACGTTCTCCAGCAGCATGGTGCGCGTCACCACCTGCCCGGCATGCTTCATCAGATATTCGAGCAGGCGGAACTCGCGCGGCTGCAGGGTCAGCTCGTCCTTGCCGCGGGCGACGCGATGCGACAGACGGTCGAGCTCGAGGTCGCCGACCTTGTAGGTCGTCTCCTCCGCCGGCCCGCCATGGCGGCGCGACAGCACCTCGACGCGGGCGAGCAGCTCGGCAAACGCATAGGGCTTGGGCAGATAGTCGTCGCCGCCGGCGCGCAGGCCCTTGATTCGGTCGTCGACCTGGCCGAGCGCGGACAGGATCAGAACCGGCGTCCTGTTGCCCTTGTCGCGCAGCGCGCCGATCAGGGACAGGCCGTCACGCTTGGGCAGCATGCGGTCGACGACCAGCACGTCGTAATCCCCGCTCTCGGCCATGGCGAGCCCCTCCTCGCCATCGCTGGCGAGGTCTGCGACATGTCCGACCTCGCGGAACGCCTTGACCAGATAGTCGGCGGATTCGCGGTCGTCTTCGATGATCAGGAGGCGCATTGCGGAAACGGGGGCGATCACGGTTCGATGTCCATCTACATGGACCGGCCGCCGTTTCCGTGCAAGGCGGCGTGGGCCCGGGGATGATCAACGGGAAAGTGGGCGGCGAGGCTGGGGGACCTCACCGCCCGAGTTCCTTCCGACGGAGGGGGGCGTTGTTCCTACGGAAGGTGTGGAGGGAGCGGGACTTGAAGCCCGCCCCCAGGAAGAACCGCCGACGCGGGGGCACATGCCGGCGATCCTCCATCTCGAATGGCCTTAGCCCTTGGCCAGCGGCACCGCGACGAAGCGCGACTGGCCGCCGCTCTTCACGCGCATCAGCACGCTGTTCTTGTTGTCGGACTTCGCGGCGTTGATGGCCTCGCGCACGTCGCCGGCCGAGGTCACCGACTTGCCTGCGACCTCCAGGATCACGTCGCCTTCCTTGAAGCCGCGATCGGCCGCCGCGCTCTTCGGATCGACCTCGGTGACGACGACGCCTTCCTTGCCGGCGCCGGCCACGCTCGACGCCGGAGCGACGGTCATGCCGAGCTTCGGCACGTCGGCGCCGCGCGAGGAGCCGCCATTGTCGCCGCCGCCGTCGGCCTTGGCTTCGACCGTGTTCGGCAGCTTGCCGAGCGTCAGGTTGATGGTCTTCTCCTGGCCCTTCGACAGCACGTTGAGCTTGACCGCGGCGCCCGGCGCGATGCCGCCGATGGTGCGGGCGAGCTCACGCGCGTCCTTCACCGGCTCGCCATTGACCGCGGTGATGACGTCGCCCGACTGGATGCCCGCCTTCGCCGCCGGACCATTGGCCTGGGGCTCGGCGACCAGCGCGCCTTCCGCCTTCTTCATGCCGAGGCTGTCGGCGATGTCCTGCGTCACCGGCTGGATCTGCACGCCGATCCAGCCGCGGCTGACCGAGCCGTTGTCCTTCAGCTGCGCGATCACGCTCTTCACGGTCGAGGCCGGGATCGAGAACGCGATGCCGACGCTGCCGCCGGACGGCGAGTAGATCGCGGTGTTGACGCCCACGACGTTGCCGTCGACGTCGAACGCCGGGCCACCGGAATTGCCCTTGTTCACGGGCGCGTCGATCTGGATGAAATCGTCATACGGGCCGTTGCCGATGTCGCGGCCGACCGCCGAGACGATGCCCGCCGTCACGGTGCCGCCGAGGCCAAAGGGATTGCCGACCGCCAGCACCCAGTCGCCGATCCGCGGCTTGCCGTCGGCGAGTTTTGCGAACGGGAAGTTCGAGCTGCCCTCGACCTTGATCAGCGCGAGGTCGGTGCGCTGATCGGTGCCGATCACCTTGGCGCTGTAGGTCTTGCCGTCGTCGGTCGTCACCTCGACCTTGTCGGCGCCGTCGACCACGTGGTTGTTGGTCACCGCATAGCCGTCGGCGGAGATGAAGAAGCCGGAGCCCTGCCCGGTCACCGCGCGACCACCACGGCCGCCGCGCCCGCCCGGCATGCCGGGAATGCCGTTCTCACCGCCGAAGCGGCGGAAGAAGCGCTCCATCGGCGAGCCCGGCTGGAACGGCGTGTCGTCGTCATTGTCGTTCTTGGCGACCTTCTCGGCGATGTTGACCTTGACCGAAATCACCGACGGCTTCACCCGCTCCACGATGTCGGCAAAGCCGACCGGACGCGCGACCTTGCTGACCTCGTTGGCGACCTGCGCATGCGCCGCGGTCGAGAACACATCGAGCGGCGCGCCCTGCGGCGACAGGCCATAGGCGGCCACGCCGAGGCCCGCGACGACGGAGGCCATCAGCGCGAACTTGCGCGCCGAGAACAGGCCACGCCGGGGCTGGCGATAGGAGGGAAGCGAGGACAGGTCGGTCGGGCGGTCAGTCATACGGTTTTCTCCGCAAGCGATTTTGGTCAAGGTCTAAACGTGTGTCCCGGGCTGTTCGCCCCGTTCGCCAGTGAACATGGGACTTGCCGCCTTACGGCGTGCTGGCTGCGGCGTTAAACTTCTGTAATGGACGGACACGGAGACTGCGGCGGAATGGCGCAGATGCGGGAGCGCGTGGCAAAAGGCATTTTGGTTCAACAGCTTACCAAAGTCCCGGCCGCCCGATGGTCGCCATCTCAATAGCCATCCCCGCCAAAAGTCGTAATCCTCGTAGGGCGGGTTAGCCGCAGGCGTAACCCGCCGCCGCTTCGACGACGCCGGAGCCAGCCGCCCCACATCCGCCCGCACCGGAGCCAGCCCCCGGCGGATGACGCTGCACTAATCCGCCCGACCCGTCCGGTGCACCCGGCTGGTCGCGTGTCCCGACCACCGCTCGACTCCAGCTGGACCATGCGGCGCAAGCTCGCGCCCCACCTCCACCTGTCATTCCCCGCGAAAGCGGGGAATCCAATACGCCGCGGCCTGTCTGCTCAACCACGACGGCCGCGGCGTACTGGATCCTCCGCCTTCGCGGAGGATGACAGCGCAGTATGAAGGCACGCTGCCCGCGCCAAACTCCGTCATTGCGAGCGACGACCATCCCGATCCACATTGTCAAACAGCACGTGGAGAAAACTAACAGCAACCCGAGCAGCATCGCCCTCGCGACGCACTCCGCGCCCGAGCTATGCCCGACATCACACCCTCTCCTAACAGAGGGCGCAGGGAAGACCGGGAGCTTGCCGCCCCCATGGCCCCCGTGCGAACAAAAAGCACGGGGCAGGAACCACAGGTTCGGCTGAGACATCCCGGCCTTCCCTGCGCGATGGTTTTAACATTTATACGTGCTCTCCCCGGGGACCGGCTCATTGACCCCGTCGCCGGCGGATCATCACCACCAGCTTGGCCTCGGCACCGGGAGGCCAGGACGACACGATTTCCTGTCCGCAGTCAGCCGTTCGTCGGCGAGGCCGAAACCCCGCGTGCAGCCGCCCGCATCCATCGCATTCCGCAACCCGCGTCCGTGACGATCGCGATACGCTCCCTCAGCGGAACGGAACGAGCGGAGGATACGGGTGATTTGGGGTGGAGCGCAAGAAGATTTTTGATTATATGAATCGTATTTCTGTTTTACCGAAGATGACTTATGAACTAGGATTTTCGCTGGCGTCAAACTGCACTTTTCGCACAAGCTCGCTCGAATTCCCTTTTCAATTGAAACACAGAGACACTAAACTCAAAATGAGTCACCGGCGAAAGATCCCTCCACCAAGTTAAAGCAGATCAGTTCGTCCTGCCACGAGGTAGATGAATGAACGATTTTGGGCGCTCCTTTAATCCTTACGATGACCTGCCAGATGATCCTGAAGAAGCATTTCTGCGACTTGAGGCTTTTTACAATTCGGAGTGTAAGCGCCGTCTTGAAGCTGCGAGCAACGATGACCGGCTGGATATCATCTACGTTGACTATATAGCGCAAGTAGTAGCGGCAATTAATGCCCTTGAACTGGAAGGCCAGTTCAAGACGGAGGTACCTTCAATTCAAGACGTAGAGTACAATACCTACCTGAATTTCAACAAAGATGTGATGCACTACCGGACCATGCTTCTCATTAGAAGGAGCCAACGCCAACAAGGCTTCTCGGTACGTTTTGATGAGAACGTTAGACGTAAGATACATCACCACCTCGATCAGGTACTAGAAATTTTCAACAAGCTTGAGATTGAAGATAACAAACGCGAGAAGCTGATATCGCGACTGAATGACCTTCAAAGCGAGGTAGACCAGCCTAGGACTGGCTTCGAGCGCTTTGCAGCTCTTTCGATGGAAGTCTCCGGCGTTGTCGGCGAAGCACTAGAGCGATCGAGAATTATAGACCTGCTTGATGCAGTCGGCCGGCTTTTTTACGGAGCACAAACCGACAAGCAAAAGCAGCTACCGCGGTCCAAAGAAGCTAAACGGATTGAACCACCCCGACCAAAAATTGAGCCGCCGAAACGATCCGATATGGATGACGACATTCCATTCTAGTCCATTATGAGCGACGGCGCGTCGGGCGGCTTAGTTAGGAAGGCCCGGGCATCCACGTCGTTGTTAGTATGCCGGACGACGTGGATGGCCGGGACAAGAGCCCGGCCATGACGATGGGGAGGCAGACGAGCGCACCACTGCGATCGTCGGATGCGCGAGCTTCGCCTCACGCCGCCTGCAACGACCCCAGGAACCGGCTCACCTCCCGCTTCAACCGCCCGCTCTCTGCCGACAGCGACCGGGCCGCGGTCAGCACCTGGGCCGACGCCGAGCCCGTTTCCGATGCCCCCCGCTGCACGTCATCGATGTTGCGCGAGACGCGCTGGGTACCGTTGGCGGCGTGCTGGACGTTGCGGGAGATCTCGGCCGTCGCGGCGCCCTGCTCTTCCACCGCCGCGGACAAGGCTGCGGAGATTTCGGACTGGCGGCCGATGGTGCTGCCGATCTCCTTGGTCGAGCCGACCGACTCCTCAGTGGCTGCCTGGAGGCCGGAGACCTGCTGGCGGTCTCGCCGGCGTACGCCGCCGCTTGGTAGTCGTGGTGAGACACGATTGGTCCGACATCCCGCCCGATCGCATCTTCCTGTGGCTATGGGTCCCGGATCGGCGCGTGCTGCGCACGCTTGTCCGGGGCGACAGCGGAGGACTGGGTGGCGTCCTCGAAACAGGACTGAGACGACACCCTCTCCGCCGTCATTCCGGGGCGCGCGTCAGCGCGAGCCCGGAATCCATAGCCACGGCTGTCAGTTGTTGGAGCGGGATGTCGCGGCAGCCCGTCGCCATCATGGCCGCTCGTGGTTATGGATTCCGGGCTCATTCGCGTGCCGCGAATGCCCCGGAATGACGGCGGAGATGGTGGCTGGCGGTTGTCGTGTGGCGCAGGTGGCGGGATCAGCTCGCCTTCACGCTGACGATGAACGCATCGACCTCGCGCTTGAGCGTCTCGGCCTGCTGCGACAGCTCGCCGGCGGCGTCGCGGGCGTCGGTGGCGAGGCGGCCGGTTTCGGCTGAGGTGGACGAGATCTGGGCGATGTGGTTGGAGACGTCGAGGGTGCCGCGGGCGGCTTCCTGGACGCTCTTGGAGATGTCCTGGGTGGCGTTGCGCTGCTGCGAGGTATCGACCTCGATGCCGGACATGATGGCGCTGATTTCGCTGAGCGTGGTCGAGATGCCGTCGATGGCGCCGCGGGTCTCGGCGGTGATGCCCTGGATGCTGGCGACGTGGGCCGAGATCTCGTCGGTCGCCTTGCTGGTCTGGTCGGCGAGGTTCTTCACCTCGGAGGCGACGACAGAGAAGCCCTTGCCGGCCTCGCCGGCGCGCGCGGCCTCGATGGTGGCGTTGAGCGCGAGCAGATTGGTCTGCGCGGCGATCGCCTGCACCAGCTGCACCACGGTGCCGATCTTCTCGGCGGCGTCCGACAGCGAATGGATGGTGTTCTTGCTCTTCTCGGCCTGCGACGCCGCGCCCTCGGCGCGCTGGGTGGCGTCGGAGACGCGGCGGCTGATGGTGCCGATCGAGCTCGACATCTCCTCGGCCGAGCCGGCCACGGTCTGCACGCTGCGGTTGGCGTGATTGGCGGCGGCCTCGACCGCATTCGCCTTGGCCGAGGTGTCGTTGGCTGCGCGTGACAAGGTCTCGGCATTGCTCTTCAGCCGTACCGCCGAGGCGGCCACGCTGCCGACGACGCTGGCGACGAGCTCGTTGAACGAATGGATGCGGCCGTCGAGATAGCGCGAGCGCTCGCCCTGGCGCTGCGCCTCCTGCAGCTCCCGCTCGGTGAGGCGCTGGCGCTCGATGCCGTTGGTCTTGAACACCTCCAGCGCGCCGGCCAACTGGCCGATCTCGTTGGACAAGCCAAGGCCGGGAATGCGGGTGTCGTATTTCTGGTCGGCGACGTCGCGCATGGCGCTAACCATCGCGGCCAGCGGACGCAGGATGCCGTTCTGCACGGCGGCGTAGGTCATCAGGCAGACGGCGCTGGCGAACACGGCGATGGCGACGCAGGCGATCAGGAACCAGGAGAATGCCGACTGCGCCTGCTGATAGGTCATGGTGGCATGGTCGCGCGCCGGACCGCTGAGGCTGGAGAAGTCCGCCGACAGGCTGGTGATCTGATTGTTGAGATAGAGCACCGCGATGAAGCCGGTGCCGCCGCCGATCGCCAGCAACATGAGGAGAGACGCCACGACGCCTCCCACGAGGAAGCGGATCGTCAGATTGCTGTTGGAGAACATTGGCTTTGCCCGGGCACGTCAGACGGAATGTCAACGCACATTTCCAGACAATGGTAAAATAAGATGAAAGCGTGGGGGCGTGGCGAGCACGGGGATTTGCGGGGGAATGGCGATAGTCCGATTTGCCGAGCACGCCTCGCGCTCTTGCCTCGCAACCGCCCACGCTCACATTCTCCCGTCATTCCGGGGCAATCGGCAATGCGACGGCGCGAAGCGCGGCGCGTTGACGATTGAACCCGGAATCTCGAGCTCGTTAGACACGAGCGCAAACCCACCTCGGGATTCCGGGCTCAAGGCCTGTCGGCCTTGCCCCGGAATGACGGTGTGTGGGGACAGGACTATGTCACCGGCGGCTGCTTTTCCGCCGCCATCAGCGCGGCGAGCCGCGCCTCCTCCTCGGCCGTCAGCTTCGGCGTGACCTCCGCGCCGCGCTGGCCGCGGCGGCGGACCTGCCACCACAGCGCGAGGCCGCCGCCGAGCAGGAGCACCGGCGGCAGCAGCCAGAGCAGCAGGGTCTGGCGCTCGAAGCGCGGTTTGAGCAGCACGAACTGGCCGTAGCGGGCGACCAGGAAGTCGAGCACCTGATTGTCGCTGTCGCCGGCGGCGAGACGCTCGCGCACCAGGAGGCGCAGGTCGCGCGCCAGCGGCGCGTCGGAATCGTCGATCGACTGGTTCTGGCAGACCATGCAGCGCAGCTCGCGCGACAGCGCGCGGGCGCGCTGCTCCTTGGCGGCATCAGACATGACCTCGTCGGGCTGCACCGCATGCGCCGCGGGGGCCGCGAGCAGCAGCAGCGCGAACGCGAGGGCGCTGAGAACGCGTCGCATCCGCCCTACTCCGCCGGCTGCATCGCGCGCAGGCCGCGCGCGGGCTGCGGGGCGCCGACACGCAGGCGGCGATCCGACAGCGACAGCGATCCGCCGAACGCCATCAGCACCGGGCCGAACCAGATCAGCAGCACCAGCGGCTTGTGATAGATGCGCACGGCGAGGCCGCCATCGGCGGTGGTGTCGCCAAGCGAGACGTAGAGCTGGCTGACGCCGCGCGTCATCAGCGCCGCTTCCGTCGTCGACATGCCGCGGGTGGCGAAGCTGCGCTTGCTCGGCGTCATCACCGCGAGTTGCCGGCCGTCCTCGCTGATGACGAAGGTGCTGATCACCTCGGCGAAGTTCGGGCCCTGGCGCTGGGTCATGCCGTCGAACTTGATCTGGTAGCCGGCGAGGTTGCGAACGTCGCCCGGGCGCAGCGTAGAGATCAGCTCGCTGTTCCAGGTGGTCTCGCAGACGATGCCGAGCAGGGCTATGCCGAGCCCGGCATGCGCGAACGCCGTGCCCCACACCGAGCGCGGCAGGCCACGGGTGCGATGCAGTGCGGTCTTGAACGGCACGCGCGCGAGGCCGCTGCGCTCGACGAGGTCGACGATGGC
The DNA here is from genome assembly GCF_032377575.1 of Bradyrhizobium sp. SZCCHNS2022. Lineage (NCBI taxonomy): Bacteria > Pseudomonadati > Pseudomonadota > Alphaproteobacteria > Hyphomicrobiales > Nitrobacteraceae > Bradyrhizobium > Bradyrhizobium sp. SZCCHNS2022. The sequence goes on along the minus strand of NZ_JAUHHZ010000001.1, from coordinate 889,189 downwards.
GCCGGTGATGACGAACACGCCGAGACCGATGCCGAGCGGCGCCAGAGCGCTGCCGCCGCGCGCCCACGCCCAGGCGATCGCGATCGCCACCAGCGCGGTGATGCCGGCCGCCAGCAGCCGCTGCATGGCGGCGACGAGATCGCCGCGCTTCCATGCCAGCATCGGGCCGAACGGCACCATCAGCAGCAGCAGTGCGAACAGCGGGCCGAAGGTGAGGTTGTAGAAGGGAGCGCCGACCGAGAGCTTGAAGTCGAGCGCCTCCATGATGACGGGATAGAGCGTGCCGAACAGCACGGTGGCGCAGGACACGGTGAGCAGCAGATTGTTGAGCACCAGCGCGCCCTCGCGCGAGATCGGCGCGAACAGCCCGCCCTGCTTCAGCGCGGTAGCGCGGCCGGCGAACAAGGTCAGGCTGCCGCCGATGAACAGCACGAGGATGCCGAGGATGAACACGCCGCGTGTCGGATCGCTGGCGAAGGCATGCACCGAGGTGATCACGCCGGAGCGCACCAGGAAGGTGCCGAGCAAGGACAGCGAGAAGGTCAGGATCGACAGCAGGATGGTCCAGACCTTGAGCGCGTTGCGCTTCTCCATGACCACGGCGGAATGCAGCAGCGCGGTGCCGGCGAGCCAGGGCATCAGCGAGGCATTCTCGACCGGGTCCCAGAACCACCAGCCGCCCCAGCCGAGCTCGTAATAGGCCCAGTACGAGCCCATGGCGATGCCGAGCGTCAGGAAGATCCAGGCCATCAGGGTCCAGGGCCGCACCCAGCGCGCCCAGGCCGCATCGATGCGGCCCTCGATCAGGGCGGCGATGGCGAACGAGAACGAGATCGAGAAACCGACATAGCCGAGATAGAGCATCGGCGGATGCACGGCGAGGCCGATGTCCTGCAGGACGGGATTGAGGTCGCGGCCCTCGATCGGCGGCGTGGCCAGACGGGCAAAGGGATTCGAGGTGGTCAGAATGAACAGATAGAAGGCGCTCGCGACCCAGGCCTGCACCGCGAGCACGCGGGCACGCAAGGACAGCGGCAGGTTGTTGCCGAACAGCGCGACCATCGCGCCGAACAGCGCCAGGATCGACACCCACAGCAGCATCGAGCCTTCGTGGTTACCCCAGACGCCGGTGATCTTGTAGAGCAGCGGCTTCATCGAGTGCGAGTTCTCGAACACGTTGGCGACGGAGAAGTCCGAGGTCACGTGCAGGGTGATCAGCGCGATGAAGGACAGCCCGGCGAACAGCAGCTGCGCCAGCGCGGCGGAGCGGCCGACATTCATCAGCGCGACGTCGCGTTGCGCGGCGCCGAGCATCGGCACGGTCGACTGGATCAGCGCCAGCGCGAGCGCCAGCACCAGGGCATAATGTCCGCTCTCTGCAATCACTGCGTCGCTCCTGCGGCGGTCTTCTCGCCCTCGCGCATCGACACCGGGCTTGGCGTGGCTGCGCCGGCTGGCGTGGCTGCGCCGGCTGGTTTCGCGCCCTGCGGCTTGCCGTAATCGTCCTTCCAATGGCCCTGCTTCTTCAGGCTGTCGGCGACTTCCTTCGGCATGTAGGTCTCGTCATGCTTGGCGAGCACGGTGTCGGCCTTGAACACGCCGCTAGCATCGAGCGCGCCCTCGGCGACGACGCCCTGCCCTTCGCGGAACAGGTCCGGCAGGATGCCCTTGTAGGCGACCGGGAGCTTGGCGCCGCCGTCGGCGACTTCGAACGTCACCGCGAGGTCGTCGCCACGCTTCAGCGAGCCCGGCTGCACCAGGCCGCCGAGCCGGAAGCGCTTGCCCGGAGCGACGTGCTTCTCCGCGACCATGGTCGGCGTCGAGAAGAACACGATGGAGTCGCGCAGCGCATTCAGCACCAGTCCGGCTGCGACCGCGAGCACGAACAGCGCACCACCGATGATCGTCAAACGCCTCTGCTTGCGTGTCATCCCAACATCCTCGCGGCGGAAGCGCCGCTCATCCATCCAGCCCGAACGTCTTCACGCCCTCGTTGAGCTGCCGCAACCGCTCGGCATCCTTCACGGCCTGCCGTGCATCGGACAACGCCGATCTGGCCTTGTCGAGATCACCCATCACGACATAAGCGCGCACCAGCCGCAGCCAGCCCTCGGCGTCGTCGCCATTCTGCTTCAGCCGCGTCGCCAGCCGCTCCACCATGCCGCGGATCATCGTATCGCGGTCGTCAGCGCTCATGTCCTTGGCGGCGGCCATCGCCTCGCTCGGCAGCGCCGGCACCTCGCCGCCGCCGACGCGGGCGAGCGCGGCGCTGACCAGCGGCCGCCACGGCGCATCCGCCGGGCCCTTGCCCAGCATCCCCCGCCAGATCCCCGCAGCGTCGTCCTTGCGGCCGTCCTGCTCGGCGGCCAGCCCAAGATAATAATTCGCCTTGGGCTCGTCGGCATCGAGCGCATGGGCGCGCTCGAACTCGGCCTTGGCCTCGGCGGTGACGACGCCGCTGGCCGCGGCCGTGATCATCTCCCCGAGATCGGCGCGCTTGGTGGCGCCGTCGCCAGCATAGGCGATGACGTTGCGATAGGCGCGAATGGCGTCCTCGGTGCGGCCGAGCCGCGCCAACACCGGGGCCAGCACGGTCCAGCCGCGGGCGTCGGTCGGGTTCTTCTGCAGGTGCTGCTCGACCTGCGACACCAGCGTCTCCAGCGGCTGCGAGCCGTCGGCCGGCTTGGCGCGGGCGGTCAGCGGAAAATCCGGCAATCGCGGCGAGCCGAGCGGCAGATAGACGGCGAGCGCCACGATAGGCAGGCCGATCAGCGCCAGCACCGCGGCGGCGCGGCGCAGCCTAAGGCTCGGCTTGGCCGAAGCCTCGCTTTCCTGGTCCGCCGCAGCCAGCAGCCGCCGGCCGATCTCGACCCGGGCCGCCTCGGCCTCGACCTTGCCGATCAGCCCGCTTTCGACGTCGCGCTCGATCTCGGCCAGCTGGTCCTTGTAGACGGCGACCTCGCGGCCGTCCGAGGGCGTGCGCGCGCCCATGCCGAGCGGCAGCAGGACGGCGAAGATCGCCGCAGCCGTCATCACGGCGAACACGAACCAGAGAGTCATCGGACCCAACGCGTCATCGGACAGAGTTCCAGTCAGCGCCCACCGGCAGGCGTGCGTCGGGGCCGCTTTTAACCAGCACCGTTCCCGGCGGCAATTCACAATTGCCCCCTGGTAGCCCAGCCGGTCGGGCCGAAAAACTCAGGACGATTACGTAACTTAGGACACCTCGAACTCGGCGCTCTTGGCGAGGTAGCTGCCGTGACCGTTGAGGGCGACCAGGAAATAGGTCCCCGGCCTGACACGGTCGGTGAGCCGGATCCGCAACGATCCGACCGGCACCGGCGAGGCGATGGTGGTGATGGGATCCGTCAGCTGTGCCCCGCTCGTCTTGTCGACGAGCACGACCTTGGCCTTGATCATGAGGTTGCGATAGGTCGCGCTGACGACGCGATTCTCGACCTCGACGAAGTTGATTGTCGAAATCATGGTCTTGATGAAATCGTCTGGAACCTGGCGACGGGAACCTATGCGTGGTTCCCGGGTGGGGTCAACCTAAAATTGCGTACGAGAAAACGAGCTTAAGATAACAAAAAATCTAGCCGGCGCGCGAGGATTTTCGCTCGCCGTTCATGGCGTTTTCGGCCGACCTACTCATCAATTGGGCGTAGTCGTTGCCGAACAGCACGTGGCAAAAGCGGATCGCCGCCGACACCTGCGACTGCCGATAGGCGCGCGCCCGCGCATCGCCCGACCGCAGCGACTGCACCAGGGCCTCGGTCGCCTTTTCGACATATTGCTGCAGGTCGGTATAGGTCCGCAGCGTCACCTCGTTGATCGCGAGCTCGCTGGCATAGTTGCGGCACACCGCGACGAACTCGATCAGCGCCGCCACCTCCTCGACCTCGCCGCCGTCGACGCCGGCGCCGGCCGGAATGTCCTTGTCGGCGCGCTGGCGCAGGATGCGGCGGGCGCGGCCGGGCACGCTGTCGATCTCGGATTGCAAGGCGTTGGAGATGTCGGCGCGGATCGCCGTCAGCTGCTTGCCCCAATTGGATTCGGAGCGCAGGTCGAGCTCGGTGCGCAGGCCGCGGACGCCGTCATGCAGCGTCTTCAGCGTGTCGCCGAGATTGGAGAAGTGCCCGCGGCGAATGTCGGCGCGCAGGCTTGCCGCGAGGTTCGCCAGGTCGTTGAGCGCGATGGTGACGGCGACGCCGAACGGCGTCGCCGCGACGCGGATCTCGTCGTCGGAGGCCGCGATCTTGGTGGCCAGGCGGATGATCTGCCAGGGCGCGGCGAGCCGCTGCATCACCAGCGACAGCGCGAAGGGCAGCATCGAGGGCGTCTGCAGCGACGGCACGTTGATGGCGTCGGTGACGGAGGCGATCTGGGAATCGCCGAGCACGCGAATGATACCGGGCAGCCGGCCGTTGAGGCCGTCGAGCGCCTCGCGGTTCTGCAGCACCAGCGCAATCGGCAGCAGATCCTCGATCACGCTGGGCGCCCCGATGCGGGCGAGCAGGCGCTGGCGGTCGCCGGTGGCGTTGGGGCCGACCAGCTTCATCAGCGCCTCGGCGGCGGCGAGCTGCAGCTTGCGCGCGGCGACTTCGACCTCGCGCGAGCTGTCGCTTCCGACCGACATCGCGGCATCGAACTCGGCATAGCGCTCGGGCGCGCCTTCGCGGCCGAGCCACTGCCAGACCGCGAGCAGCGAGCCGCGGCGGATCTGGCCGGGACGCAACGGGCCGGTGGAATCGGTGAGGAACGGCTCCAGCGGCCGGAACAGCCGGCGCGGGCCGTCGCCGCTCTGGCGGCGCTCCTCGCGCGCCTGCGGGCGGGCCTCGATGGGTTGCGGCGGACGCGCCGGCGGAGCGGCCGGCGGCGGTGCAACGGCGGCTGCTGGACGGACCACCTTGCGCAGCTGCTCGAGCACCAGGGTCGCCACGGCGACGTCCTGGCCGCGCTCGATGGCGCGCTCGAACTCGCGCATCAGGAGCGACTGCGCGTTCGGCGGCAGCTGCCCGAGATATTCCCTCAATCGCTCGTGAGCTGTCTGACCCATGCGCCGGCGTGCAAATTTCCACGGCGAGAGCGCACATCGCGCACCCCGGCCCCGACCATAACGTCCGCGGTATTAAGAACACCTTTAGGATGGCGAAATTCGCCGCCCCCGTTAAACGCCGGGCAGCCGCAGCTCGGCCCGGAGCCCCCCGACCGGCGCATCGCCCAGGGTCAGCTGCCCTCCATATAGGGCCGCCAGATCGCTGACGATCGACAGGCCGAGCCCCGATCCCGGCTTGGACTCGTCCAGCCGCTGGCCGCGCCGCAACACCTGGGCGCGTTCGACCGCCGACAGGCCCCGCCCATCGTCGTCGACGACGATCCGCAGCGTCGAGGTGGCCCCCGCCTGGGCCGGCGGCTGCACCGTGACCTCGACCGAGACCCGCGATGCCGCCCATTTGCAGGCATTGTCGATGAGATTGCCGACCATCTCCTCCAGATCCTGGCGCTCGCCGCGAAACCGGGCGGCGGGATCGGCGGTCGCCTCCACGGTCAGGCTGCGCTCGCGATAGATCTTCTCCATGGTGCGGCGCAGCGCCTCGATCGCCGGCGCCACCTCGGTGACCGTCGAGACGATGGTAACGCGGGCGGCGATCCGCGCCCGCTCCAGATGATGGGCGACCTGGTCGCGCATCACATCCGCCTGCTCCATGACCTTGGCCGCGAACGGATCGGCGGCATGGGTGGTGGCCTCGTTGACGATCACCGACAGCGGCGTCTTGATGGCATGGGCGAGATTGCCGACATGGGTCCGCGCCCGCTCGACGATCTCGCGATTGGCGTCGATCAGCGCATTGGTCTCGCGCGCCAGCGGCGCGATCTCGACCGGAAATTCGCCCTCCAGCCGCTCGGCCCGGCCGGAGCGGATATCGGCGATCGACTCCGAAATGCGCTTCAAGGGCGCGAGGCCATAATTGACCTGGAAGACCGTGGTGAGCAGCAGCACGATGCCGAGCGCCGTGAAGGTGCCACCGAGGTAATAGTCGAAGCTGCGGGTCTCGTCGAAGATCTCGGTGGCATCGCCGGCGACGCTGACGAGGAATTTGCCGTCGGAGCCGAGATCGACCGGCCGTTCGACCATGCGCAGATCCTGGTTCTCCGGTCCCTCGACATAGCCGATCCGGATACCGGCGGCGGTCAGCTCGATCCCCTGCTCCTCCAGCTTGGGAAGCTTCTTGTCCCACAGCGAGCGCGACGCCCGCACCTCCGGCTTGTCGGCGTCGGTGCGGGTGATCTGCCAGTACCAGCCGGACAGCGGCAACTCGAACAGCGGCTCGCCGAGCGACTGGAATTGCCGGTCGGGCGGATCGTCGGGGGTGGCGACCTCCGCGATCAGCGTGCGGAGATAAAGATTGAGCCTACGGTCGAACGCACGCTCGGTCGCGTTGCGATAGACCGAGGACAGCACGATGCCCGTGATGGCGAGGATGACCACGAGCCACGCGGTCGCGGACAGGAACAACCGGGTGGCAAGTGAACTCTGGCGCATGACCGCAAACTAGCGAAACGGCCGGCGCCCGGCCACCTCAATGGCAGGCGCCGGACACCGATCAGGCCCCCGCGGCCGGCGGCGGGGTGAGCAGATAGCCGAGCCCGCGCACGGTCTGGATCACGTCGCAATCCAGCTTCTTCCTGATACGGCCGACGAACACTTCGATGGTGTTCGAGTCGCGGTCGAAGTCCTGGTCGTAGAGATGCTCGACCAGCTCGCTGCGGGAGACGACGCGGCCGGAATGGTGCATCAGATACGACAGCAGGCGGTATTCGTGTGAGGTCATCTTGACGGGATTGCCCGACACGCTGACTTTACCCGTACGGGTATCGAGCGTGACGGGCCCGCAGGTCAATTCGCTCTGGGCATGGCCGGCGGAGCGACGCAGCAGCGCGCGGATGCGCGCCAGCACCTCCTCGAGATGGAACGGCTTGGCGACGTAGTCGTCCGCGCCGGCGTCGAAGCCCTGCACCTTGTCGCTCCAGCGGTCGCGCGCGGTCAGGATCAGGACCGGCATCGCCCGGCCATTGCGCCGCCAGGCCTCCAGCACCGAGATGCCGTCCATCTTCGGCAGGCCGATGTCGAGCACCACGGCGTCATAGGGCTCACTGTCACCCAGGAAATGCCCCTCCTCACCGTCGAACGCACGGTCCACGACGTAGCCGGCGTCGCTCAGGGCCGTGGTGAGCTGACGGTTGAGATCCGGATCGTCCTCGACAACGAGCAGACGCACGCTTGCCTCCAAAGCTGAACTGCACGATTTCCGCCCTCAAGATGAACCGGAGGGCCGTGAACCGCGCATGAACGGAACCCGACCGACCAAGTTACATTTTGGTCATCTCGATCGGGGCCGCCGGCAAGGGCCGGCAGAATTGGGGCGGATATAAGCTCTGGGGAGTGACGATGAAAAGCCCGGCCATGCGGCCGGGCCGGATCGTAGGGAAGCGGCAGGCTCGGGCGGGTGACGCGGCCTACGACCGGTCATTCCGCGCCGCCCCGCTCCGGGTATCATCAGGTGTGGAAGAACACGAACCACACCAGACCCAGGACCAGCAGCGCCAGGCCGGTGGAGATGGCCAGCATCGCCAGGACTGACGGGCCCGGCTCACCCTGCCTCGCTTCGGTGGGAGTTTCGACGATCTGCGACTGTCGTCTCGTGGCCATGGCGCCCTCAGCTCGCTGGTATTCACATTCGAACGCGGTATCGCGCTCTCTTCGTTGCTCCCGTTGGCAACGTCGGCCGCCACATGATGTTCCGGCGACCGGCCCGGCTGCGACCAGTTAACGCCGCTCTCAGAATCTCTGGGCACACTTGTTGAATCCGCAGCCTGCGATGTTATCCTCGCGGCCGCCGCGAGAACTACATGCGCAGCAGCCCGGTCCGGGGAGCATGCCCGTCAGTTTGCAGTTGAGTGGAGTAGATCATGGCCCCGCGCGCCAATTGGAAGGGTTTTCTGCGGCTGTCGCTCGTGACCTGTCCGGTCGCGCTCTATCCGGCGACGTCGGAGTCCGAGAAGGTCTCCTTCAACCAGATCAACCGCAAGACCGGCCACCGCATCAAATACAGCAGGGTCGACGCCGAGACCGGCGAGGAAGTCGCCAATGACGACATCGTCAAGGGCTACAAGGTCGACACCGACACCTATATCGAGGTGACCAAGGACGAGCTCGACGACATCGCGCTGGAGTCCACGCACACGATCGAGATCGACGAGTTCGTGCCGCGCACCGACATCGACAGCCGTTATCTGATCCGTCCCTACTACCTCGTGCCCGACGGCAAGGTCGGTCACGATGCATTCGCGGTCATTCGCGAGACCATCCGCAGCATGGACAAGGTCGCGATCGGCCGCGTGGTGCTGACCAACCGCGAGCACATCATCGCGCTGGAGCCGCTCGGCAAGGGCCTCATGGGAACGCTGCTGCGCTACCCCTACGAAGTGCGCAACGAGCAGGACTATTTCGACGACATCCAGGACGTGAAGATCACCAGCGACATGCTGGATCTCGCCAAGCACATCGTCGAGAAGAAATCGGCCGACTTCCAGCCGGAGAATTTCGAGGATCACTACGAGGAAGCGCTGATCGAGCTGATCAACAAGAAGCGCAACGGTGTGACCATAACGGCCAAGGCGGCGCCGAAGTCGAGCGGCAACGTGATCAACCTGATGGACGCCTTGAAGCGCAGCCTTGCCAGCGAGGGCGAAAAGGCGCCCGCCGCCGCCCCTGCGCCGAAGGCGAAGGCCAAGAAGCCGAAGAAGCGCGTCGAGGGGCAGCGTGAGATGCTGCTGCCGATCAGCGGCAAGAAGGCCAAGGACGAGCCAAAGAAGGCGGAAGAGCCGAAAAAGTCCGAGAAGCCGGCCAGAGCGCCGGCCCGCTCGCGCAAGGCGAGCTGAGGCCGGGTTCGTCGAAGACCTCCGGCCACGTCGAGCGGCGCACGAGTTCCCTTGGCCCCCTCGACCTTGGCGCGGCGGGCGAGTTGGCCTCATGCGCACTTCGCACCCGACGCCTGTGTGCATCAGGTGAGTCGAACCGGGAAGCGCCGATCCCGCGATCAGGCGCGGATTTGTGATCGCCCAGACGGGGTTTCGATGCTTGCGGAATGAGCAGGACGCGCCTAGCTCTCCGGCGCGGGTAACGATCCGGTATGGCCTCCTGCGGGACAGGGGAAATACTCGATCGATGATGGTGGGATCGACATTGGCGGAGTGGTCCCTTCTGCGCGACATAACGTTCAGGGGGATGTGGATGTTTCAGTACGACGTGAACCGACGCCCGGTGCAGCGCGCCTAGCGATGGCACGGGTTCAGCTGTCTGAGCTCTCCGCGTTCGCGGCCGTCGCGGATTCGTTGAGCTTCACCAAGGCTGCCGCTCATCTCGGCTGCTCCTTGCCCACCATCAGTCAAACCATCAAGAGCCTCGAGGAGAGGCTGGACGTCAGGCTGTTCAATCGCACGACGCGCAGCGTGGCCCTCACGGAAGCCGGCGAACGCCTGCTGGCGGAAATTCAGCCGATCCTCGAACGTGTCGACCAGGCGATCGAGAGCATCAACGCGTTCCGCGACAAGCCGATGGGCACGTTGCGCCTGACCGTATCACGCGTGTTCGCCCTGCGAGGGCTTGGCCCCTTGATCAGGTCGTTCCTGGCCGAATATCCGGACATCCACCTCGAGCTGGCTGTCGACGACACCAACAGTGACATCGTGCGCAATCGCTTCGATGCCGGCATCCGAGCCGGCCACCGGGTAGAGCGCGACATGAAGGTCATCCGCGTGTTCGACGAGTGCAGCTTCGTCGCGGTTGCCGCGCCGGCCTATCTCGCGTCACATCCCGCGCCGGCCGTTCCCGAAGATCTCCAGATCCATAATTGCATTCGGCATCGGGTCCCTGCTGACGATACGCTGCAGCCATGGATCTTCGACAAAGGCGGCGAGCGCACCGAAATTGCCGTGGACGGCTCCCTCATCGTCAACGATTTCGATCTCGCCCTGAACGCCGCACTCGACGGCATCGGTGTCGCCTACCTCGTCGAGCCGATGATCGAAGAGCATCTTGCCGAAGGACGGCTGGTGCGGCTGCTGCCCGATTGGGGCTACGCCACGCCCGGGCTGTTTCTGTATCATCCGAGCCGCCGCCAACCGCCGATGCCGCTGCAGGTCTTTCTCGATTTCGTCAAGCGCTGGCGCAGTGGTGCCACTCTGGATGCCATCTCGCGCGCGGCAGAGTACGGCACAAACGGATTGGTTGCGGCGACGTCACATCGACCGCCCATCCACGCCGAGCCCAACCGCCGCTAGTTCGTCAGGCGCAACTCGGAAACTCATCGCGCGGCGCCGACGAAGGCGACCGCATGATGACGTCTTGATCGTGAGACCGGGATTATTCGGGATTCCCACCTACCCTATTCACGATTGGCACCATTAACAGAACGACACGCAGAGGCCAAAACGGAGGCGTGCCCACGGCAGAGTCGGGTCGAGCGAGAGCGCGTTAACGACGATCGCCCGGAGCACGCGCGAACCAGAGCACATTCATCAAATTGAAATCGGCTCATGCACACCTTGTTCAATCGTTCCGCCAGCCGAGCCGATCGGCCGGAAATCAGACGCGGGTGTGAGAGCAGCAGCGATCTGGCGAAGCCAGAGGCGACACGCGGCGGGGACCGTGTGAATCGTCGATCAACCGGAGAAACGGACATGAAGACGTTGAGGGGCCTGCTACTCGGATCGGGAGCAGTGATACTGTCCGCCGTGGCGGCTCAGGCCGCAGACCTTCCCTTGAAGGCCAAGGCTGTCGAATATGTGAAGGTGTGCTCGCTGTACGGCACGGGCTTCTATTACATTCCGGGCACCGACACCTGCATCAAGCTCGGCGGCTATCTGCGCGCCGAGACCGCGATGTGGACGAACAGCAACTATGGCGGCGCCTATAGCGGCGTGGCCGGCGCCGACAATCGCCTGAGCAACCGCTATCAGACCCGAGCACGCCAGGACGTCAACATCGATACGCGCACCGCGACCGAATACGGCGTGGTGCGCACCTATTTCGATGCCGTCTTCAGCTGGACGTCGGGTTCCGCTGCGGGGACCGGCTCCGGCACCGGCGCGACCTCCTACACCGGCGACGCCATCTCGGGCGGCATCGTCGGGGTCTACTACGCCTTCATTCAGTTCGCCGGCTTCACGATGGGCAAGGCGGTGTCGACCTTCGACGCTCCCTGGACCAATTATCCCGGCAACAATTTCGACGGTCTCGTCGGCGGCAGCGGCTCCAACAACGGCGTCAACCAGCTCACCTACACGGCCGATCTCGGCCAGGGCATCACCGCCGCGGTCTCGCTGGAGGACCAGACGCAGTTCTTCACCACCAACATCTGGAACACGTCCGGCATCACGGCATCCGGCGTGCTCGGCGGCAATTACGGCTCGAGCGCGTTCGGCGGCACTGTCGCCCCCGACATCATCGGCATGGTTCGCGTCGACCAGGCGTGGGGCATCTTCCAGGCGTCATTCGCCGCGCATGACAATCACGCTGCCTATTACGGCGCGAGCGAGACCTCGGGTCACCCCTCGGACAAATGGGGCTGGGCCGCGCAGCTGGCGTTGTCGATCAAGAACATCCCAACCGGTCCGGGCGACGTCATCAACCTGCAGGCGGTCTATACCGACGGCGCGAGCCGCTACAACTTCCAGAGCCTCGCCAACACGACCTATTCGATGTATGGCGGCACCAACGTGGCCGGCGCCTATCAGAGCATCGGCTTCGCCGGCGTCGGCGACGCGGTGTTCGGCACCGGCACGGGCCTGTCGACCGTGCAGACCTGGGGCATGCGCGGCGCCTTCACCCACAATTGGGATCCGCGCTGGAATTCGGCGTTGTACGGCGCCTACGCCCAGGTGCGCTATGGCCAGACGGGATCGAGCCTCATCTGCGCCGGCATCGCCGCGACCGCGATGCTGACCGCAGGCTCGACCTGCAATCCCGACTTCAATCTCGGACAGATCGGCGTCATCACCCGCTGGACTCCGGTCAAGGGCCTGACCTTCTCGGCCGATGTGACCTACAGCCATCTCGACCAGAAATATTCGGGGGCGGTGATCGCTCCGGCCGTCGCCAGCACGGCCAAGCCGGCCGCGATCTACCAGCTCAAGGACCAGGACACGGTGAGCATGCTGCTGCGCGCCCAGCGCAACTGGTGACGCCGATCCGTTGAACCTCCGACGGCTCCACGAGCTTCCGGCGATGCCCCCGCCGGAAGCTTCGTTCGTGGCGGCAGGCGACACGTGGCATACGGCAAAATGGAATGGGGCGGAGGAACGGGAGCAGACCGCAGCAGGCGTCGTGCAGCATCACGACGCCTGTGACTTGATCGATCGGTGACGATCGACTGGCCGGTCCGATCGGCCGGCTACTTGATCGAGCTGTTGATCGAGCTGAACTTGCTGCTCAGGCCGGAGCCGAGACCATTGACGGCCGCAAGGATCACGATGCTCAATCCACCGGCAATGATGGCGTATTCGATCGAGGTCGCGCCAGCCTGATTCTTCAGGAAGCTCGCAATCAACTGCCGCATCTACCACTCCGGTCGGGCTCGATCAGCTGACGCGCCGGACGGCGCGCGCAAAGGCCGGGACGGACGCCCCACGGAAACCCTGGGCCATCGGCTTGAACAATCGGTTAACCCGATCAGGGAGCCGCAGAGCTCGAATTCGGACAGCGCAGCTGAACGCGCGCCTTCCCCGGCGCTCAGCCGTTGTGATCAAAGCAGACCGCAACACCATGATTCCCCTACTCTTTGTTGTTCGTTGCCCCCCGGGCCCGCGGCCCGAGGACGGATGCGCCGCGTCCGAATTTCCGCCTGACACATTCAGAAAAAATTCGGCTTGTCCGGCAGATGGCGCGGCATGATCTGGGTCAACCATCCTGGCAACGGCGGGCATAAGCTTTATCGTGCCGACCATGATCATTGCAGATTCTGCCCGCCCTCAGCTCAAGATCCGCAGCGTTGCGCTCGATACGGGCCGCGAGAACGTGGTCGTGATCTCGCGCCGTTCCAAGGCGTTGCGGCCCGAAGTGTTCCGCGGCTTCAGCCGGGTCGAGCTGCGCTGCAACTCGCGAACGCTGCTGGCGACCCTTCTGATCACCGACGACGATGCGCTGGTCGGTCCCGACGAGATCGGCCTGTCGGAGCCGGCGATGCGCCGCTTCGCCGAAGCTCCCGGCACGCTGGCGACGGTGTCGCCGGCCACCCCGCCCGAAAGCCTGGAAGCGGTCCGCGCCAAGATCCGCGGCGAGACCTTGAGCGACCAGGCGATCGCGGCCGTGATCGACGATCTCGCCCATTACCGCTATTCCGACATGGAGATCGCGGCCTTCCTGATCGGCTCTGCGAGCTTCATGACCTCGGGCGAGCTGCTGGCGCTGACCCGCGCGATGGCCAATGCGGGCACTCAGTTGAAATGGCCCGAGCCGGTCGTGGTCGACAAGCACTGCATCGGCGGCATTCCCGGCAACCGCACCTCGATGGTGGTGGTGCCGATCGTCGCCGCGCACGGCCTGACCATTCCGAAAACCTCCTCCCGCGCGATCACCTCGCCGGCCGGCACCGCCGATACGATGGAGGTGCTGGCGCGGGTGAATGTCGGCGCCGAGGAGATGAAATCGATCGTCGCCGCCTGCAATGGCTGCGTGATCTGGGGCGGCCACGTCAATCTGTCGCCGGCGGACGACATCCTGATCTCGGTCGAGCGTCCGCTCAGCCTCGACACCCGCGAGCAGATGGTCGCCTCGATCATCTCGAAGAAGCTCGCCGCCGGCTCGACGCATCTGCTGCTCGACCTGCCTGTCGGCCCGACCGCCAAACTCACCAGCGGCGCGGAGGCGATGCGCCTGCGCAAGCTGTTCGAGTTCGTCGGCGACCGCTTCGGCCTCAAGGTCGAGGTGATCACGACCGACGGCCGCCAGCCGATCGGCAACGGCATCGGTCCGGTGCTGGAAGCGCGCGACGTCATGGCCGTGCTGGGCAACGAGCCGTCAGCCCCGGCTGATCTGCGCGAGAAGTCGCTGCGGCTTGCGGCGCATCTGCTCGAATACGACCCGAAGCTGCGCGGCGGCGCCGGCTACAACAGGGCGCGCGAGCTGCTCGACAGCGGCGCGGCGCTGAAGCAGATGCAAAAGATCATCGATGCCCAGGGGCCGTCGGAGTGCCGCAGCGAACTCGGCGATCTCGCTTTCGACGTCCGGGCGGAGCGCGACGGCGTCGTCTCCGCGATCGATTGCCTGCGGCTGAACAGGCTGGCGCGGACCGCCGGCGCCCCCGTCAACAAGGGCTCCGGCATCAGGCTGTTCAAGAAGATCGGCGACCGCGTCGACCAGGGTGAGCCACTTTATCGCGTGTTCACCTGCGACCCGTCGGAGCATGATCTGGCCGCGGCGGCAGCCGGCGCCAATCACGGCTATTCCTTCGCCGGCGTGGCACACGGTCCTCCGTGATCGGCCATTGCCGCACATCGATGCATCGTTCATGGGAGACCGCCGCATGAGTGTGACCGTTCGCTTCTGCGGTGCCGCGCACACCGTCACCGGGTCCTGCTATCTGGTGCGGAGCGGCAAGAGCCAGTTCCTGATCGATTGCGGCCTGTTCCAGGGCCAGAAGACGCTGAAGGAGCTCAACTATGGTGACTTCCCGTTCCGCCCTGAAGACATCGACGCGGTGCTGCTGACGCATGCGCATATCGACCATAGCGGCCTGCTGCCGAAGCTGGTTCGCATGGGCTTCGACGGCAAGATCTTTGCCACGCGCGGGACCATCGATCTCTGCTCATGGATGCTGCCCGATGCCGGCAACATCCAAGAGCAGGAGGTGCTGGCGCTGAACCGCCGCAACATCGCACGCGGACGCGACGAGGTCAGCCCGATCTACACCCAGGCCGACGCGATCGCATCGCTGCAATATTTTCAAGCCGTTCCCTACGAGACCTGGACCGACATCATCCCCGGCGTTCGCGCCCGCTATTGGAATGCCGGGCATCTGCTGGGCTCGGCGTCGATCGAGATCGAATTCGCCGGCCAAGGCGCCGATGGCACCCCGCTGCGGCTCCTGGCCTCCGGGGATGTCGGGCCCGATGCCAAGCTGCTGCAGCCGGACCCGAAAGCGCCGGAAGGCTTCGACTACGTGATCGCGGAGGCGACCTATGGCGACCGCATCCGCGAGCCGACCACGCCGGAGCTGCGCCGCAGCCGTCTCGCCGGCGAGGTGCGCGACGCCGCTTCCGCCAAGGGCGCGCTGCTGATCCCGGCCTTTGCGGTGGAGCGGACGCAGGAGCTGATCGTCGATCTCGTCGGCCTGATGGAGAAGGGCGAGATTCCGGCCGCGCCGGTGTTCCTCGACTCGCCGCTCGCCATCCACGCCACCGAGGTGTTTCGCGCGCATACCGAGAGCCTCGATGGCGGCAGCGATGTCGGCCGCCTGTTATCGTCGCCGCATCTGCGCTTCACCGAGACCGTCGACGAGAGCAAGGCGATCGCGAAGCTGACCGGCTTTCACATCATCATCGCGGCCAGCGGCATGTGCGATGCCGGCCGCATCCGCCATCATCTCAAGCGCTGGCTGTGGAACAACCGCGCCACCGTGCTGCTGGTCGGCTACCAGGCCAACGGCACGCTGGGGCGCTTCCTGCAGGACGGCGTCAAGGCGGTGCGCATCCAGGGCGAGGAGATCAAGGTCGCGGCGCGCATCCGCATGATCGACGACTATTCCGGCCATGCCGATGGCGCCGAGATCGCGCGCTGGATCGCGGCCCGCCGTCCGATCGCCCGCGGGCTGTTCCTGTCGCATGGCGAGGAGGCCGCAATTGCAGCGCTGGCAGAGCGCGTCGCCGAGCGCATCGTGCCGGCTGCAAAGGTGTTCTCGCCCCTGCTCGACGACGTCTATGAGCTCACGCAGGCCGTGCCGACGCCGCTCGACGTGGCACGCCGGCGCCGGCTCGCACCGGAAGCCGTGACGCGGCTCGACTGGCACAACGACATGTCGGGCCTGCTGCTCGACATTCACGCGCGTATCGAGCAGGCGGCCGACGACCGCGCCCGCGGCGTCATCATCCGCCGGCTGAAGCGGGCGCTCGAGGAGTGAGGAGACCGACGTCCCCCGCTAAGGCGACGTGACGTCGCGTCCGCCGTCGTCGAACGGTCACACTTTGATCCCACCCTCGACGGATCGGCCATCTGCCGGAAGGCGACCCGAGGAGCACGGCTGCCGAAAATGGCGCCATCTCCGCTTGTGCATAGTCAAGGACACAACGCGCAGACGGCTGGTCTCCAAAGGTGATTCTGTTACGCTCGATCTTGCGGTTCGCGGTGACTGATCGATCCGGGTGAACCGGGCGCAGGTGGGGAAACAGGGGCTCTCACATGCATCAACCATCGAAATGGTGGACGGGACTGATCGCCGTGGCCGTGCTGTGGCTCGTCGCCATCGGCTTCAAGACAACGAGTGTCGAAGAGGATATTGCACCGCGAGCGCGCGCTGCGGTCGCGGCCGCCGCACCCGATACCGCCACGGCGCTGAAGGTCTCCGTCGCCGGGCGCGATGTTCGCATCGAAGGACCGGAGTTCGGGGCCGACCAGTCCGACCGGCTGGAGGAGGCGGCAGCCGTGGACGGCGTGCGGCTGGTCGACGGCAGCTACGACAAGCTGCCGTCACCGAAGCCCTACGCATTCCGGGCTGCCCGAAACGCGACGCAGCTGGTGCTCGAAGGCGGCGTGCCGACACCGGCCGCGCGCGATGCACTGCTCAAGGCGGCCCGGGCTGCGTCGGCCGGCGAGGTCGTCGACCGGCTCGGCTATGCGCTGGGTGCTCCGACCGACTACGCCACCATCGCGGCGCATGGCCTGGCGCAGGCCGGCAAGCTCAATGGCGGCACGTTCTCGCTCGCGGACAAGGCCTACTCGATTGCGGGCGCCGCGGCATCTTCGGACATCTATGAGGCGGCGATCGCCGCGACGCGACAGCTGCCCGGCGGCGCCGTGCTCGACAAGGTGGCGATTCTTCCGCCGGAGGCGAAGCCCTTCATCTGGAGCGCGGTGCGCGACGGCAAATCGGTCGTGATGTCCGGCGTCGTTCCGACCGACGAGATCCGGCGCGCGCTCGAAGCGGCCGCGGCCAAAGCGTCGCCTGGCACGCCGGTGATGCATCACATGCAGATCGCGCGTGGTGCGCCGGCGGGCGATTTCAACGCCTACACCGCCTACGCGCTGGCCGAGCTGGCTCGGCTGACCACCGGTCGCGTCATCATTTCCGACGCGACCTACACGATTGCGGGCGAGGCGCCCTCCTCCGCCGCCTATGACGAGGCGATGGCGGCCGTCGGCAAGCTGCCCGCGGGCCTGACCTTGGCGAAAGCCGACATCCTGCCGCCGGAGATCAAACCCTATCGCTGGTCGGCAGAGTTCGACGGCACCGGCCTGAGCCTTTCGGGTCTCGCGCCCAGCACGGCCGCACGCGAGGCGATCCTGGGCGCGGCGGGCGGACAATTCGACGGCAAGCCGATCAAGGGCGAGATCGGCATCGCACGCGGGGCGCCCGACGGCGACGTGGCGAAGGCGGGCGCGGGTCTGCTGCAGCAGCTCGCCAGGCTTGCGAAGGGGCGCGCCGAGATCAACGACACGAAGGTCTCGATCAGCGGCGTCGGGCTTGCCAACGTCACCGGCGCCTCGGTGCGTGAGACGCTGGCCGGCGCGCTGCCCGCGCCGTTTGCGCTCGCGGCCGTCGACGTGCGCGACGGCCCGGTCTCGCCCTACGCATTCGCCCTGCAGAAGCAGGACGGCCGCGTCCGGCTGAGCGGCTACGTCCCCGACGACGCGGCGCGCCGCGATCTCGTCGGCGCGGCCAATGCGGCCTTCTTCACCGAGACGGTCGAGGACGGGCTGAAGATCGCGGACGGCGCGCCCAACGATTTCGTCAAGTCGCTGAAGGCGACGTTTCCGGCGCTGGCGCGGCTGTGGTCGGGATCGCTGACCGCGAAGGACGCGACCATCTCGATCGACGCGCTCGCCATCTACGACAAGTCCGCAGAGCAGGTGCGCAAAGAGCTTGCCGACGCGGCCGGCGATCTCAAGCTCGATGCGGTCAAGATCGGGGTCAAGCCCGAGAGCCCGCCTCTGCCCGTCGCAGAATGCCAGCCGGCGTTCGAAGGCCTGCTCGCCAAGGGCCGGATCCGCTTCAGCACCGGGAGCGCCGAGCTCAGCCGCGAGTCGCTGGCGCTGCTCGATCACATCGTCGACGTGGCGCAGCGCTGCAAGGAGGCGGAGATCGCGATCGAAGGCCACACCGACAATGTCGGCAGCGAAGAGGACAACATGGACCTCTCGAAGCGGCGCGCGGCGGCGGTGGTCAGCTATATCAGCGAGGCCGGCATCGACACCTCGCGCATGACCTCGGAAGGCTACGGCCAGACCAAGCCGGTCGTCACCAACGACACGCCTGAAGGCCGCGCGCAGAACCGCCGCATCGAATTCGTCGTGAAGTGAGGCGCTGACATCATGATGTACGACCTGACGACGTTCCTGTTCTGGATCCTCCTCGCGCTCGTGATCGGCGGCGTCGTCGGCTGGAGCACCTGGTCGAATGCCAAGCGCCCCGACTGGCTGCGGAGCTGGCTGTTGCCGGCCACGCTGGCCTTCGCGATCGGCGCGCTGATGGCGATGCTGAGCGTGCTGCCCGGCCGCGCCGGACTATGGCTCGAGGTCGCGCTGCTGATGGTCGGCGCCTATGTGCTCGGCTGCCTGGCCGGCGGCCAGCTGAAGGAATATGCCGGGCTGGGTGACACCAGCGCGATGTCGCCGGGAGGCCCTGGAAACAGCGTCGCCTTCGCCGGCGCGACCGCGGCGGCGAGACCTTGGGCCGACAGCCCATCGCCGGCTGCGCAAGTCGCGGCCAGCATCGAGGCTGATCGCCTCGCTGCCGAAGCCGCCGCAAAGGCCGAGGCCGATCGCCTGGCCGCGGAAGCTGCCGCGAAGGCCGAGGCCGATCGCCTCGCTGCCGAAGCCGCCGCAAAGGCCGAGGCCGATCGCCTCGCTGCGGAAGCTGCCGCAAAGGCCGAGGCCGATCGCCTCGCCGCGGAAGCTGCCGCAAAGGCCGAGGCCGATCGCCTCGCCGCAGAAGCCGCAGCGACGGCCGAGGCTGATCGTCTGGCCGCGGAAGCTGCCGCGAAGGCCGAGGCCGATCGCCTCGCTGCCGAAGCCGCAGCGAAGGCCGAGGCCGAGCGGCTTGCCGCAGAAACGGTCGCGACAGCAGAAGCGGAGGCCGCCCGCCTGGCGGCCGAGGCCACCGCGAAGGCCGAAGCCGAACGTCTGGCCGCAGAAGCCGCGGCGAATGCCGAGGCTGATCGCCTGGCCGCGGAAGTCGCCACCGTCGTCGCGGAGCCTGCGGAATCGGCCGCTGCCGAGGATGGCCGTCCGCCGGCCCTGCCCGCTCCCGACGGCGCTGCTGACGATCTCAAGCTGATCAAGGGCATCGGGCCGAAGAACGAGGCCATCCTCAACGACATCGGCGTACATCATTTCAGCCAGATTGCGGATTGGTCGCCGGCCCATGCCGGCTGGGTCGGCCATCACATGGCGTTCCCCGGCCGCATCGAGCGCGAGCATTGGATCGCGCAGGCCAAGCTGCTCGCAGCCGGAGTCGATACCGTGCATTCGACCGCGGTGAAGTCGGGCGCGCTCACGATCGACGAGCGGGCCGACGCGCCCCTGACCGAGCATGAGGCGAACGATCTCATGGCGCAGCTGCCCACGCTGATGCCGTCGGTCGAGAACGAGGAGGCCCACGCCGGCAGCCGGCCGCTCGGCCTGGCGTCCCCGCGCGGCGGGCAAGCCGACGATCTCAAGCTGATCAAGGGCATCGGCAAGCAGAACGAGGCGCGGCTGCATGGCCTCGGCATCTGGCACTTCGCGCAGATCGCAGCGTGGAGCGCCGATCACGCCAAATGGGTCGGCTCCTATCTGGCGTTCGCCGGCCGGATCGAGCGCGAGCAATGGGTCTCGCAGGCGAAGGAGCTGGCGAGCGGCGGCAGCACCGAGTTCGCCCGCCGCGTCGAGGCCGGACTCGTCAAGTCATCGCTCGACGACGGCTCGCATGGCCAAGACAATGTCGAGGTGGTGCAGCCGCGAGACTAGGGCGTGGACTCATAAGCCCTGGCCCAGAGGCGGGTTGAGCCGAGTGCGACTGCCGCGAGAAAGTTGCGAGCGAGCTTGTCGAAACGGGTCGCGATGCGCCTGAAATGCTTGAGCTTGCAGAAGAAGCGCTCAACCAGATTTCGCTTGCGATAGATGCGGCGGCTGACGGAGCGTTGGACCACTCGCTGGCTGGTGGAGGGAATATGAGCCCTAGCTCCGTGGGCTCTGATCATGTGCAGGAGGGCATCGGCGTCGTAACCACGGTCGGCCACAACATCACGGCATTTGAGCCCTTGGAGCAGAAATGGCGCAGCACGCAGATCGTGGGCCTGCCCCGGGGTTAGCATCAGCCGGACCGGCAGTCCGTTCTCGTCGACGACCGCATTGATCTTGGTGCTCAGTCCTCCACGAGAACGGCCAATGGCGTGATCCTCGCCCCCTTTTTACCCCCAGCGGCGTGCTGATGGGCGCGGACGATAGAACTGTCGATCAGCGCCATCGACTGCGGCGAGCGAGCTGCCAACACCTCGAAGATCTGGACCCAAACGCCTGCCTTGGCCCAGCGGTTAAAGCGGTTATAGACCGTCGTGTAAGGGCCATAGCGTTCCGGAAGATCTCGCCAGGGCGAGCCTGTCCGCAGCACATAGAAGATGCCGTTGAGAACCCGCCGGTCGTCGACCCGACCGACACCGCGCGGCTTATTCGGCAGCAAGGGCTTGATCAAAGCCCATTCTCGATCGCTCAGGTCAAACCGCGCCATTTCACCCCCCCAAATCACCTAAGGGGAGTGAATCACCGTCCGTCAGCTAACGGAATCCATTTATGAGTACAGAACCTAGACGGATGCCTGCGGAGCCCTATTCGGCCAGCTCGATCGTCTTGTCGCGCGACGGCCCCGCGAGCGGACGCTCCTCCATCAGGATCATGCTGACCGCGGCAACGGCCAGCATCACGGTGGCCGCGCCATAGACGTAGCGGAAGGCATGGATCATGTCCGCTTCGGCGATGCCGCTGACCGCGCCATGAGCGCCTTCGACGAGCGAGACGTCCGTCCCCAGCGCCATCAGCAGGATGGCGCTGAAGGCCGCAACGGCGAAAGATGACATCATCGAGCGGAAGAAGTTCATGGCCCCGGTGATGGTGCCGATCTGGGCGCGATCCACGGCGTTCTGCAGCGACACCACCGAGATCGGGAACGCCGTTCCGAGGCCGATGCCGAACACGCAGAGCAACAGCAGCAGCCCCCATAGCGACGGCGTCGTCACGGTCATCGCGACCGAGGCGATGGTGCCGATGATGGTCCCGGCGATGGCGACACGCTTGTAGTGCTTGACCCGGGCCATCGTCCGGCCGGCAAGCGCGGCGCCAAAGGTCGAGATCGCCGCCAGCGGAATGAGGCCGAGCCCGGCCTGGCTCGGCGTCAGGTGATAGACCACCTCGTAATAGAGCGGCAAATGGACCGTCAGGCCGATCATGGCGCCGAGCGCGCAGCCGCCGGCGAGCATGCCGTAGGGCACGACCGTGCCGCCGATCAGCGCCAGCGGCAGGAACGGCTCGTCCGCCCGCCTGGCGTGCCAGACGAAGGCGAGCCCGAGCGCCACGGCGCTGCCGATCATCGCCAGGATGGTCGGCGACAGCCAGGCCAGCTTGTGGCCGCCCCAGGTCAGCACCAGCATGAACACGACGGCCGAGGCCATCAGCAGGAGGCCGCCGGCCCAGTCGACCTTGCGCAGCCGGTGAAAGACCGGCAGCCGGCCCATCTTGGGCAGCAGCAGCGCCAGCGCCGCGACCGCCAGCGGAACGTTGATCCAGAAGATCATCGACCAGTGCAGATGATCGGCGAAGAAGCCGCCGATCACGGGCCCGAGCAGGCCGGCCAGCAGCCAGACGCCGCTGAAATAGGCCTGATATTGGCCGCGCTCGCGCGGGCTGACCACGTCGGAGATCACGGTTTGCACGACCGGCATGATGCCGCCGCCGCCGAGCCCCTGCAGGCCGCGAGCGAGGATCAGCACCGGCATGCTCGGGGCGAGCGCGCACAGCACGGAGCCGGCCACGAACAGGCTGAGCGCCGCAATGATCATCGAACGCCGGCCATAGATGTCGCACAGCGTGCCGAATACCGGCGCCACCGCGGTGGAAGCGAGGAGGTAGGCGGTAATGACCCAGGAGAGATTGGTGACGTCCTGAAACTCGCGGCCGATGGTCGGCAGCGCCGTCGCGACGATGGTCTGGTCGAGCGCGGCCAGGAACATCGTCAGCAGCAGGCTCATCAGGATGGTGCGCACCTCGGCCGGGGTCAGCGGCACCGGTGGCGCCATCGCAGGCGCATCCTCGATCGCCTGCACCTGCGGCGGGATCGCCGGCAGCTCGGCGGCAATCTCTTCAGGCAAGGATTGGGACACGGCAGGGTAATGGCTCTGCCGATCAAACTTGTTCATGGGAATATTGCTGTGCCGGGCGCGACGCATGCCGCGCGGATTCGCTGAGTAGCGAACTACTTAAGGCATAATTTTCCCTTGTGGCAGCGGGTCCGGCGCATGGGTGCATCCCGACAGCGCCAGACCCGTCGCGCCGAATTGAATTGCTGCGAGCGCGAAGTGATCGACGCCGACAGCGTCTATTTCGGCCGGCGCTTGAGCTTGGCCCGCCTCGGCAGCAGCACCGGCCATTGCACGATGTGGTCCTCGAGCTGATCGTCCGGAACGTCGTCCTCGGTGCCCTCGACCCGGCCGCGCACCGAGACGCCGGCTTCATGCACCGTCTGAGGATCGCCCGAAATCAGCGGATGCCACCAATAGAGATCGCGTCCTTCGGCCACCAGGCGGTAGCCGCAGCTCGGCGGCAGCCAGGTCAGGGTGCGCACGTTCTCAGGCGTCAGGCGCACGCAATCCGAGACTTGGGCGGAGCGGTTCGGATAGTCCTTGCAGGCACATAGGCCGGCATCCAGAAGCTTGCAGGAAATGTGGGTGAAGTAGATGTCGCCGGTATCCTCGTCCTCGAGCTTCTCCAGGCAGCAGCGTCCGCAGCCGTCGCACAGGCTCTCCCATTCCGCCTCCGACATCTCCTCCAAGGTCTTGGTTTTCCAGAACAATCCCTCCTGGCCCGAGGGACGTTTGAGCGGTGCTGTCATGGTTCGAATCCCATCGGGGGGCGGCGTGGCTGCCATCTAGGTGCCCGGCCCCGAGCGGCGCAAGGGCCTCGCGTCGGCGGCAGCGCCACGTTAGCTTTGTGCATCAAATTGTGAGCGGAACCATTGGTTTGTGCCCCCCGCTCGGCTAGATAGGTGAGTGAGTCACTGCGGCGCCGGCAACGCGGCTTGGGTGCAGGCATCTCCGGTCGAGATGCCCGAAACTCAGCAGTGCCAACTTTGCGGTGCCTTGGGTTTGCCGCAACAATCGCGCAAGACCCTTCGATGGCCCAGCCCGCGTGCTGAGTGCTTTCGAAGCCCGCTGACACGCTTTCGAAACGACCAGGGTTCCCGTGCGGCAGATCATTCCAGACGATTGGAAGAAGCGGATCAACAATTTCCGCCTGGATCTCGACGCCCGTTTCGATTCGGCGCTGTTCTCCTCGCTGCGTGGCACCCGCGAACTCTACGAGCGCTATTCGGCCTTCATGGACCGCTTCTATGTCGGCGGCTGGAAGCGCTGGGTGTTCGTCGAGCCGTTGTCGGAGGCGGCCACGATTGGCCTTGGCGGTCTGGTGCTGATGCTGGCGCTCGCGATCCCCGCATTCCGGGAGACTGCCGACGAGGACTGGCTGAAGAAGTCCGACCTCGCCGTCACCTTCCTCGACCGCTACGGCAACCCGATCGGCAGCCGCGGCATCAAGCACAACGACTCGATCCCGCTGGAAGACTTTCCGGACAACCTGATCAAGGCGACGCTCGCCACCGAGGACCGCCGCTTCTACGACCATTTCGGCATCGACATCGCCGGCACCGCGCGCGCCCTTGTCACCAACGCCCAGGCTGGCGGCGTCCGCCAGGGCGGCTCCTCGATCAGCCAGCAGCTCGCCAAGAACCTGTTCCTTTCGAACGAGCGCACCATCGAACGCAAGGTCAACGAGGCGTTCCTGGCGATCTGGCTCGAAACCCGGCTAACCAAGAACGAGATCCTCAAGCTCTATCTCGACCGCGCCTATATGGGCGGCGGCACCTTCGGCGTCGACGGCGCGGCGCATTTCTACTTCAACAAGTCGGTGCGCGACATCAACCTGTCGGAGGCGGCGATGCTGGCCGGCCTGTTCAAGGCCCCGACCAAGTTCGCCCCGCACATCAACCTGCCCGCCGCCCGCGCCCGCGCCAACGTCGTGCTCGACAACCTGGTCGACGCCGGCTTCATGACCGAGGGTCAAGTGTTCGGCGCCCGCCGCAACCCGGCCTTCGCCGTCGACCGCCGCGACGAGAGCTCGCCCAACTACTTCCTCGACTATGCCTTCGACGAGATGCGCAAGCTGGTCGACACGTTCCCGAAGTCCTACACCGAGCGCGTGTTCGTGGTGCGGACCTCGATCGACATGAACGTGCAGCACGCCGCGGACGAGGCGATCGAAAATCAGCTGCGCCAGTTCGGCCGCGACTATCACGCGACCCAGGCTGCGACCGTGGTCTCCGATCTCGACGGCGGCATCCGCGCGATGGTCGGCGGCCGCGATTACGGCGCCAGCCAGTTCAACCGGGCGACCGACGCCTATCGGCAACCCGGCTCGTCGTTCAAGCCCTACGTCTACACCACCGCCTTGCTGAACGGCTACAAGCCGACCTCGATCGTGGTCGACGGCCCGGTCTGCATCGGCAATTGGTGCCCTCAGAATTATGGCCATTCCTATTCCGGCTCGGTGACGCTGACCCAGGCGATCACGCGCTCGATCAACGTCGTTCCGGTGAAGCTGTCGATCGCGCTCGGCGGCAAGGACGGCCCGAAGGCCGGCCGCGCCAAGATCGTCGAAGTCGCCCGCCGTTTCGGCCTCAAGGCACCGCTGCCCGACACTCCTTCGATGCCGATCGGCTCGGACGAAGTGACGGTGCTGGAGCACGCCGTCGCCTATGCGACCTTCCCCAACAAGGGCAAGGCGGTGACGCCGCACTCCGTGCTGGAAGTCCGCACCGGCGCCGGGGATCTGGTCTGGCGCTGGGACCGCGACGGGCCGAAGCCGAAGCAGGCCATTCCCGCGTCCGTCGCCGCCGATATGGCGGGCATGATGAGCCACGTCGTCAGCGAGGGTACCGCGCGGCGTGCCGCGCTCGACGGCATTCCGACCGCCGGCAAGACCGGCACCACCAATGCCTATCGCGACGCCTGGTTCGTCGGCTACACGGGTAACTTCACCTGTGCGGTGTGGTACGGCAATGACGACTATTCGCCGACCAACCGCATGACCGGCGGCTCGCTGCCTGCACAGACTTGGCACGACATCATGCTCGCCGCGCATCAGGGCGTCGAAGTCAAGGAGCTGCCCGGCGTCGGCATGGGCGAGAAGCTGCCGCAGGCGGCGAATGCGGCCATGGCGCAGGCCGGCCAGCCGAAGACGCTCGAGATCAAGCCGGGACCGCCGCCGATCCTGACCCGCCGTGGCGCCGAGGTCCTGGTCCAGGTCGAAAAGATGCTCGACGACGCCGCGCGCGTCGCGGAGAAGGCCGCGCCCGCCGACCCACGCAAGCCGGGCAAGCCGGTGTCGTCCAGCGCGCTGGCTTTCCCCGAGAACTACGCCTCGGCGACGGCCGATGGCGTGGCCGCCCCTGCCCTGCGCAAGAACTGACGACAGCGATTTCCCGTGCGGCTGCTCTTCATCACCTTGGTCACGCTCCTGATCGCCACCGGCGTCGGCATCGGCGCGACCTGGATGACCACGACGCGCGGCACCGAATTCGGCACGCTCACGATCGGCGCCTGGACCGCGCGGCCGAAGACCGGCACGGCCGACGTCGACCCCTACGCGCGCGCCACCATCACCCGCAATGGCGAGCTGCCGATCGGCACCGGCGACGGCGTCGCCTTCACCGCCACCACGGACGACAAGAAGAAGCCGCTCGACGGCCGCTGCGACATTCTCGTCAGCGGCGTCACGCCGCCGGCCCGGTTCTGGACGCTCACGCTGTACGACCGCAAGGGCCATCTCGTCGCCAACTCGCTACAGCGCTACGGCTTCACCAGCCAGGAGCTGGTGCGCGGCGCCGACGGCTCGTTCGAAATTCGCGTGGCCGCGCGCTCGCGTGCCGGCAACTGGCTGCCGACCGGCGGCATCGAGCGCTATGCGCTGATGCTCCGGCTCTACGACACGCCGGTGGGCGTCGCGACCCGCACCCAGCGTGATGCACCGATGCCCTCGATCTCGACCGTGGGCTGTCCATCATGATCCGGCTGTTGTTCACCGTGGTCGTCGGCGTGCTGCTCGGCGGCGTGGTCCACCTCGTCAGCGTGCTGGCGCTGCCGCGGATCTCGACGCAGGACGCCTATTCGCGGCTGACGCCGATGACCAAGCTCAATGCGGTCACGCCGCTGCCGCTCGCCGACCCCGGCAACTCGCCGATGCCGTTCATGGACCCGGCCTTCGCGATGGCGATCTGCCGCTACGATCTGTCCGAGGGCCCGCTCAAGCTCACGGTCCCCGTCAGCCAGGCCTATACGTCGGTGTCGTTCTACACGCGCAACGAGATCGCCTATTACGCCATCAATGATCGCTCCGCGGGCAAGCGCGTCATCGAGCTCGACCTGATGACCGAAACCCAGCACGAGGATCTGCCCGAGGACGAAGAGGTCACGGCTGCCGACCGGCTCATCATCGATTCGCCGACGACGACCGGCTTGATCGTCCTGAAGGCGCTGGCCGCCGAGCCGGGCCTCATGCCGCAGGCGCAGGCCACCCTTGCGGCAGCCAGTTGCGGCTTGCAGGCCGAGACGCCGGCAAAGTCGGAGAAGCCGCGGGGCAAGCGGTAGGGCGCTACGAAGCGCTTGGATGAATTCGACAATGCTCTCTTCATCCTTCGTGGCATAGTAGTCGTCTCGCGCCGCTGCTATGACGTAACAGGACGTCGGAGCTTCGCTAACATCAGGTCATGCCCCTCGAAATCGAACGGAAGTTTCTCGTCAGGACCGATGCCTGGCGGGATCAGACGACGCACTCCGAACTGCTGCGCGACGGCCTCGTCGCACGTCAGGACGGACTCAAGGTTCGCGTTCGCTGCTACGGCAACCGCACGACGCTTTGCGTGAAGAGCGCCCGTCGCGGCCTGACGCGGGACGAGTTCGAATACGAGATTCCTGCCGATCATGCGGAGGCCATCTTCGCGCATTGCGAGGGGCGCATCCTCGAGAAGACGCGTCACTACGTGCCGGGAGACAGCGGCATCTGGGAGGTCGACGTCTACCACGGCGCACTCGAAGGCGTCGTCATCGCGGAGATTGAGGTGCCGTCCGAGACGACGAGCGTGACGCTTCCCGATTGGGTCGGCGACGAGGTCACCGGCGATCTGCGCTACAGCAAGGCCAACATGCTGACGGAGCGCTCCCGTGCGGCGACGGTGCGGGAGCTGCGACGCGCCCGTCTTGCAGGCCTGTGATGCGCAGGGTGCGCCGATTGACCCGTGTCAAACCGCCCCGGCAAAGCCCATCTTAAACAGCGCGGGCTTTGGCGGGTCGAAACGGTCCGCGCATGGAGTTGGCGGAATGAGCTCATCACAGGTGATGTCGCAGGCGCTGCGCGCCAAGATCATGTCGGCGGATGATGCCGCCGCGCTGGTCGAGCCCGGCAGCCACGTCGGCATGAGCGGCTTCACCGGCTCGGGCTATCCCAAGGCGGTGCCGATGGCGCTGGCGCGCCGCATCGAAGCCGCGCATGCGCGCGGCGAGCCGTTCCGCATCGGCGTGTGGACCGGCGCATCGACGGCGCCCGAGCTCGACGGTGCGCTCGCCAAGGCCAATGGCATCGATCTGCGCCTGCCCTATCAGTCCGATCCGACGACGCGCCAGCGCATCAATGCCGGCAGCATCGAGTACATCGACCTGCATCTCAGCCATGTCGCGCAATTCGTGTGGTTCGGCTTCCTTGGTCATCTCGACGTCGCCGTCATCGAATGCGCCGGCATCCTGCCCGATGGGCGGCTGATCCCCTCGACCTCGATCGGCAACAACAAGACCTGGCTCGACCAGGCCGACCGCGTCATCATCGAGGTCAATTCGTGGATGAACCCGGCGCTGCTCGGCATGCACGATGTCTATTACGGCACGCGGCTGCCGCCGCATCGCACGCCGATCCCGATCGTCGCGGCCGGCGACCGCATCGGCGAGACCACCTATCGCTGCAATCCCGACAAGGTCATCGCCATCGTCGAGACCCATGCGCCGGATCGCAACACGACCTTCGCACCGCCGGACGATGTCTCACGCGCGATCGCCGGTCACATCCTGGAGTTCTTCGCGCACGAGGTGAAGCAGGGCCGCCTGCCGCGCAATCTGCTGCCGCTTCAGTCCGGCGTCGGCAATGTCGCCAATGCCGTCATGGCCGGGCTCGACGAAGGTCCCTTCCCGCATCTGACCGCCTACACCGAGGTCCTGCAGGACGGCATGCTCAATCTCATCCGGTCGGGGCGGATGGATCTCGCTTCCGCCACCGCACTCTCGCTGAGTTCGGAGGCTGCGCTCGAGTTCAACCGCGAGATCGAGTTCCTGCGCGACCGCATCGTGCTCAGGCCGCAGGAGATCTCCAACCATCCCGAGGTGATCCGAAGGCTCGGCGTCATCGCGATGAACGGCCTGATCGAGGCCGACATCTATGGCAACGTCAATTCGACCCATGTCCGCGGCAGCAGCATCATGAACGGCATCGGCGGCTCCGGCGACTTCGCCCGCAACGCCTATCTGTCGATCTTCATGACGCCATCGACGGCCAAGAACGGCACGATCTCCAGCATCGTGCCGATGGTGACGCATGTCGACCACACCGAGCACGACGTTCAGATCCTGGTGACCGAACGCGGCCTCGCCGATTTGCGCGGCCTGTCGCCGAAGCAGCGCGCCCGCATCATCATCGAGAAGGCCGCGCATCCGCGCTTCCGCCCGGCCCTGGCTGACTATTTCGAGCGCGCTTGTCGCGATGCGACCGGCAAGCACACGCCGCATCTGCTCGAGGAGGCGTTCAACGTCGTTCGGCCGGATTGAGAGAGGCGGGCCGCAGACCGCAGCGGCACTTCTCGTAGTCGACGGGATCGTGGCTGTTCACGATCGTGACCTGGTCGCCATGATCGCATTTGAGGCGCCGCAGCCGCGCCTGGTTGGCCATGCGCGTCGCACGATCCAGGTCACCCTTGCGCTGAAACAGGCCGAGCAGCAGCGGCATGCGCGGCCGCGCGTCGAGCTGGCCGTGGAAGAAATAAGCGTCGCCCGCGTGCAGCAGCCACGTGTCGCCCCGACGCACGGCAATGCCGCAATGTCCGGGCGTGTGGCCGGGCAGCGGAATGACCAGGATATCGCCGCTGTGCTCGACGGCCGCGCGAACGCCACGGAAGCCGAACCAGTCCTCGCCATCATCGTCGTAGATCTGCCAGTCGGGGCGATGTCGCCATTGACCCGTCACGTAGCGGCCGCGCGGCGGTGGCGGAGCCCCGTCGACGGCCATCGCGTGCTCCGCACGATGAACGTGCACCTTGGCCTTCGGGAAGTCGCCGATGCCGCCGGCGTGATCACGGTCGAGGTGGGTCAGCAGGATGTGCCTCACATCGTCGGGCGAGAACCCCAGCGCCCTCACCTGCTGCAGCGCCGTTTCAGCCAGATCGAGTTGCGGCGCGGCCTGCCTCACCCAGCGCGGACCCAATCTTGCGGGATCGGCGATGTCGGCGCTGCCGATGCCGGTATCGACCAGCACCAGCCCGTCTTCGTCCTCGATCAGCAGGCAATGGCAGACCAGCCGGGCGCGTGCAAACAGGCCGCCGCTGCCGCTGACCAGCCGGCCTCCTCGCGGACACATCGTGCCGGTGTTGATGTGGTGGACGCGCATCGATCTCCTCCCAGGCTTCAGCTGCAACATCCTGCGCATGCTTGCGTGCGGGCTTGCGATAAGTAAAATATTGTTCTGTGATACCTGGGATAGGCTGTGCCTATGGATATCCGCGAGCTTCGCTACTTCTCCGCCGTGTTCGAGGAACGCAGCCTGACCCGGGCCGCGGCGCGGTGCTACGTCTCGCAGCCGTCGATCTCGCTGGCGATCGCCAATCTCGAGACCGAGCTCGGCGCCGAGCTGTTCCTGCGTCACCGCAAGGGCGTCGTGCCGCTGGAAGCAGCCGAACGTCTGCAGCCGATCGCGCGCCGGATCGTCGACGAGGCCGACGCGGCCCGCAACCTGTTCCGGCATGGCGCACCCAGGCAGGTGCTCAAGCTCGGCCTGATGCGCACCCTTGACGGCCGCCGTGTGACGGCGCTGCTCAAGCCACTCACGGCGCGCGAGGATCTCAGGCTGCACATCGTCGGTCCGACCGAACGGGCCGACGCGCGCATCGTCGCGAGAAGCCTTGCCGGCGACGCCGAGCATTTCCTGTCGCTGTGGAGCGAGCGCTACGTCGCGGCCCTGCCCCTCGCACATCCGCTCACCTTGAAGCCGCGCCTGCGCGCGGCCGATCTCGCCGACGTCGCGATGATCGACCGCTGTCATTGCGAGCACGGCGTGCTGGCCGGCCGCAGCAGCAAGCCGCGCGAGATCGCCGCCATCGCCGAGACGGAAGATTGGGCCCTGGCGCTGGTTGCCGCCGGCGTCGGCGTGGCGATCGTTCCCGAAGGCGTGGTCCAGGACAGACGCGACGTTGCCGTCCGCGAGATCGAGATGACGTTGAAACGTCAGGTCGGACTGGCTTACCCGGCCTCACGCGCGCCGACCGAGGCGCTGAGGACGCTGATCGCGACGCTGAGAGCGTCGGCGCTGCAGAGGCCACGCGGGGCGACAAGACCGCCGAAACGAGCACCGGCCAAGCCGGGCCGGCGTCGCAAGGTCGCGCCGGGCTAGCCCCGCGTCGTCAGCGGCCGCTCGATCAAGGGCCGCGCAGCCACCGGCGGATTGGCGGTCTGCGAGGCCAGCTCGGTGATCAGGCGATCGGCCTCGGCGGCCATCCCGTCGGGCGCCTGCAGCACTAGGCGCTCCAGCGCCCAGCGATAGGACGAGACGCGCTGCTCCAGGCTGATCTGCACCCATTGCACGATCAGCGAATTCTCCTGCATGCGCGCGACCGCGTCGGCCTTCTCGCGGGGCGAGAGCTCCGTCATGTATTTCATGCTGGCGTCGCGCTTGCGGTCGAGATCGATGACGCGGATCGCGGAGGCGAAGAACGGCTCGAAGCGCGTGATGTCGTCACGCACGTCGTCGATCAGCTGCGCATAGCGCGAGGCATGCGAGCGATGCGGCTCGTCGATCAGGGCGCGACCATAGGCGGTGCGGTCGAACGCCACCTTCTGGCGCCACGGCGACGGTGACGGCTGATAGTCGCCGAACACCGCCTTCCAGGCGGGGCGCGAATGCGGCGGCTCGATCAGCGGATAAGCGAGGTCGCGCAGCTGGCGCTCATTGTCGGTCAGCTGGAACTGCGATGGCCTGACGCCGACGCTGGCCGTGGCCTCCGCCCCGATCCATTTGTGCATGTCGTCGTTGCGCATGTCGGCGCGCGTGCGGCCGAAATCCCCGCCGCTGCAGGCGCCGAGCAGCCCGCCTGCGATCAACAATGTCAAGATCGGCGCGGCACGCCGGACCGGAAGCATCATGGCCGGCATTCCCATTCCCCTGAATGTCAGCGGCGACGGCGGCGGCGGCTTGGAGCTGCGCCCTCGCGGGGGCCGCGATCGTCGGTCGTGCTCTCGCGCTCGATCCGAACGACGGGAAGAATCAGGATCGTTCCCATGCCCTCCTGCGGCGCGCCGGTCGCGGCAGGCCGCGCGCGACGCGCAACATCCGCCGGGAATTCAATGATGGTCGCCATGTCTACTCTCTTTCGTGCCCGAAGTTCTTACCCCCTCAAACTCCCCATCGCCCGAACTTCGCAGGCAAGAGAGCACGCAAAACTGACGATCACGGATGCCCATCGCAACGACAGACGAAGCGGCATCCAACGCGGCGAGGATCAGGCCGGCGGCGTGACGAGGCCAAGGCGAGATCATCGAACGGATCGATTAAGATCAGGACGTGGTTAAGAGGATATTAATGCGCCGCACCGGAACACGGATGACGTGCATTCGCGCGGGAAATGGCAAGCCGGCGTTGCGCCTTTGTCTCACCGGGAAAATTCGGCCGATCTTCACCGATTGTTTTCCTTAACGGCCCATTAAAACAGTTGGTCTCTAATCGGCGCAACGATTGCCGAAGTTGCGTACCCGACATGACAAGATCATCGCTGTTCCCCGGCTTCGACGGGCTGCTGACGCTCTCGCGCCGCGAGGGCGTCGACATCAGGCCGACCCTGCTGCGCGTCCTGACCGATCTCTACGTTCAAGCGAGCACACATTCTGCGGACGAGGAGCGGCAGTTCGTCGAGCTGGTTTCTCGACTGGTCGATGACGTCGACGACACGACGCGTGCCGCCGTGCGCGCACGCCTCGCCATCTATCCGGGCACGCCGATCGAGATCCTGGACAAGCTCGGGCTGCGGCCGGCGCAGGATGCGCCGATGCCGCCGCTCGCAGGCCTCATTCCGCCTGCGCTCCGCCCGCCATCAGCCAAGGCGCCAGCGCGGGACGCTTCGGCCGCCGCAGGACTGGCGATGCAGCCGAAGGATGCGGCCGAGCTCGCTGAGATGTTCCTGCGCGCCGGTGCGAAGGAGCGCATCGCGATCCTGGAGAATCTGGCGACGGCGCCGCTCAAGCCTGCCGCGCCGACGCCGCAGCATCGCGCGGCGCAGGCCATCGAGGCGCTGGAGATGGCCGCCTTCAACGCCGACGCCGAGACCTTCACCATCGAGATCGGCGAAAGCCTGATCCTGCCCGCGCGCATCACCCAGGATGTCATGAACGACGAGAGCGGCGAGCTGCTCGCCTGCGCCGCCAAGGCGCTGGGCATGCCGGCGCCGGTGTTCGAGCGCGTGCTGCTGTTCCTCAAGCCGGAGATGGGCCAGTCGGTCCACACGGTGTTTCGGCTGTCCCGCTTCTACGAGCGCCTCAGCGAGCGCGCGGCACTGATCATGCTGGCGGCTTGGCGCGGCTCGGCCATGGCGGCGATCCGGGCGAAGCATCGCACCGCGCTGTACGACGACGAACGCCAGCACGTCCGGGGCAGCACCGCGCGGGTCGGCACGACGGGCTCGTCGAAGCCGATCGTGCGCACCGGGACCGACGGCTTCAAGCGGTGACGCCTCAAGGCTGCTCGCGCGCGAGATCGAGGAAGTGGCGGCCCTGCTTGTCCTCGGTCTCGACGATCCAGGCATCGGGGTCGAAGCGCAGCTCCTTGCGGAGACGCTCGTCGACCTCGAATTCAGCGATCGGCTGCGGCCAGGCGGAAACGAAGAGACGTTCGAATGGCCGGCTGTCGTCGTAGACGGCTTGCGGCGCCGGGACGTAGAGCTGGGCCGTGCGATCCATCAGCGCGACCTTGATGAAGACCGCGCCGGCCTCCTCCGCACCGCGGTGGCTGATCGCGCCGAACACGCCGGCCGACTGGCAGCGGCGCAGGTAGGCGCTGACCCAGATGCTCGTCTTCAGTCGCATGATGCTCAGGCCAGATGAAAGCGCGCTGCAAGGGCAGCCGACGGCCTGCTCTATTCGATCGGGTGACCGATGACAATTGCAAGCTCGCGGACCAGCCGATCCGACACCTGCCCCGTCACCGGCAGCTTGCGCTCGCGCTCGAACTTCTGGATCGCGGTCTGGGTGTCGGAGCCGATCATTCCCGTCGGCTTCAATTGACCGTAGCCATATTCGGTCAGCGCACGCTGAACCGCGGCGACACGGCGCGCATTGCCGCCCTGCTGCGTCGGCTGCGGACGCGGCGTGTTGCTCTGGCCGCCGCTGACGGACCTGACGAGATCAGCCAGCGGGTCGGCATATTTCTGATCCGGACGCGCATCGGCCGCACGCGGCTCGGTCACCCGCGGCTCGGTGGCGCGCGTCTCCGGCGGCCGGGTCTCGATCACTTTCGGATCGAACGGAGAAATGCCGGCGTCCAGTGGCCGTGGCCGCGGCAGCGGATTGGAACTGGCTAGCACCGGCGGAATGGTGACGATGGAACCGAACATCGGCGCCGGGTGCGGCCCCGATTGCAGGAACACCGCGTTGACGATGATCGCGCTTCCGGCAGCGCAGGCCAGCAGGCCGGCAAGCAGATCCTTCGGGCTGTAGAGCATCGCGCGCATCAGCCAGCCGCGCTCGTCGGCCGCGTCGACGACGGCGGCAGCCGCAGTGGCGCGCTTGCGACGGCGCGGCGGCGCCGGATCATCGTCTGCAACTCGTCTAGGCACTCTTCTTCACCTGGATCATCTGCCCCGGCTGGGCCGACCGCGAGGGCGACAGCGGCGTGATCGTGGCGCCCGTCGCCTCGGCGACGAAATTGATCGGCAGCGCGACCGAGACCGTCGTCCCCTCGTCGAGCTTGCTTTCTATCGACATTTCGCCGCCGTGCAAGTTCACGAGGCTCTTGACAATCGAGAGACCGAGTCCGGTTCCCTCATGCCGACGCTGATAGGTCTTGCCCGCCTGGAAGAACGGATCGCCGATCCGCTTGAGATCGTCGGCGGCGATGCCGACTCCATTGTCGGTGATTCGCATCAGCAGACGCTGACCATCGACGCCGGCGGACACCGTGACCCGGCCGCCACGCTCGGTGAACTTGATGGCGTTGGAGACGAGGTTGAGCACGATCTGCTTGAAGGCGCGCGGATCGCCGGTGATGACGGGCAGATCATGCGGCGCATCGGCCGACAGATCGACACCGTTCTCGCGCGCACGCAGGGCCAGCAGGTTGCAGCAATTGAACAGCGCGGCGCGCGGCGCGAACGGCTCCGGCGTGATTTCGAAATTGCCGGATTCCATCTTCGACATGTCGAGGATGCCGTTCACCACCGACAACAGGTGCTGGCCGGAATCGTTGATGAGTTGCGCGTATTCGCGACGCCGGGCCGCGTTCAACACCAGCACCTGCTCCTGCATCAGCATTTCCGAGAAGCCAATGATCGCGTTCAGCGGCGTGCGCAGCTCGTGGCTCATGGTGGCGAGGAACCGCGTCTTGGCCGCGTCGGCGCGCTCCGCCGCGTTGCGCGCCAGCTCGAGCGCCTGCTCCTGCAGCTTGCGATCGGTGACGTCGCGCATCACCGCGACCACCTCCTGCTCCGATCCAGCAGGCGTCAGGCCCGCGCGATCGAGCGGCCGGCAGCGCATCTCGACCCAGATGAAGTCGCCCGGATGCTGCGCTCCGCGAACCTCGCCCGCCCCATCGCGCCGCAGGCGGAACTCGACGCTCGACGCCTCGCTGCCACCGGCCGCCTCGGAGAGCGCCGTGAGATAGGCCGGACGGTCTGCGACGTGCACGCGTTCGAACAGGCCATGCCCCTGCAGCTGGGCAACCGACGCTCCGAGCAACGTCTCGGCAGCAGGAGAGATGAACATGACGGCGCCGTTGCGGCGGTGACGGGAGATCACGTCGCTCATGTTGCGCGCGAGCAGACGATAGCGCTCCTCCTCCATCGACAGCAGCGTCACGCTGGTGCGCGCGAGCGTGTCGGCGGCGAAGGCCAGCACGGCGGCGTAGAGCGTGGCGGAGGCGACGCCGAAGGCGAGCAGGCCGGTGCGAAGCGCCGGATTCGTCTCCGGCTTCGGCAGCCAGCCGAGATGACCGATCAGGATCAGCAGCAACGCGCAGGACAGCGCAAGCGCGGCGGAGAACACGACGACGCGGCGCGAGGCGGAGAACGCGGCCTCCAGAGGAACGACGATCAGCCACACCGCGGCGAAGGACTCGATGCCGCCGGTCTCGACCGACACGGCCATGATCAGCGCCGACAGCGCCAGCGACGACAGCGCGCAGGCGCTCTCGTAGCGGCCGGTGCGCGACAGATACCAGGACAGCAGGATCGGCGCGATCAGCCAGGCCAGCGCGCCGACCTCGAGTGCGCTCGGAGCGCCGCGCATCGCGAGATAGGCCGGGAACACGGCGAAGGCGGCAAGGCTGCCGAGCAGGCGCGGCGCGATGAAGGCGCGATGGCGCGCGCGCGTCATCGCATCAGTTCGAGCCGATGGATGCAGCAACGCATCAAGACTATCGCGGATGATACTCAACACACTCACGGCTCTCGCGCCTCGGCCTGTCGGTCGTTCTCAGCAAAGAGAGAGAACGCGCCGGGACGCCCCCTGTCGTCGGTAGTCACCGTGTCAGACTCGCATTAAGCGAACGCTAAGGGCCTGACTGCGGCGACGAGCCCATTCGGCAGGGATGGTGAATGCATCGTTTCCAGCCGCGCCCTCGGTTGCGAAAGCGTCGCGATCTACAGCCGGTTGCAAGCGGCATTCGTTGCGCGCCAACCAAAAATTTACGCCGAAAAAAGTTCGAGGGTCCGGTTCGGGAATTCTCAACCAATTAAGCCCAATGCAAGCAGTCGCGACGTAGAACAAAAGCAGCTGCGATCCCGGTTGCGCGATTCAGGGACAGAACGCGGGATCAGCAGCACGGTCGGGGTTGCGTGATGTTCTTTCTGCTTCGGATGGCATTCTGGCTCGGGCTCGTGCTTGTGCTGCTGCCGCGTGAAAAGAGCCCTGACACGGACAAGCTGCCGCAGATCAATGCGCACGAAGCGGTGCAGGCCGCGACCGCTGCCGTCTCCGACATGAGCCAGTTCTGCAAGCGCCAGCCGCAGGCCTGCGAGGTCGGCGGCCAGGCCGCGACCGTGATCGGTCACCGCGCCCAGGAAGGCGCCCGCAAGATCTATCAGATCATCACCGACAAGCCGGAGGCGGCCGAGAAGCCGAGTGCGGCGGACAAGCTCATCGGCCCGGTGAAGCCCGCCAGCCTCGACAAGCGCGGCAACGATCATACCGGCTCGATCGACGCCCCCGTGCTCGAGGAGGTTCCCACCAG
This sequence comes from Bradyrhizobium sp. SZCCHNS2022, assembly GCF_032377575.1. Classification (NCBI taxonomy): domain Bacteria; kingdom Pseudomonadati; phylum Pseudomonadota; class Alphaproteobacteria; order Hyphomicrobiales; family Nitrobacteraceae; genus Bradyrhizobium; species Bradyrhizobium sp. SZCCHNS2022. The sequence continues at coordinate 851,931 of NZ_JAUHHZ010000001.1, read as the reverse complement.
CGAAGCGCCGGTCGATACGCTTTCGGCCGACGATCTCACGGCCGAATGGCAGTTGCCGCCGACGCCTTGATCGCGCGGGAACCGGCTGTCGCTTTCGTCGCGCCGAACCCCTATATGAGGGTTCGGACGGGACCGAAGAGCATCATGACAATCGACGAGATTCGCGACAATTTTGCCCTGCTGGACGATTGGGACGACCGCTACCGCTACGTCATCGAGCTCGGCCGCACGCTGGCGCCGATGCCTGAGGACGAGCACTCCGCAGTCAACAAGGTCCAAGGCTGCGCCAGCCAGGTCTGGCTCTCCAAGCATGCCGATCACAGTGGCGCCGTTCCGGTGCTGAACTATCTCGGCGACAGCGACGCGCACATCGTCCGCGGCCTGATCGCGATCCTGCTGACGCTGTATTCCGGCCGCACGCCGCAGGAGATCCTGACCATCGATGCGCCCGCGGTGTTCGACGAGCTCGGATTCCGCGAGCATCTCACGCCCCAGCGCTCCAACGGCCTGCGCTCGATGGTCGAGCGCATCCGCTCGGACGCGCGCGAAGCGCTCACTGCGGCGTCCTGACCGGTCTCAGCTACTTCTCGCGCTCGGGGCGCTGCTGCCCCAGGCCCATCTTCTTGGCGAGCTGCGAGCGGGTCACCGCGTAGTTCGGCGCCACCATCGGATAGTCCGGCGGCAGGTTCCATTTGTCGCGGTACTGCTCCGGCGTCATGTTGTACTGCGTGCGCAGATGCCGCCGCAGCGACTTGAAGCGCTTGCCGTCCTCGAGACAGACCAGATAGTCCGGATGGATCGACTTCTTCACCGGCACCGCCGGGCGGGCCGGCTCGGGTGCAGGCTCGCTCCGTCCGGCCGCGACCCGGGTCAGCGCCGCATGCACCTGGCTGATGAGGGATGGAATCTCGGCCGCAGGCGTCGGGTTGTTGCTCAGATAGGCCGAGACGATGTCGGCGGTCAGATCGATAAAGCTCTTGCCGGCCCCTTCGGTCATCGAAAACCCACCCCGCCCCCAACCACTGACTTTCCGTCGCAAGTATCACCCAAACCGGGTGAACGCGTCATCTGTCATTTCTCCAAGCAATATGGGCGAATGACTGGCAAAATGACAATAAGGTGAGGACTTCTTCTTGAGAAGTCTGCCCTCACCTCAGTACTGTGTACCGTATGCCAGTCTTCCGGATCGCCAAGCGCGTCAGGCGCGGCCTTCGAGGTGCGTGCGCAGCTCGTCGATCGATGCAAAACGCATCATCCCTTCCGGCATCTGCGCTTCGATCGAGCCATCCGAATAGAGCGAGTAGGCCATCCCGTCGACGACCCCCGACTTGATGATGGTCGCTGCCGGCGGATCCATGTCCTGCGGCTCGGGAGCCGGTGTCGGCTCGGGCTCCACGAAGGCCGGCGCGGCGCGCGCCAGCCGGCGAGGGAACGGCGGCCGCAGCGATTCGGAGGGGCGCGCCCGCTCGGGCCGCGACCAGCTGTCCTCCAGACCCGGAGAAGCGGGCTCGGACGCCGGCTCATCGAGCGGCATGGCGGGCGGCTCGCTGAGGGGCGGCGACCGAAAATCCGTCGGCATCGGCTCGGCCGCGCGCTTTTCGGCGCGCTCACGCTCACGTCGCGACGACGAGGCGAACAGCAGGTTGCGCCGCGGCCGCTCGGCGGGCTCCGCAGCCGGCTCGTCCATCTCCGGCTCAGGGAGGGGATTGCGCAAGGACGCGGGCAACGGAGGCGACAGCGGTGCGGAGGTCGACGACAAGGGCGAGGACAGGTCCGGCATCCGCGGCCGGGGCCGCGGTGAGCCGCCCTCACGCCACATATCTTCTGCGGGCGGGACCGGAGACGAGTCGAGCTCGGCCTTGCTGCCGGCGCCCGGCAGTTGCAGGGTCCTGACCTCGGTCTCCGCTGCGGTGCGCGTTCGCAGCCGGTGGGAAATGACCTTCAGCTCGCTCAGGAGCGCCGAAAGCCCAAACAGGATGAGCCCGCTGCACACGCCGAGAGTTCCCGACAGGATCAGCGTGTTGCCCACGCTGAACTCCTTCACCGGAATTCCCCAAGCGATCGCTCCAAGCCCGGCCAGAACGGCCAAGGCTCCAGCGGCCAACATAGCACTCATCATTCGAACCCATCCCCTAATGCGTCGGTTCCGGACGGCGTCCTACCGATATCACACTAGTTAGCTGCGGATGCCCCGCGTCCCTTGAATCCCGGTTCTAGTCGAAATCCGCGACAATTTGCAGCAGAAGTTCGGCCGGAGCCGTTTCCCTCCCCGGCAGAGAAGCTCAACGCGCCACGATCAAGCCACATTCGCTCCCGCCAACCCACGGAACCGTCTCGGGTTCCTCCGGGTTCTTGCGGGGTCTCCCGGTTCAGGACGCGTTCATGTCACTGTGCCAATATGGCGCCAAGCAGCCGAAAATCGGGCTCCTGCTGCACTGCGATGGTCGTGGGACGTTCATATTTCCAACACCTCGGAAACCGTGACGCGCTATACGCAAACGGGGAAAGCAGGCCTGAAGCGCGGAAGCGGGGTCGTTAGGGGACGCCGGGTCACCATCAGCCATGACATCGATAACCACTTCGGTCCTCGAGACGCCGATCCGGCGAACACTCGAGCGGACTTGTGACGATCTTGCCATGTTCGTGCTCGCCGCCGTCGCGGTCGTGGCCGGACTGACATTCCGGGATTATGGCCTCGGCTGGGATGATTACACCCATGCCGAATATGCCGATCTGTTGCTGCGCATGTACGGTTCCGGGTTCAGGGACCAGGCGGCGCTGTCGTTCGCCAATCTCTATATGTACGGCGGCGGGTTCGACATGGTTGCAGCCCTGCTGCACAAGATCCTGCCCCTGGAATTGTTCGAAACCCGGCGGCTGGTCGGCGCCCTGGTCGGCCTGATCGGGCTGGCCGTGACCTGGCGCCTGGCCCGCCGCATCGGCGGCGCGGTCGCCGGCCTGTCGGCCCTGCTGCTGCTGGCGCTGTGCCCGATCTTCTACGGCCACATGTTCATGAACCCGAAGGATGCCCCTTTCGCGGTCGCCATGGTCGTGCTGCTGATGGGGCTGGTCCGGCTCGCCGATGAATACCCCTACCCCTCGCCGCGCACCATCCTGATCCTCGGCCTGGGCGCCGGCTTCTCGATCGGGTCGCGCATCCTGGGCGGCATGGCGGTGGTCTACGCCATGGTCGGCTTCATGCCGCTGTTCATGGAGGAATACCGCACGCAAGGCACCCGCGAGGCGGTCCGCCGCTTTGCCTCCGTGCTCTATATGCTGATCCCCGGCCTGATCCTGGGCTACCTGATCATGGGCCTGATCTGGCCGTGGTCGATCATCGAGCCCGCCAACCCGTTCCGGGCCCTGACCTACTTCTCGCACTTCTTCGAGAAGCCGTGGAAGGAGATGTTCGACGGCGCACTGGTTTCGGTACCGGACATGCCATGGTCCTACCTGCCGACGCTGTTCGCGCTGCAGCTGCCCGAACTGATGATCGCATTGTTCGTGGCCGGCGCCGTCGCCTCGATCATGTCGCTGTCGCGGCCCGACATGCCGGCGCGGCAGAAGAGCATCCTGCTGATGCTGACCCTGGCGGCGACGCTGCCGATCCTGATCGCGATCGTCAAACGTCCGGCGCTGTACAACGGCATCCGCCACTTCGTCTTCGTGATCCCGCCGATGGCCCTGCTCGGAGGCGTCGCCTTCTCCTGGCTGCTGTCCTGGCTCAACAATGACGAGCGCCGCAGCTGGCAGCCGGTGGCCATCGCCGCCTTCTGCTTCGGCCTGTTGCTGCCGCTGGCGGAGATGATCCGGCTCCATCCCTATCAATACACCCACTTCAACTACATCGCCGGCACGGTGCGCGAGGCCGACACCCGCTTCATGCTGGACTATTGGGGGCTGGCGCTGAAGCAGGCCTCGGACGGCCTGAAGGAACAGCTCGACGAGCGCCAGGAGGTGCCGCCGATCGGGCACAAGTGGAAGGTCGCGGTGTGCGGCCCGCAGCGGCCGGCCCAGGTCGCGCTCGGCCCTGACTTCACCATTGGCTGGGACAGCCATGCGGCCGATTTCGCGATGACGCTCGGCGAGTTCTACTGCAAGGGACTGACCGCGCCCGTGATGGTCGAGATCAAGCGCGACGACGTCGTGTTCGCCCGCGTCTACGACATCCGCGGCCGCAGCATCTCGAGCCTGCTGTCGATTCCGGCGCCCTGAGGCTCAGGCTCGGCCAAACGACATGACAGCCTCCCCGCCCCCGCGCCTTGTCGCGCGGGGGCGGGCCGCTTAGTCTCCGGCCAACCCACGCCGTCGGAGAATGCCATGTCGCCAGCCGAAGCACGCCTCAAGGAAGTGCCGTCCAACATGACCGAGGCCGAATGGTCTCAGCGGGTCAATCTCGCCGCCGCCTACCGGCTGGTGGCGATGTTCGGCTGGGACGACCTGGTCGACACCCACATCTCGGCCCGCGTGCCCGGCCCCGAGCATCACTTCCTGATCAACCCTTACGGTCTGCTGTTCGAGGAGATCACCGCCTCCAGCCTGATCAAGGTCGACCTCTACGGCAACCAGCTGTCCGAGAGCGAGTACAGCATCAATCCTGCCGGCTTCACCATCCATTCCGCGATCCACGAGGTCCGCGAGGATGCCGGCTGCGTCATCCATCTGCACACGCTCGACGGCGTCGCGGTATCCAGCTGTGCCGACGGCCTGCTGCCGCTGAACCAGATCGCGCAATACGTCACCCACGACCTTGCCTATCACGACTATGAAGGCGTCGCGCTGGACCACGACGAGCGGCCGCGGCTGCAACGCGATCTCGGCAGCAAGAACCACATGCTGCTGCGAAATCACGGCACGCTGACGGTGGGCCGCTCGGTCGCCTCGGCATTCGAGCGCATGTATCACCTCGAGCGTGCCTGCTCGATCCAGGTCCGCACCCGCACGCTCGGCCCGTCGGCCTATCCGGTGCGCGACGAAGTGATCGACAAGAACGCCAAGCTGTTCGACAACGAGGAGCGCGTCGAGCTCCGCTCCAACCAGCTCGTCTGGCCGCCGCTGCTGCGCCGGCTCGACCGCGTCAATCCGGGCTACCGGAATTGATTTTCACGGGCTGGTCAGCTAAACAGAAGCCATCATCCTCTACGCTATCGTGAATGAAACGCCGTCCAATTCCGGGCGGCGTTTTTGCGTTTGGGTCATGCCGGCGGAAGGAAGCGCGGCGTCAATCGGCGCTGCATTCGATCTTGCCCTGCACCTCCCGCTTCGTGCCTGCCTTTTCGTCCGGCAGATGAGCCACGAGCTGGTACTGCCCGCGGTAAGGCGAATCGTCGCCGCGGACACGGCGAGTCTTGATGATCAGGGTCAGTTCGGGCGAAGGCTCCTTGCCGTCCTTGATCCAGCTGACCGCGAGCCTGATCTCGCGATCATCGTACCAGGTCTGGGTCAGGTGCTCGGCTTCGAAGGTGACGCGCCGCGCGGCCGGCGGCATCCAGGGCACCTTGAATTCAGCCTCGCCGCCGAACCCGCCGATCGCACTGCCGACGGAGCGCCCGGCAGATCCATGCAATTCCACGTCGATGGCCTTGTCCTTGGCGTAGCAGATCACGGTGCTGCTCGCCTGCGCCGAGACGCTCAAAAGGCGGGTCAGCGCCGCGAGAGTGACGCTCACTCCCCCTGTCGTGATGGCCATCAACGTGTTCTCCGTCCGGTCGACCCAATGCTTCGGCATTGGTCGCCTGACGGGCGTATCTGGTTTGATGGTGAGGAGGACACCAGCCGATGACGAACGCCGCCCGGGTCGGGCGGCGTCGAGGACGTGCGGGTCTTTGATCCGTCGCTCCGCTCACACCAGGCTCGCACGCGCCCCTTCGGGCCACTCGCGCGCCGCACCGAGCCCTTGCAGCTCCGCCGCCAACCGCCGTTCGACGAAGCGGCGCTCATGGTCGGCGAGCTTGGTCGCCAGCAACCGACGATAGCGCCGCACATTCGCCTCGCGAGAAAACCGCATGCGAGCGGCAGGCCGCATCCGGATCCCCGCTCCCCCGAATGTATGATCCGCTGCGGCACCGTCCGCCTCCACGTCGATCCGCGGAACGACGCGCATCGCGGCGCCGCCGCGCGGGCGCGGCGGCTGATCCTCGCGATCGAGCTGCCGCAGCGCGCCGAGAATGTCGGCGAGTTGAAGCGGCCTGGAGAGGCCCGGAATCTTGCGCAGACCGGGCTGCGACTCGACGGCATACATATCCGACGCCCAGGACGACAGGATCAGCCGCTTCTCGGCCCTGCACAGCTTGCTGTCGTTGAGCAGGTCGGCCGGAGATTCGTAATGCGAGACCGGATGGAAGCCGGCACTGCCCGCGGTGATCGAAATACGATGCTCGTTCATGGCGTGTCTCCTCCTACGCTCCTTTCACGAGAGACAGATGATGCATGGACGCGGGCACAGACGGCCCGCGTCGCGTATCGAACAACTCAGGCCGCCTTCTGCTGCGCGATCTGCTCCACCGGCGCGGTGCTGATGGCGATGCGGCGCGGCTTCATGGCCTCGGGGATCTCGCGCACCAGCTCGATCCGCAACAGACCATTGTCGAACGAGGCGTTCGTCACCTGCACATAGTCGGCGAGATTGAATTGCCGCTTGAAGGGCCGCGACGAGATGCCCTGATAGAGGTACTCGCGGGTCTCCTTGTCAGCCTTGCGGCCTTCCACCGTGAGCACGTTGTGCTCGGCCGTGATGCTCAGCTCATCCGGCGCGAAGCCGGCGAGCGCCAGCGAGATCTGATAGCGGTCGTCGCCGAGCCGCTCGATGTTGCAAGGGGGGTAGTTGTCCTCGACGGCGCGCTGGGTCTCGTCGAGCAGGCTGAACAGGCGGTCGAAGCCGATGGTCGAACGCCACAGCGGGCTGAAATCATACGTCCTCATAGCCAAGTCCTCCAAAGAGCAAGATGGATACGAAGGAGCGCCGGGCCGATGCAGGACACCTCGGGGACCAGACAACGGGTCAGCGCCCAGAGTACAGCCGGGCCCCAAGAGCACCCGGCACCGCCGGAGCGGCGACAAACGACTTAGAAAAACGCAGGCCTATTTCAAGAGCCTGCTCCGAATTTTTCTCACACGACGAACGGCCCTGCCCAAGGCGTCACGCTGCCACGGCGGACAGCCGTTGCAGCCGCATGGTCGCCTCGCGCAAGACGCTGACCAGCCGCTCGCGCTCGCGCGGGTCGATGTCGCCCCGCGACAGCACGGCCTGGCAATGCGCAACGACACGCTGCTCGCTCTCGATCAGGAAACGCGTCAGCCGTCTTGGATCAGCAATGGCCATGACGGATACCGGGTTGGGCGGAGGATGATGATACTGCCAGGCAGGCATGGATGCCCCTGCAAACGCGCGCTGCGCTGCATCGAGACCGGGCGGCGCGACAGCGCCCAACCGCACCTCCCGTCGACCATCGGCCCGTCGGCAGACCGATCGCTCGCACGATTGTGGCCGGCTCTGGACGGACTGCGGTCGTAGTTCGAATTGATAGCTGCGCGTTGTGGCCGATCCACGGCCGCCAGCCACAGCAACTAACTTTCTTTTGAAGAGCCGTGGCGGAGCCGGCCTCGCCGGTCCGCCACGGCAAGGCGATCAGAAGTCCATCGACGGGGCCGCAGCAGCCGGCTCCGCCTTCTTCGGCTTGTCGGCCACCAGCGCCTCGGTCGTAATCAACAGCGAGGCGACCGAGGCCGCATCCTGCAGCGCGGTGCGGACCACCTTGGCCGGATCGATCACGCCGGCCTGCACCAGATCCTGGTACTCGCCGGTCGCGGCATTGAAGCCCCAGCTATAGGTGTCCTTCTCCAGCAGCTTGCCGACCACCAGCGAGCCATCGTCGCCGGCATTCTGCACGATCTGCCGCACCGGCACCTGGATGGCGCGCCTGATGATGTCGACGCCGGCCTTCTGGTCGGCGTTGGCGGTCTTGACGCCGTCGAGCACCTTGGTCGCGCGCAGCAGCGCCACGCCGCCGCCGGGCAGTATGCCCTCCTCCACTGCGGCGCGGGTGGCGTGCAGCGCATCGTCGACGCGGTCCTTCCGCTCCTTGACCTCGATCTCGGTAGCACCGCCGACCCGGATCACAGCGACGCCGCCGGCGAGCTTGGCCAGCCGCTCCTGCAGCTTCTCGCGGTCGTAGTCGGAGGTGGTCTCCTCGATCTGCAGCCTGATCTGCTGCGTCCGCGCCTCGATGTCCTTCTTGGCGCCGGCGCCGTCGACGATCGTGGTGTTCTCCTTGTCGATCACGACCTTCTTGGCGCGGCCGAGCATCGACAGCGTCACGTTCTCCAGCTTGATGCCGAGATCCTCGGAGATCGTGGTGCCGCCGGTCAGGATCGCGATGTCCTCCAGCATCGCCTTGCGGCGATCGCCGAAGCCCGGCGCCTTGACGGCCGCGATCTTCAGACCGCCGCGTAGCTTGTTGACGACCAGCGTCGCCAGCGCCTCGCCCTCGACGTCCTCGGCGACGATCAAGAGCGGCTTGCCGGACTGCACCACGGCCTCGAGTAGCGGCAGCATGGTCTGCAGGCCCGACAGCTTCTTCTCATGGATCAGGATGTAGGGATCCTCGAGCTCGACCCGCATCTTCTCGGAGTTGGTGACGAAATACGGCGAGACGTAGCCGCGGTCGAACTGCATGCCCTCGACCACTTCGAGTTCGGTGTCGAGGCTCTTCGCCTCCTCCACCGTGATCACGCCCTCATTGCCGACCTTCTGCATGGCCTCGGCGAGGAAGCGGCCGATCTCGTTGTCGCCATTGGCCGAGATCGTGCCGACCTGCGCGATCTCGTCATTGCTGGTGATCTTCCTGGCGTGCGCCTTGAGGTCCTTGACGATGGCCTCGACCGCAAGATCGATGCCGCGCTTGAGGTCCATCGGGTTCATGCCGGCGGCGACCGACTTCGCGCCTTCCCTCACGATCGCCTGCGCAAGCACGGTCGCGGTGGTGGTGCCGTCGCCGGCGAGATCGGCGGTCTTCGAGGCCACTTCGCGCACCATCTGCGCGCCCATGTTCTCGAACTTGTCCTCCAGCTCGATCTCCTTGGCGACCGTCACGCCGTCCTTGGTGATGCGCGGCGCGCCGAACGATTTCTCGATCACGACGTTGCGGCCCTTGGGACCGAGCGTGACCTTCACGGCATTGGCGAGGATGTCGACGCCGCGCAGCATGCGGTCGCGCGCGTCGGTGGAAAACTTCACGTCCTTGGCAGCCATGTTCGTCGTCTCCTTTCTCTAATGACTGTCAGTTCCGAGGAATCACGCGGCCTTCTTCGCCGCGACGGGGGCGTCGATGATGCCGAGCAGGTCGCTCTCCTTCATGATCAGGAGATCCTTGCCGTCGATCTTCACCTCGGTGCCCGACCATTTGCCGAACAGCACGCGGTCACCCGGCTTGACGTCGAGCGGCACTAGTTGCCCCTGCTCATTCCGCGCGCCAGGGCCCGCGGCGACGATCTCGCCCTCCTGCGGCTTCTCCTTGGCGGTGTCGGGAATGATGATGCCGCCCTTGGTCTTCTCCTCGGCATCGATACGGCGCACGAGCACGCGGTCGTGCAATGGACGGAAATGCATGCACATCCTCCTTCACAGTTCAGCGATGTCATAAGCCTCGGGTCCCCTGAGGCCCCCGGGCGGTGAACGACCTAGGAAAGCCGAACTTTTGGTTCAAGAGGGTCACGCAAAATTTTTGGCACTCGGTGGGAACGATTGCCAGGGTGGCTCTTGACCGGGACAGCCCTCCTGACCAGTTTTACCAGCGCCAAAATCCGCTCCCCTTCCGTCGAGGAAAAAACGATGCAGCTTCTGCGTTGTGTCCGGCCTTTGGTCCTGCTGCCGGCGATCGTGCTCTCCCTCCTGTCTGCCCCTGCTCTCGCCCAGATCCCCGACCTCAAGCTCGGCCGCGTGCCGACGCTGGCGCCGCTGGTGAAGGAAGTGACGCCGGCCGTCGTCAACATCTCGGTCGAGGGCAAGGTCCGGCAGGACAATCCGCTGTATCAGGACCCGCTGTTCCGCGACTTCTTCGACGTGCCCAAGCAGGTCGAGAAGCAGATCAGCGCCACCGGCTCTGGCGTTATCGTCGATGCGCAGCGCGGCTACGTGATGACCGCCAACCATGTCGTCGAGCACGTCACCACGGCGCAGATCCGCACCAAGGACGGCCGTAAGTTCTCCGCCCGTCTGGTTGGACGCGATCCCGCCACCGACATCGCGCTGCTGCAGATCAAGGACCCGAACGAGCTCAGGGCCATTTCGCTCGGCGACAGCGACGCATTGGAAGTCGGCGACTTCGTGATCGCCGTCGGCAACCCGTTCGGCCTTGGACAGACCGTCACCTCGGGCCTCGTCAGCGCGCTCGGGCGCACCGGCCTCGGCAAGCAGGGCTATGAGGATTTCATCCAGACCGATGCGGCGATCAATCCCGGCAATTCCGGCGGCGCGCTGATCAATCTGCGCGGCGAGCTGGTCGGCATCAACACCGCGATCATCTCGCCCGGCGGCGGCAATGTCGGCATCGGCTTCGCGGTGCCGATCAACATGGCGCGGCGGGTCATGGAGCAGCTGGTTGCCAACGGCCGGGTCGATCGCGGCCGCATCGGTGTCACCCTGCTCGATCTGGACTCGCCGGCGGATGGCCGCGTCGTCGGGGCGCGCGTCGCCGACGTGACCGCGGGCTCGCCGGCCGAGCGGGCGGGACTGCGCAAGGGCGACGTCATCGTGAAGGCCAACGACACGCCCGTGCGCAGCGCGACGCAGGTCCGCAACCTCATCGGTTTGACGCCGGTCGGCCAGCGCGTGCGCCTGATCTTCGAGCGCGACCGCGCGCTCGGCAACGCCACCGTCGAGGTCGCGCCGGTGACAGAAGAGCGCGCGCGGGCGCGTACGTCCGGATGATCGCCGGATTCAACCTGCGTTCGCTGTCAGGCGCCCGCGCCACGTAGAGTAAATTTTTACCGTCCGTCAATCATGGAACTAGACTAAAATACCGCTCTAAAGTCCTGTTAAGCGTCATCCCGCTTAGTGCAACCCCGCGGAGGTAGTGCAATGCGGGATGATGGTCTGGCGTTCAGTTTGCCACGTTGGCGCGTGACGCGCTGGCTGGCGAACCCTGGATATCCGGTATCCGCGGACATCCGTCTCGCACTGGTCGGCGAGCTCTATGGCTGCTGGTCGGTGTTCGCCGGCGGCGCCATCAACACCATCGCCGTTGCCGCCGCACTCGCGCTGCGCACTCCGACCGCCCTCTTCATCAGCTGGTTCGTGATGGAGGTCGTGATCTGCCTGTCGCGGCTGATCGTGATGATCATCTCCTACCGCCGCGCCCGCGCGCAGCTGACGACGCCGACCGACATCCACATTTTGCTGTCGGTGGCCTGGAGCGCCAGCGTCGGCTTCGGCGTCGGCATCAGCCTGGGATCCGGCGACTGGATCGCAGCGTCGCTGACCTGCATCTCATCGGCGGCCATGGTCGGCGGCATCTGCTTCCGAAACTTCAGTGCGCCGCGCCTCGTCGGCACGATGATCCTGTGCAGCATCGGCCCCGTCATTCCCGGCGTCGCCACGTCGCATGAACCGCTGCTGTTCGCGATGTATCTCCAGATGCCTGTCTATTTCCTCGCCATGACCGGCGCGGCGTTTCGCCTGAACAAGCTGCTGGTGGCCGTCATGCATGCCAAGCGCGAGAGCGACGAGCGGGCGCGGCGCGATCCGCTCACCGGCCTGAACAATCGCTCCGGCCTGATCGAAGCGCTGCAGAGCAGGCTCGACGGCAGGACGGGCGGCCAGCAGGGTTTCGCCGTCCTCTATCTGGATCTCGACGGCTTCAAGCCGGTCAACGACACCTTCGGCCATGCCGCCGGCGATGAGTTGCTCAAAATCGTCGGCCGAACGCTGCGCGACGTGGTCGCTCCATCCGATCTCATCGCCCGCATCGGCGGCGACGAGTTCGTCGTGCTCACCGGCGATTCCGCGATCGATCGCGCACTGGCGCTGGGCGAGCGCATCATCGAGGTGATGACCGCGCCGATCGCGCTGCCGGGCGGCGCACGCGTCAACATCGGCATGAGCATCGGCATCGCAGCCGCGCCCGATCATGGCACCGCCCCCGAAGCGCTGTTGTTTGCTGCGGACGCCGCGCTTTACGAAGCCAAGTCGAGCGGCAAGTCATGCTGGCGGCTAGCCTCCGCCGAAGCCAACCTCGCAGCGCTGCGCAAGATCGCCGGCGACGATCTCGTCGCCAAGTCCGTCGCCAGCGCAGCGTGAACTCAGACTGACGACCAGCGCCGTCGTAGCCCGGATGAGCGAAGCGACATCCGGGTTCTCAAGCGCTGCCGCGTTGAACCCGCATATCGCTAGGCTCATGCGGGCGACGGCTTACCGCGGCATCTCCGCGAGCGCGGCGAGAATGCGGGCCCAGGAGCGGATGCCCTTGTGGTAGCTCTTGAGGTCGTACTTCTCGTTCGGCGAATGGATGTTGTCGTCGTCGAGGCCGAAGCCGACCAGGAGCGAGTCGAGGCCGAGCGTCTTCTTGAAGTCGGTGACGATCGGGATCGAGGCGCCCGAGCCCATCAGGATGGTCTCCCTGCCCCACTCATCCGTGAGCGCCTGCTTGGCGGCAGCCAGCGGCTTCATGGTCCAGTCGAGCGCGATCGCGGCACCGGCCGAGTGATCCCCGAATTCCACCGAGCAGTCACCGGGAATGCGCGCCGAGACGTAGTCGCGGAACGCCTTGCGAATCCTGAGCGGGTCCTGGCCCTCGACGAGGCGGAACGAGACCTTCGCATGGGCCAGCGACGGGATCACCGTCTTGGAACCCTCACCGATATAGCCGCCCCAGATGCCGTTGATGTCGCAGGTCGGACGGGAGGAGATCTGCTCGATCAGCAGACGATCCTTCTCGCCGGCCGGGATCGACAGGCCGATCGGCTTGAGGAAACTCTCCGGCGTCAGGTTCAGCTTCTTCCACTGCTCCAGGACCTCCGGAGGCACGTCCTTCACGCCGTCGTAGAAGCCGGGAATGGTGATGCGGCCGTCGGCATCGAACAGTCCGCCCAGGATCTCGGTGAGCACCCGGATCGGATTGCGCGCGCCGCCGCCGAACACGCCCGAATGCAGGTCGCGATTGGCCGCCTTGATCTTCACCTCTTCATAGAGGAGACCGCGTAGCGAGGTGGTGATCGCCGGCGTGTTGGGATCCCACATGCCGGTGTCGCAGACCAATGCGAAATCGGCCTTGAACTCGTCCTTGTTCTCTTCCAGGAACGGCACGAAGTTCTTCGAGCCGACCTCCTCCTCGCCCTCGATCAGCACGGTAATGTCGAGCGGCAGCTTGCCCGTCACCTTCTTCCAGGCGCGGCAGGCCTCGACGAAGGTCATCAGCTGGCCCTTGTCATCCTCGGCGCCGCGCGCGACGATGATCTTGCGGCCGTCGGCATGATCGGTGACGACGGGCTCGAACGGCGGACGATGCCACAGATCGAGCGGATCGACCGGCTGCACGTCGTAATGGCCATAGAACAGCACGTGCGGCTTGGCTGGGCCATGACCGTTGCTCTTGCCGACCACGGCCGGATGGCCGGCGGTCGGACGCACCTCGGTTGCGAAGCCGAGCGTCGCGAGATCCTTGGCGAGATGGTCGGCCGCCGCCTTGCAGTCCTCCGTGTAAGCCGGATCGGCCGAGATCGACTTGATGCGGATCAGCTGGAACAGCCGGTCCAGGCTGTTGTCGAAATCGGCATCGATGTGATCAAGAACGGATTGAAGCTGCGCGTCGGCCATGGCCACGAGTTCCCTCAAGCAAGTGAAGCTGTCGGACCGCTTGTAGCTCCGTTGCGAGGAACGGGCCAGCGTCATGCGCGTCGGCATCACGCCGGCCGTCGATCGTGGCAGGCATCAACGCCGCAGCAACCCTCCGAGTGCGCCGCGCACCAAGGTCCGGCCGATCGAGCTGCCGAGCGAGCCGCCGACCTGCTTGCCGAGGTCGGCGGCGATGCCGCCGACGACCTTGTCGGTGACGGTGCGCGCGACGTTGCGGGCGATCACCTGCGTGGTCGAGAGCTGGCCGCGCTTGACGTTGGTGCCGAAGATCGTTGCCGCGAGATTGCCGATCGTGCCGAGCACGCCGCCGGACGCGCTCTCGGTGGTCACCGCCTTGCCGACGATCCGCTTCTGCAGCAGCTCATAGGCGGATTCGGCATCGATCTCGGTGTCGTATTTGCCCTTGACCGGGCTCGCTGCGATGATGGCCTTGCGCTCCTCCGGCGTCACCGGCCCGATCCGCGCCGACGGCGGCCGGATCAGCGCGCGCTCGACCATCGCAGGCGTGCCATTGCCTTCCAGGAACGACACCAGCGCCTCGCCCTTGCCGAGCTCCGTGATCACCTTCGCGGTGTCGAGCTTCGGATTGGGACGGAACGTGTCGGCGGCGGCGGCGACGGCCTTCTGGTCGCGCGGCGTGAACGCGCGCAACGCATGCTGCACGCGATTGCCCAATTGCCCGAGCACGCGATCGGGAACGTCGAGCGGGTTCTGCGTGACGAAATAGACGCCGACGCCCTTGGAGCGGATCAGCCGCACCACCTGCTCGATCTTGTCCATCAGCGCCTTCGGCGCATCGTTGAACAACAGATGCGCCTCGTCGAAGAAGAACACGAGCTTCGGCTTGGCGAGATCGCCCACTTCCGGCAGTTCCTCGAACAGCTCGGACAGCATCCACAGCAGGAACGTCGCATAAAGCCTGGGGTTCTGCAGCAGCTTGTCGGCGACGAGGATGTTGATCATGCCGCGGCCGTCGCGGTCGGTCTTCATGAAGTCCGTCAGCGAAAGCGCCGGCTCGCCGAAGAATTTCGTGCCGCCCTGGTTCTCGAGCACGAGCAACTGCCGCTGGATCGTGCCGACGGTCGCGCGGGTGACGTTGCCGAACGACTGCGCCGCCTTGCGGATCGGGGCCAACGGATCTTCTGCCGCATCCGCGCCCTTCTTGCCGGCTTCCGGAATGATCGCGTCGAGCAGCGCGCGCAGATCCTTCATGTCGATCAGCGCGAGGCCGTTCTCGTCGGCGACGCGGAAGGCGACGTTGAGGACACCTTCCTGGACGTCGTTCAGGTCCAGCATCCGCGCCAGCAGCAGCGGCCCCATCTCGGTGACGGTGGCGCGCACGGGATGGCCCTGCTCGCCGAACACATCCCAAAATACCGTCGAGAATTGATCAGGCTGATAGGTAAGGCCGAGCTCGCTCGCGCGCTTGAGAATGAAGTCCTTGGCTTCGCCGGTCTGCGAGATGCCGGAAAGATCACCCTTGATGTCGGAGGCGAAGACCGGAACACCGGCACGGGCGAAGCCTTCGGCCATGACCTGCAGCGACACCGTCTTGCCGGTGCCGGTTGCTCCGGTCACGAGGCCATGGCGGTTGGCAAGCGCAAGCGTCAACCAGGCTGGCTGCTCGCCGGCACCTACGAGGATCTTGTCGCCGGTATCAGCCAGGGATTTTCCGGATGGTGCCATGTTGATCCGTCTTTCGAGAATGAGTGTTGCGCATCGCACGTCGTGAACAAACTTTCGTACGTAACATACTTTAGTTTCGCAGGCCGGAACCAGCGTCAGGGTGCCTCAACTCTTCGCAACTTGCGCATCGTCCATACCATTGGTGCTGCGCGATGCGCAGGTTTCATCCGTAGATTCAACATCTGGTCTTGCATGGCTGCAACAGTTCATCGTCGATCGCGAATCGATTCGCGCACCAGGCGCGCTCGTCGCTTGTAATTCACGGATCGTCCGATCAAGATGAAATCAGCGAGGACGTCCGGTCTTGGGGGACCGGATGACGACGGGGTTCACATGAACGAGCTGATTGAGCCGCTGGCCAGAACGGCCGGCATCGATATCGCCGTGGCTGAAGAGATGTGGCTGACGAGCCCAGACATTTCTGTCCCGACGTCCTTTGCAACAACGCGCCGCGATAGCAGCTGGGTGGTCCGCCCGCCGCGACCGGTCAATGGCCTGCCCTTGAACTTTCCGACTTCGGCAACAACCAAATCGGAACAGACCGGATGGGCACGATGCGGTTGGGCACGCGAGGCCTGAACCAGTTCGCCTTAAGCACCTTCGCGCGCCGAGTATCATGACATATTCGATCTCCGAACTGGAAGGCATGACGACCTTCTATGCCTCCAAGCTGAAAGCCTTGGGCATCCGGACCACCGACGCATTTCTCGAAGCTGCGCGCACCGTCAAGGGACGCAAGCTGCTCGCCGCCAAGACCGGCATCAGCGAGCAGCAATTGCTCGAATGGGCCAACGTCGCCGACTACATGCGCATCCCCGGCATGGGCAAGGCCAAGGTTTGCCTGGTCCGGGCGGCCGGCGTTCCCACGGTCCGTGAGCTGGCCCATCGCAATCCCGCCCGGCTGGCACAGAACATCAAGGAAGTGAACACGCGCCGTCAGCTGGTCCGCATCCTGCCGTCGGAGAAGTCGGTCGGCCAGCTCATCGAAAAGGCGCGCCGGCTGGAGCCCAAGATCAGCTACTGACCGGCCTGTCATGAACTGCGCGCCGCTTGTGCGGCGCGGCATCTTGACTCGCTCGTGGCAACCGCGCAAAGCGGCGCGCATGAGCGCCAATTCGCCGCACTCCGCCTCGGACCTCATGTCGAGCCACCCGCTGCTGCGGGCGTGGCTGGCGCGTCCGTTTCCGGCTGTGATGGGAATCTTGAACGTCACGCCGGATTCCTTCTCCGACGGCGGCCGCTTCGATGCGCCGGAACGCGCCATCGCGCAGGCCAGGAGCATGATTGCGGCGGGCGCTGACATCATCGACATCGGCGCCGAATCCACCCGCCCCTACAAGGGTGCGCAGCCGGTGACGGCCGAGGAGGAACTGGCGCGCCTGCTGCCCGTTCTCCCCGCCATCGTCGCACTCGGTGTGCCCGTATCGATCGACAGCATGAAATCTCAAGTTGTGGCCCACGCTTTGGAACGGGGCGCGGCCGTCGCGAACGATGTCTGGGGTCTGCAGCGCGACCCGGCGATGGCGGAGACCGTTGCCGCCCATGGTGCGCCGGTCGTCGTGATGCACAACCGGACCGAGGTCGACCCGGAGATCGACATCATCGCCGACATGCTCGGCTTCTTCGAACGCTCGCTCGGCATCGCCGCGAAGGCCGGCATTCCCGCCGGCAACATCGTGCTCGACCCCGGCATCGGCTTCGGAAAGACCGCCGAGCAGAGCATGACGGCGCTGGCACGGCTCGACGCATTCGCCTGCTTCGGGCTGCCGCTGCTGGTCGGCGCCTCGCGCAAGCGTTTCATCAGCACCGTGGTGGCGTCGGAGCCGCAGGAGCGGCTCGGCGGATCGATCGCGGCGCATCTGATCGCGGCTCGGCGGGGGGCAGCGATCATCCGGGCGCATGACGTCGCCGAGACGGTTCAGGCGGTGCGCGTGGCAGCGGCAATCGAGGCACAGAGATGACCGATACCATTTTCATCAAAGGCGTCCTCATTCACGCCCGTCACGGCGTCATGGAGCATGAGAGCGAGGTCGGCCAACGCTTCGTCATCGATCTCGAACTCTATACAGATCTGTCCGACTCCTCGCGCAGCGACAAGCTTGCGGACACCGTGTCCTATTCCGACGTGGTCGAGACGGCGACGGCGGCCTTCAAGGACGTCAACTACCGTCTGCTCGAACGCGCCGCCGGCGCCGTGGCCGACGCAATCCTGGCGACGTTCGCCCGCATCCGCGCGGTCAAGGTCACCGTGCACAAGCCGCATGCGCCGATCGCCGCGATCTTCGAGGATGTCGGCGTGGTGCTGACGCGCTCGCGGCATCCATGACGGCCATGGCCAGCGCGCTGATCGCCCTCGGCGGCAATGTCGGCGACGTCAGGTCGACGTTTCGGAACGCCATTCCCGAAATCGTCAGCCGCGCCCAGGCCACGCTCGTGGTGCGCTCGTCCGACTACATCACCCCACCCTGGGGCGATGAGCAGCAGCCGCCCTTCATCAATGCCTGCATTGCCATCGAGACCGCCATCACGCCGCGCGCGCTGCTCTCCGTCCTGCACGAGGTCGAGCGGATGTTCGGCCGCAACCGTGCACAGGAGACACGATGGGGCCCGCGCACGCTCGATCTCGACCTGATCGCGTATGATGATGTGAGCCTCGAGACGCCCGATCTCACGCTGCCACATCCGCGCCTGTTCGAGCGCGGCTTCGTGCTGGTGCCGCTGGCGGAGATCGCCGGGGATCGCCGGATTGCCGGCCGCCGGGTGGACGAGGCCCTGCGGACGGTTTCGCGCGACGGAATCCGCCCGTTGCCCTCAGCCGAATAGCTGACATTCCCGGCCAAACAACCGTTTGGCTTCGCGTTCCCGACGTGGCATTTTGCGCCACAATAATCGCGATAACAGACGCCCGGGAGATGCGAGCCGCATGACGACCGACACCGACACTCTGCGCCTGGCCGCCGACTTCGCGCCGGCCAGCGAAGCGGACTGGCGCAAGCTGGTCGATGGCGTGCTGAAGGGCGCGGCCTTCGAGAAGCTGGTCGGCAAGACCTATGACGGGCTCAAGATCCAGCCGCTTTATCCGCGTGCCAAGAATGCAGCTCCGGTGGCCGGCCGCGCGCCGGCGGCGGCATGGCAGATCATGCAGCGCGTCGATCATCCCGATCCGGCTAAGGCCAATGCGCAGGCACTGCTCGATCTGGAGAATGGCGCGACGGGATTGACACTGGTAATCGCCGGTTCGAATGCGGCGCATGGCTTCGGCCTCGCCGCCACGGCCGACGCGCTCGCCCGCGCGCTCGACGGCGTGCATCTCGATGCTGCGATTGCCATCGAATTGCAGCTTGGTGAATCGTCCGCGCCTGCCTCGCTTCTCGCGGACTACGTCAAGCAGCGCGGCTTCAAGCCCGAGGCCTGTGACGTCCGCTTCGGCCTCGACCCGATCGGCGATGCGGCGAGCCGCGGCACGACCGCCCATGATGCATCGACGCTCGGCGGCAATTCGGGCTCGCTCGTGAAGCAGCTGCACGACGCCGGCTTCAAGGGCCCCTTCCTCGCTGCCGATGGCCGCGTCGTGCACGATGCCGGCGGATCGGAAGCGCAGGAGCTGGCCTTCGTGCTCGCCTCCGGCGTCGCCTATCTGCGCGCGCTGGAGGCCGGCGGCATCGCGCTCGAGACCGCGCGCAACATGATCTACGCGCGGCTCGCGGCGGACACCGATCAATTCCTGACCCTGGCCAAATTCCGCAGCCTGCGCCGGCTGTGGGCGCGCATCGAGCAGGCCTGTGGCCTGACGCCGAAGCCGCTGTTCATCTCCGGCGAGACGGCGTGGCGGATGCTCACGCGGCGCGATCCCTATGTGAACATGCTGCGCGCCACCATCGCGACCTTCGCGGCCGGCCTCGGCGGCGCCAACGCTGTCACCGTCCTTCCGCACACCGCTGCGCTGGGCCTGCCAGATGCCTTCGCGCGCCGCGTCACGCGCAACACGCAGCTGGTGCTGCTGGAGGAGAGCAACCTTGCCCGCGTCGCCGATCCCGCCGCCGGTGCCGGCGGCATCGAGGCGCTGACGGCCGAGTTGTGCACCACCGCCTGGGCGCTGTTCCAGGAGATCGAGACGGCCGGCGGCGTCGGGGCCGCGCTGCAGGCCGGGCTGATCCAGTCCAAGGTCGCCGCGGTGAAGCAGGCGCGCGATGCCAACATCGCCAAGCGCCGCGACGTGCTGACCGGGGCCAGCGAGTTTCCGAACCTCAACGAGGCCGAGGTCGCGGTCGAACCGGTCGCGCCGCTGGCTTCGCCCTCGCCTGCCAAGGCCGCGCTCAGCTTCGCGCCGCTGACGCCGATCCGTCTTGCCGATGCCTTCGAGAAGCTGCGCGATCGTTCCGACAGCCTGCTCAAGAGCAAGGGCCAGCGTCCTCGCGTGTTCCTCGCCAATCTCGGCACCGCCGCCGACTATACCGCCCGCGCGACCTTCGCCCGCAGCTTCTTCGAAGCCGGCGGCATCGCCGCGGTGGATGGCCCGGGCGGCTCCGATCCGGCTGCACTCGCAGAAGCCTACCGCGCCTCCGGCGCAGCGATCGTGTGTCTCTGCTCGTCGGACAAGGTTTATGGCGATACCGCGGTTCCCGCGGCCAAGGCCCTGCAAGCGGCCGGCGCGAGACATATCTATCTCGCAGGCCGCGGCGGCGAGCAGGAAGCAGCCTTGCGCGAGGCCGGGATCGGCAGCTTCGTGTTCGCCGGCGGTGATGCGCTGAAGACGCTCGAAGACGCCTATACGCATCTGGAGTGAGCATGACCGAGGCCAGCAAACCCGTCCTCACCGGCGGATGCCAATGCGGCGCGATCCGCTTCGCGCTGATGTCGGCGCCGACGCGCGTCAGCATCTGCCATTGCCGGATGTGCCAAAAGGCCTCCGGCGCGCCGTTCGCGTCCTTCGCCGACGTCAATCGCGAGAACTTCGCCTGGACGCGCGGCACGCCGGGGACGTTCCGCTCTTCCTCGATCGCCGACCGCTACTTCTGCGCCGCCTGCGGCACGCCGCTCGGCTTCGGCGCGATCGATGGGCCGCGGATCGAGATCATGACCGGCAGCTTCGACCGGCCCGACCGCGTCGTGCCGACGCGGCAGTTCGGCTCGGAATCCCGGCTCGGCTGGGTGGTCGCGATCGCCAATCTGCCGAGCCAGACCACGCAGCAGAACTACGGACCGGAGAAGATGGCGCGCATCGTCAGCCATCAGCATCCGGATCATGACTAACGCGATGAGGACACGAGGCCATGAGCCGCATTCCTGATTTCAGCGCCATCGCATTCGAACCGATCGCGGCGCCCGCGCCCGCAGGCGCCGCCGAGCCGTGGCTGACGCCGGAGGGCATTCCGGTGAAGCCGGCCTATGGCGAGGACGATCTCGCCGGCATCGATTTCCTGGAGACATGGCCGGGCACCGCGCCGTATCTGCGCGGTCCCTACCCGACCATGTATGTCAACCAGCCCTGGACGGTCCGGCAATATGCCGGCTTCTCCACGGCGGAGGACTCCAACGCATTCTATCGGCGCAATCTCGCCGCCGGCCAGAAGGGCCTCTCCGTCGCGTTCGATCTCGCCACCCATCGCGGCTATGATTCCGATCATCCGCGCGTCGGCGGCGATGTCGGCATGGCCGGCGTGGCGATCGACTCGATCTACGACATGCGCACCTTGTTCGCCGGCATCCCGCTCGACCAGATGAGCGTGTCGATGACCATGAACGGCGCGGTGCTGCCGATCCTTGCACTATTCGTGGTCGCCGCCGAGGAGCAAGGCGTGCCGCCGGAGAAGCTGTCGGGCACCATTCAGAACGACATTCTGAAAGAGTTCATGGTGCGCAACACCTACATCTATCCGCCGTCGCCCTCGATGCGGATCATCTCCGACATCTTCGCCTTCACGTCGCAGCGGATGCCGAAGTTCAATTCGATCTCGATCTCCGGCTATCACATGCAGGAGGCCGGCGCGACGCAGGACCTCGAACTCGCCTACACGCTCGCCGACGGCGTCGAATACTTACGCGCCGGCATCGCCGCGGGCCTCGACGTCGACCGCTTCGCGCCACGGCTGTCGTTCTTCTGGGCGATCGGCATGAACTTCTTCATGGAGGTCGCGAAGCTGCGCGCCGCACGCCTGCTGTGGGCCAAGCTGCTGAAGCCGTTCAATCCGAAGGACCCGCGCTCGCTGTCCTTGCGTACGCACAGCCAGACCTCGGGCTGGTCGCTGACCGCGCAGGACGTCTACAACAACGTGGTGCGCACCGCCGTCGAGGCGATGGCGGCGACGCAGGGCCACACCCAGTCGCTGCACACCAACGCGCTCGACGAAGCCCTGGCGCTGCCGACCGACTTCTCCGCGCGCATCGCCCGCAACACACAGCTGTTCCTGCAGCAGGAGAGCGGCACCACCCGGATCATCGATCCCTGGGGCGGCTCGTACTACGTCGAGCGCCTCACCCGCGATCTCGCCGCCAAGGCCTGGGGCCACATCCAGGAGATCGAGGAGCTCGGCGGCATGGCCAAGGCGATCGAGGCCGGCGTGCCCAAGCTGCGCATCGAGGAGGCCTCGGCCAAGACGCAGGCGCGCATCGACACCGGCCGCCAGTCGGTGATCGGCGTCAACAAGTACAAGCCGACCGACGAGCCGCCGCTCGACGTGCTCAAGGTCGACAATTCGACCGTGCGCCGGCTGCAGATCGACAAGCTGTCGCGGCTGAAGTCCGAGCGCAAGCAGGCCGAGGTCGATGCAGCATTGGCCGCGCTGACGCGGTCGGCCGGCGACGGCAACGGCAATCTGCTGGCGCTGGCGATCGAGGCGGCGCGCGCCAAGGCCACCGTCGGCGAGATCTCGGACGCACTGGAAAAAGTGTTCGGCCGCCATCGCGCCGAGATCAAGTCCATCACCGGCGTCTACAAGCGGGAGATCGCCGCCATGTCCGGCAAGGCCGAGAAGTTGCAGGCGCTGATCGAGGCGTTCGAGGAGGCCGAGGGCCGCCGTCCGCGCATCCTGGTCGCCAAGATCGGCCAGGACGGCCACGACCGCGGCCAGAAGGTCATCGCGTCCGCCTTCGCCGACATCGGCTTCGACGTCGACATCGGACCGCTGTTCGCCACCGCCGACGAGGCGGCACGGCAGGCGGTCGAGAATGACGTCCACATTCTCGGCGTCTCCTCGCTGGCCGCCGCCCATCTCACCGCGGTGCCGGAACTGAAGGCCGCGCTCAAGAAGCAGGGCCGCGAGGACATCATGATCATCGTCGGCGGCGTGGTGCCGCCGCAGGACTACGACGCGCTGTACAAGTCCGGCGCCGAGGCGATCTTCCCGCCGGGCACCGTGATCGCCGACGCCGCCGAGGAGCTGATCCACAAGCTCAACATGCGGCTGGGGCACAGCGAGGCGGCGGAATAGTCCTTCAAGCTTCGGAAGAACAGTCGTCGGCGCGCGGTCATGCGATCGCGCGCCGCTCCGTTTGCGGTCCTGAACCTCAGCAGTCCCTCGCGCTACGCATCTTTACTCACTGGATATCGATTGCCATGACCCGTTCCTCGCTCTGCATTGCCGCTCTCCTCGGCCTCTTTGCCGCGTCTCCCATGATCGCCGCCGAGCCCAAGCCGGACGCCACCATCAACAGCAAGGCGGTCGAGGCCAACGTCACGCTCGACGCGGAGATCAAGGCCGATGGGCCGCTCGCCGCCTATTGTCTTGCCGATGGCAGGAAGTGGATCGACCGGAACGCCGCCGACGCCGCCAAGGAGCGCAAGGAGGACCCGCAAGCGTTCCACGACCGCAAATGGTCGTTCGAGCGCAAATATTCGCTCCGCTCGATCGTCGCCGACCGCTATGTCAGCGTGCTCAGGGACGACTACATGGACAGCGGCGGCGCGCATCCGAACAGCGACGTCAACACCATCCTGTGGGACAAGGCCGCCGCCAAGCCGATCAGCATCCGCCCGTTCTTCACCGAGACCGCCGACAATGGCCCTGCGATGAAGGCCATGCTCGCGGCGATCATCACCTCGCTCAAGGCCGAGAAGAAGAAGCGCGATGCGACGGAGACCGCGACCGCCGAATGGTTCAAAGGCCTGGAGCCGAAGCTCCTGAAGATCGGTGCGGTGACGCTCGCGCCCTCCACCGAGGCCGGCAAGAGCTCCGGCCTGACCTTCCATTATCCGCCTTACGCGGTCGGCCCCTATGCCGAAGGCCAGTACGTCGCCTTCGTGCCATGGGAGACGCTGAAGCCTTATCTCTCGGCCGAGGGCCAGGCGATCTTTGCCGGCGCCAGGCCGAAGAAGGATGCGGACGACAACTAGCTGGCCGCGCGGCGCGCATCCGGTATAACGGGCGCATGTCCCCTCGCTCTCCGTCCTCGCCTGACATCACGGTTTTGGCCGACGACATCCGCGCCGGCAGCCGCGCGGCGCTGGCGCGTGCGATCACGCTGGTCGAGAGCCGGCGCGCCGACCACCAGGCGGCGGCCCGCGAGCTCGTACAGGCGCTGCTGCCGCAGACGGGAAGCGCGTTCCGCGTCGGCATCACCGGCTCGCCGGGGGTCGGCAAGTCCACCACGATCGACGCGCTCGGGATGTATCTGATCGCGCAAGGCCACAAGGTCGCGGTGCTCGCGGTCGACCCCTCCTCGGCGCGCACCGGGGGTTCCATCCTCGGCGACAAGACACGGATGGCGCAGCTGTCGCACGACGCGAACGCCTTCATCCGCCCCTCGCCATCCTCCGGCACGCTCGGCGGCGTCGCCGCCAAGACGCGGGAGGCGATGCTGCTGTGCGAGGCCGCGGGCTTCGACGTGGTGCTGGTCGAGACGGTCGGCATCGGCCAGTCCGAGACCGCCGTCTGCGACATGACCGATTTCTTCCTTGCGCTGATGCTGCCCGGCGGCGGCGACGAGCTGCAGGGCATCAAGAAGGGCCTGGTCGAGCTCGCCGACATGATCGCGATCAACAAGGCCGACGGCGACAACATCAAGCGCGCCAACATCACCGCCGCCGACTATCGCGGCGCGCTGCATCTCCTCAGCCCGCGCTCCGAGCATTGGCATCCGCCTGTCGTGACCTATTCGGCCATGGCCGGCACGGGTATCGCAGAGCTGTGGCAGAAGGTGCTCGACCATCGCAAGGCGATGATCGCCTCGGGCGAGTTTGCCGCGCGCCGCAGGGATCAGCAGGTGAAGTGGATGTGGACCATGCTGGAGCAGCGCCTGATGGCGCGGCTGCGCACCGATCCGTCGATCCGCGCCAAGGTGAAGAAGCTCGAGACCGAGGTTGCCGAAGGCCGGATCGCGCCGGCGCTCGCCGCCGAGCAGCTTGCGGAGCTACTGAATTGAGCGATCGGGTCCGCATTCTCATCACCGGCTTCGGCCCGTTCCCCGGCGCGCCATCCAACCCGACCATACCGCTGGTCAAGCGGCTGTCGGAGCTGCGACGGCCTGCGCTGGATCACGTCGAGATCGGCAGCCACATCTTTCACGTCACCTACTCTACGGTCGATCGCGAGCTGCCGCAGTTGATCGCCGAACGGCGGCCACATGCGCTGCTGATGTTCGGCCTGGCCGGACGTACCTCCTATCTCCGCGTCGAGACCCGCGCCCGCAACGCCGTGACGACGACCTTCCCTGATGCCGATCGCGCCGTCGCGCGCAAGGGCGTGATCGTGCCCGGTGCGCATCCAGTGTCATTCGGCCCGCACATGGCGCGCCTGCTGCGCGCCGCCCGCGCCACCGGCATCGACGCAAGACCGTCCCGCGATGCCGGCAGCTATCTCTGCAACTATCTGAGCTGGCGCGCGATCGAGTCGACGCAGATCGAAGGCGGCCCGCGCCTCGCCGGCTTCATCCACATCCCGCCGCTGCCACGCACGGGAACGGTGCTGCCACACGGCAGCTCACGCATCACCCTGGAAGCGCTGGTGGATGCCGGCGAGGCGATGCTGATGGAGCTGGTGAAGCTCGCGCGGATGAAGCGTTAGTCGAATTCGTCCACACGCCCGCCGGTTCGGGGGCGATCGACACTCCTCGTCTCTGGTCGATCGAAGCGAAACGCGGGACAGATCACCGAGCCTCAACCTGTGCTGGGCGGTCCTCGCTCTCTCCACGCGTCATTCCGGGGCGCGCGGAGCTCGAGGCCGACGGATGTCGGCCTCGAGTCGGAGCGCGAGCCCGGAATCCATACCCACCGGCCGCGCTGCTTCAAGATGGCTGGGCCATCTTGCGCGCGAATGCCCCGGAATGACGGCGTAGCGCTTGCGAGCCAATTCACGTCCACGGGCTTCGCGGCGGGTAAAGATTTAACCCTACCAGCAACAAACAGCTGCTGCGACGCCCCGCCCAAGCCTGTCGTGAGCGCATTTGCGTTATCCCAGACGCAATAGCCACCAACACGAGCCGGACATCATGGACGTCAACCGCCGCAACCTGCTGGGGGCCTCCGCGGCTGGCGCTGCGGGCGCGCTGGCGCTGCCGAGCGAGCCGGCACGAGCCGCCCCGTTGATCTCGACCCTCGGCCGCGACGCCACGCAATACGGTGTCAAGCCCAACAGCCCGGACGACCAGACCCGCGCGTTGCAACGCGCGATCGACGAAGCGGCGCGGGCCCAGGCGCCGCTGGCGCTGCCGCCCGGCCTCTATCGCAGCTCGATGCTGCGCCTCGGCAGGGGCAGCCAGTTGGTCGGGGTGCGCGGCGCAACCAAGCTCGTATTCACCGGCGGTGGTCCGTCGCTGCTCTCAGGCGAAGGCGCCGACGGCCTCGGGGTCACCGGCCTGTCGCTCGATGGTGGCGGCATCACGCTGCCGCCGCGCCGTGGCCTGCTCCATGTAGCTGCGGGCACGAATGTGCGGATCGTCGACTGCGAGATCACGCGCTCCGGCGGCAGCGGCCTCTGGCTCGAGCAGGTCTCCGGCGACGTCAGCGGCAACATCCTGACCGACATCGCGGTCACCGCGATTGTTTCCTTCGATGCCCTCGGGCTGATCGTCTCGCGCAACACCATCAAGGGCACCCGCGACAACGGCATCGAGATCCTGCGCACGGCACTCGGCGACGACGGCACGATGGTGCTCGACAACAGAATCGAGGACATCAAGGCCGGCCCCGGCGGCTCCGGCCAGTACGGCAACGCCATCAACGCCTTCCGCGCCGGCAACGTCATCGTCAGGGGCAACCGCATCCGAAATTGCGACTACTCGGCGGTGCGCGGCAATTCCGCCTCCAACATCCAGATCACAGGCAACAGCGTGACCGACGTCCGCGAGGTCGCGCTGTATTCGGAGTTCTCCTTCGAGGGCGCGGTCATCAGCGGCAACACGGTTGACGGCGCCGCCTTCGGCGTGTCCGTCTGCAACTTCAACGAAGGCGGCCGTATCGCCGTGGTCCACGGCAACATCATCCGCAATCTGATCCCGAAGCGCCCGATCGGCACCGCGCCCGACGACGACGCCGGCATCGGCATCTATGTCGAGGCGGATTCCTCGGTGACCGGCAACGTGGTCGAGAACGCGCCGTCCTACGGCATCGTCGCCGGCTGGGGCCGCTATCTCCGCGACGTCGTGATTTCCGGCAATGTCATCCGCAACGCGCTGGCGGGCGTCGGCGTCTCCGTCGTCCCGGGGGCCGGTGCGGCTGTCGTCAGCAACAACATGATCTCGGGCACGCCTGGTGGCGCCGTGATCGGGCTCGATCACATCAAGCCGGTCACCTCAGACCTGACCCAGGACGGCGCGCAGCGATTTGCGCAGCTCCTGGTCAGCGGCAACGCCGTGCGTCGAAGCTGAGCCTGCCCTCCGCTCAGGCGCGCATTGGTCGAAGGCCGGGCCTGACTTGCGTCAGGGCGACGCCGATGATTGCGAGCAGCCCACCCGCAATCAACTGGGGGGTCACGAGGTCGTCAAGGAACAGAACGCTCGAGCCGACGGCAAACACTGGAAGCAACAGGCCAAAGGGCGCCACGCGGCTCATCGAGCAGCGCTCTATCAACCAGAACCAAAGTCCGAACCCGACAATTCCTCCAATGAATATCGTGTAGGCGAGCGCCAGCCAGCCGCGCCCATCCGCTGCGACAAGGCTGCCCAGTTGCCCATGTTCGACGACCAACGACATCAGCATCACCTGCGGCACCGTGAGCAGCGACGACCATCCCGTCAGCATCAGAGGGTCAAAAGGGCCGTGGCGCTTGGCCAGCACATTGGACACTGCGAATGCGAAGGCTGCTCCAACCACCAGCAGCAGCGGAAGCACGTTGGCCGACAGCCCCGGCCCTGCGGCCAACACGACCACGCCGACGAAGGCAAGCACGACTCCAGCGGACGTGGTGAGAGACGGCCTCTCCGCGAGCAGCGGCCAGGCCAGCAGGACGGTGAAGGGCGTCGCGAGTTGATACGCAACGGCCGACATGCTGCCCGAGCCGAGCCCGAGGCCGACATAGAACAGCCCGAAATTCAGTCCGCCGAGAAAGAGGGAAATCGCCGCGATATGACCGAGCTGTCGACGCGTGGGCGTCTTGACGAAGGGGACGAGCAGCAGCGCGATCGCCAGAAAGCGAAGCGCGAGAAAGAACAGCGGCGGAAACTCCGTCACGCCGACCTTGATGACCACGAACTGATACCCCCAGAGCAAGGGGACGGCTACGGCGCAGACGATCTGAATGGCAGACATGGAATTCTTCCTTTCAAGACCAATCGGTCCAGATATCGACGCACTCATTGCCGAGGCCACGATCTGTGATCTAGCTGATGAAACGGTCGATTAGCGCGTCGACGGTGGCTTGCGATGTGGTGGGTGTCGGACCCGGCTTCGCGACCACGCGCAGCCCCTCGACGAAACAGACAAGGATACGAGCGGCGCTTGAAGGCTCGACCCCATTGGCCAGCCTGCCCGCCGCCTTCGCCCGGGACAATGCATCCGCCACCTTGACTTCCATGGCTTTGAAAAAGCCTGCGATGCGTCGGCCAACTTCGGCATCCTGGCCGGCAAGCTCCATGGCCGTGGCGACCAGCAGGCAGCCGCGCCGGCCATTGGTGCCGCGCGTGCGTTCGACGTAGCCGGTCAGGTAGGCCCGCAGGCCGTCGACGGGGTCTCTGCCGGGGGCGAGCTCGCTCTCCATCCGTGTCAGGGCATCGGCGATGTAGCGATCGAGTGCGAGCAGGAACAGCGAGTGCTTGTCACCGAAAGCGGCGTAAAGGCTGCCACGCGAGAGCTTCGTTGCCTGAAGAAGGTCCGGGAGCGCGGTGGCGTGGTAGCCGCGCGACCAGAACACACCCATGGCCCGTTCGACGGCGGTGTCCACGTCGAAGCTTCGCGGGCGGCCACGTTGCAACTGCATCGGGGTTCGGCGGCTCATGGACGATATATAGACCGATCGGTCCTTAAATCGCAAGCAGCTGCTGCGCTACGAACTCGCCGGATATGAATGGTGCGCCATCAAGCAGCACTGCCGAAAACGACGGCGTCCGAGGTCCGTTGCCTAGAACGCGACAGCCAGCGCCGGATAGCGGCGCTCGATGGCGTCGAGGTCGACCACCGGCTCGCCGTACTCGGCGTCGCCTTCGATCCCGATGCTCAACGCCTGCTCGAGCGCCGACATGTCGATGCGCAAGGGCGGGTCGGTAAGCTCCGGCGCGATGTCCTCTTCGACCACATAGTCGGGCGCGATGACGTCGTCGGGCTCGATGTCATCCCCTGCCAGCTCGATCTCGGGCTCGACGACGATCTCGGACTCCGCAAGGAGGGTTTCGAGCGAGCGCGGCAGCTCGATCGGGCGATGCGCGATCAGCCGGTGCTCGACGGGATGGTCCTGGATGAGACGGAGCTCGATCGGCTCCGGCGCCGCGAGGCGCAGCGGAGCTGGCGGCGCAGCCACCATCGGCACCGGCCTCTGGCTCGGCACGATGCTCACCTGCTCGGGCTCGACGCGGGATAGCGCCTGCCAAGTCTGGACCGCAGCCTTGGCGTGCCGAAGGTCGTCCA
This sequence comes from Bradyrhizobium sp. SZCCHNS2022, assembly GCF_032377575.1. Lineage (NCBI taxonomy): Bacteria > Pseudomonadati > Pseudomonadota > Alphaproteobacteria > Hyphomicrobiales > Nitrobacteraceae > Bradyrhizobium > Bradyrhizobium sp. SZCCHNS2022. The sequence goes on along the minus strand of NZ_JAUHHZ010000001.1, from coordinate 822,403 downwards.
GGAACGATTGCTCGGTGTAGTAACGGCGCCAGCGGCCGCTATCGAACAGCTCGGTGAGATGATCGAGGCGCCGCTCGGCAAGCGCGCACCAGCGCGCGGCCAGTTCGCGGCTGCAAGCCACGTCCGGTCGATGTGTCATAGATAAGCCCGTGGAAAAGGGGGACGGACGCACTCGGCACGAATCAACGCAACGTGACGTGAATATTTTGTGGAAAAGGTTAACAAAGTCTAGCTAACGCCATGTTCTTTGGCGGCCAAACCGTAGTCGTGCGGAATTTTCGTCCGCGTTCGAACGGGCCGCGGCCGCATCCGACAACGCAGGCGTGATCGCTCAGCTCATCCAGCAACCCGGACGTGCAGCGCTGCCAGTCGAACACACGGGTGGTCGGACGCAGCCTGCGCGAGCGCATCGCCTGAAAATGAAAGAGCCGTCCGGGGGGACAACCGGACGGCTCGAGCCATATGGGCGCTTGGGGTGGATGGGCGCTCGCGCCGTATATAGCCTTGGGGAGGGGATCACCGCTCCCACATACCTTCTGTCGTGATCGCCCGAACACACGTTCAAAATGAAGATAGGAATTTTCCGGCGTTCACGAAAACGTTGACGTCTATTGCTGCGCCGGCCGAACGCCGCCTTCGGCCGGAGAGTCCCCGGTTGCCATCGCTGCGGCGGAGGCCGGGCGGAGCTCGCGCACGGGCGCTGCGTGCTGCTCCTCATCACGCTTCAATCCGGCCGCAGGCGCCGCCGAGACCGTTGGCTCATCCTGGGGCGACGCCACGGCCTGGACCGCAGCCAACGCATCCGCCTGCCCTGCCCCATACAGCTCGTCCTGTCCGGGCGCGCCGAGGTCGCGCGCGGTCCTGGTCAGCACCGTGCGCACCGTCTCCGGCTTCAGCGCAGGGTTGCGCTCCAGCACCAGCGCTGCGAGGCCGCTGACATAGGCCGCGGAGAACGACGTGCCTGAAATGATCTGATACTTGCCGTCCGGCGCCGGCAGGAAGATGTCGGCGCCGGGGGCCGCGAGCGCGACGTAGTTGCCGCGGTTCGACGCCGGCAGCAGCTGATCCCTGGTGTCGGTCGCACTGACGGCGATGACGTTCGGATTGGCGGCGGGATAGAGCGGCGGTGATTTCGCGCCGGCATTGCCGGCGGCGGCGATCATCACGACGTCCTTCGCCGCGACGGCCGCGATCGCCCGCTCGATCACTGCATCCTTCGGACCGGCGAAGCTCATGTTGACGATCTGCGCGCCGTGCAGCGCCGCGTAGTCCAGCGCCTTGAGGATCACGTAGGAGCTGCTCTCCGGGCCGCCGCCCTTCTTGACCACGCCGAACGCGCGGATCGCGATGATCCGCGCATAGGGCGCGCTGCCCATCAGCCGCTTGTGCGACACGATCACGCCGGCGATGCCGGTGCCATGGACATGCGGCGCTTCGTCTCCGCCGAGCGCGTCGAACGCATCGAAGGCGGCTTCGGCGAATTCCGGATGCTTGAGGTCGACGCCGGAATCGATCACGGCGATGGTGACGTTCGAGCCCTGGGCCAGCCTGTGCGCCTCGGGCAGCCGCAGCTTGGTCAGCGCATATTGCGCCGGATCGCCTTCGGCGGGCGGCGCGCTCTGCTGCAGCGTGTAGCGATAATTCGGCTGCACCGAACGGACGCTGCGATCGGCGGCAAGACGGCGGCTGACCGCCGCGAGCGAGCTTCGATCGGTGATCCGGAACAGCCCGACGGTGGCGCCGATCAGGGGAAAGCTCTGCGAGCTGATGCGCTGCAGGCCGTGACGGCGCGCCAGCGCGTCGGCCTGGTCCGGCGAGAGGTTGCCGTCGATCTCGGCGACCAGCTCGCCGGCGATGATGTTGGGGCTTGCGGCCGCCGTGACCTGAGGCGCGCGGCGCTGCGCGGCCTTGACGGATTTCGGCTTGCCCGACCGTCCGCCGTTCGACGTCTCCTTGTCAGGGCCGCCGTCGGCTGTCGGAGGCGGCCGCCTCAGACATTCACCCGACGCGCTGCGGTCGGGCGGGCTGCAGGATGTCTGCAGGTTTGGCGAGAAGCGCGCAGTCGGCAGCGCCGGCCGCAGGGCGATGCCGGAGCCGGGCCCCGGCGTGCGCATGGCCGCGCCCGGATTGATGGTCGGTACGCGGCTCGGCATGTTGATGGCGGGCGAGCGCATCATCGCCTGCGCCGATGCGCTGACGGCTCCGCTCACGAGAGCGAGGGCCACGGCAGCGCTCAGTGCGGCCGGACGACGTGCGGAACGCAGCAACGCGCGGAACGACATGGAGCCTCCGATTGACGCCTCGGACGGCTATTGAGCAGCCACCGCAAGGTTGACGATCTTCTCCCGCGCAAGGCGGCCGATCAGGCCATCGGCGTCGGCCTTCGACAGTGGCTGGCCGCCGAGCTGCAGCTTGAACAGCCCGCCCTTGGCGCCCTCGACGATCGAGGCCTGGTAGCTGTCGAGCAGCGCCGTGATCTCGGCCATCCGCGCATCCGGCGCGAACCGCACCAGCGCATAGACGGGCGCCGTCGAACCGGCGACCTGCGGTCCGAGGCCGCGGATCAGCGGCGCAGCCGGTGCCGGGGCCTCGGCCATGCGCGACGACGCCATGCGCTCGGGCGCTCGCTCGACCGGAGCCGGGGCCGCGGCGCTGGGCGGCGGCGGAGCCGGCATCGGCTTGCTCGCAGGCTCGGGAGCGGCACTCTTGTCCTGGAGAACCGAAGCGGTCTGGTAGGTCGCAATCTGCGAGCGCATCAGCACGGTGCCGATGACGCCGGCCTGCGCCACGACGAGCAGCGCGCCCAGGCTCACGGTCCACACCAGCGTGCGCGGCGACAGGCTCTCGAAGAACGCCATGACGCGCGCGCCGACACCGGGCGCCGCCTTGGGCGCCTGCTCCGGCTCGGCCTCGATTGCCGCGAACAGCTTCTGCATCGCGCGCATCGACGGCGCGCCGAGGCTCTCGTTCAGCGCGATGGTCTCGGCATATTCCTTCTGGATCTCGGCATATTGCCGGGCGAGATCCGCGTCCTGCGCCAGCGCCTCCTCGACGCGGCGCATGTCGCGCGCATTCAGCGTGCCGGCAGCGTACCACGGCAACAGCAGCTCGACGTCACCGGGCTCTTGCTCCAGCATCTTCTTGCTCAAAGCCATCATGGCCAGCCTCTTTCAATGCCGGCCGCCTTCAGGAGTTCGGCCAATTTCTTGCGCGCATAGAACAGGCGCGTCTTGACGGTGTTTTCCGGAATTCCGACGATCTCGGCCACCTCCTCCACGGACTTCTCGTGGTAGTAGACGAGATCGACGATCTCCCGGTGATCAGGCGAAAGCGCCGTCAGGCACTTGCGCAGGGCTTCGCCGGTATTCTTCTTCTGGACCGCCACCTCCGGATCGTCGGACGTGTCCTCGATCGCGTTGGCGGCTTCGTCCTCCAGCTCAACGTCCTTGCGGCGCCGAAGTGCCGAGAGGGCCTTGAACCGCGTGATGGCCAGCAGCCAGGTGGAGACGGCAGAGCGGCCCTCGAATTTGCCGGCCTGACGCCACACGTCGAGAAAGACCTCGCTGATGAGATCCTCCGCGACCTGTTCGTCCCGCACGAGCCGGAGCCCGAAGCGGTACACCCTGACATGATGCCGTCCGTACAGCACCTGCATGGCGAGCCGGTCGCCTTGAGCGATCCTGGCAATCAGGGTTTCATCTGACGCCGCTGCTGTCACGCTCAATGGCCGTCTCGCAAAGTTGGTCGGGAGGAACGAGCTTGCGGTTCGAATACAACCGCAAAATTCTTGAAAATACCGGAAAGATACGTCCCCACGTGTGAGCTGGCGCACAGACACGCGAATTTTGCTGCACCGATCGGGCCGATCGCGCCCTGCCGGTTCCCGGCTGCCATGCTACGCCCTACCCTCACCAACTGCCCCCAAAGCCGTGAATTCCCTGTCGCGGCACGACACCGGCGCGACCGTCGTCCCAGTTCCATAGATACCAAAGCTAAAGGCTTTCCCACGTAGATTTTTCGACGATCGATCAGCGAACAGATGGGCATTATGGCACCACCAGTTTCGATACCGCTCGTTGGCGAGACGGGTGGCTCGAAGTCGTCCCCGTCGGGCGACCTGCGCGTGCGCCGGGCCGGCCGCCGCCGGCAGATGCTGGCCCTGATCGCCGGTTGCTACCTGATCGACGCCGTCATCCTGCTGATCTACGCCCAGGCCGGAACCGTGCCGGTCACGATCGCGCCATCCTATGCCGCGATCGGCATTCTCACCGTCGCGCTGTGGACCGCCTTGTCGGAGAGCGGCTTCAACGACCGCTTCCGCGATCACTATCTCGTGGTGCCGCAATCGCTGGTCAGCATGATGGTGACGGTGGCCTTCTGCTACATCGCGCCTGAAGTCAGCATCCTGTTCCTGTGCACGCTGTACATCGTCGTCGCCTTCGCCTCGCTGCGCGCCACCCCGCGGCAGAGCGCGATCTGCTGGACGTTCCTGGCGCTCGGGCTCGCCGCCTTGTTCCTGCTCACCGACAAGCCGCTCGGCATGCCGCATGACAGCGGGTTGGAGCGGCTCGCGACGCTGCTGGTGTTCCTGCTGACGATCGCCGGCTGCATGTTCCTCGGCATCTTCTCCAGCGCGCTGCGCGAGACGCTGTATCAGCGCGGCCTGAAGCTGACAGAGGCCTATCGCCGCATCGAGGAGCTCGCCGAGCTCGACGAGCTCACCGGCGCGCTGAACCGGCGCTCCATCATGCACGTGCTGGACGAGGAGATGGCGCGATCGCGCCAGGCCGGCAAGCCGTGCTCGGTCGTGCTGATCGACCTTGACTGGTTCAAGCGCATCAACGACAGCCATGGTCATCCGACCGGCGACGACGTGCTGCGCACCTTCGCCATCACGATGTTCGCCAACATTCGCGGCAGCGACCGCTTCGGCCGCTATGGCGGCGAGGAATTCCTGCTGGTGCTGCCCGGCGCGCCGGCGGAGCCCGCGGCGCGGCTCGCCGAGCGCCTGCGCCGGATCGTCGCCGAGCTCGAATGGAGCGCGTTCTCGACCGGCCTGCAGGTCACGTTCTCGGCCGGCGTCGCGACCGCGCGTGGCGACGAAACCGCCGATTCGCTGCTCGCCCGTGCCGATCGCGCGCTCTATGACTCCAAGGCGCAGGGACGCAACCGCGTCACCAGCGCCTGAGCGATCCCAAGATGTCCGCGAAACCCGCCCGCAAACAAGGCCTGCTGGAGGAGCTGGAGGACACCCTCGCGCACGGCACCGTGGCGCGCCGGGTCGAGACCCTGCGCAAGGTGACCGACCTGTTCGTCGATGGCGCAGCCGACTTTGCCGACGACCAGGTCGCGCTGTTCGACGACGTGTTCGAATGCCTGATCGACCATATCGAGGTCTCGGCCCGTGCCCTGCTCGCGCGACGGCTCGCGCCGCTCGCGTCGGCGCCGCCGCGAACGCTGCACCGGCTGGCCGACGACGACGCCATCGAGGTCGCCGGTCCCGTGCTGTCGAAATCCGAGCGGCTCGACGATGCGGCCCTGATCCGGACCGCGGAGACGAAGAGCCAGGCGCACCTGCTGGCGATCTCGATCCGCCGCGTGCTCAGCCGCGCCGTCACCGACATTCTGCTCCGGCGCGGCAATGACGAGGTCGTTCACAGCACCGTCAGCAATCCCGGCGCCGACCTGTCGGACAGCAGCTACGACACGCTGCTCGACCGCGCCGCACTGGACGAGAACCTCGCCGCATGCCTCGCGATGCGGCCCAATCTGCCCCGCCACCACTATCTGAAGCTCGTCGCCAAGGCCTCGGCCACAGTGCGCGCACGGCTGGAAGCGGCCAATCCCAAGCTGGCGCAGGAGGTCTCGTCCGCGGTGCGGACCGCAGGCCGGCGCGCGCGATCGAGCGCCGTGGCGCTCACCAGCCAGACCGAGATCGCCCATGCCCTGGTGCGCTCGCTGCATGCCGATGGCCGGCTCGACGACCGTCTCGTCGTGCAGTTCACCGAGCAGCGCAAGTTCGACGAGGCCAATGCGGCGGTCGCCGCCCTGGCCAACGTTCCGGTCGCGATTGCCGAGAGCATCATGGTCGAAAGCCGCGCCGAGGGCGTGATGATCCTCGCCAAGGTCGCGGGCCTGTCATGGCCGGCGGTCGAGTCGATCATCCGGATGCGCGACGAGCTGGCCGGCTCCGCGCCGACCGACCTCATCGCCTGCAAGGCGACCTATGCGCAGCTGCGGCGCTCCACGGCGCAGCAGGTGCTGCGCTTTCATCGCGTGCAGGACACCGCGGCCGCGCCGCAGGCCTGATCGATCCTGCCGTCACCTCAGTAGCGCAGCACGCGTGCCCCGATGGCGGCGCCGAGCCCGGCGACGATCAGCGCTGCGGCCGTGTACCAGGTGGCGACGAACAGCGGTGAGTCGTCGTTGCAGTGCGCGGCGTAGAGCGTGGCCGCAACGCCCGCCGAGACCAGCCCGGCAACGGCGCCCGCAACCGCCGGGCGCGCCGGCGCGCCGTGACGCAGCCCGAACAGCGCAGCCGCAAGGACCGGCAGCGACAGCGCGGGAATCGCGGCCATGCACAGCATCGAATTATGCCCCATCAGTCGCGTCATCATCGGCTCCCGCTGCGGCAGCATCATCTCGGCGGCGATGCCGCCGATCAGAACCACGATCGGTGCGATCAAGAGCCAGCTCCAGCCATGCAGCGACGCTTCGGGCCGCGACAAATGCAGGCTGAGGATCAACGCCGGGATGGCCAGCGCCGTGGTGACGATGAACTTCAGGTCGAAGAAGGGATTGCGGACCGCGATCCAGATGTCCGGCCGGACGCCGAGGCCGATCAGCAGCATCGCGGTCGACACCGGCGTCGCCGCCATCAGCGCCAATGCCATGACGATGCCGACGGGCTGCGCGCGCTGCCCATTGTCTGCGGCCAAAGTGCGGATGAGCTGATCGGTGTCCATGATCAATTGTCCCGTAGCTTGGCCGTGAGGGTTGAGAGCGCCCGGTGCAGCGCCACCCGCACCGCGCCCTCGCTCATTGAAAATTTCTGCGCCGTCTGCTTGATCGAGGCGGCCTCGACCGCGATCGACTGCAGCACGTCGCGCTGGCGCTGCGGCAGCGTCTTCAGCTGCGCCTCGACCTCGCCGGCGGACACGCTCGGCGCCGGCGGCTTGTCGGCCAGCGTCTCCGAGAAATCGTCGATGTCGACGAACACCCGCCGGCCGCGCCGGCGCAGCATGTCGATCAGCTTGTTACGCGCGATCGCGAACAGCCAGGGCGCGAACGGCGCGCTCGTGTCCCAGGTGTGCCGCTTCAGATGAACCGCCAACAGAATTTCCTGCACGATGTCCTCGGCCTGATCGGGGGGCTGACCGGCGCGCGACAGCCCGCGCCGTGATGCTGCGCGCAACACCGGCGTGATCGCCTTCAGCAGACGATGATAGGCCTCGTCGTCTCCGGCGACGGCCTGGCGCATCCAGGCTGTCCACTCGTCGTCACGCTCGCGCACCTACGCTCCCACCCCGATAGTTCGCCTCGGCCTGGAGTTTGTTACGTCACGGGGCCCGATGATCACAAATTCGTGATCATTCGTTTAGCCTCCGAACGATCCGAGTTGCGCCACACGGAGAGCACGCAACCGGGCAAATCTCGGAACCGCTCCATAGCACTGAATCGGTCCGCGCAGGATCGGTTTGTGAGCCGTGCCGCAGAGGCCGTCGACCGGGTTCGACGCCGCCTCGCTTTTGCCGTGAGCGGCAGGAAGATACCCATTTTCTGCCCCGTTCTCGACATCTGTCGAGGTCCAACTCCGTCATGGGCTGGCAGGATGGGGAGAAGGCCAACATGACGATCCAAGCCAGTGGACGTTCAGCAGTCATCATCGCCGCCGCGTTCGTCCTGAGCCTCGCCGGCACTGGATTGGCACGCGCGGCCGAAACGCAGACCTACAGTCCCTTCCTGCCGGTGGGGTCGGACAGTGCGCCCGCCGCCAAGCAGGACGTGTTCCCGGCGCCGCAGGCCGAGGCACAGGCGCAGCCGCAGTCGGCCGACGCCGCAGCGGCTGATTCGGAGCAGGCCGAGCCCACGACCGTGAACATGGTCACCGTCAGCAATGACGACGGCTCCGGCTGGGACAGGGCCTCGATCATCGGCAAGATCTTCATCGCCTGCGGCACCCTGCTCACCCTGGGCTCGGCGGCGCGGATGTTCATGATCTGAGGCGCTGCGGCTACTTGATGCGCACCCCTGCAGCGGGCAGATTGCCCGCTGTTTGATTTTGCGGGGGTCGAATCATGAGCGTTTACGAGCACATCATCGTCGAGGGCAAAGGCGCGGTCGGTGTCATCACCTTGAACCGGCCGAAGATGCTCAACGCGCTGTCGTTCGGCGTCTTCCGCGAGATCGCCGCGGCGGTCGACGATCTCGAGGCGGACGACGCCATCGGCTGCATCGTCATCACCGGCAGCGAGAAGGCGTTCGCCGCCGGCGCCGACATCAAGGAGATGCAGCCCAAGAGCTTCATCGACATGTTCTCGAGCGACTTCACCGCCATCGGCGGCGACCGCGTCGCGCGCTGCCGCAAGCCGACGATCGCCGCCGTCTCCGGCTATGCGCTCGGCGGCGGCTGCGAGCTGGCGATGATGTGCGACTTCATCATCTGCTCCGATACCGCCAGGTTCGGCCAGCCCGAGATCACGCTCGGCACCATTCCGGGCATCGGCGGCACGCAGCGCCTGACCCGCGCCATCGGCAAGGCCAAGGCGATGGACCTCTGCCTCACCGGACGGATGATGGATGCGGCCGAAGCCGAGCGCGCCGGCTTGGTCAGCCGCATCGTGCCGGCCGACAAGCTGATGGAAGAGACCATGGCCGCCGCCGAGAAGATCGCCGCCATGTCGCGCCCCGCCGCGGCCATGGCCAAGGAGGCGGTCAACCGCGCCTTCGAGACCCCGCTCTCCGAAGGCATGAACGTCGAGCGCAACCTCTTCCACGCGACCTTCGCGCTGGAGGACCGCGCCGAGGGCATGGCCGCGTTCATCGAGAAGCGCAAGCCGGTCAACAAGAACCGGTGACGTGTCGCGACGTGGTTCGGTCGAACCAAGTCTTCCAAGATTGAGCTCGAGCTATCGCCCCCGTTCACAGTGCGCTCCCTCGCCCCGTTCTTACGGGGAGAGGGTCGGGGTGAGCGGCAGCCGCACGGGTGGTGCATGTGGTTAGACCTGCACCCCCTCACCCGGATTGCATCTTCGATGCAATCCGACCTCTCCCCACAAGCGGGGCGAGGTGCGCTGAGCAAGCCGCAAGCTGCTCGCAAATAGCTGACGCGATTCGCGCCGAGCACTTGCAACCTCCCCTCGCCCGTCCACCCACCTACCGCGCGCCTATGCCACAGCACCTGCGACCAACGGTCTGTGGCGGGACCGCCACAACAATCCATGGAAAAGCCCGCCTAATTCCCCATCAGTGGTTTGTGTGTGGCCGCCCTCCGCCGTAAACAGGTAAACGACGGGTTAAGACAGTGGGACGCGGCGGAGTCGGATGGTGGGTCGAGCCAAAGAATTTGGCGTCGGCGGGGTGCGTGCAAAGCGGGTCGGTCTTGGCCTGACCGTGATTGCCGGCCTTGTCACAATCTGCTCGCCCGTGCGCGCCGAGGATCTCGCGGCTGCGCTGGCGAAAGCCTATCAGACCAATCCCGCGCTTAACGCCGAACGTGCCCGGCAGCGCGCCACCGACGAGAACGTGCCGCAGGCGCTGGCCGGCTACCGCCCGCAGCTCATCGCCAGCCTCGGCGCCGGCCTGCAGGCCGTCCGCAATCTCCTGCCCGCCAACACCGTCCAGACCGCGACCCTGAAGCCATGGACGATCGGCGTGACCGTGACGCAGACGCTGTTCAACGGCTTCCGCACCGCCAACAGCGTGCGCGTGGCCGAGTTGCAGGTGCAGTCCGGCCGCGAGGCGCTGCGCAATGTCGGCCAGGGCATCCTGCTCGACGCCGTCACCGCCTACACCAACGTGCTGGCCAACCAGTCGCTGGTCGAGGCGCAGCGCTCCAACGTCGCCTTCCTGCGCGAGACCCTGTCGGTGACGCAGCGCCGCCTCAACGCCGGCGACGTCACGCCGACCGATGCGGCCCAGGCCGAAGCGAGGCTGTCGCGCGGGCTGTCCGATCTCAACGCCGCCGAGGTCAACCTCGCCATCAGCCAGGCCACCTATGCACAGGTCATCGGCATGGCTCCGGGTCAGCTTCGCACCGCCGATCCCATCGATCGCCTGCTGCCGCGCTCGCGCGAGGACGCGATCGCGCTTGCCAACAGGGAAAATCCGGCCGTGGCGGCGGCAAGCTTCGACGTCGACGTCGCCTCGACCGCGATCAAGGTCGCCGAGGGCGCGCTGCTGCCGAGCGTGACGCTGCAGGGCAGTGTCAGCCGCAGCCGCGATTCGGATCAGACGCTCGGCACCTTCGGCACCGACCAGGCCTCGATCGTCGGCAGCGTCACCGCGCCGATCTATGACGGCGGCACCGCGGCGTCGCAGACCCGGCAATCCAAGGAGCTTGCGGCGCAGAGCCGGCTCGTGCTCGACCAGGTCCGCAATCAGGCGCGCACCGCCGTGGTCAGCGCCTGGGTCGCCAATGAGGGCGCCAAGGTCGCCGTCAGCGCCTCCGAGTCCGAGGTGAAGGCAGCTACCGTCGCGCTGCAAGGCGTCTCGCGCGAGGCGCAGGGCGGCCAGCGCACCACGGTCGACGTCCTCAACTCGCAATCCGACCTCATCCAGGCCAAGGCCCGGCTGATCGGCGCCCAGCGCGACCGCGTCATCGCCTCCTACACCCTGCTCAGCGCCGTCGGCCGGCTCGACGTCAAGAACCTCAACCTGAACACGCCGGACTACCTGCCCGAAGTCCACTACCACCAGGTCCGCGACGCCTGGCACGGCCTGCGCACGCCCTCGGGGCAGTAGCGCTTCCAAACCACGTAGCTGACCGTGCAGGCGCTGCAACTTCCGCTGCGTCGCGGTCGTAGAGCGGGACGTCAGCCCCACCCTCCGCCGTCGTCCCGGGCAAGCCGGAACGGCGCGCACGCGCCGTGGAGGCGCCGACCCGGGATCCATAGCCACAGGGCTATGTGGTGACACCAGATCGGAGCCAAGCGTGTGCCGCCACACGACCTCCTGTGGCTATGGATCCCCGCGTTCGCGGGGATGACGACCTATAGCTTGGCTTCGCTCTTGCCCCCTGCCCCGCGCCGGTTCACGCTCATCCCACGACACCACGCGCGTCACGCTCAACGCACGCGCGGCATCCGGGGAAGGACCACCATGTTGACCCGCCGCAGCCTGCTGCTGGCCTCGCTCGCCGCCGGAGTGACGATGACGACAGCCCGCGCCAACCCCTCGCAGCCCGCCACCCCGGTCGACTTCGACGTGCCCGCCGATGCCTGCGACTGCCACACCCACATCCACGGCGATCCCGAGAAATTTCCGTTTGCGGCGACCCGCGTCTACACGCCCGAGCCGGCCTCGCCCGAGGAGATGGCCGCCCTGCACAAGGCGCTGCACATCAAGCGCGTGGTCATCGTGACGCCGAGCGTCTACGGCACCGACAATTCCGCGACCCTGTTCGGCATGAAGGCCAGAGGCAACGACGCTCGCGGCGTCGCCGTGATCGACGACAAGACCACCGAGGCGCAGCTCGACGCGATGAACGCGGATGGCTTCCGCGGCATCCGCCTCAATCTCGCGACCGGCGGCATCAACGATCCCACCATCGGCCGCGCACGCTTCCAGGCCGCCGTCGAACGCATGAAAGCGCGCGGCTGGCACGTCCAGCTCTACACGACGCCTGCGATGATCGCCGCCATCAAGGACCTCGTGATGCAGTCGCCGGTCACGGCGGTGTTCGATCATTTCGGCGGCGCGCAGGCCGCGCTCGGCCTCGAGCAACCCGGCTTCTCCGACCTCGTCGAGCTCGTCCGCAGCGGCAAGGCCTATGTGAAGATCTCCGGCGCCTACCGCGCCTCGACCCGCGGCCCGGACTACAAGGATGTCATTCCGTTTGCGCAAGCGCTGATCGCAGCCAACCCCGACCGGATCGTCTGGGGCACCGACTGGCCGCATCCGGACTCGTCGCCCCATCCCGAGCTGAAGGCGACGGATGTCAGGCCGTTCTATCCGATCGACGACGGCCGCCTGATGAACCAGCTGCCGGTGTGGGCACCAGGCGCCGCGATCCGGAAGAAGATCCTGGTCGACAACCCTGCCCGACTTTACGGCTTCTGAGCCGAGACCGCAGCCTCAATCCCCGTCATTGCGAGGGGCGAAGCGACGAAGCAATCCAGTGTGGTGGGCGGGACTCTGGATTGCTTCCGCCGCCGCCCTTCGGGCTGTGGCGGACACGTCGCTCCGCTCGCAACGACGGTTGGGCAAGCAGCCTGCGCCACTCTCCGCCGTCATCGTCCGCGAAGGCGGACGATCCAGTACGCCGGGACGATCGTGATCAACCCGAGACACCGCGGCGTACTGGATGCCCGCCTACGCGGGCATGACACCGAGTTTTTGCCGCGCATGCTTTGCCGTAGCCCGCATGAGCGCAGCGACATGCGTGTTCTCACACGCCGTGCCGGAGAACCCGGGGTCGCTTCGCTCGCCCGGGGCTACGCACCTCTCGTCATTCCGGGGCGCGCGTAGCGCGAGCCCGGAATCCATAGCCACAACTATCTCGATCGAAGCGCGATGGATGTGGCCAAAACTCGTACAACGATCACCATTCGTGGTTATGGATTCCGGGCTCAGCCGCTCACGCGGCTGCCCCGGAATGACGACCGTTTGCGTGACAACGAGCTTGGCCACAAAAGCGGATGACGCTGCGCGCTAATTCGACCTACTCGTCACATCAGCTACCGCGCGATTCTCGCTCCGCACCGTGGTAAACATGTCCCAGATCGCGATGAACATCGCCGCGATGACCGGGCCGATGATGAAGCCATTCAATCCGAACACCTCGATGCCTCCCAAGGTCGAGATCAGCACCACATAGTCCGGCATCTTGGTATCCTGTCCGACCAGGATCGGGCGCAGCAGATTGTCGACGAGGCCGATGACCAGCGCGCCATAGGCGATCAGGATCACGCCGTGCCAGATCGAGCCGGTGGCCAGCAGATAGAGCGCGACCGGAAACCACACGATCCCCGCGCCCACCGCGGGGAGCAGCGACATGAAGGCCATCACCACCGCCCACAGCAGCGGCGCGGTGATACCGAGGAACCAGAAGATCAGTCCGCCCAGCGCGCCCTGCGCCAGGGCGACGACCAGATTGCCCTTTACGGTCGCGCGGATGACGATGATGAACTTCGCGAGCAGCGCGTTGCGTTGCTCGTCGCGCAGCGGGATGGCGTCCGCGATCCGCTTCGACAAGGTCTCCTCGTCGCGCAGCAGGAAGAACAACAGATAGAGCATGAGAAAAAGGCTGACGAAGAACTCGAACGTCCCCTGCCCGATGTTGAGCGCCTGGCCCGCGATCACCTGGCTGCCGCGCAGCAGCAACGCCGACAACCGGTCTTTCAGGCCGGCCAAGCTGCCGAGCCCGAACCGATTCAGCAGATCGACGATCCAACCGGGCAGCGCGTCCAGCATCTTCTGAAAATACTGCGTGACGTCCAACTGGCCGCCCTGCACCTGCCCGTACACGCCGGCCGCCTGTTGCGCCAGCGCCGCCGCGACCAGCGAGAATGGAATGATGATGATCAGAATGACCAGCAGCACGACGATGGCCGCCGCCAGCCCGTCACGACCGTGCATCGACTGTGACAGCCGGCGGTGCAGCGGAGCGAACACGATCGCGCCGACCACACCCCACAGCAGCGCGCCATAGAACGGCAGCAAAATCCAGCCGAGCGCGAGCGTGATCACGGCGAGCAGGAACAGCAGGACTCGGTCTTCGAAGCTGCGCATGTCAATCTTTCGTCTGGCCGCGACTTCCGTTCACGCGCCCAGGTTTCAGGGAGGCTCGTGAGCCGGACATCGCCGCATTCTTAACGTCAACGCACGAACGCGCCAATCGGGCTCCAATCTCGTCGCGGACCAAGCGACCCGCGTGCGACATGATCATCGCAGCCCATATCACGCTCAGCGTGAGGGATACACGCCGCCTCCACATCGTCATTCCGGGGCGCGCGCAGCGCGAGCCCGGAATCCATAACCACGACCGCCCGAGAGAGAGTGAGCTGCGCGTCGCAGCCGCTTCGCCCCGCACTGCAGTTCGTGAGTATGGATTCCGGGCTCAGCCGCTGCGCGGCTGCCCGGAATGACGGCTGAGCAAGTGGCATGGAGTGCGCCAAAAGACTGATTTTACCAGCGCTGACAACAACAAAGCCCGTTTCAAGAGCCCCCGCGAAAAATAAATCACTTCCGAAAATCAGCAAATCATGCCTATAACATCTGCGTTCCGGTCCGGATGAGGGGCGTACGCGTCGTCACGACACGTTGGGCCGGCAATGCGGTGGACGTGAGGGCATCGGCGCGCATCATGTGCGGACGAGCGATGCGCTGACGTACGTGAAGTCGCGTGGTCCTGGCCTCCCGGTGCTGAGGTCAAGGCTTGCGGAGGTCCGACGAGCTCCGCGGCCGACGGGGTCAATCAGCCGGTCCCCGAGGAGAGCGCGTATAAGCGTGAAGCCCACCGCGCAGGGAATGCCGGGATGTCTCGGCTGACCTGTGGTGACTGCCGCCTGCTTTTTTCTTGCAGGCGGGCCATGGGTGCGGCCAGCGCCCGGCATTCCCTGCGCCCTCATCATCGTCGAGGGCCCAAACACCGCATGATCCGGACGCGCTCTGCGTCGCGGCGATGCTGCGGCTCGTCTGACACCTGGAACCTGACCTGCCGATTCGCCCCCGTTGCCAACCGCGCGCCGAGTGGCAATAGTCCGCGCTTTCCGAGCCGGCCCCGCCGGCCCGTCGACCTGGAGGCATGATGATGACGACGAGACCGGCCGCAAAATCATCCGTCAAGGATGTCTGGCGTGTCGGCGTGCTGTTCTCGCGCAGCGGCCTGATGCAGGTCACGGAGTCCGAGCACTTCTTCGGCACGGCACTCGCGATCCAGGAGATCAACACCGCCGGCGGCGTGCTCGGCCGCGAGATCGAGGTCATCGCCTATGATCCGGGCTCGCAGCCGGAAACCTTCCGCAAGCTCGCCGATCGCCTGCTGACCGAGGATGGCGCCTCCGTGATCTTCGGCTGCTCGACCTCCGCGGAGCGCAAGGCGGTGCTGCCGGCGATCGAGCGCCGCAACGGCCTGCTCTGGTATCCCTCGCTCTACGAAGGTTTCGAATACTCCCCGAACGTGATCTACACCGGGCCGGCGCCGAACCAGAACGCGTTCCAGCTCGCCGAATACATCGTGCGCAAGCACGGCCCGCGCGTCTACCTGATCGGCTCCGACTACATCTACCCGCGCGAATCCAACCGCATCATGCGCGACCTCGTCGAGTCCTATTCCGGCCGCGTCGTCGGCGAGCAATATGTGACGATGGAGGCGACCGACGCCGAGTTGACGCGCGGTCTCGATGCCATCCGGGACGCCGCCCCCGACGTCGTATTCTCGACCATCGTCGGCCGCACCGCGCAGCGCTTCTATCGGATGTATACGCAGGCCGGCTTCGACCCGAAGCGGCTGCCGATCGCCAGCCTCACCATGGCCGAGGGCGAGGTTCGCGCCATCGGCGCCGAGCACTGCGTCGGCCACCTGACTGCCGCAAGCTATTTCGGCACCTTGGCGCGCGACAGCAATGATCGCTTCAAGGCGGCCTTCGCGGCGACGTTCGGCGCGGAGACGCCGGTCAGCATGTGGAGCGCGTCGGCCTATGCGCAGATCAAGCTGTTCGCGCGGGCGCTCGAACAGGCCGGCAGCCTCGATACGCAGAAGCTGGTGGAGGCCGCGCTCGGCCTCAGCCTCGAAGCGCCGGAGGGACCGATCCGGATCGATCCCGACAACAACCACGTCTGGACCACGCCGCGCATCGGCCGCGTCCGCGCCGATGGCCAGTTCGACATCGTCTGGGAGAGCAAGAGCCCGATCAAGCCCGACCCGTATCTTTCGGTGTCGCCGATCGGCGGCCGCTGGCTCAGCGAAGAGGCGCTGTCAGCATGAGGCCGGATGACCGCATGAAACCCGGCGTGCGCCGCCTGATCGAGGAGCTGCGCGGCGCCCGCGTGCTGGTGATCCATCCGCGCGACGCCGAAGGCGATGCGCTGATCGATCAACTCAAGCGCATCGGCTGCAACGTGCGCGGCGTCTGGCCGCCACCCGCCGCGATCCCGCACGACATCGACACGGTGTTCCAGCTGATCGAGACCTCCGAGGAGATGATCTTTCCCGAAGGCACCAGCGAGCATCCGCTTACCTTCATCGCCATTGTCGACTACGAGAATCCGACGATCCTCAAGCGCCTGCTCGACAGCAATGCGCATGGCGTCGTCAACAAGCCGATCCGCTCGTTCGGCATCCTCTCCTCGCTGGTGCTGGCGCGCTCGCTGCGCGGCTATACGCGCCGTCTCGAAGGCAAGGTGCAGAAGCTCGAGGAGACGTTGAAGGCGCGGCGCGACGTCGACAAGGCGGTGAAGATCCTGATGGGGTTGAAGCAGGTCGGCGAGGTCGAGGCCTATGAGCTGATCCGCGCGCAGGCGACGCAGAAGCGCGTCGCCATGGCCGACATCGCGATCTCGATCATCAACGCACAGGAGACATTGGGCGGACTGGGGGTGCTCGATGCGCCGGCCTCGCGCTGAAGCTGTGGCTACGCGCCCACACGTTGGGCAGCGGCGGCCTCAAATTTTTGCAAGCGACGGCGTTGACTTCGCTTCGCGCATTTGAGTTACTTGAAACCGTTGCGGACATCGGATGTCCGCCAATGGCCGGTCGGCCATTTCACATCAGGCTATGCAGCCCTCGTATTGCGCCGCAAGGCGCAGTCGGGGGCTTTTTGTTTGGCGCGCGCGACCCTCGCGAACGCAACGGAGACTCGTGCCTTGACGACGGATGACGACAGCAAACTGCGGATCGCCTGCATCCAGATGCAGCCGATGGTCGGCGAGTTGGCCACCAACCTCGCCCACAGCCTCGATTTGATCCAACAGGCGGTGGCGCAAGGCGCCAAGCTCGTGGTGCTGCCCGAGCTCGCCTCAAGCGGCTACGTGTTCAAATCCCGCGAGGAGGCCTTCGCCGCCTCCGAGACCATTCCCGGCGGCCCCGCCGTGACCGCCTGGAGCGAGATCGCGGCCAGGCATGGCCTGCACCTCGTCGCCGGCATCTGCGAGCGCGACGGGACCAAGCTCTACAACAGCGCGGTGCTGATCGGGCCGAAGGGCTACATCGGCACGTTCCGCAAGGTGCATCTGTGGAACGAGGAGAACCTGTATTTCGAGCCCGGCAATCTCGGCTTCCCCGTCTACCACACCGAGATCGGCCGCATCGGCATGGCGATCTGCTACGACGGCTGGTTCCCGGAGAGCTACCGTCTGAACGCGCTGCAGGGCGCCGACATCGTCTGCGTGCCGACGAACTGGGTGCCGATCCCCGGCCAGGCGCCGGGACGTGAAGCGATGGCCAACATCCTGGCGATGGCGGCCGCGCATTCCAACTCCATCTTCATCGCCTGCGCCGACCGCGTCGGCGTCGAGCGCGGACAGCCGTTCGAGGGCCAGAGCCTGATCGTCAGCTACACCGGCTGGCCGGTCGCAGGCCCCGCGAGCCGCGACAAGGAGGAGATCGTGATCGCCGACGTGGCGCTCGGCGAGGCCCGCCGCGCCCGCAACTGGAACGCCTTCAACCAGGTCCTGCGCGACCGCCGCTCCGACGTCTACGACGAGATGCTCGGCAGCGAGGTCAAGCGCGGCTGGTACTGACAACTTCGCCTTTCTGTTTTCACCATTCACGGAGGACAATCGATGACATCGCGTTTGCTCACCACCTCACTCGCGCTCGCCCTCGCGGCGACCGCGCTCTCGTCTGCCTTTGCCGCCGATCCGATCAAGATCGGCGTCCCCGTCGGCCTGTCCGGCGCCAACTCCGTCGTCGCCCCGTCGGTGGTCCAGTCCGCCGAACTGGCGGTCGAGGAGATCAACGCCAAGGGCGGCGTGCTCGGCCGCAAGCTGGAGCTCGAGGTCGCCGATGACGCCTCGGGCGCGGCCGGCGCGCAGAAGGCGTTCGACGCGCTGATCTTCCAGAAGAAGGTCAACGTGCTGATCTCGATGGAGACCAGCGCCGCCCGCAACGCTGGCCTGCCGATCGTCGCCCGCGGCAAGACGCCCTACATCTACACCTCGTTCTACGAGGGCAAGTCCTGCAGCCCGTATCTCTACGTCAACGCCTGGGTACCGGACCAGCAGGTGCCTCCGATCGTCGACTACTTCAACAAGGAGAAGAAGGCGAAGAGCTACTTCCTGATCGGCTCCGACTACGCCTTCGGCCGCGGCATGCTCGCCTTCACGAAGATGTATATCGAGAAGACGGGCGGAAAGGTCGTCGGCGAGGAATATTTGCCGATGGACGGCTCCGACTGGACCTCGATCATCTCCAAGCTCAAGGCCTCCGGCGCCGACGCGCTGATCACCTCGACCGCGGGCGGCGCACCGAACGTCACCCTGACCAAGCAGCTGCGCGCCGCCGGCGTGAACCTGCCCTACGGCAACCTCGCCGTCGACGAGGGCACCGCCAAGGGCATGGGCGCTGACGCGGCCGGCATCTATCTGTCTGCCTCTTACGTTACAGGCATCGATACGCCGGCCAACAAGACCTTCCTGGCCTCGATGGCCAAGAAGTTCGGCGCCGAGTTGAAGACCCCGAACGATCTCTCGGTCCCGCAATATGAGGCGGTGTACGCCTACAAGGCGGCGGTCGAGAAGGCCGGCAGCACCGACCAGGACAAGGTGCTCAAGGCACTCGCCGAGGTCTCGGTCGATGGTCCGCGCGGCACGATCAAGATGGACAAGCAGCGCCATGCGCCGCTGACCATGTATCTCGGCCAGGTCCAGGCCGACGGCAGCGTCAAGGTGATCCAGAGCTTTGCCAACGTCGATCCCGGTGCGCAGTGCCCGGGCAAGTCCTGAGCGATTTAGTCCTGATCGCGTATGATCCCGCGGGGCGGACGAAGGCCCGCCCCGCTTCTCTCAAGTGGAAGTCACCATGCTGACCGTCGCTCTCGATGCCGTCACGACGGCCGCCATGCTCTTCATCATCGCCGCCGGTCTCCTGATCGTGTTCGGCGTGATGAAGATCATCAACTTCGCCCACGCCGCCTTCCTCACCGCCGGCGCCTATTCCGCCCTCGTCGGCGCTCAACTCGGCCTGCCTTGGTTTCTGGTCCTGCCGCTGGCCTTCGTCGCCGGCGCCGTCTGTGGCGGCATCACGGAGATCGTGGTCGTCCGCCGTCTCTATAAGCGCCCGCTCGATGCGATCCTCGCGACCTGGGGCCTCGGTATCGTGCTGGGACAGCTCATCACCCTGATGTTCGGCCGCGAGGTGCAGTTCGTGCAGGCGCCGATCTCGGGCACGGTGCATCTGTTTGGCGCCGACTATTCGGCCTATCGGCTGGTGATGATCGTTGCGGCCGTCATCGTCGGCCTGCTGTTCACTGCGCTTCTGAACGGCACGCGGCTCGGCCTCTCGACCAAGGCCGTGATCATGAACGAAATGCTGGCGCAGGGACTTGGCGTCGATTCCTCGCGCGTCCGGCTGATTACCTTCGCGCTCGGCAGCGGTCTCGCCGCGCTGTCCGGCGCGCTGATCACGCCGCTGTCCAGCGTCGATCCGAACATGGGCGTGCCCTGGCTGATCGGCGCCTTCATGCTGGTCATGGTGTCCGGCGGCTCGCTGCTGGCGCTGGCCGGCTCCTGCGCCGTGCTCGGGACGTTGCAGGTGCTGGTCTCGACCTTCGTCAATCCGATCCTGGGTGGCCTGACCATCGCGATCTGCGCCGCCATCGTGCTGCGGATCCGGCCGGAGGGTTTTGCCCGTGCCTGATGCGCGTCCCCTCGCCTCTCCCGCGACAGCAGCGACGAGCCGCGCGATGCCGCGCCTGATCATCCCAGCATTGCTGGTGGCACTCGCTGCCGCCGTGATCATCGTCGCGCCACTGCTGCTCGACACCTATCTCGTGAACATCCTGGTGCGCGCCTGCTTCGTTGCCATCGCCGCGATCACCGTCGACATCATGTGGGGCTATTGCGGCACGCTGACTTTCGGGCAGTCCGCCTTCTTCGGCATCGGCGCCTACGCGCTCGCGATCATGTTCACCGAATATGGCTTCGGCACCTGGCAGATTTTTGCTGCGATCGGCGCCGCGGTCGCCGTTGCTGCGGCCGTTGCCGCCTTCACCGGCTGGCTGTCGTTCTATCCCGGCTCGACGCCGCTCTACGCCTCGGTGATCTCGCTGGTGGTGCCGATCGTGCTGGTGCAGATCCTCTACTCCGGCGGCACGTTCACCGGCTCGTCGAGCGGCCTCGTCGGCTTCGAAAGTTTCGACCTGGAGATCGAGACCTGGCTGCGCCTCGCCGGCCTCGGACTGCTCGCGGCGGCCGTGCTTGCGCTCGTCGTGATGCGCAGCGACACCGGGCGACTGTTGTCGGCGTTGCGCGACAACGACTCGCGCTGCACCTATCTCGGCATCGACACCTCGCGCCTGCGCATCGTCGTGCTGGTGCTGTCCGCGATCGTCTCCGCGCTGGCCGGCTTCTTCTATGCCGGCTTCGGCGCGGTCGCCGCGCCGGAGAATGCCAGCTTCGCCTTCGGCACCAACCTCGTGATCATGGTCGCGCTCGGCGGCCGCGGCACGGTGATCGGTCCTGTGATCGGTGCACTGTGCATCGAGGTGGCGAGCGCCTATCTCGCCAACAGCCTGCCTTACGTCTGGGAGCTGATCGTCGGCCTCGCGCTGATCGTGGTGATCTTGGTGTTCCCCGATGGCCTGCTCGGCGCGGTCATGCGCCTGGTCAAGCGCGGGCGTTCGGCAGTCGCGACGACGATCCTGCAGCCCGCTATAGCCGCCACTGCTGTCAGCAATCCCGACGCCGTCGCCATCGAAGTGCGCGCGCTCGGCAAGCATTACGGCAGTCTTGCCGTGCTGGACGGCGTGCAGTTCACGGCCTACCGAGGCGAGTTGCTGAGCCTGGTCGGTCCTAACGGCGCCGGCAAGACCACCTTGATCCGCTGTCTGTCCGACGGCCGTGAGCGCTCGACCGGCAACGTCGCGATCGCCGGCCACGACATCGCCCGCCTGCCGCCGGATCGCGTCGTGCGCTTCGGCTTGGGACGCAAGTTCCAGACCGCGTCGGTGTTCGAGACGCTGACCGTCGCCGAATGCCTGCGCGTGGCGCGGACGCATGCCGATCCGCCTGCTCTCACGTCGCGCTCGGCCACCCTGGCGCTGCCGCCCGCGGCGATGTCGGTCGTCGAACGCTCCGGACTCGCCGAACGGCTCGACGAAGAGGCGCGCAATCTCAGCCACGGGCTGAAGCAGGCGCTCGAGCTCGCGATGGTGCTCTCGCTCGAGCCCGATGTGCTGCTGCTCGACGAGCCCACCGCCGGATTGACCCGCGCCGAGCGCCAGGGGTTCGCCGATATCCTCACCTCCCTCGCCCGCCGCGACCGGCTCTGCATTCTCCTGGTCGAGCACGATCTCGATTTCGTTCGCGAGATCTCCTCGCGCATCATCGTCCTGCACCAGGGCCGGCTCGCGCTCGACGGCTCGGTCGACGAGGTCGTCAACAGCGAGCTGGTCCGCGAGATCTACACCGGCCAGCACGTGTCGCATGCGGAGGTGCCGGCATGAGCACGATGCTGGAAGTCAAGGAACTCGCGAGCGGCTATGGCTCCTCGGAGGTCATCAGCAATGTCGGCTTTGCGTTGGCGAAGGCCGAGACGCTGGCGATCGTCGGCAAGAACGGCATGGGCAAGACCTCGCTGCTCAAGGCCATACTCGGCTTTCTGCCAGCGTGGCGCGGCAGCGTGAGGCTTGCCGGCAAGGACGTGACGCGGGTGGCGCCGCATCTGAAGCGCAAGATGGGGCTGGTCTATGTGCCGCAGGAACATGCGCTGTTCCAGGACCTCTCGGTGCGCGACAATCTCCGGCTCGGGCTGTTGTCGGACAAGGACATCGATGCGCTGTTCGAGCAGGTCGGCGGCTGGTTTCCCGTGCTGACCAAGCGGCTCGGCCAGCGCGCCGGAACATTGTCGGGCGGCGAGCAGAAGATGCTGATCGTGGCGCGGGCGCTGATGGCCAGGCCCGACGTGCTGCTGCTCGACGAGGTCACCGAAGGCTTGCAGCCTTCGGTCGTCGATCGTCTGTCTGACGTGCTGGTCCGCGTCCGCCGCGAAATCGGCACCTCCATGATCGTGGTCGAGCAGCATCTGCCTTTTGCCCTCTCGATCAGCGACCGCTACCTCGTGTTCAAGCGCGGCGAGATCGTCGATGCCGCTGTGGTGGACAATGACGCAGCCGCGCGGATCGACGAGCACATGCGCATCTAGCGGACCCTCCGGCGGGAGAACAGCGAGATCAAGACCGGCAGCGTGATCAGGATGACGACAGGCGCCAGCATCATGCCGGTCACGACCACGATCGCGAGCGGCTTCTGCACCTGCGAGCCGATGCCGGTCGACAGCGCCGCCGGCAACAGGCCGATGCCGGCGACCACGCAGGTCATCAGCACCGGCCGCAGCTGCAGCTCTCCGGTGCGGATGACGGCTTCGATGCGGTCGACGCCCTCGTCGATCAGCTGGTTGAACTGCGACAGGATGATGATGCCGTCCATGACGGCGATGCCGAACAGCGCGATGAAGCCGATCGCCGCTGACACGCTGAAGGGAATGCCGGAGAGCACCAGTCCGACGACGCCGCCGAAGATCGCCATCGGGATCACGCTCATGGCGAGCAAGGTGTCGGCCATCGAGCCGAAATTGAACCACAGGAGCACGCCGATCAACGCGAGGCTGATCGGCACCACGATCGAGAGCCGCTTGATCGCGTCCTGGAGGTTGCCGAACTCGCCGACCCACTCCACGCGCGAGCCGGCCGGCAGCTGCACCTGGTCGGCGACCTTTTGCTGCGCCTCCTGAATGGCGCTGCCGAGATCGCGCTCGCGCACCGAGAACTTGATGGGGAGATAGCGCTCCTGCTGCTCGCGGTAGATATAGGCCGCGCCCGACACCAGCTTGATGGTCGCGACCTCGCTCAACGGGATCTGCGTGATACCGTTCGGTCCCTGCGCGCCGATGCGCAGGTTCTCGATCGCCTCGGCGCTTTTGCGATATTCCGGCGCCAGCCGAACGATGATCGGGAAATGCCGGTCGGAGCCCGGCTCGTAGAGATCGCCCGCGGTATCACCGCCGATCGCGACCTTGATGGTGGCGTTGATGTCGCCGGGAGCGAGCCCGTAGCGCGCGGCCTTGGCGCGATCGATGTCGATCTGCACCGTCGGCTGTCCGAGCGAGGTGAACACCGCGAGATCGGTGACGCCCTGCACCGTCGAAAGAACCTGCTTGATCTTGTTGGCGGTGTCGGTCAGCGCCTGCAGGTCGTTGCCGTAGAGCTTGATCGAGTTCTCGCCCTTCACGCCGGACACGGCCTCGGAGACGTTGTCCTGCAGATATTGCGAGAAGTTGAACTCCACGCCGGGGAAGCGATCGTCGAGCTGCTTCAACAGCTCGGCGGTGAGCTGGTCCTTGTCCTTGGTGCCCGGCCAGTCCTTCACCGGCTTCAGGGGCGCGAAGAACTCGGCGTTGAAGAAGCCGGCGGCGTCGGTGCCGTCGTCGGGGCGGCCGTGCTGCGAGACCACGGACTCGACCTCCGGCCGGGCGCGGATGATCTTGCGCATCTCATTGACGTAGGCGTTGCCTTCCTGAAGCGAGATCGTCGGCGGCAGGGTCGCGCGAATCCAGAGATTGCCCTCTTCGAGCTTGGGCAGGAATTCCAGGCCGAGCAGCCGGCCGACCACCACGGTCAAAAGCACGAGCCCGATCGCGCCGGTCATCACCAGATTGCGGTTGCCGACGGCCCAGCGCAGCACCGGCCCGTAGATCGCATGCAACAGGCGCATCAGCCGCGTCTCGGTCTCCTCGACATGCGACGGCAGAATGATGGCACTCAGCGCCGGGGTGACCGTGAAGGTCGCGAGCAGGCCACCGGCGAGCGCATAGGCATAGGTGCGCGCCATCGGTCCGAAGATGTTGCCCTCGACGCCACTGAGCGTGAACAGCGGCAGGAAGGCGGCGATGATGATGGCCGCGGCAAAGAAGATCGAGCGCGACACGTCGGCGGCTGCCGAGAGGATCGCGTGGCTCTTCATGCCCATCATCGTCTCGGGCGAGATGTGGCTCTCCTCCGCCTCCGACAATGGCGTGGTTTGCGTCAGCCGACGGAAGATCGCCTCGACCATGATTACGGTGGCATCGACGATCAGGCCGAAATCGATCGCACCGACCGACAGCAGGTTTGCCGACTCGCCGCGCAGAACCAGGATGATGACGGCAAAGAACAGCGCGAACGGAATCGTCGCGCCGACGATCAGCGCGCTCCGGAGATTACCGAGGAAAATCCATTGCAGCAGCACGATCAGGCCAATGCCGACCACCATGTTATGCAGCACGGTGTGGGTCGTGGTGTCGATCAGGTCCTTGCGGTCATAGATGCGCTCGATCCGCACGCCCGGCGGCAGGATGGTCGAGCTGTTGATCTGTTCGACCAACTGCTCGACGCGGGCGATGGTCGGCGAGCTCTGCTCGCCGCGCCGCATCAGCACGATACCCTGGACGATGTCGTCATTGTTGTTGAGGCCGGCAATGCCGAGCCGCGGCTTCTCCGCCACGGTGACGTTGGCGACGTCCTTCACCAGCACCGGATTGCCGCCGCTCTGCGACACCATAGTGTTGGCAAGATCCTCCATCGAACGGATCAGGCCGACGCCGCGCACCACCGCGGACTGCGTGCCGATCTCGACCGTGTTGCCGCCGACATTGATGTTGGAGTTGCCGACCGCCTGCAAGAGTTGCGGCAGGGTCAGGCCGTTGGCGACCAGCTTGTTGAAGTCGACCTGGATCTCATAGGTCTTGGTCTTGCCGCCCCAGCCGGTGACGTCGATCACGCCCGGCACGGCGCGGAAGCGCCGCTGCAGCACCCAATCCTGCAAGGTCTTGAGGTCGAGCACGCTGTATCCGGGCGGACCGCGCAGCCGGTAGCGATAGATTTCGCCGACCGCGCTGAGCGGCGAGATCTGCGGCGTGACGTTGCCCGGCAGCGGCGAGAGCTGCGACAGCCGGTTCAGCACCTGCTGCAAGGCTTCGTCGTAGGTGTAGTCGAACGAGAACTGCAGCTTGACGTCCGACAGGCCGTACAGCGAAATCGTTCTGATGGTGCGCAGGTTCTTGATGCCGGCGACCTGGGTCTCGATCGGGATGGTGATGTAGCGCTCGATCTCCTCCGCCGAGAGCCCCGGGCTCTGGGTCACGATGTCGACCATCGGCGGCGTCGGATCGGGATAGGCCTCGATGTTGAGCTGGCGGAAGGCGATCAGGCCGCCGATGAGGATGGCGACGAATAGTCCAACCATCAGGAAGCGCCGCTGGACGGCGATGGCAACGAGGCGATCCATCAGGTCGGAACTTTCAGAACGTCAGGCAGGCGGATGGCATCTCAGCTGCCCGACGCGGCACGGTCGATGAACAGGCTGCCCTTGGTCACGATCTGCTCGCCCGCGCTCAGATTGCTTTCGACCGCGACCTGGTCGCCATTGATCAAGCCGACCTTGATCTTGCGAAGCTCGATCGACTTGTCGGGACGGGCGACCCAGACGCGAACCTGGTTGCCTTCATAGATCAGCGCCTGCCGGGGAACCGCGACAGCGGGCTGCTCGCCGGGCGAATAGATCGTGACGTTGGCGAACATCTCGGGCTTGAGCAGGCCGTCCTTGTTATCGATGGTGGCACGCACCAGAAGTCGCCGCGTCGCAGGATCGATCGAGGTGGCCACATAATTGATGCTGGCCTTCAGCGGACGGCCGGGCAGCGCCAGCACGTTGACGAGAATCTCCTCGCCGATGTTCACCAGCGCCGCATCGCTCTCGCGGACGAAGGCGGTCAGCCAGACCGTCGAGAGATCGCCGATGACGAACACCGGATCGCTCGCGCCGGAGTTGACGTACTGACCGGGACCGACCTTGCGCTGCACGACCGTGCCGCCGATCGGCGCGTGGATCGTGATCTCCCGGTCGATCGCGCCCTTGCTCTGAAAGTCGGTGATCGCGGCATCGGTGAAGCCGAGAATGCGCAACTTGTTGCGCGCGGCCTCGAGCGCCGTTTGCGACGACCGCATGTCGTTCTGAGCCTGAACGGATGTCGCCTCGGCCTGCTGGAAATCCTTCAGCGGAATTGCCCGGCCTTCGAACAGATCCTTGGCGCGCTTGTACTGGATGTCGGCGAGATCGAGGGCGGACTTCGCCTTGTTCATCGCCGCGATGGCGGCCATGAAATCGTTCTGGGCCTGCACGGTATCGGCAGCCTCGATCACGAACAGCGGCTGGCCCTGACGCACGGTCTCGCCAGGCCGGGCGAGCAGCTTGGTGACACGGCCGGCATAGGGGGAGAACACCGGCGTCGAGCGATCTTCGTCGACGGCAACCTTGCCCTCGGTGATGTGCTCGGCGCGGAATATCTTTTCGCAGACCGGCTCGATCGTCAGCGTCGCCCATTCGGCCGCCGACGGGGTGAAGGTGGTACCGTTGCGCTTGGACTGGCTGGAGAGCTCGATGTTGTCCTTGGCCGGCGAGGATCCCAGCTTGGTGTAGCCATAGGCGCCCGCTCCGGCGATCGCCAGAGCGGCCAAGCCCATCACCAGCCGTTTGGTGCTGATCATCTGCGGAAGTGGGTTCGTGTCAGACGCCATGGCTCGTTTGATCCGTCGACGATTCCGGCATTGGCGGGCTCATCGTTGCGCTAATAGTGCGGAACTGGAGCTTTAAACAACCTAAAAATCGCCCAACTCGCCTCTGTTTTGCTTTAAAAATTTGAAACTTCAATGATGGCCGTTCAGCTTGTATTCAGCTCGTTCTTGGCAATCGCTGATTTCTTCGCGACGCACCATGATGTCATCCTGCTGTCATGAATCCCGCGGACGATGTCGTGGCTTCACAAGCCAACCTTTGCGGGTAAGCGCCTACTCCTGGGCTCGAACCACGTTCCCCACGTGCTGCGTCTCCGAGCGATCGCAATTCCTCGAGACATTCGAACGCAGTCTCGCGGCGCAGATGCGCCCGAGTTGTGCGGATCGTTTCACCCTCTCGTGAGGAGGGCGCAGGGCAGGCCAGGCGTCGACTGACGCCTGCGGCCCGCCTGCGAAAAGAATGCAGGCGGCAGGTACCACAGGTGCAGCCGAGATCACCCGGCCTTCCCTGCGCGATGGTTTTCACGCTTATGGCGCGCTCTCCCCGGTGTCCGGCTCGTTAGCCACCGTCGTCCTGCGGGATCATCACCCGCGGACTTGGCGCCAGCATCGGGGCGCCAGGACCACACGCTTTCGCGTCCGCGTCATGCCGTTCGTCCACGTAGCCAGGCTACGCTGCGGCATGAACACAGCCATCGCTCCCCGCCCCGCGTGTCGTGACGATCGCGCGCTACGCCCCTTCTCGATGGAGCGGGATGCGCAGGAATAGATCATGAATTCTGAAAAAAAGAAAGTCTTTTTTTTGTGAGAGCACGGTCGGGCCGACAGCACGTCATGCTGCCGGCGTCAGCGACCTCACCGAAAGCTCGCTGCGCGCCGCCGGCTCGCTGACGTATCGCCCGATGGCTTGCGCGAGGAGCGTGGCATCCATCAGGTACTGCTGGGCCGGAATGGCGATGTGAGCGCCGAGGAGAGCTTCGGATCTGGCGATCTGCTTGAGAGCATCGACATGCTTTTCGGGCGGCGTCACCACGACGATGTCGGGTTGATGCAGCCGGATGCACAGGAAGGGATTGCGGTTCATCTCGGCCACGGCCAGCCCCGCAATGTTGTCGAACGCCACGACATAAGAAAAGCCGCGATGACCGAACGTGATCCCGGACGCGTCGAACTGGATGTAGGTGCTCGGCAGCCAGCCGACCAGCACGGCGGTCAGCAGGTAGCATCCGAAGATCAGGGACGCGATCGACAGACCTCGAAACACGATGCCGTAGGACCAGCCGAACACCGTCAATATCACGCCGAGAGCTGCAAGCCAGGCGCCGAGACCGCCGATCAGCATGCGCGAGGGGCGAATGGGAACGCCGCCGGAAATCATGACCCGCTCGGCCTTCGGTGCGGAGCGCCATTTGCGCAGGATGACGCTGCCCGCGAAGACGGCGCCCGATCCGAAGAACGCGATGGTGACGATTCCGACGTCGGGCTTGGAGGACAGCATGAGCACGCCAATGACGACGAACGCCATGTTCAGCAGGAAGAGAGACCGGTCGGAAAGCTGCATGGTGAAAGCTTGGTCGCGGAGGGAAGGAACGGACGATTTGATAGCCCGACGATGAAGGCCGCAAGATGTCGTCGGACCCGTTACGGACTGCCTCGGGAAACGTCAGTGAAAATCCCTGGAACGCGGCAGGATGCGGACGTTGCGGGGGTGGCTGACGCGCTGGGAGGGGTTTTCGGGGTGGTCGCGGCGGTCGTCGTTCAAGGGCTCGGCCGGCATCTGACCTTGCGGGATGGCGCCGAGCCGGTCGTCCGACAGCAGCGCGAGATCGGCAGTGCGGTCGACCAGGCGCTCGGCGACGAGATGCACGACCTTCTCGGGGCTGCTCTGGATGCGGCCTTCGACCAGCACGAGGCGTGCGCCCATCACCTCCTTGCGGAAGGTCTCCATCACCTTCGGCCACACCACGATGTTGGCGATGCCGGTCTCGTCCTCCAGCGTCATGAACACGACGCCCTTGGCGCTGCCCGGCCGCTGCCGCACCAGCACCACGCCGGCGCACCGGACGCGACGGCGGTCATTGGCATCGTTGACGTCGCGGCAGGCCAGCACGCCTTCGGCGGCGAAGCGCCGGCGCAGGAACTCCATCGGGTGCCCCTTCAACGACAGGCGGATGGTCTGATAGTCCGCGACGACATGCTCCGGCAGCGGCATCTCGGGAAGCGGCTGCGCCCCCTCGTCCGGCTGCTCGCGGGCGATCGCGGCCTCGAACAGCGGCAGCGGTACGTCGTCGGGCAGCCGGCGCACGGCCCATAGCGCAGCGCGGCGATCGAGCCCGAGCGAGCGGAACGCATCGGCATCGGCCAGCAGCAGCAGCGCGCGCTTGGGCAGCGCGGTGTCGCGAGCGAAGTCCTCCAGCGAGGTGAACGGGCGGCGTTCGCGCGCGCGGATGATGCGGTCGGCCCAGTCGTCCTCGCGGTCGATATTTGGGAGTGAGCTATCAGTTTGTTTCTCGTTATCATTCCGGGGCGACGCTTCGTGCTCTCCAAATGCACCAAGCGTTTGCGAGTGAGAAACGTCTCCCTCCACGCCGTCATTCCGGGATGCGCCCTCTTGGGCGCAGGCCCGGAATCCATAACCACGATCCGGGGTTATGGATTCCGGGCTCGCGCTCCGCGCGCCCCGGAATGACACCGAGGGGATGGCTGGCAAGGAATGTGTGGAAACAGCCATCGCCTCCCTCCGCACCGCCTCCGACAACTTCCTGATCCGCTCCTCGTCGCGGTCGATCCAGCGGAAGCCGTCGATCTGGCGGAAGCCGAGGCGGACGGCGCAATATTTGCCATTCGTCTCTTCCAGCGTGTTGTCGGCAAAACTGTGGGACACATCGATGTCGCGGATCTCGACGCCGTTCTTGCGGGCGTCGCCGACGATCTGGGCCGGCGCGTAGAAGCCCATCGGTTGCGAGTTCAACAGCGCGCAGCAGAACGCATCGGGATGAAAGTATTTCAGCCAGGACGAGACATAGACCAGCTGCGCGAAGCTCGCGGCATGGCTTTCCGGGAAGCCGTAGGAGCCAAAGCCCTTGATCTGGTCGAAGCAGCTCTTGGCGAAGGCCGGGTCATAGCCGCGCACGATCATGTTCGAGACCATCTTCTCCTCGTAGGAGCCGATGGTGCCGACATTGCGGAACGTCGCCATCGCGCGGCGCAGGCCATTCGCCTCCTCGGGCGAAAACTTCGCGGCCTCGATCGCGATCCGCATCGCCTGCTCCTGGAACAAGGGCACGCCGAGCGTCTTGTGCAACACCTTGTAGAGCTCGTCGGACGGACCATGATCCGGTGACGGCGAGGGATAAGTGACCTTCTCCAGCTTGTTGCGACGGCGCAAGTATGGATGCACCATGTCGCCCTGGATCGGACCGGGCCGGACGATCGCGACCTCGATGACGAGATCGTAGAAGGTGCGCGGCTTCAGCCGCGGCAGCATGTTCATCTGCGCCCGGCTCTCGACCTGGAACACGCCGAGCGACTCGCCCCGCTGCAGCATCTGGTAGACCTCGTTGTCGTCCTCGGACTTGATGTCGGAGAGCACGTAGCGCCTACCCTTGTGATCGGCGATCAGGTCGAAACTCTTGCGGATGCAGGTCAGCATGCCCAGCGCAAGCACGTCGACCTTCATCATGCTGAGCGCGTCGACATCGTCCTTGTCCCACTCGATGAAGGTGCGGTCGTCCATCGCGGCGTTGCCGATCGGGACGTAGCTGTCGAGCCGGTCCTGCGTCAGCACGTAGCCGCCGACATGCTGCGACAGATGGCGCGGAAAGGTGATCAACTCCGAGGCCAGCTCGACCGCGCGGCGGATCATCGGATTGGCAGGATCGAGCCCGGCCTGGCGCACCTGCATGTCGGAGAGGCCGTCGCCCCAGCTGCCCCACACGGTGTCGGCGAGCACCGAGGTGACATCCTCGGTCAGGCCCAGCGCCTTGCCGACGTCGCGGATGGCGCTGCGCGGGCGATAATGGATGACGGTGGCGATGATCGCGGCGCGGTGGCGGCCGTAGCGGCGATAGACATATTGCATCACCTCCTCGCGCCGCGAATGCTCGAAATCGACGTCGATATCCGGCGGCTCCAGCCGCTCCTTGGAGATGAAGCGTTCGAACAGCAGGTCGATCTTGGTCGGGTCGACCGAGGTGATGCCGAGCACGTAGCACACGGCCGAATTGGCCGCGGAGCCGCGCCCCTGGCACAGGATGCCCTGGCTGCGCGCGTAACGCACGATGTCGTGGACGGTGAGGAAGTAATGCGCGTAGTTAAGCTCGGCGATCAGCGCCAGCTCCTTGTTGAGGACCGCGCGCAATTTGTCATCGAGGGCATCGCCGAAATAGGACTTGGCGCCGGCCCAGGTCAGGTCCTCCAGATGGCCCTGCGCCGTCTTGCCCGGCGGCACCGGCTCGTCGGGATATTGGTATTTGAGCTGGTCGAGCGAGAAGCTGATGCGGTCGGTGAAGCGCAGCGTCTCGGTGATCGCGTCCGGGTGGTCGCGGAACAGCCGCGCCATCTCGTGTCCCGGCTTGAGATGGCGCTCGGCATTGGCTTGAAGGCGGCGGCCGATGCTCTCGATCGAGGCCTTCTCGCGGATGCAGGTCAGCACGTCCTGAAGCATGCGCTGCTGCGGATGGTGATAGAGCACGTCATTGGTGGCGATCAGCGGCACTTTGGCGGAAGCCGCCAGACGCGCGAGCCGCGCCAGCCGGCGGCGGTCGTCGCCGCGATACAACAGGCTCCCGGCGAGCCATACGCCTTCGGCGGCGCTGTCTTTGAGGCGAGCCAGGATCTTGCCGAGAGCGTTCTCTTCAAAGCGATGCGGCGGCATCAGGACGAGGAGCTGGCCATCGATGAAATCGAACAGATCCTCGAAGCTCAGGCGGCAATCGCCCTTCGCGACCTTGTCGAGGTCGCTGCCGCGCTTGCCGCGGGTGAGCAGCTGGCACAGCCGGCCGTAGGCGGCGCGGTCGCGCGGATAGACCAGAATATCCGGCGTGCCGCAGGTGAACACCAGCCGCGCGCCGTACAGCAGTTTTGGCTTGTAGCTCAGCCGGTCGTTGTTCAACTCGCTATAGGCGCGCACGATACCGGCAAGCGTGTTGTGATCGGCGATGCCGATGGCGGTGAGGCCGTCATCGGCGGCTTGGTGCACATAGGCCTGCGGATGCGAGCCGCCGTGCAGGAAGGAGAAGTTGGTGGTGATGCCGATCTCGGCGTAGGCGGGTTTCATGACGCTGCTACCAGTATTGGACTGATAGCGGCGGGCGCCCCTCTGTCGTCATGGCCGGGCTTGTCCCGGCCATCCACGTCGTGCGTCATCCCGGGAACCACGTGGATGCCCGGGACAAGCCCGGGCATGACGGAGCAACTCATTAACGAGGTTGCTCGTTGACACAGCCCGCTCGCCTCATATGAGACGGCTTTGACGTTTGCGAGTAGAGTAAGACTTTCCAGGAGCTCGGTGCGTAGTGAGACGGTACAGGTCTTTCCGCCAGCACTTCCCGTGCCGCCGCCCC
This sequence comes from Bradyrhizobium sp. SZCCHNS2022, assembly GCF_032377575.1. Lineage (NCBI taxonomy): Bacteria > Pseudomonadati > Pseudomonadota > Alphaproteobacteria > Hyphomicrobiales > Nitrobacteraceae > Bradyrhizobium > Bradyrhizobium sp. SZCCHNS2022. Next base: position 789,912 of record NZ_JAUHHZ010000001.1, on the reverse strand, counting down.
TCACCCCAACCCTCTCCCCGTGAAGAACGGGGAGAGGGAGCGCACCGTCCGTACTGCAAATATCCCGGTCCCCTGCCCTCATGCGAATAGTCCATGCATGTACCAGAGAGGCTGCACCGGCGGGCCGTTCTCCGGCTGCTCGAACTCGCGGTCGTACAGACCATCGCGATACAGCCAGAAGCGCAGGCCGTGCTCGTCCTCGACGCGGAAATAGTCGCGGGTGAGGCCCTGGCCGTCAGGGCGCCACCATTCCATGGCGATGCGCTCGGGGCCTTCGGCGCGGACGACCGCATGGGCGGCGCGGCGCCAGACGAAGCGGGCGGGCGGGCCGTCGGGGACGCCGGCGATGACCTGGATGGCCTCGGGGCGCGCGAACAGCCTTAAAGGGCGCAGCGGCGGCTCGCCGTCGGTGCGTTCGGGCCAGGCGGCGGTGCTGGTGGCTGCGAGATTGTGCTGCGCGGGCAGCGGCAGCGCCGCGCGCTCGGGAACGTGGGTGTCGACCGGCAGATGCACGACGACGCGTTTTCCTCCGATGCGCGCGGCGATGCGGTCGATCAGCGCCGACAGTTCGTCATTGTCGTGGACATGGGCGTCGAGATCGCGCTGCTGCTGCACCACGATCTCGCTGCGGCCGGCGGCGAGCCGGATCATGTCGAAGCCGAAGCCGGGATCGAGCGGATCGCTCAAGGCCTCCAGGCGGTCGCGGAACAGCCGGTCGATGACGACGGCGTCCGTCACCGGCTGGCCGGTGTCGACCGCGATGACACGCACCAAGCCGTCGGTGCGGAAGAAGCAGGCCTCCAGCCGCCGCGCGCCCTTGCCCTGCTGCGCCATCGCCGCCACCAGCATCGCGGCCAAGCTGGAGAGGCTCGCCGCGATCACGGTGTCGGTCGCGACCGGCTCGGCAAAGCGCTTGTCGACGATGTAGTCCGGCGGGACCTTTCGCGGGCTGATCGGCGCATCGGCTTCGCCCAGCGCCTGGGCCAGCACGCGGGTGAAGGCAGCGCCAAACCGCGCCGTGATCTCGTTGCGGCCGCGCGAGGCGACGTCGCCGATGGTCTTGAGGCCGGCGCGGCGCAGGCCGAGCGTGATGGCGTCGCTGCCGCCGAGCGCGGCCACCGGCAGGGCCGAGACCGCGGCCGCCTCCTCGCCATCGGGCACGATGCGGCCGTGCACCTGCCGGTTCAGCGTCCGCGCGCACACCGCGTTGGAGGCGATTGCGGCCGACACGGTGAGGCCATGCGCGGTCAGCGCATCGCACACCGACTGCATCAGCTTCGCCTCGCCGCCGAACAGATGCACGCAGCCGGTGATGTCGAGCGACAAGCCATGCGGCGGATCGAGCGCCACCAGCGGCGTGAAGCGGTCGCACCAGTCGGCGATGCTCTCCAGCAGCCTGGCATCGGCCGCGAGATCGGCCTCATGCGCGACGAGATCGGGACAGACCGCGCGGGCATTCGCCAAGGGCTGGCCGAGCGACACGCCGTGACGCGCCGCCGCCTCGTCCAGCGAATGGATCGAGAGCGCATTGGCGTCCTTGATGACGACGACTTGCGGCTTGCCTTGCTCAAGCGGATCGGCGCCGTGGCTCCGCTTGATGCGCTCGATGGGCAGGCGCGGCAGCCACAGGCTGAGGATCCGCCGCCGGTTCGCTGAAACGGCACGCATCGGGCATCCACTCCATGATCCATCGTCCGGTCTGGCCGTGACGGTTGCGAATGAGCTCGGCATCGAGACGCGGCGCGCCCCACGCCATCCATGGCGCCACCGCCGGCGACGGCGCGGTGCGCACCATCCAGCGCGTCTCCGCGGTGGAGGGCTCCGGCGTCGCGGCGACGCGCAGCAGCAGCGCGGTCACGCCGGATTCCTGCGCCGCCAGGGTGAGCTTGCGGCTGGCGACGAGATCGAGCTTTTGCGTCTCGCCCCACACCTCCAGCATCACGCCGCCCAGTGCATCGCAGGCGAGCGCGTCGGCCGCGGTGCGCAAAGCGTGATCGAGATCGGGCGCGCGGACGACCACGAGACGGCGCGGATCGAGGCCGAGCTCGGCAAGCCCGCTCATCGACAGCGCGCCGGCCTCGCGCTCGGCAAAGTCCTGCCGGATCCAGATCAGCGGCTTCCGTGCGGCGACGCGCGCGGCCAAGCCGCACACGAAGCCGGTCGCGGCCGCTGCCTGGCGGCCGCCTTCCGCGAACACCTCGTGCAGCGCGCCGGTGGCGAGCCCGCCCTGCAGCACCGCGTCCGCCTCGTCATGGCCGAGCGCGACCCGGCGCAGATCATGCGCGCCATCGGCCGCCTCGAGACGGGCAATGCGGCCGCGCAGACGCGCGAGCGTATCCATGCGTGCGCCGGTCATCCGTCGCCGCTCCTTTCATCCATCGTGCGGGTGCTGCCGTTCTCTTTGTGAACGCAGGCAATGAACCCGCGACGAACCTCTTTGTTCATGATACGTTCTAATATAAAGCTAACGCGTCCGAGAGAGTCAATCGGGATTGACCCGGTGCGGATTCAACGAGTGGAATCAAAGGGATTCAAAAGCATGGAGCTGCTGCGCAAACTGGAGATCCTGGCCGATGCCGCCAAGTACGACGCGTCCTGCGCCTCCAGCGGTACGGAGATGCGGGATTCCCGTGACGGCAAAGGGCTCGGCTCGACGGCGCCGGGCATGGGCATCTGCCACTCCTATGCGCCGGACGGACGCTGCATCTCGCTGCTCAAGATTTTGCTGACCAACGCCTGCAACTTCGACTGCCTGTATTGCGTCAACCGCGCCTCCTCCAACGTGCCGCGCGCGCGCTTCACGGTCGACGAGGTCGTGAAGCTCACGATCGACTTCTATCGCCGCAACTACATCGAGGGGCTGTTCCTGTCGTCGGGCATCATCCGAAGTCCCGACTACACGATGGAGCAGGTCGTCTCGGTTGCGCGCAAATTGCGCGAGGAGCATCGCTTCCGCGGCTACATCCATCTGAAGACGATTCCGGAGGCTGATGAGGCGCTGATCGCGGAGGCCGGCAGATATGCCGACCGGCTCAGCATCAACATCGAGACGCCGCTGGAGGACAGCCTGACCAGGCTGGCGCCGGAGAAGGACCAGCGCGCGATCCGCCGCACCATGGGTCGCCTCCGGCTCAAGCTCGACGAGACGGCGGAGGCGAAGAAGACGGTGCGCCGCGCCCGGCCGCCGCGCTTCGCGCCGGCCGGCCAGAGCACGCAGATGATCGTCGGCGCGGACGCCGCCAATGACCGGACCATCCTGTCGACCTCGGCCAATCTCTACGGCGCCTACAAGCTGAAGCGCGTGTATTACTCGGCCTTCAGCCCGATCCCCGATGCCAGCCGCGCGCTGCCGCTGCGGGCCCCGCCGCTCGTGCGCGAGCACCGGCTGTACCAGGCCGACTGGCTGATGCGGTTCTACGGCTTCGACGCCGAGGAGATTGTCGAGGAAGGCGAAGGCATGCTGCCGCTCGACATCGACCCCAAGCTCGCCTGGGCGCTGCGCCACCGCGACCGCTTCCCGCTCGACATCAACACCGCCAGCCGCGAAGAGCTGCTGCGTGTGCCCGGCTTCGGCACCCGCACCGTGCAGCGCATCCTCGCCACCCGACGCACCACGACGATCCGCTTCGCGGATCTCGCCCAGCTCAACGTCATCCGGAACAAGGCGCTGCCGTTCATCGTTCTCTCCGACCACCGGCCGTCGCCGTCACTGCTGGACGGCGCCAGCCTCAGAGCCCGGCTGCGGCCGAAACCGCGACAGCTGGGATTTGGATTCTAATTGACCCGTCATGGCCGGGCTTGTCCCGGCCATCCACGTCCTTGTTTGAGGCACGACGTGGATGCCCGGCACGGGGGCCGGGCATGACGACGCGGAGAGTATGTGCCAAATGCACGTCGTAACCCTCGACAGCGACACCGATTTCGACGGCTGGCGTCGGGCGGCGCGGGCGCTGGCGATGAACGACGTCAGGGTCGCCGATGTGAGCTGGCGGGTCAAGGGCGCGGCGGCTGATCTGTTCGACGATCAGTCGGAGACACGGCTGCCCGACGTCCCCAAGGGCGCATTCTCCGTGCCCGCGAGCTTCATGGAGCTGGCCGAGAGCGCGATCCTGCACAGCGATCCCATCCGCTTCGCCCTGCTCTACCGGCTGCTGTGGCGTCTGCGCACCAACCACGACCTGATGGACATCGCGACCGATCCCGACGTCGCGCAGGCCAATGCGCTGGCGCGCGCGGTGCGCCGCGACGTCCACAAGATGCACGCCTTCGTCCGCTTCCGCGAGGTCGGCCGCGAGCGCGAGGCGCGCTACGTCGCGTGGTTCGAGCCGGAGCATCACATCGTCGAACGCGCCGCGCCGTTCTTCGCCCGCCGCTTCGCCGACATGCCGTGGTCGATCCTGACGCCCGAACTCTGCGCGCATTGGGACGGCAGCCGCGTGTCCTTCACACCGGGGGTGAGCAAGGCTGAAGCGCCGACCGAAGACCGACTCGAAGAGGTGTGGCTGCGCTATTACGCCAGCATTTTCAATCCGGCACGGCTGAAAGTGAAGGCGATGGAAAAGGAGATGCCGAAGAAATATTGGCAGAACCTGCCCGAGGCGAAGCTGATCCAGCCGCTGATCGCGGAAGCCAGCCGGCGCACATCCATGATGATCGCCGATGAAGGCACCGAGCCGCACAAGCCGCAGAAACGCGTCGAGGAGACCGCGATGACCCGCAAGCCGAAGGTGCACGCGCCTGCTGCTCAGACCTCACGTGATGTCGAGGCGACCGATCTTGAGACCTTGCGTGAAGAGGCTGCCGCCTGCCGCGCCTGCCCGCTGTGGAAGGACGCGACGCAGACCGTGTTCGGCGAAGGCCCGGAGCATGCGCCCCTGATGCTGGTCGGCGAGCAGCCCGGCGACAAGGAGGACCTCGCCGGCCATCCCTTCGTCGGCCCGGCCGGACAGATGCTCGACCGCGCTCTAGAGGAGGCCGGCATCGACCGGACCAAAGTCTACGTCACCAATGCCGTGAAGCATTTCAAGTTCGTGCCGCGCGGCAAGATCCGGCTGCACCAGAAGCCGGCGACGCCAGAGATCAAGGCCTGCCGTCCCTGGTACGAGCGCGAGCTCGCCGCCGTCCGGCCCGCTCTGGTCGTGGCGATGGGTGCAACCGCCGCGCAGGCGGTGTTCGGCAAGATCACGCAGGTCACCAAGAACCGCGGCCACATCGTTGACTTGGCCGACGGTCCCCAGGCGATGATCACCGTGCACCCATCCTATTTGCTCCGCCTGCCCGACGCCGAGGCCAAGGCGCGGGAATACGCGCTGTTCGTGAAAGACCTGAAGATCGCCGCGGCCGCGCTCAAGCGCGCCCACGCGGCCTGACGCTACGGCGTAAACGCAAATGGCCGGGTCGAGCCCGGCCATTCGACGAGAGCGTTCCTGGCCGAAGCTCACGCCGCCAGCGTGTTCTCCACCACCTTGATGAAGAACGAGGTGCCGTAGACGATCGCCTCGTCGTTGAAGTTGTAGGCGGGGTGATGCAGCCCGGCCGAGTCGCCATTGCCGACGAAGATGAAGGCGCCGGGGCGGGCTTCGAGCATGTAGGCAAAGTCCTCGCCGCCCATCATCGGCGGCATCTCGTGCACGTTGGCATCGCCTGCGACCTCCTTGGCGGCGCGGATCGCGATCTCGGTCTGCTCGGCGTGATTGACCACCACCGGATAGCCGCGGGTATAGGCCAGGTCAATCTTGGCGCCCGTCATCTGCGCCACGCCGGAAACGACCTCGCGCACGCGCTTCTCCATCAGCTCGCGCACCTTCGGCGTCAGCGTGCGGACGGTGCCGCGCAGCACCGCACTCTGCGGGATCACGTTGCGGGCATTGCCGGCGTGGAACTCGCAGATCGAGAGCACGGCCGCCTCGAGCGGATCGACGTTGCGGGCGACGACCTGCTGCAGCGCGGTGACGAGCTGGGCGCCGACCATCAGCGAGTCGATGCAATTATGTGGCTTGGCGGCGTGGCCGCCATGGCCTTCGATGGTGATGTCGACCGAGTCGGTCGAAGCCATCAGCGGCCCCTGGCGGATCGCGAAGGCACCGACCGGAAGGCCCGGGCCGTTGTGCATGCCATAGACCTGGTCGATCTTGAAGCGCTCGATCAGGCCGTCCTTGATCATCGCATCGGCACCGCCGCCGCCCTCCTCGGCCGGCTGGAAGATCACGGCGACCTCGCCGGCGAAGTTGCGGGTCTCGGCGAGATAGCGCGCGGCTCCAAGCAGCATCGCGGTGTGGCCGTCATGGCCGCAGGCGTGCATCATGCCCGGAGTCTTGGAGGCATAAGGCAGCCCGGTGATCTCTTCGATCGGCAGCGCATCCATGTCGGCGCGCAGGCCGAGCACCTTCACATCGCCATTGCCGGGCTTGCGGCCCTTGATGACGCCGACCACGCCGGTCTTGCCGAGACCGGTCACCACCTCGTCACAGCCGAACTCGCGCAGCCGGTCGGCCACGAAGGCCGCGGTCCGGTGCACGTCATAGAGCAGCTCGGGATGCGAATGGATATCCCGCCGCCAGGCCTGGATATCGGGCTGCAGATCGGCGACGCGGTTGACGATGGGCATGGGAAATCTCGTAACTCCAGAAGGGATTTGAGCCGTTCTAGCATGCAAAAGTCGCACCGCCCAAGATCTGAGCATGATCCGGGCTGCGCCTGTCTCATGGCTCGGTCAACCAGCCATGAACGTGGCGCTTGTCCGCGACCAGCCCGGCTGACTAAAAGCCTCGCAAAGACGGGAAGGGAATGCCGATGGGACGCCAGCTCGACGGGGAATACGACTACATCGTGGTGGGCGCCGGCACCGCCGGCTGCATCCTCGCCAACCGGCTGTCGGCCGATCCGAAGACCCGGATCCTGATCCTCGAGGCTGGCGGCCACGACAACTGGATCTGGTTCCATATTCCGGTCGGCTACCTGTTCGCGATCGGCAATCCCCGCTCCGACTGGATGTTCCGCACCGAGGCCGAGCCCGGCCTGAACGGCCGTTCGCTCGCCTATCCCCGCGGCAAGGTGATCGGCGGCTGCTCGGCCATCAACGCCATGATCTCGATGCGCGGCCAGGCCGCCGACTACGACCATTGGCGCCAGCTCGGGCTGGCCGGCTGGTCCTATTCCGACGTGCTGCCGGTGTTCCGCAAGCTGGAGGATCATTTCCTCGGCGAGAGCGAGCACCACGGCGTTGGCGGCGGCTGGCGGATCGAGGCGCCCAGGCTGTCCTGGGCGGTGCTGGACGCGGTCGGCGACGCCGCCGAGCAGATGGGCATCCGCCGCATCCCGGACTTCAATACCGGCGACAATGAAGGCATCAGCTATTTCCACGTCAACCAGAAGCGCGGCCGGCGCTGGTCGTCGGCGCGGGGATTCCTCAAGCCGGCGCTGAACCGGCCAAATCTCCGGCTCGAAACCAATGTCCATGTCGATCGCCTGATCGTCGAGAACGGCCGCGCGGTCGGCGTGCGCTTCCGGCAGAACGGCGAAACCATCGAGGCGCGCACCAAGGGCGAGGTGATCCTGAGCGCCGGCTCGATCGGCTCGGTGCAGGTGCTGCAGCGCTCGGGCATCGGGCCGGCGGACTGGCTCGGCGAACTCGGCATCGATGTCGTCATCGACAAGCCCGGCGTCGGTCGCAACCTGCAGGACCATCTGCAGCAGCGCGCGATCTACAAGGTGTCCGGCGTGAAGACGCTCAACGAGACCTACTACTCGCTGATGCGGCGCGGCCTGATGGGTCTCGACTACGCCTTCCGCCGGCGTGGCCCGCTGACCATGGCGCCGTCGCAGCTCGGCATCTTCACGCGCTCGGATCCCCGGCGCGATCGCGCCAACATCCAGTTCCACGTGCAGCCGCTGTCGCTCGACAAGTTCGGCGATCCCCTGCATCGCTTCCCCGCGATCACCGTCAGCGCCTGCAATCTGCGGCCGAGTTCGCGCGGCACGGTGCGGATCAGATCCGCCAGGATCGACGAGGCTCCGTCGATCGCGCCGAACTACCTGGCCACCGCGGACGACCGCCAGGTGGCGGCGGACGCCATCCGCGTCACGCGGCGGCTGATGAAGCAGAGCGCGCTGTCGGCGTACAAGCCGGAGGAGTATCTCCCCGGCCCCGCTGTCGGCGACGACGACGCCGCGCTCGCCAAGGCCGCCGGCGACATCGGCACCACGATCTTTCATCCCGTCGGCACGGCCAAGATGGGCACCGCCGACGATCCGATGGCGGTGGTCGACGAACGGCTGCGCTTCCGCGGCCTTGACGGCCTGCGCATCGCCGACGCCTCGATCATGCCGACGATCACCTCAGGCAACACCAACACGCCGACGGCGATGATCGCGGAGAAAGCGGCGGGGATGATTTTGGAGGATGGGCGCTGACGATCTCCATGCCGCCCGCCTGTCACGGGCGGCATGACGCGAGATCGAACTCCTGACGATGGGCTGTACGCTTACGCCGCGCGAACCTGCAGAGATTTAGCCGTCCAAGCTGACACGTCTCTGACAGCACGCGACCATCGGACGCGATACAGCACAGTGGGAATAACGTCTGAGCCGTCATCCGCCTGTCGTCACTTCATGCAGCGAATACGTAGGGTAGGCAAAGCGACGCCGAAAAGCGGCGCGTGCCCACCATCGTACGGCAGATGATTGCCACGGCGACGAAGCGCCGGACGCATTCAACAGTCGCGTCCGTGGCCCCTGGATCGCGTCGCTACGCTCGCGATGACGGCGTTCGTGGCGGCGCTCGGTGCCCGCCACAATCGTCATTGCGAGCGAAGCGAAGCAATCCAGGGCCCCAACCCAACTCTCTGCTTTCAGATGATCCGCGCAACCAACGGCACTCGCCGCAACAGCGCAGCCGCTCCCCAGCTCACGATCAGCGTCCCCACTAGCACGATGGCGAACTTCACCGCGGCGGGCCACGCGGGATCGAACACCAGATATTGCAACCAGAGCAGCGGCAGGAAGTGCAGGAGATAGATGCCGTAGGCCGAGGGCTGCATGCGGTCCATCATCGAAAGCGGCGCCCTCGCCCAGCGCAGGAAGAAGGTCGGCACGCCGAACGCCATCGACGCGCAGAAGCTTGCGACCGCGCCCCCATAGGCCGCCCGCCACCACAGCGGCGGCGAGTCGAAATCGGCGATCCAGTTGTGGTGGGCGTAAGCGAGCAACAGGATCAGGCCATAGCAGGCGTAGGACAGACCGAACCAGACCGCCCAGCGCCGCACCAGCGCGCCGTCCTGCGCGAACGGGCCGGTGCGCAGGCCGGCGGCACCGATCGCGATGCCGGCCACGAAGAACGTCGGATAGAGCAGCGCGCGGCTGGCCTGCAGCGGCAGCGGGAAATGGCCGGGCATGAACCACAACCCGTCGCCGAAGATGAGATGCGGCGGCAGATAGGCGGCGTTGGCGATGGCCAGGAAGACCAGGAAACCCGTCAGTGGAGAGCGCAGCAGCGTGCCGGCGAAGCGCCCGAGCGCCGGGATCGCCCGCGGCGCCAGAGTCCAAGCGAGGGCCGCGAACAGGTCGAAGATCAAGAGCACGCCGAGAAACCATGCCGAGCCCGACGGCCACGGGCCCGTGGAGATCATTCGTTCCCACACCGTCGTGAACTGGTCTTCCGCCACGTAGTAACGGTAATAGGCGATCGGCATGATCACGAAGATCGACACGATGTAGGGCACGCCGAGCCGCAGCGTGCGGCGGCCGAGATAGCCTCCGGCGCCCCTCCTCTCCAGGCTCGCCGGCACGAACAGACCGGAAATAAAGAACATGCACGACATGAAGTAGCTGTCGTTAAACAGCGCGACCAGATCGAAGCCGAGCCAGTGCATGCGGTCGCCGCCCTGGCCGAAATAAGTGTAGTTGATGGCGGAGTGATACAGCACGACCGACAGCGTGATGAAGGTTCGGGCGCGGTCGAGCGGCACGATGCGGCCGCTGGCCGTGTCGGCCTGCTGGATATTCGGAGTCAGGCGGTCATGCATTGGCTTTGCATCCAACATCAGCAGCCACGCTGCCGCTGGCCGTTCTATGGTCCATGCGCTGCCCGGCCGATATCATGCTTGAGTATGCGAACCGCGTGCCATCAAAGGCATGATCACGAACGCGTCATCTCGCAAAGACCTGCATTCGCCGGGAATAAATCGTCGCCTGCTCCGCTCTCCTCGCTTGTCAGCCCCGTGCGGGCGATGGGAGAGCACCATGAGCTTCGACAATCACGATGACCGAGGCGCCAGCCGCCGCAAGGTCCTGGAATGCATGACCTGGGCCGGGACCGGCGTGCTGTGGACGATCGCAGGCGGCGTGCCACGGTCGCTGGGCCTGATCGATGCGGCGCAAGCGGCCGAACAGCGGGCGCAGGGCCTCTCCTTCCTGCAAATCAGCGACAGCCATGTCGGCTTCGACAAGCCGGCCAATCCGAACGCGATCGGGACGCTGGAAGAAGCCGTCAACCGCATCAAGGCGATGCCGGCCAAGCCGGCCTTCATGATCCACACCGGCGACATCTCGCACCTGTCGAAGGCGGCGGAGTTCGACGACGCCGACCGCATCATCTCGCAGACGCGGCTCGACGTGCACTACGTCCCAGGCGAGCATGATTTCCTCGACGAGGACGTCAAGCTCTACAAGGAGCGCTACGGCAAGGGCACGCGCGGCGCGGGCTGGTATTCGTTCGATGCAAGCGGCGTGCACTTCATCGGGCTCGTCAACGTCGTCGATCTCAAGGCCGGCGGGCTCGGCAATCTCGGCGCTGAACAGTTGGCCTGGCTGGAGCAGGACCTGAAGGGTCGCTCGAAATCGACGCCGATCGTGGTGTTCGCGCACATCCCGCTGTGGACGGTGTATCCGCAATGGGGCTGGGGCACCGAGGATGGCGGCCGGGCGCTCGACATGCTCAAGGGCTTCGGCTCGGTGACGGTGCTGAATGGCCACATCCATCAGGTGATGCAGAAGGTCGAGGGCAACGTCACCTTCCACACCGCGCGCTCGACCGCGTTCCCGCAGCCGGCGCCGGGCACGGCGCCCTCGCCTGGGCCGATGAAGGTCGAGGATGCCCGGCTGCGCAGCCTGCTCGGCATCGCCAGCATCGACTTCAAGGTCGGCGACGAGCGGCTCGCGATCATCGACACACCGCTGGCGGGCTGAGGATCGATCGCATGACGATATCAGTATCGCTGGGGCGGAGCATTCGCCTCGCTCTCTCTGCCGCCACGCTCGGCATCGCGCCGCTGCACGCCGAGACCATCAAGGTCGCGATCGACAACTTCACCTTCGCGCCGGCAGAGGTGACGGTGAAGGTCGGCGACACCGTCACCTGGACCAATCACGACGACATCCCACATACGGTGGTGTCAGCGGGCAAGTACCGCTCGAAGACACTCGATACCGACGACAGCTTCTCGTTCACTTTCGTGTCCCGCGGCGACTACAAGTACTTCTGCTCGCTGCATCCGCACATGACGGGGATGGTCAAGGTTGAGTAGCTTCGCAAACCAGGGCATGAGCATTGCGTCGTGGCCGGGCCGGCAGCGAGCTGTCGCCCCGGCGGTGACGCCACGAACCGAACCGGAAAGGACGGCGGTGTCCCCATCGCAAGACGATCCCGAGAGAGCGCGGCGCTTCCGCGAGGCGGCGCTGCCCTATCTGGACGACGTCTACACGCTGGCGCGCTATCTGCTGCGCAATCCCGCAGACGCTGAGGACGCCGTGCAGGAATGCTATCTGCGCGCGCTGAAGCACTTCGACACCTATCGCGGCCCGGCGATGAAGCCGTGGCTGTTCGCGATCCTGCGCAACGTCTGCCACGCCGAGTTTGCCAGGCGCGCCGTCGCGCCGGTCAAGATGCTCGACGATACGCCCGAGGCTGCCGAGCAGGCGCCGATCTGGCAGGAGAGCGCCGAGACGCCGGAGGGCACCGTCCTCCGCGAGCACGATGCGTCGGCGATACAAGCGATGATCGCCACGCTGCCCGAGCCGTTTCGCGAAACCTTGGTGCTGCGCGAGATCAACAATCTGTCCTATCGCGAAGTCGCGGAGGCTGCCGGCGTTCCGGTCGGTACCGTGACGTCGCGGCTGGCGCGCGCCCGTGCGATGCTGCGCGCCGCCTGGCTCGCGCAGGAGGAGCCACAATGATGACCTGCGATGAAGCCGAGATCCTGATCCACGCGCTCGCCGACGGCGAGCTCGACGCCGGCCATGCGCGCGAGGTCGAGGCCCATGTGGCGAGCTGCCCGCGCTGCGCCTCGGAGTTCGCGGCCATCAATGAAATGAAGCGGGCACTGGCCGGCGCTGACCTGACTTACGAGGCGCCCGCCGCCTTGCGCCAGCGGATCGAGGCCGAGTTGCCGCCCGCGCAGATCTCGAACGTGACGGCGCTCGCGGCGGCGCCGAGCCGCCGATCGTTGCTGAAAGGCTTCGCCATCGGCTCAGTCGTGTCGGCGCTGGCCGCGACCGGCCTCGTCGCGATCGTGCTGCGCAACGACGATCAGCAGCGCATCGAGGCCGAGATCGTCTCGGCGCATCTGCGCTCGCTGCAGGCCGGACACCTGACCGATGTGATCTCGACCGATCAACACACGGTGAAGCCGTGGTTCAACGGCAAGCTCGATGTCGCACCACCGGTGATCGATCTCACTGCGCAGGGATTCACCCTGATCGGCGGCCGGCTCGATTACGTCGATGCGCGCGCGATCGGTGCCGTGGTCTATCGCCGCCGTCAGCATGTGATCAATCTGTTCGTAGCGCAGACGTCGTCAACTGAGCGCCGGACTGCCCGGCTCGATGCTCTGCAAGGCTTCAACATCCGCTCGTGGCGCGACCGCGGCCTGAGCTACTGGGCTGTGAGCGACATCAATGTCGACGAGCTCAACGAGTTCGGCGAACGGTTCGAGCGGGCGATGGGTGGGAGCAGCTGAGTCTCTCGCTTCGTCATTGCGAGCGCAGCGAAGCAATCCAGAGTCCTTGCGCAGCCCTGGATTGCTTCGCTGCGCTCGCAATGACGGAGATTTTATCTGAAACCGTAGGGCGGCAAAGCGAAGGGTGCCCGCCGCGAACGAACGAGCAATCAGATGGTGGGCACGGCGCTCCCCGCCTTTGCCTCTCCCTCGCAGCCGCATCCCCGCTGTCATGCCCGCGCAGGCGGGCCTCCCGTACGCCGCGGCCCATCGAGGTGATCACATGTCTCGGCGTACCGGATCGCCCGGTCAAGCCGGGCGATGACAGTGAGTATGCCGCGAGGGTGCCTCTTTGTACTGACCAGCCGCTCGTTGTACTTACAAGCCGCTCGGTTCACGCCGACTTGCGGATGGCGTTGTCGACCAGGGTCTTGCCGAGCGACCAGATCGCGCCGGGGACCTTGTGGCTCTGGGCGATGACGTCGTCGAAGGCCCGTTCGATCCAGGTGCAGTCCTCTTCCGTGATCGTCAACGGCGGCAGCAGCTTGATGGTGTGCAGGCCGTGGCCGGCGACCTGGGTCAGGATCTTGTGATCCTTGAACAGCGGCACCGTGATCAGCTGGCAGAACAGGCCCTTGTTGGCGCTTTCCAGCATGGTCCAGGACGCCTTGAGGCGCAGCGATTTCGGCGGACCGAATTCGACGCCGATCATCAGGCCCTTGCCGCGCACTTCCTTGAGCAGCTCGTAGCCGGGCACCATCCGCGTCAGCGCCAACCGCAGCTCGGCGCCGCGCTTGGCGGCGGCCTCGACCAGCTTCTCCGCCTTCATCACCTCGAGGGTCGCGATGCCCGCGGCCATGGCCAGATCGTTCTTGGCGAAGGTTGAGCCATGCACGACCGCGCGATCCATGCGGTTGAAGATCTTGTCGAAGATCTGCTTGCGCGTGAGCAGCGCGCCGACCGGAACGTGACCGCCCGACAGTGCCTTCGACAGCAGCACCATGTCAGGCTCGACATTCCAGTGTTCCACCGCGAGGAACCGACCGGTCCGGCCCATCCCCGTCTGGATCTCGTCGGCGATGAAGATGGTGCCGTATTTCTTGCAGAGCGCAGCAGCGCCGGGCAGGAACTCGTCGGAGGGCATGTTGACGCCCTTGCCCTGGATGGGCTCGACGATGAAGGCGGCGATCTCGCGTGACGACAGCGCCTGCTCAAGCGCAGCGAGATCGTTGAACGGAACCGCCGTGCAGCCCGGCAGCAGCGGCTCGAAGCCGTTGCGGAAGTTTGGATCCTCGGTCAGCGACAGCGCGCCATAGGTCAGGCCATGATAGGAGTGCCCGCAATAGACGATGCCAGGCCGCCCCGTCGCGCCCCGCGCGAATTTGATTGCGGCTTCGACGGTCTCGGCACCCGAATTCGCGAAGAACACCTTGTCCAGGTACGGGACATATTCCAGCAGCCGCTCGGCAAGAACGCCCGCGAGTGTGGAGACATCGAGCTGGACGAGGTTCGGCAGGTCGCTGTCGAGAACGCTCTTCAGCGCGTCACGGAGAGTCGGATGGTTGCGCCCGATGGCGAAGACACCAAAACCGCTGAGCAGGTCAAGATAGCGGGCCCCGTCACGATCGTAGAGATACTGCCCTTGTCCCTTCTGGAACCCGACATCATATCCAATCGTTTTGAGAACCCGGACCAGTTGCTCGTTCAGATGCCGAGAGTGCATCGTGCTGCGCTGCGCTTGGCGCTCCACAAACATCTCGGAAACGTCTAGATTGGGTTTTACCATCGGCTACATACTTCGGTTGATGGACGTGACGTCAACTGAAAACGCGCAATGCGGCGTTTTGCCCTCATTCGCACCATCAAAGCAAGCACGGGTTTCTGCCAATGTTGCATCGCCTTAGATCTCTCATGTCGACAACGATAGCATACTCCGCAGTGGTGTTCGCAGCAGGAATTTCTTCTGCGCTCGCGGCTGATCCCACAGGCGACTGGCGGGTCGCCGACGGCGTCGCCAACATCCGAGTCGCACAATGCAATGGCAGCATGTGGGGCGTGGTGGCCTGGGAAAAGACCCCGGGCGGCCGGGACGCCAACAATCCCGATCCGGCCCGGCAGAGCCGGCCGACGCTCGGCATGCCGATCCTGATCGACATGAAGAAGAAGCCGGGCGCCGAGGCGTGGGAAGGCCAAGTCTACAACGCCAAGGACGGCCAGCTCTACAGTTCGACGATCACGCCGACCGACGCCGACCATCTGGAAATCAAGGGCTGTGTGCTCGGCTTCCTGTGCGGCGGCGAGACCTGGACGCGGGTTGGCCCGCCGATCCCGTCGAGCCCCGTCAACAGCATGGCCAAAGGTACACAGAAACCAATTGCACCCGCCCCTGCTCCGGCTCCGAAAGCGGCAGCCGGCCACAGCAGCGGCACGGTTGCCGCGGCCAGACCGGCGCCGAAGCCCGCCGATCAAATCGGCGACATCTGCCTGCTGCCCGACGTGGCACGGCCCCGCTAAGTCGTCCGATACCCATCAATAAAAAAGCGGCCGAGTGCATCGGCCGCTTTTTCCTTTTGCGACTCGCTCGCCGCTATTCGTGGACCTCGCGGGGCTTGCCCATCAAGGCCGGCTGGAACAGCAGCACGGCGGCAAGCGTGGTGACGAGCGACAACGCCAGCAGCTTGCCCATGCTGGATGTGCCGGGATGGCTCGACAGCCACAGGCTGCCGAAAGCGGTCGCCGTCGTCAGCGCGCTGAAGAAGATCGCCCGGGTCAGGCTGGTCTGCAGCAAATTGGTGCGGCCGCCGCGCCACGCCACCACGTAGTAGATCTTGAACGCGACGCCGATGCCGAGCAGCAGCGGCAGCGCAACGATGTTGGCGAAGTTCAGCGGCAGCTTGATCAGGACGCAGATCTCGAGCGTGACGGCGCCGGCAACCAGGAGAGGCACCAGCGTCATCAGCACGTCGGAGAAGCGCTTCAGGGTCACCCACAACAGCAGGCTGATCACGACCAGCGAGTAGATGCCGGCGTGGATGAACGCCTTCACGATCGTGTCACCCGATTTCAGGATCGAGACCGGGCCGCCGATCGCATTGGGCTCCGCCGTCAGCACGGCATTCGCGAACCGCCTGAGATTGTCGTTGTCGTTCGGATCGCCCTTGGGCTGCGCCTCGACGCGAATCAGGCCGTCCTTGCTCTTCCACTGCGACACGAGCTCAGGCGGCAGATTGGCCAAGGTGACCGGCTGCGCCTGCAACGTGGCGCTGAGTTGCGCGAGCGTGATCTTCCACGGCTCGACGAACACGGCCTGGGCCTTGCTCCGCACCGCTTCGCTCGCGCCCGCGAGCTTGGCAAGCGCGTCTGCGAGGCGCCGCGCCGCCGCAGCGCCGGGGCCCTTGTCTTCCCCCGCCGTGCGCCGGAGATTGTCGACGGTCGAGTTCAGCGCGTCGATGTTTTCCTTGTCGCTCGGTGCCGCATCGACCTGATCGGGATTGAGCGCCGGTCCCAGCACCTTGGCGCCCTGTGCGATCAGCTTCAGCTTGGCCGGCTGGTCCTGGGGCACGAAGCTGTCGAGCGAC
Source organism: Bradyrhizobium sp. SZCCHNS2022 (assembly GCF_032377575.1). Classification (NCBI taxonomy): domain Bacteria; kingdom Pseudomonadati; phylum Pseudomonadota; class Alphaproteobacteria; order Hyphomicrobiales; family Nitrobacteraceae; genus Bradyrhizobium; species Bradyrhizobium sp. SZCCHNS2022. The sequence goes on along the minus strand of NZ_JAUHHZ010000001.1, from coordinate 773,402 downwards.
ATCACGCGCGCCACTTCCGGCAGCTTCTCGAGCTTGGCCTCGATTGCCTTCGCTTCGCTCTCCGAGCGGGTCAGCACGTCGATCGCGTTCGCCCCGGTGTTCGGATCCTTTCGCAGATCGAGATAGGTCGCAATCGACTCGGCGTGGGGATTGCGCAGGTTCATCGGGTTGAAGTCGAACTTCATGTAATAGAGCAGCGGCAGGCCGGCGATGACGAGGCCGAGCGTGCCGACGATGATCGGCACGCGGTGCTTCTCCAGGAAATCGTCGAGCGGTGCCAGGAAGGCGTAGCCGACCGGCTCTTTCTCGCCGGGCGGATTGAGGATCTTGAGCAGCGCCGGCAGCACCGTGATCGAGGACAGGAAGGCGATGATCATGCCGGCGCCGGCGATGGCGCCGAGCTCGGAAATGCCCTTGTAGTCGGTCGGCAGGAAGCACAGGAAGCCGGCAGCCGTCGCCATCGCCGCGAGCGACAGCGGCACGGCGGAGCGCCGCGCAGCTTCGGCGAGCGCCTCGGGCAGGTCGTCATTCTTGAAGCGCTCGGAGCGATAGCGCACGCTGAACTGGATGCCGAAATCGACGCCGAGGCCGATGAACAGCACGGCGAACGCCACCGACAGCAGGTTGAGCGATCCCACCATCATCAGGCCGACCGCCGTGGTGAGGGCAAGGCCGATGAACAGGTTGATGAACACCGCCGAGATGATCTTGGCCGAATGCAGCGCCAGCCACAGGATGATCAGCACGACGACCACGGTGCCGATGCCGTTGACGACGGCGCCCTCCTGCACGGTGGCGTATTCCTCGTTGGCGATCGGCACCGGCCCGGTCAGGCGCACGCGGGCGTGAAAGCGGTTCGGGAAATCGAGCTCGGCCGCGGCTTGGCGGATCGCATCGGTCGCGGCCTTGCCGGGCTCCAATGCCTGGTAGTCGAGGATCGGCTTGAACTGGATGAAGGCGCGCTTGTCGCTGTCTTCGAGCGGCTTGTCGGAGATCAGCTGACGCCAGGAGAAGGTCGCATCGCCCTTGTCGAGCACGGTCTCGACGGTCTGCGAGATGTAGTCGAACGGACGCGCGGCGTTGTCGAGCTTGACCTGGCCGCGCTTGACGCCGGCAAGGCCGGTCTCGAGCGCGCCGGTCAGGCCGCGGATCGAGGGATCGCCGGCCATGATCTCGACCAGGGGCGCCGCCGCGGTGAACTGCTCGGTGAGCTGCTTGACCTCCTCGGTCGGCAGGAACAGCAGGCCGTTCCGGGCGAAGAACTCGCCGCCGCCGAGCAGCTCCACGGACGAGAAGTTGGCGGTGTCGCCCTTCAGCTTCTTGGCGAGCGCGTCCGCCGCCACACCGGTCAGCTCGGGGGTCGCCGCCTCGACCACGCCCAGGATCATGCGGTCGCGATCGAACGCCTGCTCATACTGCTGGTCGCGCTTGCGCCAGTCGAGCTCCGGGGAGATCAGCTTGTTGATGTCGGTGTTGATGGAGAAATGGCGGGCCGTGTAGACCCCCGCGCCTACCGACAAGAGCAGGCCCGCAATCAATGTCGGCCAGGCGAACCGGGTGCAGGCCTTGACGATCGAGACGACAAACGTGGTCAGCACTTCGTGACTTTCTAATGTTTAAAGAGCTGGGCGGAAACGTCCGCTTCATGGCGGAGTTCCGTGGCCAGCGCCAGGGCTCGGAGCAAGCCCCAGCCCGGTTTGGCCCAGCCTTCGGAGACGAGGATGGTCCCTGGACGGCGGATCAGGTCGAACGATGCGCGGAACCGTCGGGGCGGCTGATATAGCGGCTGTTCTCGGCGGTAAAGTGACGAACGAGTGAGAGCATAAGTAGCTCAGTTAACTGAATTAATTTATAATTACTAAATTACCTTCGAGGCCTGGATCGCTGTGTGCCGGCGGTCACATGCGATCGAGTTGCAAACCGGCTTTCCTCTCTGCTCGATTTTTGACACAAAGCCCTGCGCTTCCATGGTCATGCGGGCAAATTGGGGCATTCGCCCTGGTGCGGATATTGCACCCCACTCGCACGCACGGAGGTGGCAGGTCGAAAGTGAGGCAACGTGGCTGACGGACGTCCCTTGCAGGTGTATCTCGCGCAACCGCGCGGGTTTTGTGCTGGCGTGGTGCGCGCGATCGAGATCGTCGAGCGCGCGCTGGAGAAGTACGGCCCGCCGGTCTATGTGCGCCACGAGATCGTGCACAACAAGCACGTGGTCGAGAGCCTGAAGGCCAAGGGCGCTGTTTTCGTCGAGGACCTTTCGGAAGTGCCACCGCGCGCTGTGACCGTGTTCAGCGCCCACGGCGTGGCACGAACGGTCGAAGAAGAGGCAGCCGCCCGCGGCCTGCCGGTCCTCAATGCCACCTGCCCGCTGGTGACCAAGGTTCACAACCAGGGCAAGCGCTACATGGCCAGGGGCCGTACCCTGGTGTTGATTGGCCATGCCGGCCATCCGGAGGTTGAGGGAACCATGGGACAAGTTCCCGGACCGGTATACCTGGTGCAGAACACCGCCGATGTGGCGGCCCTGCCCCTGCCGCTGGACACCCCGATGGCCTATATCACCCAGACCACGCTGAGCGTGGACGATACCAAGGACATCATTTCAGCCCTCCAGGCCCGCTTTACAGACCTTCAAGGTCCCGATATCCGGGATATCTGCTATGCGACACAGAACCGGCAATCTGCGGTAAGGGACTTGAGCAAGCTGGTGGACGTCATCCTGGTGGTGGGCGCCGCCAACAGCTCCAACTCGAACAGACTGCGCGAGATCGGCACCGAGGCCGGGATCGCGAGCTATCTGATCGCAGACGGGAGCGAGCTGAATCCGGTTTGGCTGAAGGACGCCAAGGCCGTCGGCATCACCGCCGGCGCCTCGGCCCCTGAAGTGCTCGTCGACGACGTGATACAGGCTTTGCGGCGCATTGGACCGGTTGAGGTCGCGGTGGTCCCGGGGCGGGAAGAAAACATTGAATTCCGCCTGCCGGCCGAGCTGGTCGCGGGCTGATCGGTCCTCGTTTGGTCCAGAAAGAAGAGACGTAATGGCAATCCCCTTCCATAAGGAACTGCGTATCGGGGCCTATCTGATGAAGCAGAAGCTTCTCGGCCGCAAACGCTATCCCCTCGTTCTGATGCTGGAGCCGCTGTTCCGCTGCAATCTGGCATGCGCCGGCTGCGGCAAGATCGACTATCCGGACGCGATCCTCAACCGCCGCATGAGCGCGCAGGAGTGCTGGGATGCGGCCGACGAGTGCGGCGCGCCGATGGTGGCGATCCCCGGCGGCGAGCCGCTGATCCACAAGGAGATCGGCGAGATCGTGCGCGGCCTGGTCGCCCGCAAGAAGTTCGTCTCGCTCTGCACCAACGCGCTGCTGCTTGAGAAGAAGCTCGATCTGTTCGAGCCGTCGCCCTATCTGTTCTTCTCGGTGCATCTCGACGGCCTGCGCGAGCATCACGACAAGGCGGTGTCGCAGAAGGGCGTGTTCGACCGCGCCGTCTCGGCGATCAAGGCCGCCAAGGCGCGCGGCTTTACGGTCAACGTCAACGCCACCGTGTTCGACGGCCACCCGGCCGAGGAGATCGCCAAGTTCCTGGACTTCACCACCGAGCTCGGCGTCGGCGTCACCATGTCGCCCGGCTATGCCTATGAGCGCGCGCCGGACCAGGAGCACTTCCTGAACCGCACCAAGACCAAGCAGCTGTTCCGCGACGTCTTCAAGCTCGGCAAGGGCAAGAAGTGGAACTTCATGCATTCCGGCCTCTTCCTCGACTTCCTCGCCGGCAACCAGGAGTTCGAGTGCACGCCCTGGGGCATGCCTGCCCGCAACATCTTCGGCTGGCAGAAGCCCTGCTATCTGCTCGGTGAAGGCTATACCAAGACCTTCAAGGAGCTGATGGAGACCACCGACTGGGACTCCTACGGCACCGGCAAGTACGAGAAGTGCGCCGACTGCATGGCGCATTGCGGCTACGAAGCCACTGCGGCGAACGCGGCGCTGAGCAACCCGATCAAGGCGATGATGGTCTCGATGCGCGGCATCAAGACCGAGGGCCCCATGGCGCCGGAGATCGACCTCTCCAAGCAGCGCCCGGCGCAGTACGTGTTCTCTTCCGAGGTGCAGAAGCGCCTCTCCGAGATCCGCCGCGACGAGGCCGTCGAGGCGCAGCAGAAGGCGTCGACCGCGGCCTGATCCGACTGATAGATACCAACCAAAAGCAAAGCGGCCGCCGGGCAACCGGCGGCCGTTTCGTTTGCGATGATAGTCGGGAGCGATCGGAGACTAAGCTACAGCGCGGACACCCCACCTTGTGGCGAAGCTCTCTCCACGCGTCATTGCGAGCGCAGCGAAGCAACCCAGGGTTCCGCGCACCACTCTGGATGGCTTCGCTGCGCTCGCAATGACGGAGCAAGCTGAATGAGTGGAGAACCTCGCCGATAAAATCAGCGAGCGTTCGCGAGTCCGGGCCTCACGCCTCGGCGGCGGCCAGGGTCTCGGACTCGAGGAAATGCTCGGCCGCGAGCAGACCGCTCAGCAGCAGGTCCCGGGCGCCGCGAAGCGAGCGGAGGGCACGGTTGAACTCGATGCCGGTCGACACCAGGCCGCCCAACACGGTCGGATTGCGGGCGAGGCCGCGCAGGATCATCGGCAGGTCGATGTCGCCGTTCGGCTTGATCGCGTCCTTGGCGAGCGACGGCAGCGTGCGATGGGCAGGATCGGAGATCACGCGCAGCGCGGCGAAGGGCAGCCCGTATTCGGCGGCATAGGCGGCGGCGATGTGGCTCTCCATGTCGACGGCGGCCGCACCGGTCTTCATCCGCAGCGCGGCCTTGCGGGCCTGCGCCACCACCACCTCCTCGGCGCCGGCAAGCACGCCGCGCACGACACGGCGCTTTTTCAGGGCGGCGCGGGCAATATGCTCCTCGCGCAGCGACAGGCCCGAGAGCCAGCGGGCGTCACCGGCGGTCACTTCGGTGGCGACGACGATGTCGCCGGCCTTCAGGCTCGGATCGAGGCCGCCGGCCACGCCGAAGCTGACGACGCCGCGGATCGAGGTGGGATCGAACACGGTGAGCAGCGAGCGCAATTGCTTGGGATCGCTCGAGCTGCAGATGACCATCATGCCGGGCCCAGCCGCAATGCGGGCCTCCTGCACCAATCCCGTCACGACCAAGACCGGCCGCGGATCAATCGGGCGATCCGCGGACGTTTCGTCCCCCATCCCCAACTTCACAATCCGACCCCTGACACCTTATTCGACATCACTTGCCGACGTCGCTTCGTCATTGTTCCAAGCCCCAATCGCGGTGGCGCCAGAGCGGAAAGACCTTAACAAACCGAGGATTACGCAGAAAAAATCCGCGAGGAAACCCTGTTTGCGCCGCACTGCACCCGCACACGATGCGTTTTTTGCCCGGTGTTGCCATTTGGTCCCGCCCATTGCTGTTCCGCGCTGGAACAGACCGACGGAAGCATCACCCGCGATGGAACTTTAAGCAAAAACTGCGCCACGAAGATGTGAGACTCGCGTCATTCACCTCACTCTCGCGAAAAACAATCGGTGTCGTCCCGGACAAGCCCGGCAACGCGAAAGCGTTGGCGGGCGCCGATCCGGGACCACACCGAGGGTGGAGCGCCGGCTCGATCCCGATGCGCAGATGGGCCGGACGATCCCTAGCCCAGCAGCAGATCGGCCGCGCGATCACCCGATCGCACAGAGCCTTCGATCGTCGCCGGCAGGCCGGTGTCGGTCCAGTCGCCGGCGAGAGCGAGGTTGCTGAAGGCTGTCTTGGTGCCCGGGCGTAGCGCGTTCTGCTCCGGCGTCGCCTCAAAGGTGGCCCGGCGCTCGCGCACGATCTGCCACGGCGGCAGCTCGCCCGAGATCCCGGCGGCCTTGCAGACGTCGGACCAGATCGCGGCGGCGAGCTCCTCTCTGGGCATGTCGACCAGGCGGTCGCCATTGCTGATGGTGACGGAGAGCCGCTGCGGGAAGGCGAACAGCCATTCGACCAGGCCGCCGACGACGCCGAGCAGTGGCGGCGAATCCTTCGGCGGCGTGATGCGGAAATGAGCATTGACGATGGCGCGATACTTGGTCGGCCCGGTCAATCCCGGCAGCAGTGCCATGGCGGGCCGCGGTGGCACCGCCAGCACGACGACATCGGACGACCCGAGCGCGACGGTCTCGTCGCCGCCGAATTTGAGACCGGTCACACGGCCGGCCGCACTCTCCAGCCCGCGCAACTCGCGGCCGATCCGAACGCTGCCGCCGTTGCCTTCCAGGAATTTCACGGCCGGATCGATCAGCACACCCGACAGGCCGTCGCGCGCGATCAGGGGACGACAGGCCTGCCCTCCCGCGAGCAAGGTCTCGCGGACGATGGCGCCGGCGAGCCCGGCGGAGCCTTCCGGTGGATCGCAGTTCAGCGCCGCCAGCAGCAGCGGCTGCACCAGGCGGTCGTACAGCGTCCCCTTGCAGGGAATGGTCGTGCCGATGGTCTTGGAGGTGCCGGCCCAGATCAGCGGCGACAGCGCGAGGTAGTCGCCGAGCCCGGTGTCAGGCACGCGGCGGCTCTCGTCGAACACCCACAGCGGCAGCCGGCCGCTGCCGAGATCGAGCAGCCAGCGCTGCCCGGTCTTGATGTCGGCAAAGGCGAACTGCGCCTTCTCCGGCCCGACCAGCCCGGCCTCCGAGCCGATCGCACGGGCATAGGACAGCACGTGATGATTGGCCGACAGCAGCAGATGGTTGCCGTTGTCGATCACCAAGTCAGTCGCGGCGTCGTAATAGGAGCGGCAGCGGCCGCCGAGCTGCTGCGTCGCCTCGTGGACATGGACGATGTAGCCCGCATTGGCGAGCCGCACGCCGGCGGAAAGGCCGGACACGCCGGCGCCGATGATGTGAGCTGTCTTCTGCATCAGATGATTGCGTAGCGGAGGATGATGCCGATCTTCGTGAGCTTGCTCACGCGGACGGGCTCGCGCGGCAGCGCGAAGCCTCGTTCGAGCAAGAGATCGAACACGGCGCGATAATATTTCGACATGATCCGCGGCGCCCGCACGGCACGCCGGCGATTTCGCCGCATGATCTCGTCGGCCTTCTCGAAATGCGTCTTGGCCCTGACCGCAACCGAGTTGCAGACCTTGGGCAGCGCGCGCTCCTGCATGACCTTGACCGGATCGTCGCCGGTGATGCCGGCGAACAGCAGCGCCTCGCGCGGCAGATAGAGGCGGCCGATGCCGGCATCCTCGTCGATGTCGCGCAGGATGTTGGTCAGCTGCAGCGCGCGGCCGAGATGGTGGGCGAGCAGGATGCCGTCCTCCTCGGGCATGCCGAAGATGCGCACCGAGAGCCGGCCGACCGCGCTCGCCACCCGATCGCAATACAGGTCGAGCGTGGCGAGATCCGGCGCGCGGATCTCCTGCGGCACGTCCATCTCCATGCCGTCGATGATGGCCAGGAAATCCTCGCGCTTCAGCCCGAACGTCTTGACCGAGCTGACGTAGTCGCGCAGCCGCGGCGGCGGGTTGCCCTGGTACAGCGCATCGATGTCGTCGCGCCATTTCTGCAGCGCCGCCAGCCGCTCGGGCCGCGGGCCGTCGGAATCGGCGATGTCGTCGACCTCGCGGCAGAAGCTGTAAACCTGGAACATCGCATCACGCTGGGCGCGTGGCAGGATACGCATGGCGGCATAGAACGAGCTGCCGGACGCAGCGGTGCCGTGATCGACGTTGTCTGCGGTCGCCTCGAGGGTCATGCGCCGGCCGCCGATTTGCTGACGGGATGACGACCGGCCACGCGGCGGCCGATCTCGCCCATGACCGAGGTGAAGGTGAGGCCGAGCATGCCCGTGGGCGAAAGATGGACGCGCTGGCTGAGCGGATCGCGCACCTGGAGCAGCGCCACGATACGGTCGGCGAAAGCCTGGATCACGGCAATCTCCAGTCCAAAGCGGAAATCCTTGACGCCGCTGTTGAGGTCCCTGCCCTCCTCGAGCAGCGCCGCGTTGCGCACGGCGAGCTTGTGCAGGCAGGTCAGCAGCGGCGGCGGCGACTTGGCCTCGCCGAGCATCTCGACCGTGGCGCCGGCCTCGGCCAACGCATCGCGCGGGAGATACACGCGGTTGAGCGCCTTGTAGTCCTTGCCGCAGTCCTGCAAATGGTTGTTGATCTGCAAGCCGGCGCAGATCGCGTCCGATGCCGGCCAGGTCGCGGTGGACTCGCCGTGCACATCCAGCATGAAGCGGCCGACCGGCATCGCCGAATAACGGCAGTAGTGGATCACTTCGTCCCAGTTCTCGTAGCGCAGCTTGGTCACGTCCATGCGGAAGGCGACCAGGAGATCGAGCGCGTGACGCGGCGGCATTCCGCGCGTAGCCAGCGCGCGACGCAAATTGACGGCGACATCCTGGGTCTCGCCTGCCCCGGTGAGCTCGGCTTCCAGCACATCGAGCAACCGCAACTTCTCGTCACCCGGCAGACTGGGATGATCGGCGATGTCGTCGGCCGTGCGCACGAAATTGTAGAAGGCGAGGATCAGCCCTCGATGCTCCGGACGGATGATCCAGGAGGCCACCGGAAAGTTCTCGTCCCGGTGTGTCTTGCCGGATCGCAAATCGCTCGCGGTGGTCATGGACGAAACAGCTATCAGGTTGAAAGGGGCTTACGGAAAACAATGCCCGCCGCTTCGCTCATGCGAACGGATTGCTGGCCTCCATATAGGCGAAGATCCAGCCAAAACCAATGCAATCGATATCGGACAGCCCATACGGCCCGGCCGCCGCTTCCCCTGACGGGGCAAGCCGGCGGCCGTTAACCAAAACAGCTCGGAAGCAACGGCTCCGAACGGCAACCGCTTACTGGTTGTGGGTCTTCAGCACCTTGTCGCAATCCGCGCTGATCTTGGAGCGGTTCTCCTTCAGGCACGCCAGGATGGTGAAGTCACCCTGATCGATCACAGCACGGCAGAACTTCTGAACGTCACGCGTGCACGCCGCCTGCTCCTCGGCAGTCCCACGCGCGCCTTGCGCGAAGGCCCCGGTGGAAACGGTCAGCGACAGCAGGGAAAGTGCCAGGAAAATCTTACGCATCGTGTTCCTTCATTTTGACAGCAGAGGTCACCTCCCGGATCGCCGTCGCTGCCCGGGAAAAACCTGTTTGGTTTGGCAAGGACCGCAAGCCCCCCAGCGCCGGAGGTACGCTGCCAAATGCGGCCAAATTCGCGCCCTATGGTCCGAGCAGTTCAAGCTCGGCCATCACAGCTTTGGCACAAACAAGGCGTTGATACTAGGGCATTATTCTGAGGCCGCGTTTTTCGCATTTGGCTGTTGCAAGCATGCCGCGGCCACCGTTAGATGCGGCGGCCGCCGGGGGCTGCGGTTGCAGCGGTTTTGCGACGAAAGGCCTTTGGCCCGACCCATCGCACCTGCGGGCAGGCGTGTTGACATCATGGCATCCGGTCGCACCGCCCGACCGGCCGTCATTTGAACCTAACCTTCGGCGAGAACACCAAAGTGTTCGAAGCGGCGTCACACGCCGGCACAACGGTGTCATTTTGGATGGGAAACTCGATATGAAACTGTTCGGCTCACCTTTCTCCGGGCGCCTCGTCAGGGCCGCCGGTCTCGGCGCAGCGCTGGTCATCTCGGCGACGGCCGTCCATGCGCAGTCAGGCCCGTTCGCCGGCTTCGACGGATCGTGGTCGGGCAACGGCACGGTCGCGCTGTCCGACGGCACCACCGAGCGCATCCGCTGCAAAGCCAGCTACAAGGTAGCCGGCGCCAATCTGAAGCAGAGTCTGCAATGCGCCAGCGACAGCTACAAGTTCCTGCTGTCCAGCGACGTCACCAGCCAGGGTGACCGCATCTCGGGAAATTGGAGCGAATCGAGCCGCAACGTGAACGGCGAACTGCAGGGCACCGCCGGCAACGGCCAGATCGACGTGTTCGTTCAGGCCGCCGGTTTCGCCGCCAGCATCACCCTGAAGACCAGCGGCAACAAGCAGGTCGTGCAGATCTCCTCGAAGGGCGAGATCCGCGGCGTCAACATCACGATGTCGAAGACCTGAGCCGCTTTATCAGCAGCTGAATACGCCAACGGCCCTGACGATGTCAGGGCCGTTTTGTTTTGCGTGCCTGCGTAGCAATCAGTCGCCGATCCCATCTCCGCTGTCATCGCCCGGCTTGACCGGGCGATCCAGTATTCCAGAGGCGGTTGTGATAGGGCCGATTGGCTGCGGCGTACTGGATCGCCCGGTCAAGCCGGGCGATGACAGTTGTGTGTGGAGCCCACAGCCTGCCCTCTCACACCGGCTTGCGCTTCAGCTTCTGCGACAGGTTGATCAGGAACATCGCCGTCGGGCGGAGGATGAAAAGATCCGCGAACAGCGCAGCCACCATCGAGAACGCGCTCAGCCAGCCGAACAGCCGCAGCGACGGCAGGTCCGAGAACACGGTGACGACGAGGCCGCAGGCCAGCACCACCGTGGTGAGGATCAGCGCCGGACCGACCAGCACGGTGGCGCGCTCCACCGCGACGGCCGCGCTCACGCCCGGCGCGCTCTCCATCCGCAGACGGTTGAGGAAGTGAATGGTCGCCGACAGGCCGAGGCCGAAGGAGACCGTCAGCGCGACGACGCTGGCGAATTGCAGCCCCTCCCCCATCGCCCATAGCAGCGTTCCTGACATCACGACCGGGAAGATCCCCGGCAGGATACAGGCGAGCATCACCACCCAGGACCGGAAGGCGAGACCGATGAACATCGCCACCAGGGCGAACTCGATGGTGAGCCCGTGGTTCAGCTTCTGGATCATGCTGGCGGAGTTGCGCGCGGCGATCGCGGCAAGACCGGTGACCGCGACCTCATAGCCGGGGTGCTTCTTGCGCACCGCGTCGAGCTCGTGATCGAGCTTGTCGACCACCGGCAGCAGCTGGCTGGAATCGAGGTCCGGCACGCGGCCGGCAACGACCACGGCGTCCTGCTCCTTGTCGATGAAGCGGCGCACCAGATGCTCGGGGATCAGGTTGACGTATTCCTGCAGGGTCGCGGTATCCGACGAGCCGGCCTTCTCTGCCAGCCAGCGCCGGAGCGTTTCCACCGACCACACGTTGCCGACGCCCGCCGTCTTCTCGACCGTGGCGTGAACGTCGGCGATCGTCTGCAACGTCTCCGGCGAATACAGGGAGGCGCCCTTGGGGAATTGGATCAGCACGTTGACCGGGTTGGCGCCGGTCAGCTTGGCGTCGAGACGATTGCTCGCCGCTACGGCCTGCTGCTTGTCCGGCACTTGGTCGGCAAGACGGTAGCGCGGCTCCAGGCTCGCATAGACCACCGCCAGACCGCCGACGAACACCACCGCGATCAGGCTGAACAGGCCGGGGCGGCCGACCATGCGCACCGCGATCCAGTAGCAGAAATTGCGCAGCGCCTGGACGCCGGCATCGGCACCCTGGAATTTGACCGCGAACGTCTTTTCGTTGCGCACCAGCAGCACGCCGAACACCGGCACCAGCGACAGCACCGCCAGCAGCGCGATGATGGTGGCGGCGAGCCCCGCCTCGCCGAACTTCCGGATCAGGTCGCTGTCGGAGAACTGCAGGGCGATGAAGGAAATGCCGGCGGTGGCGTGGGTCAGCACGCAGGCGGGGCCGACGACCAGCACGGCGTTCTTGAATGCCGTCACCTTGTCCTGCCCCGCAATCAGGCGGTCGCGCGCCGCGAAGGTGAGCTGCATCGAGTCGGAGAAGCTGATGACCATGATGAGCGGCGTCATCACGTTCAGGAACATGTTGAGGTTGAAATTGGCCCAGCCGAGCGCGCCGAGCGCGAGCAGGATCGCGATCAGGGGCGGAAACGCCGCCGCGATCATGAAGGAGACCTTGCGGAAGAAGATGATGGCAATGATGCAGCCGGCGAGAATGCCGAGCACGTTGTAGGTCAGCCCGTCGCGCTCGACCGCGTTGCGGATCTCGAGCTGCATGACCGGCACGCCGGACAGCTGCACATTGAGCCCGGTACTGGCGAGGTCATCGGCCATCAGCTTTCTGATCTCGCCGACCACCTTGCCGAGGTCGTTCGAGGCGACCACCTTCGGCTCCAGCGACAACACGATCAAAGCGAGCGTCCCGTCTTCCGACAACAGCTTGCCGCGGATGATCTCGTTGGATTTCACCGTCTCGATGAACTTGTCATAGGCCTCGCCCTCGGGGAGATCCGACGGGAAGAGCGCGGCCGGAAGCTTGCCGGGCGCCGGCGCCTGGCGGGCCGAGAACAGCGAAACCAGTCCGCGCGTCCCCTCGACCAGTTGCAGGTCGGTCACGAAGTCGCGGAGCTTCTCGAGGTTGGGCCGGGCGAGCAGGGTCTTGCCTTCGACCACGACGAGGACGTCGAACTCCTCGGCCGGGAACTTCTTCGTGACCTCCTCGTACTGATGGAATTCCTTGCTGTCGGAGCGGAACAGCTGGCTGAGCGAATCGTCGATCTGGATGCGCTTGATGCCGAAGACCGCGGCCACGATCAGGACCAGGAGGACGATGCAGGAAAGGATCGGCACCTTGACTGCGAGCAGGCCGACGCGCTCGATCCCAAAGGCGATGCTGTCGGCCGGCCGGTGCTCGACCTTCTCGACATGGACTTCGTTGTCGTGCCTGACTTCCAGCATACGGGGTCCAGTGGGTTACGGCGTGGCCCAATTCGGGAGGCCTGAGCGCATAGGGCAGAAATAAGGCCGCTCGGCGAAGCAGAGATGACCGCATTGTGGCCCGCAGCCGAAGCTAATCCTTGAAAACACGCAGAAATTTGTCGGAGCCGGGTCTAGCAGGGTTCACACCCCGGCCGCAACCATGCGCGGCCACACAACACGGCGAGCCAGCATCTGCCGCCGATCACGCCACGATTCTGCCGCGCTTGAAAAGACCTCGTGCGCGCGCCGTCGTCGCAAGTCCCAGGCGGATGCCTGACTTGCTCACTCAATCGGGGTCAAACGTCACACGCTGCCTAGCACTGCCGCAGGCAGCCGCGCCAACCGGGCTTCCTCCGGCCGGCGGGGTGATCGTCACCCCGCCGGAACGGCCGCCTCGCGCAGCCGGATCGAGTAGTTCGACGCGTTCTGATGGCCACGCGAGGCGGCGCGCGCGAACATGATCAGATGGTGCGCGATCATGGCCACCGCGATGAAGTTCTCGACATTGCCCCGGCTCAGCTGGCCCCAGGCGAAGCGCCAGAATGGCCGCCTGTAGTCGCCGAGCACGCCGACCTTCCAGATGATCTTCCCCAGCATCACGAGCCCGCGCTTGATGTTCGGCCAGCTCTTCATCTCGTCGCTGACCGGGACCTTGATGCGGTTGGCATAGGTATGGTCGCATTGATGCTGGTAGCGCGCATAGAGCCGCTCCGGCTCATAGGCCACGTCCATGCAACGCCGCCACGCCGCAACCACCTCGTCATACGGCATCAGGAATTTGACGTTCGAATCGCGGCCGTCGTCATGAACGAGCCTCGCCTCGCGCTCGAGGCGATCCCACAGCGGCGTCTTCGGGAGCGCCTGCAGCAGATTGATGGTGAGCAGCGGAATCCGGCTTTCCTCGACGAATTGCAGCAGCGCATCCGCCGTCTGCGGCGTATCCGTGTCCAGTCCCATGATGATGCCGGAGACGACCTCCATGCCGTAGCTGTTGATGGTCCTGATCCCCTCCAGGATCGGCACCATCATGTTGTGGTCCTTCTGCATCGCCGTCAGCGCGTCCGGATCGGGCGTCTCGATGCCGCAGAAGATGGTGATGAAATAGGCCTCGCGCATCTTCTCCAGGATCTCCGGACGCTTGGCGATGTTGAGCGTCGCCTCGCAGGCGAGCCGCATCACATAGCCGGTGCGCTTCTGCCATTCGATCAGATGCGGCAGCAGCTCCATCGTGGCCTTGCGGTTGCCGATGAAGTTGTCGTCGACGAAATAGACCGAGCCGGTGACGCCGCATTCCCGGAGCTTGTCGAGCTCGGCGATGATCTGCTGCGGCGTCTTGATGCGCGGGTTGCGGCCGTAAAGGCCGGGGATGTCGCAGAACTCGCACTGATAGGGACAGCCGCTGGAATATTGGATGCTGCCCAGGAAGTACTTGCTGACCTCGGCCAGCTCGTAGGCCGGCACCGGGAAGTCGGTCATCGCAACGCGCTCTCCGGTGCGCAGCACGATCTGGCTCGCAGGCCGCGAGACGTCCTCGGCCAGGCGCGCGATGAGCGCATCGGTCGCATCGCCGAGCTCGCCGACATGCAGGTAGTCGAAGTCGGGATAGTAGTCCGGACAGGCACTCACCGACGGACCGCCGAGCGCGACCGGCAGATCGAACTCATGCGCCCGCCGGCAGATGTCGTTCATCTGTTGGCGCTGGATGTGCATGCCGCTGACGAACACCGCTTCCGCCCAGTCAAAGTCCTCAGGCTGCGCGGGGCGGATGTTCTCGTCGATGAAGCGCACCTCCCAGGAGCTGGGCAGATAGGCGGCGATCAGCAACAGCCCCTGCGGCGGCATGAAGGCCTGGATACCGTCCGTGAGCGGATAGGCGTGCTCGAAGGTTCCGAACGAGGAGGTGTAGCGCGGAAACACACAAAGGATGCGGCGCTTGGTTTCGATGCGTGCGAATCTCATCGATTGTCCTCGCAACAAACTGTTATCCCGTTACCTTACGGCGACAGACGCAGCTTCGCCACCCCTTCCGGAAAAGTTGAGCCGCAGCCACGCCTTGCGTCGAGGCCGGTCGGCGCAAATGCCGGCGGCGTTGCAAAGTTCCACGCGGCTCCACGGGCGATCGAGAGCCTGGAGGTTCTCGCCACGCACCAGTTGCAATGCGTTTGCAAGGTAACGGAACACTGGAAGACGGCATCCGCCCTCCGTAGTCGAACGGATGCGGCAGGGCCCAACCGCGCTGCGAAGCACCTACTAATCGATTGAAATATCAGACGAAGTACGCGGGGGTTGCATCATACTGACAGCGTCCACTTAACGCTTTTTCCATGAAGCTTTTGCATAACTACTAATCATCAAGCGTTCCGGCGTTGTTGCCAAACCCTGCGGTATTCGCTCTCATGACCCCACGTCCGACGTCGACGAAGACGGCCACGCGCCAGTCCATCGCTGTCAAGCTCTACGCCATCTTCGCGTTGTTTGCCCTGCTGACCGCTGCGATCACCTGGCTGTCCGACTACAATTCGCGGCGGGCCACGGAGCTCATCAAAGCCATCGAGACGGCCAATCTCGCCGCTCACAACGTTCAGCTGGTCAACGGACTCGTCTACGCCGTCGTCATGGAGTCGCGCGGCGTCTATATGTCGACGGACCCGGCCGTCGTGAAGCAATACGGCAACGGCCTGCTCAAGTTCAATGCCGAGATTCTGAAGGTCGTCGACAAATGGAAGGCGATCGTCCAGGCCGACGACGCCCAGCAATTCGCAACCTTCAAGAAGCGGATCGAGCAGTTCGTCGAATTCCGCGCCGAACTGGTGCGCCGTGCCAATGAAATCAGCCCGGCTGCGGGACGCGAGTGGGGCGACAACGACGCCAATCGCTCGGTGCGCAAGGCGCTCAACACGGACCTCGAAGCGCTGTCCAAGGTCTATGTCGAGCGCGGAACAAAGATCGCCGAGGAAACGGCGCTGAACAACAAGCTCTCGCTCATGCTGACCGGACTCGGCGGCTTGATGTTGATTCTGGTCGCAGCCGGCGTGGTGATCATCGCCCGTTTGATCGCTCGGCCGCTGTCGCAGATCACCGATACGATCCGCCGCGTCGCCACCGGCGCCGAGAACGTCGAGGTGCCCTATGCCGGGCGCGGCGACGAGGTCGGCGAGTTGGCCCGCGCCATCGGCGTGTTCCAGCAGGCAATGGCCCATAACCGCGACCTCAATGTCCAGGTCTCGCAGGACTCCGAAATCCGCGAAGCCCGTGCCCGCCACATCGAAAGCGCCGTCGAGGAGTTTCGGACGGCCATCGGCGGCGTCATGCGGACCGTCACCGAGAACGCCGCGGCGATGCGCAGCACCGCCGAGGCCATCACGCGGCTGACCGCCAACGCCAACGAGCGGGCGGACACCGCGGCCGGCGCCACCTCGCAAGCGTCGACCAACGTCTCCGCCGTCGCCAGCGCGGCCGAGGAGCTTTCAGCCTCGGTCGAGGAGATCGGCCGGCAGATCCGGCAGTCGGCCGGCGCCGTCGAGCAGACCGGCCAGCGCACCGAGAAGTCGATCACCGAGATCGAAGGCCTCGCCGCCGCCACCCAGCGCATCGACGGCGTGCTGACGCTGATCCAGACCATCGCCGAGCAGACCAACCTTCTCGCCCTGAACGCGACCATCGAAGCCGCGCGCGCAGGCGAGGCCGGCCGCGGCTTTGCGGTGGTCGCCCACGAGGTGAAGGCGCTGGCCGGACAAACCGCCAAGGCGACCGAGGAGATCAGCCAGAACGTCGGCCTGATCCAGGCCTCGACCAAGACCGCGGTCGATGCCGTTCGCGAGATCGGCCAGGCGGTGCGCGGCATCAACGAGATCACCTCCAACATCTCCAACGCCATCCAGCAGCAGGATCAGGCGACCCGGGAGATCTCGGCCAACGCGCAATCCACCGCCCATGGCAACCAGACGCTGGTCATGAACATCGGCTCGCTGCGCGACGCGATCGGCGAGACCTCGACCGCCGCCTCCTCCGTTCTGTCGGCCTCCGGCGACCTCAACTCGACCGCACAGACGCTCGCCCACGAGGTCGAGAAGTTCTTCCAGAACCTGCGCTCGGGTCCCTCCGGGCAAGAGGGTCTGCGCAAGGCCGGTTGATCGGCGGGCGACCGCGGCGGCCAAGGCCGCAGCGCCGCCCGCGATCGACGCCGCGGGGTGATCCAGTCGGGAACGGGAACCGTTTCCTGATTTTCGGAGAGCCCCCGTGCGCAACACAGCCAAGAAACTCCCCTTCGCCTGCGACCCGGTCCCCGTCACCCAGGATGACGTCGAGGACGCCATCCGCACCATCCTGACCTGGATCGGTGAGGACCCGTCGCGCGAAGGTCTCTCCGAGACGCCGGCCCGCGTCGCCCGCGCCTACAAGAGCTACTTCGCCGGCTACGACCAGAACCCGGAAGATTACCTGCGCAAGACGTTCGAGGAGACTGCAGGCTACGACGAGATGGTGCTGCTGCGGAACATCCCGTTCCAGAGCCATTGCGAGCACCACATGGCGCCGATCATCGGCCGAGCCTGGGTGGGCTACGTCCCGCACAGCCGCGTCGTCGGCATCTCCAAGCTCGCCCGCGTCGTCGAGGCTTATGCCAGCCGGCTGCAGATCCAGGAGCGCATGACGGCGGAGATCGCCAACATCATCGACGAGGTGCTGCAGCCGCAGGGCGTGGCCGTCGTCATCAAGGCCGCGCATCACTGCATCAGCTCCCGCGGGGTCAAGAAGCACGGGGTCGACCTCACCACCAGCCGCATGCTCGGCTGCTTCCGCACCGATCCGATGAGCCGGCAGGAGTTCCTGGCGATGGTCAATTCCGACCTGAAGGATTGAGGTCGCGAAAAATGAGCCCCCGCCTGTGATCCAGCCCGCCATCGCCGGCGTTTTTCGGCATGGACGATATTTGCCGGGAACCATGACCACGCGATTGAGAGCGGCTAGATTAGCGCCATGGAACGTGGCATCGTCCCGGCAGAGACTTGCGCGGGCATCCGGAGCCCGTTCTCGGGTGAATGCGAGCAGAGGGCCTAAGGCGACTGTGGACTGGGCGGATTTGATCGGACGCGTCGCCGCGCGCGGCGACCGCGAGGCGTTCAAGGCCCTCTTCGCGCATTTCGCGCCGCGCATCAAAGGCTTCCTGATCAAGACCGGCAGCAATGCTGACGATGCCGAGGAAATCGCCCAATCCACGATGGTGGCGGTCTGGACCAAGGCGGCCCAGTTCGATCCCTCGACGGCGGGTGTTGCAGCCTGGATCTTCACCATCGCGCGCAACCAGCGCATCGATGCCGCCCGCAAGTCGATCCGTGAGGGGCGTCTGAGCAAGGAGGTCGTCCTCGACGAGGAGGCCGATCCGACGCTCGCCGCCGACCAGATCATGTCGCGTGTCGAGGATGCCACACGGGTGGCCGCGGCGATCGAAAGATTGTCGGTGGAGCAATCCACCGTGATCCGCTTGTCGTTCATCGAGGAGCGACCGCATTCGGAAATCGCGGCAGTGCTCGGCCTGCCGCTCGGTACGGTAAAATCACGAATCAGACTGGCGATGAATCGCCTGAGAGACCTGTTGGACGACGCGACATGACGATCAGCCATCACCCGCCGGAAGACCTGCTGGCCGACTTCGCCACGGGGACGCTCGATGAGGCCGAGCGTCTCGTCGTCGGCGTCCACGTCGCCGGCTGCGGCCGCTGCCGTCGCTTCGTGCGCGCCGTCGAGCAGCTGGCCGGCGCCTCGCTCGATCAGGCCGAGCCGGTCGCGATGGGCGCGGACGCTTTCGACGCCATCATGGCGCGCATCGACCGGCGCCCGCAGGACGCCCCTGTTGTCAGCGAGGTGGCCGAGATCGACCCGGAGCTCGCCGACCTGCCCGAGATGGTCAAGCGCTGCAAGATCGGCAAGCGCCGGCGCGTCGCGCCGGGCATCAGCATGCGCCCGATCATGCTCTCCGGCGCCGGCAGGTCGCGCGCCTTCCTGCTGCGCTCGGAGCCCGGCGCGCGGATGCTGGAGCATACGCATTCCGGCAATGAGCTGACCTGCGTGTTGAAGGGAAGCTTCAGTCATCTCGGCGGCTATTACGGTCCCGGCGATTTCGACTATGGCGACGACGAGGTCGATCATCGTCCCGTGGTCGGCGACGAGGGCCCCTGCCTGTGCCTCGTGGCCATGACCGGCGATCTGCGCATGCACGGCCTGCTCGGCCGCCTGATCAGCCCGTTCGTTCGGCTCTAAGCATCTCGGCACGTCATTGCGGTCGGGTGCAGCCATCCCGAGACACCCATCCGCTGGATGATTTGCCACTTGCCTCGCCGCGAGGACGACCGCACGCTGGCGGTGATCCGCATCCGACTCTGACCCGTTTCCGCTCACAGAGCGCACGGAGGAGAATGATGCGATCAGCACGCGCGGATCAGAAGTCTTACGTCACGCATCTCAGCAGCCTGCTGGCCCGCGCCGGACGCAATGATGAGCAAGCCTTCGCCGAACTCCATGCTGCAACGGTCGTGAAGATGCGGAAGACGGTCCGCGTCCTGCTGCCGTCGACGGCCGATCTCGATGACATCCTGCAGGACGGCTATCTCAAGATCTGGCGTCACGCGGCAAGCTTCGATCCGGCGCGCGCGTCGCCCATCACCTGGATGTGCACGATCATGCGCAACACCGCCATCGACGCGCTGCGTACGACCGGCATTCCGACATCGGAGCTCGACGAAGCGCTGGCGATCCCTGATCCCGCCGACCGCGCCGCCGACGACGAGTTCGACTACGCACAGGCGGAGCCGATCGCCCGCGAGGCGCTCGAGCGGCTACCGGAGGAGCGCCGGCAACTGCTGGCGCTCGCCTATCTCGAGGGCGAAAGCCGGACGCGGCTGTCGGAGCGCTTTGGCGTGCCGGTCGGCACGATCAAGACCTGGCTGCATCGCAGCCTGGCCGCAGTGCGCAAGGACTGCGCCGGCCACGCCCACAACACCGTCACGGCTGCGGCGGCGTGATTAATCGCATGGCTCGCACACGTCAGGTCAGACATCTCGTCGTCGTGCTGGGCGACCAGCTCGACGCCGATTCGGCTGCATTCGACGGCTTCGATCCGGAGCAGGATGCCGTGCTGCAGATGGAGGTCACCGACGAGGCGACCTATGTCCCGCAGCACAAGATGCGCATCGCCTTCTTCTTCGCGGCCATGCGCCACTTCCGTGCCGATCTCGAGAGCCGCGGCCGCGTCGTCCACTACGTGCGGCTCGACGATCCCGCCAACACCGGCGCGCTCGACAGCGAGGTCGCGCGTCATCAGGCCGCGCTGCAGCCGCAGGCCACGATCGTGCTCGAGCCCGGCGACTGGCGCGTGCGCGAGGGCTTGCGCAAGCTGCCGCAGCAACTCGAATTCCGCGCCGACCGTCACTTTCTATGCACGGCGGACGAATTCGACGCCTTCACCGAGCGCCATCCCCGCCCGATCATGGAGACGTTCTATCGCGCGATGCGGCGCAAGACCGGTCTTCTGCTCGACGAGAGCGGGCGGCCGGTCGGCGGCAGCTGGAATTTCGACGCCGAGAACCGCAAGGGATTCGGCAAGTCGCGTCCGCCGATTCCGGCCGCGCGGTCCTACGCGCCCGACGCCATCACGCGAGATGTGCTCAAGCTGGTGTCGGCACGCTTCTCCAACAGCCCCGGCAAGCTGGACCGCTTCGACCTTCCGGTGTCGCGCGTCGATGCACTGACCGAGCTGTCGGATTTCGTCGCCTGGCGGCTGTCGCTGTTCGGCACCTATCAGGACGCGATGCTGACCGACGAGCCCTTCCTGTATCATTCGCGGCTGTCGGGGGCGCTGAACCTGCACATGCTCGATCCGCGCGAGGTGGTCCAGGCCGCGCTCGCGAACCGCAACGCGCCGCTGAACGCGCTGGAGGGCTTCGTGCGCCAGATCATCGGCTGGCGCGAATTCGTGCGCGGCATCTATTGGCAGCGCATGCCTGACTACGCCGACGAGAACGCGCTCGACGCCAATCTGCCGATGCCGCGCTTCTATTGGACCGGGGAGACCGAGATGCGCTGCCTGGCGCAGGCGATCGGCCACACCATCGATCACGCCTACGCCCATCACATCGAGCGGCTGATGGTGCTGGGCCTGTTCGCGATGCTGCTCGGCGTGCGCCCCTATGAGGTGCATCAGTGGCACATGTCGATGTTCCATGACGCCATCGACTGGGTGTCGCTGCCCAACACGCTCGGCATGAGCCAGCATGGCGACGGCGGCGTGGTCGGCACCAAGCCCTATGCGGCGTCGGGCCACTACATCGACCGCATGAGCGACCATTGTCGCAACTGCCGCTACGACCCCAAGCAGGCGACCGGCGACAGGGCCTGCCCGTTCACGACGCTGTATTGGAGCTTCCTCGCCAAGCACCGCCGCCGCTTCGCCAACAACGGCCGGATGCGCAACCAGTACGTCAATCTGGAGCGCCGCAGCGCCGCGGAAATCCGCGCCATCCGCAGCCACGCGGACACCATCGCCGCCGCGATGCTGTGATCCGCCCCTTCCCGCCCCAAACAACGCTCACGGCTTGCTGGAGGGCGGGCGATCGGTCATATCTTGGGCAGTTCCTTCCTGCCCCGCCGATCCAGCCCGGAATGTCCCGCAAATGACCGCCGCCATCGTCGCCGTCTTCACGCTCGCCTATGCCGTGGTGGCGCTCGAACATCCGTTCCGGATCAACAAGGCAGCGACCGCCCTGGTCGGGGCCGGGCTGATGTGGACCATCTATGCCGTCATGGGCGCCACGGCTCCGGCCGTGGCGGCCGAGCTCAACGAGTCCGTAGCCTCGACCGCGCAGATCGTCTTCTTCCTGATCGGCGCCATGACCATCGTCGAGGTCATCGATGCCCATAACGGCTTCGAGGTCGTGACCTCGCTGATCGGCACCCGCAACCAGGTCACCCTGGTCTGGCTGGTGGGCTTCGTCACCTTCTTCCTCAGCGCCATGCTCGACAATCTCACCACCGCGATCGTGATGGTCTCGCTGATGAAGAAGCTGTCCGGCCGCGACGAGGACCGGCTGGTGTTCGCCGCGATCATCGTGATCGCCGCCAATGCCGGCGGCGCCTGGTCGGCAATCGGCGACGTCACGACGACCATGCTGTGGATCGGCGGCCAGATCACGCCGCTTGCGATCATGAAATCCGTCTTCATCCCGTCGCTGCTGAATCTCGTTGTGCCGCTCGCCGTCGTCGGCTTCACCCTGCGCGGCAAGCAGCTCGTGCCGCCGGCAAGCGCAGGCCTTGCCTCGATCAGCCCGATCCTGCCGTTCGAGCGCAATCTGATGTTCTTCATGGGCCTCGGCATCCTGGTCGCGGTGCCGGTCTTCAAGGCGGTGACACATCTGCCGCCGTTCATGGGCATCCTGTTCGGCCTCGGCCTGTTGTGGATGGTCGGCGAGATCATCCATCGCGAGAAGGCCTCCGAGCAGAAGCAGCGCCTGACGCTCGTCCACGCGCTGACCCGCATCGACATGCCCTCGATCGTGTTCTTCATCGGCATTCTGCTGGCCGTTGCGGCGCTCGAGCACACCCACATCCTGCAGGCGCTGGCGCAATGGCTCGACCGCACCGTCGGCCGGCTCGACCTCATCGTGATCGTTCTCGGGCTTGCCAGCGCCGTGATCGACAACGTGCCGCTGGTGGCCGCCTCGATGGGCATGTACAGCCTGAGCCAGTTTCCACCGGACAGCTTCCTGTGGGAGTTCGTCGCCTATTGCGCCGGCACCGGCGGCTCGATCCTGATCATCGGCTCGGCGGCAGGCGTCGCTGCGATGGGGCTCGAGAACATCCACTTCTTCTGGTACGTGCGCCGCATCAGCGGCATCGCACTGCTCGGCTATTTCGCCGGTGCCGCGGCGTATATCGTCCAGTACAATCTGCTGCATTGAGCGGATTGATGGCATGCGACGGTCGTGGCGCATCCCTGCAAACGTCGCGACCGTCCTGCTCGGCGCAATTGTCGTGCTCGGCGCTATCTTCCTGCTCGGCGCAAGCCTGGGCCGCGCCGACGATGCGACGCTCCGAAGCGGCTACGCGCTGAGCTCCGCCAGCTGCGGCGAAGGGGCCCTCGCCTTTCCGCGCCTGCAGATCGACATGAAGGCCGGCTTCTGCGCCGGGCTGGTCGCGAGCCGCGAGGACGGCCTGAAATTTCCCCGCAGCATCGTGCAGATTCCCGGCAAGCCGCTGTTCGTGGTCGCCGACATGGGCGGCTGGGGCCATGACGACGGCCGGCTGCTGATCCTCGATCCCGCAGCGCCCGCCGGCCAGCGCATCCGCGAGGCACTCACGCGGCTGTCCTATCCGTTCGGTCTCGCGGTCGGTCCTGATGGAAAGATCTACGCCGCCACCGACACCTCGATCTTCCGCGTCGATCCGCTCGCCCCCAATCCAAGAGCAACGGTCGAGACCATCATCCGCGACCTGCCCGGACGCAAGCTCACCTCGCCGGACGGCACCAGGGTGACCGAGAGCGCCCATCCGCTGAAGGCCTTTGCCTTCGATCGCACCGGCCGGCTGTTCGTGAACATCGGCTCGCACAACGACAATTGCCTCTCGCCGGCGCCGATCACGCGGCCTTGCGCCGCGGGCGAAGGCGCCTCTCCGCTGGCCGCGATCTGGCTGTTCACGCCCCCCGCTGGCGGCGTCTTTCCGGCGCTGAAATCCGGCGCGCCCGATCCGCCGCATCAGGTGTTCGCGCGCGGCCTGCGCAACTCGATGGCGCTGGCGCTGCATCCGCGCTTTCCCGATCCGGGCATGGCCTTCCTGCAGGGCGAGAACGCGCGCGATCTCCAGGACGTCTTCGCACCGAACGAGGAGATCAACGCGATCGAGCAAGGCCGTCACTATGGCTGGCCCTATTGCTACGATCTCGCCACCCAGAGCCCCGAGTTCAGGCGCGTGCTGCAGTCGGGCCCATTGAAGAACCTCTGCAACGACAATGCGCTCTACAAGCAGCCCTGGTCGCTGCTGCCGCCGCATGGCGCGCCGCTCGGCATGCTCTATTACACCGGCGACCGCTTTCAGGACCTCAAGGGCAAGCTGCTCGTCGGCCTGCACGGCTACCGGCCGACCGGCAGCCGGCTGCTCGCCTATGACGTCGACGAGAACGGCTTGCCGAAAGTGAGCCCGGCGCCGGTGCGCTATCACGTCAGCTGCGCGGCCGAGCCGACCCGCGCCTTCCAGACGGCGTCGGGCCCCGCGCCTGCTGCCGCCTTCGACGAGATCATCTCCGGCTGGCACCGCGTCAACGGCATCCGACCGCAGGGCGCGCCCGTCGGCCTGACGATCGCCAGCGATGGCGCGCTCTGGCTGGTCGAGGACAAGAACCAGACCGTGATCCGCATCGACCGCTCCAGCGCGGCGGCGCCCGATCCGCTGCCGTGCGAGACCAGGAGCGATCACCTGATCGATCGGCTGGCAGCCCTGGTCATGGACAATGCCGCGAGCCGCGCGCGGCTGACGACGGTTCGCAAGGATCTGGTCGAGAAACACTGCAGCGGCTGCCATTCGGATTTCGGTCTCGAGGCCGGCCAATCCGAAGCCGAAAAGGACAAAGCGCTGCTGCGCTTCCTGCTGGCGCAGGATGGCTGGATCTATCCTGGCGATCCCGCCGCCGGCCGGCTGCGGCAGCGCCTGCGCGGCCTCGGTAGCGAGCGGCAGATGCCGCCGGGCACAAATCTCGTCAAGACGGAACCGGGCTACGCCAGGCTGCTTGATGTCGCCGACGACCTCGTCGCGCGCATGGTTCCGGGCACCCGGATGCGGATCAAGCCCGGCGGCCCGCCGCATCGCAAGTTCTTTGCCGCCAACGGCCGCGAATGCGGCGAGATTCCATTCGGCAAGGTCGTCGTGGTGACCGAAAGGTCTGCCGTCAATAAGCCCGGCTTCAGCCGTTTCTTCCGGCCGGCCGACACCCATCTCAACGGCGCCTGCACGGACGACAATGGCTATTACATCCAACAGCAGTTCCTGGTGCCGCTCTGACAGCAGGCTGCGCCCGTTTCCGCCGCGGCCCATCCTGCGAGACGCCCGCCTCCGGCGGGCTCCTCAGGATGAAGGTGTCGTGCGCGGCGCCTCTGATGATCGTCATGGTGAGGAGCGCCGCGCGCGGCGCGTCTCGAACCATGAGGCCACAGATCGTAGGATGGGCAAAGCGACCGCCACCGGCGGCGCGTGCGAACCGGCCGCGAACGTCGGCGGTCGTGATGGTGGGCAGGCCGCGCAGGAGACCGCGTTTGGACGCTGGATGCGTCGTCTTGCGCCTTTGCCCACCCTACGCATCTCGCGTTGGGTGATGATCGCAATGCTCACCGTTGCGCCCGCACTCGCCGCTCCCAAGCTGTTCGAGAGCAGCCAGCTTACGCCGTCAGGCGAATATACCTTCGGCATCGAGGGCCCGGCCGTCGACCGCGACGGCAATCTCTACGTCGTGAATCTCGGCAAGCCCGGCACCATCGGCCGGCTTGCTCCCGAAGCGACCGCGTCGGAGAAATTCACCGAGCTGCCCGAGGGCAGCATCGGCAACGCGATCCGCATCGACGCCACCGGCACGATGTTCATCGCCGACTACAAGAAGCACAACATCTTCGCCATCTCGCCCGGCACCACCGAACCCCGCCTCGTCTTCCATGCCGACGAGATGAGCCAACCCAACGACATCACCCTGGCGCGCGACGGCACCGTCTATGCGAGCGATCCGAGCTGGAAGGCGCGCAGCGGCCGCATCTGGCGGATCGCGAAGGGGCCTGATGGAACGATGCAAGGCGTCGCGATGACGTCCCCACGTGCCATGGGGACCACCAACGGCATCGATCTCAGCCCCGACGGCCGCACGCTCTATGTCGGCGAATCCAACAGCGGCGAGATCTGGTCATATGCGATGCAAAACGATGCGCTGGCCCAGCCCAGGCTGATCGCGAAATTCGGGCCGAACACCATCGACGGCCTGCGCACCGACGCGAGCGGCCGCCTGCTCGTCGCGCGCATTCTGAAAGGGGCGATCACCATTCTGACGCCCGACGGCCGCACCATCCGCGAGGTCGCACTCAAAGCCAAGGAGCCGACCAACCTCGCCTTTGGCGGCAGCGACGGCAAGACGGTGTATGTGACCCAGCGCCAGGGCGGTTTCATCGAATCGTTCCGCACGGATGTCGAAGGCCGCGAGCATTGCCTGCAGCACCGCGGGTGTTGACGCTCGCGGGCGACCGACAGGTGCTCTGGTCGCCCACGGCTAGAGGCGCCCGCAAGCGCGAGCCCTCGTGATCAGCCACCGGAACCCGCGCTTATGAAACGGAAGTACTGCCTTCAAATAGGCGACGCCGAAGGCATTGTGAGCATCGCATATCGTGGAAATCACGATGCGCTGTTGCCCAATGGAATGCTCGCGCAGAAGGGACACCCGGAAATCGAGGTGCGCGTTGTCGCGTCCGACGATCAGTTCATCGGCCGTGTGAACGAAGATTGTCCACCCGAGCATGCGGTCGCCTATCGAATAAGCGGGCTTGCGCCGGATGGACAGAATGTCACGGCAGCGGGAGACCTCCAGCCCGAAGGGAGCGGCGAAGGTGTTACGAAGGATCAGAACCGCCTTCATCCAGCCAGGCCGATGGCCGAAAATGGCGAAGAAGATATCGATGGTCGAAAGGTCAGAGCGACTGAGCTCCATCGCCATCGACTCACGATAGTCGCTCCGCAGCAGCAACGCACGATCGATGAGCGATGCAACGGGTAGCGATGTCTCCTGGATCGAGGTTGAGGATCGCCCTGGCGTCATGTCTCGTTCTTCGGTCGGCCGGCCTTTCCCATACAAGCAATCTCGCAGTGCGTGTACAAGCCTCTTCAGGGAACGCCCGGGGCGAGAACGCACACACACCCACCTGTCATGCCCGCGCAGCCGGGCATCCAGTACGCCGCGGCTCCTCCATTCATCACCGCTGCCTGCGGATGCCGGATCGTCCGCCTTCGCGGACGATGACAGCGGAAGCGTACGCCACAGCGCAATCGTGGAGAGAATGTGTAGCATGTTTCGTGGAAAGACAGCGCAACAACCACAGCCGTCGTCCCGGACAAGCGGCGCCAACGCGACAGCGTTGGTGCGGCACCGATCCGGGACCCAGACTCCGCGACGGGAGTGATGAGCAGGATGTGGCAACCAGTTTGCCGCCCAACAGACAGTTGGGGTTATGGGTCCCGGCGTTCGCCGGGACCACACTGATTTTTTGGCGGGGCACATTCCAACTCACTGGAAGCGGAAAGCCCCCGCGTGCACGAGGGCCTTCCTAACAGCGACCGCTTACCGCCCGTACACCACCGGCGCTCGTTGGACGATCAGCGGCGGCGGCAGGTCGCGCTGCCAGACGCGGCCGTCATCGAATTGGATGCGCATGCCGTCGGGCGAATACACCGCGCTCTCGTCACGCGCATCGATCCAGAGCCGGCTGTTGGGCGCATTCCAGTCCGGCCAGGCCTGCAGGGACTCGCCGGTCTCGGTGGTCAGGTTCACGGAATCGCCGTTCTGCGTCACGAAGGCCGGCGCGCCGATCATGCCGTCGCGGCACATCTGGATGCAGCGGTAGGTGCCGGTGAGGTTGGCGCTCGGCTGGGCCGAGGCAGAGCCGGCGACGCAGGCGCCGACGAAGCCAATGAGGATTGCAACGCGTTTCATCTCGATCACTCCATCGCTCGAAAGGGTCAGCCAGCCCCCATTCGGGCCCCTCGGGCGGATCAAGTGCGATGCGAGAAAAATGTTCCGGACGTTCCCGGCGGGGAACTGCCCTACTCGACCAGCACGACGTCGACGGCGACGCCGAGCTTCTGCTTCGGCGAGCCGACGATGATGCCGTCGATCGGCGAGACGTCGGAGAAGTCACGGCCCATGCCGAGGATGATGTGATCGTTGCCGACGACGAGATCGTTGGTCGGATCGAAGCCGATCCAGCCGAGCGCCTCGCCGCACCACAGCGACACCCAGGCGTGGGTGGCATCGGCGCCCTGCAGCTGCTTCTCGCCCTCCGGGGGAATCGTCCTCAGATAGCCGCTGACATAGGCCGCGGGCAGACCGAGGCCCCGCAGGCCCGCGATCATGACATGGGCAAAATCCTGGCAGACGCCGTGGCGATTGTCGAACACCTCGCGCAGCGGCGTCGAGATCACCGTCGCCTTCGGGTCGTATTTGAACTCGTTGCGGATGCGCCGCATCAGGTCGGCGGCACCGGCCACGATGCCGGTCTCCGCCTTGAAGCTCGCGGCTGCATAATCGGTCACCGGCTGCAGCACCGGGACCAGCGCACTGGCGAACACGTAGCCGATCGGCGAGGCCGGGCCGAGGCTGGTCGCCTCGAAGGCATCGTCGCGAACGCTTTCCCAGCTCGCGCTGGTCGCGTCGCGCTCGGGCGGTGTGCGCATCAGCTTGACCCGCGAGCGCGAGTCGATGCGCAAATGGCGGTGCTGGGTGTCGATCACGACGCTCTCGGTCAGCGTGCCGAAGAAGTCGCGCCGCGCCGTTCGCTCCGATGGGCGGGGCCGGATGTCGACGCTGTGCGAGATCAGCTCCTGGCCGTCGCCGCTGAGCGGCTCCAGCCGGAGCGAGCAGCGCGCGAAGCTGACCGCGCTTTCATACTCATAGGTCGTGACATGCCGGATGTCGTAGATCACGCGAGGCCCGTGAGCTTTTCCGGCCGAGTCGCATTCGGGCCGTGCGGGAAATAATGCTGTCCGATCGCTTCTGCCAGATTGAGCAGGTCCTGCTCCAGCGCAAACAAGGTGCGACCATCGAGATGGGCGGCCTCCGCAGCCGTCAGCCGCGCGCCGAGCGAGATGGCGAGCCGCTGCGGCCTTTCGATCAGGCCGTTCTCCTTCAGCACCGGCAGCCCCGCGATGTGCTCGTTCAGCACCTCGATCTGGAATGCGACCGATCGCGGATTGTAGAGGTCGAGCACGACGAGATCACGGATCGGCGCCAGCGACGGGCCGATCAGATAGCGCGAGCGATAGGTGATCTGGCAGTCGACCAATGTGAGCAGGACGTCGAGATCCTCGGGCGTTGCCTCGTCATAGCCGAACTGGCGCGCGAAGCGCGCGGTGTTGATGGCGCGCTCGACGCGCCGCCCCATGTCGAGGAAGCGCCAGCCGGCGGCGCGGTTCATGTTCTCCTGGGCGAGGCCGGCGAAGCTCGCGAGCTTCTCGAGCAGCAGCTCGGCCGTGCTGACGACAGCGTCGTCATCATCGATGTCCTGGGCGAGCCGGTTCGACATCTCGGTGATGACCTGCCACGCATCGGGCGACAACCGCTCGCGCAGCGAGATCGCGGTGCGCTGCGCCGACTTCAGCAGCGACAGCGCCGAGCCGAATTGATCTTCCGACTGCAGCGCCTCGTCGGCGACGCGCGCCCCCTGCGTGCGCGAGGTCTGCGCGATCGCGCCCCAGGCCAGCAGCAGCCGTTGGATGCGCTCGGCCGTGTTGAGCTGCGCCGGCGACCCCTTGCCGGGATCGCGGTGCTGGGCGGCGAGCGCGCGGATCAATCGCAGCGTCGCCTCGGCGCGCTCGAGATAGCGGCCGAGCCAGAACAGATTGTCGGCGGCGCGGCTCGGCAGCACGCCGGCGATGCGGCGGATCCGGACATTGTCGGAGCCCGGCAACAGCGTCCGCGCGGCCACCGCCTTGTCGGCGACGACCCAGACGTCGGCCGCCCGCGCGCCGTCGCCCATCGACACCGCGCGCGCATCGAGCTTGTCGGCGATGCGGCAGAAGCCGCCGGGCATCACGGTCCAGCCGTCCGGCGTGGCGGCGGCGAACACGCGCAGCACGAACGGACGCGGCGCGATCCTGCCATCCTCCCACACCGGCGTGGTCGACAGCCGCACCACCTCCTGGCCGACATAGTCGATGCCGCGCTGGCTGATCGCAGCCCGCAGCCGCTCGCGCTCGGGGGCCGAGAGCTCGCTGGCCAGCACCGGGCCGCCTGCAGCGAATCCCGGCACGGCGCGGCCATAGGCGCCTTCGATGGCGAACTCGTCGAGCCGCGACAGCACCTCGTCGCGCGCCGATTTCTGGCCGCACCACCAGGTCGCGATATGCGGAATCTTGAGATCCTCGCCGAGCACGCGCCGGCACAGGCTCGGCAGGAAGCCGAGCAGCGCGCGCGCCTCGAGCACGCCGGAGCCCGGCATGTTGGCGAGCACGACGCCGCCCTTGCGCACCACGTCCATCAGCCCGGCGACGCCGAGCCGCGAGGCGGCATCGAGCTCGAGCGGATCGAGCGAGTTGGAATCCAGCCGCCGCAGCAGCACGTCGACGCGCTTCAACCCGGCGACGGTGCGGATGTGCACGCGGTCGCCGCTGACGGCGAGGTCGTCGCCTTCGACCAGCAGGAAGCCGAGATAGCGCGCCAACGTGGCGTGCTCGAAATAGGTCTCGCTGAACGTGCCCGGCGTCAGCACGCCGATGCGCGGCTCGTCGCGATCGGCGCTGGCGCGCAGCGCATCGCGGAACGCCTCGAAGAACGGCGCGAGCCGCTCGACGTTCATCGACTTGTAGATCGAGGAGAAGGCGCGCGACTGCACCAGCCGGTTCTCCAGCGCATAGCCCATGCCGGACGGCGCCTGGGTGCGATCGCTGAGCACCCACCAGCGGCCATCGGGACCGCGGCCGATGTCGGCGGCATAGATGCTGAGAAAGCGGCCGCCGGGTGGTTTGACGCCGCAGACCGGGCGCAGATATTCGCTGGAGCCGGCGACGGCCGCGGCCGGCAGCGCGCCGCTCGCCACCAGCCGGCCCGCGCCGTAGATGTCCTGCAGCACGCGTTCGAGCAGCTCGGCGCGCTGAACGATCCCCTGAGACAGCTGCGTCCACTCGGTCTCGTCGATCAGCAGCGGCAGGTGGCTCAGCGGCCAGGAGCGCTCGGCATTGTCGCCCGGCGAGCGGTAAGTGACGCCGGCCTCGCGCAGATGACGATCGGCCGAGGCAAAGCGGCGGTCGATGTCGGTCGGCGCGAGCGCGGCGAACGTATCGGCAAAGCGATTCCAGACCGGGCGCGGCTCGCCGTCGGCGCCGATGAACTCATCCGGAATTCCGGGCAGCCGGGCATAGTCGCGGGCCCAGTGCGCGGCCCGGCGCAGAGGAGGACGTGCCGCCGGCCGACCGGCGGCGCTCGCTCTCTGGTCCTGGCCACTCGGGCCGTCCATACCCTGGTCCTCCGCACCAACTCCGTTTCATCAATGCAGGAGCGGCCTGCGCAAGTCGAGGGTCATCGGGAATTCATTTGTGCGTTCCTCGGGCGGCATGGCGATTCGTCCGGGAGTGTGGCCGTGATCCTGGAATCGGGCCAGCCGCCGGGCCTCCGCCTCATAGGAGTTGATCGGCTTGGTGTCGTAGTTGCGTCCGCCCGGATGGGCCACGTGATAGACGCAGCCGCCCAGCGAACGGCCGTTCCAGGTGTCGATCAGGTCGAAGGTGAGCGGCGAATGCACGGGAATGGTGGGGTGCAGGCCGGAGGCCGGCTGCCATGCCTTGAAACGAACGGCGGCGACCGCCTCGGCAGACCGGCCCGTCGCCGTCATCGGCATCCTCCTACCATTGCAGGTGATGAGATGGCGGCCTTCGATGAAGCCTTCAGCTTTCACTTGAAGCCGCTCGACCGAGGAATCGACGTAACGGACGGTGCCGCCGGCGGCGCCCTCCTCGCCCAGCACGTGCCATGGCTCCAGCGCCTGCCGCAGCTCCAGCGTCACCCCACCATGCTGAACGCGGCCGAAGGTCGGAAAACGGAACTCGAGCTGCGCCTGATACCAGTCCGGCGAGAAGTCGTAGCCGGACGACCGGAGCTCATCCAGCACATCAAGAAAGTCTTCCCAGATGAAGTGAGGCAACATGAAGCGGTCATGCAGCGCCGTGCCCCAGCGCACGAACTTGCCCTCCTGCGGCTCGCGCCACAATTTGGCGATCAGCGCGCGGATCAGCAGTTGCTGCGCCAGCGACATGCGCGGATCGGGCGGCATTTCGAGCGCGCGGAATTCGACGAGGCCGAGACGGCCCGTGGGCCCTTCCGGCGAATACAGCTTGTCGATGCAGATCTCGGAGCGGTGGGTGTTGCCGGTGATGTCGACCAGCAGGTGACGGAAGAGCCGGTCGACCAGCCATAGCGGCACGCTCTGCCCGACATGGGGCACATTGGCCAGCGCGATCTCCAGCTCATAAAGGCTGTCATGCCGCGCCTCGTCGATGCGCGGGGCCTGGCTGGTCGGTCCGATGAACATGCCCGAGAACAGATAGGACAGCGCCGGATGCCGCTGCCAATAGAGCACGAGGCTCTTCAACAGATCCGGGCGGCGCAGGAATGGCGAATCCGGCGGCGAAGAGCCGCCGACCACGACATGATTGCCGCCGCCGGTGCCGGTGTGACGGCCGTCGATCAGGAAGCGGTTGGCGCCGAGCCGCACCTTCGCCGCATCCTCATAGAGTCCGAAGGTGATGTCGACGGATTGCCGCCAGCTCGTGGCCGGCTGAATGTTGACCTCGATCACGCCCGGATCGGGCGTCACCTTGATCACGTCGATGCGCGGATCGAACGGCGGCGCATAGCCTTCGACATGAACCTTGATCTGCATCGCCTCGGCCGTCGCTTCGACCGATGCAATCAGCTCGAGGTAGTCCTCGATAGTTTCGACCGGCGGCATGAACACGCAGAGAATGCCGTCGCGGATCTCGACCGACATCGCGGTGCGCACGCCGAGCCCGCCCCAGTACTGATACTGCACATCCTGCTGCGGTTGCGGCGGGCGGTCGAGCGCCTTCAACGGCGGGACCTGCGGCACGATGACCGGACGTCCCTGCGTGTAGGACGGCAGCGGGCCGCGCGGCTCCATCGGGTCCTGCTCGTGGACATAAGGGAAATCTTCCGGCGGAATGTAGACCAGCGAGCCGATCGGCAGCCGGAGCCCGAGGGGCGAGTCGCCGGGGATCAAGAACAGCCGCTTGCGCCGCAGGCCCCAGCGCTCGCTGCGCCAGCGCCGCGGCTGTGCATTCCAGCGCTGGATCGGCAGGACGAAGCCGCGCGGAATGTGCAGCCCTTCGTCAAACACCCTCGCCATGCGCGCACGCTCCTCGGGATCGGCGAGCTTGGAATCGAGCGCGTCGACGTTTTCGGGCAGCGCAGCTTCCTTCTGTAGCCAGTGCGCGGGGTCCTCGAACGCCGGCATCACGTAGTCGGGCTCGAGCCCCAGCGTCTCCGCCGTCGTGTCGAGGAAACGCTGGGCGTCCGCGATCGTCGCCATGCGCGGACCATCGACGCTGGCGATCAGATCCGGATTGCGCCAGATCGGCTCGCCATCCTTGCGCCAATACAGACCGAACGCCCAGCGCGGCAGGCTTTCGCCGGGATACCATTTGCCCTGGCCATAATGCAGCAGGCCGCCCGGCGCGAACCGCGCGCGCAGCCGCCTGATCAGGCTGTCGGCAAGACCGCGCTTGGCCGGACCGACCGCGGCCGTATTCCACTCTGCCGATTCCATGTCGTCGATCGACACGAAGGTCGGCTCGCCCCCCATCGTCAGTCGCACGTCGTGAGCGACGAGATCGGCGTCGACGGCTTCGCCGAGCTGATCGAGCTTGTCCCAGGATTCATCGGAGAAAGGCCGGGTGATGCGCGGCGCCTCGCGGATGCGCCGCACATTCATCTCGAAGGCGAACTCGACCTCGGCAATGCCGGCACTGCCGCTGATCGGCGCGGCCGAGTGATAGTGCGGCGTCGCCGCCACCGGGATATGCCCCTCGCCCGCGAGCATGCCCGAGGTCACATCGAAGCCGATCCAGCCGGCGCCAGGAAGATAGACTTCGGCCCAGGCATGCAGATCGGTGAAGTCGCTCTCGACCTCCACCGGGCCCTCGACCGGATCGATGTCGGGACGGAGCTGTATCAAATAGCCGGAGACGAAACGAGCGGCGAGGCCGAGATGACGCAACGTCTGGATCAGTAGCCACGCCGAGTCGCGGCAGGAGCCGGCTCCGGACGACAGCGTCTCCTCCGGAGTCTGAACGCCGGGCTCCATCCGAATGATATAACGAATCTTTTTCTGCAACTGTGCATTGAGCTCGACGAGATAGTTGACGGTGTTGTCGGCCTCGCGGGGAATCGACTTCAAGTATTCGGCGAACAACGGCCCCGGCTCGATCGTTTCCAGATAAGGCGCCAGTTCCACCTTGAGACCGTCGGGGTAAGCGAACGGAAAACTGTCGGCATAAGGCTCGACGAAGAAGTCGAACGGGTTGATCACGGTCATCTGTGCCGTGAAATCGACCTCGATTTTGAGTTCGTTCACCTTCTCCGGGAAAACATAGCGCGCAAGCCAGTTTCCCTGCGGGTCCTGCTGCCAGTTTACGAAATGATTGGGCGGCGTGACCTTGAGCGAATAGCTCAGCACCGGCGTCCTGGTATGTGGTGCAGGGCGCAGGCGGATGGTCTGCGGGCCCAGCTCGACCGGACGATCATATTTGTAATGGGTGACGTGATGTAATGCGACGTAGATTGACACGTGTTCGGCGCTCCAGCAACTTTTTTAAGCAGACCATTGCCATGCCCAGGGATCAAGCACTAACAAAGGGCAGAGCTGCCTATTGAACCATCCTAAGGCCCGACACACGGCATTCACCGACGGACTCAGGGTCCTATCAGGCGCCGATCATGTGTCTCGACTGCACGTACCGGTCGCTTTTCCGGCCGGCGCGCGCCCCAATTCGAGCCCGCATGAAGAACGAGAGAGGAACAAACAACCCGCGACAGCGGCATTCCCCATACTTGTCCACAGGCGAGCACCGCAGGCTCACGGAAGATTGACCAGTTTGTCAAAGACGGGATTAACCCCCAATGATGAACTAACAAGAACTAATAGCGTTGCATTTGCCGCAATCGCTTGATAGCTCGACTACACGTGCTATTTAGAGCCCACATTGCCAAAAGGAGAATCAAGT
Source organism: Bradyrhizobium sp. SZCCHNS2022 (assembly GCF_032377575.1). Lineage (NCBI taxonomy): Bacteria > Pseudomonadati > Pseudomonadota > Alphaproteobacteria > Hyphomicrobiales > Nitrobacteraceae > Bradyrhizobium > Bradyrhizobium sp. SZCCHNS2022. Next base: position 738,703 of record NZ_JAUHHZ010000001.1, on the reverse strand, counting down.
GGCGAAGACAGCTAAGAAGGCAGCTACCAAGAAGTTGGCGCGGAAACCCTATACGCCCGCCGACATCAAGCTGCTGAAGCAGCACTCGAAGTCCAAGACCCCGGTTGCCAAGATCGCCAAGGCGATGAAGCGGACTGAAGGCTCGCTCCGTCAGAAGGCCCTGGCGCTCGGCATCGGCCTCGGCCACCAGCGGTAAATTGTTCGGCGCCGCTGTCGCGCGCGCGTCAGCGCGGCCAGCCCACGGCGGCGCTCCCGACCTGTCATCTGATCTCAGTTGCGATCCAGTCTCAGCACGGTGACGATCTCAGCTGCGATCAGATGCCGGCACGGAAACGTCCGGCAACACGATGCAAAGCAGCTGAATAGCTGAGCGATGCCGGCTACATCGTCGCGCCGAGCACCCAGGGTGCGAACTCCGCCCCACCAAAATCGAAGCTCTCGCTCTTGGTCGGCTGCCCCGAGGCGGTCTTCAACATCAGCTCGAAGATGCGCTGCCCGCACTCCTGCACCGTCTCCTCGCCGTCGAGGATGGTGCCGCAGTTGACGTCCATGTCGTCTTCCATCCGCCTGTACATCGGCGTGTTGGTCGCGAGCTTGATGGACGGCGCCGGCTTGCAGCCGAACACGCTGCCACGTCCGGTGGTGAAGCAGACGAGATTGGCGCCGCCAGCCACCTGCCCGGTCGCTGCAACCGGGTCGTAGCCGGGCGTATCCATGAACACGAAGCCCTTCTTGGTGACGGCTTCGGCATAATGCAGCACATCCACCAGATTGGTGCTGCCGGCCTTGGCCATCGCGCCGAGCGACTTTTCGAGAATCGTGGTCAGGCCTCCGGCCTTGTTGCCCGGGCTGGGATTTGCGTTCATCTCCGCGCCCTCGCGCGCCGTATACTCTTCCCACCAGCGCATCAGGGAGACGAGCTTCTCGCCGACGTCGCGGCTGACGGCGCGGCGCGTGAGCAGATGCTCGGCGCCGTAGGTCTCGGGCGTCTCCGACAGGATCACCGTGCCACCATGCCGCACCAGGAGATCGCTGGCGGCGCCGAGCGCTGGATTGGCCGAGATGCCGGAATAGCCATCGGAGCCGCCGCATTGCAGAGCGACCGTCAACTCGCTCGCCGGAACCGTCTCGCGTCTGACCTTGTTGGCATCCGTCAACGCCTCCTTCACGAAGGCGATGCCGGCCTCGACGGTCTTGCGGGTACCGCCGACCTCCTGAATGTCCATGGCGCGCAGGCGGCCGGCGAGCTTCTGCTCCTCCATCAATCCGCCGATCTGATTGGCCTCGCAGCCGAGGCCAAGGACGATCACCGCAGAAAAATTCGCGTGCCGCGCGTAGCCGCCGAGCGTTCGCCGCAACAGTTTGAGCGGCTCGTCGAGCGTCATGCCGCAGCCGGTCTTGTGCGTCAGCGCGACGACGCCGTCGACATGGGGGTAGTCGGCCAGCGGATCGTCGCCGGTGAACGGATTCCGCTTGAAGACGTCGGCCACCAGGCTCGCGACATGCGCGCTGCAGTTCACCGAGGTCAGCAGCCCGATATAGTTGCGGGTCGCGACCCGCCCGTCCGGGCGGCGGATGCCCTCGAACGTGGCGGGGAGATCGAAGTTCGGCGTCGGCTTGACGTCGACGCCATAGGCGTAGTCCTTGGCGAAATCGCCCATGCCGCAGTTCTGTGTATGAACATGCTGCCCGGGCGCGATCGGCGCGGTGGCGAAGCCGATGATCTGGCCATAACGGCGGATCGGCTCGCCCTGCGCGATCGGCCGCACCGCGACCTTATGCCCCGCCGGAATCCTGTCGACCGTCATCACCCCATCGGCAACCGCGAGCCCCGGCGGCAGGCTCGCGCGCGCGATCAGCACGCTATCCTCGGGATGAAGCCGGATGACGGGGGCGGGAGCCATGGCAGTCTCTCTCGTTTGGGTCGATCGGTCGCAACCAGAAATGCGCATAGCGAGTCGCGAATAGCGAATGGATGAGTCCCCTATTCGCTACTCCCTATTCGCAATTCGCCCTCAGGCCTTGCCGCCGGACTCGTTGCGGGTCTGCGCGACCTGCTGGCGGGCATAGACCTGCATCAAGCCGACCTCGTTCGACAGCGTGACCAGCTTGAAGCCCATGTTGATGGCCCGGACCGCGCCTTCGGCGCCGCTGCAATGGATGCCGGGATTGAGGCCGCGCTTGCCGCATTCCTTCACGATCTTCTCATAGATCTTGAGGATCTCCGGCTCGTCACGGTCGAGCTTCGGCACCAGGCCATAGGAGAAGCCGAGGTCGGACGGGCCGATATAGACGCCGTCGATGCCCTCGACGTCGAGGATGGCCTCCATGTTCTCGACCGCCGTCCGGGTTTCCATCATCGGCAGCAGCACGATCTCGTCATTGGCCGTCTTCTGGTACTCGCCCGCGCCGCCATACATGCCCGAGCGGATCGGGCCGTTGGAGCGAACGCCCTTCGGCGGATATTTGGAATAGGAGACGAGGTTGCGCGCTTCCTGCGCCGTGTTGACCATCGGGCAGATGACGCCATAGGCGCCGCCGTCGAGCACCTTGCCGATGATGCCGGGCTCGTTCCACGGCACGCGCACCATCGGTGTCACCGGATGAGCGTGCATCGCCTGGAAGCACTGCACCATCGACAGATAATCCTGCACGCCATGCTGCATGTCCACGGTGACGCTGTCGAAGCCGCACTGCGCCACGACCTCCGCGGAGAATCCCGAGGGGATCGCGAGCCAGGCATTCACCACCGTCTTGCCTTCGGCCCAGAGCTGCTTGACCTTGTTGTTCGCCACGACTGCGTTTCCTTCCCTTGTTGTTCAATCGATCTGTGTTGTTGAATTCGTTCTCGCCGATCGTGCAGCACGATGCAATCCCGAACGTCCGGCTGCGGATTGCATCACGCCGTCGGCGGTCACACGGCCATCACGATGTCGCCCGCTGGATGCTCGCTTCGCTGACGCCGACCTCGCGGGCCGTGCTCACGATCGCCGCCCACGTGTCATCGGGCAAGGGCACACCGTTGGCCGTGCGCTCGGCCCGCATCTTGCGCTCGGGGTCACCCGGCACCAGCACCTGATCGACGCCCGAGACAGGCTTGGTCTCCCGGATGAAATCGGTGTAGCGCGTGATCTCGCCATCGAAGAAATTGGCGGGATCGACCACCTTGGGATCGATGTAGATCGCGAGCATGCCGTTGGCGAAGCGCCGGCCCGCCGAGGTCGCCCCGGTGCCGGTCAGCGCACCGCCCAGCAGCTCGCAGATGAAGGCAAGGCCCGAACCCTTGTGCTCGCCGAAGGCGCGGATCGCGCCGGTCCCCTTGGTGTGGTCGCGCGTCCCCTCTGCCTCGTAGGGACCATAGAGCACCGCCGGATCTTCGCTGAGCGTGCCGTCGGCATCGATCAACGCCCCCTTGGGCAGCTTCTTGCCGCCGCGGCTCGCCACCAGAACCTTGCCTTCCGCGACGATCGAGGTCGCGAAATCGAGCACGATCGGATCCTGTCCCTGGCGCGGGATGCCGACGCAATAAGGCGCGGTCGAGAACCGTTTCTCGACGCCGCCGTAGGGCGCAACCAGCAGCGAGCCCGCGGCCGTGACGAAATGGATCGAGACGAGCCCTTCTGCCGCCGCCATCTCGGCCCAGTCGCCGACGCGGCCGAGATGGCCGGAATTGCGCAGCGCCATCGCCGCGAGCCCGCTGCTCTTGCAGCGCTCGATGCCGATCTTCACCGCCTGCGGCGTCACCGTCTGGCCGTAACCGAACTTGCCGTCGACCACCACCAATGACGGCGTATCGACGACGATCTCCGCGGTCTGGTTGGGCACGATCGAGCCCATTTTCTGCCAGCGGATGTAGACCGGGACCCTGATCACGCCATGGCTGTCGTGCCCGGTCAGGTTGGCCGTGGTGAGATAGGTTGCGATCCGGCGCGCCTCCTCGGGCGAGGAGTGGGCATGCTCGAAGACGTCGGCGACGAAATCGATGAGGTGCGCAACCTTGATAGTGACCATGACAACTCGCGGGTTAGATCAGCATGCGAAAACAGAGTTAGCATGGTTTGCCATGCCTGCGACGCACGCCATCTCCGCTCCATTGCATCGCTTCTTATCAAACTGTCGAACAGCCTGCCAAGCAGGACGGCCGCATCAGGACGAAATTGCGTGATGTTTGCACCGCCTCATTCGTCGGTATCACTGCCGAGCGCGACATCGCTCCCCATGCTGCGCTCCAGCTCATCCAGCATTTTGTGCAACGCGGCAAGCTTGCGTGCGCCAAAGCGCCGCGCAATCGACGCGTAGATCGCCTCCGAGTTCGGCGCCACCTGCGCAATCAGCTTCAAACCCTTCGTGGAGATCGACAGCACCCCTCTGCGCAGGTCGCGGACGTCGGCCTCGCGTTGGATCAGACCGCGCGCCTCGAGGTCGCGCAGGATACGCGACAGGCTCGGACCAAGCAGGAAGGCGACCCGCGCCAACTCCGTCACCTCGATGGCGTCGACCGCTGCCAGCGCACGCAGGATACGCCATTGCTGCTCGGTCAAGCCATGCTGCCGCAGGCTCGGCCGGAATTGCCGCATCACCGCCTCGCGCGCCCGCAACAGTGCCATCGGCAATGATTGCGAGAAGTCGCGCATCGGCACCTGCCGCGCCTCCCTGGCGACCGGCTTCACGGTCCTGGCCTTGCGTTGGCTCATAGCGGCGCCCGTGCTCCCCACCCGGATATTCGCACTGCAGCAAACCTGCTTTCGATTTGCCCGCCAAAACTTAACATGTTAATCATTCGCCGGCATCCCTTTTTCGCACGGTTTGTTCATGCCCCTGTCGAGCGACCAAATCAGCACCTGCGCCCAACGCCTGGATCTGGCTGAGAAGAGCCGTCGCCAAATCAGGCAGATCTCCCAGGAGCATCCGAACATCACGATCGCGGATGCCTATGCGATTCAGAAGGCCTGGATCGACATCAAGGTCGGCGAGGGACGCATCATCAAGGGGCACAAGATCGGGCTGACGTCGAAGGCCATGCAGAGCGCGCTCAACATCGACGAGCCCGACTCCGGCGTGCTGCTCGACGACATGTTCTTTGCGGATGGCGGGCTCGTTCCATCCGATCGCTTCATCGCGACACGGATCGAGGCGGAGCTGGCCTTCGTCATGAAGCACCGCCTGTCGGGACCGGACTGCACGCTGTTCGACGTGCTCAACGCAACCGACTTCGTGGTGCCCGCGCTGGAAATCCTGGATACTCGGATCGAGCGGGTGGATCCCGCGACCAAAGCGACACGCAAGATCTTCGACACGATCGCGGACAATGCGGCCAATGCCGGCATCGTGCTCGGCGGCCGGCCATTGCGACCGCTCGACGCCGACCTGCGTTGGATCGGCGCACTCTGCTATAAGAACGGCCAGTTGGAAGAGACTGGTCTGGCTGCCGGCGTCCTGAACAACCCGGCGACGGCCGTTGCCTGGCTCGCCAACAAGATCGCGGCGCACGGGCTTGCCCTCGAACCAGGCCAGGTGGTCCTCGCCGGCTCGTTCATCCGGCCGATCGAGGCGCGCAAGGGCGACACGATCCAGGCCGACTACGGCCCGTATGGAACGGTGAGCTGCTACTTCGCCTGACGCCTGCACCGGAGCTGTCGCACCATGCCGCATTTCAGCATCGAATACTCCGCCAATCTCGACGGCTTTGTCAGGATGGACAACGTCTGCGAGGTGGTCCGCCAAGCCGCCAGCGAGACCGGGATATTCCCGATCGGCGGCATCCGCGTGCGCGCGATCCGCTGCGAGCACTACGCGATTGCCGACGGCAAGCCCGACGCCGCCTTCCTCGCCATGCTGCTGCGGCTCGGTGAAGGCCGCGACCTGCCGGCGCGGCAGAAGGCCGGCGCGCACGTGTTCAAGGCGCTCTCGGACTACCTCGATCCGGTGTTCGCCAGCAGCAAGTTCGCACTGTCCTTCGACATGCAGATCAACGACGCCGCGACCAGTTGGAAGCGCAACAACATCCACGACGCCCTGAAAGCCACAACGCCCTGAAAGCGGAGGCATCCCATGGATAAGGCCAGCCCCAAAGCCGATATCTACAAGGCCAATCTCGATCGTGCTGCGCCCCTGCTCGCGAAGCTGAAGGACGAGGGCATCGGCCACTTCATCGACGGCAAGGTGGTGCCGGCCATCTCGGGCGCGACGTTCGAGACGAAGTCGCCGATCGACAATACCGTGCTGGCCAAGGTCGCGCGCGGCAATGCGGAGGATATCGACCGGGCGGCGACGTCGGCGGCGCTCGCCTTCAAATCCTGGCGCGACATGGCGCCTTCGATGCGGCGCAAGCTGCTGCATCGGGTGGCCGACGCGATCGAGGATCATGCCGACGACATCGCCGTGCTCGAATGCATCGACACCGGGCAGGCCTATCGCTTCATGGCCAAGGCCGCGATCCGTGCCGCCGAGAATTTCCGCTTCTTCGCCGACAAATGCACCGAGGCCCGCGACGGGCTGAGCACGCCGAGCGACGAGCATTGGAACATCTCGACCCGGGTGCCGATCGGCCCGGTCGGCGTGATCACGCCATGGAATACGCCGTTCATGCTGTCGACCTGGAAGATCGCGCCGGCGCTCGCGGCCGGCTGCACGGTCGTGCACAAGCCGGCGGAGTGGTCGCCGGTCACGGCGCAGTGGCTGGCCAAGCTCGCCAAGGACACTGGCATTCCCGACGGCGTGCTGAACACGGTGCATGGCTTCGGTGAGGAGGCCGGCAAGGCGCTGACCGAGCATCCCGCCATCAAGGCGATCGGATTCGTCGGCGAGAGCTCGACCGGCTCCGCGATCATGGCGCAGGGCGCGCCGACCCTGAAGCGCGTGCATTTCGAGCTCGGCGGCAAGAACCCGGTGATCGTGTTCGACGATGCCGATCTCGAGCGTGCGCTCGATGCGGTCGTGTTCATGATCTACTCGCTCAACGGCGAGCGCTGCACGTCGTCCAGCCGCCTGCTGGTCCAGCAAAGCATTGCCGAGACTTTCACCGCCAGGCTCGCCGCCCGCGTGCGCGCGCTGAAAGTGGGTCATCCGCTCGATCCCGCGACCGAGATCGGGCCGCTGATCCATGAGCGGCACCTCGCCAAGGTCTGCTCCTATGCCGACGTTGCCCGGCAGGACGGCGCGATCATCGCCGTCGGCGGCAAGCGGTTCGATGGTCCAGGCGGCGGCCATTATGTCGAGCCGACGCTGGTGACCGGCGCGAGCCAGACCATGCGCGTCGCGCAGGAGGAGGTGTTCGGGCCGTTCCTCACCGTGATCCCGTTCCGCGACGAGGCCGACGCGATCGCGATCGCCAATGACGTGCAGTATGGCCTCACCGGCTATGTCTGGACCGGCGACATGGGCCGCGCGTTGCGCGTCGCCGACGCGCTGGAGGCCGGCATGATCTGGTTGAATTCGGAGAACGTCCGCCATCTGCCGACCCCCTTCGGCGGCATGAAGGCGTCCGGCATCGGCCGCGACGGCGGCGACTATTCGTTCGACTTCTACATGGAGACCAAGCACGTCTCCTTGGCGCGCGGCACCCACAAGATCCAGCGGCTCGGCGTGTAAGGAGAGATGCCCATGACCTCCCCTCGCCTCGCGACCTACTCTGCCAATGGTTCTGTCCGCTACGGGCTCGTCACTGACAAAGGTCTCGTCGATCTCTCCGCGCGCTTTACGAAGGACTATCCGACCTTGCGCGAAGTCATTGCCGCGGGCGCCCTGCCCCGGCTGATCGAGACCGCCGCCGGCCTGTCGCCGGATCACGGCCTCGATGCGATCACCTGGCTGCCGCCGATCCCCTCGCCGGAGAAGATCATCTGCATCGGCGTCAACTATCCCGACCGCAACGCCGAGTACAAGGACGGTCAGGACGCGCCGAAGTATCCGTCGATGTTCATGCGGACGCCGCGTTCCTTCGTCGGCCATGAGACGCCATTGGTGCGCCCGCGCGCCTCGCCGCAGCTCGACTACGAAGGCGAGCTGGTGCTGGTCATCGGCAAGGCTGGCCGGCACATCCCGGAGGCCCAGGCGCTGGATCACATTGCCGCGCTGACGCTGTGTAACGAAGGCACGATCCGCGACTGGGTGCGGCACGCCAAGTTCAACGTGACGCAGGGCAAGAATTTCGACTCAACCGGCAGCCTTGGGCCCTGGATCGTGCCCTACACCAGCGAGAGCCAGATCGCCGATGTCCGGCTGACGACGCACGTCAATGGTGAGCTGCGCCAGGACGATCGCACGTCGCGGCTGATCTTCGGCTTCCGCTATCTCATCAACTACATCTCGACCTTCACGACGCTGGTGCCCGGTGACGTGATCGTGACGGGCACCCCGACCGGCGCCGGTGCGCGGTTCGACCCGCCGCGCTATCTCAAGCCCGGCGATGTCATCGAGATCGAGGCCAAGGGCGTCGGCCTGTTGCGCAACGGCGTCATCGACGAAGCAGAGTAGAAACGGAAGAACAGCATGACCATCATGACCGGCGGCGAAGCCATCGTCAGCGGGCTCGTCGCCCACGGCGTCGACACCGTGTTCGGCCTGCCCGGCGCGCAGGTCTACGGACTGTTCGACGCCTTCCACCAGGCGCAGTTGAAGGTCGTCGGCGCACGCCACGAGCAGGCCTGCGGCTACATGGCATTCGGCTATGCCCGCGCCAGCGGCAAGCCCGGCGTGTTCAGCGTCGTCCCCGGCCCCGGCGTGCTCAATGCCGGTGCGGCGCTGCTCACCGCATTCGGCTGCAACGAGCCGGTGCTGTGCCTCACCGGCCAGGTGCCGACGGATTATCTCGGCCGCGGCCGTGGCCATCTGCACGAGATGCCGGACCAGCTCGCCACCTTGCGCACCTTCGTCAAATGGGCCGAGCGCATCGAATATCCCGACAGCGCGCCGACGCTCGTGTCGCGCTCCTTCCAGGAGATGCTGTCGGGACGGCGCGGTCCGGCCGCGCTGGAGATGCCGTGGGACGTGTTCACGCAGAAGGCCGAGACGTCAGCAGCGAAGCCCCTCGCGCCGTTCACGCCGCCGCAGCCCGATCCCGACCGCATCGCCAAGGCGGCCGCGCTGATCTCAGGTGCCAAGGCGCCGATGATCTTCGTCGGCTCCGGCGCGATCGAGGCGCGCGAGGAGATCCTCGAACTCGCCGAGATGATCGACGCGCCGGTCGTCGCGTTCCGTTCGGGGCGCGGCATCGTCTCCAACGCGCATGAGCTCGGCCTCACCATGGCCGCGGCCTACAAGCTCTGGCCGACCACCGATCTGATGATCGGCATCGGCACGCGCATGGAACTGCCGACCACCTTCCGCTGGCCGTTCAAGCCGGACGGCTTGAAGTCGATCCGCATCGACATCGACCCCGCGGAAATGCGGCGCCTGATCGTCGATGCCGGCATCGTCGCCGATGCCAAGGCCGGGACGGCCGCGCTCTCGGCGGCCGTCGGCAAGGCGGGCACCCGCAAGACCTCCGGCCGCCGCGCGACCATTCGCGAGGCCAGCGCCGCGACCTTGCAGGAGATCCAGAAGGTGCAGCCGCAGATGGCCTATCTGAACGTGCTGCGCGAGGTGCTGCCGCCGGACGCCATCGTCACCGACGAATTATCGCAGGTCGGTTTCGCCTCCTGGTACGGCTTTCCGGTGTACGAGCCGCGCACCTTCATCACCTCGGGCTATCAGGGCACGCTCGGCGCGGGCTTCCCGACCGCGCTCGGCGCCAAGGTCGCGCATCCCGACAAGCCCGTGGTGGCAATCACCGGCGATGGCGGCTTCATGTTCGCGGTGCAGGAGCTGGCGACCGCCGTGCAATACAACATCGGCGTCGTCACCCTGGTGTTCAACAACAACTCCTACGGCAATGTCCGGCGCGACCAGCGCGAGCGCTTCGACGGCCGCGTCGTCGCCTCCGATCTCGTCAATCCGGACTTCGTCAAGCTCGCGGAGTCGTTCGGTGTTGCCGCGAGCCGGGTCACTGCGCCGGATCAGTTCAAGGCAGCGCTGGAAAAGGCGCTCGCTCATGGCGGCCCCTATCTGATCGACATCGAGGTGCCCCGCGACAGCGAGGTCTCGCCCTGGGCCTTCATCCACCCGGCGAAGCCTGCGGGCGTCTGACCGGTCTCACGGCGGGGACGCGCGGCGTCCCTGCCATCCGGCGGCGGCCATCACCAGCAGGCCGGCGCCGGCCACGAACCAGCACGCGACCGGCGCCCATTGCACCAGCGGCGCATAGTCCGGCAGCTTCTGCAGGCCGCCCGCAACGGCCGCGATCCGCGCGAACGTGGCCAGCGCCAGCGCCGAGAACACCAGCCCGGTCACCTTGCCCTCGGCACCGGTCGTCCCGATCGCGAGCGCGGCCGAGATCGCGCTCATCATCATGCAGCCCCAGGCCGCACCGGCGATGAACTGCGCCACGATCAGCACCGTGAGCGCGCCCGCGAGCTCGGCGATCACGATCGCGATCGCGCCGAGCAGCCCGGCGATGCCCATGACGATCAGGCCGCCGCGATGTTTGACCACCACGCTCGCCGGAAACAGCACGAGATTGAAGCCGATCCAGAACACCGGCATCAGCCACGGCAGATCCTCCGGCTTGGCAAAGCGGAGATAGAACGCCGAGCTGTTGATGCTGAAATGCAGCTGATAGCCGAGCGCCAGGACCACCATCGCGCCGATGAACAGCAGCGGCAGCCCGCGCAGCGGCTTCGGCTCGGCCTTGGCCGCCGCCGGCGCTGCGGCCGGACCACCGGCTTGCGCGACGCGTGAAAGTCCGAGCGCGGTCAGCAGCAGCACGGCCGAGGAGATGATGAAGGGCAGCCGCGCATCATAGTCGCGCATGATCACGCCGAGATACGGTGACACCGCGCCGGCCACGCCATAGCCGAGCATCACCAGCGCCATCAGGAACGGCACGGCCGGCCGCGCCGCATGACGCCCGAGCAGAGTGAGAGGCGGCGCCCGCAGCACCGACGACGTCAGCGCCCACACCACGATCAGTCCGATGAACACGGCCGGACCGGCGGTCGCCGCCACGAACGGCAGCGCGACGAAAGCGGCGCAGGATACCGCCGTGACGAGACCGATGAAGACGCCGAAGCGGCTGGCGAGCGGCCCGATGCGATCGGCGGCGATGCCCATCGCCGTATCCGACAGCGTGAACACCGCCTGGTCCAGCATCAGGATCAGGATCACGGCGGACGGCGCGATGCCGGCCTGCGCCGCGAGCTTCGGCAGATAGATCACGTAGGTGGTCCACAGCAGGCTGAACACCAGCTGCAGCAGCGCGAGGTGAAGTCCGAGCCGCGTCGCCGCCGGCGCGCGCTCGTCCGCAAGTTCGACAGTGCTCATGGCCCCTCTCCCGGGCGCAGCATAGAGCGCGGGCGGCGCATTGCAAAATGCGCGAGGTCACAGAGCGGCCGGGACTACCGCGCGCGGCGAAACGTCAGGTTGATGCGCCGGCGGCCGAGCAGCGCGTGCTCGCCATCGGCGAGCGGAGCTATGCCATGAAAGGCGAGCCGCGCCGGCCCGCCCCAGACGACGACGTCGCCGTGAACGAGCCGATAGCGTTGCGTCTTGTCGGTCCGCTTGAGGCCGCCGAACAGGAATGTCGCGGGAAGACCGAGCGAGACCGAAACGATCGGCGCGCCGACGTCGCGCTCGTCGCGGTCCTGGTGCAGCGACATCTTGGCCCCGGGCTCGTAGCGGTTGATCAGGCAGGCATCGGGCGCGAAGCCGGCAAAGCCGGCCTCGCGCGCGGCATTCTCGGCAAGCTCACGCAACAGCGGCGGCATCGCCGGCCAGGGCTGCCCGCTCTCCGGGTCGACGGGATCGTAGCGATAGCCGCTGCGGTCCGTCACCCAGCCGAGCGGCCCGCAATTGGTCATCGCGACCGACATCTGATGGCCGCCGGGCGTGATCATGCGGCGGAACGGCGCCTCCGCTGTGATCGCCTCGATGGCGGTGATCAACTCCATCTCATGCGGCCGCGCAAAGCCGCGCAGCATCGTCGCGCCCGGCGCGAGTTGCTCGCGCGCTGGCCCGCCCGCCTCGAGAGCATCGAACAGATCAGCCGTCATACGCCTCACTTCGCATCATGAAAGATCACGCCGAGCGTATGCCGCCGGCCGGCGCGCAGCCGGCTGACGCCATGGCGCATGTTGACGCGGTAGCTGCCGCGCGTGCCCTGGACGGGGCGATTGTGGACCGCGAACACCACGGCATCGCCCTGCCGCAGCGGCACCACCTCGGCGCGCGACTGCATCCGCGGCCGCTGCTCCGTCAGCACGAACTCGCCGCCGTCGAAATCGCGCCCGGGCTCGGACAGCAGGATCGCCACCTGCAGCGGAAACACGTGCTCGCCATAGAGATCTTGGTGCAAACAGTTGTAGTCGCCTTCGTCATATTGCAGCAGCAGCGGCGTCGGCCTGACCTGGCCGGCGGCATGACAGCGGGCGAGGAACTCATCATGCTCAGCGGGGTATTGGATGTCGATCCCCATCGTCGCGTTCCAGCGATTGGCGATCGGAACAAGCTGCGCATAGAGCTGCGGCCTTAAGCGCGCGATTGGCTGCGGCAACGGATAAGCGAAATACTTGTACTCGCCGCGCCCGAACCCGTGCCGCGCCATGACCACCCGGCTGCGGAAGTGGCCGTCCTCCGGATAGAGCGACGCCAGCGTGCGGCACGCCTCGGGCGAGACCAGCTGCGGCAACACCGCGCAGCCGCTGGCGTCGAGGTCGCGTTCAACCATCGCCCAATCGATCGCATCGATCCCGGTCGCGACGGGAGAATCGATAAGGGGCGCTGCCCGTGTGAGTCTGGCCATGGATCAATCCCAGCTGTCATTCCGGGGCGGCGCGCAGCGACGAGCCCGGAATCCATACGCTCGATCGTGGTTATGGATTCCGGGCCTGCGCGCAAGGGCGCGCATCCCGGAATGACGAGGATGCGACAGAATGCAGGCCGACGGCCACCCGATTTCCGGGCTCGTCTTGCTCCGCCTCAGCCCCGCACCACGCCCTCGATGCCCGCTGCGATCTCCAGCAGCTTGCGGTCGTGGCCGCCGGCCTGCGCCAGCATCAGGCCGACCGGGACCTCGCCGTGGCGATGGGCCGGCAGCGAGATGGCGCAGCCGTCGATCATGTTGATGAATGTGCAGTTGCGCAATGCGCGGATGTTCTCGCGGGCGAAGGCGGCGTCGTCGGCGAGATCGGCGATTTTGGGCGGCGCGTTCGCGGCGGTCGGCATCACCAGCGCATCATAGGGCGCGATGCGCGCGGCGGCGCGCGTGACCAGGGAGCGGCGCGCGTTGAGCATCTCGATGTAGTCGGGCACGGTGATTGCCTCCCCGCGCATGATGCGGACGGAGACGCGCGGATCGTAGACGTCGCCCTTCGCGGTGAGCAGGACGCGGTGCCAGGCGTAGCTCTCGGCGGCGGCGAAGCCGCCCTTGGCGCCGATGATGCCGACGTCGAGAAACTCGGGGAATGCGATGCGCTCGATCAGCGCGCCCTGCTTCGCCAGCGTCTCCAGCGACCGCTCGAACGTCGCGGCCACCTCGGCATCGAGCTCGTCGAGCACGATCGTCGTCGGCACCGCGAGCCGGAGGCCCTTCACCGGGCGCGGCGCCAGCGGCCGGATCGGCTCGTCGGCGAGCACGGAATCCAGCACCGCACAGCAGGCCACCGTGTTGGCGAGCGGGCCAAAGCTGTCCAGCGTGGTCGACAGCGGCACGCCGCCGTCGAGCGGCACCCGCGACTGGGTCGGCTTGTAGCCGGTGATGCCGTTGAACGCCGCGGGGATGCGGCAGGAGCCGCCGGTGTCGGTGCCGAGCGCGCCATAGGCCATGCGGTCGGCGACGGAGACCGCCGCGCCCGAGGACGAGCCGCCGGGCACATAGCCGACGTCGCGCTTCCAGGCGCTCTTCGGCGTGCCGTAATGCGGATTGATGCCGATGCCGGAATAGGCGAACTCGGTCATGTTGGTGCGGCCGATCACGACGAAGCCCGCCTTGCGCAGCCGCGCCACCGCGGGTGCATCGGCGTCGGCCGGCGCGGAATCCTCCAGCGCACGCGAGCCGGCGCGGGTCACCTGGCCCTTGATGTCGAACAGGTCCTTGATCGAGATCGGAATGCCCGCGTGAGGCGACGGCGCCGCATTGGCCTTGCGCAGCGCGTCCATGCCGTCGGCGGCCGAAAGCGCCGCCTCCTTGTCGACGTGGATGAAGGCGCGCTGGCCCTCGCCGGCGGGATCGGCGATGCGGGCGAGACAGTCCTCGACGAGCTTGCGGGAGGTCGTGCGTCCCGCGGCGAGATCGTCGGCGAGCGCGGCGAGGGTGGGATTGGCAGCGGTCATGGCATCCTATCGAGGGTGAGCGGCATCGGCCGAAATGTCGAGATCGAGCAGCGCGGAACTCAGCGACTTGCCGTGCGCATCCAGCGCCAGCGAACGGGTGACCCCGCCGCCGAGCGCCCGGCTCATCACGAAGTTCAGCGCCGCGATGTTGGGCAGCTCATAGCGGACCACCTCCCCCCAGACAATGCCGGCAAAGTGCGCCCTGACCCGCTCCGCCGTCACCTCTGCGAGCAGCAGCGGATAGTGCCTGGGATCATAGGCGATGACCGAGATGTTCGAAGTGTCCCCTTTGTCGCCGGTCCTGGAATGGGCGATGTCACGCAGCTTCATCTCGTCTCCGATCATGTTGAAAGCATCAAAGACCAATTTTCATCGGGCGGCAATTGCCGCCAAGACACCTCTGCACCACCAGGAGGGCCGCATGCGCAGCGCGATGGACCGTTGACGCCCCCTCGCCAAATGGCGCATCAAAACGGCAAAGCAGCGGGCGACGGAGCCCGCCTCACGGGAGGATCACCGGGATGGCCGAGCCGATGCGCGCACGCCCCAAGCCGACGCCGGAGACGCAGCATTTCTGGGACGGCACACGCGCCGGCGAGTTGCGCCTGCAGCGCTGCGACGCCTGCGCTCACGTCTACTTTCCGCCGCGGCCGTTCTGCCCGTCCTGCGCCAGCCGCAAGGTCACCGTGTTCAAGGCGTCGGGAAAGGGCACGCTGTACAGCTACGTGATCAATCACCGCCCGGCCGCGCCAGGCTTCACGCCGCCTTACGCGATCGCCGTCGTCGCGCTGGCGGAAGGTCCGCGGATGATGAGCAACATCACCGGCTGCCCGCAGACACCGGAGGCGCTCGAGCTCGACATGCCGCTCGAAGTCACCTTCGAGCCGCTCGACGACCAGATCACCCTGCCCCTGTTCCGGCCGGCGAAAGGATAGCGCCATGCGTCGCAACCAGGTCGCCGTCGTCGGCGCGGCCGAGACCACCGAGCTCGGCGTCATTCCCAACATGTCGCAGATCCAGCTGCATGCGGATGCGGCGCTGAATGCGATCGCCGATGCCGGGCTGAAGCTGTCGGACATCGACGGCTTCGCCACTGCGGTCGAGACGCCGCAGCAGATGTGCCACTATCTCGGCATCACCCCGACCTGGGTCGACGGCACCTCGGTCGGCGGCTGCTCGTTCATGCTGCACGTCCGGCACGCGGCGGCGGCGATCGAGGCCGGGCTGTGCAAGACCGTGCTGATCACCCATGCCGAGAGCGGCAAGTCGATGATCGGCAAGCTGCCGCGTTCGATTCCGGCCGACAGCCTGCAGGGCCAGTTCGAGGCGCCGTTCGGCGTCTACGGCCCGCCCAGCATGTTTCCGATCCCCGTGCTGCGCTACATGAAGACCTACGGCATCACCCATGAGCAGCTCGCGATGGTCGCCGTCGTGCAGCGCGAATGGGCCGCGAAGAATCCGCGCGCCATGATGAAGGACCCGATCACGGTCGAGGACGTGCTGAACTCGCGCATGATCGCCTATCCATTCCGCCTCTTGCAGTGCTGCCTCGTCACCGACGGCGGCGGCGCGCTGATCCTCACCTCGGCCGACCGCGCCAAGGACTTCCCACGCAAGCCGGTGTACATTCTCGGCACCGGCGAGAGCGTGGAGACGCCGATGGTCAGCCAGATGGAGACGTTCACCTCGTCGCGCGCCTTCAAGGTCGCAGGGCCCCTCGCCTTCAAGGAGGCCGGCATCACGCATGCCGATGTCGATCACCTCATGATCTACGATGCCTTCGCGCATCTGCCGCTGTTCGGCCTCGGCGATCTCGGCTTCATGCCGCATGAGGAGACCGGGCCCTTCATCGCCGCCGGCCACACGCGACCCGGCGGCAAGCTGCCGCTCAACACCAATGGCGGCGGCCTGTCCTACATGCATTCGGGCATGTACGGCATGTACGCGCTGCAGGAGAGCGTCCGACAGATGCGCGGCATCGCTCCGGCGCAGGTGCCGAATGCCAAGATTTCCGTGTGCCACGGCGTCGGCGGCATGTTCGCCGCGTCGGGCACGATCATCTTCACCAACGAAAGATAGTCAGCTTCCGTCATTCCGGGGCGGTCCGCAGGACCGAACCCGGAATCTCGAGATTCCGGGTCTGGTGCTTCGCACCATCCCGGAATGACGGAGCCCAACAAGGAGAACCTCTCATGGCCAAATCGCTCCAGGACAAAGTCATCATCGTCACCGGCGCGGGCCGCGGCATCGGGCGCGAGATCGCGCTGCTGTGCGCCGCCGAGGGCGCCAAGGTCGTGGTCAACGATCCCGGCGTGGCCTCCGACGGCTCGGGCACCAGCGCAGCGCCGGCGGAAGAAGTGGTCGAGGAGATCCGCAAGGCCGGCGGCACGGCGGTTGCCAATTTCGAGAGCGTGTCCGAAGCGATCCCGGCCAGCAAGATCGTGAAGGCCGCCACCGATCACTTCGGCAGGCTCGACGGCGTCGTCAACAATGCCGGCATCCTGCGCGACATGATCTTCCACAAGATGAGCATCGAGGCGTTCGAGGCCGTCATCAAGGTGCATCTGATGGGCTCGTTCTACGTGTCGCACTCCGCGGCGCGGCTGTTCCGCGAGCAGGAGAGCGGCTCCTTCGTGCACTTCACCTCGACCTCCGGCCTGATCGGCAATTATGGCCAGGCGAACTACGCCGCCGCCAAGCTCGGCATCGTCGGCCTGTCGAAGTCGATCGCGCTCGACATGGGCCGCTTCAACGTCCGCTCCAACTGCGTCTCGCCGTTCGCCTGGAGCCGCATGATCGGCACCATCCCGGCGGAGACCGAGGCCGAGAAGGAGCGCGTCGAGCGGATGAAGCGGATGGGGCCGGAAAAGATCGCGCCGGTCGTCGCCTATCTCCTGGGCGATGCCTCGAAAGACGTCACCGGCCAGATCTTCGCTGTCCGCATGAACGAGATCTTCCTGATGGGCCAGTCGCGTCCGCTGCGCTCGGTGCATCGCGGCGAAGGATGGACGCCGCAGACGATCGCCGAGCACGGCATGCCGGCGCTGAAGCCGTCGTTCTACAAGCTCGATCGCTCCGCCGATGTGTTCGGCTGGGATCCGATTTGAGATTTGCAGCGCGCAAAATCGTCTCGCAGCGCAAACTATCTCAAGTTGTTTTTTATCCGAACAACCCGCTGAAAGCCACGATTCCGTCGTATGGTCGCCTCCCAACAAAAAACGTTCGGAGGAAACCATGACGAATTCACGGCACGACACCCTCAAGGACTTGCCGGCCGAAGCCGACCGCTTCGACCGGCGCACGCTCCTCAAGGGTGTCGCCGGCTTTGCCGCCGCGGCAGCAGCGGTCTCGCCGGCGATGGCGCGGGATTTCGGACCGGGCGCGCAGCCGCAGCGCTATCCCGATCCCGACATCGTCGTGATCGACGAGAAGCGCTTCAAGGCCAAGGTCGGCAACACCGTCATCAAGCGCCTGTTCACCGGATGTCTGTGGGCGGAAGGACCGGCGTGGAATACGCAGGGCCAGTATCTCGTCTGGAGCGACATCCCGAACAACCGGCAACTGCGCTATCTCGACGACGACGGCCACATCTCGCAGCAGTTCCGCAAGCCCTCGAACGAGTCCAACGGCAACACCTTCGACTACGAGGGACGGCAGATCACCGCGGAGCGCACGCGTCTGGTCCGCTTCGAGCACAACGGCACGGTGACGGTGCTGGCCGAGAAGGCCAACGACAAGCCGCTGAACGGCCCGAACGACATGGTCGTCAATCCCGCCGACAAGTCGATCTGGTTCACCGATCCCGGCTACGGCGCGATCAACCTCTACGAGGGTCAGAACGTCCGCAACGGCTCCAACCAGCCGTTCCAGAAGGAGGCCGTCTATCGCGTCGACGCGCAATCGGGCGCAGTCACCAAAGTGGCCGACGAGCCGTTCAAGCCGAACGGCATCGCCTTCAGCCACGACTACAAGAAGCTCTATGTCTGCGACACCGGCATCACCCATTATCCGAACGCCAAGAACGTGGTGTGGCAGTACGACATCAACGGCGACAAGCTGTCGAACCCCAAGCCGTTCATCGACATGACGCTCGACGGCAAGTCGGGTTTCCCCGACGGCCTGCGCGTCGACATCGACGGCAACATCTGGGTCGGTGCCGGCTGGGTCGGCGAAGGCTATGACGGCGTCCACATCTTCGCACCGGACGGCCAGCGCATCGGCCAGATCAAGCTGCCGGAGATCTGCGCCAACGTCTGCTTCGGCGGCAAGAAGCGCAACCGCCTGTTCATGACCGCGAGCCAGTCGCTGTACGCGGTGTATGTGGAGACGCAGGGCGCGCATATTTGTTAGGTCGGACCCTGCCTCGTCACGCGGCGTCCCGCGTAGCGGGACGTCGGTTCTCATGCCCCATCAGCCGCCACGCGATCGCAGCCTCGCCTTCCTCTGCAGCTCTCCGTCATTCCGGGGCGATCGTCAATGCGACGCCGCAAAGCGGCGCGCGTTGGCGATTGAACCCGGAATCTCGAGCTTCCTGAAAAAGAACGCAAGACAACATCTGGATTCCGGGTTCAAGGCCTTCGGCCTTGCCCCGGAATGACGGTGGACTTAGCTAAGCTGCCACATTGAATAGGTCCTCATCTTCTAAAAAATAAAATCTTCTTGCGTTTTTTCAGCATTCGTGCTTTCCTCCCTCCATCCCGCCTCAAGCAAGGGGCGTAGCGCGCGATCGTCACGACACGCGAGGCGGGGATGCGATGGCCGCGATGGAGCCGCAGCGTGTCTTCACGGATGCGCGGACGAACGGCTTTGTTGCGGACGTGAAATCGCGTGGTCCTGGCGCCCCGAAGCAGGCGTCAAGTCCGTTGTGATGCCCAGCATCGCACGGGCGACGGTGTCTACGAGCCGGCACACCGGGGAGATCGCGTATAAGCGTGAAGACATCGCGCGGGGAATGCCGGATGTTCGGCTGAACCTGTGGTGACTGCCGCCTGCTTATCTTTCTGCAGGCGGGCCATGGGTGAGGCCTTCACCCGGCATTCCCTGCGCCCTTGCTCGTTTGCGAGGGCCGTACCGATGGCAACAGCTCGGGCATGAAGTGCCGCGAGAGCGTCAGCTTACGTCCCGTTTTTTCCGACCGCTGTTAGAGCCGTGAATCCGTCGCATCCACCACCGTCGTCCCGGACAAGCCGCGACGCGCGAAGCGCGGCGTGGCGCCGATCCGGACCCACGCCGCGGCGATCGTGGTGGGCAAAAAGGCCAACGACCAGCGTGCCTCAAACGCTCCCTGGGGGTATGGGTCCCGGCGCCGCGTGCGCAATTGCGCACTAGGCCGGGACGACGGCGAGGCTGCGGCTGCTATCGTGGGCTACCCCGTATTCCTCAACCCTGCCGAGATGCCGTTGATCGTGAGCTGGATCCCGCGCAGCACCTGCTCGTCCGGGTTCTGCGCGCGGTGCGCCTTCAACAGTTCGACCTGAACATGGTTGAGCGGATCGAGATACGGAAACCGGTTGCGCACCGAGCGCTCCAGCAGCGGGTTGCCTTGCAGGAGCCGCTCTTGTCCCGTGATGTCGAGCAGCGTCTCGATCACCAGATTCCATTCCCGCCGGATGCGGCCAAAAATCTTTTCGCGCAGGGCCTCGTCGGGCACCAGCTCGGCATAGCGCGAGGCGATCGCGATCGAGCTCTTGGCGAGCACCATGTCCATGTTCGACAGCAGCATGCGGAAGAACGGCCATTCCTGATAGAGCTCGCGCAGGAACGGCATGCCCTGCTCCGGGTTCTCCGCGATCCAGGTCTCGACCGCGCTGCCGAAGCCGTACCAGCCCGGCAGCATCAGCCGGCACTGCGCCCAGGAGAACACCCAGGGAATGGCGCGGAGGTCCTCGATCGCGCGGGTCTTCTTGCGCGAGGCCGGACGGCTGCCGATGTTCAAGGTCGCGATCTCGTTGATGACGGTCGAGGCCCAGAAATAATCGACGAAGCCGTCGGTCTCATAGACCAGGCCGCGATAGGCCTTGAAAGCCAGCTCGGAGAGCCGGTCCATCGCGGTGAGGTATTCGCGCTTCGGCGCCGGCTGCCGCGGATGCAGCAGGCTGGCCTCGAGCGTCGCCGCCGCGAGAATCTCGAGGTTGTTGCGGCCGACTTCGGCGTTGGAATATTTGCTGGAGATGATCTCACCCTGCTCGGTGATGCGGATCTGACCGTTCACGGCGCCGCCGGGCTGCGCGATGATGGCGTCATAGCTCGGGCCGCCGCCGCGGCCGACCGAACCGCCGCGGCCATGGAACAGCCGCAGCCTGACGTTATGACGCTCGAAGATTTCGACGAGATGGATCTCGGCCTTGTAGAGCTCCCAGCCCGAGGTGACGAAGCCGCCATCCTTGTTGCTGTCGGAATAGCCGAGCATCACCTCCTGCACGGCGCCGCGGCTGTCGACCAGGCGGCGATAATCGTGCAGCGCCAGCATCCGGTCCATGATGCCGCTGGACGCCTGCAGGTCCTCGATGGTCTCGAACAGCGGCACGATGTTGACGGCGCAGCGGCCGGCCGGGTCGATCAGGCCGACCTCCTTCAAGAGCAGCGCGACCTCGAGCATGTCCGACATGCCCTTGCACATCGAGATGATGCACTGGGTGATCACGTCGGCGCCGAAGGTGGCGTGCGCCTCGGCCGCGGCGCGGAACAGATTGAGCTCGCCGACGGTCTCGTCGCTGTATTTCACGAACTGCGACACCAGCGGGCGGGTGTTGCGCAGCTCGCTCACGAGCAGGCCGACGCGGGCGTCCTCGCTCAGCGCCATGTAGGACATGCCGGGCATCGCGGTGTCGATCAGCTCGGCCACGGTGCGCTCATGCACCGCCGAGTTCTGGCGGATGTCGAGCCGCGCCAGATGGAAGC
Organism: Bradyrhizobium sp. SZCCHNS2022; assembly: GCF_032377575.1. Lineage (NCBI taxonomy): Bacteria > Pseudomonadati > Pseudomonadota > Alphaproteobacteria > Hyphomicrobiales > Nitrobacteraceae > Bradyrhizobium > Bradyrhizobium sp. SZCCHNS2022. The sequence continues at coordinate 717,439 of NZ_JAUHHZ010000001.1, read as the reverse complement.
CGAAGCAGTCCACGGCGCGCCGGAGCATCCGCAGCCGGCCGCGCGCGATCACCTCGGCATTGTTGGCGATCAGCGAGCGATGCAGCACGTCGAGATCGTCCTGCAGCTCCTTGAAGCCGTCATAGGGCGCGACCGCCGCCACCGGCAGACGGCTGATCTGGATGCCGAGCTTCTTCGCGGTGGCCGCCAGGCGCGCATAGATGCCGGACACCGCCAGCCGATAGGGTTCGCCGCTGCGGTGTGGGGAGGTATCGGGCGAGCGCTCGGCGAGCACGCGCAGCTCTTCGGACACGTCGGCGAGATGGGCTGCAATGGACAGCTCACTGCCGAGCAGATGCAGCTCTTCGAGATAGTAGTGCAAAGCCAGGCTGGATTGCAGCTTCAGCGTTCCCCGCATCACCTCGGCAGTCACGAACGGGTTGCCGTCACGGTCGCCGCCGATCCAGCTGCCCATGCGCAGGAACGACGCCAGGTCACCCGCGACCTCGGCGCCCTCATTGAGCCGATCCTCCAGCGCGCACAACAGCCGCGGCACCTCGCGCAGGAAGGTGTAGTCGTAGAACGACAGGCCATTCGTCACTTCGTCGAGCACCGTGAGCTTGGTCCGGCGCAACAGGTTGGTCTGCCACAGGGTCAGCACGGCGCGGCGCAGCGCCTCGTCATTGGCCTCGCGCTCGTCCGGCGTCAGCTGCATCCGCTCGCGGCGGTCGAGCAGCATCGCGATCTCCATCTCGCGATCCATCGTACTCTTGCGCCGCACTTCTGTCGGATGGGCGGTGAGGACCGGGCTGACCAGCGCGGTGGAAAAGAACTTGCGCAGCTCTGCAGCCTCGAACCCGGCCGACTTGGCATGCGCGAGCGTCGCCGCCAGCATGCCGGCGCCGCCGTTCGCATCGGTCCTGGCGCGCATCCGGCGGATGTTGTTCTGGTCCTCGGCGATGTTGGCGAGGTGGGAGAAATAGCTGAAGGCGCGGACGATGCGGACGGTCTCCGCGGTCGACATGCCGTCCAGGATCTGCTCCAGCTCGCGCCTGGCCTGGCGGTCCTCGTCACGGTGAAAGCGCACCGACGTCTGGCGTATGCGCTCGACGAGATCGAACACGTCTGCGCCCTCCTGGTCCCGGACGGTGTCGCCGAGGATGCGGCCGAGCAGCCGGATATCGTCCCGGAGCCGCGCGTCCTCCTCCATGGCCTGCGCCTCGGCGGCGCGATTGGGGCGGATTTCCTCTGGTATGGCTTGCGGCGACATGGATGCGCTCTCCAGCAGCTGCCCATTTACGGGTCAGTCTGCCGTATCTGTATTGCAGCGCAAGATCAAGAAAGAGGCGTCGCCTGCCCTATTCGATGCGGGTTTCGTCTCCGCTCGCCATCGAATGCCGCCCTCGCGCTAGATCTTCCGTCCGGCCCGCTCCCAATAGGGATCCCGCAGCCGCCGCTTGAAGATCTTGCCGGAATCCTCGCGCGGCAGTTTGTCGTGGATTTCGATCTGCCTGGGCACCTTGTAGTCGGCCAACGACGCTTTCAGCCGCGCCTTGATCTCGCCCGTATCCAGCGTGGCGCCGGGCTGCGGCTCGACGACGGCCATCAGCGCCTCGCCGAACTCCGCGTCGGGGATGCCGAACACAGCGCAATCATGCACGCCGGGCACCGCATGCAGCACGGCCTCGATCTCGGCCGGATAGATGTTGACGCCGCCGGAGATCACCATGTCGCGCTTGCGGTCGCACAGGAAGACGTAGCCCTCTTTGTCCATGTAGCCGACGTCGCCGGAGGTGATGAAGCCGTCGCGATCGATCTCTGCGCGCTTGTCCGGCTTGTTGTGATAGGTGAAATCCGGGTTGCCCGCGATGCGCGAATAGATCTCGCCGATTTCCCCCTGCGGCAGCACGCGGCCGTCCTCGCCAAGGAAGCGCAACTCGGCGCCCGGCGAGACCTTGCCGACAGTGCCGGGCTTTTTCAGCGCGTCCTCGGAGGTTGCGAAGGTCACGGCGCCCGACTCGGTCGAGCCGTAGAACTCGTAGATCACGGGGCCCCACCATTCGATCATCGCGCGCTTGACGTCGGCGGGGCACGGCGCGGCGGCGTGGATGACATGGCGCAGCGACGACACGTCGTAGCCGCGGCGCACCTCCTCGGGCAACTTCATCAACCGGATGAACATGGTCGGGACCATGAAGATGGTATCGATCCGCTCCGCCTGAAGGATCGCGAGAAACTCCAACGGCTCGAAGCGCGGCATCAGCACCAGGGCGCCACCGAGGCGGCCGGCCCGCAGGCCAAAGGCGTTCGGCGCCGAATGGTACAGCGGCCCCGGCAACAGCGCCCGCGCGCCCGGCTGCAGGCCATAGATCAGCGCCCGCATCCGCTCGGCCGAGGCCGCCTGCTCGATCGTCGGCGCGTTGCGACGCACGCCCTTCGGGTGGCCGGTCGTGCCCGAGGTGTAGATCATGTTCTGCGGCTGCGGCACCTGCGGCCCTTCGTAACGGCTCTGCCGGGCGAGCCAATCCTCCAGCGCGACGGCGAAGTCGGGCGTTTCGAGCAGATCGGAATCGATCTTGTAGTTGGACAGGATTTCGGGCGGCGTCGGGACGCTGATCACGGTGACGCCGGATGGGATCAGACCGCGCAACTGGTGCAGGAGATCGGCGTGACCGATCAGCACCCGCGTTGCGGAGTCCTTGAGGATGTAGTCGATCTCCTCCGGCTTGAAGTGCCAGTTCACCGGCACGCCATAGGCGCCCAGCCGCATCGCGCCATAGGCCGCCTCGATGAAGGCGATGTCGTTGCGCATCAGCATGCAGACGCAATCGCCCTGGCGCACGCCGAGCTGCACCAGGCCGCTGGCGATCCGCGCGGCGCGGTCGGCGATCTCGGCGTGAGTACGGCGACGATCGCCGGAGATGATGCCCGAGAACAAAGAGGACGTTTCCATTTTCTTGTCTATCCGATCTGTCGTCGGTTCTATTTCATCGCGGTCATTCCGGGGCGATGCGCAGCATCGAACCCGGAATCTCGAGATTCCGGGCCTGCTCCTTCGGAGCATCCCGGAATGACCGTGCTAGTCCGCAAACTTCGGCGCACGCTTCTCGATGTTCGCCCGCACCGACTCCAGCTGGTTCGGGCTGCCGATCAGCTTCTGCTGCTCGACCGATTCGGCGAGCAGCGCCGGGCCCGGATCGACGGAGAGGTTGTTCAGCATCCGCTTCGCGGCGCGGATCGCATCGGGGTTCTTGCCGGCGATCTCACGCGCCGTCTCGAGCGCGGCCGCGCGCGGATCGGCGCAGATGCGGGTGACGAGGCCGTAGGCCTGGCCTTCCTCCGGCGAGAACACCCGGCCGGTATAGGTCAGCTCCCGCAGGATGTCATCGCGCATCAAGGTCGCCAGGATCGGCGTGCCGGCCATGTCAGGCACGAGGCCCCATTTGATCTCCATGATCGACATCTTGGTGTCGGGCGCGACGTAGCGCATGTCGGCGCCGAGGGCGAGTTGGAAGCCGCCGCCATAGGCCACGCCATGCACCGCAGCAATGACCGGTACCGGCAGCTGCCGCCAGCCCCATACCGCCTGCTGGGCGAAGTTCGCCTTGCCGTGGGTGCGAACGGTGAGGTCACGCTTCTCGCCGCCAGCGATCCCGTTGCCGCCGGACTCCTTCATCGCCGCAAAGCGGCCCATGTCGAGCCCGGCGCAGAACGCACGGCCCTCGCCGGACAGCACCACCGCGCGCAGCCCCTTTTCCTTCGACAGCCGTTCGGTGGCCGCCACCAGCGCCGCGAACATCTCCTGATCGAGCGCATTCATCTTGTCGGCGCGGACCAGGCGGACATCGGCGACGCCGTCCTTGATCTCGATCGCGATGCGGTTGTCCATCGAGCGGTCTCCCTACGAATGTCTTTGTGACTTTACAGAAGGCTGTTGGAGCGTTTTAGTCAATCGACCAATTAACTCACAAGATGTCAGGCGGAAACTCCCATGTTCAAGGACAATCTCCTCGAAGGTCGACGCATTCTGGTGACCGGCGGCGGCACCGGCCTTGGCAAGGCGATGGCTGCGCGCTTCCTGCAGCTCGGCGCGGAAGTGCATATTTGCGGACGGCGGAAAATCGTCTGCGACGAGACCGCGACAGAGCTGATGGATCTCTATGGTGGCCGCGTCACCAGCCACGGCGTCGACATCCGCAACGCGATGGCGGTCGAGGAGATGATCGAGGCGATCTTCCAGGAGGGCGGCCTCACCGATCTCATCAACAACGCCGCCGGCAACTTCATTTCCCGCACCGAGGAATTGAGCCCGCGCGGTTTCGACGCAGTCGCCAACATCGTCATGCACGGCACGTTCTACGTGACGCATGCCGTCGGCAAGCGCTGGATCGCGGCGAAGCAGCCGGGCAATGTCGTGTCGATCACGGTGACCTGGGTGCGCAATGGTTCGCCTTATGTCGTGCCGTCGGCGATGAGCAAATCGGCGATTCACGCCATGACGATGTCGCTCGCCACCGAATGGGGCCGCTATGGCATCCGCCTCAACACCATCGCGCCCGGCGAAATTCCGACCGAGGGCATGAGCAAGCGCATCAAGCCGGGCGACGAGGCCGGCGCGCGCACCAAGGCGATGAACCCGATGGGACGCGTCGGCACCATGGAGGAGCTGCAGAACCTCGCCGTGTTCCTGATCTCCGGTGGCTGCAACTGGATCAACGGCGAGACCATCGCGATGGACGGCGCGCAGGCGCTCGCCATGGGCGGCAATTTCTATCAGCTGCGCGACTGGAGCGACGACGACTGGACCAAGGCCAAGGAGTCGATCAAGGCGCAGAACGAGAAGGACCGCGCGACGCGCACGAGCTGACGGCGCTGTTGATTGGCGGCGCGTGCCCTGTAGACTGACGCAAGATGCTCGCTCCGGCGCAATCCGGAGCGGGATGTTTAAAAAAGAAACGAAGAACACGGCACAATCGGAGGGGAAACATGTCCGTCACGACGGCAGTGTCGACGCTCGTCGACGTCGTGCGCAGCCAAGCGCAGGCACTCGGCTCCGCCACCGCCTATGAGTTCGAAGGCCGCATCACCAGCTTTGCCGAATTCGACCGCAAGACCAACCAGGTCGCAAATGCGCTGAAGGCGCTGGGCATCGAGCCGGGTGAGCGGATCGCCCATTTCGGCAAGAACAGCGACGTCTATTTCGAGCTGCTGGTCGGCGCCATGAAGGCCAACGTCGTGATGGCGCCGGTGAACTGGCGGCTGGCCGGTCCTGAGGTCGCGTTCATCGTCGAGGACTGCAGGGCCCCTGCCCTGTTCGTCGGGCCCGAATTCATCACGCTGATCCGACAGATCCGCGACCAGTTGCCGAGCGTGCGGCACATCATCACCACGGAGGGCGGCGCGCCGGAATGGCAGGACTACACCGCCTGGCGCGACGCACAGAGCGCCGATGATCCTGGCGTCGAAATCACGCCGAAGGATATCGCGCTGCAGCTCTACACCTCCGGCACCACGGGCAAGCCGAAGGGCGCAATGCTGTCGCATGCGAACTTCCTCAACCTCGTCAACACCGGCAATCCGGAGGAGAAGCCGGACTGGAACAAATGGTCCACCGACGACGTCTCGCTGATCGCGATGCCGATCTTCCACATCGGCGGCTCCGGCTGGGGCCTGATGAGCCTGTATCACGGCGCCCGCGGCGTCATCGCGCGCGAGTTCGATCCGACCAGGATCCTCGATTTCTTCGAGCAGTCCGGCATCACCAAACTGTTCATGGTGCCCGCTGCGATGCAGTTCGTGGTGCGGCAGCCGCGCGCGCGGCAGGTCGATTTCTCGCGGCTCAAATACATGCTCTACGGCGCCTCGCCGATTCCGGCAGCGCTGCTCAAGGAATGCATCGACGTGTTCAAATGCGGCTTCGTGCAGATGTACGGGATGACCGAGACCACCGGCACCATCATCGCGCTGCCGCCGGAGGACCATGTCGAGGGCCTCGAGCGGATGCGCTCGGCCGGCAAGCCACTGCCCGGCATCGAGGTCGCGATCATCGATGTCAACGGCAATCCGCTGCCGCCGCGCGAAGTCGGCGAGATCGCCACGCGCTCCGGCTCCAACATGACGGGCTACTGGAATCTGCCGGAGGCGACCGCGCGCACGCTCGGCAAGGACGGCTGGCTGCGCACCGGTGACGCCGGCTACATGGACGAGGACGGCTACGTCTACATCCACGACCGCATCAAGGACATGATCATCTCCGGCGGCGAGAACATCTATCCGGCCGAGGTCGAGAGCGCAATCTGCGATCATCCCGATGTCGCCGAAGCCGCCGTGATCGGCATTCCCGACGACAAATGGGGTGAGGCGGTCAAGGCGATCGTGGTGATGAAGCCAGGCAAGCGCGCCACCGAGACCGACATCATCAACTTCACCCGGACCCGCATCGCCGGCTTCAAGACGCCGAAGACCGTCGACTTCCTCGACGCCCTGCCGCGCAATCCCTCCGGCAAGATCCTGCGGCGGAATCTGCGCGATCCGTATTGGGCGGGAAAGGACCGGCAGGTGAATTGACTATTGGCGGGCTGGGAGCGTGCCCGCTCCACGAGTCATTCCGGGGCGCGCCGCGCAGCGGGGCGAACCCGGAATCCATACTCACGAAACCGGGTGGGGCGCGATCTGGTTGTGGCGCTGGTCTTCGTCACGCGGGCGGTCGTGGTTATGGATTCCGGGCTCGTGCTGCGCACGCCCCGGAATGACGGCGGAGAGAGTTTGCGCGCTCTCCCCCCCTCATTGCGAGGCGCCTTGCGCCGAGCAATCCAGGGGCCAGGTGGACAGGTCTGGATTGCTGCGCTGACGCTCTCGATGGCTGAACTACGACGAACTCACCTCTTGTTCACCCCCATATACCCGAACAGGAACCCCGCCACCTTCCGCATCTGGATCTCTTCGCTGCCTTCGGTGATGCGGTAGCGGCGGTGGTGGCGGTAGATGTGCTCGAACGGCTTGTGGCGCGAATAGCCCATCCCGCCGTGCACCTGGATCGCACGGTCGGCGGCCTCGCAGCACAGGCGGTTAGCCCAGTAGTTGCACATCGACACCTTGTCGGACAGCGTGTGCTCGACCTGCGCCTGGGTGAGCTGATCCATCTCCCACGCGGTCTTGCGGATCAGCAGCCGCAGCATCTCGGCCTGCGTCGCCAGCTCCACCAGCGGCCATTGGATCGCCTGGTTCTCCGCCAGCGCCTTGCCGAACGGCTTGCGCTCCCGCGCGTAGTTGACGCTCTCATTGATGCAGAAGACCGCGGCGCCGAGCGAGCTCGCCGCCTGCCGGATCCGGTTTTCGTGGACGAAGCATTGCGCCAGCGACAGGCCCCGCCCGACCTCACCGAACAGCGCGGCCTCGGGCACGAACACGTCGGTGAAGCTGACGCGGGGATGGTCGGTCGGCATGTTGAAGGTCCAGAGATACTCCTCAACCTTCACGCCCTCGCTCTTCGCCGGCACCAGGAAGCAGGTGATGCCGCGGGCATCGCCGTCATTGCCGGAGGTGCGCGCGAACAGTGCGCAATGGGTGGCGACGTGCATGCCCGTCGTCCACATCTTCTCGCCGTTGATCAGCCAGCCCTTGACGTTGTCGCGGGTGGCGGGAACAGCTTTCGTCTCCATGTGGGTCGCGTCGGAGCCGTGATGCGGCTCGGTGAGGCCGAAGGTGATGCGGTATTTTCCGGTGATCGAGCCGTCGATCATCGCCTTCTGGTCGTCGCGGCCGTAGCGGTCGAGCATGGTGACGATCGGCAGATTGCCGACGATGGAATGTTCGTTCTGCAGATCATTGTGCAGGCCGAGGCCCTTCGAGGCGAAATGCTCGCGGATTACGGCCATCCAGAGGTTGGAGCCGTCCTTGCCGCCATAGCGCTTCGGGATTGCGAAACGGAGGTGCCCGGCCGCATCGGCGCGGTCCTTGGCCTTGCGCAGCAGCTGCTCCCAGTCATGCCGCGGCAGCCCGCCATTCTCGAAATCGGTCCGCGCCCATTCGCGGCGATGATCGAAGAATCTGATGTTGTCGTCGGCGTCTTCCAGCGGCTTGATCTCGGCGGCGATGAAGCGGTCGAGCTCGTCAAGATAGGCGACCAGATCCTTTGGCAAGGAAAAATCCATGGCGTGTCTCCCTGTACGTATCGTTGTTGTTCTTGATCTTGGACCTGCGCCGCGTGCTTGTGGCGCGCAGCGCGGTTGCGTATTTGGATGACCGCGCACGCGGCGCAGACGCTAAGCTCGCGTGACGTTGCCAATCAGAAACCAGGAGGAACGGCCGATGGAGCTGAAGTTCTCGAAGATCACGCGCAAGGGACCGATCACGATCGTCACCCTGGCCCGGCCCGAGGTCTACAACGCCCTGCATACCGATGCCCATTACGAGCTCGAGGCGGTGTTCGACGGCTTCGCCGCCGATCCCGAGCAATGGGTCGCGATCGTCACCGGCGAGGGCGACAAGGCGTTCTGCGCCGGCAACGATTTGAAATGGCAGGCAGCCGGCGGCAAGCGCGGCTGGGGCCGAAGTGGCTTCGGCGGTCTGACCTCGCGCTTCGACTGCGACAAGCCGCTGATCGCGGCGGTCAACGGCGTCGCGATGGGCGGCGGCTTCGAGATTGCGCTGGCCTGCGACCTGATCATCGCCTCGGAGAATGCGACGTTTGCTTTGCCCGAGCCGCGCGTCGGCCTCGCCGCGCTGGCCGGTGGCCTGCAGCGGCTGCCGCGCCAGATCGGCATGAAGCGCGCGATGGGCATGATCCTCACGGGGCGCCATGTCGGCGCCCGCGAGGGCCACGAGCTCGGCTTCGTCAACGAGGTGGTGCCGCAGGGCGAGGCGCTGGCGGCGGCGGAGCGCTGGGCCGAGACGATCGCCAAGAACTCGCCGATGTCGATCCGCGCCTCCAAGCAGGCGATCGAGAAGGGCCTGGCGGTGTCGCTGGAGCAGGCCATCACCGAACAGCGCGACTACCCCGCGGTCCAGGCGATGATCCATTCGCAGGACTACATCGAGGGGCCCAAAGCGTTTTCGGAGAAGCGGGCGCCGAAGTGGTTGGGGCGGTGAGCGCCAATCGAGGTCGTCATTCCGGGGCGCGACGCAGTCGCGAGCCCGGAATCCATAACCACGATCGGGAGTATGGATTCCGGGCCTGCGCCTGACGGCGCATCCCGGAATGACAGCGGAGGTGATCAATCGACCTGGTCCGCTCTCACCACCGTCGTTGCGGGCGAAGCGAAGCAATCCAGACTGCCTCCGCAGAGACAGTCTGGATTGCTTCGTCGCTGACGCTCCTCGCAATGACGACGGAGAGCTACGGTTCATCCGCGCCCCTCCCCGCCTCGCGCTTGTAGGATGCGTAGTTCGGCTGATCGACGGCGAGCTTGGCGAGCGTGGTCTGCCAGAGGTGCTCCTTCAATCCCGGCGTCGTGAGATCGACTTGTCCGTCGGCGATGCGGGATGCAAGCACACGGTTCAGATCCAGCAAGTCACCGTCTTGCCCCAGCAGCTGCTTCAGCCGCGCATGCTCCGCCGCGTCCGCGGCAGCCGCCTGCTCCAGCTGCCGAACCACCAGATCGAGCGCGTTGATGCCCACGCGCAGCTTGAACGCCTGATTGCCCGAGATCAGCGGCGCGATGTCGTTGCGAAGGAAGTCCGCCACGGCCTGCACCAGCTCGGTCGGTGTCGGTTCGTCCTGCATCAACTCTCTCCTCGCGGTGCCAAGAGCCGCAGCAGATCGATCTCGGTCTCCGAGGCGCGGCGGCCGATCATGGCGCGCTCCATCGAATGGTCGGGACCGATCCGAAACCGCTGCATCATGCCGCAGCACATCACGCCCCAGCGCAACGTACCCATGACTTCCCAGAACTTCACCCGGTCAGCATCGACCTTGCGGCCCGCGGCCTCGTATCCGGCGAACAGCTCCTCGCGCGAGCCGAAGCCGCCGACGGGCTTGTCGATCTCGCCGAAGCGCCAGGAATTGACGCAGATCCAGCCGAGGTCCTCCATGGGATCGCCGAGATGGGCGAGTTCCCAGTCGAGCACGGCGCGCACGCCATCGGGGCCGATAATCAGATTGCCGTTGCGGAAATCGCCGTGCACCAGCGTCACCTCGGCCGAGGGGCCGGGATCATTCTGCGACAGCCAGCGCAGCGCCAGATCGAACACCGGGCGCGGCCAGTCGAAGCTGTGATATTCGCGCGCGAGCTCCGCGATCTCCCGGATCGCGTTCATCTCGCGTAGCTCAGGAAGCTCTGCGCGCGCGATGCCGTGGATGCCGGCCGCGATGCCGCCGAGCTGACGCGCCAGCCGCGGCCGTGCTTGCGCGTACTCCCCATCGCGCAGGATCTTGCGCGCGATGGTCTCACCCTCGACGCGGCGCATGATGAAGCCGGTGCCGAGATCATCCTCGGGGCTCAGCACATGCAACACTTCGGGCGACGGCACGCCGGCGGCGTGTGCGAGCCGCATCAAGCTGGCCTCGTTGTCGAGCCCGGCAGCGCGGCCGGGCGCCGCGCCATATCCCTTCGGCGAGCGGCGCAGGATGGCACCGACATCGCCGTCGGGATGGACGATGTCGAAGCGCCACGTCTCCTGGCTGGCGCCGCCGGAGAGCTTTGCGGCGCCACGCACGCCGGTCGCCCCCGCCATGAACGAGGCGACGCAGCGGGACAGCTCGGTCTCGATCATTGGCCCTTGAACTTGGCGGGACGCTTCTCGAGGAACGCGCTCACACCTTCCTTGAAATCGGCGGTGCTGCCGGCGATCCGCTGCGATTGGAATTCCGCGTTGAGTTGCTCCTCGAACGAGTTCTCCGGGCTGTCCCAATACAGCCCGCGGATCTGCGCCAGCGCCACGGTCGGCCCGTTGGCGAGCTCATGGGCGAGCTTCATCGTCTCCTCCTTCAGCGCCGCGTCGTCATAGACGCGGTTGACGAGCCCCCATTGCAGCGCCGTCTCCGCCGGCAGCTTTTCGCCGAGCAGCGACAATTCGATCGCGCGCGCCTTGCCGACGAGGCGCGGCAGCAGCCATGTCGAGCCGCAATCCGGCACCAGGCCGATGCGGCGGAAAGCTTGCAGGAAGTAGGCGGACTTGGCGCACAGGATCATGTCGCCCATCAGGGCGAAGCTCATGCCGGCGCCGGCCGCCGGGCCGTTGACAGACGTCACGATCGGGCAATGCAGGTTGCGGAGGCGTCGCAGGAAGGGATGGAAGGCGGTCTCGAGCGCGGCTCCGGCATTGCTGCGGCCGGGCTTGGCCTGTGCGTTGCGCCCCTGGAGGTTGGCCCCGGTGCAGAACGCGCGGCCCGCGCCGGTGACGACGAGACAACGCACCTCGGCCTTCCGCTCCTCGATCTCGTCAAGCGCCTCGGCGAGCCCGCCGAGCATGTCCATCGAGACCGCATTCATCACCTCCTGATGATCGAGCGTAAGAATGGCGACGGCCCCGTCGAAATCGAGCGTGACGTGCTTGAACTGCATGGTTTCCTCTCAAGAGCTTTTCGAAGGCGGCATTCTTCGCGGCGGAAATTCGAAGCGCCGCCCGGTTCGTGCAGCATATTTGATTTTTGTGCTTCGCTTGTCCATGGTTGCGACATCCAAACAATCGAAGCGACGCACAGCGCGCTCAGATCATCACGGAAACACCCAAGAGAGCACCATGAGCATGTTCGATCTCACCGGCCGCGTGGCCGTCGTCACCGGCGGCAATGGAGGCATAGGCCTCGGCATCGCCCAGGCACTTGCGTCCAGTGGCTGCAACGTCTCGATCTGGGGCCGCAACGCCGAGAAGAACAAGGCCGCCGCGGCATCGATGGCCGCAGGTCCCGGCAAGGTCGACACCCGGATCTGCGACGTGACCAGCCCCGCTTCCGTCGCCGAGGCGATGAAGGCGACGCTCGATACGTTCGGCCGCGTCGACGGCTGCTTCGCCAACGCCGGCATCGGCGGTGGCGGCCGCAAGCCCTTCATCGAGCGCAGCGAGGAGGAATGGCGCACGATGTTCGCCACCAATCTCGACGGCGTCTTCCACGCCTTCCAGGCCGCCGCGAAGCACATGACGGCGCGGGCGGAAGCCGGCGATGCATTCGGCCGGCTGGTTGCGACCTCGAGCCTCGCCTCGCTGTTCGGCACGGCGCGCAACGAGCACTATGCCGGGACGAAGGCCGCCCTCAACGCGCTGTGCCGGGCGCTCGCGGTCGAGCTTGCCCGCTACGGCGTCACCGCCAATGCGATCCTGCCGGGCTGGATCAAGAGCGACATGACGGCGGGCATCATGGGCAACGAGAAGTTTGTCGCCAACGTGATGCCGCGCATCCCGGTGCGCCGATTTGGCGAACCGTCCGACTTCGGCGGCATTGCCGTGTACCTGATGAGCAAGGCGTCGTCCTATCACACCGCCGACTGCTTCGTGATCGACGGCGGCTACACGGCGTTCTGACTCTCGATGCGGGCAGTGAACCGGTATGCCGGTTCACTGCCCGCAAATTTGTTCCCGTTCCGCGCTGCAAGATTTCCGAAATTTAATCCGGTGTCGGCTGCCACGCCCCCGTGACTATGGCGTTGTCCCTCATCACATGACGGGGAGACTTCCAAGGGAAGGACGCCATGAAGCGCGGTGTGACGGTTTTGGCATGTGTGTCTGCTCTGGCTGTAGCCGGCTACTTTGCGATGGCCAAATGGGGCATCCAGCACGAGAGCCGCGAGTTCTTCGACGCGGCGCGGCAGCGACCGATCAATGTCGACGTCGCCGTGCGCAAGGACTATGAGATGAAGGCCAATGCCGGGCTGTGGCGCCTGCCGGTCGCCATCATCAGCAACGGCAACACGGTGAAGAATACCGAGTATTCGTTCCTCGCCAACGTCTTTGCGGCCCGCGGCTATCTCGTCGCCAGCGTGCAGCAGGACCTGCCGACCGACCCGCCGCTCGTCACCAAGGTCGGGATGCCCTATGTCGGCCGCCTCGACGTCTACAAGAAGGGCGAAGCCAATATCCTTTGCGTGCTTGGCGAGATGAAGAAGCGCCATCCGAATGCCGACTATGATCATCTGACGCTGGTCGGTCATTCCAATGGTGGCGACACTGCGATGTATTTCGCCCAGCAGCATCCGAACCTGGTCACGCAGGTGGTCACCCTGGACAATCTGCGCGTTCCCTTCGTCATCAGGGACAAGCTGAAGATCCTGTCGTTCCGCTCCGACGATCCCGAGTTCAAGACCGATCCGGACGTGCTGCCCAAGCAGCTCGGGAAGAAGAGCGGCATTGACATCATCAAGACCGAGTTTCAGCATACCTGGATGAGCGACCGCGGCCCCTACACGGCGCGGGAGCGGATCCAGGCGACGCTCGACAAATATCTCGGCGGCGATTCCACCAGTCAGCTGGCGCCGGCGGACACGGACAATCTGATCGTCACCAACGGAGCGGCCGCGCTGCCGTGACACGATCGAGCTGAACCTTGCCTGTGACGATTGGCTTGCGGAGAGCGTCGAATAACCACGGCACAATGAAGGGGGCGGCTGCGCAAGCGCGCGGCCGCCCCCGTCGATTCACGTTCAGTCCTGCGGCTTCTTGGCAGGCGGGCCATTCTTGTTGCCCGGCATACCCTTGATGTTTGACGGATCCTGCGCGCTGACGTCCGGGTTCTGCCGGTTGATGGTCGAGGACGAGCCGACCGTGCCGGTGTCGGTCGCCGACGGTCCGTTCTTGTTGCCGGGCGCCCCTTGGATGCCGGCTCCGGAATTCTGCGCGCTCGGCGGTGACGTGGTCTGCTGCTGCGTGCCCTGGGCCAGGGCTGACGTGGCCGAGACGATGAACGCACATGCGATCAGACTGACGATGGGTTTCATGGCGTGACCTCCATTTGTCGTTGTGCTGTTCGAACGTGGCGCCGTCGGAGCCGTTCCAGGCAACACCGAATTTCGCGGAGTGCGCCGCCGCAGCAGCACGCAGCCCTGCTCGCTTTATCGGCTTTCGCGTTGCATCACGTCCAACTACGCTGCCGTGCCCAACCGCAACAAAGGCCGCGACAATGGAATACCTCTCGACCGATCTCAGCCCGCGCGAGCGCTACAAGATCCTGACCTCCTTCGTGCTGCCGCGGCCGATTGCCTGGGTGACGACGAGAGGCGAGAATGGGGTCGTCAATGCCGCGCCATTCTCGTTCTTCAACGTGCTCGGCGAGGACCCGCCGCTCTGCGTGTTCGCAATCAATCTGCGGCCGGACGGCCGGGTCAAGGACACCCTGGTCAACATCCGCCGCAGCGGCGAATTCGTGGTGCACATCACCGACGAGCCGCTGGCGCAGGCGATGCACGAGACCGGCGGCGACTTTCCGCCGGACGTCAGCGAGCCGGATCATCTCGGCCTGAAGCTGAAGCCATCGCGCACGATCGGCGTGCCGCGGCTGGCCGAGGCGCCGTTCGCCATGGAGTGCAAGATCTGGCAGCTGATCGACGTCAACGGCGATCGCGTGCTGGTGTTGGGCGAAGGCCTCGCCTTTCACATCCGCGACGAGCTCTGGGACACCGAGAAGATGCGGGTGGAGATGGAGCTGTTCCACCCGGTGGGCCGCATGTTCGCCGATCGCTATTGCCGAACCAACGACCGGATGGACTTCCCGCCGGCGAAGGGAATGGGATGAGAAGCGCTCCGTCATTGCGAGCGCAGCGAAGCAATCCAGAGCCGCGCGCGAGACTCTGGATTGTTTCGTCGCGGAGCCTGCCCTCGGGCTCGCCGTAGGCGAGACCCGGGGGCTCCTCGCAATGACGATTGTTGCTGCAGCGTGCCTGAACGAGAGGCCGCGCTGTACTGGATGCCCCGCCGGAGCCTCATCGGGTCCGCCGAAGGCGAGACCCGGTGGCGGGGCATGACAGCCGAGTGAGGGGCGAGAGCGCAGCCCTAAGAGGCTTGCCCGATCTTGTCCTGCGTCTTGGTGTCGAAGTCGCTCGCGTCGTGGCGTTCGTGGAGCTGGCTCTTGGGATCCCCGGAGACGCGGTTGACCATGCGGCCGCGCTTGACGGCTGGACGTTGCGCGATCTGATCGGTCCAGCGCTGCACGTGTCTGTAGTCCTGCACCGAGAGGAACTCGCCGCCCTCGTAGAGCAGGCCCTTGGCGAGCGCGCCGTACCACGGCCACACCGCGATGTCGGCAATGGTGTAGTCGGGGCCGGCGAGATACTCGCTGTCGGCAAGACGCCGGTCGAGCACGTCGAGCTGGCGCTTCACCTCCATCGCGAAACGGTCGATCGCGTATTCGATCTTGGTCGGCGCATAGGCATAGAAGTGGCCGAAGCCGCCGCCGAGATAGGGCGCGGCGCCCATCTGCCAGAACAGCCAGGACAGGCACTCGGCGCGCTTGGCCGGCTCGGTCGGCAGCAAGGCGCCAAACTTCTCGGCGAGATAGACCAGGATCGCGCCGGACTCGAACACGCGGATCGGCTCGGGTCCGCTGCGGTCCAAGAGCGCCGGGATCTTCGAGTTCGGATTGATCGCGACGAAGCCGGAGCCGAACTGATCGCCCTCGCCGATGCGGATCAGCCACGCGTCGTACTCGGCGCCGGCGTGGCCGAGCGCCAGCAGCTCCTCCAGCATCACGGTGACCTTCACGCCGTTCGGCGTTCCCAGCGAATAGAGCTGCAAGGGATGACGGCCGACAGGCAATTCCTTGTCATGCGTGGGACCTGCGATCGGGCGGTTGATATTGGCGAAGCGACCGCCGCTGGCCTTGTTCCAGGTCCAGACCTTGGGCGGGACGTAGCTGTTCTGTTCGGACACGAGAAACTCCGGCATGAGCGGCAAGGGAATGAAGGTTCTAGGCGCATATGCCGTGAAGCGGAAGCCATGCCGCGCGCGGGCGCCATCCGCATTTTCTGCATTGCGCGGTCGAACCTGCGATGACAGAACGGAGACAAGACAACAATGACGGTCCGTGGCGGGCCGGCCTCTGGAAACGCCGATGACTGCAAGTGCCCTGCCTCCGGACCGCATTCCCGTCATCGTCGGCGTGGGCGAGATCGTCGATCGCCCGAAGGAGATCCGTGACGGCCTCGAGCCGCTGGCGCTGCTCGAACAGGCGACCCGCCGCGCGGAAAACGACGCCGGCGCCAGGCTGATTCACGACGCCGGCTCGCTCGACGTCGTCAACTTCCTGAGCTGGCGCTATCGCGATCCGGAGCGGCTGCTCGCGCAGCGGCTCGGCATCAGCCCGTCGCATTGTCACTACGGGCCGGTCGGCGGCGAGAGCCCGATCCGGTTCCTGCACGAGGCAGCCCTGCGCATCGCGCGCGGCGAATGCCAGGTTGCCGTGGTCTGCGGCGCGGAGGCGCAGTCCACCGCAACCAAGGCCGAGCGCGCGGGCGTACAGCTGCCGTGGACTCCATTCGCCCATAACGTCGAGGAGCCGAAGCGCGGCGCCGCGTTCCAGAAGCCGCTCGCGGTGAAGCTCGGCGTGTTTCGCCCGGTCTCGGTCTATCCGTTCTACGAGGTCGCGAGCGCCGCCAAATGGGGCCAGACGCCGCGGCAGGCGCTCGCCGAATCCGGCGAGCTGTGGTCGCGCTTCTCCGCGGTCGCGGCCTACAATCCGAATGCCTGGCTGAAGCGGCACTTTGCCCCCGAGGAGATCACGACGGCGTCGGTGGACAACCGCCCGATCGCCTGGCCCTACACCAAGCTGATGGTGGCCAATCCCATGGTCAACATGGGCGCGGCGCTGATCCTCACCAGCCTTGCGAAGGCCCGCGCCGCCGGCATTGCCGACAACCGGATGATCTATCCGCTCGGCGGCGCGTCGGCCGAGGATCCGCGGGACTATCTGACCCGTGATCAGTTCGCCGAGAGCCATCCGCAGAACGCGGTGCTGCAGGCGGCAATGAACCTGGTCGGCGGCACAGGCGCGGCGTTCGACGTCATCGAGCTCTACAGCTGCTTTCCCTGCGTGCCGAAGATGGCGCGGCGAACCCTCGGGCTCGGCGCCGACGTCGAGCCGACCGTCACCGGCGGCCTGACCTTCTTCGGCGCGCCGCTCAACACCTACATGACGCACGCCGCCTGCGCGATGGTGCGGCGGCTCCGCGGCGGCGCCAGGCGCGGCCTGCTGTACGGCCAGGGCGGCTTCGTCACCAAGCATCATGCGCTGGTGATCTCGCGCGAGCCGCCCTCGTCGCTGTCGCAGGAGGTGAGCGTGCAGGCGGAGGCCGATCGTCACCGCAGCGCCGCGCCGGAGTTCGTCAGCGAGGCTGGCGGCAATGCCAAGGTCGAGAGCTTCACCGCGCTTCACGATCGCAACGGCGAGGTCGAGCATGGCGTGGTGATGTTACGCACGGAGCAGGACACGCGCACGCTCGCGCGCGTGTCGGCGCAGGACAAGGCGACGCTCGTGCGGCTGATGGATCTGGACAGAACGCCCGTCGGCACGGTCGGCACCGTCACCATGGCTGCCGATGGCGTCCCGCAGTGGCGGGCGAACTAGCTAGCACGGCCTCCGGCATACGCCGTCAGATTGCAGTTCACACCTCCCGCGCCTCGCGCTGCCAGCGAGCGTAAGCCGTGTCCCAATCGGGTTCTGTATCAGCTGCAAATCCGAGCGTCCTGCCGCCGCCGAGATCGCGGAAGCCGAGCATGGCGCGACGATGCGCGCCGCTTCTCACATAGGCGCGCATGCTGGCCTCGTCGGTCCAGACCGTCAGCGTATGATACACGCCATCGACCGGTCGCAGCACGACGCGCAGATTGCCGGGCGCGCTGCGCGCCTGCCGGACGGCACGCAGCGTGTGCCACCAGAACCGCGCCAGGCGCAGCACGCCGCGATGTGGACGGAAGCCGGTGACGGAGACATAGACGCCCATCGCGCGCTCCTGGGATCGCGAGCCGCCGCGCAGCCCGGCCGCCCGGGCGGCGGGTCATGGAGCAAACGATGCTGGGCACCGATTGGATGCCTCGGCCTGGTCAGCAGCGTGCCGGCTCAGCGCCGCGCGGCTGCCGGAGCGGATCTCGGCGCCGCGTCGGCGGGCAACGCGCCGGTCGTCTCGGGGCTGGGCTGCCGCGGATCGCTGTCGCCGGCGAGTTGCTGGTCGCGCCGACGCGCGAGCGCATCGTCGCGGCGAGCCACGGCGGTCGCAAGCTCCGGGTTCAGCTTCAGGGCCTGGTTGAAATCGGCGAGCGCACGATCGTAGCGCCCCTTGGCGAGCCAGACCGCGCCGCGGTCGCTATACAGCTCGGCGTCGCTGAAGCTCATGCGCACGGCCCGATCGAGATCCACCAGCGCCTCGTCGAGCTCGCCCGTCCGCTGCAGCGCCAGCGCGCGATCGTGAAGCAGCGCCGGATTGTTCGGATCGAGCCGGATCGCCCGCTCATAGTCGGCCACGGCGCGGTCCCAGCGCCCCCTGCGGCCGAGGTCCCTGGCGCGATAGCGGTAGAGGTCGGCATTTCGCGGCGCGAGCCGGATCGCCTCGTCCAAATCGGCAATGGCGCCGTCGAGATCACCTTGCTGGCTGCGCTCCAGACCGCGCCTGACGAAGCCTGCGGCAGTGGTCGGAGACGCCGGCAAGCCCCGCTCTCCTGCGGTGGCCTCCGTTGCCGGTGCCGGCACCGGCGCCGGGCTGCTCGCGGCCACCGGCGGCGATGCCGGCAGCACCGCGCCGGTTGCGTCCTGCGCCGCGGACGCCGCATCGAGAAGCGGCTCCGATCGGGATTGAGGGGATGGCTGCAGTGCGACGGAGCGCGTGGCCTCCGGTCGGCTCGTCCAATCGGCGAGCGATGGAAACAGCAGGATCTCGATCCCGATCAGGATCGCGCTGAGCACCGTGGTCGCTGCAATGAACTGCAGCACCGCGTCCCAGCGCTCGCGGCGGATGCGCGCGCGCTCTGAGGCAAGCTCATCGTCATAATCGGCGCGCAGGCCCGGGTCGCTCAGGATCTTGTAGGCAAGGATGATGATCTTGAGCTGGTGCTCCGACGCCGCATCGCCCCCCCCTCTGAGATCGGGATGATGCGCCTTCGCGGCCTGCCGGAATGCGCGCTTGATCGTACCGAGATCGGCGCGCGGCGAAACCCCGAGCACCTCGTAATGGGTTTTCATAATTCAGCCTCGCGGCCCCCTCCCGCGCTCCGTTCGGAATCATGCGGACAGCATGTCGAGCGCATAATGGGCGCCATCGCGAACGAGCCGGCCAAATCCGGGCCATGGAAAATGCGAGCCGCAGATCAGCATGCTGTCTGCGACCACCCTGTCGAGCAATCTGCGCCGGCTGACCTCGGCAGCCGGACCGTCCTGGTCATAGGCCCCGTGCCATCCGGGATGGCGCAGGCTGAGCGCCGGCACATAGGCCGTGTCGCCCGAGATCATCAGCTGCTCCTGGCCGGAGCCGAGATGAAAGGCGGTATGTCCCGGCGTGTGACCGGGGACGCTGACGAAATGAATGCCGGGCACCACCTCGTCCTGCCCGTCGACCGGCAGCACGTTCTTCCAGCCGGGGATGACGCTCTGGATGCGGCGGGCGAGCGCCTGGCGCCACGGCGGCAGGCGACTGGTCAGCGACGGATCGGTCCAGAACTTGTACTCGGCCGCAGCCACGATGATCTCCGCATTGGGAAATACGGGCGCATTGCTGTCCTCGCCGAGCAGTCCGAAAATATGATCGGGATGGAAATGCGAAATCAGGATGGTGTCGATGTCCTGGGGACGAAGGCCGGCCGCTTTCAGATTGTCCAGCATGCGGCCCGACACGAAGATCGAGTCGGAATTGTAGCCCTGCACCTGCCCGCCGCCGCCGGCGTCGCACAGCACGGTCTTGCCCTTCAGCCGCACCACATAGGTGCAGATCGGGACGGGGACGAAAGCGGGGCTGAGGCCGGCCGCGCGCAGCGCCGCCTTGACGTCATTGACGCCGGCATTGCTCAGGAAGCCCGCCTCATGCGGCTTCTCCCAGATGCCGTCATAGAGTGCGATCACCTCGGCATCGCCGATGGCGATCCGGCGAAAGCCGCGCTCCGGATCCTGGGTGCGGCGTCGTGGCTTGGCGGCGACGGCGAGCGGCGCATCGAGACCGAAGGCCGCGGCGGCGATCGCAGCCGACAGCACCAAGGTCCTGCGCGTGGGGTCGCACGCGATCACATTGCCCGCCACGTATTTGCACCGCTGGTTGAACAAATCTCGGATACAAGGAAGCTTTGCACCTTAGCGGGATTATGGCGCGATGACGGCGTTTGTGGCCGGTCCGTCCTGTGTGAGATGTTTGCAACGGTGCAGCGCACACAGACCGTGTCAGACGTTGCGACTGATTTTGCAGATCCGCAGCAGCGCCGGGGCCAACGCCTCGTTCGAGCATCGAACGCAAACAGCGGCCGTTCCCGGCCGCTGTCATCTGTCGTCATGGAAGCGGCGCGTTCGATCAGGCGGCGCGCACCGACTGCAGGAAACGGCTGACCTCCTGCTTGAGCTTTTGGCTGTCGCCCGACAGCTGGCGGGCGGCGGTGAGAACCTGCCCCGAGGTGTCGCCGGTCTCGCTGGCGCCGCGCTGGACGTCGGTGATGTTCGACGAGACCTCCTGGGTGCCGGCCGCAGCGTGCTGAATGTTGCGCGAGATCTCGGAGGTCGCCGCACCCTGCTCCTCCACGGCGGCGGCGACGGTGGCCGAAATTTCCGACAGCCGCTCGATCGTGACCGAGATTTCCCTGATCGCCGTCACCGACTCCTGGGTCGCGCTCTGGATGCTGCCGATCTGCTGGCCAATCTCACCGGTCGCCTTGGCGGTCTGCTCGGCCAGCGCCTTCACCTCGGAGGCGACGACCGCGAAGCCGCGGCCGGCTTCACCGGCGCGCGCCGCTTCGATGGTGGCGTTGAGCGCCAGCAGGTTGGTCTGGCCTGCGATGGTGTTGATCAGCTCGACGACGTCGCCGATCCGGGTGGCGGCCTTGGACAGCTCGCCGACACGATCGTTGGTGCGGCGTGCCTGCTCGACCGCATCGGAGGCGATGCGCGCCGATTCCTGCACCTGGCGGCTGATCTCCCTGACGGACGAGGTCAGCTCCTCGGTCGCCGAGGCGACGGCCTGAACGTTCGCGGAGGCTTCCTCCGAGGCCGCGGCCACCGTGGTCGAAAGCTCCTGCCCGCGCGTCGCGGTGCCCGACAACGAGTTGGCCGAGTTCTCCAGCTCGCTCGATGCCGAGGAGACGGTCTCCACGATGTTGCCGACGGCGCTTTCGAAGCTGTCGGCGAGCCGCGACATCTCCTGCTTGCGCGAGACAGCGGCGCGCTTCTCCTGCTCCATGAGCTCGCGCGCATTGAAGCGCACCATCGTCTGCACGGTCTGCAGATTGCGCAAGGCGCGGCCGATCTCGTCGTCGCGCTCGATGCGCATCCGGGTGTCGAGCTTGCCCTGCGTGATGCTCTCCATGGTCTCGTTGACATGATCGAGCGGACCCACGATGACCTGCATCGTTCGCAAGCCGACCAGGCCGCAGAGCAGCACGCCGGCAGCCGCGATGCCCGCGCCGGTCATGCCGGCGAGCCCGCCGCCGCCGAACGACATCACGCCGAGCACGA
Organism: Bradyrhizobium sp. SZCCHNS2022; assembly: GCF_032377575.1. Taxonomy (NCBI): domain Bacteria; kingdom Pseudomonadati; phylum Pseudomonadota; class Alphaproteobacteria; order Hyphomicrobiales; family Nitrobacteraceae; genus Bradyrhizobium; species Bradyrhizobium sp. SZCCHNS2022. Next base: position 695,895 of record NZ_JAUHHZ010000001.1, on the reverse strand, counting down.
TCAGGAACAGGGTCTGCAGACCCAGCAGCGTCCGCAGCCGGGACGCAATCGTCCCGGTGAACATTGTAAGGTGATCGAACACCGAGCGGCGGCGGACGATGCCGTCATCGATCTTGTAGCCATGCGGCTTCTTCTCGCGGATCGCCGCGTAGACCTGCTCGGCCTCGGCGCGCTGGTCGGACGGCAGCTTGGTGCGCACCGACGTGTAGCCGACGACCTGGCCGTCCTTGCGGATTGGCGACGCCGTCGCCAGCACCCAGTAATAGTCGCCGTTCTTGCGGCGGTTCTTGACCGCGCCGACCCAGGGCCGCCCCGCCTTCAGCGTGGTCCAGAGATTGTCGAACGCCTCCGGCGGCATGTCGGGATGGCGCACGATGTTGTGCGGCTGCCCCATCAGCTCGGCCTCGGTGAAGCCAGCGGCGTCGACAAAATCCTGGTTGAAGAATGTCAGCTTCCCCTTCGCGTCGGTCTTCGACACGATCAGGGTGTCATCCGTGATCGGATACTCGACATTGGTGACGGGCAGGTTCTTACGCATGGCGCGGCTTCCAGTTTGTAATGATGGCCAGGAGGTCATGCCCGCACTGGCATGATTAATTGTTCAGCAATCGGTCTGCAAATTGTCTCAGCCGCTGATTAACCCAAGATAAAACGGTACAACCGCGAAACTACGGTTTTTCGGGTAGGTTCCCATAGGTTGAGTCAGCACCCAGCCGTCACGAGGATCCAGCCAAAGAAAAACGGCGGCAACCATGTTGCCGCCGTGAGCCGAATGGGCTGCTGCCGTGGATCAGGCCGCGCGAACCGTTTGCAGGAAGCGCGAGACTTCGGCCTTCAGGCGATTGCTGTCGGACGACAGCGCCTGCGCCGCGGACAGAACCTCCGACGAGGCCGAGCCGGTCTCGTTGGCCCCGCGCTGAACCTCGATGATGTTGGTGGAAACGTCCTTGGTGCCCTGCGAGGCATGCTGGACGTTGCGCGAGATCTCCTGCGTGGCCGCGCCCTGCTCCTCCACGGCAGCAGCAATGGTCGAAGCGATCTCCGACAGCCGCTCGATGGTGCCCGAAATCTCCTTGATGGCGCCGACCGATTCCTGGGTCGCACTCTGGATGCCGGAGATCTGCTGACCGATCTCGCCGGTCGCCTTCGAGGTCTGCTCGGCCAGCGCCTTGACCTCGGTGGCGACCACCGCAAAGCCACGGCCAGCCTCACCGGCGCGCGCCGCCTCGATCGTGGCGTTGAGCGCCAGCAGATTGGTCTGGCCCGCGATGGTGTTGATGAGCTCGACCACGTCGCCGATCCGCGCCGCGGCCTTGGACAGCTCGCTCACCTGCTCATTGGTCCGGCGTGCCTGGTTGACGGCTTCGCCCGCCATGCGCGCCGATTCCTGCACCTGACGGCTGATCTCGGTCACCGACGACGACAGCTCCTCGGTCGCGGAGGCGACCGACTGCACGTTGCTCGAGGCGAGCTCCGAGGCCGAGCTCACGGTCGTGGTCAGCTCCTGCGCACGATCGGCGGAGCGGCTCAGCATATTGGCCGAGGTCTCCAGCCGTCCCGATGCGCTGGAGACGGCGTTGACGATGTCGCCGACGGTCTGCTCGAAGCGCCCGGCAAGATCCATCATGTCGCGGCGGCGATTCTCGGCCTGACGTCGCTCCGTCTCCTTCTGCTCGGCTTCGAGCGCCTGGACCCGGATCGCGTTGTCCTTGAAGATCTGCACGGCTTTCGCCATGTCGCCGACTTCGTCGCGGCGATCGAAATAGGGAATCGTGACGCTGAGATCGTTGGCCGCGAGACGTCCCATCGCGGCGGTCATGCTGGTGATACCGCGCGTGACCGCGCCGTTGAGGACGAATAGCGCGATCACCGCGATCGCGGCCATGACGATGCCGCCGGTGACGATCGCCGTCCGCGACGAGGCCAGGGCCGCGTCGGCGGCATCCGCGCGCGCCTGCAGCAGGGACGCTTCGGCGTCGATGACCTCCTTCACCAGCCCGCGCAGACCGTCCATGTACTTCTTGCCGGCGCCGGAGGCCTCGAGGTTGCGTGCCTCGGCCACCGTCTGCGGATTGCGCATCAGCGCGATCTCTTTTTCAGCCACGTCCTGGCGCCAGGCGGCCGCCGCCTTCTCGATCTGCTCGAAGCGGCGCTGCTGAGCCGGATTGTCGGACGTCAAGCGCTTCACTTCAGCCACCGCCTTCTTGAAGGCCGCATCCGAATTTTTGTAGGGCTCGAGGAAGTTGTCGGTTCCGCCGACCAGGAAGCCGCGCACGCCGGTCTCGGCATCGACCATCGCGGAGACGAGCGCCTTCGTCTGATCGATCACCTGATAGGTATGAACCGTCCATTGATTGTTCTGGGCCAGCGTGGACAGGTTCTGCCATGTGATCATGCTGGCGATCACGGACACGACCATCGTCATCAGGAAGGCGGCGGCAAGCTTGCGCGACGTCTTCATGTTCAGCAGAAACGAGAGCATGCGAATCCTCTAAGGAGTTGGGGTCCCCCCGCAGCAGGCAGAAGGCGACTTGACATGGCGTGACGACAATTCCCCATGACAATTAAAGCAGGCGTTAACAATTGTGGCAGTAGATCCACGGGTATCGGCGCGACCGCTCCTCGGGAAACCATCGGCGCATGAATAAAGGGCGCGGCTTTCCGGCCACGCCCTGATCTCGTCGAGAGCTTGTGCGCCGCTATCAGGCCGCGCGCACCCTATCGCGGAATCGAACGACCTCGAGCTTGAGCCGGTTGCTGTCGCCGGACAGCATCTGCGCCGTCGACAGCACCTGGGACGACGCCGAGCCGGTCTCGCTGGCGCTGCGCTGGACCTCGGCAATATTGGACGACACCTGCCGGGTGCCGATCGACGCCTGCTGGATGTTGCGCGAGATCTCCTGCGTCGCCGCGCCCTGCCCCTCGACCGCGGCGGCGATGGCCGACGAGATCTCCGACAGCTTCTCAATGGTGCCGGAGATTTCGCAGATGGCGCGGACGGATTCCTGCGGCGCCGCCTGGATGCTGCCGATCTGCTGGCCGATCTTGCCGGTGGCCTTGGCGGTCGGCTCGGCCGGCGCCTTCACCTCGGAAGCGACCGCGGCAAAGCCGCGGCCGGCCTCGCCGGACCGCATTCGGAGAGGCTGATGTGAACGGTGCTACGCCGCGCGCACCGTCTGCAGGAAGCGGCTGACCTCCAGCTTCAGGCGGTTGCTGTCCGTCGACAGGGTCTGGGCGGCCGACAGCAGCTGCGAGGACGCCGAGCCGGTCTCGCTCGCGCCACGCTGAACCTCGGTGATGTTGGACGAGACCTGCTGCGTGCCCTGCGCGGCCTGCTGAACGTTGCGCGAGATCTCCTGGGTGGCCGCGCCCTGCTCCTCCACGGCGGCGGCGATCGTCGACGAGATCTCCGAGAGCCGCTCGATCGTGCCGGAGATCGCCTTGATGGCGCTGACCGACTCCTGGGTTGCCGCCTGGATGCCCGCGATCTGCTGGCCGATCTCGCCGGTCGCCTTCGAGGTCTGCTCGGCCAGCGCCTTGACCTCGGTGGCGACGACGGCAAAGCCCTTGCCGGCTTCGCCGGCGCGCGCCGCCTCGATGGTGGCGTTGAGCGCCAGCAGGTTGGTCTGGCCGGCAATGGTGTTGATCAGCTCGACGACGTCGCCGATCCGGGCGGCTGCCTTGGACAGCTCGCTGACCTTGTCGTTGGTGATGCGCGCCTGGTCGACCGCACCGCTCGCCATGCGCGCCGACTCCTGCACCTGGCGGCTGATTTCGGTCACCGACGACGACAGCTCCTCGGTGGCGGAGGCGACCGACTGGACGTTGGTCGTCGCCTGCTCGGAGGCCGCGGCAACGGTCACGGCCATCTGCTGCGAGCGTTCGGCGGTCGAAGTCAGCGAGCCCGCCGAGGCCTCCAATTCGGTCGAGGCCGACGACACGGTCTCGATGATCTGTCCGACCGAGCGCTCGAACGAGTCGGCGAGCTCGCGCATGTCGCGCTTGCGCTGCTCGGCGGCGATCGCATCCGCCTGCGCCTTCTGCTCGGCCTCGGCGCGCGCCTTGGCTTCGGCGTTCTCGCGAATGATCACGACGTTCTTGGCCATGTCGCCGACCTCGTCGCCGCGGTTCGCGCCGGGCACCTTGATATCGAGATCGCCGGAGGCCATGCGGCCCAACGCACCGTTCAGCGCGACGATCGGGCGGGAGATGCCCATGAAGCCGAACGCCACGGAGCCGGCCAGCACGAGGACGAGCACGACCGAGAGCGTGAAGTTCACCCGCGTTGCGCTCGCAATCGTCGCCTCGGCCGCCTCCTTGGCTTCCTTGGCGAATTTGTCCGCCGCCTGGACGGCCTCCGCCATCAGCTTGCCGGCCTGATCGGCCGCGGGAAACATGCGTTCGGCGAGCAGCTTCGTCTTGGCCTCCTCGAGGGAGGCCGCCTTGGTCGAGGACTCGATATAGGTCTTGAGATCCTCGCGCAGCTTCTCGATGTCCGTCTTCGCCGCTTGCGGCACCCGCGCCATGATCTGGACGAAGCTCTGGTCAAGCTCCTTGGCCCGGGCCATCATGGTCTCCTTGGATCTCACGTCTCCGGTCGCCAGATAGCGCCACGCATGGGTGCGGATCCCGATGCCCGCGGCGTTGAGCTCATGCAGATCGCGCTCGAGCGCGGTGGCGTCCGCCGCCTCCTTCAGCGCCGGCAGCTTGATCAGGTGATCGAACTGCTTGGTCCAGCTGGCAGCCTCCGTGTCGCGCAGCGCGTTCGTCGCCAGCAGCTCCTTCTGCATCCGGACGATCTCCTCGGCGCCGTTCTTGTAGTCGACCGTGAGCGCGAGAACCTTGCCGAAGCGCTCCTTGCTGGCCGGACGGACCGCCGTGTTCTGCGCATTCTCGAGGCTCGACTTCACGCGTGCCTCGATCTGATGCTCGTCGGCAAGAAGCTTGTCGACCTCGGCCACGCTTCGCGCCAGCCGCACGCCGCGGTTGGCGAGTTGAAGGCTGCGCAGGTCGGCGTCCGCAGTCATCGTCAGCCTGCTGATCACCACTTGGCGATCGGACGCCTTGGTGGCCTCTTCAACGGCGCTCTGCGACATCTGCTGGTTGACGAGCGCTGCGACGGCCAGCAGCATGCCGATCAAGCCGGCGAGGCCCAGCTTGTAGCCGATACGATTGAGCTTCATGTCTCCGCTTCCCGGTGAGGCGCTGCAAAGTCCGATCGCTGGGAAACGCCGCGCCAATTTGCAAGAATTCAGATGTGCAAATTGGAACTCGCGCGTAGGGGAACCCTTAACGGACAGCACCGGAGATCTACGGGAGTTCAGCAGCCGCGCTGCGGCAGATTGACGCGAATGACGTAGAACTACGCCCCTTCGGAGGCTGCGCCCCCCGCAAAGGTGAAAGGCCGGAGCGTTGCCGCTCCGGCCTTTCATTTACGTCTCGGACCAGTACTCGCCCGTTGTCCCGCTTGTTTTGCTACGCCGCCCGCACCGAGCCGAGGAAGCTCGCGACCTCCTGCTTGAGACGGCTGCTGTCGCCGGACAGCGCCTGCGCCGCGGCGAGCACCTGCGCCGAGGCCGAGCCGGTCGCGGCCGCGCCGCGCTCGACGTCGATGATGTTGGCGGAGACCTGCTGGGTGCCATGCGCGGCCTGCTGGACGTTGCGCGAGATTTCCTGCGTCGCCGCGCCCTGCTCCTCCACGGCGGCAGCGATCGCCGACGAGATCTCCGACAGCTTCTCGATCGTGGCAGAGATCTCCTTGATGGCGCCGACGGATTCCTGGGTCGCGACCTGGATGCTGGAGATCTGCTGACCGATTTCGCCGGTGGCCTTCGCGGTCTGCTCCGCCAGCGCCTTGACCTCGGAGGCGACCACCGCGAAGCCGCGGCCGGCGTCGCCGGCGCGCGCCGCCTCGATGGTGGCGTTGAGCGCCAGCAGGTTGGTCTGACCGGCGATGGTGTTGATCAGCTCGACCACGTCGCCGATCCGCGTCGCGGCCTTGGACAGCTCGCTGACGCGGCCGGTCGTGCTGCGGGCCTGGCCGACGGCATCGTTGGCGATGCGCGCGGATTCCTGCACCTGGCGGCTGATCTCGGTGACCGACGAGGCCATCTGTTCGGTCGCGGACGCCACCGACTGAACGTTCGTGGTGGCCTCCTCGGAGGCGGAGGCAACCGCCGTGGTCAGGCCTTGCGAGCGCTCGGCCGCCTGGGTGAGCGTTGTCGCGGACTGCTCGAGCTGGCTCGACGCCGACGAGACGGTGTTGACGATCTCGCCCACCGCCGCCTCGAACTGCTCGGCGAGCCGCTGCATGTCGGCCTTGCGCTGGCGCGCGGCGGTCGCATCCTGCGCACTCTTCGTCTCCGCTTCGGCGCGCGCCTTGTCCTCGGCATTGCTCTGGATCACGGTCACGGTCTTGGCGACGTCGCCGATCTCGTCACCGCGCGATGCGCCGGGGATTGCGATGTCGAGCCGGCCCCGCGCCATCTCGCCGAGCGCGGCATTGAGACGCGTCAACGGCCGGGCGATGCCGAAGAACGAGAACACGACCGATGAGATCACCGAGACGAGAACGGCCAATCCGACGATCAGCGTGATGCGGCTGGCCTGCGCCGCCACCTCGTTGGCATCGTAGCGGGCGCTGGCGTTGCGCGCGCGGGCATCCTGGATCGATGCGGTCATGAGCTCGCCGGCCTCGCCGAGATATATGAGCGTGCGGTCGCGCAGCAGCGCCTCCTTGATGCCCTCGGTCTTCACCACCTCGTCGTTGGCGGCGACGAACTCGGATGCGATGCCGTTGAGCCGGGTGATCGCGGCCTGAATCTCGCGGTCGTCGGCGAGCATGCGCGCATCGGTGAGCGAGCTCTTCAGCACCGGCACGGTCTGCTTGACCAGCGTGATCGTCGCGGCGTCGCCGGTCACGCCGAAGCGCCACGCCTGCGATCGCACATAGTTCAGCTTGGCGTCGGCGGCATGAAGCTGGCGCTCGACGCGCTCGCGGAAGGCGAGGTTCGGCAGCGTCGGCGAGCTCAGCACCGCCTGCAGCCCCTTGGTCCATTCGTTGGAGACGGCGCTGCGCTTGTCGATCTGCAGCAGCAGCGTCTTCTGCGCCTGCGCCAGCTCGACCGCGCCCGAGGCATAGCTCGTCATCAGCTCCTTGAGCCGGGTCAGGCGGGTGCGGTTCTCACTGGTCGTGACATTGGCGAGCGCGCCGTCGATGTCGGTGACCATGGCGGTCGAGAATTGCTGAATGTCGCTGGCCGCCTTCTCGGCGTCGGCCGGCAGCCGCGCCAGCCGCGCCGAGCGGCCCGCAAGCTGGCTCTGCTGCATGTTGATGCTCGCCGACATCACGCTCTCGACCACGCGCCGGGCGCGCTCGGCCTGCTCATTGGCGCGGTTGACCGCCGTCTCTGCGATCATCTGATTTGCGATCATGCCGACGGCCAGAGTTGCGCCGATGGCGCCAGCGAGCCCGAGTTTGTAGCCGATCCGATTCAGTTTCATTGCCCCACCCACAGATGGACGCGTCACGCGACGCTCCGTATCGGCGGTATACAGGTGAGGTCCCTAGAGACCGTTAATTTACGGGAGTCGACGTGCATTACACGCGAAAAACTTCTGCTTTTTCTGTGTGCGTGACGGCGCTTATGGCGGCACAGTCATGCCTCCCGGCAATCCTCCGGCTCACAAACTATGCAGATGAGGAAATCAGGCTCCAGGCCTTGCAGGGCGTTCCAAAATCCGGCACGCCCTGATGCAGCCGGCCGGCGGCCGATGCGCTGCTACCGCATCAGCCCCAGCGCATCGGCAAAGAACTGCGGGCCGCCGAAATTGCCCGACTTCAGCGCCAGCAGCATATCCCTCGCCTCGGCGCCGATCGCGCGCAGCACCGGCACGCCGGCCGCGATCTCCGGCCCGACCAGGAAGCCGGGGATCTTCAGCCGGTCGACCACCGCGCCGGAGGTCTCACCGCCCGCGACGATCAGTCGCCTCACACCGGCGCCGATCAGTCCCTCCGCCAGATCGGCCATCGCCTGCTCAATGGCGTGTCCCGCGGCGTCGCGGCCGTGCCTCGCCTGCAGTGCGCCGACCTGATCCGGCGTGGCGCTGGAGGCGATCAGCACCGGCCCCTTGCCGATGCGTTCACGCGCCCAGGCGAGCGCGCGCCGCGTCTCGTCGGGTCCGGCGATGAGGCCCGCCGCGTCGAGATGCAGCACCGGCATGATGGTCTCGGCCTGTGCGATCTGCTGCAAGGTCGCCTGCGAGCAGCTGCCGGCGAGACACGCCGCCAGGCCGCCGACCGGCGCATCCGCATGATGGGCGAGGCCGTGCGACTGTACGTGACCGCCCTCGACCAGCGCCCGCGCCAGGCCGAGCCCGATGCCGGAGGCGCCGACGGAGACGCGGTTGTTCAGAGCGGCTGCGCCGATCGCCGTCAGATCGGCATCGAACACGGCGTCGACGATGGCAGCACCAATGCCCTGCCCCGCCAGCTCGGCGAGCCGATGGCCGATCGCCTCGGGGCCGTGCACCACGGTCGCGAGATCGACCAGCCCGATCTTCCTTTGGCTCTGCCGCGCCAGCACCCGCACCAGATTGGCATCGTGCATCGGGTTGAGCGGATGATCCTTCAGCGGGCTCTCGTTGAGCGGCACGGCGCCGACGAACAGGTTGCCCTGATAGACCGTGCGCCTGGTCTCCGGGAAGGCCGGGGTCACCAGGACGATGCCGTCACCGGCATCGCCGGCGAGCGCATCCATGACCGGGCCGATATTGCCGGCGTCGGTGGAGTCGAACGTCGAGCAGATCTTGAACAGCACGTGCCGGGCGCCGCGCCCGCGCAGCCACGTATCGGCCTCGCGCGAGCGGGCCACGGCAAGGGAGGCCTCGATCGAACGGCTCTTGAGCGACACCACGACCGCATCGACCTCCGGCAGCGCGAGATCGGCGGCCGGCACGCCGATCGTCTGCACCGTGCGCAGGCCGGCGCGGGTCAGGGTGTTGGCGAGATCGGAGGCGCCGGTGTAATCGTCGGCTATGCAGCCGAGCTTCAGGGTCACGGCTTCACTCCCTTGTAGGCTGCGAACCAGCCGAGGCCGTCCTCGGTGCGGCCGCGCGGGTTGTACTCGCAGCCGACGAAGCCGGCATAGCCGAGCCGGTCGAGCTCGGCGAACAGGAACGGATAGTTCAGCTCCTCGCCGTCAGGCTCGTTGCGCGAGGGGATGCTGGCGATCTGGATGTGGCCGGTGATGTCCATCATCTCGCGCAGCCGCATCGTGACGTCGCCGTGGATGATCTGGCAGTGATAGATGTCGAACTGCAGCTTCAGGTTCGGAAGCTTGAGCTCGCGGATCAGATCGCGGGCGAAGCCGAAATCGTTGAGGAAATAGCCGGGCACGTTGCGCGCATTGATCGGCTCGATCACGACGTCCAGGCCATGGGGCGCGAAGAACTCCGCCGCCCACGCGACCGACTTGTAGTACGCCTCGACCGCCTTCGCATCGCTGCGCTCGGCGATCCCCGCCATCATGTGCAGCCGCTTCACGCCGGTGGCCTTGGCGTAGGGCAGCGCGGTCTCGAGGCTCGCCTTGAGATCGTCGAAGCGCTGCGGCAGCGCCGCAAAGCCCTTCTCGCCGGCATCCCAATTGCCGGGCGGAAGATTGAACAGCGCCTGGGTCAGGCCGTTGCCGTGCAGCCGCTTGCCGACCTCCTCGACCGGATGATCGTAGGGAAACAGGAATTCCACCGCCGTGAAGCCGGCCTTGGCGGCGGCGGCGAAGCGGTCGAGGAAGGGATGCTCGGTGAACATCATCGAGAGATTGGCGGCGAAGCGGGGCATGGCGTGAGAACTCGTGCTGTTACTTTGCTATCACTTGGAAGAGCCCGGCAGCTTGGTGCCGGTCACCTGCGCATACATCCGGGCGACCGACGCGTCGTCGTCGCGGCCCATGCCGGCGGCCGATGTCATCAGGAACATCTGCAGCGCGGCGGCCGAGACCGGCACCGGGAAGCGGTGATTGCGCGCCATGTCCTGGATGATGCCGAGGTCCTTGACGAAGATCTCCACCGCGCTGCGCGGCGTATAGTCGCCGTCGAGCACGTGCGGCATGCGGTTCTCGAACATCCAGGAATTGCCGGCCGAGGCGGTGATGACCTCATAGACCTTTCTGATATCGAGCCCCTGCTTGGCGGCAAAGGCGATCGCCTCGCTGGCGGCGGCGATGTGCACGCCGGCGAGCAGCTGGTTGATCATCTTGAACGCGGCGCCCTGCCCCGCTTCATCGCCGAGCTCGTAAAGCTTGGCGGCCATCGCATCGAGCGCGGGCCGCGCCTTGGCGAAGGCGGCCGGGCTGCCGGAGGCCAGGATCGTCAGCTCGCCCTGCGCGGCGCGCTGCGCACCGCCAGAGATCGGCGCATCGAGATAATGCCGCCCGGTGGCTTCGAGCTGCTTGGCGAGCCGGCGTGCGACATCTGGGTCCATGGTCGCGGAGGACACGAACACGGCCTCCTTCGGCATCGTTTCGGCGGCGCCGACGGGGCCAAACAGGATCGCTTCGGTCTGCGCCGCATTGACGACGACGCTGACCACGATGTCGGCGCCTCGAGCCGCCTCGGCCGGACTGCTCGCCCCCTTGCCGCCGTCGGCCACGAACCGCGCCACCGCATCCGCCGAGACGTCGCAGCCGGTCACCGCAAAGCCCGCGCGCTTGAGCGAGGTCGCCATGCCAAATCCCATCGAGCCGAGCCCGATCACGGCGACGTTCAATTGCGATGGCGACGACATGCGGCAGATCCCTGAAGCGTTTCCTGGTGATGTCCGGTTGGCCCGGACTGGACCTTGGGTAACACGGCTTGGCCGGGTTGCCAAAGCGTGAGACAAAGCGGCACAACGGCGACGATGAGGAAAGACGCGTGGCGGACACTGCGATTCGCGAGGCCATCTGCCGGTTCGGCCGCTCGCTGTTCGAGCGCGGGCTGACGCCCGGCTCCTCCGGCAATATCAGCGTGCGGCTGGAGGACGGCGGCTGGCTGGTGACGCCGACCAACGCTTCGCTCGGCTTCCTCGATCCCGCCCGGCTGTCGCGGCTCGATGCCTCGGGCCGACTGATGTCGGGCGATGCCCCGACCAAGGAGGTGCCGCTGCACACCGCGCTCTACCAGACGCGCGATGCGGCACGCGCCGTGGTGCATCTGCACTCGACCCATTCAGTCGCGATCTCGATGCTGCCGGAGATCGACCCCCGCGCCGCATTGCCACCGCTGACACCTTATTATTTGATGCGCTGCGGGCAGACGGCGCTGGTGCCCTATTATCGCCCGGGCGATCCGGCCGTGGCCGACGCCATCAAGGGCCTCGCCGGCAAATACGCCTCGGTGCTGCTGGCCAATCACGGTCCCGTCGTCTCCGGCGATACGCTGGAGGCCGCCGTGTTCGCGATGGAAGAGCTCGAAGAGACCGCAAGGCTCTATCTGCTGCTACGCGGGCTCAACCCGCGTCATCTGTCGCCGCAGCAGGTCGCCGACCTCGTCAAGGTGTTCGGCCTCAGTCTGCCCGAACACGCCGATCATCCCTGATCGCAGCGGTCCCGTGGAAGCGCATGCAGTACCCTGCACCATCGCCCGCCGAGATCGAAGCCGCCACCCGCGTGCTGTTCGACGAGGCAAGGTTCTATCGCTGGTTTCCGATCACGACCGAGTCCTATGAGATCTTCGCCGAGTCCGACCGGGTCGGCGCCGCCGAATTGCGCGGCATTGCCGAGCGCATGCTGATGGCGGCTGCCCACGCCAAGCTGGGAACAAGATTGCGCTAGCTGAAGCGAAAGAACTCTGGCGCACGTTCGCGCTTCGCGGCGCGCACCGTTGAGGCGAGCCCCGCTGTCACCCTCCCCTGGAGGGGGAGGGTCGGCTCACATGGAGCGCAGCGGAATGTGAGCCGGGGTGGGGTGATCTCTCCGCTTGCACCGGTTTCCGCGGCTCACACCCCACCCCGCTCGCCCGCTTCGCGCGCGAGCGACCCTCCCCCTCCAGGGGAGGGTGACCGCGAGATCGCGGCGCCTGCCGTGGCGTCACGCTCCGTCTTGTCAGCGCAAAGCTTTGATGCCTAATATTCAGGCAGAACTTGGCTGCGCAGGCACTCAGCGGCCGCTCGATCGATAGGCAGACACTGGCGAATTGCGCGCAGCCGCGCGACCGGCGTCTCCACCATCGATTGTAGCGGCGCCCGCTTCACACGCCTGGTGCACGGGCAGGGACGGGCTAACGTGCCTCCACAACGTCGTGGTTGCCGCTGTTTTCTCGGAGAATCGTCCGGCACGAGCCAAGCGGCCGCCGGAGCAGACGGCGCATGCCGGCCTCTTGCATACGGTTCGGCTGAAGCGCGCGCTCTTTATGCACACGGCAATCCGGTTTCCGGTCATTGGCATATCCGTTGCAGACACCACGCAGGTCGGAAGCCGGGCGTTCGACCATGCGTGCGAGCACTCATGCCCGGCTGACGGCAACGATCGAAGACACGGAGGGCGGATGGCGGCGGGCGCGAGCTTGGAACTGGTGAAGGTGAAGAAGATGTACGGTCACGTCACCGCCGTCGACGCAATCGACCTGCGGATTCCCGCAGGGTCCTATTGCTGCCTGCTCGGCCCTTCCGGCTGCGGCAAGACCTCGACCTTGCGCATGATCGCCGGACACGAGTCCGCGACCTCGGGCGACATCATCGTCGGCGCGAAGAACGTCACCGAGCTGCCGCCAGCGGGCCGCGGCACTGCGATGATGTTCCAGTCCTATGCGCTATTTCCGCATCTTTCCGTGATCGACAACGTCGCCTTCGCGCTGAAGATGAAGGGCGTCTCGAAACCCGAGCGCCACGCGCGGGCGTGCGAGCTGCTCGAACTCGTGGACATGCAGAGCTATGCCGGCCGCCTGCCGGCGCAGCTGTCCGGCGGCCAGCAGCAGCGCGTGGCGCTGGCGCGCGCGCTGATCACCTCGCCGCAGATTCTGCTGCTCGACGAGCCCTTGTCGGCGCTCGATCCATTCCTGCGCCTGCGCATGCGCGCCGAGCTGAAGCGGCTGCAGCGCGAGCTCGGCCTCACCTTCATCCACGTCACCCACGGCCAGGACGAGGCGATGGCGCTGTCCGATCTCGTCGTGCTGATGAATGGCGGGCGCATCGAGCAGCAGGGCAGCCCGCGCGAGATCTTCAACCATCCGCGCACCGAGTTCGCCGCCCGCTTCATCGGCGGCCACAACGTCATCCCGCTGAACGGCGAGACCTTCGCGGTGCGCGTCGACCGCATCCAGCTGAAGGCGCCGAACGCGGCGATCGACGGGCCGGCGGTGCCGGGCACGATCAGCAAGATCGAATATCAGGGCACGTACGTGCTGGTGGCGGTCGCGACCGATGGCGGCCCCGAGATTTCGGCCCAGCTCAGCGACGACCAGTTCGATGCCGAGACGCACGTGATCGGCGAGCGCGTCGTCGTCACCTGGAATCCAGCCTACGCCGACGCTCTGACGCCCCGCCCTGCCGCAGCCGCGCCCGCTGCGGAGCTGGTCGCCTGATTTCGTTTGCTCGTTCTTTCTTTCCTCAAGGAGATGATCATGACTGATCGATCGAAGAAGACCCCTATCAGCCGCCGCTCGCTGCTCAAGGGTGCGGCCGGAGTCGCCGGTCTCGCCGGCACGGGCACGCTGCTCAGCGCGCCCTACGTCCACGCCGCCGACCCGAAGGTGCTGCGCTATCTCGGCACTGCCGTGAACGAAGGCGACGAGATCGCCAAGAAATGCCTCGCCGACACCGGCATCAAGATCGAATACATCACGGCGACCACCGATGACGTCACCAAGCGCGTCATCACCCAGCCGAACTCGTTCGACGTGCTCGACACCGAATATTTCTCGCTGAAGAAGCTCGTGCCGTCGGGCAACATCTTTCCGCTCGATGCGCGCAAGATCAAGGAGTTCAACAACATCACGCCCGTGTTCACCAAGGGCGAGCTGCCGAACGGCAAGAAGATCGGCGGCCAGGGCACCGCGCCCTGGAAGGTGCTGTATCTCGACGGTCCGAACTCCAAGACCTTCTCGGCGACGCCGACCGAATACGTCACGCTGATCCCGACCGTCTACAACGCCGACACGCTCGGCATTCGTCCCGACCTCATCAAGCGTCCGATCTCGTCCTGGGCCGAGCTGCTCAACCCCGAGTTCAAGGGCAAGGCCTCGATTCTCAACATCCCCTCGATCGGCATCATGGACGCCGCCCTCGTCGTCGAGGCGACTGGCCAGTACAAATATGCCGACAAGGGTAACATGACCAAGGCCGAGATCGACCTGACCATGAAGGTGCTGACCGAGGCCAAGAAGGCCGGTCAGTTCCGCGCGTTCTGGAAGGACTTCAACGAGTCGGTCAACCTGATGGCCTCGGGCGAGACCGTGATCCAGTCGATGTGGTCGCCGGCGGTGACCAAGGTGCGTTCGATGGGCATTCCCTGCGTGTTCCAGCCGCTGAAGGAAGGCTACCGCTCCTGGGCCTCGGGCTTCTGCGTCTCCAAGGCGGTGGGCGGCAGCCCGAAGCTCGACTGGGCCTATGAGTTCGTCAACTGGTACCTGTCCGGCTGGGCCGGCGCCTATCTCAACCGCCAGGGCTACTACTCGGCCGTGCTGTCCACCGCCAAGGCCAACATGACCGAGGACGAGTGGGGCTACTGGATGGAAGGCAAGCCCGCCAAGGCCGACATCAAGGCACCGGACGGCACCTTGATGGAGAAGGCCGGCGCGGTGCGCGACGGCGGCTCCTACGACGACCGCATGGGCGGCGTGGTCTGCTGGAACGCGGTCATGGACGAGAACGACTACATGGTCCGCAAGTGGAACGAGTTCATCGCAGCTTGATCTGATCAGCCATGCTGCCGCGCCCATGCTGTCATGGGCGCGGCAGACATTTCCAGCGCCCAGCATCCGCATCGACAGGTTTTCGCCCGTGGCCGTGACGATCGACAATTCGCCCGACACCATAGCTCCGGCGGACAGCGGCTTGCGCAGGCTCGCCATGCGCTCGATCGCCTGGCTTCAAGCCGGCCCGATGATGCTGGTGTTCGCGCTGTTCTTCCTGCTGCCGCTGGTGCTCGTCGTCATCGTCAGCGTCTGGGACTACAATGAGTACGAGATGATTCCGGCGCTCAGCTTCCGCGGCTATACGGACACCTTCGAGGGTTGCGTCGCCAACCTGCCCGAGCTGTGCACGATCCTGAAGACCTATCTGAAGACGCTGAAGCTGTGCCTGCTGACCTGGGGCCTGACGCTCCTGATCGGTTTCTGGGTCGCCTACTTCCTCGCCTTTCACGTCCGCAGCAAGACCTGGCAGATCGTGCTGTCGCTGTTGTGCACGATCCCGTTCTGGACCTCCAACGTCATCCGCATGATCGCCTGGGTCCCCCTGCTCGGCCGCAACGGCCTTGTCAACCAGGGGCTCGTCGGCGCAGGCGTGATCAACAAGCCGATCGAATGGCTGCTGTTCTCGGAATTTTCCGTGGTGCTGGCGCTGGTGCACCTGTTCACCTTCTTCATGGTCGTGCCGATCTTCAATTCGATGATCCGCATCGACAAGCGCCTGATCGAGGCCGCCTATGACGCCGGTGCGTCGGGCTGGCAGACGCTTGTCAACATCGTCATTCCCCTGTCGAAGCCCGGCATCGTGATCGGCTCGATCTTCGTCATCACCATCGTGATGGGCGACTTCGTCACCATCGGCGTGATGGGCGGCCAGCAGATCGCCTCCGCCGGCAAGATCATCGAGGCGCGCCTCTCGGCGCTGCAATTCCCGGCCGCCGCGGCGAATGCCGTGATCCTGCTCGGCATCACCATCATCATCATCTCCGCGCTGACGCGGATCGTCGACGTCCGCAAGGAGCTCTGAGAGATGGGAGACAAGCGCCCCCGCTCTTTCTACATCCTGGCAGCGTTCTTCTCGGCCTATGTGCTGTTCCTGTACGGGCCGATGATCGCGATCTACATCCTGTCGTTCCAGGGCCCCGACGGCGGCCTCACCTTCCCGATGAACGGGGTATCGCTGACCTGGTTCGGTAAGGTGTTTTCCGGCGGCGGCATCGTCGACATCGGCGCCGCCTTCAAGCGCTCGCTGGCGCTCGGCCTCGTCGTGATGGTGATCACCGTGGTGCTGTCGGTCGCCGCAGGCATGGCGTTCCGCAAGCCGTTCCGCGGCGCCTCGATTCTGTTCTACACCGCCATCGCCAGCCTGATCATGCCGTCGATCATCACCTCGCTCGGCATCGCGCTGGAGTTCCGCCTGATCGACGACTTCATCAACAAGCATGCCGCCGATTACGGCCTCGGCTGGCTGGCCGAGGGCCACACCACCGCGATGGGCCTGTTCACGTCGGGCTTAGGGGCGCACCTGACCTGGACGCTGCCATTCGGCCTCCTGATCATGTTCGCGATCTTCAACCGCTTCGACGGCCGCCTCGAGGAAGCCGCCCGCGACCTCGGCGCCACGCCCTGGCAGACCTTCCGCCACGTCGTGCTGCCGATCATCCTGCCCTCGGTGGTCGGCATCGGCCTGTTCGGCTTTACCTTGTCTTGGGACGAGCTCGCCCGTTCAAGCCAGGCGATTGGGTCAGTGAACACCTTGCCTCTGGAACTGCAGGGCCTGACGACGACGGTGACCAAGCCGGATATCTACGCCCTGGGCACGCTGACCTCAGCGGTGTCCTTCGTGGTGATCTTCGCCGCGCTGTCCGTGATTCTGGTGCTGCAGGCCCGCCAGCGCCGGCAGGGATCGGATGCGGGTAAGGGGATGGTGTAAGTCAGCGCCGAGAGCTCTCACGCGTCATATCGCGACGCTTTCACTGCACCGCAAGCACGGTGCCCATGAATGCGCCCTCGCCCCTTGTGGGAGAGGGCATGTAGGAAAGAGCAGCAAACTCGGTTGGGTGAGGGGTCTGCCTCTACGAGCGCCGCTCGCGGAAAGAGACCCCTCACCCAACCGCGTACGCGGATGGGCCGCACATGCCCTCTCCCACAAGGGGCGAGGGCGCTGTATCTGGCAGCGCTGTTGTCTCACCGCTTGCTCGGCGCGTAGGGTGGGCAAAGGCGCGCCCACATCATTGCCGTCAGCACTGCTGTTTTGCGCCCCGTGCCCACCGGCCGCGCTCACCAGCACCGGCGGTGGGCACGCGGCGCCTGACGGCGTCGCTTTGCCCACCTACCCGACTACAATCCCAGATACGCCTTCCGCACATCCTTGTTGCCGCTGATCTCCGACGCGGTGCCCTGCATCAGCACGCGTCCCGTCTGCAGGATGTAGGCCCTATCCGCAATCTCCAGACACTCGGCCATGCGCTGCTCGACGATCAGCACGGTCATGCCGGCGTCGCGGATTTTCTTCACCGCCTGGAAGATCTCGTCGACCAGCTTCGGCATGATGCCCTGCGACGGCTCGTCGAGCATCAGCAGCCGCGGCCGGGTCATCAGTGCGCGGCCGATCGCCAGCATCTGCTGCTCGCCGCCCGACAGCGTCTCCGCGCGCTGATCCATCCGCTCGGACAGCCGCGGGAACAGCTTGAAGACGAAGTCGAGCGGCTCCTCGCGGTTGGCCTCGCCGCGAAACATGTAGCTGCCGAGGCGCAGATTGTCGCGCACCGCGAGCCGCGGGAACAGCCGCCGGTTCTCCGGCACGTAGGCGATGCCCTTGGCCGTGATCAGATGCTGGGCCATGCCGTCGATGCGGTTGCCATCGAAGGTGACGGAGCCGGCGCGCGGCCGCTCAGCGCCGGCGATCGACTTCAGCAAGGTCGACTTGCCCGCGCCATTGGCGCCGGCGACGCAGACGATCTCGCCCTTGTTGACATCGATCGACACGTTAGAGATGGCGACGAGGCCCTGATAGGCGGTGGTGACGTCACGCACCGACAGCATGGCGGTCTCCCAGATAGGCGGAAATGACTTTGGGATCACGGACGACGTCCGTGGGCTTGCCTTCGATCAGCACCTTGCCGAGATCGAGCACGATGGCGCGGTCGACCAGCGGCATGACGATCTCCATGACGTGCTCGACCATCAGCACCGTGATGCCGGTGTCGCGTACGCGGCGGACGAGCTCGACGCCCTTCTGCGATTCGACCGGCGTAAGCCCCGTCAGCACCTCGTCGAGCAGCAGCAGCTTCGGCTCGGTCGCAAGCGCCCGCGCCACTTCGAGCCGCCGCTTCTCCGACGGCACGAGATCGCTGGCCAGCACGTCGGCCCGAGCGCCGAGGCCGCAGAACTCCAGCATCTCGTGCGCCCTGCGCCTGGCATCGCGCATGTGAGTGGTGCGCACCAGGGAGCCGACGATGACGTTCTCGATCACCGTCATGGTCTCGAAGCTCTTCACCACCTGGAAGGTGCGGCCGATGCCGCGCTGGCAGCGCTCGGCTGCCGGCAGCGCCGTGACGTCCTCGCCGTCGAAGATGATCTGGCCTTCGGTCGGCTTGAACGCGCCGGCGATCAGGTTGAACAAGGTCGACTTGCCGGCGCCGTTCGGACCGATCAGGCCGACGATCTCGCCGCGCCCGACCTTGATCGAGACGTCGGAGTTGGCCGTCAGGCCCGAGAAGCGCTGGGTGATGTTGCGCGTTTCCAACAGAGCCGTCATGACGCCACCGCCTCTCGGACCGGCTGCGCCGCCGGCTTGGGCTTGCGGGAGAACAGGCTGACCAGGCCCTGCGGCCGCGCCAGCGAGATCGCGATGATCAGGCCGCCATAGACGATCAGATCGACGCCGCGGCCGGAGCCGCCGATATAGGAGCGGGTCAGCTCGGTGAGCGGGATCAGGATCACCGCGCCCAGCAGCGGTCCCCAGAGGGTGCCGATGCCGCCGAGCACGGCCGGAAGCGCCATCAGCAGCGAGAACTGGAATCCCATCACGCTTTCGGGGTCGATGTAGCTGACGAACTGCGCATAGAAGCTGCCGCCGATCGCCACCAGGAACGCGGACACGGCTGCGGCACCCATCTTGGAGTTGAACACGTCGACGCCCAGGCTCTCGGCCGCGACCGGATTGTCCTTCACCGCGCGCCACCAATAGCCCCACTTCGAGTCCTCCAGCCACCAGGTCACCAGCCAGGCGACGCAGGCGAGCCCGAGGGCAAAATAGAAGTATGGCAGCTTGGAGCGCGTGAACTGGAACGTCACCCAGGAGTCACGCCGCACCGGGATATCGATGCCGAGCGCAGCGCCGGCCCAGTCCCAATTGTGGAACAGCAGCAGCGTGATTTCGGCGATCACGATGGTGGCGATCACGAAGTAATGGCCGCCGAGCCGGAAGCAGGGATAGCCGAGCGCCATCGCGATGATGGCGGACAGCACGCCCCCGGAGAGCATGCCGAACCAGGGCAGTACGCCGAACTTGGTGAACAGGATCGCGGTCGTGTACGCTCCGAGTCCGAAATAGAGCGCATGGCCGAGCGAGATCTGTCCGCAATAGCCGGACAGGATGTTCCAGCTCTGCGACAGCGCCCCATACATCAGGGTCAGCACCATGATGTTCTGGACGTAGACGTCCTTGACGAACATCGGCACGACGGCTGCGATGGCCGTGAGGAAGGCGGCGACAACGAGGTCGCGCCGGCGACGTTGAATGAATGCCTTGTCCATCAGATCGATCCGAACAGGCCGCGCGGGCGGACGAAAACAACGAGGAGGTAGACGCCGTAGATGCCGACGGTCTTCAGCGACGGCGGCAAAATCAGCGTGGTGATGGCCTCGACGAGGCCGACCACGATGCCGCCGGCAAAGGCCCCGAACACGCTGCCGAAGCCGCCGAGCGCCACCGTCACATAGGCGATGGTCGCGAACGAGGCGCCGACGTCGGGAAACACGTAGAAGAAGATCGCCATGACGGCACCGGCAAGACCGACCAGTGCCGCACCGAGGCCCCAGCCGAGCGCGAACACCTTGTTCTTGTCGATGCCGACCAGCGCCACCGCGCCGGCATCCTCACGCGTCGCCTCCAGCGCCCGGCCGAAATCGGTGCGGTGGATGAAGAAGTAGAGCCCGGCAAAGGCCGCGATCGCGATCAGCGCGCCGATCAGCTGCGGCTGCGGCAGATAGATGCCGGCGATCGAGATCGTCTTGCCGCCCAGCCAGGAGTGCGGGATGCTGCGATAATCCGGCGTGAAGAAGTACTGCGCGACGCCGCGCATCAGCACCGCCAGGCCGAAGGTGGAGAAGATCTGCACCATGCCGGTATTGGCCTTGGCCCTGACCGCAAATCTGACGATCAGCAAGTAGACCACCGCGCCGAACACGAACAGAGCGGCGGCGACCAGCGGCGCCGACAGCAATGGATCGAGCGCGAAGAACGCGAACAGGAAGAAGGTCGCGTACATCGCGATCATCAGGAACTCGCCATGGGCGAAATTCACGACGTCCATCAGGCCGAAGATGAGCGCCAGGCCCACGGCGATCAGGCCGTAGAGCAGGCCCATCAGCAGGCCGCTGGCCAGACTTTGAATGATTGTTTCTGCTGTCACAGGCTTTGCCCCCAACTCTCGATGTGACACGGGATGTCGTCCCGGCGAAAGCCGGGACCCATAACCACGACTGTTCTTGTGGGGCACGACGACAGACAATCATCGTCCAACCACGGCCTCGGCGTATGGGTCCCGGGTCGGCGCCGCCACGCGCTGGCGCGCGTCGCGGCTTGCCCGGGACGACATCCGAGATAATTACTTCATCGGCCAGATGGCGTCGGCGACCGCCGCCTGGGTCGGGAAGATGGTGACGAACTTGCCGCCGACATATTGCAGCAGCACCGGATCGGCGTCGTTGTTCTGGCCGCTCTCGTCGAACTTCACGCGCTTCCACGGCATGATGGTCTGCGCGCCCGGCATGTCGGTCGCCGCCAACGCGTCGCGGATCTTCTCGCCGTCGACGGACTTGGCGCGGTTGATGGCGTCGGCCATCACAATCAGACCCATGAACTGACGCGAGGAGAAGTCGTTCAGGTCCTTGCCCGACTTCGCCTTGAACATGTCGTTGATCTTGCCGACCATCGGCCGCTTGGCGGCGAGATCGAGCGAGAACGAGCCGCGCGAGATCACGCCTTCGAGCTTGTCGCCGACGGCGTCGTACAGCGCCTTCTCGGAGAAGCCGGCGTCCTGCGCCACGATCGCGTTCGGCTTGTAGCCGAGCTCGGCCATGGTCTTGACCAGCAGGATGCCGTCGGTGGTGTAGCTCGACGGCATCAGCACGTCGGCGTTGGCGGCCTTGAGCTGCTGCACCTCGGCCGACAGCGACGGCGAGTTGGCGCGGTACTTGATGTCGGCGACGACCTTGTAGCCGCGCTCATTGGCGAGCTTGAGCTGGGCATTGCCGGAATCGGTGCCGAAGATGGTGTCCTCGTGGAACAGCGCCAGGGTCTCGATCTTGGTGCCCTTCTTCTTCATCGCATCGAAGAAGTCGAACATCGCCGCCGAGAACATCTCGTCATGCGGCGCGGCGCGGAAATAATACTTCAGGCCGCGGCGATGCAGGCTCGGCGAGGAGTTGTCGGCCGACAGATACGGGATCTGGTAGCGTTCGCAGGTCTGGCTGGCGGTGACCGCGACGGAGCTCTGATAGGAGCCGATGACGGCGGCCACCTTCTCCTGCGTGATCAGGCGCTCGGCTTCGGCGCGGCCCTTCTGCGGGTCGGCCTGGTGGTCGGCGAACACCAGCTTGAGCTTGGCGCCGCCGAGGCCCGGCAGGCCCTCGGTACGGGCAAGCGGCAGATCGTAGTCATATTTGCCGTTGATGATCTCGGCGGCGGTCTCGAACGCGCGCTGCGCGTCGACGCCGATCTGGGCGCTGGCGCCCGAGAACGGATAGATGATGCCGATCTTCACTTCGGAGGTCTGGGCGCGGGCGGCGATCGGGCCGAGCGCAGCGGCGGCGGTGGCTCCAAGCAGGACGTTACGGCGCGTGATGGTCATTGCGATATCCTCTGGGGTAAACGACTGAGAGCGATGAAGGCAGAGAACTCCGAGCGGTCCGGCGACGCTCAGAGGACGGCGAGGTCCTTGTTCTTGAGATCGGTGATCAGCATCAGCCCCGGCGCATGGGTGATGGCGAACGGCAGCCTGGCTGCCGCGATCACCGCTTGCGGCGTGACGCCACAGGCCCAGAACACCGGGATTTCGTCGGCGGCGACCGGCACGGGATCGCCGTAGTCGGGCTTGTTGATGTCGGCGATGCCGATCTGATCGGGATGGCCGAGATGCACCGGCGCGCCATGCACGGCCGGAAAGCGCGTCGTGATCTGCACCGCGCGAATCGCCTGCGCCGGCTTGAACGGGCGCATCGACACCACCATGGGACCCGCGAACGGCCCCGACGGCGTGCAGGCGATGTTGGTGCGGTACATCGGCACGCGGCAGCCCTGCTCGATGTGGCGGATCGGCAGACCGTCGGCCATCAGCGCCTCCTCGAAGGAGAACGAGCAGCCGAGCACGAAGGTGACGAGATCGTCACGCCAGTGCGTCATCAGATCGGTCGGCTCCTCCACCATCTCGCCGTCGCGCCAGACGCGATAACGCGGCACGTCGGTGCGGATGTCGAGATCGGCGCCGAGCGCCGGGATATGCGGATTGCCAGGATCGGACATGCCGATGATCGGACACGGTTTGGGATTGAGCTGGCAGAAGCGGTGGAAGGCGCCGGCATATTGCTCGGGCAAGATCGCCAAATTGCCCTGGACGAAGCCGTTGGCAACGCCCGCCGTGCTCCAGCCTTTGCCGGATCGATAGTCCAGCCGCGCCTGATGGCTGGGGAGAAGCTCGGCCGCGGCGGCCGGTTGCTGCAGTGCCACAGAAACAGTCATGTGAGCCATTTGCCTAATATCTCGACAAACTCACTGAATATCAGCCATGCTATAAAGTCTAATCTTCATTTTTAATCAGGATCGATAAATCAAATTGATCCGAGGCGGGCACGATGTTGGATTTCCGTTCCATCGAGACGTTCCTCTGGGTGGTGAAGCTCGGCAGCTTCCGGGGCGCGGCGCAGCGCCTCAACACCACCCAGCCAGCCATCTCCCAGCGTATTGCGCAGCTCGAGCGCGAGCTCGGCGTCAAGCTGCTCAACCGCGACCATCGCGTGGCCTCGCCCACGGCGAGCGGCCGGCAGATGCTGGTCTATGCGGAGAAGCTGATCGGCCTGCGCGCGGAGATGCTGGCCGAGGTCGGCGACCGCTCGGCGATGCGTGGCGTGCTCCGGCTCGGCGTCGCCGAGACCATCGTGCACGACTGGCTGCCGCGGCTGATCAAGAGCGTCAACGAGAGCCATCCGAACCTGTCGCTTGAGATCGAGGTCGATGTCACCCCGAACCTGCACGCGCGCCTGCTCGCGCAGGAGATCGAGCTCGCCTTCGCGCTGGGATCGCCGACCGAGTCGGGCATCCGCAGCCGCGTGCTGTGCGACTATCCGATCAGCTTTCTCGCAAGCCCGGCTCTCGGCTTCGGTGACGGCGTGGTGACCGCGGAGCAGATGGCGCGGTTTCCGATCATCACCTTCCCGCGCAAGACCCAGCCCTATGACAACGTGCGCTCGCTGTTCAATCGGCCGCATCTGCCGCCGATGCGGCTGCATGCCAGCGCCTCGCTCGCGACCGTGATCCACATGGCGATCGAGGGCCTCGGGGTCGCCGTTATTCCCGCGGCGATCGTCGCCAATGAGCTTGCGACCGGACGGCTGCAGGAGCTCAAGACGGACTTGCGGATCCCGCCGCTGACCTTCACCGCGAGCTGGCTATCCTCGCCCGAGATGGTCGCGATCGAGCGCGTCGCCGAGCTCGCAGCCCGGACGGCGCAGACGGCCAGCCATCCCTCGGCATCGGTTGACGCCGCCGTCGCGGCGCGCGATGGACAGGATGCCGGAGTACAGGGATTTCAAGCATGAGCCGCGCCGTCACCAATCTGCAGATCGATTCCGCCCGCCTCTGGGACAGCATCCACGAGACCGCCAAATTCGGCGGCACGCCGAAGGGCGGCGTGCGGCGGCTCACCCTGAGCCAGGAGGACAAGCAGGTCCGCGACTGGTTCCGCAAGGCCTGCGAGGACGCCGGGCTCGAGGTTCACATCGATGCGCTCGGCTCGATGTTCGCGCTCCGCAAGGGGCACGACATGTCGAAGCCCCCTGTCGGCCTCGGCTCGCATCTCGACACCCAGCCGACCGGCGGCAAGTTCGACGGCATCCTCGGCACGCTCGGCGCGCTGGAGGTGATCCGCACGCTCAACGATGCCGGCATCGAGACCGACGCGCCGCTGTGCATCGTCAACTGGACCAACGAGGAAGGCTCGCGCTTCGCCCCGGCAATGATGGCGTCCGCGGCTTATGTCGGCGACTTCACCGTCGAGGACATCTTGTCGCGCAAGGATGCGGAAGGCGTCACGGTCGGCGAGGCGCTGGATGGCATCGGCTATCGCGGCGCGACCAAGGTCGGCACGCAGAAATTCTCAGGGTTCGTCGAGCTGCATATCGAGCAGGGCCCGATCCTGGAGGCCGAGAACAAGACCATCGGCGTGGTCGATCACGGCCAGGGCGTGTTCTGGTATGACGGCAAGGTCACGGGCTTCGAGAGCCATGCCGGATCGACGCCGATGCCGCTGCGCCGCGACGCGCTGCTGGCGCTGTCGGAGTTCGCGCTGACCCTGGAGCAGATCGCGCTCAAGCTCGGACCGAATGCGGTGGCGACCATCGGCGAAGCCGTGATCGCCAATCCCTCGCGCAACGTCATTCCCGGCGAGATCGCCTTCACCATCGATTGCCGAAGCGCCAATGCCGATACCCTTGAGGCGCTCGATGCCAGCCTGCGTGCGGCCGCAAGCGAGATTTCGAAGAAGCGCCGCGTCGAGATCGCGATCGACCAGGTCTGGCGCAAGCCGCCGACGCATTTCGATCCCAAGCTGGTCGACGCCGTCGAGCGCGCCGCCGGCACGCTCGGCTATGCGCACCGCCGCATCACCTCCGGCGCCGGCCACGACGCCTGCAACCTCAACACCATCATGCCCGCGGCCATGGTGTTCGTGCCCTGCAAGGACGGCATCAGCCACAACGAGCTCGAGGACGCGACGCAATCCGACTGCGCGGCAGGCGCGAACGTGCTGCTGCACACCGTGCTGTCGCTGGCCGGCGTGGCGTCGTAGTCCAGTGGAAGCTCATCAGGAGGTATCCGTGCGCGGAGTTTTCATCGACGCCAACGACTCGCTGGCCGAGATCTTCAAGCGGCAGCGCAAGCCGGGCGATCCCGAGATGCGCGTGCATCTCGACCCGGACATCAAGCCGGAAGACTGGCCGGCCATTCTCGACGGCGCCGAGATCGGCGTCGTCGACCACACGGCGTTGCCAACTGATGTCGCCCGGCAGTGCAAGGGGCTCAAGCACGTCGTCTTCCTCGGCACCGGCGCGCGCAGCTACATGAATCCGGAGGAGCTGGCCGAGCTCGGCATCACGGTGCACCTCATCAAGGGCTACGGCGACACCGCCGTGGCGGAAGCCGCCATCGCGCTGATGTGGGCGTCGGCCCGCGGCATCGCGCAGATGGACCGCGAGATGCGCGCCGGCAACTGGCTGCGCGACGACGGCATGCAGCTCACCGGCAAGACGCTCGGCCTGATCGGCTTCGGCGGCATCGCCGCCGAGGTCGCGCGCATCGCATCCGGCAGCGGCATGACGGTGATCGCCTGGAACCGGTCGCCGAAGAGCCATCCGGGAGTGAACTTCGTCGACCTCGGCACGCTGCTCAAAGAGAGCCACGTCGTCTCGCTGCATCTCCTGCTCAACGACGAGACCCGCGGCTTCCTGTCGCGCGAGCGCATCGCGCAAATGCGCAAGGGCGTGATCTTCGTCAACACCGCCCGCGCTGCCATCGTCGACGAGGTCGCGATGATCGATGCCTTGCGCAGCGGTCAGATCCGCCACGCCGGCCTCGACGTGTTCAACACCGAGCCCCTGCCGGGAGATCACGTGCTGACGACGATCCCCAACGTCACGCTGTCGGCGCATTCGGCGTTTCGCACGCCCGAAGCGAGCGAGAATTTGATCCACGCCGCGTGGGAGCACTGCCGAAGGGTGGCAAAGGAGTAGTTGTCGACGCGTAGGGTGGGCAAAGCAGCCGCCCGCAGGGCGGCCGAGTGCCCACTGCGCATCCGCGTTCACGCGGCAAGACGGTGGGCACGGCGCCACCGCGACTTCGTATGGAGATGCAGCAGAGCCGCGCCTTTGCCACCCTACGGTCTTTCTCCGTCATTGCGAGCGAAGCGAAGCAATCCAGGGCCGAGTGCGCGACTCTGGATTGCTTCGTCGCGGAGCCTGTCATCGGGCCTCGCGTTGCGCGGACCCGTTGGCTCCTCGCAATGACGGTTGGTGCGCGAGCTGTCGCCCCAAGCACCAGCGTCGTCCCGGCGAACGCCGGGACCCATACCGCGTGATTTATCAGTGGCGCGCGGTGGCAGATACCGGCAGCCACAACACCGGCCGGTGGTTATGGGCCCCGGCGTTCGCCGGGGCGACAACAAACAGCGTCGACTAATCCACCATGTCCGCAACGGCCTTGCCGCACGCCTCGGTATCCGCATTGCCGCCAAGATCCCGCGTCCGCAACGTCCGCTCGCCCAGCGTACGCTCGATCGCGCCGACGATCGACTGCGCCGCGGTCTTCTCGCCGAGATGCTCCAGCATCATTGCGCCCGACCAGATCATGCCGATCGGATTGGCGATCCCCTGCCCCGCGATATCGGGCGCGGAGCCGTGCACCGGCTCAAACACCGACGGGAAATTGCGCTCGGGATTGATGTTGCCCGAGGGCGCGATGCCGATGGTGCCGGTGCAGGCCGGGCCGAGGTCCGACAGGATGTCGCCGAACAGATTGGAGCCGACGACGACGTCGAACCAGTCCGGATGCAGCACGAAGTTCGCGGTGAGGATGTCGATGTGGTACTTGTCCCACTTCACGCCCGGATAGTTCTTGGCCATCGCCTCGACGCGCTCGTCCCAATACGGCATCGTGATCGAGATGCCGTTGGACTTGGTCGCCGAGGTCAAATGCTTCTTCGGCCTGGATTGCGCCAGCTCGAAAGCGAACTTCAGGATGCGGTCGACGCCGGTGCGGGTCATCACCGTCTGCTGGGTGACGAACTCGCGATCGGTGTCCGGGAACATGCGGCCGCCGACGGACGAGTATTCGCCTTCGGTGTTTTCACGCACCACCCAGAAATCGATGTCGCCGGGCTTGCGGCCCGCCAGCGGACTGGGCACGCCGGGCATCAGGCGCACGGGACGCAGGTTCACATACTGGTCGAACTCACGGCGGAACTTGATCAGCGAGCCCCACAGCGAGACGTGGTCGGCGATCTTGGCCGGCCAGCCGACGGCGCCGAAATAGATCGCGTCATGGCTGCCGATCTGCGTCTTCCAGTCGTCCGGCATCATCTGGCCGTGCTTCTCGTAGTAGTCGTAGCTCGAGAAGTCGAAATGATCGAACTGCACCGCGACGCCGTGCTTCTTGGCGGCCGCCTCGATCACGCGCAGCCCTTCGGGCATGACCTCCTTGCCGATGCCGTCACCGGGAATGACTGCGATACGATAGGGCTTCTTGCTCATCGAGCGGATCCTTGCGGGTTGCGCCGGTTGGCCCGGCTGAATTTGTCGATCGCCTGAATGGACCAAACGGCCGACGAGCGCAACGCTGCGGTGCAAGATTGACCGCATGGCTGACGCGCAAGACAATCGCACAAGCCAAACCGGTCTCCTCTTCATCCAGCGAGAGTTGTCATGGACCTTCATCTGCGCGGCAAGCGCGTCCTCATCACCGGCGCCTCCAAGGGCATCGGCGCCGCGGCGGCCGAGGCCTTTGCCGAGGAAGGCTGCCACGTCCGCCTCGCCGCGCGCAGCGCCGACCGCCTGTCGGCGCTGGTGGAGCAGCTCCGGTCGAAGCATCAGATCGACGCGGCGGCGCATGTGGTCGACCTGCGCAAGTCCGAGGATGTCACGCGGCTCGCGCAGGAAGCCGCGGACATCGACATCCTCGTCAACAATGCCGGCGACATTCCGGGCGGACCGATCGACAGGATCGACGAGGCGACCTGGAGGCATGCCTGGGATCTGAAGGTGTTCGGCTTCATCAACCTGGCGCGGCTGGTCTACGCCCAGATGAAGGCGCGCGGATCGGGCGTGATCATCAACGACATCGGCGCCGCTGGCGAGAAGTTCGACGCCAACTACATCTGCGGCAGCGCCGGCAATGCGGCGCTGATGGCCTTCACCCGCGCGCTCGGCTCCAAGAGCCTTGCCGACAACATCCGAGTCGTCGGCATCAATCCCGGCCCTGTCGGCACCGACCGCCACGTGACCCTGCTGAAGACCCGCGCGAGGCAGCAGTTCGGCGACGAGAGCCGCTACACGGAATTCCAGAAAGGTCTCCCGCTCGGCCGCCCGGCGTATCCGCGCGAGATCGCCGACCTGATGGCGTTCCTCGCGTCCGACCGCGCCGGCTACACCTCCGGTGTGATCTATACCGTCGATGGCGGCATCAGCGCAGGGTGGGGTTGATCGCCGCGACCTTCCCACGTCGCCGCAAACGTGATCTACAACGTCGCGCCGGACGCTTGCCATCAGGAGAACCGCACTTTGGCCGACCAGGGATTGATCCGCGAGACCGCCTGCACCGTCGTCGACAAGTTGAAGGCCGGCGAGGTCACGCCGCTCGATTGCCTCGATGCGCTGGAAGCGCGCATTTCAGCCGTCGACGGCAAGGTCAATGCGCTGCCGACGCTGTGCTTCGACCGCGCCCGCGATCATGCCAAGGCGCTGATGAGCAAGCCCGCCGGTGCGCGCGGTCTGCTCGCAGGCCTGCCGGTCCCGATCAAGGACCTCACCGATGTTCAGGGCGTGCTCACCACGCAGGGCTCGCCGATCTTCAAGGACCGGATTCCGGAACGCTCCGATCTCATGGTCGAGCATCTCGAAGCCAATGGCGGCGTGATCTACGCCAAGTCGAACACGCCGGAGTTCGGCGCCGGCGCCAACACCTTCAACGAGGTGTTCGGGGCCACGCTCAATCCCTGGGACACATCGCGCTCGGCCGCCGGCTCCTCCGGCGGCGCCGCGGTGGCGCTGGCCACCGGCATGGCCTGGCTGGCGCATGGCTCGGACATGGGCGGCTCGCTGCGCAATCCCGCGAGCTTCTGCGGCATCGTCGGCCTACGCCCGAGCTTCGGCCGCGTCGCGCATACGCCGGCGGTCGCCGTCGATCGCAATCTCGGCGTCCAGGGCCCGATGGCCCGCAATGTCGAGGACCTCGCGCTGCTGCTGGACGCGATGAGCGGCGAGCACGCCGCCGACCCGATCTCGCTGCCCTCGCCCGCGACCTCGTTCCTGGCGGCGGCCCGCTCCGGCAACAAGCCGGTGCGCGTCGCCTATTCGCCCGATCTCGGCATCACGCCGGTCGATCCCGAAGTGATTGCAGTGACCCGCAAGGCGGCGCAGCGCTTCGCTGAGCTGGGCGTCATCGTCGAGGAGGCGCATCCGGATTTCAGCGAGGCGCATGAATGCTTCCATGTGCTGCGCGCGCTCGACTTCGCGATGAGCAAGCAGGAGCTGCTGCGCACCAAGCGCGAGCAGTTGAAGCCCGAGGTGATCTGGAACATCGAGGAAGGACTGAAGCTCTCGGTCGCGCAGATCGCGCGCGCGGAGGCGCAGCGCGTGGCGATCACCGCACGCGCGGTAAAATTCTTCGAGACCTATGATCTGCTGCTGGCGCCGGCGACGATCGTGCCGCCCTTCCCGGTCGAGAACCGCTACGTCGCCGAATGCGCGGGGCACAAATTCGACAACTACGTGCAGTGGCTCGGCATCGTCTATGCGATCACGCTGGCCTGCTGCCCGGCCCTGTCGCTGCCCTGCGGCTTCACGGCATCGGGGCTTCCGGTGGGGCTGCAGGTGATCGCGCGGCCGCGCGCTGACGCCAAGCTGCTCGCCGGCGCCAAGGTGCTGGAGGACATCCTCGGCATAGCCAGCTCGACCCCGATCGATCCGCGCGCCCCGAAAAGCTGATCCGATCAGGGGCCTGGTTCGAGACGCCCGTCTTCTGGCGGGCTCCCTCAGGGGCGGCAGGTCTGCTTTGATTTGCGCCGAGTTCCATGCGCTGAACATGGGACCCATGTCCGTTATCGGCTGTTGGCAATTCGGGCGGCTGCCGTAGAAGGGCCGCAAACCACGCTTGCCCGGAGACCGGATATGACAGACCAGGCGATCGAGCCTGCCGTAGAGCCCGCTACGACGTTCAGCGACGTCGAGCGGCGCATCAAGGCCATCCTGATCGGCTCCGCCGGCAATCTGGTCGAATGGTACGACTTCTACGCCTACACGGCATTCGCCTTGTACTTCGCGCCGGCTTTCTTCCCGTCGAAGGACCCCGTCGTCGAGCAGCTCAACGCGGCCGTGGTGTTCGCCGCGACCTTCCTGATGCGCCCGCTCGGCGGCTGGCTGTTCGGCTACCTTGCCGACCAATATGGCCGCAGGCTGTCGCTGACGGTCTCCGTGCTCTGCATGTGCTTCGGCTCGCTGATCATCGCGGTGACGCCGACCTACGCCACCATCGGCATCGCCGCGCCGATCATCCTGGCGCTCGCCCGCGTCATCGAAGGCCTCAGTCTCGGCGGCGAATACGGCGCCAGCGCCACCTATCTCTCGGAGGTCGCCGACGCCAGGCATCGCGGCTTCTATTCCAGCTTCCAATACGTGACCCTGATCGGCGGCCAGCTCACCGCGATCATCGTGCTCCTGCTGCTCCAGAAGGTGTTTCTGACCACAGACGAGCTGAAGGCCTGGGGCTGGCGGATCCCGTTCTTCATCGGCGCGGGCCTTGCGATCTTTGTCGCGGTGATGCGGCGGAACCTGCACGAGACCGAGGCTTTCGTGGAGGCCAAGAAGAAAGCCGGTCCCTCCGGCTCGATGGCCGCACTATTCAAATATCCCCGCGAGCTCCTGCTCGTCGTCGGCCTCACCGCCGGTGGCACCGCCGCGTTCTACACCTTCACGACCTACATGCAGACTTTCGTGAAGCTGTCGGTCGGCCTGACCGAGGACCAGACCACGATGGTGATCTTCGGCTCGCTGCTGTTCGCCTGCGTGCTGCAGCCGCTGTACGGCGCGATCTCGGATCGCATCGGCCGCAAGCCGCTCTTGATCTTCTTCGGCATCGCCGGCACCTTGTCGACGATCCCGATCCTGACGGCACTGAAGGGCACCAAGGAGCCGTTGACAGCCTTCCTGCTGATCTGCGGCGCCTGGATCTTCACCGCCGGCTACACCTCGATCAATGCGGTCGTGAAGGCCGAGTTGTTCCCGACCAACGTCCGCGCGCTCGGCGTCGGCCTGCCCTACGCGATCACCGTGTCGCTGTTCGGCGGCACCGCGCCGGCGATCGCACTCTACTTCAAGAGCATCGGGCACGAGACCTGGTTCTATTATTATCTCACCGGCGTGATCTTCCTGTCGCTGCTCATCTATGCGACCATGCGCGACACCAAGCATGCATCCGCCATGCACCGGCATGACTAGAGCCGCGTGAATGAACCGCACGACCCTGACGAGGTGCTGACATGGCCGACGAGTCCGGGCTGCCGCCCGAGAGCAAGCTGACCCGCAGCAAGGAGCGCTGGGCGCGCGAGGGCAAATTCCTGACCGGCCGCATCGTCAGGCCGGAGGACCAGCGCCTGCCGCCCGGCCAGCATCTGACCCGCGACTGGCCAGTGCTCGATCTCGGCCTGACGCCGACGGTCACGTCCGAGCGCTGGCGGCTCGATGTCTATGGTGCGGTGGAAAATCCGCTGTTCTGGGATTTCGCGGCCTTCCGCGCCCAGGAGCAGCGCCAGTTCGTCTCCGACATCCATTGCGTCACGACCTGGTCGCGCTACGACAATCAATGGGAGGGGCTGGCGACGCGCGACCTGCTCGCCGCCTGCCGGCCGCGCGACACCGCCAATTTCGTCGTTCTGCATTCGTATGACGGCTACACCACCAACCTGACGCTCGAGGATTTCGCCGCCGAGGACGCGCTGCTCGCGCACAGCTGGTCCGGCGCGCCCCTGACACAGGAGCATGGTGGCCCGGTCCGCGTCGTGGTGCCGCATCTGTATTTCTGGAAGAGCGCGAAATGGCTGAAGGCGATCGAGTTTCTCGAGGCCGACAAGCCCGGCTATTGGGAGGTGCGCGGCTATCACAACCGCGGCGATCCCTGGACCGAGCAACGCTATTCGGAGTGACGGCCTTCGCTAACGCCGAACTGACGGAGCCGTAGGGTGGGCAAAGACGCGAAACGCGTCGTGCCCACCATCATCCTGCCGAAAGAACGTGGCACGTTTGGCTTCACCGTCCGGGACCGAGTTCATTGCAAATATCCGAGCGCGGCTGCGCGATACAGCGCCCTATCCCCTTGTGGGCCCCTTGTGGGAGAGGGCATCTCCGGCCTATCCAGTCACTCGGTCGAGTGAGGGGTGTCTCACCACGGATACCTTGCTTGCGGACACATACCCCTCACCAAACCGGGCCTGCCGCTCTTTCCTACATGCCCTCTCCCGCAAGGGGAGAGGGCGCAATCACGACCAGCGGGCTGACGATCTGATCGTCATGTCCAAACGTGCCAGAGACCCAGCATGGAGTTCACCTCAGAGACCGGCAAGATCCCCAAGGGCTACGGGTATCTGCTCAAGCCGAGCGTCATCCTCGCCGCATTGACCGCAAGGGATCTCGGCGGCATTCGCATCCATCTCGTGCGCAGCCACGGCCGGCGTCTGTTCGATGCGCGCTATCGGCCGCCGGACGGCGACATTCCCTATGAGCGTCTCAACATCAAGGTCGGCACCGCGCACGAACGCGACCTGCCCCCGCTTCGCCGGCAGGCGAAGGACGAAGCGCTGCCGGCGCTGGTCCAATGGATTTCCGATCTCGTCGCGCAGGACCTGCCGACGGCGATCCGGAACGGCGAACAGGTCATCGAGCTGATCCCTCAGCGGGAGTGATACTTCGCGTGCGAGATTGTCGGTCAGTCAGACCGCAGATCAATCGCATGGAGAGATAATGGGCTGTCTCAACGAACGATCCCGTCAGTGAGTTACTCCGTCATGCCCGGGCTCGTCCCGGCCATGACGATGCGGAGACAGGCGCGCGCAAGCCCTGCCGAAATTTGCTCTTGACGATTTCTGAAAATCGTGATTTACTCCCCGTCATCCCGCCTCGTTGCAGAGGGACGTATCGCGATCGTCACGGACGTGGAGCGCGGGATGCGGTGGGCGCGACGGGGCGCAGCGTGGTTATCCATGCGGACGAACGATCCGGTGCGCACGGCGAAATCGTGTGGTCTTGACGCCGCGGCGCTGGCGTCAAATCGCGGTGCAATGACGTGCATCGCGGTGACGGGGGCAAGACAGCCGTTCCCCGGAGAGAGCACGTATAAGCCGTTCCAACCATTGCGCAGGGAAGGCCGGGATGTCCTTAAGCCGAACCTGTGGTACCTGCCGCCTGCATTTTTTCCGCAGGCGGGCCATGGGGGCGGCAGGCTCCCGACCTTCCCTGCGCCCTCTCGCTCGTGAGAGGCGCGACGATCTCAAAGCTCGGGCCGTGCAGGCCGCGAGATGGCGTCATCGTATCTGTAGCTGATGCAGCGCAGGGTGTCGTTGCTGATGTCTTGGCGTCATTGCTGAGCCCCTGGATCGCTTCGCTTGCGCTCGCGATGACGGAGTTTGTGAAGCGTCCGCTGCCCGCCACGGCCGTCATTGCGAGCGCAAGCGACGCAATCCAGAGGCCGCACGAAGGGTGCTGATCGGTTCCACTCACCGGCACATGCAGGCCCGATCTGATATACGACAATGTGAGACGACGCAGCGTCTCCGCCGCGAGCGGACGCACCGATGGGAGACCAACCATGCCGACCGAACGTTTCCAGTTTCAAGGCGCAAGCGGCGACAAACTGTCTGCGGCCCTCGACATGCCCGACGGCGCGCCGCGCGCCTATGCGCTGTTCGCGCATTGCTTCTCCTGCGGCAAGGACACCCATGCGGCGCGGCGCATTGCGATGGCGCTGACGGCGTATGGCATCGCCGTACTGCGGTTCGACTTCACCGGCCTCGGCTCCAGCGAGGGCGACTTCGCCAACACGACGTTCTCCTCCAACGTCGCCGACCTCGTCCGCGCCGCCGATCATCTGCGCGAGACAAAACAGGCGCCGGCGATCCTGATCGGCCACAGCCTCGGCGGCGCCGCGGTGCTGGCTGCGGCCGGCGACATGCCGGATGCGAAGGCCGTCGTGACGATCGCCGCCCCGTCCGATCCGGCCCATGTCACCGACATGTTCAAGGACAGTCTCGAGGCGATCCGCCGCAACGGCTCGGCCGAGGTCTCGCTCGCGGGCCGCCCGTTCCGCATCAGCAGCTCCTTCCTCGACGACGTTGCCGAGCAGCGTCTGCTCGACAAGGTCAAACATCTGCACAAGGCGCTCCTGGTGATGCATTCGCCCGTCGACGACACCGTGGGCATCGACAATGCGACCCACATCTTCGTCGCCGCCAAGCACCCGAAGAGCTTCATCTCGCTGGACCATGCCGACCATCTCATCAGCAACAAACTGGATGCCGCCTATATCGCCGAGGTGATCGCGGGCTGGGCCAGCCGCTACGTCGCGCCCGCGGCCGTCCCGCCCGCGGCCACGGATGGTCCACGCGATGTCGTCGTGCGCGAGACCCGCTCCAGCAAGCTGCAGCAGAGCATCGCGCTCGGCCCGCACCGACTGACGGCCGACGAGCCGATCTCGGTGGGTGGCCAGGACACCGGCCCCGGCCCCTATGATCTGCTGCTCGCCGCGCTCGGCGCCTGCACGTCGATGACGATGCGGCTCTATGCCGATCGCAAGCTCCTGCCGCTCGACCGGATCACCGTGACCCTCCGCCACAGCAAGATCCACGCGGAGGACTGCGCGGAGTGCGAGACCAGGGTCGGCCTGATCGACCAGCTTGAGCGCGAGATCCATCTCGACGGCGCACTCGACGAGGAGCAGCGCAAGAAGCTGATGGAGATCGCCGACAAATGCCCGGTGCACCGGACGCTGACATCGGAAATCCGCATCGTCACGCGCGCGGCGGAGTGAGCGTTCGATCGCGTCCCACCCACCGTCATTCCGGGGCAAGGCCGACAGGCCTTGAACCCGGAATCCCGAGATTGTCTTGCGTTCTTGTCCGGCCCTCTCGAGATTCCGGGTTCAATCGTCGATGCACTCGCGCGCATCGACGATTGCCCCGGAATGACGGTGGGGGTGACGGAGTTGAACTAATGCGCCGGCTGCGGTTCGGTCTTCAACGGCCTCACCCGCAGCGCCCCACGCAATCCCGCCGCCGTACCGGTGAAAATGCCGCCGATCGCTACGAACGATGGCAGCGCCAGGGTCGACAGTCCCGTGAGCCCCTGCCCGACCGAGCAGCCCAGCGCCATGACGCCGCCGATCCCCATCAGCGCGGCGCCGCCGGCCGAGCGCAGCATATGATGCGGCGAGTGGAAGCCTTCGAGCTTGAAGCGGCGCGTGACCAGCGCGGTCACGAGGCTGCCGGCCAGCACGCCGGCCACGGTGGCAATGCCGAAGCTCACCGTCGATCCGGTCGACAGCATCACATATTGCAGGGCATCGGCAATCGGTGCGACGAAGGTCAACGAGGCCACCGGTACCGGGTTGAAATCGTCGGCGCCAAGATACCCGGTTGCAAACCAGCCCGCGGCGATCAGCAGTCCGACGATGAGACCGGCGAGCATCTGGCCGGGCGCGCGCCGGAACGGCGCATGCGCAAAGGCGAAGACGAGCAGCGCGCAACTGAGCGCGAGCGCCGGCAGCAGCCGCGCCGGCGCGCCGTGCAGGCCACCGACCGAGAGCAGCGCGGGGAGCGACGTCGCCGTTGCCGTTGTCTGGGACGTCTGCATCAGCGCGATGCGCAGCGGCGCGATCAGCCCCTTCAGCGTCATCTCCGCCGCGACCGCCAGCACAATCACCACGACGAAGGAGCGCAGATTGCCGCGGCCAAGCAGTACCAGCGCCCGCGAGCCGCAGCCATTCGCCAGCACCATGCCGTAGCCGAACAGGACACCGCCGGCGAACATCAACGGCAGCGAGAAGGTCGACTGCAGGTAGATCGACTTGCCGAGATCGACGGCGCCATTGGCCGCGAGCAGCTGCGTGGCGATCACCGCAACGCCCATCGCCAGCGCGTAAGTTCGCACCAGACGGCCGTCGCCGGCGGCCCACCAGCCGCGCAGGCTGCTCATCATGCAGAAGCCGCTGAGCAGCCCGACCACGCCATAGACGAGGCCAATCCCCAGACCGGCCATGATGGCCACATCAGCAGTTTCCGGCACGCGCGGCAGTCCTTCTGGTTGCGGAAAAGAGGCGGCGGCACGCTGGCTGCGCAAGCATCGCTTTCGCTTGACGCGCGCGGAATATTCGCCACGATATCGCGCTTAACTAGTTCAGAATGCTTGTTCCAACAAGCATCAGCGGGAGAGAACGCCGTGGTTTCACCAGCGCATCCTCATGCGCCGATTCTGGCCGCTGCGCGGCCGGAGGCCCGCCCATGAGCGGAGCGGCGCAACTCTCTCCCGACGCCCTCGCCCGGGCCTGCGCGGACGCGATGTGGCAGGACGATCGCGCCAGCCAGGGGCTGGGCATGCAGATCGTCGAGATCGGTCCGGGCCGCGCGACCCTGCAGATGACGATCCAGCCGCACATGGTCAACGGCCATGGCATCGCCCATGGCGGCTTCATCTTCACCTTGGCCGATTCCGCCTTCGCATTCGCCTGCAACTCCCACAACGACCGCACCGTGGCGGCCCAGGGCAGCATCAGCTTCATCCGGCCGGGCAAGCTCGGCGATGTCCTGACCGCCCGTGCGCACGAAGTGTCGCGCAGCGGGCGCTCCGGCATCTACGACGTTCGCGTCGCCGCAGGCGAGACCGTCATTGCCGAGTTTCGTGGCCATTCCCGCAGCATCGGCGGCACGCTGGTGCCGGCCGGTACGCCCGAAGCTGCAAGCTGATCCGCCGAAGGACCTGACCCATGACGCAGCATCAATCACCCGGCTCTTACGTGCCCGAGATGGACGCCACCGAGCGCGCCTCGCGTGATGAGATCATGGCGCTGCAGACCAGGCGCCTCGCCTGGTCGCTCAAACACGCCTATGACAACGTCGCCCATTACCGCCGCGCGTTCGACGCCGCCGGCGTGCATCCCTCGGACTTCCGCGAGCTCGCCGACCTCGCCAAGTTTCCGTTCACGGTGAAGACCGACCTGCGCGACAACTACCCGTTCAACATGTTCGCCGTGCCGCGCGAGCAGCTGGTCCGGGTGCACGCCTCCTCGGGCACGACCGGCAAGCCGATCGTCGTCGGCTACACCAAGAACGACATCGCGACCTGGTCGACCGTGATGGCCCGCTCGATCCGCGCCGCCGGCGGCCGCGGCGGCATGATCATCCACAATGCGTATGGCTACGGCCTGTTCACCGGCGGCCTCGGCGTCCACTACGGCGCCGAGCAGCTCGGCTGCACCGTGGTGCCGATCTCCGGCGGCATGACCGAGCGGCAGGTGCAGCTGATCAACGATTTCCGCCCCGAGATCATCACGGTGACGCCGAGCTACATGCTGGCCATCCTCGACGAGTTCAGGCGCCAAGGCCTCGATCCCCGGCAGAGCTCGCTGAAGATCGGCATCTTCGGCGCCGAGCCCTGGACCAACGCGATGCGCGCCGAGATCGAGGATGCGTTCGCGATGGATGCCACCGACATCTACGGCCTGTCCGAGGTGATCGGTCCGGGCGTCGCGCAGGAGTGCCTGGAGACCAAGGACGGGCTGCACATCTGGGAGGACCATTTCTACCCGGAGATCGTCGACCCCGACACCGGCAAGGTGCTGCCCGACGGCGAGATGGGCGAATTGGTGTTCACGTCCCTGACTAAGGAGGCTTTCCCGATCATCCGCTATCGCACCCGCGACCTGACGCGGCTATTGCCCGGCACCGCCCGGCCGGGCATGCGCCGCATGGAGAAGGTCACGGGACGCTCCGACGACATGATCATCCTGCGCGGCGTCAATTTGTTCCCGTCGCAGATCGAGGAGATCCTGCTGACCACCGAATGGTGCGGCGGCCATTTCATGCTCGAGCTCACGCGTGAAGGCCGCATGGACGAGCTGACGATCTACGCGGAGTCCCGGCCGGAGCATTGGGACGAGACGGGGTTAAGCGAGCACGCGGAGCGGATCTCGATCCACATCAAGAACACCATCGGCGTGACAGCGAAGGTGAAGGCCGTGCCGCCGGACACACTGGAGCGCTCGGCGGGCAAGGCGAAGCGGATCAAGGATCGGCGGCCGGTGGCGTGACTTGCGCGGACCGCGCAATGCAGCTCCTCATGGTGAGGAGCGCCGCAAGGCGCGTCTCGAACCATGAGGCCACAGCTTGGGCCTCGCCCTTCGAGACGCCCGCCTCCGGCGGGCTCCTCAGGGTGAGGAGAAGCAGCGAGGGAAAAACCATGACCGAAGGCGCCTATCTCTACATCCTGCTCTGCGCCGACGGCCGTCTCTACATCGGAACCACACGCACGTCGCTGGAGCTGCGCCTGGCCCAGCACAATGACGGAAGCTTCGGCGGCTACACGTTGACACGGCGTCCAGTCCAACTGATCTACTCGCAATGGTTCGAGCGGATCACGGATGCCATCGAGAACGAGCGCCGCCTGAAGAAATGGACCCGCGCCAAGAAGGAAGCTTTAATTCGTGGCGATCTCGATGCGCTGCAGGCTCTCTCTGCACGCAGAACGACTTTTGAGGAGGCGCGCGACTCCGAAAAGCCATGAAAGCGACTAACCCGCACGAACAACTCGATACCCTCATGGTGAGGAGCACCGCAGGCGCGTCTCGAACCCTGAGGCCACAGCCCGGGCCTCACCCTTCGAGACGCCCGCCTCCGGCGGGCTCCTCAGGGTGAGGAGTAGCAGTGGCGGGCCTTCCCCTCACATATGATCGTAATCCACCACCACCCGCTCCGTCACCGGCTTCGCCTGGCACGTCAGCACGAAGCCAGCCTGCAATTCCCACGGCTCGAGCGAGTAGTTCAGCTCCATCTCGGCCTTGCCCTCGACCAGCTTGGCGCGGCAGGTGGAGCACATGCCGCCTTTGCAGGCGAACGGCAAATCGACGCCGGCACGGAGTGCGGCGTCGAGGATAGCCTCGCCGTCGGCGACCGGGACCTCGCGGCGCTTGCCGTCGATGATCAGGGCGGCGATCGCCTTGGGTGGCGCGGTGTCAGGAACGACCATCTTCGGTCGCGGCCTGCCGCCGGCGCCGGAGACGAAGCGCTCGACATGGACGCGCTCGTCGGCGATGCCGAGCGCGCGGCAGGCGGCCTCGATGTCCTCGCTCATCCCGGTGGGGCCGCAGATGAAGACGTGGTCGACGCTCTCGGCCGGCACCAGCGAGCGCAGCAGCATGCGTACCTTCTCGCCGTCGAGGCGGCCGTGCAGGATCGGCAGGTCCTGCTCCTCGCCGGAGATGACGTGGAACACCGAGAAGCGCTGGAGGAAGCGATCTTTCAGCTCCTCCAACTCCTCGCGGAACAGCATGCCCGCGGTGGTGCGGTTGCCGTAGAACAGGAAGAAGCGGCTGTCGGGCTCGCGGGCCAGCACAGCTTTGACGATCGACAGGATCGGCGTGATGCCCGATCCCGCCGCGAAGCCGACATGGGTGCGCGCCGCCTCCGGCTGCAGCGCCACGCCGAAACGTCCGGTCGGCGTCATGACGTCGATCTGGTCGCCACGCTTCAATTCGTCGGTGACGAAGCTTGAGAACGCGCCGCCATCGACGCGCTTCACGGCAATGCGAATCTCATTATCGTCGGGGCCGGAACAGATCGAATAGGAGCGGCGGACCTCTTCGCCGCCGAGCGTGGTCTTCAGCGTGAGATATTGTCCCGGTGCGAACTGATAGTCCGCTGTCAGCTCGCTCGGAATCGCAAACGTCAGCGACACCGCATCAGGCGCCTCGCGGCGCAGGTCACGGACAGCAAGACGGTGGAAGCGCGGCGTTGTCGACATCGGTTCTATCCC
Organism: Bradyrhizobium sp. SZCCHNS2022; assembly: GCF_032377575.1. Taxonomy (NCBI): domain Bacteria; kingdom Pseudomonadati; phylum Pseudomonadota; class Alphaproteobacteria; order Hyphomicrobiales; family Nitrobacteraceae; genus Bradyrhizobium; species Bradyrhizobium sp. SZCCHNS2022. Next base: position 655,734 of record NZ_JAUHHZ010000001.1, on the reverse strand, counting down.
CGCGTCATTGCGAGCGAAGCGAAGCAATCCAGAGCCGCGTGCGCAGCACTGGATTGCTTCGCTTCGCTCGCAATGACGGCTGTGGCTGCATCAGTGGCACTTGAAGTAATCGAACGGCTCGCGGCACGACTTGCAGCGCCACAATGCCTTGCACGAGGTCGAGCCGAACTCGGCCAACTGCTCTGTATCGACCGAGCCGCATTGCGGACACGCGACCTCGGCGACGCCGAACAGCGCCCGCCGGCCGCTCGTGGCTTGCGGCGGCGCGATGCCGTAATCGCGCAGCTTGCGGCGCCCTTCCTCGCTCATCCAGTCGGTGGTCCAGGCCGGCGACAGCACGGTGCGCACGCTGGCCTCGCGAAAGCCGGCGCGCTCCAGCGCGAGCTCGATCTCCAGTGCGATCATGTTCATCGCCGGACAGCCGGAATAGGTCGGCGTGATCGCGACCTCGACGCGGTCGCCGACCACCTCGACCTCGCGCAGCACGCCGAGATCATCGATCGTCAGCACCGGGATTTCCGGATCGGCGACCGACGCCGCCGCGTCCCAGGCACGCTGGCGCAACTCGGCCGGGCTGGTGTCGGCGACTACCACGTCGCACCGGGGAAGCTGCGCTGCATGTATTGCAGCTCGCTGAGGAGATGGCCGAGATGCTCGCTGTGCCGCCCGTCGCGGCCGCCCTGCTGCATCCAGTCGTTCTCAGGCAGCACCAACGACGCCTCGCGCACGACGTGCGTGACGATCGACAGCCATTCCGGCAACAGCATCGTCGGATCGATCGCGACGCCGGCATCGATCAGGCCACGCTCGGAGTCGTCGACGCTGAACATCTCGCCGGTATACGCCCAGAGATCGTCGACCGCGGCCTGCGCACGGCGGTGGCTCTCGTCGGTGCCGTCACCGAGCCGGATCACCCATTCGCTGGCATGGCGTAGATGATAGGCGCATTCCTTCTCCGACTTGGCCGCGATCGCCGCGAGCGTCGCATCGGTGGAGCCCATCATGCCGCGCCAATACAGATCGGCGAACGCCGCGTAGAACAGCTGCCGCACCATCGTGTGTGCGAAATCGCCGTTGGGACGCTCGACCAGCAGCAGGTTGCGGTACTGCCTGACGTCGCGGAGATAAGCGAGCTTGTCCTCGTCATGGCCGCGGCCCTCGACCTTCGCCGCATAGCCGTAGAGCTCGCGCGCCTGGCCGATCAGGTCGAGCGCCATGTTGGACAGCGCCATGTCCTCTTCGAGCACCGGCGCATGGCCGCACCATTCCGACAGGCGATGGCCGAGGATCAGCGCATCATCGGCGCGACGCAAGGTGTACAGCACCAGCGGCGTTTCGGAGACGGTGATCGAGGGAGCGGTCATGACGTTTCGCCTCTGAAGCCACGCATTCGACCTCATCCTGAGGAGCCCGCCGCAGGCGGGCGTCTCGAAGGATGGGCCATAAGCGATACCGGGCCTCATGGTTCGAGACGGCGCTACGCGCCTCCTCACCATGAGGAGTTGCACCTACATATGCCCGACTTCGTCCGGCACTTCATAGAACGTCGGGTGACGATAGATCTTCGATTCCGCCGGCTCGAACATCATGGCCTTGTCGGCGGGATCGGAGGCGGTAATCGCGCTCGACGGCACCACCCAGATCGACAGGCCTTCTCCGCGGCGGGTGTAGAGGTCGCGCGCGGCCTGCAGCGCCATGGTGGCGTCGGGCGCATGCAGCGAGCCGCAATGCTTGTGCGCGAGCCCGTTGCGGCTGCGGATGAAGACCTCCCACAACGGCGTGTTCGGCGTCGCCATTTCGCTCTCCCTGTCCTACTCGGCGGCCTGCGCCATCTGGCGCCGCGCGCGCTTCTCGGCATAGGCGGCCGCGGCCTCGCGCACCCAGGCGCCGTCGGCATGCGCCTTGCGACGCGCCGCGAGCCGATCACGGTTGCATGGGCCGTTGCCGGCGAGCACCTGCTTGAACTCGTTCCAGTCGATCGGGCCGTGCCGCCAATGGCCCTGCTCGTCCTGCTTCATCTCGGGATCGGGCATCGTCAGGCCGAGATACTGCGCCTGCGGGACGGTGGCATCGATGAACTTCTGGCGCAGCTCGTCATTCGAGAAGCGCTTGATCTTCCATTTGGTCGAGGTGTCGCTGTGCTGGCTTGCCTGATCGGGCGGGCCGAACATCATCAGCACCGGCCACCACCAGCGGTTCAGCGCGTCCTGCGCCATCGCCTTCTGCTCGGCCGTACCGTGGCAGAGCGTCAGCATGATCTCGTAGCCCTGGCGCTGGTGGAACGATTCTTCCTTGCAGACGCGGATCATCGCGCGCGCATACGGACCGTAGGAGCAGCGGCACAGCGGAATCTGGTTCATGATCGCGGCGCCGTCGACAAGCCAGCCGATCACGCCGATGTCAGCCCAGGTCAGGGTCGGGTAGTTGAAGATCGAGGAGTACTTCGCTTTGCCCGCCAGCATCGCGTCGACCAGCTCCTCGCGCGAGGCGCCGAGCGTCTCGGCGGCGGCGTAGAGGTAGAGCCCGTGGCCGCATTCGTCCTGGACCTTGGCGAGCAGCGCCGCCTTGCGGCGCAGGCTCGGCGCGCGCGTGATCCAGTTGCCCTCGGGCAGCATGCCGACGATTTCGGAATGGGCGTGCTGGGAAATCTGTCGGACCAGCGTCTTGCGGTAGGCCGCTGGCATCCAGTCGTTCGGCTCGATGCGCTCCTCGGCATCGATGCGCGCCTGAAACCGTTGGGCGCGCACGGCGTCCTCGGCGTGGCTGCCCTCCTCGGGCGAATTAAGCGCCTGCGTGTACATGCGGCGGCGTCCTCCCAGGACTTGGTTGCCGCCAACATATTACAAAATTCGAGTGATGCAATCGAATTCCGTAATATATCAGCGCGCCTCATCCTCGTCGGTGAACCGCCGCATCAGCGCCGCATCCGCCACCGGCAGCGGCCCGTCCTCGTTGGTCGCATGCGCGTCGAGCCAGCGCTCGGCACCGGTCAGCAGCAATCGATAGATCTCACCGCACAGCGCCCTCGCCTGCCGCCCCGGCCAGTTCCCGGGCAACAGCTCGGCCGGCAGCAGTGGATCGCGCAGCACGACGCGCCGATAGTGGTGGATCAGCAGGATCCGGGCGGTGAAGGCCTGGCCGTCGGTCAGCGCCTCGCCGCGTTCGATGCTGGCCTTGAGCGGCGCGAACGACGCGCTGAACTTGCGATAGGCCTCGGCCGTCCGCTCCAGCGCCCAGCTCTCGGCGACCAGCCGCCGCGCCATGTCGGAGCCCGCGGAGGCCTGCAGGCGGATCGCGCCCTCCACGGCATCGGGCACGGCAATGCTCGAGGGCGCCACGAACACGCCGGGCAGCGGGCTGCCGAAGCCGGCGTCGCGCAACGCGGTCCGGGCTTGCTCGCGGTCATCGGCGCTGCCGGTCAGTACCAGCTCGAAGCTGCCGTTCCATTCGGCCGGCGGCGAATCGTAGATGTGCCGGGTGGCGCCGGCAAAGGTCTGCTCGCCGCGCCGGGTCAGGCGATAGAAGCTGTTGCGGCCGCTCTTGGTGCGCTCGAACCAGCCCTCCGCGGTCAGCCGCGACATCGCCGTGCGGACGACGCTGCCGTCGATCGCGAGTCCCTCGAAGAAGGCGAGCAAGCTCCCCAGCCAGACGCTGCCACCGCGCGGCACGATGGCGTCTCCGAACACCGTGATGATCAGCGACCCCGTGCGCGAGGGCTCGCTCTTGAGCTGGCTGACGATGCGGGACAGCGACTGGGGCATGATCCCCGCTTTATCCGGTTTCGCCCGATCACAAAAGAAAAGGCCCGCGCGATGCGGGCCTTGAAGGTCGATCGACTGACGCTGTTGACGCGATCAGGCGGTCTTGTTGTAGGCCTTGGCCATGTTCTCCTGGGCGACCTTGGCACCCTCGGTGACGAGCTTGCCGACATACTCGCTGGTCGACTTCGCACGGGCCACCAGGGCCTCGCCGCGGGCACGGGCCAGCTCACCCTGGATCTGAACGGCTTCGCTGATCGACTTGGCGGACGCGAGCTTGTCCAGGCCGTCGAAGAACGCCTCGGTGTCCTGGTACAGCGCCTGCTGGATGTTGCGGCTGATCTTGCCGGCCTCGGTCACGCCGTCGAACACGGCGGTCTCGATCGCCGAGGTCACCTTCTCGGAGCCTGCGAGGGCCTCCGCAGCGCGCTCCTTGGCGGTCGACGCGGTCTTCTTGACGAACTCCCGCGCGGATTCCGGCACTTCCATGGTCTGCAGGTTCTTGAACGCGTCCGTCACCGGCGCAAAGGCATCCTTGACGGTATCGAACACGGTATTGGTCTCGGTGGTCATGGTCGTCTCCATCCTCGTCTGAGCTATGGCTCTCGCTCCGTCCCTAAGAAAACCGGAGTAACTCAACCATATCACAAAAATGGTGCACCGCAACAGTTATGTTGCAATGCACCATTGCGGGAGGATCGGGAATGCGGCTCAGCCGCCGCCGTGCTTCTTGTTGCGCGACTTGCCAGGGCGGACCGGCCCGGCGGCTCTGGAGGCGGCTTCGGCCGACGCTGGAGCCTCGGTCGCAGGAGGAACCTCGGCTACCTCAGACGCGACCTCGACCGCATGCTGGGTCTGCTTGACCAGCACATCGAGCGCGGACCGGATCTCGCGCAACCCCGCCTCGATCGAGGCCGTGGCTGCAGGTTCCCGCGTCTGCGCACCCTTCAGAAATTGGTCGAGCAGCGCCTTGATCTCGCTCAACTGGGGCGTGGGATCGACGGGTGGTTTCACTTCCGGCCGAGGGGCCTTGGATGCGGCAACAAGCTCGCCCAGCAAAGCCTTGATCTCGTGGAGTTCAGGGGTGACGTCCACCGGCGTCGGGGGGGCGGGCGGCGGGACCTTGGACGCCGCAACAAGCACGTCGAGCAAGCCCTTGATATCGTTCAGCTGGGGAACCAGGTCCGCAGCGGGCTTTTCTGCTGGGCGCGCCTTCGTCGCGGCCAGCAGCTCCTTCAGCAGCGCCCGCGTCTCCGCCAGTTCGCTCTCGATCGAGGTCAGCCGTTCGCTCAACGCCGTGAGCTGGCCACGGCTCGGCACGTTCATGCCGGCGAAATAGTTTTCCATCAGATCGGCCATGGGCTTCTGTCCGTTTCCAGAAGTTGCGGGATCATCGGAGGAGCTGGTCGCCGCGCCCATCGGGCGCAGCCGGGTGAAGGCCGTGAAGCTCTTCTGCATCTCCCCGACCATCTGCTGCCAGAATGCGATCGGGTCGCCGGATTTGTTCGCCATCGGCACGCTCCTTCAGACCAACACAAGACTCAAACACAACCTATCATAGCACGATCTCGCTGCGGTGCGGGAGGATCATGGGGCCGCTTCTCTCGGTCAACGGAACCATGCCATAGAGGATCCGTTGGCCTTGAACGAGGGAACACCGTGACTGCCATTGCTCATCAGCCGCCGCAGACCGTCCGCGCCAACGGTATCGACATCTGCTACGAGATCTTCGGTGATCCCGGCGCGCCCCCTCTGCTGCTGATCATGGGCCTGGGCGCGCAGATGATCATCTGGGACGACGAGTTCTGCGAACAGCTCGCGGCCCGCGGCTTCCGCGTCATCCGCTTCGACAATCGCGACATCGGCCAGTCGAGCAAGCTGCATGGCGGCCGCCGGCTGTCGCCGTTCGAGCTGCTCAAGCTGCGCTTCTTCCACATTCCGGTCTCCGCGCCCTACAAGATCCTGGACATGGCCAACGACACGGTCGGGCTGATGGACGCGCTCGACATCAAGTCGGCGCATCTCGTCGGCGCCTCGATGGGCGGCATGATCGCCCAGGAGATCGCGATCAGCTTTCCCCATCGCGTGCGGTCATTGACCTCGATCATGTCGACGACCGGGAACCCGCGCCTTCCCCCGCCGACCCGTGAGGTTGCGATGCTGCTGATGGCGCCGCCGCCCAAGACCAGGGACGAGTACATCAAGCGCTTCCAGAAGACCTGGAAAGCGCTGCGCGCCGGCTCCTTCCCCGAAGACGAGGCCCGCGACGCGGCGCTCGCCGAACGCTGCTTCGCCCGCGGCCTCAACCCCGCCGGCGTCGGCCGCCAGCTGCGCGCCATCCTCGCCTCCGGCAGCCGCAAGCCGCGGCTGCATCTGGTCACGGCGCCGACGCTCGTCATCCACGGCAAGCGCGACCCGCTGGTGCATCACGCAGCCGGTACGGATACCGCGGAATCGATCCCGAACGCCAAGCTGGTGATGATCGAGCGCATGGGCCACGCCATCCCCATCCCGACCTGGCCTGTGATCATCGCTGCCATCGCGGAGCACGCGCATGGTGCGAACGCGCAGGCGGCTTAGGACGGCAGCTCAGAGCCATCGCTGTCGCGCGGAAATAAGGTGTCGTCCCGGCGAACGCCGGGACCCATAACCACCGACCTTCGTGGTTGCGACGCGCTGTGGCACCAGCCCGCTTTCACGATCAGGGGCGGTGGATATGGATCCCGGATCTGCGCCCGCCGACGCGTTGCGTCGGCAGGCTTGTCCGGGACGACACCTGTTGCTGGGGCGCCGCTGTCGCTACGTCCACGACGGGCCTGCAGTTCAGGCGCCCCCGGCAGAACCGCCCCGCCCTATCCGAACCGCCGCCGGCGCCATTCGATCAGCTTGGCGCTGACCTCGGCCGGCTGCTCCTGCTGGGTCCAATGGCCGCTGTCGCGGACGAGGTGCTTTTCCAGATCAGGTACCAGCTTCTCCATGCCGTCGGCGGCCGAGGGCGGCAGCACGGCATCGTTCTCCGCCATGATCATCAGCGACGGCACCCGCACCGTATGGTCGAGCCCTTCCGAGCGCTGCCAGTTGCGGGTCATGTTGCGATACCAATTGATCCCGCCGGTGAAGCCGGTGCGCGAGAATGTCTCGACGAACACGCGCTTCTCCTCGTCCGAGAGAATCGGCTGCCGCACGTCCTTGGCGGCGTCATAGGCCGCGATCATCTGCGGGAACGCCAGGTTGAGCGAGGGCGATGCAGCGATTCCACCGGCCGGCGGCTCGGTCGACGGCGCATCGTTGCGCGGCAGCGGCTTGCGCATGAAGGCGTCGAAGGTCTGCTCCACCCGCGAACCGAAGATCCGATCGGGCTCGCGCGCGGGGTCCTGGAACTGCACGATGTACATCGTGTCGCCGAAGCGCTTGCGCATGATCGCGATCGGATCGGCGGGCGCACGCGGCAGATGCGGCGTGTTGATGCCGACCACGCCGGCGACACGGTCGAGATGACGCAGCGGCATCTGCCAGACGACGAACCCGCCCCAGTCATGGCCGACGAAGATCGCCTTGTCGATTCCGAGATGATCCAGCAGACCGACGAGGTCGCCGGTGAGATGCTCGAGATCATAGGCCTCGACCGGCTCCGGCCGGTCGGTGGCCCCGTAGCCGCGCTGGTCCGGCGCGATGACGCGGATCCCGGCCTCCGCGAGCGCCTTGATCTGATGCCGCCACGAGAACGCCAATTCCGGCCAGCCGTGGCAGAGGATCATGGGCGGCCGGTCGGTTGCGGGACCGGCCTCGTAGTACCCCATGCGAATGCCATTGGTCATCGCAAACTGCAGCGGCGGCATCCCAGCCGGATCGGTCATGCGTCCTCCCTGAAGCTGCTGCGCCGGCCTTTGCTGGCCGGTCGCGGGCCTCGGTCTGGAGCAGGCTCCAGGCCGGACGTGCAGGCGTCTCGCTGTTCCGTTGGTTCCGCGCAGCGAAATCGATCGGCCGTGATCAGGCCGATTTCTTGTCGCTCGAGCGGCTGCCGCCCAGGCCGGTCATGGTCAGCATCAGGTCCTGAAACCGCTCGGCCAGGCGCGGATCGAAGGTGAACCAGCTCTGCATGATCGCTTCAGGGGTCAGCTTGTCGATATTGCTGGTCATCTGATGCTGAAGCCGGTCCATCACCGCGGCCTGCATCGGGCCGACGTCGGGAAGTCCGAAAAACTGCCGTGCCTCGAGCGGTGTGCAATCGATCTCGATGTTGACTTTCATGTCCGCTCCGCGCTGTTCGAACCATTCGCCGCCGCCTCCAGCAGGATCCCGCTCACATGGGACGCCCTCCGGGACTCTCGGCGGAGAGCGGCACAGTATCACCGCTTGCCGCCCTCTCTAGCAAGCGGCGCGTTGCTGCAGGTGCGCAATTCCCGGGACATGGTCAATCCCAGCCCGGGGCGGCCGAATGCGACGGTCGAGTCCCGCGTGCGCTGCACATCCAGGGCTCGGGGACTAACCATATCGTTTAGGCTTAAACAAACTGCACTTGTGTGCCGCCGCCGAATTCTGGCAACATCGTCAGATCGACGTGCCGCGGGTCCTCCAGCGCACCGCCAAGCCGAAGCCTTCGAACGGCCAAGGCTTCGGTACAAGGCTTCGGGATCAGTCATTCCGGCGCGGCATCAGACTTGCAAGCACATCGCTCGGCGTCCTGTTGCTTCTTGAAGTTCGTGCAAGAGGCGCCTCTGACATCACGAACTTCGAAGCAAGGCCGGCCGGATCAAATCGCGCCTGCCGAGAAAACAAGCGTCAAACGCGGAGAATTTGAACATATGTCGGGACGCAAATCCCTGCTCATCGCGGCGGCCGTCGCATTCGTCGGCCTTGCCGGGCTGCCGGCCTCGGCCCAGACCCTGCGCTATGCCAACCAGGGCACCCTGAAGTCGCTCGATCCCTACACCTTCAAGGAATCGACCACGATTGCGCACCATGCCCACATCTATGAAGGACTGACCGCGCGCGACAAGGATCTCAAGATCATCCCCGCGCTGGCTGAAAGCTGGGAGACGCCCGAGCCAACTCGCTGGCGCTTCCATCTGCGCAAGGGCGTCAAGTTCCACAATGGCGAACCCTTCACCGCTGACGACGTGATCTTCTCCGCCGAGCGCGTCCGCGCCACCGGCTCGAACTTCCTCTCCAACGTCCCGCCAGACGCAAAATTCATCAAGGTCGACGACTATACGGTCGACGTGAAGCTCGATGCGCCCAATCCCATCCTGATCTCGCAGTGGGACACGTGGTACATCATGAGCAAGAAGTGGTGCGAGGAGAACAACTCCGTCGCGCCGACGCCGGTGTCGGCAACCACGCCGAGCTACGCCGCGCTGCACGAGAACGGCACCGGCCCCTTCATCATCGAGAGCCATCAGCCCGGCGTGAAGACCGTGTTCAAGGTCAATCCGAACTGGTGGGGCAAGCCCGAGCATAATCTGAAGGAGATCGTGTTCACCACCATCTCCTCCGACGCCACGCGCGTCGCGGCGCTGCTGTCCGGAGAGGTCGACATCATCGAGCCGGTTCCCGTGCAGGACATCGGCCGCGTCGATTCCAGCCCGAACGCACAGGTCCTGAAGGGACCGGAGCTGCGCACGATCTTCCTTGGCATGGACCAGAACCGCGACGAGTTGCTCTACTCCAGCGTCAAGGGCAAGAACCCGTTCAAGGACGTCCGCGTCCGCGAGGCCTTCTACAAGGCTGTTGACGTCGAGCTGATCAAGACGCGCGTCATGCGCGGCCTGTCGACGCCGTCGGCATTGATGATCGCGCCGGAGCTGTTCCCGCTGTCGAAGGAGTTCACACGGCCCAAATTCGATCCGGACGCAGCCAAGAAGCTCTTGACCGAGGCTGGCTATCCGGATGGCTTCGAGGTCGGAATGGACTGCCCGAACGATCGCTACGTCAACGACGCGGCGATCTGCCAGGCCGTGGTCGGCATGCTCGCCCGCATCGGCGTCAAGGTGAACCTGAACGCCCAGCCGAAGGCGCAGTATTTCGCCAAGGTGCTGAAGCCCGGCGGCTACAACACCTCGTTCTTCCTGCTCGGCTGGACGCCGTCCTCGATGGACCCGCACAACGTGCTGCACGACATCATGGGCTGCCGCGAGGACCCGAAGGATCCGACCCGCGGTGAAGCCAATCTCGGCAACTATTGCAACAAGGAGCTGGACGCGCTCACCGACAAGGTCCTGGTCGAGACCGACACCGCCAAGCGCAACCAGATGATCAAGCAGGCCTTCGAGATCGGCATCAAGGACTACGGCTACATTCCGCTGCATCAGCAGGCCGTGGCCTGGGGCGTGTCGAAGAAGGTGAAGATCCCGCTGCGCGCCGACAACGCCGTGCTGCTGTTCCTCGCCACCAAGACCGAGTAGTTCGCCAGACGACCACGAGTCCCGGAAAGCAGAACTGCTTTTCGGGACTTTTCATTTCCAGCGGCAGGTGCTACCCGCCGCCGCGTCTTTCAAGTCCAGAAGGGATCAGATGCTCGCCTTCGCGCTTCGCCGAGCGATCCAGGCCATCGGCGTGATGATCGCCGTCGGAATCATCTCGTTCGCCATGTTCCGCTTCGCCGGCGATCCGGTGAACCAGCTGGTCGCCATCGATGCCTCGGCCGCGGAGCGTGCCAGCATCCGCGAATCCCTGGGTCTGGACGATCCTTTCATCGTGCAGTTCGGCCGCTATCTCTACAATGCGGCCCAGTTCAAGTTCGGCGTGTCCTACCAGTTCCGGCAGCCGGTCTCGGATCTGCTCAAGGAGCGGATGCCCGCGACGCTGGAGCTTGCGATCTGCGCGACCATCCTGTCGCTGTTCTTCGGCATCCTGATGGGCGTGTTCTCCGCGCTGCGCCGCGACTCCCTGATGGCCAAGCTGTTCCAGATGGTGTCCCTGATCGGCATCTCCCTGCCGACGTTCCTGATCGGCATCCTGCTGATCTATTTGTTCTCGGTCACGCTGGGCTGGCTGCCCTCGTTCGGCCGCGGCGACGTCGTGAAGCTCGGCTGGTGGTCATCAGGCCTGTTCACCCTGTCCGGCTGGAAGGCGCTGATCATGCCCTCGATCACGCTCGGCCTGTTCCAGATGACCCTGATCATGCGCCTCGTCCGCGCCGAGATGCTCGAGGTGCTGCGCACCGACTACATCCGCTTCGCCCGCGCCCGCGGCCTCACCACCCGCGCCATCCATTTCGGCCACGCCCTGCGCAACACGCTGGTTCCGGTCATCACCGTGGTCGGCCTGCAGTTCGGCTCCGTCATCGCGTTCTCGATCATCACCGAGCAGGTGTTCCAATGGCCGGGCATGGGTCTGCTGTTCGTGCAGGCCGTGCAGAACGTCGACATCCCGATCATGGCGGCCTACCTGATGATGGTGTCGCTGATCTTCGTCACCATCAATCTCGTGGTTGATATCCTCTACACCGTGGTCGATCCGCGCCTGCGCACGACCATCAGCCGTCCGGCCTGATCATGAGCGACGCCGCCGTCCCCCACCCCGCTCCCGTCGAGGCGCCACGCGCAGCCCCCGATGGCTGGCTCAAGCGCGCGCTCGCCAGCGACCTGTTCTATTCGTTCCGCCGCTCCAAGCTCACGGTGGTCGCGGCCGTCATCACGCTGCTGTTCTTCCTGCTCGCGATCTTCGCGCCGCTGCTGTCGCCGCAGAACCCGTTCGATCCGGCGCAGTTGCAGCTGTTGAACTCGCGGATCTCGCCGCTGTGGACCGCCGACGGCCAGAGCCCGTTCCTGCTCGGCACCGACGAGCAGGGCCGCGACGTGCTCTCGGCCATCCTCTACGGCCTGCGCATCTCGCTGATCGTCGGCATCCTCGGCGTGCTGTTCTCCGGTGCCCTCGGCATCGCGCTCGGCCTGATCGCCGGCTATTTCGGCGGCCGCGTCGATACCGTGATCATGCGTATCGCCGACGTCCAGCTCACCTTCCCGCCGATCCTGATCGCGCTTCTGGTCAACGGCATCGCCAAGTCGGTCTCCGGCAATCGCCTGGACTGGCTGAGCATGCTGATCGTTCTGGTGCTGGCCATTGGCCTCTCCTTCTGGGTGCAATATGCGCGCACGGTGCGCAGCTCCGTGATGGTCGAGAAGAACAAGGACTATGTCGCCGCCGCGCAACTAATCGGCCTGCCCGCGCCCGTGATCATGCTGCGCCACGTGCTGCCCAACACGACGGGTCCGGTGCTGGTCATCGCCACCATCAATCTGGCGCTCGCCATCATCACCGAGGCCACCTTGTCGTTCCTCGGTTCAGGCATGCCGGAGACGATGCCCTCGCTCGGAACCCTGATCCGGATCGGCAACAATTATCTGTTCGCCGGCGAATGGTGGATCGTCGCCTTCCCCGGCATCGCGCTCGCGGGACTGATCCTCGCGATCAACCTGCTCGGCGACTGGCTGCGCGACGCGCTCAACCCGAAACTGCGATGACCCTGCTCCTGCGTATGAAGGTCTCAACCTCATGACCGCCCCCGTTCTGTCCGTGCGCAATCTGCAGGTCGAGTTCGAGACCAGGCGCGGCACCCTGCGCGCGATCGACGGCGTCTCCTACGACATCGCCAAGGGCGAGGTGCTCGGCGTCGTCGGCGAATCCGGCGCCGGCAAGTCGGTCACCGGCTTGGCCGTGATCGGCCTGATCGACCGCCCCGGCCGCATTTCCGGCGGCGAGATCCTGCTGTCCGGCCTGCGCATCGACAACCTCCCGCCGGAGGAGATGCGCAAGGTGCGCGGCAAGCGCATCGGGATGATCTTCCAGGACCCGCTGACCTCGCTCAATCCGCTGTACCGCGTCGGCGACCAGATCATCGAGACCATCAAGACCCACACCAATCTCACCGACCAGCAGGCGCGCAAGCGCGCCATCGACCTGCTTGCCGAGGTCGGCATCCCCGCGCCCGAGAAGCGCATCGACGGCTATCCACACGAATTCTCCGGCGGCATGCGCCAGCGCGTCGTGATCGCGCTCGCGCTCTGCGCCGAGCCGGAGCTGATCATCGCCGACGAGCCGACCACCGCGCTCGACGTCTCCGTGCAGGCGCAGATCATCTCGCTGATCAAGCGGCTCGGCCGCGATCACGGCACCGCCGTGATGCTGGTGACCCACGACATGGGCGTGATCGCCGAGACCTGCGACCGCGTCGCCGTAATGTATGCCGGCCGAGTCGCCGAGATCGGCCCGGTGCAGGAGGTGATCAAGAACCCGCTGCATCCCTACGCAAAGGGCCTGATGGGCGCGATCCCGACGCTCGCCGGCGAGGACAAGCGCCTGGTGCAAATCCCGGGCTCGATGCCGCGGCTGTCGGCGATCCCACCGGGCTGCTCGTTCAATCCGCGCTGCAACGCCGCCTTCGACCGCTGCCGCATCGACCGGCCAGAGCCGCTGCGCCAGGGTACCCAGGCGGTCGCCTGCCATCTGTATGATCGCGCGACGGAGACCGCGGCATGAGCGATTTCGTCGAGGTCAAGGATCTCCGCCGGGTGTTCGATGTCTCGAAGCCCTGGCTCAACCGCGTCATCGAGCGCCAGCCGCAGGAGTTTTTGAAGGCGGTTGACGGCGTCAGCTTCGGCATCCGGAAGGGTGAGACGTTCGCGCTGGTCGGCGAGTCCGGCTCCGGCAAGACCACGGTGGCGCGCATGGTGGTCGGGCTGCTGGCGCCGACCTCCGGCGAGGTCATCATCGACGGCGTGTCGATGAGCGAGGCGCGTCAGGCGCAGGTCCGGCGCAAGCTGCGCCGGCGCATCCAGATGGTGTTTCAGGATCCCTACGCCAGCCTCAACCCGCGCTTCCGCGTCGATTCCATCATCGCCGAGCCGATCCGCGCCTTCAACGTCATCGAGGGCGAACGCCAGATCAAGGATCGCGTCGGCGAGCTGCTGACCCTGGTCGGCCTGCATCCCGACGACGGCCAGAAGTTTCCGCACGAATTCTCCGGCGGCCAGCGCCAGCGCATCGCGATCGCGCGTGCGCTCGCCTCGGAGGCCGAGTTCATCGTCTGCGACGAGCCGACCTCGGCGCTCGACGTCTCCGTGCAGGCGCAGATCCTCAATCTGATGCGCGATCTGCAGGACAAGTTCGGTCTCACCTACCTGTTCATCAGCCACAATCTCGCGGTCGTCCGCCACATGGCGAGCCGCATCGGCGTGATGTATCTCGGCCGCATCGTCGAAATCGCGGAAGGGCGCCAGCTCTTCAACGATCCGCGCATGCCCTATACCAAGATGCTGCTCGGCGCGGTGCCGGATCTGTCGATGTCCGGCCGCCAGCGCATCCCGGTGAAGGGCGAGATCCCCAACCCGATCAATCCGCCGTCCGGCTGCACGTTCAATCCGCGTTGTCCGCTCGCGTTCGATCTGTGCCGGCAGAAGTCGCCGGAGCTGATCGGCGGCGTCGCCTGCCATGCAGTGAACCAGCCGGCAGCGACGGCCGTTTCGACCGCATCGGTTGCGTGAAGCGAACTCTGAATGAAGTCGTCATTGCGAGGAGCAAAGCGACGACGTGTCCGCCGAAGCCCATCGGGCGAAGGCGGAAGCAATCCAGGGGCGTCATCCTGGGCCCTGGATTTTCGCTATCGCTCGCAATGACTACCACTAACTACACAGATCAAAGGGCGCCATGAGCTTCATCAATCCCGATCCCTTCACGACCCGCCCGGAGATCGACGGCACCTTCGGCGTCGTCACCTCCACGCACTGGCTCGCCACCGCCGTCGGCATGGCGATGCTGGAGCGCGGCGGCAACGCCTTCGACGCCGGTGTCGCGGCCGCCTTCACCTTGCAGGTGGTCGAGCCGCATCTCAACGGCCCCGGCGGCGACGTGCCGATCATCCTGCACGACGTGAAGCGCGGGCGCACCGAGGTGATCTGTGGCCAGGGACCTGCACCGGCTGGCGCCACCATCGCGCACTACAAGCGCGAAGGGCTCGACATGGTGCCCGGCACCGGACTGCTCGCGGCCTGCGTTCCCGGCACCTTCGACTCCTGGATGATGCTGCTGCGCGACTACGGCACGATGCGGCTGCGCGACGTGCTGGAGCCGGCGATTTCCTACGCCCGCGACGGCTATCCACTGGTCGAGCGCGTCTCGGCAACGATCCAGACCGTCGAACAGTTGTTCAAGACGCATTGGCCGACTTCGGCCGCGCTCTATCTGCCGAACGGCGAGGTGCCGCGTCCGGGCACGCTGTTCACCAATCCCAAGCTGGCCGAGACCTATGCGCGCATCCTCAGCGAAGCCGAGAGCGCCGGGGAGAATCGCGATGCGCAGATCGAGCGCGCGCGCAAGGCGTGGTCGCAGGGCTTCGTCGCCGAAGCGATCGACCGCTTCTGCCGGACTCAGGAGGTCATGGACGTCTCGGGATCCCGCCACAAGGGCGTGCTGACGGCCGACGACATGGCGCGCTGGCAGCCGACCATCGAGGCGCCGCTGACCTATCAGTACGGCCGCTACACCGTGTGCAAGGCCGGCGTCTGGAGCCAGGGCCCGGTGCTGTTGCAGCAGCTCGCGCTGCTCAAGGGCTTTGCGCTCGACGGCCTCGATCCGACCGGACCCGATTTCATCCATTGGCAGATCGAAGCTGCGAAGCTGGCGTTCGCCGATCGCGAGGCGTTCTACGGCGATCCGAACTTCGCCGACATCCCGATCGAGACGCTGCTGTCGGATGCCTACAACGACGAGCGGCGCAAGCTGATCACCGACAAGGCCTCGCTGGAGCTGCGCCCCGGCAAGCTCGACGGCTACGGCGCCGAGGTGAAGCTGCGCGAGGCGCAAGGCAATCGCGAGGCCGTCGGCGCGATGGGCTCGGGCGAGCCGACCGTCGGCCGCTTCGGCGAGGTGCGCGGCGACACCGTGCATTTCGACATCATCGACCGCGACGGCAACATGATCTCGGCGACGCCCTCCGGCGGCTGGCTGCAATCCTCGCCCGTCATCCCCGAACTCGGCTTCTGCCTCGGCACGCGCGCGCAGATGTTCTGGCTGGAAGAAAATCATCCGGCGGCGCTGGTGCCGGGCAAGCGGCCGCGCACGACCTTGTCGCCGACCATGGCGCTGCGCGACGGCGAGCCCTACGTCGCCTGGGGCTCGCCCGGCGGCGACCAGCAGGACCAGTGGAACACGCAGTTCTTCCTGCGCCACGTCCATGCCGGCATGAACCTGCAGGAATCGATCGACGCGCCCGCTTGGCACTCCGAGCATTTCCCGATTTCGTTCTGGCCGCGCACCGCGCGCCCCGGCGTGCTGGTGGTCGAGGGCCGCGTGCCGAAGGCGACCGTCGAAGAGTTGCGTCGCCGCGGCCATGTCGTCGAGGTCGGCCCTGACTGGTCGGAAGGTCGTCTCACCGCCGCCTCGCGCGTCGGCCGCCGCCGCCGCGCCGCCGCCAATCCTAGGGGCATGCAGGGCTACGCCGCGGGACGCTGAGGGCCGACGATGACCTGGTCGATCATTGCCAAGGACGACACCACCGGCCGGATCGGCATCGCTGTCGCCACCCGCTTCTTCGCCGTCGGCGCACGCGTGCCGTTCATCGTCGCCGGCCGCGGCGGCATCGCCACGCAGGCGCTGGTCAATCCGTACTACGGCATCGACGGCGCGACGCTGCTGCGGGACGGCCGCCATCCGCGCGAGATTGTGCAATCGTTGATCGCGGCCGATCCCGGCCGCGAGAGCCGGCAGGTCCACATCCTGGATCTCAACGGCCAGATCGCCGCCCATACCGGCCGCGACTGCATCGACTGGTGCGGCCATCTCGAAGGCCAGGGGTTTTCGATCGCCGGCAACATGCTGGCCGGCCCGCAGGTGCTGAACGAAACGGCAAACGCGTTTCTCGCCCACAGTACTCTACCCTTCGCCCAGCGCCTGATCGCGGCGATGAAGGCCGGCGAAGCCGCCGGCGGCGACAAGCGCGGCAAGCAGTCGGCCGCACTGCTCGTGCACGGCAAGGACGAATGGTCGGAGCTCGATCTGCGTGTCGATGATCATCCCGATCCACTGGCTGAGTTGGAACGCCTGGAGAACGTGAGCCGCAGGCATTGGGCCGTGTTCCGGCAGTTCATGCCGACGCGCGAGAACCCGGCCGGCGTCACTGATCGCGCGACGATCGATGCCGGCATCGCGGCGGCGCTCGCGAACCCGACTTGAGTTCCGGAAGGACCGCCTCTGACCGGGGTTGGTATGGATGGTGCAACGACACTGGCTGCATTTCGTAGGGGACTTCGTATGCTGAGAAAGAACTGGTGCTTGGCCGCTCTCGCGGCTGTTCTCATGGCCTCTTGCGCGGCCACTGCTCAGGCGCAAACCACGTTGCGCATCGGCTTAGCCGAGGACCCCGACGTGCTCGATCCGACCATGGCCCGCACCTATGTCGGCCGCATCGTCTTCGCCGCAACCTGCGACAAGCTGTTCGACATCGACGACAAGCTCAACATCGTGCCGCAACTGGCGCTGTCGCACGAGACCTCCGCCGACGGCAAGGAGGTCACGATCAAGCTGCGGCCGGGCGTGAAGTTTCACGACGGCGAGCCGTTCGATGCCGAGGCCGCGAAATTCTCGATCGATCGCCATCTCACCTTCCCCGGCTCGTTCCGCAAGCCGGAGCTCGCGTCGGTCGATCACGTCGACGTCGTCGATCCCCTGACCATCAAGCTCGTCCTGAAGGCACCGTTCTCGCCGCTGATCGCGCAGCTCACCGACCGTGCCGGCATGATGGTGTCGCCGAAGGCCGCCAAGGAGGCCGGCGACAAGTTCGGCCTGCGTCCGGTCTGCGCCGGTCCCTACAAATTCGTCGAGCGCGTCCAGCAGGACCGCATCGTGTTCGAGAAATTCGCCGACTACTGGAACAAGGACAACGTCTTCATCGACAAGATCGTCTACCAGCCGATCGTCGACGCCACGGTGCGGCTGGCCAATCTGAAGTCCGGCGGGCTCGACCTGATCGAGCGCGTGCTCGCGACCGACATCAAGGACGTACGCGCCGATTCCAAGCTCGCGCTGTCGACCGCGATCGAGCTCGGCTATCAGGGCATCACGCTGAACATCGGCAAGGACAAGGCCAAGGGTCCGCTGAGCCAGTCCGCGAAGGTGCGGCAGGCACTAGACCTCTCGATCGATCGCGAGGCGCTGAACCAGGTGGTGTTCAACGGCGAGTTCATGCCGGGCAACCAGTGGGTCAATCCCTCGCATCCCTACTATCAGAAGGCCTTCCCGATCCGCGCCCGCGACGTCGAGAAGGCGAAGGCGCTGTTGAAGGAGGCCGGCGTCACGCCGCCGGTCGCGGTCGACTTCCTGGTGTCGAAGGGCGCCGAGACCGAGGCGGTCGCCCAGGTCGTGCAGTCGATGGCCGCCGAGGCCGGCTTCGACATGAAGATCCGGGTGACGGAGTTCGCGACCTCGCTGAAGCAGGCCGAGGCCGGCGACTATCAGGCCTTCATGCTGTCGTGGAGTGGGCGCATCGATCCCGACGGCAACAGCTACTTGTTCATGAAGAAGAACGCGCCGCAGAACTACAGCGTCTGGGAGAATGCGGAGGCCGACAAGGCGCTCGACGACGCCCGACTCATCACCGACATGGCGCAGCGCAAGGCGCTGTACGAGAAGCTCGCCAAGCTCGAGATCGAGGAAGAGCCGATCCTCTACCTCTACCACCGCCGCATCCTGATCGCGCATACCAAGAAGCTGGAGGGCTACAAGCAGATGCCGGATGGCCTGGTGCGCGTGGTCGGACTGAAGCTGAAGTGAGCGCCAAATTGGCGAGAGAGGCGAGCACTCGGTCCTCCGTCATGCCCGGGCTTGTCCCGGGCATCCACGTCGTTCCCAGCATGCCGAACGACGTGAATGGCCGGGACAGGCCCGGCCATGACGACGCGGAGACAGGCGGGCGCAAAACTCCGCTCATCACCCGCGATAATCCTACCGCACGGGGAGCGAGGTGGCAGCAAGCGAGGCAGATCCCATGCTGACCTTCCTCGCCCGCCGCCTCGCCCAGATCATCCCGACCTTGATCTTCGTCTCGATCCTGATCTTCTCGCTGCAGCAGCTGCTGCCCGGCGATCCCGCGCTCGTGATGGCCGGCGAGGAGCGCGATCCTGCCGTGATCGAGCAGATCCGCAAGCAGTATCGCCTCGATCAGCCCCTGCCCGTCCAGTACGGCTACTGGATCAAGGGCGTGCTCTCGGGCGATTTCGGCGAGTCGCTCCGCATCAAGATGCCGGTGCGCGATCTCATCCTGCAGAAGCTGCCGGTGACGTTGCAGCTCGCATCCATGGCGATCGTGATCGCGTTCCTGATCGGCATTCCCGCCGGCATCATCTCCGCGGTGAAGCGCGGCACAGGATGGGACTACGCCGCCAATCTGTTCGCGCTCTGGGGCATCTCGACGCCGAACTTCTGGCTCGGCATCATGCTGATCTTCGTGTTCTCGATCCAGCTCGGCTGGCTGCCGGCCTCCGGCTACGTCTCACTGGCCGAGGACTGGCGCGCCAGCATCGCCGCCACCATCATGCCGGCCTTCGTGCTCGGCAACGCCATCGCCGCGATCCTGATGCGCCATACCCGCAGCGCCATGCTGCAGGTCTTGAGCAGCGACTACATCCGCACCGCGCGCGCCAAGGGCATCTCCGAGCGCCAGGTCATCCTGCGCCACGCGCTGCGCAACGCGCTGACGCCGGTGATCACGCTCGGCGCGCTCGAACTCGGCACGCTGTTGTCAGGTGCGGTGTTGACGGAACAGATCTTCTCGATTCCCGGCTTCGGCAAGCTGATCGTCGACGCCGTGTTCAACCGCGACTACGCCGTCGTGCAGGGCGTCGTGCTCGTCACCGCCACCGTCTACATCATGCTCAATTTGATCGCCGACCTCGCCTATGTCCTCGTCAATCCGCGCTTGAGGAGCTGACATGGCCGAGACCACGCTGTCAGCACCGGGCATCCGCACCCTTGCCCCGCTCGAGCGGCCGATCCAGCGCACCTGGCGCCGCCTGGTCAAGCGCCGGGGAGCCATGGTCGGGCTCGGCCTGATCACGGCCTTCATCCTGCTCGCGGTATCAGCGCCGCTGGTGGCGCCCTACGATCCGATCAAGACCAGCTGGGCGCTGGTGCGGAAAGCGCCCTCGGCGGCGCATTGGTTCGGCACCGACGATCTCGGCCGCGACGTGCTGGCCCGCGTCATCTATGGCGCGCGTGCCTCGCTGATGGCCGGCGCGATCTCCGTCGTCATCGCGCTGGCGATCGGCGTGCCGATCGGCATGCTCGCGGGCTATCGCGGCGGCTTCATCGATGCCCTGATCAGCCGCATCACCGATGCGATGCTGGCCTGCCCGTTCCTGATCCTGGCGATCGCGCTGGCTGCATTCCTGGGGCCGAGCCTCGGCAACGCGATGATCGCGATCGGCATCTCGGCGACGCCGATCTTCGTCCGGCTCACCCGCGGCGAGGTGCTGAGCGTCAAGGTCGAGGAATATGTCGAGGCCGCGCGCAGCGTCGGCGACACCGACCTGCAGATCGCCGTCCGGCACATCCTGCCCAACATCATGCCGGCGCTGCTGGTGCAGGCGACCCTGTCGGTCGCCGCCGCCATCATCGCCGAGGCCGCGCTGTCGTTCCTGGGGCTGGGCCAGCAGCCGCCGGCGCCGTCCTGGGGCAGCATGCTCAACACCGCCCAGCGCTTCCTCACCAACGCGCCCTGGATGGCGATCTGGCCGGGCCTTGCGATCTTCCTGGTCGTGCTCTCGCTCAACCTGCTCGGCGACGGCCTGCGCGACGCGCTCGATCCGCAGCAGGAGGAGTAAGGCAACGCCGGCGCTTCACCCTCCGCCGTCGTCCCGGCCTCCGGGCCGGGACCCATAGCCACCGTCGGTCATTGTTGGGCGAGAAGGTCACTCCGCGCCTGCCCCACACCACGGCCTGTGGCTATGGGTCCCGGCGTTCGCCGGGACGACAGCGAGGATGTTGAGAGACTGCCAAAAACAAAAAGGCGGCTGCCAGGGCAGCCGCCGTTGACGTGCTGGACGAGCGTCCGCTTACGCCGCCTTCACCGCGTGATCCGGCTCGGCATCGAACTGGGCGATCTCCTTGGCGCGCTGCGACTTGGCGGCGGCCTGGTGGTCGGTGGCGATGACGGTGTAGACCGCCGGCAGCACGAACAGCGTGAACAGCGTGCCGATCGACATGCCGGCGACGACGACGAGGCCGATCGAGAAGCGGCTGGCGGCGCCGGCGCCCGAGGCGGTCAGCAGCGGAATCAGGCCGGTGACCATCGCCGCCGTCGTCATCAGGATCGGCCTGAGACGGATGCGCGCCGAGGTTTCGATCGCCCTGCGGCGATCCATCCCTTCGTTCAGCTGCAGCTCGTTGGCGAACTCCACCATCAGGATGCCGTGCTTGGTGATCAGTCCGACCAGGGTCAGGAGGCCGACCTGGGTGTAGATGTTCATGGTCGCGAGACCGAAGAACAGCGGGATCAGCGCGCCGACGATCGCCATGGGCACGCTGATCATGATGACCAGCGGATCTCGCAGGCTCTCGAACTGCGCCGCGAGCACGAGGAAGATGATGATCAGCGCGAAGCCGAAGGTGATGGCGAGCTGATTGCCTTCCTGCACATATTGGCGGGCGTCGGCGAGATAGTCGTGGCTGAAGCCCGACGGCAGGTTCTTGGCCTGTTTCTCCAGGAAGTCGACCGCCTGGCCGACCGTGACGCCCGGCATCGGCACCGCCGAGAAGGTCGCCGAGTTGAGCTGGTTGAAATGCGTCAGCGAGTTCGGGTCGGTGGCGGTCTCGATGTTGACCACCGTCGACAGCGGCACCTGCTGGCCGGCCGCGCTCGCGACGTAGTAGCCGGACAGCGATTCCGGCGACAGACGCTTGTCGCGCGGCACCTGCGGGATCACCTGGTAGGAACGGCCCTCGAGGTTGAAGCGGTTGATGTAGTTGCCGCCGAGCAGCACGGCGAGCGTGTTGCCGATCGACTGCATGGTGATGCCGAGATCGCTGGCCTTGCTGCGGTTGATCCAGACCTTCACCACCGGCTGGTTGAAGTCGAGGTCGCTGTCGGAGACGATGAAGATGCCGCTCTTGCGCGCGGCGTCCTTGAGCTTGGCCATCTGCTCATAGACGGCCCGGAAACCGCTGGTCGAGCTGATCACCATCTGCACCGGCAGACCGCCGGGGCCGCCCGGCAGCGCCGGCAAGTTGAAGGCGAAGGCATTGATGCCCTCGATCTTGGAGAGCTCCGCCTGCACCAGCGGCTTCAGCTTGATCGAGGAGCGCGTGCGCTCGTCCCACGGCTTCAGCAGCATGCCGGCAAAGCCGCCTTGCGGCCCCTGGATGCCGTTCAGGATGAAACGCAGGTCGGTCTCGGGAAACTTCGCGAACGCCTTGTCGACCTTGTCGGTGTAGAAATTGATGTAGTCGATGTTGGCGTATTTCGGCGCCTTGGTGATCGAGAACACGATTCCCTGATCCTCCTCCGGCGCCAGTTCCTTGGCGGTGTGCATATAGAGGAAGCCGACCAGGCCGAGGATCGTCAGCGCGAACAGGCCGGTCACCGGACGGTAGTCGAGCGAGCGGTCGAGTTGGCGGCCGTACCAGTTGGTCATCGAACCGAACACGCGGTTGACGAGCCGCGCGAAGCGGCCCTCATCGGCGCTCTTCAGCAGCACCGAGCACATCATCGGCGACAGCGTCAGCGCGATGACGCCGGACACGATGACCGAGCCCGCGAGCGTGAAGGCGAATTCGCGGAACAGCGAGCCGGTGAGGCCGCCGAGGAAGCCGATCGGCGCGTACACGGCGGCGAGCGTGATCGTCATCGAAATGACCGGGCCGACGATCTCGCGCGCGCCCTGCAGTGCCGCCTGGACGGGTGTCTTGCCCTCCTCCAGATGGCGATGGATGTTCTCCACCACCACGATCGCATCGTCGACGACGAGGCCGATCGCGAGCACCATGGCGAGCAGCGTCAGCAGGTTGATGGAAAAGCCGAGCGCCAGCATCAGCGTGCAGACGCCGATCAGGGACAGCGGGATCGTCACCACGGGGATGATGACCGAGCGCAGCGATGCCAGGAACAGGAAGATGACGACGATGACGATCAGCACCGCTTCGCCGAGCGTGTGCTCGACCTCGTCGATCGAGGATTGGATGAACTTGGTGGAGTCGTAGGCCACCTTCATCTTCATCGACGGCGGCAGATTGCGCTCGAGGTCGGGGAACAGCGCGCGCACGCCCTTGACGATGTTGAGCGGGTTGCCCTGCGGCGTGGCGTCGACGCCGATGAAGATCGCGCGCTCGCCGTTGAAGGCGACGCTGGCGTCGGTGCTCTGCGCCGCGAGCTCGACGGTGGCGATGTCCTCCATGCGGACGAAGCCGCCGTCCTTGGCCTTGACGATCATCCGCTTGAACTGGTTGACGTCGGTCAGGCCGGTATTGGTGGTGACGTTGGAGACGATGAAGTAGCCCTTGGACTGGCCGGCGGCGGACTGGAAGTTGTTGGCGGCGATCGCCTGCGCGACATCGGTCGGCGAGACGTTGCGGCCGGCCATCTTCTCCGGGTTGAGCCAGATGCGCATCGCGAAGGTCTGGCCGCCGAGGATGTTGGCCGCGGCGACGCCGTCGACGGTCGACAACACCGGCTGCACCACGCGCGTCAGATAGTCGGAGATGGCCGAGCCCGACAGCTCCTCGCTGGAGAAGCCGAGATACATCACCGAGGTCGTCTGGCCCGTGGTCTTGGTGACGATCGGGTCGTTGGATTCCTTCGGGATCAGGTAACGGACCGAGTTCACCTTGGCGAGGACCTCGGTGAGCGCCTGGTTCGGATCGAAGTTGAGCTTCACGAACACCTGGATGGTGCTGGTGCCCTGCACCGAGGACGAGGTGATGTAGTCGACGCCTTCGGCCGAGGCGACCGCCTGCTCCAGCGGCGTGGTGATGAAGCCCTGGATCAGGTCGGCGGATGCGCCGGGATAGACGGTCGTGACGTTCACGACCGTGTTCGACAGTTTCGGATATTGCCGGATCGGCAGCTCGAACGCGGCGCGCAGGCCGAGCAGCAGGATGAGCATGCTGACCACGAGCGCCAGAACCGGGCGCTTGATGAAGATATCGGTGAAACGCATCGCGGCTATCCCGTCAGCAGACGTCAGGTGAGGACCGAACGGGCCGCCTGCGCGCGGCGGCCCGGCATTGGCTCAGAGGTTCGCTCAGTAGCGCGGCGGCTTCGCCGGCACCGGCGGCGGCGGATCGGTCGAGATCGCAACCGTGGCGCCCGACTGGATCTTGAGCTGGCCGACGGCGACGACGCGGTCGCCCTCCTTCAGGCCCTTCAGGATCACCGCCCGGCCGTTGATGCGGTCGCCGGTCTGCACATAGGTGCGGTCGGCCGTCAGCGTGACCTTGCCGTCGTCGGCCTTCTTCTCGTTGATGACGAACACGGAGTCGCCATACAGCGTGTAGTCGACCGCGGTCTCCGGCACCGTCAGCACCGGTGGCTTGTCCGGCAGCACCACGGTGGTGGTGGCGAACATGCCGGGCTTGAGGATGTGCTCGGGATTGGCGATCGTCGCCTGCACGCGGATGTTGCGCGTGTCGGTCGCGATCTGCGGCTCGATGGTGGTGATCTTGCCCTCGAAGGTCTTGCCCGGATAGGCATCGACGCCGATGCGCACGGTCTGCCCGACCTTGAGTTGGCCACTGTCCTTCTCGGTCACCGTGAAGTTGACCCAGAGCTGAGACAAATCGGTGAGCGACACGATCTGCGTGCCGGCCGACAGATACTGGCCGACCTCGACCTTGCGGACGCCGAGATCGCCGTCGAACGGCGCGCGCACCAGCTTCTGCGCGATCAGCGCCTCGGTCTTGGCGACGCCCGCCTGGGCCTGGTCGTAGGCGGCCTGGGCCTGGTCCACCGTCGCCTGCGGGCCGAACTGGCGCGAGGCGAGCTGCTTAGCGCGATCCAGCGAGAGCTGCGCCACCGTGACCTGGGCCTTGTAGTTGGCGAGATCGCCCTGCTCCGGCGCGTCGTAGAGCTGCACCAGCGGCGTGCCCTGCTTCACCGTCGTGCCCGGCATGAACATGATCTCGGTGATGCGGCCGGAGGCGTCCGAGGTGACGTTGACCTGGTGCACGGCGGCGAGGTCGCCGACGGCGGTCAACAGGTTCGGCACGGTCTCCGTCGACGCCGTGGCGGCGGTGACGTTGAGCGGCGGCGGCTTCATGTTGGCGAAGAACTGCGCGATCATCTTGTCGCGGAACATGTTGAACCACACGAAGCCGCCGACCAGCGCCGCGAGCAGAGTGCCGACGATCACGAACCACAGCACCGGGCGGGTGCGCTTGCGCGGCTTGTCGTCGATCGGCTTGCCTGAGAGCTTGGGTTCCGTCGCAATGTTCATGTCATGCACTTTCTGCCGTCGCCGGCCGGGCCGGAGGTTGCGACAATTCGTGATCGAGATGGTACGCAATGGCGGCGTCGGTCACTCCGATGCCGCGCAGGATGAACTCGCTGAGCTGGCGCTCCAGGCTTTCAGCGGTTCCATAAGCCAGACACGGGGTCGAGGGAAGCCGGGTCAAGGCCGCCATCAATACGGTGTGATGCGCAAACCAGAACAGGTCGCGGGGCGCCGCCGCTGATGGCAAGGCATCACCAGCCGCGACGGCGCTTTCCAGGGAGTTAACGAATTTGGCGCCGATCAGATCATCGATCTTCACATAAAGCAGCCGCGCAAACTCGCCATCGTCGAGATGGCTCGACGCCATCAGCCGCAACCGCTGCTCTTCCTCGTCGTTGGGGCCGTCAGCGATGCTGAGAAAATGCCGGACCATCCCGGCCATCATCCTGACCAGTGTGGCGGTGGAAGGTTCCTGTCCGAGCAGCAGCTCGAAATCCGGATCGGCCTCGCATTGCTCGGTGAGGATCTCGGCATAGAGCGCGGCCTTCGACGGGAAATGCTTGAACAGCAACGCTTCCGAGATGGCCGCCGCCGCCGCGACGCTCTTGGTGGTGGTGCCCGCATAGCCATGACGTGCGAAGCAGCGCTTGGCTGCACCGAGGATCAGCTGCCTTCGGAGATCGCTTGTCATGCGCAAACTGGACATCGCCCGTGAGTAAATACTCACTTGATTGATGTCAAGAAATATGCCGCGTCGCAGCAGGGTTCGGCGGTCAAGTCCCTGAAATTGCAGGAGAGAAAACGACAGCGCCGAAGGCAATTTTATACCTCTACAACAAGGCGGATCTGCGGCACGTCCCGGTGGTGGAGATGCGGGCTCACACCGCCCGGCGGATGTTCTTCCGCGCCCGGCCGTGCGACGGTCGCAGCAACAAACCAGAATCGGCCGGGAGGACCAGGGATGACCGACGACACGGCGCTCGCCGCCAGCTTCGACCTCGAGAGCCTGACGCCGGAGTTCTACGCCGACCCCTACCCGACCTATCGCGCGCTGCGCCAGCACGCCCCGGTCAAGCGGATGCGCAGCGGCTCCTACTTTCTCACCCGTTATGACGACCTCGTCACCGCCTACAAGGTGACGAAGACGTTCTCGTCGGACAAGACGCGCGAGTTCGCGCCGAAATACGGCGACTCACTGCTGTACGAGCACCACACCACGAGCCTCGTCTTCAACGATCCGCCGGCGCATACGCGCGTGCGCCGCCTGATCATGGGTGCGCTGTCGCCGCGCGCCATCGCCGAGATGGAGCCGGCGCTGATCACGCTGGTCGACGGGCTGCTGGACCGGATCGCCGAGAAGGAGCACTTCGAGCTGATCGAGGATTTCGCTGCGGCGATCCCCATCGAGGTGATCGGCAATCTGCTCGGCGTGCCGCATGAGGAACGCGGACCCTTGCGCGACTGGTCGCTCGCCATCCTCGGCGCCCTGGAGCCGGTGTTGACGCCGGAGCAGTTTGCCCGCGGCAACCAGGCCGTCGGCGACATGCTGGCCTATCTGGAAACCCTGGTGGCCCGCCGGCGCGCGGCTCCCGGCAATCCCGAGCGCGACGTGCTGACGCGGCTGATCCAGGGCGAGGCCGACGGCGAGCGGCTGAGCGCGAAGGAGCTGCTGCACAACTGCATCTTCCTGCTCAATGCAGGACACGAGACCACGACCAATCTCATCGGCAACGGCCTGGTGCTGCTGTGCCAGCATCCGGCCGAGCGCAGGAAGCTGATCGAGACCCCCGCTTTGATCCGCACCGCCGTCGAGGAGATCCTGCGCTATGAAAGCTCCAACCAGCTCGGCAACCGCATGACGACCGAGCCGGTCGAACTCGGCGGCGTTGGCCTGGAAGCAGGCACGTCCATCACCCTGTGCATCGGCGCCGCCAATCGCGACCCCGCCCAGTTCGACGATCCCGAGCGCTTCGACATCACCCGCCCCGCCAACCGCCACCTCGCCTTCGCCACCGGCGCGCACCAATGCGCGGGGATGGCGTTGGCACGGCTGGAGGGCGCGGTGGCGATCGCGCGGTTTGTCAGCCGGTTTCCGAACTATCAGCTCGCGGGCGAGCCGGTGCGTGGCGGGCGAGTGCGGTTTCGGGGGTTTGCGAGCGTGCCGTGTGTGGTCGAGGGGTAAGGAAGATCGCAGTAGCTCCCCGAATGCGCTCGGTCCCGAGCCGATATCGCCAGCCATTCGGATCGGCGTCATTCCGGGGCGCGTGCAGCGCGAGCCCGGAATCCATAACCACAGGATGCCGTGTGAGGCATGCACGGAGTTGCCAGCTCGCCTGACGACATCGCTCCGTGGCTATGGATTCCGGGCTCATTCGCGCTGTTCCAAAATGGCTACGCCATTTTGCGCGCGAATGCCCCGGAATGACGAACTCTCTAAGAACTTCGCTGCGGCGAATTGCAGAACACGATCCCTCACCTGCACCGCCGTGTTGGGCCATTCGACGTGCGCCAAAACAGATTGTTCAGGAACCAGCTCAAGGACATCACCCCTCCAGTCCGTCCAGCTGCAAAAAACTACTTTCTTTTTTCCAGAAATTATGATTGTATATCCCGATCCCGTCTCACAAGAGGGACGCTTCGCGGTCGTCACGAACGTCGAGGCGGGATGCGGTGGGCGTGTTGGTGCTGCGGCGTGGATTTCCACCCGGACGACAGCATCGATGCGCACGGTCAAGTCGCGTGGTCCTGACACCCCGAAGCTGGTGTCCAGCGCAATGCGCGCAAGCGCATTGTCGCGATACGGTGGCCAGAAAGCCCGGCGCACCGGGGAGATCGCGAAGCAGCCGTTAGACCATCGCGCGGGGAATGCCGGGTGTTCTCGGCTGAACCTGTGGTTCCTGCTGCCTGCATTTTTTCCGCAGGCGGGCCATGGGTGCGGCCAGCGCCCGGCATTCCCCGTGCCCTCTTCTCAGGAGGGGGCAGGACGAAAAGCAAGGCTCGGACGCGAAACGCGCCGCGAGATAGAGATTCCATGCCTCACCGCCGTCATTGCGAGCGAAGCGAAGCAATCCAGGGCCGCGCTCGCGACGCTGGATTGCTTCGTCGCTGCGCTCCTCGCAATGACGGTGCCTCAAGGGAGACCATGCGACGGCAATTCAATCAGTTGCTCGTCATGCCCGGGCTTGACCCGGGCATCCATCTTCTTGCGAAGAGTAATGGATGGCCGGGTCAAGCCCGGCCATGACGACCGGAGAGATGGATGACCATCACTTCGACGGAGACTTCAAAACACGGCGTGATCGCCGCGCTCCGCCTCGGCCCCGCCGCGGATCAGCTTGGCGTAATAGTCGAACAGCGTCTCCGATCCGGTCGACGGCGTGGCATCGGCGTCGTAGCGGCCGGTGGTGGGGTTCAGCACCAGCATCGACTCGGTCGCGTAGTAGCGGCCGATGCGCGCCAACTCCGCCTTGTCGGCAAGCGACGGCAGCACCCGCTTGGTCACATCGAGCCCGCCGATGATGACGTCGAGCAGCGCCACCGGCACGCGGCGGATGTGCGGCTTGCGCCCGAGCAGCTCAAACAAGTACTCGGCCTGATCGAGCGGCGTGATCGCAGGTCCGGGGCCGCCGATCGGCAGAACCTTGTTCCAGCGGCTCTCGTCATCGAGACAGCCGGCGAGATAGTCGCCGAGATCGGCGTCACTGACCGGCTTGCACGCAGTCAGGCGGCCGTCGCCGAACACGAGATAGGGACGGCCCTGCTTGACACGCGCGACCTGCCCCGACAGCGACTTGAAGAACGCGGTGGGGCGGACGATCGAATAGGTCGGGCCTGCCGCCATCAGCTGCGCCTCGAAGGCCAGCTTGGCCTGCTGAAACGCGAGCAGCGGCTTCTGCACGCAGATGGCGGACAGCAGCACGAACTGCGTGACACCGGCCTGACCTGCTGCAGTCAGCGCGTTCACATGAGCCTGATAGTCGATTGCCTGGGCATCCCGCGGCACGCCGGTCCGCGAGGCCATGCAGGACATAATCGCATCGAAGCGCTCACCGCGAAAGCCGTCGCGCGCCAGCGAGACAGGATCGGTGACGTCACCGATCCTGACGGTCGCGGCGGGGATCGCCATCGTGTCATTGTGCGGACGCACGAAGCAAACCACCTCGTGCCCGCGCGCGACCAGCGCGCGCACCGTGGCACGGCCGATCGTCCCGGTCGCGCCGAGCATGAACACGCGGCGCGGAAGCACAGCGGCAGCGGGATCAGACAGCGACATCATTGGCGAGAACGGCTCCGAGAACTGCGTCAATCTATATCACTTGCCGCCGCCCTGGGATGCAGCCGACTTCGCAATGGGCATCCTTCTCACGCGCGCTGGGAGGCCGTTATGCGCTCGTCTCGCTCCACGCCGTCATGGCCGGGCTCGTCCCGGCCATCCACGTCGTCCGGCACGCTGAGAACGACGTGGATGCCCGGGCCTTCGCCGCGCCGAAGCGGCTTCGGCCGCGCAGGCGGGACGAGCCCGGGCATGACGGAGCAACAAATGAACAGGATCGTTCGCCCGGGCGGCCGTGTATCGCCAGAAACAACAGCCATGCACGCACTGGAAAGGCACACTGCGATTTCCACCCTCATAGTGAGGAACGCCGCAGGCGCGTCTCGAACCATGAGGCCCTCAGCCTCGCCCTTCGAGACGCCCGCCTTCGGCGGGCTCCTCTGGGTGAGGGTCAAAGTGTGCGGCCTGAGGACAGGGGCAGGCTTCGATTTGGTGCGCAGCGCGGGGTACGAGCAGCCTCATACGCCGAACCTAACCGCCTCACTCCGCCGCGCGCGGCGTCTTCTCCAGGATCAGCGTGTGAATGCCGCAGGCGCCGCTATAGAGGCTCATCACCCGCGTACCCGGCTTGCGGCCCGCCCTCGGCTCGGAGACCTGCAGCCCGGCGGCAAGCAGTCTGGCGCGGGTCGCTTCGATGTCGGCGACGCGCCAGCTCAGGCCCCACAGCTTGTCGTTCGCCTTGTCGTTGCCGGCGACCGGCCGCTTCACCACCTCGACGATCAGGTCGCCGCAGCGGAAGAACATCAGCTGGCCCCATTCCTGATGGCTGCGGTCGAGCGCCATGTCCAGGCCGAGCCGCGCGCCATAGAGCGCGGCGGCACGCTCGGGGTCCTCGGTCGAGACCACGATGTGGTCGAGGCCGAGCACCGCGGAGTCCGCGGTCTTCTCCGACGGCGGCCGCGGCTGGCTGAGTTCCAGGAAGAACATGCGCACGCCACGCGTCAGATCCGTCATCGCGCGGGTGCGCTTCCAGTGCAGCGTCTGACCCGAGACGCGGTCGGTGTTGTCGACCTCGGCAATCGGGTCCGGCTTCAGCGCCACGCGCTCCAGCCGCCGATGCATCTTGCCGATGTCGTTGGTGGCGAAGCAGATGCTGGCGAGGCCCTCGCCCCAGATCTTGATGACGTTGCGGATGCGATCGGCGGCGGGGCTCTGTCCCGCCGGCGCCATCAGCTCCAGGCTCATATTGTCGAGCGTGAACAGGACGCGGTCGGCGCCCTCGCCCGAATTGTGCCAGGACGGCTTGCGCGCCAGCAGCGTCTCGAACGCGACGCTGCCGGCCTTGATGTCCTCGAGCAGGATGACGACGTGGTCGAGACCGGTGATCACGGAAACAGCCCTCGCGTGTTCTTGGCGTTGCGCACCTTCTCGACGCCGATCGCCATCGCCGCAGTCCGGTGCGGGACGCCGTCGGCCTTGGCCCGGTTCACCATCTTCTCGAAGGCGCGGTCGAGGATCTGGTACTCGCGCCGCATCACCTCCTCCTCCTCCCAGAACAGCTGCTGCAGATCCTGCACCCATTCGAAGTAGCTGACGATGACGCCGCCGGAATTGCAGAGGATATCTGGAATGAGAAAGATCTCCTTGCGGCGCTGGTCGAGCACCAGATCGGCATCCGGCGTGGTCGGGCCGTTCGCGGCCTCGGCAATGACGCGGCATTTCAGGTTCGCCGCCACCTTGGCGTCGATCACGCGCTCCACAGCCGCCGGCACCAGGATGTCGCAGGCCAGCGTCAGGATCTCCTTCGGGTCGAACGCGAGCTCGGTGGAGAAGCCGGCGATGCTGCCGTGCTTGCTCGCATGCGCCATCAGCTGGGGGATATCGAGGCCGCGCGGGTCGTGGAGCGCACCGGTATGATCGCTCACCGCAATGACCTTCATGCCCATCTGGTGGAAGCCGAGCGCGGCATAGGAGCCGACATTGCCGAAGCCCTGCACCACCACGCTCGACTTGGCGGGATCGATGCCGAGCACGTCCATCACCCGGCGCGAGACGTGGGCGACACCGCGCCCCGTCGCCTCGCGGCGGCCGAGCGTGCCGCCGGAGAATACCGGCTTGCCGGTGACGATCTCGGTCACGGTCTGGCCCTGATACATGGAGTACGTATCCATGAACCACGCCATCACCTGCTCGTTGGTGCCCATATCCGGCGCCATCACGTCGGTGTGCGGGCCGACGAACGGGATCATCTCCTGCATGTAGCGGCGGGACAGGGATTCGAGCTCACGCTTCGACAGCTTGGACAGGTCGACATTGACGCCGCCCTTGGCACCGCCATAGGGCAGACCGACCAGCGCGCATTTCCAGCTCATCCAGATCGCGAGTGCCGCAACCTCGCCGATGTCGACGGTCGGCGCAAAGCGGGTACCGCCCTTGGTCGGCCCCATGGTCAGGAGATGCTGGACGCGATACCCCTCATAGACGGCAATGGTGCCGTCGTCCTTGTGGATCGGACACGAGACGGTGATCGCGCGCTTGGGAAGCAGCAGCCGGTCGCGCTCGTCGGCTGGGATGCCAAGATGGTCGGCAATCACGTTGAACTGATTGGTTGCCATCTCGAACACCGGACCCGCATAGACCGTCATCTTCCACTCCCGAATCTGCTCCTGCAGGCCGGCAACCATAGCGCGACCCGTGCGCCGGTGGCAGGGGGCCTCCGGTTGCAAGGGGCCGATCTCAACCACCATGGTGACGATTTGACGAAGAATTTCAGCGTTGATCCGCCTTAACCGCTTGCTAATCTGCGGCGCCGGGGCCGCGATCACCCCTTAGTGAGACAGAAATGCCCATGCAGGCCCTTTTCATCGGACAGACCTACATCGACGTTACGTTCATCACCGACCATATGCCGACCGGAGACGAGAAGCACGTCGCCTCCGACTACGCCGTGTCGTTCGGCGGCAATGCGGTGACTGCGGCATTTTGCTGCGCCAAGCTGGGCATCGTGCCGGACCTGATCGCCACGATTGCGAATGACTGGCTCGGGCGGATGTTCCAGGACATGACCGCGAAGTACGGCATCTCCGTACATCCACGGAAGGTGAACGCCTCCTCGCTGTCCTTCATCATGCCGAAGGACGGCAAGCGCGCCATCGTGCGCTGCCGCGACGATGCCCACATTCACCCGTTCCCGCTGCTCAATCTCGGCAATTGCCGGGCGCTCCACGTCGACGGCCATCAGCCCGACGCCGCCCTGCATTACGCCAAGCTGTGCCGCGAGGCCGGCATCCTCACATCCCTCGACGGCGGCGGCCTGCGCACCAACACGCATGAGCTGCTCGAATATATCGACGTCGCCATCGTCGCCGAGCGACTGTGCGAGCAGATGGACCTCACGCCGGAGAATATGCTCGACTACCTCAAGGGCCGCGGCTGCCGCATTGGCGGCGTCACCCAGGGCGAGAAAGGCCTGCTCTGGTACGACGAGCTCGGCGCGGTGCACACGCTGCCCGCCTATCCGATCCCGCGCGAGCGCGTCATCGACACCAATGGCGCCGGCGACGTGTTCCATGGCGCCTATGTGTATTCGTATCTCGCCAACCCGGCGAAGGGCTGGAAGGAGCATTTCGAGTTCGCCCGCGCGGCCTCGACGTTCAAGATCCAGAAGCTCGGCAACGAAGCCGGCCTGCCGACGCTCGCCGACATCGAGCTTGTCAGGCAGGAATTCGAGGCCCGCGTCTAGCGGCTGATCAGGGAGAACACCGATGGGGCGCGTGGTCGTAGCCGGCAGCATCAACATGGATGTCGTGGCAACGGCCGAGCGCCATCCCCGCATCGGCGAGACCGTTGCGGGACAGTCTGTGATGTACTTCCCCGGCGGCAAGGGCGCCAACCAGGCGGTGTCAGCAGCCAAGCTCGGTACGCCGACAGCGCTGATCGGCCGGCTCGGTCGTGACGCCTTCGGCGAGCAGCTGCGGGCGTTTCTCGCCGGCCAGGGCATCGATCTCTCGGCGGTGAAGGACAGCGCGAGCGCATCGACCGGCACGGCGATCATCACGCTGGCGAATGCCGACAACACGATCGTCGTGATTCCCGGCGCGAACGCGGAGGTCTCGGCAGACGATGTGGCTCAGGTGGAATTGACAGCGGGCGACGTGGCGGTGAGCCAGTTCGAGATCCCGCAAGCCACGATCGCCTCGTTCTTCCAGCGTGCCAAGGCAGCGGGCGCCACCACGATCCTCAACCCGGCCCCAGCCAGCGCATTCGACGGCGCGCTTTTCGCGCTGGTCGACGTGCTCGTGCTCAACGAGACGGAGCTCGGCTTCCTGGCTGGTGTCGATCTAGGCGACGCGCCCTCTCCGCAGCAGGTGACGGAAGCCGTGAAGGCGCTGATACCTCGCCGAGACCAGACGGTCTGCGTCACGCTCGGCCCGCGCGGCGCGATCGCCGTGTGTCGCGGCGACGGCAGGCTGGTCGAAGGCCGCGCGGTGAAGGCGGTCGACACCACCGGCGCCGGCGACTGCTTCGTCGGCGCGCTGGCGGCGCGGCTCTCGCAGGGCGCTGCGATCGCGGATGCGATCGCCTACGCCAACGTTGCGGCGTCCATCTCCGTGCAGCGGATGGGCGCCGGCCCCTCGATGCCCACGGCGGAGGAGGTCCGCGCGACCCTCTAGGCGAGAGCGCTCTTCAGGTCGAAGCCGGGATCAGCAGCCTTGGCCGCATCGATCGTGCCGCCCGCAGCCAGCAGCTTGCGGCCGAACATGTGGTCACCGGCGCGGTTGACGGATTCGATGCCGACCAGCCGGCCCTCCTTGTAACAGAATGCGGAGAATGCCTTTTGCGCCGGATCCCCGCGCAGCACGACCTGATCATAGCCCGTGGTGAGCCCCGCGATCTGCAGCTTGTCGTTGGCCTGGTCGCTCCAGAACCACGGCTGGCCGTCATACGGCTTGACGTCGCCCGTCAGCCGCGCGGCAACGCAGCGGGCGTGATCGGTGGCGTTCTGCACCGACTCGAGCCGCAAGGTGCCACCGAAGCGCTGACTGGTAAACAGCGCGCAGTCGCCGATGGCCGAGATGTGCGGATCGCTGGTCAGGAGGTACTCGTCGACCACGATGCCCGCGGCGACCTGCAGTCCGGCGTCCGCGGCGAGCTCGACATTCGGCAGCACGCCGACGCCGACTACGACGAGATCAGCCGGGATATGCCGGCCGTCGCTGAGGCTGACGCCGGTGACCTTGTTGCCATCGGCTTCGATGCTGGTGGACTGCACACCCAAATGAATGCGCACGCCGGCATCGGCATGCTGCTTCTGGAAGTAGTCGGAGATTTCCGCCGTGACGGCCCGCGCCATCACCCGCGCGCCGAGTTCGAGCACGTCGACCTCGAGGCCCTTGATACGCGCGGTCGCCGCGAATTCGAGGCCGATGAAGCCGGCGCCGATGACGACGACACGCTTGGCATCGCCGAGCAAGCTTCTGAGCGCTTCACTGTCGTCGAGAATACGCAGATAGCGCACAGCGGGGAAATTGGCGTTGGGAATGTCGAGCAGCCGGTTGCGCGCACCGGTGGCGAGCACGAGGTGCCCGTAGTCGAGCGTCCTGCCGGAGGCGAGCAGGACCCTGCGCTGGTCGCGCTGAACCGAGACGACACGGTCGTAGACGAGGTCGATGGCCTGGTCGGCATAGAACTTCTGCGGCCGGAACATCAGCGTCTCGGGACCACCGGTGCCCTTGAGATACGCCTTCGACAGCGGCGGACGCTGGTACGGCAGATGCGGCTCGTCATTGATCAAATGGATGGGATCGGCAAAGCCTGCCTGACGCAGCGAGGTCGCGAGCTGAAAGCCCGCATGCCCCGCGCCTACGATCACAACCGGTCCCTTGGTCACTGCGTCCTGCCCCATTCTGTCCGTATCCCGTGTTTGCACGCCTTGTCTGCTGCGGGTTTACCTCCCGTCATGCCAGCCGTGCCGGGTTGTCGCAGACTTCCCCGGCATTGTCACCGGCCCGCTGTGCGCTTTAAATGCGGCAACAACCATACGAGGGAGGATTGAATGTCGGACGCAGAAGCGGAACCTGCCCGCCTGAGCATCGAGGGCCCGATCGCGACCATCACGCTCGACCGTCCGGCCGCGTTCAACGCCATCAACCTCGCCATTGCGCAGCGCCTGCAGCAGCTCGCGGCGCAAGTCGAGGCGGATCCGAGCATCGGGGTGCTTGTTTTGAAGGGCGAAGGGCGTGCCTTCTGCGCCGGCGGTGACCTGCAGACGATCGGCGCCGCGGCCGAAGCCGATACGATCACACCCGTGGTCAGCGAACTGCTGCATCACTATCACGCCTTCATCGCCAGCCTGCGGCGCATGCCCAAGATCGTACTCGCCAGCGTTCACGGATCTGCTGCGGGCGCCGGGATGTCGCTTGCCTTCGCCGCCGACCTTTGCATCGCAGCCGAAGAGGCCCGCTTCACGCCGGCCTACGCCAAGCTCGGCGTTTCGCCCGATGGCGGCGGCACCGTCGGGGTCGTCGCCACCGCCGGTGTCCGGCGCGCGCTGCAGATCTTTCTGGCCGAGGACAGTTTCACGGCCGCGCAAGCCCATGAGTGGGGCCTGGTCGCCAAGGTCGTCCCCGGGTCCGAGCTCGCCGCAGCCACGGACGCGCTGGCGCAGCGGCTGGCGCAGAACGTGCCGGCCGGCATCGCCGCCACCAAGGCGTTGATCCATCGGGCGCCGACCAGCTCGGTCGAGGACCAGTTGGCCGCGGAGCGCGATGCGATCATCAATTGCATGCACACGGATGAATTCCGCGCCGCCGTGAAGCGGTTCACCAGCAAAGGAAAGTAGGACTGCGCTCACCCCTTCCCTTGCCCCTTCCCTTTCCGCCGCATGAAGTCGAAATCGCAGCCGTCATCGGCCTGCAGAATCGTTTCATGAAACAGATGCGCATAGCCGCGCTCCGCCCAGTCGGGCGTCGCGGCAGCCGTCAGTGCAGCGCGGCGCCGGTCGAGCTCGGCGTCGTCGACCAGCAGATCGATGCTCCGCTTGGCAACGTCGAGACGGATCATGTCACCGGTCCGGACCAGCGCCAGGGGACCGCCGACGGCAGACTCCGGCGTGATGTGCAGCACGATCGTACCAAACGCGGTGCCGCTCATGCGCGCGTCCGAGATCCGCACCATGTCCTTGGTACCGCCCCGTGCGAGCTTTTTCGGGATCGGCAGATAGCCCGCCTCCGGCATCCCCGGCGCGCCCTTCGGCCCGGCGTTGCGCAGCACCAGCACGTCGTCAGCCGAGACGTCGAGATCGGGATCATCGACCCGCAAGGTCATGTCCTCGACCGACTCGAACACCACAGCGCGCCCGGTGTGCTGCAGCAGCTTGGGACTCGCGGCCGAATGCTTGATGACGGCGCCGCGCGGAGCAAGATTGCCGCGCAGCACTGCAAGGCCGCCTTCCGGCTTGATCGCGTCGGCGCGCGAGCGGATCACATCTTGCCCAGGCACATCCTCCGCCGCAGCGACGATGTCGCGCAGCGACTGACCGGTGATCGAGCGGCAGTCCAGATCGATGAGATCGCCGAGCTGCTGCATCAGCTTCGGCACGCCGCCGGCGTGGTGGAAGTGCTCCATGTAGTGATCGCCGGACGGCTTGAGGTCGACCAGCACCGGCACCTCGCGGCCGATGCGGTCGAAGGCGTCGAGATCGATCTTGTGCGGGGTGCGGCCAGCGATCGCGGCGAGATGCACGAGGCCGTTGGTCGAGCCACCGATCGCCTGCAGCACCACCTGCGCATTCTTGAAGGCAGACGGCGTCAGCAACTCGCTGGGCCGCGGCCCCTTCGCCTTGGCCATTTCGGCCGCGACCCGGCCGCTGGCTTCGGCCGAGCGGAAGCGTTCGGCATGCGGCGCCGGGATCGTCGCGCTCATCGGCAAGGACAGGCCGAGCGCCTCGGTGATGCAGGCCATCGTGGAAGCCGTGCCCATCACCATGCAGGTGCCGACCGACGGCGCGAGCCGGCCATTGACCGCCTCGATCTCGCTGTCGTCCATCTCGCCAGCGCGATACTTGGCCCACAGACGGCGGCAGTCGGTGCAGGCGCCGAGCACCTCGCCTTTGTGATGTCCGACCACCATAGGTCCCACGGGAATGACGACGGTCGGCAGATCCGCCGACACCGCGGCCATGATCTGCGCCGGCAGCGTCTTGTCACAGCCGCCGATCACGACGACCGCATCCATCGGCTGCGCGCGGATCATCTCCTCGGTTTCCATCGCCATCAAATTGCGCAGATACATCGAGGTCGGATGCGCAAAGCTCTCGGCGATCGAGATGGTCGGAAACACGAACGGCATCGCGCCCGACAGCATGACGCCGCGCTTCACGGCTTCCAGGATCTGCGGCACGTTGCCGTGGCAGGGGTTGTAGTCGCTGTAGGTGTTGGTGATGCCGACGATGGGGCGGTCGAGCGCGTCGTCGGAATAGCCCGCCGCCTTGATGAAAGCTTTGCGAAGGAACAGCGAGAATCCGGCATCGCCGTAAGCGGTCAGTCCCTTGCGCAGGCCATCGGTCATGGTCTTCTCTTTCATTCTCTACGTCATTCCGGGGCGCGCGAAGCGCGAACCCGGAATCCAGACATTGTCTTACGCTCTCACAACGAGATTCCGGATTCGCGTCCTGCGGACGCGCCCCGGAATGACGACCTCAAACTAACCCCAATCGATGATCCGGCTGGTGTCACCATCGAACTCCGTGGTGCAGAACGCGCCGCCCTGGAAATAGTCCCCGATCGGATCGGCGGGCAGCTTGGCCTGCTCGGCCATGGCGTGCTCGCGGAAATCCTCGGCGCGGCCGGTCGGGCGATAACCGAGATCATAGGCGCGCTGGTTGTCCCACCAGGCACGTTCGTTGAGCGAGGCGCCGTACAGCACCTCGAAATGGATGTCCGGATGCTCAAGGCCGATGCGGCAGAGCTGGACGAGATCCTCGGGCTTCAGCCAGATCGACAGCCTCCGCTTGTCGAGTGGCTTCTCGCCGAAATTGCCGATGCGCAGGCACGTGACCTTCAGCCCGTGCTTGTCGGCATAGAGCGAGCCCACCGCCTCGCCGAACACCTTGCTGACGCCGTAGCGGCCGTCGGGGCGCGGCTGCACGTCGTTGTCGATCTTGCGGTGGCGCGGATAAAAGCCGACGGCATGGTTCGACGACGCGAAAACCACGCGCTTCACACCCTTGCGGCGCGCCGCCTCGAACAGGTTGTAGCCGCCGATGATGTTGGCCTGCAGGATGTCGTTCCACGGGCCTTCGACCGAATAGCCGCCGAAATGGATGATGCCGTCGACGCCTTCGCACAGCGCCTCGACCTGAGCGAGGTCGGCAAGATCGGCCGCCTTGAAGGTCTCTTGGCTGGAGAGATCGGCTGGCGCCCGGAGGTCGCTGAGCAACAGGTCCGGATAGATCGGCGGCAGCAGCTTCCGCAAAGACGTGCCGATTCCTCCGCTCGCACCGGTCATCAAGATACGTGGCATTTCATCCCTCGTGTTGGGTCCGCAGGTTTGCGGTCGTGACAAGCCGATGATAGCAGAGATCGCCAGGGCACAATAACGGGACCAGCCAAATGTCCGACGGAAACGCTCACGCGCAGGGCTGGCGCCCTGCCACTTTCTATCCCGATCCGGCGATCCAGGCGCTGGATCCGCGCTTCGAGAAGTACTGGCTCAAGCTGTCGGCCGTGGAACGTCTGGCGACGGGCCTGCGCTGGGCCGAGGGACCGGTGTGGTTCGGCGACGGGCGCTATCTGCTCTGCAGCGACATCCCCAATCAGCGGATCCTCAAATGGGAGGAGGAGACCGGCGCCGTCTCGGTGTTCCGGAAGCCGTCGAGCTTTGCCAACGGCAACACCCGGGATCGCCAGGGCCGGCTCGTCACCTGCGAGCACGGCGGCCGACGTGTCACCCGCACCGAATATGATGGCTCCATCACCGTGCTGATGGACTCGTTCGACGGCAAGCGGCTGAATTCGCCGAACGACGTCGTGGTGAAATCCGACGGCTCGATCTGGTTCACCGACCCGAGCTTCGGGCTGCTCGGCAATTACGAGGGCTACAAGGCCGAGCCGGAGATCGACACCCACGTGTACCGGATCGACGGTGCCACCGGCCAAGCGAGCATCGTCGCCGAGGGCGTGCTGGGGCCGAATGGGCTGTGCTTCTCGCCCGATGAATCCATCCTCTACGTCGTCGAATCGCGTGGGCAACCGACGCGCAGGATCCTCGCTTATGACGTCTCCGCCGATGGGACGAAGTTGTCCAACAAGCGCGTCCACATCGATGCCGGGCCGGGCACGCCGGACGGCATGCGCTGCGACGTCGACGGCAATCTCTGGTGCGGCTGGGGCATGGGCTCGCCCGAGCTCGACGGCGTCATGGTGTTCGCGCCGGACGGCGCGCCGATCGGACGCATCGCCCTGCCCGAGCGGTGCGCCAATGTCTGTTTCGGCGGCCTCAAGCGCAACCGCCTGTTCATGGCTGCCAGCCAGTCGATCTACGCGCTCTACGTGAATACGCAGGGCGCGCTGGGCGGCTGACCACACGTCGTCCCGGACAAGTGAGCGAAGCGAACGCGATCCGGGATCCATACCGCGTGATGCCTGCTTGAGCCCGTGTGGCCGACGCTCTGCATCAAAGCGTCGGCCGGTGGTTATGGGTCCCGGCGTTCGCCGGGACGACATTGTATTTGTAGCAGCCAACTCAAGCCGCGTTGTAGCCCGCGACGGCCTTGACCTCGAGATACTCCTCGAGACCGAACCGGCCCCATTCGCGGCCGTTGCCGGACTGCTTGTAGCCGCCGAACGGCGCGGTGCGGTCGTTCGGGACGCCTTGCAGGTTGACGTTGCCGGCGCGGATCTTGCGGCCGACCTCGCGGGCCTTCTCGATCGTCGGCGCGGTGACGTAGCCGGCGAGACCATAGGGCGTGTCGTTGGCGATCTTCACCGCCTCGGCTTCGTCCTGCGCGCCGATGATGACGAGCACCGGCCCGAAGATCTCCTCGCGCGAGATGGTCATCTCGGGCTTGACGTCGGCGAAGATCGTCGGACGCACATAGAAGCCCTTGTTGACGCCCTCGGGCAGGCCCGGGCCGCCGGCGACGAGGGTCGCGCCCTCTTCGATGCCCTTGTTGATCAGCGCCTGGATCTTGTCCCACTGGCCGCGATTGACGACCGGGCCGATGGTGGTGCCCTCGCCGCGCGGATCGCCGGCCTTGGTCTTGTCGGCGACGCCCTTGGCGATCGCGGCCACTTCCTTCATCCGCGCAGCCGGCACGATCATGCGCGACGGCGCGTTGCAGGACTGGCCGGAGTTGTTGAACATGTGCATGACGCCGCCGATGACCGCCTTGTTCAGGTCGGAGCCTTCGAGGATCACGTTCGGCGACTTGCCGCCGAGCTCCTGGCTGACGCGCTTGACAGTCGGCGCGGCGCGCTTGGCGACGTCGATGCCGGCGCGGGTCGAGCCGGTGAACGAGATCATGTCGATGTCGGGATGCTCGCTCATCGCAGCGCCGACCTCCGGCCCCAAGCCGTTGATCAGGTTGAACACGCCCTTCGGCACGCCGGCTTCGTGCAGGATCTCGGCGAAGATCAGCGCCGAGGTCGGGGTGAACTCCGACGGCTTCAGGATCATGGTGCAGCCGGCGGCGAGCGCGGGGGCGACCTTGCAGGCGATCTGGTTGAGCGGCCAATTCCACGGCGTGATCATGCCGACGACGCCGACCGGCTCGCGCACCACCACGGACGACGGCAAGGTCTCCTCGAACTCGTACTTCTTCAGCACGTCGAGCGTCGACATCAGGTGGCCGAGGCCGGCGCCGGCCTGCAGCTTCTCCGCCATCGGCAGCGGTGCGCCCATCTCGTCGGAGACGGCGGCGCCGATCTCCTTCATGCGGCCCTTGTAGATCGTGATGATCTTCTCGAGCAGTGCGACGCGCTCCTCGCGCGAGGTCTGCGAGAAGGTCTCGAAGGCGCGCTTGGCGGCGGCCACCGCCTTGTCGACATCGGCCTTGGAGCCCAGCGCAACCTCGTACATCGCCTCTTCGGTCGCCGGATTGACGACCGGGGTGGACTTCTTGACGACCGGATCGACCCAGGCGCCGTCGATGTAGAATTGCAGGCGATTGACCATCGGAAAACCTCTTCAGGTGGAAGCATATGGGGGAGCGGCTGCGCGCGGACCGGCATCCTGGCACGCGCGATCCGCGGGATGAACCCGCCACATGCGGGGACCGGGGTTGCGTCCCGCGGATATAGGAGCAAGGCCGCGACCGGCGCAAGCCGAGGCGCCTGCGTTTCGTCGCCGCTCCATTTTGCGCCGCAGCAAGCGCGGCTCCCCTGTTTCGCCTCCGGCCGGCCATCATTCCGGATGGCAGAATTTCCAGCTCGAAGATTCATTTCCGAGATGTGAACTGCTTCACATCGCCGTCCGATCGCCGTGGCTAATCTCCTCGTCATAGATATGACGGCATCTCGAAAGGACGCCGGACACGATTTCAGAACCGATACTTTCGCCAGTTCTTATTGCGTAGTCTTTCAGCACGTAGACATTTGATCCAAGTTGCGACGCCGTCTCCTTCACCCAGGTGAGGGGGCGGCGTCCTCGCTTTCGGCCCGCCCTCACACCGCCATCTTGCGATGCCGGACCGGCGCGCCCGTCAGGCTCTCGGCGGCGTCGATGATCGCGTTCGCGTCCATGCCATTGTGGCGATAGAGATCGTCGATCGTGCCGGTCTGGCCGAACTTCTCCACCCCCAGCGCCTCGACGCGATGGCCGCGCACCGAGCCGAGCCAGCCAAGCGTCGCCGGATGGCCATCGATAACGGTGACGATGCCGCAATCGCGCGGCAGCGGCGCCAGCAACTGCTCGATATGGCTGAGATGCTGCACGCCACGGCGATGCCGCCGCAGGCTGCGCGCGGCGGTCCAGCCGGCGTGCAGGCGGTCGGCCGAGGTGATCGCGAGCAGGCCGACATCGCGGCGGGATTCGCCGATCAGCCCGGTGGCCTCGATTGCTTCCGGCGCGACCGTCCCCGTATACGCGATGATCACCTCCGCGTTCGGCCCCGGCTTGCGCAGCCAATAGGCGCCGGCGGCGATGTCGGCTTCCATCTCCGGCGTCATGATGCGCTGCGGCTGGTCGACCGGGCGGGTCGACAGCCGCAGGTACACCGAACCGCCCTCGCCCGGCTCACGCTGCATATGGGCAAAGCCCCATTTCATGATCGCGGCAAGTTCGTCGACGAAAGCCGGCTCGAACGACGACAAGCCGTCCTGCGCCATGCCGATCAGCGGCGTCGCGATCGACTGGTGCGCGCCGCCCTCCGGCGCGAGCGTGACGCCCGACGGTGTCGCGACCACCATGAAACGGGCATCCTGATAGCAGGCGTAGTTCAGCGCATCGAGGCCGCGTTCGATGAAGGGATCGTACAGCGTGACGATCGGCAGCAGCCGCGCGCCGTTGATGGAATGCGACAGGCCGAGCGCGGAGGCCATGATGAACAGATTCATCTCGGCGATGCCGAGCTCGATGT
Source organism: Bradyrhizobium sp. SZCCHNS2022 (assembly GCF_032377575.1). Classification (NCBI taxonomy): domain Bacteria; kingdom Pseudomonadati; phylum Pseudomonadota; class Alphaproteobacteria; order Hyphomicrobiales; family Nitrobacteraceae; genus Bradyrhizobium; species Bradyrhizobium sp. SZCCHNS2022. The sequence goes on along the minus strand of NZ_JAUHHZ010000001.1, from coordinate 612,711 downwards.
GCTGGCCCTTCGGCGACGCCGCCCAGTTGAAGGTCGACGGAATCTTCTCGCTGCGGAACAGGTCGGCCTTCTCGGCATGCGCGAACAGGCCGCGGCGGTTGACCCAGGCGCCGAGATTGGTCGAGACGGTGACGTCCGGCGACGACGTCACGATGCGCGAGGCCATCGCGCTGTCGCTGCGGGCGAGATCGTTGAGGATCAGGCCAAAACCCTGCTGCGTCGACATCTGCGCCGCCGCGGTGAAGGTCAGCCGCTCCGGCACGTCGAACACGGCATCGTCGAGCCGGCGGCCGTCGCGGTTGAAGGGCACGGATTTGAGGAACGCCTCCAAGGTCGCCGCGTCCTGCGTCAGGCCCTCGAACTTGTCCCACTCATGGCCCGGGCGGATGTTCTGCTGCGCTCGCCATTTCTCCATCTGCGCCACCGTCATCAGGCCGGCGTGATTGTCCTTGTGGCCCTGGAACGGCAGGCCGACGCCCTTGATGGTGTAGGCGATGAAGCAGACCGGACGATCGTGATCGATCGACTCGAAGGCCTCCAGCATGCTCGCCATGTCGTGGCCGCCGAGATTGGACATCAGCGCCAGCAGCTCGTCGTCGCTGCGCTTGTCGAGCAGCCGCGTGACGTCGCCCTGGTCGCCGATCTCGTCCTGGATGTGCTTGCGGAAGGCCGCGCCACCCTGGAAGCACAGCGCCGCGTACAGCGCGTTGGGGCAGTTGTCGATCCAGCGCCTGAGCGACTCGCCGCCGGGCTCGGCGAACGCCTCGCGCATCAGCCGGCCGTATTTCACGATCACCACGTCCCAGCCGAAATTGCGGAACATGGTCTCGAACTTCTTCCACAGGCCTTCGCGCACGACGGCATCGAGGCTCTGGCGGTTGTAGTCGACGATCCACCAGGTATTGCGCAGGCCGTGCTTCCAGCCTTCCGCCAAGGCCTCGAAGATGTTGCCCTCGTCCATCTCGGCATCGCCGACCAGCGCGATCATGCGGCCCTCGCGGCGGTCCTTCATCCAGCCATGCGCCTTGACGTAGTCCTGCACGAGCGAGGAGAACAGCGTCTGCGCCACGCCGAGGCCGACCGAGCCGGTCGAGAAGTCGACATCGTCGACATCCTTGGTGCGCGACGGATAGGACTGTGCGCCCTTGAAGCCGCGAAAATTCTCCAGCTTCTCCCTGGTCTGGCGGCCGAACAGATATTGGATGGCGTGGAACACCGGGCTCGCATGCGGCTTGACCGCGACGCGGTCCTCGGGGCGCAGCACCGAGAAGTACAGTGCCGACATGATGGTCGCGAGCGAGGCCGAGGACGCCTGGTGGCCGCCGACCTTGAGGCCGTCGACGTTCGGCCGGATGTGGTTGGCGTGGTGGATGGTCCAGGACGACAGCCACAGCGCCTTGCGGGTCAGCGCGTTCAGGATGTCGAGACGATCTGACGATGCGGATGGCGTCAATGCGGATGGCTTGGCCATGGCGCGCGGCTCCCAGGGGCGTTCGGTGGATTCGTCGACTCTAATCCTCCCCGAGTGGCCATAATTCTCAAATTTTCGCGCACAGCGGGCTATTATTGGGATAATTTCCCACCGTACCGACCCTTTCCGGGACCCTATCCCAATGCCCGACCTCGACGCCATCGACCGCAAGATCCTCGGCCACCTCCAGGCCGACGGCCGCATCACCATGCAGGAGCTCGCCGACAAGGTCGGCCTCTCGGTCTCGCCCTGCCACCGCCGTGTCAAGCTGCTGGAGGAGCGCGGCGTCATCACCCGCTATCTCGCCACCGTCGACCAGAAGGCGCTCGGGCTGCACGTCTCGGTCTTCATCTCGATCAAGCTGGCGCGGCAGAAGGAGGAGGACCTCAAGCGGTTCGAAAAGGCCATCTCCGCCTGGCCCGAGGTGCTCGAGTGCTATCTGATGACGGGCAACCGCGACTACCTGCTGCGCGTGGTCGCGGCGGATCTGTCGTCGTATGAGGCGTTCCTGAAGACGAAGCTGACGCGGCTCGACGGCATCGCCTCGATCGAGTCGAGCTTTGCGCTGAGCCAGGTGAAGTACTCGATTGCACTGCCGGTGTGACGCACGCCGGCTCCTCGCCCACCGCCGTCGTCCCGGCGAACGCCGGGACCCATACTCCGCGGCGGTTGTGAGGCGCGAAAAGGCCAATGACCATCCAGCCACAAACTCCTCCCAGGGGGTATGGGTCCCGGATCGGCGCCCGACAACGCTTTGCGTTGCCGGGCTTGTCCGGGACGACAGCGGTGGGGACCGAGGCGGCTCGGCTCCCGCGAGCGATGTGTCGCCTGTTGCATTGAGGATGCGGGCGCGAGCCCATACCTTTCCTCCGTCATTCCGGGGCGCGCGGAGCGCGAGCCCGGAATCCATAACCACGATCGTGCGTATGGATTCCGGGCCCGCGACGCTGCGCGTCGCGTCCCGGAATGACGACCATTGTCGTGTCGACGGAATTGCCACAAGCATCTGAGTCGCCACACGAGCTCGGGATTTCCACACGCGTCTTCATCACATGTGTTCGCGATCCCGCGACGCACTTCGCCCGGGTCATGCTGATCTCATCGCCCTTTTGGAAGTGAAGGGCGCAGGGAAGGCCGGGCGCTGGCCGCGCCCGTGGCCCGCCTGCGAAAAAGAATGCAGGCGGCAGGTACCACAGGTCTGGCCGAGAACGCCCGGCCTTCCCCGCGCGATGGTTTTGACGGCTGCTTCGCGTTCTCCCTGGTGCGCCGGGCTTTCTGGCCACCATCACGAGCGCGACACGCTGAGGCATCGTCACCCGCTTGATATCAGCGTCGGGATATCAGGACCGCGCGACTTGACCGTGCGTGCATCATTGTTCGTCCGCGCGACTGATCACGCTGCAACGACACACGCCCATCGCATTCCGCTGCCGACGTCCATGACGACCGCGATACGTCCCCTCCGACGCAACGGAATGAGCGGGAGCATAATGCTGATTTCACGAAGTCGCCAAGCGGTTTATTTTTCATCCGGGGGCTGGACAGGATTTGCGCAGGCAATCTGATTTGCCCGTCGGGTCGCCACGCGCACCGCCGGCCTCTCCCAGCGTGCGGGGAGAGGCCTGATTGCATCGGCAGATGCAATCAGGATCAGGGGAGACTCTCCGCTGGGCTGGTGCGCGCGGCTGCCCCTCCCCCACCCCTCTCAGCGCGAGCGAAGCCTTGATCGCGCCTGCGATCTGTCACGGCCAAGGCCGTCATTGATCCAGATCAAACGCCTCGGGAAAACATCTCCCGCTTCCAATCAAATCCTTGATGTTCCTCGGTTTGATCCAGATCAAACGGCCGCATGCCTACCGCAGCATGGCCCAGACACGTCCATATTGGCCGTCAAAAAGCGCCACATCTCGCCGTCAGATTCTGCGGCACAGCATGCGCTGATGACGCGAACTAACAGGCACGGCGGACCAACACGTCCGGCCCGACGTCGTCACACCAGCGCGCCCGTACAGAGAAACCAGCGTCCTGGAAAGCAATGCGAAACAACAGCGCTCAACGTTCGGCTCAACACGATTATGCTTCGTACCAACGACAGACCCGGCCGCTCACCCATGTGGCCGTGAACGTGGCTCCCGCCCGATATCAGCCGGCCGCGCAGCCCGGCAGCCGCAGCACGGGGCGCGGCGAGCGGCGGTTCTGGCTGACGATGCAGACGGTGATGCTGGTCGTCGGCGTTCTGCTGGTGAATCTCTTGCTGTTCTTTCCCGCGCTCGGCATCGCCTTGATGTGGAATCTGCTGATTCCGGTCGCGCCGGCGCTGGTGACGATCTCGCCCGGGCTGTGGCGCAACATCTGCCCGATGGCGACCTTCCATCTGCTGCCGAACAAGATGGGGATCTCGCAGAACATCCGGATGCCGGAATGGGGCGCGGCGACGCTCGCGGTGATCAGCGTGACGCTTCTCTTCATCGTGGTGCCGATGCGACGCATCGGACTCAATGTCGACGGCCCGCTGACGGCGGTCATGCTGCTGTCGGCTGCGTTCATGGCGTTCGCGATGGGCTCGGTGTTCGAGATGCGCTCGGGCTGGTGCACCTCGCTGTGCCCGATCCACCCCGTGGAGCGGCTCTACGGCACCAATCCGGCGCTGACCTTCAAGAACGCCCGCTGCAACATCTGCGAGGCCTGCAGCAATCCCTGCCCCGACTCGACGCCGGAGCTCACGCCGACCGCGGGCGTGCCGACGAAGGTCCAGCAGTTTCTCGGCAGCTTCCTGACCGGCAGCTTTCCGGGCTTCGTGTGGGGCTGGTTCCAGGTGCCGGACTATCCGCCGCAGCAGGTCGGCAGCGCCGAGATCATCACGGCCTATGTCTGGCCGTTCGGTGCGGCCATCATCAGCTACATCCTGTTCCGGATCGGCGAGCACCTGCTGCGCTACAAGCCCGCCACCCGCACCCGGATGCATCGCATCTTCGCGGCGACTGCGATCAGCACCTATTATTGGTACCGCCTGCCGGGCCCGGCCTCGCTGCTGCCGGACTGGTTTCCGCTGGTCTCGCATCTCGTCACGACGCCGTTCTTCTTCTGGTTCCTGGTGCTGCGCTCGCCGAAGGTGAGCTGGCTGAAGCGGCCGGTGATGGCGTCGAACTACTGGTCGAGCCGGTTCGAGAGCACGACCAACAAGAACCTGATCCGCGTCTCACCCGGCAAGGCGTGATCGCGCGGCACAAGCCCCAACACAGTCATCGCGTATTCGATCGAGGAGTTGATCATGTCGAACTTCAGGACCGTCACCGTCAAAGGCCGCCAGTTCCGCGTCCGCGCGGGTGACGTGCTGCTCGATGGGGCGCTCGCCAACGGCGTCGAGATTCCGTTCGACTGCCGCGCCGGCACCTGCGGCACCTGCATGGTCCACGTCTCCAAGGGCCAGACGGTCTGCGGCGAGACGCATACGCAGGGCATGATCTACGCGTGCCAGGCCCGCGTGGTGTCAGATCTCGACGTCGAGATGGAGGACGTGCCGGAGATCGACATCAGCAAGGCGCGGCTCGTCGGCCTGCGCGAGGTGGCGCCCGACATCATGGAGCTGATGATCGCGCCCGAGAAAAGCATCAGCTATCTGCCGGGGCAGTACTTCAAGTTCACCTTCAACGGCTATCCGGCGCGCGCCTACAGTCCGACGGCGTCGTTCGACGGCCGCATCGGCGGCCGCGTCATCCATCTCAACATCAAGCGCGTGCGCGGCGGACGTGTGACGACGGCGCTCGGCAGCGGCATCCGTCCCGGGCATCGGCTGCGCATCCAGGGGCCGTATGGTCATGCGTTCCTGCGCCCCGGCGGGACCGGCCGGCTGATCCTCGTCGGCAGCGGCACCGGCTTTGCGCCGATCTGGGCGATCGCGGCCATGGCGCTACGCGAGCAGCGGAGCCGGCCGATGGTCATCATCGCCGGCGCCAAGAAGCTGCCGCAGCTCTACATGACGCCGATCCTGGCGCAGTTGGCGCGACTGCCGAACGTCACGATCATTCCGACCGTGGAGGAAGGCCCGATCAATCACGCCTCGATCCGCACCGGGCGCATCGAGCCGCATATGCCGACGCTGACCGCCTCCGACGTGGTCTATGCCTGCGGCTCGCCGCGCATGGTGAGCGCGCTCGCCGGCATGGTGGAAAAGGCCGGCGCGACGTTCTACGCCGATCCGTTCGACCCGGCCCCGCCGGAAGCGCCGTCAGGCCTGATCGGACGCATCAAGACGCTGGTGGCGCGGCGGCCGGCGGAGCCGGAGCCCAGCCGCGACAGCGGCAAGAGCCCGCGCGACGCCTCGGTCGATCCGTTCGAGCGCGCGCTGTCGCTGGTGCCGAAGGATCCGATCGAGGACGATCTCGGCCTGCGCCGTCCCGCCGAGCCGCGCCGCAGCACGGCCGCCGAGCGCGATCACGCGCTGTCGCTGGTCCGCGAGCGCGCGCTCGGCGATCAGGCGTCATTGCAGGAGCGCCCCCGCCGCGCTGCCGGGCAGATGGCGTCGGGGCACGTGTGAGGCCGCCCCTGCCGTCGAGGACCGCCGCACGGCATGGATTTGGGTTCAGAAGGCTCCCAGACCACCGCGGTCATCCCCGCGAAAGCGGGGATCCAGTACGCCGCGGCCTCTCGGTGGACCCATTCAGGCCGCGGCGTACTGGATCGCCCGGTCAAGCCGGGCGATGACGACTGAGTGCTATGAGACGTCCTAGGCTATTCCTCACGCGCGCTGCGGCGTATGGATTCCGGGCTCGCGCTTTCGCGCGCCCCGGAATGACAGCGGGGGGTGTGGAGGCCGCGTGCCTCAGATCAGTTTGCGCCTGGCCAAACTGCGCATCAGCGCGCCGACGCCGAACGTCCACGGCTCGCATTCGTCGCTGTTGCGCATGCGGTTGACGAGGCGGCCGAGCTGGGGCGCTGAAATCGTGACGATGTCGTCGCGCTTGTGGGTGAAGCCCTGCCCCGGCGCATCGCGGTCCTTCACCGGTGCGAACATCGTGCCGAGGAACAGCGCGAAGCCGTCGGGATATTGATGCACGGCGCCGATGGTCTGAGAAACCAGATCGGTCGGATCGCGGCTGATCTTGCTGATCGAGGAATGGCCGTCGAGCACGAAGCCATCGCTGCCGGTCACGTTAAGCGCGACGTCCATCTTGCGCACATCATCCAGCGTGAAGCTCTTGTCGAACAGGCGCAGCAGCGGGCCGATGGCGCAGGAGGCGTTGTTGTCCTTGGCCTTGGAGAGCAGCAGCGCCGAGCGGCCCTCGAAGTCGCGCAGATTGACGTCGTTGCCGAGCGTGGCGCCGACGATGGCGCCGCGGCTCGAGACCACCAGCACGACCTCCGGCTCCGGATTGTTCCAGGTCGATTTCGGATGCAGCCCGGCATCCATGCCGGTGCCGACCGACGACAAGGTCGGCGCCTTGGTGAAGACCTCGGCGTCGGGACCGATGCCGACCTCGAGATACTGGCTCCAGGCATTCTGCTCGATCAGCACCTGCTTGAGGTGCATCGCCTGGTCCGAGCCCGGCTTGAGCTTGGAGAAGTCGTCGCCGACCAGCCGCACCACCTCCTTGCGGATCGCCTCGGCCGAGGCCGGGTTGCCGCGCGCGCGCTCCTCGATCACGCGCTCCAGCATCGAGATCGCGAAGGTGACGCCGGCGGCCTTCAGCACCTGCAGATCGACCGGCGCCAGCAGCCATGGCTTGGCGGGATCGCGGCGATCGGGCGAGGTGTTGGCGAGGATGGCGGCGAGATCGCCGATGCGCTCGCCCTTCATCGCTCGCAGCGCCGCGGCCGGATCATCCTGCTCGCAGAGGGCGCTGACGGTGGGGAAAGCCGAGGTCACGTCGAACACGCCGTCGTCGCGCACGGCCACCACCGCCGGGCCATCGACGTCAGGTCGCCAGATGCGGCCGACCAGCGTTCCGCTGGCGCCGTCGTCCGGCAGGACGGATTCGGGCGTGAGATTGATCATGGCTGCGTGCTCCCCTGTTGTTCTTGTTGCTCAGCGCACCCGTAGCATCGGCGGGCGCAGGCTCCAAGCCGCACAGTCTCATTTCGGGGAGGAGGCCGAGCGACCGAGCGCCGCTCAGGGATTCGGCGAGCTTTCGCCGGCGACCTGCAGCAGTTGCGAGCGGCGGACACGCTCGCGATGGGCGGTGTAAAGGCCGCTGGAGACGATGAAGGCGGCGCCGACGATGGTCCAGACGTCCGGCAGCTCGCCGAATACCAGGAAGCCGAGGATGCTGACCCACAGCAGCTGGGTGTAGGAGAACGGCGCCAGCACCGAGGCATCTGCATAGCGGAAGGCGAGCACGACGATCCACTGCCCCATGGTCGAGGCGACGCCGACCAGCACGCCGAAGGCGATGTCCTGCCAGGACGGCGTGACCCACACGAACGGCACCATCATCGAGAGCACGCAGACGCCCGCGATCGACGAATAGGTCATGATGGTGATCGCGTGCTCGCGCCCGCTCATCATGCGCGTCATGATCAACGTGCAGGCCCAGGCGAAGGCCGAGACGATGGGGAACAACGCGGCGAGATGGAATGCACCGGTGCCGGGCCGGAGGATGATCAGCACCCCGCACAGGCCGACGGCGGTGGCGATCCAGCGGCGCAGGCCGACCTTCTCGCTCAGGAAGACGATCGACAGCGCGGTGACGAACAGCGGCGCGACGAAGCCCGTCGCCGAGGCCTCGGCGATCGGCAGGTAGCGTAAACCGGTGATGAACATCAGTGACGAACCGAGCAGCGCGATGCCGCGCAGCAGCTGGAACTTGAGCTGCTCCGTGCGCATCGCAAACAGCGGCGAGCCCGGAATCATCGCTGGCACCATGATGAGCGAGAAGATGACGAAGCGGATCCAGGTGATCTCGATCGAGGGCAAGGTCTTGGAGAGATATTTCGCCGTGACGTCCGAGGTGCCGAGGAACACGGTCGACAGCAGGATGAGCGCGATGCCGCGGAATGGCCGGTCGGCGCGCGCGGGCGCGCGCTTGCGCTTCGGCTTGTCCTGCAGCGTCGTCGGCACGTCGTCGAGCCGCGCGGCGGCAGCCGCGCTGGGGGGCGGGGTCACGGTCGAACTCGGAATTGGAATGCAAAACGAATCGGTGAGTGGCGACAAAACGCCAATCACGGCTCGCCGACAACCCGTCGAAAGCGGGCAGCACTTATGCGTTGCTCACGCGCCGGTAGCAAATATCCGTAATACTCCGTGATGCTGCACTACAGCATGGGCAGGCCGCGCGGCTTCGGACCGCGCGGGAAGGCGCGATCGATGGCGGCAATCTCGGCCGCGGTGAGCGCGATGTCGCCGGCGGCGGCGTTCTCCTCGGCATGTTCGAGACGCGACGCCTTGGGGATCGCGAGCAGAGATGACGCGCGGGTCAGGAACGCGAGCGCGATCTGGCGCGGCGTCGCCTTGTGCTGCTGGACGATGCGCTGCAAGACTTCGCCGCCAGGACTGCGCGGCTCCGGGAAGTCATCGTGGCCGAACGGCGAGTAGGCGACCACGGCGACGCCGTGCTGGCCGCACCACGGGATGACCGCGTGCTCGATGGCACGCTCCTGCAGGTGGTACAGCACCTGATTGCAGGCGATCTTGCCCTCGCCCGCGACGTCAAGCAGCTCGTCGAGATCGTCGACGTCGAAATTGCTGACGCCCCAGGACGCGATCTTGCCGGCGGCCTTGAGCTCCTCGAACGCGGCGACGGTCTCCTCCAGCGGATAGGAGCCCGGCCAATGCAGCAGATAGCAGTCGAGCCGGTCCGTCTTGAGGCGCTTCAGCGAGCGTTCGCAGGCGGTGATCGTGCCCTTGCGCGAGGCGTTGCTGGGCAGCACCTTCGACACCAGAAACACCTCGTCGCGGCGGCCGGCAATCGCCTCGGCGATGACCAGCTCGGCATCGCCATACATCTCGGCAGTGTCAATGTGGCTCATGCCGCGGTCCAGGCCGCGCTGCAACGTGGTGATGGCCCGTTTGCGGTCGGCGTGGTCGAGATACCAGGTGCCCTGCCCGATCACGGACACACTCGCGCCGCCGGTTCCGAATGTCTTGTGCTTCATTTGGGAGAGCATAGAGGATAGCGGAGGTGGCGTCGATTGGCTCGCCCAGCGCGTAGTCAACCAGCAACGTCATTCCGGGGCGACGCGCCAGCGTCGAACCCGGAATCCCGAGATTGGTTTGCGCCAATTACCGCTCAACACATCGAGATTGCGGGTTCGAGGCCTGCGGCCTCGCCCCGGAATGACGGTGGAATTGGCTAGCTCGCCACTTTCACTGCATCAGCCGCCTGCGCCGGCATCTGCGCGATCAGCCGCTTCATCTCCGGAATGCACGAGCCGCAATTGGTGCCGGCCTTGAGCTGCGCACCGATCGCGGCGGGCGTGCGCGCACCGGCCGCGATCGCCTCGCAGATGGTGTCGCGGCCGACGCCGAAGCAGGCGCAGACGATCGGGCCGCCACCGGTGCCATCCGGCGCGCGGCCGGACAACAGCATGCGGCGCTGCTCGTCGTCGAGACGATCGGCGGCGAACATCGTCTTGACGACGTTCCAGTCGCCGGCGTCGTGGCCGGGGCCGACGAACAGGCACGTCGCGATGCGATCCTCGGTGAAGGACGCCGCGCGATAGACGCCGCCGCCGACATCCATGTAGTCGGCGACGTCCTCGGTGGCATGCGCCTTCAGCCAGGCCGGCCAGCGCGAAAGGTCGCCATTGTCGGCGAACAGATAGCCGAAGCCACCCGGCACCGTGGCGCGCACCCACCACAGATTGGACGGTAGCGCGATCTCGTGGCGTGCAAGGATGAAACCGCGGAATACATACTCGTAGGGGCTGATCGCGGCCGGCGTCGCCTTGGCCTCGGGCTGGCCGGAGAACGGATCGGTGTGCGAGGCGACCAGCGCGCCGACGCGGCCATGCGAGGCGTTGGTCGCATTCCAGTGGATCGGCGCGAACAGCATGCCGCGCTGCTGGCGCTCGCTGACGACGACCTTGAGGATGCACTGGCCGTGCTCGGTGGTGACCTTGGCAAAGCCGTCATGCATCAGGCCGTAGCGCAGCGCGTCGTCCGGATGCACCTCGACGAACGGCTCCGGCAGATGCGCCCCCAGACGCGGGCTGAGGCCCGTGCGCGTCATCGTGTGCCACTGGTCGCGGATGCGCCCGGTGTTGAGACGCATGGGACGCGCGGCCGTGGTCTCGCCGCGCAGCGCCGGGACCTCGGGCGCGACGAAGCGCGCCTTGCGGTCGTTGGTGTAGAAGGCGCCGTCGGCGAAGAAGCGCGGCGACGGCGGCCTGCCCGCAGGCGCGGGCCACTGCACCGGGGCCATCATGTCATATTCGTCGTTCGACAGCGTCGCCAGCGCGCCGATGTCGAAATCGCGGCTGCCGTCGTTCTCGAACGCCGACAGCGCCGCATGCTCGCGAAACACGTCGGCCGCGGAATTGTAGTTGAAGGCGGAGGCGAAGCCGAGCCGCTTGCCGACCTCGCTGAGGATCCACCAGTCCGGCATGGCCTCGCCGGCCGGTGGAAGAAACGCGCGCTGGCGCGAGATGCGGCGCTCGGAATTGGTGACGGTGCCCGACTTCTCGCCCCACGCCTGCGCCGGCAGCAGCACATGGGCGCCGACATCCACGGTGTCGTTGGAGCGGACGTTCTCGGAGACGACGAACAGCTCGAGCTTCTTCAGCGCAGCACGCACCAGATCGGCATCCGGAAGCGACACCGCGGGATTGGTGCCGATCACCCACAGCGCCTTGATCTGGCCGCGCGCGATCGCCTCGAACATCGCGACCGCCTTCAGCCCTTCATGGGTGGCGATGTTGGGCGCCTTCCAGAAGCGTCGGACACGATCCGTGTCCGGCGGCGTGAAACCCATGTGGGCGGCGAGCTGATTGGCGAGACCGCCGACCTCGCGCCCGCCCATCGCATTCGGCTGGCCCGTCAGCGAGAACGGCCCCATGCCCGGCTTGCCGATGCGCGCGGTGGCAAAGTGGCAGTTGAGGATCGCGTTGACCTTGTCGGTGCCTTGCGCCGACTGGTTGACACCCTGCGAATACAGCGTGACGACCTTCGACGTATCGCGGAACAGCTTGAAGAAAGCGGCGACGTCGGCCTCCGACAGGCCGGTGGCGAGCGCGGTGGCGCTGGCGCTGCCGGCGAGGCTGCGGGCGCGCGCAAGCGCGTCGTCGAAGCCCAGCGTGTGGCGCGCGATGTAGTCGCGATCGAGCGCGCCGGCGTCGGCGAGATGCACCAGCAGGCCGGAGAACAGCGCCGCGTCGGTGCCCGGCTTGAGCCCCAGGAACAGGTCCGCTTCCTCAGCCGTGTCGGTGCGGCGCGGGTCGACGACCACGAATTTGGCGCCCCGTCCCTGCTTGTTCGCCAGCATGCGCTGGTACAGCACCGGGTGGCACCACGCGGCATTGCTGCCGACGAACACCAAGAGATCGGCCTGGTCGAGATCTTCATAGGTGCCGGGCACGGTGTCGGCGCCGAAGCCGCGGCGGTGGCCGGCGACCGAGGAGGCCATGCACAGCCGCGAATTGGTGTCGACATTGGCCGAGCCGAGAAAGCCCTTCATCAGCTTGTTGGCGACGTAATAGTCCTCGGTCAGCATCTGGCCCGAGAGATAGAACGCCACCGCATCCTCGCCGTCGCGGGCGACGATGTGCTTCATGCGGCTCGCGACGTGGTCGAGCGCATCGCTCCAGGCGACGCGCTCCATGCCGCCCTTGCAGCGGATCATCGGATGCAGCAGGCGGTTGTCCAGCCCGAGCGTCTCGCCGAGCGCCGAGCCCTTGGAGCAGAGCCGGCCGAGATTGGCCGGATGCACGGGATCACCGGAAACGGCGGCACCGCCGTTGCCGTCGGGCGTGGCCAGCACGCCGCAGCCGACACCACAATAGGGACAGGCCGTGCGCACCGTGCGCAGCTTGGGATCGACAGTGGTCATCGTCGTGCGAGCCCCCCTCACGCAGCCTTCGGCCGCGTCCCCACGCGGCCGAACATCATCGCCGTCCGGATCGACGCGATCGGCTCGCGATTGCGGATCAGGTCGCGGTACCACAAGGCGTCCTGTGTCTCGCCGATCAGCACGGCGCCAGTGAGGCGCCCCTGCGCGATGACGAGCTTCTTGTAGATGCCGCGCCTCACATCGTTGAGCACGATCTGCTCGCTGCCCTCGGCTCCGATGAAATCGCCGGCCGAGAACACCGAGACGCCCGACACTTTCAGGTTGGTCGACACGACGCTGCCGCCATAGGCCGCCTTGCGCCCGGCCAGATGGCGCGCCAGAACCCGCGCCTGCTCGTAAGCCGGTTCGACCAGCCCATAGCAGGTGCCGCGATGCTCGGCGCATTCGCCGAGCGCGAAGATGCCGGGCGCCGATGTCTGCATGGCGTCGTCGACCACGATGCCGCGGTTGACGGCAAGCCCCGCCTCCTTGGCGAGCGCGACATTGGGCTTGATGCCGGCGGCGAAGATCACGGCGTCGGCGGCGATCCGGCGGCCATCGGCCAGCTCGACACCCTCGACGCAGCCGTCGCCATGAATGGCCGCGGTGCTGGCATTGAGCAGCACCTCGATGCCCTTGCGCGCCACCAGCGCCTTGAGCAGCGCGGCGGCCGGCGCATCGAGCTGCCGCTCCATCAGCCGGTCCATCAGATGCAGCAACGTGACCCTGGCGCCGGCGCGCGCCAGACCGTAGGCCGCTTCCAGCCCGAGCAGTCCGCCGCCGACGACCACGACGCGCGTCTTCCGCGCCGCGAGCGCCAGCAGCACGTCGGTGTCGCGGCTGTCGCGGAACGTGTGCACGCCGCGCAGATCGGCCCCCGGCACAGGGAGCCGCAACGGCAGCGAGCCGGTGGCCAGGACCAGGCGCGAGAACGCCACGTTCTCGTCGTTCTCGATCTGAAGCTCGCGGCGGCCGACATCGATGCCGGTGACCCGCGCGCCGTATTTCAAGGTCACGCCGCGCTCGCGCCACCAGGTGGCCGGCTTGAGCTCGATCTCGTGCGACGCCGCCTCGCCGGCCAGCACCGATGACAGCAGCACACGGTTGTAGGCGAGCCGCGGCTCCTCGCCGATGACGGCGATGGCGTAGCGGCCGAGCGCCGTCTGCGACAGCTCCTCGACCAGCTTTGCTGCGGCCATGCCGTTGCCGACGATGACGAGCGGTTCACTCAACGCCTCTACTCCGCCGCCTGCGCCTTGCCGTGGGCTTCGGCAATCATGTAGCTCGACAGCGTGCCGTAGGCAGCGGTCCATGCCGCGGCGACCTCGGGAGTCCAAGCTGCGCCCAGCCCCTTCTCAAGCGTCCACAACAGGGCGGAGCCGACCACCGGATAGTGCTCGGGCTTGGCACCATAGTCCACATGGCGCTTGGCCAGTGCGCTCGCAGCCGGCAGGATCGCAGGCAAGTTGGACAACCCATTCACAACCACAGCCAGCGTGGCCATCAGCTTCTTGCGCTGTTCGGTGAGATCATCGGGAAACATCTGCCGCACCTGCGGCGCGACCTCGAACAGGCGATCGTAGAAGATCACGGCGGCCTGGTCGGAAATCGGCGCGACCTTGGCGAAACTCTCCTGAACCAGGGCGATCTGTGACGGCGTCATGGGAAATCCTTTTGATGAAACGAGAACCCGTTAGTCGCCGGAGGCGGAGAGCGGTTCGATCCGCTCTCCGCCTTCGATTCTGTCAGGCCGCCTCGACGAAGCGGTGCCGTTCGTAGAGGAATTCGAGCACGCGCTGCCGGCACTTCACGTAGGTCGGGTTGGTCGCGAGCTCGAGCCGCTTGCGCGGACGCGGCAGTGCGACCTCCAGCACCTCGCCGATATGCGCGCTCGGGCCGTTGGTCATCATCACGATGCGGTCCGACAGCAGCACGGCTTCGTCGACGTCGTGGGTGATCATCAGGATGGTGTTGCCGAGCTTCTGATGCAGCGCCATCACCGAGTCCTGCAGATGCGCGCGGGTCAGCGCATCCAGCGCGCCGAACGGCTCGTCGAGCAGCAGCACCTTCGGCTCCATGGCCAGCGCGCGCGCAATGCCGACGCGCTGCTTCATGCCGCCGGAGATCTCGCTCGGGCGCTTGTCCTTGGCGTGAGCCATCTGCACCAGGTTGAGATTGTGCAAGGTCCAGGCGTCGCGCTCGGCGCGGGTCTTGGACCTGCTGAACACCTTGTCGACGCCGAGACGCACGTTCTCATAGACCGTGAGCCAGGGCAGCAGGCTGTGGTTCTGGAACACCACGGCGCGGTCGGGTCCCGGCGAGTTGACCTCGCGCTCCTCCAGCAGCACGCCGCCGGTCGTGGCCGTGGTGAGGCCGGCGACGATGTTGAGCATCGTCGACTTGCCGCAGCCGGAATGGCCGATGATCGAGACATACTCGCCCTTCTCGATCGAGAGGTTGATGTCCTTCAGCACCTCTGTGGTCGCATTGCCGCGAGTGAAGGTCTTGTCGACGTGGTCGAGCTTCAGATAGGCCATGATCCAAGTCCCTCTCAGTTCGTCGCGGTGCCGCGGGTGACGACCTTGCCGACCACCGCGATCAGGCGGTCGAGCACGAAGCCGATGATGCCGACATAGAACAGCGCCAGGATGATCTCGCTGATATGCGAGGAATTCCACGCATCCCAGATGAAGAAGCCGATGCCGACACCGCCGATCAGCATCTCGGCTGCGACGATGGCGAGCCAGGACAGGCCGATGCCGATGCGAAGGCCGGTGAAGATGTAGGGCGCGGCCGCCGGGATCATGATCTTGGCGAAGAACTCCAGCGGATTGAGCTGCACCACCGCGGCGACGTTGCGGTAGTCCTGCGGGATGTTGCGGATGCCGACCGCGGTGTTGATGATGATCGGCCACACCGAGGTGATGAAGATGACGAAGATCGCCGAGGGCTGGCCGTCGCGGAACGCGGCGAGCGACAGCGGCAACCAGGCGAGCGGCGGGATCGTGCGCAGCACCTGGAAGATCGGATCGAGACCGCGCATCGCCCAGACCGACTGGCCGATCAGCGTGCCCAGCGCGACGCCGACGACGGCGGCAATGGCATAGCCGATTGCGACGCGGCGAAGGCTGGCCTCGAGATGCCAGAACAGGCCCTTGTCGATGCCGCCATGATCGAAGAACGGATCGAAGATCAGCTCGCGCGTGTCGGCGAAGACGCGCGACGGCGGCGGCAGCGCCGAGCCGGCGCGGCGGCACAGCAGCTCCCAGACCAGGATGAACAGAGCGAGCACGATCAGCGGCGGCACCACGCGTACCGCGACCTCACGGGCCATCTTCACGTAGCGCTCGGCGCGCGGCGGCTGCTTCGGCGTCATCGTCACGACTGATGCGGATGTTGATGGTGACGCGGTCGGCACGATCTTCGGAGCGCTATCATTGGTCAACGCTGGCATGGACATCGGAAGCCTTTCTCCGTGCAATGAGAGGAGCCGCGCGCTTCACGCGCGCGGCTGAAGATCCTGATCAGGCGTCGACGCGCTTGATCGACAGCGACTTGAGATAGGCGGCGGGATCTTCGGGATCGAACACCTTGCCGTCGAAGAATGTCTCCTTGCCGCGCGACTTGGAGGTCGGGATCTCCGCAGCCGGAACGTTCATCTCCTTGGCCGCCTCGCGCCAGATATCTTCGCGGTTGACCTTGGCGATCAGGGACTTGGCATCGAAGCCGGCCTCATACTTGCCCCAGCGGATGTCCTCGGTGATGAACCAGAGGTCGTGGCTCTGGAACGGATAGGAGGCGAAGTCGCGCCAGTACTTCATGATGTGCGGCGAGTTCTCGACCACCTTGCCGGTGCCGTAGTCGAACTTGCCGGCGGTGCGTCCGGCGACGTCCTCGACCGGGCAGTTCATCCACTGCCGCTTGGCCATGATGGTCGCAAGCTCCTGCTTGTTTTCCATCTTGTCGCACCACTGCTGCGCTTCCATGACCGCCATGGTCAGCGCCTTCGCAGCCTTCGGATATTTGTCGACGAAGGCGGCGCGCATCGCGAAGGACTTCTCGGGATGCTTGTTCCAGATTTCGCCGGTCGTCACAGCCGTGTAGCCGATGCCCTGGTTGACGAGCTGCGCATTCCAGGGCTCGCCGACGCAGAAGCAATCCATGGTGCCGACCTTCATGTTGGCCACCATCTGCGGCGGCGGCACCACGATGGTCTCGATGTCCTTGTCGGGATCGATGCCGCCGGCGGCGAGCCAGTAACGGATCCACAGATCGTGAGTGCCGCCGGGGAAGGTCATCGCGGCCTTCACGGACTTGCCGGAGGCCTTCTTCTTCTCCAGCGCCGCCTTGAACGGCGCGGTGTCGAGGCTGAGCTTCAGATCGGCATATTCTTTGGCCACGGAGATGCACTGCGCATCGAGATTGAGCCGCGCCAGGATGTACATCGGCGTCGGCTGGTTGTTCTGCGTCACCTTGCCGGAGGAGATCAGGTAAGGCATGGGCGTGAGGATATGCGCGCCGTCGATGCCGTTGCCTTCGGAGCCGAGCACGAGATTGTCGCGCGTCGTGCCCCACGACGCCTGCTTCTGCACGTCGACATCCGGCATGCCATATTTGGCGAAGAGACCCTTGTCCTTGGCGACGAACAGCGGGCCGGCATCGCTGAGCGCGATGAAGCCGAGCTTGGCACTGGTGACTTCCGGCCCTGCGCCTTGTGCGAACGCTCCGCCCGGCAGGTTCAACTTCGCGGCCGCAAGCAGCGCGGCCGTGCCGGCGCCGGCCTTGAGAAGCTGACGGCGGCTGAGGCCGTTGCGGCGAGCGGAATTGGCAGTCTTCGTCATGAGTACTGTCGTCCTTTGTCTGAAGAGCGCTCGATGGGTTGAAAGGCCGTCCGCCAGACGCCGGTCGATCGCGCACGGGGGCGCGCTCCGAGGGAAGCCTCGGAAGGGGCAGCGTCAGATGTCGGATGGGGTTTGCGCAGACGGCATCGATGGCGTCGGAACCATCTATTCAAGCTTCATGCCAAGGACCGCCGGAACAAGAATCTTCGAATAATCAATAGGATGATAAAAATGCTCACGAGCCGAAATGCCGAATGGCCGCACGCAAAATTTGCGATTCGCCCACTTCCTGTGCGTTGCACAAGAAGTGGGCGACGTCCGCTGTCCTATTCTGCCGCAGCGTCGATGGGCTTCGCCAGCATCGGCCTCGGGGCTGTCCCCGCGCCCGGCTTCATGCGGAATTCGTAGCTCATCAGGTGCCACGGCGCCGCCGCGAGCTTGCCGTCCGGCATCACAGGATCGGTGCGCTGATCGACCTTGGCGATCAGCTCGTCCTTCACGCCGAACACGACGTCGCTGTCGAGATAGGCGTCGCCGCCGATGAACACATGGGTGATCAGCGGCTCGTAGCCTTCGGCGTCGACCAGGAAGTGCACATGGGCCGGGCGCATCGGATGGCGCCCGGTGCTCACGATCATCTGCCCCACCGGACCGTCGGTCGGAATCGGATAGCTGCAGGGCAGAATGGTGCGGAAGAAGAAGCGGCCGTCGGCATCGGCAATGAAACGCGCGCGCGACGATGGCCCGTCCGACGCGTAAGACGGCCGCTGCGAATCGTAGAAGCCCTCGTCGTCGGCGTGCCAGACGTCGACCGTAGCGCCCGGCAGCGGCGCGCCCGACAGATCCGTCACCCGCGCCTGCACGAACATCTTCTCACCCTTGAGGTCGGAGGAAATATCGGTGCCGTGGGGCGTGACCTTGTGCTCGCCGACATAGAACGGGCCGAGCACGGTTGTCTCCGTGGCCCCTGCCCTGTCACGATGGTTGATGGCATCGACCAGCATCGAGACCCCGAGCACGTCGGACAACAGGATGAACTCCTGCCGGCTCGGAGTGCAGGTCTGGCCGGTGCGGGTGAGAAAGTCGATCGCCGCGGCCCATTCGTCGAAGCTGAGATTCGTGCGCCGCACATAATCGTGCAGCGACTTCACCAATTCCTGAAGCAGGAATTTCGTGCGCGCATCCGGCGTCTGCGCGAAGCTTGCGACGACGGCCTCGGTGAGCTCGGCCTCGTTGAATTGAGTCATTGGCAATCCTCCCGGCGGCCAAGGCTACACGAGGCCGCCGGGCCCTGCCATTGGAAGCGGGGCGATTTTCCGCTATCACCCGTGTCTGCCGCCCTGCGCAGCCCTCACGCGCGAGGCCACGAAAATCCAACGACAGCGGAGATGCCCGATGCTCGCCCCGACCCCCGCCTCGCCCGACACCGTCGGCATGTCGAAAGCCGCACTCGATCGCATCGATGCTCATCTGAAGCAGCGCTATGTCGATGCCGGCCGCTTCCCCGGCACCCAGCTGATGGTCTATCGCCGCGGCAAGATCGTGCACAACAGCTCGCTCGGCTATGCCGATGTCGAGCGCAAGGTGCCGGTCACGGACGACACGATCTACCGCATCTACTCGATGACGAAGCCGATCACATCGGTTGCCTTCATGATGCTGGTCGAGGAAGGCAAGGTCGCACTCGACGAGCCGGTCGCCAAATATATCCCCGAATGGAAGAATCTCGGCGTGTTCGTCGCCGGCACGGCACCGGCCTTCATCAGCCGGCCGCCGGCGCGGCCGATGCTGATCGTCGACCTGCTGCGCCACACCTCCGGTCTGACCTACGGCTTCCAGCAGCGCTCGAATGTGGACGCCGCCTATCGCGACGCCAAGATCGGCGCGGTCGAGAAGGCCGGCACGCTGCAGTCGATGATCGACGATCTGGCGAAAATTCCATTGGAGTTCTCGCCGGGGGAAGCCTGGAACTACTCGGTCTCGACCGACGTGGTCGGCTATCTGGTCGGCAAGATCGCCGACAAGCCGTTCGAGCATTTCCTGAAGGAGCGCATCTTCGACCCGCTGGGGATGGCCGACACCGACTTCCACGTACCCGCCGCCAAGGCCCATCGGCTCGCCGCATGCTACTCGGCCGATCCCGCCGGGACGCTGTCGTTCCACGCCGCCGATCGCAAGGGCGGCCTGACCCTGCAGGACGATCCGACAACCAGCTCGTTCCTCAGCCCGCCCGATTTCATCTCCGGCGGCGGCGGCCTGTGCGCGACCACGGCGGACTATCTGACCTTCTGCCGTGCCCTGATCAATGGCGGCGAGCTCGGCGGCGTCCGGCTGCTCGGGCCGAAGACGCTGAAGCTGATGGCATCGAACCATCTTCCCGGCGGCGTCGACTTGCCGGCGCTGTCGCGATCGATGTTCGCGGAAGCCGCCTATAACGGCATCGGCTTCGGCCTCGGCTTCTCCGTGACGATGGATCCGGCCAAGACGCTGATTGCGGGCAGCGCCGGCGAGTATGCCTGGGGCGGCGCAGCGTCCACCGCATTCTGGATCGATCCGGCCGAGGAGCTGATCACGATCTTCATGACCCAGGTGCTGCCGTCGAGCGCCTATCCGATCCGGCGCGAGTTGCGCACGATGGTGTATGCGGCGATCACCGAGAGCAATCTGTAGCGGCATCGCTGTGGCGCGAAAGCCGCTGACGGAACCAAAAAATCACGGCGCATTGAACTTGGCGAGCGCAGGCCGCGCTCCTATGCTGACAGGGATGTGAACGGCCACAACCGCAAGACGATTGCGGTTATCGCCCTTGCAGCCCGATAACCGCTCGCCGCACACGATCACCGCCGCGCCCATTCACCTGCCATGCGTCCCGGCGCGGCGCGACGGTCGAGAACGCCATCCACGGAGCATCCGTGCCGAAGCTGACACTGCCGGTCCGGCTTGCTCTTCTGGTCGCGGGGACCACACTGCCGCTCATCCTGTTTGCGAGCGGGATCGTGTTTCACAACTACATGCAGGACCGCAGGGACGCGCGGCAGCGCGTGCTCGAAACGGTGCGCAGCATCCGCCTGACGCTCGATGCCGAGATGCAGCGCATGACCGGCGGCGTCCAGGTCCTGGCGCTCACCGACGCCCTGACCGCCGGCGATTTCGAGCGCTTCCGCCCGATCGCGATGGGCTTTCTCGAGCAATACGGCAAGGACGGCACGATCGTCGTTGCCGATCGCGAGGGTCACCAGCTGTTCTCATCCGCCACGACGGATACGGCTCACCTGCCGTTGCGTAGCAATCGCGAGATCACCGGGCGTGTGTTCGAGACCCGGCAGCCGCAATATTCGGACCTCTTCTACGGTGTGGTGAAGAAGAGCCTGATCGTGACGGTCGAGGTGCCGGTGTTTCGCAACGGCGAGGTCGTCTACGACATCTCCTTCAGCCCGCCGATCGCGATGTTCCAGACCATTCTGGACAAGCAGCGCCCGAACGCGGACTGGACGCTGTCGCTGCTCGACCGCAAGGCCACCGTGTTCGCACGCGTGCCCAATCTGGCCGAGACATTCGGCAAGCAGGCCACGTCCTCGGTCATGGATCGCATGATGAGCGAGCACGAGGCGACGCTGTCGAGCGTCTCGCTCGAAGGTCAGCCGCTGCTGTCGAGCTTCACCCATTCGTCCCTCACCGGCTGGATCATCGGCGCCGGCATCAGCGAGACCTCGCTGGTCGCGCCGCTGTGGCGCAACCTCGCGATCACCAGCCTGCTCGGCGGCATCATGCTGGCGATCGGGCTGGCCTTCGCGGTGCGGATGGCGACGACGATCGCACGCGCCGAGATGCTGCACGACCTGCTGATCGAGGAGCTCAACCATCGCGTCAAGAACACGCTGGCGATCCTGCAGGCCATTGCAGTTCAGACCTTCCGCAGCGCCAGCCGCCATGAGCGCGAGAAGTTCGAGGGCCGGCTCGGCGCGCTCGCCGAGGCGCACAATCTCCTGAGCAAGGAGAAATGGCAGGGTTCCGAGCTGGAGGACGTGATCGGCCGCGTGCTCAAGCCGTACCGGCTGAACACCCCCGAGCGCATCCGGATCTCCGGCCCGAAGGTCGCGCTGTCGCCGCGGCTCGCCGTCGTGCTGTCGATGATCGTGCACGAGATCGCGACCAACGCCGCCAAATATGGCGCGTTGTCGAACGACACCGGCACGGTCGATCTGTCCTGGGAATTCAATCAGCCGGACGCGGCCAAGAAGCTGCCCGGCCGCCTGCGGCTGGTGTGGCGGGAGACCGGCGGCCCCGTCGTCTCGGCGCCGATCCAGCGCGGCTTCGGCTCGCGCCTGATCGAGCGCAGCGCGCGCGATCAGCTCGGCGGCGAGGCCACCGTCGACTTCCTGCCGCCGGGCGTGGTCTACACGATCAGTTGCAAGCTGGACGATTGAAGCCTCAGCCGAACCTCTGCAGCGCCGGGAACGTCTCGAGCAGCCAGATGCTGAAGGTCGACACCGCGCCGGTCAGAAAGCCGATGCCGGTTGCGACCATCAGCACGCCCATGGCGCGCTCGACGTTGACGAGATGGCCGCGCATCCGCATGAACAGCGCCGAGAACTGCTCGATCATGAAGGCCGCGACCAGGAAGGGAATGCCGAGCCCTGCGGAGTAGACCGCCAGCAGCCCGGCACCCTTGGCGACCGTCGTCTCCGCGGCGGCAATCGACAGGATCGCGGCCAGGATCGGACCGATGCACGGCGTCCAGCCGAACGCGAAGGCAAGCCCCATGACATAGGCGCCCCACAGGCCGACCGGCTTCGGAATCGGCAGCCGCCCCTCGCGCATCAGGAACGCGATCCGCGTCAGGCCGAGGAAGTGCAGGCCCATCACGATGATGACGATGCCGGCGAGGATCGAGAGCTGCTCCGACCAGGCGCGGATGAAGCCGCCGATCAGAGAGGCGCTGGCGCCGAGCATCACGAACACGGTGGAGAAGCCGAGCACGAACAGCGCCGCCGAGATCATCACCGCGCGACGTGACGCCGACGGCGGCTCCTCGCTCTCGATATGCTCGATCGTGGCACCGGTGAGATACACCAGGTAGGGCGGAACCAGCGGCAGCACGCAGGGCGACAGGAAACTGACCAGGCCAGCGATGAACGCCGCCGGAATCGATACGTTCTGGATCATGCTAATCCCGCGATACGCCCCGTCAGCGGCGTCCTGACGCCGGGGGCACGACGCTTCATGCCGCCGATACGGGGAATACGCAACAGAGGTGCCGAAGTTGCGGCCGCAGGCGGCCGCCCCTTCCCGCGCCAGATATCTGTCTCTAGATTCGCGAGAGGCTCGCGAGGCTCCCGACGCCGAGATTGCCGGCCCTGAGAATCGGTTGATGACAGCTCATCAACCCTTCCCGATGCAGCCGGCATCGGCATTCCGGGCAAGGCGCGCCGCCCGGAGCGCGCGCGTCTCATCGTCATCACGACATATCACAAATGCGCTAAATGCACCTTTGTGCACATAGCGAACCGTGCTATTTAACGACTCGAAGCAGGGGTTGGCGACGCTGGCCCGGCTGAAGCTTCGGGTCACGCAGCTTGTCGGGATTGTCGGACTGGACCATCTCATCGCAGAGCGACTTCAGGTCGTCCTCGCTCAGGCGGTTCAGCTTCATACGCAGGTCGAGGATGGCGACCGAAATCAACTGCGCCGATTCGCGATTGCCGGTCGCAACAAGCGTCGCACGGCACTGCTCCAAGGACGCGAGCACTGCAAGCATTTGGTCGTCTGAATTGGCCACGGGCGTCGTTCCGTTCTAGCGTGCGACGAGAGGGAGCCGAGCAAGTCCCGACTCGCGGATGGCTTTCCAATACGTCATCTGTTGCCCTCCTGCGCGCTTTCCGTGCTCCACTGGCGCCCCCGCGCCCGAAGCTGTGGTCAGCCCGCCGACGTCCCGGCACGATACGTGCGAGGACGCGTGATCGAACATCGGTATTCGATGAGTCAGCGCCACCATCCGTTCATCAAGATAGCATGACCTATGGTCATCTTCGAATACCATTTCATTGCAGTCGAAGCAAAAACCATCGATGTTCGTTTCGACTCGCGCTAAGCGTGTCCTTGGCATACAACGTGCGTACCTCCGCACGCCTGCGGACGGTAAGACCGTGCTGCGAAGGATGGAAGCCGAAGGACTCATATCGAACGTCAACGTCTCGATGTCTCAATCAATGCATGGCACGGAATGCGCCATGTCCCGTAGTTTAGCGGAATCACTCTAGCAGGCGGAGAAAGCTTGTATGCGCGTTGCGGCGGAACGGGGCGTTCCTCAGAAGGAACGCCAGGAGGTATCTGCTCCCCAGGCGACCTTGGCGCCCGCTGTGCAGGGCGAGCCCTCGGCTGCGCCGGGCGCGAGCGGCGATCCGGTCCGCGAGCGTGGTGACGACGTCGCCGTACCCGGCTCGGCGCTCGGCAAGGCTGCCGCCCGCCCCGCCGGCCGTGCCGCCCCAGCCAAGCCGGCCGCCAGCAAATCAGCGCTGGCCAATCTCACCGACTGGGATGCGGCACGCATCTTTCTCGAGGTCGTCAGGGCCGGCAGCTTCCGCTCGGCGGCGGAGCGACTGACACTCTCGATCAATGCCGTGCGCCGGCGCATCGATGATTTCGAGCGACAGATCGGCGCGACGCTGTTCACGCGCGACGTTCATGGCGCTCGCCTGACCGACGAAGGTGCGCTGGTCGTGTCGGCAGTCGAGCGCATGGAAGCAGCCTCGTTCGAACTGTTGCGCGCCGGCGATGGCCTGGCCAGCGCAGCGTCCGGCGAGGTCCGCGTCGCCGTCACGGAAGGCCTCGGGACGTTCTGGCTGGCGCCGCGGCTCGTCGAGTTCCAGCAGAGCTTCCCCAACGTGATGGTCGACCTGTACTGCGCCATGCGATCAGCCGACGTGTCGCGCCACGAGGCGGACGTCGCCATCCATCTGTCGCGGCCGGCGGCGCTCGACGTCAAGCTGGTCCGGCTCGGCCGCATGCACCTGATGTGCTTTGCGAGCGAGAAGTATCTCGAAGCCTATGGGGTGCCCAGGTCGATCGAGGAGCTGGTGAAGCATCGCCTGGTTCTGCAGGTGGCCGACGAGGCCGCGGCCAATGCCGCCTTCGCCACGATCTTTCCCGGCTATGAGCAGCGCGACCTGATCGCGATGACCACCAATGTCTCCAGCGCCAATTATTGGGCCGTGGCCCACGGCGCCGGGATCGGCGTATTCCCAACCTATGCGAGCGCTCTGGGCGGGAAAATAATACCACTAGAGATTGATCTGAAGTGGTCCTACGATATCTGGCTGTCATACCACGCCACCACCGGACGCATCCCTAGGGTGCGCCACATGATCGACTGGCTGGTGGAGGCTTTTAACCCTGGCAAATACCCGTGGTTTAAAGACGAATTCATTCATCCCCAGCAACTTAAAACAGTATATATGGGTGAACCCCTGACCCATCTATTCGGGGGATTTCCGACGGAAGGACGGTAAAATCAGTATGAACAAATCAGCGGCAAAGAAGATGAAGCAGCGCAGCGCCGGCAAGCCCGACATCGAGCTTGGCAAGCGCATTCGCCTGCGGCGTGTGGAGCAGAAGATCTCCCAGGCGGAGCTCGGCGAAAAGCTCGGCGTGAGCTTCCAGCAGGTCCAGAAGTACGAGAAGGGCGTCAACCGCGTCGGCGCTGCGCGTCTGCAGCAGATCGCCACCGCGCTCGACGTGCCCGTGACGTTCTTCTACGACGGCGACAACAAGGCCCGGGAAGTCGAGAGCCTGCTGTTCCTGGACAGCGCTTTCAGCCTGCGGTTGCTGCGCGCCTACAGCAAGATCAAGGACCAGACGGTGCAACGTCAGCTGGTGTCCCTGATGGAGTCGATCGCTGCGAACGAGGAATAGGCCGTCTGACAGGCCACCTCGTGATGGGTATGGGCCATCTTCGCTCGAGGGCGCAACTTGGGGGCGCCAGGCGCGTCAGCCAACTCGGGCGAGTTCACGGCTTCGGACCAGCTTCGGCCCTTGGGCCGATCGATCGGCGCGGCCGGCTGTCCGGCTGCTCTCGTCCGCCCAGCGATGGCTGCGCGGCCTGAGATTTCGTCACTCTCATCTGCCTATCCTGCCTACTCTGCCGTCATAGGAAGTGGCGGCATGCCGGGGTTTCGCCTGGCGCGGCTCTCGGCTCAGATCCTGCGTTGACGGCCGACCGGATGCGATGAACGATGCGGGCGACCTGCCCCGCCGCCTCCGGATGTCCATGCCCGCAACGTCTGACTCACCCACCTCCTTCGCCGACGGCAAGATCCTGCTGACCGTCGATGACCGCATCGGGATCGTCACCTTCAACAACCCCGACAAGCGCAACGCGATGTCGCTGGAGATGTGGGAGGGGCTCGGCCAGGCCCTGGTCGCGCTGCGCGACGATCCCGACATCCGCGTCGTGGTGCTGACCGGTGCGGGCGACAGGGCGTTCGTCTCCGGCGCCGACATCAGCCAGTTCGAGCAGAGCCGTCACAACGCCGAGGCCTCGGAGGCCTATGCCCGGAAGAGCACCGCGCAGCGGGCGCTGCTCGCAGACTATCCGAAGCCGACCATCGCCTGCATCCGCGGCTTCTGCCTCGGAGGCGGCCTGCAGATCGCGATGCTGACCGATATGCGGTTTGCGTCCGAGGACAGCCAGTTCGGCATTCCCGCCGCGAAGCTCGGCATCGCCTATGGCTATGACGGCCTGCGCAATCTGGTCTCGCTGGTCGGTCCGTCCCAGGCCCGGCTGCTGCTCTATACGGGCATGCGGATCGATGCCCGGGAGGCGCTGCGGATCGGCCTCGTCGACCGGATGATAGGCACCGACGACCTGCTGCCGGCCACGCTCGACATTGCCCGCACGATCGCCGGCAATGCGCCACTGGCGGTCCAGGCCGCCAAGATCACCATCGCCGAAGTGCTGAAGGACGAGAGCCGCCGCGACATGGCCGCGATCAGGCGGATCGGCGACGCCTGCATGGACTCGGACGACTTCCGCGAAGGCCGCCGCGCCTTCATGGACAAGCGCAAGCCGGCCTTCAAGGGACGCTAGATCGTGATGCGTTTCGGCGGAAACGCATCACGATCTTATCTCTTTGTCTGAGCATGATCTTGTCGGAAAACCGGTTTCCACTTTTCCGGATCATGCGCTACAGCGCCTCCAGCACCGCCCGGGTCACATCGACCGTTCCGGCGCGGCCGCCGAACTCGAACGGCTTGAGGCCGGACGCATAGACCTTGTCGACGGCCTGCTCGATCCGCTGCGCGGCGTCGGCCGCGCCCTCGATCCCGTGGGTATCGGCCAGCCAGTCGAGCATCATTGCCGCCGACAGGATCATCGCGGTCGGGTTGGCCTTGCCCTGCCCCATGATGTCGGGCGCGGTGCCGTGGCAGGGTTGAAACACCGCGTGGCGGTCGCCGATGTCGGCCGACGGTGCCATGCCCATGCCGCCGACGAGACCGGCGGCGAGATCGGACAGGATGTCGCCGAACATGTTCTCGGTGACCAGCACGTCGAAATCCCAGGGACGTTTCACCAGCATGAGCGCGCAGGCATCGATGTAGAGCCGGTCGGTCTTCACGTCTGGATGAAGTTGAGCGACCTCGTCAAAGATCTTGCGGAAGTAGGCGAAGGCCTTGAAGACGTTGGCCTTGTCGACGCAGGCTAAAGTCCCGGAGCGGCCGCGCGCCTTGCGGCGGGCGGCAAGCTTGAAGGAGAAGTTGAACAGCCGCTCGGAGGTCTTGCGGGTGATCACGAGGGTCTCGCGCGCCTCCTCATGTGTCACCACACCTTTGCCCATCGAGGCGAACAGGCCTTCGGTGGACTCGCGGATCACCACGAAGTCGATGCCGCGCTCGGCGGCGCCGACGATCGGGCTCGGCACGCCCGGGATCAGCCGCGCTGGCCGCACGCCGGCATAAAGGTCGAAATGGAAGCGCAGCTCGATCTGCGGCGCGATCTCGGTGTTGTCGGGATAGCGCACCGACGGCAGCCCGCAGGCGCCGAGCAGAATGGCGTCGGCCCCCTCGCACAGCTTGATTGTGGACTCGGCGATCGAGACGCCGGTCGCGAGATAGTTGCCCGCGCCGGCCTGGGCCTCGGTGAAGCGCAACGAAAGTCCGGCCTTCGCCTCGACCTTCCGCAGCACCTCGAGCGCCGGCGCCATGACCTCCGGTCCGATGCCGTCGCCGGGGAGAACTGCGATGTGAAGTGAATTGGTGGAGGGCATGGGTTTCGTTCACGATCCGAGGGAGTTACGGCCGTCATTGCGAGCGAAGCGAAGCAATCCGGGGCCCAGGTTGAGACCCTGGATTGCCTCGTCGCTTCGCTCCTCGCAACGACGGATGTGAGAGCGACGGCTACGGCGTCAGCACGGCACGGCCGACCAACTGACCCTTCTGCAGATCGTGCAGGGCATCGTTCGCCTTGGACAACGGCATCGGCGTCACCGGGATCGGGGCGATGTTCTTGGCGCGGACGAGGTCGAGCAGCTCCTTGGTCTCACGGAGATTGCCGACATAGCTACCCTGGATGGTGACCGCCTTGATCGGAATGAGCGGCAAGGCCCAGGGCGCGCCGCCGCCGAACAGGCCGACCATGACGAGCTTGCCGCCTTTGGTCAGGCAATCGAAGCCGAGCTGCGCGGTGGCAGCATTGCCGACCAGGTCGATGACGGCGCGGATCGGCTCGCCGGCCGCATTGTTCAGCTGCTCCAGCGCGTCCGGCGCCTTGCCGTCGACCGCCGCCAGAGCGCCGGCCGCGAGCGCCGCCTCGCGCTTGCGCGGATCGATGTCGACGACGATCGCCCCCTTGCCGCCCATGGCCTTGAGCAGCGACAGCGCCATCAGCCCGAGGCCGCCGGCCCCGAAGATCACGATCGGCGTGTCGAAATCCTTCTCGACCTTCTTCAGCGCGCTATAGGTGGTGACGCCCGAGCAGGCGTAGGGCGCGGTCGTCACCGGATCCAGGCCCTTGAGATCGATCAGGTGGCGCGGATGCGGCACGGTCATGTGGTCGGCATAGCCGCCGTCGCAATAGACGCCGAGCGAGGCCGGCTTCAGGCACATGTTCTCGTCGCCGGCGAGGCACGTCGCACATTTGCCGCAGCCGATCCAGGGGTAGACCAGTGCGATGTCGCCGACCTTCAACCCGCCCTTCTCCGCTTCGGTCACGTCAGGGCCGAACGCGACGATCTCGCCGGCGCTCTCATGCCCCATCGTCCGCGGCAGCGAGACGCCGCGATCCTTCAAAGAGAGCGGCTTGCGACCATGGCCGAGATCATAGCCGCCTTCCCAGATGTGCAGATCGCTGTGGCAGACGCCGGCGGCCTTGACCCTGATCAGCACCTGCTTGCCGAACGGCTGCGGCGTCGGCTCGTCGACCTCGGTCAGCGGCGTGTTGAAATCGGTGACCTTGAAGCTCTTCATGCTCTCACTCCCGTGGTCCGGTCGGCGGCGGGACCGGACGCTGCAATGACGGGCGAGCGACGGCTGCACGCGGCAACGGCGTCGCGGCATCTCCTCCCGGCATGCGCGTCCGGCTGGTCCGGACTGTTCCTGCAATGCCAGGACATTGGCCGGAAACGCGTGGAGCGGCAAGGCCGCCCGCCTCGCGCGCGATCATGGCTGCCCTGCAGCCTTTTGCCTCAGCGTTTGCCGCGGTCGCTGGCGCACGCCTCCGCAAGGACTTCTGCGGTATGCTCGCCGAGGCTCGCGGCGCGCGGGCCCGCCGCGACCTTCGCCTCGGACATCCGGAACGGGAGGTTGACGACCCTGAAGCTGCCGGCGGCATCCGCGACATCGGCCAGCGCGCCGCGATGCGCGATCTGCGGATCGGCCAACGCCTCGGCGACGCTGCGATAGGCCGAACTCGGTACGCCCCCCGCGTTCAAGGCCTCCAGGCATTCCGCGACGCTGAGCCGGCCCGACCAGGCTTCGACGCCATCCATCAGCGCGCCCCAGTTTGTCCGCCGATCGGAATATTTCGCAAACCTGGCATCATCGACCCATTCGGGATGGCCGATCACGGTCATCAGGTTCTGGAACGTCTTCTCGCTGGCGATGGCGATCATCACATAGCCGTCGCGGCATGCCGCCGGACCGAAGGTCGGCCGCGACGGCTGTGCGACCGCAAATTGCGACCATTGGATCTCGTTCAAGGTCAGGCTGAGCATCGATTCCAGCATCGAGCAGTCGACATGCTGGCCGCGCCCGGTGCGCTCGCGCTGATACAACGCCGAGGCGACGGCGCCGAAGGCGTAGGTCCCGGTCACGACATCGGCATGATAGATGCCGCAATAGTCGGGCCTCTCGCGCCCCGGCTGATAGGCGAGGTGCGCCATGTCGTAGCCAGAGGCGGCATGGATCACCGGCGCATAGGCCGGCAGTTCCGCCGACGGGCCGGTCTGGCCGTAGCCCGAGATCGAGCAGTAGATCAGCCGTGGGTTGAGCGCGCTGAGCGCGGCGTAGTCCAGCCCGAGCCGCTGCATCACGCCCGGTCGAAAATTCTCGACCAGGATATCGGCGGCTGCGACCAGCCGACGCACGGCCTCGACGCCATCCCGCGACTTGAGATCGAGCACGACGCTCTTCTTGCCGACGTTGAGCTGACCGAAAGCGGTGGAGCAGCCATGCCGCATCGGCGGCCGGGTGCGCATGGTTTCACCTTCGGCTGACTCGATCTTGATCACGTCAGCCCCCATATCTGCAAGCATGCGTGCACAATGCGGGCCGGCAATGGTGGTCGAAAAATCCAGCACGCGCAGGCCGTCGAAGCATCCTGTCAAACGGCTCTCATCGTTCCCAACTAGACTCACAAGCGCAGCTCCCTGGTGGAGTTCTCTATTTTACCGCGTGCCGAAGCCGGCGGGCCCGCTTCGTCTTCGCTGATTCACGAAGCGTAAGCCATCGGACGCGGCAGGCTGCGAGTCTAGATCGAACCATTCGATGTCGAAAGCGTTTGGCCTTTCGCCGCGATGCGCAACGCTTTTGTTTAATGGCTGAATTTGGACCCTTTCTTGCATAGGACGAACATGGGGCTTGATCGAGGACATCTCTTGCGGGTTCTGTTCGTTACGACCGAAATGGACGATTTCGTCCGGGTGGGCGGACTGGCTGCCGTTTCGGCAGCACTTCCCCGGGCACTGCGCTCACACACCGACGTCAGGATCATGTTGCCCGGCTACCGGGACGTGATCGAGCAACTCACTTACATCGAGATCGTCGGCCAATGCGCGCCGCTGGCGGAGATGCCGGGCTGCGCGCTGGGACGATCATCGACGCGCGACGGCCTGCCGGTCTACGTCCTGCTCTGCGACGAGCTGTACGACCGGCCGGGCAACCCCTACGGCGACGAGAGCGGGAAGGACTGGCCGGACAACGATATCCGCTTCGGCCGGCTCGCCGCGGCGGCGGCCGAGCTCGCGGCGGGCACCCTGGACACGAACTGGGCAGCCGATCTGGTCCATGCCAACGACTGGCAGGCGGCGCTGGTGCCGGCCTATCTGGCATGGCGCGGGGTCGACGTGCCGTCGATCCTCACCATCCACAACCTCGCTTATCAGGGCCTGTTTCCGCGCGAGTCGCTGCGCCGGATCGGCGCACCGGAATCGTCGTTCCACATCGACGGGCTGGAGTTCTACGACAAGCTCTCGTTCCTGAAGGGCGGCCTGATCTATGCGTCGCATCTGACCACGGTCAGCTCGACCTACGCCCAGGAGATCACGACGTCGGAACTCGGCTGCGGCCTGGAAGGGCTGCTCCGCCAGCGCTCCAACGCGCATGAGCTCACCGGCATCCTCAACGGCATCGACGAGAGCTGGGATCCCCGCTACTGCCAGCAGCTGGCGCAGCCCTTCGCCGCCGGCGACTGGGAGGGCAAGAAGGCCAACGCGGACTACGTCCGAAAGCAATTCGGGCTCGCGGTCTCGCGCGGCCCGATGTTCGGCATCGTCGCGCGGCTCGTGCATCAAAAGGGCATTGATCTGGTGCTGGAGGCCGCCGATGAAATCGTCGGCGCCGGTGGCCAGATCGTGGTGACCGGCACTGGCGAGCCGGCGATCGAGCGCGCGCTGATGGAGGCGCACCGCCGCCGTCCCGATGCGATCGGGGTCGCGATCGGCTTCAACGACGCCCAGGCGCGACGCATCTTTGCCGGTAGCGACTTCACCCTGATGCCGTCGCGCTTCGAGCCGTGCGGCCTCAGCCAGATGTACGCCCAGCGCTTCGGCTCGCTGCCGATCGGGCACCAGACCGGTGGCCTCGCCGAGACCATCACCGACGGCGAGACCGGCTTCCTGTTCCAGAAGCCATCCGCCGAGTCGTTCCTCGGCGGCGTCAAGCGCGCGTTCTCGGCATTCACCAGCACGGAGAAACTGAACGCGATGCGGCTGTCGGCGATGGGGCGCTCGTTCAGCTGGGACCTGTCGGCCGCCTGCTACAACGCACTGTATCGGAAAATGCTCACGTCGTAGCGCGTCGTGCGTAGCCCGGATGAGCGCAGCGACATCCGGGTTCATCTCCACATCTCGTGAGACCCCGGATATCGCTGCGCCCATCCGGGCTACGGTCAAACAACAAAAAGCCCGGACGACGTCCGGGCTTTTTCCTTTGGCGCCTGGAGGCTGAGCTCAGGCCGCGCGCACCGCTTCAAGGAAGTTTCCGACCTCGCGCTTGAGGCGATTGGAATCGCCGGCGAGCGATTTGGCCGATGACAGCACCTCGGCGGACGCCGAGCCGGTCTGCGCCGCGCCACGCTGCACGTCGGTGATGTTGGAGGAGACCTGCTGGGTGCCGTGCGCGGCCTGCTGGACGTTGCGGGAGATTTCCTGCGTCGCGGCGCCCTGCTCCTCGACCGCGGCCGCAATGGCCGCGGCGATCTCGGCAAGCCGCTCGATCGTCGAGCTGATCGCCTGGATCGCATTCACCGACTCCTGCGTCGCCGCCTGGACACCGGAGATCTGCTGCGAGATTTCGTCGGTGGCCTTGGCGGTCTGCTCGGCCAGCGCCTTCACCTCGGTCGCGACCACGGCGAAGCCGCGTCCGGCATCACCGGCGCGCGCCGCCTCGATGGTGGCATTCAGCGCCAGCAGATTGGTCTGCCCGGCGATGCTGTTGATGAGCTCGACGACGTCGCCGATGCGCGCCGCCGCCTGCGACAGGTCGGCGACCCGGCCGTTGGTCTGACGCACCTGCTGCACGGCATCGCCGGCCATGCGGGCCGAGGCCTGCACCTGGCGGCTGATCTCGTGCACCGAGGAGGACAGCTCCTCGGTCGCGGAGGCCACCGACTGAACGTTGGCGGAGGCTTCCTCCGAAGCAGCCGCCACCACGGTGCTCAGCTCCTTCGAGCGATTAGCCGTATCGGTCAGCGTATCCGCCGAGGTTTCGAGGCCGGAGGCTGCCGACGATACGGTGTTGACGATGTCGGCGATGGTGGCTTCGAAATTGCGCGTCAGCGTATCCAGCCGGCGGGCACGATCGATCTGCGCCTGCGCGTCACGTTGCGCCGCCTCGTCGGACTCCTTCTTGGCGATCAGGGCATCCTTGAAGATCTTCAGCGCGCGCGCCATCGCGCCGATCTCGTCCTTGCGGGTGTCGTTCGGAATGTCGGCGCTCAGCTCGCCATTGGCGAGGCGCAGGGTCACTCCGGTCAGACCAACCAGCGGGCCGATGACGCCGCGTACGACGCCGATGACCACCGCCACCGAAACGATCGCGACCAGCAAAAGGATGCCGAGTGCGAGGAACAGACGCATCCGCGCCGCACCGATCGCCTGGTCGATCGCCTGATGCGCCGATTTGAGCGCCGCGTCGCGCAGCACGATGACGTTGTTCAGCATCGGCGTGGTCCAGCGGCCCCACTCCTCGGCCGTGATCGGCGACGGCTGGCCGTCGCGGCCGGCCGTGACGAGCTGGCGGTAGCGGCGTTCGCCCTCGCCCATCAGGGTCGAGCGGACATGCTCGAGCGCGGCGGACACTTCCGGCGTGTTGCGAACGCTGCGGGCTGCGAGCTCGATCTGCTGCCACAGCAGGGTTACCTGGCCGCTCTGCTCGGTCACCTCGCCGAGGCGCGCGGGCGTCCAGCCGGTGTTCTGAATGAAGAAGCGCAGCACCGCGGAGCGGGCGCCATTGATGGTGCGCATCGACTGCGAGAGCTGCGCCAGTTGCGCTGACGGCAGCAGATTCTCGACCTCGCCACCGTCCCGTGCCAGCTCGATCGCAGTCTCGTCGATCGCGGCATTGAGCGATTCGGCAGCTCGACCGAGGCCGTCGGTTGTCGCCGCCTGAATGTTGGCCGGACGCTGGGCCGCCGGCAGCGGCGCGGCGCTGCGTGCTGCGGATCTGACGCCACGCAGCGTCTGCTCGGCGGCATCGATGTTGCTCGTCGTCAATCCTGCGAGTTGCGCCGCAGTCTTGGCCTGCGCCAGCGCCGCGTCGGTGCTTGCAATCGCCTTGTCCAGCTTGGCGATGTCATCCGCCGATGCGGACCCGGCCGCGGCGAGCAGATTCCACTGGCTGCGCTCGAGCGGGATCTGGGCGTTGACCTTCAGCACCAGCTCGAAGGCATCGAGAACCCGCGCCGCCTGCTCGCGCTTGCGCAGATCACCCCACCCGCTCCAGGCGAGCACGCAGGCAAAGGCCATGGCGAAGAAGCCGGTCAACAGATTGCCGGCGAGGATTTTCCATTTGAGACTGACCGCTCCGGTCTCCGGTCTGACGGATTCATTGTGCAACAGCGCGCGTTCAGACATTGGCCATTCCCAATCAATGCCGCTTTCCGGCTGCTCACATGCGCAGGCGCGGCCGACAGCGCGGCTGCGCAACGGCCCTCCGGCGACGTCTCGCACGGTCAGGAAATACGGCTCGCGGCAACGCCGCCGCGCCCTAATGATTAAGAAGGAACTACGACTAATCCCTTAAAGAGAATCGAGTGAACGGTATCCTCATGCCGGACCACCGCAGGATTGCATCCTAACAAACATCAGAAGACCGTGCACTGCTACTCCGCAGCGGCCGCCGTCGTGACCAAGGGATCGTGCAGCACGACGCCGGACAGCGGGTCGAACTCGCCTGACCAGGGCATCCGATTCAGCACCGACCGAGTGTGCTGATAGCCCGCATCCCAACGCGCGGTGATGCCGCGCTCGGTGAAATCGATGTCCTTGGTATGACCCTCGCGGTCGAGCTGCGGCGCCAGAAGCCGGACGACGTGCATCCGTGTCTGACAGCCATAGCTGGCGAGATCGCGCACCGCCGGATCGTTGCGCGCCGACTCCGGCAGGCGCGCGGCCAATTGGTTGATGACGTGGCGCAACCGGTGCGTCTGCTGCTGCCGCGCGATGTGGCTGGCAATCCGGCTCGAATACTGCACGTCCTTGTGGCGATTGAACACCTCGGCCATCGTAGTCGGCTCGGCTCCCTCGGGATTCCACAGGTGCACGGCGAAGATCAGCGAGTCCTTGCGCGGATTGTCGTCGAAGACGACCTCTGTCGGCGTGTTCGACAGAATGCCGCCGTCCCAATACAGCTCGCCATCGATGCGAACGGCGGGAAAGGCAGGAGGCAGCGCGCCGGACGCGAGGATGTGGCGTACATCGAGCGTGCCGTCGCGGCTATCGAAATAGCGCATCCGGCTGCTCCGGACATGCGCGGCCCCGACCGTGAGGCGAAGCCCGCCTTCGTTCAACAAATCGAAGTCGACCAGCTCCTGCAGCGTCTCGCGCAGCGGCGTCGTCGAGTAGTAGCCGGCGTGCTCGGCCCCCAGCGGATAGGCCTCGCCGGCATGCGCCAGTGCGTTGGGACGGAAGAAGCCGGAAATTCCGTGCGTCACCGTGGTCCAGTAGGACAAGCGCTCGTTGAAATCCGGAAACGCCGTCCGCACCGTCCAGGCCGGCTTGCGGTGCATTCGCTTCCAGAACTCCCGCAAGCGCGCCATGCGCTCCTGCACCGGACTGCCGGCGATCAGGGCGGCGTTGATGGCACCGATCGATGTTCCGATCACCCAGTCCGGCTCGAGACCGGCTTCGTGCAGCGCCTGGTAGACGCCGGCCTGATAGGATCCGAGGGCCCCGCCGCCCTGCAGGACGAGAACCACCTGGCCGGGCAATCCGCTGCGATCGGTCGTCGTCCGCATGGTGTCGTTGGTCTCGGTCATGTCTCGCCTCCTGCCTGCGCGATGTCTTGTTGTGCTTCGCAACGTCCGCGTGGTTGTTACGCTGCGGCGTCAATGCGCCGTCCAGCCACCGTCGACCGGCAGGGCGATACCGGTGATCGATGCTGCGGCCTCACTCGCCAAGAACACGCTGAGCGCGCCGATCTCCTCCACCGTCGCAAAACGCTTGTTGGGCTGCTGCGCCAGCAGGACGTCGCGGATGACCTGATCGCGGGAGATGCCGTGCGCCCTCGCCTGCCCGTCGATCTGCGCCTCGACCAGCGGCGTATAGACATAGCCCGGACAGATCGCGTTGCAGGTGATGCCGCCTTCGGCCGCCTCCAGCGCTGCGACCTTGGTCAGGCCGATGATGCCGTGCTTGGCTGCGACATAGGCCGCCTTGAACGGCGAGGCGACCAGCCCGTGCGCCGAGGCGACGTTGATGATGCGACCGAAACCGTTCCGCCGCATCGCAGGCAGCGCCAGCCGGATCGTATGAAAGGCCGACGACAGGTTGATCGCGACGATGGCATTCCACTTGTCGACCGGAAACGCCTCGAGCGGCGCGACGTGCTGAATACCGGCATTGTTGACCAGCACGTCGATGCGGCCGAACTGCTGCAAGACGTCATCGATCATCTGCTCGATGGCCGCGGGCTGCATCATGTCGGCCGCCGCATGGAATGTCCGGACACCGAACTCGGCCGCGATGTCCGACCTGATCCGATCGATCTCGTCCGGCAGGCCGAACCCGTTCAGCACCACGTGTGCCCCCGCGCCGGCGAGCGCCCGTGCGATGCCGAGGCCGATGCCGCTGGTGGAGCCCGTGATCACCGCCACCTTTCCGGACATCCGAAGTAACGAAGGCTCGGCTCTCATCGTATCTGCAACCATGGCTGTTCCTTCATCCGCGTCGAAGATTGTTCAATGTGGCGGTAATCTGCCGGTTCGACGCAATGAACGGAAATGCCGTTTGACTCGCCACACGATAGGGTCCTGCTATCGCATTCGGTGATGCCAGGACGTGGTCTGTCAGGTTATGCACTCGGGACGGCGCCGGGTCGAACGGAGCACCTCAATGGAAATGCATCAAGTTCGGTATTTTCTTGCCGTTGCCCGGCTGCTGCACTTCACGCGCGCGGCCGAGGAATGCAACGTGACGCAGCCCTCGCTGACGCGGGCGATCAAGCAGCTGGAAGCGGAGCTCGGCGGTGATCTGTTTCGGCGAGAGCGGCCCGCCGCACAGCTGACGGAGCTGGGCCAGCGCATGCAACCGCTGCTCAAGCAGTGCTACGAGGCGGCTGTCGGCGCACGGACGCTGGCGTCGTCGTTCAAGAGCGGAGAGCTCGGAACGCTCAGGATCGCGCTGGCGGATTCGATCGACCTCGCCTTGCTGCTGCCGCTGCTCGATCAGTTGCAACGCCAGTTCAACAAGCTCGAGCTCAGGTTTCTGCGCGGGAGCAGCCGGACGATCGCCGACCATCTGAAGAGCGGGGAAGCGGAGCTCGGCATCGCCTCGGAGATCGACGAGACCTGGGACCGGCTCGACGTCTGGCCGCTGTTCACCGAGGACTTCGCACTCGTCACGAGCGAGCGTCACCGGCTCGCCGCTCAGGACAGGATCGGCATCGACGAACTCGGCGGCGAGGCCTTCCTGTCCCGCTGCTATTGCGAACACTCCGACAGGTTGCGCACGCTGATGCGGGATCGCGGCATCGATCTCGACCGGAGCCACGACATTCACTCCGAGCGCGACCTGATCGCGCTCGTCGAAGCCGGCGTCGGCATCGGTGTCGTCCCGCAGACCACCGCGCTGCCGCCGACGCTGCATCGGGCCAGCGTCGATGGGCTCGATGCCCGCCGCACCGTGCATCTCTATGGCGTCGCGGGGCGTGAGCGCACCGCAGTGGCCTCGGCCGTCATGCGCATGCTGCGCGGCAGGAATTGGCGGGAATGGCTCGATCGTGAGGTCGAGGCGTGAAATGTCAACGCGGCCGGATCAGCCGGCTGCCTCGCGCAGCGCCGCGACGAGATCGTCGATCTCCATGCGCTTGCGGAAATCGGGATCGACGAAGCGCGCTGTCACGAGACCGTCGCGGCCGACGACGAAGGCCGCCGGGATCGGCAGGACCCAACCATCATTGCCATGGAAGCTCGCCATGTCCTGGTGCGCCAGCAGATCCTGGATCTCGCGGCCGAGCCAGATTGCGAGATTCAGGGACAACGCATAGCCATTGTCGAGATCCGTCAGCACCGGAAAGGTGGCTCCCGAGTCCGTCTTGAACTGCTGCGTGAAGGCCTGCAGCTCCGGCATGATCGCGACGACGGCGCCGCCCGCCGCCGCGATGCGATCCTGCGCCTTGATCACGGCGCGGACGTTGAGCCGGCAATAGGGACACCAATGGCCGCGGAAGAACATCACCGCGACCGGCCCCCTGGCGATGCACGATGCCAGGCTGACCAGCCGGCCGGCCTCATCGGGCAGGACGAACGGCGGCATCGGCTCTCCCGGCCGCGGCGCATTCTCACCACCCCCATTCTCGTCGAGCCGGGCGACCAGGCGATCCACCGCCGAGGCATAGGCCGGGAAGATCTCGCGGCCCGCCGCAGCATAGGCCTCGAGCTGCTGGCGCAA
Organism: Bradyrhizobium sp. SZCCHNS2022; assembly: GCF_032377575.1. Lineage (NCBI taxonomy): Bacteria > Pseudomonadati > Pseudomonadota > Alphaproteobacteria > Hyphomicrobiales > Nitrobacteraceae > Bradyrhizobium > Bradyrhizobium sp. SZCCHNS2022. The sequence continues at coordinate 574,598 of NZ_JAUHHZ010000001.1, read as the reverse complement.
GGTGCCCTGCATCTCCCTGCACTGCAGGAAGGCCTGCCTGAGCCGTTCGGCATCTGCGGGTGAAAGCGCGGTCATGAGCTGCTCCGGCACATCGGGAGATCGGCATGATAGGTTCGCGGGCAAGCCGCCCACAAGGGCGGCCTGCCGCTCCATCGACGCTCAGGGCCGGTAGAAATTCCCGGTCGGGTCGAGCGTGCCGGACGTGGAATAGAGCTGTCCGTTGCTCATGAAGAAGACGGTGTTGTTCGGCACCTTGGTGGCGTGGCGCATCATGGCGCGATGATTGGCATCGCCCGCGGCCATCGCCATCGTGCTGGTCTTGCCGGCGCTGTAGACATAGGCCATGCCGGGCATGAGATCGAAGCCGCCTTGAGCCATCGCCGCCGTGGCAGAGACCGCGACGACGGCCGCGGCGATGAAGGTCCTGGACAAGCGGGCCATGGATATCTCCTCCTGATGAATGCTGTCGCCCGTGGGTCGGGCGTTCGCATTACAAGCGCGGCCTCGCCGGCTTGAGAAATGCCGTTGTCCAATCGCGAGCATAGCGCCCGCCTATCGATAGCGAGAACCTATCGCTTCCAGAGGCAGGATGCATTTCCGCAGCGGGCGCCGCGCGTCGATGGTGGCGCGTCGCGAGGCCTGCTCGACGCGGGCCGCGGCTTCAACAGAGGAGACATGACATGTCCATGCAGATCGCAGCTCAACGCATCAGCCGCAGCAGCGCGGCCTTCGCCGCCCTGACCATTGCAGCGACTTTGTTGGCGACGTCCGTCGCTCATGCCGGCGAATGCCCGGCGGACAAGGTCAAGGCCGGCGCGCGCGAGATGGTGGACGTCAAGGCCGTTGGCGTCACCGACGTCACGCTCGGCGCGATCGACCTCGCCAAGCAGCCGGCGGCCATCAAGGATCGCGAGCTGCGCTTCCGCAAGCTCACCATCGCCCCCGGCGGCATCGTGCCGTGGCACAGCCACGACGACCGCCCAGCCCTGATCTTCGTCCAGCAGGGCGAGATCATCGAATATGCCAGCAACTGTGCCGAGCCGATCCTGCACAAGGCCGGCGACATCAGGCCGGAGGTGTTCGGCACCTCGCATTGGTGGAAGAACGACGGCAAGGAGACCGTCATCCTCTATGTCGGCGACGTCCGCAAGGATCCGCACGATCACAACATGTAAGCACCGCGTCCGCCTGTCGCGTACGGATCGCCGCCGGACGAGCGCGCGATCCGGATGCGTCGGCGCTTCCCGTGACGAATTGCGAGAGATGACATGACGGACCTTTCGGCAGAGGCCGTGCCACGCACGGACGGCACCCATGCAAGGGCGGCGGCGTGGCGCTCTGCCGTGATCGGCTTCATCGCCTTCTTCAGCCTCGTCGATCTCTTCGCGGCCCAGGCGATGCTGCCGGCGCTGATCAAGCACTACCAGGTCAGTCCCGCCGCGATGGGCCTCGCGGTCAATGCCTGCACGCTGGGCATGGCGATCTCGAGCCTGGCGACCGGGCTGCTCAGCCCGCTGATCGACCGCCGGACCGGCATCGTCTGCAGCCTCGGCCTGCTCGCCATCTTCACCGCGCTGCTCGCGAGCGCGCCGGACCTCTCGATCTTCGCCGGCTTGCGGATCCTGCAGGGCCTTTGCATGGCCTCGGCCTTCGCGCTCACCTTGGCCTATCTCGGCGAGCAATGCAGCGACGGCGAGGCCGGCGGTGCCTTCGCGGCCTATATCACGGGAAACGTCGCGAGCAATCTGGTGGGCCGGCTGCTCTCGGCCAGCCTCACCAGCAAGCTCGGTCTCGAGCCGACCTTCTACGTCTTCGCGGCGCTCAATCTCGGCGGCGCCGTGCTGGTCGGCGCCACGATGCGACGCGGCGAGATGATGATGGCAGGCAGGATGCCGCTGCGAAGCGCCGCAATCCTCGACCACTGGCGCAACCGCCGCATGCGCGCGGCTTTCGGCCTCGGCTTCTGCGTCCTGTTCGCCTTCATCGGAGCCTTCACCTTCGTCAACTTCGTGCTGGTGCGGCCGCCGCTCTCGCTGGGCATGATGGAGATCGGGCTGGTCTATGTCGTGTTCCTGCCGTCGATCGGCACCACGCTGCTGGCGGGCCGGATCGCAGCGCGGACCGGCACGCGGCTCGCAATCTGGGGGTCTCTCGCCACCGCAGCGCTCGGCCTCGTCCTGATGCTGTCGTCACAGCTCGCCGCGGTGCTTGCCGGCATGGTTCTGGTCGGCGCCGGCACCTTCTTCGCGCAGGCGGTGGCCACCGGCTTCGTGGGTCAAACGGCCGTGCATGATCGAGGCGTCGCCAGCGGGATCTATCTCGCCAGCTATTTCGCCGGCGGCATCGTCGGGACGGCCGTGCTCGGCCAGTTGTTCGATCGGTTCGGCTGGACGGCCTGCGTGGCGGGCATCGGCGCCGCGCTGGCAGTGGCGGGATGGCTGGCGTTCCGACTGACGCCGCCGAACGCTCAGGACCGGCTCGGCGCCGGCGCAGGCTGAGCCGGCGGGGGCTCGTCGTCGTCGGCGATCGCCCGCCAGGCTGCGCCTTCGAGGTCCTCATACTGGCCGCTCTTCAGCGACCAGAGAAAGCCGACCAGGCCGGCAAGGCCGAGCGCAAGCGCAAGCGGAACGAGAATGATCATCACTTCCATGAGGGGGCCTCCCCGGCAACCTTGCGGGCGCGCAACGCGTTCAGCATGACGATGATCGACGAACCGGACATCGCCGCGGCGGCGATCAGGGGGGTGACGACGCCGCTGATCGCCAAGGGCACCGCGAGGACATTGTAGAGCACCGCGAGCCACAGATTCTGCCGCATCAGATGCAACGCCTTGCGCGCGTAGTCGACCGCGGCCAGTACCGGCGCCAGGGGACGGCCGAGAAAAACGAGATCGGCGGTGGCCTGGCTGAGATGCGCGGCCGAGATCGGCGACATCGAGACGTGCGCGGCGGCGAGCGACGGCGCATCATTCATGCCGTCGCCGACCATCATCACCTTGACGCCTGCGCGCTTCAGCTCCTCGATGCGGGCGATCTTGTCGGCCGGCGTCACGCCGGCGCGCCATTCGCTGATGCCGAGCGCCTTGGCCGCCGCAGCCACGGCGGCCTCGCGATCGCCGGAGAGGATCTCGACCTTGATGCCGCGGCGCTGCAGGCCGGCAACGATCTTCGCCGCATCGGGACGCAGGCCCTGGCGCACCGAGAACAGGTATGTCTCGGTGCCGCGGCGGAAGGCGACGACGGAGGCTTCGGGATCGGCGCTGCCGCTCTGCTCCACCAGCGCTTCGGCTCCGCAAAACGAGGGACGGCCGAGTCTGATCTCAACGCCGTCCACGACGGCGCGGACGCCCTGCCCCGGCTCTTCGACGGCGCCCATCAGGGGCGACCTCGACTTTGCCGCCTGAGCGACCGCGGCCGCGACCGGATGATGGCTCGACAGCGCAAGCTGGCCGGCCACGGAGAAGACGTCGGCCGGAATGTCGGCGGCGTTGACGACCTCGAGCTCCGGCAGGGTCAAGGTGCCGGTCTTGTCGAAGATGACGTGCTCGGCCTCGGCGAGGCGCTCGATCGCATCGCCCGCATTGAGCAGCACGCCGGACTTGAACATTGCGCCCGACGCAACGGTCTGAACGGTAGGGATCGCAAGGCCGAGCGCGCAGGGACAGGTGATGATCAGCACCGCAATGCCGGTGACGATCGCATCGTGCCAGCTCGCGCCCGCGAGCACCCAGCCGAGCACGGTGAGCGCAGCGGTCGCATGCACCACCGGCGCATAGAGCCGCGAGGCGCGGTCGGCAAGGCGCATGTAGCGCGAGCGGGCCTGCAGCGCGGTGTCGAGCAGGCGCGTGATCTCGGCGAGCAAGGTGCCCTCGGCCGCGGCCGACACGCGAACGCGCAAGGTGCCGGAGATGTTGAGCGAGCCGGCATAGACGGCCGTGCCCTGCTCCGCCGGCACATACAGCGTCTCGCCGGTGATCAGGCTCTGGTCGATCTCGGAGCGGCCCTCGACCACGACGCCGTCGACGGCGCAGCGCTCGCCGGGGCGCAGCAGCACCAAGTCGCCGGCACGCACGGCGGCGACCGGCACCTCGGAGATTTCATCCGCGCCGACGAACTTGGTCGCGGTCTCGGCCTTCAGCGCGGCGAGATTGCCGGCGACGGCGCGCGTCCGCCGCCGCATGTTCTGGTCGAGATAGCGGCCGACCAGCAGGAAGGTCAGCAGCATGATCGCAGCGTCGAAATAAGCGTGCTCGGCGTGATGGAAGGTCTCGACGATGGACATTCCCAGCGCCAGGATCACGCCGATGCAGATCGGTACGTCCATGTTGACGTTGCCGGTCTTCAAGGCGCGCCAAGCCGAGCGGAAGAACGGCTGGCCGGCATAGGCGGCCGCCGGCAGGGCGATGAGCGCCGACAGCCAGTGGAAGAAGTCGCGTTGCTCCGGCAGCATGTCGCTGACGTTGCCGGACCACACCGGGATCGACAGCATCATCACGTTCATGGTCGCAAAGGCCGCGACGCCGAGGCAACGCAGCAGGAAGCGCGACTCCTCGGCCTCGGTTGCTTCCGCGCTCGCCTTCTCGAACGGATAAGCCTTGTAGCCGAGCTCGGCGAGGCGATCGATGAACTTGGCCGGATCGAGCGTGCCCTGCTTCCATTCCAGCGCGACGCGGCGATCGGTGAGATTGACGCGCGCCAAGGTCACGTCGGGCAGCGCCGAGAGGCCGCGCTCGATCTTGGCCATGCAGCCGGCGCAACTGACGCCTTCGACCGCGAGGTCGATGTGCTTCAGGCCGGCGCCGAGATCCTTGACGTAATGAGAGAAGTCACGCGTCACATGCATGATCGGGAGTCCTTCAGTTCAGCAGCACGCGGTTCTTCGACATGAACAGACGGCGGCCGCTGGAATCGCCTTCCAGCACCAGATCCCACTGGCCGGGCGCGATCGCCTCCGCCGTGCCGCGATAGATGCCGATGCCGACCTCGGCGAGCGCGACCTCCTGATCGGCGCGCTTGTCGGCGGGCCGCTCCAGCCGGCCCTGGAAGGTCAGGCCCGACACGGGATTGCCGCTCGCGTCGCGCGCATTGACCTGCACGACCGCCGCGCCGCCGGCGCCGCGCTCGATATGTGCTTCGACCTGCCAACGCCGGGCGTCCTGGGCGCGCGCCGCCGCGATCTCCTTTTCGTAGCCGAGGCTGGCGCTGTAGGCGCTGTCCACCTCGGTGCCCGGCAAGGTCGAGATCGCCAGCTTCATCATGACGACGTTGACGCCGATCACGATGCCGAAGAAGGCGACCAGCATTGCGAGCACCATGCGTCCGGTCAGCGGTGTGGATCTGTCGGAACGGCTGGCCATGGACGGGCTCCTCGGACTGTCTTAAGGGCTGACGAAATTGTCGGTGGCGGAGGCGACGACGCCGAGGCCGATATCGGTGATGTGGAACTTCACCGGAATCGACTTCTCCGGATTGCTCTCCTCCGGCGCGGTCACCAGGAGCCGCAGCTCCTCGGTCTGGTCGCGGCCGATCACGATCATCGGACGGTCGGGCGTGACGGAGTCGGCGCCGACGACGTGGACGGTCGAATTCACCGGTCCCTCGATGTCGATGGCGATGACGCGGTCGAAGCCGTGCTTGTTGAGGACGCGCACCGTATAGGCGTTGCGGATCGAACCATCGGACAGCTTGATCGCGATCGGGTTGCGATCGTGCAGCACGTTGACGTCGAGCAGCGAACGGGTCGCGAGCTTGTAGACCATGGCACCGCCGACCACCGCGATGATCGCGGCGTAAGCGACCGTGCGCGCGCGCACGAGCTTGTAGATCGGCGCCTTGCCTTCCTGCCGGCGGTGGATGTTGATGTCGTTGTCATAGCCGATCAGCCGCGTCGGCCGGCCGATCTTGGTCATGACCGTGTCGCAGGCGTCGATGCAGAGGCCGCACTGGATGCAGTCCATCTGCGCGCCGTCGCGGATGTCGATGCCGGTCGGGCACACCGCGACGCATTGCTTGCAGTCGATGCAATCGCCGGCCTGCTGGCCCAGCGCGCGCAACTCGGCGGCCTTCTTGACCGACATGCGGCTCTCGCCACGGTCATAGCGATAGGTGACGTTGAGTGCCCATTCATCGGTCAGCGCCGCCTGGATGCGCGGCCACGGGCACATGTAGACGCAGACCTGCTCGCGCATGAAGCCGGCGAGCGTGTAGGTCGTGGCAGTGAGGATCGCGATCCAGACATAGGCCAGCATCGGCCCTTGGAAGGTGACGAGCTCCTTCACCAGGGTCGGCGCATCGCTGAAATACAGCACCCAGGCGCCACCGGTCCACCACGCGATCATCAGCCAGATCGAATGCTTGAGCACGAGCTCGGAGATCCGCTCCAGCTTCATCGGGTCGCTGGAGGCATCCTTCTTCATGCGCTCGCGGCGGTCGCCCTCGATCAGGCGTTCCACCGCGTAGAACAGGTCGGTCCACACCGTCTGCGGGCAGAGATAGCCGCACCAGATGCGGCCGCCGATCGCATTCATCAGGAACAGGCCGATGGCGGCGATGATCAGCAGGCCGGTAAAGTAGTAGACCTCCTGCGGCCAAAGCTCGATGAAGAAGAAGTAAAATCGATGGTTCGGAAAGTCGATCAGCACCGCCTGGTCGGGCGCGCCAAGGCCGCGATTCCAGCGCACGAACGGCAGGAAGTAATAGACGCCGAGGCAGAAGCCCATCAGGCCCCACTTGATCCGGCGGAAGGTGCCCGAGACGCTCTGCGGATAGACCTTTTTGTGCGCGGCATACAGCGGACCGTAATCGTCCACCGCCTGCACCTCGTCACGCTTCAGGTCGTCGGGTTTTACCGTCTGGTTCATCGCTGGGGGGTCTTCTCGCAGTTGCGGCCGAAGGTATGCCCACCTCCGGCCGCTCAGTTGATCCAGCTCAATTGAAGGGAAAGTTCCGTTGGATTTCCGTTACTTTCCTCCGCCCAGCGAGTGGACATAGACCGCCATCGCCTTGATCGTGGTCGGGTCGAGACGGCCCTCCCAGGCCGGCATGACACCGGCGCGGCCATTGGTGATGGTCTCGATCAGGGTCGCCTCGTCCGAGCCGTACAGCCAGATCTTGTCCGTGAGGTTCGGCGCGCCGAGCTCCGGATTCCCCTTGGCGTTGTCGCCATGGCATGCCGCGCAATTCTCGGCGAAGATCTTGGCGCCGGCCTTGGCGTCATAGCCCGGCCGGGTCGAAAGCCCCGCCAGCTCGCGGACGTAGTTGGCGACCGTCACGATCTCGGCCGGCTTCAGGACACCGTCCTTGCCGAAGGCGAGCATCTGGCCCTCGCGGGTCTTCGGGTGACCCGAGCGGATGCCGTACAGCAGGGTCTGCTGGATCTGCTCCAGCGAGCCGCCCCACAGCCAGTCGTCGTCGTTCAGGTTCGGGAAGCCCTTGGCGCCCGCCGCACCCGTGCCATGGCACGCGGCGCAGTTGTCGCCGAACACCGTCTTGCCCTTGGCGCGGGCCAGACCCAGCATCGCCGGATCCTTCTCGATGTCGGCGAGCGAGGCGGTGGCGAGCGCCGCCATCTTGGCGCCGCGGATCTTCTCGAGGTTGGCGAGCTCGACCGCCACGTCCGCGCGGGACGAGTAGCCGAACAGGCCAGCCGTGTTGCTGGAGATGGTCGGCCAGGCCGGATACACGATCCAGTAGCCGATCGCCCAGACGATGGTGATGTAGAAGGTGATCACCCACCACCGCGGCAGCGGGGTGTTGAGCTCCTTGATGCCGTCCCAGGCATGGCCCGTCGTGGCGGTGCCGGAGACGCTGTCGACTTCGGTATGGTCAGCCATGTTGAATTACTCCTCGCGCAACGGCATGCTCGCCGCCTCGTCGAAAGCGGCCTTGTTGCGAGGCCAGAGGGCGTAGGTGACGATCGCGATGAAGATCGCGACGAAGATCGGGGTCCACAGCGTCGTCACGAGTGACGACGCGATGTTTTCGACTGCAATGATGGGCTTCATGATGCTCGCCTCTCGATCTCAGCGCAGATTGGCTTTTTCGTTGTAGATCTTGAAGTCCACCAGCGTGCCGAGCATCTGCAGATACGCGACCAGCGCATCCATTTCCGTCGGCGCGCCCGCCTTGCCGTCGAAGTTGCGCACCACCGCCTTCGGATAGCGCTTGGTGAGCGCCTCCGCGCCGGCACCGTCCGGATCGACCTGCGCCTTGAGATCGGCGGCGGCGTTGGCGATCTGGTCGTCGGTGTAGGGCACACCGACCGCGCGCAGCGTCTTCAGATGGTCCGCGACGTTGTTCGCGTCGAGCTCGTTCTCCTTCAGGAAAGGATAGCCGGGCATGATCGACTGCGGCACGATGGCGCGCGGGTTGGCCAGATGGGTGACGTGCCAATCGTCGGAATACTTGTTGCCGACGCGGGCGAGGTCGGGTCCCGTGCGCTTCGAGCCCCACTGGAACGGATGGTCGTACATGCTCTCCGCGGCGAGCGAGAAGTGGCCGTAGCGCTCCACTTCGTCACGCAGCGGACGCACCATCTGCGAGTGGCAGAGATAGCAGCCCTCGCGGACATAGATGTTGCGGCCGGCCAGCTCGAGCGGCGTGTAAGGACGCACGCCGTCGACCGCCTCGATCGTGCTCTTCAGGTAGAAGAGCGGAGTGATCTCGACGAGGCCGCCGATCGCGATCACCAGCAGGATGCCGATGACCAGGATGATCGAGTTCTTCTCGAAGACTTGGTGTCGTTGCCAGAATGACATGGTTGGATACCTCACTCCGCCGGCTGAAGAGCGACGGGCGACTGAACTTCTTCCTCACCGACACGGACCGTCATCCAGAGATTGTAGGCCATGATGAGTGAGCCGATCAGGAACAGCGCGCCGCCAGCGGCACGGATGATGTAGAAGGGGTGCATCGCCTCGACGGTCTCGATGAAGGAGTATTCGAGGAAGCCGAGCGCCGTGTAGGACCGCCACATCAGACCCTGCAGGATGCCCGAGACCCACATCGCCGAGATGTAGAGCACGATGCCGAGCGTGGCCGTCCAGAAGTGCCAGTTCACGAGCTTGAGGCTGTAGAGACCCTTGCGGTTCCAGATCCACGGCACCAGGCAGTACAGCGCGCCGAAGGACACGAAGCCGACCCAGCCGAGCGCACCGGAATGCACGTGACCGATGGTCCAGTCGGTGTAGTGGCTGAGCGAGTTGACCACCTTGATCGACATCATCGGACCTTCGAAGGTCGACATGCCGTAGAAGGCGACCGAGACGACCAGCATGCGCAGCACCGGGTCGGTCCGCAGCTTGTCCCAAGCTCCCGACAGCGTCATCAGGCCGTTGATCATGCCGCCCCAGGACGGCATCCACAGCATGATCGAGAAGGTCATGCCGAGAGTCTGCGTCCAGTCCGGCAGCGCGGTGTAGTGCAGGTGGTGCGGGCCGGCCCAGATGTAGAGGAAGATCAGCGCCCAGAAGTGGATGATCGACAGCCGGTAGGAATAGACCGGCCGCTCCGCCCGCTTCGGGATGAAGTAGTACATGATGGCGAGGAAGCCGGCGGTCAGGAAGAAGCCGACCGCGTTGTGGCCGTACCACCACTGGAACATCGCATCCTGCACGCCGCCCCAGGCGATGTAGGACTTCGAGCCGAACACCGACACCGGGAGCGCCGGGTTGTTGCCGAGATGCAGCACGGCGATCGTGACGATGAAGGCCAGGTAGAACCAGTTCGCCACGAAGATGTGCGGCTCCTTGCGCTTGATGATCGTCACCAAGAACACGAGCAGGTAGACCACCCAGACGATCGTCAGCCACAGATCGGAGTACCATTCGGGCTCGGCGTATTCCTTGCCCTCGGTGACGCCGAGCAGATAGCCGGTGCCTGCGATCAGGATGAAGAAGTTGTAGCCGACCACCACGAACCACGGCGCGAGGTCACCCGCGAGGCGGACGCGGCAGGTCCGCTGCACGACGTAGAACGACGTCGCCAGCAGCACGTTGCCGCCGAAGGCGAAGATCACCGCCGAGGTGTGCAGCGGCCGCAGACGGCCGAAACTGGTCCAGGGCAGATCGAAGTTCAGCGCCGGCCAGGCCAGCTGCGAGGCGATGATGAGACCGACGGCGAAGCCGGCGATGCCCCAGAACATGGCCATGAACGACGAGAACTTGACCGGGCCGAGATTGTAGTTCGGCCGGCCATTGATCTCCTGCGGCGGCAGCTCGCCGCGCTCGAAGTAGCGGTTGAGGATGAAGAAGACGGACGCCGCGCTGGCGGCAGCCGCGAGCGAGGCGTGGAACGCGAAGGCCGTATCCAGTGCCTTCGCCGCAGCGAAGACGCACAAGAAGGCGGTGACGGCGAAAATGAGCGATAAGCCACTTTCGCCGATGGTCATGGATTTTGTGGATGAGGACGCGCTCATGCGGAATCTCGCTGAAAGAACACGAGCCCAGCAACCACAATCGCTCACACGTGGAATTGATCGAAATCAACCTTGCGATCCGTTCGCCGTTAAAGAGCCGGGTGTTGCACGACCAAGCGCGGCGACGTGCAAGCAAAGCACATCGTCCCGCACGCAGAGGATGCGTACGGGACGATGTGATCTTAGACTTCCGTATCAGTTCCGGATCGAGGCGCCCGCCGTCAGTCCTTGGCCGCGGCCGCGAGCGCCCGCACGATGTCCTCGCGGGCGATGATGCCGACCAGACGGTTGTCGCCGTCGGTCACGGGAAGGCTGCGGATGCGATGCTCGACCATCAGCTGCAGCACGCGCGTCAGCTTGGTGTCCGGCCTGACGTAGATGAACTCGGACGTCATCACGTCGGCGACCGTCCTGTTCATCAGGTCGCTGTAGCGCGGCAGCATCTGGTTGGGCGTGAACGCAAAGCATTTCAGCACGTCGAACTTGGTGACGATGCCGATGACCTCGTCGTTCTCGACGACGGGGTAGGTGTTGAAATCGTCGCGGTCGAACATGTCGCCGAGCTCGCGAATCGTCGTCTCGCGGGTCACGGTCGTGATCGTGCGCGTCATGTAGCTGCCGGCGGTGTCCTCGAGAAATTTGTACAAGGCGGCAATCCTGTTCTCGGATGGAGCGGTTGAAATTCAGTGCGACAGCAGCACGCAGCGCTCGGTGCGCGTGACGAGATGCTCGGTGACGCCGCCGAGCACGAGCTCGCGGAATCGGGAATGGCCATAGGCGCCGGCGACGACCAGCCCGGCGGTGAGATCGGCGGCCACGGCGTCGAGCTTGGCGGCCACGTTGCGCGCCGTCCCCGGCTCCTCGACGCGGGCCGAGGCGGTGATCTTGTGATGGCCGAGCCAGGCGACCACGTCGCCGAGGCGCGCCTCGCAGGCATCATAGTCCGAGCTGTTCTCAAGGATCTCGACCACGACCACGTCGCTCGCCTTGGCGAGCAGTGGCAGCGCGTCCATGACCGCCCGGCGCGCCTCCGGCGTCTCCTTCCAGGCCACCAGCACGGTCCCGAGATCGAGCCAGCCGACATTGTCGGGAACGACGAGCAGCGGCCGTCCGGCCTCCATCACCAGATCCTTGGGACTGGCGATCGCAAACGCATCGGACATGCCGGGAGGCGCGCTCCCGGTGACGAGAATATCGGCCGCGCGCGCCTGGGCCAGGACGTAGCGGGCGGGAAAATCCAGCGCGCTGCGCCAGCTCAGCGAAGCGGCCCGCTCGCCGACGACCGAGCGAAACTGCTGCTCGAGCTCGGCCAGCCTGTTCTGCAGGGCGCCCTCGCCCTGCTCGACCAGCTCCTGGGCCTGCTCGCCGGTGGTGAAATAGAGCGGAGGCGTGAATTCCGCGGCCGCAACGCCGATGATGCCGGCGTCGAACCGGGCCGCGAGATCGCCCGCGACCTGGAGACGGGCCTCATTGGGCTGGTTGAGCGCAAGGCTCACCATGACAGTCGCGAACGTCATCCGTCTCTCCAAACAATGCTTCCATGCAGCTCTTAGAGGTGAAATCACCTACCGTGATGAGCTAGATCAAAGTGCCGCAGCGGAACCCGGACGGCAAGAAACCGATGGAACCCGCCCAACATCGGAGAAAGCCTTGAATTGGCGAACCAAAGTTACGTCGGCCCGGGTTGCAATAGCGCAATCTGGTATAGAATACCGTAGGGCTTCCCGGTCTTCTCCGGGCTGCTCACGGCAGCTCTGCTCCTGACAACTCTGCTTCTGGCCATAACGGCGAATCGATCGAAAGCTTCCAAGTGCGCGGCGTCACCCAACCCTTTCCCGACGCATCCATCCGCCCCGAAGACTCCCACTCGCTGGGCTTCGGCGCATGGGATCTCGACCTCGCCTCGGGTGAATTCTACTGGTCCGTGACCACGCGGAAGCTGTTCGGAATCGCGGCCGACCAGCCGGTCACCTATGGCTCGTTCCTGTCGCTGCTGGCCAGCGAGGACCGTGCCCCGGTCGAAGCCGCGATCGAGCATGCCCGCCACCAGGGCTCCGGGTTCGACATGTCGTTCAAGGTGCCGGGCGGCGGACACTGGATCCGCGTGCTCGCCGGCGTGGTCCCGGATGAGGATGGCCAGCCGCGGCACCTGCGCGGCATCGCCCTCGACATCGACCAGGAGAAGCGACTGGAAGAGGCGCTGCGCCTGCGCGAGCAGCACTTCCGCTCGATCCTGGACACCGTGCCCGACGCGATGATCGTGATCGACGGCAGCGGCACCATCCAGTTCTTCAGCGCCGCGGCCGAGCGGATGTTCGGCTTCACCGAGGAAGAGGCGGTCGGCCTCGACGTCAGCGAGCTGATGCCCGAGCCCGACCGATCGCGCCACGCCGGCTACCTGCTCCGCTATCATGCCAGCCGCGAGCGGCACATCATCGGCATCGGCCGGATCGTCACCGGACGCCGCCGCGACGGCTCGACGTTTCCCATGCATCTGTCGATCGGCGAGATGCAGTCCGGCGGCAAGCCCTATTTCACCGGCTTCGCCCATGATCTCACCGAGCACCAGCAGACCCAGGCGCGCTTACGCGAATTGCAGTCGGAGCTGGTCCATGTCTCGCGCCTCAGCGCCATGGGCGAGATGGCTTCGGCCCTGGCTCACGAGCTGAACCAGCCGCTCGCCGCCATCAGCAACTACATGAAGGGCTCGCGCCGGCTGCTCGCCGGCAGCAGCGATCCGAACACCGGCAAGATCGAGAGCGCGATGGACCGTGCCGCCGAGCAGGCGATTCGCGCCGGTCAGATCATCCGCCGGCTGCGCGATTTCGTCTCACGGGGCGAATCGGAAAAGCGGGTCGAGAGCCTGTCCAAGCTGATCGAGGAGGCTGGCGCGCTGGGCCTTGCCGGCGCCCGTGAGCAGAACGTGCAGTTGCGGTTCCAGCTCAATCCGGACGCCGACCTCGTGCTGGCCGACCGGGTCCAGATCCAGCAGGTGCTGGTGAACCTGTTCCGCAATGCGCTGGAGGCGATGTCGCATGCGCCCCGGCGCGAGCTCGCCGCGACCAATCACAGGGTCAGCGACGACTTGATCGAGGTTGCCGTGTCCGATACCGGAACGGGATTCCACGACGACGTCATGCCCAACCTCTTCAAGACCTTCTTCACCACCAAGGATACCGGAATGGGAGTTGGGCTCTCGATCAGCCGCTCCATCATCGAGGCCCATGGCGGGCGCATGTGGGCCGAGAACAACGAGGCAGGCGGGGCGACATTCCGCTTCACCCTGCCGGCCGCCCCAACCAAGGTTGAGCATGATGGCTGAACAGGCCAAGGTCTATGTGATCGACGACGACGAGGCGATGCGGGACTCACTGAACTTCCTGCTCGATTCCTCCGGATTCAAGGTCACGCTGTTCGAGAATGCGCAAAGCTTCCTCGACCGGCTACCGACGCTCGCCTTCGGCTGCGTCGTCTCGGACGTGCGGATGCCCGGCATCGACGGCATCGAGCTGCTCAAGCGCATGAAGGCTGCCGGCAGCAGTTTTCCGATTCTGGTGATGACCGGACATGGCGACGTGCCGCTCGCGGTCGAAGCCATGAAGCTCGGCGCGGTCGACTTCCTCGAGAAGCCGTTCGAGGACGAGCGCCTCGTCGCCATGATCGAGACGGCGATCCAGCAGGCCGAGCCGGCGGCGAAGAACGAATCGGTCACGCAGGACATTCTCGGTCGCATCGCCAGCCTGAGCCCGAGGGAGCGCCAGGTGATGGACGGCTTGATGGCCGGACTCTCTAACAAGCTGATCGCCCGCGAATACGACATCAGCCCGCGCACCATCGAGGTCTACAGGGCCAACGTGATGACCAAGATGGGAGCGAACAGCCTCTCCGAGCTGGTGCGTCTTGCGATGCGCGCGGGCGCGCTGAAGGATTGAGCTAGATCAAGCTGCCTTGACAGAATCGAGTGTTATGTTGCGCCTCGGTTCAACATCACATTCTCGCGGCACGTGCGATGTCGGCTCACATGAAACCCACGGTCTACGTAGCCGACGACGATGCCGACGTGCTCGGCTCGCTGCGCTTCCTGCTGGAAGCCGACGGCTTCGATGTGCGCACTTTTCGCAGCGGCACCGCGCTGCTGAAGGCCTCGGATCACGCTTTGGTCGACTGCTTCGTCGTCGATTACAAGATGCCCGAGCTCAACGGGGTCGAACTCGCGGAACGGTTGCGCAAGCAGGGCGCGACGGCTCCGGTGGTGCTGATCACCGGCCATTACGACGATCGGCTGGCGGCCCGCGCCGCCGCGGTCGGGATCCAGGACTTTCTGCTCAAGCCGCTGCTGGACGACAATCTGGTGAAGCGGATTCGCAAGGCGATCGCCAACGACCATTCGGCTACCGCCCAGCGCGCCTCCTGAGCGCCCCATTACGTAGATCTACGTAGGGGAACCCCCTTAAGATAACGGCCCAAATGTCCTTAACGGGAGCCGCCGTGTACCACATCGCCATCCGCCGCAAGGAGATGGTCATGCTCAATCAGTCGATTGCCAATTCGGTCGTCAGCACCAACGCCACCCACACCGTCCCCTCGCCTGCTGTCCCCTCTCCCGCCGCCAATCCGTTTGCCGAGATCACCGGTCATGCCGGGCTGATCGCCAGCGAGTTCTCCTACAAGAAAGATGAGGAGATCTATGGCGAGGACGAGCCGGCCGAGTATGTCTATCAGGTGATTTCCGGCGCCGTGCGCAGCTACAAGCTGTTGTCCGATGGCCGCCGCCAGATCGGCGCCTTCCATCTTCCCGGCGACGTGTTCGGCCTCGAATTCGGCTCCGCCCACCGCCTCGCCGCTGAAGCCATCATCGACACCACCGTGCGCCTGGTGAAGCGCCGCAGCCTCGAACAGGCCGCCGGCACCGACGTCGCGGTCGCCCGCAAGCTCTGGACCATGACGGCTCACGACCTCCGCCATGCCGAGGACCACATGCTGCTGCTGGGCCGCAAGACCGCGATGGAGCGTGTCGCGACCTTCCTGCTCGAGATGGACCGCCGCCTTGCCGTGGCCGGCATGATGGCGCTGCCGATGTGCCGCCGCGACATCGGCGACTATCTCGGCCTCACCCTCGAGACCGTCTCCCGCGCGCTGTCGCAGCTGCACAGCCAGGGCGTTCTCGGCTTCTCGGGCGCGCGCCAGATCGTGCTCCGCAACCGCCAGCGCCTGCGCAGCATGGACGCCTGAGGCGTCCCACCCGCATCACGCCCTGACCTCGCGCTGCCCCGTCTCCGGCATCAGCAGCGCGATGAGCAAGAGACCGGCGAGCGCCACGCCCGACAACCCCATGAAGGCGGTGGCGCTGCCGAATCTGTCGCTGGCGAAGCCCGCCATGACGGTCGACAGTGAGGCGCCGATCCCGGTCGCCGTGCCGACGATCCCCTGAGCCAGATTGAAGTGGCCGCTGCCGAAGGCAACGTCGGCCACCGTCAATGGAATCATCACGGCGAAGACGGCGGCCGTGACCCCGTCGAAGATCTGCACGGCGACGAGCACGTAGGGGTCGTGAACCACCGCGAACAGCGCACCACGAACGGTGAGCGCAGCAAACCCCAGCATCAGCAGCGGCCGCCTGCCCCATTGCTGCGCCACCGCGCCGACCGATGGCGAGGTCAGCGCCACGATGGCCTGCGGCACGACGATGCAGAAGGCGATCAGCATCGGCGCCCATTCGCTCGACTTCGTCGTCACCACGCCCGCCATCAGCGGCAGCATCGCCGCATTGGCAAGCTGCAGCAGGAACACGCCGAGCGCAAATACCAGCAATGCACGCTGGCGCAGCAGGCCGAGCAGACCCGACAGCCGCGCCCCCTCGCTGTCCTCCCGGAGGGCATGGCCATGGGCGCGCGCAATGTCGATCTCACGCTCGCGGATGCGCGACAACGCGATCAGCGTGGGAAAGGCGAGAATGAACGTCACGAGGAAAACCGCGCGGCTGGAGATGAGATAGCCGCAGGTCCCCATGACGGCCGCCGCCACGCCACTGCCGAGCGACGCGAAGCGCGCGTTGCGCCCCAGTCGCTCCGCCATGCCGCGCGGACCGACCAGCCCGAGACTGATGGCGGCGATGGCCGGGCCCAGCACGCAGCTCGCCGCCGCATGCAAGGTTGCGGCGCCCGCGACCACGGGAAAAATCGGCCATACGGCGTAGGCCAGCGCACTGCAGCCGATGGCGGCGACGGCGAGCCCGGCCACCCGCCGTTCCGACCTGGCCGCATCGATGATCGCGCCGCCTGGCATCTGCCCGATCAGTCCGACGATGCCGCCGATCGACAGCACCAGACCGATCTGGGCCTGCGTCCATTTCTGCGTCGTGAGGTACACTGCGATGAACGGCCCGAAGCCGGTCTGCACGTCGGCCAGGAAGAAGATGAACCAGTCGAGCCCGCGCAGGCTCTGCCGGGAGGGCACGGGTCTCGCCATCGTCCGGCCATGATCCTGCACGGCCTCACGACGCGCGCCATCTTCCGCCGCGCGGTCGGACCCGGGCTCCCGGTCAGGTGATCTGGACGGCCGTGCAATCGGCATGGTTTCACGTCTCAACTCATGAGGCTGGCGGGACACAAACTCCCCGCCATGATCCGCTGCACGGGCGCAGAGCGGACTCACACACATCAACTCAATGATCGAAATCCCAGGGGGACAGCTTGCCGGCTGCGCCAAGCACGACGACAGGCTTGTCCTCCTTGTATTCAGGTGCGGCCTTGACCTGCTCCTTGGTGAGGTCGAGGGTCACCCGGTCGCTCTTCTCGGCGATGTGCTTGAAATCGAGCGCGGTCCAGTCGACCACGATCTTGCGGCTGCCGACGCCGAGAAAGCCGCCGAAATCGATCACGGCGGCACGCACGGTGCCGGTGAGATCGACGATGACGTCGACGATGTGGCCCATGTCCTCGCCGTTCGAGCTGCGCACGTCACGGCCCAGCACGCCATGCGCATCGCGGGCGCCGAGAATGGTTACCGAAGGCGGCGGTGCCGGCTCCTTGGCAGGCACAGCCGCATCCTTGGCGGGCGCCGTCGGCACCTGTGCATGGCCATTCGTGGCGCACCCCAGCAGCAGCCACAGCACGGCGAAACCGACGGCGCCGCCGCGCCAATTCCGTTTCAGCCCCGTCATTGCGCCAGCACCAGCGAGACCTGGATCTGGCCGCGCCGCCGCAGCACCTCCATGGAGACATCCTCGCCATGGCGGCGGATGCGCAGGTCGATCGCCGAACCGCCGAGCCTGAGATCGCGCAGCACCACCCAGTCCAGGAACGCAGGCAGGCGCGGATTGCGCAGACGGATCTGGCCGCGCTCCGCGTCGAATTCGAGCCCGAGGGCTGCTTCGAGCAGGGTGAACGGCGTCGCGCTGGCCCAGGCCTGCGGCGCGCAGGCCACCGGATAGAGCGTGGGACCACGGTGCTTCTCGCGCCGGAAGCCGCAGAACAGCTCGGGCAGCCGGCGCAGATCCATGTAGGAGGCCGCTTCGAACAGGCCGCGGAACACCTGCTCGACGGCATGCTTGAGGCCATAGCGCGCCAGGCCGAGCGCGATCAGCGCATTGTCGTGCGGCCAGATCGAGCCGTCGTGATAGGACATCGGATTGTAGCGCGCCTCACCGCAGGCCACGGTGCGGATGCCCCAGCCGGAGAAGAAATGCGGCCGCAGCAGATCGGCGGCCAGCTTACGGGCGCGATCCTCGCGCACCATGCCGCTGAACAGCAGCTGCCCGGCATTGGAGGTGCGCACCCGGCACGGCTGCTTGGTGCCGTCGAGCGCGAGCGCATAGGTGTTGAGCTCCTCGCACCAGAAGGCATCCTCGAAGCGCTCGGCGAGCAGCGCAGCCTCGGCCTGGAGCCGGTCCGCCATGTCGGCTTTGCCGAGCCGGCGCGCGCAGCGCGCGGCCAGCTGCTTGCCGGCGAAAACGTAGCCCTGCACCTCCGCGAGCGCGATGTAGCCTTCGGCAAGGCGGCCGTCGGCATGGAACACCGCATCGTAGGAATCCTTCCAGCCTTGATTGGCGAGCCCCTGCTCGGACGCACGCTGATATTCGACGAAGCCGTCGCGATCGGGATCGCCCGGTCCGTCGATCCATTTCAGCGCCTGCTCGATCGCCGGCCACAGCTCCCGCAACGTGTCGATGTCGCCGGTACGCTCGATGTAGAGGCCCGCGAGCAGCACGAACAGCGGCGTCGAATCGACGCTGCCGTAGTAGCAGGCGAACGGCACCTCGCGCAGCGCCGCCATCTCGCCGCCGCGCATCTCGTGCAGGATCTTGCCGGGCTCGGCATCGGCAAGCGGGTCGGTCCGCTTCGCCTGATGGCGCGCGAGCCGCCGCAGCACGCCGCGGGCGATGCGCGGATCGACCCACAGCATCTGCATCGCCGTGATCAGCCCGTCGCGCCCGAACGTCGTCGAGTACCAGGGAATGCCGGCATAGGGATATCGTCCCTCCGGCGTATCCGTCATCAGGATGTTGAGATCAGCCGCGGCCTGGCACAACACCTCGTTGAGGATGTCGTTCGACGTCTCGATGCTGGTCGCCCCCTGCGTGCACCGGCGCATCTCGCGGCGATGAGCGAGCAGGCTGCGGAAGAAACGGCCCGGCGGCTCACCGGTGCTGGCGTTACATGTCACGGCAATGAACAGCGACGTCGATTGCTGCGGGTCGAGCTCGAAGTGATAGGTTGCGACATCGATCGTGAGCCGGGACGGACGCGGATCGAAATGCAGCGCCGTCGTGCGGATCGCGCCGTCGAGCCCGCGATAGTCGAGCATCACGTCCGACGGTCCCATCAGGCGGCCCGAGCCGCTGCCGCGCCGCGCCCGCACGGTTCCGCGCACCTCGAACAGATCGGCGAAGTCATTGTCAAAGCTCAGCTTGAGATCGAAGCTGGCGCGGCGATCGCCGTGGTTCTGCAGGCCGATGCGCTGATAGGCCGTGCCGCGCCACAGGAAGATGGTGCGCACGATGTGCAGCATGTCCTTCGGCAGCACCAATCGGCCCTGCTCGTAGATGTCCGGGTTGGTCAGATCGATCGTCAGCGCCGAATTGTCATCGCGCAGGCTCGATCCGAGCAGCAGCGGCTGCACTTCGTCGAGCGTCAGCTCGAGCCGAGCGAGATAGCGCGTATCGGCATTGAACAGTCCGTCCGGCCCGCCCGCCGACGCGCCGATGTCGCCATGGCCGTCGAGCACGATGAAGGTGTCGTCGTGCTTGAGCGAGCGCCGCGGACGTGCCGCGGGTCCCGTCATCGGAATGTAGAACGGCTGCTCCGCCGGCTCGTCCAGACCGGCCATCGATGTACGTGTGCTTGCGAGCTCGGCCGACATGTTGACCTCGTGCGATGTTGAAGCGCGGCGCCGCGAACGGTCAGGCGGCGAACTTGGCGAGCCGGTCGATCTCCTGAGTGACCAGTTCCCGATACGGACCCTCGCTCTGCATGAGCCGGTCGGGCGCGCCATCCTCGATGATCGTGCCTGATTTGAGCACCACGACGCGATCAAAATTGCGCAAGGTCGCGAGGCGATGCGCGATCGCGATCACGGTGCGGCCGCGCATCAGACGGCTCAGCGCTTCGCGGATCGCCTCCTCGGACTCGCTGTCGAGCGCCGCGGTCGCCTCGTCGAGCAGCAGGATCGGCGCATCCTTGAGGAACGCGCGCGCGATCGCGATGCGCTGGCGCTGGCCGCCGGACAGCTTGACGCCGCGATCGCCGACCATGGTCTGCAATCCCTCGGGCAGCGTGTCGACGAAGTCGCAGCGCGCCGCGATGGCCGCCCGAAGCACCTCGTCATCGGTCGCGCTCGGCCGGCCGTAGCGGATGTTCTCCAGAATCGAGCGATGGAACAGCGAGATGTCCTGCGGCACCACCGAGATCGCCTCGCGCAGGCTCTGCTGCGTGACCTTGGCGATGTCCTGGCCGTCGATCGTGATCCGGCCGGCTTGCGGATCGTGGAACCGCTGCAACAGCGTGAACAGGCTCGACTTGCCGCCGCCGGATTGCCCGACAAGGCCGACGCGCTGGCCCGGTTGCAGGCGCAGCGAGAAGTTCTCGAACAGCTTGTGCCCGCCGGGATAATGGAAGGTGATGTCGTGAAAGGCGATGGCCGCGCCGCTCTTGACCAGCGGCTCGGCCTCGGGGTGATCGCGCAGCTCGTGCGGCTGCAACAGGGTTGCGATGGCCTCGCTCATGCGCGCGACGTGCTGGGTCACGTCGACCAACGCCACGGCCAGATCACGCGTCGCATTGAGGATGCACAGGCCGAGCGTGCAGACCAGAACGACATCCCCTGTCGTCGCTCCGCCCCTCTGCCACAGCGAGATCGCCCACGCCATCAGCGCCACCGTCAGCACGATCGTCACCGTCGCGTGCAGGATGCGCAGCTTCTCGAGGTAGCGAAGGCTGCGCCCGCGCGCCTCCAGCTCCTTGTCGACGGTCGCATCGAACCGATCATGCTCGTGGCGCAGACCGCAGAACGCGCGCACCAGCGGCATGTTCGAGATCACGTCGACCATCTCGCCATCGACCATCGCCGCCTTGTCGGCGAAATCATCATGCAGCGGCTTGCCAGCAGCGGCAAGCCGGAACATCGCCATGACCATCATGGCCGCAATGAACAGCAGGCCAATGGCCATGGGACCGCTGACGGTTCCAATCAGGCAGATCGCCGCCACCGTCGCGAGACATGGCGGCAGCACGTTCCAGACGAACATGTTCTCAACCGTGAACACGGCATTCGACGTCGCCGTGATGCGGCTCGACAACATGCCCGGCAGGCGATCGCCGAAGTAGCTGGGAGAATGTCCCGTGAGATGACGGAAGATGTCGCGACGAAGGTCGCCGGTCACGCCCACGAAGGTGAAGCTCGCGATCCAGCTCGCGACGCGCCACAGAATATTGTCCGTGGCGATCAAGGCGATCAGCAATGCAAAGGCCGACCACACGCTGCTGCTGCCGCGCACGCCCGCGGAGAGGCTATCGACGAGGAACTTCACGCCATATTGCGTGCCTACCGAACAGGCAACGGCACCGGCGACCGATGTCAGAATGACGATGTGAGCTGCCTGACGTTTGCGCAGATAGCGCATCACGAAGGGGAAGGGCCGGTGCGCGTAGCCTGATAGCTGATCCATGTCTGTCCCGTACGACTGTTCGCAACACACCCGCTGCGGCGAGATGAACGGGGCCTAGTTTCTTCGGTTCCCCGGAGCATCGGCACAGCCGCCCTGCTGCATCTGCATGATCGCGTGCCGAACGGGTTCGAAGACGATGCGGGCATCAATGAGACGCGTGGGAACACGTTGTGTCGAAGAAAGAGTGATCGCAGCACCGGAACTTCACCACTGCGACCACGTTCCCGCTGCGGCAGTGCCGGTGCCGATTGGGGGCTTCATCCATGATCACGAACAGGAGACGGTGAGATGCGCATTGCGCAGGTTGCTCCATTGACGGAGGCCGTGCCTCCGAAGCTCTACGGCGGCACTGAGCGGGTCGTTCATTGGTTGACCGAGGAGCTCGTGGCCCTCGGTCACGACGTCACGCTGTTCGCCAGCGGCGATTCGCAAACCTCGGCGAAGCTCTCTCCGACATGGCCGAAGGCGCTGCGCCTGGACGGATCCGTCAGAGACCCGAACGCGCTGCACATGGTGATGCTGGAGAGCGTCCGCCAGAAATGCGACGATGAAGAATTCGACATCCTGCACTTCCATCTCGACTACTACCCGTTCTCGCTGTTCC
Source organism: Bradyrhizobium sp. SZCCHNS2022 (assembly GCF_032377575.1). Classification (NCBI taxonomy): domain Bacteria; kingdom Pseudomonadati; phylum Pseudomonadota; class Alphaproteobacteria; order Hyphomicrobiales; family Nitrobacteraceae; genus Bradyrhizobium; species Bradyrhizobium sp. SZCCHNS2022. Next base: position 552,417 of record NZ_JAUHHZ010000001.1, on the reverse strand, counting down.
ACCGGCAACCGACCCCGTTCCTGACCACGCTGCATGGCAGGCTCGATCTGCCGGAACATCAGCCGGTGTTCTCCATATTCAAGGATGTTCCCGTCATCTCGATCTCCGACTCGCAGCGCCGCCCGGTGCCGAATGCCAACTGGGTGCGCACCGTTCTGCATGGATTGCCCGAGCAGCTGCTGATGCCCCGGCCGGTGACGCCGAGCTATCTTGCGGTGCTCGGCCGCATCGCGCCGGAGAAGGGCGTCGACCGCGCCATCAACATCGCGATGCGCTGTGGCATCCAGCTCAAGATCGCCGCCAAGGTGGATCGCGCCGACCAGGATTATTTCGATCAGCTGATCTCTCCGCTGATCCGGGGCAACCCGCTGGTCGAGTATATCGGCGAGATCGGCGACCACGAGAAACCGGAGTTCCTGTCCGGCGCGCTCGGGCTGTTGCTGCCGATCGACTGGCCCGAGCCATTCGGCCTGGTGATGATCGAATCGATGGCCTGCGGCACGCCGGTCATCGCCTACAACCGCGGCTCGGTTCCCGAGGTGATCGACGACGGCGTCACCGGCTTCGTCGTCGAGGACGAGCTCAGCGCCGTCGCCGCCGTGGGCCGCCTCCGCGATCTCAGCCGCGCCGGCGTGCGCGAGCGGTTCGAGCAGCGCTTCACCGCGCGGCGCATGGCGCTTGATTATCTCGCGGCCTACCGCCGTCTGATCGAGCGCGCCGAGCCGCGCATCCGGCTGGTCAGCAGCGCGGAATGATCGACGCATCACGGAGGTCGGTGACCGGACGGGCCGACCTCCTCCGTCTTTCTCAAGTCACCTTCGCGCGCTTCGGCTCGACGATCTCGAACATCCGCGGAAACTCGTCCATCAGCGACATCAGTTCGGCGAGCCGCATCGGATTGCCCACGAAGCTGATCTTGCCGGCAGCGACGGCTTCCGGAAAGGTCGTCGCCTTGGCGATGATCTCGTCAAGCGTGGCGCGCGCCAGGGTGAAGCCGGCGTCGGCCGTGGAAGCCTGCACCCCCACGGCATAGGTCAGCGCGCAGTTCTGCAAGGTGAGCGTGAAGCGCTCGCCGGTGTCAGTGAAGGTCCAGTTCAGGACGATGTGCTTGCCCTCGGCCTTGGGTCCGTTCAGGCGCACGCCGAGCACATCCCATAATTGCTCGGTGCGCAACGCGGCCAAGGTCTCGCGCGGCATGCCCGGACGTGCCGGCACCTCCGGCATGCCGTGACGGAGCTCCTGCGCACCGAACAGATAGGCGTTGCGCCAGGTCGCGCTTTCGGCGGCATAGCCGAGCTGCTCCAGCGTATCGGCGAGCAGCGCACGGGCCTCGGCGTTGTCGGGCTCGGCGAACACGAGATGAGAGACGACCTGCGCCACGAAACGGAACTCGCCCTTCGCGAAGTCCTCGCGCGCCCGTGCAAGCAGAGGCTCCGCGCCGCCCATATAGGCGACGTACTTTCTGCCGGCTTCGACCGGCGGCAGCGGATCGAGATTGACCGGGTTGGCGTCGTACCAGCCGAGATATTTCTGATAGATCGCCTTCACATTGTGGCGGATGTGGCCGTAATAGCCGCGCGCGTGCCACGCGCCTTCAAGGCTTTTCGGCAGCGCGATCTGCTCGGCGATTTCATTTGCCGTCAGGCCGTGATTCATCAGCCGCAGGGTCTGGTCATGCGCGAACTTGTAGAGATCGCGCTGCTCGCGGATCATGCCGTCGATGCGGCTGGCGCCCCAGACCGGCCAGTGATGCTGGCCGCACATCACCTCGACCTTGCCGCCCCATAATTGCAGGGCCTCGCCGAGATATTTCGACCACGCCAGCGCGTCGCGCACGTCGGCGCCACGAAACGGCAGCAGATTGTGGAAGTTGTGCGTGCAGTTCTCGGCGAGGTTCAACAGCTTGTAGCGCGGCACGAAGAAATGCATCTCCGCCGGCGCCTCGCTGTTCGGCGCCATCTGGAATTCGAAGCTGACGCCATCGATGGTCCTGGTGTCGCCGGTCGCCATGATCAGATCATTTGGCCGCAGCAACGCCACGCCGCCCGCCGCCATCGTCTTGCCAAGCCCGCAATCGACATGCCCCCTGGGACCTTTCGCGAGCAGCGGCCCAAACTGATACTGCGCCCGGCGCAGCATCGCGGGACCCGCGATGATGTTCTCGGACACGGCGTGCTCGATGAACAGGTTGGGCGCGATCAGCGGCACGCGGCCGCTGGTCACGGCGTCCTCATCCACCACCCCGCGGGCGCCGCCCCAATGATCGGTGTGGGTATGCGTGAACATCACGGCCATGACCGGCCTCGTGCCGCGATGCTGATAGTAGAGATCGAGCGCAGCGCGCGCGCCCTCGATCGAGGTCAGCGTGTCCACCACGATGACGCCGGTGCGGCCCTCGATCAAGGTCATGTTGGCGATGTCGAGCCCGCGCACCTGGTAGACGCCGGGGACGACCTCGAACAGGCCGTGATGCATGTTCAGCTTCGCCTGCCGCCACAGACTGGGATTGACGGTCGGCGGCGCATCCTCGGCGTCGAGGAAGCCGTAGGGTTCGAGGCTCCAGACGCTGCGCCCCTGCGCCGTCGTGACCTTGGCCTGGTCGATGGTGCCGAGAAAGCCGCGCGCGGCATCGTCGAAATCGGCGGTGTCGTCGAACGGCAGCGTCTCCAGCGTCGCCTGCTGCGCCGCACTGACGGCCAGGCTGGCCTCCTTGGTCTCCTTGGCGCTGCCACCGCCGGCCGGTGCGTTCATGACTGCCTCCTCCCCGCAACGAACTTCGTTCGTACGATGCTAATGCGGGGACTCGTGAAGCGCAAATTGCGCCCGGCGGAACGACTCCTCAGAGCACGTGATCGACGGCCGCGTCGATCGCCGAATAGATCGTGTCGAGATCATCCGGCGTGACGCAATATGGCGGCATCACGTAGATCGTGTGCCCGAGCGGCCGCAGCAGCACGTCGCTGTCGCGGAAGAACGCCTGGAGCTTCGGCCCGACCTCCGCGAGATAGCCGGGCTCATCGGCATGGAGATCGAGCGCCGTGATGGTGCCGCACTGCCGGAGATCGGAGAAACGCTCATCGTAGCGGAAGCGCGCCAGGCAACGCTGCTGCGCTGCCACGACCGCGGCGACCCGCGCCGGCGTCTCGGGCTGGCGCCACAGCTCGAGATTGGCTGATGCCGCCGCGCACGCGATCGGATTGGCGGTGTACGAGCTGGAATGGAAGAAGGTTCGTGCGCGATCGGCCGCGAGATGCGCCTCGAAGATGGCGTCGTTGCAGAGCGTCACCGCGAGCGGCAGCGTGCCGCCGGTGAGCCCCTTCGCGTAGCAGGCGATGTCGGGCGCGATGTCCGCCTGCGCGCAGGCGAACGGCGTCCCGGTGCGGCCCCAGCCGGTCATCACCTCGTCGGCGATGAACAGCACGCCGAACGCACGGCAGATCCGATGCATCTCGCGCAGCACGGCGGGCGGGTACATCAGCATGCCCCCGGCGCCGAGCACCAGCGGCTCGACGATGAAGGCTGCCGGACGATCCCGCGCGCAGATCGCGGCCAGCGCATCGAGCGTCGCCTGCTCGCGGCCCTGAGCCGGAAACGGCACGACCGCCACGTCGAACAGCAGCGGCTCATAGGCGGCGTTGAACACGCCGCGCGCGCCGACCGACATCGCGCCGATGGTGTCGCCGTGATAGGAATGCTGCATCACCACGAGGCGCGTGCGCGGCGCGCCGATGTTCCTGAAATAGCCGAGCGCCATCTTCAGCGCGACCTCGACGCTGGTGGCCCCGGAGTCGGAGAAGAACACGTGCGCCAGGCCGGCTGGCGCAAGCTCCAGCAGGCCTGCGGCGACCTGCTCGGCCGGCTCGTGGGTGTGCCCGGCGAAGATCACCTGATCCAGCCGTTCGGCCTGCGCCTGGATCGCGCGCACGATATGCTGACAACAATGACCATGCGTGACCACCCACCACGAGGCGATGGCGTCGATGATGCGCCGGCCGTCGGCCGCATGGAGATAGGCGCCCTCGCCGCGCACGATCGGCGTCATCTGCGGCTGCAGCGCATGCTGGGTGAATGGATGCCAGATCGGTGAAGCCGCGCCTGTCATCGCTCGAAGTCCATCCGCCGAAATTCGTCTCTGAAGGCCTGCTGCAGCGAGGAGCCGGTGAGCGGCGCGAGCCAGGGCAGGCGGCCGAGACGCTTGACCGCGCCGAGACGGCAGATCGTCGCCTCGCCGTCGGGATTGGCGTCGCCGATGAAGGCCACGCCGAGCATGTCGATGCCGCGGCTGCGCAGCGCCGCCAATGACAGCAGCGAATGGTTGATGGTGCCGAGGCTGGTGCGTGCACACAGCACCACCGGGCACCGCCAGCGGGCGAAGACGTCGAGATACAGCGTGTCGCCGTCGAGCGGCACCATGACGCCGCCGGCGCCTTCGATCACGATCGGCACGTCGCCCGAGTCGGGCGGATCGAGGCGGAGCGGATCGATGCTGATCCCGTCGAGGCGCGCCGCCAGATGCGGCGAGGCGGGCGTGGCCAATCGGTAGCGTTCGGGGATCACACGGTCGTCGGCGAGCCCGGCGAGCTGCTGGACACGGCGCGAGTCCGTCGCCTCGGCAAGGCCAGCCTGCACAGGCTTCCAATAGCGGGCGCCGAGCAGCGCCGTCAGGCCGGCCGCGAACACGGTCTTGCCGATGCCGGTGTCGGTGCCCGTGACTACGATGCGCTGCGCCATCGCTGCTCTCCTTCGAGCTCGACCAGCGCGTCGAGCAGCGCCGCGATCGCGGCCTCGTCGACGTTCAAGGTCAGTGACAGCCTGAGACGCGCGGTCCCGGCGGGCACGGTGGGCGGCCGGATGCCGCGGATGTCGAAGCCGCGCTGCTGCAGGCCGGCGGCAAGAACCATCGCGCGCGCATTGTCGCCGACGATGTAGGGGATGATCTGAGAGGACGACCAGGTCCGGCCGAAGCGCGCGGCGATCTCGCGATGCGCGAACGCCACCAGTTGCGCCAGCCTCTGCTGCCGCTCCGGCTCGTCCAGCAGAATCGCCAGCGCCTCCAAGACGGCCACAGCCATCAGCGGCGACGGCGCCGTGGCAAAGATGAAGGGACGGCAGCGGTTGACCAGCGTCTCGCGCAGCACGCGATGCGCCGTGACCAGCGCGCCCGCGGCGCCCAGCGCCTTGCCGCAGGTGTGCACGATGACCGTGTCGTCGCGGCCTTCGAACCGGGCGGCAAGGCCCCGCCCCTGCGGACCGAGCACGCCGGTCGCATGCGCCTCGTCGATCAACAGGAAGGCGTCGTGCCGTTCAGCCACCGCGATCAGATCGTCCAAGGGCGCGATGTCGCCATCCATGCTGTAGAGGCTTTCGACGACGATCCAGGGCCGGCCGACGCCGCCGTCCCGGCGCCAGATCATGATCGCATCCTCGGCGGCCTGCGCATCGTTGTGGGCGAACTGACAGATCTCGGCGCGGCCGGCACGTGCGCCCTCGTGGGTGCTGGCGTGGACGAGCGCATCGAGCAGAAGCAGATCGTCACGTTGCGGCAACGTCGTGAGCACGGCGAAATTGGCGACGTAGCCAGAGCCGAAGAACAGTGCGCCGTCGGCGCCGAAGAACCGCGCCGCCTCCACCTCGAGCCGTTCGTGCTCCGCGCAATTGCCGCGCAGCAGCCGTGAGCCGCCGGCGCCGACCGGCGTGCCCGCCTCCATGGCCGCGGCGACCGCGCGCTTGATACGCGGCGACTGCGCGAGGCCAAGATAGTCGTTGGAGGAGAAATCCAGACCCGACCTGGGCACGAGCCGTCGCAGCCGGTCATCGGCTGCGAGCGCCTGGAGACCGTCGGCATAGATCGCCAATCTGTTCGAAGGCATGGTCATCGCTGCGCCCCTCGGTCGGTCGACGGCAAGGATCGGCACCACGCGGCAAGCCGCGCGCGTCGTGATGCTGATGAGATGTTCGGATCAGGCCGCGGGCGAAACGTCGGCGGCGTGGCCCTCGCCCCTGGTGCCGGCGCGCGCCGACAAGGACGATGTCATGCCGAGCCGCGCGAGCAGATCCGCGTCGCGTGCGGCCTGCGGATTGGCCGTGGTCAGCAGCACGTCGCCGATGAAGATCGAGTTGGCGCCGGCCAGCAGGCACAGGGTCTGCAGCTCGTCGCTCATATACTGCCGGCCGGCGGACAGGCGCACCACGCTCCGTGGCATCATGATCCGCGCCACCGCGATCAGCCGCACCAGCGCGATTCCGTCGGGCCGCGCCGCCGTGTCGTTGACCGGCACGCCCTTGACCTCGTTCCACACGTTGATCGGCAGGCTGTCCGGATGCGCGGCGAGATTGGCGAGCAGCACCAGCATGCCGAGCCGGTCGTCGACCTCCTCGCCCATGCCGATGATGCCGCCGCAGCACGTTTTGATGCCGGCCTCGCGCACATGTGCCAGCGTGTCGATGCGGTCCTGCAGGGTGCGCGTGGTGATGATGCGGTCGTAGTACTCGGGCGAGGTATCGACATTGTGGTTGTAGTAGTCGAGCCCGGCCTGCTTGAGCCGCTGCGCCTGCGGCGGCGTCAGCATGCCCAGGGTCACGCAGGTCTCCATGCCCAACCCCTTCACCGCGCTGACCATGTCGCAGACCTGGTCGAGATCACGGTCCTTCGGGCTGCGCCAGGCCGCTGCCATGCAGAAGCGCTCCGCACCGGCGGCCTTCGCGCGCCGCGCGGTCGCCACGACGGCATCATGGTCCATCAGCCTGGTCGCCTTCAGCCCGGTGTCGTAATGCGCGCTCTGCGAGCAGTAGCCGCAATCCTCCGGGCAGCCGCCGGTCTTGATGCTGAGCAGGCTCGCCGTCTCCAGCCGGGTCGGATCGAAATGCCGGCGATGCGTGGACTGGGCGAGAAACATCAGGTCCGGAAACGGCAGGCCGTACAGCGCCTCGGCCTCGTCCCTCGTCCAATCATGACGCACAGCGTCGCCATGCTCGATCTGCTGCGACGACGAGCGGCTCACCTCGGCCATGTTCATACTCCAAATTATAGATTTTCATAGATATTATCTATGAAAGTCGTCCAGCTCAGACCGTAGGATACCGAAGCTTCCCCCGCATCAGGTTTTTCGATAGATAATCTATCATCATGCAGGACGAAAACGTCACCACGGCGCATCGCATCGCCGAAGCGATCACCGAACGCATCGTCAGCGGCGCCCTGCTCCCGGACGCGCCGCTGCGCCAGGACCACATCGCGCGCGAGTTCAACTCCAGCCACGTGCCGGTGCGGGAGGCGTTCCGGCAGCTCGAGGCGCTCTATCTCGTGGTCGCAGCGCCCCGGCGCGGCGTGCGGGTGGCGCCGCTCGATGCGAAGTCCACCAAGGAGATCGTCGAGATGCGCGTCGCGCTCGAAGTGGTGGCGCTGCGCAATGCCGCGCCGCGCTACACGCCGGCGCATCTCGCCGCGATCGAACTCGCGCTGATCGAGGGCGACAACGCCGAGACCATCCAGGAATTCGAGACCGCCAACCGCGCCTTCCACCGCGCGCTGGTTGCGCCCTGCGCGATGCCGCGCCTGCTCGCGAGCCTCGACGGACTGCGTCTCGCCAATTCGCGCCTCGTGCTCACCATGGCCCGCACCGCCGGCTGGCGCCCGCGCAGCAACGGCGATCACCGCCTGATCCTGCAGGCGCTGCGCGAGCGGCAGATCGGTCATGCGTGCGAGCTGCTGACGCGGCATAACCAGACGATCGAGCGATTGGCGCGCCCGGTCGGCGCTTAGCTCGACACGGCGACTCGGACGTTCGGTTAGATCAGGCGCAGCTGACGTCCCGCCTGGTCAGGCAATTTTGGCGGTCCTTGATCGTAGGTGTTAGTCCGTGCAGACGCGCGCGGCGGCAGCACGCTCGCGCGAAGGCGACGGGACTTCCGACAAGCAGGCACCGAGACGGCCTGATAAGGTCGTCACGAGGCAACGCTCGCGCGGCGTTCGACCTGTGGGGCATACGCACCAGCGAACTTTGGCTGGGTCTTCCGCATCGCGGACAGCCCTTCGTGCATCGTGATCTGCGGCGTGTAGCCCAACTCGGCTTGAGCCTTTCGGATGCTGATTGTGAACGGCTGGCCGATAAGGCGTAACATTTGCCGCGTAATCGGCGGCTCGCCCTTCATGCGCAGTCCACGCCACGCGGCGCCCATGATGCCAGCGGCGATCCAGGCCATCCTGAACGAGATCGCCTTGTCCGGTGCAGTCACCTCGCGCGTGGCAAGCAGTGATGAAATGAAGCTTTTCAAAGTGCTCCGCTCGGCATCCGCGACGAAATAGGCGTGGCCGCCCCGACCCGCGTCTGCGGCGAGAAGCAGCGCATGACACAGATTGTCGACATGACAGCTCGACATGGCCTGTTCGCCGCCGGAGACCCACTGCCATCGGCCGGCATGGACCGTCTGCACCATGTGATCAAGGGTCGGCATCTCGCCGCCCCAAATGAACGGTGGCCGCAGTGCGACTGTCTCCAGACCTGGCCTCGCGCCGTTGGCGGCAAGCAAGGCGCGCTCACCTTCGGCCTTCGATGATCCATAAGGCGAGAACGCGCGCGTCTGCAGAGGGAGGCTCTCGTCGACATCGAACATGGGTTTGGGATCACCCATGACAACGGCCGCAGCGCTCACTGCGACCACGCGGCGCACGCTGGTCGTCGCAGCTGCAGCGTTGACGACCGAGCGCGTCCCTTCGACGTTGACCGCATCGAAGACCTTCGGCTGCCCCCAAAGCTTGAAATGCGCGGCGACGTGGAACACGACCTCGCACCCATCCATCGCCTGTCGCAGCGATTGTTCGTCGTTGAGTTCGCCGGGGACGGGACTCGCTCCGAGGCTCTTCACCTTCGCCTCGCTGTCGGCGCTGCGGGCGAGCGCGCGCACCTGCCAAGACTCGCTGAGAAGACGCGCGATCAGGCGACTTCCGACATAGCCTGAGCCACCAGTGACAAGCGCGAGGCGCGGAGGGCGGGGCGATGAAGCGGAAGCAATCATGACGGACCTCTTCGGTTGATGTCCAACCTTGATGGCCGCCCGTTCAAAAGTCAACGAACATATTTCATATTTTGTTCGTTTGCGTATTCAGGCACGCATCGCTATTGTGAAATGACCATGAAATCGAAGGCTTCCAACCCCACAACCCCTTCCCCTGACGACGAAAATTCGTTTCGGGCGCAGATCCTCGATGCCGCACGTGACCAGGTGCGACGTCATGGCGAAGCCAAGACCAACGTTGTCGATGTCGCCCGAGCCATGGGCACGTCACACACGACGATCTATCGTCACTTCCGCTCCAAAGCTGACCTCTTCGATGCCCTGGTCATCGAGGCCATGCGTGATGAGGAAGAAATGGCTACTCGCTTCGCGGAGGCTGAAGGACCTTTCGCAGAGCGGATAGAAGGCATCGTGCTTGCGCTGCACGCACGCAAGCGCGAGCGCTTCGCTGCCGATCCGGAAGTCTACGGGCTGTACCGTCGCATCGTGGAGGAGAGGCCGGAGATCATCGCGGCCTATTCTCGGGCCATGACGTCGCTCATCGCCCGCATTCTTGCTGACGCGAAAAGACGCGGTGAAATAAAGGTCGACGATGTTGATGCTGCAGCCGGCGTCGTACGAGATGCAGTCACTGTTTTCGTTCATCCCGCTCACGTCGCAGCTGCGGCTGCAGCCAATCTTCCGAGCGAGCAAATGGCTCGCAACGTCGTCCGAACGCTCTGTGCTGGTTTCCGCGCCGGGCTTGATTGAAGGCGAGCAGGATCGGCCGACGCCGTGCGACGCATCGCATCCGCCTACGGTCTTCGACCTCTGAAGCGGGACGTCTGCGCAAGGACACTCGTTGTTGCCCCACCAGAATCCGCTGTGGTCATCAGCGGACACCGGTCGCCTGTCAGCCCCCTGGGCCGTCCTTCATGATGTAGCCCATCAGGTCGTCGACGTTGTGCTCCAGATCCCGGATGATGTTCTTGACGACGTCTCCGATCGAGATCACGCCAACCACCCTGCCCGCGTTCAGCACCGGCAGATGGCGAAAGCCGCGCTGGGACATCATCGCCATGCAGCTGTCGAGCCGGTGGTCCGGTCTGACTGTCACCGGGTTGGCCGTCATCACCTGGCCGACCGGCGTCTCCTTCGCATCGAGCCCAGGCAGCAGCACCTTGATGGCGCAGTCACCCTGGGTGACGATACCGACCAGCACGTCGTCGTCGATGACCAGCACCGACCGGACCCGATGGTCGCGCATCTGGCGCAAGGCTTCGACGACCATGTCGCGGGACCGAACATGGATGAGGGCGCCACTCTTCTGCGCCAGAGCGTCTTTGACTGTGCTCATTGATCTCCTCGTGGGCTCCCTGCCTTGTTCTGCCTTGATGGCCAGTTTGCATCGGAAGATAGTCGAAATAGATGTCCGCGTCAGCACCGTGACGATGCCGCCGGCGAGGCCATGAGCACGCGGACCGCACTCTCCCCCGCGTCGTTCCGGGGCGCGCGGAGCTTGAGGCCGACGCAGTCGGCCGCAAGCGCAGCACGAGCCCGGAACCCATACCCTCAGGACATCGTGTGAGGCAGGCTGGTGGTGGGCGTCTCGCGCCCCACCTCCGTCCGTGGTTATGGATTCCAGGCTCATTCGCGCTGCTTCAAAACGGCTGCGCCGTTTTGCGCGCGAATGCCCCGGAATGACGGAGCAAGACGGGGTTAGCTCCTTCTGCATGGGCCATCTCGCGTTGCAGCCTGACGCATACGGCCATGCGCCAGCGACGGCTGGGGCTCTCACCCGCCCCCGTGTACATGCTCATCCGAGACGCGCTCACCAAAGGCCCAAAAGGTCCCCATGTCCAACCGCCACCACGCTTCGAAGCTCGCCGGCGACGGCGCCGATGGCCTGCCAGCCAGCCAACGGCCCTGGGCGATCGCGGCGATCTTCACCGCGCTGTCGATGGCCTCGCTCGACGTCGCCATCGCCAACATCGCGCTGCCGTCGATCTCCAATGATCTCCACGTCTCGCCGGCCGAGGTGGTCTGGGTCGTCAACATCTATCAGATCGCTCTCGTCGCCACCCTGCTGCCGCTCGGGGCGCTCGGCGAGATCGTCGGCCACCAGCGCATCTATCTCGGCGGCCTCTTGCTGTTCACACTGGCCTCGGTCGGCTGCGCGCTGGCCTGGTCGCTGCCGACATTGGTGATCGCCCGCGCATTGCAGGGGCTCGGCGCCAGCGGCATCATGAGCGTCAACACCGCGCTGGTGCGCTATGTCTATCCCGGCAAGATGCTCGGGCGCGGGCTCGGCCACAATGCGCTGGTGGTCGGCATCTCCTTCACCTTCGGGCCGACGATCGCCTCGGCCATTCTCTCGCTCGGCTCCTGGCCGTGGCTGTTCGCGATCAACCTGCCGTTCGGCCTGATCGCAATCGCCATCGGCCTGAAGATGCTGCCGAAGACGCCGCGCGCCGAGCACGCCTTCGACTTCCTCGGCGCCGGCCTCGCCGCGCTGTGCCTCGGTCTCTTCATCACCGGCATCGGCAGCGCCGCGCATGGCGCGACACCGGCCATGGTCGTGGCCGAACTGGTCGGCGCGCTGGTGCTCGGCATCATCCTCGCGCGGCGGCAGGCTGATCATCCCGCGCCGATGCTGCCGATCGACCTGTTCCGCCGCGGCGTGTTCGCACTGTCGGCGGCGACGGCGGTGTGCTCGTTTGCAGTCCAAGGCCTCGGCTTCGTGTCGCTGCCGTTCTACTTCGAGGACATATTGCAGCGCTCGCAGGTCGAGACCGGTTTCTTCATGACGCCCTGGCCGCTCGCCGTCACGATCATGGCCCCGATCGCCGGGCGGCTGTCCGATCGCTTTCCCGCCGGCCTGCTCGGCGGCATCGGCCTCGTGATGCTCGGAACCGGCATGGCGCTGCTCGCCACGCTGCCGGAGAACCCGAGCATTCCGAACATCGTCTGGCGGATGCTGATCTGCGGCATCGGCTTCGGCTTCTTCCAGGCACCGAATATGAAGGCCATCATGTCAAGCGCCCCGCCCCATCGCAGCGGCGGCGCCAGCGGCATCGTCGCGACGGCGCGGCTGACCGGCCAGACCACCGGCGCGGCGCTGGCGGCGCTGTGCTTCAGCCTCGCCGGACGCGAGGGGGCAACCCTCGCTTTGGCGCTCGGCGCCGGCTTCGCCGCGCTCGGCAGCGTGATGAGTTTCCTGCGGCTGGCGGTGGCGCCGCCGCGGGGCTGATGAGTTCGAGCAAACTCCAACCCCGTCCCATCACAAATCTTCCGCGCCGCAAACGCATATTCTTGATTTGAAGGATTCCAACCTTCGCGCCACAGTGCGCCCCTCAGTTCAACTGGCGAGTTGAACGAAAGGGATCTGCGATGGCAAACCTGACGATTAACGGCAAAGTTTTTGATCTCGACGTCGAGCCCGACACGCCGCTGCTGTGGGCGATCCGCGAGAACGCCGGGCTGACCGGCACCAAATATGGCTGCGGCATCGCACAATGCGGCGCCTGCACCGTGCATCTCGACGGCAGCGCCGTGCGCTCCTGCGGCGTCACCGTCTCCGAGGCGGTCGGCAAGCAGATCACCACCATCGAGGGCCTCGCGGCGGACAATGGCCTGCACAAGGTGCAGCAGGCCTGGCTCGAGAACGACGTTCCGCAATGCGGCTACTGCCAGAGCGGGATGATCATGGCCGTCGCGGCGCTGCTCAAGGACAATCCGAAGCCAAGCGACCAGGACATCAACGACGCCATCACCAACATCTGCCGCTGTGGAACCTTCGCGCAGGTGCGCGAGGCGATCCACGCCGCGGCGAACGCCTGAGGAGGCCGGCATGAACCAGCACGTGACGCCGCGCCTCAACCGCCGCTCCTTCGTCATCGGCACCGCCGCGCTCGGCGGCGGCCTCGCGCTCGGGCTCGACATCCCCTTCGGCGGCCCGCAGGTGGTTCGCGCCGCCGATGGCTCGCCCGAGGTCAACGCCTGGGTCGTGATACGGCCTGATGACACCGTGGTGATCCGCATCGCCCGCTCCGAGATGGGCCAGGGCTCGCTGACCGGTCTCGCCCAGCTCGTCGCGGAAGAACTCGCCTGCGACTGGAGCAAGGTCACGACCGAATATCCGACGCCCGGCCAGAACGTCGCGCGCAAGCGTGTGTGGGGCGATTTCTCCACCGGCGGCAGCCGCGGCATCCGCTCGTCGCAGGACTATGTCCGCAAGGGCGGCGCCGCCGCGCGCATGATGCTGATCCAGGCCGCCGCCGACGCGTGGAAGGTGCCGGTCGCCGAATGCACCGCCGCCAACAGCGTCATTACCCACAAGGCCTCGGGCAAGACCACCACCTACGGCAAGGTCGCGGAGGCCGCTGCGAAGCTCACGCCGCCTGCCGACGTCAAGCTGAAGGATCCGAAGGACTGGACCCTGATCGGCAAGGGCGTGAAGCGGCTCGACACCGCCGACAAGGTCACGGGCGCGATGATCTATGGCGCCGACATCAAGCTGCCGAACATGCTCAACGCCGCGATCAAGGACTGCCCGGTCACCGGCGGCAAGCTCAAGAGCTATGACGAGGCCAAGATCGCCGGCATGAAGGGCGTCAAGAAGGTGATCGCGATCGACGGCACCGCGGTCGCCGTGGTCGCCGACACCTGGTGGCACGCCAAGACCGCGCTCGATGCGCTGCCGATCGTGTGGGACGAAGGTCCGAATGCAAAAGTCTCGTCGGAGTCGATCGGCAAATGGCTGGCCGAGGGCCTGGACTCCGGTCCGGCCTTCGTCGGCAACGAGAATGGCGACGCCAAGGCGGCGCTGGCGAGCGCGGTGAAGAAGGTCGAGGCTACCTACAACTATCCCTATCAGAACCACGCCACGATGGAGCCGATGAACGCGACCGCGCTCTACACGCCCGAGCGTTGCGAGGTGTGGTGCGGCACGCAGAACGGCGAGGCGGCGTTCGCGGCGGTGCTGGAGGCGTCGGGCCTGCCGGCCGACAAATGCGAGGTGCACAAGCTGATCCTCGGCGGCGGCTTTGGCCGGCGCGGCCAGACCGATTACGTCCGCCAGGCGGTGAAGATCGCGAAGGAAATGCCGGGCACGCCGGTCAAGCTGATCTGGTCGCGCGAGGAGGACATGACGCATGGCCGCTATCACCCGATCACGCAGTGCAAGCTGACCGGCGGCTTCGACGCCGACAACAACCTGACCGCGCTGCACATGCGCATCTCCGGCCAGTCGATCCTGTTCAGCCTGCGCCCCGACGCGCTGGTCAACGGCAAGGACCCCGCGACCTTCCAGGGGCTGGCGCCCTCGGGCGAGGCGACGATCGGCTATTCCGTGCCGAATTTGCTGATCGAACACTCGATGCGCAACCCGCACATCAATCCGGGCTTCTGGCGCGGCGTCAACGTGAACCAGAACGCGATCTATCTCGAATGCTTCATGGATGAGCTCGCCAACGCCGTCGGCCAGGACCCGCTGGAATTCCGCCGCAAGCTGATGAGCAAGACCCCGAAGCATCTCGCGGTGCTCAACGCCGTGGCCGAGAAGATCGGCTGGGGCACGCCGGCGCCGGAAGGCGTCTATCGCGGGCTGGCGCAGCTGCACGGCTATGGCAGCTACGTCGCCGGCGCGGCCGAGATCTCGGTGATCGACGGCAGCAAGATCAAGATCCATCGCATCGTCGCCTCGACCGATCCGGGCTACGTCGTCAACCCCGCACAGGTCGAGAGGCAGATCGCAGGCTCGTTCGTCTATGGCCTGTCGGCGCTGTTCTATGGCGGCTGTACGGTGAAGGACGGCCGGATCGAGCAGACCAATTTCGACAGCTACAACTCGATGCGCATCGCCGAGATGCCGAAGGTGGAAGCGATCATGATCCCGAGCGGCGGCTTCTGGGGCGGTGTCGGCGAGCCGACCATCGGCGTCGCCGCGCCTGCCGTGCTGAACGCGTTCTTCGCCGCCACCGGCAAGCGCATCCACTCGGTGCCGCTGCGCGACCAGAACATCACCTTCGCATGAGAGACGCGGCGGCGGCCGTTCGCAGCAATGGCCGCCGCCGTGCTAGTCTGAACCCATGACGTTCACCCGATCGCGCACGCGCAGAGAGGTCGGCGGCCTGATCGCGGCAAGCGTCGCGATGATCGCCGCCCCTGCCGTGCTGCGCGCGCAAGCCGCGGCCCGCGTCGTCGTGATCGGCGGCGGTTTTGGCGGCGCGAGCTGTGCCCGCGCATTGCACGCGGCCGATGCCAGGCTCGATGTCACGCTCGTCGAGGCCAACAGGACATTCACCTCGTGCCCCCTGAGCAATGAGGTGATCGCCGGCCTGCGCGACATCCATGCGCAGCAGTTCGGCTACGACAGGATCGCCGCCGAGGGCGTCCGCGTCGTGCTGCAGGCGGCCACGGCGATCGATGCGCCGGCGCACAAGGTCACGCTCGCCGACGGCGCCACCATCGCCTATGACCGCCTGGTGCTGGCGCCGGGCATCGACATCGACGTCACGGCGCTGCAGGGCTATGACGAAGCCGCGTCGATGGCGATGCCGCACGCCTACAAGGCCGGCGAGCAGACCCTGCTGCTGCGCCGGCAGATCGCGGCGATGCCGGACGGCGGCACCGTGGCGATCGCCGTCCCCGCCAATCCCTCGCGCTGCCCACCGGCGCCCTACGAGCGCGCCAGCCTGATCGCGCACCATCTGATGGCGACCAAGCCGAAGTCGAAGGTGCTGATCCTCGACGCCAAGGACGGCTTCTCGCAGCAGAGGCTGTTCGAGCAGGCATGGAAGGATCTCTACCCGGGCATGATCGAGCGCATTCCGCTCTCGCAGGGCGGCCGCGTCACCGGCGTCGACGTGGCGAGCCGCACCGTCATCACCGAGTTCGGCAATTACACGCCCGACGTCGCCAACATCATCCCGCCGCAGAAGGCCGGCCGCATCGCCTCGCTCGCCGGCGCGGCCGACCGCACCGGCTGGTGCCCAATCGACGCGGCAACCTTCGCCTCGAAGCTGCTGGCCGATGTCCACGTGATCGGCGATGCCTGCCTCGGCGGCGGCATTCCGAAATCGGCCGGCGCCGCGCAGGCGCAGGGCAAGACGTGCGCGGCGGTGATCGCGCGCGACCTGATGGGACGACAGGTCGAGCGGCCGCCGCTGACGGGCATCTGCTACAGCCTGGTCGCGCCGGACTACGCGTTCTCGCTGTCGGGCCTGTATCAGCCCAAGGGCGACCTGTTCGCCGAAGTCGAGGGCGGGCACAGCAGCCCCATCGACGCGCCGCGCGCGACGCGCGCATCGGAGGCCGAGGAGGCAACGAGTTGGTTCGAGGCCTTGACCCATGATGCCTTTGGCTAGCCGGCTCGTCCTGTTGATCCTCGCCGCCCTGCCCGCGACCGCCGCTGCGCAGGCGCTGAAATCCACGACGATCGTCGGCGACGGCATCCCGGACTCGCTCACCGGCCTGCCCGGCGATTCCACGCGCGGCCGCGCGCTGGTGCTCGCGCGCAGCTCGACCTGCATCCTCTGTCATTCCGGTCCGTTTCCGGAGGCACGCTTCCAGGGCGATCTGGCGCCGAGCCTCACGGGCGCGGGCAGCCGTTCCGCGCCCGCGCAGCTGCGGTTGCGGCTGGTCGATGCCTCCAGGCTCAATCCGGATACGATCATGCCGTCCTACTACCGCGCCGACGGCCTGACGCGCGTCGGCTCCGCCTGGCGCGACAAGCCGATCCTGTCAGCGGAGCAGATCGAAGACATCGTCGCCTATCTCGCGACCCTGCGCGAGTGAGCCCATATGGACAGCATGATCGCCCCGCTTTCCCTGTCTCGCCGCCATCTGCTGCAACTGGCCAGAACCGCCGCTGTCGCGGGCGCGCTGCCGCTCGTCACCGTTCGCCCCGCGCAGGCCACGCCGGCGATGCTGTCGTCCGCGATCCGCAACCTCGTCGGCGAAGCCAAGGTGACCGTCGGAAAAGTCCGGCTCGACATCCCGCCGCTGGTCGAGAACGGCAACACCGTGCCGATGACGGTCAGCGTCGATCATCCGATGACGCCCGACAGCTTCGTGAAGAGCATCCACGTCTTCAACGAGAAGAACCCGCAGCCGAACGTCGCGAACTTTTTCCTCGCGCCGAGCGCCGGCCGCGCCCAGGTCACGGCCCGGATCCGGCTCGCCGACACGCAGAAGGTGGTCGCGATCGCAAAACTCTCCGACGGCTCGTTCTGGTCGGCGACCGTCGACGTCATCGTCACGCTCGCCGCCTGCACCGAGGAGATGCCGTGATGCCCACAGCCCTCGTCAACGTGCCGCCCAAGGCCAGGCGCGGCGCGGTCATCGAGATCAAGACCTTGATGAGCCACGTCATGGAGCCCGGCTATCGTCACACCGCCGCCGGCGAGGTCGTGCCGCGCGACATCATCACCAGCTTCACCTGCAGGTTCAACGGCGCCGAAATCTTCCGCGCCGATCTCTATCCGGCCATCGCCGCCAACCCGTTCCTGTCGTTCTTCACCACCGCGAGCGAGAGCGGCAAGTTCGACTTCGAGTGGATCGGCGACAACGGCTTCGTCGCCACCGCGTCGGCAGTGATCACGGTCGAATGAGGCCGCGCGCCCTCCTCGCTGTGGCTCTGCTCGGCGCAGCGCTGCCCGCGCTGGCCGGCGAGATCGCGACCGCTGACCGCCGCTCCGGCTATGACTTCATGTCGCCGGAGACCAAGGCGATGCAGGACGACGACACCACCAATCCCGCGATGCTGTCGGTGCTCGACGGGGAGACGCTGTGGACGACCAGCGCCGGCGCCGCCAGCAAATCCTGCAGCGATTGCCATGGCGCGGTCGACGTCAGCATGAAGGGCGTGGCGGCCCGGTATCCCGCCTTCAATGCCGCCAGCACCGCGCCGGTCGATCTCGGCCAGCGCGTCAATCTCTGCCGCAGGCAGCATCAGGAGGCGGCGGCCTTTGCGCCTGAGAGCCGCGAACTGCTCGCGCTGACGGCGCTGATCGCCAGGCAGTCGCGCGGCATGCCGATCAAGGCCGGGGACGATCCGCGGCTGTCGCCGTTCGTCGCGCGCGGCCGCGACCTGTTCGTTCAGCGCCAGGGCCAGCTCAACCTCGCCTGCGCCAATTGCCACGACGACAATTGGGACAAGCATCTCGCGGGATCTTCCATCACCCAGGGGCAACCGACCGGCTATCCGATCTACCGCCTGGAGTGGCAAGGCATGGGCTCGCTGCAACGCCGCCTGCGCGGCTGCATGACCGGCGTGCGCGCGCAGGCCTTCGACTTCGACGCGCCCGACATGATCGCGCTGGAGCTGTATCTGATGTCGCGCGCGCGGGGCATGACGATGGACGCCCCGGCCGTAAGGCCTTGAGCTAGTGCTTCTGAGCAGAAGCCGCTATCAGCGCGGGCGCTTCAACCTCTCCCCGCCCTTTGCGGGGAGAGGTCGGATTGCGCAGCAATCCGGGTGAGGGGCATGGCACATAAGTAGCTCAGAATGCGGCCCATCGGACGGGCACGTCGACTCCGCGCTGCTAGCGAAAGTACTACCTAGTATATGTTCCGTCTGGAACAGATCTCAGAATCTGCACCGCCCGTGCGGCTGCCCTCACCCCGACCCTCTCCCCGTAAGAACGGGGAGAGGGAGCGCACCGGTTACGCGGCGACAACTCCTATGGCAGGGGCAGTCATCAGCTCGGATCACCCGGACAAACATCCTCCCTCTCCTCACGCCCCCACGTTCCGCCTCTTCCTCCCGCCCGCCGCCGTCGCGTCGATCACCGGCGGCGGTCCCTCCGAGGCCTGCTTCATCAGGGGATCGGCGGCGATGAAGTCGATGAAGGTGCGCACTTTCGCAGAGAGATATTTGCGGCTGGGGTAGACGGCCATCAGCGGCGCCTTGATGGTCATCGCGTCCGGCAGCACCGGTTCGAGCCGGCCGCTCGCGAGATCGTCCGCCATCAGCCAGCGCGGCAGCACCGCCATGCCCATCCCGGCGACGGCGGCATGATGCAGCAGGGTCTCGTTGCCGCTGATCAGCACGTCCTTGAACGTCAGCGCCACCTCGCCCTCGGGACCGGACACGGTGACCGTCCGCAGCGGATACAGCGCATATTTCAGCATCGCGTGGCCGTTGAGATCGGCCACCGATTTCGGCCGCCCTGCCGCGGCGAGATAACGCGGCGACGCCACGAGCTGCATCAGCACCGGAGCCAGCGGCCGGGCGATCAGTCCATCTCCGGGTGTCGCCGAGACGCGCAGCGCGAGATCGAACCCCTCCTCGACCAGGTTCACCAGCCGACCGCTGAGATCGAGATCGATCACGACGTCCGGGTAGCGCGCGCGGTAGGCCGCGAGCGTGCCGGCAAACAGCGGATTGGCGAACCACACCGGCGCGCTGACCTTCAAGGTGCCGCGCGGGATCACCGTGGCCTTGCTGACGACGGCCTCGGCCTCGTCGAGCTGATCGAGCATCGGACGCACCTGATCGAAATAGACCTGGCCGGCCTCGGTGAGGCCGACCCGCCGGCTGGTGCGGTTGAGCAGCCGCGTCGACAGCCGCTGCTCCAATTGCATCACGTGCTTGGAGGCCATCGCCGGCGACAGGCTCAGGCGGTCGGCCGCGGCCGCGAAGCTCTTGAGCTCGGCGACCTGGCAGAATACCCGAATACTGACGAGCGTATCCATCATCAACCCAGAGGAAACAATGCTTCAACGGCAAGCATAATGATCAATCCGGATGAAATCATCAATGTGAGCGTCAGGATTCAATCTCGGAGACCCCTGATGTCCGCGACGACAACCAACGACCTTCCGCTCCAGCCCTCCCTGGCGCTGCGCATCGGCCTGTGGACCGCCCAGGCCCTGCTCTTCGCCCTGTTCGCCTTCGCCGGCGTGACAAAGCTGTTCACGCCAATCCCGGAGCTGTCGCAGATGATGCCGTGGACCGGCGATCATTCCGCGACCTTCGTCCGCATCATCGGCCTGATCGATCTGGCCGGCGGCCTCGGCATCCTGCTGCCGTCGCTGACCCGCATCATGCCGCGCCTGACCGTGCTGGCCGCCCTCGGCTGCGCCACCCTGCAGGTGTTCGCCCTCGCCTTCCATCTCTCGCGCGGCGAGGCCGCGGTGACGCCGCTGAACATCGTGCTGCTGGCGCTGTCGCTGTTCGTGCTGTGGGGCCGCAACGGCAAGGCGCCGATCGCGCCGCGCGGCTAAGCCGACAACCGACGGCCCCGGCTAGGTCAGGGCCGTCACTCGCTCGCGACACGGAGGAAGGCCATGAGCGAACCTGTTGCACCGGTGTCGCGCCGCGGCTTCCTCGCTGGCGCGACGGCCCTCGGCGCTCCAGCCCCCGCCGTGCCGGCCGTCGCCCAGCCTCGCGCCGGCATCGTCATTCTGATCGATCGCAACGACCCGCATGTGATGGGCCACGCGATCAGCTATTCGGGCAATCTGTCGCGGTATTTCACCGGCAAGGGACAGGCTGTGCCGCCGATCGAGGTGGTCGCCAACGGCCTTGGCATTGACGTATTTCGCGCTGACAAATCCCCGCTCAAGGAGCCGCTCGCCACGGTGCGCCAGATGATTCCGACCGTCGTGTTCAGCATGTGCGCATCGTCGAAATCGATCGCGGAGAGCCGGGAAAACCTGACGATCCAGCTGATCGACGGCGCCAGGCTGGTGCCGTTCGGCATCGGCCGCGTCGTCGAGCTGCAGCGCAAGGGCTGGGCCTATGTCCATGGCTAGCCCTGCGTCTGCGAGCGCGCTCACGCGCCGCGCAGCTCTGCTGGGAGCTGCGACCACCCTCCTCGGATCGTCTCCGGCTGTCCGTGCGGCTGCCGATGATCCGAGCCCGCCGATGTTTCGCAGCGGCCGCAGCCAGTTCATCGTCGAACGGCCGCGCAATCCACTGCCCCCGCTGAAGCTTCAGGAGATGAGCGGCAAGGACGTCACGCTCGCGCCGAAGCCCGGCCACGTCACGCTGATCAATCTCTGGGCCACTTGGTGCGCGGCCTGCAAGACCGATCTGCCGACGCTGGCCGCGCTAGAGCGCATGCGCCTGCCGGCGCTCGATGTCTGGACCATCTGCACCGACCGCCGCGACATCAGGACGATCCGCCGCTATGCGGAGGCGATCGCGATGCCCCGCTTCTCCTTCGCCGACCCGCATGCGCAGGCGACCAATCCGGTCAATGCCGAGGCCTCGATCTTCGCCACTCCGGCGATGCCGATCACCTATCTGGTCGGCACCAGCGGCTTGCTCGAGGGCTACGTGACGGGCGCGGCCGAGTGGCTGTCGGAGCCGGGCCAGGCGCTGCTGCACTACTATCTCGATCGTCCACCGGCGTGACCTTGGAAATACAGGGGTCGCCTGCAGACGTTGGTCTCTGTTGGTGTCGGCGTCTGCATCACCACGACGTCATTCCGGGGCAAGGCCGGCAGGCCTTGAACCCGGAATCTCGAGCTTGTCTTGCGCTGGTCATGGCAGCGGTTCTCCGCCATATCGAGATTCCGGGTTCGATCGTCCATGCGCAGCCGCTGCGCGCCTGCGCATGCACGATCGCCCCGGAATGACGGAGCCTAGCCGGCACAGGTCGTATCGTTCCAGCACCTACTCCGCCGGCGCCGCGTGCATGTCGGCATGCGGCACGTAGCTCTCGGACATGCCGAGCCGTCCGAGCCAGAACAGCCCGCCGGCCACCACGACATAGGCCAGCGCCACAGCCGGCGTCACGCCGAAGCCGCCGCCGATGCCGACCGCCTCGCCGTGCATGAAGCCGAAATAGGTCATCACCGCGCCGGCCAGCGCGAACGCCGCCGCCTTGGTGAAGTCGCGCTCGATCACGAACACGCCGATAGCGCCGAGCACGAGACCGGCGAGGATCGAGCCGCCGCCCATCACCTCGAGCCCGTGATACAGCACGCCCTGCTGCGGCAGCGCCGCGATCGCCGCGGTCTTCACCGCATCGACCTTGTCGGCCGCAAGGCCGCCGACGCTCTGCGCCGCGGTGACCGTCGAGGCCAGCATGGTGTCGATCTGCAGCTTGGCCCAGGCGGCCAGATGCGGCGTGAAGGCGAGCACGATCGCCGGAGCGTGCTTGACCGGCGTGGTCTGGAACGCCTGCGCCCCGATCAGCATGCCGATGTAGAGCAGGATCGGCGAGATCGCGACCACCGGCACCAAGGCCAGCAGCACCGAGATGATGCCGAGCCAGGACAGCACGATCACCATCAGGCCGGTCGCCGCGGAGTAGCCGATGCGGCCGCCCATCGCCTTCCAGCCGGGATGGCCGATATAGACCGCGTTGATGAACGGATTGCCCATCAGGCAGCCGATCAGGCTGACGACGCCGTCGGCCGTCAGCACCCGCGTGGTCGGATATTCGTCGCCCGCGGCCTCCGCGCTCTCGACATTGTCCATGGCCTCGACGAGGTCGTAGATGCCGAACGGGATCGCGGTGACCAGGATGATCCCCAGATATTCGAATCCTGAGAACACCGCGCCGAACGCCGGCAGCGGCACCGAGAAGCCGAAGCTCGCAAAGGCATCGCCGACGCCCTTGACGCTGAGACCGCCGAGCCCGAGGCCGAACAAATTGGAGCCCCAGGCGATGATCATGCCGACCGCGATCGCGACCAGACCAGCCGGCAATCCCTTCGGATATTTCACGCCGCCGAACCAGCTGACGAGAATGATCGCAAAGCACACCAGCCCGATCTGCGGCGTCATGTACATCTCCAGCGCCGGCCGCATCGAGATGAAGGTGACGGACACGCCGGCGAGCGTGCCGAGCAGCGCGGCGCGCGGCGTGATCTTGCGGATGTAGGGCGCGATGAAGCCGCCGATCATCAGGATGAAGCTCTGGAAGAACACCCAGACGAGGCCGGCCGACCAGCCTTTCAAGGGATCGCCGGTCTTGAGCGTGATCGGCAGCATGATCACGAAGGTGACGATGAACATGTGCGGCACGCTGACGCCGGAGGGCAGCGCGCAGACGTCGGTCCGTCCGGTCTTCTGCGCCAGCCGATATGCGAGGAACGCGTAGTAGAGAGTCGACAGGCACATCATCAGGCCGAGCGCCGGCAGGATGCGGCCGAATACCAGGCTGTCCGGCATCTTCAGCACGAAGCGCAGGAGCCCGGTGAGGACGAGCATGTTGACGAGGATGTTGGTGCCGAAACCGAAGAACGCGTTCCAGTCTCCGGGTGTCCAGAGCACCGGCTTGAAATCCGCCTTGACCGAGCTTGCCGTCCCGCTTCCGCTCATCGCCTTGCTCCCCTGTTTGCCGTCAGCGACTACATGATCGAACTCATCTGTCTCAGATCTTTCCGGTCGTCTCTCAGACCATGGCCTTCAGCACCGCGGCGGAGTCCGCGACCCAGCCGAAGATGCCGCCCTGGGCCTTGATCATCTTCAGGCCCATCTCGTGGAATTCCGGGAAGTAGGATGCGCAGCCATCGGAGATGACGACGCAGCGGTAGCCGCGGTCATTCGCCTCGCGCACGGTCGTGTTGACGCAGACCTCGGTGGTGACGCCGCACACCAGCAGGTTTTCGATGCCGTGCTGCTTCAGGACCTCGCCCATCTCGGTGGCGTAGAATGCGCCCTTGCCCGGCTTGTCGATCACCACCTCGCCGTCCGTGGGATAGAGCGCGGGAATGATGTCGTGCCCGGCCTCGCCGCGGATGAGGATGCGGCCCATCGGCCCGGGATCGCCGATGCGCAACGACGGTGCGCCGCGCTCGACCTTCGCCGGCGGCGCGTCGGAGAGATCAGGCTCGTGGCCTTCGCGCGTATGGATCACCAGCATCCCGGTCTTGCGGGCCGCCGCCAGCACACTGGCGATCGGCTCGACCGCGCGGGCGAGTTGCGAGACGTCGTTGCCCAACGTCTCGCCGAAGCCGCCCGGCTCCATGAAGTCGCGCTGCATGTCGATGATGACGAGCGCGGTCTTGGACAGATCGAGCGTGATCGGCTCCGGCTCGGCCGTGATCGTTGCGGTTGCCGATGCAGCTGGGTTCGCCATTGTCGCCGCGTGCCTCCCCGCGAGAATGCGTCGCAGGAGACGAAGCAAGCGCTATGCCATTGTGTACAATTGGGCAGACGACGACGGCGATCGCGAAGTACGAACTCATTCAATAGGTTGATCAGATCTTCGACGTTGCCCGCTTGCTGAGCAGGCTCGTTCAACGCGAAACTCAGCCCATTTATTGGGCCGCCATTGCATGCAACGATCACCGAGATGCATCGCCGTCAGTCAAAGATGAGACGGTGCGTTCATCCGTGATTTCTGGATTGAGCCGGGTCCGGCGCGACAGCAACGGTGTCATTCCGGGGCGCCCGCAGGGCGAGCCCGGAATCATTGGGCCACGGACCAAGCGGAGAGATGGATTCCGGGCTCGTGCTACGCACGCCCCGGAATGACGGAGGAGAGATATTGCCATCGTCGTGCAGCGTCCCGGCGGCAAGCAAATGGACCAGCAAAGCAGGCCTCCCCTCACATGGTCGGCCTCTCCGTCAACCCGCATCAAATTCCGATAAAAATAATCTACTTGCTATTTTTCGGAAATCATGATCATCTCCGCGCATCCCGCCTCGAGCAGAAGGGGCGTAGCGCGCGATCGTCACGACACGCGAGGCGGGGATGCGGTGGCCGCGAGAGATCGCAGCGTCTTCTTGACGAGGGCGCGGACGAACGATCGATCGCGGACGTGAAGTCGCAGCGTCCTGATACCCCGAAGCTGGTATCACCCGCGCAATGCGCAAGCCTTGTCGCGGCATGGTGGCCAACAAGCCGGCGCACCAGGGAGACTGCGTATAAGCGTGAAGACCATCGCGCAGGGAATGCCGGCGCGTTTCGGCTTTGCCTGTGGTACCTGCCGCCTGCATTTTTTTCGCAGGCGGGCCATGGGTGAGGCTGTCACCCGGCATTCCCTGCGCCCTCTGCATGTTTGTGAGGGACGAACGAAGCGAACAACTCGGGCGTCATCAGCCGCGAGAACGAGATGCCATGCTCATCGCCGCTTGACCCGTATCGCCGCCAAAACCACCGCCGTCGTCCCGGACAAGCCGCGTCGCGCCAGCGCGTCACGGCGCCGATCCGGGACCCATACTCCGCAGCAGATGTGTTGGGCAAAAAGCCAATGACCAGACTGCCTCAAACCGCTCTCTGGGGGTATGGGTCCCCGCTTTCGCGGGGACGACGGCGGTGTTTGCGGGTTGAGCTCAGCGTCCCAAGACGATCACGATGCCTGCCGCGCCGCCGGCTTGCGCTCCACCGGATGGATGTCGATGCCGCGCAGTCTGCCCAGCCGCAGCACGTCCATCGCCACCGTGCGGCCGATGCGATCGCGGTCGAGGACGCGGATCAGATCGTCGACGCCGTTGATGTCGACGCCGTCGAGCTTGATCACGACGTCGCCCGGCAACAGGCCGGCGCGTGCCGCCGGCCCGTCCGGCTCGATCTGCATCAAGAGCGCGCCCATCTTGTTCTCGACGCCGGCGAGCACGGCATGACGCCGCGGCACCGGCGCGGTCTGGCCGGACACGCCGATATAGGCGCGGCGGACATAGCCGTGGCGGATGATCTCCGACAGCACGAACTGCGCGGTGTTGCTGGCGACCGCGAAGCAGATGCCCTGCGCGCCCTGGATGATGGCGGTGTTGATGCCGATCACCTCGGCGGCCGACGACACCAGCGCGCCACCGGAATTGCCGGGGTTGAGCGCGGCATCGGTCTGGATGACGTCCTCGATCATCCGGCCCGACACCGAGCGGATCGAGCGGCCCAGCGCGGAGACGACGCCGGCCGTGACGGTCGACTCGAAGCCCAGCGGATTGCCGATCGCGACCACGAGCTGCCCGCGCCGCAGGCTCTTCGAATTGCCGAGCGACGCGTAGCGCAGATCGCGCGCATGGTTGGCGCGCAGCAGCGCGAGATCCGTGTCCGGATCGACGCCCAGCACCTGCGCATCGGTGACGATCCCCTCGGCATCGCGCAGCCGGATGGCCTTGGAGGCGCCGACGACATGGCTGTTGGTCAGCACCAGTCCATCCGGCGAGATCACGATGCCGGAGCCGAGGCCGCCGCGCTCGGCACGGGAGCCTGCTTTGGGGCCGGTCTCGACGCGCACGACGGCGGGGCCGACGCGCTCGGTGACGTCGATGACGGCGTTGGAGTAGGCGTCGAGCAGCACCCGGTCATCGACGGGGACGGCAGAAGACGCTTGCGCCGGCGACAGGGCGTCGCCGGCGACATCGGAGGTGAAATCCAGCATGATGTAATTCCTTCGTAACGTCAGATGGGTAGCTGGCCGCTCCAGTGCAAGACGGGGCATTCGTGCCGAACCCGGCGGCCCTTGGCGAGACTCATGCTCGATGTGATAGGACTTCAATCGGATATTTCATGATTGTGATTGCGGGAGGAACCATGCGGCTGCGAGACCGGCTATTGTCGTTGTGCGGAGCCATCGTCATCGGGGCCGGCATGACCGGGGCTGCGCTGGCTGCGAGCGCCACGGTGCGCAGCGGTGACACGATCCAGCTCGGCGACGTCGTGTATCGACTGGACGGCATCGATGCACCCGAGGTCGATCAGCTGTGCATCGACGACCGCGCCGACCCCTGGAGCTGCGGCGTCGAGGCGCGCGAGCAGCTCGGCAAGCTGATTGGCGGACGCTCGGTGCGCTGCGACGATCTCGGTCCGGACAAGCCGCTGAAGACCCGCAAGGTCGGGCTGTGCACCATCGACGGCGACAAGGTCAGCCTGAACCAGCAGGTCGCGCGCTCGGGCTATGCCGTGAGCGCCGACCCGGGCACGAAATATCGCGCCAAGGACGATGTCACGGCGGCCAGGGAGGCGTTGCGCGGCCTCTGGAAAGGCTGCTTCGTCGCACCGGCCGAGTTCCGCACCGACAAGAAGGACGGTGCCCTGCTCGGCTCGGCCTGCCGCGCCGACCGCGACCGCGAGATCCGCGCCGTGCTGTTCCCGGATGCGCCGAGCGCGCCGCCCGGCTGCACCATCAAGGGCAAGTTCGCGGTACGCGCCCGCGTCACCGGCAACATCGGCATCTATCATCTGCAGGGCTGCCCGAGCTATCCCGCGACCACCGAGCCCGACCGCTGGTTCTGCTCCGAGGACGACGCCCGCGCCGCCGGCTTCCGCCGCGCCTTCAATTGCCGCGCGGCGAAAAAGTGATGAAGACGCGCTGGCGCCAGCGCAATCCGAACCGTTCGTACGGCCGCTGGATTGCTTCGCTGCGCTGGCAATGACGGCCGTGGCGGGCACCGAGCTCGACAGCCTCCGTCATCGCGAGCGCAAGCGAAGCGATCCAGGGGCTCAGGACAGACTTCGAGTTACCCTGCCCTCACCACGACGGCCGGAGAACGGCAGGATGTCAGTGCTGCATCTGCATCAGCTGATCCATCGGCATCATGTTGTGGTTGAGGTTCGCCATGATCCACAGCGAGCCGCCGACGACGAGCAGGACGATCAGCAGTCCGAAGGCGAGCGCCAGCACGTTGTTGGTGTTGTCCGGCCCTGTCGTGATGTGCAGGAAGAACACGAGGTGCACGCCCATCTGCGCGATCGCCAGCACGATCAGCGCCACCGGGATCGAGGGCTGCCAGACGAGGTTGGTCCCGGCGATGAAGAACGAGGTCGCCGTCAGCAGCACCGCAAGCCCGAGACCGGCGAGGTAGAACAGGATGCGCGAGCGCAGATCGCCGTGCTGCTGCTCGCCCGGCGCGAGATCGCCGCGATCGTCGAATTCCTGGGCGTGATCGGTCATGTCGCACTCCCGAGCAGATAGACCACGGAGAACACCGCGACCCAGATGATGTCGAGCGCATGCCAGAACAGTGCAAAGCACAGGATCCGGCGCTCGATGTCGGCGCGAAAGCCCTTGGCCACGACCTGGGCCATCATGGTCAGCAGCCAGAGAATGCCGGCGGCCACGTGCAGGCCATGGCAGCCGACCAGGGTGAAGAACGCCGAGAGGAAGGCGCTGCGGCTCGGTCCGTCGCCGCGTCCGACCAGCTCCACGAACTCGCGCACTTCCAGCAGCAGGAAGCCGGCGCCGAGCAGCCCGGTGACAGCCATCGCGACCTGGAACCAGAGCCGGTTGTGCCGGTCGGCGGCGATGCTCGCCATGCCGCAGGTGAAGCTCGACAGCAGCAGCAAGCCGGTCTCGATCGCGACGTTCCCGATATCGAACAGCTCGGCACCGCCTGGGCCGCCGGCCGTCGCGTCCGACAGCACCGCGAAGCTCGCGAAGAAGCACGAGAACATCACGATGTCGGACAGCAGGAAGATCCAGAAGCCGAATCCGGTCACGATCCGCTTCGGCGCCGGCCCCGGATGTTCGGTGGCGCGCAGATGATGCGGATCGGCATAGGCAGTCGCCTGCGCGACGGTGGTCACCGACATCGGAGCACTCCGGCTGCAAACAGATCAGCGGGCATGAGAGGCTGCGCCTTCCGGTCGCGACTTGTTCTCGCTGAGCTGCGGTCCCGGCGCCGGCGGAATCTTCTGGCTGGCGATCTTGCCGAACAGCCCGGGGTCGGCGAGCCGGTACGTCCTCGGTGTCTTCTCCACGGATTGCACCGCGAGCTGCGTGTAGCTCGCCTCGTCCAGCACTTGGTCGGTCTTGGCCGTATTCGCGGCCCAGTTGGAGAAGTCGGGCTGCGACACGACGTGAGTGTCGAACATCATGTCGGGAAAGCCGTCGCCGCTGAAATGCGAGGCGAGGCCCCTGTAGGTGCCGACATGATCGCCACGCAGGTTGAGCCGCGTCACCATGCCGTTCATGGTGTAGATCATGCCGCCGAGCTGCGGGATGAAGAACGCGGTCATGACGCTGCCCGAGGTGAGCTCGAAGCGCAGCGGCGCGCCGATCGGCACCGTGAGACTGTTGACGGTCGCGATGCGCTGGTCGGGATAGATGAACAACCACTTCCAGTCGAGCGAGACCGCCTGGATGCGGATAGGCAGCCCGGTGCCTTCGACCGGCTTGCCCGGATCGAGATCGTGCGAGCCGATCCAGGCGACGCCGCCGAGCAGGATCACGGTGAGCGCCGGGATCGACCACACCACGAGCTCGGCCGCGCCGGAATAGGCGAAGTCGGGCCGGTAGCGCGCCTTGCCGTTGGAACTGCGGAACCAGTAGGCGAAGGCGAGGACGGCGATCGAGGTCGGGACGATGATCGCCAGCATGATGATGACGGAGTCGATCAGGATCGTCTGCTGGGCGGCGGCGATCGGTCCTTTCGGATCGAAGATGTTCATGCGGTCATCCGGCGTTCAACCCCGCTCCCAACCACTCTTGGCTGCGGAGGTTCCTGCGCCGGAAGCTCAGCGGCTGACGCGCCAGATCGTGCCGTTGCCATCCTCGGAGATCAGCAGGCTGCCGTCGCGCGCGACGGTGACGCCGACCGGCCGGCCCCAGACCTCGCGGTCGTTGACGACGAAGCCGGTGACGAAGTCCTCGTATTCGCCGGTGGGCACGCCGTCCTTCAGCCGGACGCGGATGACCTTGTAGCCGGTGCGCTTCGAGCGGTTCCAGGAGCCGTGCTCGGCCGCAAAGGCGTCACCGCGATACTCCGGCGGGAACAGCGTGCCGTCATAGAAGGTCAGCCCGAGCGAAGCCGAATGGGGCTGCAGCAGCACGTCGGGGACCGTGATCTTGCCCTTGAGGTCCGGGCGCTCCCCGGCATGACGGGGGTCGGAGTTGTCGCCCATGTAGTACCATGGCCAGCCAAAGAAGCTGCCCTCGTTCACGCGCGTGACATAGTCCGGCACGAGATCGTCGCCAAGCCCGTCGCGCTCATTGGTCGAGCACCACGGCACACCCGTCGCCGGCTGGATGGCGAGGCCGACGCAGTTGCGGATACCGGTCGCGAACAGGCTCCGGTTCTTGCCGTCGGGATCGAAGGCCAGCACGCCGGCGCGGTCGCTCTCCCCGCCCCAGGCCGCGCCCAGCGGATGCGCCTTGATCCAGGCGGCCAGCCCGCCGGCCGGCTCGCCCAGATTTTCGCCGACATTGCCGGCGGAGCCGACCGAGACCAGCATGCGCTTGTCGTCCCGGGTGAACACGATATCGCGCGTGGAATGGCCGTAGCCGGCGGGCAAATCGGGGACGACCACCTGCAACGAACCGGACGCCTTCATGTCGCCGGCACGATAGGGAAAGCGCATGACGCGCTCGGTGCTGGCGACATAGACCCATTGCGGATCGCGACTTGGATAGAAGGCGATGCCGAAGGGATGGCCGAGCCGGTCGGCGAAGATCTCGCTCGCAACCACCTTGCTGCCGTCCTCGCTGGGACGCAGCACGCGGACACGCCCTGCCCGGGTCTCGGCGACGAAGATGTCGCCGTTCGGCGCGGTGCGGATGATGCGCGGCCCGCTCAGCCCTTCGGCGAACAGGGCGATCTTGAAGCCGTCGGACACCCGGGGCACAGCCGAGGCCGGCCGCTGCACCACACGCGAGACGTTGGCGGCCGAGGCTGTCGCACCGGGCTTGGGCAGGTCCTCGGGACGGATCAGCCTGATGGTGCCGGGCGTGTCGCTCTGCCAGCTGCCAAACGCGTCCCTGCCCTTGAGCACAGCAGGCTCGGCGGCAGCCGCGCTCGCGAGCACCGTGCCGAACATGGCCGCAATCATCCGTCTCATCATGCCGTCCTCGCGCGTCGCAAGCCGCCGGCAGCCTACCCTGGTCCCGGCCCGGAGATCACGTGTCGCGGCGATGTGACGCGATCACGACAGCGCGCCGAGCACGCCGCGCGTCGCCTGGTCGATCTCCTCGACATAGCGGCGGCGCGCGAACGACTCGGTCAGGAAGCCGATCACTTTGCGGCTGTTCTCCGACTCCAGGACCGCCAGCACCTCGGCGCCGGAATCGTCGAAGATCTTCATCGCCGTCTTGACGTTCATTTCGGGCAACAGCGCGACCTCGAAATATTTCGCCAGCTCGACCACCTGGATCTCGTCGGCGATGGAGTCCAATTCGCCGGAGAACAGATCGGGCAGCGACACCAGCCCGCAATAATCGTCGCTGTTGTTCACCACCACCACCGCCTGGCGCGTCCCCAGCGCGAACTCGCGACGGCAGGCGGCGATGCTCGTCGTGGTCGGCACCTTGGCGACGTCGGAGCGCATCAGACGCTCGACGGTGAGATTGCGCAGCCAGCCGACATCGTTGGCGCTGCGGATGGTCTCGCCGCGCAGATGCAGGCGCCAGGTCGAGAACGAGTGCCCGAACAGCACGCGGACGCACACCGAGGTCACGATGCAGGCGGCGAGCACCACGGCCGTGACGTCGACGCTGCGGGTCATCTCCAGCACCAGGAACGACATCGTCAGCGGCCCGCCGACGATGGCCACCCCCAGCGTGGCCATGCCCGTCAGCATCGCCACCATGGGATCGAGCGCGAGCCCGTGTCCTGCGAGCGCAAGCAGACCCGCGAACAGCTTGCCGAGCAGGCTGCCGATGAACAGCGATGCGAAGAACAGGCCGCCGCGGAAGCCCGAGGCCAGCGAGATCAGGCAGGCGGCGAGCTTCAGCACGATGATGGTGGCGATCATGCCAAGCGCCATCTCGCGGTGCAGGTCGAGCAGCATCGCACCGTGCCCGGCCGCCAGAACCTGCGGCGTCACGATGGCCATGGCGCCGACGCACACCCCGCCGATCACCGGGCGCAGCCAGACCGGAATGCGGACGAACAGCCGCTCCACCGCGGGCGAGGCGCGCATCACCATGATGCCGATGCCGGCGACGACCAGCGCCAGCACGAACAGCGCGATGTATTGCTCGAAGCCGACGGCACCGACCTTCTGAATCTCGAGCGAGTACGGCGCGCCTGCAAGGTACTGCGAGGTCAGCGCGCCGGCCAGCGAGGCGGCCAGGATGGGAGCAGCGCTGCCGACCGAGTAGACGCCGACGATCAGCTCGCAGGCGTAGAACGCCCCGGTGATCGGCGCGCCGAACGCGGCCGCGATCGCCGCGGCCGCACCGCAGCCGAGGATCAGGCGGAGATCGTTGCGGCGAAGCGTGAGATACTGTCCGAGCAGCGAGGCGACACCGGCGCCGATCTGGGTATAGCCGGCCTCCAGTCCCACCGAGGCGCCGGACCCGTTGGAGACCAGGGTCTGGCCGCTCACCACGATGCTGTCGCGCATCGACAGCCGCCCGCCGCGCAGCGCATTGGCTTCGACGGGGTCGACGGCAGGCGCGATCTTCCAGCGCCGTCGCAGCCACTCCATGAGGCCGAGCGCGAGGCCGCCGAGAGCCGGAGCGATCAGCGCAATCACCGGGTTGACCCAGGCGTTCGCGCTGAGCCGAACGTCGATCGGGATGCCGTAGATGATCATATGGGCGAGCTGCGCGATCAGGCTCATCACCGTCACGATTCCGCCCGTCATGACGCCGATCACCAGCGCCAGCGGTATCAGGTAGAACTCGTTGCTGCGCAGCAGTGCCCGCAGCCGCGTGACCAGCCGGTTCGAGGCCTTGCGATCGATGATATGCGACAGGGTCGAGAGCACGAGAGCCGTTTCTTCTAAGATGAGGCCTCTCGGTGGCAATAACCTGTCGCAACTAGCGGAACAAGCGCGAATTCCTTTCCAGTCGAAACGTGGTTGACCGGTCCGGAAAGTGGAACCGCCACGGCCCGCCCGGGAGGAGCGAAACAACAACGGCGCCCAGCGGCGAAAGTCGCAAACTCCAAAACGTCAGCGCCCGCTGCGGAGCGGTCGCAGCGGGCGCACGGACTGCAAGATGAGATCATGCAGATGAGACCAGCCGCCTCACACCCGCTCGATGATGATCGCCGGGGCCATGCCGCCGGCCGCGCACATCGTGACCAGGCCGCGCTTGAGATCACGCCGCTCCAATTCGTCCAGCAAGGTGCCGATCAGGATCGAACCGGTGGCGCCGATCGGATGCCCCAGCGCGATCGAGCCGCCGTTCACATTGACCTTGGCGCGATCGAGCTTGAGGTCACGGATGTACTTCTCGGCCACGACCGCGAACGCCTCGTTGATCTCAAACAGGTCGATGTCGTCCAGCGTGAGCCCGGCCTTGGCCAGCACCTTGCGGGTCGCCGGCACCGGCGCGTTCAGCATCAGCGTCGGATCATCGCCCATATTGGCCATCGCCACGACGCGCGCGCGGGGCTTGAGGCCGTGCGCCCTGGCGTAGGATGGCGATGCCAGGAGGATCGCAGCCGAGCCATCGACCACGCCGGAGGAATTGCCGGCGTGGTGCATGAACTCGATCTCGAGGCCGGGATAGCGCTGCAGGATCAGACCCCGATAGGTGGTGCCCTTGTCGTCGAGCGCATAATCGGCGACCGCCGGGAACGCCGGCTTCAGCCCGGCCAGCGCCTCGGCGGTGGTCTGCGGCCGTGGATACTCCTCGTGGTCGAGCGCCAGGCTGCCGTCGTCGCGATGGACCGGCACCAGGCTCTTGTTGAAATGCCCGGCCTGGATCGCCGCGGCCGCACGCTTCTGGCTCTCCAGCCCGAGAGCGTCGACGTCGGCGCGGGTGATGCCTTCCATGGTGGCAATGGCATCGGCGCAGACGCCCTGATGCGACTGCGGATGCAGCGCGCGCAGATGCAGATTGCCGGCATCCATCATCAGCGGCCCCTCGCCGCGCCGGCCCTCCATCGACATCATCTCGCAGCCGCCGGCGATGACGAGATCCTCTTGTCCCGCCATGATCGAGCTTGCTGCGATGTTGACGCTGGTGATGCCGGAGCCGCAGAAGCGGTCGAGCGTGACGCCGGAGGCGCGGATGTCGTAGCCGGCATCGAGTGCCGACATGCGGCCGAGGTCGCCGCTCTGGGGGCCGCGCTGCGACGAGCAGCCCCAGATGATGTCGTCGACATCGGCGGTGTTGATGCCGGTCCGGTCGGCCAGCGCGCGCAGCACGGTGGCGCCGAGGTGCTGGGGATGCAGCCCGGCGAGCGCGCCCTTGCCCGCCTTGCCGATGCCGCGCGGGGTCCTGCAAGCGTCGATGATGAGCGCGTCGACCATGGTGTTTCCTTTGCCCGATGTTGCCGTTGGTTTGGCCGCCGCACAGCACCGGCACGACGGCCTTTGTGATCGCATAGCATTGCGCGTGCGGTCCCCACAACGCCGCTTCAGGCTGCCGGCGCATGACCAGAACGCACACCATAGCGTTGATGCAACTTGCCTTTCCGCCGTGCGAACAATCCAGCGGCGCTGCGCGATGGAAGCCCGTTCCAGCAGATTGGTCGAAGCGCCGCCTGCGCTCGCGCGCATGCGCTGCAATGCACCTCGAACCGCCGTGCCCGCCGCCTTGCCGATCTGGCTACAGAGCATTGTCCAACCAAGAGAACTGACCGTTCGCCCAATGCTTCTTGTCATATTCCGAAGGCTGCCAGATCTTCGCGCCTGGAACGGATCGGATCAACGTGATCGGCCGCTGCAAACACCGACACCCTAAGGCGCCGGATCGGGCGCGGCGGCGTGAAGATAGCGAACACGAAAGCGACCGGCGGCAGGCGACGTCTGCCCGTGACGTCGATGATTTCTAGGGAAGGACACTGCGATGTTGCGACGAGATCTGCTGGCCACCATGGCCGGACTGGGTACGGCCACCGTGCTCGGCACGGTCCCCGCGCCACTTGCTGCCGAGGAGGCCAAGATCCCCACCATTGCGGGCCCCGATCCTGCCACCAAGACCCCGAGCTTCAAGGCGCCGCCGGGCAGCGTCGACACCCACACCCACATCTTCGGGCCGGCATCGACCTACCCGTTCTCGCCGACCCGTCCCTACACCCCGCCCGATGCGTCGCTGGAGATGTTCCGAGCGCTGCATGCGAAGATTGGGGTCGAGCGCGCGGTCATCGTCAATGCTACGGTCCACGGCACCGACAATCGCGTCGTCACCGACGCGATTGCGCAGAGCAACGGCAATTACAAGGGCGTCGCCAACATCAATGCGGCGATGTCGGAGGCCGACCTTGCAGCGCTCGGCAAGGCCGGCATCTGCGCCTGTCGGTTTGCCTTCCTGCGCCGGCTCGGCGGGGTTGGTGACATGAAGGTGTTTCGCACGCTGGTCGACCGTGTCGCGGCGATCGGCTGGCATGTCGACATCTACCTCGAGGCCGGCACGATCCAGGAGTTCGTGCCGATCCTGAAGGCGCTGCCGGTGACGTATGTGATCGACCACATGGGTACGATCAGCGCCGCGAAAGGCATCGACGACGCGGAGTTCAAGGCGCTGCTCGACCTGCAGGCCGGCGACGACAGGTGCTGGGTCAAGATCACCGGTCCGGAGCGCGCTTCCGCCGGTGCACCGTTCCACGACGCCGTGCCGTTCGCCCGGAAGCTGATCGACAACGCGCCGGATCGCGTCATCTGGGGCACCGACTGGCCGCACCCGAACGTCAAGATCATGCCCAATGACGGTGATCTGGTCGATCTGATCCCGCTGTACGCCCCGGACGCCGCCGTTCAGCGAAAGCTGCTTGTCAGCAATCCCGAACGGCTGTTCAAGTTCGAGCCCAGGAGCTGAGTCACAACCGGCTCCAGCTTCAAGCCCCTCATCGACAGGACCGATCATGACTGCCACGACCCTCGCCGCCGACAGCAAAGCAGGCAGCCGCCGCGCCTGGTGGAAGGAGTTGTGGGTCCAGGTCATGATCGCGATGGCTGCGGGCATCCTGCTCGGCGCGGTGAAGCCGGATCTCGGCGCGCAGATGCAGCCGCTCGGCGATGCCTTCATCAAGGCGATCCGGATGCTGATCGCGCCGATCATCTTCTGCACGGTGGTGAACGGCATCGCCCACATGGCGGACATGGCCAAGGTGGGCCGCGTCGCGATCAAGGCGCTGGTCTATTTCGAGGTGATCACGACGCTCGCGCTGATCATCGGGCTCGCCGCAGTCAATCTCTTCCAGCCCGGCGCCGGGATGAACATCGACCCGGCCACGATCAACTCCGCGGTCATCGAGCCCTACGTCAAGCAGACCGCGGCCGTCGGCCTGGTGCCGTTCCTGCTCAACATCATCCCGCAAACCTTCGTCGGCGCGTTCGCGGAAGGCAACATCCTGCAGGTGCTGTTCATCTCGGTCATGTCAGGCTTTGCTTTGATCTGGCTCGGTGATCGCGCCAAGCCGGCGACCGACGTGATCGAGGTCGCCGGACAGATGATCTTCGGCGTGGTCAGGATCGTGATGTGGGCAGCGCCGCTCGGCGCCTTCGGCGCCATTGCGTTTACCGTCGGCAAGTTCGGCATCGGTTCACTGGCGAAGCTCGGCCTGCTGCTCGGCAGCTTCTATCTGACCTGCCTGATCTTCATCGCCGGGGTGCTCGGTCCCATCGCCGCCTTCACCGGGTTCAGCCTCTGGAAGCTGATCCGCTACCTCCGCGACGAAGTGCTGGTCTGCATCGCGACCACCTCGTCCGAGACGGTCTTGCCGCGGATGCTGGCCAAGATGGAGGCCGCAGGCTGTGAGCGCAGCATCGTCGGGCTGGTGATCCCGACCGGCTATTCATTCAATCTCGACGGCACCTGCCTCTACCTCGCCACTGCCGCGGTCTTCCTGGCGCAGGCCACCAACACCCAGTTGGACATCGGCCATCAGATCGGGCTGCTGCTGATTCTGCTGGTGACGTCCAAAGGTGCAGCGGGCATCGCCGGCGCCGCCTTCGTCGTGCTGGCCGCAACGCTCGCGGCCACCGGCACCATCCCCGTCGCCAGCGTCGCGCTGGTGCTCGGCATTCATCGCCTGATGTCGCAGGGGCTGACGCCGACCAACCTGATCGGCAACGCAGTGGCGACCATCGTGATCGCGAGGTGGGAGAACGCGCTGGATACGACGCGCTTGAAGCAGACGCTCGATGGCGACGAGACGGCAATTGTTGCAAATTGAAATCATCGGCGCAGGCACGACGCTGCTCTCGCCGCATTGATGCCGGTCAAATGGCGCATGACCTAAAATTAATAGTTCTGTTCTTCGTTCGACCGGCACGCTCAGCTAATAAGTAGCGGCGAAGCGGTGGATGCAGATTGCACCGCCGCTCAGCGAGAAACGATCGGACATGGTCGATGAGCGAACGCCCGGGGACAACAGTCCCGACGCATCACGCCATGTGCCGGACGGTCATTCGGAGACGATCATGAACAAACAGCTGCTGCTCAAACTTCACCGCTGGATCAGCCTGGCCTTCGCGCTGCCGCTGCTCGTGATCATCGTCACCGGCCTGATTCTCTCCTTCGAGCCGATCGCCCAGGTCGCGGCGGTGAAGCCCGGAAGTGTCGATCCGGCGCGCGTCGTCGCGCTGATCAAGCAATATGATCCTGAAGGCAAGGCGCGCGGCATCTCCCTCAATCCGGCGACACAGCATCTGACCCTGCAGGGTCGGCCCGGCACCGAGCTCGACATGACCACGGGTGCGGTGGCAGACAAGCCCGTCACGGGAAGCGTGTTTCAGTGGGCCCGCATGACCCATGAGCACCTGATCGGGATCGAGGGCCTCACGACGGTCTCCACCATCGGCATGATCGTCATCATGATCATCGGCATCCTGATGGGGCTGCCGCGGCTGCGCAACACGCTCTCCGGCTGGCACAAGGGCGCGGCGTGGTTCACGCTGCCGCTGATCCTGCTGAGCCCGCTGACCGGGCTCCTGCTCGATCCCAGCAACAGCTTCTTCAGCACGCCGTCGGCGGCGACCAAGCGGATCACCCTGCCGGAGGCGGTCAGCATCGTCGCCAAGGATCATGACCTCGCCACCGTCAACATGATCGGCAATCGCGGCGGGCGGATGTTGGCGCGGATCATCGAGGGCGACGAGTTGCGCGCCTACGCCGTCACCGCGGACGGTCTCTCTGCGCTGCCGCGCAACTGGGTGCGGCTGCTGCACGAAGGCAATTGGTCGCTGATCGGCAGTGCCGCCAACGTGCTGATCTCGGTCGTGCTGCTCACGCTGCTGGTCACCGGCGTGCTGATCTGGACGCAGCGCCGGCTTCGGCGGCCGAAGCGGACAAGAGACGCATCGGCCAAGCCGGCCGTCGCGTCATCCGCGATCTCCTGATCACGGCCGTCTGGCGGCCGTTCCAAGCGGACGCCGCGCGGCGGAGGTCGAGACGGCGCCCGTCCGCCGCTTTGGTCCCGCTCCTGTCCGTCCATAGGCCGCGATGAACACCTTGATTCCGCCCTCGATCTGGGCGCGGTACACGGCCGCGCTCGGTGCCTTCATGGACAGCGCCCATGTCAGCGGCAGCCGGCCCTGGATCAAGGTGAGGAATTGCGTGGCGGCGAGCCTGGCATTGGGGACATCGATCAGCCCCTGCGCCTCCGCCGCGCGTAGAAACGCCGCGACCTCCACCTCGCAGCGGTCCGGCCCCGCTGTCATGAACGCTTCGGCAATCGCCGGATAACGCGAGGCGCAGGACATCACGAGCCGGTGCATCGCCAGCCCCCGGCCGTCGAGAAACATCGCCAGGAAGCGGCGTGCGATCTGGCGCAGGTCGCGCTCGAGATCGATGGGCCGCCCGTCCCGGATCCACAGCTGCTCACCCATGCTTCGGCAATCCGCCTCGACCAAAGCGAGCAGCAGCGCGTCCTTGTCGGCGAAATGACCGTAGACCGTCGCCTTCGACACGCCGGCATGGCGCGCGATCGCATCCACGCTGGTGGTGTCGAAGCCGCCCGCCATGAACAGCGTCCGCGCGCTCGCGAGAATCTGCGCGTGCTTGCGCTCCGTGCGCGCAGAGCCTGCGACTGCAGGTGATGGCGCTGCATGCGAAGAAGATGTGACCATGCTTCTCCCTATCATCAACGTGACTTGACTCAAGCCTGACACGCGCCGCATGTTCCCTCAAGAAGAACGAAACGGTTTAGTTTTATGAAGAATCATGTCCGGATGTTTCAGGTCTTGCGGGGGCCTATCCTGAGACGTGGCGCAGCTTCTGCGCCGCTCGGCGTCGTCGGCTGTAGTGTGCTGCTTGCATCCTGCGCCATGGGGCCCGACTTCATGTCGCCCGATGCGCCGGCCGCGACCGGCTACGTCGCCGAGCGGCGCCTCGCAGCAACGGCGAGCGCCACCACGCCCGGCGGCAATGCGCAGAGCTTCGCTCCCGGAAACGACCTGCCCGGCACATGGTGGGCGCTGTTTCATTCCCGGCAGATCAACGCCTTCGTCGAGGAGGCGATTCGCAACCACCCGGACGTCGAGGCGGCTCAGTTCGCGCTGCGCGCCGCACGCGAGAATGCGCTCTCACAACAAGGCGCGCTGTTTCCGCAAGTCAGCGCGAGCGGATCGGCCGAGCGCACGCAGGCGTCCAGCACGCAGCAGGGACAGTGGCCCGGCCAAACCTCGCTCTACACGCTCTACGGTGCCTCGGTGAGCGTCAGCTATGCGCTCGATCTGTGGGGCGGCACACGACGCCAGGTCGAGGCGCTGCAGGCGCAGGCCGACTATCAGGCGTTCAAGATGGAGGCGACCAATCTGGCGCTGACCGCCAATGTCGTCACGGCTGCGATCACCGACGCCTCGCTGCGCGACCAGATCGCGGCGACGGAAGAGATCATCAAGGCCGAAACCGATCAGCTCGGCCGCATCCAGCGTCAGTTCGATGTCGGCGCCATCTCCAAGTCCGACGTGCTGTCCCAGGAGGCGACCCTGGCGCAGGCCAAGGCCACCTTGGCGCCGCTGCAGAAGCAACTGGCGCAGCAGCGCAATCAGCTGATGGCCTATCTCGGCCGGCTGCCGAACCAGGACCGCGGCGAGCACGTGACGTTGGCGGAGCTGAAGCTGCCGCGCAAGCTGCCGGTGTCGCTGCCCTCCTCGCTCGTTCGTCAGCGTCCGGACATAAGGCAAGCCGAGGCGACCTTGCACCAGGCCACCGCAACGGTCGGCGTCGGCATTGCCAATCTGCTGCCGCAGCTGACCTTGTCAGGCAGCTACGGCGCGAGCGGATCGGAACGGCTGTTCTCGCCGACGACGATCGTGTGGGACGCAGCCTCCAGCGTCAGCCAGAAGCTGATCGACGGCGGCGCGCTCTATCACACCAAGGAGGCGAATGTCGCGACATTCGAGCAGGACCTGTCGCTCTACAAGAGCACGGTCATCACTGCGTTCCAGAACGTCTCCGACTCGCTGCGCGCCATCCAGTACGACGCCGAGGCCTTGAGGGCCCAGGCCGCCGCCGAGAAGGCCACCGCCGACAGCCTCGCCATGGCGATCGAGCAGTTCAAGAGCGGAGCCGTGCCCTACGCCAACGTCATCACGGCGCAGCAATCCTATCTCAACGCGCGCGTCTCCCGCATCAAGTCGCAAGCCACGCGCTTCACCGACACCGCGGCCTTGTTCCAGGCGCTCGGCGGCGGCTGGTGGAATCGCCAGGACGAGACCCCGGCGGCGCTGCCGCGTGCCAATCCCGGCTATTTCGCCGGCCCCAATCGCACGACCCAGGAAGCAATGTAATGAAGAAGCGCATGACGATCATGCTGGCCGCGATGGCCGTTCTGTTCGGCGGCCTCTACGGCTTTCAAACCTTCAAGGGCGTCATGATCGCCAAGGCCATTGGCGCCATGGCGAACCCACCGCAGACGGTCTCGACAGTGGTCGCGCAGAGCGCGCCGTGGCGCACCGGCCTCACCGCGATCGGCTCGCTGCGCGCCGTCAACGGCGCCGATCTGGCGCTGCAGGCCGCAGGCATCGTTCAGAGCATCCAGTTCAACTCCGGCGACACGGTCGAAGCGGGCCAGCAATTGCTGCAGCTCGTTGCCACCGATGACGTCGCCAAGCTGCAGTCGCTGCAGGCAACGGCGGAGAACTACGGCATCGTCGTCAAGCGCGACGAGGAGCAGATCAAGTTCAATGCGGTGAGCCAGGCCACCCTCGACACCGACCGCGCCAATCTGAAGAACGCGCAGGCCCTGGTGGCGCAGCAGAAGGCGATCGTCGAGCAGAAGACGTTGAAGGCCCCCTTCGCCGGCCGGCTCGGCATCCGCGCCGTCGATCTCGGCCAGTTCCTCAGTGCGGGCACGTCCATCGTAACCTTGCAGAGTCTCGATCCGATCTTCGTCGACTTCTATCTGCCGCAGCAATCGCTCGCTGACATCCGCATCGGCCAGAACGTCGACGTCGTCGTCGATGCCTTCCCCGGCGAACGCTTCACCGGTCAGATCTCGGCGATCAACGCCAAGGTCGATTCCTCGAGCCGCAACGTTCAGGTCCGCGCTACCCTGCACAACGAGTCCGCGCGGCTGCTGCCGGGCATGTTCGCCAAGGTCGAGATCGCCATCGGCAAGCCCGAGCAGCTCGTCAACGTTCCGCTCACGGCCGTTGTCAGCAATCCCTATGGCGACCTCGTCTACGTCGTCGACGATCTCAAGGACGGTCAGGGCAAGGCGCGGCAGATGTTCGTCAAGAGCAAGCCGGCAAAGGGCGACCGGATCGCGATCACCGACGGCGTCAAGCCGGGCGAGACGGTGGTGATCGCGGGGCAGATCAAGCTGCGCAACGGCAGCCCGGTCAAGGTCGACAATTCGCACGTGCCGGTCGCCGAAGCCGCGCCTGATGTCGTCGATCAATAGACCCGTCCAGCCCTGAGCCATCATCCATGCGATTCACAGACATCTTCATCCGCCGGCCGGTGCTGGCGCTCGTGGTCAGCGCGCTGATCCTCGTGCTCGGCCTGCGCTCGATGACGACGCTCGCCATTCTGCAATATCCGCGCACGCAGAACGCGATCGTCACGGTGAGCACGGCTTATGCCGGCGCCGACAGCGACATCATCGCCGGCTTCATCACGACGCCGCTGGAGAACGCGATCGCCCAGGCCAACGGCATCGACTACATGACCTCGACCAGCGTCACCGGCAGCAGCACGATCACGGTGAACCTGCGGCTCAACTATGATTCCGGCAAGGCGATGACCGAGATCAACGCCAAGGTGAACTCGGTGCTGAACCAGCTGCCGACCGGCACGCAGCAGCCGACCCTGACCCTGAAGGTCGGCCAGACCATTGATTCGATGTATATCGGCTTCGCCAGCGAGGTTCTGGCGCCGAACCAGATCACCGATTATCTCACGCGCGTGGTGCAGCCGAAGCTGCAGGCCGTGTCCGGCGTGCAGACGGCAGAGCTGCTCGGCGCCAAGAAATTCGCGCTGCGCGCCTGGCTCGATCCCGACAAGCTCGCCGCCTACGGCCTGACAGCGACCGACGTCTCGACGGCGCTGTCGGGCAACGACTACATCTCCGGGCTCGGAACGACGAAGGGCCGGCTGGTGCAGGTCGACCTCGCGGCGGCCACCAATCTCCACTCGCTGGAGCAATACCGCAACCTCGTCGTCAAGCAGGTCAACGGCGCCATCATCCGCTTGCGCGATGTCGCGAACGTCACGCTCGGCAACGACGACTACGACAGCGCGACGCGGTTCAACGGCCGCACCGCGGTCTATGTCGGCATCCAGGTGGCGCCGACCGCCAATCTGCTCGACGTCATCAACGGCGTGAAGGCCGTCTATCCGGAGCTCCAACGCCAGCTGCCGAACGGCATCAGCAGCGAGATCCTGTACGACTCGACCGACTTCGTGAACTCGTCGATCGACGAGGTGATCCATACGCTTGTCGAGGCCATCGGCATCGTGATCGTCGTCGTATTCATGTTCCTGGGGTCGTGGCGCTCGGTGCTGATCCCGGTGATCGCGATCCCGCTGTCGCTGATCGGCACCTTCGGCCTGATGCTGCTGATGGGCTTCTCGATCAACCTGCTGACCCTGCTGGCGCTGGTGCTCGCGATCGGCCTCGTCGTCGACGACGCCATCATCGTCGTCGAGGCGGTCCATCGCCTGATCGACGAGGGCGTCTCGCCGGTCGAGGCCGCGATCCAGTCGGCGCGGGCGCTGGCGAGCCCGATCATCGCGATGACCGTGGTGCTGATCGCGGTCTATGTGCCCGTCGGCTTCCAGGGTGGCCTGACCGGCGCGCTGTTCACCGAGTTCGCCTTCACCCTGGCCGGCGCCGTCACGGTCTCGGCGGTGATCGCACTCACCTTGTCGCCGATGAACTGCGCCTGGCTGCTGCGCCGGACCGAGCGCGAGTCGACGACGCTGGAAGCGCGGCTGGTCCGCGCCATCGACCACGTGCTCGAGCGGCTCGCGCGCGGTTACCGCCGCTCGCTCGAAAGCGTGTTCACGACCAAACCGGTGGTCGTCGTGTTCGCGCTCCTGCTGCTGGCCATGATCCCCTGGCTCTATGTCAGTTCGACCAGCGAGCTCGCGCCGGACGAGGACCAGGGCATCGTGCTGTCGCTGACCAACTCGG
Organism: Bradyrhizobium sp. SZCCHNS2022; assembly: GCF_032377575.1. NCBI lineage: Bacteria > Pseudomonadati > Pseudomonadota > Alphaproteobacteria > Hyphomicrobiales > Nitrobacteraceae > Bradyrhizobium > Bradyrhizobium sp. SZCCHNS2022. The sequence goes on along the minus strand of NZ_JAUHHZ010000001.1, from coordinate 509,096 downwards.
CGCCTTCGGCCACGCTCGAGCAGCGCGAGTTCTACGGCCAGCAGCTGTTCGGCCTGATTGCGCAGCGTCCGGAGACCCGCACCGTGTTCCAGATCGACACCCCGACGCAGGCGATCGGCGGCTGGGTCCTGAAGCCCTGGGATCAGCGCAAGGCGACGACCAAGACCCTGCAGCCGGAATTCCAGCAGATGCTGAACGGCATCGCCGGCGCCCGCTCGGTCGCGTTCCAGCCCGCACCGCTGCCGGGCAGCAACGGCCTGCCGATCCAGTTCGTGATCGGCACCACCGGATCGTTCTCCGAGCTCAACGACGTGTCGCGCGAATTCATGAACAAGGCCCTGGCGAGCGGCAAGTTCATCTTCCTCGACACCGACCTGAAGATCGACAAGCCGCAGACGACCGTCGTGTTCGATCGTGACAAGGCCGGCGATCTCGGCCTCAAGATGAGCGATCTCGGCGGCGCGCTGGCGACGATGCTGGGCGGCAACTATCTGGATTATTTCAGCCTGGAGGGACGCTCCTACAAGGTGATCCCGCAGGTCCGGCAGAACGACCGCCTGACCGACAACCAGCTGCTCGACTACTCGATCCGCACCAGCGGCAACGCCATGGTGCCGCTCTCGACGGTGGCCCGGCTCGAGCACAAGACGATCCCCGAGTCGCTCAACCACTTCCAGCAGATCAACGCCGCGACGATCTCCGGCGTGGCGATGCCCGGCGTGGCGATGGGCGATGCGCTTGCCGCGTTGAAGGAGATCGCGACCTCGCTGCCGTCGGGCTATTCGATCGATTATGGCGGCGCGTCGCGGCAGCTGGAGAAGGAGTCCGGCGGTTTCGTCACCACCTTCGTGTTCGCGCTGATCATCATCTTCCTGGCGCTCGCCGCCTTGTTCAACAGCTTCGTCGATCCGATCATCATCCTGGTCTCGGTGCCGATGTCGCTGGCCGGCGCGCTGCTCTTCATCAGCCTCGGCATCGGCGGCGCCAGCATCAACATCTACACCCAGGTCGGCCTCGTCACGCTGATGGGCCTCGTCAGCAAGCACGGCATCCTGATGGTCGAGGTCGCCAACGAGCTGCGCGAGCACGGCAAGGACCGCACCGAGGCGATCATCGAGGCCGCCACCGTCCGCCTGCGGCCGATCCTGATGACGACGGCGGCGATGGTGCTCGGCGTCATCCCGCTGATCACCGCGAGCGGCGCCGGCGCGGTGTCGCGCTTCAACATGGGCCTCGTCATCGCCACCGGGCTCGCCATCGGCACCCTGTTCACGCTGTTTGTGGTTCCCGTCGCTTATGCGCTGATCGCCCATCGAGGCACAGCCCACCAGGTGGCGGCACATGGTGGAGAGGCGCCGGCCGTGCCTTGAAAATCTAGTAAGATCAGGATGTTGATGGCTGAGTCAGGGAGTTACATCGATCATCATTGACAAACGATGCAGTGAAACGATATATCGTTCGTACGAAACGGAGATCATATCGTATGAGACATCATCGTTGGACATTCGACCGCTCGCGCTGCGATGACGACCGCCAGGAGCGCGGCTGGGGCCATCGTGGACGTCACCATGGGCATCACGGCTTCGACGAGGCTTCCGACGAGATCCGCATGGGCGGGCGCGGCGGCGGCTTCGGTCCGCGCGGACCAGGCCTGTTCGAACGTGGTCGCCGCGGCGGCCGCGAGGAATTCGGGCGTGGCGGCGGCGGCCGTGTCTTCGGTCCCGGTGACCTGCGCAGCCTGCTGCTGTGGTTGATCGGCGAGAAGCCACGCCATGGCTATGAGCTGATCAAGGCGGTCGAAGAGCTCGTCGGCGGCGCCTATTCGCCGAGCCCCGGCTCGGTCTACCCGATCCTCAGCCTGCTCGAGGACATGGGCCAGATCGAAGCCGCTTCGGCCGAGGGCGGCAAGAAGCTGTTCGCGATCACCGAGGCTGGCCGCCAGGCTCTCAAGGATGACGCTGCGGCCATCGACGGCCTGCTCAGCCGCCTGCGCATCCTGGCTCGTTCGATGGGTGGCATGCGTCCGTCTGAACAGGTGATGCAAGCGGTTCAGACGCTGAAGATGGCGCTCAAGATGCACCGGCGCGGCTGGAGCGACGAGGAGTCGAAGCGCGTCAGCAGCATCCTCACCCGCGCCATCGCCGAGATTGAGGGCGACGACGACGCCGCGACCTGACACTCAGACACTGAAAGGAGCATCGACATGCCCCACGCCTACGCCATCGAGGTGACCGACATCGACCCGCGCCGCGACGGCGCCGTCGGTCCGAGCTACGACTTCACCTTCACCAGCCACGACGATCTCAACGAGATCGTCGCCCGCGTCCAGCGCCGCGGCTTGTTCGACCACAATGAGAGCAAGGCCTTCGTCACCGGTCTCAAACTGCTCGGCGGCGTGATGCTCAACCACCGCGGCGAGCCGCTGTTCGCCGACTTCGGCCCGGCGTTCAAGGCGTTCATGACCAAGCTGAAGTCAGGCGCGAAGGCGCGGGAGGCGGAGGCTTGAGGACTGCGCGTCGAGGCGCGCTTGTCGCTCCCCACGAAAGGTGCCCTCCCTCTCCCCGTTCTTCACGGGGAGAGGGTCGGGGTGAGGGGCAGCCGCACGGGTGGCATCAATCAAAGCAGGCAACTAACAGCAACGTCCCTCGATAGCATCCGCGGTATGGGTCCCGGCGTTCGCCGGGACGACACCGGTGATGTGGCGCAATCGTGCCACACCGCCGGGATTGGGCACGGTCCGTGCCAAACCCATCCGCGATCCCTTGTGATGTGGCACGAGACCGGACCCAATCCACCGCTGTCGTCCCGGCCTTGAGCCGGGACCCATACCGCGTGATGGTCGTTGTCGGAGCAGATGTCAGTCATCGCACTCCGATCAACACGCCGCCGCTACACCGGCTCCAGCACCATCAACCCCGTCGCCGTATTGGAGATCGGGATGTGGTAGTTGGAATGCTCCTTGCGGACCTTCTCCGGCAGGGTGCCGCGCGCGACCATCCAGTTCAGCAGCTCGACGCCCTGCGTGCCCGACAGCTCGACCAGCTCGGTGGTCGAGTACTTGGTGGCCCAGGCGGGATCATCGACCATGCTGGCCATGAACTTCTCGTCGAAGTCCTTGTTGATGAAGCCGGCCCGCTCGCCGTCGAGCTGATGCGACAGGCCGCCGGTGCCCATCACCACGACGCGCTCGTCCTTCGGCCAGGCCTGAATCGCCCGCGCCAGCGCCTGGCCGAGCTTGTAGCACCGCGCAGCCGAGGGCAGCGGCGCCTGCACGGTATTGACCACTACCGGCACGACGCGCACCGGCCATTTCTGGTCGGGCCAGCACAGCGCCATCGGCAGGGTGAAGGCGTGATCGACCGTCATCTCCTGACAGGTCACGAGATCGAAATCCTCCTTCACCAGATGCTCGATCAGGTGCCAGGACAATTCGCTGTCGCCCTTGAACGGCGCGGTCTGCGGGATGCCCCAGCCTTCGTCGGCATTGCTGTAGGCATCAGCCGCGCCGATCGCGAAGGTCGGCATCTTGTCGAGGAAGAAGTTGAGGCCGTGGTCGTTGTAGACCAGCACGACCACGTCGGGCTTCACCTTGGCGAGCCATTCGCGCACATGCGGAAAACCGTCGAAGAACGGCTTCCAATACGGATCCTGCTGCAGCCCCTTGGCGATGGCGCCGCCGATGGCCGGGACGTGGGAGGTGGTGATTGCGCCTACGATCTTCGCCATGATGGTTACCCCCTCGCCGCCAGAAGCTTGGCCTTGAACTGGTCCTTGGTCAGCCCGGTCTGCTGCGCACCGATGTCCTGCATGTCGAGCCCGAAGATGCCGGCGAACTTGGCGAGGTAATAGGCGTTGCCGCCGGCCTCGATCAGCTCGAGCACGTTGCGGTTCTTGATCGCCGCGCGCTGCTGCGCATTGAGGCCGTACTTCGCGCAATAGCCGTCCTCGTCGGCGACGAAGGCCTTGCGGTTGGCGGCGTCGTTGAACGAGTAGCACATCTTGTTGAGCGCATAGCCCTTGCGGGCCTGCTCGCCGTCGAAGATGGTGGTGCCGGGCACGGGCTGCCGGGCCGATGTGGCGGACATTGTAACCTCCCCTGAAAGCGTTCTGACCGGCCGCATTTGATCTGGATCAAACGCGGCGCGTTCCATGCCCGCCAGTATCGCCCGAAGACACCGCCGATAAAGGCCGCCCGCCCGATCTGATCCATGAGCCAATTCGATCATTTGGACCTCGACGGCCATCTGCTGCAGCTGCTGCTCGCCGTAACCGAGGAGGGCTCGGTGACGCGCGCCGCGCACCGGCTCGGCGTGACGCAGTCGGCCGTCAGCCATCTGCTCGACAAATTGCGGGCCATCACCGGCGATCCGCTGTTCGTCAAATCCGGCCGCGGCATCGTGCCGACGGCGCATGCGCAGTTGCTCGCGCTCCGCGCCCGTGCCCTGCTCGACGACCTCCGGAGCTTCTCGCACGCCGCTGCGTTCGAGCCGGCCAAGATCTCCGCGCAGGTGACGATCGCCGCCAACGACCTGCAACGCGACCTGCTGCTCCCCTCCCTGCTCCGCTATGCGCGGGCGCAAGCCCCCGGCCTCAGCCTGCGCGTGATCCCTTCGGGCGCGCCGACGCCGGAAATGCTGCGCGAGGAGCACTGCCAGCTGATCATCACGCCGCGCCCGCCCGAGGGCAGCGACATTCTGCAGAAGCGGCTGTTCGAGGACAGCTACCGGGTGTTCTACGACGCCGGCCAGCGTGAGCCGCCACAGTCGCTTGAAGACTATCTCGCCAGCGAACATGTGACGGTGGTCTACGAGCCGCGCCGGCGGCTCGACATCGACGAGGTCCTGGCCGAGCGCGGCCTCGTCAGGCGCTTCGCCGCGCAGGTGCCGGGGTTCGGCGGCATCGGTCCGTTCCTGCGCGGAAGCCGCATGATCGCGACCCTGCCGAGCCTGCTGCGCGCCTACATGCTGCGCGGCCTCAGCATTGCACCAGTGCCCGTCCCCTGCCCGCCGATGCCGATGTACATGGTCTGGCATCTGCGCCATCACGAGGACCCGCTGCATCGCTGGCTGCGCCAGCAGCTCGAGATCGTGGTGGCGCCGAGCCTCGCCGCCGCAGCCGAGCACATGCCGGTGACGGTCTAGTCAGGGGGCGCCTCACTCCGGCGCGTGGCAGACCGCCTCGACATTGTTGCCGTCGGGATCGCGCACGAAGGCGCCGTAATAGGTCGCGTGATAGTGCGGCCGCAGTCCCGGCGCACCGTTGTCAATTCCACCCGCCGCGATCGCCGCCTGGTAGAACGCGTCGACCGTCGCGCGATCCTTGGCGTGGAAGGCGACATGGGTCGAGGTCGCAGCCGTCCCGCCGGTGCCGATCCAGAAATCCGGCCGGCCCTCACCGAAGCCGGCGTGCTCGCCATGACCTCCGGTCTGTTCGTTGGTGATCTCCATCATGAGCACATAGCCGAGCGGCGCCAGCGCGGCGGCGTAGAACGCCTTGGCGCGCGCGAAATCGGAAACGGGAAAACCGACGTGGTCGAGCATGACGATCCTTTCGTGCCGTGATCCGCGAACGATAAAGCGGCCGTCCGGCGATCGCAACGTCACGCAATCATCGCGCAACGATGCGACGCGCCGTCGCCAGGCCACTCGCCAGCGCTGCCTCGACCGTGCCCATGTCCCGTCCCTGATACAACGCCTCACCGGAGATCAGCACCGGGCCGCCGTCCCAGGACGCGAGCACGTCCTGCGCCTGACGCGTCGCGAGCGTCGCGTAGGAATAGGCGCCGCGGGCAAACGGATCCTTGCTCCAATCGGTGACATGCGCTGCCGCCAGTTCCTGCCTGAGAACGGTCACGGGCTTCGCGAAAATATCGGCAAGCGCCACGAGTCCGGCTTCGATCAACGCGGCCTGGTCGAGCGCCTCGAAGGCACGGGTGGGCGGACCGGCGCGCCAGCCGGTCAGCACGGCGTGATCGCTCGGGTGCTGCGTCCACCACACCGGCACGTCTGCGTCCGACAGCACGAACAGAATGTCCGACAGGTCGTGCGCCGGCATCGCCGTCCACCAGCGCCGCTCGAAGCGCAGCAGCAGCTTGATCACATTGCCGAAGCCGATATCGGCGCAGGCCGCCAGCTGCGCGCGCATCGCCGCGGGCAGCGTGATGGACGATAACAGCGGCAGCGGCACGGTGAGAATGACGACGTCGCCGCGATAGGTCTGGCCATCAGCACAGCGGACGAGCGCTCCACCATCCGCGCTCTCGATCGCCGTCACGATCGACTGGAACGCAAACACCACATCGCGCGCGCGGCACTCGGCGACGAGATGATCCAGCAGCGCGCCGTAGCCCCCGACGATGCGAGTCTGCGCGCCGCGATCGCCGCCCATCCACTCCTCGCGCAGCGCCAGCACGCTGGCGCGATCGGGATCGGCGGCATCATAGCCCTGCACCATCCCAAGCACGGAATCGCGCAGCGCCGCAAACTCGGGACCCGCGAAATGACGCGCGAGCAGCGTGGTGACGGTGAGGTCTTCATCGAGCCTGGCCAGCACCTCGTGCAGCCGGTCCATCTGCGCATCCGCAGGGTCGCCGCGCGAGAACCTTCCGTTCGCGACATGCCAGCGCGCACCCTCGATCGGCTGCGCCGAGAGCCCGGCCTCGGCCAGCAGCCGATAGGTGACCGGTGCGTCACCGTGAATGAACTCGGCGCCGGCCTCCGCCCTGTATCCGAACGCGTCTTCGCTGAGCGGATGAATCCGGCCGCCGCAGCGCTCGCGCGCTTCCAGCAGCGTCACCCGGCGGCCGGCGCGCGACAGCTCGCGCGCGGCCATCAGTCCCGCGGCGCCGGCGCCGACGATGATGACGTGATCGCGTCTCTCAGCCATGGCTGGCCTGCGCCGGCACGGCGGCGGAGTTGGTGATCTTGTAGCGCAACCACAGCGCTCCGCCTTCCAGTGCCGTCGTGCTTTCGAGCGTCATCGCCGTCACGGGCGCGCGCTGGTCGGACTCGGCCTCCGTGGAATCGAACACCATTGGCGAGCCCTTCGCACCGTCCACGGCCGGACACAGCACGAGATTGAGCTCGTCGACCAACCCGGCGCGCAGGAACGCGCCGTTGACATGGCCGCCCCCTTCGAGCAGCAGACGCTTGACGCCGAGCTCGCGCGAGAGGATGTCGAGGACGCGCGGCAGATCGAGCGAGGTCTCGCCGGCGAAGATGTAGGAGACGCCCTCGCTGCGCAGACCTGCGAGATGGGCATCCGATACGGCTTCCGTGAGCACGACGACGATCGGATCGCCGCCGATGTCGGAACGCCCCCAGCAGATCTTGCCCTGGCCATCGAGCACCACGCCATAGGCCTTGGCCTCGCGCCTCGCGATCCAGTTCTCGCGCGGGAAGCGTTCGGTGGTCGTCGCAGGATAGGTTGTGCCCTTGGCAAATTCCTGGCCGGTGACGCGGCCGATCAGCCAGGCATCGCCGCCGAGCTGCTCGTGGACCTGCTCGAACAGGTCGCCCGAGCCCTTCGGCCGCCAGCGGCTCGGCCAGGTCCGGCCATCGACGCTCGAGGCCATCAGGCAGATCACGTCCGGTGTCATGGGCACTCCTCTCAGCGCTCAACGAATATCGCTCCCGCGGGCTTGTCAACGAAGCGGCGCAATTTTCGTTCGATGGCGGCCATGCCCGCGCTGGCTGCCGTCACCGGCCCCCGGCGCTGTCACGGCGCAGATCCATGCGCTAGATTCTGGGAAACGGAGCAGATCATGCACGGCGCGGGGCACGGACGAAACGCCATCGGCATGCGGAACGTCGCATTGCTGGCGGCCGCGCTATCCGGGCTTGCCCTTTGCATCGCCGGGGTATGGCGACTCGAAGCCGCGCGTGACGGCGTGACCATCACTCAGTTCCAGGCCGGCACGACACCGATCACCGTCTACCGGCGCGAAGGGGCAACCGCATCGCCGGTGGTCGTGATCGCGCACGGCTTCGCCGGGTCGCGCCAGTTCATGGAGGCCTATGCGCTGACCTTGGCGCATGCCGGCTATCTCGCCGTGTCGTTCGACTTCGAAGGCCATGGCCGCAATCCGACGCCGATGTCCGGAGACGTCACTCGCGTCGACGGCACCACGCGCAAGCTGATGGCCGAGATCGGCCGCGTCACCGACACCGCCTTGGCATTGCCGGGCGCCGACGGCCGCGTCGCGCTGCTCGGGCATTCGATGGCATCCGACATCATCGTGCGCCAGGCGATCGCCGACCCGCGCATCTCGGCCACGGTGGCGATCTCGATGTTCTCCGAGGCGGTCACGGCCAGCGCGCCGCGCAATTTGCTGGTCATCACCGGCGAATGGGAGGGCGCGCTCCGCCGCAACGCATTGCGCAACCTGCAGCTCGCCGATCCCGCCGCGCATGAAGGCGATACCGTGGGTGATCCCGCCGCGGGCAACCGGCGCCGTGCCGTCGTCGCCCCCGACGTCGAGCATGTCAGCGTGCTGTATTCGACGACGGCGCTGCGCGAGGCGCGCGACTGGCTCGATCAGGTGTTCGGCCGCGCCAGCACCGGCCCGGTCGCCGCCACGGGCGGCGCGATCGCGCTGCTGCTCGCCGGCATCGTCCTGCTGGCGTGGCCTCTCGCCGAGCTGCTGCCGAACGGCGATGCGCAGCCGCCTCCGATGGCGTCGCGCAGCCTGGCCATCGCCACGCTGGTTCCGGCAGTGCTGACGCCGCTGGTGCTGCGCTTGGTCAATACACGCTTCCTGCCGGTGCTGGTCGCGGACTATCTCGCCGTGCATCTGTTCGTGTATGGCACGCTGTCGCTGGCGCTGCTGCGCTGGTACGGCGTTCGCTTCGGTCGCGTGGCGTGGTTCGCTGCGCTCGCGCTCGCCGCCTATGGCATCCTCGTATTCGGCGGCGCGCTCGACCGCTATGTCGCGTCCTTCATGCCGATCCCCGCCCGGCTTCCGATCATCGCCGCCATCGCCGTCGGCGCCATCCCTGCCATGCTCGCCGACAGCATCGCCAACCAGGGCGGCCACGCCGCGCTGTGGCGTACGCTCTGGATCAGAACCGCCTTCCTGGCCTCGCTCGGCGGCGCGGTCGCGCTCGATCTGCGCAGGCTGTTCTTCCTGCTGATCATCATCCCCGTCATCGTGCTGTTCTTCATCGTGTTCGGACTGATCGGCGGCTGCGTCGGCCGCAGGTCCGGTTCGCCCACCGCCGCGGGCATCGGCCTCGGCCTGATCCTGGCGTGGGCGCTCGGCGTGTCGTTTCCGATGTTCGCGCCGGGCTAGCCCGGCGCTGCAGCGCATCGACAACGAGGCTCGCAATCATATCAGAACCAGCACCAGCCGCCTTGGCGCGCCGGAGGACAGCGGCACTTTCCCCCCGTCGAGGAGGCGAAGCTCTTCACGCGACGGCACGCGGTCGCGCGCCCGGAGCATCGCTGCGCGCCGACGCAGATAGAGTGCAACGCGCAGGTCGAGCCAGAGCCGGACATGGAGGCCGAGCAGGATCAACTCGTTTGTCATCAAAACGTCTCTTCACAATTGCCGGCCGCGATCTGAGGTGAGCCTGCCACCTACCGCCCCGGAGCGAATGAAATTGCGATCAGACGGGCCCGCCGGGGCACGACGGGCCCGTCTGCCGAACTAACTCAGGCCATGCGCCGCCTTGATGATGTCTGCGGCGCGCTCGCCGATGACGACGCACGGCGCCATCGTGTTGCCGCTGGTGATCTCCGGCATGATCGACGCATCGGCGATGCGCAGCCTGTCGACGCCGTAGACCTTCAGCCTGCCGTCGACCACCGACATCGCGTCATGCCCCATCTTGGCCGTGCACGACTGATGCCAGTACGTGACCGCGGCGTTGCGCACGAAGCTTTCCAGCGCGGCCGCGTCACGTTTGCCGGGAAGGGCTTCGCGCTTCACGAGCCTGTTGAAGGCCGGGTCGCCGCCCAAGGCGCGGCACAGCTCGATGTTGGCGTAGGCCGCGGCGAGGTCATCCGGATGCGACAGCGTGTTCGCTTCGATCCGGATGGGATCGTCCGGAGCCGGTCCGGACAGGTGCAGCGTGCCGCGGCTCTTCGGATGCGCAAGCCCTGCGAACATCGTCCAGCCATGCTCCGGAACGTCAGGTCCCATGATCTCCGCGCTGACCACCGGAAACTCGACCTGACAGTGGAACATGTCGGGGCAAGCGAGGGCTGAATCGCTCTTCCAGTACAGCGTGGCTTCCGAACCGCCGTGACCGACTCCCTGCGGCTCGCGATATTCGAACACGCAGGCGAACGCGATGTGGTCCTGGTGATTGCGGCCGACGCCCGGCAGATGCTGGATCACCGGAATGCCATGGGGCCGAAGTTCGTCCTCCGGACCGATGCCGGATTGCATCAGAACCTTCGGCGTGTGAATGGCGCCGAGCGAGAGCACGACCTCGCGATCGGCCATGAACAAACACCGCTTCGAGTCCTTCATCGCTTCCACGCCGACGACGGAACGGCCGTCGAAGATCAGCCGCGTGACCATCGTCTCCGTCAGGACCGTGAGGTTGGGTTGCCCGAGACGCGGGTGCACATAGGACCGGTAGATCGACGAGCGGCGCCCGTCCTTGATGATCAGGTCGTTGATGGCGGCCCCACCTCTGCCCTCCATCATGGCGCCGTTCGGACTGTCGAACGCCGGCAGACCGAGGGATTGCGCGGCCTCGATCATCGTCAGTGCGATCGGCTGCGGATTCGCCGCGGGTCCCACATGCACAGGCCCACCGGTGCCGCGACGGCGCGGATCGGGAGGGCCCTGCCAGTTTTCGATGCGGCGATAGATCTGGAGCACGGATTCGTAGCCCCACGCCGGATCCTGCGCCTCGGCGGCAAAACGCTCCCAATCGTTGCGATGGCCGCGCGCCCACACCATGACGTTGATGCTCGAGCCGCCACCCAGCACCTTGCCCATGTTGAGCGGAATCGCCCGCCCGTTCAGCTGCGGATTGGGCTCGGCCTTGAAGTTCCAATCGCGGGCGGAGCCGAGATTCAGCGGCCACTGCCCCGGTGTCATGACTTCAGGAACGTCATCGCTGCCACCGGCCTCGAGCAGCAGAACGCGAACGGCCGGATCGTCGGCCAGCCGTGCGGCCACGACGGACCCCGACGATCCGGCGCCGCAGACGATGAAATCGTATCGGCCTGAATTCTCGTCAGGCCTTGCCGTGGCGATCCGCTGCGGATCGGCTTCGCGGGTCCTGTTCGCCATCCTCTATTCCCTCTCCGTCTGAAGTGAACTCAACACAGCCAAAGCGTGCATTGGCGGGTGGACAGCATCGAACTCCGGTATCGCGATGCCGTGCCGCGAGGATTGAATTATCAATTCAATCAAATATATCAATATCACTAAATATAATTGCTTTGTGATCGGGAGGACGCACATGCGCTTGAACCGAAACAGCCGATGCGGCGATCTGGGCGGGGCTGCGGGCCGTTCAGCGGGGGCTGCAAACGATGCGGCTAGCCGGTACGGTGCGGTCCATGGATAAGGACGTTCTGACGACATCCGAGGCAGCAAAGCTGCTGGGGATTTCAGTGCGCACAGCGCAATTGCTGATCGAGGGCGGCACGCTGACCTCGTGGAAAACGCCGGGCGGACATCGCCGCGTCTACCGCACCGAGGTCGAAGCGCTGATCGCCCGCACCAAGCCTGCCCCGGTGCTGGACTCCGCGCTCGTCGTCGTCGTGTGCTCGCCGGCCCGCCGAGCGGCCTATGAAGCGATGCTGGCGGCGATGCCGGAATGCACTGTCGCGATCCACGAGGATGCGAACACCGCGGCCTTCGTCATCGGCGCACGGCTGCCGGCCGCGGTGATCGTCGACCTCGAGGACGCTCCTGCCGACCGGCTGGCATTCCTGAAGCACATCGACATGAATCCCGCGTTCGGCTCGATCGCCGTGTTCGCTTCGGCGAGCCCGGAAGTGATCGCGAGCGGCGAACTCGCCGCCTTGCGTCGGGTGACCGTAACCTCGCCCGACCGATTGGCGGCTGCGCTGCAAGGCGTGCTGCAGGACAAGGAGGCGCCGCGTGACATCGTGGTGGACGGCGCGCTGTTCCCGCTCGCATCCAATGAAGGCCGGCGTCTCGCAGCGCTGAAGCGCTCGGGCCTGGTCGACACCGCGCCGGAGGACGCCTTCGACCGCCTGACCTGGCTCGCGAGCCGCAATCTCAAGACGCCGGTCGCGCTGTTGACGCTGCTGACCAACGACCGGCAATGGTTCAAATCGCGCGTCGGGCTGGACATGATCGAGACGCCGCGCAGCTGGTCGTTCTGCAACCACACCATTCTGCAGAAGGGTGTGTTCGCCGTGAGCGACCTGGCTCGCAAGGCCCCGTTCGACACCAACCCCGCCGTCGCCGGCGCACCGCATTTCCGCTTCTACGCTGGCGTGCCGGTCACCGATCCCGACGGCTTCGCCATCGGGGCGCTGTGCGTCATCGACTATGAACCGCGCAGGCTCGATGCCGAGCAGGAAAAGACGCTGCTCGCGCTGGCCGCGCTGGCCTCGGACGAGCTTCGGCTGCGCGCCACCGACCGGCAATTGCGCTGGGCGTTGGACTCGCTCGAGCGGCAGCACGACCGATCCTGACGGGGAGCCGCTGCGTGCGGTTTGCGCGACGACGCGCGTCCCGGCCGCTCCTCGTCCTGTCTATCCGCCCGGCGCAGGATGACGTGCACGAACGGAGCTGCTCCATGATATGAATCTCGGAGAGGAGCTGTCATGGCGAAACACCGCATCTACACGATGAGCTTCGCAAGCGTGTATCCGCTCTATGTCGCCAAGGCCGAGAAGAAGGGACGCAGCAAAGCGGAGGTCGACCAGATCATCGGCTGGTTGACGGGCTACGACCAGAAGGCGCTCGAGGCCCAGCTGCAACGACAGACCGATGTCGAGACCTTCTTCGCGCAGGCGCCCGCGATGAATCCCGCGCGGTCCCTGATCAAGGGCACGATCTGCGGCGTCCGCGTCGAGGAGATCGAGGAGCCGACGATGCGGGAGATCCGTTACCTCGACAAGCTGATCGATGAGCTGGCGAAGGGAAAGGCCATCGACAAGATCCTGCGCAAGCCATGATCGCGCCGCTGCCCCGGCTCAGTCCTGCTCCTGCCCGGGCGCCTTCCGCAGCATGAAATGACCGAAGGCGGTGGCGATCGGCTTGGCGGCATCGTCCTGCCAGGCCCGGGCCTCGAACGCGACGACGCGTCGGCCCTGCTTGACGATCGAGGCCGAGGCGATGCTGTCGAGCGCACGGCCCGAACGCAGGTAGTTGATGGTGAGGCCGATCGGCTTCGGCGGGGACACGCCGAGTTCGCGCATGACGGTGACGATCGCAGCCGTCTCCATAAACGCACCGGTCATTCCGCCATGAATGGCGGGAAGCACGGGATTGCCGATGATCTGCCGGGAGAACGGCATCACCAGGGTGTCGTTCTCGCCGAGCCGAATGCCGAGACAGCGCGCGAACGGACTGGCGGCAAACAGCCCAGTGGCATCGTCGGGGGCTTCGAGCGGCGGCGGTGCCCCGGTGAAGGCCGGGCGATCGGTCAGCATGTTGGTGCGGTTGGCGCCGATCATGAAGCAGGCCGTCGCGGTCGCAACCGGATCGCTCTCCTCCTCCTGAAAGGCTGTGGCACGCACGAAGGCGATCGAGCGGGTGACGCGGTAGCACACCGCATGCGCCTGGATGTCGACGCCCGGCGCCGCCGGTTTCTGATAGTCGATGCGCAGGTCGAGCGTGGCGATCGCCCGGCTGCCGTCGAGCGCGAGCTGCACCGCCATGCCGCAGCTCTCGTCGAGCATCGCGGTGACGACGCCGCCATGGATCACGCCGGTGTCGCTGTCGCCGACGAACACCTCGCGATAGGGCAAGGTCGACCAGGCCTCGCCTGGGGCGAAGCGGTCCATGCGCAGCCCGCTGATATGGCCATAGACCGATCGGCGATGCCGGATCGCTTCGGCGAGTTCATCGAAAGCAGGCGTTGCCGTGGTGGTCGGAGTGTCGGACATGGTCGAGATGTAACGCATGATCGGGACGGCGCGCGAGGTATTTTCCGGACCCTCGCCGTGTGAGAGCCTCCGTGGTCCGTCCGCGTCATGATCGTGCAGTGGGACCCGCTCATTCTCGGCCACATGAACGCGGCACAACTTTCGGGTGCGACCTGCGCCCACGGCACCTGCGATGCGCGTGTCTTTGTAGTTGCGCAACGACGCCATATGCGCGCCCCCCGCAAATCTACGTGCTTCAAATCGCGAGGGAGCACGGCGCGCTTAGAACATTGGCAACCTTAATATGGTCATAATGGTCTCAACCGAATCCCGGAGACCTGTCGATGCACAAATCCCCCAAGACGCCGGACGTCCCGCCGAAGAGCGGCACGGCCTCTCTACGTATCATCATGAGCCTGGCGCTCGCAGCCAGCGCCGGCGTGATCTGGTGGAGCGGCGGCGGGGCCAACAGCTTCTCGTTGGCAGGCAACGGATCGCCGTCGCTGGAGACCCGCGTCGCCGCGTTGACGTCCGAGCTCACCCAGCTCAAGGCGGAAACCGCCCGGCTGCGCGACCGCCAGAACGATGCGTCCGGCGAGCTGATCCAGCTGCGCGCCAGCCTCACCAGCACCGAGACCGGACTCGCGACGCTGCGCACCGCAGCCGACGAGACCGAGGCGCGGCGCCGCGACACGGCCGACAAGATCGAGCAGGATCTCGCGCTGCTGAAGCGGCAGGCCATCCGCCTGCGCGCCGCGCAGGAGGACACCTCGACCGAGCTGAGCGGATTGCGCGCAGCCGCGGCGACCAGCGAGATGGGCATCGAGCAGCTCCGGACCAGCACGAGCGAAATCCGTCAGCAGGTCGCCCGCATCGAGACGGCTCGCGAGGCGACGAGCTCGATCAGCCGCATGCACAAGCATCGCGTCCGGCGCGTTGCGCGCACGGCCGAGACCCAGCCGCAACAGGTTCAGCCGTTCATGATGCAATGGCCGGGCGTGGTGCCGGCGGGCCGGAACTGAGCGCCGTCCTGATCGAACGACCCGACCGCGCGCCTGTCGCGCGGTCCAACGATTGCCCCCGTCGCTACCACCAGCTCGGCTGCACCGGCCGGTAGTAGGCCGGAGGCCCCCCGCGCCGGCGCTGCGGCGCCACGGGCTGGCCGTCCCAGCTGCGCTGGAAGAAATTGCCGAACCCATCATCATATTCATCGCCGCTGGCAATGACATCAACGTTGGCGGTGGGCCGGCGCGTGACGAAGCCGCCTTGCGGCTGATTGCTCAAGACGGCGACAAATTCGGTGCGGTAGTTGGTCTCGCTCGACAGCGGCTCGTCCGAGACGATGATCGAGGAGCGCGCCACCGCGGTGGGGGCGATCCGGGCCAGCACGTCCTTCGGAATGGTGATGCGATCGAGCGCGTCCTTGGCGTCGTCGCCGTCGTCGATCGTCACCGCCGTCCAGCGCAACCCCGCGCCGTTCTGCGCCACCGCCGTGAAGATATGGGTTCCGATCGGCCGGTCGGGATCGCGGATCGTGACCGGCGACTCCAGCGAGGTATCGAAGACCTCGCCGCCGCCGTCGCGCGCCGGCTTGTGCGTGTTCCGCCTGACGTAGAGCATCTGCGTCGAGCGGCTGATGTAGACCGATACCGGCTCGGTCGCGAGCTTGGCCTCCTCGGCCGCCTTGCCGGTTTCGGTCTTCTTCGCAGCGGCCGCCTTGGCCGCGTCCTTCGTCGTCGCGGCCACAGCGAGCTTGGCAACGGAGTCCGATTTGGCGGCCTCGAACTGCGCCGCCGCGTCGGCGGCCTTGGTCGCGGCCTTCTGCTGCGCGTCCTCGGCTTGCGCCTTGGCCTGATCGGTCTTGGCGGCGGCCAATTTCTTGTCGGCGAATTTCAACTCGGCCTCGCTGCGCGCCTTGGCCTGCTCCAGCTTGCGCAAGGAGGCCTTCAGCGACTTCGCATCGCGGTCGGCCGCGGCGGCAGCCGCCTTGGCCTCGTCGGCGATCCTGGCGGCGTCCTCGGCCTCGCGGCCGAGCGCGGCCGCTCGCGAGGGGGCTCCCGTGAGCGCCTCGGCAGTCGGTGCGAACAAGGCCGGATGCGAGAAGTCGACCGGCGCGACGTCGCCGGGCGCAATGATCACCCGCATGCCGATATAGGTCCTGTCGAACAGTTTCTCGGCGAAGCCGTAGGGCATGCGGACGCAGCCATGCGAGGCGGCATAGCCGGGCAGCGGCCCGCCATGCAGCGCGACGCCGTTCCAGGTGATGCGCTGCATGTTCGGCATCCAGGCATCGTCATACAGCGTCGAGCGGTGGTCCTTGTCCTTCTCCAGCACGGCGAACACGCCGGCCGGCGTCTCGCGGCCGGCGACCCCGGTGGACACCGGCGCCCGCCAGATCCAGCCCTCCGCGTCGTAGAACGTGACCTTCTGCGCCTTGATCGACACGATCGCCATGATCGGATCACCATGCGCCCGCGGCGCCGTGGCTTCGGTCACGGGCGCGGGGCGCGCCTGCCGGGCGATGGCGCCGGTTGCGGACAGGCTCAGCGCCGCTACGGCCGCAACGGCCATCAAGCCTGCTCCCAGGCGCTGCCGCGTTGCGATGGACCGAGCTCCCGTGGATCGTCTCACCATGCCGTATCCCGATTCATGCTGTTCATCCGCCCCTGCGCGGTCGGCGCAGACCAATTTATAAGCTCGAACACGTCTTGGGGTGAAGTGAGGCGAAATCCCAGCAGCGCTGCAAAGCCCGAAGCATGGCAATTATGTCGAATTCCATCGCACGGCGATGGAACGCCATTCGCCCGCCATGATTCGCCGCCCGTGCAGCAACCATTCACGGAACGGCTAGGACTAACGCCGAATCGCCGGGAGAGGTCCGTCGCCCCTGGGGCCGCCTCGTTCATTTCGGACGGGCGCAGGACAGCGTGGCCAGGACAACGTGACAAGGACAGCGTGACCGCAGAACCGACCGCAGCCAGGTCAGAGCTGCTTCTCGAAAAACAGATCCGGATACGGATCGTCGTTGAAGCGCTCGATCTCGGTCCAGCCGGTCTTGCGATAGAGCTGCTGGGCCTCGGCCAACGCGCTGTTGGTGTCGAGCCGCAGCGTCGTGATCGACAGCCTTCGCGCGGCGTTCTCGGCCGCATCCATCAGGCGGCGGCCGAGGCCGAGGCCGCGGGCGGCGGGGGCGACCCAGAGCCGTTTGATCTCGGCGACATCGCGGACGCTACCCTTCAGCCCGACGCAGCCGAGCGGCAGGCCATCGGACAGCGCGACGAAGAACGCGCCGCGTGGGGCCATCATGTCCAATGCGTCGGGATCGCGCGACAGCGCCACGTCGTAGCCGCGCGCGAAGCGGCGTGACAGCTCGGCATAATATTCGTGCAGACAATAGCGGGCCGGTTCACCGCGCGGATCGACCTCCTCGATGGCGATGCGATCGCGGCCGAGCGCAGCCCCCACCATGTCCATCGCGGCCAGCAGCGCCTCGCGCTGGCTCGACCGCGCCAGCATGGCCTGGGCCTGCGCGTTGGAGAGCGTCTCATAGGCCTCGAACTCGCGGCGGCCGGCGGCGGTGAGCTTGGCGATGCGGCGGCGTGCGTCGTCGGGATGCGGTTTCGTCGTGACCAGCCCCTCCTCCTCGAGGCTGCGCAGCAGCCGGCTCATCAGGCCGGAATCGAGCGCGAGGTAGTCGCGCAGCTCCGCCAAATCGCTGCGGCCGTGGCCGATCGCATTGAGCACGCGCGCCGCGCCGAGCGGCCGGCCGCGGCCGAGAAACGAGGTATCGAGCGCGCCGACCTCCGAGGTGACGGCGCGGTTGAAGCGGCGGACGCGGGCAATGGGGTCGAGCATGATATCTGACTTAGGTCAGATATCATGCCTTTGTCAATTGGGTGGGAGCAGCCGGCCCAACCTCCGCCGTCATCATCATCGCAGGCGGATGATCCAGTACGCTGCGGCGGTCATCATAAATCGAGAGGCGGCGGCGTACTGGATGCCCGCCTTCGCGGGCATGACAGCAGAGTTGAACAAACGGCGACGTCACACCGCGGCGACGTGACACCTCGCGGGAAGGTCGCGCCCCGCAGCCGCCCCAGCACTCCCGCCCAACAAAAAGGGCGGCCCGGCCGCCGGCCGAAGCCGGTTGCCGGACCGCCAGGTTTTCCCCGGGAGGAACTGCGATCAGTTCAGAAGCTTCGCGACGTTGTCCTTGGTCACGAGATCGAGGCCGGTGTAGATCACGTCCGGCACCTTCTCGCCCTTCTTGATCGCGAGCAGCGTGTCCATCGACTTCTCGCCCATCTCGAACGGCCGCTGGCCGGTCAGCGCGTTGGAATAGCCGTCGCGCAGCAGCTCGAGCTGCATCTTCAAGGTGTCGGCGACGACGAGCGTCAGCTTGCCGGCGTCGATGTCCTTCTTGTTCTTGTTGACGAAGGCCTTGTAGCCCTCGGGCGCGAACATCGGCCAGCCGCCGATCGGCACGATGGCGCCGAGGTCGGGGGTCGCGGTGCGCAGGTCGGCCATCTGCTGCACGGCGAGCGCCGGATCGTCGTTGCAGAAGGTCGGCGAGCCCGCGACTTCCGTCCACTTCGAGCCCTTCAGCGCCTCACGCACGCCGTCGACGCGCTCGGCGAGATTCTTGGCGCCCGGACCGCCGGAGACCACGGCATATTTGCCGCCGTCAGGCCGGAGCTCGCGCAGCTGCTTGCCGAGCGCGAGGCCAAAGTCCTTGTTGTTGGTGCCGATATAAGCGAGGCGCTTGGAGCCCGGCGCGTCGGCGTCGAAGGTGATGACGGGGATGCCGGCGGCGGTCGCCGCGTCGATCGACTTGGTCATCGCCGCGACGTCGGCCACCGAGATGGCGAGGCCGTCGACCTTCTGAGTGATGAAGTCCTGGATGATCTGCGCCTGCGTCGCCGGCTCGTGCTCGACCGGGCCCTTGTAGATGCACTCGACATTGCCGAGCTCCTTGGCGCGCTTCAGGCAGCCGTCGCGCGCGACGTCGAAGAACGGGTTGTTCATCGCCTTCGGCACGATGGCGAAGCGATATTTGGTCTCGGCCTGGGCCGGCCCCATCAGGATCGCGAGCGATGCGACCGCATACAGCAACTTCTTCATGGCTTCCCTCCTCCATGTCTATCCGTGATGATTGTCTGTGCCGGGCGCGGATAGACTGAACAGTCACATCCCGGCCAGTATCTCGTCACAACAGTCGCGCGCGGATTCGATCGACCAGCACCGCGGCGATGATGATCACGCCGACCAAGGTCTGCTGCCAGTAGGAGTTGACCTGCGCCAGCACGAGGCCATTGCGGATCACTTCGAGCAGCACGCAGCCGACGATGGCGCCGAGCGGGCCGCCGATGCCGCCGGCCAGATTGGCGCCGCCGATCACGGCCGCCGCGATCACGTTGAGCTCGTAGGACGTCGCCATGTTGGCGGGCGCGGAGCCCAGCCAGCCGGAGATGATGATGCCCTGCAGGCCCGCGGCGAGCGCGCCGACCACATAGACCTCGATCTTGACGCGCGGCACCGAGACGCCGGTCAGCTCCGCCGCCTTCTCGTTGCCGCCGATCGCGAAGACGTGGCGGCCGAACGTCGTGTGATGCAGCACCAGCGCCATCACCAGCGCCAGCAGGATCAGATAGATGAACGGGGCCGGCACGCCGTACACGTCGCCTTGCGTCAGCGCATAGAAGTAGTCGGCATCGGGACCGCCGGGGAAGCTGCCCTTGCCGTTGGAGACGACGTAGCCGAGCCCACGCACGATCGAGAGCATGCCGAGCGTGGTCACGAACGGCGACAGCCCGAGCAGCGCGACGCAGGCGCCGTTGATGAGACCCACCACCAGCGAGACCGCGAGCCCGGCGAGCACCGAGACGATCAGGATCAGCCCCGGCACGTTGGCGACCACCGTCTTGCCGTCGGCGGCCAGATGCACGAACAGCGACGATAGCGGCATCCCAGGCGTCGACAGTGACGTCATCACCATCGAAGTGATCATCGCCGCGAAGCACATCAGCGATCCCACCGAGAGATCGATGCCGCCGGTGATGATCACGAAGGTGATGCCGAGCGTGGCGATCGCGATGAACGAGAAGTTCTTCGCGACGTTCTGCAGATTGCCCTGGGTCAGGAAGTACGGGCTCGCGAAGCTCATGATGACGATGAGCGCGATCAGCGCCAAGGTGACATAGGCGGTCTGCGAGGCGAACACGCCGCGGTGCCACCAGCGCGCCGAGCCGACATTGGTGAAGGTCACATCGGTGTTGGCGGTGCTGGTTTCGGATGGAACGGACATCACGCCGCCTCCTTGGCGCCGGTGATCAGCGCGGTGACTTCCTCGGGGCTGGTGTCGGCGACCGGCTTGTCGGCTTTCTTCTCGCCGCGCCGCATCACCACGACGCGATCGCACACCGCGAAGATGTCGGGCATGCGGTGCGAGATCAGGATCACGGCGATGCCCTGCTCCTTGAGCCGATGAATCAGGCTCAGCACCTGCTCGACCTGGCGCACCGAGATCGCTGCGGTCGGCTCGTCCATCATCACCAGCTTGGCGTTGGACAGCCGCGTGCGTGCGATCGCCACCGCCTGGCGCTGGCCGCCCGACATGTCCTTGACGAGATCGTGCGGCCGCGTCTCCGAGCGCAGCTCGCGAAACAATTCCAGCGCACGCGCCTCCATGCCCTTGTGGTCGAGCAGCACGAGAGGTCCGAAATTGCGCTTCAGCTCGCGGCCGAGAAACACGTTGGCGGCGGCGGTGAGATTGTTGGCGAGCGCGAGGTCCTGATAGACGACCTCGATGCCGACGCTGCGCGAGTCCATCGGGCGATGGAAATGCACCTCGCGGCCGCCGAAATGAATCGTGCCCTGGCTCGGCGGAAAATTGCCCGCGATGATGCGCACCAGCGTCGACTTGCCGGCGCCGTTGTCGCCCATCAAACCGACGACCTCGCCGGGACGAATGGTGAGATCGACGCCGTGCAGCGCGCGGATCGCGCCGAACTGCTTGCCGAGGCCCTTCAGTTCGAGCACCGGCGCGGCTGCGGCCATGGCGATTGTTCCGGTCTGGCTCGTCGACGTATCCAGGCTGTGGTCAGACATAACGGTTCACCACGCTTTCGAGATATTCCTGCCGGCCGGAGCGCGGCTGCGGATCGAGGCCGGTACTGACGGCGCGGTCGGCGAGCTCGGCGAGCGAGCGGCGGCCGGCGAGGATCGCCTGCCCCTCCTCGCCGTCCCAGCCGGCATAGCGTTGAGCGAGCGGCGCGGTCAGCGCGCTGTCGGTGAGCATCTCATCCGCGGCAATCAGCGCCCGCGCGCAGGCGTCCATCGAGCCGACATGGGCGTGCAGGAGATCGTCCGGATCGATCGACTGCCGGCGGATCTTGGCATCGAAGTTCAGGCCGCCCGTGGTGAAGCCGCCGGCCTTGAGCATGTCATGAAACACCAGCGCCAGCTCCGGCACGTTCATCGCGAACTGGTCGGTGTCCCAGCCCAGCAGATCGTCGCCACGGTTGATGTCGAGGGAGCCGAACACGCCGAGCGCCTGCGCCAGCGCGATCTCGTGCTGGAACGAATGGCCGGCCAGAATCGCGTGGTTCTGCTCGATGTTGAGCTTCACGTCGTCGAGCAGGTCGTAGCGCTTCAGGAAGCCGTAGCAGGTCGCGACGTCGAAATCATATTGATGCTTGGTCGGCTCCTTCGGCTTCGGCTCGATCAAGAGTGGGCCCTTGAAGCCGATCTTGTGCTTGTGCTCGACGACCATCGAGACGAAGCGCCCGAGCTGATCGAGCTCGCGCTTCATGTCGGTGTTGAGCAGGGTCTCATAGCCCTCGCGGCCGCCCCACAGCACGTAGTTGGCGCCGCCCAGCCGATGCGTCACCTCGAGCGCGGCGCGCACCTGGCCCGCCGCGTAGGTGAACACGTCGGGATCGGGATTGGTCGCGGCGCCCGCCATGTAGCGGCGATGCGAGAACAGATTGGCCGTGCCCCACAACAGGCGGACCTTGGCCTGCTCCATCTTCTGCGCGAACAGGTCGCCGATGGCGTTGAGGTTGGCGACCGATTCCTTCAGCGTCGCGCCCTCCGGCGCCGCGTCGACGTCGTGGAAGGTGAAGAACGGCACGTCGAGCAGGCGGAACAATTCGAACGCGACATCGGCCTTGGCGCGCGCCATGGCGAGTGCATCGTCGCCGTGCTGCCACGGCCGCAGGAACGTCTCGCCGCCGAACGGATCGCTGCCCGGCCAGCAGAGCGAATGCCAGTAGCAGACGGCGAAGCGCAGATGGTCCTCCATGCGCTTGCCCCGGATGACACGATCCTTGTCGTACCAGCGGAACGACAGCGGGCTGCGTGACTCCGGACCGCCATAGGTGACGGTCGCGCCGGTCTGGAAGAAGGGAGCCTGGACGTTCACGAGATGCACTCCTTGAGAGCAGGATAGAGCTTGCGCCAACGCGCATAGGCGTCGTCGTAGGCGGCGCGCTGCGTGGCGCGGGGTTCGAAGCTCTGCAGCCGCTGCGGCTTGCGGCAGACATCGGCCGGCGCCGCGCCGGTCGCGGCGAGACGGCCGAGCCTGGAAGCGCCGATGGCGGCGCCGACCTCGCCTTCCTCGACGCGATGCACGGTGACGCCGAGCACGTCGGCCATGATCTGCGCCCACAGCAGCGAGCGCGAGCCGCCGCCGACGAGATCGAGCGCGGTGATCTCACGATCGCTGCGGCCGAGCGCGGCGAGCATGTCGCGGGAGGCGTAGGCGACGCCCTCCAGCACCGCCTGTACGAGATCGTCGCGTGACGCAGCGCTACGCAGGCCGACCAGGGCGCCGGCGGCGTGCGCATCATTGTGCGGCGTGCGCTCGCCATCGAGGTAGGGCAGGAACTGCACCGGACTCGGACGATCGACGCTCGCACCGAGCGGCGCCAGCAGCGCAGATTCCGGCGCACCGAGAATGCGCGCCAGCCACGACAGCGACGCGGCGGCCGACAGCATCACGCCCATCTGATGCCAGAGTCCGCCGAGCGCATGGCAGAACGCATGCACGGCCGCTTCCGGTGCCGGCGCGAACCGATCGGTGACGCGGAACAGCACGCCCGATGTGCCCAGCGACAGGAAGGCGTCCCCTGGCGTGATCGCGCCGAGCCCGATCGCGCTCGCCGCATTGTCGCCGGCGCCGCCCGCGATCACGACATCGGCGCCCATGCCCCAGCGCTGCGCCAGCTCGCGCGACAGCACGGCGCTCGGCTCATTTCCCTCGACCAGCCGCGGCATGTGATCGAGACCGAGGCCCGTCGCCGTGAGCAGCGTCTCCGACCAGCGCCGCGCCCCGACGTCGAGCCACAGGGTGCCGGCCGCATCTGACATGTCCTCGGCCATCTCGCCGGACAGGCGGTAGCGCACATAAGCCTTCGGCAGCAGCACCTTGGCCACCTGAGCAAAGATCTCAGGCTCGTGCTTCGCGACCCAGACGAGCTTCGGCGCGGTGAAGCCGGGCATCGCGAGATTGCCGGCGATCGCATGCAGCTCGGGGCAGCGCCGTTCGAGCTCGGCGCACTCGGCCTGCGAGCGGCCGTCGTTCCAGAGGATGGCGGGGCGCAGCGGCCGGCCGTCGCGGCCGAGCAAGGTCGCCCCATGCATCTGGCCGGACAGGCCGATGCCGCGCACCGCGGCCGTCTCGCGCGGATGGGTGCAAGCGAGATCGTCGACCGCGCAGATGACCGCCTCGACCCAGTGATCGGGATCCTGCTCGGACCACAGCGGCTGCGGATGCGACAGCGCCAGCGGACGCGACGCGGTCGCGACCAGCACGCCCGCCTCGTCCTCCAGCACGGCCTTCACGCCGGATGTGCCGACATCCAGTCCGAGAAACACTGTTCACTCCTCCCACGCGCCCCCTGGAATGCGGCGATCTTGCGTCGCCTCGAACCGGGGCCGTCCTCGTCCGCATTCCGTGATCAGTCCGGCCGCGTGCGCCGCGGCCGTCCGGCTCACGGCAGATTGTCCCGCATCACGATGTCGATGCGGATTGCTTCCTGCTCGCTCAGGAGCGGCTCGCCGCGCGCCAGCGCCAGCAGCACGCGCACCGCCGAGCGGGCCTCGTGTCCCGGATTCTGCGAGATGACGGCGTCCATCACGCCATTCAGCAGCAGCTTGCGCGTCACCGCCGTGACGTCGTGGCCGACGAACACGACGTCGTCGGCGCGACCGGACTCGGTCAGCGCCTTGGCCACGCCCGCGGTGCCGGCTCCGACGTTGTAGAGACCGACGATATCGCTGGACTCGGCCAGCAGCTTGCGCATGAGGTGTTCCGAGCGGTCGTCCACATCATGGCCCTCAGCCACGGGCAAAACTTGGAGTTGCCGGTACTCGGACGTCATCACCTGCGTGAAGCCGAAGATCCGCTCGGCATGGTCGCGCAGCCCCTGCGAGCCGGCGACGATCGCCACGCGCCCGGACCGGCCGCCGATGAAGCGCCCGACCAGCCCAGCGGCGGTCCGCCCGGCCGCGATGTTGTCGACGCCGACATAATGATGCCGCCGCGACGACGGCACGTCCGACACCAGGGTCACCACCTTGGCGCCGGATTCGACGAGATCGTTGATGGCGGCACGCACGTTCGGATGGTCGAGCGCGACCACGGCCACGCCATCGACGCGGCCGACGAGATCTTCGAGCTTGGCGGCCAGCACCGATGAATCAAACACATCCGTGGTGACGACATCGACGGTCAGGCGGCGCGCCGCCATCCAGTTCGCCAACTCGCCGAGATGCGCCTCGATCTGCTGCATGAACAGGTTGGCGCCCGCGGGCATCACGAACGCGAAGCGCCTGGAACGGGCACGCGCGAGTTCGGAGGCGGCCGCATGCGGCTGAAACGCGCTGCGCGCCATGGCGTCCCTGACCCGCCGCACCGTGTCCGGGCGGACGCCCGGCCGGTTGTGCAGGACGCGATCGACCGTGGCGAGGCTGACGCCCGCCTGCCGCGCAATGTCCCGCAATGTCAGCGGTGCGTTCATGCTCCTCCCCTTCGGGTTGAGGAACTTAGCGCGATTTTTGAGGTGCGCAACTCATTTCTGAGGTGCGGCGCTCCCCGGCCGCCTGGCTCAGCATGGATGGAACGGCTGCGAGGCGCCCCTAATCGATCCGCTGGCCCCCGGAAATTCCGGAAATGCAGCAAGGATTGGCCCGCGCCCGCGGCACCACGCGCTTGAGCCAACAGCGCGCCGGCGGCCGCTGCAGCCCGTGCCAGAACGCCGGCGCCTTGACGTAGGTCCAGGCGCGACACCGCGGCATCTCGCGGGTGCAGGTCTGCCGGCAGGCCTGGGCGTCGTCGAACGTGTCGAAGCTGCGGTAATCGCCACCGGGACGATCGATGTCGGTGGCGTAGAAGTCGTGCGCCGTCGCGGGCGCGGCAAGCGCCGAGACGAGTACGACCGCGGACACGACGATCAGGTGACGAAGATGCATGGCAGCCTCCTGTCAACTTGGACGATCAATAGAAGCGGCGCGCCGGGTTTTGTCAAACCCGCCCTGCTCCGCGCACGGCTCACCCGCTGCTCCGGCCAATTCAGGACATCAGGCGGCCATCAGAAATTTCCGCTTTCCAGAAGATTTTGCTTTCGCTTTATCGGAAGATATGCTTATCTCCCGCCATCCCGCCTCAACGAGAGGGGCGTTGCGCGCGATCGTCACGACACGCGAGGCGGGGATGCGGTGGCCGCGGGAGATCGCAGCGTTTTCGGCAACGAAGGCGCGGACGAACGATCTGTCGCGGACGCGAAGTCGCAGCGGCCTGACACCCCGATGCTGGTGTCGCCTGCGCAATGCGCAAGCATTGTCGCGGCATGGTGGCCAACAAGCCCGGCGCACCAGGGCGACTGCGTATAAGCGTGAAGACACCGCGCAGGGAATGCCGGATGCTCGGCTGCACCTGTGGTACCTGCCGCCTGCATTTTTCTCGCAGGCGGGCCATGGGTGAGGCCGTCACCCGGCATTCCCTGCGCCCTCTCATATTTGCGAGGGGCGAACTGATGGCAGGCCTCGGGCATCAGGTGCCGCGAGAACGAGAGGCCATGTCTCTATTAATTGGCTATTTGAACCGTAAATCCACCGCCGTCGTCCCGGACAAGCCGCGACGCGCAACGCGCGACGCGGCGCCGATCCGGGACCCATACGCCGCGGCGGTCGTGATGAGCACAAAGCCAATCGCCAGCCTGCCTCAAACCGCTCCCTGGGGGTATGGGTCCCGGCTCAAGGCCGGGACGACAGCGGTGGCCGTTGACGCGCGATTGCGTAGGGTAGGCAAAGCGGACGCCCGCAGGGCGGTCGTGTGCCCACCGTGCATCGGCGCACTCGGAGAGAACGGTGGGCACGGCGCGCCATCAAGCGGAGCAAACAACTCGCAGCTTTGGCGCGCCTTTGCCCACCCTACAGACTACAAACCGCGCAAGCTCCTAGAACGGCAGCCCGACATAGTTCTCCGCCAGCGACCGCTGCGCGGCCTCGGACGAGAACAGATATTCGAACTCGGTGTCCTGCAGCTTGTCCTCATAGGGCAGCCGATCGGGGAAGCGGTGCAGCAGGGTCGTCATCCACCAGGAGAAGCGCTGCGCCTTCCAGATGCGCGCCAGCGCCCGCTGCGAGTAGCCGTCGATGCCGGTGTCGTCACCCTTTTTGTAGTGATCGAGCAGCGCATGATAGAGATAGTAGATGTCGGACGCTGCCGAGTTCAGCCCGCGCGCGCCGGTCGGCGGCACGATGTGGGCGGCATCGCCGGCGAGGAACAGCCGGCCGTAGCGCATCGGCTCGGCGACGAAGCTGCGCAGCGGCGCGATGCTTTTCTCGATCGACGGGCCGGTGATGAGCTTGGCTGCGATCTCCTCAGGCAGGCGGCGCTTCAGCTCCTCCCAGAACGCGTCGTCGCTCCAATCCTCGACCTTGTCGGTCAGCGGGACCTGAACGTAATAGCGGCTCAGCACCTGCGAGCGCAGCGAGCACAGCGCGAAGCCGCGCTCATGCTTGGCGTAGATCAATTCCGGCGACACCGGCTTGGTGCGCGAGAGCACGCCGAGCCAGCCGAACGGATAGACCCGCTCATATTCCTTGATCTTGTCCTGCGGGATCGACTTGCGACTGACGCCGTGAAAACCGTCGGCGCCGATGATGTAGTCGCAGTCGACGCGGATGATCTCGTCGCCGCTGCGATAGGTGACGTAAGGCTTGTCGGAGGCGATGTCGTGCGGGGTGACGTCCTGCGCGTTGTGCACGACCTTGCCGCCGAGCTTGTCCCGCGCCTCGTAGAGATCGCGGGTCAGCTCGGTCTGGCCATACACCATCACCGAGTTGCCGCCGGAATATTTGTGCAGGTCGACGCGGTCGAGCTTGCCGTCATGGGCGATGTAGAAGCCGTGGTGGATTTCGCCCTCGCGGTCCATCCGCTCGCCGCACTGCGCCTCGCGCATCAGCTCGGCGAAGCCGTGCTCGAGCACGCCGGCGCGGATGCGCGACAGCACGTAGTCGCGGCTCGACTTTTCCAGGATGATCGTATCGATGCCCTGCAGATGCAGGAGCTGCGACAGCATCAGGCCGGACGGACCGCCGCCGATGATGCAGACTTGGACTTTCATGGGCATCTTCTCCCGGATTCGCGACAACAGGCTTTTTGGGTTTGCTTGTCAGTCGCGGATTCTACCAAGGAATGCGCGGCGTCACTTGGATGGACGCTGCATTCTCTTGCACTTTTCCGACATCACGCTGGAACAGTTTGGCGGTACCCTGCTCCCGGCGGATCAGCCGCGGCGGCCGGCGACCTCGTCGCCAACGCCCATCGCACGGCGATAGTCGCGCGGGCTCGCCCCCGTATGGCGCTTGAAGAAGCGGCAGAAATAGGCCGGGTCCCTGAAGCCGAGCTCGAACGCCAGCTTCGACACCGGCGCGGCAATATAGGTGAGCCGGCGGCAGGCCTCGCGGGCGAGCCGCGCATGCACGATATCGAGCGCAGACTGTCCGGTCTCCGCCCGCGTCAGCCGGTTCAGCCGCTCCGGCGTCATGCCGAGCTCGTCGGCATAGCGCGCCACCGACCAGTGATCGCGGTGATGCGCCTCGACCAGCACGATGAAGCGCGTGAACAGCGCGGCGTGCCCGCTGCCGCGTCGCGCGCCCTGCGATTGCCGCGCGCTCTGTTGCGCCAGCCGCCACACGATCGAGCGTCCGAGCCAATGCGGCACCGGCGATGCTGCGGAATCGGCGGCAGCGAACTCATCGGCGAGATCGACGAAAAGCGCGGCGATCCGGCCGGTGGCCACCGCCTGCGGCTCGAGATGCAGGATTTGCGGCGTTGCAAACAAATCGCGCAGCGCCTCGCCGGTGGCCGGCACGTCGCCTTCCACCACCGCGCGCGGATTGAAGGTGAGCACGAAGCCGTCGGTGTCGCGCGAGAAGCGGAAGGCGTGAACCACACCGGGCGGGATGATGACGGCGACCGGGCCGGTGCAGCGCTCGCGGCGTTCGTCCAAGGCGATCTCGGCAGGGCCGGCGGCGACCCAGAGGATCTGGTGCAGGCCCTGATGCGTGTGCGCCTCGATCTCCCAGCGATACAGTCTGCTGCGCACCTGGATCGGCTCGATGTGCAGCATGTCCGGCTGCGCGGCGAAGGCTTCGCCGTACAGTGCGAAGGCGGGAATCGACGGCTTGGTGCGAAAGCGTGGCATGCGCGGCAGCTAAGCCGGAATGTCGGAAAAGTACAAGTCTTGACCGGCGTTCGTGTCTTACGCCGCGGCCGGAGCGCGATTAGGATCGCGAAAAGAACAACAACGACCACACTCAATGGAGAGGAGGCCCGACAGATGTTCACGTTCGACCCGTATTCACCGGCGGTCGATGCCGACCCGTTCCCGTTCTACAAGACCTTGCGCGACGAGCATCCCTGCTTCTGGAGCCCGCAGGCGCAGGTCTGGATCCTGTCGCGCTATGCGGATGTCGCGGCGGCCGGCACCAACTGGCAGACCTATTCCTCGGCCAAGGGCAACCTGATGACCGAGCTGCCGAACCGCGCCGGGGCGACGCTCGGCACCACCGATCCGCCGCGTCACGACCGGCTGCGCGGTCTCGTGCAGCACGCCTTCATGAAGCGCAACCTGGAGAGCCTGTCGGGTCCGATCCGCGACATCGCCCGCGCCAGCGCCGAGGCGCTGCGCGGCCAGGAGCGCTTCGACTTCATCGAGGCATTCTCCTCGAAGTTCACCGTGCGTGTGCTGTTCGCGGCGCTCGGCCTGCCGCTCGGCGACGAGCAGACGGTGCGCGACAAGGCCGTGCTGATGGTGCAGAGCGATCCGGTCAGCCGCGCCAAGGGCCCGCAGCACATCGCCGCCTACAACTGGATGCAGGACTATGCGGCATCAGTCATCGCCGAGCGCCGCGCGCGGCCGCAGAACGATCTGATCTCGCATTTCAGCATGGCCGAGATCGACGGCGACAAGCTCGACGAGCGCGAGGTGCTGCTGACGACGACCACCCTGATCATGGCCGGCATCGAGTCGCTCGGCGGCTTCATGAGCATGCTGGCGTACAATCTCGCCGACCATCCCGACGCGCGCAGCGCCGTCGTCGTCAATCCCGATCTGCTGGCGGATGCGGTCGAGGAGTCGCTGCGCTTCAACACCTCGGCTCAGCGCTTCCGCCGCTGCCTGCAGAAGGATCTCACGCTGCATGGCCAGACGATGCGCGAGGGCGACTTCGTCTGCCTCGCCTACGGCTCCGCCAACCGCGACGAGCGGCAGTTTCCCAATCCCGATGTCTACGACATCACCCGCAAGCCGCGCGGCCACCTCGGCTTCGGCGGCGGCGTCCACGCCTGTCTGGGATCGGCGATCGCGCGCATGGCGATCAAGATCGCGTTCGACGAATTCCACAAGGTCGTGCCCGAGTATCGCCGCACCCAGGAGCAACTGCCCTGGATGCCGTCGTCCACGTTCCGCAGCCCGCTGTACCTGGAGCTGACGGTGCATTGATCAAAAGGACAGGGCATCCTCATACGGACAATGGGGGTAAGTAACGCCACGCACAAACCGGCTTATAGGGTGTGGGGAAAATATCGCGCCGCGAAGACGGTGCACCCTCTCCCCTTGTGGGAGAGGGTGGATCGCATGAGCGCAGCGAATGCGAGCCGGGTGAGGGGTCTCTCTCCGCGAGCTCCCGTGCGGAGAGAGACCCCTCACCCGCCTCCGATGCTTCGCATCTCCGGCACCCTCTCCCACAAGGGGAGAGGGTGCACCGACTCCGTGGCTCCTGTTTGCGCTCAACTAATAACCCAGACGACCCACGCTACGGGAGGAGGACGCGAATAGACGCAGTGCGCAAGCCGCGAAACAGCTCACACCAGCGCGCCGAGATCCGCCGCGTTGAAGCCCTTGAGTCCGGCCTTGTCGCCGGCCTTGATCTTGGCGACCCACTCGGCATCGCTGATCAGCGCGCGGCCGACGGCGATCAGGTCGAACTCGTCCTTCGCCATGCGCTCGAGCAGCGCATCGAGATCGGCCGAGCTCGACGGCTTGCCGGCGAACGCCGAGAAGAACTCGTCGGACAGGCCGACCGAGCCGACGCTGATGGTCGCCGCGCCCGTGATCTTCTTCGCCCAGCCGGCGAAGTTGAGCCCCTTCTCGCCGTCGACCTCCGGGAATTCCGGCTCCCAGAAACGGCGCTGCGAGCAATGCAGGATGTCGACGCCGGCATCGACCAGCGGCTGCAGCCAGTCGCCCATCAGCGCCGGCGTCTCGGCGAGGCGCGTCGCGTAGTCCTGCTGCTTCCACTGGCTGACGCGCAGGATGATCGGGAAGTCCGGACCGACAGCCTTGCGGATCGCGGCGACGATCTCGCCGGCGAAGCGCGAACGCTCCTTGATGGTCGGCCCGCCATAGCGGTCCTCGCGCTTGTTGGTGCCGGACCAGAAGAACTCATCGACCAGATAGCCATGCGCGCCGTGAACCTCGACCGTGTCGAAGCCGGTGCGCTTGGCGTCAGCGGCAGCCTGCGCGAACGCCGCGACGGTGTCGGCAATGTCGGTCTCGGTCATCGTGTTGCCGCGCGGCTTGCCCGGCGCGACCAGGCCCGACGGGCTCTCGACCGGCGCGTCCGGCTCCCAGCGGCTCATGCCCTTGGTCGAGCCGGTGTGCCAGATCTGCGGCGCGATGCGGCCGCCCGCGGCATGCACGGCGCTCGCCACCTTCTGCCAGCCGGCCAGCGCGGCCTCGCCGTGGAAGAAGGGAATGTTGGGCTCGTTGCGCGAGGCCGGACGGTTGATCACCGTGCCCTCGGTCAGGATCAGCCCCACGCCGCCTTCGGCGCGGCGGCGGTAATAGGCGGCGTTGGCCTCGCCGGGAATGCCGTTCGGCGCGGCGTTGCGCGTCATCGGCGCCATGACGATGCGGTTCTTCAGCTCCAGCGACTTCAGGCGAAACGGACGAAACAGCACGCTGGTATCGAGATCGGACATTCAGAAGGCTCCATTGCGTTCGGAACCGCTCCAGTATACTTCGTAAACCTGGAGTCAATCAGGCACCCGAAGTCGCTCAGGTATACCCGAGGAAACCCCCATCGTGACTGTTGCGTCGACGTCCGAGACCGCCCCGCTCCGCTGCAGGCCGCAGCACTTCTCGTCGGAATGCCCGAGCCGGGTGCTGATCGACCAGATCGCCGACAAATGGTCGATGATGGTGCTGGCGGTGCTCGATGCCGGCCCACTGCGCTTCAACGCGATCAAGAAGCAGCTCGAAGGCGTGACGCAGAAGGCGCTGACGCAATGCCTGCGCCGGCTCGAGCGCAATGGCCTGGTCGCGCGCGAGGTGATCGCGGGGTCACCGATCGCCGTGCAATACGAGATCACGCCGCTCGGCCGCACCCTCCAGCCGCCGTTCCGCGCGCTCTATGCCTGGACCATTGCCAAGATGCCCGAGGTCGAGCAGGCACGTCAGGCCTTCGACCAGCGCTGGGCGCGCTGACATCGGCACACGACGCCCGCCCCGCGCTCCGGCGGCTGTGGAAGAACCAGCCGCACCGGAGTTGCCCTCAGCTTATTGACGCCAGCCTACTGGTCAGACCGCAGCGGTTGGATCGGCTGATTCTTGGCATCCGCCCCCTGCACGTCGTCTCCGATCGTAAACGAATCGAGGTCGTGACCGACCACCAACGGGCCGCGATACGTCGTCCTCGTCCGCGCGATCAGCATGTCCTCGGGAATGTCCTGCACGGGCTTCAACGTCGCGAAGACGATGTGCGAGTAGACGGCAAGCTTGGGGCCGGCCATCGAGAAGATCTTGCCCGCCTCCTCGGGCGAGGAGTGGTGCGCTTCAATTTCGCGATAGGACGGATAGCTCTTCGACAGCTCCGGCTCGATTACGGCAACCTCGTGAACGAGGAGATCGGCGCCTTTCGCCGCATTGGCAATCCGCTCGTCGTATTTGGTATCGCCGGAGAGCACCACCTTCTTGCCCTCATACTCGATCATGTAGCCGAAGGATGGCTTGATCTTCTCGCCGTGATTGACCTCGATTGCCGTCACCTTGACGCCGTTCTTGTCGTAGACCTGTCCCGGCTCGATATCCTTGGCCGCGAAAGCGACCCCCTCCGGAGGGAGATGTTCGTCGTCCTCGCGAATCCGGATGTCCTCGGCAAACGCCTTGGTCAGATTCTCGGTCATCGCCACCGTCCCCTTGGGACCGAAGACGATCATGGGAGATTTGCGCGACGCCCAAGGCGTTCCGATCCAGCCGCTCAGCCACATGTCCGGCAGCCCGACAAGATGATCGGAATGCAGATGGGTGATGAAGTGTGCCGTGATGGACCCGAGCGCGACCCGTTTCTGAAACAGCCTGATCGTCGAGCCGCGGCCAAAGTCGAACAGCAGCTTTTCAGGACCGGCCTCGATCAGTGTCGACGCGCTGAAGCTGTTCACGCGCGGCGTCGGCGTTCCCGTTCCGAGCAATGTGACCTTCATCGTGTCGGCACTCGCAGCCTGTCCGGACACGAGCATGACGACCGTCAAGAGTGTCGGCCCGATTCGCATTGTCTCTCTCCCTTTTTCTTGTTGGTCTTCTTGTTCGCTGTCTTGGTCGAGTCCAAGCCCCTACTGAAACGCGACCTCGGCAAAGCTGCGCAGCTTGCGCGAATGCAGCCGCTCGGATTCCTGGTGCTTCAACAACTCGAGCGCCTTGAGGCCGATCTGCAGGTGCTGACCGACGCGCTGCCGGTAGAAGTCGCTGGCCATGCCGGCGAGCTTGATCTCGCCATGCAGCGGCTTGTCCGAGACGCAGAGCAAGGTGCCGTAGGGCACCCGGAAGCGATAGCCATTGGCGGCGATGGCTGCCGACTCCATGTCGAGCGCGACGGCCCGCGACTGCGACAGCCGGCGGATCACGGCGGGGCCGGAAATCTCCCAATTGCGGTTGTCGACGCTCGCGACCGTGCCGGTGCGCATCACCCGCTTCAGCTCGAAGCCGGAATAGCCGGTCACGGCCTCGACCGCCTCTTCGAGCGCGACCTGCACCTCGGCCAGCGCCGGGATCGGCACCCAGGGCGGCAGCTCCTGGTCGAGCACATGGTCCTCGCGGACATAGCCATGTGCGAGCACATAGTCGCCGAGCCGCTGGGTGTTGCGCAGGCCCGCGCAATGGCCGACCATCAGCCAGGCATGCGGCCGCAGCACCGCGATGTGATCGGTGACGTTGCGGGCGTTCGACGGCCCAGTGCCGATGTTGATCAGCGTGATGCCCTGGTGCCCGGGCTCAACGAGATGCAGCGCCGGCATCTGCGGCGTACGCGCCGGCGCCGCGCCGGTGGTGCCGCCGCCAGAACGGGCATTGCGTGTGATGACGTTGCCCGGCTCGACAAAAGCTTCGGCGTCGCCCAGCCCGGCCGCCAGCTGCTGACGGCCCCAATCCGCGAAGGCGTCGACATAGAACTGGTAGTTCGTGAAGATCACGAAGTTCTGGAAGTGGTCGGGATCGGTCCCGGTGTAGTGATAGAGCCGGCGCAGCGAGTAGTCGACGCGCGCGGCGCGGAACAGCGACAGCGGCTCGGGCATGCCGGGCTTCAGCTCGAGCGTGCCGTCGGCGATGGCGTCGTCCATGGTCGCGAGATCAGGGGCATCGAAGACGTCGCGCAGCGAGCGCGTCACCAGCGGGCTCTCGTGATGCGGCAGCGACGTCTCGATGTTGATGTCGCGGCGATAGGCGAAATGCACCGGGATCGGCTCGGCGGACTCGCCGATCTCGACCGGCACGCCGTGGTTCTCGATCAGGAGGCGGATCTGCTCGGTCAGATAGGATCGGAACAGATCCGGGCGCGTCACGCTGGTCTCGTGCACGCCCGGCCCCGCAACGAAGCCGTAGGCGAGACGCGAGTCCAGCCGGGCGTGGCTCGCCGTGGTGAGGCGCACGAACGGATAGGTCGCGCGGATGCGGCTCGCCGGCACGACGCCGTTGGCATAGGCCTCGAAATGAGAGCGCAGGAAGGCAGTGTTGCGCTCATAAATCTCCTCGAGCCGCGCCACTGCAGCAGCGGCGTCGGTGAAGCTTTCGGTCGCGATGGAGAGCGGAGACTGAATGGTCAATCGAGATCCCTCGTAGCCGGTCGGACGCGGCCTGTAGCCTCGGCGCGACTGTGGTTCGCGATCATAGAAACCAGCTGCCGCTTTGCCCA
This sequence comes from Bradyrhizobium sp. SZCCHNS2022, assembly GCF_032377575.1. Classification (NCBI taxonomy): domain Bacteria; kingdom Pseudomonadati; phylum Pseudomonadota; class Alphaproteobacteria; order Hyphomicrobiales; family Nitrobacteraceae; genus Bradyrhizobium; species Bradyrhizobium sp. SZCCHNS2022. The sequence goes on along the minus strand of NZ_JAUHHZ010000001.1, from coordinate 474,371 downwards.
GAGGCAGGGTATCGCGATGCTGCATCCAGTCCACACCATGAAACGATGCGTGCATTGCGAAGGACACTGTGACGGAATGTTTCAATTGCCTGGCTGGATCATTGCCCATAAGACGACTTCATCATCGGCCGGAACAGGCCGACATCCAGACGGGAGGCCTTGGCGCAGCATGTCGCAAGCGAACGGATTCGGATTGGCTGGCGTCGTCGGCATGCCCGTCGCGCACTCGCGCTCCCCCACGATCCACAATTTCTGGCTGAACGCGCATGGCCTGCGCGGCGCCTACGTTCCGCTGGCGGTGCAGCCGGAGCGGCTCAAGGATGCACTTGCGGGCCTGGTGGCACTCGGTTTCCGTGGATGCAACGTCACCATGCCGCACAAGCAGACGGCGATGCCGCTACTGCACCGGGTCAACGACACGGCGCGGCGCATCGGCGCCGTCAATACGATCGTCGTCGAGGACGATGGCACGCTCAGCGGCTTCAACAATGACGGCAACGGCTTCGTGCAGAGCCTGCGCGACGCCAGGCCGGGCTGGCGGGCCGACGAGGGCCCGATCCTGCTGCTCGGTGCCGGCGGCGCGGCACGCGCGGTGGTTGTGGCGCTGCTGGAGAACGGCGCCCGCGATATCCGCATCAGCAACCGCACGGCTGAGAAGGCGCAGGCCATCGCGGCCGAGTTCGGGTCGACCATCAGCACGGTGCCGTGGGACGATCGTTCGGCGGCGGTCGCCGACGTCGCCCTGCTCATCAACAGCACCGATCGCGGCATGATCGGAAAGCCCACCTTGGAGATCGACCTGGGGCGGCTGTCCGCGACGACGCTCGTCGCGGACCTGATCTATACCCCGCTCGAGACGCCCTTCCTGGCGGACGCGCGCGTGCGCGGGTGCACGACGGTGAACGGGCTCGGCCTGCTGCTCAACCAGGCCCGCCTCGCCTTCCAGGCTTGGTTCGGGGTGCTGCCGGATGTGACGCCCGAACTGATCAAGGCCATCCAGGCGACGTTCTGAACGTCGGTGAGGCGCGGTTCGACCATGGCACTCCCGATAGGCCCCAGCATCGATTGCCACATTCATGCCATCGATCCCGCGCGCTTTCCTTACGCACCGGACACACCCTACCGTCCGGCTGGCCAGGAGATCGCGCCCGCCGCGCATCTCATTCGCGTGCTCGACGTCTTCGACGTCCGGCACGCGCTGATCGTCGCGACCAATTCCGGCTACGGCTCCGACAGCCGCATCCTGCTCGATACGCTCAGGATCGGAGACGGCAGGTTCAAGGGCGTCGCAGTCGTCGAGAAGGATGTCGGGACAAAGGAACTCGAGCGATTGAAGGCCGCAGGCGTCATCGGGATCGCCTTCAACGTGCCGTTTCATGGCACCGACTACTACCGCGACGCCGCGCCGCTGCTCGACGAGATCGCCGACCTCGACCTGTTTCTGCAGGTCCAGGTCGAGCAAGATCAGTTGCTCGACCTGCTGCCCCTCATCGAGCGGTCGAAGGTCCGTCTCGTGTTCGATCATTGCGGCCGCCCGGCCGTGGAGCATGGCCTGCAACGCCCCTCCTTCCAGGCGCTGCTCGCGCTCGGCCGCGATCGCGACGCGCATGTGAAGCTGTCCGGCTACTATAAATTCGCGCGCCAGCCCTATCCCTACGCGGACACATGGCCGTTCATCGCCGCGCTGGTCGAGGCGTTCACCCTTGACCGCTGCGTCTGGGGCTCCGACTGGCCCTTCCTGCGCGCGCCCGAGCGTCTCGACTACGGACCGCTGCTAGCGGGGATTGCCGAGATCTTTCCGGATCCAGACGATCAGCACCGGCTACTATGGCGCACGCCGTCGCGGCTGCTGGGCCTTGCACAGGTCCCGGCAGGTTCATCATCATAAGCAAAAACAATCGGGAGAACGTCATGAGGCATCTAGGAAGATTGAGCGGTTTGGCGGCCGCCATGTCGCTGTGGGCGGGTTTGGCCCAGGCAGAGAACACGGTCTATATTCCCGATGTCGTCGAATTGTCCGGTCCGGGAGCCGTGTCGGGCACGAACTGGCGTGATGGCGTCGCCCTGGCCATCGACGAGATCAACAATGCCGGCGGCATTCTCGGCCGCAAGATCGCAACCGAGCATCTGGACACCCAGAGCAATCCCGGCGTGTCGCGCGCCCAGGTGCAGAAGGTGCTCGACCGCGAGCCCTACGTTGTGCTGGGTCCGATCTATTCAGGCTCGGTCAAGGTCAACATGGCGCTGACGCAGCAGGCCGAGGTGCCGCAGATCGTCGGCGCCGAGGCCGCCGACATCACTACCCAAGGCAATCCCTGGATCTTCCGCACCGCCTTCGGCCAGCAGTTCAGCATGCCGAAGATCGCGAACTATCTGCACGACCAGCTCAAGGTGAAGTCGGTCGCAGTCGTCTGGGTCAACAACGATTTCGGCAAAGGCGGCCGCGACAGCTTCGTCAAGGAGATGAAGGCGCGCGGCATCGAGGTGGTGTCCGACATTTCGACCGAGCAGGGCCAGGTCGATTTCGGCTCCGACGTGATCAAGCTGAAGAATGTGAAGGCAGACGCCATCTTCGTCTACACCAACGAGGAGGAGAGCGCGCGCTTCCTGATCGAGGCCAAACGTCAGGGGTTGACCGTGCCGCTGTTCGGCGAAACCACGCTGCTCAGCCAGAAGGTGGTCGAACTGGCGGGCCCCGCCGCCAACGGCGTGCGTGGCCATGTCGGCCTGAGCGCGGATGCGCCCGTCCCTGCCATCCAGGCCTTCGCGAAGAAGTTCAACGAGCGCTACCGCTACTGGCCCGACCACAACGGCATCAAAGGTTACACCGCCGTCTATCTCGTCAAATACGTGACGGAGATGATCGGCAAGTTCGACGGCCACGCCTTCGGAGCCGCCATGAAGGGCCTGACGCTGACCCCGGACAAGGCGCCGGGCATGCTGATGGAGGCAAGCTGGGACCAGAACGGCGACATCGACCGTGAGAGCTTCCTGGCCGAGATCGTCGACGGCAAGCAGAAGATCGTCGTGACGCTGCCGAAGCTGAAACCGTCCAAGGCGCCGTAGGTCTGCGCCACCGCAGAAACCCTCCCCGCGCGCAATGCGCGCGAGGAGGATGAATATCAGCCCTTGGCGAGCTGTTCGTCGAGGTCGTGCAGCACCTGGTAGCAGGGCAGCACCTGGGCGACGGAAGCGTTCGGCTCGCGGCCCTCGCGGATGGCGGCGAAGAACTCGCGGTCCTGCAGCTCGATGCCGTTCATGGAGACGTCGACCTTGGAGACGTCGATCTTCTCTTCCTTGCCGTTCACCAGATCGTCGTAGCGGGCGATGTAGGTGCCGGTGTCGCCGATGTAACGGAAGAAGGTGCCGAGCGGGCCGTCATTGTTGAACGACAGCGACAAGGTGCAGATCGCGCCATTGGCGGCCTTGAGCTGGATCGACATGTCCATGGCGATGCCGAGCGTCGGATGGATCGGGCCCTGGATCGCATTGGCCTTCACGATCGGCGAGCCGGCCTGATAGGCGAACAGGTCGACGGTGTGCGCGGCGTGGTGCCACAGCAGATGGTCGGTCCAGCTGCGCGGCTGGCCGAGCGCGTTCATGTTGGTGCGGCGGAAGAAGTAGGTCTGCACGTCCATCTGCTGGATGTGGAACTCGCCAGCCTTGATCTTCTTGTGCACGAACTGATGACTGGGATTGAAGCGGCGGGTGTGGCCGCACATCGCGACCAGCTTGGTCTCCTTCTGCAGCTCGACCACCTGCTGCGCATCCTTCAAGGAGTCGGCGAGCGGGATCTCGACCTGGACATGCTTGCCGGCCTTGAGGCAGTCGATCGCCTGCGCCGCATGCATCTGCGTCGGGGTGCAGAGAATGACGGCATCGACCTCCGGCAGCTTGAGGCTGTCGGCGAGCTCGGTCGAGACGTGCTTGATGCCGTATTTGTCGGCGACTTCCTTGGTCTGGTCGAAGCGGCGGCCGACCAGCGACACCACCTCGACGCCGTCGATGTTCTTGATGCCGTCGAGATGCTTGATGCCGAAGGCGCCGGCGCCGGCAAGCGCGACCTTGATCGTGTTGGCCATTTAGTTGTTCTCCAGAATGACATGGCCGACGGCGGTGTTGCTGGCCGGCACATGGTAGAAGCGGTGACGCACGGTCGGCGCGTTGCCCTTCTTGGTCTCGTTGACGTCGCTCATGGCGCCGCGCGCGATCAGCCACATCACGAGCTCGATGCCCTCGCTACCGGCCTCGCGGACGTAGTCGATATGCGGCACCTTGGACAGGCCTTCGGGATCGTTGATCAGCTTGTCCAGGAAGGCGTTGTCCCATTCGCGATTGATCAGGCCGGCGCGCGGCCCCTGCAGCTGGTGGCTCATGCCGCCGGTGCCCCAGATCTGCACGTTGAGCGGCTCGTCATAGCTCTCGATCGCCTTGCGGATCGCCTTGCCCAGCATGAAGCAACGGCGGCCCGACGGCACCGGATATTGCACGACGTTGACGGCGAACGGGATCACCGGGCACGGCCAAGCATCGACCTGACCGAAGATCAGGCTGAGCGGCACGGTGAGGCCGTGGTCGACGTCCATCTTGTTGACGATGGTGAGATCGAAATCATCCTGGATCACCGACTGCGCGATATGCGCGGCGAGCTTCGGATGTCCGATCACCTTCGGGACGGGCCGCGGGCCCCAGCCCTCGTCGGCCGGCTGATATTCGGCCGCAGTGCCGATCGCGAACGTGGGAATCATGTCCAGGCTGAAGGCGGTCGCGTGGTCGTTGAAGACCAGGAACACGACATCAGGCTTCTGCTCCTTCTCCCACTGCTTGGCGAAGTCGTAACCGGCGAACACCGGCTTCCAATAGTCCTCGCCGGTCTTGCCGAGGTCGAGGGCGGCGCCGATCGCCGGAACGTGCGAGGTGAAAACGCTTGCGGAGATTTTTGCCATTTACTTCTTCTCCCCGGTGTAGCGGTTGCCCTCAGGCGAGCGGCCGCCCTTGATCATCATCTCGCGATACTGGTCTTCGGTCATGCCGGTCATGCTGCCGGCCATCTGCTGAAAGCTCTTGCCGTCGGTCGCGCCGATCTTGGCCAGGAAGTAGATGTTGCCGCCGAGCGAAATGCAGCGGTTGAGGTCGCGGTCGAGCACGGCCTGCTTCTGCTCCTCGCTCATCGGCCATTCGTCGAGATAAGCGCGCTCATTGGCCTTGAAGCGGGCGCGGTTCTCCGCCTTCATCAAGGACATGCAGAACTGGTTGAGGTGATAGCCCATCCGCGACATGTCTGCGTCGAAGATGGTCGTACCGGGAACGTCGGTATAGGGTTTGTCGAGCGACATCGCTTGCCTCCTCTTAGGATTCTTCGGGCCAGTACAGCCGCATCGGATTGTCGACCAGGAGCTTCTTTTGCAGCTCCGTGGTGACGGCGATATGGGGAATGAAATCGACCAGCAGGCCATCGTCGGGCATGTGGTCCTTGAGGTTCGGATGCGGCCAGTCGGTGCCCCACAGCACGCGATCCGGGAACGTCTCGACGATGCGCTTCGCAAACGGCACCACGTCGCGATAGGCGTTCTGCTCGCCGTTCAGCGCCGGCGGCCCCTTGACCGAGAGCCGCTCCGGGCAGCTCACCTTGGACCAGACGTTGCTGTGCTCGCGCATGAACTTCACGAACAGCTCGAACTCCGGACCATCGACCGGCTTGGTCACGTCGGGCCGGCCCATGTGGTCGACGACGACGGTGGTCGGCAGCGAGGTGAAGAAGTCCCACAGCTCCGGCAGGTCGACGGCCTCGAAATAGATCACGACATGCCAGCCGAGCTTGTTGATGCGGTTGGCAATCTCGACGAGCTCGTCCTTGGGCGTGAAGTCGACCAGGCGCTTGACGAAGTTGAAGCGGACGCCGCGGACGCCGGCATCGTGCATCGCCTGCAGCTCGCCATCGGTGACGCTGCGCTTCACGGTGGCGACGCCGCGGGCCTTGCCGTTCGAATGCACGAGCGCATCGACCATGGCGCGATTGTCGGCGCCGTGGCAGGTCGCCTGCACGACGACGTTACGGGCAAAGCCGAGATGATCACGTAGCGCGTAGAGCTGATGCTTGGAGGCGTCGCAAGGGGTATATTTCCGCTCGGGCGCGTAGGGGAATTCGGCGCCAGGGCCGAACACGTGGCAATGCGCATCGACGCTGCCGGCCGGCACCTTGAAGCGCGGCTTCGACGGGCCGTCGTACCAGTCGAGCCATCCCGGGGTCTTCTGGAACTTCATGAGGTTCCCTACTCCTTGGATTTGATCTTGTTGAGAATGCGATCGGCCTCGGTGCGCCAGTCCGGGCTGCGCGCGAAGTCTTTCGTGCCGCGGGTGCCGAACAGGCCGTCATCGGCGAGATCGGCGACCCAGGCCTGGCGCTCTGCGGTGCCCTCCGCCGACCATGGCGTCAGCCCGATGTCGCGGACGGTCTCGGCGACCTCCCTCACCTCTTCGGCGCGGCGGCGGCCATGCTCGATCACGCGTTGAAAGAAATAGGCGCCCTGCTTCTCCCAGTCGATGCCAGGAAAGGTCTCCTTTAGCGAGGCCAGCACCGCGTCCTCCACGCCATAGGCCCGCGCGGTGGTGAAGCTCTCGATCACCATGGCCTCGAGGCCCTTGATCATGATGCTGCGGCACATCTTGGTCGCCGAGGCGACGCCAAGCTTGTCGCTGGCGGGCTTGGCGGCAAAGCCGAGATCGTTGAGCAGCGGCGCCAGCTCGCGCGCCCCGGCGCCGCCAAGCAGCAGCGGCACCTTGATGCGATAGGGCGGCACCGAGGTCATGACCGCGCCTTCGACATAGCGCCCGCCGGCGCCGTCGATCAGCGCGGCCGCGCGCTGCTTGGCGCCGGGCGAGGCCGAGTTGAAATCGAGGAACCAGGCGCCCGGCTTGATCGCCGGCGCGCAGGCTTCCGCGACCGCCACGTCCTGGCTGGCGGTCACGGCCGAGACGATGAAGTCGGCTTGCGCCGCCAGTTCGGCGTGCGACGCGGTCAGCGTCACGCCGATGCCGTCGGCATGGCTGCGCATCGCGTCGCCACGGCTGTCCGACAGCTTTACATCATAGGCCGAGACGCGCACGCCGTCCTTGCGCAGATCCTCGGCGAGGATCTTGCCAACCTCGCCGTAGCCGATCAGCCCGACGTGCCACTGGTTCGACGCCGCGGTCATTTCGCCTCAGTCGATGTATTTGAGCCCGGCCTTCGCCAAGGGCTCGCGCATCTTGTACATGTCGAGGCCGAGCACGCCCGATGCCAGCTTCTCGCGCTTGTCGGCCTCGTTGGCCTCGCGCGCCGCAGCGGCGTCCGCCGCCTGATGCGCGACGGCGGCCGGCACCACGACGATGCCGTCGACATCGGCGACGATCACGTCACCCGGATTGACGGCGGCACCGGCGCAGACGATCGGGATGTTGACCGAGCCGAGCGTCGCCTTGACCGTGCCGCGGGCGCTGATCGCCCGCGAGAACACCGGGAACTGCATCTCCGTGAGATCGGCGACGTCACGCACGCCGCCGTCGATCACGAGGCCCTGCGCGCCGCGGGCGCGGAAGCTGGTGGCCAGCAGATCGCCGAAGAAACCGTCGGTGTTCTCGACCGTGCAGGCGGCGACGACGACGTCGCCGGGCTGGATCTGCTCGGCCGCGACGTGCAGCATCCAGTTGTCGCCGGGCTGCAGCAGCACGGTGACGGCGGTGCCGCACATCTTCGCGGTCGGATAGATCGGACGCATGTAGCACTGCATCAGGCCGACGCGGCCCATCGCCTCGTGGATGGTGGCGACGCCGAACTTGGACAGCTTCTCCACCGCCGCCTTGTCGGCGCGAGTGATCTTCGTCTTGACGATGCCGAGATTGTTCATGGGGGTGCTCATGGCTCGCTTTAGATTACTTGCCCTTGGCCTTCAACGCGGCGTCGAGACGCGGGAACACACGCCGGGCGTTGCCTTCGTAGATCTGGTGACGCTGCTCGGGCGTCAGCTTGGCGGCCTCGATATAGCGCTTGGTGTCGTCGTAGTAGAAGCCGGTCTCCGGATCGATGCCGCGGACGGCGCCGATCATCTCCGACGCGAACAGGATGTTGTCGATCGGGATCACGCCGGTCAAAAGGTCGATGCCCGGCTGGTGATACACGCAGGTGTCGAAGAAGATGTTGTTGAGCAGGTGATCCTTCAACAGCGGCTTCTTCATCTCTTGGGCGAGGCCGCGGAACCGGCCCCAATGATACGGCACCGCGCCGCCGCCATGCGGGATCAGGAACTTCAAGGTCGGGAAGTCCTTGAACAGGTCCGACGTCAGGCACTGCATGAACGCCGTGGTGTCGGCGTTGAGGTAGTGCGCGCCCGTGGTGTGGAAGCAGGCGTTGCAGCTGGTCGAGACGTGGATCATCGCGGGGATGTCCAACTCGACCATCTTCTCGTAGATCGGATACCAGTGACGGTCCGACAGCGGCGGCGAGGTCCAGTGGCCGCCGGACGGGTCCGGGTTCAGATTGATGCCGACGAAGCCGTACTCCTTGATGCACTTCTCGAGCTCGGGAATGCAGGTCGCAGGATCCACGCCCGGCGACTGCGGCAGCATCGCGACGCCGATGAAATTGTCCGGGAACAGCTGGCTGACGCGGTAGCACAGTTCGTTGCAGATGCCGGCCCAGGTCGACGACACCTGGAAATCGCCGATGTGGTGGGCCATGAAGCTCGCGCGCGGCGAGAACACGGTGAGGTCGCTGCCGCGCTCCTTCATCTTCTTGAGCTGGTTGCTCTCGATGCTCTCGCGCAGCTCGTCGTCGCTGATCTTGAGCTCGGAGACCTTCGGCATCACGGACGGATCCTTGATGCCCGCGATCTGCCGGTTGCGCCACTCTTCCAGCGCCTTCGGAGCCGTCGTGTAATGGCCGTGCACGTCGATGATCACGTCAGTCTCTCCCTCAAGCTTTTCATTCGTCCGGCGCCGCTCAATGCGCGACCACGGGGGTGCCGACATCCTTGCCGCTGGCGCGGCCGCCCGGTCCGACCGCCTGCTTTACCACAAGGGCGAGCGCCGCGATCAAGCCGGGAACTGCGATCACGGTGAAAATCTCGCTGAAGGTCAGGTGCCGCGCCGTCAATTCGGCGACCAGGAAGGAGCCGGCAATACCGCCGAAACGGCCGATGCCCATCATCCAGGCGACGCCGGTGGCGCGGCCCTGGGTCGGATAGAACGACGCCGCCAGCGCCGGCAGCGACGACTGCGCCGTGTTCATGACCACGCCGGCTGCGAACACGATCACCACGAGGAAGCCCATATTGCCGGCCGCCTGCCCGATCAGGAAGATCGTCACCGCCGTCAGCGCATAGCCGATCGCGACGATGCGGTTGGCGTTGAAGCGGTCCATGAGGAACCCGAAGAACACCGCGCCGACGCCGCCGAGCGGGAACAGCGCCGAAATGAGCGTCGCGGTCTGCGGGTTCAATCCGACATCCTTGAACAGGATCGGCATCCAGTTGATCAGCGAGTAGAAGATCACCAGCCCCATGAAATAGGTGACCCACAGCATCAGCGAGCCGACCCGCAGCACCGGCGACAGCACCATGCCGATGCCGGTGGCGTTGACGCGGCGCGTGGTCTCGGCATGCTCCGGCTCCAGCATCACGAACTGGCCGACTTCGGCGGCCTTGGCCGAGATCTTGCGCATCACCTTGCGCACGCGCTCGACGCTGGCGCCGCGCGACAGCAGATAGTGCACGGATTCCGGCAGGATCGCGATCAGCAGCACGGTCAGCACCAGCGGCGTGACGCCGCCGAGCACCAGCACGCTGCGCCAGCCCCATTGCGGGATCATCCAGGCCGCGAGGAAGCCGCCACACGCCGCGCCCAGCGGGAAGCCGCAGAACATCAGATTGGTCATGGTGGCGCGCAGCCGGCTTGGGCAGTACTCGCTGAGCAAGGTCACGGCATTCGGCATGGCCGCGCCGAGGCCGAGCCCGGTGACGAAGCGCAGCACCGTGAGCTCGGTCAGGTTGGTTGCGAAGGCCGAGGCAAGACAGGCGACGCCGAAGATCAGGACCGAGCCGACCAGCACCAGCTTGCGGCCGAGACGATCGGCCACTGGACCGGCGAGCAGCGCGCCCGCGGCCAGGCCGAACAGCGCCGCGCTCAGCACCGGTCCGAGCGCCGATTTCTCGATGCCCCACTCCTTGAGCAGCGACGGCGCGATGAAGCCGATCGCCGCGGTGTCGAAGCCGTCGAGCAGCACGATGGTGAAGCCGAGCGCAAAGATCAGCCACTGGAAGGCGGAGAACGGGTGATCGTCGAGAAAGGCCTGGACGTCGACACGGGCGGTCGTAGGCATCGCTTCTGCTTCCTTGGGGTGCTGTTCTGGCGCGTTGACCGAGGTCCGCAGGGGCACGTTCCCACAGCGATCGAGTCCTGCAGCTTCGGCGGCTTGACCGGTTATGTGACCGAGGGCGACCGCCCGCGCCAGCGCCGGGCGGTATCTATCAGCTATTCCGAAATGGCATAAGATATCAGATGAGCCATGCTGATTTTAGAATGGGTCTGAACAGCTTCCGGCTTGGCTGTGGATGACGTCGATGCCCCCGGATTCCCGCTCCGCCTGCGGGGCAGTGCTCTCGCGTTCGACAATCGCAGTTTTGCACTCGCCTGTCTCTACGCCGTCATGGCCGGGCTTGTCCCGGCCATCCACGTCGTACGGCATGCTGGGAGCGACGTGGATGCCCGGGACGAGCCCGGGCATGACGGAGTATAAAGTTGGCAGGATCGTTCGCCGGTACGGCTGCGTGTCTGAAATGCCATAGCCCTGCCTGCAGGGAAGAGTAGCACCGTTGCGTAGCGCAGCGCCGTCTACCGCGGTAGCTTCTTGATCAGTGCTGTCGCCAGCTTCATCGTCTGCTGCGCCAGCGGCGTCGGCCGCTTGTGCGCCGAGGTGACGAAGCACAGCACGCTGGTCGGCGCGGGCTCGGTCAGCGGCCGGATGGCAAGCTCCCCCGCCCGCCCCGAAGCGGCGACGCCGCTCGGTGTCAGCACGGCGTGGCCATAGCCGGCGCAGACGAGGTCGATGATCGAGGGCACGCTCGACACCTCCCAGGCGATGTCGAGCTTGACGCCGGCGAGCGCCGCCTGCGTCTCCAACAGCCGCCGCATCGCGTGCACGCGCTCCGGCATGATCAGGCTGTAGCGCGACAGCTCGGCCATCGGCAGCGGCGCGGTGACGCGGCGCTTGCCCTTCGGCGCGTGACTGACCAGCGCCAGCGGCTCCTGCAGCACCGGCGTGATCTCGATGCCGGCCTGGGCGTCCGGATTGTAGACCATGCCGACATCGATGCGGCCCGAGGTGATCCATTCGACGACATGCGTCGACAGGCCCTCGACGATCGCGAGCCGCGCCGCCGGATACTCTTTGCGGAAGCGATCGATCAGCGGCAGGGTCAACTGCCGCGCGATGCTCGGCGGCAGGCCGATGGTGACGCGGCCGACCGGCGCGTCACGGCTGGCGCCGAGATCCTCGCGCGCATGCGCCACCAGCTGCAGCACGCCGACGCTGTGGTCGAGCAGCCGCTTGCCGGCCTCCGTGAGCTCGACGCCGCGGCCATTGCGCGCGAACAGCTGCTGTTTCAGTTCGGACTCCAGCGCCCGCACCTGCCGCGACAGCGCCGGCTGCGCCACGTCGAGCACGCTGGCCGCCTTGCTGAACGAGCCGAGCTCGGCGACCTGGACGAAATATTCGAGCTGCTTGAGGTTCATGGGCAGACCCGCGCCTCCGAGCCGCGCGACGCAACGTCCGATCGACACACTGGACGCAACCTCTGAGGCCCAGCGGCAGCGCTATGGCGTTCGACGGTCGGGGTTTTGCGCCTGCCTGCCTCCGCGCCGTCATGGCCGGGCTTGTCCCGGCCATCCACGTCGTTCGGCAAGCTGGGAACCACGTGGATGCCCGGGACAAGCCCGGGCATGACGGAGTAACTAACGGGCACGATCGTTCGTCGCGACAGCCCCGCATTGCTTGCAAGAAAAGAAGTAATCCGGGTGAGGGAGTAGAGGTCTCGACGCAGACACTTCCCGTGCGGTCGCCCCTCACCCCACCCCTCTCCCCGTAAGGACGGGGAGAGGGAGCGCACGGGCGTCTGCGTCTGACAGCGAGCTTCCATCAGCCGCCCCATCTCAATTCAGCACGTTCACCGAAAAATTCAGCACCGACGCGAACGCGACCCAGCACGCGTACGGCACGAACAGCAGAGCGGCGGTGCGGTCCGCGCGCCACTGCATCACGATGAACGTCACGATCAGTACGAACATGCTGACGATGATCGCGAACGCGACCCACATCAGATGCGCGGTGAAGAACACCGGCGACCAGGCGAAGTTCAGCACCAGCTGGCCCCACCACACCTGCATCACGGCGCCGCTCTCGACCCGCTCATAGGTGCGCCAGCCGGCCACCGCGACCAGGATGTAGATCACCGTCCAGGCGATCGGAAACAGCCAGCCGGGCGGCGTGAACCAGGGCTTGTTGAGCGAGCCGTACCAGGCCCCGGGCATGTTGGAGGCGCCGATGATCCAGCCGCCTCCGACCACAAGGACCAGGAGGACCAGGAGATGCAGGATGGATCGGTTCATATTCCGCTCGGCGTGATTTTCGGGAGAAAGTTCTCGGCTGGTCCGCTGGCGACCGGCAGCCATGCGGCCGAGACACCCACGCGCGCACTGGACAGGGCCGCCCTCTGCGCGTAGCCAGGACATAACACAATGCGAGGAAAAGTCAGGGTTTTCCCCTGGCGCCAACGTCCAGGGACCGGGAACGCCGATCAATTCGGCGCCGGGGTCCTGATACCAGGAAACGGAGCTTTCTCAGTGGCTGATTCCCCGGCCCCCTCCTCAGCCGTCGCCTCGATCACGGCCGTCGAAGCCGGCCTCGCCGCGCAGGGCTATATCGCCAGCCGCCAGATCGCGACCGCCGTCTATCTGTCGCAGGCCATCGACAAGCCGATCCTGGTCGAGGGTCCCGCCGGCGTCGGCAAGACCGAGCTTGCCAAGGCGATCGCCGCCTGGCGCGGCCTGAAGATGATCCGGCTGCAATGCTATGAGGGCCTCGACGAGGCCAAGGCGCTGTACGAGTGGAAATACGCCAAGCAGCTTCTCTACACCCAGATCCTGAAGGACAAGCTCGGCGAGGTGCTCGGCGGCGCGCAGACCCTGCACGCGGCGCTCGGCCAGTTGCATGATTTCGGCGACGTGTTCTTCTCCAAGGAATTCGTCGAGCCGCGGCCGCTGCTGCAGGCCCTGCTCGAGCCCGAGGGCTGCGTGCTCTTGATCGACGAGATCGACAAGTCGGACGCAGAGTTCGAATCGCTGCTGCTGGAGATCCTCTCCGACTTCCAGGTCACCATCCCCGAGCTCGGCAGCATCGCCGCCGCCAAGCCGCCGACCGTGATCCTGACCTCCAACTCCGAGCGCAATCTCGGCGACGCCTTGAAGAGGCGCTGCCTGCATCTGCATATCGGCTTCCCCGAGCAGAGACTGGAGGAGCGCATCGTCGAGAGCCGGGTGCCCGGCATCTCGCAGACCCTGCGGCGCCAGCTCGTGGCCTTCATCCATGACATCCGGACGCTGGACCTGAAGAAGCAGCCCTCCGTCAGCGAGACCATCGATTGGGCCCGGGTGCTGGTGCTGCTGCAGGCCGCCGAGCTCGGCCACGAGGTGGTCAAGGACACGCTCAACGTGCTGCTGAAGTACGAGTCCGACATCGAGGTGGCGCTGCCGCAGGTGACGACCTTCGTCGCCAAGGCGCAGCGCCAGAACATCTTCGGGTAGGCGCCATGCAGGAGAACCTGCATCGGTTCTTCCGGGCGGCGCGCGGCGCCGGCGTCCACGTCTCGCCGGCCGAGAGCATCGACGCGATGCGCGCGGTGGCGAGCGTCGGGGTCGCCGATCGCACGGTGCTGCGCGACACGATGCTGCTGACGCTCGCCAAGAGCGAGGACGAGAAGAAGGCGCTGGGCGCCTGCTTCGATCTGTTCTTCGCCCATGTCGATCCGGCGCAGGCCGAGGCGAATGACGAGACGCAGCAGGAGACGGCGTCGAACGAGGCCCAGGCGGCTTCGCCACCCGGACAACCCGCCGGTGACGATGCGAATATGGAGCTCGGCCCCCTCGCCCAGATGCTGCTCGCGCAGAACACCGCCGACATCTCGGCCGCGATCGCCAACGCCTCCAGCGCCGTCGGCCTGTCCGAGATCCGCTACTTCACCCAGCGCGGCCTGTACTCCAGCCGCATGCTGGAGACGATGGGCATCCAGCGGCTGCGCGACGATCTGGACGCACTGACCGAAACCAACCCGGCGCTCGCCGAGCGGTTGCAGGCCGGCCTCGAGGCCTTGCGCGACACCGTGCGCGACGCGGTCGCGCAGGCGCTCGCGCTGTACGGCCGCGAGGAGACCGAGAACCTCCGCCACGAGATCCTGCGCAACGCGCAGCTGTCGCGGATCGAGCCGCGCCAGGTCGCGGCGATGCGCGCGCTGATCCGGCAGATCGCCCGACGGCTGCGCGAGCGCTACAGCAAGCCCCGCAAGCGCCAGCGCCGCGGCCATCTCGACGTCCGCCGCACCCTCCGCCGCAACGCCGCCTGGGGCAGCGTCCCCTTCCTCACCGCCTGGAAACGGCGACATCGCGACCGCCCGAAGATTGTGGCCCTGTGCGATGTCTCCGGCTCGGTCGCCCGCGTCTCGGACTTCTTCCTGCTGCTGATCCACAGCCTGCACGACGTCGTCAGCGACGTTCGCTCGTTCGCCTTCTCCGGTCATCTGATCGAGGTCAGCGAAATCCTCGAGCAGAAGTCCGCCGAGGAGGCCATGGCCGAGATCATGCATAAGGTCGGCTTCGGCTCGTCCGACTACGGCTCGTCGCTGGTCGATTTCGAGAAGCAGTTCATGGCCTCGGTGACGCCGCAGACCACCGTGATCGTGCTGGGTGATGCCCGCAGCAACAAGCTCGACCCGCGCGCGGATATCCTCAAAGCCATCTCCGAACGCGCCAAGCGCGTGGTCTGGCTCAATCCGGAGGGCCGCGTCACCTGGGGCTGGGGCGACTCCGAAATGCCGCGCTACCAGACGTTCTGCAACGTGGTGCGCCCGTGTGCCACGGCGCAGCAGCTGGAGCGCGCGGTGAGCGATATCGTGTCGGCCTATCAGTAGACCTCCACGTATCAGTAGGCTTGCGCGACGCAGCTGATTGCTTCATCTCGGAGAGACCGGCGGGTCGAAGTAAGATTCCATGTTATGAGTCCCAGCGTTTGGCCTGCGCGATATTAGGAGTTGCGGCTCGATATGCGAGCCCCACCCATCGCTGTCGTCCCGGACAAGCCGTGCCGCGCATCAGCGCGGCGCGGCGCCGATCCGGGACCCATACTCCGCGGCGGACGTGAAGGGCACGAAGCCAACCGCCAGCGTGCCTCAAACTGCTCCCTGGGGGTATGGGTCCCGGCGTTCGCCGGGACGACAGCTTTTTTTGTCGTTCGACCGTCGCATATGCAGACACAGATGCTGCGCCTCATGTGCATCGAACATAGGGTGGGCAAAGACATCGCGCGGCGCAAGCCGCGTGAGGGCGTGCCCACCGACAGCCCATCGACGAAGAACGGTGGGCACGGCGCGATCATATAGCGGTGACCAACAACTGCATTACGGGCGCGCCTTTGCCACCCTACGAACCGTCCCCTGAGCTATCGTCCTCCCGCCGCCCGCTTCAGCAGGACAGCGCGCTGCTGGTCCGTAAAGCTCACGCCCGACTTTTTCTCCACCACCTTCAGCGCCCACGACCGCATCGGATCATCATCCACGCGCGCCGGCTCGCGCAGAATGGCGACGCCGATCTCCAGCATCTTGGCGTCGGCCTGATGCTCGATGCCGCCACCACCGGCGCTCGCCAAGGCCAACGCGCCGGCCACCGCTCCGATGGCAGCTGCAAACGCCGTCGTTACGAAGAGTTTCCAGTCCAACTCAGCCCCCTGCTCTCAACCGCCACTGCGCCGCCACGCTCGAACAGGTTGTTGTCTGCGACATGGCGATCTCGCGTCGGTCGTTCGGCAGACACGTCATCGGGCGACCATATTTGTTCGATCCACGAATGAGCCGCTCGCCATCCGTGACGTGCTGTGTGACTGCCCGTCGCGTTACCATGTCGCAGCGCGCTACCCTTGTGCCGTCGGGCAAATCACGGCGATGCTTGCGCCCAACCTGCTCCGGCGAAAAGGGGCGTACGCGTCGTCACGATACGTGGGGCAGGCCGCGGTGGACGCTTGTTGCATCATGCGCTTGTTGCGCAGACGAGTGATGTAGCGCGTACGGTGAAGTCGTGATGTCCTGATACCCCGACGCTGGTATCAAGGTCGAGAGAGACGAATGCTCCGACCGATGGTGGCCAAAACGCCCGGCGCACCAGGGAGACCACGTATAAGCCGTCAAACGCCGCGCAGGGAAGGCCGGCATGTTCGGCCCACCTGTGGTTCCTGCCCCGTGCATTCTCTGTTGCACGGGGGCCGCGGGTGTGGTGGACACCCGGCCTTCCCTGCACCCTCGGCTTTTCCAGGGGGTGATTGACGAGCAAAGCTCGGGCCGACCAGCCGCGAGAACGCGATGTCACGTGCCAAATTCGACCTATCAAAGACCGGCCGCTGCCGGCAGCACGCGCGCTCAGCGCGGCACCACCGCGGTGGCCTCGATCTCCACCCGTGCCGTCTTCTCCACCAGCCTGACGACCTGCACCAGCGCCATGGCCGGATAGTGGCTGCCGAAGATCTCGCGATAGATCTTCCCGAGCTCCCTCAGATTGCCGAGATACTCGTCCATGTCGACGACATACCAAGTCAGCCGCACCAGGTGCTCTGGACGCGCATTCCCTTCTGCCAGGATCGCGGCAATGTTCTGCAGCGCCTGCCGGACCTGGGCGACGAAGCCGTCGGCGAGCTTCTCCTGCTCGTCCCAGCCGATGACACCGCCGGTGACGACGATGCGTCCTTCCGCGCTGATGCCGTTGGCATAGCCCTTCGGCATCGGCCAGCCGCTCGGCTGCAGCACGCGCAGGCTCGCATCATCCTGCTTCACCACGGCGAGCGTCGGCGCTTTGGTCGTGCTCACGAACGTCTCTCCTTGTCTCTGCTACGCGGCCGGGCCCGAAGCGGCGGCCGACGCCTGCGCGATCTGCCGCAAGGCGAACCGCTTCAGCTTGCCGGTCTCGGTCTTGGGCAGCTGCGTGACGAACTCGATCGCGCGCGGGTATTTGTACGGTGCGATCTCGCGTTTGACATGCTCCTGCAGCTCAGTCACGAGCGCCGGCGTGCCCTCCGCTCCGGGCGCCAGCACGACATAGGCCTTCACGACCATGCCGCGGGCTTCGTCGGGAGCCCCAACCACGCCGCATTCGGCGACGGCCGGATGAGTCAGCAGCGACGCCTCGACGTCGGTGCCAGCGATGTTGTAGCCCGACGACACGATCATGTCGTCGGAGCGGGACTGGTACCAGAAGTAGCCGTCCTCATCCATCACATAGGTATCGCCCGTCACGTTCCAGCCGTTCTGGACATATTTGCGCTGGCGCTCGTCGGCGAGATAGCGGCAGCCGGTCGGACCGCGCACCGCGAGCCTTCCCATCGTGCCCGGCGGCACGTCGCGCCCCTCGTCGTCGACGATCTTGGCCTCGTAGCCCGGCACCGGCTTGCCGGTGGCGCCGGGACGGATCTCGTCCTCGACGGCGCTGATGAAGATGTGAAGCATCTCGGTCGAGCCGATGCCGTCCATCAGCTTCAGCCCGGTCGCCTTGAGCCAGGCATCGAAGGTCGGTTTCGGCAAGGTCTCGCCAGCGGAGACGCATTTGCGCAGCGAGGAGATGTCGCGACCCTCGAGCTTGCCCAGCATCGCGCGATAAGCGGTCGGCGCGGTGAAGCAGATCGTGGCCTTGTACCGCTCGATCGCGGCCAGCAGATCGTCTGGCGTCGTCTTCTCCAGCACGACATAGGACGCACCAATATGCATCGGGAACAGCACGCCGCCGAATCCGAAGGTGAAGGCGAGCGGTGCGGTGCCGATGAAGCGGTCGCCTTGGCTGGCGCGGAGCACGTTCCGGGCGTAGCCGTCGCACACCGCGAGCATGTCGCGGTGGAAGTGCATCGTGCCCTTGGGATCGCCTGTGGTGCCCGACGTGAAGGCGATCAGGCAGAGATCGTCGGACGCGGTGTCGACCGCGGTGAACTCAGGACTGGCATCGGCGATCAACGCCTCCAGCGAGTCGGGCCGTCCATTGCCCCAATACACGATCTGCTTGAGCGCGGGCGCAACCGCGCGGGTCTTTTCCATCTCGTCGGCCAGCTTGCCGTCGCACAGCGCCAGCGCGATCTGCGCCTTCTGGATCGGATAGGACAATTCCTTGGCGCGCAGCAGCGGCATGGTCGCCACCACGATGCCGCCGGCCTTGATCGCGGCAAGATAGGTCGCGACCATCATCGGGTTGTTGGCCGAGCGCAGCAGCACGCGGCCGCCGGGCACGAGGCCGAGCTTGCCGACCAGCACGTTGGCGATCTTGTTCACCAACACCTGCAGCTCACGATACGTGTAGCTGACCTCGGTGCTGATGATGCAGGGCGTATCGCCCCGCCCCTCCTCGATCCAGCGGTCGAGAAAGTGCGTGACGCAGTTCAGCCGTGGCGGATAACGGAATTCGGGCCTGCTGAACACGAAGTCGGGCCACAGCTCACGCGGCGGCAGATTGTCCTGGGCAAAGGTGTCGAGATGGGCGCTATGCGCCTGCGCGCCGGCGCTTTCGGGCTGAACCTTGGCGGCAGTGGCCATCACACGCTCCTGTCTAAGGGGAAGAACGCCCGGCACGTTTCAGTCCTAAACATTTTAGACTTAAAACATCTCGGCGCAAGAGCGGAAGAGAGTCGAACATTGTGCACTGCCCGCAAAATGTTTGAGCGGTTGCCGCACACGGCGGCGGCACCGCCCCCTCCGGCCTCACTCCTGCCGGCGCTGCACGGCCTTCTGCGCCGATCCCTTGGTCTTGGCGAGCAGGCGCATCAGCTCGCGGACGTCCTTCTCCGTGAGATCGCCGAAGATGTCGGCGATCCAGGTCTCGTGCTCGGCGGCCATCTTGCGGAATTCGGCACGCCCGAGCTTGGTCAACCGGATGACCTGGACGCGACGGTCGGTATCCGAGGTGCGGCGATCCAGATGGCCGGATTCGACCAGGCGTTCGACCAATCCGGTGACATTGCCGTTCGAGACCATCATGCGCTTGGAGACGTCAGACAAGGTCATTCCGTCCGGCGCCTTGTCCAGCTGCGCCATGAGGTCGAACCTCGGCAGCGTCACATCAAAGCGCTCGCGCAGCCGGCTGCGGATCTCGCCCTCGATCAGCGTCGTGCAGGTCAGAAGCCGCAGCCACAGCCGCAACTCATCGGCATGGTCCTCGGGCAACTCGACGGCCTTGGTCTCGGAATCAAGAGTCATGATGGAATCACATGCGCACGTTCAGCCCCGGCGGGCGGGCCCGTGAGTTTGACCTTCCGGACGTTCCGGGAGCAAGGAAAAACGTACCGCAGCTGCGGCGAAGCGCGCTTCCGCAATTCCTTTAACCTTCAAGCAATTGGCGCGGCGCTTGCATGCATGCCGAAACTGCCGTTTCCGCGAGCAGTTCGCTTGCGGCTGAGGGCATCATCAGACTAGGCTTGCGACCAAGCTGCGGTCTGATCCATCGTTAGGTCAGGTGCAAAAACAGAAGCCTGAATTTCCGCATCCCGGGGGATTGTCATGAAAGTGAGTTCGAAGCTGGCCGGTCTCGGCGTCGTGGCGTGCATGCTGGTGCAGCCGGCGCTGGCCGCCGACAAGATCAAGATCGGCGTCATCGTCACCCTGTCCGGCCCTGCAGCCGCGCTTGGCGGGCAGGTCCGCGACGGCTTCAACCTCGCGATCAAGGATCTCGGCGGCAAGATGGGCGGCAAGGACGTCGAGGTCGTCGTCGCCGACGACGAGCTCAAGCCGGACGCCGCGATCACCAAGGCCAAGGGCCTGCTCGAGCGCGACAAGGTCGACTTCGTCGTCGGCCCGATCTTCTCCAACATGCTGCAGGCGATCCACCGCCCGATCACCGAGAACAAGACCTTCCTGATCAGCCCGAATGCCGGCCCGTCCAGCTATGCCGGCAAGGAGTGCAGCCCCTATTTCTATGTGACGTCGTATCAGAACGACCAGGTGCATGCCGTTCTCGGCAAGGTCGCGCAGGACCGCGGCTACAAGAAGATGTATCTGCTGGTTCCGAACTACCAGGCCGGACGCGATTCCGTCGCCGGCTTCAAGCTCGACTACAAGGGCGAGATCGTCGAGGAATCCTACGTTCCGCTGAACACACTCGACTTCCAGCCGGAGCTGTCCAAGATCTCCTCGCAGAAGCCCGACGCCGTGTTCACCTTCATGCCGGGTGGCATGGGCGTGAACCTCGTCAAGCAGTTCAAGCAGGCCGGTCTCGCCGACACGGTTCCGGTGCTCTCCGCCTTCACGGTCGACGAATCCACGCTGCCGGCGCAGCAGGATGCGGCCGTCGGCATGTTCGGCGGCGCAAATTGGGCCCCCAACTTCGACAACGCTCAGAGCAAGAAGTTCGTCGCCGGCTATGAGGCCGCCTACAACAGCGTGCCCGGGACCTATGCCATGCAGGCCTATGACGCCGCGCTGCTGATCGACAGCGCCGTGAAGGCCGTGGGCGGCGATCTCGCTGATAAGGACAAGGTGGCCGCGGCGCTGAAGAAGGCCGATTTTGCCTCGCTGCGCGGCAACTTCAAGTTCAACACCAACGGCTATCCGATCCAGGACTTCTACCTGACCAAGGTCGCCAAGCGGCCCGACGGCAAGTTCCAGACCGAGATCGTGCAGAAGGTGTTCGAGAACTACGCCGACCGCTATGCCAAGGATTGCGCGGCCAAGTAACGACAGGGAGCGAAACCAATATGAGCCATCCGGAAATCGCCGGCATCACCCGGGCCAATGAGGGCATCCAGGGCATCTCCTGGAACATCCTCGGCCAGGTCTACGTCCCGAAGAACCGCACCGAGCACAGCTTCTCCTGGCACGCGACGTTCCCGGTCGGAACCTTCGTGCCGCCGCACATCCATCCCGACCAGGACGAGTATCTCTACATCCTCGAAGGCCGGCTCGACTTCTTCCTCGACGGCGCCGAGGAATACGCCACCGCCGGCGACACGGTGCGGCTGCCGATGGGCAAGCCGCACGGTATCTTCAACAAGTCGCAGCAGACCGCGAAGACCTTGTTCTGGGTATCGCCGACGCGGCGCCTCTACGAGCTGTTCTGGGCCATCCACAACATGCGCGAGCAGAACCCCGACGACGTCGTCAAGCTCGCCGCCGAGCACAACATCCACTTCCTCCCGCCCCCTCCGGGGGCGTGAGGCGACTGCGAGTTTGATTGCAGACTATCGCGCCGCAAACGGTGCGCTCCTTCTCCCCGTTCTTACGGGGAGAGGGCTGGGGTGAGGCGCAGCCCCACGAACGGTGTGCTTTCAAGCCGAGGTTACGACGCCTGCCGCGTCACCATCCGCGCAGCAAAGCCCGCCCTGCTCGCATACCCCCGCACGATGCCCTCGCGGGCCTCGTAGTTCAGGATGGTGTTGATGTCGGTGAACCCCTGCGGCGCGAGCTGCTCGACCGCATCGATCACGCCTTCCGGACCGCCACGGCGGTTCGACGCCACGATCTCGGCGGTCATCGGCAGCCGCTTCTGCTCATAGGCCATCAGCGCCTGGCGCGGATGCTCCGAGCGGGCCAGGGCATCGGCGAGCGCGCGGGCGTCGAGGATCGCCTGCGAGGCGCCGTTGGAGCCGACCGGGTACATCGGATGCGCGGCATCGCCCAGCAAGGTGACACGCCCGCTCGACCAGTACGGCAGCGGATCGCGGTCGCAGCAGGGATATTCCCAGAACTCCGGCGTCGCCCGCACCATGGCCGCGAAGTCGACCTGAGGAATGGAGAAGCCGTTGACATGCGGCATCAGCTCGTCGGCCTTGCCCAGCCGCGACCAGTCCTCGCGCCGCGGTGGCGTCGAGTTGGCATCGCCGATGCGTACCAGTACCGCCCAGTTGGTGAGCCGCGTTGCGGGGCTCGAGCCCTCGGCGATCGGATAGATCACCGCCTTGGCGTTGAGGCCGCCGGCGATGATCATCGACTGCCCGGTCAGGAACACCGGCCAATCGGTGGCGCCACGCCACAGCATCAGGCCATTCCAGCACGGCGCGCCCTCGTTCGGGAACAGCGTCTGCCGGACCTTGGAATGGATGCCGTCGGCACCGATCAGCACGTCGCCTCGGACGGTGTGAACATGGGACCCGGAGCGGTCGAAGAAATAGGCGGTCACCCCGCCCTCGTCCTGGGTGAAGGAGCCGAGCCGGCAGCCGGTGTGGACCTTCTCCGGCCCGAGCCGCTGCATCACGGCCTGATGGATCACGCTCTGCAGCCGGCCGCGGTGGATCGAGAATTGCGGCACGTCATGGCCGGCGTCGACGCCGCGGGTCTCGTGCCAGACCTCCTGCCCACGCCGTGTCAGATAGAACAGCTCATAGGTGCGGATGGCGACCTCATCGAGCCGGTCGAGCAGCCCGAGCTGGGCGAGCTCGCGGATCGCGTGCGGCAGCGTGTTGATGCCGACGCCGAGTTCGCGGATCGCCTCCGCCTGCTCGAACACCTCGCAATCGATGCCGCGCGCCCGCAGCATCAGAGCCGTGGTCAATCCACCGATACCGCCGCCCACGATGATCGCCTTCATCGCCCCTACTCCGCTGACATTGGTCGCACTGGGCGGCAGCGTCGCACAGCGGCTTACTCCGCCGCAAGCGGCTTCGCCGCCTCGGCCTTCAGCTCCGCCCGCGTTTTCGGTTTAGCCTTAATCTTCAGCTCCTCAAAGTCCTGCCGCTCCCGCACGCTGTTGCGGAAGATCTGCTCTTTGCCCGGCAGATATTGCGGCGGACAGAACATGTCGGCGCCATACCAGGCGGCCGCCTTCATGGTGAAGGCGGGATCAACCAGATGCGGGCGACCGAGCGCGACGAGATCGGCGCGGCCGGCAGCGAGGATGGTGTTGAGCTGGTCGGCGCTGGTAATGTTGCCGACGCACATGGTCGCGACATGAGCCTCGTTGCGGACCTGGTCGGAGAACGGCGTCTGGAACATGCGGCCGTAGATCGGCCTCGCCTCGCGCACGGTCTGCCCCGTCGAGACGTCGACGAGATCGACGCCCGCTTCGCCGAATGCGCGGGCGATCAGCACCGCGTCGTCGCCGGTGATGCCGCCCTCGGCCCAGTCGGTCGCGGAGATGCGCACCGACATCGGCTTGTGCGCCGGCCACGCCGCGCGCATCGCGGTGAACACTCCCAGCGGAAAGCGCAGCCGGTTCTCCAGCGTGCCGCCGTACTCGTCTGTGCGCTTGTTGGTCAGCGGCGAGATGAAGCTCGCCAGCAGATATCCATGGGCGCAGTGCAGCTCGAGCATGTCGAAGCCGCAAGCGTGGCCGCGCTCCGCTGCCGCGACGAAATCCGCCTTGATCGCATTCATCGCAGCCCGATCGAGCTCGCGCGGCACCTGGCTGTCGGGGAAGTACGGCAGCGGCGATGCCGAAACGATGTCCCAGCCGCCCTGCTCCAGCGGACGGTCCATGCCGTCCCACATCAGCTTGGTCGCGCCTTTGCGGCCGGCATGACCGAGCTGCAATGCGAACTTCGCCTGCGAGTTGGCGTGAACGAAATCGACGATGCGTTTCCAGGAGGCCTCCTGCGCGTCGTTCCACAAACCGGCACAGCCGGGCGTGATACGCGCATCGCGGCTGACGCAGGTCATTTCGGTGAACAGCAGGCCCGCACCGCCGATCGCGCGCGAGCCGTAATGAACGAGATGAAAATCGCCGGGCACGCCCTCCTCGGCCGAGTACATGCACATCGGCGACAGCACCGCGCGGTTGGAAAGCGTCATCTCGCGCAGCTTGAGCGGCTGGAACATCGGCGCGACCGGCTTGTCGACATCGACGTCGAAGCCCTTGGCGCGCACCTGGCGTGCGAACGCCTTGTTGACCTCGGCGACGAAGTCCGGCGCGCGCAGCGTGAGATTGTCGTAGGTGATCGCCTTCGAGCGGGTCATCACGCCGAACGCGAACTGTACGGGATCGAAATCCCAGAAGCGGTCGACATGCTCGAACCAGACCAGCGACACGTCGGCCGCATGCTGCGTCTTCTCGACCTCTTCGCGCCGGCCGTGCTCGTACAGATCCAACGCCGCCGGAATGCTTGGCGCACGCTGCATGGCCTCGGCCAGCGCAATCGCATCCTCCATCGCGAGCTTGGTGCCCGAGCCGATCGAGAAATGCGCTGTCGACTTGGCGTCGCCGAGCAGCACCATGTTGTCCTTGACCCAGCGCTTGTTGCGGATCATCGGGAAATTGCGCCACATCGAGCGGTTGATCAGCAGCGGATGATCGCCGAGGAACCAGCCGAAGATCTCCTTCATGCGGTCGGCCGACTGCCGCTCGTCGAGCCCGGTCAGACCGGCCTTCTCGAACGTCTCCGGATCGGTCTCGAAGATCCAGGTCGAGTGTCCCGCCTCATACTGATAGGCATGGGCGATGAACGGGCCCCACTCCGTCTCCTGGAAGATGAAGGTGAAAGCATCGAGCGGCTTGGTCGAGCCCATCCACGCGAATTTGTTGGCGCGCAGGTCCACTTCAGGCTTGAAGTGATCAACGTATTTCTGGCGGAAGCGGCTGTTGATGCCGTCCGACAGAATCAGCAGGTCGGCATCAGCAAACTGCGACTCGTCCTCGAGATCGACCTCGAACTGCAGGGTCACGCCCAGCTCTCTCGCGCGCTCCTGCAGGATTCGCAGCAGCGTCCGGCGCGAGCAGCCGCAGAAGCCATTGCCACCGACGCGGTGCACGGTGCCGCGGAAGTGCACGGCGATGTCATCCCAGTAGGCGAACTCCTGGGTGATGCGCTGGTAGCTCGGCAGGTCGTGCTTTTCGAAATTGTCGAGCGTGGCGTCGGAAAACACCACGCCGAAGCCGAACGTGTCGTCGGCGCGGTTGCGCTCGTAGACCGCGATGTCGGCCTTGGGCCGCTGCTTCTTGAGCAATATCGCCGCATAGAGACCGGCAGGTCCGCCGCCGATGATCGCGATCTTCATGAGCGCCTCCACTGGAGAGCCGAGCCAACGGAAATTATTTTAGACCTAAAATATCTCCTGGCAAGCCCCTTCGGTTCCTTGCATTCGTCAATTGCCTTGGAAGACCGGCTTCTGCTTGGCAGCAAAGGCTTCGAACGCGCGGTTGAAATCCTCGGTCGTCATGCACAAGGCCTGGGCAACTGCCTCAGCCTCGATCGCCTCCTCGACCGACATCGCCCATTCCATCGCCAGCATGCGCTTGGTCATGGTGTTGGCGAAGGTTGGACCATTCGCAATCTCGGTTGCCAGCGCCACGGCCTGCGCCAGCACATCCATTGGCGCGACGATGCGGCTGAAGAAGCCCCATCGCTCACCCTCGTCTGCGCTCATGAAGCGACCGGTGTAGAGCAGCTCGGAAGCACGCGACTGGCCAATGATGCGCGGCAGGATCGCACATGCGCCCATGTCGCAGCCGGCAAGACCCACCTTGTTGAACAGGAAGGCGACCTTGGCGCCTGTCGCAGCCAGCCGGATATCGGAGGCCATCGCAACGATCGCGCCGGCACCCGCGCAGATCCCCTCGACAGCAGCAACGATCGGCTGCGGACAGGCGCGCATCGCCTTGACGAGGTCACCGGTCATGCGGGTGAAGGCGGTGAGCCCCTTGGTGTCCATCTTCACCAGCGGCCCAATAATTTCGAACACGTCGCCACCGGACGAGAAATTGCCGCCCGCGCCGGTCACGACGATGGCCTTGACGTCGTCGTCGAAGGCGCAGGCGCGGAAGAAGTCGGTCAACTCGCGATAGCTCTCGAAGGTCAGCGGGTTCTTTCGCTCCGGCCGGTTCAGCGTCACCGTCGCGACGCGATCCTCGACCGTCAGCAGGAAATGGCTCGGCTTGTAGTCGGCCAACGGCACGGTGACGGGATTGGCGGGCTTGGACATGTGAACTCCCTTCGTTCGATTGTTCTGATTGGACGACGCGGCCTAGACTTCGCCACCCGCCACTGCGATCGCCTGCCCCGTGATGGCGCCGGCGCCTGTCCCGCACAGCCACAACACGGTATCGGCGACCTCCTGCGGCCTGATCAGCCGTCCCTGCGGATTGTGTTTGGCCAGCTCGGCGATCGCCTGCTCGCGGCTGCGACCGGTCTTTTTCATGATGTTGTCGACGCTATCGGCAACGAGATCGGTGTCGGTGAAACCGGGACACACGGCATTCACGGTCACGCCCGTCGCGGCCATCTCCAAAGCAAGCGAGCGCGTCAGGCCGACGACAGCATGCTTCGCGGCCGTATACGCACTGACATAGGGGTAGCCCTTGAGGCCGGCCGTCGATGCGACCGCAACAATTCGGCCGTAAGGCGCCCCCCTCATCGCCGGCAGAACGGCCTGCACGGCGTGCACGACGCCCATGAAGTTGATGTCCATCATGCGACGGAACAGCGCGGCGTCGGACTTCAGGAACGGCGCGGACTCCGCGCTTCCCGCGTTGGCAACCAGGATCGTGATCGGCTGTCGCTCGGCGGCAGCCGTCACCGCCGCCGTCAGCGCCGACTGATCGGCGACGTCGGCGACGGCGGCGTGGTCGGCACAGCCGGACGCGATTGCTTCATCGAGCGTTGCGCGGCTGCGCCCGACGATCGTCACGGTTGCGCCGGCGGACTTCAAAGCGCGCGCGATTTCGCGTCCGATGCCGCGACCACCGCCCGTCACCATCGCATGTGCTGCTGCGGGCAGTCCGGACATGCGCGCGTCTCCTCTTCTTTTGCCATACGATCGCAGCTCGCAGATTATTTTAAACTTCAAATTTTTGCAACAACACGGCCGAAGCGACTTGACACTCTTGTCGACGCGGCTAGCGTTCGAAGGCCTGGAGCAAGCAGCGTTGCGGCCTTGGGCGCCATCTCGGAGGTCTGCGTGTCCCCGTCGCAAATCCTGACCACGAAGGACGGCCGCTTCGGCTACGAGGCAGCGGGAGCGCCTGATCGGCAGACTCTGGTGTTCCTGCACGGCATCGGCGGCGCGGCGCGCGCCTGGCGCGGTCAGCTTGCGCATTTCGGCGAGCGTTTCCGCGCAGTGGCGTGGGACATGCCGGGCTACGGGCAGTCCGCCAGACTCGACACGGTGAGCATCACCACTCTCGCGGCCGCGCTTCAGAACTTCCTGAACCAGATCGATGCGCGGCAGCCAATCCTGGTCGGCCATTCCATCGGCGGCATGATCACCCAGGAATGGCTGATCACGCATCCGCACGCCGCGAGCGCTGTGGTGTTGGCACAGACCAGCCCGGCGTTCGGCAAGGCTGATGGCGACTGGCAGAAGTCCTTCATCGAGGCGCGCCTCGGGCCACTCGATCGCGGCGCCACGATGGCGTCGCTGGCACCGGATCTCGTGAAAGAGCTGGTCGGCGATGATGCCGACCCCGCCGGTCTCGACCTTGCGACATCCTGCATGGCCGGCGTTCCCGAGGCGAGCTACCGCGCCAGCATGCTGGCGCTGCTCGGCTTCGACCGGCGGCAGGCGCTCAAGGAGATCAAGGTGCCGACGCTGGTGCTCTCGGGCTCCAGGGATCGCAATGCGCCGGCGCCGATGATGGAGAAGATGGCGAGCTTCATTCCAGGCGCTGAGTATGTCGAGCTTCAAGGTGCCGGTCATCTCGTCAATCTCGAACGTCCCGGCGAATTCAACGCTGCGCTCGACTCCTTTCTGAAATCACACGCCACGACAACTGCGGAGGCACGATGACCATCCAGGTGCAGAAGACGGCGACGACCTCCGGCGAAGCGCTCGACGCGCCGATGTTCGATCCGGCCGCCTACCGGCTCACCGCCGAACAGGCTGATATCATCACCCGCGCCCGGCAACTCGGCCAGAGCGTGCTGGCGGGACGTGCCGCGACGTGGGATCGCGAGGCGAGCTTTCCGACCGAGAACTACAAGGATCTGCATCGCGCCGGCCTGCTCGGCATCTCCGTACCCAAGACGTTGGGCGGTCTCGGCGCCGGCTATCAGACCTACGCGCTTGCGGCGGCCGAGATCGGCCGCTATTGCGGCGCCACGGCGCTCACCTGGAACATGCACGTCTGCTCGACGCTGTGGTCGGGGCCGCTCGCCGACGATCTCGACATGGAGGACGGCGTCCGCGCCGAGCACGAGCGGCGGCGCGCGATCCACTACAAGCGCATCGTCGAGAACGGCGCGATCTATTCGCAGCCATTCTCGGAGGGCGGCGCGGCGGCTGCGGGCGGCGTCGCGTTCGGCACCGAGGCAAAGCCGGTCGACGGCGGCTGGCTGGTCAGCGGCAAGAAGATCTTCGCCTCGCTGGCCGGACATGCTGATTATTACGGCGTGCTTTGCACCGAGGTCAGCGAAGGCGAGAAGGCGTCTCGCCGCAACACGCTCTATCTCGCCATCCCCGCGCAGACCAAAGGGGTCTCTGTGGTCGGCGACTGGGATCCGCTGGGCATGCGCGGCACGGTCTCGCGCACGCTGCTGTTCAAGGACGTGTTCGTAGACGAGGATGCGGCGCTGATGCCGCGCGGCGTCTACTTCCAGGCGGCGATGCGCTGGCCACACATGTTCATGACCTTGTCGCCCACCTATATGGGCCTGGCGCAGGCCGCCTACGACTTCACCGTCAAATATCTGCGCGGCGAGGTGCCGGGCATGCCGCCGGTCAAGCGGCGGATGTACCCCACCAAGCAGATCGCGGTGGCACAGATGCAGATCAAGCTGGAGCAGATCAAGGGCATCTGGTTCCAGGCCGTGACCGAGGCGCGCGCCAATCCGACCAAGGAGCAGGTGCTGCGCGCCTACGCGGCGCAATACTCGGTCATGGAAGGTGCCAACGAGCTCGCCGCGCTCGCGATCCGCACCTGCGGCGGGCAGTCGATGCTGAAGACCTTGCCGCTGGAGCGCATCTATCGCGACAGCCGCTGCGGCTCGCTGATGCTGCCCTGGACGGCCGAGCTTTGCCTGGATCGCATCGGCCGCGAGGCGCTGTACGAACCCGGCGAGACGGACGAATAGAGCGTGGACCTCTGCAGCCTGATCGAGCGCAACGCCGCGTTCACGCCGGACAAGCCGGCGATCCGCTTCGAAGGCGCGACGCTGACCTACGCCGATTTCAGCACGCGCATCGCGTCGATGGCGCGGGCGCTGAAATCCGAGTTCGGCGTCGGGCGCGGCGACCGTGTCGCGATCCTCAGCCTGAACCGGCCGGACTATCTGGTCCTGCTCTATGCCTGCGCGCGGCTCGGCGCGATCATGGTGCCGCTGAACTGGCGGCTCGCAGTGGCCGAGCAGGTCTTCATCCTGTCGGACGCCGCCGCCAAGGTGCTGGTGCTGGAGCAGGCCTTTGCGCCGGTGCTGCCGGCGCTGGCGGAGCAGCACCCGGAAACGGTGCCCATCGGCATCGACTTCACGCCTGCGAACGGACTTCCGATCGACGATCTGCTCGCTCGCGGCCGCGGCGATGACCGCAACCCGCATATCGATTTCTCCTGCCCGCTCTTGATCGTCTACACCTCCGGCACGACGGGACGGCCGAAGGGCGCGGTGCTGCGGCAGGAGGCGCTGCTGTGGAACGGGGTGATGAGCCAGCACATGCACGGCCTCACCTCTGACGATCACGTGCTGACGGTGCTGCCGCTGTTCCATGTCGGCGGCCTCAACATCCAGACCACGCCGGCGCTGCATCACGGCGCCACGGTCACTTTGCATGCGCGCTTCACGCCGGATACCACGCTCGCGGCGATCGTCCACGAGCGGCCGACATTGACGGTGCTGGTGCCGGCAACCATCCAGGCCGTCACCGAGCACCCCGACTGGGCGGCTGCGGACCTCTCCTCGCTCAAGGCCGTCTCGACCGGATCGAGCATCGTGCCGCCGGCGCTGATCGATCGCATCACCGCGCGCGGCGTGCCGGTGTTGCAGGTCTATGGCTCGACCGAGACCTGTCCGATCGCGGTCTATACGAGGCTGGGCGGTGACCTCTCCCGTGTCGGCTCCACGGGCCTGCCGGGGCTGTGCTGCGAGGCCAGGATCATCGACAAGGATGGCGATGAACTCCCGGCCGGCAAGGCGGGCGAGATCGCGGTGCGCGGGCCCAATTTGTTCTTCGAATATTGGGGCAACGCCAAAGCCACGCAGCAGGCAATTCACGACGGCTGGTACCGCACCGGCGACATCGCACAGCGCGATGCGGACGGGTACTTCTTCGTGCTCGAGCGCAAGAACAACATGATCATCTCGGGCGGCGAGAATGTCTATCCCGCCGAGATCGAGCGCGTGCTCGGCGAGCATCCCGACGTCATGGATTGCGGCGTGATCGGCCGGCCCGATCCGCGCTGGGACGAGGTGCCGGTGGCCTTCGTCGTCAAGCGCAAGGACTGCGCGCTGGACGCGGAGACGTTGCGCGCGCATCTGCAGGCGCAGCTCGCGCGCTACAAGGTGCCGCGCGACATCGTCTTCGTCGACGATCTGCCGCGCACCGCGCTCGGCAAGGTGCAGCACCATCTGCTGCGCCAGAGGCCGGATGACCGATAGGGAGATGTGCTCTTGAAAATAGCAGTGCTCGGCGGCGGCAATGGCTCGTTCGCGGCCGCGGGTGATTTCGCCCTTGCAGGCCACGAGGTCCGGTTCTGGCGCCGTGATGCGGACGCCGTGGCGCAGCACAGAGCGGCGGGCTCGACCATCATCGTCAAGGACGTCAGCGGCCGGCATGAAGCGAAGCTTGCGCTGGTCACGACCGATATCGGCGAGGCCGTCCGGGGCGCCGAGCTGATCCTGTGTCCGGCGCCGGCGTTCGCGCAAGGCGACATCGCGAAACAGCTCGCGCCGCATCTCGCCGATGGACAGGTCGTATTCCTGCCGCCGGCGACGTTCGGCACGATGATCTTCGCGGCGGCCGCGCGTGACGCCGGCAACAAGGCCCAGGTCAGCTATGCCGAGACCGGTACCCTGCCCTGGCTGACGCGCAAGCACGGTCCGTTCGAAGTCGCGATCACCATTCGCGCCAAGCGCCTGCCAGTCGGCGTGTTTCCGCTGAAGACGGCGGAGCATGCGCTTGCCGTCATTGGCCGCGCCTTCCCCGGCGTGATCGAGCCGTGCGGCGATGCGCTGTCCGGCGCGCTGATGAATGCCGGCTGCATCATCCATCCGCCGCTGATCGTGATGAATGCCGGTCCGATCGAGCATTTCGAGCGCTGGGACATCCACAAGGAAGGCACGCAGCCCTCGATCCGCCGCGTCACCGATGCGCTCGACGCGGAGCGGATCGCGGTGCGCGAGGCGCTCGGCTATGGCGCGCCGCATTTTCCGCTGGCGCATCACTACGCCAAGGAGGGCGAGATCTGGATGTACGGCCGCGGCTCGCATGACCGGCTCACCGACTCCGGCGATTGGCGCGAGCGGCTGGTGCTGACGCAGCATCGCTACATGCGCGAGGATCTTCGACTCGGACTCTCATTGCTGATCTCCGCGGCGGAGCTGACCGGCACGCCCACGCCGCTCGCCCGCGCGTTCCTGGCGATCGGGGGCGCGATCTGCGGCGAGGATTTCATGGCGACGGGCCGCACGCTGGCGAGCCTCGGCTTCGGGGGGCTCGATCGGGCCGCGCTGCAGGCGCTGCTGCGCGACGGGTTCGTGGCATGAACGCGCGCGGTCACATCGCATGTCTCGGCGCCGGCCGCATGGGCCGCGGCATCGCCGTTGCGTTCGCCTATGCCGGCCATCCCGTCACGATGATCGACATCAAGCCGCGCTCGGCCGAGGAGTTCGCCAAGCTGGAGCGCGAGGCGCTCGGCGAGATCAGCGCGACGTTCGCGACATTGGCGCGGCTCGGGATGCTGCAGGCTGCCGATGCTGACAAGCTGATGGCCAAAGTCACCGTCGCACCAGCCAGCGCGAGCAGCGATGTGCTGGCGCAGACGACGCTCGTCTTTGAAGGCGTGCCGGAGATCGTCGACCTCAAGCGCGAGGTGTTGGCTGCGGCCTCGCGCGCCGTGGCGTCGGACGTCATCATCGCCTCGACCACATCGACGATCCTGGTCGATGATCTCTCCGGCGCAATCGAGAAGCCTGAGCGCTTCCTCAACGCGCACTGGCTCAATCCCGCCTATCTGATCCCGCTGGTCGAGATCTCTCCGGGCAAGGCCACCGATCCCGAGATCACGGCGCGGCTGAAGGCGCTGCTGGAAGGCATCGGCAAGGTGCCGGTGGTGTGCGCGGCGACGCCGGGCTTCATCGTGCCGCGCATCCAGGCGCTCGCGATGAACGAGGCGGCGCGGATGGTCGGCGAAGGCGTCGCCAGCGCCGAGGAAATCGACAAGGCGATCCGCTACGGCTTCGGCTTCCGCTACGCCGTGCTCGGCCTGCTCGAATTCATCGACTGGGGTGGCGGCGACATCTTGTACTACGCCAGCCGCTATCTCGAAGGCGCGCTCGGCAGCGACCGCTACCGCGCGCCCGAGGTGATCGAGAAGAACATGGCCGAAGGCCGCATCGGCCTGCGCACCGGCGCGGGGTTTCTCGACTATTCGGGGATGGACGTTGCCGCCTATCGCGAGCAGCGGCTCGGTGCATTGGTCGAGATGCTCAGGCATTTCAAGCTGGCCCGTCCGCCGGTGGTGGATTGAGGATCGCGCATACCGGTCTGTAGGGTGGGCAAAGGCGCTTGGCACGCTGCAGATCGTAAGCTGAGCTCTCTCGCGCCGTGCCCACCATCGCGCTCGGCATCCGCGGATGCATGGTGGGCACGGCGCCATCACCAGCTGAAATCCGAGACGCAGCACGGCAGCGCCTTTGCCTACCCTAGTGCAGCTTCGCACGCCGCTCTTGTCTTGTCGTCGTGGCTTGCATCGACACACTCCGCCGTCGTCCCGGCCTTGAGCCGGGACCCATACCCCCAGGGAGCGGATTGAGGCAGGCTGGTCATTGGCTTTTGTGCCCTTCACATCTGCCGCGGAGTATGGATCCCGGATCGGCGCCGCGCATTGCGCGTCACGGCTTGTCCGAGACGACAGGGTGGGTGCAGAGGCATTTACGGTTCAAACAGCGGCCTGCATGAGATCGCCTTCTCGCAGCGCAACGCGCCCGAGGTCTGCTATCAGCTCGGCCCTCGCGAGCATGCAGAGGGCGCAGGGAATGCCGGGTGACGACCTCACCCATGGCCCGCCTGCGGAAAAGAATGCAGGCGGCAGGTACCACAGGCAAAGCCGAAACACGCCGGCATTCCCTGCGCGATGGTCTTCACGCTTATACGCAGTCTCCCTGGTGCGCCGGGCTTGTTGGCCACCATGCCGCGACAAGGCTTGCGCCTTGCCCGGGTGACACCAGCTTCGGGGTGTCAGGACGCTGCGACTTCGCGTCCGCAATCGATCGTTCGTCCGCGCCCTCGTGAGAGGACGCTGCGATCTCTCGCGGCCATCGCTCCCCGCCTCGCGTGTCGTGACGATCGCGCGCAACGCCCCTCCGCAGTGAGGCGGGATGGCGAGAGAGAACCATGTTTTCCGAAAAATAGCAAGACAATTCCTATTTACGGAAGACAAATGATTTCTGTCTCGGCGCTTGTCATTTGGGCCAGCCCGCCACCATGATGAAGGTGCGCTCACCTCCCCCCTCGCGGGAGGGAAGCGCACTACCGTCGCGGCAGCAGCTCGCCAGCAAATGCGCAGGCCTCTACCCGAACACGTCCTGCAGCACGCCGTCCTTGATCACGGCCACCCCATCCAGCTCGATCGTGGTGCCCATCATCGGCAAATCAAAATGCCCTGCCGTGTAGCGGCCGGCGAATTCGTTGGCGCCGGTGGAGAACAGGAAGTTGCCGGGGACGGCGCGCAGTTCGGTGCCGTTGGTGTCGCGCTGGTCGTACATGGTCAGTGCCTCGTAGCGCGCGCCAGGGTTCATGCCCCAGCCGACATGCGAGACCGCATAGGCCTCGCGGTCGCCCCATGACGCGAGATAGGCGCGCATCATCGCGGCGTCGGCGCCCTCGCCTGCCAGATCCGTGATGTAGTCGTCGCGCATGGTCATCGTGACGGGCGAGCTCAGATAGCGCTTGAAGGTGAGGTTGATGTCGCCGGGCGCCATCACGATGGTGCCGTTGACCGAGCCGCTCTTGGGGAAACTGACGACGATGCCGCCCGGCCAGTGCGCGAGCGTGCCGGGACGATCGGTCCAGCCCCAGACGCCGACCGTCGAGGCGCCCTCCATGATGACGTCGAGATCAGTCCCCGCCTTCGACGTCACGCGCATCCGCTTGGTGCCGCGCAGCATCTTGGCGGCGGCACGCACGCGCTTCTCCAGCGCCGCATCAGGGCGCATGCGCTCCAGCGCCTCCGGGTGCTCGTTGGAGATCACGAGAATGCGCGCGCCGGCTTTGAGGATGTCGGGCGTCTCCACCGCGTGCATCAGGCCTTCGATGGTGCAGTCGACGACGAAGCCGGCCTGCTGGAGCGCCGTCACGACGGGGCCGAGCTTGCCGATCGCCTCCGACGCGCCGGTCGAGCGCACCGGGACCGGATGACGGTTGCGCGGCGTCGGCACCACCACATGGAACGGCCGCGCGCCCATGCGCAGCAGCGCCAGCTCCGCGATATGGACGTTGAGCGGACGCGACTGCGTTTCCGACAGAATGGCGGCGGTGTCGCCCGCCTTCACCGCGCAGCGCTCGAAGATCTCGCAGAATGCGTCGATCCATTTCGCCTCGATGCGATCCGCCAGCATGGTCGTTCTCCCGATGATCGTTCGTTGTGTTTATCAGACTGAGGGGAAGCCGCGCAGCAGATAGGCGCGCAGGCCCTGCAGCAGGGCGTTGAGAATGAGGCCTAGCAGCGAGATCGTGATCAGCGGCACGAACATGTCGACCGCCTGGAAGGTGCGCGCGGCCGTGACCAGCACATGGCCGAGCCCGTCGGTCGAGGTGATCATCTCGGCCAGGAACACCACGATGCAGGAGATCACGAGGCCGATGCGGCAGCCGGTGAGGATCGAGGGCATCGCCGCCGGCAGCACCACCTTCCACAGCACGTCCCGCGGCGGCGTGCCGGCGGCGAGCGCGGACCAGATCAGCTTCTGCTCGACCGTGGTGGCACCGTAATAGGTCGACAGCAGGATCGGAAACAGCGCGTCGGCCGCCACCAGCATGATCTTGGATTCGTGGCCGAAGCCGAGCAGCAGCAGGAAGGCGGGATAGAGCGCGACCTTGGGCAACGGCGCCAGCACGCGCACGATCGGCTTGACGGCGGCGTTGATGGGCGGGCTCACGGCTGCGGCAATGCCGAGGGATACGCCGAGCACGACGGCGATGGCAAAGCCCGCGAACAGCCGGAACAAGGTCGCGGCGATGTCCTGCTGAAAGGTGACGCTCGAAAGCTGCTGGCCCATGCGCAGGAACACCTGTCCCGGCGGCGGCAGCAGGGTCGGCGGCGCATAGCCGAACGAGACCAGCCCCTGCCACAGCAGCAGGACAAGCACGATCGGCGCGGCGCCCAGCAGGATATCGTTGGAGGTGCGCGTCATGAGAAGCTCAAGGGCATGTCGAACTGCGGCTCGGACCAGCGCACCAGCCAGCGCCTGACAATCTCGAACGCCGCATCGAGGCAGATGCCCATGGCGCCGATGATGATGATCATCGCAAACACGGTGTCGTACTGGCCCATGTCGAGCGCGTTGAACAGGATGTTGCCGGCGCCGGACTGCCGCGCGATCATCTCGCTCGTCACCATCGTGATCAGCGCCAGCACCAGCCCGGTACGGCAGCCGGTGAGAATCTCCGGCAACGCCGCGGGAAGCACGATGCGCAGCAGACGCTCGGGCGGCGACAGTCCCATCGCCGCGCCCGACCACAGCATCTTCTCCTCGACGGCCTTGGCGCCTTCGAAGCTGTGATAGATCACCGGCAGGCTGACGCCGAGGAAGATCACCAGCGTCTTGGAGACGTCGCCGACGCCGAGCCACAGCATGATGATCGGCATCAAGGCCGCCTTCGGCACCGGGTAGATCAGCATCAGCAGCGGATTGAAGAACGCCGCCGTCGTCCGGCTGCGGCCCATCAACAGTCCCAGCGGAATCGCGAACGAAAGCGCCAGTGCGAAGCCGATCGCCATCCGCCGCAGCGAGGCCAGGATGTTGATCAGCGATTCCTTGTCGGTGAGGATCGGCGGAATCGCGCGCAGCGAGTCCAGCGCAGTCGGGAAGCTGTCGTTCTTCAGCCCCAGCGAGGCGAGCTGCCAGGCGAGCAGCAGGCCGCAGCAGGCCAGCACCGGCGCGAGCGGCTTCCAGAGCCCGTTCATGACGGCAGCTCGTTGTCGCCTGACGCGTCGAACATGCGCTCGATCTCGACGATGTATTTCTGATAGCGCGGGTCGAGCAGC
Source organism: Bradyrhizobium sp. SZCCHNS2022 (assembly GCF_032377575.1). Classification (NCBI taxonomy): domain Bacteria; kingdom Pseudomonadati; phylum Pseudomonadota; class Alphaproteobacteria; order Hyphomicrobiales; family Nitrobacteraceae; genus Bradyrhizobium; species Bradyrhizobium sp. SZCCHNS2022. Next base: position 437,771 of record NZ_JAUHHZ010000001.1, on the reverse strand, counting down.
AGCTCCTCGCGGCGGCGCGGCCGCGGCAGGTCGATGTCGATGACCTCGCGGATGCGCCCCGGCGAGCGCGACATCATCACGACCTTGTCGGACAGGAACACCGCCTCCTCGACCGAGTGGGTGACGAACAGCACGGTCTTGCGGTCGCGCTCCCAAATGTCGAGCAGGTCGTTCTGCAGCCGGGTGCGCGTGTGCGCGTCGAGCGCGCCGAACGGCTCGTCCATCAGCAGCACCTCGGGGCCGTAGGCGAGCGTGCGCGCCAGGGCGACGCGCTGCTTCATGCCGCCGGAAAGCTCCTTGGGATAGAATTTCTCGAAGCCGGTGAGGCCCACCATGGCGAGCAATGTTCGCGCGAGGGCCGCGGCCTTCGCTGGCTTCATGCCCTGCTGCAGCGGGCCATACATCACGTTGCCGAGCACGCTCTTCCAGGGAAACAACGCGAACTCCTGGAACACCGGGCCGCGATCGGTGCCGGGACCGGTGATCGGCTTGCCCTTCATCTTCGCCGTGCCGCTGGTGGGGCTCACGAAGCCGCCGACGATGTAGAGCAAGGTCGACTTGCCGCAGCCGGAGGGACCGAGAATCGAGACGAAGGCCCCCTCGCCCACCGTCAGCGAAATATCCGACAGCGCGGTATGGTCGCGGCGCGACGACGTCTTGAACACCTGCGAGACGTGATCGATCTCGATGATCGGTGTGGCCGCACGGCGGCCGAGCGGGACGCCCGCGAGCTGGCCAGGTCGGATCGGGGTCACGCCCATGTCGGCTTCTCTTTCCGATGCAGCACGCGGAAGGGCTCCAAATGATCAGGCATGACGGAATGCCGCAGATATTCGCCTTCGACCATAGACGATTGCAGTTTTATGCTGGTCTCTCTCCACGTCGTCATGGCCGGGCTTGTCCCGGGCATGACGGAGTAAACCAACTAGCAGGATTGTTCGTCGCGACAGTCGGGATTCCCATATGTCTACCCTGCGAAATGACGGGGTGCTGAGAGATTAGCAAGAAGCCTGCCAATCGTCGCCCCATCGCCGCTCATTGCTGCTCCTGATCGAACCACGGCCATTCGGCAGGTCCCTCATGCGTGACCGCTCCGAGCGGCGCCTGTCCGACCAGCTTGGCGTATTTGGCCAGCGCTCCCGCGCGGTGCCGCGGCGGCCGTTGCGTCCAGGCCTCATGGCGCGAAGCGAGTTCGTTATCATCGAGCAGAAGGTCGAGCGTGCGCGCTTTCGCATCGATACGGATCGGATCACCGTCCTTCACCAGCGCGAGCGGACCACCGACGAAAGCCTCCGGGGACACATAGCCGATGCACATGCCACGGGTGGCGCCGGAGAAGCGGCCGTCCGTGATCAGGGCGACCTTCTCGCCCATGCCCTGGCCGTAGATCAGCGCGGTGACGCCGAGCATCTCGCGCATGCCGGGGCCGCCCACCGGGCCCTCGTTGCGGATGATCAGCACCTCGCCGGCCTGATAGTTGCGCGCGCGCACGGCGGCGACGCAGGCCTCCTCGTCCTCGAACACCCGCGCGCGGCCTTCGAACACCAGGCTCTTCAGCCCGGCGACCTTGATCACGGCGCCATCGGGCGCGAGGTTGCCCTTGAGCACGGCGACGCCGCCATCCGCCATCATCGGCTTGTCCGGATGAAAGACGATCTCGCCGTCAGGCGCGTTGGCCGAGCCATATTCCTCGGCGAGCGTGCGGCCCGTGACCGTTATGCAGGAGCCGTCGATGTGCCCGCTCTCGATCAGCGCGCGGATCACCACGGCCGCACCGCCGATGTCGTAGACGTCCTTGGCAGTGTACTTGCCGCCCGGCCTGAGATTGCCGATCAGCGGTGTCCGCGAAAACACCGCGCCGACATCGTCCAGCGTGAAGCGGATGCCGGCCTCGTTGGCGATGGCCGGCAGATGCAGCGCGGCATTGGTCGAGCCGCCGGTGGCCGCGACGATGGCGGCGCCGTTCTCCAGCGCCTTTCGCGTGACGATGTCGCGCGGCAGCGGACCGCCCTTCGCCAGCATCTGCATGATCAGCCGCCCGGCCTGCCGCGCGACATGAGCGCGCTCGGCATAGACGCCGGGGATCATCGAGACGTTGGGCATTGACAGGCCCATCGCCTCCGACAGCATGCCCATGGTGTTGGCGGTGAACTGTCCGGCGCAGGCGCCGATCGTCGGCAGGCAAGACAGCTCGATGCCGCGCAATGTCTGCTCGTCGATCTCCCCGGTCATGTAGCTGCCGACCGCTTCATACGAGTCGAGCACCGTGAGCGTTCGCCCCTCGAACTTGCCCGGAAGCGCGCTGCCGCCATAGATGAAGATGGAGGGCACGTTGCAGCGAACCATGCCCATCATGACGCCGGGCAAGGTCTTGTCGCAGCCGCCGAAGCCGATCAGCGCGTCATAAGCGAGGCCGTGGACCACGGCCTCGATCGAGTCGGCGATCAGCTCGCGCGAGAACAGAGAGAACTTCATTCCCTCATGGTTCATGCTGATGCCGTCGGAGACCGAGACGGTCGCGAACTCGCGCGGCGTGCCGCCGGCCTCGGAGATTCCCGTCTTGGCCGCGTCGACCTGGAAGTCGTGCGTCATGTTGCAGGGCGTCTGCTCGCCCTTCTGGCTGACGACGCCGATCATCGGCTTGGCGATGTCGGCATCATCCAGCCCCATCGCGCGCATGAAGGCGCGGTGCGGGGCGCGATCGAGCCCCTCCACCGTCACGCGCGAGCGCAGCTTCTTCATCGAACTCGTGCTCCGCGTGGCGCCCTACTGGATCGGCGCGACGATCGTCGGATGCTTGAACTGGGCGACGTCGAGCTTCGGCAGCATGCCGGTCTCGGCATAGATGTCGAGCATCTTCTGGATCGCCGGGAAGTTCGGCGCGGCCACGGGATCACGGCCGAAATCATTGTCCTTAAGCAGATAGGTATCGATCACAGCGACCGGCGCCTTCATCACCTCGGACACGACCTTCAGCGTCTCGTCGCGGTTCGCCAGCGCCTTCTTCATGCCGGCGGTGATGTCGCGGACATAGGCTTTCACCAGCTCCGGATTCTTGTCGACGAAATCGGCGCGGCAGGCCTCCAGGATGTGGACGATGTTCGGCATCGCCTCCGACAGCGAGAACAGCTTGCGGGTGCCGCCCTTGGCCTCCGCGCGCGCAGCGAACGGCTGGTTCATGTTGACGGCATCGACGCGGCCCTGGCGCAGCGCGTCCTCCGACACGGCGAAGCCGACCTCGACCAGCTTGATATCCTTGGCCGGATCGAGCCCGGCCTGCTTCAACAGCATGTTGAACGGCCCCTGCGTGCCGCCGCCGATCACGGAGATGCCGACCGTCTTGCCCTTGAGGTCGGCAATGGTCTTGATCGGCGAGTCGTCCTTGACCGCCCAATAGACCGAGAAGCCACCCGGCTTCTCATAGACGTGCTGGGCGACGATGTAGGCCTTGAGCCCGCCGCCGACGACCCCGTTCGACAGCGACAGCGGCGCCTGGGTCGCGCAGTCGAGCGCGCCGGCAGCCAGCGCCTGGGTCATCGGTGCCGTGCCCTGGAACTGGGTCCATTCGATGTTGTAGGTCTTGCCGAGATCCGGAAATTCGCTCGGGCGCTTCATCATCCAGTACTTGGATTCCTCCGCCGGAATGGTCCAGCCGACGCGGATCGTCTGCTGAGCAAAGCTGGACCCTGCACTCGTCGCCAACGTCATCGCCGCCAGCGCCAGCATTAACCGTTTCCGCATCACGCCCCTCCGCCTTGTCATAAGACCAACCTCGCCGAGAATGTTTCATGTCTCAAATATCGGTGCAAGCGCGGAAAACGCCCCATGCGTGCCTGCCCCATGGGCAGGGCTGCTGTGCAACGCGGTGAAGCCCATCACCGGCAGATGCCGCTGCCCGTGTGCTGTACGCACCTTGGCAACGCAAGGTCGTGTGTCTGATCGCGTGGCGCGGCAATTGCGCACGACGTCACGCCGGCTGTGAGCTGCATGGTTCGAGACGCGTCGCGAGCGGCGCCGCTCGCCATGAGGAGAGGGATTGCGCCGGAGGGCGGATGATGCGCCGCGAATTGCAACTCGTCCTTCAGCCGCGTCCTGGCCTGAAGCGGGCGTCTCACAGGACGGACGGCCCATTGCCGGCCGAGGCTTCGTACGGGTGGGCTGGGGACAGGCTCATTTGCGATCCCTGCGCTGCCTCAGCCGACTGGCGCTGCCGCGCTGCACGCGCTAGGGAAAGGCCCCGATTTGACCTTTTGAGGAGTTCTCTCGATGTCCATCCAGCGTTTCGAAGTCGGCCCGCGCATGAGCCAGGTCGTCGTGCACGGCAATACCGTCTATCTGGCGGGCGTGGTCGCGCAGAAGACCGCCGGCGAGAGCGTCACCAAGCAGACCGAGGAGATCCTCTCCATCATCGACGGCCATCTCGCCAAGGCCGGCACCGACAAGACCAAGCTGCTATCGGCCACGATCTACCTCACCGACATCAAGACCTTCGGCGAGATGAACGCGGTGTGGGACGGCTGGGTGTCGGCCGGCAATACGCCGGCCCGCGCCACGGTCGAGGCCGGGCTCGCCGCGCCGCAATACACGGTCGAGATCATGGTGATCGCGGCGAAATAAGTTGAACGGCCGCCGCGGTCCTATGTGGTGTCGCGGCGGCCGGTGTTGCGATTGAGCGGATCGCGCCGTTCACGCGTCAGCCCTTCCGGCAGCACCGGTTCGGTTCCCGGAAGCGGCTCGGCGCGAACATCGGCGCCCCACTGCTCCTGCTGTCGGCGCGTCGTCGCGTCCAAAGGTCTCCTGTTCGGAAGTGACCTCGCGGCAATGATGCCGTGTAGCGGCCGTTCCCAATGCGCCGCGCCGCTGCTCTACAACGGCTCTGAAGCGGCGTCGTTCTAATCCAGGTTAGGACGCGCGACGCATGCGCGTGACCGATGGTCGCGGATCAATGCCGCTCGCGGATGCCGTCGACATTGATCGCCAGCCGCTTGATCTTGTCGTACAGCGTCTGCTTCGGGATGCTGAGCATCGCCGCCGTTGCCTGGACATCGCCGAGCTTGCGGCGCAGCGCGTCCTCGATGATCGAGCGCTCGATGTTCTCCAGCTGGCGCGGCAGCGACAGCTCGGAGGTAGCGCCCCCCGACCGGTCGAGCACCTTGCGATCGAGCACGCCGAGCACGAAGCGGTCGGCGACGTTGCGCAGCTCACGCACATTGCCCGGCCATGAATAGCTCAGCAGCAGCGACATGGTCTGGTCGTCCACGATCGGCGCGTCGCGCTCGAAGCGCTTGGCGGCCTCCAGCGTGAAGTGCTCGAACAGGACCGGAATGTCCTCGCGCCGCTCGCGCAACGGCGGAAGCTCGATAAAGGCCACGCCGAGGCGGTAGTACAGATCGGCGCGGAACTGCTTGCTCTCGCTGAGCTCGTAGAGATTGGCCTTGCTGGCGGCGACCACGCGGCAATCGACCGCGACCGGCTTGTTGGAGCCGACGCGCTCGATCGAGCGGTCCTGCAGCGCCCGCAGCAGCTTGACCTGGACGCTCGCCGGCATGCTCTCGATCTCGTCGAGGAACAGCGTGCCGCCATGGGCGTATTCGATCTTGCCGATCCGCTGCTTGGTCGCGCCGGTGAAAGCGCCGGCCTCGTGGCCGAACAACTCGCTCTCGACGAGCGATTCCGGCAGGCCGCCGCAATTCACCGCGACGTAGTTGCCGCCGCGGCGGGCGCTGTGATTGTGCAGGCAGCGCGCGACGACGTCCTTGCCGGTGCCGGTCTCGCCATAGATCGTGACGTCGACATTGGTGGACGCGAGATTGGCGACGAGGCGGCGCACCTCCTGGATCTGCGGCGAGCGCCCGAGCAGGCTGGCCTCGATGCCCTGGCTACCTTGGCGGTCGGCCAGTGCGGAGCGCAGCGTGCGGACCTCCAGCGTGAGCCGCCGCTTGTCGAGCGCGCGGCGCACGACCGCGACGAGCTGCTCGGAGGAGCATGGCTTCTCGATGAAGTCATAGGCGCCGTTGCGCATGGCGTCCACGGCCATCGAGATGTCGCCATGGCCGGTGACCAGAATGACGGGCAGGTCCGGATCGAGCCGGTGCAGCTCGGACAGCCATGCGGTGCCGCTCTTGCCGCGCAGCTGCACGTCCGAGACCACCACGAACGGCATGTCGGCGCGGACGGTCGCGCTCGCGGCTTCCACCGAGCCGAACGGCGTCACCGGCAAGCCGGCGAGCTGCAGCGCCTGGACGGCGCCGATGCGCACATCCTCGTCGTCCTCGACATAGATCACGCCGACCGGTTGCTCAGGGCTCATGGGGGGACCTCGTGACCTCGGCCAGCGGGAGCAGCAGCACGAACTCGGCGCCGGACGGCTCGAGATTCCGCGCCCGCAGCTCGCCGCCGAACGACCGCGCGATATGGTTGGCGATGACGAGACCAAGGCCGAGGCCCTTGCCGGCCGGCTTGGTCGTCACGAACGGCTCGAACATGCGCTTGAGAACGTCGGCCGCGATCGGCGGGCCGCTGTTGCCGATGGCCATGCGGCAGTGGCCGTCCTCGTGCACGGCGCGGATCGCGATCGACTTCTGCGCCGCGCCCTCGACGGCGTCCAGCGCATTGGCGAGGATGTTGCAGAGCAATTGCTCGAGCCGGATCTGATCGACCCGGACGAGAAGCCCCGGCGCGAGATCGATGGTCACCTCGACGCCGCCGTCCTTCACCCGCGCACCGAGGATCTTGAGCGTTTCGGCCAGCGCCTGCTCGACCGAGACGGCATCGAGCGGCGCATTCGATTTGTAGGCGAACACGCGCAGCTGGCCGGTCAGACGCGCCAGCCGGCGGACCAGCTCGCCGATACGGACGAGATTGCCGCGGGCCTCGGCGATCATGCCGCGGTCGACGAACTGCACGGCGTTGTCGGACGCGGTCTGCAGCGCCGCTAGCGGCTGGTTGATCTCGTGCACCATGCCGGCGGACATCTGGCCGAGCACGGCGAGCTTGCCGGCATGGACGAGCTCGTCCTGCGTGGCGCGCAGCTCGGCGGTGCGCTCCTGCACGCGGATCTCGAGGCGGTCATTGGCGGCCTGAAGCGCGGCCTGGCTCGCCAGCCGTTGCCGGATCTCCCGCCGCCGCTGCGCCAACAGGCCGAACGCGAGCAGCGCGACGATGCTGGCGAGCCCCGACAGCGTGCCGATGATGAAGGCCGTACGCCGGATCGGCGCCTCGTCGTCGAGCAGCAGCAGCTGCCATTGCCGCCCGCTGAGTGGACGCTCGTCGACGCTGTAGACCGCGCCGCCCTCGGTCGCGACCTGACCGCCGCCACGATCGGTCCTGTCCATGAAGGTCCAGCCGAGCGGCGCGAGATTCGAGCTGCCATAGGGCTTCGACGTCGCGATCTCCTCCAGCGCATCGACCGAGAGCGGCGTCAGCGGCCGCAGGCGCCATTCGTCGCGCGAGGCGAGGATGGTCACACCGCGGGCATCGACCAGAACCATGTCGCTGCCGCGGTTGCGCCACTCGCGCTCGAAGGCGTCGAGATTGACCTTGACCACGGCGACGCCGATCGTGCGTCCTTCGCGCTTGACCGCATAGGACAGATAGTAGCCGGCGCGCGCGCTGGTGATGCCGATGCCGAAGAACGCGCCGCGGCCTGTCGCCAGCGCCTGGCGCATATACGGTCGGTAGGACAGGTTGATGCCGACCGGCGTGCCCGGCTGGTCGAAATCGGCGGCGGCGATCGCGTCGCCCGCGACGGTCAGGACGTAGAGATTGTCGGCGCCCGCCAGCAGATTGATCGACTTCAGATACAGGCTGACGCTCTGCTGCAGCGCGCGATCATCGGGCGTGCCGAGCAGCCGGTAGACGTCCGCCGAGGTCTCCAGCAGCGACGGCAGATATTCGAAGCGTGAGAGATAGCCGTCGAGCTGCGCGGCCTCGACCGCCAGCCGCTGCTGGGCCGCGGCGTGCCGTTGATCCAGCCCATGGGAGAAGGCGATGGCGTAGCCGAGCCAGGCCGCGGCGCCGACCAGCGCAACCGCCAGACATCCGCGAACGAGCCAGCCCGCGCGCCCCGGAACCGCCGCGGCGACGTCGGAATGTCCATCGAGGCCGATCCGAATGGGGAAGTCCGTCATCTCCTGAGCCGGGCAAGATCGAGGCGCGGCGGGCCGCGACGAACGCGCCCGCATTTCGCCAGTAACTCTAAGGTCTTGCGCCGGAATAGGCGACACAAAATCCGGCCTCCGCACGTCCGCAACGCAGAGCGATGGCGTCCGATACCGGCGGCAGGGCCGAAGCGGACGCCGGCCGCCGAGCTTGCGCGCATCAATGCAGCTTCACATGCGGCTCGGTGCGGCGGGTGATCAGACGCGCCAGCGTGTCCAGGGTCACCTTGGCGAGGCCGTGCAGGGCGTATTCGTGCATCTTGTACAGCGCCAGATACATCATCCGCGCGAACAGCCCTTCGAACACGAGATTGCCGCCGACCAGCGCGCCCATCATCGAGCCGACCGTGCTGAATTCGCCGAGCGACACCAGCGAGCCGAAGTCGTGATAGCGGTAGTCCGCCAGCCGCTCGCCCCTGATGAAGCGCGGAATCTGCTTGTAGAGATGCGAGGCCTGCTGATGCGCCGCCTGCGCACGCGGCGGCACGTTGCCGCGCGTCCCCCAGGCGCAAGCCGAGCAGTCGCCGATCGCAAAGATGCGCTCGTCGCGCGTGGTCTGCAGGGTCTGCCTGACGACGAGTTGGTTGATGCGGTTGGTTTCGAGGCCCGCGATGTCCTTGAGGAAGTCCGGCGCCTTGACGCCGGCGGCCCAGACGATCAGTTCGGCCGGGATGATGCGACCGTCCGAGAGGCTGACCCTGTCGGCCCCGACCTCCGCGACCTTGGCGCCCACCAGGACCTCGACGCCGAGCCGCGCGAGCAGCTTCTCGGTCTCGCGCGAGACCCGCTCCGGCAAGGCCGGGAGCACCCGGTCCGCGGCTTCGATCAGCGTGATCCTGATGTCCTTCTCGGCGTCGACCTGGTCGAGACCATAGGCCACCACCTCGCGCGTCGTCCGATGCAGTTCGGCGGCCAGCTCGACCCCGGTTGCCCCGGCGCCGATGATCGCGACCTTCAGCTGATGCGGCGCGATCGGCGTCGACTGCGAATGGGCGCGGATGCAAGCGTTGACCATGCGCTCGTGGAAGCGCCGGGCATCGCGCTGCGACTCCAGCTTGATCGCGTGGTCGACCACGCCGGGCGTGCCGAAATCATTGTTCTGGCTGCCGATGGCGATGACGAGCACGTCATAGGGAATGGTTCGCCGCGGCGTGACCTCACGCCCCTCCGCATCGAGATAGGGCGCGACCAGCACCTCGCGCCGGTCGCGATCGAGCCCGATCATGTCGCCGATGCGATAATGGAAGCCGTGCCAATAGGCCTGCGCGAGATAGTCGACCTCGTGCGCCGAGATGTCCATGCTGCCGGCCGCGATCTCGTGCAGCTTCGGCTTCCAGACGTGGGTGCGGTTGCGCTCGACCAGGGTGACCTCGAGCTTGCCCTTACGGCCGTATTTGTCGCCGAGCCGCGTCGCCAGCTCCAGGCCGCCGGCGCCGCCGCCGACAATCACGACACGCGGAACTCCGGACTGCGCGACGGCCATTATCAAATCTCCCCAAGCAAGACCGTGACGCCGCCGGTGTCACGCCGTCAGCGCCGCGTCCGGTGCTTTTTTAGCAGATCATTTGAGGATGGCGGCATCACGATTGGGCATCACCCGCCCGTTCGCCGGTCTCGCGCCCGACGAGAGCCGGCAGGTTTCAGCCGGCCCTCGTACGGGACGCGTCGCCTTGCGAGAGCAGCGGCGACGCGCGCACGGGGGCGTTTGTTCGGGTCGCCGACGGCGCCGGCAACGCCGTGCGGCCTTGGTCTCAGCCCGTCGTGACGGCGATTTCGACGTCCGAAGGATCGATATCCTTGTCGAGCGCGGCACGCAGCTTGTCGCGGTCGAGCTCGCCCTCCCACCAGGCGACGATCACGCAGGCGACGCCGTTGCCGCACAGGTTGGTGAGGGCGCGGCACTCGCTCATGAACTTGTCGATGCCGAGCACGATCGCCATGCCCGGAACGAGCTCCGGCCGGACGGCCGCGAGCGTACCGGCCAGGGTGATGAAGCCGGCGCCGGTGATGCCCGAAGCGCCCTTCGAGGTCAGCATGGCCACGAGAAGGATCGTGATCTGCTCTCCGAAGGAGAGGTGCACGTTCATGGCCTGGGCGATGAACAGCGTCGCCAGGGTCATGTAGATGTTGGTGCCATCGAGGTTGAAGGAGTAGCCGGTCGGAACCACGAGGCCGACGACAGGCTTGGAGCAGCCGAGACGCTCGAGCTTCTCCATCATCTGCGGCAGCGCGCTCTCGGACGACGAGGTGCCGAGCACGATCAGCAGCTCGTCCTTGATGTATTTCAGGAACTTGAAGATCGAGAAGCCGGCAATGCGGGCGATGATGCCGAGCACGATGATGACGAAAGCGAGCGCCGTGAGATAGAAGGTCGCGATCAGGCCGGCAAGATTGCCGAGCGCCTGCGGGCCATAGCGCCCGATGGTGAAGGCCATCGCGCCGAACGCGCCGATCGGGGCGAACTTGACCACGATCGCGATGACGCCGAAGATCGCGTGTGCCGCATCGTCGATGAAGGCGCGCATCGTGTGGCCCCGTTCACCGAGGCTCATCAGGGCGATGCCGAACAGGATCGAGAACAGCAGCACCTGCAGGATCTCGCCTTGCGCGAACGCGCCCACCACCGTGTCGGGGATGATATGGAGCACGAAGTCGATCGACTTCATCTCGCTCGCCTGCTTGGCGTAATTGGCGACGAGGGCGGCGTTGCTCTGGCCCTGGAACCCTGCCCCCGGCTGGATGAAATTGCCGACGATCAGACCCAGCGCGAGCGCGAAGGTCGAGACGATCTCGAAATAGATCAGCGCCTTGACGGCCACGCGGCCGACCTTCTTGACCTCGGAGACATGCGCGATGCCGGACACGACGGTGCAGAAGATCACCGGCGCGATCACCATCTTGATCAGCTTGACGAAGCCGTCACCGAGCGCCTTGATCCACTCGTTCTTGCCGACCTCCGGCCATACCCAGCCGACGATGACGCCGAGCACGATCGCGACCAGGACCTGCACGTAGAGGACCCGGTAGAATGGCTTGTTCGGGGCCGTGGCCGCCGCAGTGGTTGCAGACATCAGATGTTCTCTCCCTGGTCTTACTCGGTCTACGTCTCGTCTCAGCCGGCGGTGGGTCGACGCAGTGTCCTTCAAGCACGTCTGCGGGCATCCCGGACCGAAGCCCCCCTCCACGAGCATGCACGCCGGTCAGGCACGCACGCGAACGCTCAAGCGTAATCGTCTGCTCGGCGTGTCTAAAATCAAGGGCGGCTTTGGGCTGGCGTCCGGACGTCCCCTCGATTGTTCTGGAGCTGGCGCTCGTTTGGCGGCTCATTAAGCAGCATTCGTGCCAGGGGATCGGCGCGGCCCGGTGACGGCGCATGTGCTTCAGTTTGCTACCATTTGCAAACCATTGTGGGGAGCGGCGACAGGCGTTGCGCGGCGCGCCGTCCGAAGTTTCGGAAACGGCCGGCGGCGACCGTCCGAAACTTCGGACGGCCGAGGGCAGCACCCGTCACGGCCCATCTCAGGGACTTCGGCTGCGGGATGGCCGCCGAACCGATCGTCAGCCCGGCTCCTTCGGAGTGGCCTTCGGATCCAGCCGACGCCGCCGGGCGCCGAGGCGCGAGCGCCGGATGCGCCGCTTGCGGAACTCCAATCCGCACATCGCGATATCGATGCTCTCGGTCGGACGGCGCAGGCGCCGTCCGTGGAAGCCGAGCCACTTCTCGACCTGCCGCACCAAAATGCGATCGAGCTCCAGACGCCGCAGCAGTTCGTCGCGCGTATGCAGCGACGCGATGTCGACAATGTAGTCGAACCGCTCCGACAGGGTTCGACCGACGAGCCGCGCATAATCAGACGATATCAATAAATTCACGACCCGCTCAGGCAAATGCGGCTCAGCCATATCTCATTCCCGAACTTCGCCGTGCCTGCCGACCGGTCCTGGATGCCGGCTTTCCCAAATTCGCAATCACGACGACCACCGATGTTCATCCGGCCGTGACATGCGACGAGCGCCACGACCGTCATGAAGGCTCCTCACGACTCAGCTTTCCGACCGCGGGAGGACGTGCTCATGAGTACACACGTTCCTCCCGATGCGGGTCATGCTCCTGACCGTTCGGCCTGGCCGCCGTCGCCACCAGCGACGCCGTGATCTCCTGGGCCCGCATCGGCAGCACCGACAGCAGCGTGTCGCTCAGGCCATGCGAGGTCTCCGAGCAGCCCTGCAGGTAGACCTGCGGACGAAAGCCCGGAGCGGTCTGCAGCCGGTAGTCCCGATCCAGCGCGCCGGCCTCGATGTAGCGGCTGATCGGATCGAGAAAGGCCGGCACCGGTGATCGCTCATAGCCGGTGGCGATGACCACGGCGTCGTAGCTCGCGCGGCTCCGAACATCCTCGTCCTTATTGTGCAGCTCGATCGTGATGCCGTCGCGCGTGACCCCCGCGCCGACGATCTCGCTCCGCGGATGCAAGACGAGCTTTCTCTCGCCGGCGACGCGCTGCTGATAGCTCATCCGATAGAGCTGATCGAGCAGATCGGGATCGACCACCGCGTAATTGGTATTGCGGAAGCTGCGAATAATCGATGCGCGCTGCGCGTCCTCGCGCGAATGGAAATAGTCCGTGTACTCCGGATTGAAGATCTCGTTAACGAATGGGCTGCTGTCGGACGGCTTGAGCGCGTGCCCTCGGAACACCAGATCGATATGCGCATCGGGAAACCGCTCGCTCAGATCGAGGGTGACCTCTGCGGCGCTCTGGCCACCGCCTATCACTGCGACGCGAGGCGCCTGGCCGTGCAATTCGGTGATCAGCGGCGATCCAAGATAGCCGCTGGTGTGCACCACCCGCCGGTCTCCGGCGATCGGCTCGAGCACGGCTGGGACGTGCGGAACGCCGCCGACGGCGACCACGAGATTCCGCGCAATGCGCGACCGGGTCTCGCCAGTCCCCGTCTGCGTCACCACCCGAAGCGCGACCACCGACTGACCGGCCATGACCGGCTCGACGGCCACGACCGTCTCGCCATAGTCGACCATCGCGCTGAACTGGTCGGCGACCCAGCACAGATAGTCGTTGAACTCGATGCGGCTCGGATAGAACGTCTTGCAGTTGGTGAAATCGAGCAGCCGCCCCGACTTGTGCAGATAGTTGATGAAGGTGAATGGGCTGGTCGGATCACGCAGCGACACGAGATCCTTCAGGAAGGAAATCTGCATGTTGCTGCCCGGGAGCAGCATGCCGCCGTGCCATTTGAAGCTTGGCTGACGCTCCACGAACAGCGAGCGGCAACTCACGCGCTGTTGTCTCCTGCAATCGTCGAGTGCGATCGCCAGCGCCAGGTTCGATGGCCCGAAGCCGACACCGACGACATCATAGTCCGGGGCGATTTGATACGACATGAGGTGATGCTCCGTCAGCGTTGGGTCTCTGGCGTCGCGTCCTTGGCCGCCGGCTGCCACAGCCGGTCGCCAAAGAAGCGTTCGCGAAGCAACATGACCAAGGTTGCTCGCTTGTGCGGGAAGTCGAAATTCTTGATCCGGGCGAAGCCGGCGCGATCGAGATTGCGCAACTGCTGGACGTGGGCTGCCGCGGGCTCGCCGACGATGCGCATCGTGCGCTCATCGTCGAGGAACATGTAGTGCATCAGCGACGGCAGCCACGCGGTGATGAAGTCGCGGCCACGAAACTCGTCCTCGCCGACGATCACATGCCAGCCGCGGTCGTAGTCGGCGGCGTCGTAGAACGGCGCGATGCGGTTCTCCTTGGCCCAATACAGCTCGAAATAGCCAAACGGACGATCACCGAAGCAGCCGATCATCGGCAGCATGTGCGGATCCGCCAGGATCCTGGAGAGATAGTCGCGGTGCTTGTCTAGGTCACCGGCCTCGTTCCAGAACGCATCCACGCGCGGATCGTTGAGCCAGCGGTGGACGAGCGACAGATCCCGCTCGACATCGACGACTCGAAAGCTGACGGTCTCCGACAGCCATGGAATGAAACGGGAATAGACACGGCCGGCCGGCTTCGACGGCCGTCGCGGATGCCGCCTGCCGTCAGTCATGGCATAAGACAGTGGAAACGCCGGCCGCGCGGCATCGGTCAACCAATTGTCGCGCCGCTGCATCACCAGTTCGGGCAGCAGCACCGGCGCGCCATTGATGGTCACCGCGAGACCCTCGCGCGCCAGCGCCGATTCGGCCGCCGGCCAGTCGCCGGTCGCGAGGAAGAGCCTGTCGAGTGACGGATGCCAGGCGAACAGCGCTTCGGCCGCGGCCGACAACGCACGCACCATCCGCTGCGGATCGCCGGCCCTGTCCGATGCGACCAGCGCCGCCCGACGCTCATCGAATTGAAGCGACAGCAGCACCGCACCATCGACCAGGACCCGCACTGCTCCGTCGTCGCGAACGACGGACATCGCAGTCTCGCTGCCGGCCTTGAAGGCCTCACGTCTTGCGTCGAAGCCCGTGCTCGCGTCCATGCGCCTCTCCCCTTCATTGCCCTTGTGCGAAATTCGCCACGGTCGGCGCCCGCTCAGGATGTAAATTTGCCGCCGCCTCGAACACAAGCGGGCCCGTCACACTGTCGAACTAGATTAGTTACAAAGCTGCGGCTCACGCTCTCGATGGTTCCTGCGATGCGCCCTCGTCTTGCAGTCGTGACGCCGGCGATCGCCTCGGCCGTGCGTGCCGGCGCTGTTGCGTCGGCCGGTCCTCCTGGAGTTGTCCATTGCGCAGCCGCACGAGCCGGTCCGCGCAGTGGAAGTAGCGGTCGTCATGCGAGATCACGATGATCGTCTTGCCCAGCCGCTTCAGGTCGGCGAGCAGCTCGGTATAGAAGACCTGCCGGAATGCCGGATCCTGATCGGCGGCCCATTCGTCGAACACCAGAACGGGGCGGCCTTCGATCCAGGCGTTGATCAAAGCGAGGCGCTTGCGCTGGCCGGTCGACAGGTCCGTGGTCGAGAACATGCCGTCTTCGACCGAGACCTTGTGGGCAAGCTCGAGCCGATCGAGGTAGCGCTGCGCGCCTTCGGGAGCCTGATCATCGTGACGCAACAGCGTGTCGAACAGGTAATAGTCCGCAAACACGGTGGTGAAGAGCTGCCGGTAGTCGTCGCGTGTTGCGCCGATCACCGGTACGCCGTCGCGCAGCAGCTGTCCCTGATCCGGCACGTAGAGGCCGAGCAGCAGCTTGATCAGCGTCGTCTTGCCGCTGCCGTTGTCGCCGACGATGAAGACGATCTCGCCGCGCCGGATGCGCAGATCGACCGGACCGAGCACAAAGGGTGTCTCGTTGGCGGCGGCCTGAAAAGAATAGGAGACGCCGCGCAGCTCGATCGATTCGATCCGATCCGTCATCGCGTCGGCGGGATGTTCGAGCAGATCCTGCTCTGCCGTTGCAAACCGCTCGGAGAGATCGGAAATCCGGCGCATCGCGACCTGTGCGCGACCGAGCGACGGCAGCATGCCGATGAGCTGATCGATCGGACCGCGCATGAACAGCAGCACCAGGACGAAGCCGCTGGACACCGATGGCGGACTGTCCGGCCATAGCAGCGGCCGCAGCACGAGCGCGGTCCCGATCACCATGAACAGCATCACCGTTCCGAGCGCACGGGCGGTGACCAGCAGATTGATCGCGCCGATCTGCACGTCGCTGATCCTGTCGACGGTGCGCTGGATCAGGTCGACATGCACATGGTGCCGGCGCGGCCGGTGGAGCCGCAGCTCCTTGGCGCCTTCGGCGATCGTCCGATAGTGCTTCTGCAGATCGTCTTCATATTGGCGGGCCAGGTTGAAGCCGGACATGCCGCGCTGTCTCGCCCGGAAGTGGGCGAACGATCCGAGCGCGATCAGCGCCGCCGTCACGAGGAACAACGGCCACGACAGCATGGCCAGATAGACCAGGCAGCCGGCGACGACGACACCGGAAACCAGAAACGCCGGAAAGAAGAAGGCAAAGTCGCTGATCGCATCGACGTCCTTCGTCAACACGGGGATGAGCCGGTGCGCGCGGTAGGATTCCAGCTGGTCGATCGGCGCCATCAGGATCTTGGCGGCCAACGACTTGCGCAGCGAGGCGACGATCTTCTGTCCGACGGCATTGGCGCTGATGTCCGAGCCGACCGACCCGATCACGATCAGGACGCAGAGCCCGGCAAACGAGGCGATCAGGCTGCCGACATCACCGGAGCCGGCGTAGAGGCCCTTGTTCACCACGGCGAGCAGGCCGGCGACGCTGGCACCGCCGACGAGGCCGAGCAGGATGCCGCAGAGAACCAGCTTCCAATAGGGCCGCAGCAGGCCTCCGATATGGAGCTTCCCGGGATTCGACGACGTGATCATCGGTGACAGTCTCCGGCTTGCTGGGCAAACAGTTCGGCAAGCGTGGCACCGATCTCGGCGCGCGCACGCAGCGCATCCGGCACGACGTTGCCCATGCGCAGGAACTCGTGAATCATGCCGGGATAGACCTTGAGGTCGACGGCGACGCCGGCCGCGCGCAGCCGTTCGGCGTAGTCGCGTCCCTCCGCGATCAGCGGGTCGAACTCGGGCAGCAGCATCAGCGCCGGTGCGACGCCGGACAGGTCGGGCGCCGCCAGCGGCGCAAACCGCCAATCCCGGCGATCGGACTCGTCGCGCAGATAGTGGTTGAAGAACCAGTCCACAGTGTCGCGCTCGAGCAAATAGCCCGAGCCGTAGTCCGCGTAGGACTGCGATATCTGCTCCGGGCTGAGGCCCGGATAGGCCAGCACCTGGAGGAGCGGTTGCGGCAAGGCTCGATCGTCGCGAGCTGCGATCGCCAGCGCTGCCGCCAGCGTGCCGCCGGCACTGTCGCCGCCGACGGCGACGCGGCGGGGGTCGAGACCAGCGGCTGGCCCCTCGCGCCCGATCCAGGCGAGAGCATCCACGCAATCCTCGAACGCAGTCGGAAAGCGATGCTCCGGCGCGAGCCGGTAGCCGATCGACAGCACGGCCGCGCCGCTGTCGCTCGCAAGGCCACGGCATAGCGGCTGATGCGAGTCGAGACTGCCGACGACGAAGCCGCCGCCATGCATGTAGAGCAGCACCGGCAGCGGCGCAGCGCAGTTGGGCATTTGTCCTGCATAGAGGCGTGCAGCGATCTGCGCACCATCGCGCGTCGGCAGCGTGAGCTGCCTCTCGAACGCAAGCGCGGGAGGATCGAGGTCGAGCAGCGGCGACGAGGCCTCGAAATCGGCGCGCGCCTGCGCCGGCGTGAGTTGCGGGAACGGAACCCGCGCGCCGGTCTCGGTCCCCAACTGGATCATCTCGAGCAGCGCCGCGATATCTGGATGAAGGCTCATGATCACCTCATTCGGCCGGTTCGGATTGCAGCGCCGGCATCGTCTGCGCCGCGTCGCGCGATTGCAGCCACTTGGAGATTGCGGCGACGAAGGTCTCGTTGCTCAGGATCGAGAAGTGGTCGTCACCGACGACGCCGAGATCCGTCGCGCCCCCGAACCGTGCAGTCAGCCAATCGCGCTGTCGCAGCCGCCCTGAGGTCCACCAGCATCCAGGTGTCGCCTTGAGCTCGGTCGGCCAGTCGGCGGTCTGCGCCAGCTGTCCGAGGTGGCGTCCGACCGTGAACGCGCCGATGATGTCGTCGACCCCGAGCAGATGATCCCTTGGCTGCAAGGGCGCCGCGCCGATCACGTCCGCAAGCAGGCGCCGCATTGCGTCATCCGTCGCAGGCTCGCCCGCGGCGCGGATGATGGCGGCGCGAGATCGGACCGCCGCGAGTTCTCCCCCTGGGATGGCGATGGACAGCAATCCCAGCAGGTCGTCGGTCCAATGCCGCTCGGCCCCTGGCCTCTCATTTGCGCACGGATCAGGAACGAAGCTGTCGACCAGCGCCAGACGCGCGACGACCTCGCCGCGACGCTCCAGTTCTGCTGCGGCGAGGCATGCGACCAGGCCGCCCAGCGACCATCCGATCAGATAATACGGCCCGCGTCCCTGCGCCTGCACGATCTCATCGGCGTAAACAGCGGCCATCGCCGCCAGCGATGAATCGGAAAAGGACGGCGCGATCAACGTCCTGCATTGCAGACCGATCACTTGACGCCGCCCCTCGAGGCGGCGCGCCAGCGGCGCATAGTCGAACACCGTGCCGAAGCCGCCATGGAAGCAGAACACGGGCTCTTTGCCGGACACCGGCGCGTTGAGCGGCAGCAGGGCCGACACTCGCCTTGGCTTGCTGTCCGACTCGCCGAGCAAGGCGCGGATCGTCGGCTTCTGCAGGAGATCACGCAGCTTGATCTCGCTGCCGATGATCGGCTCGCGCCGGAGCCGTGCGATCACCTTCAAGCTCAGGATCGAGTTGCCGCCGAGCTCGAAGAAATTATCGGTGACGCCGACCTGCGGAGTGCCGAGAATCTCGGACCACAATCGGGCCATCGCGATCTCCGCCGGGCTCTCCGGCGCGATGAATGCGCGCGCAGCCGCGACATCGGGCGCCGGCAGCGCCCGGCGGTCGACCTTGCCGCTGGACAGCGTGGGCAGACGCTCGAGTACGATGATTCTTGCCGGCACCATGTAGGCAGGCAGCGTTCGACGCAGCGCGGCCGCAAGACTCTCCGACAATTGCTCGGCCGAGCGGCCGGCCGCGTCGCGGCCCCCACTCGGCGCGACATAGGCGACGAGCTGGCTGCCGCCGGCACTGGGCACGGCGAGCACGGCCGCTTGTGCGACATCGGGCTCCGACAGCAATGCCGACTGGATCTCGCCGAGCTCGATCCGGAAGCCGCTGACCTTGACCTGATCGTCGCTGCGCCCGAGATATTCGATCCTGCCATCCGCATCCCACCGGGCGAGGTCGCCGGTGCGATAGAGACGCGCGCCGGGATCGGCGGCGAAGGGATCCGGAACGAACCGCTCCGCGGTCATGCCGGGCTTGGCGTGGTATCCGCGCGCAAGGCCAAGACCGCCGATATAGAGCTCTCCCGCAGCGCCGGCCGGGACGATGTCGAGCTGACCATCGAGGATGTGGGCGGTGCGGCTGCCGACGGGGACACCGATCGGCGCGTAGGCCTTGTCGCAGTCTGCGTTGCCGTCGACCTTCCAGACCAGCGGCGTAACCACGGTCTCGGTCGGGCCGTAGCCGTTGATCAGGATCTGCGGCTTGAGCATCCGCTTCACCTTGTCGAAGCCGGCCTTGGGCATCGCCTCGCCGCCGAACGAGTACAGCCTCACGGGCGGCGGATGACCGGTCTGCTCCACCCAATCGGCCACCTGCTGCAGATAGGCCGGCGGCAGGCCGATATGGGTGATGCTCCGGGCGCGCAGCATCTCGACCGTCTGCTCGGGCGTCCACAGCTCGGCATCGCGCATCACGAGTCGCGCCCCCTGCGAGAGCACCGTGAGCCAGCGTTCATGGGCGCCGTCGAATGCGAGCGACAGGAAATGCAATTCGCTCGATTGCGGGTCGATCTCATAGAGCGCGGCGGTGGCGCGGCAATGCATCGCCAAAGGGCCGTGCGCAACGGCGACGCCCTTCGGCCGTCCGGTCGAGCCGGACGTGTAGATCACATAAGCGAGATTTCCGGGGTGGAGGCGCAGCTGCGGCGGATGATCCGGTCCCGTCTCGAAATCGAATCGGGCCAGATCGATGTGCCGGACAGACGCGGGCATGAGAGCATCACGCGTGCCGGACAGCATGAAAGTCGCGCCGCTATCGTTCATCACGTAGGCGATCCGCTCCGGCGGAAGCTCGGGATCGAGCGGCACATAGGCGCCGCCCGCCTTCATCACGGCCAGCAGCGCGATCATCGTTGCCTGCGTGCGCGCCACCACGATCCCGACGCGCTGATCGGGCCTGAGCCCCTGCCCGATCAGATGATGCGCGAGACGGTTGGCGCGGCGCTCCAGCGCGCCATAGGACAGGCTGGCGCCGCCGATCTCGAGTGCGATCCGCTCCGGATTGCGCATCGCATGCCCGCTGATGACCTCGTGCACGAGCGGCTCCGTTCCGACAGGCACAGCATGAGCGTTGCAGGCACGCGCGCGCGCCGTGTCATGATCGGTCGCCGCATCGATCGCCCCGATCAGCGCCGTCGCATCCCGGGTCAGCGCCGCGAGCAGATGTTCGAACTGGTCCCTGATCTGCTCGGCCTGGTCGGGCGCGAAATGGCTTGGCATGTATGTGAATTCGACCTGGAGCGTGTCCTCGACCAGCACCGACAGGTCCATCGGATAATTGGTGACGTCGACATTGCGGAGGCCGCTGAACTGGAGCGAGCCGTCACCCTGCAGCAGGCCACGCTCGATCGGGTAGTTCTCGAACACGATGATGCTGTCGAACATCGCCTCGCCGGCGCGACCGGCCCAGCCCTGGATGTCGTAAAGCGGCGTCTGCTCGTAGTTGCGGACCGCGGCGGTGCGGTTCTGGATCGCGCGCAGCCAATCGCCGACGGCGCAGGCGGGCGACGGCGTCTCGATCATCGGCAGCGTGTTGATGAACAGGCCGATCATCTGCTCGGCGCCGTCGAGGCCAGCCGGACGGCCGGCCACCGTCGCGCCAAAGGTCACGGTGTGCTGGCCGGTGAAGCGCTGCAGCAGCAGCGTCCAGACGCCCTGGATCAGCGTGTTCAAGGTGATGCGCTCGCGGCGGGCGAACGCCTTCAGGTCCGCCGTCGCGCCCTCGTCGAGCCGCGTGTAGCAGCGTCGATGCCCATGCGCGTCGTAGCGGCGAGCGCCGAACGCATCGGCCAGTTGCGTCGGCTGATCGAAGCCGGCGAGCTGTTCGCGCCAGAAGCGCTCGGCCGCCATGGCGTCCTGGGCAACGAGCCAGGCAACGTAGTCGCGGTACTGCGGCGTGCCGGGCGCAAGCGTGCGGCCGGCATAGAGCTGCAAGATCTCGCCGATGAAGCGCGCCGAGCTCCAGCCATCCATCAGGATGTGGTGATAGGTCCAGATCAGGCGATGACAATCGTCGTCCACGCGCAGCAGGCGCACGCGCTGCAGCGGCGGCTGCGCCAGATCGAACTCCGCATCACGCTCACCGGCCAGCGCCGCCGCGAGCCGGGTCTCGTCGATCATTTGGCCGCGCCAGTCTTCGATCTCGAACGGCACGATCGCCTGACGATAGACGGCCTGCAGCGGGGATCCGGACAACTCGCGCCAGAGGAATCCCGTCCGCAGCATGGGATGACGCGCGGATGCATCCTGCCATGCCGCGCGCAGGCGCTCGACGTTCAGCCCGCGGATCTCGACGCTGATCTGATTGACGTAGACGCCGCTGCCGGCATCGCGCAGGCTGTGGAACAGCATGCCCTGCTGCATCGGCGACAGCGGATAGATGTCCTCGATGCGGTCCCAATCGAGACCGAGCTGCGCCAGCTCCTGATCGGTCAGGCCCGACAGCGTCCCCCGCGCCACGACGGGCATCCGCTGCGCATCGGAGATCGCGCGACAGAGCGGCGCGAGCTGCTCGATCGTCTGGTGCCTGAAGACGTCCCTTGGCTCCAGCGCAAGACCGGCCCGCCGTGCGCGACCGACGATCTGCAGCGAGATGATGGAATCGCCGCCGAGCTCGAAGAAATTGTCGGTGACGCCGACCTCGTCGTGCTGCAGCAGCTCGGCCCAGATGGTCGCGAGCGCGGCCTCGGTCGGATTGCGCGGCGCGACGCGTTGCGCATCCGCAGGACGCGCATCCGGCTGCGGCAGCGCCTTGCGATCGATCTTGCCGTTGGGCGTCAGCGGCAGTTGCGGCAGCACCATGACCCGTGACGGCACCATGTAGTCCGGCAGCACCGCGCCGAGCGCCGCACGCAGGCCCGCGCCGTCGAGCGCATCATCGCCGCTGACATAGCCGACCAGCTGCCGGCTGCCGCCGAGCTCCTGCGCCACCACGACGCTGTCGCGCACGCCGGGCTCGGCCCGCAGCCGCGCCTCGATCTCGCCGAGCTCGATGCGATGGCCCCGGATCTTCACCTGATGATCCGCCCGGCCCACATGCTCCAGCACGCCATCGCCGCGCCAGCGCGCGAGGTCCCCGGTGCGGTACAGCCGCTGCCCCGCCGATCCGAACGGATCGGGGATGAAGCGCTCGGCGCTGAGCGCCGCACGATTCCAATAGCCGCGGGCCAGCCCCTCGCCGCCGATGAACAGCTCTCCGGCCACCCCGACCGGCGCCAGATTGAGATCGCCATCCAGCACGTACAGCGTGGTGTTGCCGATCGGAGCACCGATCATCGGCGACGGATCGGCCGCATCGAGCCGGTGCCGCGCCGACCACACCGTGGTCTCCGTCGGCCCGTACAGGTTCCAGACCTCGCCGCCCAGCGCCGTCAGGCGCCGCGCCAGATCCGGTGCCAGGGCCTCGCCGCCGCTCAGCACCCGGCAGCCCTCCCCCAGCCACGTGCCGGCGCCGTCATGATCCAGCAGCATCCGCCAGCTCGACGGCGTCGCCTGGATCATCGTCACGCCGTGCCTGACGACGACCGCCTTCAGCGCCGCCGGATCATGCGCCGTCGCGCGATCCGCCAGCACGATTTGCGCGCCATGCGTCAGCGGCAGCCACAGCTCCAGCACCGCGATGTCGAACGACAGCGAGGTCAGCCCGAGCACGCGGTCCTCGCGTGCGATGCCCGGCCGCTCGGCCATGGTCGCCAGGAAGTTCGCCACCGCGCCATGGCGCACCATCACGCCCTTGGGCAGACCGGTCGAGCCGGAGGTGTAGATCACGTAAACGAGGTTCTCCGGATCGATGGCGATGTCGAGATTGGCGGCGTCGCCGCTGCCTTCTCCCACCGCTGCATCGAGCAGCCAGGCCTCGGCACCGCTGCCTTCCAGAACCGGAGCAAAACGCTCCTGCAACGTGGCCTGCGTCAGCAGCAGCCTGGCCCCGCTGTCGCCCAGCATGTGCGCCAGACGCTCGGCCGGATAGTCCGGATCGAGCGGCAGGTAGGCCCCGCCCGCCTTCAGCACCGCGAGCAGTGCCACCATCATCGGCACGCCGCGCTCCAGCGCCAGCCCGACCACGACGTCCGGCCCGATGCCCTGCAGCATGAGCCGCCGCGCCAGCCGGTTTGCCCGCGCGTTCAGCTCGCCATAGCTGATCGTCTCGTCCCCATGCACAATTGCGATCGCATCAGGCGCACGCGCCGCCTGCGCTTCGCATTGAGCAACGACCCCGGCAGATTGCTTTGTCGTGACCGTGTCGTTGACGCGCGCCAGCATCGCGAGATCTTCGGGATCGTCACCAGCGATCCGGCCGACCGCGTTGGCGGCATCGCCGCTGATCGACGCGAGCAGCGCCACGAATGCCGTCTGAAGCCGGCCGATCTGGCGCTCTTCGAAATGCCGGCGCTGGAAGTTGAACACGAGCCGAAGCTCGCCGTCGAGACCGACGCTGACGAACAACGGATAGTTGCTGGTCTCCAAAATCCGCGTGCGGCTGGCGCGGAGCTGCCCGCGGTTCGTCTTCAATGCCTGGTCGACCGGATAGTTCTCGAACACCAGAATGCTGTCAAACAGCGGATGTCCGGCACGTCCGGCCAAGCGCTGAATATCAGCGAGCGGCATCCAGCCATGCTCCCGCAGAGCCAGGTTGAGGTCCTGCAAATCGCGCAGCCAGTCGCCGACACTCTGCTGAGGATGCTCGCGGTCGATCATAGGCAGCGTGTTGATGAACAGGCCGACCATGTCCTCGGCGCCGACGAGATCGGCAGGCCGATCTGAAACCGTTACACCGAAGCACACTGTGTCCTGGCCGGTCTGGCGGCGCAGCAGCTTCGCCCATGCGGCTTGAACGAGCGTGTTCAGCGTGATCCGCTCGCGCGTGGCGAATTGCTGAAGCCGCTCGCTGAGACCACGATCCACGACCGTCGTCAGCGAGCCGTGGTCCATGGCCTCGTTAGCGTTGGCGGGTGCGAGCAGACTTGGCTCTTCGAGCTCGGCCAGGGCTGTGCGCCAGAAATCGGCAGCCGCACGGTGATCCCTGGCCCCGAGCCAGGCGATGTAGTCGCGGTAGCGCGGCCGCTGTGCCGGCAGGGAGCCATGCTCCAGCAGCTGCATCACCTCGGCCATGAACCGGGCCGAGCTCCAGCCATCCATCAGGATGTGATGATGAGTCCAGATCAGCCAATGGCGCTCGTCGTCGAGCCGGACCAGCGTCAGACGCTGCAACGGCGGGCGCGCGAGATCGAAACCTGCCGCGCGATCACGCTGGGCCACCCCCGTCAGCGCGTCGTCCAGCGCCGCTGGCGCAAGGTCGGCTGCATGCGTGCGCCAATCCTCCTCGACGACGCGTACCTCCGCGCGCCGGTAGACCACCTGCTGCGGCGGTCCCGACAATTCGCGCCAGAGAAAGCCGGTGCGCAGCACGGCGTGACGATCGCTGACGGTCTGCCAGGCGGCCCGCAGCTTCTCGGAATCGAGACCGCGGATCTCCGCCGTGAGCTGGTTGACGTACACACCCGTGCCGTCATCGTGCAGGGCGTGGAACAGCATGCCCTGCTGCATCGGCGACAGCGGGTAGATGTCCTCGACCTCGCGCCAATCCAGTCGGAGCGCGTCGAGCTCGGCCTGCGTCAGCTTCGACAGCGGAACGTCCGACGGCGTCAGCCCATGGGCATCGCTCGAGCAATGAGCGATCAGCTCCTGGAGCGCGGATTCAAAGCAGTCGGCGAGGCGTTCGACCGTTGCCGTCCGGTAGCGCTTCCGGCTGAAGCCGAACGACAGCTGCAGTCGCCCGCCTTGGACCCGCGCATTGATGGTGAGGCGATGCCGCAACGGGCTGGAGGCAGCGCGTGACGGGCCCGCGCTCTCCAGGGCGAGCGCGAACAGCCCAGCCTCGCCGGTCCTGTCGTCAACCTGGCCGAGATAGTTGAAGCCGATATGCGGCGTATCGACCGAGGCAAGCGTGGCGCGCTGAGCGTCGGAGCCGAGATAGCGCAGGATGCCATAGCCGAGACCTCGATGCGGAATCGACCGCAGCATCTCCTTGGTCGTCTTGATCAACGAAGCGGCCTGCAGCCCGCCGGCTGCGAGCTGGACCGGAAAGGCGGAGGTGAACCAGCCGACGGTGCGCGACAGATCGAGCCCGGAGCCGATCTCCTCGCGGCCATGGCCTTCGAGCTCGATCACGACGTCCTCGCGACCGGACCAGTGCCATAGCGCACGCGCCAGCGCGGAGAGCAGGACATCATTCACCTGGGTTCGGTACGCTCCGTGCGCCGGCCCGAGCAGCTGCGACGTCAATTCCGCATCGATCTCGCGCTGCACTTCCTGTGCGTCGGCGATCGTATCCCGCTCGGAATGATCCTCGTCGCAAGCAAGATGGTGCGCCTGCCGGATCTGCGACCAATAGTCCAGCTCCGCGGCAAGCGCGTCCGACGATGCATAGGCATGCAGCGCGGCCCCCCATTGTGCGAAGGCGTGGGTCTTCGGCGGCAACGTCACCGTCTTGGCGCCGCGTGCGAGCTGCTCATAGGCTGCCGCGAGATCCTCGATCAGCACCCGCCATGACACGCCGTCGACGACGAGATGATGGATCACAATCAGGAGTCGTTGCTCGCCTCCCGGCAGTTCCATCCCGGCCACACGGACCAGCGGACCATGCGCGAGCGACAGGCTGGCCTGCATCTCGGCAGCGAGCGCCGTGACCGCCGCGGCATCTGCCACCTCGCAGTCTCGAAAGAGGTCGCCGCGAGCGGCGGACGATGCATGCTCTGCCCGCCAGACACCGTCGACCCGCTCGAAGCGCAGTCGTAGCGCATCGTGGTGAGTCACCACAGCGGCAACCGCACGGCGCGTCACACCCCAGTCGAGCCGCTGCTGCGGCCGCAGCAGCAGCGCCTGGTTCCAATGATCCGGCGCCGCCAGCTCCTGCTCGAAGAATCTGAGCTGGATCGGCAGCAAAGGCTGCGGCCCTCCGACCAGGCCCTGCTCCGCACGAATTGCGGGCGCCAGCTCCGTACGGGCCTCTCGTGCCAGCGCTTCCAACGTCTGATGCTTGAAGACGTCCCGTGGCTCGATCACCAGCCCGGCACGGCGCGCCCGGCTGACGAGTTGCAGCGAGATGATGGAATCGCCGCCGAGCTCGAAGAAGTTGTCAGTGATCCCGACACCGGGCTGACGCAGCAGATCCGCCCAGATCGATGCCAGCACGCGTTCGTTCGGCGTCCGCGGCGCAACCCGGACGGTCGCATCGGTAGAATCGGGCGCAGGCAGCGCATGGCGATCCACCTTGCCGTTCACCATCAACGGCAGACGATCGAGCACGACGATCCACGCCGGCACCATGTAGTCCGGCAACTCGGCCGACAGCGCGTTGCGCAGCGCGAGGCCATCGAGCCGTGCATCTCCGCTGACATAGCCGACGAGTTGCCGTCCGGCGCCAAACTCGCGTGCGACGACCGCCGCAGAGCCGACCATCGGCTGCTCCAGCAGCCGCGCCTCGATCTCGCCGAGCTCGATGCGGAAGCCGCGCACCTTCACCTGATGATCGGCCCGCCCGACATAGTCGATGCTGCCATCATGGCGCCACCGCGCCAGATCTCCGCTGCGGTAGAGCCGTGCACCGGGCGGTCCGAACGGGTCGACGATGAAACGCTCGGCCGTCAGCCCGGCGCGACCGAGATAGCCGCGCGCCAGCCCGACGCCGCCGATATAGAGCTCGCCGGTCGTTCCCTCCTCGACGGGGTTGAGGTCGGCATCCAGAATTCGCAGCACCGTTCCCGGGATCGGGTGTCCGATCGGCGCAGTTGTCCCGCTGAACGCGCGGCAATTCCAGAAGCTGGCATTGATCAGCGTTTCGGTCGGTCCGTAGCGGTTGTCGAAGCGAATCGTGGGGAAGGCTGCATGGACCTGCTGCATCAGCTGGACCGGCAGCGCTTCGCCGCCGGAGAACAGACGCTTCAGGCTCGCGCATCGCGCGACGTCCGGCTCTGCGACGAATTGCGCCAGCATCTGCGGGACGAAGTGCAAGGTGGTGACATCGTGAGCCACCACGGCTTCGACCAGCCGCTTGGGCTCGCGATGGGCCCCGGGAGGCGCGATCGCGAGCCGTGCGCCCACGATCAGCGGCCACAACATCTCCCAGACAGCGACGTCGAAGCTGAAGGGCGTCTTCTGCAGCAAGGTCTCGCTTGGCGCGAGCCGATACTCCGCCTGCATCCAAGCCAGCCGCGCCGACAGTGCCCCCCGCGTGCAGCCGACGCCCTTCGGCACGCCGGTCGAGCCGGACGTATAGATCACATAGGCGAGACCGTCGGGATGCGATGAAACGCCGAGGTCGGAGCCGTCGCGGTCGTGCGGGCCGCCGTCATCAATGGCGACATCGACCACGATCAGACCAGCGTCGGCGGCGATCGCCGCCAGCCGGTCGTTCAGTTGCGCCTGCATCAGCACCAGTCTTGCGCCGCTGTCGCGCAGCATCGCGGCGAGACGTTGCTGCGGATAATCGGGATCGAGCGGCAGATAGCCCGCCCCTGCCTTCAGCACCGCGAGCACGGCTACGATCATCTCGACGCTGCGCTCGAAGGCGAGCGCGACGGGAGCATCGCGACGGACACCGCGCGCCTTAATCTGTCGCGCCAAGCGGTTCGCACGCGCATTCAGCTCGGCGTAGCTGATCTGCTCGCCCGCATAGATCAAGGCGATCGCATGCGGAGTGTCGGCGACCTGCCGCTCGATCCGGGTTACGACATCGATCAGTTCCTCTCTGGTCGTCGGAGTCGCAGCCCCAGCGCTCCAGCCATGCACCCGCTGCAGCGTGGCTTCATCCAGTCCGTGCAGTTCGGCAAGCGGCCGGTGCGTCCCGTCGGCAATACGGTCGAGCAGCGTAGCGAACGCGGTCTGAAGGCGCGCAATCTGAGCCTCGTCAAACCGGCTGAGGTCATGACGGAAGCCCAGCCGAATGCCGGAGTCACTGACGAAGACCGCGATTGTCAGCGCATAATTCGTAATCGATATCTGCTCTGCGCGGCTCGCGCGCGGACCATCACCCGCCTGATCTCGCAGGACGTCATCGACCGGATAGTTCTCGAACACGAAGATGGTATCGAACAGCGCCCGGCCGGAGCGGCCGGCGAGGCGCTGGATGTCGTAGAGCGGCATCCAGCCATGCTCGCGCAGATCGACGTTGCAATCCTGCAGACCGCGCAGCCAATCGCCGATCATCGTCTGAGGGCTGGTGTCGTCGAGCACCGGCACGGTGTTGATGAACAGGCCCACGATCTCCTGCACCCCCGCGATCTCGGGCGGCCGGCCCGACATCGTGGCGCCGAAACAGACGGCCCGCTGGCCGGTCAGTCGCCGCAACAGCTGAGCCCAGGCGCCCTGCAGCACGGTGTTCAACGTCACCCGTTCGCGGCGGGCCACGGCCTGTAGCCGCTCGGTCCGCGCGGCGTCGATGACGAGGTCAGTCGACAGATGACCCGTCGCCGGCTCCGCCGGTCCGCCCAGCGCATCGGCGAGCAGGCTCGGTTCATCGAGCCGCGACAGCAGATCCGACCAGAAAGCACCGGAAGCCTCACGATCCTGTCGCAGCAGCCATCCGATGTAGTCACGATACCGGCCGGGCGCTGCGCCCGGCAATCGGCCGCGAACATGCTGCATGATCTCGGCGATCAGCTGCGCGGCGCTCCAGCCATCGAGCAGAATGTGATGATGAGTCCAGATCAGGCGATGAACGCCGCCCCCGAGATCGATCAGCCGAACCCGCTGCAGCAGCGGCCGTGACAGATCGAAGCCGAGCTGCCGTTCGGCCCGTGCGGCATCGGCGAGCGCCGCGTCACGGGCCGCCGGATCCATCGTCCCGACGCGATCGCCCCAATCCTCCTCGACGAAGGGAACTGCGACGTGCCGATGCACCACCTGCTGCGGTGCGCCCGACAATTCCCGCCAGACGAAGGCGGTGCGCAACACGGCATGTCGTGCGGTCACCGCCTGCCAAGCCCCGCGCAACCGTTCGACGTCCAGGCCGCTGATGTCGACGGCGATCTGGCTGACATAGCTTTGGCTCTCGGCATCGCGCAACGCGTGGAACAGCATGCCCTGCTGCATCGGCGATAGCGGATAGATGTCCTCGACCTCGCGCCAGTCGCGCGCAGCTCCGAGCATGTCGATCTCCGGCTGGCTCAGCCGCGACAGCGGGACGTCCGATGGCGTGACGCCGTGGACGCCGCTGGTGCAATGCGCGACGAGCTGGCGCAGCGCATCCGAATAGCAGGCCGCGAGACGCTCGATCGTGGCGCGGCAATACCGCTTGCGACCGAAGCTGAAGGTCAGCCGCAGCTCGCGATCCAGCACCTGGCCATTGATGCTGAGCCAGCGTCCGAGCGGCGCGCTGGCGCTTCGCGACGGTCCGGCACTCTCCGGCGCCAGCGCGAACGCGTTGTCGGCGCCGAGGCTGGCGTCGAACTGGCCGAGATAGTTGAAGGTGATGCGCGGCTCCGCTGCCCCCGCCAACGCCTCGCGCTGCGCCTCGCTGCCGCAATGCCTCAATAGTCCGTAGCCCAATCCGCGCGATGGAATGGCGCGCAGCTCCTCCTTGATCGACCTGATCAAGGCTGCGTCATCGCTCGCACATTGCGACAGACGGACGGGAAAGGCCGTCGTGAACCAGCCGATGGTCCGTGACAGATCGACACCTTCGAAGATGTCCTCGCGGCCATGCCCTTCCAGCTCGACGAGGACGTCCTCCACGCCGCCCCACTGTCCCACTGCGCGGGCCAAGGCCGCGAGCAGCAGGTCGTTGACCTGGGTCCGATAGGCCGCGGGCGCCTCCCTCAACAGCTTCGCTGTCAGATCCGCGTCGAAAGCCAGGATGACGTCCTCGCCATCCGCCACCCGGTCGACGTCGTCGGGACGCTCGTCACAAGGAAGATCACCCGCGACGGTTCGCGTCCGCCAGTATTCAAGTTCGCCGGCGAGCTCCGCGGACGCCGCGTGGGCTTCGAGACGCCGAGCCCATGACGCCACCGATTGAGTCTTCGGTGGCAATACGATCGCCGCAGCCCCCTGCGCGGCCTGTCGATATGCCGAGGCGAGATCTTCCAGCAGAAGACGCCAGGACACGCCGTCGACGACGAGATGATGCACGACGATCAGAAGTCGCTGGCTGCCGTCCGCAACGTCCATCCCGACGACGCGCAGCAACGGCCCCTGCAGGGACAGGCTTGCTTGCGCCATCGCCGCAAGCGCCTCGATCCCTGCGACATCCGCGACGGTGCGCGTCCAGAGCAGATCGGATGATGGTGACGCCTCGCAATAGCCGGCACGCCATTCGCCATTGGCCTCTGCGAATTGCATTCGCAGCCCATCATGATGCGACCAGACCGCGGCAATCGCCCGAGCCATTGCGGGCCAGTCCAGCCGCGCTCTCGGCCTGAGCAGCACGGCCTGGTTCCAATGGTGCCGCTCACCTGCGTCCTGTGCAAAGAAGCTGCGTTGGATCGGCAACAGCGGCACGGGACCAGCGAGATCCTCGGTCAGCACCTCCGCCACCTGCTCGCGGCGCGCGGCGCTCGCGAGCTCCCGGAGCGTCTGATGCCGGAACAGGTCGCGTGGCTCGATCAACAGTCCACGCTGACGCGCGCGCCCGACCACCTGCAGCGAAATGATCGAATCGCCGCCGAGCTCGAAGAAATTGTCGGCCAGTCCGATGCGCTGGTGCCCAAGCAGCTCACCCCAGATTTCCGACAGCGTGATTTCCGCCGCGGTCTGCGGCGCGACGTAGGCAGCTTCGCCGGCAGGCTGCTCGGGAAGCGGCAGCGCATCGCGATCGATCTTGCCATGCGTGGTCAGCGGCATCCGCGGCAGCGAAATGATCCGCGCCGGAACCATGTAGTCCGGCAACTCCTCCAGCAGAGCTGCCCGCAAGCTGGCTTCATCGAGATCGCTCTCGCCGCAGACATAGCCGACGAGCTGCTGCCGTCCAGCAATTGCGCGAGCAACGACGACGGCCGACCGGACACCCACCTGTCGCGCCAGCCGTGCTTCGACCTCCCCCGGCTCGATGCGGAAGCCACGGATCTTGAGCTGGTGGTCGGATCGGCCGACATACTCGATCACGCCGTCGGCACGCCAGCGCGCAAGATCGCCGGTGCGATACAGCCGAGCCCCCGGCTCACCGAACGGATCGGGAATGAAGCGCTCCGCCGTCAGCGCCGGTCGTTTCCAATATCCGGTCGCGAGCCCCTCGCCTCCGATGTACAGCTCGGCCGAGACCCCGACGGGAACGATGTTGAGATCGCCGTCGAGAAGATAGGCCGAGCGTCGGCCGACCGGCCTGCCGATGGGCGCATAGGCGCAATCGATCTCGGCATCGGCATCGACCTTCCAGACCAGCGGCGTGACCACCGTCTCGGTCGGGCCATAGCCATTGATCAGCTTGCGCGGCCGCAGCGCGCGCCTGATCTTGTCGAAGCCGGATTTCGGCATCGCCTCGCCACCGAACGAATACAGCGACACCGGCGGTGGATCGCCCCGCCACGCCGCAAAATCCGCGAGCTGCTGCAGATAAGCGGGCGGAAAACCCGCGTTCGTGACCTGCTCGGCACGCATCACTGCGAGCGTCTGCTCGGCCGACCAGAGATCGGCGTCGCGCATGACCAGCGCAGCGCCACAGCTCAACGCCGTCCACAACCGTTCGTGCGCGCCGTCGAACGTGAACGAGAGAAAGTGCAGCTCGCGCGACCGCGCGCTCATCTCGTAGAGCTCTGCCGTGGCCTCGCAATGCATGGCGAACGGCCCGTGGGCGACGGCGACGCCCTTCGGCAGACCTGTCGAACCCGACGTATAGATCACGTAAGCGAGACTGTCCGGATGGACCTCGATTGCGGAATCCGGCGGCGCCGTTCGGTCCGAGATTGCGCCGAGATCGCTGACGCGGACGCCGGGCATCGGCGGAAAAGGGACCACACCGGCGGCGTCGACCAGCACGACACGCGCACCGGCGTCCAATATCATTGCGGACTGCCGCGCCGGCGGATGATCCGGATCGAGTGGCAGATAGGCCGCGCCGGCCTTGAGCACCGCGAGACATGCGGCCACCAGCTCGGGCGATCGCCGCATCGAAATGCCGACGAGCTCGCCGGAACGAATGCCCAGTCCGCGGAGATGCATGGCGATCGCATCGGCCCGCTGGTCGAGCGCCTGATAGCTGATCGTCTCCTGACCGTAGACCAGCGCCGGCGCGTCCGGCGTCGCCTGGGCGTGCTGGGAGACCCTGTGATGCACGGGCACGAACGGCGTCACGGTGCGGGCGTGCTCGTTCCATCGCCTGACATCATCGCGCTGCTGCGCGGACAACAGGCCGATCGATGCGACGACGCGCGTCGGATCCGCAACCATGATCTCGAGAATGGCAAGCCAATGCGCCGCCATCCGCTCGATGGTCGAACGGTCGAACAGCGCGGTGGCAAAGGAGAACAATACCGAGATCTCTCCCGACGGCGTTTCCTCGCTGTCGACGGCAAGATCGAATTTGACGGTCTCGACATCGGGCGCGATCGCCTCGATCTGCAGCTCGGCGCTGCCGGACATCCCCGTCAGCTCCCGCCGGCGCTGATGATTGTAGAGCACCTGGAACAGCGGATTCTGACTAAGGCTGCGCTGCGGCTGCAACACTTCGAGCAGCCGTTCAAACGGAAGCTCCTGGTGCTCCTGTGCTTCGCGCGCGGCGCTACGGAGCTCACCGATGACGTCGGCCATCGTGGCCCGACTATCGATCCGGGTGCGCAACACCTGCGTGTTGACCAGCAGGCCTATGAGCCGCTGCGTATCCGAACGATGGCGGTTGGCAATCGGGATACCGATGCTGATGTCGGGCTGGCCGCTGTAGCGGTACAGGACCAGCTTCAGGGCTGCGAGCAGAACCACGAACGGCGTCGTCTCGTGGCGCCGCGCCAGCTCGCGCAGGCGATCGGCAAGCGTGGCACGGAGTGTAAGGCGCAGACCCTCGCCGGACTGATCCGCTTGCGCCGCGCGGGGGCGATCGAACGGCAGCTGCAGCGCCGCGGTGTCCTGGAGGCGGGAGGTCCAATAGCTCAGCTGCCTCTCGCCCTCCACGGCGCTCATCTGCAGCTGTTGCCAGCTGGCGAAGTCGGCGTAATCGATCTCGGGCGCGGGCAGCGGCACGCACTCGCCTCCGATCGCCGCCTGATAGAGTTGCCAGAACTCCTCACTCAGGATCTGCAGCGACCAACCGTCGGCGACGATGTGGTGCAGCGTTACGGCAAGGATATGATCCTGCTCACCGGTCGCCAGCAGTCCCGCGCGTAGCAATGGCCCCGTCTCGAGATCGAACGGCAACGCCGCTTGGTCCCGCAACAGCCTGCGCGCCTGCTGCTCCCGATCGTCACCGCCAACCTCGAAGCGCTGCAGCGCGACCGGCTGCGGCGGACATACGATCTGCTCGGGCTGATTCCCTTCCTGACGAAACACCGTACGGAGCGCGCTGTGACGAACGACCAGTTCGTCGAGCGCGCGCTGCACTGCGCTGATGTCGAGGCGCCCGCGCAAGCGGATCGCCAGCGGCATGTTGTAGGCGGGGCTGTCCCGATCCATGCGCCAGAGGAACCAGAGCCGCGCCTGCGCGAACGATAGCGGCGCGCGCTGCAAATTTTGACGAGCGATCGGCAGGATCGACAGCTCGATCCCCCTTGCGGCGAGTTGCGCCAGGAATGCGCGCTGCTTCGTCGCGTCGAGCCGGGCCAACCGCTGCGAGATCTCGCTGAGCTGCTGATTCTGAAGTCCTGACTGATCATTCATGGGCGAACTCGACTTCATTCAGCGCATCGAACATCGCGGCAATGTCATCGCTGCGCGTGTTCACGAGCGGGTCCGCGGCGAGCGCGGACGCCATGGTCTCAATCGTCGTCAGCTGGAACAGCCGCTTCAGCGGCAGATCACGAGCCAGATCACGCTTGATGCGGCCGACGAGTTGCACGGCAACCAGCGAATCGCCGCCGAGCTCGAAGAAATTGTCGGTAACGCCGACCTCGTCGTGCTGCAGCAGCTCGGCCCAGATGGTCGCGAGCGCGGCCTCGGTCGGATTGCGCGGCGCGACGCGTTGCGCATCCGCAGGACGCGCATCCGGCTGCGGCAGCGCCTTGCGATCGATCTTGCCGTTGGGCGTCAGCGGCAGTTGCGGCAGCACCATGACCCGTGACGGCACCATGTAGTCCGGCAGCACCGCGCCGAGCGCCGCACGCAGGCCCGCGCCGTCGAGCGCATCATCGCCGCTGACATAGCCGACCAGCTGCCGGCTGCCGCCGAGCTCCTGCGCCACCACGACGCTGTCGCGCACGCCGGGCTCGGCCCGCAGCCGCGCCTCGATCTCGCCGAGCTCGATGCGATGGCCCCGGATCTTCACCTGATGATCCGCCCGGCCCACATGCTCCAGCACGCCATCGCCGCGCCAGCGCGCGAGGTCCCCGGTGCGGTACAGCCGCTGCCCCGCCGATCCGAACGGATCGGGGATGAAGCGCTCGGCGCTGAGCGCCGCACGATTCCAATAGCCGCGGGCCAGCCCCTCGCCGCCGATGAACAGCTCTCCGGCCACCCCGACCGGCGCCAGATTGAGATCGCCATCCAGCACGTACAGCGTGGTGTTGCCGATCGGAGCACCGATCATCGGCGACGGATCGGCCGCATCGAGCCGGTGCCGCGCCGACCACACCGTGGTCTCCGTCGGCCCGTACAGGTTCCAGACCTCGCCGCCCAGCGCCGTCAGGCGCCGCGCCAGATCCGGTGCCAGGGCCTCGCCGCCGCTCAGCACCCGGCAGCCCTCCCCCAGCCACGTGCCGGCGCCGTCATGATCCAGCAGCATCCGCCAGCTCGACGGCGTCGCCTGGATCATCGTCACGCCGTGCCTGACGACGACCGCCTTCAGCGCCGCCGGATCATGCGCCGTCGCGCGATCCGCCAGCACGATTTGCGCGCCATGCGTCAGCGGCAGCCACAGCTCCAGCACCGCGATGTCGAACGACAGCGAGGTCAGCCCGAGCACGCGGTCCTCGCGTGCGATGCCCGGCCGCTCGGCCATGGTCGCCAGGAAGTTCGCCACCGCGCCATGGCGCACCATCACGCCCTTGGGCAGACCGGTCGAGCCGGAGGTGTAGATCACGTAAACGAGGTTCTCCGGATCGATGGCGATGTCGAGATTGGCGGCGTCGCCGCTGCCTTCTCCCACCGCTGCATCGAGCAGCCAGGCCTCGGCACCGCTGCCTTCCAGAACCGGAGCAAAACGCTCCTGCAACGTGGCCTGCGTCAGCAGCAGCCTGGCCCCGCTGTCGCCCAGCATGTGCGCCAGACGCTCGGCCGGATAGTCCGGATCGAGCGGCAGGTAGGCCCCGCCCGCCTTCAGCACCGCGAGCAGTGCCACCATCATCGGCACGCCGCGCTCCAGCGCCAGCCCGACCACGACGTCCGGCCCGATGCCCTGCAGCATGAGCCGCCGCGCCAGCCGGTTTGCCCGCGCGTTCAGCTCGCCATAGCTGATCGTCTCGTCCCCATGCACAATTGCGATCGCATCAGGCGCACGCGCCGCCTGCGCTTCGAACTGCCGCTGCAGACACCCCCTGTCCCAAACTCTCGCGGTCGCATTCCATCCATCGAGCAGCAGCGCACGATCCTCGTCTGGAACGACACCGAGCTGGCGCACAGGCAGGTGCGGAGCCGTCTCCAGCGCCGATGCCAGCTGATCGAGAGCCTGTTGCATCATCGCGCAGACCCGGTCCGGCACGACCGGGGAGATGACCTGGGCCGTCAGACGCAGCGCATCGCCGTCGTCGTCCACTGCAAGCATCAACGGATAGTTCGTGCGCTCCTCTGCGCCGAGCCACTCGATCTCCCGAAGCGGACTGTCGAGCGCCGATTCAGCGTGGTTATTCTCCTTGCGACTATGTCGGTAATTCAGGATCGCGGAGAACAATGGCGTTGGCGCAGCAACACCGCTGCAGCGCTGCGCCATTGCCAATGACGCATGCTCATGAGTCATCAACTCGGCCAGCCGCACATGCGTCGCACGCGCGCTCTGCTCGACGGAGGCGTCGTCGAGATCAACGCGCAGAGGCAGCGTATTGATGAACAGGCCGAGGCTGCGATCCATCGCAGCACCACCCTGCATGCGGCCGAACAGCACGGTGCCGAACACGACCTTCTCCCGACCGCTGCTCCGCGCCAGCACCTGAGCCCAGGCGAGGTGACAGAGGCTGGCGAGACTGACGCCGGCACGTCGTGCCTGCACCCGAAGTCGCGTATCGAGGACGGCCGGGATCGCCAGCTTCGCCTCATGCACGCCTCCTCCCTCGCTCCGCACCTCCATCAATCCGAACGGTGCTGTCGGCGCGTCGACGTCGGCGAGCATGCCACGGAAGAAGCGCTGCTGCGCGTCCTGCCCGGCGGCGTCGCGAGCAAGCGCCACGAGATTGCGAAACGGCACCGGAGCCGCCAGGAGATGGCCGCGGCCCGCCAGAATGGCCTCCACCTCCTGATGAATCGCCTGTAAGGTCGAGTGATCGCCGATCAAATGATGCAGCATGACCTGGAGCAGCACGCGATCCTTTCCGGGGTCGCGTGCGACGATGAAGCGCAACAGCGGCGCTTTGCCGAGATCGAGCCGGCGCGATCGCGCGTCGAACCGTCCAGCAAGTTGCAGATCCGCCGGTGCGCCAGCCTCGAGCATGAGCTCCGTGACGTCGAGACTTGCGCGTCGCCATACCACCTGCGCCGGAACGGACAGGCCATTCCAGACGATCGATGTGCGGAGCACGTCGTGACGCGCGATCACCTGCTGAACGGCTGCAAGATAGCGGTCGAGCAGGCCGCGGTCGGGAAACGCCATCTGCGCAGCGAGCACGTAAGGATCGCCCTCGGTTGCCAGCAGATGATGAAACAGGATGCCTTCCTGCAACGGCGACAGCGCGTAGATGTCCTGAATGTTGGCAATGCCCCCCGGCACCAGACCGACGACGCGGTCGATCTCCGGCTGGCTCAGCACGATCAACGGCAACAGTTCCGGCGTGATCGCCGTCGTATCTGCCGTGATCCGGTTGGCGGGAACGACGATCTCGTCGCCACGATGAAGGGCGGCGGCGAGCGCGCGAAGCACGGGCTTCACGAACACGGTTCGCGCATCCACGGCAAAGCCGCGGCGTTTCAGGCGGTCCAGCATGCGAACGATCAACAGCGAATGGCCGCCGAGCTCGAAGAAATGGTCGTCACGTCCGACGCGATCGACCGCCAGGAGCTCGCCCCAGATCGCGGCGAGCATCAGCTCGATCTCGCCCTGCGGCGGATCGTAGGCACGGCGCGAGAAGGCGTCGTGATCCGGAGCCGGAAGTGCATGCCGGTCGACCTTGCCATTCGGCGTCAGCGGAAGCGCTTCGAGACGCACGATGGCCGATGGCACCATATAGTCGGGCAGACTGGCCTGCAGCTGAGCCCGCAGTTGCGCGCTCCAGTCGACGGCGTCGCCCACGTCGTCCGCCGGCACGGCATAGGCAACGAGCATGGTGTCGCCGAGGGCATTGCGCTGGGCCAGGACGGCAGAATCCCTGACCCCCGCCAATGCGCTCAAGCGGACCTCGATCTCCCCAAGCTCGACTCGGAACCCGCGGATCTTCACCTGATGATCGTTGCGGCCCAGGAACTCGATGTCGCCGCTCGGGAGATAGCGACCGAGATCACCGGTCCGATACATCCTGCCATCCGACTTCGGGCTGAATGGATCGGCTGCAAAACGCGCGGCCGTGAGGTCGATACGGTTCAGATATCCGCGCGCCGTCCCCGCCCCGCCGATCCAGATCTCACCGACCGCACCGCGCGGCACCGGCAGCCCCTCATCGTCGAGCAGATAGATTCGCGCATTGGCAATCGGACGGCCGATCGGAACGATGTTGTCGGCGAAGCCGGCGGGGCGCCGCCAGGCCGTGGCGCAGACCGTTGCCTCGGTCGGCCCATAGGCGTTGAAGACGGTGATGCCCTGCGGCAACGAGGCGATCAGCTCCGTACGCGGCAGCTCGCCAGCCAGCACGAGAACCTCGAGCTCGGCGAGGCGCGCCAGATCCGCCCGTCCTTGCAGTAGCGCCGGCGGCAGTGTCGCGTGGGTGATGCGGTGCGCTGCGAGGTACTCCAGGAGCGCGGACGCGTCGCGATGCTCATCGTCTCCGAGCAGATGCAGCTCGGCCCCTGAGCACAGCGCCATCACGATGTCCCATACGCTGGCATCGAAGCTCAGGGACGCAAACTGCACGATACGACTGCGCTCGGTGGTTTCGAACAAGGCGATCTGCGCCAAGGCCAGATTCACCAATCCACGGTGCTCGATCATCACGCCCTTCGGCTTACCGGTGGAGCCGGACGTGTAGATGACGTAGGCCAGATGACGTGGTGTCAGGCGGAGATCGGCGACATCCGGCGTCACGTCCGGCAGTTCCCGCCATGCCGCAGCATCGCGCCTGACATCGACGACGGAGCACGCCACGTCGCCGAGCACGTCGGCGCCGGCGTCGTCACAGATCAGCAGCGCCGGCTGTGCGTCGACAACGATCTCACGCAGCCGCTGTGGGGGATAAATCGGATCGAGCGGCAGATAGGCCGCGCCTGCCTTGAGCACTGCAAGGATGCTGATGATCGCATCGATGCCGCGCTGCTGGCAGATCGCCACCAGACGATCCGGCCCGGCCCCCCGCGCAACGAGATAATGAGCGAGCCGACTGGCCCGCGTCTCCAATTCGCCGTAGGTCACGCGTTCATCTGCACGAACCAACGCGACGGCGGACGGACAGCGACGGGCCTGGTCGGCCACCAGCTCCTGGATGCAGCGGCTGGGCGGACTGAACGCGTCGGTCTCGTTCCAGCCGTCGAGAAGCAGCAATCGCTCCTCGGTGGCGAGCAGGTCGATGCGATGCACCGGTTGGCCGACATCGATTACCATGGCACGCAGCGCAGCCAGCAGATAGCCGCGATAGCGCAGCACGGTGTCTGCATCGAACAGAGCTGTCGCGTAGTTCAGCTTGCCGGAGATGCAACCGGCGCTCTCGCTGAGATCGAGCTCGAGATCAAACTTGATCTCCCGCTGCTCGACCGCCAGGCGCTCGACATCGATGCCGGGTAGCGCAAGCTGACCGATCTCGTCGCCCTGCCACGCGAACACGACCTGAAAGATCGGCGTGTGGGCCGGATTGCGCGGCGGCCGGAGCGCTTCGACGATGTGCTCGAATGGCAGCTCCTGATGATCCTGCGCCGCAAGAGCCGCGTTCTTGACCCGTTCGACCAGCTCCGCGACGCTCGGCGTCTCGGAGAGGTCGAGCCGCAGCGGCAGCATGGTGGCGAAGAACCCGACCACCCCTTCCACCTGGGCTCGAGTCCGGTTTGCCGTCGGCGTACCGATCACGAGATCCTTCTGGCCTGCGAGCCGCGACAACACGATCGCCCAGGCCGACAGCACGACTACGAACGGTGTCGCGCCGAGCGTGTGGGCCATCTGCCTGATGGCGGTCGACAGCTCGGCATCGATCTCGACCTGCACCGCAGCGCCGGCGATGGATCTCGTCGCCGGCCGCGGGCGATCGGTGGGCAATGTCAGCAGCGGTGGCGCTCCGGCGAGCGCAGCCTTCCAATGATCGAGCTGGCGGGCCAGCCGCGCGGGCGTCAGCGTTTGGCGCTGCCAGGCAGCATAGTCCGGGTATTGGATGTCGAGCTGCGGCAACGGATCGCGTTGCCCGGTAGCGAACGCGCCATACAGCGCAGACAGCTCGCGCACGATCACGCCCATCGACCATCCGTCGGAGACGATGTGATGCAGGCTGAGCAGCACGACATGCTCCTGCTCACCAAGCCGGATCAGGGCGCTGCGGACGAGCGGCCCCGTGGCCAGCTCGAACGGCGCGCGCCTGGTTTCATCGAGCAACTCGCGCATCCGCGCCTCGCGATCGGGCCGATCGCTCAGGTCGTGCATCGCCAGTGGCAACTCGGTGTCGGGCGGCAGCACTCTCACCTGCGGCTCACCGTCCTCCGCGGAGAATATTGTCCGCAGTGCCTCGTGCCGCGCGAGCAGATGATCAAGGCTGCGGCGCCACGCCGCGACGTCGAGCCGCCCCCGCAGTCGCAGCACGGCGTCGAGGTGATAGTTCGTGCTCGCCCCGTCGAGCTGAGTCAGCATCCAGAGTTGCTGCTGCGCGAACGACAGCGGCAGCTTGCCCCTGCGATCGACGATCGGGATCGCGTTGGCCGCGCGGCCGCCGCGACCGCGCTCTCTCGCCGCAAGCGCCAGGCGCTGCAAGGTGTCCGAATCGAGATCGGGAAGGCGCGGCTTAGCTGATTGTTTCTTCATCACATCTCGGCCCCGATCAGCTCCTGGAGCTCACGCTCCTCGAATTGCTCCTCGATCAGGCGGATCGAGACGACGCGGGCGAAGTCCGCCAACTCGGAATGAGCGAACAGACTGGACAGCGGTACCGAGACGCCGAACTCATCGGAGACGCGGCTCATCAACCGCACCGCCAAGAGCGAGTGACCGCCGAGCTCGAAGAAGCCGTCGTTGCGACCGATACGCTCGACGCCGAGCAGCTCGGTCCAGATGCGTGCCAACGCCGTCTCGATCTCGCCAGCTGGCGCCGCGTGATCCCGACCGTCGGTTTCGCCCTGCGAAGGCGGCGGCAGCCTGCGGCGGTCGATCTTGCCGTTCGGGGTCAGCGGCAGCTGCGGCAGCACCATCACCCAGGTCGGCACCATGTAGTCCGGCAGCATCGACCTGAGCCTGGCGCGCAGACCCGCGCCATCGAGCGCATTCCCGCCGCCGACATAGGCCACGAGCTGTGGGCTTCCCCCGATCTGCCGCGCCACGACGACGCTGTCGCGCACGCCGGTTTGTTCCCGCAGCCGCGCTTCGATCTCGCCGAGCTCGATCCGGTGGCCCCTGATCTTCACCTGATGATCGACGCGGCCGACATAGTCGAGCAGACCATCGTCACGCCATCGCACCAGATCACCGGTCCGATACAGCCTAGCGCCAGCGGCGCCAAGTGGATCCGGGATGAAGCGCTCCGCGCTCAGCGCGCCGCGATTCCAATAGCCACGCGCAAGCCCTTCGCCGCCGATGAACAGCTCTCCCGCGACGCCGACCGGCGCGAGATTGAGATCGGCGTCGAGCACGTAGAGCGTCGTATTGCCGATCGGACGACCGAGCAACGGCATCGGATCCGATGCATCGAGCCGGTGGCGCGTCGACCATACCGTCGTCTCGGTGGGTCCATAGAGATTCCAGACATCGCGGCTCAGCGCCGTCAACCGTCGTGCGAGATCCGGTGCCATCGCCTCGCCACCGCTCAGCACGCGGCAACCCTCGGGCAGCCACCTCTCGTCCTCCTGGTGGTCAAGCAACATCCGCCAGCTCGACGGTGTCGCCTGGATCATCGTCACGCCGTGCCGAGCCACAACCGCCTTCAGCGCTGCCGGGTCGCGCGCCGCGGCCTGGTCGACCAGCACGATCTTCGCGCCATGCGTCAACGGCAGCCACAGCTCCAGCACCGCGATGTCGAACGACAGCGAGGTCAGGCCGAGCACGCGATCATCGCGCACAATGCCCGGCTGCTCGGCCATCGTCGCAAGGAAGCCGGTCACCGCGCCGTGGCGCACCATGACGCCCTTGGGCGTGCCGGTCGATCCCGAGGTGTAGATCAGGTAAGCGAGGCTCTCTGGATGAGGGGCGAGGCCGAGATTGCTCGCATCGCCGGCATCCTCTCCCGCGGTCTCGTCGAGCAGCCAGGCCTCGGCCTCACTCCCGGCAAGTGCCGGCGCGAACCGATCGTGCAACGACGTCTGCGTCAGCAGCAGCTTTGCGCCGCTGTCGCACAGCATGAGGCCGAGCCGATCGGACGGATAATCCGGGTCGAGCGGGAGATAGGCACCGCCAGCCTTGAGCACCGCAAGCAAGGCCACCATCATCGTGACGCCGCGCTCGAGTGCCAGACCGACGACCACATCGGGGCCGATGCCGCGCGCCCTGAGACGCCGCGCCATCCGATTGGCGCGTGCATTCAGCTCGCCGTAGCTCATCTGGCTGATACCGCTGACAATCGCTATCGCGTCAGGCGTTTCAGCGGTACGCGCCTCGATCTGTGCGACAAGGTTCAACGACGGTGCGGATCGGACCTCACCGATGGTGCCTCTGCTCCATCGCATGATGCGGTCAAGCGCATCGCTCCCGAGCGCATGAAGCGCACCGGAGGGACGGGCAGCATCGGCGGAGATCTGCACCAGCCAGTCTCGCATGGCAGAGCTCACGCGCCCGATCGCGCTTTCGTCCAACTGCGCACGATCGAAGTTGAAGTCGAGCCGCAGACCGTCGGCCCCATCGAATACGCCGACGGCGACCGCATAGTTCGTCGGCGTCACATGCTCGACGCGCCCTACCTGCGGTCCAGTCTGGCTGCCATTCACCAGTGACCGGTCGATCGGATAGTTCTCGAACACCATGATGCTGTCGAACAGCTGCCGCCCGCCATGCGCGGCGAGGCGCTGGATCTCGTGCAACGGCAGCCACTCATAATCGCGGGCGGCGACGTTCTTTGCCTGCAGCGCACGCAGCCAATCACCGACGGAGGCCTGCGGGTGCGGCCCGTCGATCAACGGCAGCGTATTGATGAACAGGCCGATGATGTCCTCGGCGCCTGCCAGCTCCGCCGGACGACCGGCCACAGTGGCGCCGAAGCAGACCGTGCTCTGCCCACATGTGTGCCGCAGCAGTTGTACCCAGGCGGCCTGAAGCAGGGTGTTCATCGTCACCCGCTGCTGCGTGGCGAACCGCCTGAGACGCGCAGCGAGGTCGCGGTCCAGCGACAGCGTGAGCCGCCCATGACCGTCCCCCGGCGCAATCAGCCCTCTTCCGCGCAGCGCATCAGCAAGCAGCGTCGGCTCGCCGGCGTCGCTCAACGCCTGGCGCCAGAATTCGAACGCTGCACCGCGGTCCTGCGTCCGGAGCCACGCGATGTAGTCGCGATACCTGCCATGCGGGACAGCGGGCTCCGATCCGTTGGCACGCTGCAGCACGTCCGCGAGCAGCCGCGCCGAGCTCCAACCGTCGAGCACGATGTGATGGTGCGTCCAGATCAGCCATAGTCTGTCATCGTCGAGCCGGATGAGGCGCAGCCGCTGCAGCGGCGGCCGGCTGACATCGAAGCCAAGCGCACGCTCCCGCTGCCCTGCTTCGGCCAGCGCGGCATCGAGATCGCTGCCCGCAGGCGAATCCGCCGTGCGCCCTCGCCAATCCTCCTCCACGATCGGCAGATCGAGCCGCCGATACACGATCTGCTGAGCGGCCTCCGACAGGTGCTGCCATGCAAATCCCGTACGCAATGTCGCATGCTGCGCACTGGCCGCCGACCACGCCGCACGCAGCTGCGACGGCGTCACGCCGCGCAGCTCGACTGCGAGCTGATTGACATATGCGTCGTTCTTGCCGTCGCGGAGGGCGTGAAACAGCAGGCCCTCCTGCATCGGGGACAACGGATAGATGTCTTCAACGTTGCGGACGTCGACCGATACGCAAACGCGATCGAGCGTCTGTTGATCGAGTCCGGACAGCGGGACGTCCGACGGAGTGAGACAGCCTGCACCGCGCAGGCAATGATCGACCAGACCGCGCAACGCGGTCCCGTAGAGGTCCGCAAGCCGCTCGACGGTCGAACGGCGATAGCGCCGCCGGCCGTAGCGAAAGGCCAGGCGAAGTTGACCGTCTCGCACCTCACCGATGATGGTGAGCCACGCCCGCAGCGGCGTATCAGCCGCGCGCATCGAGCCCGGTGACTCAGGTGCAAGCCGGTACGAAGCCTCATCGCCGAGCGATGCATCGAAGCGGCCGAGATAGTTGAAGACGATCCGCGGGCTGCCCAGCTCCGCCAGCGCGTCGCGTTGTGCAGGCGCGCCGAGATAGCGCAGCACGCCGTAGCCGAGACCGTGATCAGGGACAGCGCGCAGGGCTTCCTTCGTCCGCGCGATCAACACACGATCCGCATCGGCCCCGCCCGGCAGACGGAACGGGAATGCGCTCGTGAGCCATCCCACCGTACGGGTAAGGTCGGCGTCGGCAAAAATATCCTCGCGTCCGTGCCCTTCGAGCTCGATCACGATGTCCTCGCGTCCGCACCAGCGCCAGACGGCGCGCGACAACGCTGCAAGCAGCAGATCGTTGATCCGAGTCCGGTAGGCTGCAGGCGCGGCCTCGAGCAATTGCACG
This sequence comes from Bradyrhizobium sp. SZCCHNS2022, assembly GCF_032377575.1. Lineage (NCBI taxonomy): Bacteria > Pseudomonadati > Pseudomonadota > Alphaproteobacteria > Hyphomicrobiales > Nitrobacteraceae > Bradyrhizobium > Bradyrhizobium sp. SZCCHNS2022. The sequence continues at coordinate 393,394 of NZ_JAUHHZ010000001.1, read as the reverse complement.
GTCAGCTCGGCATCGAGGTTGAGCGTGACCTCGTCCGCGTCGGCTTCGACATCGATGCTGCCGTGGTCCTCGTCGCACGGCAGCTCACCGCCCGGGCCCGCCGCGAGCCAGAACGGCATCTCTGCCGCCAGCCGCTCGCAGGTCGCGTGCTCGCGCAGCCGTTGCGCCCAGGACGACGGCGCCTCGCCCTTCGGCAACGCCACCGCCGGAGCACCGTTCGCGAGCTGCGTGTAGGACTGCGTCAGATCCTCGAGAAGGATACGCCAGGACACGCCGTCGACGGCCAGATGATGGATGGCAATCAGCACGCGCTGACTGCCGTCGATCAGGTCGAAGCCGACGGCGCGCAGCAGCATCCCCGATGCGAGCGAAAGGCTCGCCTGTGCCGCCGATGCGGTCGCGCCGATCTCATCGTGACGGACGCCGCTGCGGATCCAGAGCAGATCCGCCGCCGCAGGGCCTTCCGTCGGCAAGGCCTGCCAACCCTCACCCGTCCGGCGATAGGCCGTCCGGAGCGCTTCGTGATGCTTCACGACCGCAGCGAGCGCAGCTTGAAGCAAGTTCCACGCGACGCGATGCTGCGGGATCAGCAGCACGGCCTGGTTGAAGTGATCGCGGCTCGGGATCACCTCTGCAAAGAACCGCAATTGGATCGGCAGCAGCTCCGCCGCGCCGGCGTTCACGGCGCTGCGTGCTGCTGCCGGCGACGCCGTCGGCGCGGAGGTGGTCGCAACCACGCCGGCCAGCGCCGCTATCGTCTGCTGCGAAAACATCTGCTTCGGCGTCAGCTTCACGCCGCGCTTGCGCAACCGCGCGATGATTTGCAGGCTGAGAATGGAATCGCCGCCAAGCTCGAAGAAATTGTCGTTGCGACCTATCCGATCGCGGCCGAGCACCTCCTGCCACACCGCAGCGATCGACTCCTCGACCTCCCCGACGGGAGCGGCATAGGCGATGACGATCTCCCCATCCGGCTGGGGCAGCGCAGCACGGTCGAGCTTGCCGTTGGCCGTCAGCGGTAGACGATCGAGCACGACGATGCGCGACGGAACCATATAGTCGGGCAGCAGCGCCGAAAGCTCCTGCCGCATTCCGTCGGGCTGCAGCACCGCACCGGCCGCAGCCACGCAATAGGCCACCAGCTCCAGGCGCCCCTGCTCTGCATCGACCACGCGCGCCACAACCACGGCATCGGCGACGCTGCCCAGCGACATCACCGCACGCGTGATCTCGGAAGGCTCGATGCGATAGCCGCGCAGCTTGAGCTGATCGTCGCGCCGGCCAAGAAAAACGATGCGTCCGGCCTCGTCACAACGCACGACGTCGCCGGTGCGATAGAGGCGCGCGCCGGGCGGGCCGAACGGATCGGGGATGAAGCGCTCAGCCGTCTGAGCCGTCGCACCGCGATAGCCTCGCGCGACGCCCGCGCCACCGACGTGGAGCTCGCCCGCGACACCACGCGGCACCGCGTTCAACGCATCGTCGAGCACGTAGGCCTGCAGATTTGCCAGCGGCAGACCGACCGGGACGGCGTCGCCGGCAATGTCGTCCGTGCAGTCGTAGGTCGCGATGCCAACCGTCGTCTCGGTCGGCCCGTAGTGATTGATGATCCGGCATTGCGGGCGCAGCCGCCGGACGTCCTGGATCAGGCGCCGATCACACGCCTCGCCGCCGAGAATCAGTACGTCACGCGGCAGCAGGTCGGCAGACCTCCGCGCCTGCAGCAGACCGCGGAGGTGGCTCGGGACGATCTTCAGGATGCCGACCTCTCCCTCGCGCATGGCCTGCGCAAACGCGTCGGCATCGAACGCCGCATCGGCAGGCAGAAGGTTCAAGGTCGCGCCGCTCGCCAGCGCGCCGAACAGCACCGTGTGGCCGAGGTCGGCGGCGACGGTGGAGACCATCGCCATGCCCGCATTCACGTCGGGCCGCAGGCGCGACAGCAGCGCCTGCACATAGTTCGCGAGCGAGCCGTGAGAGACGGCAACCCCCTTGGGCGTTCCCGTCGAGCCGGACGTGTAGATGATGTAGGCGCTCTGTGCCGGGTGGACACGAGACGGAACGAAGACCTCGGACGGGTCATCGCCGCGCCGTGCTGCGTCGAGCACGACGCAGTCCAGCCCTCTGGCGACGGCCAGACGATCGGCGGTCGCCACCAGCCGGGTGATGCCTCCGTCGCGAAGAATGCGCTGCACGCGCGCGACCGGCCAGGCCGGATCGAGCGGCACGTAGGCGCCGCCCGCCTTCAACACACCGAGCATGGCTGCGACGAAGGCCGGTGACCGCTCGATCCACAGGGCCACCGGAACATCGGGTCCGACGCCGTTCGCAGCCAGCCGCTGCGCAATCGAGTCAGACCACTGCGCGAGCTCGGCGACACTGATTTCGACCGCGCCCTGGCGGAGCGCAACGCGATCGCCTCGGCCGGCAGAGGCGCCACCGATCATGTCGAGGATGCAGGTCGAGGCAAAATCTCGTGTCTCGCTCGCGATCACTTCGCGAGCATCAGGCGCGACGACGAAGTCTGCGATCGACCGGCCCGCTCCATTGGCGATCTGCTGCAGGAAATCGACGAGCTGCGTCGCCATCCGCGCGACCGTCGCCCGCTCGAACAGATCCGTCGCGTAGTTGAGGCTGGCCGCCATCCCATCGGGACCATCGACAACGTCGAGCGCCAGGTCGAAATGCGAGCCGGCCAGATCCATGATGCGGGTGTCGGCGCGCAGGCCGTGGGCGGTGAAGCCGCGCGGCTGCGTCATGTAGTTGAACTTGACCTGAAAGAGTGGATTCTGGCTGCCCGAGCGTTCCGGCTTGAGCGTATCGACCAGGCGGTCGAACGGGAGATCCTGGTGCGCAAGCGCAGAGATGACCTCCTCACGGGTCGACTCCAACAACGCCGCGAAGCTCATGTCGGCCGCGATGTCGGCACGCAGCACCAGTGTATTGACGAAGCAACCGATCAGAGAGGCGAGCTCGGCATGCCGGCGCCCGGCAACGGGGACGCCGATCCGAAGATCCGACTGACCCGAATAGCGAAACAGCAGCAGCTGGTAGGCCGCGAGCAGCAGCATGAACATGCTGACGCGCTGCTGACGCGCGAGGGATCGCAGCTTCTGTGCCAGCTCGGGTGCGATCTCGGCATGAACGGTGTCGCCGCGATAGCTCTGCAGCGACGGTCGCGGCCGATCGAACGGCAGCGCGAGCGGGGGATGGGTGTCGCCGAGCCGACGACGCCAATAAGCGAGCTGCCGGTTCGCCTCCGGGCTGGCGAGCCAGCCCCGCTGCCATGCCGCATAATCGGCATATTGAATGGCTGATGGCGGACGCAACGTCGCGGCTCCACGCCGGAGCCCGTCATAGAGCGCCGAAATTTCGGTCAGCAGCACGTCGAGTGAGAGACCGTCGGCCACGATGTGGTGGGCCGAGAGCAGCAGCTCGTGCCGGTCGTCGGCGAGCTGAATCAGCACGGCGCGCAGCAGTGGCCCGTTGACGAGGTCGAACGGCTTGGCTAGCTCATCGCGTCTGCGAGCCGCAGCGCGCCTCTCACGATCGCCCGGAGAGCAGCGGCTGAGATCGTCGACCGCGACAAGAAGCTCCTGCGCGCCGTGGATCACCTGCATTGGACGGCCGTCCTGCGCCACAAAGGTGGTACGCAGCGGCTCATGGCGCGCGACGATCTCGGTCAGCGCCCGCACGAGCAGCCGATGATCAAGCGGTCCTTCGAACCTGACGGCACAGGCGACCGTGTAGGCTGTACTGGCCGGGTCCATGTTCCAGAGGAACCATAGCCGTTCCTGTACCGACGAGAGTTGCCGCCGCATGTCAGGTGCCACGGGCCGCAGCGGCGCCAACGCTCCGCCAACGTCACCGGCTGCATCCACGTGCTCCGCCAGAGCACGGAGCGTCGGCGCATCGAGGAAGCTGCGCAGATCGAGATCGACATGGAGCCGGTCGCGAACGATCCCCGCGATTTGCGCGGCCGCGATCGAGTTGCCGCCGAGCATGAAGAAATCGTCGTCGCGGCCGACCTGCGCGACATCGAGGACGTCCTGCCAGATCCGCGCGAGATTGCGCTCGGTCGCCGTCATGAGGTCCGAATCGTGTGGCGACTGCGATGCCGCGTGTCTCCGCTCGAACACCATGAAGCTGTCGAGATCCCCCTGCATCCAGCCGGCGCGGCAGGCCGAGCGCTGCAGCTTGCCGCTGGTCGTCAGCGGCATGCCCTGCGGATTCAGCAGCACGATGACGGCAGGATGCTCCTGTGTCTGAGCCATGACCGCATCGCCGATGGCCTTGATCAGAACATCGGAGGGCGTCCGTCGGAGCACTGCCCGGCTGAACTCTGCGGCAATGCCGATGCCCTCGATGCCGTCGATCTCGACGGGAAATGCGGCCACACGGCCTTTCCGCACCGAGGTCACCTCGGTTTCGACCGCCTGCTCCAGGTCGAACGGATAGATGTTCTGACCACGTACGATCAGCAGATCCTTCAGCCGGCCGGTCACGACCAGCGCGCCGGTGCGGAGGAAACCGAGGTCTCCCGTCCGGAGCCAGCGCGCACCGTCCCGCTCCACGAATGTCTGCTGGGTCGCCCCGGGATTGTTCCAGTAGCCTCGCGCAACGCTCGGACCTGAGACCCAGATCTCGCCGATCTCGTCGGCATCGGCCTCGGACGACGCATCGGGCCTCATGATGCGCACCGCATGGCCGTCCGCGACGGTGCCGCACGCCATGAGGTCCGCCCCCTCGGCGGCATCTTCGGCGCGCCCGCTGGCGAGCGCAGTCGGATCGAGCGTATGACAGACGGGATGGCTTGCGCGATCGCCGGCGGTCACGAGCAAGGTTGCCTCGGCGAGGCCGTAGCACGGCTTCAGCGCGCGAGCATCGAAGCCCGCCGGCCGGAACCTCCGCACGAAGCGGTCAACCGTTGCACGTCGAACGAATTCGGAGCCGGAGAACGCGAACCGCCAGCGGCTGAGATCCAGCCGAGCAAGGGCTTCGTCGGACACCCGATCCGCGCATAGCGCGAACGCAAAGTCCGGCCCACCGCTGCATGTGCCACCCTGGCGATCGATCGCATCGAGCCAGCGTCGCGGCTGCTCGAGAAAATTGCGCGGCGACATCAGTACGGCAGTAAAGCCCGTGAAGAGCGGATTCAGCAGGCCGCCCATCAGTCCCATGTCGTGATAGAGCGGCAGCCAGCTGACGAACACGTCGTCGCTCGTGCCGCCGAGCGCGGCCTCCATCGCAATCTCGTTCGCAACGAGGTTTTCGTGGGTGACGCAGACGCCCTTCGGCTGGGACGTCGAGCCCGACGTATATTGAAGAAAGGAGATCCCGTCGCGCCTGAGGTCCGGCTCACGCCACGTCTCGGCAGCATCGACCGGCACCGCGTCCACTGGCAGGACATGCACGCCGGTTTTGCCAAGAGACGCCTCGACGGCATCACGCAAGCTGGCCAGTGTGAGAATGAAACGGGGCGTCGCATCGCTCAGAATGCCGGCGAGCCGGTCGGTATAGCGCTTCTTGCCCGTCTCCGGCGGATAAGCGGGCACGGCGATCACGCCGGCGTAGAGACACGCGTAGAATGCGACGGCATATTCCGGACCGTTCGGGAGAAGGATCACGGCACGTTCGCCACTGCCGGACAGCTGCTGGAGATGAGCGGCGAGCGCGCGAATGCGCCGATCCAGGTGAGAGAACGTCAGCTCCTCGACGACCTCGTCGCCTTCGATGAAGCGCAACGCTGCATGATCAGCCCGCAGGGTGGCATGTTCGCGCAGTCGTTCGACGAGAGTTCTTGTCCGCATGTTCCTGATGTCCGATGGCAGCGTGGCGTTCGCTCGAGAGAGTCGGCGGGCGCCGGCTCAATGCAGTCCATGGGCTTGCGCCATCGCGACGATCACCCGGCGGGGACCCTTGAACGGCTCCCGCGCGTGCGCCGTCAGCATGTTGTCGAGCATCACGACGTCGCCCGCCTGCCAGGGGAAGACGATCTTGTGGCGATCGAGCACGCCTCGCACCGTGGTCAGCGTCTCATCGTCGATCGGCGAGCCGTCGCCATAGAAGGCGTTGCGCGGCAGCTCCAGGGGGTCGCCGACGATGTCGAGCAGGCTTTCGCGCACATCCGGTGCGAGGCTGGAGACATGGAACAGGTGCGCCTGGTTGAACCATACGACATCGCCGGTGACGGGGTGCACGGCGGTGCCCTGGCAGACCTGGCGCGTGCGCAGCTCGTCGTCCTCCTTCCACTCGCAGACGATCGAATGAGCCGCACAATAGGCTTCGACCTCTGTCTTCGAGTCGGTGCCGAACACCTGCCGCCAGTCGACGTCGAGACCGGCGCCATAGTTGCGGACGTACATCACGCCCTTCTCGGCAAACCGATTGCGTATGGCCGCGGGCATGTCGCGGTGAATGAGCCTGCTGTCGGCGATCGGCGTTTCGCCGCCCTGCTGAGCGGGCTGCTGGCAATAGAACCAGATCTTCATCGGCCAATCGCGCGTATAAGCCTGCTCGTTGTGCAGCGGGATGCTCTGGTGCGGCGGGTATTCGGTCGACGTGTAGACGCCCGAGCTGACCTGCGATCGCGGGGTCGAGCCGAACTCGTAGGCGAGCAGCGGATGCCCGAAGCTGGCGGCAAAGCTCCTGAAAGCCTCGGCGCCATCGAGCTGAAAATCGCGAAACAGAATGCCGCCGCAGCCGTAGAGCTGACGCTCGATCATCTCACGCACCTCGCTGACTGCTTCCGACAGCGGCTGCCGCTCGCGCCCCGCCCGCAGAAGGAACGGCAGAGACTCTGAATCTATTTTAGGTTGCATCTTGAACATGATGTCTCCCTATTCTCTCGAGTTCGGCGTCGGATCGTCGACCCCCGCCGATTCCCGGCGGGTTTTGCACTCAGTGCGCAGGGATCACGGCCCCGCGCAGGTGACGGCAAGCTGCGGCTCCATCTGGCGAGCCAGCAATATCGTGACGCGGCTCAAGAGCGCCGCCTGCTGCGAGTGGATGAAGAAATGGTCTCCCGGCAACATGTCGAGCCCAAACGCGGCCGAGGTCTCGTGACGCCACGCCTTCAACGCCTCGAGATCCGTTTCATCCAGCTCCCCGCCAAAGGCATGAATCGGACAGGGCAACGCCTGACGACGCCGGTCGACATAGTTGCCGCACATCAGGAAATCGGCGCGCAGAATCGGCAAGGCGCTGCGCATGATCTCCATGTCTTCGAGCGCCTCCGTCGGCGTGCCCTTCAGCCTCAGAAGCTCGTCTCGCAGGGCATCGTCATTCAACGGCTCCCGCCACCGATGGCCATCCCGCATCGTCGGCGCCTCCGTTCCGGACACGAACAACATTTGAGGCGCGGGTGCGCCGAGCGCGAGCAGCCTGTGCGCCATCTCGAAGGCAATCAGGCCGCCGAGACTGTGGCCGAACAGGGCATAGGGCCCATCGAACGGCTTTTCGTTCAGCTCAGCCGCGAGTTGATCGGCCAGCGCAGACGGGTCCGTGTGCAAGCGCTCGTCCATCCGCACACCGCGCCCGGGCAGTTCCAAAGGGACCACATCGATCCATGAGGGAAGACGTCGCTTCCAGCGCGCGTAGATCATGGCGCTGCCTCCCGCGTAGGGCAAACAGATGAGCCGCATCGTGGCCGATCTCCACTGCGTCAAGTGTCGGACACCGCGTGCGAGCTCTCTTCCATGAAATTGCGAAGCGAAAGCGGCCGCATGTCGGTCCACACCTGCTCGATATGGTCCAGGCACTCCTTCTTGCTTCCGGTCACGCCGACGGCTGTCCACCCGTTCGGGACCTCCTTGAACGTCGGCCAGATCGAATATTGCTCTTCGTGATTGATGACGACCGTGAAGGTGACGTCGTCTCTGTCGAAGACCATCATGTCCGGCTACTCCCAACTAACAAGCTACGTTTCTGAACTACGAGTAATGCAGTTGCGAATGACAGTCAAAGTGATACCGCTGATCGAAGTTTTTAATCTCTCCAAGGTGACCTACGGCAAACGTTTCAACATCAGGGTGCATTCGATGAAATGCGACTATTCTCCGATCGCCCGTCCCAAGTATGCATCGATATGCGAAGCCTGACGCGCGAAGACTGATGCAGACGATGGGAGACGGAAGGCCGCCGCACAACTTCTATGCGACGGCCCTTTCGTCGGGAGTCGTCCCGCCGCTCAGAAATTGAACGTCGTTGAGACCAGATAGGTGCGCGGCGCGCCCAGAGTGATCACGCTGCTATAGGCGGACGCCCAATAGGCCTTGTTGAATACGTTCTCGACGCTGGCCCGCACCACAATGGGCTTTCCGTTCCAGGGCGACGTGAAGGTATAGCGGGCCCCCAGATCAAAACGCGTCCAGTCTGGCAGCACGAGCTTGTTGTACGTATCGACATATTGCTCGCCGGTGTAAACGACGCGGCCCGTCAAGGTAAGATCCCGCACGAACGGTGTATCCCATTCGGCGCCCAGGTTGACCGTGAGTTCAGGCACGCCGACTGCACGCTTGCCGTCAGTGAGGCCCCCCGATGTCTTCTCCTGCACACCATGGATATAGGCGAGACCTCCGAGTAGCCGAAACGCTGGCGTCACCTCGCCGAAGACGTTGAATTCAGCGCCGGTGTTGCGCTGAACGCCATTCATCACCTGCGTCAGTGAACCAGACGTTCCCGTCGTAATCACGCTGGGTTTGGAAATGTCGAAGGCGCTCAGTGTGGTTGTGATGCGACCAAAATCGATCTTGACGCCGGTCTCGACCTGCTTGGTCTGACCGGGCGCGAACACCGTGCCGGAGTTCGTGTAACCGGTTGGGACGACGACCGGCGTCTGCAGGCCCTCGATGTAGTTGGCATAGAGCGAGACGTGCTCGACCGGCTTTACCACCAGGGCATAGGCGGGTGTCCAGACGGAGGTGTCCGAGAACGGACGACTTCCGCTCGAAGATATCAGGTTGGTTACCTCGGTGCCCGCGGTCTGCCTGCGGACGCCGACCGTGAGCTGGACACGTTTGTTGAGGATCGACATCGTATCTGATACACCGACGCTCCAGAGATTGGCGCCAATGATCTGGTCGGCGAACAGCCGGGGGAAGTCCGGCAGACCGACGTTGGTCGGCTCGGTGTACAGATTCCATTGCAGCGGGGCAGCGCCCGCTTTCACGGTCGTGAGATGCTGACCATAGGTCCGATCGGTGATCGAGTAACCGACGTTGACGGCATGGTTGACCGGACCCGTGTCCATCGTGGCGCGGATCCCCGCGTCGCCGGCCAGCGTTTCGAACCTCTCGCTGGCTGTTCCGGGAAGCGGCACTGCGATGTTGCCCGCGTTGTCAATGAGATTGGGCGACGGATAGCGATAGTTGATGTTGCTGTCGTGGTAGCCGAACGACGCGTAGGCGGTGAGCTTGTCGTTCAGATCGACCTCGCCCTTGACCGTCGAATAGAAGTCCGTCGGCACGTAATAGGCCCAGGGGACCTGAAAGTTGGTGCCCGCAGCCGGGGGCGCCGGAATGCTCGTTATCTTGGTCGTGCTTGACGTGTCCAGACCGAAGAATCGCAGGGGCGGCCGCAGGTTGTCGGCCTGATAGCCGACATCGGCATCGATTCGGACGTTCTCGCCGTGATAGTCAACTGCCAGATTGGCGTTGCCCAGTTCATCGGTCTGCCGGTTCCAAGGCGTGTCCCCCTTCGAGTAGCCGCCGTTGAAGCGTACACCCCATTCCTTACGCTCGCCGAAGCGGCGGCCGACGTCAATCTGCTCACCGAACTGCGACCTGGATACGTAGGTCGTGGTCAATTGGGTGATGTCCGTATCCAGTGCGTGCTTTGTGACGAGGTTTACACTGCCGCCCACGGCGCCAGCGCTCGATGCACCGGTGCCGCCCACTGTCATGCCATTGAGCAGAGCAGCCGGTCCTTTCAGCAGCTCCACGCGTTCGATGAAGTTTGCCCCCGTCGAGTAATAGGGCGCGATGCCCGCGAGGCCGTTCAGAGAGTAGTCGCCGCTGTCGTACTGGAAGCCCCGGATGAAAAGACTGTCGGCACCGCCGCCGGCGGCCTGGACCGTGCGCACCGAGGGATCATTGATCAGCACGTCGCGGATGGTGCGGGCCTGCTGGTTCTGGATCAGTTGCGACGTGAAACTGGTCTGGTTGAAGGGCGTGTCCATCACGCCGCGATTGCCGAGCAGCCCGAGCCCCCCGCCGCTCGCAACCTGGCCGCCGGCATAGGGTGACGGCGGCGCGCCGATCGTGCCTGTCGACGGCGTCACATAGGGAACGGGAGCCCTGGGGGGGAGATTTCGCGTTGCCACCCTGCGCTGCGCGTTCCGCGTCGATGTCGCCTGGGTTCTTTGAACGGTCTGCCGCGCCTTCGGCTTGGGCGCATCGACCGTCACGTCGGGAAGCTTGGTCTGCGCGAACGCCTGTTGGACGCCCCAGACATTCAGCGTGAGCGCCAACGAGCTCACAAGACCCAATGAAATCGTAAACCCGACGTCTCTATCCTTCACGCGACAAATCATTCTGACACCCCGATCATTCCAAGTTCCAACTTGGTCCGTCGGCGCTCCTAACACACAGGTATTCGAGGATGGCGTCGCTGCACGTAGAACTCGTCTAACGAGCGGCAGCTTCGTCAACAATCACGATTCAAGGGCTTGTCGTTGCAGCAGGATTTTTTGCGCGCCGCTTTTTCGAAGGCTTCCAAAGAAGCGCGCGACTCTCGCACTTCACTGTGAGCTACGCACTCGCCCTGGAGAAAAACGGCACGCCTCAAGCGTCACGAGTGAGACGAGGACGTCGGTCCCACGTCGGCGCCGGCGATGCGGGCGCGCCTTTACTAATCAGTGCATCTCTTTGATTCAATAAATCTGCGAAATCGCCGCAACTCTGCCGCATCTGATTCAGATGCGCAACCGCCGGCGCGCCTCTTTGTGTCCGATTGTTTCAAGAGCCGGGATCAGCTCTGCGTCGCTCGTGCGTCGGTAGACTGCGGGCTGAATGCAGCGGCCGCGCGACAGCGAGCGTCTCGAGCGAGGTCAGGCTGACGCCATCTGGGCCTCGTCGGCATCACGGTGTCGGAATGGGACCAGTCGGCAGGGCGTTTTCTACGCGTCGACCTGCACGTCCTGAGAGCCTGGTTGAGAGCCGAAATTCCATCCTGCGCTGTAGATCAGCGACAGCAGGATCGGAACCGATAGTCCGAGCCAGCACAGGCCGTCCCACAAGCCGTCGCCGAACAAGCCGAAGATCAGGCCGGCTGCGGCGACGATGCCGACCAGCAACGGCGCGCGAAACACCTGCCATGTCGACAGCTGCGCCACGCGGGCCGACGGCGCTGAGGTCGATGCGGACGAGCTCATGGCGACACCGTCACCGGCGCGGCAACGACGCTCGCGAGCCGGCGCTTGCTGCCCCATCGCTTGGCAGCCCAGAGATAGAGACCGCTGCACAGCACGATGATGGTGATCACGTCGAGCAGCGCCCAGATGATCTTCAGCGGCAGTCCGCCATAGTCGCCAAAATGCAGCGGCCGCGACACCTGAAGCGCGCGCAGATACCAAGCCAGCTGCGGCGCCACCATCTTGGTGCTGTCCCGCGCGTCGACCATCACGGGCGTGAACATGCGCGCCGTGAATGGCGTCCTGCCCTTTGTCCAGACGATCACATGCTGCGGGCTGCCGAACCGTGCGGTCGTCGGCATGGTCACGGACGCCACCAGCCGGTCAGGGAACGCCGTGCGGACCGCGTCGACCGCGGCCTCGACGGATGCGGCCTCGGCAAGCGGTTTGCCCTGATAGGGAGCGAGCAGCGCCGGCATGGTCTGAGCCCGCCAGAGATCGAACAACGGCACCGCGAGCGTGTTGATGGTGCCGGTCACGCCGACTGCAAGCGTCCAGCTCACCGTGACGATCCCGAGCAGATTGTGCATGTCGAGCCATTTGAGGCGTGTCGAGCGATCCCGTACCGTTCCAAATTGCAGACGCCGCATGAACGGCCAATAGACCACGACGCCCGAGACGATGGACGCCGCGAACACCAATCCCATCAGACCGAGAAAGAGCTCACCGGGCAGGCCCGTGAACATGTCCCTGTGGATGCGCAGGATGATGTCCATGACGTCCTGCCGCGGCGGCTCCTCGCCGAGGACGACACCAGTGCGGGTATCGACGGTCAGCCGATGAAACTGGCCCGGCACCGGGATGGCAGTCGGCGACATCGCGACGACGACGAGCGGCTCGGTTTCCTTCACGGCCACGAACATGACGTACTGCTCGGGCAATTGCTGCCTGGCAGAGGCGATCAGGCGATCGAGCGGCAGAACGGGAGTTCCTGGCGGCATCGCGGGCGCGGAAATCTCGTCCTCGAGATAGTGGCTGATCTCGTCATGGAAGATCAGCGGAAGTCCCGTCAGACACAGCATCAGCAGAAAGATCATGCTGATCAGCGACGTCCACGTGTGAACCTGAACCCACAGCCGCATTGCGCTCGAACCTACCTTGCTTCACCACCCACCGCGCCCGGCACCCAGCAGCGCCAGACATTTGCATCGAATCTCGGCATCGCAGTCACCTGTATCCGGGACGCTGGGCGGGATGGATCGACCACGATCGAAATCCGACAATCCGGAAACCAGCAGACGAGCGAAAGCGCGCGCACGACCAGCGCTCGACGCTCATCCCACTCTGCGCACCAATGACGAGTCCGGCAGCTGTCAAAACGACAAGGACTTCGTCGCTCAAGACAAATCGAGAGCCGGTATCATGCTGATCATGCCGTGATGCATCAATCGAATTCGACGGCGACGCCGCTGGAATCGCTTTAAGGTAGCGCATGAAATGTGGCTTGCCCGACCGCTTCCCCTCCCGCACGTCGGGCATCGCGTGGTCGAAGTCGGGCGGAATTCCGGACGCGGCATCGCGCACTGCGACGCGCGATCGGCAACAATCCGCCTATTCTGCTGCATGACGCGCTGGCGCAACCAGCCCGCCACCGTGATCAGAAGCGCAAAACTCTCGTCATGGGTGGTCCAAATTTCGGTCTCACTGCGAGACCTACTCGGACTCAAAATGCTGCTGGATGAAACTTCGGTGGCGGGTGACCGTCCCCAAATTCCGCGACGGTCAGACTTCGAGCCATTCCTGGCGCACCGCGGTGTTGGCCTTGAGCTGGTCCGGTGTTCCCTCGAACACGACGCGGCCGTGACCCATGACGTAGACGCGCTTGGAGATGCGCATCGCAATCGAGAGCTTCTGCTCGACGAGCAGAATCGCGACGCCGGCCTCCGCGATCCGCGCGATCAGGTCGCCGACCTGCTGCACGATCAGCGGCGCCAGACCTTCGGTCGGCTCGTCGATCATGATCAGATCAGGGTCGCCCATCAGCGTCCGGCAGGTGGTCAGCATCTGCTTCTCACCGCCCGATAGCACGCCGGCCGGCGTATCGGCGCGCGCGGCGAGATTGGGAAACATGTCCAGCATGTCCTGCAGGCGCCACTTGCCCGGCCGCCTGATATCCTTGATGCCGAGCACGAGATTCTGACGCACGGTCAGGCTCGGAAAGATGTCGCGATGCTCGGGCACGTAGCCGAGCCCGAGCCGCGCAATCTTGTAGCTCGGCAGGCCGGCAATGTCCCTGCCCTTGAAGCGGATCGTCCCCTGCGGACTGACCTCGCCCATGATCGCCTTGACGGTGGTCGAGCGTCCGACGCCGTTGCGGCCGAGCAGGCTGACGACTTCGCCCGCGGCGACGTCGAGATCGACGCCCTGGAGGATGTGGCTCTTGCCGTAATAGGCGTGGAGGTTCCTGACTTCGAGCATCAGTGGGTCTCCTCGCCGAGATAGGCTTCCCTCACCTTCGGGTCGCGCCGGATCTCCTCGGGCGTTCCCGACGCGATGATGTGGCCATAGACCAGCACCGAGATGCGATCGGCAAGGCCGAACACGACGCTCATGTCGTGCTCCACGATCACCAAGGTCCGCCCCTCGGTGAGCCGCCGGATCAAGGCCACGGCGCGCTCGGTTTCCGCGTTGCTCATTCCGGCGGTCGGCTCGTCGAGCATGACGACGGTCGCGCCGCTCGCGATGGTCACGCCGATCTCGAGCTCGCGCTGCTCGGCATAGGTCAACAGCCCCGCGGGAACGTCACGCCGGTGGGTGAGATGGATGTCGTCGAGGATCTCCGCGGTCCGCTGACACACCTCCGGCAGGCTGTCGACGTTCTTCCAGAAGGCGTAGCGATGCCCGGTCGCCCACAGCACGGCACACCGAACGTTCTCCCACACCGTCATGCGGGAGAATACGTTGGTCACCTGGAACGAGCGTGACAGGCCGCGGCGGTTGATCTCGAACGGCTGCAGGCCGGAGATGACCGCGCCGTTCAATCGCACCTCGCCCGAGCTCGGCCGGATGTGGCCGCTGATCAGGTTGAACGTCGTGGACTTGCCGGCACCGTTCGGACCGATGATGGCGTGTCGCTCGCCCTTGGCAACGCTGAGATTGAGGTCACGGATCACGCTGACATTGCCGAAGCGCTTTTCGACGCCGCGGACTTCGATGGCTGCTGTCATGCCAGATACCCCCGGTCTCGCGCCACGGTGGCGGCCCTGTCCCAGGCTTCGGCGATCCGTCGCCAAGTCAAGCGTGCGACGAGGAATCCACCCACTACCTCGACCGCGGCGACAGCCCACGTCACCGGAGATTGCGGATTGAACGCCACGCCGAACAGGTTGATCGCGTCGCCGCCGGAATAGCGCGCGACCGTCTCAATGGTCAGGATGACGCCGCAGGCGAGCGCCGCGGTCGGCACGACCGCCAGGAGATAGGACGGGATCACCATTCCGAGTGTCCCGGCGCGGATCAGCGGCCGGTGCATCATCAACAGGCCGGCGATGCCGCCGGGCGAGAACATGACGATCCCGATGAAGATGATACCGAAATACAGTTGCCAGACGCTGGTGAGGCTCGTCAGCCCGAGCTGGAGATAGGTCACCAGGATGGCGCCGAGGATCGGGCCGAAGAAATAGGCCGTCCCGCCGATGAAGGTCGAAAACAGCACGAGCCCCGACTGGATCGCGCCGAGATAGGCGGAATTGGCGATCTCGAAGCTGATCGCCGCGAGACCCCCCGCGACGCCGGCGAAGAAGCCAGCAAAGCAGTAAGCGAGATAGCGGACGACATGAGGATCGTAGCCGATGAACTGGACGCGCTCGGGATTGTCGCGAACGGCGTTGCTGATCCGGCCCAAGGGCGTCCGGGTCAGCGCGTACATCGCGATCGCCGACAGCACCAGCCAGAACGCGATCAGGTAATAGACCTGCAGCTGCGGCCCGAAGGTCCAGCCGAACATGCGCGGCAAGGCCGTGCGGTCGGTGGTGATGCCGGCTTCGCCGCCGAACACCGAGCGCAGGATCAGCGACGACGATGCGACGAGCTCGCCGATCCCAAGCGAGATCATCGCGAACACCGTGCCGGCCCGCTTGGTCATCACCCAGCCGAGGAGAATGGCGAAGGCGAGCCCGCCCAGCCCGCCGAACAGCGGAATGAACGGCAGCGGAACCGGCCAGCCATGCGCGACCACCGCGTTCATCATGTGGCAGGCGGCAAAGCCGCCGAGGCCGTAGTGAACCGCATGGCCGAACGACAGCAGCCCGGTCTGGCCGAGCAGGATGTTGTAGGAGAGCGCGAAGACGATCGCGATCCCGATCAGGCTGAACGAGGTCAGCGATCCGCCGGAGCTGAACAGCTGCGGAAGAATGATCAGCACGGCAATGCCGATCAGCCAGATGGCGTAGAAGCGGAGGTGGGAGCCGGCCGGCTTCGCCGACATGGGCGAGGCCGAGGTGACTGCTGCGGTCATGATTCACGCGTCCCCATCAGGCCCACGGGGCGCACGATCAGCACCAGCACCAGCAGCAGGTAGGGCACGATCGGTGCGACCTGTGCGATCGTGACGTTCCAGATGTCGGTGAGCACCGATGGTCCGGCGGAGGGATCGAGCGGACCGAAAGCGCTTGCCAGCGAGCCGTTCAAGGCGACGGCGAAGGTCTGCACCAGGCCGATCACCAGCGAGGCAATGAAGGCGCCCGGCAGCGAGCCGAGGCCGCCGAACACGATGACCACGAACAGGATCGGCCCGAGCGCCGCGGCCATGTCGGACTGCGTCACCAAGGCAGGTCCGGCGATCACGCCGGCGAGGCCGGCCAGCGCGCTGCCGACCCCGAGCACCACCATGAACACGCGTCCGACATTGTGGCCGAGATGGCCCACCATGTGAGGATGTGTCAGCGCCGCCTGTACGATCAGGCCGACGCGGGTGCGCTTGAGCACGACCAGCAGCACCACGAAGATCGTGACCGACACCGCCAGCATGAACAGCTTGTAGGCCGGATAGTTGGTCGAGAAGATCGTGAACGCGGGAAAATCCAGCAGCGCCGGGACGCGATAGTCCAGCGGCGTCTTGCCCCAAATCATCGAGACGATTTCCTCGATCGCGAATGCGAGGCCGAAGGTCAGCAGCAGCTCGGCGACATGACCATGCTTGTGCGTATTGCGCAGCCCGTAACGTTCGACGGCCATGCCGATCGCTCCCACCAGGAGCGGCGCCAGCAGCAGCGCCGGCCAGAAGCCCAGCCATTTGGTGAGCTGGAAGCCGAAAAAGGCGCCCAGCATGTAGAAGCTGGCATGGGCGAAATTGAGCACCCCCATCATGCTGAAGATGACGGTCAATCCGCTCGACAGCAGGAACAGCAGCATGCCGAACAGCACGCCGTTGAGGGTGGAGATGACGATGAGTTCAAGCACGGCGCACTCGCGAATGTCGGGCTTCGATGCCCTGGCCGCTCAGTCCGGGTCAGATCGGCGCGAGGCCTCCCGCACGGTGGGGCCGTGCGGGAGGCCGGTGCGGTGATTACGGCCGCGTCATCTTGCAGGTTGTCGACACCATGGCCTGGGGCGTATCGACCTTGGAGACCAGATGCCATCCCCAGCCGGTGTTCTCCTCGTCGAACGGCTCGTTCGCCGCAAGCTTGCCGAAGGAGGAGATGTAGATCGGCTGGAAGAACTGGTGATCATCCTTGCGCATGAGGCCGGTGCCGCCGTCCAGGACCTCGAACTTGAGATCCTCGAGCGCCGCGGCGACCTTCACCGGGTCGACGGAGTTGGCCTTCTCGGCCGCCGCCTTGAACATGCGCATCTCGTTGACCGCGCGCGGATACCACAGCGACATGTTGACCTTGGCGCGGAACGCCTTCTCGTAGTCCATCGCCGATTGGTTGCCGGAGTTGGCGAATCCTTCGGTCAGCTGGAAGACCTGATGATCCAGGCCGGTCTGCTTGATCGCGGTCGGACCGCCGGCGCCGCCCGCGTAATACGTGTACCAATTGACCTTCAGGCCGGCGTCAGCCGCGGCCTTGAGCAGCAGCGCGATGTCCTGGCCCCAATTGCCGGTGATGACGCTGTCGGCGCCGGAGGCCTTGATCTTGGCGATATAGGGCGAGAAGTCCGTGATCTTCAGCAGCGGATGCAGCTCGTCGCCGACGATCTGCACATCGGCGCGCTTCGCCGCCAGCATCTTGCGCGCGTCGCTGCGGACGGACTGGCCGAACGAATAGTCCTGGTTGATCAGGTACACCTTCTTGATGGACGGGATGTCCTTGATGTAGTTGGTCAGCGCCTCCATCTTGATGTCCGAGCTGGCATCCCAGCGGAAATGCCAATAGCTGCACTTCTCGTTGGTCATGCTCGGATCGACGGCGGCATAGTTGAAATAAAGCACTTCCTTGCCCGGATTGCGGGTGTTGTGCTTGTTGACGAAGTCCTCCAGGGCGAGCCCGACGGATGAACCGTTGCCTTGCGTGATGTAGCGAACGCCGGCATCGATCGCCTTCTGGGCCTGGACCAGGCTCTCCTGCGGATTGGTCTTGTTGTCGTACGGCACGATCTCGACCTTGCGGCCGAGAATGCCGCCCTTGGCGTTGAGCTCGTCGGCCAGATATTGGAAAGTCTTCAGGCCCCCCTCGCCCACGCTGGCACCACCGCCGGACAGCGGATCGATATAGCCGATCTTGATGGCGTCCTCGGCCTGCGCGGCATGACCGAGCATCGGAACGATCAGGGCAATGGCCAAAGTTAACTTGCGCATATTTTGTTTCCTCACTGGCTGTCGACTTCAGTCGATCGATCGATGCGCATGATCGCGCAATTGAAAAGGCACTGAGCAGAATAACGGGCGGAATACAAGCTCAAGGATGTCACGAAGGCATGTTGCAGTTCCGGCATGCGAGGCAGAAGCTCGCGCTGCTCGAACGTTTCATTACGCGGAATGTCGGCGTCCACATCGTGGACAACCTCCTTTCCACCACTCGCATCCGCGGCAAGGTCATATCGTGTGTTCCGCCATATCGGACAGCGCCGCATAGGTTCCACTCTGAAAAATGGGCAGAGCCCGGCGCCCGGCAGCGCCGCGCCCGGTGGCGATCGTGGCCGCTACTCCGGCCGAAACCGGCACCTGATGCTGAATCAGATAGATCATGATCAGATCGTTGACGGGATCGACCTGCCACCACGTGCCGAAGATGCCCGGCCAGGTCATCGATCCCGGCGCGCCGCAGGCATAGGGATTGCCGACCGGCGTCTCGGCAATCGCAACCCCGAGCCCGAACCCGCAGGCCTGCCACAGCGGCATGCCGGCGAATGGGACCTTCCGCTGCGACGGGGTCAGACGGTTGGTCCGCATCAGCTCGACGGTTTCACGCCGCAGCAACCTGACGCCGTTCAGCTTCCCTCCTCCGAGCAGCATGCACGCGAACCGATGATAGTCGGGCGCGGACGAGATCAAGCCGCCACCGCCAGGCGTGTAGGCGGGCGGCGCGTCGTACATCACCGGCTCGATCTTCGCGAGCCGGCTTGTCGCCTCCTCATAGCTGTACAGGCTTGCGAGACGATCGCGCTTGGCATGCGGCAACCAGAAATCGGTATCGACCATGCCGAGCGGGGCGAAGATGCGCTCTCGCAGCACCTCCCGGAACGGCTTGCCTTCGACCCGGCCGATCAGGAAACCGAGCACGTCGGTCGAATGACCATAGTGGAATCGGTCGCCGGGCTGATGCGCCAGCGGCAGCGTACCGAGCGCGGCGAGCCATTGGTCGGGCGTCGACCGGTTCATGGCGGGATCGCCGAGCGCGCGCTCGTAGGCGAGCTTGAGTGGGCCTTCCGAAAAGAACGCGTAGGCAATCCCTGCGCGATGCGTCAGCAGATCCTCGATCGTGATCGCGCGGTCGGCGGGTACGGTGTCGTCGAGCGGGCCGGCGGGATTGCGCAGCACCCTGACATCGGCGAGCTCCGGAATCCAGCGCGAGATCGGGTCCGCCAAGCCGATCCTGCCCTCCTCGACCAGCATCATCGCCGCCACCGAGGTGATCGGCTTGGTCATCGACGCGATCCGGAACAGCGTGTCCGGGCGCATCGGGCTCTTGGTCTCGACATCGCGCCAGCCGATGGTCTCAGCGTGAACGACCTCGCCGCCCCGCGACGTCAGCGACACGATGCCTGCGAGCTCGCCGCGATCGACGAACTCGGCAAGCGCCGGACCGATCGCAGCGAGCGCCGCGGGGTCGAAGCCCCGACGGCGGCGAACGGCTTCACTGGTCATGCACGGCGCTCCGATGGAGAGAGTTCTTTGGGTGGACGCCGGCCCGAGACCGCCGACGTCGGGCCCGCAAGCGGCACCCGGCTGAGGTCGGGGCCAGGCGATGACTTAGTCCGCCTTGAAGTCGTCCGTCAGGATCGGCCCCGAAATGATCCAGCGCTGACCGTCGAACTTCATCATCTGGAATTGCTTGTTGATGCGGTAATCATCGGACGTCGTCGTGATCGACATCCCCGGCAACCCCAGATCCGGCACGAAGCCCTTGATGTTGGTGGCCTGCTTCATGATGTTGGCCCGCGTCAGCTCGTCGCCGCATTGCTTGAGGATCTGGACGAGCAGCGCCGCCGTCGAATAGCCGTAGGTCGCGTAACCACTGTTGGCGTCCTCGCCCGGCGCATATTTCGCCATGAACGCCTTGTAGCGCTTCATGCCATCGTCGTCGGCCCATTGCGGATCCAGCGGATCCTTGCCGTAGGCAACGGAGATGATGTCCTTGGCATTCTCCAGGCCGGCTGGGACCAGCACCTGACCGACACCCGTCGCGTTGACCTCGAGGATGTGCACAGGCTTCCAGCCGAGCTCGGCGGCCTTCCTGATCGATTGCGCTGCGAATTTGGGCGTCGACATATTGTAGAACAGGTCGGCACCCGAGGCCTTGAGCGTCACCAGCTGCGAATCGACGGTCGGGTCGGACACTTCGTAGGACAGCTCCTTGACGATCATGCCGGCCTTGGCGCCGAGCCCATCCTTCAGCCCCTTGACGTAATCTTTGCCCAAATCGTCGTTCTGATAGAGGATGCCGATCTTGGCGTTCGGAAAGTTCTCGAGAATGTATTTCGCGTAGATATGCGCCTCCGACTGGTAGTTCGGGTTGGCGGAGATGGTCCACGGGAAATTCTTGGGATCGGTGAAGCGGGACGCGCCGCTTCCGGCCAGCAGCTGCGGCACGCCCTTGCTGTTGAGATATTTCTGCACCGCGGCATTCGGCGGCGTGCCGATGATCTGGAACGTGGTGAGCACCTCGTCGCTTTCGACCAGCTTGCGCACCTGCTCGACCGTCTTCGGCGGGCTATAGGCGTCGTCATATTGAATCAGGTTGATCTTGCGTCCGTTGACACCGCCCTGCTCGTTGATCATCCGGATATAGGCCGCCTCCGCCCTGCCGATCGCGCCGAAGGTGGACGCCGGTCCGCTCGTGGGATTGGTCTGACCGATCTTGATCTCGGTATCCGTGGCGCCGACGTCGTATTTCTTTTCTGCGAGCGCCGGGGCTGAAAGGGCCACGCCGAGCATCAGCAGGGCAGCCCCCGTCGACTTGAGCCGTGTCATGTGTCCTCCCGTGAGCGGCCGATCGATCGCCAGCCGATTGTTGATGACGTCAGCGCGCGCCGAGGGCGGCAGCTCGGGCTGCCCACCTGCTCGGGGATCACTTCCGTCACGCCTGCAGACCTACAGTCCGGCCGACCTCCGGTCAAGTTCATTCATTTAGCACTAAATGAAATTGTTGGAACGCCGAAGTCCCGCTTGACCGGGCGCGCCCGCCCCCGCATCGTCGAGACAGCAATGGCGTCGCGTGCGCCGATCAGGGATCAGGGAGAGCATGGCCGCACAGCCGAAGCCCGAGGGGCGCCGAACACGGGCGGAACAGCGCGCGACGACGGTGAAGCTCATCCTCGACACCAGCGAGGAGCTGTTCGCGCAGCTCGGCTATTATGGCGTGACGATCAAGGATGTGGCCGACAGGATGGGCATCCATCCCGCGCTGATCCATTACTACTTTGATGGCAAGAGAGCGTTGTTCGATGCCGTGTTCGAACGCCGTATGGAATACGCCGTCACGGTGCGCACGGCCGGGCTGGATGCCTACGAGGCCAAGGTCGGAGATCGTCCGACCGTGGAAGGCGCGCTGCGCGCCTATTACGACGGCGCGTTCGACGTCTACGTCAACGAAGAGGACAACTGGCGACACTTCGGCCGCATCTTCGCGCAGGTCGCCAACGCGCCGGGCTACGGTGTGGAAATGATGGACGCCTATCTCGATCCGATGGTGCTGCGTCTCATCGGCCTGCTCCAGAAGGCGTTGCCCGACGCCGCACCCGAGGATTTGTTCTGGAGCTTCCAGTTCACCTCCGGCGCCTACTCGCTGATCCTGTCACGGACGGGCCGCATCGACCGGCTGTCCGGCGGCCTGTGCAAGTCCGACGATTTCGTGGCGGTCCGCGAGCGGTTCGTGACCTTCATGGCCGGAGGCTTCAACGCGCTCTACAAGAAGCGGAAGCAGAAGGCGAAATGAGCGCCTCTTCATGAGCGCCTCTTGGCGTCTCCGTACGATGCAAACAAGCCGGAATGAATGATGACAGCTCCCTACGTCCCGCAAATGGCTCTCTATCGGCAATGGCTGAGGGACAATCGTGGCCTCCACTTCGAGACCTTCGAGGAGATGCGGCAATGGTCCACCCGCGATCTCGGCGGCTTCTGGCGGAGCATCTGGGACTATTTCGACCTGCAGTCGCCGACCGCGTTTTCCTCCGTGCTGGCCAAGCGCACGATGCCGGGAGCCCTCTGGTTTCCAGGCGCTTCGGTCAACTACGCACGGCAGGTGCTTCGCCATGTCGAAGCGGCCGAGGCCGCGGGCTTGCCCGCGGTCATCAGCAGTGACGAGGATGGGAAGCTCAGGGAAACATCCTGGCCGGAGCTGCGGCGAAAGGCAGCCGCGCTGGCGCTGCATCTGCGCGAGCAAGGCGTCGCGCCCGGCGACAGGGTCGCCGCCTATCTGCCCAATATTCCGGAAGCCATGATCGCGTTTCTCGCGGCGGCCAGCATCGGCGCGATCTGGAGCGTCTGCGCGCCCGACATGGCCGCCCCCGCCGTGGTCGACCGCTTCAAGCAGATCGAACCGAAGGTGCTGATCGCCTGCGATGCCGTCACTTATGCGGGGCGCCGGCACGATCGGCGCGATGTCGTCGAGGAGTTGCGCCGGTCGTTGCCGACGGTCGGCCACGTCATCCTGCACAGTGACGACGGCGGCACGCCGGTTCGCGGGGACGTCCGTCTGGCTCATATCCTGGCAAGAACCGGCCCAGCCATCGACACCTTCGAGCCGGAATGGTTCCCCTTCGATCATCCGCTCTGGATCGTCTATTCGAGCGGCACCACCGGGCTGCCGAAGCCGATCGTGCATGGTCATGGCGGGATCATCATCGTCACGCTGGCCCTGCTCGGGCTGCACAACGACATCGGCTGCTCCTACCAGCCCAATTCGTTCGGCGAGCGCTATCACTGGTACAGCTCGACCGGCTGGATCATGTGGAACAACCAGGTCGGCGCGCTCCTGAACGGCACCACCTGCTGCATCTTCAACGGCAGTCCGGCGGGGCCGAAGGACAAGCCGGACTGGACCACGCTGTGGCGGTTCGTCGCGAACTCCCGCTCAACGTTCTTCGGCGCCGGCGCGGCATTCTTCGCGAGTTGTGTGAAGGCGGATATCGATTTGGCCGATGCGGGCGATCTGTCGCATCTTCGCTGTCTCGGCTCCACCGGCTCGCCGCTGAGCGCGGATACGCAAGCCTGGTTCGACCAGCGGTTCGCCGAGCTCGCAAAGGTCAATGGCAGCCGCGCCCAGGCGCAGATGTGGTGGTCCAACATTTCGGGCGGCACCGACTTCGCCGGCGCCTTCATCTGCGGCAATCGCGAATTACCGCAGGTGCCAGGAACGATGCAGTGCCGCGCGCTCGGCGCGGCCGTCGAGGCGTTCAACGACCAGGGCGAGCCCGTGATCGGCGAGCTCGGAGAGCTCGTCTGCACCGAGCCGATGCCCTCGATGCCGCTCCGGTTCTGGAACGACGCCGGGAATGCGCGCTATCTCTCAAGCTACTTCGACACGTTCAAGACCCGCGACGGCGCGCCGGTCTGGCGGCACGGCGACTGGCTCAAGGTCGATCCGGACGGCTCCTGCATCATCTATGGCCGCAGCGACGCCACCATCAACCGCCACGGCTTGCGCATGGGGACGAGCGAATTGTACTCGGCCATCGAGGCGCTGCCGGAGGTCCTGGATTCGCTGGTGGTCGATCTCGAATATCTCGGCCGCGACAGCTACATGCCGCTGTTCGTGGTGCTGCGCGATGGCGTCGCGCTCGACGCGGAGATGAAGCGGAAGATCAACATGGCGGTCGAAGCCGGCCTGTCGCGACGCTTCGTGCCTGATGAGATCTTTGCAGTGGCCGAGATCCCACGCACGCTGTCCGGCAAGAAGCAGGAGCTCCCGATCAAGAAGCTTCTGCTCGGACAGCCGCTCGACAAGGTCATCAACCGCGACGCGATGGCCAATCCCAGCTGCCTCGACTGGTACATCGCGTTCGCTCGCGCTCGATTGCAGAGCGTTTCAGGCGGGGCGTAGCAATTGAGCGGGTCCCGAGGGGCTCCTCCAGTTCGGGACGGTGTCCCCGGCTCGTTCTAGCGTCAAGCCTTGTGGAAGCGAGTCTCCGGTCGCGTAGCGCAAAGGACTCGTTCGCGTCGCGCCGAGCCCATTTGCGACGACGCGCATGCGATCGAAGGCAGAAGAAACCAGAGCAAAATCAAAGAAGCCGATCGACAGCCTGCCGCCCATCACAGTCTGGTTGCAGGTGCGCTCGAAAACCACAGAGAGAACCACTTGAAGCTCGTGACCAGTACTTGCGAAACAGGGCCTTGCATGTTTCCAACGGCCACTCTTAGACTGGCTCCAGTCTGCCGCCTCCGATAGGGGTTGTTGCGGGTGGGTACCGATGGCTGAGAATAGTTGTGTCAACCTCGCCCATTTTGCGACGCAACAAAGACTGCTTTTCGCGGACTTCTTCAAGCACTACGTCACCGTTGCACGCCCCTCGCGGATCTTCGTGATTGCGGCGGACGCAAAAGCGATCACGATCGCCGAGCGGCTTGCGAGGCGCGTCAGCAAGATCCGATCCGTCGAGGGCAAGAGCTTCGTCGACATGGCGCTGCTTCGGGTCCCGATCTCGTTCCGTGACGTCGCAGCCCAGATCGAGACGTGGGTGTCGCCAACCCGTGATCACGGCCCCGCCGTGCTCGTCGTTGACATGAGCTGGGGCCTCGAGACCAACTCCGCGACCGCCAATTTCGAGGGCTGGCCGGCGCTTGCGGAGGTGCTCACCCGACAGTCTGTGCTCTCGATCGCCTCGCTCTACAACCGCCGGCTGCTGATCGACGAGCAGCTGCTCGTCGCTCTCCGCGGCCATCCGCAGATCCTCACCAGCGCCGGACTGGTCAGCAACCCACATTGGCTCCCGTCGCGGCTGCAGACACGCGGCGCGCTGCGCGAGCAAGTCGATTTCTGGCTTGGCGCGATCGCGCCGGAGCTGCGGATCGGAACGTCGGCGGCCGCGTTGCACGCCGCCGAAGGCGCCGACCCGATGTGGCTGTTGCGCCGATCGGCAGAGGAGCCTGGCGCGGTTCACCTCGACAGCCGCGACCGCTGGAAGATTCGCTGCTTCGGCCGTCTGCGGATCTATCGCAATGACGGCAGCCAGGTGAACTGGGACCCGCCGGGCGGCGCCACCCGCAAGACCAAGACGCTGTTCGCCTATCTGCTGCAGAAGGGCGGCCACGGCGCCAGCACCGACGAGCTCGCCGATCTGCTCTGGCCCAACGCCGACGACATCGAGGCGGCGCGCAACCGCCTGTATCACACCGTGCGCTATCTTCGGCTGGCGCTCGGCCAGTCGGAGGGACGCGACGGCGGCCGCAACTACGTCCGGCGCGAGGGCTCGCGCTACGTGCTGGTGCCGCCGGAGCGCAGCTGGCTCGACATTTCGACCTTCGAGCAGCTGTGCCGGCAGTCGCAGGGACACATCAAGGCCGGCGCCAGCGACGAGGCGCTGATCTGCCTGCAGGCGGCAGATCGTCTCTACACCGGAGACCTGTTCGAGGACATTCCGGTCGAATATGCCGATGATGGCGAGCGCGACTGGTGCTGGAGCAAGCGCTATTGGCTGCGCGACATGTTCTTCAAGGTGCAGCGCGACGCGGCGCGGATCCATCTCGAACGCAGCGACTACTCGGCCGCGCTCGCGCATTGCCAGAAGGCGCTCGCGATCGACCCATTGTGCGAAATGGCGCATGCCGAGGCGATGCAGGTGTTCAAGGCGCAAGGACGACGCGAGGCGATCGACCGCCAATTCAAGCTCTACCTCGACTCGCTCAAGCATTTCGACAACCGGCCGAAGAGCGCCTCGCTTCAGGAGCTGCACCGCAAGCTGACGGCTTGAGCCCCGCACGCACCGACCGGGCCCGGCCTTCGCCAGCCGAGCCATACGGCGCCGCAGCCGCCGCCCGCAAATTGACGATTTATCTCAAATTGTCATAGGGTTATCGACTAAAGAAAACCCAAAGGCCGCCGCTTAGAGTGAGCCCATAACAGAGCCGCCGTCGAGGGCGGCGAATGGGAGGACGACATGCCAGGTTCGGCTGCTCAGCTGGCGCGATGCCCCTATCACGACGCCGCAAAGGACTTCGATCCGTTCGAGATGCGCGATCCGTTCCCGTTCTACGAATGGGCACGCGCCGAGGCGCCGGTCTTCTTCTCTGACGAGCTGAAATACTACGTCGTTGCGCGTCACGCTGACATCAAGGCGGTGTTCGACGACTGGCGTACCTTCTCGTCGGAGAACGCCCAGGCGCCGCTGCGCCCGATGTGCGAGGAAGGCAAGCGCATCATGCGCGAGGGCGGCTTCACCGCCTATTCCGGCCTGTCCGCCCGCGTGCCGCCCGATCACACCCGCATCCGCAAGCTGGTCCAGGGCTGCTTCGGACCGCGTCGATTCAGGGCGATCGAGCCGGAGATCAAGGCCATCGTCAACCAGACGATCGACGCCTTCGCCGGGCGCGGCCATGCCGACTTCTTTCGCGAGTTCGCCTATGACGTGCCGGCCCTGGTGCTGTTCAAGCTGGTCGGCATTCCCAACATGGACGTGCCGCGCGTGAAGTCCTGGGCGGTGAGCCGCGCTCTCCTGACCTGGGGCGATCTCAGCGACGACGAGCAGATCGAGCACGCTCGCAACATGGTGGAATACTGGAACTACTGCCGCGATCTGGTGCGCCAGCGCCACGACGATCCGACCGACGATCTACCGGGCGACCTGGTGCGGCTGCAGAAGGACGGCGCCGAGATCAGCGACGAGGAGATCGCCGGCGTGCTCTACAGCGCGCTGTTCGCCGGCCACGAGACCACGACGACCCTGATGGCCAACGGCATGCGCGAGCTGCTGCAACGGCGTGAGAACTGGGAAGCCATCATCGCCGAGCCGAAGCTCATTGCAAACGCCGTCGAAGAGACGCTGCGCTTCAGCCCGTCTATCGTGGCCTGGCGCCGGCGCGCGCTGAAGGACGCTGAGATCGGCGGCGTGCCGGTGCCGAAGGACTCCAACATCCTGCTGCTGATCGGCTCCGCCAACCGCGACGAAAGCGTGTTCTCGGCGCCGACCCGCTTCGACGTCCGGCGTTCCGACGCGCGGAGCCATCTGGCGTTCGGCTACGGCATCCACACCTGCGTCGGCCAGCAGCTCGCCCGCATCGAGTTCGCCATTGCCCTGGGCGAGCTGACACGTCGTCTTCCGAGCCTGCGATTGGCCACGGACCAGACCATCGACTTCGTTCACAACATCTCGTTTCGCGTGCCGACGGCACTTCGGATCGAATGGGACGTCGCATGATACGGCGCGTCCGTCGCTCGGACGCGTGTCGCAAGCAATAACAAGTCCGGAGCAGATCCGGATCACAAGGTGGGGACCAGACGCATGGGCGCCAAAGCAGCCGCATCCTTCATCGTGCCGTTCGAAGCCGCGCGCGAAGCCGACTTCCCGCGCATCGGCGGCAAATGCGCCAGCCTCGCGCGCATGATCGCGCAAGGGGTGCGCGTGCCCGCGGGCTTTGCGGTCGCGACCGACGCCTATGCCCTGCATCTCCACAGCAACGGGCTCGAGGCGACGATCAGCGAGCGCCTGTCGCGGATCGTGCTCGACGATGTCGACGACGAGGAGAAACTGTCGCACGAGATCCGCGACGCGATCGTCGCCCAGCCGATGCCAGGCGTGGTCGAGCAGGCGATCCGCGAGGCCTATCGCCGGATGTCGCCCGACGGCCAACTGCCGGTCGCGGTGCGCTCCTCGGCGACGGCCGAGGATCTGCCCGATGCCAGCTTCGCCGGCCAGCAGGACACCTATCTCTGGGTGGTCGGCGAGGACGCCGTGGTCGAGAAGGTCAAGGCGTGCTGGGCCAGCCTGTTCAATGCCCGCGCCATCTCCTACCGCGCCGAGAACGGGCTCGGCCAGATCGGCGTGCTGATGTCGGTCGGCGTTCAGAAGATGGTCAATGCCTCCGCGGCCGGCGTGGCGATGACGCTCGATCCGATCAACGGAGACCGCACCAAGATCGTGATCGATTCCGCCTTTGGACTCGGCGAGCCCGTGGTCTCCGGCGAGATCACGCCGGACAATTTCGTGGTCGAGAAGGTGCTGCTGCAGGTGATCAAGCAGCGCATCTCCGAGAAGGATTTCGAGCTGGTCGCCGATCGCGCGGCGCGGCGCACCGTCGAGCGTGTCATCGCACCGGAGCGACGCACCCTGCCCTCTCTGACCAATGCCCAGGTGCTTGCCGTCGCCCGGCTCGCCAAGTCGCTCGAGCGCAGCATGGGCTGCCCGCAGGACGTCGAGTGGGCCATCGACGCCGATCTGCCGGAGGACGAAAATCTGGTCGCGCTGCAGAGTCGGCCCGAGACGGTCTGGAGTCAGAAGAAGAAGCAGACGACGGCGGTCTACGAGACCGGCATTGCCGGCGTGCTGGGGACACTGCTCGCTCCAGTCCAGGCCAAGCGCTGAGCATCACGACAACGCGATAGAGACAACGAGGGGAAACGATCATGACGGCGCACGCGAAATTTCCGAGTCCCTATGACCTGAAGACGCCCGCCGGCGCCGAGGGCTGGGAGAAGCTCTATCCCTATTATCTGCAGTTCCAGAACAGCCTGCGCGACAAGGAGGACGGCAAGTTCTGGTTCTGCGATTCACAGCACTGGCCGAGCCCGTTCAAACCGTTCGATGCCGTCACCGTCGAGTTCGCCGTGAAGTGCCTCGGCCAATACAACACGCGGCACTATCTGATCCCGCCGGCCAACGGCGTCGAATACCGCATCCACAACGGCTATTGCTACATGAGTCCGGTCGCGGTCGCACCCGAGCTGATCGGCGGCCGCGTGCCGCATTTCATGGAGCGCGCCGGCTACTACTTCCAGAATTGGGATCGCCTGCTCGCCAACTGGGACAAGAAGGTCCGCGCCAACATCGCCGACCTCGAGGCGCTCAGCTTCGAGCCGCTACCCGACGCCGTCCCGCTCGACTGGATCACCGGCGGCGTCGGCCTCGACAACACCTATGCGCTGACCGAGACCTATGATCGCGCGATCCAGCTGCTGTACAAGACCTGGCAGTATCATTTCGAGTTCCTGAATCTCGGCTACGCCGCCTATCTCGACTTCTTCAGCTTCATGAAGGGGCAATTCCCGACCATTCCGGACCAGGCCATCGCCAAGATGGTCCAGGGCGTCGAGGTCGACCTGTTCCGCCCCGATGACGAGCTGAAGAAGCTCGCCAAGCTCGCAGTCAAGCTCGGCGTCACCGAGGCGCTGAAGAGTGGCACGGTCGACGAGGCACTCGCCGCTGTTGGTCGTGCGCCGAACGGCGCGGAATGGCTCAAGGCCTGGAAGGAGGCGCAGGACCCCTGGTTCAACTTCACCTCGGGCAACGGCTTCTACTCGACCGACAAATACTGGATCGAGCATCTCGACATTCCGCTCGGCTACATCAGGGACTACGTCGTCCGCGTCCAGCGTGGCGAGGAGATCGACCGGCCGACGCAAGCCATCGCGCGCGAGCGCGACCGCATCACCTCCGAATACGCCGAGATGCTCGATGCCGACGCGCGCGCCGCCTTCGAGGGCAAGCTCGGGCTCGCCCGCACCGTGTTCCCCTATGTCGAGAACCACAATTTCTACATCGAACATTGGTCGATGAGCGTGTTCTGGCGCAAGATGCGCGAGCTCGGCGCGATCTTCCGCGATGCCGGCTTCTGGAAGGACGCCGACGACCTGTTCTATCTCAACCGGCAGGAGGTCCGCGACGCCCTGTTCGACTATGGCAATGGCTGGGCGGTCGGCGCGCCGGCAATCGGCCCGACCTACTGGCCGCCGGAGATCGAGCGGCGCAAGACAATCCTCGCGGCGCTCGCGACGACGCCGCCGCAGCCCGCGCTCAACAATCCGCCCGATGTCATCACCGAGCCGTTCACGATCATGCTCTGGGGCATCACCACGGAAAGCATCGGCCGCTGGCTCGACGGCGCCGCGAACACCACCAAGCTGTCCGGCATGGCGGCCTCGCCCGGCATCGTCGAGGGGCGCGCCCGCGTCGTGCGCTCGGCCGACGAACTCGGTCAGATCCAGCAGGGCGAGATCCTGGTCGCGCCTGTGACTGCGCCGAGCTGGGCGCCGATCTTCGGCAAGATCAACGCGATCGTCACCGACATCGGCGGCATGATGTCTCACGCCGCGATTGTTTGCCGCGAATATGGCCTGCCCGCGGTCACCGGCACGGGGCGCGCCAGCTCCTCGATCAAGAACGGCCAGATGCTGCGCGTCAACGGCTCGACCGGCGAAGTCACCGTTCTCTCCTGACCCCCGAAACACGGAAGGCCGGCGACGCCGGCCTTCCCCGCAAGATTGGCATTGCAATGCTCGACAGGCCCGAAATCGGCAGCCGCTATGATCAGGTGTGGCGCATCAGCGAGCCGTACATGCGCGCTCGCAAGAACGACGTGCACATTCCGTTATCATACGCTTTTGCGCGCAAGCTGCTGGCGCACTATCCGGACGCGGACGAGGACATCGTCTCGCTTGCGATCATCCTGCACGACATCGGCTGGTACTCGATCGACATGACCGACATCATCGAGAAGGGTTTCGGCCCCAACATGATGCAGTCCGACGTACGCTTCCTGCATGAGAGCGAAGGCGTCCGCATGTCGCGCGAGGTGCTGGAGCAGGCCGACTGGCCGGAGCCGGTCATCGTCGCGGTCGCCGAGATCATCGACGGACACGACACGCGTCCCTACCCGCGCTCGCTCAACGACCGGATCGTGCGCGACGCCGACAAGCTGTGGCGCTTCACCACCACCGGCGTCGCGGTCGCCTGCGACTGGTTCAAGATGACGCCGCATCAATATGCCGCCCGCCTGACGACGCAACTCGCTCTGCTCGAAACCGACGTCGGACGACAGATGGCCGAGGAGGCGCTGACCAAGACCCGGGTCGCGCTGATGCTCGACCTGATCTGACCCCGGGGCCGCTGAGATGGACATGTTCATCGACGGCCGCGGGGTAGCAGCCCAGGGCGGCGCAACCTTCGACGTGCTCGATCCGGCCACTGGCGAGACCATCGACAGCGTTCCGGATGCCGGCCGCGCCGACGTGGACGCCGCGATCCGCTCCGCCGAGACGGCGTTCCAGGCCTGGAAGGCCACGCCGGTCGCGGAGCGCGCGCGGCTGCAGAAGGCCGCCGCGCGGCTGATGCGCGAGAACGCCGAGCCGCTCGGCCGTCTCGTGACCCGCGAGCTCGGCCGTCCGCTGGCGGGCGCCATCACCGAAATCCAGCGCTCGGCGGAATTGCTCGAGGTCTATGCCGAGGAAGGCCTGCGCCTGCACGCCGAGATGCCGCTGACGGGCGTTGCCGGCGAGAAGATCATCGTCACCCGCGAGCCGGTCGGCGTGGTGATCGCGATCACACCGTTCAACTATCCGGTGACCCTGCTCTGCTTCAAGCTCGGCGCGGCGCTGATGGCCGGCTGCACGGTGGTCGCCAAGCCCGCCGAGGATACGCCGCTGTCGACCTTGCGGCTCGCCGAGCTGTTCAAGATGGCGGGGTATCCCGACGGCTGCTTCAACGTCGTGACCGGCCGCGGCCCCGACATCGGGATGCAGATGATCGAGCACCCGACGCCGCGCAAGATCGCCTTCACCGGCGGCACGCGGGCCGGCAAAGCGATTGCCGCAGCGGCCGCAGGCACGATGAAGCGCGTCACGCTCGAACTCGGTGGCCAATGTCCGGCCATCGTCTGCGCCGACGCCGATATCGGTGCGGCGGCAGCGGCGATCGCGCGTCACGCCTTCGCCAATTCCGGGCAGTTCTGCTACCGCGTCAATCGCGTCTATGTCGAGCGGGCCGCCTATGCGAGATTCCTCGATGCACTCACCGACAAGGTTCTGCAGCTCGACGTCGGCAACGGCCTGACCTCGACCTGCGCGCTCGGCCCCCTCGTCAACGAGAAGATCTATCGCAACAGCGAGCGGCAGATTGCTGATGCGCGCTCGCGCGGGGCAAGGCTGCTGACCGGCGGCGCAAGGCTGACGGGCGGCCTCTACGACAAGGGCTGGTTCCTGCCGCCGACGGTCATCGCGGATGCCGATCCGACCTCTCTCGTGATGACCGAGGAAACCTTCGGGCCCGTGCTCGGTGTCGCTCCCTTCGACGATCGCAAGGAGGCGCTGCGGCTGGCGAATGCCACGGTCTATGGCCTCGCCGCCTTCGTGTTCTCGCGCAACCTCGCGACCGGCCTCACATTGGCCGAACGCCTCGACGCCGGCTCGGTCTGGGTCAATGACATCCAGCGCTCCAGCCAGCGCGCGCCGTTCGGCGGCGTCAAGCAAAGCGGCATCGGCCGCGAGAAGGGCCGCTACGGGGTCGAGGACTATCTCGAATACAAGACCATCTATCTCACCTATGACGCGGAGCTGCGATGACGCATTTTCTGCGCGACCAGGATCTGCCGATCTGGCTGGAAGCGCGGCCCTGGCTGGACGTGCGCTCGAACGACGGGCACACCCTGATTTCCTATCGGCTCGGCCAGGCGCTGCTGCGGATCCATCCCGAGGCTGACGCGTCCGTGGTGCTGCCCGCGATCCTGATGCACGACGTTGGCTGGAAGAAGTTCCCGCCGGAGCAACTCGCCGCCGCCGTTGGACCCAATCCGAAATTTCCTGAGCTGCAACGCGCTCACGAAATCGAAGGCGTCAAGATTGCGGCGGAAGCGTTCGGGCGGCTGGCGATCCCCGGCCTTCAAGTCGAGACCATCCTGGCGATCATCGACGGTCATGACACCCGCAAACAGGCGATCTCGCAAGAGGATGCGCTGATGAAAGATGCCGACAAGCTGTGGCGCTTCACCGGCCACGGCGTCACGACGATCGGCGGCTGGTTCGACACGCCGCCGAAACAGACGCTTGCGATGCTCGAGAGTTTCGTGCTGCCGTCGATGCTGACCGACGCCGGCACCGCCATGGCCCAGGCGCTGATCGCCGAGGGCATGGCATCCGCTGACATGACCGATCTGCTGCACATCGAGGTGTCCGCATGAGCACGATCCGGCTGGATGGCAAGCGCGTCATCGTCACTGGCGCCGCCGGCGGGCTCGGCCGCGGCTTCGCCCTGGCCTTCGCCGCCGCAGGCGCCGAGGTCGTCACGGCCGACATTCGTCTCGGCGGGGTCGAGGAGACCGCGCGGCTGATCCGCGACCGCGGCGGCAAAGCACATGCCGCCGAGGTCGACGTCGCGAGCGAACCGTCGACCGCCGCGCTGGCGCACTTCGCCGCCGCGCGCATGGGCGGGGTCGACGTTCTCGTCAACAATGCCGCGATCTATGCCGGGCTGGAGCGCCGCGGCTTCGAGGCGATCCCCGACGCCGAGTGGGACCGCGTCATGCGCGTCAACGTCAAGGGCGCGTGGATGATGAGCAAGGTGGCCGCACCCTTGATGCGGCGCGCCGGCGGCGGCGCGATCGTCAACGTGTCGTCGGCGACGGTGATGAGCGGCTCGCCGATGTGGCTGCACTACGTGTCGTCGAAAGGCGCTGTGATCGCGATGACCCGCGCGCTGGCGCGCGAGCTCGGCGACGACAAAATCACCGTCAACGTCATCGCACCCGGCTTCACGCTCACCGAGGCCAGCCTCGGCCTGATGGAGAATGCCGCCGAATACGGCGTCTCGCGCGGCGCGCTGAAACGCGCAGCCGATGTCGACGACATGGTCGGCGGCGCACTGTTCTTCGCCTCGCCCGCCGCGGCCTTCATCACCGGACAGACCTTGATCGTCGATGGCGGCCGGCAGTTCAATTAGGACCCGCAACCACTCATGCCCAGGATCACCTTCATAGAGCCCGACGGCACCGTGCGGACGGTGGATGCCGGGCGCGACGAAAGCGCCATGCAGGCGGCGAAGCGCAACAGTGTCGATGGCATCATCGGCGAATGCGGCGGCTCCTGCATCTGCGCCACCTGCCATTGCCACGTCGATGCGGCCTGGATCGATCGTGTCGGCCCGGCCGGCGAGATGGAGGCGGACGTCCTCGAGTTCGGGGCCACGGACGTGCGACCGGAGAGCCGTCTGGCGTGCCAGATCGCGATCACCGACGCGCTCGATGGACTGAAGCTGCGCGTGGTCGGCCGCAGCCGCTGATCGTCCGAACGCAGCGCTGGCCTCCTCGCCTCCTCCACAGTCGGCTTATGGCGCGTCCCGCGCTGCTCGCTCGAACAGGTCGACGCGTCTGATCGATGCGACTGCGTCGAGCATCGACACCACCAATCCCTCATCTCGCATCGCAACATCTCGTGAATGAATCGCAGCACGGCTGCGGTTCGCCTGCTCTTGCATTCACAGCTTGTGCGCTGTCGATCTGCATGCCCAGACCAACCTAAAGAAAAACCAAAGAACGCATTCTACACTCGGTCACATAACATCGAGCGACGACCGATCAGTCCCAAGAAAGAGATCGTACGCCCGACAGGAGCCGCACCAAGTTCGCCCGTTCAAGGGCGACGCAGCGGCCGCAACGACGAAGAACGAACGCGACCATCAAGCTCGGGAGGAGCAACGATGCCGAAGCTGCAGCGGCGGGATTACTACGACACGGCCCGCGACATGAACTGGGCCTTTTCTTATGTCAGCGAGGACGAGGTCTTCCCGGAGGAGCTCTCGAAGAGCTTCGGTATCCATGGCGAGCAATGGTGGGGCTGGGACGAGCCCTACAAGCTGACCTATCGCGAATACGTTCACAACCAGGCCGGCAAGGACGACGGCATCTACTCGATCCGCTCGACGATCGCGCGCTCCAATCTGTACGACAATCTCGACGCCGGCTGGAAGTCGGCGATCAAGGCGCATTACGGCGCGATCCCGGTTCCGGAATATTTCGCCTCGATCGGCGAGGCGCGCATGGCGCGGTTCGGCCGCGCCGCCGCCTGGCGCAACATGGCGGCGTTCGGGACGCTCGACGAGTGCCGCCACGGCCAGGCACAGATCTACTTCCCCTATTGCCTGCTCGGAAAGGACCCGCAGTTCGACTGGGCGCACAAGGCGATGCACACCAACGAATGGGGCGTGATCGCGGCGCGCAGCCTGTTCGACGACATGTTCACCGCCAATGACGCGGTGTCGACGGCGATCCAGCTGACCTTCACCTTCGAGACCGGCTTCACCAACCTGCAGTTCCTCGGCATGGCCTCAGACGCGCTGCATGTCGGCGACATCGAGTTCGGCGCGCTGATCTCCTCGATCCAGACCGACGAGGCGCGGCATTCGCAGCAGGGCGAGCCGACCTTGAAGATCATGATCAACAACGGCAGGAAGGCCGAGGCGCAGAAGATGGTCGACCAGATGTTCTGGCGATCCTGGAAGCTGTTCGCGCTGCTGACCGGCATCTCCATGGACTACTACACGCCGCTGGAAAGCCGGACGATGTCGTTCAAGGAGTTCATGCAGGACTGGATCTGCCGGCAGTTCATGGACCAGTTCAAGGACCTCGGCATGAACGTGCCGTGGTACTGGGAGGAGCACTTCCTGCCGGAGCTCGACTGGGTCCATCACGCCTATCACATGGGCGTCTGGTTCTGGCGGCCGACGGTGTGGTGGAATCCGGACGCCGGCGTGTCCGCCGCCGAGCGCGATTGGCTGGAGCAGAAATATCCCGGCTGGAACGACCGCTTCGGCAAGCTGTGGGACGTGATCGGCGACAACGTACGGACCGGTCAGATCGAGAAGACCTATCCGGCGACCTTGCCGATCGTCTGCAACTGCTGCCACATCCCGATCTGCAGCCCGAGCATCGGCAAGGCGCCGCGCATCACCACGCATAACGGCCGCAAGCTGAACTTCTGCTGTGAGGTCTGCGAGTGGGTGTGGAAGAGCCAGCCCGAGCGCTACGACACCCATCTCTCGATCGTCGACCGCTTCCTGGCCGGCCACATCCAGCCGCCGACGCTGGAAGGCGCGCTGCAATACATGGGCATCACGCCCGATGTCGCCGGCAACGACGCCCAGGCCTACGCCTGGAATGGCGCGTCGCGCCTCGCGGCAGAGTGAGCCCGGCCGCCACGCGCGGCCGGCATGGCAAGAGGCGCCGCTCGCGAGCGGCGCAGCTGATCGACACGACCACAGACAAACCAACAATCAAGACAAACAGCCAATATGGGAGGCAAGCGTGGCCCTGTTCCCGCTCCAAGCCAATTTCCGTGGCGACTTCGTCGTCCTGCTTATCCCGGTCGACGACGGCGACGACATGAGCATCGTGGCCGACAAGGTCGCGCAGCACGCCGTTGGATTGCGCGTCGCCGAGAAGAACGCAGCGAAATGCGTCTACTACAACGGCCGCGAGCTGCCCTCGTCGATGACGGTTGCGCAATCCGGCATCCAGCCGATGGATTGGATCGAGGTGGCCTATGTCTGACGATGCCGGCGTGACATGGAGGCAGGTCGCCACCTTGGACGACCTGTGGGAGGGCGACTTCATCGGCGTCGAGGTCGACGGCGAGGAGGTGATCGTGGTGCACCTGCCGGGCGGCGAGCTGCGCTGCTTCCAGGGCATGTGCCCGCATCAGGAGATCCTGCTGGCCGACGGCAAGGTCGATTTCGAAGCCGGCACCATCACCTGCTCGGCCCATGAGTGGGAGTTCAGCATGGACGACGGCCGCGGCCTCAACCCGCGCGACTGCCGCCTCTTCCGCTATGAGGTGAAGAAGGACGGTGAAGCCATTCTCGTCGGCGTGCCCCGTGACGGCCGGCTGCGCCGCCTGCGCCACAAGACCGAACAGGATGCATAGGACACAGCTCATGACCACGACAGCAGCACCGAAACTGGTCGGCCCCGTCATCCGCGGCGTCGACGAGGACATCATCGACGCCGTGATCGCGGCGAGCGAGCAGGACAATCCGGACGTCGAGATCGTCATCGAGGACCGCGGCGGCTACGTCCGCATCCAGGCCGACCGGAATTTCCGCCTGACGCAGAAGAGCATGCAGGCGGCGCTGGGACGGCCGTTCCGGCTCGCCGAAATCGAGCCGAGTCTGGTGTCGTTCGGCGGCCGGCTGGAATCGATGGACGACGCGTGGGTCTGGACCATCCACACAGCATAAATCTCGGGAGGACACGTCATGACCGCAATGACCGCGAAGCCGGCTGCGCGCAAGCAGAAGAAGACCTGGAGCTTGTGGACCGAACGCCGGCTGCCGTCGGAATACGAGGCCGTCACCTACAAATTCCACAGTCATTTCCGCCGCGCGCCAGCACCGTTCGAGTTGTCGGAAAACTGGCCGGTCAACCAGTTCTATCTCAGGAACCGCGAGGGCTCGAAGCTCAACCTCGATGATTGGGAGGGCTATCGCGATCCCCTCACCTACACCTACCGGCGCTACGTCACCGATCAGAAGGACCGCGAGGTCTATTGCGACAATCTGATCGACGAGTTCGAACGCCAGGACAGCTCCCGCAAGCTGCCGGCGCCGTGGCTCGACTTCCTCGGCCAGGCCTATCTGCCGGTGCGTTTCCCCGGACATGCGATGCAGATGAGCGCAGCCTATGTCGCGCAGATGGCGCCATCGGCCTTCGTCACCAACACCTTCTACTTCCAGATGGGCAACGAGATGCGCCGGGTGCAGCGCCAGGCCTATCTCGCCAAGGCGCTCGCGCTCGACACCGGCCGACCCGAGCTCGCCGACAGCGACACGGCGCGGGCGACCTGGACGCAGGCGCCGCACTGGCAAGGCCTGCGCGAGCTGATCGAGAAGCAGCTGATCGCCTATGATTGGGGCGAGGCCTTCGTCTCCCGCAATCTGGTGCTGCGGCCGATCTTCGATCACATCTTCAATCGCGAGATCGCCGAGCTGGCGCGCGCGAATGACGATGACCTGCTGGCGCTGCTGCACGACGACTTCCGCAGCTACGACGAAGCCTATGCGGTCGAGACCACCAAGGCCCTGGTAAGCTACGCGACCGGCAAGGTGCCTGAGCATGCGGCTCTGCTGCGGGACTGGGTCGCCAAATGGATGCCGCTCGGCGAGCGCGCCGCGCGCGGCCTTAGCGAGGCCATGTCTGCCGCGCCCGGCGCCGACAACGCGCGGGCGATCCTCGAACGGACCATGACCGCCCAGGCGCGGCTGATCGCGGAGTGCGGCTTGTAGTTGGCAGGCGCGGTCGGCGTGTGGCGCCGACCGCCAAGCCGGAAAGGATGGCATTCATGACCCGGCAACTCCGCATCGAGCCCGACGGTGTCGCGATCGACGCCGCCGATCATGACTCCATCCTGCAGGCGGCGCGACGTGGGGGCGTTTCGCTCGCTTACGAATGCGGCTGGGGCAGTTGCGGCGCGTGCAAGCTGACGCTCGTCGACGGCGAGGTCGAGTTGATGTTTCCCGGCGCGCCGGCCGTCAATCCGCGCGACGCGCGGCGCAACCGGATCCTCGCCTGCCAGTCCCGCGCGATCTCGGATATCATCGTTGCGCGCGGCCCGGGCGACTGGTCGGCGCCCGCGCCGCGATGCATCGAGCAACAGGCGATCCTGCTCGCCGTCGAGGATCTCGCGCCGGAAATTCGCCAGTTCAGCTTCGAGACGGCCGAGCCGATCGCCTTCCGGCCAGGCCAGTATGCAATCCTGCATCTCGGCGTCGGCCTGCGGCGCTGCTATTCGATGAGCAATCTGCCGGGCAGCAGGCTGCTGCAGTTCATCGCCAAGCGCTACGATGGCGGCCGTGGCAGCAACGCGCTCGCGGCACTGGCGCCCGGCGCGCGCCTGACCATCGAGGCGCCGTTCGGCGCCTGCACCCTGCGGCGCGAGCCGGGCCCCAAGGTGTTCGTGGCCGGCGGCACCGGTGTCGCGCCGATCCTCGCGATGCTGCGCGAGGCAGCCGCGGCGCGGCTCGATTTCGAAGCGCCCGTGGATGTCCTCTACGGCGCACGCACGCCGGCCGATCTCGCCGCTGGCGACATGCTGGCGGCGGCGGTCGCTCGGATTCCGCAGGCGCGCTATCTGCCCGTCGCTGAAATCGCGCCGGCGGGCTGGCCGCATGCGTCCGGCTTCGTCACCGCCGCCATCACATCGACGATCGCCGAGCCGGCCGCGGCCGAGTTCTACGTCGCCGGACCGCCGGTCATGGTGAACGCCGTCAAGTCGCTGCTGCGCAGTGCCGACGTTCCGATCACGCAGGTTCACTATGACAGTTTCGGCTAGGCCAAGGTTGCGCCGGATTCCCCCGGTCTGGGCGATGGCCCCTGGACTGCGCCGCCTCGCGGCGCGTCGCGGCGACGGCCCGCGATTGGCGCCGACCTGGCCATGCCACCAGCTCGACGACGGCGCGCCTTCCAGTTTCGCCGCGCAGCTTGGCTCCTCCGCGCGTACCCTGGCCGGCGTCGACGAGGTCCCCGCGCCCCTGAATGCCGCGGGCCACGCCTTCGCGCTCGACGACGCGCACGCGATGGGCCAGCCGGAAGCTTTCGTGTTCGCCCCGGTCTGGCTGATCGTGCGCCCCGACGCATCGCTGCATCTGACCCTGCGGCCGGAATGGGCGCAGAAGATCGCGGCGAAGGGCTGGGGAACGGTGCATCCCTTCGCGCGCTACATGGCGGGCGCCGTGCCGCCGCAGAGCCTGATCATCTACGCGCCGCGCGATGAGAGCGAGCTGGCGATTGCCATACGCATCGTCGCGGCGGCGCATTGCTACGCGACCGGCCGCATCGGCGACATCGCGCTGCCCGACAGCCGGTGGTGAACGATGACGGAGCTCCCGGCCAAGACCGATGCAGGCGGCGCCAAGCGGTTTCGCGTCCGGCTCACACGGCCGGATGGCATTTTCAGCTTCGACGCGACGGCCGACGAGTATCTGCTCTACGCCATGATCGATGCCGGCATCGAGAGTCCCTACATCTGCGAGCAGGGCTGGTGCATCGCCTGCGCCGCGCGCCTTCTGGCGGGCGACGTCGATCGCTCCGGCGCGCTCACCGTGTATCCCGAGGACATCGAAGCCGGCTTTGTTCTGCTGTGCTCGACCATGCCGCGCTCGGATCTCGTCCTCAGCCAGGATGAGCGTCAAACCCGCAGAGACATGATGCAGCACCGGATCGAGCACAACCGGCTCGCACGGGCCTATCCGCCCGGTCCACGCTCCCGGTTCCGGCGCGGACGGGCCGCCGCGCGTAGCGACACGCGCGACGACCACTCGTGACGATCCAAAATTTGCAGATGCGGGGGATGGCGGATTTCCAAATGCGCCCGAACGCATGCGGCTCATGTAACGAGACGG
The DNA here is from genome assembly GCF_032377575.1 of Bradyrhizobium sp. SZCCHNS2022. NCBI lineage: Bacteria > Pseudomonadati > Pseudomonadota > Alphaproteobacteria > Hyphomicrobiales > Nitrobacteraceae > Bradyrhizobium > Bradyrhizobium sp. SZCCHNS2022. Next base: position 353,073 of record NZ_JAUHHZ010000001.1, on the reverse strand, counting down.
GAGAAACCTGGCTGGGGCGGGAGGGATCGAACCTCCGAATGGCGGAATCAAAATCCGCTGCCTTACCGCTTGGCTACGCCCCATCAGATCGGCCGGACTGCTCGGGCGCGCGGGCGCCAGGCGATTCCGGATCGGCGACCGTGGTCTACAGAGCGCGCCGGTCCATTTCAACCGCCGCGCCGCAGGAAATTTGCAGGCCGGCCGAGTGATCCGCCATCGCGACCAATTCGTCAATTCTGGCAAGCCCTTATCCCACCCGGCCGGGGCCGCCGCGGCGGCGTGCCGCGAAACGGCGCGAAAAAGTTGAGACCCGGCCGGTTTCATGGGATGACGGCGGCCAAACCGGCAGACTTTCCAAGCCCCCGAGGACACGCCATGACCTATCGCGCCCCGCTCAACGACATGCTGCTCGCCCTCAACCATGGCGCCGGGCTGAAGGCGGCGGTCGAGGCCGGCCATTACGGCGATTTCGATCCCGACATTACCGCCGCCGTGCTCGAGGAAGCCGGCAAATTCGCCACCGACGTGCTCGCGCCGCTCAACAAGATCGGCGACAGGAACGGCGTCAAGCTCGCGGACAGACAAGTCACCACCGCGCCGGGCTGGCCCGATGCCTACAAGCGCTGGACCGAGGCCGGCTGGAACGCAGTGTCCGGCCCCGAGGCGCATGGCGGCCAGGGCCTGCCGCTTGCGATCAACGCCGCCTGCACCGAGATCTGGAGCGCGTCGAACGTCGCCTTCGGCCTGTGCCCGCTGCTGACCTTGTCGGCCATCGAGGCGCTCGACGCCCATGGCAGCGAGGAGCTGAAGGACATCTATCTCGGCAAGCTGATCTCCGGCGAATGGACCGGCACGATGCAGCTCACCGAGCCGCAGGCCGGCTCCGACGTCGGTGCGCTCCGCACCCGCGCCGAGCGCGCCGGTGACGGCAGCTACCGCATCAGCGGCAGCAAGATCTTCATCACCTATGGTGAGCACGACATGACCGACAACATCGTGCATTTCGTGCTCGCGCGGCTGCCGGATGCGCCGGCCGGCACCAAGGGCATTTCCCTGTTTCTCATTCCGAAATTCCTCGTCAACGCCGACGGCTCGCTCGGCGCCCGCAACGACATCTACGCCACCGGCGTCGAGCACAAGCTCGGCATGCACGCCTCGCCGACCTGCACCATGACGATGGGCGATAATGGCGGCGCCATCGGCTATCTGATCGGCGAAGAGAATGCCGGCATGCGCTGCATGTTCACGATGATGAACCAGGCCCGGCTCGGCGTCGGCCTGGAAGGCGTCGGCGTCGCCGATCGCGCCTATCAGCAGGCGCTCGCCTACGCGCAGGAGCGCAAGCAGGGCCGCGCCGTCGGCAGCAAGGCGACCGGATCGGACGCGATCATCGCCCATCCCGACGTCAAGCGCATGCTGATGCAGATGCGCGTTCTCACCGCCGCGGCGCGCTCGATCTGCTACGCAACGGCCGTGGCGCTCGACGTGTCCGTGCGCGCCAAGGATCCTGCGGTGCGCAGCGAGGCCGCCGCGCGCGGCGCGCTGCTGACGCCGATCGCCAAGGCGTTCTCCACCGACATCGGCAACGAGGTCGCCTATCTCGGCGTGCAGATCCATGGCGGCATGGGCTTCATCGAGGAGACCGGCGCTGCGCAGCATTATCGGGACGCGCGCATCACCGCGATCTACGAGGGCACCAACGGCATCCAGGCGATCGACCTCGTCACCCGCAAGCTCGGCGCCAATGGCGGCGCCTCGGTGTTCAAGCTGCTCGACGAGCTCACCGACATCGTCCGCCGCGTCGAGGCCTCGAACGATCCGGCGTTCGGCACCACCGGCACGAAGCTGCGCGACGCGCTGGGCGCGCTCGATCGCTCCAGCCGCTGGCTCCTGGAAAAGCTCGGTACCGCGCCGAACGACGCGCTCGCCGGCGCCACGCCATATCTGCGCCTGTTCGGCTCCGCGCTCGGCGGCTGCATGCTGGCCAACGAGGCGCTGGCCGCGCGCAGCGAGAACGAGACCGACGGCGCCCGTCACGTGGCGCTCGCCCGCTTCTTCGCCGAGACCTTCGCGGTGCAGGCGCCGTCGCTGGAAAAGACCGTCACCGACGGCGCCGACGCGGTGCTCGGCGCCGAGGCGGTGCTGGTGGCGTGAGGGCTCCCGCCCCACACTCGGTGTCGTCCCGGCCTTGAGCCGGGACCCATAGCCACCGGCCATCGTGGCTGGGTAAGATCGGTCCACCACCGTGCCCCGCACTCCTCCCTGGGGTTATGGGTCCCGGCTCAAGGCCGGGACGACGGAAGAGTTTGTGGCGCGCGTCCTACCCCACATTCCGTCATTGCGAGCGCAGCGGAGCAATCCAGAGTCTTCGCTCCGCCCTGGATTGCTTCGCTGCGCTCGCAACGACGCAAACGGCAAAATCACGATCCACACCACCAAGCAGCCCGTCGCGATCAGATGAGCATCCGCGCTCTCGCGACGCATTCCGCGCCCGAGCTCTGCTCTTCAAGTCCCGCCCTCTCCAATGGAGGGCGCGAGGAAGGCCGGGCCTCGGCTGAGGCCCGTGGCCCGCCTGCAGAAAAAAAGCAGGCGGCAGTCACCACAGGTCCAGCCGGACAGACCCGGCCTTCCCCGCGCGATGGTTTTAACGGGCTATAGCGCGCTCTCCCTGGTGCGCCGGCTTTCTGGCCACCATGTCCAGCGCGACACCGTCAGGCATCAGCGCCGGGTTGATACTAGCGTCGGAGTATCAGGACCACGCGCCTTCACCGTCCGCGAGAAGCCGTTCGTCCATGCAAGAAGCACTGCGACCGCCCGCGTCCACCGCATCCCGCTACCAACGTCCGTGACGACCGCGAACCGTCCCCTACCGTGCAACGGGATGCGCGGACCATAAAGCTGATTTGGGGGTGCGGCCAAGCAATTTATGTTTTTCAGAACACCTTGACATGCCGGCTTCGGATAACCGTGATTTGCCCGACGGGCACGTCGGATCGTCGCACGCCGGCCTCCATCCCTTGACTTCACGACGCGCTCCAGCCAGTGCTGGCCGCACTCCTCCTCCGCATGCGGCCGTCTGATTCACGTCGGTCTGCGAAGGAATTGGTAACGCCCTGCATAGTTCATTGTTTTTCATCACCCGTTTGGAGACGATCCATGAAATCGCTCATTGCCCCGCTGGTTGCCGCTGCCTTCATGCTGTCGCCGGCTCCGGCGTCGGCCGTCGTTCTCGACCTCTCGACCATGAGCTGCAAGCAGTTCGTCGAAAGCGGCGACGACACCATCAAGATGGTGCTGATCTGGCTGGACGGCTGGTATAAGGGCGACCAGGACGAAGCGCTGTTCGACACCGAGGAGTTCGTCGCCAACGCCAAGAAGTTCGGCACCTATTGCGCCGAGCATCCCTCGGTCAGCATCGTGACCGCGGCGGAGAAGATTCTCGGCAAGTCATGATCGGCGAGCGATAAACGGCCGGCGCAGGCGCACGCTTCTTTCCCCGGCCCCAGCTCGGCTTCAGAGCAGCAGCGCTGCCAGGACATATCCGGACACAACTCGTCGCGCCAGCTCCGAAGGACGTCTGCGTTGAAGAAACGGGTCGCGCATCCGCGCGAGCCCGTTCCCGAGATGCGAGACATCCATGTCGATCAGCTCCGTTACCACGGCCGCCTCCCAGACCACCACGGCTGCTCAATCCACCTCCGTGACGTCCTCCGCGAACTCGGCGGACAGCACGTCTGCAAGCTCCTCCGGCAGCGGCGGCTCGTCCTCGAGCAAGACCGTGGTCAGCGAGGTGTCGATCACGCTCGACGGCGTCACCACGACGACCATCACCTACGCCGACGGTTCGAGCGAGGTCACCAGGACGGCGGCCGCATCGGACAGCAGCGGCAAAGGCGCGCCAAGCTACAATGCGCAAGGCGCCTCCGGAAACGTCACGAGCGGCAGCACCGGCGCGTCGAGCCAGAGCGTGACCGTCTGAGGCCGTCGCGAACTGGATGCATAATCGCTTGGCTCATGGTTCCCGCACGGAACCATTGCGGTGCGATAGCCGCGCGTGACACTGCGGTGACGCCGCCAAGCAACACTGCCCGTCAGACTTTGCGGTCAGGCGATTGTTAATTTGCGCCGCCAGCACGATTCACCGCTGTTAGCAGGCAACGCGATCAGGGGGAGGATGTCGATGTTGCGGGGCGTGATGGCTGCGGGGCTGCTGTTCCTGACGATGGGATCGCAACTACAAGCGGCGGGCGAGCCGGGTGCGGAGACGCGGATGTCGTGCTCGGATGTCCGCTACTACGTCGAGAAGTACACGGCCGAGGTCGCCGAAATGTATGCGCGCAGCCGCGGCGCGACCGATGCGCAGATCAACCGTGCACGACGCTGTCTGACGCCGGTGCATGTCCGGCGCGCGGAGCGGTGGCGCAGCTATACGGAGTGAGATGGCGGCCCATATTGGCTTCGCTGTTGCCATCGCTCCTCCATCGTCATTCCGGGGCGCCCGCAGGGCGAGCCCGGAATCCCTACTCACGATGGTAATGAGGCGCGAGCGGGATGTGGCGAGTGCTCGCTTCGCACCGAGGCCTGTGGTTATGGATTCCGGGCTCATTCGCGCTGCTTCAAACGGCTGCGCCGTTTGCGCGCGAATGCCCCGGAATGACGATTGAGAGAGAGTTCAGACTCGTAGGGCGGTTATTCAGTTAGCCGATGTCGTAACCCGCCGTCTTGGTTGGGACGACGGCGGATGACGCTGCGCTCATCCGCCCTACGATTACGCCCCCTCACGCCTGCTCGATCGCCGCCGGCATCTTGGCGACCGACATCAAGGAGCGCGCGACCTGGTTGAGGAGCTGGTCGGCGTTCTCCTCCTCGGCCAGCGACTTCGAGAGCAGCGCGACCACTGCGCTGTGGCGGAGCTGCGAGGCGAGGTTGCGAGCTGTCGTGTAGCCGGACATCTCGTAGTGCTCGACGCGCTGCGCGGCGCCGATCAGCGCGAGATCGGCGGCGGCATCCTCCTTGTCCTCGCCTTGCGCGATGATCTCCTGGCCTTCCTCGACCAGGCCCATCATGCCCTTGCAGGGCTTTGCCCGCGGTGTCTTGCCGAGCAGCTCGAAGCATTCGTTGATGCGCTCGATCTGCGCCTCGGTCTCGACCAGGTGCTGCTCGAACAACTCGCGCAGCTGGTCGAAGCGTGCGGCCTCGGCCATCTTCGGCAGCGCCTTGGTGAGCTGCTTCTCGGCATGGAGAATGTCGCGCAGTTCCTCGATCAGGAGCTCGCCGAGGCCGGCCTCATCGACCGGCGGTGAACTCTCGGTGACGATCGCGCTGGACGCGCCGTTCTCGCCGGCCTGGATCGCCGGCGATTCGGTGAAGACCCAGTCGCCGCCCTCGTTCCAGGGGCCGCGGGTGTCGATCTCGCCATGGTCGCCGGCGCCGGTGGAATCGTTGAAGAACTGGTCGACCAGGCCAGGCGTCGGCGCGATGCGGCCGATGCTGAAGGCCGGCTTGTTCATGCTCTCCAGCGCCAGCGCGAACGCCTTCATGTGGGTGATCTCGCGCGTCATCAGGAACTGCAGCGCGTCCTTGGTGCCGGCATCATCGGTGAAGTTGATCAGCCGCTCATAGACGATCTTGGCGCGGGCTTCGGCCGCGATGTTGCTGCGCAGGTCGACATCGAGCTCGCCAGTGATCTTGAGATAATCGGCGGTCCACGGATTACCCTGCGAGTTGAACAGGTTGACGCCGCCGCCGCCGGCGATCGCGATCAGCGGATCGGCCTCGGCGGCCTCGCGGTCGAACTTGGCGGGCTTGAGATGCATGCGGGCGAGCGTGCCGACCACCTCGAGATGGCTCAGCTCCTCGGTGCCGATGTCCATCAACAGATCCTTGCGATCGGGGTCCTCGCAATTGAGGCCCTGGATGGAGTACTGCATGGCGGCAGCAAGCTCGCCATTGGCGCCGCCGAACTGCTCCAGCAGCATGTTGCCGAAACGCGGATCGGGCTCGTCGACACGAACGGTGAACATCAGCTTCTTGACGTGGTGATACATGGGGACCTCGATATTCCTGGGGAAGGCAATGTCGGAACGGCCCGCTTCCATGGTTGTTCCTTACCGTCTGCCGAGGAACAGGCGCGGCTCTGCGTCTACGATCCTTGTCTTATGCACGGTGAGTCGCACTGAGAGGGGAAGGCGGCGAGACGATCTCGCAAGGAACCGGCCGGAATCCATGTGACCGGCACGACATCCTGTTGGCAGCTCAACAACTGCCTCTTGCTAAGGTTTTCCCTGCTCGCCTAAGCTGTTCCGCTGGAGAGTGACATGTTGATGCGAACACCGGCCAGGGAGAAGCCAGGTCTCGGCGAGCGAGTCCGCCGGGTCATCGAGCGACTCCGCGACCACGCATCGTCACTCACGTCATCCTCGCCCGCAAATGGGGCGACAGTGCGGAGGCCGTCCTACCATTTTGTCGACGACGAACCCGACGACAGCAACATGGACGTCGCGCTGGCTGCGCTGATCGATCAGATCGAACACCCCGCGCGGACGCCGCCACCGCGGTTTCCCGGTCTGGCGCGCGTCACCTCATCGCGCCAGGCGCCGCACATCCCGGTCTACGAACGGCCGCCCTATTTCGACGTCGAGCCGCGCCAACTCGAGCCCCGCCCTCTCGAGGTCGAGCCGCGGCGGATGCCGCATGACGAGCCGGCCGAGCGGATTGTGCCCGAGGACGAGCTGTCGGAGCTGCGCAAGGACCTGATGAGCGCCATCTCGTCCCGGCTCGGTTCGCCCGAAGACCATCTGGCGACGATCCGGACGCTGCTGCGGTCGGTGAAGTAGCATGTGGGGCCGCAGCAACATCGGCAAGACGGTCGAGGAGCTGACCGATCATCTGCGGCTGGTCGATCACGTGCGCGCGCTGCAGGACGGCCAGAAGGAGATCGCCGAGGCGATCCGGGCGTTGAATCAGCGCCTCACCACGATGGAAGCCGAGTTCAGGGTGCTCAAGGCGGAGACGCAGCGCGACGCGCTGCGCGAGGTGCAGCACGCCGTGCAGGGCGTCCAGACCTCGATGCATGACGAGCTGACGCGCATGGCGACGCGGCTCGCGGTGCTCGAGCAGGCGCTGCGGCGCGAGGTGGTGCGGCAGGCGCCGACGGGCGCGCCGCGCACGCCCGCCGCGCCACCGCGCACGGACGGGGCGCGCTGAGCGCAGCGCTCAGCGCAACGTCACGGTTCGGCGGAAGATGTCGATGAGGACGCTGCCGCTCTTGACGTAGGGGTTGGGAACGAAGGCCTCGCCCGGCGCGATCTCATAGTCCTGAGCATCCTTCGGAATCGGAAAGCCCTTGGCACAGGCCTTGGTGATCGTATCGCGGTCGGCATAATCCGCCTGCGCGACGACGGTGCCGGGGCGCGGGCCGGCGGCGAGCTTCGACAGTCCGAAATATTTGAACTGCTCCGAGCAGGTGACGACGTTGGACGTGTAGGCGCCGGTGGAATCCGAAGCCGTGAGCAGAAAGTCGTAGGACATCTCGATGCGCGCGCGGCCCTTGAAGCCGACCCGCGCCACCGCGGTCTCCAGAAAGCCCTGCCCCATATGCCCGGTCAGGCAGACCAGCACGTCGAGCCCGCCCGCCTGACCGGCGATCATGCATTCGTCCACCTGCATGCCGGGCTGATAGCCACGGAAGACATAGCCGCGACCGGTCTGCTCGAACAGCACCGAGCCGCCCCAGTCGGTCGCGTGCGGCTCGCACTCGCTGCCATAGCTCACGATCAGCAGCGGCTTGCCGGGATCCACGAAGCGGCCCTGCTGGCGCTTCTCGCTGAGCTTGACGTCGCAGCGGTCACCCCTGAAGTTGGGATAGGATTTCGCGTCCTTGCAGGTCGCGCCGGCAATCGCCTTGGGCGCACAGAACAGCGACAGCAGCGCGCGATCGATGGCGCCGGCCCGCGCAGCGCCGGTGAAGGCGCTGCACAGCAGCAGCGACAGCAGCACGGAAACCGCTCGTGTCATGGGATCAGCCTTCCAGGGGGACCGCAGCTCGACCTGCGCACACATTTAGCCGCGTTGCGGTCGCAAACCAATCATAAACCACGACGTGCGGCCATTGCCAGCCACACGCCACCTTGCCGCCCGCGCCGCTTCAGCCTTTGGCGCGGTCGGCGGATGATGTAGGCTCGGGCGACAGCATCGACTCGATGATCACCGGCGGCATCGCGGCCGCCGGGACAGACGCATGAGGGGCCCATGACCGACCATCTGATCGTCACCGACGAAGGCGAGACGCGGACGATCAAGCTGCGGCGTCCGGAGAAGAAGAACGCGATCACGCAGGCGATGTATCTCGGCATGAGCGATGCGATCGACACCGCGCAGAACAATCCGCTGGTGCGCTGCATCATCATCACCGGCGGCTCCGGCGTGTTCACGGCCGGCAATGATCTGGAAGACTTTCTGCACGCCGGCAGCGCCGGCAGCGCCGGCAGCGACGCCGTGCGCACCTCGGCGGCGACCAAGTTCCTGTATTCGCTGGCGCACAACGTCAAGCCGATCATCGCCGCGGTCGACGGCGTCGCGATCGGCATCGGCACGACGATGCTGTTCCACTGCGACTATGTGCTGGCCTCGACCACGGCGACGTTCTCGACGCCCTTCATCCATCTCGGCCTGGTGCCGGAGGGCGCCTCGAGCCTGCTGATGCCGCAGACCATGGGCTACCAGCGCGCATTCGCGATGCTGGTGATGGGGCGCACCATGACGGCGGCGGAGGCGCAGATCGCCGGCTTCGTCAACACGGTGGTGGCGCCGGGGCATACCGAGGTCGAGGCGCACAAGGTGGCGCGCGACATCTGCCGGCTGCCGGCGGAGGCGGTTGCGATCGGGCGCAAGCTGATCCGCACCCCGCCGGACGAGCTGACCCGCCGCATCGACCAGGAGGCCTATCTGTTCGCCGAGCGCATGACCTCGGACGAGGCGATCGGCGCCTTCAAGGCATTCCTGTCGCGCAAGAAGAAAAAGTGACGCTGGGGTCTTCGCATCCGCATGGCGCAGTTTGATGTCATCGTGATCGGCTGCGGCGCGGTCGGCAGCGCCGCGCTGCTGCATCTGGCCAAGGCCGGACAGCGCGTGCTCGGCATCGACCGCTTCCAGCCGCCGCACCGGTTCGGCTCGACCCATGGCGAGACCCGCATCACCCGCGCGGCGATCGGCGAAGGCGTCGACTACACGCCGCTGGCGCAGCGCTCGCACGACATCTGGCGCGAGCTCGAACGCGAGACCGGCGCGCGCCTGTTCGAACAATGCGGCTGCCTGTTCATCCCGAGCCAGCATGGCGGTGAGGTGCACGGTGTCACGAGCGCGCAGTTCTTCGCCAACATCGAGACGGCGGCGCGGCTGCATGGCGTCGACGGCGAAACGCTGTCGCCGGAGCGGCTGCGCGCGGACTATCCGGCGTTCGCCACTGCGGCGAGCGACCGCGCCTTTCTCGATCGCGAGGGCGGCTATCTCCTGGTCGAGGACTGCGTGCGCACCGAGCTCGCCGTCGCCGCGCGCCATGGCGCCGAGCTGCTCACGGGCCGGCGCGTGACCGCGTTCCGCCGCGTCGGCAGCGCGCTCACAGTGACCATGGATGACGGCGCCAGCGCCTCGGCGACGACGCTGATCGTCACCACCGGGCCGTGGATCACCGAGCTGATCGCGCCGCTGCAGCGGCGGGTGAACGTGACGCGTCAGGTGCTGTACTGGTTCGAGATCCTGTCCAACCCGGAGCGCTTCGGCCCCGATGCGCCGGTCTTCATCTGGGACGTCAGCGGCCGCGAGCGCGCCGCGTCCGACATCTACGGCTTTCCCTGGCTCGGCTCGCCCGGCAAAGGCGTGAAGATCGCCAACGAGGTGATGACCGGCGAGACCGATCCGGATCGCGTGTCGCGCGAGGTCACGCCGGATGAAATCGTCGCGACCTACGAGACCTATGTCCGGCCGTTCGTGCCGGATCTCGGGCCCGCATGCCTGCGCAGCGAGGTCTGCCTCTACACCAATGCGCCCGGCGGACGCTTCATCATCGACCGCGATCCGGCCGATGACAATGTCATCTACGCCTCGGCCTGCTCCGGCCACGGCTTCAAGCATTCGCCGGCGGTCGGCGAGGCGCTCGCGGCGATGGCGATGGGCGCCCCGCCGCGCGTCGACGTCTCCGGCTTCGCGCTGAACCGGCTGTCCGCCCGGTGACGGCTACTTGCCGGACTGCAGCGCGGCCGTCTGCTTGGCGAGGCCCTCGTTGAACTGCGTCTCCAGCCTGTCGAGATAGGCATTGAACTCGCCCGGCTTGACGAACGGACTAGGCTCGCCCGCCGCGATCTTTGCGCGCTTGTCGGCCATGCCATACATCTCCGGATGCGGCGCGAGCATGATGTCGGGATGCACGGTTTTCGCCCAGGCATAGGTCTTCTTGTAGTCGTCGACGATCCCCGGATAGGTCGGCCGTCCCACCAGCTGGTTCAGCGCCACGGTGGCGCTGCAGAAGAAGATCAGGCTGCGCGTTGCATCGCCGTCCTTCACGTCGGTCGTCCAGCTGGTGCAGCCCGGCGAATGGCCCGGCGTCTCATGCGCGGTCAGGGTGACGCCGCCGAGCACGACCGTATCGCCCTCGCGCACCGCGCGGTCGACCTTGACCGGCGGAAAGTTGAGATGCTTCTCATCCTCGCGGCCCGGATAGAAGCCGCCTTCCAGCAGCGGCACGTCCTTGGCGCCCGCCACCATCTGCGCGCCGGTCTCCTGCTTGATCTGTGCCAGCCCGCCGGTGTGGTCGATATGGGCGTGGGTGTTGATGATGTATTTGATGTCGGCCACCTTGAAGCCAAGCTTGCCGATGCTGGACTCGATCTGCGCGGTCGATTCCGGCATCACGGTGTCGATCAGGATGTGCCCCTGCGGCGTCGTGATCAGGTAGGAGGCGAGCCCGTTGGTGCCGACATAGTAGATGTTGTCGATCACCTTGAACGGCTCGGTCGGCTTATTCCACGCGGCGATCATCTGCTTCATGAAATCCGGCAGTGATTGCGCTGCAGCGGAGCCGGCCACGAGCGACAGCGCGGCGGACAGCAGCATCATTCTTTTCATTCCGGACTCCCGATGTATTGTTGTTATGAAACCTTTTTATGTCATTGCGACCGCGTCGAGGCAATCGCGCCGCGCCGCCCGCATCACACGTGACCCGTCATGAGCCTGCTCCACCGTCTCGCCTTCGCCGCCCTGCTGGCCAGCGCCGCTGCCGGCAGCCTGGCCGCTCTGCCTGCCTCCGCCGAGGACGAGCCGGTGTCGCTGCGCATCCTCGCCATCAACGACTTTCATGGCAATCTGAAGCCGCCCGCCTCCGGCATCCGCGTCGCCGATCCCGCCGATCCGACCAAGAGCAGCGTGGTGCCGGCCGGCGGCGCAGCGCAGATGGCGAGCCTGGTCAAGCTGCTGTCGGACGGCCAGCCGAACACCATCTTCGTCGCCGCCGGCGACCTCATCGGCGCCAGCCCGTTCCTGTCGGCGATGTTCCACGACGAGCCGACCATCGAGTCGATGTCGCAGATGGGCTTGGCTCTCTCCGCCGTCGGCAATCACGAGTTCGACGAGGGCAAGGACGAGCTGCTGCGGATGCAGAATGGCGGCTGTCATCCGACCGACGGCTGCCGCGGACCGAAGCCGTTCACCGGAGCCAAGTTTCACTATCTCGCCGCGTCGACGTTTCTTGCGGGCACCGACAAGACGGTGTTTCCGGCCTACGAGATCCGCACCTTCGAGGACATCCCCGTCGCCTTCATCGGTCTGACCTTGAAGGCGACGTCCGGCATCATTTCGCCGGCGAGCGCGGCCGGCCTCGATTTCCGCAACGAGGCCGAGAGCATCAACGCGCTGATCCCGGAGCTCAAGGCCAAGGGCGTGCAGGCGATCGTCGTGCTGATCCACGAAGGCGGCTGGCCGTCCGGCGGCATGAACGAATGCCCGGGCTTGTCCGGTCCGATCGTCGACATCGTCAAGGACCTCGACAGCGCCGTCGACATCGTCATCTCCGGCCACACCCATCAGGCCTATGTCTGCACGATCGACAAGCGGCTCGTCACGTCGGGCGACAAGTTCGGCACGCTGGTGACGGCCATCGACGTCAAGCTCGACCGCACGACGCGCGATGTGACCCAAGCCGTCGCGACCAACATCGTCGTCGACACCACGCTGCCGCAGGATCCGGCGCAGACGGCGCTGATCGAAGCTTACGAAAAGCTCGCTGCGCCGATCGCCGACCGTCCTGCGGGCGCGATCACGCAGGTGCTGTCCCGCCTGCCGAACGCATCCGGCGAGAGTGTGCTCGGCAACGTCATCGCCGATGCCCAGCTCGCGGCCACATCGGCCGCAGCCAAGGGCGGCGCAGTCATTGCGTTGACGAATCCCGGCGGCATCCGCACCGATCTGGTGCGGCGCGACGACGGCGCGGTGACCTTTGCCGACGTGTTCGCCAGCCAGCCGTTCCGCAACCAGCTGATGACGGTCACGTTGACGGGCGCCGAGATCAAGGCCGCGCTGGAGCAGCAATGGCTGGATCCGGCGCGGCCGCGCATCCTGCAGATCTCCCGCGGCTTCAGCTATGCGTTCGACGCCAAGCAGCCGGCCGGGGCACGCATCGATGCGGCAACCATGACGCTGAACGGCAAGATCATCGATCCCGCCGCGTCCTATCGCGTCACCCTCAACAACTATCTCGCGCTCGGCGGCGACGGCTTCACCGCGTTCAAGAGCGGCCGCGATCCGATCGTCGGCTCCTATGACGACGAGGCGCTGTTCGCCTATCTCAAGGCCAACAGCCCGCTGGCGCCGCCACCGCGCGACCGCATCGTCAACAAGGCCCAGTGACGCTCAGCCGGCGCGGCGGGAAACCCGGCCATATCCCCGTCAGGGCTCTTTTCGAGCCCGTGTTCAGCGCATAGATTGGGCGCTCCCGCAACGCGCGAGTGGCAGAGCCCTGATGTCGACGCTGTATCTCTCTCATGAAGCCTGCCTCGATCATGCCACGCCGTCCGGCCACCCGGAGCGGGCCGACCGCCTGCGCGCCGTCGAGGAGGCCCTGACCGAGGAGCGCTTCGCCCTGCTCGACCGCGACGAGGCGCCGGAGGCCGACATCGAGCTCGCCTTGCTGTGCCACAACGAGCATTACGTCACCGAGCTGCGCCAGATGGCGCCGACATCCGGCATCATCTATCTCGACGGCGACACCTCGATGTCGCCCGGCACCTGGGAAGCGGTCATGCGCGGCGTCGGCGGCGCGGTCGCCGCCACCGAATCCGTGATGTCGGGGCGGCACAAGAACGCCTTCGTCGCGGTGCGCCCGCCCGGCCACCACGCCGAGATCGCCAAGCCGATGGGCTTCTGCTTCTTCGACAACGTCGCCATCGCCGCCCGCTACGCCCAGCGCACCTTCGGCATCGAGCGTGCCGCCATCATCGATTTCGACGTCCACCACGGCAACGGCACCCAGGACATCTTCTGGGCAGACAAGAGCGTGATGTACTGCTCGACCCACCAGATGCCGCTGTTCCCGGGCACGGGAGCCCGTGGCGAGCGCGGTGAGCACGACACCATCGTCAACGCGCCGTTGGCTTCCGAGGACGGCAGCCTGGAGTTTCGCTCCGCCTTCGAGAACCTGATCCTGCCGCAGCTGACCAAGTTCAGCCCGGAGCTGGTGATCATCTCGGCCGGTTTCGACGCCCATTATCGCGACCCTCTGGCGTCGCTGAACCTCCGGGCGGAGGACTTCGGATGGGTCACCCGCAAGCTGATGGAACTCGCCGAGAAGACCGCCGGCGGCCGCGTCGTCTCCGTCTTGGAAGGCGGCTATGATCTTCAAGGCCTTAAGGAATCCGTCTCGACCCACGTCGCGGCGCTGACCGGGGCGTAATCCCCAGTTTCCGACCGGTTCACCCCGGCAGGGCCTGACAGGGGCACGACCGACGTGTAAAAGCACGGCCCCGGAGTTGAGTGATCTGCAGGGAACCCGTATGGCGGACAACACCGTAACCGACGTCAAGAAGCTGTCGTTCGAGCGCGCGATCGAGGAGCTGGAATCGATCGTGAAGCGGCTCGAGGACGGCAAGGTGCCGCTCGAGGAATCGGTGGCGATCTATGAGCGCGGCGAGGCGCTGAAGCGGCGCTGCGAGGAGCTGCTGCGGCAGGCCGAGGCCCGGGTCGAGAAGATCACCACCGACGCCAGCGGCCGCGCGACCGGAACCGTGCCGCTCGACGTACAGTAGCGGAAGCTGCCGGAGCCCCTGGAGCCCGGCGCTCGCATTCCGCCTCAGGGTTCAGACGGCGCTCCTGCTCTCCGGACCACCGGCTCGAAAAAAATTTTCGAGCCCGCCTGCGCGGATTGACCGCGGGGTGTGCCGCCTCCCAATCGTGCATATCGGCCGAAATTGGGGCAAAGAGGTCCTTGGCGCTCCTGCCGGGCTGCTATAGCCCCGGATCAGGAGAACTCCTGACCGTTACAACCGGCTTTCGCGGTCACGCCGGCTCGATCCATTAACGCTGTTTCTCGAAGATTTTTTCGGAGGCCCAACACCCTCGTGCGCGTGCAGACCCGTCATGTGATCTACGTGCAGGGCTACGATCCGCGGGGCCTTGCGCAATACTATCGCATGTTCCGCACCGAGCTGCGCAAGTTCGGCCGACTGTACCAGCTCGCAACCACGATCAGCCGTCCTCACAGCCGCACGGATGACGAGATCACGTCGTGGTCGATCGAGACCAGCACCGGCGACATCAGCGGCCCCGGCTGGACCACCCGAACAAACTACGACTTCCTCCGTTTCGAGGATTTCATTCAGAGCGATCTGGCCGCACCGATCTGGCGGATCGTGCTGCAGGCGGTTTGGATCTATCTGCGGCTCGTGGCGCACGGCACCATCGCGCGGTTCTGGAAAGCCAACTGGCGCTTTGCCACCTTCATCACGTGGCCGCACATCATCCTGCTGCTGGAGGCGACCGCCTGTGCTGCGATCGGCTTCGGCGTCAGCAGCGGCCTCGACGCGATCGGCGCCCCCGTTCTTCTGGGCCGGCTCGCAGGCGCCGTGACGTTCGCAGCCCTGCTCTGGGCTGCGCTGCGGACATTCGAAAACCAGACTTACGTCCTTTATTTACTGTGCGACACGATCTGGACCTGGCAGTTCGCCCACCGCCAACGTCCCGAATGGGACGCGCGCATCGACCGGTTCGCACGCTACCTGACCGAGGTCGCAGCTCGCAGCGAAGCCGATGAGATCGTCATCGTCGGCCACAGCTCGGGCTCGTTCCTCGCCGCGGAAATCCTGGCGCGCGCCTTGAAGCTCGATCCCGCGCTCGGCCGTCACGGTCCGCGACTGCTGCTGCTGACGCTCGGCGGCAATTTTCCCATCATCGGCTTTCATCGGGCGGCCGCCGATTTCCGCAATCATTTGCGCCGGCTGGCGATCGAGCCTTCAGTCGACTGGATCGACTGCCAGGCGCGCAAGGACGTGATGAATTTCTTCCAGTTCGATCCGATCACCGCGCACGGCGTCGAGGTCGGCGACACCAGACGCAATCCCACGATCGTGCCGGTGCGCTTCCGCGAGATCATCCGGCCCGATCGTTACAGCACGTTTCGCTGGCAGTTCTTTCGCGTTCACTTCCAGTTCGTGATGGCCAACGAAAGGCCGCATGCCTATGACTTCTTCATGATCGTGTGCGGGCCGATCCCCTTACGCGAACGCATGGCTCAGCCCGCAGCAGCGCTCGCCATCGCGACCGCAACCGATTCTGCATCGCGGGAAAAAGCCTGGACGGAGCTGGTCTCTCCGGTCTATTGCGGAGCCGCGGCTGCCGTCGATTTGAGCAGCTCCATGGAACCTCCGGTGCGCCGCCGAGGTTGAGATCTGACGTGCAGGTACCCTTTGCGGGCTTGCCATCTTGCGCCGGGTTGGCTTTAAGACGCGCTTTGGTGTAAAGCTTCTCGGAACTGCGGGTTTTTGGAAGTGCCCATTCTCCTCAAAGGATGGAACTTAAGCGCTTGCAAAAGCTGGTAAAACTGACTTGGCTGAACGACTTGGCGATCTTGGGCGACAAACGAGGACGGCAAGGCCACCAAGAGTGACTTACATCACATAGATCGATCCAAAACCCGGCTAGGCTCCGGTCTGCGGCTTCGATCCGCGCGGATGTGACCTTCAAGGCTTCAGGTTTCGCCGCCCGTTACGATGAACCTCTCAGACGTCGGCCCTTGAACCCGACCTGCAAAATTGGAATGTCACCGTGACCACATTTAGTAAGACGCCGCTTCTCGACACCATCAAGACTCCGGAAGATCTGCGCCGGCTGAAGGTCGAGCAGGTCCGGCAGGTCGCCGACGAACTGCGCCAGGAGACCATCGATGCGGTCTCCGTGACCGGAGGTCATTTCGGCGCCGGTCTCGGCGTGGTCGAGCTGACCACCGCCATCCATTATGTGTTCGACACCCCGCGTGATCGCCTGATCTGGGACGTCGGCCACCAGGCCTATCCGCACAAGATCCTGACCGGGCGCCGCGACCGCATCCGCACGCTGCGCACCGGCGGCGGCCTCTCCGGCTTCACCAAGCGCGCCGAGAGCGACTACGATCCGTTCGGCGCCGCCCATTCCTCGACCTCGATCTCCGCCGGCCTCGGCATGGCGGTGGCCCGCGACCTCTCGGGCGGGAAGAACAACGTGATCGCCGTGATCGGCGACGGCGCGATGTCCGCCGGCATGGCCTATGAGGCCATGAACAACGCCGGCGCGATGAACTCGCGGCTGATCGTGATCCTCAACGACAACGACATGTCGATCGCGCCGCCGGTCGGCGCGATGTCGGCCTATCTGTCGCGCCTGTACTCGGGCAAGACCTACCGCACGCTGCGCGATGCAGCGAAGCAGCTCGGTCAGCATCTGCCGAAGGTGATCGCCAACCGCGCCAGCCGCGTCGAGGAATATTCCCGCGGCTTCATGATGGACGGCGGCACGCTGTTCGAGGAGCTCGGCTTCTATTATGTCGGCCCGATCGACGGTCATAACCTCGACCATCTGTTGCCGGTCCTGAAGAACGTCCGCGACATGGAGACCGGCCCGATCCTGGTCCACGTCGTGACCCAGAAGGGCAAGGGCTACTCGCCGGCGGAAGCCGCGGCCGACAAATATCACGCGGTGGCCAAGTTCGACATCGCCACCGGCACCCAGGCCAAGGCCAAGCCGAACGCGCCAGCCTATCAGAACGTGTTCGGCCAGAGCCTCGTCAAGGAAGCAGAGAAGGACGACAAGGTCGTCGGCATCACCGCAGCCATGCCCTCCGGCACCGGCATCGACATCTTCGCCAAGGCCTTCCCGAAGCGCACCTTCGACGTCGGCATCGCCGAGCAGCACGCGGTGACCTTCGCCGCCGGTCTCGCGGCCGAGGGCTATAAGCCGTTCTGCGCGATCTACTCGACCTTCCTGCAGCGCGGCTACGACCAGATCGTCCATGACGTCTGCATCCAGAGCCTGCCGGTGCGCTTCGCGATCGATCGCGCCGGCCTGGTCGGCGCCGACGGCGCCACTCACGCCGGCTCGTTCGACAACGCCTATCTCGGCTGCCTGCCGAACATGGTGATCATGGCGGCCTCCGACGAGGCCGAGCTGGTGCACATGGTGGCGACCCAGGTCGCGATCAACGACCGGCCGAGCTCGGTGCGCTATCCGCGCGGCGAGGGTCGCGGCGTGGAGATGCCCGAGGTCGGCGTTCCCCTTGACATCGGCAAGGGCCGCATGATCCGCCAGGGCAAGCAGGTGGCGCTGCTGTCGTTCGGCACCCGGCTTGCCGAGTGCGAGAAGGCGGCCGACGAGCTCGCCGCGCACGGCCTCTCCGCCTCGATCGCCGATGCGCGCTTCATGAAGCCGCTCGACGAGGAGCTGGTGCTGAAGCTCGCCCGCGAGCACGACATCCTGATCACCATCGAGGAAGGCTCGATCGGCGGCTTCGGCTCGCACGTCATGCAGTATCTGTCCGACCAGGGCATGCTGGACGGGGGCCTGAAGATGCGCACCATGGTGCTGCCGGACGAGTTCCAGGACCACGACACACCGGCGGCGATGTACGCCCGCGCCGGCCTCGACGCCAAGGGCATCGTCCGCAAGGTGTTCGAGGCGCTCGGCAAGGACTACGCGACCGAGGCCGTCAAGCTCGCCTGAGGCGGGCTTGAGTGCCATCATCGGTGAGCCATGAAGATCTATCTGGCAGGTCCCGACGTGTTCCTGCCGGACGCCCTGGAGATCGGCCGGCAGAAGGTCGCGATCTGCGACCGCCACGGCCTGATCGGCTTCTATCCTCTCGATAACACCGTCGATCTCGCCTCGTCCGACGCCTCGCGCCAGATCTTCCATGGCAACGAGGCGATGATGGACGACGCCGATGCCATCATCGCCAATCTCACGCCGTTCCGCGGCCCCGGCGCCGATGCCGGCACGGTCTATGAGCTCGGCTACATGGCCGGATCAGGCAAGCTGTGCTTCGGCTATTGCAACGATCCGGCTGTCTATGCCGACCGCGCCCGGCGGTTCACGTCGGTGCGCGAGCAGAATGGATGGCTGGTCGATGCGGAGGGACTGACGGTCGAGGATTTCGGCCTGCCCGACAATCTGATGATGATCCACGCGCTCGACGCGTACGGCGCCCCGCTTGTGCTGCCGCGCGAGCGGCCGGTGGATGTGTGGCATGATTTGTCGGCGTTCGAGGAATGCGTGAAGCTGGCGGCCAAGCGGCTGGGCGCCGAATCGTAGGGTGCGCAAAGCGGCGCCGAAGACGACGCGTGCCCACCGTATCTCCGCGGCCGAGATCAAGATGGTGGGCACGGCGCGTCGATTGCGATACGAGCTTGCGGAGAGAGCGGTGCACGCGCCTTTGCCCACCCTACGGATCTCGTATTGAGGCAAGATATCGCTTCACGTCGTCCCGGCGAACGCCGGGACCCATAACCGCAGGACGTCGTGTTGGGCAGGCGCGGAGTGACCACCTTCCTCCAAACGTCGCCCTGTGGTTATGGGTCCCGGGTCGGCGCATCATCGCGCGTTGCGCGCTGATGCTTGCCCGGGACGACACTGATTTTGATGCGCGACCTCCACAACTCATAACCACTGATCACCACGCCCATGCCCCCTGCCCGCAAACGCGCTGATGTCCTCCTGGTCGAACGCGGCCTGTTCGAGAGCCGTGCGCGGGCGCAGGCGGCGATCGAGGCGGGGCTGGTGTTTGCCAATGACAAGCAGGTGGTGAAGGCGTCCGAGACCATTCCGATCGATGCCGTGCTGCAGGCCGAGCCGGCGCATCCCTGGGTGTCGCGCGGCGGGGTCAAGCTGGCCGCGGCGCTGGAGCATTATGGCGTCGAGGTGGAAGACCATGTGTGCCTCGATGTCGGCGCCTCCACAGGCGGCTTCTCCGAGGTGTTGCTGGCGAACGGCGCGGCGGTCGTGTTCGCGGTCGATGTCGGCCGCGACCAGTTGCACCCGTCGCTGCGCAGCCATCCGAGGATCGTCTCGATGGAGCAGACCGACATCCGCAGCTACGAGGGCAAACGGCTGCCGCAGCGTCCGGACGTGGTCGTGATCGATTGCAGCTTCATCTCGCTCAAGGCGGTGCTGCCGGTGGCGCTGACGCTGGCGGCCTCGCCGATGAGCCTGCTGGCGCTGATCAAGCCGCAATTCGAGGCGCAGGGGAAACACGGCAAGGGCGGCATCATCAAGGATGCGGCCGTCCATCAAGCCGTGTGCGAGGATGTCGCCGCCTTCGCCGCCTCGCTCGGCTGCAGCGACATCGAGATCTTCCCGTCATCGATCAAGGGCGGCGACGGCAACGCCGAATTCTTCCTGGGAGCGCGCCGCCATGGTTGAGCGTCTCGTCATCGACCATGTCGGCCATCGCGGCGACGGCGTGTCGCTGTCCTCGGGCGAGGCGCTGTACGTGCCCTACACGCTGGCTGGTGAAACCGTGGAGGCGGCTGCCGTTCCCGGCCACCCGGATCGCCGCAAGCTGCTCTCGGTGGAGACGGAGAGCGCGGAGCGGATCGTGCCATTCTGCACGCATTTCGGCGTCTGCGGCGGCTGCGCCATTCAGCACTGGGCGCCGGAGCCCTATCGGCAATGGAAACGTCACATCGTCGTCGAAACGCTACGCGCCGCCAAGGTCGATTGCGATGTCGCCGATCTCGTCGACGCGCACGGGGCCGGCCGGCGGCGCGCGACGTTTCACGCGCGAATGGGCACGCACGACATTCTTCGCGTTGGCTTCTCGGCGGCGAACAGCCACGAGATCGTCCCGATCGACCGCTGCCCGATCCTCGATCCCGCGCTCGATGGCGCGCTCGAAGCGGCGTGGGCGCTCGCGGAGGCGCTAAAGCCGACAGGCAAGCCGCTCGACATCCAGGCCACGGCAACCCGCAACGGGCTCGACATCGACATCCGCGGCTCCGGCCCGCTGCCGCCGCCGCGGGTCGCGGCGCTGTCGCTGGTCGCTGAGAAACACCGGCTGGCGCGGCTGACGCGCCATGGCGAGCTGGTGCTGATGCGCAATGCGCCTGTTGTGGCGATGGGCACGGCGCAGGTGACGCTGCCGCCCGGCTCGTTCCTGCAGGCGACGGTCCAAGGCGAGGAGACGCTGGCGCAGCTGGTCCTGGAGCGCGTCGGCAAGGCCAAGCATGTCGCCGACCTGTTCTGCGGCGTCGGCCCATTCGCGCTGCGGCTGGCGGCGCGAGGGCGCGTCACCGCGATGGACAATGATGCCGGCTCCATTGCGGCTCTGCAGAAGGCGGCGGGCACGCCGGGCCTCAAGCCGATCAAGGCCGAGGCGCGCGACCTGTTCCGCCGCCCGCTGATGCCGCCGGAGCTGCGCGACATTGACGCCGTCGTGTTCGACCCGCCACGCCAGGGCGCACAGGCCCAGGCGAGGCAGCTCGCGGCGAGCAAGGTGCCGGAGATCGTCGCGGTGTCCTGCAACGTGACCACGTTCGCGCGCGACATCCGCATGCTGATCGACGGCGGCTATAAGCTGGAAACCGTGGTGCCCGTCGACCAGTTCAGACATACGCCGCACGTGGAGCTCGTGGCGAAGCTGGTGCGGTGAGCCCAAGCTAACTATTAGTTGACACGCAAAGCTTACTCGGCACGAACGGTGCGCCCCCTCTCCCCGTTCTTCACGGGGAGATGGTCGGGGTGAGAGGCAGCGGCACGGGAAGTCTTCGTCGTAGGCCCGAATCCTGCTCAACAGTATCCGCACATATTAGATCGAATTCCGAGCTTCGCGACTGCTAGGTGCGCAGACTCAGACCACCCGTGCGGCTGCCCCTCACCCCAGCCCTCTCCCCGTGAAGAACGGGGAGAGGGAGCGCAGCGCCGCTTGTGACGGCGACCCCGGTTCATCGCCAGAGCTGAGCCATCCATCAGCCAACGTGATCGCCAACCCTCAGCTCTTTTCTGTTCTCACCGCGTAGACCAACACCTGCGAGGCCTACCTCACCACGCTGACCTTCACCGGCGCCACACCCGTATTGATCATGCCGAGCGCCTGGGCGGCGGAGTAGGACACGTCGACCACCCGTCCCTGGACGAACGGCCCGCGATCGTTGACGCGCACCACCACGGAGCGGCCGGTCTTGACGTTGGTCACCTGCAGGCGGGTGCCGAATGGCAGGCTGCGATGTGCGGCCGTCAACTCCGAGGGATTGAAGCGCTCGCCGCTGGCGGTCTTCTGACCTTCCGAGTAGTAGCTGGCGAGACCTGACGAGGTTGAGTGGGCCGGCGGCAGGCTCGGCTCGGCATGGCGCACGCGAACCACCGATTGCGACGCTGTCTCGGCGCGCTGTACCTGCGGCCGGAATTCGGCGCCGGCCTGCTTTGTCGGCGACGTCCAGCGCGCCTGCCGGACTGCTGAGGATTGTGCGCAGGCGGCGAGCGAAGCTGCCGCGGCACAAACGAGGGTCACTCTCAGGAGCTGACGGGAGAGCCCCGAGGTCCCGACCTGAATGATGGAGTTGCGTGCGTCCTGCCGTTCGCGACGTTCTGTCCGGTCGATGATACGCATGTTCTGTGCGCCTCCGCCTCAACCGCTTCATGGTCGCGGCCCAATCGCGGCGGCACGGTGGCAAAGGGAGTTTCAGCGCTGCGCAACTCCTGGTTTTCCCGCCACATGTTGCAGCGATGTCACAGATTCATCGGATCAATGACGCGCCCGGGTTTTCCACACGGGATCGGGTTACCGACCCTTGCATCCGACGTACGTCCGTAGGGTGTGCAGATGCAGGCCGGGCGCAACAGAGCCTCCGGAAGGCGCTGCGGCGTCACCGCCCCCAGCGATCCTGCCAGATCTTCTCGCCGATCATGCAGGACACCCGCGGCTCCTTGCCGGTATCGTCGGCGACGGGCACGAAGCGCGGCTGAGGTGCGCGTCCGGCGACCTCCATCAGCAGCTTGGTGCGGATGGCGTCCTTGAACTCATCGCGGCTCTTGATGGTGACGACGAACGAGCCGCGGCCGCCGGTGACGCAATCCCTGTAGTAGAGATCGAGGTTCTCGATATCCATCGTCGAGTAGGACGGCTCCTTGACCATGATCGGCAGGCCGTTGATCGTGATGCCCTTGTTGACCGCCTCGTCGCGCGCCATCGCAACCGGCGAGCCGTTGTTGTTCGGCCCGTCGCCGGAGATGTCGATGACGCGGCGCAGGCCGCGGTACGGGTTGTCGTCGAACAGCGGCATCGCGAAGTAGATCGCGCCCGAGATCGAGGTGCGCGAGGCCCGCCGGATCGGCGTCTTCATGATCTCGGCGGCGACGGCGTCGGCAGTCTCCGGTCCATCGATCAGCCGCCAGGGGATGATCATCTTCTGATCGCTCGATGCGGCCCATTCGAAGTAGGTGACGGCGATGCGGCCATGCAGCCCGTTCTTCAGCGCCTGCAAGAACTCCCGCGAGCTGAGCGCCTGGGCATAGCCTTCGCGCTGGATCGCGAGCTCGTCGAGGTCCATCGAGTAGGAGACGTCGACCGCGAGGATCAGCTCGACGTCGACGGATGCCTCCTTTTCGCTCAGCTGCTGCGCCGACTTCGCGCCCGGCGCCGCCGCGACGGTGGCGACGTCGCCGCCGGCCAGGGCGCCCGCCATACACGCCATCCCGATCGAGATCCACCAGCGCATATGCTGCCCTCCAATCGCGTCAGATGATGGTGACACGCAATGCGCACACAGCAAAGCGGGAACGCGCGCATCCATTCACATTCCGGTTAGTCCCGGGGGATCACTTGCGGGCCCGCCGGTCCGACGCCACGTGCGCCCTTCGACCAAAAGCGAGCAGCCCGTGGTTTCCCGGAGTGACGAGAGGCTGTATTGTGGCGTGTCCGCCGCATCAGGAACACAGGCGTGCTGCTCACATGAACGACGCCGTCACCAAGCCGAAGACGAAGGTCCGCACCAAGGTCGAGCGTCCCCGGCTCTACAAGGTCATCCTGGTCAACGACGACTTCACGCCGCGTGACTTCGTCGTGATGATCCTGAAGGCTGAATTCCGCATGACCGAGGACCAGGCCTACAAGGTCATGATCACGGCCCATAAGCTCGGGGTGTGCGTGGTGGCCGTGTTCACGCGGGACGTCGCCGAGACCAAGGCGACCCGCGCGACCGACGCCGGCCGCGCCAAGGGATACCCGCTGCTGTTCACCACCGAGCCGGAGGAGTGAGCGGTGAACCAGAGCATGATCCGGAAAAGTGGAATCCGGTTTTCCGAAAAGATCATGCTCGAACGAAGAGATTGGATCATGATGCGTTTCCGCCGAAACGCATCATGATCTAATTGCTTTCGTCGCGCAGCCCGAACACGCGCTGCTCGGTCGAGAGGCCGGCGATCGGGAATTCGCCGAGATCGGTCCAGAGATCGGCTATCGGCTCCGGACAGGCGCCGGCAAAGGCCTCGGAAGCAACCACTGTCCGCTTCAGCTTTGCTGCAATCTTCTCCAGCCGTGCCGCCAAATTGACGGCAGGACCGATGCAGGTGAAGTCGAGCCGGTTGCCGCCGCCGATATTGCCGTAGAGCAGCCGGCCGACATGCAGCGCGACGCCGAAGCGGAAGCGTTCCTCACAGCCACCCGCCGCGTATTCCAGAGCATCGACACGGGCGCGCGACGCGCGCGCTGCTGCCAGCACGCGGGCGCAGACCTCGCTGGGATCGCCGCCACGCTGGCGAAACGGAAACACGGCAAGCAGGCCGTCGCCCATGAACTTGAGCACCTCGCCGCCCTGCTCGCGGATCGGCTCCACCTGGCAGTCGAAATAGTGGTTGAGGATCTCCACGACATCCTCGGCCGGCAGCCGATCGGATAACGGCGTGAAGCCGCGCAGGTCTGACAGCCAGATCGCGGCATCCAGCGTATCGGTATGGCCGCGGCGGATCTGGCCGCCGAGGATGCGCTCGCCCGCGCTGTTGCCCACATAGGTATCGAGCAGCATCGAGGCGGTCCGCCGCAGCGTGATGATCTCGGTGTAGCGCGCCAGAGCCGGCGCCAGCGACCGGATCGCGCTCAGCTGCTCCTCGGTGAAACCATCAGGACTCTTGGTCGTCCAGCTTGCGGCGTGGACTGCCCGATCGATGAAGGTCAGAGGCAGGCTGAGATAGTCAGTGACGCCTTCGGCGCGCAGGTCCATCAGGATCGGAAAACGCTCCGCCTCGGGTGCTCGCGGATCGGCCCTGAACTCTGCCCCCTGCTCGAACACGCGCGCGAGCGGACTGTCCCGATAGACCGGGCTGCTCTCGAACCCGAAAGCGACCGTGCCCATCTCGACCTCAGCCCCCTGCCGCCAGATGAAGCTGCGGCCGGCGATGTCAGGGTGAAGGGTGCGGACGAACACGCCGACACGCCATAGCGGGATGCCGAGGTCCACCAGTCGCACGCCGCATTCGGCCATCATCTCGCTCGGCGTCGCCGCGGAGCGCGCGCCGTCGACCAGCCAGTCCCTGATGTCCTGCAGCCTGGAGCTGTCCATAGCCGACATTAGGCGAGCCGCATGACAACAGCAAACAGCCGCGACGTCGAACGGCTACCCCACCTGGCCGCGATGGCGCAGCAGGTGGTCGGCGAGCACGCAGGCCATCATCGCCTCGCCGACCGGGACGGCGCGGATGCCGACGCAGGGGTCGTGGCGGCCCTTGGTCAGGATCTCCGTCTCGTGGCCTGAGCGATCCACGGTCTGGCGCGGGGTGAGGATCGACGAGGTCGGCTTGACGGCGAAGCGCAGCACGATCGGCTGTCCCGTGGCGATGCCGCCGAGGATGCCGCCGGCATTGTTGGAGAGAAAGCGCGTGCCGTCATTGGCCGAGCGCATCTCGTCGGCATTCTCCTCGCCGGTCAGCTCGGCCGCGCCGAAGCCGGCCCCGATCTCGACACCCTTGACGGCGTTGATGCTCATCATCGCCGCGGCGAGGTCGGCGTCGAGCTTGCCGTAGAGCGGCGCACCAAGGCCCGCCGGCACGCCCTCGGCCACGATCTCGAGCACCGCGCCGATCGACGAGCCGGACTTGCGGATGCCGTCGAGATAGCTTTCGAAGAACGCCGCCTTGTCCTTGTCGGGACAGAAGAACGGATTGCGCGCGACCTCGTCCCAATCCCAATTGGCGCGATCGATCTTGTGCGGACCCATCTGCACCAGCGCGCCGCGCACCTTCACGTCGCGCAGGATCTTGCGCGCCACGGCGCCGGCCGCGACCCGCGTCGCGGTCTCGCGCGCCGACGAGCGGCCGCCGCCGCGATAGTCGCGCAGGCCGTATTTCGCCTCATAGGTGAAGTCGGCGTGGCCCGGCCGGAACTTGTCCTTGATCTCGGAATAGTCCTTCGAGCGCTGGTCGGTGTTCTCGATCAGCAGCGCGATCGGCGTGCCCGTGGTGACCTGCGCGCCGGTGTCCGGATCGGCCATGACGCCGGACAGGATCTTCACCTGGTCGGGCTCCTGCCGCTGCGTGGTGAAGCGCGACTGGCCGGGCCGGCGGCGATCGAGATCGACCTGGATCTCCTCCGCCGTCAGCGGGATGCGTGGCGGACAGCCGTCGACCACGCAGCCGATGGCCACGCCATGGCTCTCGCCGAAGGTGGTGACGCGAAACATGTGGCCGAAGGTGTTGAAGGACATGATCTGATCTACCAATCGGGGAAACCGTCATTCCGGGATGGTCCGAAGGACCAGACCCGGAATCTCGAGATTCCGGGTTCGCCTCTCACGGGGCGCCCCGGAATGACGGAGCAAATCAACTAAACTTCTCGAAGCCATTCTCGCCGAACACATACACTGCGCCCTGCTGGATCGGCAGGTCGACGGCCCGGTTCGGCGTGGCGAAGCCGAGTGCGACCATCAGCGCACGCGCCGTACCGCCATGCGCCACCGCGACGATATCGCCGGAGAGGCCATCATACCAGTCGCGAACCCGGCGCTCGACATCGGCATAGGTCTCGCCGCCTTCCGGCGCCAGCGTCCACTTCTCGGTCAGCCGCCTGGCATAAAATGCGGGGTCGGCGGCTTGCATTTCCGGCAGGGTCGCGCCTTCCCACTTGCCGTAGCCGATCTCGCGCAGCCGCGCATCGAGCGCGTAGTCCTCGACCGGCAGCTTCAAGGTCCCGCGCACCAGCTCCATGGTCGCGCGGGCGCGGCTGAGCGGGCTGGCGACATAGGGCAGACGCGCCGCGTCATGGCCATTGCGGGCGACCAGCTCGGCCAGCAGATTGCCGGCCTGGACTGCCTGGACGCGCCCGAGCGCGTTGAGCGGGATGTCCTGCGTACCCTGCAGCCGGCCGAGCGCATTCCATTCCGTCTCGCCGTGGCGGATGTAGTAGATCGTGGGCCGGGGCATTGCGAGCGCTACGTCTATTCCTTGGCGCCGACGGAGTTGCTGAGCGAGATGTCGGGCGCTTCCGGCCGCTTCATGCCGACGACGTGATAGCCGGAATCGACGTGATGCACCTCGCCGGTGACGCCGCGCGACAGGTCGGACAGCAGATACAGCGCGCTGTCGCCGACCTCGTCGATGGTGACGGTCCGGCGCAGCGGCGCGTTGTACTCGTTCCACTTCAGGATATAGCGGAAATCGCCGATGCCGGAGGCCGCCAGCGTCTTGATCGGGCCGGCCGAGATGGCGTTGACGCGGATGTTCTTCTCGCCGAGATCGGCGGCGAGGTAGCGCACGCTCGCCTCCAGCGCGGCCTTGGCGACGCCCATCACGTTGTAGTGCGGCATCCACTTCTCGGCGCCGTAATAGGTCAGCGTGATGATCGAACCGCCGTCGGTCATCAGCTTCTCGGCGCGCTGTGCGATCGCGGTCAGCGAGTAGCAGCTGATCAGCATGCTCTTGGAGAAATTGTCCTGCGTGGTCTCGATGTAGCGACCGTCGAGCTGATCCTTGTCGGAAAAGGCGATGGCGTGCACGACGAAATCGATCTTGCCCCACTTCTCCTTGAGCACGTCGAACACGGCGTCGACGGTGGCGGGATCCGTCACGTCGCAATGGCCGAGCACGAGGCCGCCGAGCTCGGCGGCCAAGGGCTCCACCCGCTTCTTCAGCGCGTCGCCCTGATAGGTCAGCGCGATCTCGGCGCCAGCCGCGCGCGCGGCCTTGGCGATGCCCCAGGCGATCGAGCGGTTGTTGGCCACGCCGAGGACGACCCCGCGCTTGCCCTGCATCAAACCTGAAATCTGCGCCATGCGGCTTCCCATCGAACTGATTATTAAGGACTGGACGTACACCACCGGTCTGGCCCGGTACAGCCCCATTCCGCCCGCTCTGTGGCAAACTCCAGGCGGTGTCTCCGGCCGGCGGAATAGGCCTGTCATCACGGGGTTATGGTCTGTGCAAGGCGCGGTTGCGGCCCGCGCTCCTGTCAGAATGTCCAACTGCCGCAGGGCACCCCATGAGCGCGTTCCGCCAAAGCGTCGAGGCCATGATCCCGGCATTGCGCCGCTATGCCCGCGCCTTGGCCCGCGACATGGATGCGGCGGACGATCTGGTCCAGGACACGCTGGTTCGGGCGTTGCGCTCCGAGCGGCTGTTCCTCGGCGGCGACATCAGGAGCTGGCTGTACACGATCCTGACCAATCTGAACAAGAACCGCCGGCGCTCGCTGGCGCGGCGGCCGCATTTCATGCCGCTGCTGGACGACAATCCCGACGCCAGCGGCACCGAGGCCGAGGGCCGCGACATCGAGCGGGCGCTCGCAACGCTGGTCGAGGAGCAGCGCGCCGTGCTGCTGCTCGTGGTGCTCGAAGGCATGAGCTACCGCGAGGTCGCCGATATCCAGGCCGTGCCGATCGGCACCGTGATGTCGCGCCTGGCCCGCGCCCGCGCCCATGTCCGGGCCGTGATCGAAGGCGAACGACCGACGCTGCGGAGAGTGAAATGACCCTGCAATTGACCGCACAAAAACCGCGCTGCCGCGTTCGCCTGCTCAAGGCCGCCGGGGTCGCGCGTCGGCGCGGCCGCGCGACTGCAACGAGATCCAGATGATGACCGACCCGACCATTCCCGTCACCGAAGACGAGCTGCACGCCTATGTCGACAACGAGCTGCCGGCCGAGCGCCGTGGCGATGTCGAGAGGTGGCTCGCCACGCATCCGGCCGAGGCCGAACGGGTCGAGTCCTGGCGCAGCATGGCCGAGGCGCTGCATGCCCGTTACGATTCCGTCGTCAACGAGCCGGTGCCGCCGCGCCTCGATCTCGACCAACTGGATCGCCGGCCGCGACGCTGGATCATTGGCGCGATCGCGGCGAGCGTTGCCGCCTTCGCGGTCGGCGGTGCCACCGGCTGGGTCGCGCATGGCGCGGCATCCTCGCCGTCGCTGCTGCAGAACCTGACCGGCGAGGCGCTCGATGCGCACCGGCTCTATGTCGTCGAAGTGCGCCACCCGGTCGAGGTTCCCGGCGAGGAGAAGGCGCATCTGCAGCAATGGCTGACGCGGCGGTGCGGCCGCACCGTGCAGGCGCCCGAGCTGGAAGCCACCGGGCTGAAGCTGGTGGGCGGCCGGCTGCTGCCGGGGCCGACCGGCCCGGCCTCGTTCCTGATGTATGAGAGCGCGTCCGGCGAGCGCTTCACGGTCTACGCGACCAAGGCCGGCATCGAGGCGGCCCAGATGCGCTACGTCGCGGAAGGCAATACATCGGCACTGGCATGGGCGGAGCGCGGCGTCAGCTACGTCGTCAGCGGCAGCAGCGACCGGACGCGTCTCACTCAGGTTGCACGCCTTGTTTATGACCAGTCCGAACGCGTGGGCGGCTAGCGGCGGAGCGCAGCCGAAAGCCGCCCCGCGCCGGCCGCTCCGCGATTCCCGATGCGATCAGAGGCGTTTGCACGACCGCTCGAAAGGCCGGGCCAGGGCATGACGGCAACCAGATGCCGCGGATCGACGACACGCCAAGGTCGACGCCGCAATTCCGTCACCGAAAATCTGGAATCAGGGCACCGGCGCGTCTCAATATCGCACCAAAACTTCACGAAAAAATGAGGAGTGTTCGATCCGCCGATCGACACGGAAGCGGCCTCGATCGGGGTTTTGTACCGCGCTGGTCCCCCTTTCGAGGCCGCACTTTTTTCTCTTCTCACTTTTGACATTCGGCCCGCGGACGCATCCGCGCAGCCCGGCCGTGCGATAGACGGCGATCCGGGGCCGCCGATGCGCCACGCCCCTCACCCGGATTGCTGCGCAATCAAACCTCTCCCTGCAGAGGGCGGGAGAGGTTTGGAGCGGCATTACGTTACGAAAGATTGCTGCGCGGATTGTAGGGATGCTTATCGCGCCATTTGGTCATCAGCGCCTCGAGCTCGGCGTCGTTGCCGTCCGGCAGCACGATTCGCGTGGTGACGAACAGATCGCCCGCCGAGCCGTCGCCCTTGGGCAGGCCCTTGCCCTTCAGCCGGAAGGTGCGGCCGCTGGACGTGTTCTTCGGGATCGACAGCTCGACCGCGCTGCCGAGCGTCGGCGCGCGGACCTTGGCGCCGAGCACCGCCTCGTACAGCGTGATCGGCAAATCGAGCCTGACATCGCTGCCCTCGACCTTGAAGAACGGATGCGGCGCGATCTGGATGGTGATCAGGAGATCGCCCGGCCGGTGTCCCGGCGCGCTCTCGCCCTGCCCCTTCAGGCGGATCTGCTGGCCCGCGGTCACGCCGGGCGGGACCTTGACGTTGAGCTCCTTGCCCGAAGGCAGGCGCACGCGCTTCTCGCCGCCCTTGACGGACTCCTCGAGCGTCACCGACATCGCCACCTTGAGGTCGAGATCGACACCGACGCCGCCGGTATCGAACTCGAACGGGCTACCACCGCCGCGCGAGCCTCGCGCCGCGCCACCGAACATGCTGTTCAGAATGTCCTCGAAGCCGGCGCCGCCGAAACCGCCGCCCGGCCCGCCGCCGCTGCGAAAGGTGTAATTCTCGAAGCCGCCGCCCGGACCGCCGCGGCCGGCACCGCCGCCAGGAAAGCCCTGGAAGCGCGGCTTGCCCTCGGCGTCGATCTCCCCGCGATCGAACTGCTTGCGCTTGTCCTCATCGCCCAGGATCTCGTTGGCCGAATTGATCTCGGCGAATCGTGCCGATGCCTTCGGGTCATCCTTGTTGCTGTCGGGATGATGCTTCTTGGCGAGCTTGCGATAGGCGCTCTTGATGGCCGCAGCGCTGGCGCTTCGCGGCACCCCCAAGACCTCATAGGGGTCGCGCATCCGTCACGTCTCCTTACAGAAAGTCAGATACTAACCTATGGGCTCCCCGCCCGCTTTGCATTTCATCTGGGGAGTCCGTTGTATTTTTGCAACGGGTTCCGGCGCGATCCCGCTAGCTTTGCTGCCAGGGTTTGAGCGTCTGGATGTCCCATCGGCCGCGCTCGATCCGGCAGGCCGAGCCCTGCAGCCAGCGCTCGGTCTTGCCGTTGACGTAGCTTGCCAGGAAATCCCGGCAGGTGCGGCCGTTTTCGGCGGTGTAGGACTTGGCGATCGGCGTCACCGAGCCGCGGGCGCCGGTCTGCGGATTCTGCCAGGGCTGGCTGGAATCCTTGGTGCCCTTGGTCAGCACGTCGGAGGCGGCGTTGCGGGCGAAGGCGAGATCGGCCTCGGTGGGCTCGCGCTCGGGCGGCGGGCTGATCGTGCCGGTGATCTCCGCATCCTCCATCTTGGCGAACGCCGTTTCGGGACGCGAGAGGCTGCAGCCGCCGCCCGACAGACCGATTAGAATGAGTGTCAAAGCGGTGCCGGCATGACCTATCGCGGATAGGCCAAGCCGGACCGATGCCCTATATAGGCACGGACCACACTGGACTTGCACGCGCTTGGCCGCGGGTGAACGCAAAACTCGGACTCCCCATACACATGACCGACCCCACCAGCATCAAACACCAGACAACCTTAACATCCGGTACATCGGCCGATTTTACCCAGGCCAGCGAGCCGTTTGCGCTGTTTGCCGAGTGGTTTGCGGAAGCCAACAAGAGCGAGCCGAACGATCCGAATGCGATGGCGCTGTCGACCGTCGATGCGGACGGGTTGCCGGACGTCCGCATGGTGCTGATGAAGGGCTATGACGAGGACGGCTTCGTCTTCTACAGTCACAAGGCCAGCCAGAAGGGCCAGGAGCTTGCCGCCAATCCGAAGGCTGCGCTGCTGTTTCACTGGAAGTCGCTGCGCCGGCAGGTGCGCATCCGCGGCCTCGTGATCCCGGTGACGAACGAGGAGGCCGACGCCTATTTCGCGACGCGGCCGAAGCAGGCGCAGCTCGGCGCCTGGGCCAGCAAGCAGTCGCAGCCGCTGGAGAGCCGCTTCGCCTTCGAGCAGGCGATCGCCAAGGTCGCCGCGCAATACATCATCGGCGAGGTGCCGCGCCCGCCGGGATGGAGCGGCTGGCGCATTGCGCCCGTCCGGATGGAGTTCTGGCACGATCGGCCGTTCCGGCTGCACGATCGCATCGAATTCCGGCGCGATGCGGCCGGCCAGCCCTGGGCCAAGGTGCGGATGTATCCGTAGCAACCTTCAGGGTCCGTCCGGACTCATCGATCACGCGTCAAACGTCACGTTCGACATCGGTGCGCACGAATCGCGCACCGCTCATGCAACCATTGTGGTAAGTTGATCCCTCAAGGGATCGTGAGAGACCCAGTTCATGCCGACCTCCTCCAACCAGCCGCGGCGCACGATGCTGCTGACCGGCGCCAGCCGCGGCATCGGCCACGCGACGGTGATCCGCTTCTCGTCCGCCGGCTGGCGCGTCCTCACCTGTTCGCGGCACCCATTCCCCGAGGAATGCCCGTGGGGCGCCGGCCCCGAGGACCACGTTCAGGTCGACCTGTCCGATCCGCAGGACACCCTGCGCGCGATCGCCGAGATCAAGCAGCGCATCGACGGCGGCGAGCTGCACGCGCTGGTCAACAACGCCGCGATCTCACCGAAGGGATCGGGCGGCGCGCGGCTCGGCACCGTCGATACCGACCTCGA
The DNA here is from genome assembly GCF_032377575.1 of Bradyrhizobium sp. SZCCHNS2022. NCBI lineage: Bacteria > Pseudomonadati > Pseudomonadota > Alphaproteobacteria > Hyphomicrobiales > Nitrobacteraceae > Bradyrhizobium > Bradyrhizobium sp. SZCCHNS2022. Next base: position 320,547 of record NZ_JAUHHZ010000001.1, on the reverse strand, counting down.
CACCTGGAATCACGTCTTCCGCGTCAACTTCTTCGCACCCATCATGATGGCGCGCGGCCTGATCAACGAGCTGAAGGCGGCCAAGGGCTCCGTCGTCAACGTCACCTCGATCGCCGGCTCGCGCGTGCATCCGTTCGCCGGCGCCGCCTATGCGACGTCAAAGGCCGCGCTGGCCGCGCTGACACGCGAGATGGCGTCGGATTTCGGCCGCGTCGGCGTGCGCGTCAACTCGATCGCCCCCGGCGAGATCGACACCTCGATCCTGTCGCCGGGCACCGAGAAGATCGTCCAGGAGCAGATCCCGATGCAGCGGCTCGGCACCCCCGACGAGGTCGCCAAGATCATCTACGTGCTGTGCACCGAGACCAGCTCCTACGTGAACGGCGCCGAGATCCACATCAACGGCGGCCAGCACGTCTGATTGCCGTCGACTCACGGCAGCGCGATGCCGAGTGGGACTTGGTTCATGGCGACTTGCCGTGTCCCGGCGATTCCCGGCCCGGTGCGCCAATGCGCGATTAACGCCACTCGCAAAGATCGCTGCGCCAACCCACCCGCACAAACAAAAGCGCCCTCCGAAGGGGGCGCTGTTGATGGGTCGGCGTCGGCAGACATGAGTACAAGGCGTCGGCCGGGAGCGATCGGACGAAGAACGGTCGTTCAGCCCTCGCACACCAAGCCGCGCAAGATCTGGGCGGCCCGCCAGCGCAAGCGGTCGGTTTCGACATTCAGGGCGCTCGAGCAGTCGTCCTCGCGCTCGTCATCGTCGAGATCGGCACCGCAGTAGCGGCAGGTGCGGGGCGACAGCGCATGGGCCACGACGATGTCGGCACGGCCGCGCTGGTAGCTGGCGAGCTCGACCACGTTGTTCGATGCCGTTATGCGTTTCTCAACCATTGCCGCCTCTTGGCCCTGGGCGCGATGCGCGCGCCCCTTCAGCTCTGCCTTGCATGCCACGCGCCGAAGCGTTCATTGTTGGTCATGCTCACGAGCTGATTTATCGCAGAGAAGTTTCGATCAAACGTTCAGGGTTCCCGTCAAATTTTACCTGAGCAATTGAGGCGGCTTTGCAGCCGTGTTGCAGCCGGCCTAACAAGTATTTCCTATCATGGCGCACGCCCTGCATTTTGTGTCGCTTGAAGTGCATAGCGACATACCGGCGAGGGCATCCACTGAGCGAACACGCCGCCCCTCGCAGCTAATAACGAGGCACGAGTGCGGCCGAGACGTGGCGCGGAGCGCGATGTGAAGGCCATCCTGCGCATGCGCAAAATGCCTGCGGCCCCATAGGAATCGTCGATCCCGCGCGGGGCCGGATCATGACGAGCTGCTACGCATCATGATCCCATCTCCTCTCTTGTCTTTGCTCGCGCGATCTCCGCGCAGGCCTCTGTCGCGCGGGATTCGGCTCTTGCCGGAAGCCGGCTTAGAGCCACTTCTTCCATTTGAAGATCCAGTACGGCACGATCGCGCAGATCAGCATCAGCCCGAGCGCCATCGGATAGCCGTGAGCCCATTCGAGCTCCGGCATCATCTTGAAGTTCATGCCGTAGATCGATGCGATCAGGGTCGGCGGCATCAGCACCACAGCCATGACCGAGAACAGCTTGATGATGTTGTTCTGCTCGAGATTGACGACGCCGAGCATCGCGTCGAGCACGAAGGTGATCTTGCTGGCGAGGTAGGAGGCGTGGTCGGTCAGCGAGGCGACGTCGCGCTGCATGGTCTTGAGCTGCTCGCGCATGTCCTTCGACCATTTCACGCCTTCGACCACGGCCGACAGGAAGGTGACGAGACGACCGATCGACACCAGGCTCTCGCGCACCTTCGAGGTCAGATCGCCCTTGCGGCCGATCGCGATCAGGATCTGCGAGTACTGCTTGGCGTGGCCGTGCCGCTCATTGTTCGGCTCGAAGATTTCGTGACTGACCTGGTCGATATCAGCGCCGACCTTTTCGAGAATGTCGGCGCAACGATCGATGACGGCGTCGAGCAGCTCCATCAGGACCATCTCGCCAGTGATCCCGGGCGCGCAATTGCGAGCGAGCTTGGCCTCGACCACCGCGAACGGCCGCGGCTGGTCGTAACGCACCGTCACCAGCCGATGGCCGGCCAGGATGAAGGTGACGGCCGTGGTCCTGGGCATGTCGGTGTCGGAGTGACACATCAGCGTCGCCGTCATGTAGCGGGCGCCGTTCTCGATGTAGAGGCGGCTGGAGATCTCGATCTCCTGCATGTCTTCGCGCGTCGGCACCGCGATCCCCGCGAGTTTCTCGACGGCCCGGTCCTCGGCATTGCTCGGATTGACCAGGTCGACCCAGACCGCGTTGTCGGGTAGGGCCGAGGGATCGGTGATCTCAGCCTTCTTCAGCGCTGCGTCGGACGGGACAAACACCGAGAACATGAAAAGCTCCGAATCGCAGAACGTGGTTTTCGGGGGATTTAGCGGCGGGGCGCTGCCGCCTTGTGACGCAGCTTGGTGACGGGGTCCATCGGCTTTTCAAGGCGGAACCAGCGACCGCCCGACATCGGGGCCACCGTGCCCTGCGGAGCACAGCTGTGGATGAGTGCCCGCAACTTTGCGGCAAAAAGGCAACAATCGCGGCGCTGCAGCGTGACTTGTGCGTGTATCGGCTGGAATTGAGAACGATTTTGACGATAATGGGACATGTGGAATCGCGCTGCAGTGGCGCGGCCGTGCCATTGCAACGTCAGCTGTCAATTGGAATTGGTGACATGTCGCTGAAGGTGAAACTCGGACTCCTGGCCGCCGGCCTGATGCTGTCGGGCTGCATGCAGGCCACGACCTATGAGGCGACCAATACCCAGGCCTTCAAGCCGAAGGACAAGGATCTTCTGGCGAAGGTCCGCTATACCAACACCCCGGTGGCGGAGCCCTATCGGCGCGCGATCGTCGACTACCACCGCAAGGAAGCGCCGGGCTCCATCGTCGTCGATTCCGACAGCCATTACCTGTTCTACGTGCTGGAGGGCGGCAAGGCGATCCGCTACGGCATCACCGTCGGCGAAGAGGCCATGGCCTGGTCGGGCATCGCCAAGGTGGGCGCCATGACCGAGTGGCCGGCTTGGCATCCGACCAAGAGCGAGATCGAGCGGCTTGGCGTGCCGACCTTCGTCGCGGCAGGCCCGGACAATCCGATGGGCTCGCGGGCGATGTACCTCTATGCCAACGGCAAGGATACGCTGTTCCGCATCCACGGCACCAACCAGCCTGAATATATCGGCGCTTCGATCTCCTCGGGCTGCATCCGCCTGACCAATGAGGACGCCATCGACCTCTACAACCGGGTCAAGGTCGGCACCATCGTCGTCGTGCTGGATCCGAAGAAGGGCGATTCGCCGTACAAGCCGCAGATGGCCCTGCAGGGCGGCGGCACCTACGCGGCGATGCAGTAAGCGCCGTCTGGCGGACACGGGATCAAAAGCCGAGAAACGCGTTTAGCAGCCTCTTTGAGAGCGTCGGGCAACCGGCGCTCTTTTGTTTTGGCACGATCGAGGTGTCAGCCCATCGGTTTCACCGCCTCGGCCGTTGAGCGGCGGAGCGGAGGCGGCGAATCGGCAGCGGCCGCGTCGCTCGCCATCAGGACTTGCTCTTGTGCTTCTTCTTGGCGCCCTTTGCAGGGGCAGGCTGCGGAGCGGGAGGCGGCATCGCGGGCTCGGGATCCTCGGCCTCTGCCGCCGCGGCATCGCCGGATGATGGCTCCGACGGTGCCGCCTTCCGTGCGTCCGGCTCCGCAGCGCCCCGCGACCCAGCGCGACCGGCGGCCTTCTCGCCCTTTGCTTCCTGCTTGGCACCTTCCTTGGCCTCCTCCTGCTCGGCCTCCGCCGTCTCGCGCGGCGGCGCGTCGTCGGGCCGGACGGCCGGCATCAGCGGGGCGATCTTCGGCAAGGGATCGAGCACGTCCCACTGGCAGATGCGATAATTGCTGCGGCGCTCCGCGAGATCGAGGTGGATGTGGTCCTCATGATACCAGTCCGAGTCCGGGCCCAGCACGGTCGAGAAATGCGTGCAGACCGAATGCAGCACTGCCTCCCGCAGATCGCGCGGCTGGGTGCGGTCGGTGAGTTCGATCATGCGGCCGTCCGCGAGCTTGAAGCCGCGCACGTCGAGCGCGTTGGCCCGCCCATGCTCAGACATCTGCGCTCCGGCAACGTTGTTGCGGCCTCGGCATTGATACGAATCGAAATTATCCAGCGCGGCGATCGGGCTGCCGAGGCGCACGACCAGCGGGGCAACATCGTTGCGGACCCAGTTGGCGACCGTAGACGCCATCGTGCAGCGCATCACCGCCGCCGGCGTCACCGCCACCCGCCGCTTGTCCGGCAGCACCACCGCCTCCAGCCGCACCAGGTCGTCGCCGCCGCAGGCGCCCGGCCCCTTGATCGCCGGTATCGAGGGCGCCATCGCGATCTCCTCGGTCAGCGCGATTCGGCAGGCGGACGGCTGCGGCGCGGGCGGTGCCTTGGCCTCCTTTGCACCCTCCTTGCCTCCCTCGGTCCCCTCCTCCCGGGCGGCGTCCTTGGTCTGCTCGCGGGAGGCGGGCTGCGGTGCCGATTCGGGACGTGGCCGTGGCAGCGGCACAGCCGCGAGCGGATGCTCCCTTTGCGCTGGGGCCGCTGCCGGGGCGCGATGGTGTGACGGGTTAGCCGCCCCGGACCGTGCGGCCGCCGGCGCAGCGGCCATGAGGCAGCTCAATGCAACCGCCGTGGCCGTGGCGCTAACCATCGCCCTGGCCGCGACGACGTTGCCCCTACAAGCCCATTTGCGCGCGCTGCGGCGCGCGCTAAAATTCATGGAACAGACCAAAAGACCCTCGCTGCCCTAAAGCGAATACCACCGGAGGAACGACCTGATGCTTGGTTTGATGCAAGACTGGCCCCTGCTTTGTCACCGGATCATCGAGCATGCGGCGACAATCCACGGCTCCCAGGAGGTCGTGACCCGCTCGGTCGAAGGCCCCATCGTTCGCACCACCTATCGGCAAATCCACGACCGCGCTCTCAAGGTTTCACAGAAGCTGACGCGCGACGGCATCAAGCTGGGCGACCGCGTCGCCACCATTGCCTGGAATACCGCTCGTCATCTCGAGGTCTGGTACGGCATTATGGGAATCGGTGCGATCTGTCACACGGTCAATCCGCGCCTGTTTCCGGAGCAGATCGCCTGGATCGTCAACCACGCCCAGGACCGCATCGTCATCACCGATCTGACCTTCGTGCCGTTGTTGGAAAAGCTCGCCGACAAGCTGCCGAGCGTCGAGCGCTACGTGGTGCTGACCGATGCCGCGCATATGCCGCAGACGACGCTGAAGAACGCGGTTGCCTACGAATCGTGGATCGGCGAGGCCGATGGCGACTTCAAATGGAGCACCTTCGACGAGAACACCGCGGCGGCGATGTGCTACACGTCCGGCACCACGGGCGATCCCAAGGGCGTGCTGTATTCGCATCGGTCCAACGTGCTCCACGCGTTGATGGCCAACTCCCGCGATTCGCTGGGCACGTCGGCCGGCGATACAATGCTTCCGGTGGTTCCGCTGTTCCATGCCAACAGCTGGGGCATCGCGTTCTCCGCGCCTTCGATGGGCACCAAGCTGGTGATGCCCGGCCCCAAGCTCGACGGCGCCTCGGTCTACGAGCTGCTCGACACCGAGAAGGTGACCTACACCGCCGGCGTGCCGACGGTGTGGCTGATGCTGCTGCAGCACATGCAGGCGCATAAGCTGACGCTGCCGCATCTGAAGATGGTGGTGTGCGGCGGCTCGGCGATGCCGCGCTCGATGATCCAGTCCTTCCTCGACATGGGCATTGGCGTGCGTCACGCCTGGGGCATGACCGAGATGAGCCCGATCGGCACGCTCGCCACCCTGAAGCCGCCGTTCCTCACTGCCGAGGGTGACGCGAAGCTCGACGTGCTGCAGACCCAGGGCTTCCCGCCGTTCGGCGTCGAGATGAAGATCACCGACGATGCCGGCGCCGAGCTGCCGTGGGACGGCAAGACCTTCGGCCGGCTCAAGGTGTCGGGCCCAGCGGTGTCCAAGGCCTACTACAAAGTCGACAGCAACATCCTCGACGAGGAAGGCTTCTTCGACACCGGCGACGTCGCCACCGTCGACGAGCATGGCTTCATGCGCATCACCGACCGCTCCAAGGACGTCATCAAGTCCGGCGGCGAGTGGATCTCCTCGATCGACCTCGAGAACCTCGCAGTCGGCCACCCCGCCGTGGCGGAGGCCGCCGTGATCGGCGTCTATCATCCGAAATGGGACGAGCGTCCGCTGCTGATCGTCCAGCTCAAGCAGGGCCAGACGGCAACCCGCGAGGACATCCTGAAATTCATGGAAGGCAAGATCGCCAAATGGTGGATGCCCGATGACGTCGCTTTCGTCGACGGCATCCCGCACACCGCGACAGGCAAGATCCTCAAGACCGCGCTGCGCGAGCAGTTCAAGGCATATCGCTTCCCCAACGCCGCGGCCTGACGCGCCTAGCTGAGCTTCGAATCAGAGCGGCCCCTCCGGCGATGGTGGGGCCGCTTCTGTCTGGACCGAAAGCCCCTGCGATCGTTGCCTCGCTCCAGGGCTGTCCCGTCGATCTCGTGAACCTCAAGGGTGCTGGCAAAGTCCTTGAATTTGCGTCATCCCCATGGTCTCTCAGATGGCGACGGCCATCGACCATGATGGCTCAACCCCGGCAGCTCCCGACCCGATGGCCCGCAGGTTCCACGCCCCCTATCTGTCGGAGCCGACCTCCAGCCTCGCGACCTGGACCCGCAATCTCGCGGTGTTCTCCGTCGTCGCCGTGGTCGTCTCGATCCTGATCCTGCGCTTCGACTTCCTGGAGATGAAGCCGGCGCTGGCAACCTTCTTCGGCGCGCTCGGCCTCGCCGTGCTGTCGATCCTGCTCGGCCTCGCCGCCTTCGTCGCGATCTGGCGCAACGGCAGCCGTGGCATGAGCCGCGTCCTGCTTGCCTTCATGATCGATGCGGTCGTGCTGGCCTACCCCGCTTATCTCGCGCTTCAATACCGCAAGCTGCCGAAGATCTACGACATCACCACGGATCCCGTCGACCCGCCGCGCTTCGAGGCGCTGGCGCCGTTGCGCAACGGCGACGGCACCAACACTGCCGTCTACGCCGGTCTGTATTCGTGGGAGCAACAGCGGACGATCTACCCGGACATCGAGCCGGTGCAGATCGAGCTTCCGCCCGACCGCGCCTATGCGGTCGCGCTGAAGCTGATCAACCGGCGCAAATGGTTCATCGTCGACGAACGCGCGCCGCAGCCGCCGCGCCGCGAGGGCCGCATCGAGGCGGTCGCACGCACGCCGATCATGGGCTTCCGCGAGGACATCTCGATCCGCGTCAAGCCCGACGGCGAGGACTCCCGGATCGATGTGCGCTCCGCCTCGCGCTATTTCGATTCCGATCTCGGCAGCAACGCATCACGCGTGACGAAACTGCTGGAGGATCTGTCCAACGCCGGTGAGGCCGAGGCGCAGAAGCCGGTGAAGAAGGTCACGCCGCCGCCGGTGGCGGCGAAGGGAAATGCGAAGACGGTGAAGAAGTGAAACGGGCGAATGGCGAATTGGGAGTAGCGAATACGGAATGAAGTCGCTCAGGCCTGTGCTCGCTCCCCTCTTCGCTACTCCCTATTCGCCTTTCGCTACGCCAGCCGATAAGTCCCACCAATGACCGGATCGCCCTCGGTCGCCACGATGCCGCGAGCCACAAGGTCTTCCAGATGGGCCAGCACGGAATAGCCGGCCGCGGTGGTGAGGCGGGGATCGATGCCGATATAGATCGCGCGCACCATGGTCGGGATGTCCGCTTCGCCCTTGGCGAGGCGATGCAGGATCGAGGCTTCACGGGCCTGGCGGTGGCGCAGCAGGAAGCGGGTGTAGCGCGGGCCTTCGGGAATCTCGGGGCCATGGCCCGAGAAATAGAGATCCTCCGGCCGGCCCGCGAGCCGCTCCAGCGAGGCCATGTAGTCAACCATCGAGCCATCGGGCGGCGCCACGATCGACGTGGCCCAGCCCATCACGTGATCGCCGACGAAGGTCGTGCTGCGCTCGCTCCAGGCGAAAGCGAGATGATTGGCTGTATGCCCGGGCGTCGCCACCGCCTCGAGCTGCCACCCCTGCCCTTCGATCACGTCGCCGTCGGCGATCGCGACATCCGGCGCGAAGTCGCGGTCGACGCCGGATTCCGGACTGTGCTTCTCGCTCTCATAGCGCGGCCGCGAGGCGCGGTGCGGACCCTCGGCATAGACCGTGGCGCCAGTCGCAGCCTTCAAACGTCCGGTGTTCGGCGAGTGGTCACGATGCGTATGCGTGACGATGATATGGGTCACCGTCTCCCCGCGGACGGCATCCAGCAGCGCCTGCGCATGCGCCTCGTTATCCGGGCCGGGATCGATGATCGCGACGTTGCCGCGGCCGACGATGTAGCTGACGGTGCCGGTGAAGGTGAAGGGACTCGGATTGTTGCAGAGAACGCGGCGAATGCCTGGCCGCACCTCGTCCACTTGTCCAGCGACGAGCGGGAAGCTGCGGTTGAACGGGATGTCGTCATTGTCGGCCATGGCGTGCCTTCCTGCATGGGGCACACAGTCACCCCACTCTCCGCCGTCATACCCCGCGAAAGCGGGGTATCCAGTACTCCGAGACGGTCATGAGTCTCGATGAGCCGGCGATTACTGGATCGTCCGCCTTCGCGGCCGATGACAGTGGTGAGCGCGATGGCGACCGCCCATCTCGCGGGCGGAGGCGACGCGCGTCGCGTAGCGCCCTTAGAAGAACGCCTGAATACCCGTGATCGCCCGGCCGAGGATCAGGGCGTGGACGTCGTGCGTCCCCTCATAGGTGTTGACCGTCTCGAGGTTGGAGACGTGGCGCATCACGTGATACTCGATCTGGATGCCGTTGCCGCCGTGCATGTCGCGGGCAACGCGGGCGATGTCGAGCGCCTTGCCGCAATTGTTGCGCTTGACGATCGAGATCATCTCGGGGGCCATCTTGCCCTCGTCCATCAGCCGGCCGACGCGAAGCGAGCCCTGCAGGCCGAGCGCGATCTCGGTCTCCATGTCGGCGAGCTTCTTCTGCACCAGCTGGGTGGCGGCGAGCGGACGGCCGAACTGCTTGCGGTCCAGCGTGTACTGGCGGGCGCGCTGCATGCAGTCCTCGGCGGCGCCGAGCACGCCCCAGGAGATGCCGTAGCGGGCGCGGTTGAGGCAGCCGAACGGGCCCTTGAGGCCCGACACGTTGGGCAGCAGCGCGTCTTCCGGCACCACCACGCCGTCCATCACGACCTCGCCGGTGATCGAGGCGCGCAAGGACAGCTTGCCACCGATCTTCGGCGCCGACAGGCCCTTCATGCCCTTCTCGAGGATGAAGCCGCGGATCTGGTTGTCATGCGCGGCCGACTTGGCCCACACCACGAACACGTCGGCGATCGGCGCGTTCGAGATCCACATCTTGCTGCCGGTCAGCCGATAGCCGTCGGCCACCTTTTCCGCGCGCGTCTTCATGCCGGCCGGATCGGAGCCGGCGTCCGGCTCGGTCAGGCCGAAGCAGCCGACCCATTCGCCGCTGGCGAGCTTCGGGAGATATTTCTTGCGCTGGTTCTCGTCGCCATAGGCGTAGATCGGATACATCACCAGCGACGACTGCACCGAGTTCATCGAGCGGTAGCCGGAATCGACGCGCTCGATCTCGCGCGCCACGAGGCCGTAGGCGACGTAGCTCGCATTGGCGCAGCCATATTCTTCCGGCAGCGTGATGCCGATCAGGCCGAGCTCGCCCATCTCGTTGAAGATCTCGCGGTCGGTCTTCTCCTCGAGATAGGCCTTGGTCACGCGCGGCAGCAGCTTGTCCTGGGCATAGGCGCGCGCGGTGTCACGCACCATGCGCTCGTCCTCGGTCAATTGCTCGTCCAGCAGGAAGGGATCGTCCCACTGGAAGCTCGACTGGGCCGGCTTGTCCTTTGCCTGAGGGCGCGCGCTCATGAATGGTCCTTTCGCGTCTCGCTGCGCACGGGTCGCAGCCGTCTGGAGGTTAAATCCTGGAAGTTCAGCCTTCAAGCCGCTCATTGGCGACGATCTCGATGCCGAACCCCGACAGGCCCTTGTAGTCATGGGCCGACGAGGTCAGGTTCCGGATCGACGTCACGCCGAGATCGCGCAGAATCTGCGCACCGACACCGACCTCGCGCCACTGACGGTGGCGATCGGCCTCTGCGGTATGCGGCTCCGTGACCGGCTCGACCGGAACGCCGGCCGCGCCGTCACGCAGATAGATCAGCACGCCACGGCCGGCCTGCTTGAAGTGCTGCAGCACCGCTTGAATACGCTGCGGACCCGCAATCAGATCCTTCACGATGTTGGGCTTGTGCAGGCGCGTCAGCACGTTCTTGCCGTCGCCGATGCCGTTGTAGACGAACGCCGCATGAGTGATCGGATCGAACGGCGAACGGTAGGCGTAGCCCTGCAGCGGCCCGATCGGGCTTTCGGTCGTGAAGGTCGACACCCGCTCGATCAGCTTCTCGCGCGCCTGCCGGTAGGAGATCAGGTCGGCAATCGTGACGTGCTTGAGATTGTGGGCGGCGGCGAAGCGGACGACCTGCTCGCCCTTCATCACGGTGCCGTCGTCGTTCATCAACTCCGAGATGACGCCGACCGGCGGCAGCCCGGAGAGCTTGCAGAGATCGACCGCCGCCTCGGTATGGCCCGAGCGCAGCAGCACACCGCCGTCACGCGCGATCAGCGGGAAGATATGGCCGGGGCGCGCGAAATCAGCGGCGCCGGCATTCGGATTGGCGAGCGCACGGCAGCAGGAGGCGCGCTCCTCGGCGGAGATGCCTGTGCCACCATCCGGCTTGTAGTCGATCGAGACGGTGAAGGCCGTGGTATGATTGGAGTCGTTGTGAGCGACCATCGGATCGAGACGCAACCGCCGTGCGTCCTCAGCCGTGATCGGGGCGCAGACGATGCCCGAAGTGTGACGGATGATGAACGCCATCTTGTCGGGCGTGCACAGCGAGGCCGCCACGATCAGATCGCCTTCCCCTTCGCGATCGTCATCGTCGGTCACGACGACCATCTCGCCCTTGGCGAAGGCGTACAGAACTTCCTGGATCGAGTCGGCCATTACAAGTCTCGCTGCTTTTCCGGGGTGCTTTAGCCGGGATCGCGGGCGCGCGCCAGAGCAGCGGAACCGCGGCTCGAAAGTCGGCCTTCCCCGGAAAAGGACCTGTCCCGTGGGGACAAGCGCCCTGGTATCTGTTTAAAGTCGCGGCAAATTGAGAACAAGGGAGGCGTGCCTCATGGCCGCATTCGATTTTGCACCGCTCCTCGGCCCCGGCCTGCCGCCGCCGGCCGCGCGCTGGACCGGACTTGCAAGATACAGCTTCGTCGGCGGCAACAATGACGCTGACGCCGTGCCGGTCGAAGACTTGCGCGCCGCGGCTGACGCCGTGCTGGCCCGCGAAGGCCGTTCCCTGGCGACCTACGGCCTCGCCCATGGACCGCAGGGCTATCGGCCATTGCGGGACTTCCTGGCCGCCAAGCTGGCGCGCGACGCCGGCCTGTCGGCGCGGGCGGACGACATCATGATCCTGTCCGGCTCGTTGCAGGGGCTCGACCTGGTCAACCAGGCGCTGCTCACGCGCGGCGACACCGTGCTGGTCGAGCAGGACAATTACCAGGGCACGCTGACGCGGCTGGCGCGGCTCGGTGTGAAGGTCATCGGCATCCCGCTCGACCGGGACGGCATGCGAACGGACGTGCTGGCCACCGTGCTGGCCGATTTGAAGGATCGCGGCATCCGGCCGAAATACATCTATACCATTCCCACGGTGCAGAACCCGACCGGCACCATCATGCCGGAGAACCGCCGCGCCGAGCTGTTGTGGCTGTCGCGCGCCTATGGCGTGCCGGTGTTCGAGGACGACTGTTATGCCGACTTGATCTGGGAGGGCAAACGGCCGCGCGCGATCCATGGCATGTCCGACCATGGCGGCGTCATCCACCTCGGCTCATTCTCGAAATCGGTCGCACCTGCCCTGCGCGTCGGCTTTCTGGTCGCGCCCTGGGAGATCATGTCGGTGCTGCTGGCGCTCAAGACCGACGCCGGCTCGGGCGCCCTCGAGCAGATGGTGCTGGCGGAATACTGCAAGCCGCATTTCGCGAGCCACGTGCCGCAACTGGTGCGCGGGCTGCGCGCCAAGCTGGACACCCTGATCGACGCGCTCAATGCCGAGTTTGGAACGGCCGCCGAGTTCGAGCCGCCGAAGGGCGGTATCTTTCTCTGGGTCAAGCTGCCGGACCAGGTCGACGCGATGAAGCTCTCGCAGGCCGCACTCAAGCGCGGCGTGTCGATCAATCCGGGACCGGAATGGTCGACCGACGCCGCTCATGCGCGAAGCCGCGTGAGGCTGTGCTTTGCCAGCCCCTCGCATCAGGAGATCCGGGAGGGCATCGCCGTCCTCGCGGAGGTCTGCCGCGACGAGTTCGGCGTGCCCAAGCGTTCGGCTAATGTGGAGCGAAGCAGCGCGACCGAATGATCGCGCCGATGTTTCATCGCACCGAGAACGGCGACTGATAGGGCCGGCCGAATGGCACACCGTTGATCACGGTCTGCGCCGGCTTCAGCTGAAGCTTGCCCTCGCGCTTGTTGCCTCGCGTGTCCAGGAAGCTGACGGGCCCTTCGACCAGATCCATGATCGCGATATCGGCCGGCGCACCCACCTGCAAGGTGCCGAGCTTGGGCGTCCGGCTGATGATCTTGGCCGGCGCCGAGGTTGCCATGCTCACCACCTGCTCCAGGGAGAATCCCATCGCCAGGAATTTGCCCATGACGTTGGGCAGGAACGGCATGCCCGGTGAATTGCCCGAGAACACATGGATGTCCGAGGAGATGACGTCCGGCCCGCAGCCGCCGGGGATCGCCACCTCGGCCACCGTGAAGTCGAAGCTGCCGCCGCCATGACCGACATCGAACAGCACGCCGCGCTGCTTGGCGGCGAGCGCCGCCGGCAGGAGCTTGCCGTCCTGGACGATGTTGGTGAAGGCGCCCCCGAGGTTCGGCGCGCCGGAATAGGCATGGGTCAGGACATCGCCGGGCCGCAACAGGTCCAGGATCTGGGACATCAGCTCGGCGGTCTCGACGCCCCCGATATGCACCATCATCCGCGCCGGCCAGCCGCATAGCTCACAGGCCTTGATGGCGCGCTTCAAAGGCTCGAGCCCGTGCTTGAAGATCACGTTCTCGGACATCCGAACCTTGACCCCGAGCAGGAAGTCCGGGTTCTCGGCCAGCGCCATGGCGCAGGCGTCCACCTGCGCATTGTCGATGTTGTAGAGCTCGGCGACCGGGAACGCCGACAGGCCGTTGTTGGCGATATGGATGAAGGCGTAGATGCGTGCGCGCGACTGGGCGGCGATGAAGCGGCGCAGCGCGGCGATGTTGTTCACGCCGGCGTCGCCAGCCGAGACGACCGTGGTCGTGCCCTGGAATTGCACCAGTTCGTCCGGCGGAATGCCGATCGCCGAACCGTAGGGGTAGACATGGCTGTGGAGGTCGATGAGCCCCGGCATCACCAGCCGGCCGGCGGCATCGATCGACCGCAGGCCTCGCTCGGCAGGGATCTCGGGTTCGACCGCTTCGACGACGCCCCAGCGGATCCCGACGTCCCGCTTGCCGCGCAGCGACTGGCTAGGATCGACGAGGTCGCCGCCCTTGATCACCAGGTCGAACTTGTCGGTGGGCCCCATCGCGGCACGAGCCGGACCCGACATCGCGGCCATTGCGGCCGCTCCGGACGTCAAAAGGAATTTGCGGCGTGAAAGCGCAGACATGTTCAGCCTCCCCAAGCTCGTTTGTAGTTGCAGGAAGCATGCGCCTCGGCCTGTGGCCCAGCAAGGCCGGTTCTAAAAGAATGAGACTTTGTGCCAACGATCGCGCGCAGGTCCGTCGTTGCGCCGTTGACGCAGTGCATTAAGATGGCGAGGCAGTCAGCTCTGCGAGACCGCATGCCCCCTATCTGCCGCCCTCTCCTGGCGATCATCCTCTGCGCATCTTCACTCGGCTCTGTCGCGTCAGCCGATGAGACCGTCGACGTCGCTCGAGCCTGGGGCCTAATCGGGACCTGGGCGGCCGATTGCAGCGCACCACCGGTGAAGGGCCGCGGCGCCATCATCTCCTACGAAGTCACGCCGGATGATCGTCTGATCTACCGTCGCGACCATGATCCATCCGACGTCAACCAGGTCGCGAATGCGCGCGTCGAGGCGGACCAGACGCTGGTACTCTCGATCGTGCTGCCCAAAGCGCGCCAAACGCGTGAGAACGGAATCACCCGGACGGCCGATGGCAGCATCCGCTCCGTCTTCAATCGCGGCGAGGATGACAGCTACACCATTCGTGACGGGCGCTTCGTCGCCAATGGCAAGCCGACGCCGACGCTCAACAGGTGTGACTGAGACACCTGCAGCAGCTGCAGCTCGCCGCGCGACGAACACGAAATCTGAACACGCATTCAGCAACTTCCCCGAAGTTCCTGCGGAACGTTCTGTCACACTTCAAGTTGACCTCGCGCAATTCATCCTGGAGGACAACATGAAGAAAATCGCTCTCGCGCTCGCTTCGCTCTCGGTCATCGCGCTGGCGGCGCCGTCGATCGCCAACGCCGAGACGGTGATCATCAAGCGTGGCGGCCACCACCATCACGGCTGGGACCGCTCGCGTGCCGAATACCGCATCCATCGCGCCTACGGCCCTCGCTATGTCCGGCCGCATCACCGCCATCACGATCGCACGGTCATCATCAAGCGCTACTGATCTGCTGCGCAGACAAGGAAATGGCCCCGAGAGGGGCCATTTTTCTGCATATAGTTCAGAAACGAATCGTCAGCGATCCCACTCCGGCGCGAAGCCCGGGTTGACGAAGCGCTTGTCCTTCGGGAGAGCCGCGATCGTCTTGCGGTCCTCGTCGTCCAGCTGAACTTTCATCGCATCCCAATTGGCCTGCTGGCTTTCCTTGCGGCCGGCCTTCGGGATGGCCGCGACACCGTCCTGGTCGAGCAGCCACTTCAGGGCGACCTGCGCGGCGCTCGCGCCGTGCTTTTTCCCGATCGACGCCAGCGTCTCGTCGGCGGCGGCCCTCCCCTGCGCCAGCGGACAATAGGCAACAAGGGGAATCGACCGGCTGGCCATGTAGGTCATCAGCTTCGATTGGTCGAGCATCACGTGATACTCGACCTGATTGCAGGCGATCGGCGCCTGGATGTCCTCGACGGCCTGCTTCAGCTGCGCGACCGTGAAGTTGGCGACGCCGATGGCACGGGTGCGGCCCTCCTCCTTCAGCTTCAGCAGCGTGTCCAGCGCGGCCGGAAGATTCATTCCCTTGGCCGGCCAATGGATGAGATAGAGATCGACGAAGTCCAGCCTGAGCTTCTTCAAGCTGGTGTCGAACGCGCGGCGGATCGAGTCCGGCGCGAGATTTTCCGGCCAGACCTTTGTCGTGACATGCAATTCCTCCCGCGCCACCGACGCCGCGGCGAGCGCGGCGCCGATCGCATCCTCGTTGGCGTACATCTCGGCGGTGTCGATGTGACGATAACCGAGCGCGAGCGCGCTCTCGACGGCCTCGCGGCATACCGTACCCTGCATGCGAAACGTGCCAAGGCCAAGCTTCGGCAGACGGATACCCTGCGTTTCAATGACGTTCATGACTTCTCCTGGAGACGCGCCAACCGGCGGCCGAGCGGATGCTGGCGGCAGCCTCGGAACATCAAGACCTTGGCGGGATCGGCTCAGCTTGCCTGCGCGGCGCTTGGCAGTTCAAGCGGGCCGGCATCCGACCTCAATCAAGATATCGGGAGATTGGTTCCGTCTTGGAGGACCAGCATCCGGCTCAACGCCAGCCGCAGATTCCGCCGTTTCCCGGCCGGCAAGGCCAGGTCTGAATCCGCGTGTCCATCGCCTGCGCATCCAGCGGATTGCCGCGCCGCTGCGCGAGTCGGTTGCGGGCCGCGCCGCGCGGCCGCTCCGCCGTCCGTGCGGCCTGAGGCCGGCGGGCGACGTTGGCATGCGGGACGATCGCGGTGATATCCGAATCCACCGGCAGCCGGGACGCGACAGTTGGCCGGTCGGTCCGAGCCTCGATAGGAACGGGCTCGAAATGCGCCTCGGGTCCAAGTGGCTCCGGCGACAAGACGGCCTTCGACAAGTCGAGCCGGAGGAAGTCACCCGGCTGATATGTACCTGCGATGGATTCCGTTCCCGTGAGCAACACGGCGCAAGTGACCATGCCGATGAACGCTCTCAAGACCATCCCGTCCTCCCGTCTTCCCGCGCAACCTCAATTGCGCGCCCCTGCTGCGAGATCCCCTGGCGACACGGATTGCAACGTCGACCGCCGCAAGCGCTCAGCGCTTTGACCCGCACCGTGATGTTCGTTGATCGCCCGTTATCGGTTAGGAGAAAAAAGCCCAACAACCGCCGGTCGTTCGACGCATCATATCCAAAGTTCCGCCGCCGTCTCTGATGTAGGTCGCGGCGTCGCCTTTTCCAGGCCTTAAACTGCGAGTCACGGTTACCGCTGTGCACGCAAACGGGCGCTTGCCACATAAGTCATACTAATCGGATGATTGGATCTCGATGCGGCAACGCAGCGTCTCAGCTGCTCCCGTTGCGATATGCATAATGCCAGGCTTGGCCATGAACTCCGCATCAAAATCGAGCGGGCTCGCAAATCCGCGCCAAGGCTCGATGCACAGGAACGGCGCGCCGCCCGGCTTCGACCAAATGCCGAGCTCGCGGAAACCGTCCCAGCTGATGTCGAGGGCCGGTCCCCTGCTCCCGACCAGGCGAACCGAGCGGCTCAAGGGCTGATCCAGGATCACGGCATCGTTCTCGAAAAGGCGTTCGTTCAACGACAGCACGCGCCCTTCGATCGGCGAGCGCTCCGGCCGCTCGCACAGCAAGCCACCGGTCAGGCGCCGGATCGGTGCCGGCTCGGGTTCGGCAAAGACCAGGCGATAGCTGTCTTTCGGCTCGCCCGGGAGCAACGGCCAGTTGAAGGCGGGATGTGCGCCGAACGAGGCCGGCAGCACCTCCGCGCCGGGGTTCGCGATCTCGACCACCATGTCGAGCGCATCGGCGGTGATCCGGTAGCTCAACGTCAGGCGGAAGGCGAAGGGATAGCGCGCTTGCGTCGTCTGGTCGTCGGTCAGTTGCAGTATGCAGGCCTCCGCGCCACGCTCCAACCACGTGAAGCGCAGGTCACGCGCAAAGCCATGCTGCGTCATCGGATAGGTTCGGCCGCCGTGGTGGAGCTGGTCATTCTTGAGCCGGCCGACGATCGGAAACAGCCAGGGCGCATGACGCGGCCACGCAGCGCCTGCTTGCCAGAGCAACTCCAGATCATTGGCCGTCTTCAGCGAGCACAGCTCGGCACCATCCGCCTTGATCGTCGCAGTGATGCCGCCTGCGCTGATCGTGTGAAGGTCGTCGCTCATCGGTCACCGCCCAGGTCGCAAAAGCGCACGAGGTGATGCCGGATTGCGCCGCCAACGTCCAGAGGCCTGCGATCACCGCTCCCCCACGAGCAGCCGGTATCGGACCTGATCGAGGATGACGGCGAGCACCAGCAGCGAGCCAAGCAGCACCATCTGCATGTAGGAACCGATCTGCGCGATGTTCATGCCGTTCTGCAAGAGCACGATGAAGAAGCCACCGAGCACGACGTTCTCGACCCGGCCGATGCCGCCATGCAGCGACACGCCGGCGATGACGCAGGCCGCGATCGACTCCAGCGCGATGGTGCCGCCGAGATTGGTCTCACCGGAGCCGACGCGGGCGGTCAGCAGCAGGCCCGCGACGGAAGCCAGCAGCGCGCATAGCGCATAGGCGATGAACAGCACCTTCGTGGTGTTGACGCCCGACAGCCGGGCCGCCTTGGCGTTGCCGCCGACCGCTTGGATGTGCTTGCCGAGACGAGTGCGGTTCATCACCAGCCAGATCGTGCTGGCCGCCACCACGGCGACCAGCACGGGGACCGGAATGTCGAACACGCGGCCGAAGCCGAGGACGTCGCCGAACTCATAGGGCACGCCGGACACCGGCACGCCGCCGGTCAGGAACAGCGCGATGCCGGCGCCGACCGACTGCACGCCCAGCGTCATGATGAAGGGCGAGACGCCGAACAGGGCAATTCCAAGCCCGTTGATGCTGCCGATGACGAGCGCCGCCGCAAGCCCGGCGCAGCAGCCGAGCACGATCACCAGCCACAGCATGTCCGGCGGTAGCATATGCGACAGCGTCACCATCGCGAGCGCCGAGACCACAGATGTCAGCGCGATGGCCGTGCCGACCGAGAGGTCGAAGCCGCCGGTGACCAGCGCCAGCATCTGACCGAGCGAGACCAGGATCAGGTAGACCGACTGCCGCGCGACGTTGGTGAGGTTCTGCAGCGCCAGGAATTCCTTGGACACCAGCGAGAACGCGATCAGGGTGGCGACCAGGAAGAACGGCAGCACACCGACGCGCAGGAACAGCGCGCGCAGGCCCGTGAGCACCGCATTGGCGCGGCGCGGCGCGGCCGTGTCCTCGGCAATTGTCGTCGTTGGCATGCTCACGCCGCGCTCTCCGTTTCGGCAAAGAAATGTTTCAAGACGTTCTCTTCCGCGATCGCGTCGCCGGAGAGCTCGGCCGCGATGCGGCCCTTGGCGAACACCAGCAAGCGATGTGACAGGTTCATCACCTCCGGGAGGTCGGAGGAGATCACGACCACGGCCTTGCCGGCCTCCGCGATGTCCTTGATCAGCTGGTACAGCGCCATGCGCGTGCCCATGTCGACGCCGACCGTCGGCTCGTCGAAGATGTAGACGTCGCGGTTGTCGCCAAACCCCTTGCCGAACAGCACCTTCTGCTGGTTGCCGCCAGACAGTTTCGACACCGCGCGATCCATCGCCCCCTTGGCGATGCCGACCTTGTTGCCGATCGCATCCGTCAGCGCGCGGCTGCGGCGCGGCCCCACGAAGCCGAGCGGACCCGCAACGTCGTTGCGGTCGAGCAGGCTGAGCTCGATGTTGCCGCGGGCGCTCGCGGTCATCTGCAGGCCCTCGCTCTTGCGGTCCGACGGCAGGAAGAACACGCCGTCCTTGAGCAGCGCGCGCGTCGAGGCGCCGGTGACGTCGCGGCCCTTCAGGGTCACCTTGCCGGCCTGCAATGGCTGCAATCCGATCGCCGCGCGCCAGATCCGCGATTTGCCGCTGCCGACGAGACCGGCGCAGCCGAGCACCTCGCCGGCACGCACCTCAAGGCTTGCGCCATGGACGCCCGCGGTGCGGATGCCCTCCAGCGTCATGACCACGGCGCCATCGGTACGATGGGCGATCTTCGGATAGACCTGATCGACCGCGCGCCCCGTCATCAGCTCGATCAGCTCGCGTTCCGAGGTGCCGCGCGCCGGGACGGTCGCGATCAAGCGGCCGTCGCGCAGGATCGAGATGCGGTCGGCGATCTCTTGGAATTCCTGGATCCGGTGCGAAATATAGATGATGCCGACGCCGGAGGCGGCCGCCTTGCCAATGAAGCCGAACAGGCGCTCGGTCTCGCGCTCGGTGAGCGAGGCCGTGGGCTCGTCGAGGATCAGCACGCGGGCATTCGACAGGAACGCCTTGGCGATCTCCACCATCTGCTGCTGCGCGCGCGACAGGCTGGACGCGGGACGCGTCACCTCGATGTCGAAATCGAGCTCGGCAAACAGTTTGCGCGCGCCGGCCAGCATGGCGCGGCGATCCGTCAGCGGCCCGCGCATCAGCTCGCGGCCGAGATAGAGATTCTCGAACACCGGCAAGGTGGGCACCAGCGAGAATTCCTGGAACACGGTGCCGATGCCGGCCTTGGCCGCGTCGTGCACCGAATGAAAGCTCACCTCACGCCCAGCGATGCTGATCGAGCCGGTCGTGGGCCGGAATACACCGGAGAGAATCGAGATCAAGGTCGACTTGCCGGCGCCGTTCTCGCCGAACAGCACATGCACCTCGCCGCGCTCGACCTTGAGATGGACGCCGCTGAGCGCCTTGACGCCGGGAAACTCCTTGGTGATCCCGGTCATCTCGACCAGCGGTGCAGCTAGGCTACTCATCATCGGCCCCCTTGCGATGCGGCCCTGCCCCCGTCAGGGAACAGAGGCAGAGCCGCACCTGCCCCCCGCTTAGTTGAAGACGGGTTTGAAGCCGTCCGGGGGAAGGATGTTCGCCGGCGGCACCTTGCCGATATTGGCGGAGTCGACCACGAAGATCTTCGGACCGACGTGCTTGACGTAGTCCTTGCCTTCGAGGATGCGCACGGCCTGGTCGACCGCGATGCGGCCCTGGATGACCATGGAGTCTGCGGGCGCCGCCATGATCAGGCCGCGCTTGATGCCTTCGTAGACGCCGGGCGTCATGTAGAAGGCGAGCAGGTCGACCTTGCCCTTCAGCCCGCGCTCGCGGATCAGGCCCTGCGCCGCTTCGGCGGTGACGGCCGTACCGGCGACGTAGCGGATGTTCGGCGCGGCCTGCAGCGCGTCCTCGACCAGCTTGGCCTGCACCTCCTTGCCGGTGTCGCCATATTTCGGCTCCAGCACCTTGATCGCCGAGCCCTTCACCGCGTCCATGAAGCCCTTGTTGGCCGCCTCGACCCAGCCGGCGCCGGCCGGGCCCGGGAACCAGCCGACCACGACCTCGGGCGTGCCGGCCGGATGCTTCTTGGCGAGATAGCTGCCGGTCTCCGCGCCCATCGTGTAGAACGACACCAGCGACTTGGCCGAAATATCCGGCGACGAGATGCCGTTGACGAGGTCGATCACCGGGATCTTCTTCTTGGCGATCTCCCCGATCACCTTGTTGAGGCCATCGGCCGAGATCGCGCCGATGATGACCGCATCAGTGCCCGACGCGACGCAGTCCTCGATCTGCGAGATCTGCTTGTTGAGCTCGGTGTAGCCGCCGGCCTCGACCAGGTTCATCTTGACGCCCAGGCGCTTCGCCTCCTCCGCGACGCCATAGTCGACGCCGAGCCAATAGGCGTCCTTCATGTGCGGGAACGAGACACACAGCTTCCACGGCTTGGAGGCCTTCTCCAGCGGGACATATTTGACATCCCACGGCTTGCCGTCGGCCGCGAACGGCGGCTCGATCTTGGAGGCGTCGTAGGGATACCAGTCGGCAGCATGGGCGCCGGCCGACAGCACCAGCGCCGAGGACGCCAGGAGAACACGAACCAAACTCTTCATTGAACTACCCCTTTGTCATTCAGTCTTGAAACCCGGCACAAGCCCGCCGCACCGAAGTGCGGTCAGGCCAATGCCGCCCGGATCTTCTGCAGAAGAGCTTTGCGATCGGCGCGCGCCGCGAGCGCGCCATCCATGTCGATCTCGACGAAGCGCGTCGGCATGTTCGGCTGCAATTGGCCGATCAGGTCCATGTCGGCCGAGATCACCGTGCCGACCATGAAGTAGCCGCCGCCGGAGACGGCATCGCGATGCAGGATGATCGGCTCCTTGCCGCCGGGCACCTGGATCGAGCCATAGGGATAGCAGCTGTCGACGATGTTGGAGGGATCGGAGCCGGCCCCGAACGGCTGCTCGCGCTCGACGAATTTCAGCGCCTGGCCGCCGCGGAAGCGATAGCCCATGCGGTCGGCCTCGGGCGCGACCTTCCACTGATCGGCGAAGAAGCTCTGCTGCGACTCCGGCAGGATGCGATGCCAATAGAGACCCGGCAGCACGCGCAGCTCGGCCGGATGGCCGGGCTTGCGCCGCAGCGCCTCGGGCACGCTCGCGCCTGCCTTGCCGCTGCTGGCAACACCGACCGGCAGCTCATCGCCGGCCGCAATCGGCCGGCCCTTGAAGCCGCCGAGCGCACCGATCGGATAGGTCGAGCGGCTGCCGAGCGCGAGCGGCACGTCGATGCCGCCTGAGACTGCGATGATGATGCGCGCACCGCTCTTGAGATAGTCGAAGCTGAGCACCTGCCCCGCCTTCACCTCCAGCGCGGTCCAGCCCGGCTGTTCCACGCCGTCGAGCTTGATCGGCATCTCGGCCCCGGTGACGGCGATGCGCGCAGGCGCGGTGAACTCCAGCTGCGGGCCGATGAAGACGGCTTCCAGACAGGCTGCGCCCTCGTCATTGCCGACGAGCATGTTTGCCGCGCGCAGCGCGAGCCGATCCATCGCGCCGCCGACGGGAATGCCGAGATGGAAATAGCCGGGGCGGCCGAGGTCCTGCACGGTGGTCGACAGACCCGGATGAAGCACCTTGATGGTCATGCCAGCGCTCCCTGAAGCTTGGCGTTGTAGCCGGTCATGTCCTTCTGGAAATCGCGGAAGTCGAAGGTGACGTCGCGAATGATGGGCGCGAAGCGGCCGGACGCGACCTCGCCCAGCGCGTGATCGTATTCGTCCTGCTGGATCGGCTTGAACTTGACGATGTCGCCGGGGCGGAAGAACACCATGAAGTCGCGCAGGTATGAGATGCTCTGCTCGGGATCGAAGATCGGCATCGGCGTGATGCCGAACATCTGGTAGCCGCCGGCGCCACGCACCGAGTAGATGCAGGAGAAGCAGCCGCCATGGCCGATCGTCAGCTTCGGCGTGTCGGTGCGCGGGCGCAGATATTTCGGCACCTGGAGCTGCTTGCCCCGCTCGACCATCTGGTACATGAACGGCAGGCCGGCGACGAAGCCGACCATCGAGACGAACCAGGGCGAGCCGCTATGCGCCTTGATGAAGGCATCGACATCGGCGAGGCCGTTGACGCGCGCGGCATATTCGAGGTCGGTCGCGGTCGGGTCCTGGTGCCGCTCGCGGAAGCGCATCAAGGTCTCGTGCGTCCAGGGGTCCTGATAGAACACCGGGATCTCGATGATGCGGGTCTTGATGACCGGCTCGGTCTTCGCCGCCGCGCTCTCGATGCCCTGCACCTCCTTCAGGATGTCGTTCGGCTTGATCACATCGGGATCGAACTTGATCTGGAACGAGGCATTGGCCGGGCAGATCTCCGTGACGCCCTTGATGCCGGCGTCGCGGATCGCATTGGTCATCGACAGGCTCTTGAAGAAGGCATCGAGGGACATCGCCTCGTCGCATTCGACGAAGAGATGCTCGTCACCCCCGAACGAGTAGCGGGTGGTCATCAGGCGTCCTCCCTGGCGCGGGCCAGCTGCGCGAAATCGGTTTCGAGCCATGGCTCGAGAAAGCGGGTATGGGTGCGTCCGTCGGCCACGCTGGCATCGCGCGCGAGCGCGGCATGCAGCGGAATGGTCGTGGGGATGCCAGTGATCACGAGACAATCGAGCGCCTCGCGCAACCGGGCCAGGCAGTCGGCGCGGGTCTCGCCCCGCACGATCAGCTTGCCGAGCAGCGAGTCGTAGAACGGCGGCACCGCATAGCCTTCGAACAGCAAGGTATCGAAGCGGATGCCCTCGCCGTCGGGCACGGCAAGCCGTTCGATCGTGCCGGGCGCGGGCATGAAGCCTTTGTGCGGATCCTCGGCATTGATCCGGCACTCGATCGCGTGGCCCTGGATGCGCACGTCGTCCTGCGTCACCGAGAGCTTGGCGCCGCCGGCAATCTTCAGCATCTCCTGCACCAGGTCGATGCCGGTGATCATCTCGGTGACGGGATGCTCGACCTGGATGCGGGTGTTGACCTCGATGAAGTAGAATTCGTTCGTCGCATCATCGTAGAGATATTCGACCGTGCCGGCGCCGCTGTAGCCGACGGCGCGGCCGAGCGCGACGGCGCTGGCGCAGAGCCGCTGGCGGACGTCGTCCGGCAGCCCCACCGCAGGCGCCTCCTCCCAGACCTTCTGACGCCGCCGCTGCAGCGAGCATTCGCGCTCATAGCAATGCACGACGTTGTCGCCGTCACCGAGGATCTGCACCTCGACATGGCGCGCGCGCTCGATCACCTTCTCGATGTACAGCCCGCCGTCACCGAATGCCGCCGCGGCTTCACTGGAGGCCTGTGGAAACTGCCGGGCGAACTCCTCCGCATCGCCGACGATGCGGATGCCGCGCCCGCCGCCGCCGGCCGCCGCCTTGATCATCACGGGAAAGCCGATCCGCGCCGCGATCGCGATGGCCTCATCGAGATCGGTGACGCGGCCGTCCGAGCCCGGCACGGTCGGCACGCCGGCGAGCGCCGCGACCTGACGCGCCATCACCTTGTCGCCGAGCAGCCGGATCGCCTCAGCGCTCGGGCCGACGAAGACGATGCCGGCCGCGGCCACGGCGTCGGCGAACTCGGCATTCTCGGCGAGGAAGCCGTAGCCGGGATGCACGGCGTCGACCTTGGACGCCTTGGCCGCGTTCACCACGGCCTCGATGTTCAGATAGGATTTCTTCGCCGCCGGCGGCCCGATCTCGACCGTCTCGTCGGCGAGCTGCGCCGCCAGCGACTCCTTGTCCGCGATGCTGTGCGCGAGCACGGTGCGCAGGCCCAGCGCCTTCGCCGCGCGGATGATCCGCACAGCGATCTCGCCCCGGTTGGCGATCAGGACCGAGCGCAGGGTCATGCCTCGACCTCAGCGATCACCTGACCAGCCATAACCGCATCCGCGTCATCGACAGAGAAGCGAATGTTACTGCCGGCAACGCCGGCCTTGACCTCGTGGAACGACTTCATCACTTCAACGAGGCCGATGACATCGTCGGCAGCGACCGTATCGCCGTCGTTCTTGAACGGCGCGCTCTCCGGCGAGGGCTTGCGATAGAACACGCCGGGCAGCGGGGACTTGATCTCAGTGCTCATGGGTCAGGCTTCGCTTTGCGGTTTCTGGGGAACGATGTCGGACGGCGGCGCGATGCGGATGCCGTTGGCAATCAGCGTCTGGCGCATCGCGCTGGCGATCTCGTAGGCGCCGGGCGTATCCGAATGGAAGCAGATCGACTCGAATTCGATGTCGATGTCGTCGCCCTCGATGGTGCGGACCTTGCCGGTCTGGCATGCCCGCAGCACCTTGTCGGCAACGCCCTGCGGATCGAGCCTCTTGCCGTGGCGGGTGAACACGATCGAGCCGGAGCGGTCGTAGTCGCGGTCGGCGTAGAACTCGCGGATGACGGGCTGCCCCGCCTCGACGGCGACGCGGTAGGTCACCGAAACGTCCATGCAGAACACGAAGGAGTTCGGCGCCACCGTGCGCATCAGCTTGATGAAGGAGCGCGACAGCTGCTCGTTGGCGGCGAGCTCCATGTAGAGCGCGCCATGCGGCTTGACGTGCTGCAAGGTACCGCCGTGGCGGCGGGCGAATTCCCTGATGGCGCCGACCTGGTAGACGATGTCGTTGATCAGTTCGTCGGCCGAGCCGTCGATGCGGCGGCGGCCGAAGCCCTGGAGGTCGCGATAGCCGGGATGCGCGCCGATGCCGACGCCGTGCTGGGTGGCGAGCCGCACCGTGGTGTCCATCAGATTGGGGTCGCCGGCGTGGAAGCCGGCGGCGATGTTCGCCGAGCTGATCAGCTCCATCAGCTTGGCGTCCTCGGCGTCGCTCAGCCGCCAGGAGCCGAACGCTTCGCCTAGATCGCAATTGATATCGACAGTCTTCAGCGGCACGGAAGCTCCCCTCACCTGGCGCCGCCCTTTCGCGCGAGATGGGCGGCGGGGCGGCGGAACAGGACGTTAGGGGCACACAGTCCCATTGAAAATTATTATTGTTGGAAACTCATTTTCTCTTTTTTAGATTGCCCTTTGAACACGCTTTGCGCGCTGCATCCGGTCAAATAGCTGGTAAAATTGGCTGAATCATGCCGCCTGTTTGCGGTGCACGGTGCCCAAGGAATATTCGATTTGCTTTTTAAGATAGAAGATGGCTCCATATTCCGATCTTTGAATGGAGAATTGGGTGGCCATCAGCCTGCGCCAGATCCGCTATTTCGTCGCCACCGCCGAGCAGGGCCAGATCACCCAGGCCGCTTCGGCGCTGTCGATCTCGCAATCGGCGATCACCACCTCGATCAAGGAGCTCGAGGAGATCGTCGGCGCCGAACTGTTCAACCGCTCGCCGCAGGGCATGGAGTTGACGCCGATCGGCCGGCAATTCCTGTTTCACGCCTACGACATTCTCAACAAGGTCGAGGAAGCGACCTCGCTGCGCGTGCCCGCCGGCGACGTCGAAGGCAGCCTGACGCTCGCGGCGACCTACACCGTGATCGGCTATTTCCTTCCCAACCATCTCGAGCGGCTGAAGCGGCACTATCCGCGACTCAACATCCAGCTGTTCGAGCTCACGCGCGAGGCGATCGAGGAAGGGCTGCTGTCGAACCGCTACGACATCGCGGTGCTGCTGACGTCGAACGTACAGAATCCCGATCTCACCATGGAGACGCTGATCGGCTCGCGACGGCGGCTCTGGGTGCCATCGAAACACCGGCTGCTGCAGCGCGAATCCGTGTCGTTGCGGGACGTTGCCGACGAGCCCTACATCATGCTGACGGTCGACGAGGCCGCGCACACCTCGCTCAAATACTGGAACAAGACCGCATTCCAACCGAACGTCGTGCTGCGGACGTCCTCGGTGGAGGCGGTACGTTCGATGGTCGCCAACGGCCAGGGCGTCGCCATCCTCTCCGACATGGTGCTGCGGCCGTGGTCGCTGGAAGGCCGGCGGATCGAGACCATCGTGCTCAGCGATCCCGTGCCGGCGATGGATGTCGGCCTCGCCTGGCGGCGAAACATCGAGTTCACCCCGGCCATGGAGGTGTTCCGCTCCTATTTCCGCCAGGCGTTCTACATCCCGACGCTACGATAGAGGCCCCGGCCCAACCCCGATTGCACCCGGAATCTCGCGATCGTCGGAAAAGACCGCAAGACGATATCGGGATTCCGGGTTCAAGGCCTCTCGGCCTTGCCCCGGAATGACGGGGGTGTGGCGCGGTCGAACTGTGCAATCCGCGCCGAATCTTCGTGCAAGCCGGCCGCTTGCCGGCCCCATTCATTCGTGTACGAATGACCAAAACCGGCTTGATGCTGCGCCGCGTGCAGGCGCAAACTGCCGTAAATTGCTTCGAGAGAGAAGGACATCCCGATGGCCCATGACGCGCCGCAAGCGACCGGCCCCAGCAAGCTGGTCATCCGCAACATCGGCCTGATGCTGTCGGGCGCGCTGGAACGGCCGATCCTGGATGCCGACACCATCGTCGCCGAGAACGGCAAGATCACCGCGATCGGCCGCTACAAGGACGTCGACACCTCGGGCGCGACCACCATCGTTGATGCCCATGGCACCACCGTCGCGCCGGGCCTGATCGACAGCCACGTCCATCCCGTCGCCGGCGACTGGACGCCGCGGCAGAACCAGAGCAACTGGATCGATTCCTACCTGCATGGTGGCGTCACCACCATGATCTCGGCCGGTGAGGTGCACATGCCCGGCCGCCCGCGCGACGTCGTCGGCCTGAAGGCGATGGCGATCTTCGCGCAGCGCGCGTTCTGGACCCTCCGCCCCGGCGGCGTGAAGGTGCATGCCGGCGCGCCGGTGATCGAATGCGAGATGGTCGAGGACGACTTCAAGGAGCTCGCCGCGGCCGGCGTCAAGCTGCTCGGCGAGGTCGGTCTCGGCGGCGTCAAGGACGGTCCGACCGCGCGCAAGATGGTCGGCTGGGCGCGCAAATATGGCATCCAGAGCACGATCCACACCGGCGGTCCGTCGATCCCCGGCTCCGGACTGATCGACAAGGACGTCGTTCTCGAAGCCGGCACCGACGTGATCGGGCACATCAATGGCGGCCACACCGCTTTGCCCGACGATCAGATCCGCTGCATCTGTGAGGGCTGCAAGGCTGGCCTCGAGCTGGTGCATAACGGCAATGAGCGCTCGGCACTGTTCACCTTGCGCACCGCGCGAGAGATGAACGAGCTCAACCGCGTCATCCTCGGCACCGACGCGCCCGCCGGCTCCGGCGTGCAACCGCTCGGCATCCTGCGCATGGTGTCGCTGCTGTCGTCGCTCGGCGACATCCCGGCCGAGATCGCGTTCTGCTTCGCCACCGGCAACACCGCGCGCATGCGCGAGCTCGATTGCGGCCTGATCGAGGTCGGCCGCTCCGCCGACTTCGTCATCATGGACAAGGCGCAGCACTCGCCCGCCAACACCCTGCTCGACAGCGTCCAGCTCGGCGACCTCCCGGGCATCGGCATGACCATCA
Source organism: Bradyrhizobium sp. SZCCHNS2022 (assembly GCF_032377575.1). Taxonomy (NCBI): domain Bacteria; kingdom Pseudomonadati; phylum Pseudomonadota; class Alphaproteobacteria; order Hyphomicrobiales; family Nitrobacteraceae; genus Bradyrhizobium; species Bradyrhizobium sp. SZCCHNS2022. Next base: position 292,336 of record NZ_JAUHHZ010000001.1, on the reverse strand, counting down.
TCGACGGCATCGTCCGCACCCAGCGCAGCCGCAACACGCCGCCGGCGACGAAGATCCCGGAGATCGTGGCGAAGTAGGTCGACTATCGCTCCGCCGTCATTGCGGGCGTAGCGGGAAGTGTGCCCAGCTCGCTCGACACGAGGGGTGTCGTCCCGGCCTTGAGCCGGGATCCATACTCCGCGGCGGTCGTGGTGGGCGCGATGTGAACGACGCGTCTGCCCCAAACTATATCCTGTGGCTCTGGGTCCCGGCTCAAGGCCGGGACGACGGCGAAATTTAAACCGTAAGGTGGGCAAAGCGGCGCCGTCAGGCGGCGCGTGTCCACCGTTGGTAGATGCGGACGTGGTGAGAATGGTGGGCACGCTTCGCTTTGCCCAACCTACGAGATCTGCGTCTTGGACTACCGCAGCCGGCTCAACAGCGACAGCAACGTCTCGCGCTCTTTTGCATCCAGCGGCGCCAGCGTTTCCTTTGAAATCGCGAGCGCCAGCGGCGCGGTTTTCTCCGCGAGCTGCTGACCCGCCCGGGTCAGGCTGACCAGCAGCCGACGGCCATCCTGCGGATCAGAGCTGGTCTCGGTCAGGCCGCGCGCGGTCAACCGGTCGATCACGCCCTTGATCGTCGCGACGTCCATCGCCGTCAGACGGCCGAGCTGGTTCTGCGAGCACGGCCCGGTCTCGACCAGCTTCGACAGCGCGGCCCACTGCGTCGGCGTCAGATTGCTGCCGATGTCGCGGGCGAAGATCATGGTGTGACGCTGCCACACCTGGCGCAGGATGAAGCCGATCTGGTCGTCGAGCACGTAGGTCGACTTCGCCGGCTTGGCCGCGGACTTCACGGCAGCTTTCGCCGCCGGCTTCGGCGCAGCCTTGGTCGCCTTCGTCGATCGCTTCAGCGCGGCCGTCTTTGCCATCTAATCCTCGCCTCAGATCGACAGATGCGCGTCGCGGATATCCGGCCGCGCATCCAGCTCCGCCATGGTGCCGGCGAAGCAGATGCGGCCGCGTTCAATGATGTAGGCCCGATCCGAGATCAGTTTTGCAAAATGCAGGTTCTGCTCGGACACCACCAGCGACACGCCTTCCTTCTTCATCGTCAGGATGGCGTCGACCATCTGCTCGACGATCTTCGGCGACAGGCCTTCCGAGGGCTCGTCGAGCAGCACCAGCGACGGATTGCCCATCAGGGTGCGAGCGATGGTCAGCATCTGCTGCTCGCCGCCGCTCATGCGGCCGCCCGGACGGCTCTTCATCTCCCCGAGATTGGGAAACAGCTTGTACAGCTTCTCGCGCGTCCATTGCGGCGCACCGGCCCGTGGCTTCTGCCGGCCGACTTCGAGATTCTCCTCGACGGTCAGATCGGTGAAGATGCGCCGCTCTTCCGGCACGTAGCCGAGACCGGCACGGACGATCTCATGCGTCGGCGCGGTCGAGATGTCCTTGCCTTCGAACATGATCTGCCCCTCGCGCAAGGCGACGAGGCCGACGATCGAGCGGAAGGTCGTCGACTTGCCGGCACCGTTGCGGCCAAGCAAGGCCACCACCTCGCCCTCGCCGACCTCCAGGCCGATGTCGAACAGGATGTGCGCGGGGCCGTAATGGCTGTTCAGATTGGCAACGGACAGCTTCATGCCGAGGCTCCCTCGCGATGCCGGGCATCGTACAGCAGGCCTTCGCCGAGATAGATCGCCTGCACCTCGCGGTTGGCGCGCACCTCGGCCGGCGAGCCCTGCGCGATCAGGCTGCCGCGATTGAGCACGAGGATGCGATCGGCATGCTCGAACACGACGTCCATGTCGTGTTCGGTGAATAGCACGCCGATCGACTGCTCGCGCGCGATTTTCGCCGTCAGCCGCATCAGCTCGACGCGCTCGCGCGGGGCCATGCCGGCAGTGGGTTCGTCCATCAGCAACAGCTTGGGCTGATTGGCCAGCGCGATCGCCAGCTCCAGCCGCTTGAGATCGCCATAAGCAAGCTCGCCGCAGGGCCGCTCGGCATAGCCGGCCATGCCGACAAGATCGAGCAGACGATCGGCCTCGCCGCGTTCGATTCCGATCATCGGACTCCAGAAATCGAACAGGCGATGATGATGCGACACCAACGCAACCTGGATGTTCTCGCGCACCGTCATGGTCGGATAGGTCGCGGTGATCTGGAAGGTGCGCCCCACGCCGAGCCGCCAGACCTCGCGCGGCTTGCGACCGGTGGTCTCCTGCCCCATGACGGTGATGCGGCCGCTGTCCGGCACGTTCTGGCCGTTGAGCATGTCGAAGCAGGTGCTCTTGCCCGCGCCGTTGGGGCCGATCAGTGCCAGAATCTCGCCCGCCTGCAACGTGAACGAGACGTTGCGCACGGCATGAATGCCGCCATAGGATTTCGACAGCCCTTCGACCGCGAGCAGGGACACGCCGAGGCTCATTGCGCGCTCTCCATCTTGGCTGCGAGCGCGCTCGGCTTGGGCGTCGCCGCGCGCCGACGGTGCATGACGCTCTCGACCACGCCGACGATGCCCTTGGGGAAGACGACGACGATCAGCACGATGAAGATGCCGAGCACGAGCTTGGACCAATCGGTCTGGCTGACCAGCCAGATGTTGAGCGCCTTGTAGACGATGGCGCCGAAGATCGCCCCAGGGACCGTCTCGACACCGCCGAGCAGCACCATGACCAGCGCATCGACCGACAGCGAGATGCCCATGTTGTCCGGGAAGACGCTGCCCTTCAGATACGCGAACAGCGCGCCGCCGATACCGGCCGTGGTGCCGGCGATGATGAAGGCCGTCCACTGGATCCGCTTGCCGTTGATGCCGATGGATTCACTGCGTAGCGGCGAGTCGCGCATGCCGCGCAGGGCGTAGCCGAACGGCGAGAAGGTGATGAGGCGCAGCACGCTGACGACGAATGCGGAGACGCCGAGCGCGAGCCAGTAGAAATGCGACGGCGAGGCCGCCCATTTCTCCGGCCACAGGCCGAGGATGCCATTGTCGCCGCCAGTCACTGCCACCCATTGGAAGGCGATCGACCAGACGATCTGGGCAAAGGCCAGCGTCAGCATCGCGAAGTACACGCCGGAGAGCTGCACGGCGAAGGCGCCGAACACGGCAGCGCCAAGCGCGCCGAGCAGCGGCCCCAGCAGGAGGCAGGCGATCATCGGCAGTCCCGCCATCTTGGCGAGGAAGGCGACGCCGTAGGCGCCCAGGCCGAAATAGGCGGCGTGGCCGAACGAGGCGAGGCCGCCGACCGCCATCAGGAAATGCAGCGACGCCGCGAAGATCACGAAGATCGCGATCTCGGCGCCGACGGTCAGCGCGTAGTTGCCGGCGATGAAGGGCAGCATCGCGGCAAACGCCAACGCAACCAGGGACGCAAGCCGCTCGACCGAGCTCAGCGGACGCCAGGGAATGACGGTGAGGCCCGGCGTCCGGCGCGCCGGCGCCTCCTTCTTGCCGAATAGGCCCCAGGGCCGCACGACAAGCACCACCGCCATCACCAGGAACACCAGGATCAGCGAGATCGTCGGGAAGATCAGGATGCCGAACGCGTTGAGCTCGGACACCAGCACGGCGGCGACGAAGGCGCCGAGGATGCTCCCGAGGCCGCCGATCACGACGACGACGAACACCTCGACGATGATGCGCAGGTCCATCGCGTGATGGACCGCATCGCGCGGGATCTGCAGCGCGCCGCCGAGCGCGGCGAGGAAGACGCCGACCGCGAACACCGAGGTGAACAGCCATTTCTGATTGACGCCGAGCGCCGCGACCATGTCGCGGTCCTGCGTCGCCGCGCGCACGAGGATGCCCCAGCGCGTGCGCTGGAATAACAGCCAGAGCGCACCGAGCACGACGGGGCCGAGCACGATCAGGAACAGGTCGTAGCTCGGAATGTTCTGGCCGAAGAAATTCACCGCGCCCTTGAAGCCCGGCGCGCGGCGGCCGACCAGGTCGTCCGGCCCCCAGATCAGCACGACGAGATCCTCGACCATCAGGGTCAGGCCGAATGTGCCGAGCAGCTGGAACAGCTCCGGTGCATGATAGATCCGGCGCAGCAGCACGATTTCGACCAGCACGCCGATGACCGCGACCGCAAGCGCCGCGACGACGATGCCGCCCCAGAAGCCGAGCGGGCCGGACAGCCGCTCCGTCAGCGAGAAGGCCACGTAGGCGCCGAGCATGTAGAACGCGCCATGGGCGAAATTCACGATGCGGGTGACGCCGAAGATGATCGACAGTCCCGATGCCACCAGGAACAGCGAGGCCGCGCTGGCAAGGCCGGTCAGGAACTGGACGAAATAGAAGGCCATGGGCGGTCCGCGTGAGGGAGATCGTCTGTATCGGGTGAGCCGCGTGGGAGCTTGCGTGAAGAGCCGCAAGCGTGGGGTGAGGGTTCTCGGCCTGAACCTGTAGATCAGGCGTCAAAACCCCTCACCCCGCCCGCTCTCCTCCGCGGGCGGAGGAGGCAGGAAGGCATGGACCAGGCTTGGCTCAGTCCTTCGGACGGAGCTTGGCGACTTCGGCGTCGCTCGGGAGATAGTCCGCGCCCTTGCGATAGACGGTGTCGACCATGATGCCCTTGCCGTCCTTCAGCGCGGTCTTGCCGACGAAGGCGCCGAGCGTCGACTGGTGGTCGTTCTTGCGGAAGGTGATCTCGCCGAACGGGGACGGCACCGAGAGGCCCTCGGCCGCCGCGATCAGCTTGTCGGCATCGGTCGAGCCGGCCTTGGCGAGAATGGCGGCCGCCGACTTGATGGTCTGGTAGCCGACGATCGAGCCGAGGCGCGGATAGTCGTTGTACTTGGCCTGGTAGGCCTTGAGGAACGCGTCATGCTCGGGCGTCTTGATCGAGTACCAGGGATAGCCGGTGACGATCCAGCCTTCCGGCGTCTCCTCCTTCAACGGATCGAGATATTCCGGCTCGCCGGTCAGGAAGCTGACCACCTTGCGGTCCTTGAACAGGCCGCGGGTGTTGCCCTCGCGGACCAGCTTCACGAGGTCGGCGCCGAAGGTGACGTTGAGAATCGCCTCCGGGTTGGCGGCGGCGACGGCCTGCACGACCGGGCCCGCGTCGATCTTGCCCTGCGGCGGCCACTGCTCGTCGACCCACTGGATGTCGGGGCGCTTCTCCGACAAGAGCTTCTTGAACACGGCAACGGCCGACTGGCCATATTCGTAGTTCGGCGCGATCGTGGCCCAGCGCTTCGCGGGAAGCTTGGCGGCTTCCTCGACCAGCATCGCGGCCTGCATGTAGTTCGACGGACGCAGGCGGAAGGTATACTTGTTGCCCTTCGACCAGGTGATAGCGTCTGTCAGCGGCTCGGCCGCCAGGAAGAACACCTTCTTCTGGTTGGCGAAGTCGCTGACGGCAAGGCCGATGTTCGACAGGAAGGTGCCGGCGAGCATCGCGACGTTCTCGCTCGACACCAGCTCGTTGGCCGCGGTCTGCGCGTCGGCCGGCTTGCCGCTGTCGTCCTTGGAGACGACGACGAGCTTCTTGCCGTTGATACCGCCAGCCGCATTGACCTCCTCGACCGCGAGCTGCCAGCCCTTGCGATAGGGCTCGGTGAACGCCGGCAGCAGCGAATAGCTGTTGATCTCGCCGATCTTGATGACGTCCTCGGCGCGCGCCGCGCCCGTCAGTCCCACGACGGCAAGGCCCAGGCCTGCCGCAAGCATCGTTCTCCGTCGCATCCCTTCAGCCTCCAACTGTTGACTTGAGTTATCGCAGTCCGTCGTCGCCCTTGATCTCGGCGACCGCAAGCCCGCCGACACGCGGCAGCGGACGACCGCTGTCGGTGACGGCGAGCGCGACCATGATCTCGCCAGCGCGCGGCGCATCGTTGATCTGCACCTCCATGCCGTCGAAATGGCTGCGCACGAAGGCGGCGTCCTTGTGCCCGAGCGGGATGTCGAGCGTGCAGCCGACGCCGCCGCGCTTCTTCGACGACGGGATCAGCGCCGCGCCCTTGCCGAGCACCTTGCGCACCGGCGCGCCCATCTTCGGATGCAGGATGGCGGCCGCATGCTCTAGCTCGCCATCGCTGCCGACGGCCGCGGCCTTGCCATAGCTGTGCGCCGCAGGTCCCTCGATGCCGAGCGCGGCCACCGCGCGCTTGGCCAGCATCTCGCCGAGCTCCTCGCCGATCGCGATCAGCGGCGAGAGATCCTCGACATAGCGGCCGGCGAACGGGTTTTCGATCACGGCGACCGCCGCGGCGCGGCGCGTCGGCGGCGAGATGGTCTTGCCCATCTCCTGATGGACTTCCTCGACCACGGTCACGATCTTTCTGATGACGGCGCTCATCGTCGGCAGTCCCTCATGTTCCAGCCCATCATAGATCAAACCTCACGCAGCCGCAGCCCGCAACCAGGACGGCCGGACGACCTCGACCGGACGCGCGCCGACGACGCGGATGGTCCCGCGGAGCTGCAGCACGGCGGCTTCGATCAAGCCATCCGAGAGCAAAGCCTGCGCGCACCGCTCACCCGCCGCCAGCGCCCTCGCAACATCGCCATCGCCCAGCTCTCCGACCTCGCATGTGACGAGACGATGACCGAGATCGCTGTCCGGCTGAAGCTCGCAGGCCGGACGGCGGACCACGGCGGGATGTCCGGGCAGATCGACCGAATTGCCGATCACGGTTGCAGCGGCGTCGGCCGGCGCGGCGGTCCTCGCCAACACGGTCACAGCATCGGCGATGCCGAGCGAGAAGCTGCGGCCATGCCGGCCCGACGTGGCGACGCCACCGATTCCATCATCCGCGCGCAGCGTCATCCGGCGCAGGGTTCCGGCGCTGTCCGGCCGATCCATCAGCCCGACGCTGAACGTCGCGGCATCCAGCAGATGCAGCGCGATATCGCCGCCATTGTTGACATGGGCGCGCGTCAGCTTCGCCGCACTCAGCATGGCGCCAAGGACTTCCTCCGCCACGGATCCCGCGACGGCAGCCATCGGCGTGATGAACATCTTGGCCGCGAACGGCGCCACCGCCGCATGCATGCGACGGGCGACGACGCCATTCAGAGGGCGACAAAGATCGGCGGCCTTGCGCAGCTCAGACAGTTCCGAACAAAGTTCATCGAGCAAGCCCGTGAAGCGCTCCGCAGCAGCGCGATAGGCGGCGCGGATGTCGCCCTCCGCACCATCGGCGCCGATGATCAGATCGATCGGCCCATCCTGCAGATGCAGCCGCCGGTCCGGCAACAGGGCAATCTGTGGCTGCCGGCTCATGCGCCCTGCCCCGGCCACTGACGGATATCCTTGCCGACCTCCTTGAGGGAGGCGAGCGGCTGCACATAGTCCATGTGGCCGCCGAGCGCCTCATAGTCGGACAGCTTCATCGTGAACTCGATCGGCGCCACCAGCGCCGGCGTCGGCACGTAGCCGAACGCGCCCGCCGGCATCTGCGTCACGTCGACCATGTAGGTGATGCCGCCGCCCGGCCAGACATAGACCGGCGCGCCACCCGAGGTGACGCGCGTCAGCGCATCCTTCACCGAGCGGGTCAGACGTACCGGATTGTCCGTGACACCGGCGCGCAACGAACCACCGGCACCGGCCATGAACAGCACGGTGCACAGCGCCGGCTCGCAATTCTCCTGGATGCGTTCGACCGAGAACTGCAGCTCCGGCGGCATCTCGCGCTGGATCGGCGTCAGACTCTCGTCGAGCACGTAGTAGCCCGCATGCTCACCGGTCGTCGACACCATCAGGAGCGTCGTTCCGGGCTTTGCCGTCTTCGGATCGAACGGACCGAGGATCGCAAGCGGATCGGAGATATCCGTGCCACCCCAGCCGGTGCCGGGCTGCGCGACCTGGAAATAGCGGCCCGGGGTCGAGCGCCGCCCCTTCATCTTGATGCCGGTCGACGGAATATCCAACAGCTTGCCGGCCTGGTGCTCCGACAGCACGCCGGTGATGTGGTCGTCGACCACGACGACCTCGTCGACCTTGCCCTGCCACTGTTTGGCGAACATGCCGATCGTCGCCGAGCCGCAGCCGACGCGCATGCGCTCTTCCTTGACGCCGTTGACGATCGGCGGTTGCCCGGCCTGTACGATCACGCTGGCGCCGCCGTCGATCACAAGCTCGACGGCCTTGCGGTTGCTGAGATCCATCAGCGCGTCGCAGGTGACGCGCCCCTCCTTCTTCGAGCCGCCGGTGAGATGATGCACGCCGCCGAGCGACAGCATCTGCGAGCCGTATTCGCTGGTCGTGACGTGCCCCACAGCCTCGCCGTCGACACGCACGGTTGCGGCTTCCGGCCCGAGATAGCGGTCGGTGTCGATCTTCACCTTGACGCCGCAATAGCTGAAGATGCCCTCGGTCACGACGGTGACCATGTCGACACCTTCGATCTGCGACGAAACGATGAAGGGCGCTGGCTTGTAGTCGGGATAGGTGGTGCCTGCGCCGATCGCGGTGACAAACAGCTCCGGCTGATGCACGATCTTGCCGTCCCAGTCGCCGCTGGCCTGGAACGGCACCAGCTTGCCGCCATGCGACACCGTCCGCTCCAGCAGGACATGCGGATCGACCCGCACCAGCACGCCGTCCTGATTGGCGTAGCGATCGCAGGCGCCGGCCGCGCCCGGCTTGATGTAGCACATCACCGGGCAGGCATCGCAGCGGATCTTGTCCCCTGCAGCGTCGCTCGCCGTCTCAGTTACCATGCAGAGAAGCCCATCTTGAAGCGGTGGCGGCAATGATCACCGTCCGCCGCGGCAATTCGTTCGTATACGAATGATGTCGCGCCCGTCCGCCGACTGTCAAGCGCCACTGCGCCCGAAAAGCAGGTTTGCCGGATAATCGATCAGTTTGCCCTGCACAATGACGACAAATCGTGCACACGCTGCAATGCGAAACGCGGTACTTGCATGTTAGTACACAAACGATAGGCTCCCAGCGATCGCGATTGCGTTCTCGTTAACGATATCACAGCGGACGACAGAAGGGCATGACGCCAGCACCGATTCGGCTGACCGTGAACGGACTGACGCATGACGTCGCCGCCGCCCCCGGCACGCCCCTGCTCCACGTGCTGCGCAACGATCTGGCTCTGAATGGCCCGAAATACGGCTGCGGCCTCGGCGAGTGCGGCGCCTGCACCGTCTTGATCGACGGCCGCGCCGCACGCGCCTGCGTGATCCCCATCGAGGGCTGTGGCGGCCGCACCGTCACCACACTGGAAGGGCTCGGCTCGCGCGAAGCGCCTGATCCTGTGCAACAGGCCTTCATCGTCGAGCAGGCTGCGCAATGCGGCTATTGTCTCAATGGCATGATCATGACGACCAAGGCGCTGCTCGCCATCAAGCCCGATCCGTCGCTCGACGACATCAAGCAGGCGCTGCGCTACAATCTCTGCCGCTGCGGCGCCCATGTCGAAATTCTCCGCGCCGCGATGCGCGCCGCCGGACACACGCTCGAGGCGCAGGACTGATGACTGAGCGCGCCACTCCCACGGCCGATGATCCGCGCGGCATGCTGACCGTCGAGCGCCGCGTCGCCGACGGCCCGTTCGAAACCTTCATCAGAATCACCGCGGCCGGCGAGGTCGCTGCGTTCAACGGCCATGTCGATCTCGGCACCGGCATCCGCACCGCCCTGGGACAGATCGTCGCAGAAGAGCTCGACGTCTCTTTCGTGCGCGTCGTGGTCGTGCTGGGCGACACCGCCGTCGTGCCGAACCAGGGCGCGACCATCGCCAGCGAGACGATCCAGATTACCGCGGTGCCGCTGCGCAAAGCGGCCGCGCAGGCGCGCGCCTTCCTGTTGGCGCGCGCCGCGACGCAGCTCGGACTTGCCGAAAACGAACTGATCATTGAGGACGGGCTTGTCCGTGGTCCCAACAATCGCGTGCTCAGCTATGGCGAGCTGATCGGTGATGACATCGTCCGCCTCGAGCTCGCTGACGATGTCACCGTCAAATCCGTGGACAACTATCAGGTCGTCGGCCGTTCGGTGCCGCGCGTCGACCTGCCGGCGAAGGCAACCGGCGAGCTGACTTATGTGCACGACGTCCGCGTCCCCGGCATGCTGCACGGCCGTGTCGTGCGGCCACCTTATGCCGGCGTCGATGCCGGCCCGTTCATCGGCACCAGTCTGATCGGGGTCGACAAGAATTCCGTGCGGGATATCCCTGGCCTGGTGGACGTCGTCGTGATCGGCGACTTCATCGGCGTCGTCGCCGAGCGCGAGGAGAACGCAATCCTCGCCGCCGAGCGCCTCGATATCAAATGGAAGCCCGTGCCGACCTTGCGCGATCTCGACGATGTCGAGAACGCGCTGCGCGCCAATCCGTCCGAGCCGCGCCGGCTGCTCGACAAGGGCGACGTCGATACCGCCATGGCGCATGCCGCCAAGCCGATGCGGCGGACGTATCTCTGGCCCTATCAGATGCACGGTTCGATCGGGCCGTCCTGCGCGGTCGCCGATTATCAGGATGGGCAGATCCGCGTCTATTCCGGCACGCAGAACCCGCACATCCTGCGTAGCGATCTCGCCAAGCTGATCGACTGCCCCGAGCCTGAGATCGAGCTGATCCGGCTTGAAGCCGCCGGCTGCTACGGCCGCAACTGTGCCGACGACGTCACCGCCGACGCGCTGCTGCTGTCACGCGCGGTCGGCCGTCCGGTACGCGTGCAGCTGACGCGCGAGCAGGAGCATCTGTGGGAGCCGAAGGGCACCGCGCAGCTGATGGACATCAATGGCGGCCTCGATGCCGACGGCTCGGTCGCGGCCTATGAGTTCGCCACGCGCTACCCGTCGAACGGCGCGCCGACCTTGGCGCTGCTGCTCACCGGCCGCATCGCGCCGGAGCCCGCCATATTCGAGATGGGCGACCGCACCGCGATCCCGCCCTACGACTACGATCACATGCGCATCACGGCGCATGACATGCCGCCGATCGTCCGCGCCTCCTGGATCCGCGGCGTCTCGGCGCTGCCCAACACCTTCGCGCACGAGTCCTATATCGACGAGCTCGCCGCCGAGGCGGAGGTCGATCCGATCGAATACCGGCTGCGCTATCTCAAGGACGAGCGCGCGCGTGATCTTGTGAACGCCGTCGCCGAGCGCGCCGGCTGGACGCCGCGTCCGGTGCGGGATGAGAAGACGCCCGACAATGGCGTCGTGCACGGCCGCGGCTTTGCCTACGCGCTCTACGTGCACAGCAAGTTTCCCGGTTATGGCGCGGCATGGTCGGCATGGATCGCCGACGTCGCGGTGAATACGACGACCGGCGACGTCAGCGTCACCCGCGTGATCGCCGGTCAGGACTCCGGCCTGATGATCAATCCGGACGGCGTGCGGCACCAGATCGAAGGCAACGTCATCCAATCCACCAGTCGGGCGCTGATGGAGGAGATTCCGTTCGCGCGCGGCAAGGTGGCAGCGCGGGAATGGGGCGCCTACCCGATCATCACCTTTCCCGACGTGCCTGAGATCGACGTTCTGATGCTGCCGCGGCCGGATCAGCCGCCGCTCGGCGTCGGCGAGTCCGCCTCCGTGCCCAGCGCCGCGGCGATCGCCAACGCGATCTATGACGCCACCGGCGTGCGCTTCCGCGAGCCGCCCTTCACGCCGGAGCGCATTCTCCGAGGCCTGCGCGGCGAACAGCTCGAGCCCGCCATGCCGCAGCCGCTGCCTGCTCCGAACAAGCCTGCGCCCACTTGGCTGAAGCCCTTCGCCAAACGGAGCGGCGTCATTGCCAGCGCGGTTGCGGCCTGTGCCGCGGCGATCGGCGTCACGGCCGCCGTGCTGCCGTGGCGGGCCATCGCGCCGATCGCCCGTCCCGATCCGTCGGTCTATTCCGCAGCGACCATCGCGCGCGGCGAGGCGCTCGCGGCGCTCGGCAATTGCGCGGTCTGCCACACCTCAGATGGCGGCTTGATCAATGCCGGCGGCCGCGCGCTGGACACGCCGTTCGGCACGATCTTCAGCACCAACATCACGCCGGATGTCGAGACCGGCATCGGCGCCTGGTCCTACCCCGCCTTCGAGCGCGCGATGCGCGAGGGCGTGCATCGCGACGGCCGGCAGCTCTATCCGGCGTTTCCCTACACACATTTCGCGCGCACCAGTGACGCCGACTTGCAGGCGTTGTACGCCTATCTGATGGCGCAGCAGCCCGTGCGGCAGCAAGCGCCAGATAATCAGCTGCGCTTTCCGTTCAACCTGCGGCCGCTGGTGGCCGGATGGAATGCGCTGTTTCACAGCACTGAAACCTTCAAGCCCGATCCGACCAGATCAGAGCAGTGGAATCGCGGCTTCTATCTGGTCGAAAGCCTCGGCCATTGCAGCGCCTGCCACTCGCCGCGCAACGCGCTCGGCGCCGAGCAGCGCAACGCCTATCTCGCCGGCGGCTTTGCCGATGGCTGGGAGGCGCCGGCGCTGACGTCGCTCTCCACCGCGCCGATCCCGTGGACCGAGGATGAACTCTACACGTATCTCCGTTCGGGACAGTCGCGCTTCCATGGCGTAGCCGCTGGACCGATGGCGCCGATCGTCAAGGATCTCGCCACCCTGCCCGATGCGGATATCCGGGCGATGGCGACCTATCTTGCGTCGTTTCAGCAGACGGCACCCGAGCCGGCGAAGTTGGAAGCGATCGCCACGGAGTTGGAAACACGGACCAAGGTCACTTCAGCGTCGTCCCCGGCCGCGCGGCTCTATCTCGGCGCCTGCGCAGTCTGTCACGAGGTCGGTGGCCTGCCGCTGTTCGGCAGCCGGCCGTCACTGGCGCTCAACAGCAATCTGCACAGCGCGACGCCCGACAACCTGATCCAGGTGATCCTGCACGGCATCATGAAGCCGGCCTTCTCCGACCTCGGCTACATGCCGGCTTTCAAGGACCATCTGAGCGACGCGCAGCTCGCCGAGCTCGTCACCTATCTCCGCGGGCAGTTCGCGCCGGACGAGGCCGCCTGGACCGATGTGGATGCTGCCGTCAGCCGCATCCGGTCGGCCACGCCGCATTGAGGCCGACGATGCTACCGGCGCTGGCGCCAAGACCACCACCCTGACGCGCATCCGGGCAGCCTTCTGCACCTAATTTCGCCTTGCGGCAGACGCCTTGCCGCTTCTAGAATTCGGGACTACGTTCCGAAAAATGGAACAAACGGTATCATCATGAGCGCCCTGACCAACGCCATCGACATCCTGCGCTGCTTTTCGACCTCGCGGCCCGACCTTTCATTTGCCGACGTGCAAGTCCTCACCGGCAAGCCGAAGAGCTCGACCTCCCGCCTGCTCCGCTCGCTGCGCGATTGCGGCCTGCTCGAGCAGGACCCGCACAGCCGCCGCTATCGGCCGGGCCTGCTGACCTTCGAACTTGGCCGTCTGCACCGCGCCCATGACGACCTGCTCGCCGTTGCCGAGCGCGAACTGCGCGACGTCTGCGCGCGCACCGGTCATACCGGCTACATCGCGGTGCTCGACGGCTATCAGCAGGTCGTGCTGCGCATCGTCCCCGGCTCCAACCCGTTGCGCGTCGTCAACCCGCCGGGCCAGCGCACGCCGGCGATCGTCACCTCCAACGGCCGCGCGATGCTGGCGCGCCTGTCGGACCAGGAGATTCGCGCGCGCGTGCCGCTCGACTATCCCAAGGTCCCGGCCAACTCGCCGCAGAACTTCAACGAGCTGATGGCGCGCCTCAACGAGATCCGGCGCACGGGTATCTCGGATGCTGCCGACGAAGCGATAGAAGGCGTCGGCTCGCAGGGCTTTGCGCTGTCGAGCGGCGAGAGCGGCGAACTGATCGGCATCGCCGTGTCGTATTCGGTGCAGGCCACGACCGAGATCGAGCGCGCCAATGTCCGCCGCGAGCTTAACGCAATGGCCTCGAAGCTGCGGCGCATGACCGGCGATCCGCTGGGCCAGACCATCGAGCAGTTGGCCGGGCTGGCCTCCTGATGCCGACGACCAGCGCGCCGCGCGTCAACAGCCTTGCGCTGTTGATCCTGCCGAGCGCGCTGCTGTTCGCGCTGTTCTTCTTCCTGCCGATCGGGCTGATGGCGGTCATGAGCGTGCTGACGGGAAATCCCGTGGTGATGCCGAATGTCGGCTTCACAACCAAGCACTACGCCCGCATGGGCCACGACAGCTATTATTTCGAGGTGATCTGGACCACGCTCCGCATCGGCCTCTGGACCACGCTGGTCGCGCTCGTGATCGGCTATCCGCTGGCGCATTGGATGGCGCGGATCAAGAGCCGCACCGGCCATGCGCTGCTCCTGATGGCCGTGCTGGCGCCGATGCTGACGGGCATTGTCGTGCGCACCTTTGCCTGGATGACGCTGTTGTCCGACAAGGGCGTCATCAACCAGATCCTGACCTCGCTTGGCTTGATCGATACGCCCTTGCAACTGATGTACAACGAGACCGGCATCGTCATCGGCCTCGTCCACATCTACGTGCCGTTCATGGTGCTGACCCTGACCGGCGTGATCGGCCGGATCGATGAACGGCTGGAGCAGGCGGCGGAGAATCTCGGCGCCAGCCCATGGCGCGCGTTCATCGAGGTGACCCTCCCGCTCAGCCTGCCCGGCATCCTCGCCGGCTCGCTGCTCGTCTTCGCACTTGCGATCAGCGCCTATGTCACGCCGATCCTGCTCGGCGGCTTCCAGATCATGACGCTGCCGATCCTGATCTATCAGCAGATCTCGGCGAACTTCAATGTCGGCTTCGCGGCTGCGCTCGGCATGGTGCTGCTCGTGATCTCGCTCTCGCTCGTCATCGCCTATAACCACGTGCTCGGCCTCGTTTCGGGCCAGCGTGAGCTGCAATGAGGGCGCCGATGACGAGCCCTGCTCGAGGATCGCAGCCGCCGCTTGCTGCGCCGGTTGAACTGGCGGCCGCCGCATCTGCCCGTCACAGCAGGACGCCGCCGCTCCGGTGGGGGCGCAGGCTCTACCTTGCCGCCAACGCCGCCATCCTCATCTTCCTGCTCGCACCGATCGCGATCGTGATCGTGTTCGCGCTGAATCCGACGCCCTTCATCCAGTTTCCGCCGGTCGGCGTCTCCTTGCGCTGGTTCGAGAAATTCTTCGCCTCGCGCGACTTCATGCACGCGCTGCTGTTCAGCATCGAAGTCGCGGCCATGACCACGGTCGCAGCCACCGTGCTCGGCGCATCGGCCGCGCTGGCGATCGCCCGCGGCAACCTGCCGGGCTCTCGGCTGATCGTGGCGACCATGCTGTCGCCCCTGATGCTGCCTGCGATCCTCACCGGTCTTGCGCTGTTCCAGTCCTATGTCCTGCTCGATGTGGGCCGGCCAACGTGGGGGCTCGTGGCAGGTCACACGCTGGTGACGATCCCATACGTGGTTCGAACCACGCTCGCGGTGCTGCATAATTTCGACGTGCGGCTCGAGGAGGCCGCGCAGAACCTCGGCGCCAGTCCAACCCGGACCTTCTTCGAGGTGACCTTGCCGCTGGTCAAACCCGGCGTGATGGCGGGCGGAATCTTTGCCTTCATCGTCTCGTTCGACCAATTCCCGGTGTCGCTGTTCCTGGTCGCGCCGGGCGGCGAAACCTTGCCGGTCACGCTGTTCAACTACCTCAAGTTCGATCTCGACGGCACTATCGGCGCCGCCTCGGTCGTCTCCATCCTGCTCGCCTTCATCGTCGTCATCGCGCTCGACCGCACCGTGGGTCTGCGCTCCTACGTCAAACTCTAAGGGAGACCCTGGACATGACCGCATCATCGCGTCGCTTCCCCCTGAGCCGCCGGCGCCTGTTGACATCGGCTGCTGCGCTTGGTGCCGGCGTCATCGCGGCCCCGTACGTCGCGCACGCCGAGGAGCCGGTGCTGAACATCACCGGCTGGGGCGGCAAATGGGGCGACGTCATGAAGGCCGAGATCGGCCCCGCCTTCGAGAGCGAGTTCAAGTGCAAGCTTAAGACCGACACCGCGTTTCCGTTCCTGCCCAAGCTGCAGGCGAGCTCGCGCTCGGCGCCGATCTACGACGTGCTGCACACCAACTCCAATGAGCAGTGGGCGGCGGTCGAGATGGGCCTCGTCGAGCCGAAGGTCGATCCCAAGCTGGTGCCGAACATCGCCGACGTCTACCCCTACGCCGTCAGCGACAAGATCGTCGGCGTCTGCATCTTCACCAGCGCCATCGGCCTGGGCATGCGCACCGACAAGGGCTATGCCGGCATCACGTCCTGGAAGGAGCTGTGGGACGCGAAGTACAATGGCGTTCGCGGCGGCTACGTGATCCCGGTCAACAGCCTGGGACAGGCCTTCCTGATGATGTGCGGCACGCTCTACGGCAAGGGGCAGGCCGATCTCGATGCGGCCTATGCGGCGCTCGAGAAGCTGAAGCCGATCAAGCTCGTCGACTTCACCGGCGCGATGGAAAAGCTGTTCCTGTCCGGTGAGGTCGGACTCGGCGTCATCCACGACTCCGGCATCTACCGCTATGACGGACAGAACCAGCCGATCGACTTCATCACGCCGAGCGAGGGCGTACTGTCGCTCGAGCAGGTGCTCACGATCACGCCCGGCAGCAAAATGAAGGAGCTTGCCAACGCGTATGTGAACTACATGCTGCGCCCCGAGGTGCAGAAGCGCCTGGCCGAAACTGTCTGGTACTCGCCCGCCAACAAGAAGGTGAAGCTCGACGCCAAGTACGATGCCAAGCTGCTGACGACGCCCGAGAAGGTCAGCAAGCTGATCCAGGTCGACTGGAAGTGGTACAACGCGCAGAAGGACGAGATCGACAGCCGGGTGAACCGGATCTTCCGCGCATGAGCGCGGCCATCGAGATCGCCTCGGTCAGCAAGATCTATGACGGCGGCGTTCGCGCCGTCGACGCGGTCGCCATGGACATAAGGCCGGGCGAGTTCTTCTCGCTGCTCGGCCCGTCCGGCTGCGGCAAGACCACGACTCTGCGCATGATCGCGGGCTTCGACAGCCCGAGCACCGGCGAGATCCGCCTCGACGGCGCCGACATCACCCATGTGCCCGCGCACAAGCGCGACATGGCGATGGTGTTCCAGAACTACGCGCTGTTTCCGCACCGGACGGTGGCCGAGAACGTCGCCTTCGGCTTGCGCATGCGCAAGGTCGATAAGGAGACCATCGCCGCCAAGGTGAAGGCGGCGCTGGCGATGGTCGAATTGTCGGGCATGGAGGATCGCAGGCCGGCACAGCTCTCCGGCGGCCAGCAGCAGCGCGTCGCGCTCGCGCGCGCCATCGTGATCTCGCCGCGCGTCCTGCTGTGCGACGAACCGCTCGGCGCACTCGACAAGAAGCTGCGCCAGCAGATGCAGTTCGAGCTGAAGCAGTTGCAGAAGAACCTGGGCGTGACGCTGGTGTTCGTCACCCACGACCAGGAAGAGGCGCTGGCGATGTCGGATCGCATCGCGGTGATGAATGCCGGTCGCGTCGAGCAGATCGGCACACCGGTCGAGATCTACGATCAGCCGCGGACGTGCTTTGTCGCCGACTTCATCGGCGACACCAATATTTTTCGCGGCCAGCGCGTGACCGTGGACGGCGGCCCTGGGATCACCGTCGGCAATGGTCTCGTGCTGCCGCTGCCTCGCTCGGTCACTCCAGTCGATGGCGACGTTCTGTCGGTCGCGCTGCGGCCGGAGAAGATCACAGTGTCCCCTGCCGATCAGGCCGACGCCAAGAGCCTGTCGGCGCAAGGGACGGTCGAGAGCAGCAACTTTCTCGGTGGTGCCGTGCTCTACCGCGTCGTTCTCGACGGCGGCCAGCGCGTGCTGGCGCAGCAGCCGAATTCCGGAGCCGGTCCCCTCCATACGCCAGGCCAGGCCGTTGCGCTCGGCTGGCGGCCGGCCGATCTCGTCATTCTCGAGGATTGATATTTTGAACGTCATGCTTTCATCCCCGTCTCCCGCCCACCTCACCCAGCGGCGCATGGGCATCGTCGTCATCGGCCAAAGCCCGCGCCCGGCAATGGAGGCCGAGATCGCGGCGGTGTTGTCGCCAGGGATGACAATCGAGCTGCGCGGCGCGCTCGACGGCATGAGCCGCGCCGAGATCGATTTGATTCCGCCGATCGATGGCGCGGATGCGCTGTTCACCTTGCTGCCGAACGGCGACAATGTCCGTCTCAGCAAGAAGGCCGTCGAGACCCGCGCCAACGCGCAGCTCGCAAAGTTTCGCCAGGAGGGCATCGACGTCGTCATGCTCGCCTGCACCGGCAAGTTCCCGAACCTCGCGCCCGAAGGACTCGTCGTACTGCCCTCGGCCGTGCTGCACAAGATGGTCGAGGCCGTGCTGCCGAAGGGGCGCCTCGGCGTGTTCTCGCCGCTGCCGGAGCAGACCGCGCTTATCGCCGGGAAGTGGCAGCGCGAGGGCGTCGAAGTTGTTGGCGTCACGCTGCAGCCCGGCTCTGATGACGCCACCGTCGACGCCGCGGCGCGCGAGATGGCGGCCAGGCAGCCCGATCTCGTCGTGCTCGACTGCATGAGCTACTCCAGCGCCAACAAGGCCCGCGTGCGTCGGCATTATCCGGGTCCCGTGATCCTGTCGATCGCAGCGGCCGCGCGCGTGGTCGAGGAGCTGGTGTCGTGAGCGCGGTCGAGATGAAGACGATCAGCCTCGACGACATCGAGGCGCTGGCGGTCGGCGCCTGGATTCTCGGCACCGGCGGCGGCGGCAGTCCCTATCTCGGCCTGCTCAATCTGCGCCGCCTCTATGCCGAGGGGCATCGCGTGCAGCTGATGTCGCCGCTCGATCTCGGCGACGACGACTGGGTCGCCGTGGTATCCAACATGGGCGCACCTCTGGTCGGCCAGGAGCGGCTCGCCGACAGCCGCAGCATCGCGCGCGCCGTGCGCATGCAGGAGGAGGTCAACGGCATCACGTTCCGCGCCGTGATGTCGGTCGAGATCGGCGGCGGCAATGGCATGCAGGCGCTGATGGCGGCCGCGCATCTCGGCATTCCCGTCGTCGACGCCGACTGCATGGGCCGCGCCTTTCCCGAGGCGCAGATGACCTCGGTGGCGATCGGCGACCTCAAGCCTTATCCCTGCACCTTGTACGATCCGCGCGGCATCGAGGCGGTGGTGACCAAGGTGCCCTCGTGGAAATGGATGGAGCGCGCCAGCCGCAAGATCTGCGTCGAGATGGGCTCGATCGCCTCGACCAGCAAGGCGCCGCGCACGGGGCGCGAGGTCAAGGACTGGGGCATCCATTTCACCACGACCAAGGCGATCGCGATCGGCCGCGCCGTCAACGCCGCCAACAAGAACCACGGGGATCCGATCGCGGCGATCCTCGACTGCGAGGGCGGCCAGCGGCTGTTCTCCGGCAAGATCGTCGACGTCGAGCGCCGCACCACCGAAGGCTTCCTCCGCGGCTCTGCCGTCATCGAGGGCAGCGACGCTGATCGCGGCACGCAGCTCAAGCTGTCGTTCCAGAACGAGTGGATCGTGGCCTGGCGCGATGATCAGGCGATCGCGATGTCGCCCGACCTGATCTGCGTGCTCGACAGCGTCAATGGCCACGGCATTGGCACCGAGACCGTGCGCTACGGCCAGCGGGTGACGGTGATCGCCCTGCCCGCCCCCGCGGTGCTGACCAGCCCGCGCGGCCTCGATTTCGTCGGCCCCCGCGCCTTTGGTTACGACCTCGATTTCCGGTCGCTGTTTGCGACCTCTGGAGCCTAGTGAATGAAGCGGATTGGTATTGACGTCGGTGGCACCAACACCGACGCGGTCTTGATTGCCGACGACAAGGTCGTCCACTCCGTCAAGGCCGCCACCACCGCCGACGTCACTTCCGGCATTCTGGCGGCGCTGAAGGCGCTGCGCGAAGATCCCGCAGCGGCCGTGCCGGTCGATGCGGTCGTGATCGGCACCACGCATTTCATCAATGCGGTGGTGCAGCGGCGACATCTGCACAAGATCGGCGCCATCAGGATCGGCATGCCCGCTTCCGCCTCGCTGCCGCCGTTCTGCGACTGGCCGGCGGATCTGGCCGATCTCGTCAGCGGCGAGACGTTCATGCTGGAGGGCGGCCATGATTATGACGGTCGTCCCTTCATGCCGCTCGACACCGACGGCCTGAAGGCCGCCGCGCGCGCGATCAAGGCCAAGGGGCTGCGCTCGGTCGCGGTCGCCTCGTCGTTCTCGCCGCTCGATCCGACCCACGAAAACACCGCGCGGGAGATCTTTGCCGAGATCTGCCCCGACGTTGCCGTCACGCTCTCGCACGACCTCGGACGGATCGGCCTGTTGGAGCGCGAGAATGCCGCGCTGCTCAACGCCGCGCTCCACGACCTCGCGGTCACGACCGTCGCCGCCTTCCGCAAGGCGATCGCGGATTCGGGCATCGATGCGCCGCTGTTCCTGACGCAGAACGACGGCACCGTGATGCAGGCGGAGATCGCGACCGCGTTTCCGGTCATGAGCTTCGCCTCCGGCGCCACCAATTCGATGCGCGGCGCCGCGTATCTCTCGGGCCTCGACGACGCCATGGTCGTCGACGTCGGCGGCACCACCAGCGACATCGGCCAGCTGCGCCACGGCTTTCCGCGCGAGGCCAACGCCGTGGTCGAGGTCGGCGGCGTGCGCACCCTGTTCCGCATGCCCGACCTGCTCTCGATCGGCCTCGGCGGCGGCAGCCACGTCGACGAGAACCCGGTCCGCGTCGGGCCGGTCAGCGTCGGATACCGGCTGACCTCCGACGCGCTGGTGTTCGGCGGTCAGCAGCTCACCGCAACCGACATCGCCGTCGCAGCGGGGCTGATCGACATCGGCGATCGCGCGCGCGTCGCGCATCTGCCGAAAGCCCTGATCGAGGCCGCGCTCGCCGATGCCCACCGCAAGCTCGAGGGCGACATCGACCGCATGAAGACCGAGGCCGGCGACGTGCCGCTGCTCGCGGTCGGCGGCGGCGCCTTCCTGGTGCCGGAGCGGCTTGCCGGCATTTCCGAGATCGTCCGCGTCGACCATGGCGACTGCGCCAACGCGGTCGGCGCCGCCATCGCCCAGGTCTCCGGCGAGGCCGACCAGGTGTTCCGCGACATGACCCGCGACGAGGCCATCGCGGCCGCCCGCGGCATCGCCGAGGCGCGGGCCGTGCAGGCCGGCGCCGCAGCCGATACGCTCAAGACGGTCGACGTCGAGGACATGCCGATCGCCTACCTCCCCGGCAACGCGCTGCGCGTCCGAGTCCGCGTCGCCGGCGCCATCGCCGAGCCGAACATCGGCGCGGCCGCGTAGCCGCGCCGCCTCACGCCAGCTCGGCGATCCTGATCACCCCCGCCTCGGCACCTTCAGCCTTGGCGGCCGCCATCGAGCCGCCGAGATCGATGCCGCGGCAGGCATTGTCGACGACCACCGCCGCGAAACCGAGCCGGCGCGCGTCGACGGCCGAATAGTGCACGCAGAAATCGGTCGCGAGACCGACGAGAAAAACCCGCTTCAAGCCGCGCTCGCGCAGATATCCGGCAAGTCCGGTCGGCGTGGTCTTGTCGTTCTCGAAGAATGCCGAATAGGAATCGATCGCGGAGCGAAAGCCCTTGCGGATGATCATCTGCGCCTTGTCGGTCGCAAGGCCCGGATGAAGCGCCGCGCCCGGCGTGCCCTGGATGCAGTGGTCCGGCCACAAGGTCTGCGGCCCGTAGGGCATCGTGATGCTCTCGAACGGCGCCTTGCCCGGATGGCTGGAGGCGAACGAACTGTGTCCCGCCGGATGCCAGTCCTGCGTCAGCACGACGTGATCGAACAGCCCGCTCAGCCGGTTGATCACGGGGACCACGGCATCGCCGTCGGCCACCGCCAGCGCGCCGCCGGGACAAAAGTCGTTCTGCACATCGATGATGAGCAGCACATCCTCGTTGGCCTTGATCTGCATCCCTGTCTGCACCCGTTTCATCAAACTTCGCCAAAAATTCCGCCAAGGATGGCCTCGGCACGCGGCGATCTCAAGCCGGACCGCCGAACATTCCGCCAGCAGCCAGCCCCTCCATTCTGGAATCCCTGCCCTGCGGGCCGGGCCTGGAAACGCCGGACGGACTGATGGATTCTCCCTGCTGGAGAGAAGCCGATGCCCACCGCCGTCACATGCCGCTCCGCCAGCCAGCGCCTCGAGCGCTGGGCGACCGCCACGCTGCTGGAGGCCGGAGCGATCGTCGCGTGCGAGCCGCACGGCTGGATGCTGGATCGCGGCGATCCGCAGGCGCAGGCAGCGGCCGTCCGCATCGCGCGCGACGATCCGCCGCGCGGTGTCAGCCGTTCGGAAGCGGTTGCAGCGATCGAGGAGGTGCTGGGCGCGATCGGCGACACCTGCCCTGAATGTTCTGGCGAAGGCGAAGCGGAAGAATTGCCAAGATTCAGATAAGTGATTCCGCCTCTACCCGAAGATGTCCTAGCCTGCGGCATCGACCGGGAGACGTCGTGATGCCAAAGCATTCCGCCCCATGGCTGCTGCGTAAACCATGCCCGACCTGCGGCCGGGCCCTCGTGGTGCGCGAAGGCAAGGGCGAGCGGCACGAGCTGATCTGTCCGGTCTGCGACGGTCCCGATCCGCTGCATTCGCCGAGGGCGCTCGGCTGGACCAGGGGATCGCTGCGGCCGCCGGAGCGGCCGCAGAAGAATTGACGTCACGAACGCGAAAGCTTGCGCTCGACCTTCTTGCGGCTGTTGCCCACCTTCTTGACCGCCTTCTTCACGGCCGACGCCGAGCGGCCGCTCTTCCTGGCTTCGTAGCCGAC
The DNA here is from genome assembly GCF_032377575.1 of Bradyrhizobium sp. SZCCHNS2022. NCBI lineage: Bacteria > Pseudomonadati > Pseudomonadota > Alphaproteobacteria > Hyphomicrobiales > Nitrobacteraceae > Bradyrhizobium > Bradyrhizobium sp. SZCCHNS2022. The sequence continues at coordinate 269,645 of NZ_JAUHHZ010000001.1, read as the reverse complement.
TTCGTAGTCCTGACCGCCCGCGACGCGGGCACGATCCTGCTTGCGTCCACGCGCCGATGTCTTCGCCGCGGCCTTCTTCGTCGTCGCCATGATGGTCCTCCTTGTCAGCGCGCAACGCACGAATCGGCCGATCAGTTCCGCCGACGACAGGAGGCCTCATGCCGATCACCCGATGTCGAACTTGACGCCCTGCGCCAGCGGCAGGCTGCGGCCGTAGTTCACCGTGTTGGTGGCGCGGCGCATATAGGCCTTCCATGAATCCGATCCCGACTCGCGGCCGCCGCCGGTCTCCTTTTCGCCGCCGAACGCGCCGCCGATCTCGGCGCCCGAGGGACCGATGTTGACATTGGCGATGCCGCAATCGGAGCCGCGCGAGGACACGAACAATTCGGCCTCGCGCAGATCGTTGGTGAAGATCGACGACGACAACCCCTGCGGCACGGCGTTGTGCAGCTCGATCGCCGCATCGAGGTCGCGATAGGGCATCACGTAGAGGATCGGCGCAAAGGTCTCGCGCTCGACCGGGCCGCTCTGGGTGGCGATCTCGACCAGGGCCGGCCGCACGTAAAAAGCGCCTTCAAAACCGCCGACCGCGACGCGCTCGCCGCCGAACACGCGACCGCCGTGATCCCGCGCCGCGCTCAAGGCGTCCTGCATGGTGTCATAGGCGCCGCGATCGATCAGCGGACCGATCAAGGTGCCCTGCTGCAGCGGATTGCCGATCGCGACCGAGGCATAGGCCTGCTTCAGGCGCGGCACCAGATGCTCATACACATCCGCATGGACGAACAGGCGGCGCAGGCTTGTGCAGCGCTGGCCGGCGGTGCCCATCGCGGCAAAGGCCACGGCGCGCAAGGTGAGATCGAGATCGGCCGAGGGCGCGACGATCGCGGCATTGTTGCCGCCGAGCTCGAGAAGGGCGCGGGCAAAGCGGCCGGCAAGACAGGCGCCGACCACGCGTCCCATCGCGGTCGATCCGGTCGCCGACACCAGCGGCACCCTGACGTCGTCGACCAGCATCTCGCCGACGGCGCGGCCGCCGAGCAGCAGGCCGGTCAGACCATCCGGCGCGTCGCCGCCGTCACGGCGAAAGCGGGCCAGCGCACGCGCCAGCAGCGCGTCGGTCGCCAGCGCCGTCAGCGGCGTCTTCTCCGAGGGCTTCCAGACGACGCTGTTGCCGCACACCAGCGCGATCGCCGCGTTCCAGGCCCACACCGCGACGGGAAAGTTGAAGGCCGAGATGACGCCGGTCACGCCGAGGGGATGCCATGTCTCCATCATGCGGTGCTCGGCGCGCTCGGTGGCGATGGTCAGGCCATAGAGCTGGCGCGACAGGCCGACGGCGAAGTCGCAGATGTCGATCATCTCCTGGACCTCGCCGAGCCCCTCGGAAACGATCTTGCCGGCCTCGATCGAGACCAGCCGGCCGAGCGCCGCCTTGTTGGCGCGCAGCTCCTCGCCGAGCAGCCGTACCAGCTCGCCGCGCTTCGGCGCCGGCAGCAGCCGCCACTGCAGGAACGCGGCATGCGCCCGCGCGATCACGGCCGTCGCGTCCGCCCTGGTGTCGTCATGCACATGCGCCAGCACCTCGCCGGTCACCGGCGAGCGGGCGGCGCGCGTCCCGCCGCGCAGGCGCTCCGGCGCGACACCGAGCGAGGTCAGGATCTCGGTCGTCTGGGCGGTGAGATTGAGAGGATCGGCAGGGCTGGCGGACATATGCAACTCCGGATTTGTCTTTCGCGCCGGTGCGCGTGAGACGATCATGGATGATCCATCGTGAATGCCCCCGTGTAGATCAAATTCCGGCGGGGCGCGAGCATCGGGGCGCTGGGCAATCGGCCACTCGGCGGCGGGATGACAGGGCGGCGGACCGACTCATGACGGACTGGCGCACATCGGCGCGATCCGCGACGCCGACGCGCCCGGGCTGTTGAGATCGACGGACCCTCGCAGAGCACGAGGGCGCAGGGAATGCCGGGCGCTGGCCGCAACCCATGGCCCGCCTGCAGCAAAAAAAGCAGGCGGCAGTCACCACAGGTTCAGCCGAACTCCGGCATTCCCTGCGCGATGGTCTTCACGCTTATATCGTGCTCTCCCCGGTGTACGGCTCCTTAGCCACCGTCGCCCTCGGGATCGCCCGAAAGCTTAGCGCCAGCGTCGCGGCGCCAGGACCACACGACTTTGCGTCCGCAAGCTCACCGCTCGTCCGCGCACCAGGTGCGCGACGGCAAGCCCGCGGCCATCGCCTCCCCGCCTCACGTGTCGTGACGATCGCGATACGCCCCTCGTGGCGAAGCAGGATGCGTGCAATAGAGCATACTTTCTGGAAAAGCGAAAGAAGAATCTTTTGTGAGGCAGGAAAAGAAGGGTGCGCGCCCCGCAGGTCCGGAGCGCACCGGAGGGGGATCATCGCCTAGCCTGAATACTCCACGATCCGGTCTATTCATCTGCGGCATGCCAATAGTCGGACGTGCGCATCAAGCAAGCCATTCCTGCGCTCCAAATATCACTTACTCTTATTTTCTGGATCACCTCTTCGAGGTCGGCCGGCCAGTGATACAGTTTCTTATTCTCCCTTCGATCCACTGCATGGGTCCACATCGCGGCGACATCAGAAAATTCCGTATCAAGCACAACGTTACAGAGAAAATTATACTGATAGTACCGCAAATCTACGCCGAAGCCGACCACGCGAAGATCCTTGATCAGGGACTCGGAATCACGACCGATTGCAACTTGCGAATACTTCAAACCAAGTTCTTCGTCTAAGGCGCGCCTGACGACTGCAAATAAGTCGATACGCCCAAGCCTATTCACATTTGCCGTTGGACGAATGCCTTCGACGACAGCCACGTCGAATTCATCGCGACGGAAACTTACGTTTTGCCTCTGGCCGATTACGATGGAATTGTCTCTAGCGCATACAACGTTGACAACGACTCCGACACCTGATGTTAGGTGCGTCAGAACATTTTTGGGATCATCCTGTGAAATCAACTGCTCCCACCTGAAGCGCAGTCCGCCCGGCCCCTTCGCCGCGCAATTGAACCGGTAGAACGATCGAACAAACTTTACGTCCAATATCGGCCGTTCATCCGAGTCAGGTTTCGTAGTTACACTTATCGACTTTATAGCGACGGTTGGATTGTCGCTTGTTTCAGATTTTCGTCGCTTCCAATCCCGTTTAATATCTACGGCAAGGCTGTTGAACTGCGCATCTTCTGGATCTAGGACCTTCGGCGCCCTTAATATCTGAAGCTGCAATTCATCGCGACCAAATCCTCCGGGTCCTGCCGAAACAACGTCGACCCAAGTTGTCCAGCTTTTTCTAATGCTGAGCGCCGCACATGCTAGCGGACCGAACTCAGCTGCAGCATATCGCTGCCTTACGTCTCCTGTTATGAGATGCGAGTTTATGCCTGCGACGTTCTCGCTGCCAACCCTCAGGCTTTGATTGTTGAGCAACTCAGCTGCATCTTCGTGTGAAATGAGAGATCCACGAAGTATCCAATACAACGTTTCATCATCCCCCTCGTACTTCTTCAATTCAACGCTCTCGACATCCTCTTTCGAAATCGTGACACGCCGAATTTTGGTTGCTCCGCTTTCCGCAATGCAGGCCGCGATATTAGCAACGTCGATACGTGTGAGCTTACCCTTGACGTCCGCAAGGTAGTTGCGCACGTTGTGTGGAAGCTTGGGATCTATGGGATCCCGGAGAGCGTTGTGTCGCTGAGCTGCGACCAGCCGTCCCAAAGGGTGAGGTGGGTATTCCGTCCGCCTAGCCATCAAAAACCTCCGCAAGCCTTTGTCAAACAAAGGGATTTATCCCGACCTGCCCGTGGAACCGATGCACATATACGGTTTGCATTGCTCGCCGGAACATTTTTCCGCCCGGTGCGCTCAGGAAAGGGCACCCCAATGATGACCTACGCCTGCATTACGTTGATCTCCGCCCACCTAGTGATGGCCGTCGGCTACTGGCTTCTGCTGCTGGCTCACGGATAGAGACAACACCCTGTCCCAGCAAATTGAGGACGGGCGTTGAGCCCGTCCTCTTTTCTTGGCGGTCGTCAGGATGACAACGGCGCATATAATTCGTCTAAAACGAAATCTCAAACTTGACCGGCGCGGGAGACGTCAGACGGGACGAGCCGAGCTCCCGCAGGCCAGAGCGAGGGCCGCGTCAAACCGCGGTCCTATGCACGGAGGCCGGCCCCCGCGCGACAGCTCCCGCGTGCAGGACCGTCCCGATCCGCCACACTGCAATAGCGGCCACCAGCATGGTCGCCGGGCCCCACAATGACACGACACGTTCGTGGACCTCGAGAACAAAAGTCAGCCTCATTGCATCGTAGAGCATATGTGCGACGATCAGGCTGAGTACGACGCCGGTCCACGGCTCTCCGCCTGGCCGTAACGACAGCACCAAGGCAGCGCCGATGAATGCGCCACACGCAACCAGCGTGGCTGCAGCGCGCACGGCCTGAAACGGCATCAGCCAGTACGGCGTCCTTGCAAAAGTCCAACCGGCGGCGCTGACCGCCGTGTCCACGCAGGCGAGCACCGCAAAGACGGCCAGAAACAAGTATCCGACGCGAAAGATGAACCTCGGCTTCGACAACCATTCGACCAGCCTGAGCGCGCCGGCCGCTGCCGCGAGGAAGGCCAATTGGGCCGCCAGGCCGAACACGATCCTCTCCATGGAGGACAGCGGCTGATCACCGATCAGCTTGACCACGTTGACGAGCCAGAGATGGCAGGGCAGCGCGAGGACCGCGCCGATCCAGCGCGGGGCTCCAAGGCCGAGAGCAATGCGAAGAGCTCCGAAAATTCCCAACAGGCAGCCGGCTATCGCGAGCGCCCAATACCAGGAGATGAATGCAAGTCCCGGATCGAGAGCCATCGAGCCGGCGACCAATCCGGCAAGCATCGTCACAGCTATCAGATAGGATAGGGGCGGCAGCCAGGCGGCCGCCCTCTTGAATATCTCACCAATCTCACTATTGACGACCATGCACGATGTCCCCCGCCAAGAGTGATGCTGCCGCGCGACGTACGCGCCGGTGCACATATGCATCATCTGACGAAAAGCCAGACGATCATGCGCCCACAACGGTTCGCCACGCGCTAGCTCGCGATCTGGTTTGGGAGCACGACATAGGCTGCGTAGAGCACGGCGAGCAGAACGCCGATTGCCAGGGATTGCAGCGCGACCAACAGCCAGAACAGCCGCGGGTTGTCGTATCTCGACAGGACCAGCCCGACGCCCAGCCTGACCTGCATCGTTCGAAGGCTGTCGAATAATTTCAGCACCGCCCATGCAAGGGCAGGACGATGACGAGCAGGATCGACGTCACCTGCATCGGACGATGGCATCGGGTGATCGCTCGCCGCACCCTCGCCCGGAACGCCGAATGACGGCTGAGCTTCGGCCAGCAGCGAGAAGCCGCATCATGGGACGGCATCAGCCAGGCGGATGAAGCCCAGCAGGTTCTGCTCGGTCATGCCATGCGTGACCAGCCTGACTGCATCCGCGCTGTTGCCTTCGATCGAGGTGAACGTGCTCCCGTCGACGGAATAGATCACGCCGCTCTGCCCCGGCGCGAATACGGACTTTCCGGCGCGCGCATCGCTCAGTTCCGAGCCCGCCCTCACCCGGAGGAAGACGGCGATATCGCCGGGCAGCGCCGGCTTCTCGCCCGGCAGGAATGTGAGCTTCTTGCGCAGGGCATCGTTCCAGATCTGGGCGTTGACCGCAGACGGCGTGATCTTCACCGGACTGTCCACCTTGAGGATCAGCCACGAGATGAATGCCGCACTCCACGGCGCCTGCCCCATCTGCATGGGGTCCAGGTTCACGGCCCGCCAATAGTCGGCAATCCGGTCGGCCGATGTCGTCTCTTCGACGTTCCTGTTGATCTCGCTGACCGCCAGGGTCAGGAGCCTGCTCGCCGATTGGGTCTGGCCGGGACTGGGCGGAGGCGGCTGAAGATTGTAGTGCGGCAGCTCGACGTCGCGACGCCCCAGGGTCGGAGGGATCACCGCCTCGCTGGGCGACTTCGTCCCCTCCAGATCGGCGAGCGCCATTCGTTCCAGCTCGCCGCGGTTCAGGCTGTTGAGGACGCCCGCGCGAACCAGGAACAACAGAACCGCCGCGCGCGCTCGCGTATCGTCACTCTTCGCCAGCTCCTTCTCGATGACCTTGTAGGCGAAGTCGCGCTCCTCCTTGGTCGCCTTGCGTGTGGCGTCCGCGGCAGCCGCGCCCTCCTGAAGGTCGTTCTTGAGCTTGGCCAATTGACGCTCGCGCTCGGCATCCGAACGCTTCTGTGCCTCCTCCAGCGTCGATTCGAGTTGCTTGATCGCGATCGAATTGACCGTCGTCTGCTGGCTTTGGAAGTAGCCGACGAGGCCATTGACCATGATCGTGATCGTCCCGACGAGCGTCACGACCAATGGCGTGTTGTGCCAGAACTTGAGGCGTTCGATCCGATCCGAGGTCTGTCTTTCCGCGCGCTTCTCGGGTAGCAGCGCGAGCTGAGCTCGTTCTTCCAGCGCTTTGTCCAGCAGAATCCGTTTGTACTCCGGCGGAAGATCCGGGTCCTTCAGAAAAGGAAACTCCTCCGACCAATTGATCAACGCCTCCCCCTGATCCCGGTCTCTGTTTTTTCGGTCCGTTCCTCGCGGTGCCTCTCTCGACGCGGCGATGCTAGCCCGGCCTGCCCCCTTTGCCAAGCTTCCGGCCGTCAGCCGGCAACTAACAGGACGCGGCGCCGACGGCCGCCAGCCGGCAAGAAAGAGATGCCGGCAGATCCCGGTTTCGACGGCGCCCGGGTCGGGCTATGTTGCCCGCCTCCTCCGGCAAGCGAGCAGTCGACCATGACCGAAACGCACTCAGCGCGGGACGCCCTCTGGCAGTCCATCCAGGACGAGGCCCGGCTGGGCCTGGTGAGCGATCCGATATTTGGCCGCGCCGCGGCGGCCGCGATCCAAGATCATCCGGACCTCGGCAGTGTCGTGGCGCACCAGATCGGCACCCGCCTTGGCAGGACCCCGGGCGAGCGCACGCAGCTCGCTGCCATCGCGCGCCGGGCCCAGCGCGCGTCCCCCGATCTCGTCGAGGCGGCCGGCCTTGATCTGCGCGCCATCGCGGCCCGCGATCCGGCAACCACGTCGCTGCTGCCGCCGCTGCTGAACTACAAGGGCTACATCGCGATGCAGGCGTTTCGTGTCTCGCACTGGCTCTGGACCAACGCGCAGCCCGACCTCGCCTTGCTGCTCCAGGCCGAGGCGTCGACGTCGCTGCAGGTGAGCATCCATCCTTCGGCGCAGATCGGGACGGCGGTGTTTCTCGATCACGCCACCGGCATCGTCATCGGCGCGTTCAGCACCATCGGCGACGGCGTCACCATCCTGCAGAACGTCACCATCGGGCGTCACGATGCACTGCCCGGGCGCGGCCCGCGGATCGGCCGCGGCGTGCTGCTGTCATCAGGTGCGACGGTGCTCGGCGATGTCGCGATCGGCGACTTCGCCAAGATCGGCGCAGGAGCGGTCGTCACATCCGATGTGCCGGCCGGCTGCACGGCCGTGGGCACGCCGGCCCGGCTGACGAACTGCGTGGAGACACCGAGCCCGGCCGAGATGTGAGGCCAGGCGCGCGAAAGCCGCCCGTGGGCGGCTCTCATGTCCTCATCACGGTCTTAGGATCAGGCCGCAGCGCTTGCCGGCAGGGCCCGCGCGCTCGGCTTGGCTTGCCGCAGATGCGTCTTCCACGCCTCGATGGCGACGACGAGCGAGGTGATCGCCCAGAACACGGGATACTCGTAGCCGCCGGTGTTCCAGGTCCAGCCAAAGCCTTTCACGACCTGCAGCGCGTAGACTGCAAACAGCAGCAGCGCGGTGGCGCCGAGTGCGGCGAAGCGCGTGCAGATGCCGAGGACCAACGCTATTCCGGCGGCGGATTCCGCGGCGGCAGCGATCAAAACCCAGGCCTCCGGCGGATGAAAGCCTGCCTTGGCGAAGAAGCCCGCAGTCGCGGCCGACACCGCGCCGCCAGCAAACTTTCCCGCGACGTGAGGAAACAGAAACAATCCGCAAATGATGCGAAGAATGTTCGAGCCGTTCGTAAGATCGAAATTGTCCGCCTTGATGCGGAAGTCGTCCTTGGTGAGCCACATGACTCAACTCCTTTCTGTTGAGTCGAATGTTCCATCGAACGCAGTTGCCGCCATTGCGGCAAATCAAGTGCGCTGCGGTGAAAAACTCAGGGCTGCGTTGCGAGATCGTGCGTCACGCGATCGCTGCGTTGATCAGGTATTTCTCAGGGCGATACGCGTGATTGTGCTCGACGGGGATAGTGCCTCAACTCTCCGCGCCAGGAACGAGCGGCAGAAGCTGAGTGCACCGTCACCCGAGTGGAGAGTGCAATATCAGAACAGGACGAGCTGACCTACCCATGCCGCGCTGATTCCGCCTGCGCTACGGGCCGCAATGGCAGCCTTGGCGGCTCCCCCCTTCGTATTCGTCGTGCAGGCGCACCCAGTCGGACAGATTGCCGCGTCCGGTCTCGTTGCGGCCCTTTGGCGTAAGGTCGAGATAGTGATAGGCGCCGATCAGCGGATCGCCGCCGCGGGAGCGAACCTGGAAGGTGCAGAAGATGTCGCCGGCGGCGTCCTTGTAGAACACGGTCAGGCCGGGCAGCTCGCGCGAGCTGCCGCGCAGCGGCGCGAAATTGTACACGGCCGTGCCTGCCGCGATCTGCTCGTCCGAGAACGAGACCTTGTAGTCAGCATTGAAATCGCTGCCTTCGGACGACACCCAGTCGAAAGCCCAGCCCATGCGCGCTTTGAACGGCGCGATGTCCGCGAGGGGCGCGCGCGACACCACGACAAGGCTGACGTCGTGCTGTCGCAGATGCTGGTTGGCACCGTCGATATGGTCGCACAGGAAGGAGCAGCCGGGACAGCGGTGCGGATCGCCCGGCGCCATCATGAAATGGTAGATGATCAGCTGGCTGCGTCCCTGAAACAGGTCGCCCAGGCGCGCCGGCCCGTTCGGCGTCTGGAAGACATAGTCTTTCTCGACCTTGACCCAAGGCAGGTTCCGCCGGGCTTCGGCCAGGGCGTCGCGCTGCCGCATGAAGGCCTTTTCGCTGGCGAGGTGGGCGCGATGCGCTTCGGTCCATTCCGACTGCGAGACTATTCGGGGGAGCGTCATGCCGGCTTCTCCTGTTTCCCCGAGGACGAGCCGATGAGCAGCCAGTCGACATCGGAGCGCAGCTTTTTTACTGCGAGCTGGCCGGAGTCGGGGCCGGGCGAGACCAGGCCAACGGCCCAAGGCCGGACGCCCGGGAACGAGGCGCTCGCCGCGGACTGGAAGCGGATGGTGCCGAGCCGCTCCTCTGACGCAAACGCCTCGCCGCCGTCAGCTCCGTATTGTCCCCCAATTGTATTTCCGGAGTGATCCGCCGATTGATCTCGTGAGTTTCGGGAGGTGATGTCCGACGTGTCCGACAACAACAGCTCTTTGCGCGGCGGTCATAACGACCTGCCGCCCTGCCGCAGTTGCGGTCACCGCGCGAGCGCGATTCGGAGCATCCTGAATCCCCGGACGGGAGAATCGGCCCGCATGTTCAACTGCACCGCCTGCGGGACTCTGAACTGGATGGAACCCGGCCGTTGAGCGCGCGCATCCGCTAGGAGGTCGGCGGCTTGGGATCGGGCGGACAATGCCGGGCCTCTTCGTCCGCCAGGAGCTGCCGGATGATCCTGCGTTTTTGCTCGTCGGTCTCCGCCTCGAGCAGCTGACGAAAATGACGGATGTTTTCGTTGCGAATGTAGCGTTCCATGCGCGCCACCTCATCACGCTCATCGCGCCGAGAATGCGAGGAAGTGCCCGCCGGTTCAACCCGAAAGGATGGCGACGTCCTGCCGCAGCCCGCGATGGAACACGACTGGATAAATCGGAGGAGGAAGGGAACCAATCCGACGGTCGACCGTTATCAATAACCCCCAGCCCAACTTTCGGAAGGTGCCGGTGGCCGAGAGATGATCGTGCTCCCTCTGCCTGCGCAGCGAAGCTTGGCACCTCGCTCTCCGGTCCCACAGACCTTGCCTCAAGCCGATGGTCTTGACCTTCGCCATCGCGAGCCCCCGATGCATCATATGGTCAAGCTGATCCGCAGGCTGCGGAGCGCAACCGAGCTGAGCGAACACGACATCGCGGCGATCAAGGCCCTTCCCGTGGAGTTGAAGGCGGTCGAGCCGGAAACCCAGATTGCCTGGGAGGGTGATCGTCCGCAGGCGTGCTGCATGATCGTCACCGGCTTCGCCTATCGCGCCAAGGTCACCGAGACCGGCAAGCGCCAGATCCTGTCGTTCCACATTCCCGGCGACATTCCCGATCTGCAAAGCCTGCTGCTCAAGACCATGGACCATGACATCGTCACGATCTCCGCGGCGACGTTGGCCTTCATCGACCACGCCGATCTGTCCAGACTGATCGACGCCCATCCGGCTGTCGCGCGCGCCCTGTGGCGCGAGACCATGATCGACGCCGCCGTGTTCCGGCAGTGGATCCTCAATCTCGGCGTTCGCTCGGCGTCGGCCCGCATGGCGCATCTGCTCGCAGAGCTCCGGCAACGCCTGGCCGAGGTCGGGCTCGTCGACGACAACGCCTATCGGTTTCCGATTACCCAATCGGAGCTCGCCGAGGCGCTCGGCCTGAGCACCGTGCATGTCAACCGCGTGCTGCAGGAATTCCGCAGTCAACGCGTGCTCGATATCCGTAAGAACCTTGTGAAGCTGATCGACGTTGATAAGGTCGTCGCTGCCGGAGAGTTCGATCCCGCGTATCTTCATCAGATCGACGATTCGCGCCCAGGACAATCCCATGACCGGGACGGATGAGATGCTCTTCTACATCCAACATCCCGGTGAAGTGCCTGCGGAGGGCACCGACCTCGAAGGCGTCGATTTCGACGACGTCGAGACCGTGCTTCTTGAGACGGCGGACGCCGCGCTTGCGATCGCACGCGACCGGCTGGAGCCTTCGACGACCAATGTCAGCCTGGAGGTCAGATCCAATGACGGCCGGGTGGGACAAGTCACCGTGTCGGTGCTGATCGAGCGCGGCTGACGCTAAGCCACGGCTGTCGAGCCTGCGGGCCGGAACGTCGGACGACCGGCCACCGCTCAGGAGCTGCGCGCCCGCGACCACATGCCTTCTGCCTTGGCCGCATCGATCGCCGCCGCCAGCTCGTCGATCCGATAGGGCTTCGGCAGGATCCGCACGCCCGCTTCCCTGGCCGCATGCACGGCCGCTCCCGAATAGCCGCTGGTCAGGAGAATGGGCATGTCGCCGCGCCGGCGCTGGATCTCGCGCGCAAGCTCGACGCCGTTCATGCCGCCCGGCATCATCACGTCGGAGAACACGAGGTCGACCGCCCGTCCGTCGGCCAGTGCGCCGAGCGCCGCCGCCGCGCTGGCGGCGCGGGTGACCTCGAAGCCGAGCTGACGGAGCATCTCGCTCACCAGCGCAGCGACCTCCTCGTCGTCCTCGACGAGAAGAACGCGGCCCTCGTCGCGATGACGGGGGCGCGGCCGATGCAGATCGATCAGATGCTGCTGATGCCCGGACGCGGCGTGCGCGGATCGCGGCAGGTACAAGGCGATCGTGGTGCCCCGGCCCAGCTCGGAGTCGATCGAGACGGTGCCGCGCGACTGCTTGACGAAGCCGTAGACCTGGGCGAGCCCGAGGCCCGAGCCCTTGCCGACGTCCTTGGTGGTGAAGAAGGGCTCGAAGACGCGCAGGCGGACCTCGTCCGTCATTCCGGTCCCGGCGTCGATCACCGACAGGCGGACATAGTCACCCGCGAGCTCGTCGTCCCTCCAGTTCGACAGATTCTCAGCCCGCACCATGATCGTGCCGCCGCTCGGCATCGCGTCGCGCGCATTGACGGCGAGATTGAGCACCACCAGTTCGAGCTCGCCGGGGTCGACCTCGACGGGCCAGAGCGTCTCGGGAAATTCGAACTGCACGTGGACGTCGCCGCGCAGGCTGCGATCGAGCAGCTCGCGCATGCCGCCGATCTGGCGCGCGATGTCGACCGGCTCGGGCGTCAACTCCTGGCGGCGCGAGAACGCGAGCAGCTGTCGCGTCAGGCTGGCGCCGCGCTGGGCGGCCTGGATCATGCCGTCCATCAGGCGGCGACGCCGCTCCGGATCGGCCTGGCGGTCCAGCATGTCGAGACCGCCCGAGATCACCATCAGCAGATTGTTGAAGTCGTGCGCGACGCCGCCGGTCAGCCGGCCGATCGCCTCGATCTTCTGCGCCTGGCGCAGCGTCTCCTCGACGCGGGCGCGCTCGGCCATCTCGATGCGCAGATGCTCGTTGGACTCGGCGAGCGCGCGCGTCCGCTCCACCACCAGCCGCTCCAGCTCCTGCGCCGCCTGCTCGCGGGCCTGGATCAGCGCGCGGATCTCGTATTGGCGCCGCCGCGCCCGCATCGCCGATTGCACCGCGCTGGTCAGCGTGATCGGCTGGATCGGCCGCTCCAGCAATGACACGTTGCGCAGCGCGCGCACGAGATTGCGCCGCCACGCGGCGACGGCGGGCTGCTCCCGGTGGCTGGTCAGGACGATGAAGGGCAAATCGGACCAGGCAGGCTGCCGCTCGACCCATTGCATCAGCGGGCCGGTGTCCTTGGCAAAGAAGCCCTCCTCGGAAACGACGACGGCGCCCACGCCGGTGTTCAGCTCGCTCACCAGCTCGGCCAGCGAGGTACAGACGCGGGCGTCGATCCGGGCATTGCGAAGCAGCTCCGCGGAGGCCGGACCGTCCCGTCCGATCGGTGCGAAGACGAGCACGTGCTGATCCCGATCAGCGCTCATCGCGGACGTCCATGTCAGGGATGACGTCGCCGGTGAAACGCGGATTGCCCGAGAACACGCCGCTGAACGCCGTGAGCGGGGGCCCGAGCGTGATGCCGCTTCCACCCAGGCGAAACTCGCGGATCGTATGCTCGTGGTGTCCGCTCCGCTTCTTGACGACCGACAGCGCGCGGCGGACGGTCCCTGCCGCCTCGAAGTAGCGCAGCATCAGCACGGCATCGCTGAGATAGCTGATGTCCAGCGGTGTTTCCATCGGTCCCACCAGACCATGTTGCGCGAGCACCAGGATGGTCAGCACGCCCTGCTGGCCGAGATAGCTCAGAAGTTCATGCATCTGCAGGATGAGAAAACGCTCGTCCGGCATCGCATGGAGGTAGCCGTTGAGACTGTCGATGACGATGACGCGGGCATGGTCGTGCTCGACGCTGCGCCGGACGTTGGCGCCGAACTCACCGGGCGAGAGCTCGGCGGGATCAATCTGCTGGAACCTGATCAGCCCGGACGCCATGTGTCTTTCCAGCGGCAGGCCGAGCGTTTGCGCCCGCGCCTCCACGGTGCCCCGGCCCTCGTCGAACGCGAAGAACACCGCGTGCTCGCCGCGATCGGCCGCCGCGATCGCGTAGGTCAGCGCAACCGACGATTTGCCGACGCCAGCGGAGCCGATGAGCAGCGCGTTGGTGCCGCGCTCGAGCCCTCCGCCCAGCAGCTGGTCCAGCTCGGCGTTGCCGCTGGACACGACTTCGCCGAGGAACGAGCGATGATGCTCCGCGGCGACGAGCCGGGGAAAGATCCTCAGACCTCCTTCGGCAATCGTGAAATCATGAAAGCCGCCGCGAAACGCAATGCCGCGCATCTTGATCACGCGCAGCCGGCGGCGCTCGGCGCCATATTCGATCGCCAGCTGCTCCAGCATCACGACGCCATGCGCGACCGAGTGCAGCTGCAGATCATCCTGCGACGACGACAGATCGTCGAGCAGGATGACCGTGCAGTTGCGCTTGGCGAAGAAGTGCTTCAGCGCGAGCACCTGACGACGGTAGCGCAGCGGACTCTGCGCCAAGAGCCGCAGCTCGGAGAGGCTGTCGATGACGACCCGGGCGGGATCGACGCGCTCGACCTCCTTGAACATCAGGCCGGTGGTCTCGCTGAGCTCGACCTCAGCCGGATGGAACACCGTGAGCTCCCGCTCCGGATCGAGCGTCGTCTCCGGCGGCACCAGCTCGAACACGTCGACGCCGGCGAGCGACCAGCCGTGCCGCTCGGCGACCACCTCCAATTCGCGCTGGGTCTCCGATAGCGTGATGTAGAGCACCCGCTCGCCGAGACGCCTGCCCTTGAGCAGGAACTGCAGCGCGACCGTCGTCTTTCCGGTCCCAGGCCGCCCCTCGTAGAGATACAGGCGATTGGCGTCCAAGCCGCCGCCGAGGATGTCGTCGAGACCTTCGCTCCCGGTGGAGATCCGCGTCCGTGGCGGAGGCTCGTCTTTCCGGCTGCCGTCGACAAACTCCTCCGTCATTTTGAACGCTCCGACATCATCAATGAGACGAACGGCGATCGGTGATCGCCGGCGGCGCAGCGGCGACCCTTCGCCCGGCGGGTCGTTGCGACAGCCAATAAAGGAACACGACAAATCCACCCCGGGTTCCCCGGAACCCGCTCGGACAACGAGCGGACCGTCAACGCCGCGAGCAACAAACGGTTCAAGGAAGTTCTCGGACGGTTCCGCTGCGCGGGACCTGCCGCCGCTCCGGGTGGAAGCCCGATGCCAGTCCCCTTCGCGCCCTTGACATGAAATTCCTGGTCCTAATGATCATGAATCATGTGCCACGACCCGTGCCCCGCCGCGAAAACATCCTCCGCATTGCCGGCACGCGGCCGGCGATGTTGACTGCGGCCACGCAAGGGACGGCGATGGACGCCGGACCCGCGCAACGGCCAAAGCGGCCCGCACGAGGCATCGCCCCATCGCCATCACCCTCCCGATCATAGAGGCTTGCTTCATGGATACGCCGCTGTGGCGCTGGTCGGCCACGCAACTCGCCACCGCCATCCGCAACAAACAGATCTCGAGCCGTGACGCGGTGATGGCCAGCCTCGATCGGATCGCGGCGGTCAATCCGGATCTCAACGCCGTGGTGTCGGTGCAGGCGGAAGACGCGCTCGCAGCCGCCGATCTCGCCGACCGCATGGTGGCCGCAGGCTCGGCGCTCGGGCCGCTGCATGGCGTGCCGGTGACGACCAAGGTCAATGTCGACCAGAAGGGGTTGCCGACCACCAACGGCGTCGTCGCGTTCAAGGACAACATCGCCAAGCACGACGCGCCGGTGGTCGCCAATCTGCGCCGCGCCGGCGCCGTCATCATCGGCCGCACCAACACGCCGGCGTTCTCGATGCGCTGGTTCACCGACAACGACCTGCATGGGCGCACGCTCAATCCGTGGCGGCCTGATCGCACGCCGGGCGGATCGAGCGGCGGCGCCGCGGTGGCCGCGGCCACCGGCATGTGCGCGATCGCGCATGGCAATGATGGCGGCGGCTCGATCCGCTATCCTGCTTATTGCACCGGCACCGTCGGTCTGCGTCCCTCGTTCGGCCGCGTGCCGGCCTTCAACGGCACCGCGCCGGGCGAGCGGCAATTGTCGTTGCAGCTGATCTCGGTGCAGGGCGCGATCACGCGCAACGTCGAGGACGCGAGGCTGGCGCTGGCGGCGATGTCTGCGCCCGACCCGCGCGATCCCTGGCATGTCGCGATGCCGCTGGAGGGGCCGCGCCTCGATCATCCCGGCGTCGCGGTGTGCCTCGATCCGGCCGGCGTCGGCATCGCACCGGAGGTCGAGGCCGCCGTGCGCAAGGCCGCGGCGATTCTGCATCAGGCGGGCTACGAGGTGACCTGGCGCGATCCGCCCGATGTCGCGGCCGCCGCCGGCGCCTGGAACGATTTCGCGCAGGGCGAGTCGCGCGTGACGCTCGCCGCCCAGGTCGAGCAGCATGGCGACGCGCTGGCGCGGCGCGCCTTCGCGCTGATGACGAACCGCACGCCCGAGCTCGACGTCGCCGGCCTGATCAGGCTGTCATCGGTACGCGCCACCTATCTGCGGCGCTGGCAGATCTTCATGCAGGAGCATCCGCTGGTGCTGTGCCCGGTGGCGATGGAGACGGCGCTGCCTTACGGCGTCGACCTCGAGAGCGACGCCAGCGTCGATCGTCTGTATCGTTCGCACATCTTCCTGTTCGCGACCGCGTTTCTCGGGCTGCCCTCGATCAGCGTGCCGACCGGGGTGCATGAGGGCATTCCGATCGGCGTGCAGATCGTCGGGCCGCGTTTCCGCGAGGACCTCGTGCTCGATGCAGCCGCGGCGATCGAGCACGCGGCCGCGCAAGCCGCACCGTCGCTGTCGACCTGACGACTGCCCCAGCACCATGTCGGAGAAGCGCTCGCCCTGCGCCAGCACGTGATCGTGCAGCCGCGTCGCGGCGAGCTGCTCGTGGAACATCTCGAACAGCCGTGCCAGCGAGCGCACGAAGCTTTTCGGCCGAGCTGCAGCAACGCCTCCCGGATCGGGGGGCGCGAAACGCCGAATCGCTCCGCCGGCCTCGTCCAGCCGGTCGCCGGGCAGCAACTTCTCCGCCATCGCAGCATCTTCGCGGCTCAGCGGGCCTGGCCGACCGTATCGGCCATGGTGGCGCCGCGGGTCCCGAGCGGCCGCTCGCGTCCCGTCGTCGTGTCGCGCATGGTCTGGTGCTCGAGCTCGGCGTCGAGCTCGGCGCCGATCAGAACCACGATCGCCGAGATCCAGATCCAGGTCATGAAGCCGATGGCGGCGCCGAGCGAGCCGTACGTGGCGTTGAAGCTGCCGAAATTGGCCGCGTACCATGAGAACAGCGCCGAGCCCGCGAGCCAGAGCGCCGCCGCGAGCGCACTGCCCCAGCTGATCCAGCGCCATCTCGGCTCCTCGCGATCCGGTCCATAGCGGTAGATCAGCGCGAGCCCGAGCGAGACGCAGATGAAGATCGCAGGCCAGCGGCCGATCTGCAGCACCAGATCGGCGGCCTCGGACATGCCGAGATATTTCAGCAGCACCGGGAGCACCACGACGGCTCCGATGGCGAGCAGCGCAAACAGGATCGCGCCGCCGGTGAACAGCAGCGAGATGGCGTTCAGCTTGATGAAGCCGCGCGTGTCCTCCTCGCGATAGACGACGTTGAGCGTATCGAACAGCGACTTCATCGCCGCATTCGCACTCCAGAGCGAGATCGCAAGACTGACGAGAAAGGTGACACCCAGCGCCTGGCTGCCTTTGGCCGACACGCGGGTCAGCTGATCGCGCGCGATCTCAATGGCGCCGCCGGGCAACATGCCCTGCAATTGCTCCAGATGTCCGGTGATCTTCGCGGGATCCGAGAACAGGCCGTAGACCGCGACCAGCGCAGCGAGCGCCGGAAAGATCGCCAGCAGCGTATAGAACGTCATGCCTGCGGCGAGCGCCACGATCCTGTGATCGGTGACGTTCTGATAGACGCGATACAGCACATCCTTCCAGCCCCGCGGCGGGATCTCGGAGGGTGACGCGGCGAGCCTGCCGCGACCGTCGTCGGACAGCTCGTTCGTCCGCCCTCGGGATGCCGGCTCCGGACGCTGATCGACATATTGGATCAGAAACGCCAGCCCGAGCAGCGCCAGCATGCCGCCCGTGCCCGGCCCGCGGCTGCTGCCGAAAACACTGACCGCCCCCGGACGAGCGTCATCCGACTTCCTGGATCGTCGAAACATGGAAAGCATCCGCCGTTGTCGGGTGATGAACCGAAGCCGTCGCGGAATGTTCCGGCTTCGCGTTGGCCGACGGTTGTCAGCTCGCTCTTGGCGGGCGCGCGCCGGGCGTCGAGCGGTCCGAGCACACAATCCGGCGGGAGCCATGAACGCGACGCTGCGACGGCGACACCAACAGTTAATGTGGCCCGTGAGGAACGGGCCCGTGCAGCCCCGCGTTGCAACGTCACCTTCAACACAAGGATAATGCATGCGCCGCCTTCTGTTTGCTTCGCTTTCCGCCTCAGCCGTTCTCGCAGGGCTCGCGGCGATCTCGCCGGCGTCCGCGGCACAGGATCGCTTCTGCCTGCAGGGCAGGATGTGGGGCTATCCCGGCAATTGCCAATTCTCCACATATCGGCAGTGTCAGGCCGCAGCCTCCGGCACCGACGCCGGCTGCGGCATCAACCCGGCCTACGCCTATGCACGTCAACGCTATGCTCCGCGCTATTGAGCGCAGGTCGATTGCCCAACCGGGCCTCGATGAGCGCCTGGGTTGACTGACATGGATCGCGGCGGCCGTTGCGCCGCCGCATCAGCCGGCAAAGGCCGACCCGGCGTCCTCTGCTGCGTCGCAGAATGAGTTCGGTCGGATTCGATTTCCACGTCATCGGGCGGCAACCAGATGCCGTACGCCGTCTCCTCCTCCGCTGCCGTCCGGCGAGCGGAACGTTGAGCCTCGCCGTCGCTTATACGGCAACGGATCTCGCATTGAGGAGGACAACCATGGACGGACTGATTTATCTGGTAGGCCTGATCGTGGTCATCATGGCCATCCTGTCGTTCTTCGGCCTGCGCTGAGAGGACGACATGAGCATGGAAACTGCGCCGGTCGCCACGTCACCCATCGGGCGCGTGGCCGCAGACGGCTGGACCCTGCAATGGACGCCGGTCATTGCAGGAGCCCTCACCGCCGCGGCGGTGTCATCGATCCTGATCAGCTTCGCGATGACGGTCGGGCTCGGCGTCAGCTCCACGGCGCCGACCTGGCGGGACGCGTCCGTGGCGCTGTGGCTGCTGTCGGGGCTCTATCTCGTGTTGCAGGCTCTCGTCAGCTTCGGCTGCGGCGGCTATGTCGCCGGGCGCGTTCGTGCGGCCTACGGTCTGGCGGAGAGCGACGAGACCGAGAAGCGCGATGGCCTGCACGGCATCGCCGCATGGGCGCTTGCCGTCGTGCTCGGCACGGTGCTGGCCGCCATGGTCGCGTCCGCGGCGAGCAGGCCAAATCCCGTCAGCGCACCACAGATCGCCAACGAGCCGTCAGTGCTGAGCTATGAGCTGGATCACCTCTTCCGCGCAGCCAAGCGGGCGCCGAGCCCCGAGCTGGCGCCGGCACGCAGCGAGGCCGGCCGTATCCTGCTGACGGCATCGAGCCACAGCGGCGTCAGCACCGACGACCGCAACTACCTGGTGCAGCTGGTCGGCGTAACGACCGGGCTTGCAGGACCCGACGCCGAACGCCGCGTCGATACGACGATCGCAAATGCCAAGAGCGCGTTGTCCCGCTCGCGTGCGAGCACGACGATCCTTGCCTTCTCGGTGGCGACCGCGCTGCTGCTCGGCGCCATCGCGGCGTGGCTGGGGGCGGAAAGCGGTGGACGTCACCGCGACGGCAAGCCCGTCAGCGGCTGGATGCTGCACGCCAACCGCTTCAGCCGGCGGCGCGACATATTGCGGCGTCCAGTGTCGATGCCGGAATGATACGAGGCCGAAATTGATACGAGGCTGATGAGCGCTGATGCAGATTGAGACGGCCCGGTCGATCACCGGGCCGTTTTCATGCGCCGGTCAGCCGACGCTGCAGATCATCAGCCTGGCGTCGCCGCCATAGCTGCTCACATCGCCATCGCCGGGTGCGATCGCAAAGCCCTGCTTCTCCCAGAACGGAACCGAGCCGTTGACGGCGACCAGCGTCAACGACGGCAGGCCGAGCTCACGCGCGTGCAACCTCAGCTGGGCGACGATGCGACCGGCCGCGCCGGTGCCGCGCGCCTGCGGCAGCAAAGCGAGATCATGGATGTAGTAGGTCGTGGCCGGCGAAGGCAGCTGGCCGAGAACGACGTTCAGCGCCGGCGGCTCCCCGAGATGCCAGGGGTGGCTGACCACATAGCCGGCGATCTCGTCGCCTTGCGCAGCGAGCACGCCGCATCCGCCCGGATGGAGGCGCATGCGCTCGGCGAAAACCTCGCGATCCTCGGGATAGGACGGGTGCAGGCGGAGCGCGATGGCATCCACCGCGGCGAGGTCGCCGGGCGTCATCGCGCGCCAGGTGAGCGTCGAAGCTCTCGTCACGCCAAACTCATTTCACGAGCGTCAGCCAGCGCTCCGTGGCCGATACCGCCGCCGGCCACAGCGCCTCGGTCGGCTGCTTGCGGTGCAGCGCCTTGCCGACCTCGCAGATCGACATGAAGGCCGCCGCGCGCGCCTCCTCCACCTCGAGCGGCTGCTCGGCGCTCGGGCTGCGCACCAGCCCCATCAGACCGTTCAGCGTCTGCAACGCGGCCTCCGGCGCGCTCGCTTCCGCCGATTTCAGCGCCGCCACGACCTGCTCGGCCTTCTCCGTTTCCGTCATCGTACCTTCGTTTCGCTCATCCCTGGACGACGCGACGCTATCAGCCGGATCATAGGCCGGCAATGTCGGCAAAGTTGACGACTCGCCCGAATGTCCGATGCGCGTGCGATGAGCTCAGTTGCCGGCGCCGTGCCCCGCAGCCCGCGCCATCACCCGTGGCAGTGTCCCGGCCTGCGATGCGCTGCCGCGCCAGGCCACGACCTGATCCGGACGGATCAGCGCGATGTCGGCCTCATAGAGATCGCGCAACGCGCGAGGCAAGGTCATCACCTTCACATCGGCGCGCACTGGCTTCACCGCGCCGCGCAACTCGTCCTCATCGACGCCGCTGCCGTCAAATCTCAGCAGCGTCCATTCGAAGCCGAAGCGGTCATACAGCGAGACGCCCTGCTCCAGCCAGGCATGCGGCGCGCGACCGCCAGGACACGCACTCGGCACGTAGACATTGGCGGCATCCGGCGGCGGATGGGTGCCGTCGGAGACGATGATCGGCGAGCCGTCATAGCGGCCACCGAAGGTGACACCGGGAATGTTGAACTCGGCCCGCGCATGCTGACCGAGATAGGCGCCTGCAACGCGCCGCGCCTCGGCGCCTGCTTCGGTTGCGTCCTCGATCTCCGGCACAGCCGCGAACAGCCCAAGCGAATCCGCGAAGCGCCGTGCATGGTCGGTGTTGCGCAGCGCCACCGGGCGGCGTTCGGCCGCATAGCTGTCGAGCAGCGCCACCGGGCTCATTCCTTTGACCACGCTCGCGAGCTTCCAGCCGAGATTGACGGCGTCTTCGATCGCGGTGTTGTAGCCGAGCCCGCCGGTCGGCGTGAACAGATGCGCCGCGTCGCCACCGAGGAAGACGCGGCCGCTCTGCATGCGCTCGGCGACGAGCGCATGCCCCGCCGTCCAGGTCAGATGCGACAGCACCTCGCAGGGAACGTGCGCGCCACATGCGCGCTGGAACGCCGCCTTCGCATCATCGGCAGTGATGGCGCTCTCATCCTCGCCGGGCCGCAGCTGGGTGTGGAAGGCGAACTCGTCGCGCCCATTCACCGCAGCCATGAAGGCGCGACGGTCGCGGTTGAAGCAGACATACATCCACGCCTGCGCATGCGGCATGCGCTGGTAGAACTCCGTCGAGCGGAGGTAGACCGCAAGCATGCGGCCGCCCATGAAATCGCGCTGCACGCCGGTCGTCCCGCCATAGGAGATGCCGAGCGACTGGCGCACCAGGGAGCGCGGACCGTCGGCGCCCACCAGAAAGGCCGCGCCGATCTTGAAGCACGCGCCATCGCTGAGGCGTTCGACGTCGGCCGCGACGCCATCATCATCGGCGGTGTAGCCGATCAACCGGTGACCGTAATGCAGCTGAATGCCGGAGAGCTGCTCCGCGTGCCGGCGCAGGATCGCCTCGACGAATTTCTGCGACACCCGATGCGGCAGCTCGGCCGCGCTCCACGAGCCGGACATCCCCTTCACCAGCTCGACCGCGCGCGCTGCCGACGGCAATTGAAAGCGCGCCAGCTCGTGAGCGGCATAGCGGGTGAAATAGGCGATGTCGGTCGGATAGTCAGCCGGCAGGCCGGCACGCCGGATCTCGTCGGCAAAACCGAGCCGCCGGTAGTGCTCCATCGTGCGCGCCTGGGTGGCGTTGGCCTGGGGATTGAAAGCCGTGCCCGGCTTCTCGTCGATCAGGACCGCGGACACGCCGCGCCGACCGAGCTCGTTGGCCAGCATCAGCCCACAAGGCCCGCCGCCCACGATCAGGACGGAGGCGGTCAGACGTTCGATCACGGCGCTTCTCCCCTCGCGACGGGGGCATGCTACGGCCTCCAGCCAGATAGTCAAGCAACCTGACTATCTCTCCTCGCCCAGCGTGTCGAAGCGGGCGCCATAGGCCGAGAGCGCCTGCAGGACCACGTCCATGGCGGCCTTGCCAAGCTCCTTGCGCATCTCGGCCTCGGCCATATCGACTGCATCGCCGAAGGCCTCGAGCCATTGCAGGCCGGCCGGCGTGAAGCGAACGATGCGCGCTCGCCCGTCGTGCGGATCGGCCTCGCGCGCAACCAGCCCGAGCTCGACGCATTGATCGACCAGTTCGCCCATCGCCTGCTTGCTCACCGAGGCGCGGCGGGCGAGCTCGGTCAGCCGCGTGCCCTCGACGTCGAGATTGCGCGTGAGGCTGACATGGGCGATCCGCGTCTCGCCGTGGCCGCTCGCCACCATCAGCTCGAGCACGCGGGATTCGAACCGGCGCACCGCGTTGTTGAGCATCCTGCCGATATTGTCATGACGCCATGCCGTCCCGCTGCGTCCCGCGCGCGGCGAGTTGCGTGAAGATCTCGCATTCATTCCGGCAGCACCTCGTCTCTTCGCGCCGCACTGAGGCCGCGCAGCAGCGCAAGGTGACATCGGAAATGCGTGGGTTGTCACGCAGGAAATGGTCGAAACGGCAGGATTTCGTACCTGAAGGCGCCGCCGCGACGGCTGTTCACTTGCTTTCCGATGCCTCAGAGGAATCCGATCGACAGCCACGGGACGAAGGCGACGAGCAGAAGGCCGACCACGAGCGCGCCGAGATAGGGCCAGATCCGCGCCAGCCCGGCATTCGGATCAATCTGCCCGATCGAGCATGCGGCGTAGTAGCCGAGGCCGAACGGCGGCGCGAACAGGCCGATGCCCATGGCGAGGATGATGACCATCGCGTAGTGCACCTCGTGAACGCCGAGCAGCTTGGCCGCCGGGAACAACAGCGGGCCGAACAGCACCATCGCGGGCAGACCTTCGAGGATGCTGCCGAGCAGGATGAACACGCCGATCGAGATCAGCAGGAAGCCGTATTTGCCGCCGGGCACCGAAACCATCATCGCCGCGAGCGCATGCGAGAAGTTGGACTGCGTCAACGCCCAGGCCATCGCGGTGGCGGCGCCGATGATGAAGAGGATCGAGCCCGACAACGCCGCCGTATGCACCAGCGCCGGATAGAGCTTGCGCCAGTCGAAACGGCGATAGACGAGCAGTCCCACCAGGATCGTGTAGGCGATACCGATGGTCGAGACCTCGGTCGCGGTCGCGACGCCCTCGGTGACCGCGGTGCGGATCAGCACCGGCAGCATCAGCGCGGGCAGCGCCGTGATCAGCGCCGAACGAATGCTGGGCCAGGTCGGCCGCGGCCGGATCACGCCTTCTGGCTCGACCATGCGACGCTTGGCGACCACGGCCAGCGCGGCGGCCAGCACCAGGCCCGGCAGGATGCCGCCGGTGAACAAGGCCGAAATCGAGACGCCGGCGACGGAGCCGATGATGATCAGCACGATCGAGGGGGGAATGGTTTCCGCCATCGCACCGGAGGCGGCGAGCAGCGACACCAGCTCGCCGTCGTGAATGCCGCGGCGCTTCATGTCCGGAAACAGCACCGGCGCGACCGCCGCCATGTCGGCCGTCTTGGCGCCCGAGATGCCGGAGACCAGCAGGATGGCGCCGAGCAGCACGTAGGACAGGCCACCCCTGACATGGCCAACCAGCGACGCCAGGAAACCGACCATCGCAGCCGCCATGCCGGTCATCACGATGAGATGGCCGAGCAGAATGAACAAGGGAATCGCGAGCAGAACGAGGGATGAGACGCCCTCGTCGATGCGGCTAGTGACGACTTCGAGCGGGGCCGTGGTGACCGTGAGCAGATAGGCCACGGTGGCGAGGCCGAAGCAGAAGGCGATCGGCACCCCGGCGAGCACGGCCGCGCCGAGCAGGATCGCAAAGAAGACGATGAGATTCCAGTTGCCGAGCGCCTTGAGCGCCGGGGCTGAGGCCCACAGCACGAGCGCGGTGGCCGCCAGGATCACCAGTGTGATCGCGATGTCACGCGAGCCATGGCGCGCCATGCGCAACAAGGCGGTGACGAGCATGAGGCCGATGCCGACGGGCACCGCGCCGGCCCGCATGCTGTCAGGGAGGCCGAGCGCCGGCGTCTCCGCAAAGGCCTGACCACTCGCATAGTCGATGGCCGGATGCAGCAGGATCGCCAGGAACAGAACGGGCGCCATCAGCGCAGCGCTCTCCAGCACCGCGCGCGTGCGCGGTGCGACGCGGTCGACCAGCGCGGTCATCCGCATGTGCTCGCCGCGGCTGAGCGCGAGCACCGCGCCCAGCATCGCGAGCCAGAGGAAGGTGATCGACGCGAGCTCATCGGCCCAGGTCAGCGGCCGGTTGAAGGCGAAACGTGCCGTCACACCGGTGAAGAGGATTCCGACTTCCGCGACCAGGGCGACAATCGCTGGAATCTCGATCAGCTTCGTGAGGGCCCGTTCGAGACCGTCAACGATGCCGTGCTTCGTGGATGCTGCCAGAGACGCGTCGACGCTGTTCATCCGAGCTCTCCCACATTCGACTGCAGGATCTTCCAGGCCTCCTCGCCGAACTTGCCGCGCCAATCCTTGTAGAAGCTGCTTTTGCCGAGCGCAGCGCGGAACGCCTCCTTGTCGACATCGACGAAGGTGAAGCCCTTGGCGGCGAGATCGGCGCGCAGACTCTGGCTGAGCGCGGCAATGTCGGCGCGCTCGTCATCCGCCGCCCTGCTGAACTCCTGCGTGACCAGCGTCTGCAGGTCGGACGGCAGCTTGCCGAAGGCGGCACGGTTGCCGAGGATCCAATAGGCGTCCCAGACGTGGCTGGTCAGCGAGCAGTACTTCTGAACCTCGTAGAGCTTGGCGGTGGCGATGATCGGCAGCGGGTTTTCCTGGCCCTCGACCACCTTGGTCTGCAGCGACGTGTAGACCTCGTTGAAATTGATCGGGGTCGGTCCGGCGCCGAGCGCCTGGAACAGGCTGGTCAGGATCGGCGCCGCCGGCACGCGGATCTTGAAGCTCTTGAGATCGTCCGGCGTCCTGATCTCGCGGGTCGACGAGGTGACCTGGCGGAAGCCGTTGTCCCAGGGCTTCGACAGAGCGATCGCGCCGGTCTTCTCGATGTCCTTGCGGATGTGATCACCGAGGCTGCCATCCATCGCCTTCCAGACTTGGTCGTAGGACGTGAAGGCGAAGCCGGTGTTGACGATGCCGGCGAGCGGCACGCGGGTGGCCAGCACCGAGCTCGCGATGTTGATCGCATCGACCGCGCCGACCCGCACCTGGGAGATCAGATCTGTGTCGGAACCGAGCTGATTGGCCGGATAAAGATTGATCTCCAGCCGGCCGCCGCTCGCCTCCTTGATGCGATCGGCCGCCTGCTGCGCACGCTTGTTGACCGGATGCGACGGATCCTGTCCGGTCGCGAGCTTCATCGTGAACTCGGCTGCCCTTGCGAAGCGCGCGGTGAAAGGCAGCACCACAGCCCCCACCATCGCTCCTGCCATGAATCGCCGACGCGTCGTTCCCTTGCGCATTCCAGTCCCTCCGGTATGAAATTGTTGTTCTGGTCCGGCGCATCCGCACGCCGCTGTCTCAACGCCCGTGGCCGCCTGCTATTTGAGCCAGCCCTTCACCCGCCTGACGACTTCCGACAGCGAGATGCCGTAGCGATCGTGCAGCGTCGGCAGCGCGCCGGCGTCGAGGAATTCGTCGGGCAGGCCGATCTGCCGGAACGGCACGTGCACGCCTGCGCGCATCAGCACCCCGGCGACGGCCTCCCCCAATCCGCCGATCACCGTATGGTTCTCGGCGACCACGACCAGACGGCCGGGGCGGCCGGCTTCGCCCGCGATGGTCTCGGCATCGAGCGGCTTGATCGTCGGCACGTGCAGCACGGCGACGTCGACGCGATCATCGGACAGCGCCTTGGCCGCCTCCAGCGCGCGCATCGTCATGAGCCCGGAGGAGATGATCAGCACGTCGCGGCCGTCGCGCAGCAGCTTGGCCTTGCCGAGCTCGAATTTGTAGTCGTACTCGTCGAGCACCAGCGGCACCTGGCCGCGCAGCAGCCGCATGTAGACAGGGCCCTGATGGGCGGCCATCGCCGGCACGACCTGCTCGATCTCATACGCATCGCACGGATCGATCACCGTCATGTTCGGCATCGCCCGCATCAGCGCCAGATCCTCGGCCGCCTGATGGCTCGGGCCGTAGCCTGACGTCAGTCCAGGCAGCGCGCAGGCGATCTTCACGTTGCGATCTTCCTCGGCGATGGTCTGGTGGATGAAGTCGTAGGCGCGGCGCGAGGCGAACACGGCATAGGTCGTGGTGAACGGCATGAAGCCTTCGGCCGCCATGCCGGACGCGGCGCCGAACAGCAGCTGCTCGGCCATGCCCATCTGGTAGGTGCGGTCGGGAAACTCCTTCGCGAAGATGTGCAGGTCGGTGTATTTGCCGAGATCGGCGGTCATGCCGACCACCTCGGGCCGACTGCGCGCCAGTTCCACCAGCGCATGGCCGAACGGCGCCGGCTTGGTGCGCTGCCCCTCGGAGGCGATCGAGGCGATCATCGCCGAGGTCGTCAGGCGCGGCTTGCTCAGATCGGGTGCGGGTCTCGTCGATTTCATCACGGCCTCCCGGCGTCGAGTGCGGCAATCGCGAGCTGCCACTCATGCGGCTCGACGCGAATGAAGTGGTTCTTCTCGCGCTGCTCCAGGAAGGGCACCCCCTTGCCCATCAGCGTGTCGGCCACGATCATGCGCGGCCTCGGCTCCGGATGAGTCTTGGCGGTATCGAAGGCGGCGACCACGGCGTCGAGGTCGTTGCCGTCGACGCGCTGCACGAACCAGCCGAAGGCTTGCAGCCGGTCCACCAACGGCTCGAAGCCCATCACCTGGGTCGAGGGGCCATCCGCCTGCTGATTGTTGACGTCGACGATGCCGATGAGGTTGTCGAGCTTGTAGTGGCTGGCCGACGAGATCGCCTCCCACACCGAGCCTTCGTCCAGCTCGCCGTCGGAGAACAGCGTGTAGACGCGCGAGCTGGACTTCTTGCGCTTCAGGCCGAGCCCCATGCCGACGGCGATGCTCAGGCCAAGGCCGAGCGAGCCGCCGGACATCTCCATGCCCGGCGTGTAGGACGCCATGCCCGACATCGGCAGCCGGCTGTCGTCGCTGCCATAGGTTTCCAGCTCGGCCTCGGGAACGATTCCGGCCTCGATCAGCGCGGCGTACAGCGCGATCGCGTAGTGGCCGTTCGACAGCAGGAATCGGTCGCGCTCCTCCCAAGCCGGATCCTCGGGCCGGTAGCGCATGGCGTGGAAATAGGCCGCCGCCAGCACGTCGGAGATGTCGAGCGCCTGGGCGATGTAGCCCTGGCCCTGCACCTCGCCCATGCGGAGCGCATGACGGCGGATGTTATAGGCGCGTTGCGCCAATGTCGGCGCGTTGGCGAGCCGAGTCGCTACGGTGTCCATCTCTTGAGACCTTGTTAGTGGATCAGCATGCCGCCGTTCACGTCGATCACCGCGCCCGTGACATAGGCGGACAGATCGGACGCGAGAAACGTGTAGATGCCGGCAACGTCCTCGGCGGTGCCGAGGCGGTTGAGCGGAATGCCCTCGAGGATCTTGGCCTTCATCTCGTCGGTCAGCTTGCCAGCGGTGATATCGGTGCCGATCAGGCCCGGCGTCACGCAATTGACGCGGATGCCGTCGATGCCGAACTCGCGTGCCATCGCCTTGGCGAGGCCGAGCACGCCGGCCTTGGCAGCCGAATAATGCGGGCCACCGAAGATGCCGCCGCCGCGCTGCGCAGAGACCGAGGACATGCAGGCGATCGAGCCGTGCTTGCGCGCGCGCATGTGCGGGATCACCGCCTGCGACAGGAACAGCACGCCCTTCAGATTGACGTCCTGGATGCGATCCCAATCCGCGGGCGAGATCTCCAGGAACTTCACGGGCTGGGTGATGCCGGCATTGTTGATCAGGATGTCGATGACGCCGAACTGACGGATCACCTGCGCCACCGCGTCGTTGCATGAGGCCTTGTCGGCGACGTTGCAGCCGAGCCCGATGTGACCGTCGCCGAGCGAGGCTGCAGCCTCGGCGGCGGCTGCGGCGTCGATGTCGAGGATGGCGACCTTCGCGCCCTCGGCTGCGAACCGGCGGGCGGTCGCAAGCCCGATGCCGCGCTTCGACGCTGCGCCCGAAATGATCGCTGTCTTGCCGCTGAGCAGCATGCTGGTCCTCCCGAAATTCTCGTTGTCGTGGGCGTCACCATGGCCGCGGCCTGCGGTGGCGACAAACGCGCAGTTGTCATGGATTGGTGAATCTGGTTCACTTATGCGATGCTGTCCAAGATCCCGATCTCATCAATCAAGGCGTTCGAGGCGGCCGCTCGCACGGGATCCTTTCGCGACGCAGCAAATGAGCTTCACCTGACGCCATCTGCCGTCAGCCACGCCATCCGCAAGTTGGAAGCCACCTTGCGCACCGTGCTGTTCGAGCGCACCGCGCGCGCCGTTCATCTCACGCCGGCCGGCGAGAACCTGATGCGCCATGCCGGCGCGGCGTTCGACCAGCTGCGCAGAGGATTGGAGGAGGTCGCGGCGCGCGGTCCCCAGCTGGTGCGCGTCCATTCGGCGCCGAGCTTTGCCGCGCAATGGCTGACGCCAAGGCTCGCTCAGTTTCTCGCCGCACATCCGAAACTGGAGGTGCGACTGTCGGCCAACACCGACTACGCGCGGTTCAAGAACGACGATTTCGACATCGACATCGTCTATGGCCAGCCTCATGCGGAGGGCGTCGAGATCGTTCCGCTGGCCGAGGAGACGGTCACGCCGCTGTGCACGCCCGCGCTGGCGGCGACGATCAAGCGCCCGGCGGATCTTCTTGACCACACGCTGATCCGCTCCGACGTCAAGCAGATCCAGTGGCATCAATGGTTCGCCGCCAACGGCCTCGAATCCCCCGCACTCCA
Organism: Bradyrhizobium sp. SZCCHNS2022; assembly: GCF_032377575.1. Classification (NCBI taxonomy): domain Bacteria; kingdom Pseudomonadati; phylum Pseudomonadota; class Alphaproteobacteria; order Hyphomicrobiales; family Nitrobacteraceae; genus Bradyrhizobium; species Bradyrhizobium sp. SZCCHNS2022. The sequence continues at coordinate 240,555 of NZ_JAUHHZ010000001.1, read as the reverse complement.
CGGCATGCGCTTCGACCGCAGCTTCCTTGCGCTCGCGACGGCGGCCGAGGGCCTCGGCGTCGCGCTCGAATCCACATTGCTGGCCGAGCGCGAGCTGGCGTCGGGACGGCTGATCGCGCCGCTCGCAGGGCGCTCCATCGACATCCGCTATGTCGGCCACCGCCTGGTGTTTCCGCGCAACGATCACCAACGCACGGCCGTGCGCGCCTTTGCCGACTGGATCACGTCCGAACTCGGGCAACAGCGCTGAACGATCCCACGCCGGTCATGCGCCGGCGATCGACCGGCAGCTCCGCTGCCGAATGCCTCCGCGACGGCCTGATCCAGCGATAGCGTCGGCCGTCCGATCAGCCGGACAATCATTGCACACCAGCACGGGCGCCTGGGCGTCGGCCGATTACGTGCGTCATTGAGGGGGAGGCTTGCCGCCCCAGAACGCGACACCTTCGATCAGCATGCATGCGAGGATCACGGCGGCAACGCCGCAGACAGCGCCTGGGACGTCCGGTGCCGTGTTCCCGAGGACGGCTTCGATCAACCCGGCACAAACGTGCGTCACGAGCGCCAGGAGGGTTTTCAACATGAAAGCGAAGAGAATTTTCCGTGTCATCGATCTGATCCTCAGAGAACGATGACCCAGCAATCTAAGCAAAAAAACTAGTGTGTAATCAACATTCTACCGGTACAAGCCCCATCAATCGGCGTCAGAGACCGCCTAGCGGTCGTTGTTCGGGTGCCCTGTCGCTGTCGAAGATCTGTTGTCCGGCTGTTGATGCGACGATGGTGCTTTCGGATATAATCAATTGCGGCGACCATCGATGACATTGGTCTTGTGCAATGGGAACGCAGGAAATCTTCGAACTGGCCCGAAAGATGTCGCTCTTGCAGGGGTGGGCATCGGAGGCGCATTGTGATGGGTTGACCAGTCTGAATGCAATCGCCAAGACGATCGGCGTAAGCCGCAACACGCTCGTTTCCAACTTGGCGAATGACAAGATGGACAAGGCCAACCAGGAGCGGATCGCCAAGGCATTTGGCTTCGATACCGACTGGGCGGAATGGTTCGACAAGGACGGGGCGGGCGCCTCCCGAAAAGATACCGCCGATGCCTTCATTGATCGATTCAAGAGACACAAAGGCCGCCCCGCCAGCATCGCGCTCAAGGCCAGCGAGACGAGAACTCACCTGGATCGGCGCTTTGCGGATTTTCGACTTGGTCCAAACGGTTCCGCGGCTGGCGAGCTACACGCAAATCTAGATATATGGTTCGCGGAGGACGGATGGCCGATGCTGATCGAGGGATTCAGCGAAGTCGTTATGATCGGATTGAAGAGAGCCGACCTGATCATCGAGCACGATGGCTCAGATGCCATCGTGACTGCTCGCGAGGTCAAGTGCGCCCCGGAAGGCGGGAATTTCAGCGGAGCTGCTGATGGCATTGCGCCGTGGTGGATCATTCGTTCAATGAACTCAAATGACCCGTTCCTGCGAGGGCGGCGGCGGCCGTCGGATGATGCCGCTGATTGCATCTTTTCCGGATTTCAAGTCGGCAACCAGATCTGCGCCAGGATGACCGCCCGGGTGATTGACTGCGATATCATTCAAATGCCGTCACAGCTGGTCGAAGGAACCGACTTCAATAGCCTGAAGGTGATGCAACAACTGCTCAAGATTCAAGCTCTAGACGGAGTAGAGGGGGTTCTGGGCGAACAAACACTTGCGGTGGTGAAGGAATCATGACGGCTGAAACTCCCGGTCCGGAAACCGCGAAACGCGTTGGCAGTACAGTTTCCGAGCGGCTCCGCGTTCTCAGCAAGGCGCGTAGTTCTCGATTCAACCACCTTGTTGAAATGGCGGGATTAAATCCTCAAAAAGAGCTGCGATATGGCGATTGGGTGAACGTCGATTTCACCGATGCGGACTTGCGGGGGTATGACTTCACGGGCGCCAACTTGACCGGTGCTCGCTTCGACGGCGCATACATCAAGGGCGCGCAATTCGACGGAGCGACGGTCGATTTCCGCTCACTTGTGACAGCGAAGGATTTTGCCGAGTTCACGCTTGATCGATTGCGTGAGAGTGGCGAAAACCTGGTCGGGCGGGGCACCACCCGGGTCAACCGCAGAATTGCAAGTCATCGGCAGACGACCTTGCAATCACAAGCTACGGTGACTGGTATCGGTTTTCATTCCGGTGCCCCGATCACACTTACCCTCGGACCTGCTCCGGTGGATGCAGGCTATGTTTTTGTTCGCACTGGTCTTGATGGAGGCGATCGCGAACTGGCTGCAACGGCAGAGGCCGTGATTGCTACCGAATTTGCAACTGTCCTTGGCGACCGGCACGGGGCGCTTGTCTCCGGGGTCGAGCACGTGCTTGCCGCACTGAGGGGGATGGACATCGATAATGCCACGATCGAGTTAGACGGGCCGGAAGTGCCAATCATGGACGGGAGCGTGGCGCCATTCGTCGCCGCCATCGACCAAGCCGGCGTGGTCAGTCAGTCCGCGGAGCGGCGCTACATTCAGGTCTTGAAGCCGGTTCAAGTCGCGATGGGCGACTCAGTCGCAGAACTCCGTCCATATCCGCACGGCTTCATGTTGGAGATTGGAATCGACTTCGACCATCCGTTAATTGGTCCGCAGTACCATGCCCTCGATCTGAACGCCAAAGTATTTCGCCGGGAGATATCCCGCGCCCGCGTCTTTGGCTTTATGTCGGACACCGCACGGCTCTGGAGTGCTGGTTTTGCCCTTGGCGCCTCTTTTGCGAATACGGTCGTCTTCGATGAGGACAGAGTACTCAACCCAGAAGGCCTGCGGTTCGCAGATGAACCTGCCCGCCGCAAACTGGTCGATGCAATTGGTGATTTGGCGCTCATTGGCCTGCCGTTGCTGGGCGCGTTCCGCTCCTCGCGCGGTGGCCACAAGCTCAACCACGCCGTCTTAATCGCGCTTCTCGCCGATCGAACTGCTTGGCGGGTGGTGGAAGCGGGCGCCTCCATCAGACAATCCACCGAAGTGAGCAGACAATCCGCCGAAGCCGTATGGGATGTTCTTCGCGCGGCCGGCCGTTTCGCATTCTAGTTCTGGTCCGCGCGCCAGAGCAGGATCACCACGCTGTGCTGAACGTAGTAAGTGCGATACCCACCTCTGGTCGATCCGGAGATCGCTGACGCCTCGCCAACCGTTTAAATCGCAGTTAATCCCCAACAAGGCGGACCTGAAGTTGACCTTCCAGAAAGCGGAATGGAACTGTGGGCTGATGAATATCAGCACTCCAGTCCGGAAGCCCGGATAGCAGCATCGGTCTCAGCCCTTCTGATCGCCCTGATCTTCTCAAGCATTCCCCGATGGGAGAAGGTGGGGATGGTCAGTTTGTGGGAGGCGAGGTCTATCGCCTGGATGGCAAACTCCGCCGTCACATCGGACCAGCTGCCGGCGAGACGGCGCGTCGACTTGTCGAGTAACTCGCAGACCTCGCCTGCCATCCGATTGGCGAGCAGCTCGCCGTCGAGCCATACGATGTGGTGGACCTCCAGCTCCTTCCAGCAACCGAGCTGCATCGTTCTCAACGTGTTCTGCAGGTTTCCAGACACGCCGATCCTTCGCAAGGTCAGCGCCGTCACAGGCTTCCCCCACATGTGGCGCGAGAAGCCCGAGCTGGCGGCCTTCTGCATGCTTGCTCACCTCAGGCGCTGGGATCGGCTTGGTATCGCGAAGCAGCACTTCGTCGAGTGGAATGGCAAGCCGGTCGCGTCGGTCAAGAAGGCGTTCCGGACCGTCGTGACGTTGTCGAAGATCGACCTGACGGCCGGGCCGGTTACGCCTCACACGCTGCGGCACACCGCGGCCACCTGGCTGATGCAGCGAGGCACGGATATCTGGGTCGCCTCAGGCTATCTCGGCATGACGACGGAGGTGCTGGAGCGCACCTACGGGCACCATCACGCTGACCATCAGTCAGAGGCGGTCGAGAACATCACGTCGAAAGGAAAAAAGATGCGCACAAACGTCCGATGACGAAGTCCCGAATGAGAAAGCCGCAGCTTAGGAATTCGCGGCTCTGTTAGCGTCAAGTTCCAGAAACCGTTTGTTGAGATCCAGATTGTATTTGTACCCACGATCCCAAGGTGCTCCGAGTGTCGTCGATATCGCAGTGTTTGCTTGGGACACTGAGGATGCCTTCACGTTTAAGCTGGAGATCAGATCATGTAACTCGACGTAAGCCTTGCTATAGGCCTCGCTTGCGTCAATCACGTCTGCTTTGAGCTGACGGTCTAACTTCTCTGCCTGAGCCTTAAGTTCTTCCGCTTCCTTTTTCGCCGTCTCGGCCTGTTCGCTTGCAAGCTTCGGGCGTTCTTCAAGAACGCCCATCTTCTCTTTTACGACTTCGTTGATCGTCCGGAGAGATTCGTTCTGTGCCCTGAGGGCTGTGGCTTCGCCCTGCTGCGCCCACTTGCCCACGCCGTAGCCAGACCAAAGAAACCCCAGATAGCCAGTGACCAGAAACGGGATGCTATACTGAAACAGCCCGGGCCATGCCGAATAAAGGTCAACAGCTGCCTTAAAGAACTTATCGACGTCCATAAGCCCCCCCGGTCGATCCTCCCTACATTACACAGATTCCCGGGAGTGGGCCGCTCTATAGCTGCCGTTTGTCCGAGTGTGGCTATTCTTCGGGGGGTTACGATGTCGGGTCATCGTAAAGTGCACATTTTGATGGTCGGAGCGGCAGGATTCGAACCTGCGACCCCTGCGTCCCGAACGCAGTGCTCTACCGGGCTGAGCCACGCTCCGACTTGGGAAGCCGGCTTATAGCGTTGGGTCTCCGTCTCCGCAAGGCGCAGCACGCAGGAAATCGCAATGAAATCGCGCGTCGTCGGAGGATGGGTTAACTGCTTGAGGTCATGAGGCTTTGCCGGGTGGCCATGGCGTGAACGCAGCCCGGTGATTGATTTGCGCGCTTCATTCGAGCGTCCCTGCCGGCTATAGGCGAGCGCGGAAGCCGCCGCCGTCCCGTACCAGTGATGCCCGTGCCAGACACCAACGCGATCGAGACCAGGATCCTGCCCGCCGACGCGGCAGGAATCACGCAAGCCGCGGCGACGTTCGCGCGTGGCGGCCTGGTCGCGTTCCCGACCGAGACCGTGTACGGGCTCGGCGCCGATGCCGCGAATGCCGCCGCGATCGCCCGCCTCTACCAGGCCAAGGGCCGGCCGGCCTTCAATCCGCTGATCGCCCATGTCGCCGACATCGCGGCCGCACGGCGGATCGGTCGGTTCGATGCCACGGCGGAGCGCCTGGCCGAAGCGTTCTGGCCGGGACCGTTGACCCTGGTGGTGCCGCAGGCGCCCGGCTGCACCGTCGCGGATCTCGCCACTGCCGGCCTCGACACCGTCGCGATTCGCATCCCCTCGCATCCGATCGCGCGGGCGCTGCTCGCCGCGTTCGGCGGCGCCGTGGTGGCGCCCTCGGCCAACATCTCCGGCCACGTCTCGCCGACCACCGCAGCCCATGTGGCGGCCGATCTCACGGGGCGCATCGACCTGATCCTGGACGGCGGACCGGTCGATGTCGGCGTCGAATCGACGATCGTCGGCTGCTTCGAGCAGCCGACGCTGCTGCGGCCCGGTGGCGTCCCCAGCGAGGCGATCGAGACCGTGCTCGACCGGCCCCTGACGCGGCCGGCACCGGCAGAGGCCGACACGTCCGAGCAGCCACTGGCGCCGGGCATGCTGGCCTCGCATTATGCGCCGCGCGCCGCCGTTCGCCTCGATGCCAGGGAGGTCGCGCCCGGCGAGGCGCTGCTCGCCTTCGGTCCCCTGCCCCTGCCGGGTGCCGCTCAGGCCGCCGCTGTTCTCAACCTGTCGCCATCGGGCGATCCCGCAGAGGCAGCGATGCATCTTTTCGGCTATCTTCGCAGCCTCGATGCCAGGGGTGCGTGCAGCATCGCCGTGATGCCGATCCCGAACGACGGACTGGGCGAGGCCATCAACGACCGGCTGCGCCGCGCCGCCGCGCCGAGATAACATTGGAAGCGACCGACCATGAACATCAGCCAGCCTCCCTCTCCGCCGCTGCCACCCGATCTGATCGCGCAATTCGCCGCCATCGTCGGCGAGCGCCAGGCGCTGACCGCCGAGGCCGATGTCGCGCCCTATGTCACGGAGGAGCGCAACCTGTTCCACGGTCGCTCGCCGCTGGTGCTGCGTCCCGGCGCGACCGCGGAGGTCGCGGCGATCTGCAAGCTCGCCAGCGCGCATCGCATCGCGCTGGTGCCGCAGGGCGGCAATACAGGCCTCGTCGGCGGCCAGACGCCGCACAATGGCGAGGTCGTGGTATCGCTGAAGCGCATGGACAAGATCCGCGAGGTCGACACCGCCTCCAATACGATGATCGCCGAGGCCGGCGTCGTGCTGCAGGTGGCGCAGCAGAAGGCCGCCGAGGTCGACCGGCTGTTTCCGCTGTCGCTGGGCGCCGAGGGCAGCTGCACCATTGGCGGCAATCTCTCGACCAATGCCGGAGGCACCGCCGCGCTGGCCTATGGCGTCGCGCGCGAGATGGCGCTGGGTGTCGAGGTGGTGCTGGCCGACGGGCGGGTGCTCAATGCGCTGTCCAAATTGAAGAAGGACAACACCGGCTACGATCTGCGCAATCTCTTCATCGGCGCCGAGGGCACGCTCGGCATCATCACCGCGGCGAGCCTGAAGCTGTTTCCGAAGCCGCGCGCGATCGAGACGGCGTTCGTCGGGCTGAAGTCGCCGGAGGATGCGCTCCAGCTTCTGGCCATTGCGCAGCGCGAGGCGGCGGGCAGCCTGACCAGCTTCGAGCTGATCGCCCATATCGCGCTCGACTTCTCGATCCGTCATGTCGCAGGCAACCGCGCGCCGCTCTCGGGCCAGCATCCGTGGTTCGTGCTGATGGAGCTGTCGTCCTCGCGCGACGATGCGCGCGCTACGCTCGAGGGCATCCTGGAGCAGGGCCTCGAGATCGGCATCGTCGACGACGCCGCGATCGCCGAGAATCTCTCCCAGCGCATGGCGTTCTGGAAGCTGCGCGAGGACATCTCCTGGGCGCAGAAGCCGGAGGGCGGCTCGATCAAGCACGACATCTCGGTGCCGGTTGCCGCGGTGCCGGCGTTCATCGCCGAGGCCAATGAAGCTGTCGTCAGGAAAGTCCCCGGCGCGCGGCCGGTGCCATTCGGGCATCTCGGCGACGGCAACATCCACTACAATGTCAGCCAGCCGGTCGGCGCCGACACGGCCGACTACCTGGCGCGCTGGCACGAGGTGAATGCGGTCGTGTTCGAGATCGTGCTGCGCATGGGCGGCTCGATCTCGGCCGAGCACGGCATCGGCGTGCTCAAGCGCGACGAGCTGCCCGACGTCAAGGATCCGACCGCGATTGCGCTGATGCGCGCGATCAAGGCGCAGTTCGATCCGCTGGGGATCATGAACCCTGGCAAGGTGCTCTAGGATTTCGGCGCGCTCATGAATACCGCCCCTGCTCTCGCGATCTCCGACATCGCCGATGCCGACGTGCCCGCGATCATCGCGCTGTGGCAGCGCTGCGGCCTGACGCGGCCGTGGAACGATCCCGCCGCCGACATCGCGCTCGCCCGCCGCGGCGATGATTCCACCGTGCTCGTCGGACGGGCCGCCGGCGCCATCGCGGCGTCCGCGATGGTCGGCCATGACGGCCATCGCGGCTGGGTCTACTACGTCAGCGTCGATCCCGATCATCGCGGCCAGGACCTCGGCCGCGCCATCATGGCCGCCGCCGAGGACTGGCTGCGCGCACGCGGCATCGCCAAGCTGATGCTGATGGTGCGCGGCGACAACACCAAGGTTCAGGCGTTCTATCAGGCGCTCGACTACGCCGTGCAGGACAGCGTCGTGTTTTCCAAATGGCTCGACGGCCGCCCGCCGACGCCCGGCATGACATAGAGGTCCAGCATGAGCATCTCCGATCGCATCCGCGTGCACGAGAGGCGCGTGCTCTCCGATCATTACGGCACGCTGACCACGACCAAATTCGAGTGGCGGCGCGACGACGGCACCTGGCAGATGCAGAGCCGCGACGTGTTCGAGCGCGGCAACGCCGCGGCGATCCTGCCCTACAATCTCGCGCAGCGCAGCGTCATCCTGGTCAAGCAGTTCCGCTATCCCGCCTTCCTCAACGGCTATGACGACCTCCTCATCGAGGCCGCCGCCGGCCTGCTCGACGATGCCTCGCCCGAGGACCGCATCCGCCTGGAGGCCGAGGAGGAGACCGGCTTCCGCCTGCACGACGTGACGTTCGTATTCGAGGCGTTCATGAGCCCGGGCGTCGTCACCGAGAAGATCCACTTCTTCGTCGCCGCCTACGAGCCCGGGATGCGGGTCAGCGCCGGCGGCGGGCTCGCGCATGAGGGCGAGGAGATCGAGGTGCTGGAACTCGGAATCGACGAGGCGCTCGCGATGATCGGCGACAAGCGCATCCAGGACGCCAAGACGATCATGCTGCTGCAGCACGCGGCGCTGCGGATTTTCAAATAAGCGACGTCCCCGTCTGGCCCTGATGGTCCCTGCTGTCGTCCTTCGCGAATGCGGGGACCCAGTATTCCACCGGCAGTCGTTTCAGCCCGAGAGGCCGCGGCGTACTGGATCCCCGCTTTCGCGGGGATGACGATCTTCTCTGTTGAGACATACCGCCTCAAAACAAGCTCCCCTGCCCGTCATCGACCGAAGTCGAAGCTTTGCGGGATGCAACTTTCTTGGCCGGCTTGCGCTGCGCGTCCTCCGCGGCACGCATCTCCTCGGTCATCGGCAGCAGCAATTGCTCATCGTCATTGGCCACCGTATTGACGCGCGTCGACACCTCGTACCAGGCGAACTCGCCCTCTTCGGGCCCCACCAGCAGGTGCATCACCTCGTCGGCATCATCGCTGCGGCAGTCGAGCCAGAGCGAGAAATCATCCGGCCTGATCGTCACCGGAACGCGGTGATGCAGCGTCGCGAGATCGCCGCTCGCAGCCGCCGTGAGAAGCGCGACCGTATCGACCTCCTCGCCGTTCGGTCCCATCCAGGTCTCCGCGAGGGCTGCGAAACCGAGCGGCGCACGATCGCTGCGGTGGATGAAGAACGGCCGCTTGCGGCCGTCGATCACCTGCCATTCGTAATACCCATCAGCGGGCACAAGCACGCGGCGACGCCGGATCGCATTCTTGAACGCAGGCTTCTCGCGTACGGTCTCCGAACGTGCATTGATCAGCAGCGTAAAATTGCGGGGATCCTTCACCCATGCGGGCATGAAGCCCCAGCGCATCAAGCGAAAATGCCTGATCTCCCGATCCAGAAAAATTACGGGGATCGGCTGCGTCGGTGCAATATTGTGGCGCGGCGGAAAGTTCGGCTGCTCCTCATAGCCGAAGATCTGCCTGAGAGCCGCAGGTGGTGAAGTGATCACGAAGCGTCCACACATAATCTCACTCAAATCGTCGTGTGTTCAGCACCTTTTAACTTGGGTTGCCAACACTGCAGCGGATGACCGCAGCGGCGACCCATTCCGTGCCTTCCGATCGCACGACCCAACGACCGGCTGGCAGCGCTATTGATCCGGCGCGCGCCGCGATCCTGCGCGCCGCCAACATCAACCCGCGCACCGGACTCGCCACCGACTATCTGAATCATTTCAACGAGGCAGTCATGCTGCTCGAAATGATTCCCGACATTCCGGAATGCGCCGAGGACTTCCTGGCATGGTCGCCGCTGACCTATCCAGAACATTTCACGCACACCAATTTCAAGGCCCGCGATCTCGTCATCGAGGCCTATGAGCAGGCCGAGCCGGCGATTCGCGACCGCTTCGATCATCTGACCAAGACCATGACCGACATCCTGCTGGCGGTCGGCACCGCGATGCGCGAGGCCAAGCAGGACGCCACCAAGGCCAAGCTCGCCGAGCAGGCCGCCGGCTGGGTCAAGCCGCTGGTCTCGCAGGCCGGCGGCATCATCAACGGCGACATCGAGTTCGATCCGGAACCGGTGTCGGAAGTCGATGAGGTCGATGCCGTCGACGCCATCATGGCGAGCTATTGAGTTGCGACGTACTGCCAGCGCGGCGGTCTTCACGGTAGAGTGCAGACCCCTGCTGGAGCCACCCGCATGACGACCGAAACTCCGCCCCGTCATCCCCAACTTGCCGTCAGCGCCGCCATCTTTCGCGACGGCAAGATCCTGCTGGTGCGCCGCGCCCGCGCGCCGGCCAAGGGCGTCTACACTCTGCCCGGCGGACGGGTCGAGTTCGGCGAGGACCTGCACGCCGCGGTCGCGCGCGAAGTCATGGAGGAGACCGGGTTGTCGATCGCCGTCCTCGGCCTTGCCGGCTGGCGCGAGGTGCTGCCGGCCAGCAGCGGCGGCAAAGGCGGCGGCGGCCACTACGTGATCCTCCCCTTCGCCGCGCGCTGGCAGGCGGGCGAGGCCCGCCTGAACGAGGAGCTCGACGACGCCCAGTGGCGCGTTCCCGAAGCGCTCGACGGCCTCACTCTGACCGACGGCCTGCCGGACATCATCGCCGCCGCGCGGGCCCTGGTGTAGCCGCCTTGCGCCCGCCGCTCAGCAAAGGCATATGACGTCCGTGCATATCACCCCCACTCGCCTCCTGGCCGTCCTCATGCTCGTGCTGGCCTGTGCCGCCGCCCCCGCGCGGGCGCAGGACGCGGCTGCGCCGTTCGATGGCGACCTGCAGCGTCTCGCCGAGATCCTCGGCACACTGCATTACCTCCGCGGCATCTGCGGCAGCAACGAGGGCGCCAAATGGCGCAACCAGATGCAGGCGCTGATCGATGCCGAGACGCCCTCGGGCGAGCGCCGCGCCCGCATGATCGCCGGCTTCAACCGCGGCTATAACGGCTTCCAGCAGACCTACCGCACCTGCACGCCGGCCGCGATGGTGGCGATCCGCCGCTACATCGACGAGGGCTCCAAGATCTCGCGCGACCTCACGGCGCGCTACGCCAATTGAGGCGGCGAGTTATCCCCGATTGCGTTAACCTTGTTAACCTTTCCTAAAGAACTGGCCTAGGCGTCCGCGCCCTGCGTGGTAAACCTCACTCGTCCGGCGCGCCCGCGTTCGGATTTCCTTGCGCCGCGGCGCCCCGCCAGACTGAATTCAATGAGCTTCCCCGTTACATTCAGCGCCCTCCCCGACGTCCTGCCTGACCATGAGCAGAAGCAGGCCGCGCTCAGCTATCTCAACGAAGCCTGGGCGGAAGCGCGCCATGACGGCGTCGATGGCGACTGCCTGGCCCAGGCCAGCCTGTTCGCCGCGCTCGCCGAGCTCGTGACGACCTATGGCGAGGACGCGGTCGCGACCTTCGTCGAGGGTTTTCCCGAGCGCATCCGCAACGGCGAATTCTCGCTGTCGCGCGTGACGCAGTAGGCCGTTCGCCTCGGCTGTAGGGTGGGCAAAGGCGCGCCCGCCTCGCCTGCGGATCATGCCGCGCTGTAGCCCGCGCCGTTCCCACCATCACGCTCCGAGTTCGCCTCACGACTCACGCCACAACCCACGTCGTCATGCCCGCGAAAGCGGGCATCCAGTACGCCGTGACCTCTCGGTTGATCACGACAGGCGGTGAGTCCTGGATCCCCGCCTTCGCGGGGATGACAGCAGTGGACGCGGCGGCATCACGGCCCCGCAGCCGCGCAACGTCAGCAGCGTGAGCAGGCGCCTTCTTCACGTCTTCAAACAACACAGGACACGATTCATCGTCCTCGCGGCGCCGATTGCGTCCGAGCGATGACTGACATTCGTCCCTCGCAATAATCGAGGGCGCAGGGAAGGCTGGGCGTCGGCTGACGCCCATGGCCCCCGTGCGAACAAAAAGCACGGGGCAGGAACCACGGGTGCAGCCGGATGAGCCCAGCCTCCCCTGCGCGATGGTTTTAACGCTTACTCCGTGCTCTCCCTGGGGACCGGCTGTCTTGCCCCCATCATCAACGCCGACGCTCTCGCATCACCCGTCGACTTGACCTCGGCATCGGGAGGTCAGGACCACACGGCTTGACGTCCGCATCGCGATTGTTCGTCCGCGCGAGCCAAAGCCACGCTGCAACCCGACGCGTCCACCGCCTCCCCGCCTCGCGTCTCGTGACGACCGCGCGCACGCCCCTCTCGTTGAGGCGGGATGGGTGGAGGAGTGACATGAATTCTGGAAAAGAGAAAGAAGAATCTGCGGGCCGGGCGGGGCGGCCCGTGCAATCACATTGATGTCACGCAGAAAATGAATTTTGCGGCGCATGTCATTCTGGACCGCTGCCAGGGTCATGAGCGACCGACCATTGGACAAGTCGCACAACTGATTTGCCCGACGAGCAGTCCCAGGACTCCTCGTGCCTGAAAACGTCGGTCGAGCACGACGCAGAAGCTTCATGCGAGATCGCGTCGGATCGCCTGCGCCGCGGATGACAGCGGACCGCAAGCTTCGCGCCGTTGCGAGCGACGCGAGGCAATCCAGGGCTGAGCAAGAACTCTGGATTGCCTCCGCCTTTCGCTCCTACCCGCCGCGGCGGACACTGCGCTGGTAACGACGGAGCCGACGACGTGCAGCGCGCGCTCGCGGCCGCATCGGCTCCATCAACCGGAGCGCTGCGCCCGGTAACGGACTCCCGGACGAGCCGTCATTCCAGCTCGATCGCCTGATAGGAGCCGGACTCGTCGAGTGCGGTTCCCCAGATCTTGTGGGAGGCCTGGTGTTCGGCAGGGCTAAAATTCAGCGGCGCTCCCAGTCCGAGATCGATGTTGCGCATCGACTCGAGCGTGTCGATCAACCGCTCGGTGTCGACCTGCGGACCGACAGCTTTCAGGGCTTGAACCAGGATGCTCGCCCCGATGTATCCTTCGAGCGAGGTGTAGTCCGCGGGCTCGCCGGGAAAATACCTCGCCAGCGCCCCCTTGTACTCCAGCACCAGGCTCGAATAGCCCGCCGCCGCGGGAACGGCCTGCGTCACGACAACGCCCGCCGCATATCGTGGCCCGAGCAGCATGAGTTCGTTCGCGAGCGCCGAGGCGCCGACCGCCGACACGTTGGCGAAGATGACGCCAGGAAGCGCGTCGTGCGCCTTCTCGATGAACTTTGCAGCCGCACGCGAGGTCGCGACCATGATGACCGCGCGGACGGGCGCCTTCTCAGCCTTGAGCTGGTTGATCGCGGGCGCGACATCCACGGTGTTTCGCACATAGTTTGCGCGCACGATCGCAGCATCGTTCAGACCGAGGGCGCGGAAGGCCTTCGCCACGCCGGCGAACCCGGCATCACCGAAGGAATCGTCCTGCGCGAACAGCGCAATCTGACGCGGTGGGATCCGCCGCAGCTTCACGAGGTAACGCACCAGCGCGTCGGCTTCTTCCGAATAGCTCGGGCGATAGTTGAAGACATAGCGGTCCGGAGGGTCGTGACGCGCGACGTTCGCTCCCGTGTAGGGGCTGAAGAACAGCACTCGCCGCTCCAGTGAAAAGGGAATTGCGACGGCGGCCGTGGCGGTCCCGAAATTGCCGATGAAGCCGAACACCTGGTCCTTCTCGTAGAGCTGCCTGACGGCGTTGAGCGTGCGGTTCGGATCATAGCCGTCATCGGCGACGATGAGCTTGAGCGCACGTCCGTGAATGCCGCCGGCATCGTTGCTGCGGTTGAAGGCCGCTTCCATGCCGAGCTTGAGCAACCGGCCGGTTTCCTTGTTCGCTCCCGACAGCGGCAACACACTGCCGAACGTGATCTCGCGGTCCGTGACGCCGCGGACCGGAGGAGCAAGGATCGCGCCTGTCGCAGCAATGGGCAGCGGCGCCGGCGGCGAGGCCGGCGGCGGACCGGCCACCGCCGGCTCGCCGATCGACCGCTCGATGTTTCCAAGCTGGAGCTCGGCACGTCGGCAGTCCTGCCGCCCGGCCGCAACCGCCGCGCGTCCGTCCGCGACGTGGCGATCGAACTGCCGGACGAGCTCGCTGCGATCGCTGTCGCTGTTCGATGCCTCCCGAATGACGGCCTGGAACCTGCCGACGATGCTCTGGATGCGGGGCCGCGGGATATCGCCACAGGCCATCGCCGCCCCGACGACGGGACCGATCCGGCTGCTGAGGTCACGCACCATGTTGAGATTGTCGCCGGCCCCGGCATGGATTGTGGTCCCGACCATGACGGCGAGAACGATCGCCGAACGACGGACCAACGACGTCGACACGCTCACTGCCAATTCGAGCGGTTGGAAGTCTCGGAAGCTCACCATGTTTGAATTCATACTCGTTGAGATCTGTTGGACTGGCATTTCATTCGATCGGCGAACCGGCATGTCCGTCAGGCCGCTCGCACCGACTGCAGAAAACGACCGACTTCACGCTTGAGCCGATTGCTGTCTGTCGATAGCCCCTGGGCCGCCTCCAGCACCTGGGTGGAGGCCGAGCCGGTCTCGGTGGCGCCGCGCTGGACGTCGGTGATGTTGACGGAGACCTGCTGGGTCCCGTGCGCGGCCTGCTGGACGTTGCGCGAGATCTCCTTGGTGGCGGCGTTCTGCTCCTCCACCGCAGCCGCGATGGTGGACGACACCTCCGACAAGCGCTCGATGCTTCCGGAGATCAGTCGGATTGCAGCGACCGATTCCTGCGTCGCGGTCTGGATGCCGGCCACCTGCTGGCCGATCTCGTCAGTCGCCTTCGCCGTCTGCTCGGCGAGCGCCTTCACTTCGGCCGCGACAACCGCGAAACCGCGGCCCGCATCGCCCGCGCGTGCCGCCTCGATCGTGGCATTGAGCGCGAGCAGATTGGTCTGCCCGGCGATGCTGTTGATCAACTCGACCACGTCGCCGATCCGGCTCGCCGCGCGCGACAGTTCGCTCACCCGCTCGTTGGTGCGCTTCGCCTGCTCGACGGCCTCGTTGGCCATCCGTGCCGACTCGTGCACTTGACGGCCGATCTCGGTCACCGAGGAGGTCATCTCCTCGGTCGCGGAGGCAACCGACTGCACGTTGGTCGACGCTTCCTCGGAGGCCGCCGCGACTGCCGTCGCGAGCTCGCCGGCGCGCACCGCCGTCTTGCTCAGTGTGTCAGCCGAAACCTCGAGCTTCGCCGAAGCGGAGGAAACCGTCTCGATGATCTCGCCGACGGCACCTTCGAAATCATCGGCCATCTTCTGCGTGTCCGCCTTGCGCCGCGCCAGGGCGCGCTGCTCGGCGTCCTTCTGCTCGATTTCGAGGGCTTGCCGCGCGACCGCGTTGCTCTTGAACACTTCGACGGCGCCGGCCATTTCGCCGATCTCGTCGCGACGCCCGATCCCGGGCACCTCGACGTCGAGGCGCCCACCGGCCAGGCTCTTCATCGCCGCCGTCATGCGGTTCAGCGGATGGGTGATCCCGCGTGCGACCAGTGTCGATACGATCAGCGAAACCAGGAGCACGAGCCCGGATGCCATCAGCGACTGCCGGGTGGAGGCCCAGGTCTGCGCCTGCAGGTCGTCGATGTAAACGCCGGTGCCGAGAAACCAATTCCACGGTGCGAAGCCAACGACATGAGTCAGCTTCGGCTGCGGCTTCTCCGAGCCCGGCTTCGGCCATTCGTAATCGACGAAGCCATGACCGTGCCTGCGAACGACATCGACCATCTCGAGGAAGAGTTTCTTGCCGCCGGCGTCCTTCATGTCGGACACGTCCTCGCCGACCAGCTTGGTCGAGATCGGATGCATCAGCATCCGCGCAGACATGTCGGCGACGAAGAAATATTCGGTGCCGCCGTAGCGCAGTTGCGACGTACGCTCCAATGCGCGCTTCTGCGCGTCGGCAACGGAGACCGTGCCCTTCTGGGCGGCCGCATGCTCCTCGGCGAGAATGCCGAGCGCGAGCTCGGTGAGATGCTGAAGCTCCAGCTGCTTCTGTTGCTTGAGACTGGTGGCGAGCTCGCCGGAATTGAAGGCCGCTATGCCGACAAGACCAAGGAAACTCAGGCCGATCAACGCATAGATCTTGACGCCGATCGTGAGCTTCGGACGGAACGGGAGTGCAAACGACATGACAGTCTCCACGGGCGCGAGGATGGTCGCTTCGGGCGCACGTGGACGTTCATGTCGAAGGGCCTAGGCGGCCCTCTGCACACGCGACAAGGACCCCCACGGCGCTTGTGTGAAGAGCGTAGGGAACCGACTACTAATTTTCTTTAATGCACTGACCGTAGAACTACGCACGAATGCATCCGACGGCGATGATCGCGCGTCAGATCGGTAATCCACTCTGGCCAACGCCATGCGGCATATTGTCTCAATTGCTTGCGAGCCGGAGAAGGAAACGCCGTTTGCCCGTGGAGTTCAGCCTGCACCAGTCGCTAGCAGACCGACCATAGGAGCAGAATGTTAACATACGATATACACGAGCAGGGCTGATTTTAGCAGTTCGCACTCTGGCTTCCATCGCCCTTCGGCCGACCTTGATTAGATCGTCACCTCTGTCCTTGTCGGTGATGGTTTCGCTGCTCGGCGTCGTTGCCGGCAGCGACGCGGCCGTTCGGGCGATGCTGAAGATGCGCGACGGCACCGCGGTCGTCGCGTCAGAAAACCTTCACCATTTGCAGGCCTTTGGCGTGAATGAACATGCGCCCTTAACGAAGACGGGCAAAAATAGGCAGCTAGTCTTCACCTACCTGCCCGCAGTGCCGGTTCGAACTTACGCGAAATCTCGATCGCCGCGTCGCGAGCCGGTCACCGCCGAACTGAATCCGGAATGCCTTCACAGAAGAGCAGGCCCGGGTTTGCAACTGCCGCGTGAAGAATTAGTAAGGAAACTTTAAGGAAACGTCGGGGATTTCTGATGATTGCGCCGGAAGAAGAGAGGTTGCTGAAAACCTACCTGGTCGAGATGTTCGGCCAGATTAGCAGCATGCGGCGCGAGCTCGCCGCTCTTCAAGGCGACGGCAAGGGCAGTTTCGCCTCGATGACCGACACCCTCGACGCGATCGTGGAAAATACGGAAGTCGCCGGCAACGCGATCCTCGAAAGCATGGAGGCGATCAGCGCCAGCGTCGGGAAGCTGCAGGGCGCCAAGGACCCGACGACAGTGGCGGTCTGCGACGAGATCGTCGACAGCACCAACAAGGTGTTCGAGGCTTGCGCCTTTCAGGACCTCACGGGGCAGCGGATCACGCGCGTGGTCAAGTCGCTGAAGTTCATGGAAGACCACATCAACAAGCTCGTCCGCATCTGGGGGAAAGAGGAGCTGGCGCGGGTCGCCGCCGAGCTGGCAGCTCCAAAGAGCACCACGCCGGACTTGCTGGAAGGCCCGAAGCGGCCGGGTGTGGCGATTTCCCAGGACGACATCGACAAGCTGTTCGGGTGAACGGCGGCGGGGCGCGATACTCTCTGTCCCCAGCGCTGTCCGACACAGCGCCCTCGCCCCTTGTGGGAGAGGGCATCTCCGGCCCATCCGCCTGCTCGGTCAAGTGAGGGGTTTCTCACTGCACGTCGCGCTCGCGGAGACATACCCCTCACCCAACCGAGATTGCCGCTCTGTCCTACATGCCCTCCCCCACAAGGGGCGAGGGCGCAGTCACGAGCACTGCGGAAAGGGTGCGCAAGCCTCGTAGCCCGGATGCTTGCTCACAACAACCAAGCAAAAGCGCAGGAGCCCATTACGGCCGCAGCGTTTCCATGAAGCGCACCGGCTCGCCCGTCGCCGGCCTCAGCAACTCGCCCTGCCACATCACGCGCTGGCCGCGCACGTAGGTGCCGACCGGCCAGCCGGTGACGCGCACGCCGTCATAGGGCGTCCATCCGGCTTTGGAGGCGACCCATTCGTTGGTGATGGTCTCGCTGCGCTTGAGATCGACGATCGTCAGGTCGGCGTCATAGCCGGCGGCGATGCGGCCCTTGCGGGCGATGTTGTAGATGCGCGCCGGACCGGCGCTGGTGAGGTCGACGAAGCGTTGCAGCGACAGCCGGCCGGCATTGACGTGGTCGAGCATGATCGGCACCAAGGTCTGCACGCCGGTCATGCCGGACGGCGAGGCCGGATAGGTCTTGGCCTTCTCCTCGGCGGTGTGCGGCGCATGGTCGGAGCCGAGGATGTCGACGATGCCCTGGTGGACGCCCCACCAGATCACGTCGCGATGATCGACGGATCGCACCGGTGGGTTCATCTGCGCGTAGGTGCCGAGCCGCTCGTAGCACTCGGGCGCAGCCAAGGTGAGATGATGTGGCGTGGCCTCGACGGTGGCGACGTCCTTGTGGTCGCGCAGATACACGATCTCTTCCTTGGTCGAGATGTGCAGCACGTGGATGCGCTTGCCGGTCTCGTGCGCGAGATTGACGAGCCGCTGCGTCGCGCGCAGGGCCGCCTCCTCGTCGCGCCAGACCGGATGCGAGCGCGGATCGTTCTCGACGCGCAGGTTCTTGCGCTCGTTGAGGCGGTATTCGTCCTCGGCGTGGAACGCGGCGCGGCGGCGGATCACCTGGAAGATGCGGCGCAGACTGTCATCGTCCTCGACCAGCAGCGAGCCGGTGGAGGAGCCGACGAACACCTTGACGCCGGCGCAGCCCTCGGCGCGCTCCAGCACCGGCAGCTGCTCGACGTTCTCGCGGGTGCCGCCGATGAAGAAGGCGAAGTCGCAATGCATGCGATGGCGCCCGGCTGCGACCTTGGCGGTGAACGCCTCCTCGGTGACCGTCAGCGGATTGGTGTTGGGCATCTCGAACACGGCGGTGACGCCGCCCATCACGGCGCTGCGCGAGCCGGTTTCGAGATCCTCCTTGTGGGTCAGGCCGGGTTCGCGGAAATGCACCTGGGTGTCGATCACGCCGGGCAGCACATGCAGGCCCTTGCAGTCGACGGTCTCGGCCGCCGAGGCCGCGCCGAGATCGCCGATCTCGATGATGCGTCCATTGAAGATGCCGACGTCGCGGACACCCTCGCCGTCCTGGTTGACCACGGTGCCGGATTTCAGAATGACGTCGAACCGCGCGCTCATGAAGCCCTCATAGGATTTCATTCTCCTGATCACCCCAAGACAGATCGATCATGCTGCGCGGCTGCCCATTTGCTGGCCTCTGAGGACGCTGACGTCTCGATCTTTAGAATGAAGCCACCGCGCAAGGGCGTTTCAGCCTTGTGGTTTATGCCAGCGCGGCTTACGTTTCAGTGCGGCCTGTCGCAAGAGGTTTTTCGAATGAAAGCGACGTTTCTCGACGACCGGGGCGTGGTCCAGGTCAGCGGCGACGATGCACGCAAGTTCCTCAACGGTCTCTTCACCACGGATGTCGGCAAGCTCACACCGGGGGACGCCCGGTTCGGTGCGCTGCTGACGCCGCAGGGCAAGATCATCATCGACTTCCTGGTCACCCAGGTGCCGGCGAGCGAAGGCGGCGAACGCTTCCTGCTCGACTGTCCGCGCGCGCTGGCGCAGGCGCTCACCGACAAGCTCAACGTCTACAAGCTCAGGGCCAAGGTTGCGGTCGGCAATCTCTCCGCAGAGCTCGGCGTGATCGCGGTCTGGGATGGCGCTGTCGGCACGATGCCGGAGCAGAGCTTCACCGATCCGCGTCACGAGCGTCTCGGCGCGCGCGTCATTGCGCCGCAAGATGCGCTCGCTGACATCGCGGCCAGGCTCGGGGCCGAGATCGTCGGCGCGGACGCCTACGAGGCGCATCGCATCGAGTGCAGCGTGCCGCGGGGCGGGCTCGACTTCATGTATGGCGATGCCTTCCCGCACGAGACCAACATGGACCGGCTGCACGGTGTCGACATCGGCAAGGGCTGCTATGTCGGCCAGGAGGTCGTGAGCCGCATGCACCATCGCGGCACCACGCGCACGCGCACCGCGCAGGTCCTGCTCGACGGACCGAGCCCCGAACCGGGCACGCCGATCACGGCCGGCGACAAGAGCGTGGGCACCATGGGCTCGGCCGCACGGCAGAAGGGCATGGCGCTGCTGCGGATCGACCGCGCCGCCGAGGCGATGGAAGCAGGCACGCCTCTGACGGCGGGCGGGCTCACTTTGCGCATCGCCGATCCGGACGCGCTGCAAGGCGCGCCGAAGCAGACGGTGGCCTGAGCCTGTCAGCATGAGCCGCGCCGCTGTCGTCCATTCCGATGGCCTGACGCGCTGCCCCTGGCCGGGCAGCGATCCGCTGTATGTCGCCTATCACGACACCGAGTGGGGCGTGCCGGAATATGACGACCGCGCTCTCTACGAGAAGCTGATCCTCGACGGCTTCCAGGCCGGGCTGTCGTGGATCACGATCCTGCGCAAGCGCGACAATTTCCGCCGCGCCTTCGATGACTTCCAGCCGGAGAAGATCGCCCGCTATGGCGACAAGAAGATCCACGCGCTGATGAACGATGCCGGCATCGTCCGCAACCGCGCCAAGATCGAGGGCACCATCCTGAGCGCGAAATCCTGGCTGAAGATCCAGGAGGGGAGCGACGGCTTTTCGAAGCTGCTGTGGAACTTCATGGACGGCAAGCCCAAGGTCAATGCGTTCAAGACCACCGCGAGCGTGCCGGCCTCGACGCCGCTGTCGATCAAGATATCCAAGGAGCTCGCTTCGCGCGGCTTCAAGTTCGTCGGCCCCACCATCGTCTACGCATTCATGCAGGCGACGGGGATGGTCAACGACCATCTCGTCACCTGCTTCTGCCACGAGACCTGTAGCGGCCAGCGCCGCGCCCCGCGCCTCAAACCTCCCAAATGACGACTGAGAAGTCCCCGAGCGGGCACGACCGCGTCTGGCAGCGCATGCTGTCCGGCCGGCGACTCAACCTGATCGATCCCTCGCCGCTCGACGTCGAGATCGCCGACATCGCCCATGGGCTGGCGCGCGTGGCGCGCTGGAACGGCCAGACGTCGGGCGCGCACATCTTCTCGGTCGCGCAGCACACGCTGCTGGTGGAGACGGTGATGCGCGCGAAGAAACCCAACATCGATGCCAAGCTGCGGCTGGCGGCGCTGCTGCACGACGCGCCGGAATACGTCATCGGCGACATGATCTCGCCGTTCAAGGCGGTGCTCGGCGGCAGCTACAAGAGCGTCGAGAAGCGGCTGCTGGGCGCCATCCACATCCGCTTCGGCCTGCCGGCGGAGATTGCCCCCGAGATCGAGCGCCAGATCAAGGCGGCCGACCGCGGCTCCGCCTATCTGGAGGCGACCCGGCTCGCGGGCTTCTCCGAGAGCGAGGCGAAGAAGCTGTTCGGCCGCGACCCCGGCCTGCCCGAGGCCACCGTGACGGAGTATCTGACGCCGTGGAGCGCGGCCAAGGCGGAAAAGCGGTTCCTGACCCGCTTCAACCTGGTGCTGGGGTCGTGCTGAGATGCCGCTGACACCCGACGAGCGCCGCAACGAGCGGCTGAAGCTGGCGGCCAACTGGATGAACACGCTGGCCACCGCGATCGTCACGGCCGGGACGTTCGTGCCCCTGGCCCAGTTCGTCTACGGCGTGCTGCCGCCCGGGACGCCGGCCGGCCTGATTTATGGTTCGGGCGTGGTTTGCATTGTCACCGGAGTGGTCCTACATTTGCTGGGTCAGTGGATCCTGGGAGGTCTTCGATGACCACGCACCAGCTCGTCGCCCTGAGCTTTCCGCTCCTGACCGCCCTGGCCGTCGCCGTGGTGGCCCTGTTCGTGCGCCGCCCCTGGACCGAAAAGCCGGTCGAGGTCGGCTTGCAGAGCCGCGAGCGCGTGCTCGAGCACGTCGAGCGCCTCAATGCCGAGATCGAGGTCAAGGCCCATCTGGTCCGTCAGGAGCTGCGGCACCTCAAGAACACGCGCTGACGGCTGCTCGCCCACACATGCGTAGGAGCGGGACATATGCGCCCGCCCGACAGCTGACATCCAAAACCCGCTTTTGCCCTTGTGCCGCCGTTCGTATAATCGGGCGTCCAAAGGCTCATCATGATCCACGTCTGCTCACTCGCCGCTTTGCCCGACACCGTGCGCCTGACCGGCGCCAGCCACGTGCTGACCATCATGGCCAATGTCGAGCAGGTGCAGCGGCCCGAGAGCATCCGCCCCGAGAACCATCTGCGGGTCTCGGTCGACGACATCACCGAGCAGCTCCCCGGCTTCATGGCGCCGAGCGACGACCACGTCACCCAGGTACTGGCGTTCGTGCGCGGCTGGGATCGCGCGGCGCCGCTCGTGATCCACTGCTATGCCGGCATCAGCCGCTCCACGGCGAGCGCGTTTGCGGCTGCCTGCGCGCTCAACCCGCATCGCGACGAGCTCGACATCGCCTGGGCCATCCGCCAGGCCTCCCCGATCGCCTCGCCCAACCGCCTGATCGTCAGCCTTGCCGACCGCGCGCTGGGCCGGCAGGGCCGCATGGTGCGCGCGCTGGACGCCATCGGCCCCGGCGCGATGATGGTCGACAGCCAGCCGTTCCGGATCGACTTGGAATGAGCCGCAGCCGTCTCAGCCCCGTCGTTCCGGGGCGCCGCGCCAGCGGCGAACCCGGAGCCTCGAGCTGGTCGCGCTCGATGGACCGGCCGGACTCAAAGCTCTGGGTTCCAGATTCGCGCTTCGCGCGCCCCGGAACGACGGTGCATCGAAAGGCGCGCGCCGAGTAGCAGCATACCGGCGCTGCTTGAACTTCCGCTCCGCCGTTTGACACTCAAGGAACTGCAGCCATCGTGACGGCACGCGCGTGCCGTCAGCCGATTCGCTGCGCCACCGCTCGGGGCCGGCTTGGCCCCTGCCCCCTTCCCATGACGCCGGCGGGCGCCATCGATCTCGAGGACTCCCAGGCGTGATGTTCGATTGGCCACTGGACTGGATTGCACTCCTGGTCGCGCTCGCGGCGCTCGCCTTCGCGCGCCGGACCTCCGACCGATTGGCCGAGGTGCAGGCCCGGCTGGCCAAGCTCGAGGCGGCCCCCCCGACGGTCGTTGCACCCGTGGCCGCACCGCCGCTCAGCCCGCTCCAGGAGCCCGCCGCAACGCCGTCGATGCCGCCGCCCTTGCCGGAGGTCACCGAGGAGCCCACCCTGCCGCCCGCAGCGCTCACGGCCGACGCGGCGGCCGATCAGCCGCCGCCCCCGCCGCCGCTGCCGCAGCCCGCGGCCGGCTTCGAGGAGACCATCGGCACCCGCTGGGTGGTGTGGATCGGCGGACTGACGCTCGCGCTCGGCGGTTTCTTCATGGTGCGCTACTCGATCGAGGCCGGCCTCGTCGGCCCCGAGGTGCGGGTGGCGCTCGGCGCGCTGTTCGCCGCCGCGCTGCTGGCGGCCGGCGAATGGACGCGGCGCAAGGAGAGCATCTCGCAGATATCGGCGCTGCCGATCGCCAACATCCCGGCGATCCTCACCGCGGCCG
The DNA here is from genome assembly GCF_032377575.1 of Bradyrhizobium sp. SZCCHNS2022. Classification (NCBI taxonomy): domain Bacteria; kingdom Pseudomonadati; phylum Pseudomonadota; class Alphaproteobacteria; order Hyphomicrobiales; family Nitrobacteraceae; genus Bradyrhizobium; species Bradyrhizobium sp. SZCCHNS2022. The sequence continues at coordinate 217,241 of NZ_JAUHHZ010000001.1, read as the reverse complement.
GCACCGCCGTCGCCTTCGCGACGATCTACGCGGCCTACGCGCTGTATGAGTTCCTGCCGCCCGCCATCGCCTTCGTCCTGCTCGGCGTCGTCGCGCTGGGCACGCTGGCTGCCGCGCTGCTGCACGGACCGGCGCTGGCCGGGCTCGGCCTCGTCGCCGCCTTCACCACGCCGGTGCTGGTCTCGACCGGGCAGCCGAACTACTGGGCGCTCTACATCTATCTCGCCATCGTCACCGCCGCCGCCTTCGCGCTGGCGCGCGTGCGGCTGTGGCGCTGGCTGGCGATGACCACGATCGGGCTGTCGTTCCTGTGGACCCTGCCCGGGCTCGACGCGGGCGTCGAGACGGTCGCGCCGCACGTCTTCCACGTCACCATCGGCTTCATCCTGACCGCGCTGATCGTCGTCTGCGGCTTCCTGTTCGGACCTGCGGCCGAGACTGACGAGGTCGAGCCGATCTCGTCGGTGGGGCTTGCCGTCTATCTGCTCGGCGCGATGCTGGTCGTGCTCGCGAGCTTCCACGACGGGCTGGCGCTGATCGGCTTCACCGTGCTGGTCGCCGCCACGCTCGCGGTCGCCTGGCGCGCGCCGAGCGCAACCGGCGCGGTCGCGGCGGCGGCGGGCACCGTGTTCCTGGTGTTCGCCGAATGGGCGCTGCGTGACAATCCGGACCTGCTGGTGCTGCCGGGCGGCGCGCTGCCCGGCATGGGACCGAACCCGCTCGGCGCATCGGTCACGTCACATCTGGTGACGGCGGCGATCTTCGCGCTCGGCTTCGGCGGCGCCGGCTTCCTGGCGCAGGGGCGCTCGGAGAATGCGGCCGTGCCGGTGGTGTGGTCGGCGGCCGGCGTGTTCACACCGATCGCATTGCTGGTCGCGCTCTATGCGCGCATCGCTCATCTCGACCGCTCGATCCCGTTCGCGATCCTCGCGGTGATCCTGGCGGCTGCGTTTGCCGTCGCCACCGAGGCGCTGACCCGACGCGAGGAACGGCCGGGGCTCTCCGCGGCGGTCGCGCTGTTCGCGACCGGAACGCTGGCCGCGCTGGCGCTGGCGCTGACCTTCGCGCTGGAGAAGGGCTGGCTGACGATCGCGCTGGCGCTGATGTCGCTCGGCACCGCCTGGATCTTCGAGACCCGGCCGATCCCGTTCCTGCGCAGCTTGGCGGCCATCTTCGCCGGATTGGTGGTGCTGCGCATCGGCTATGACCCGCGCATCGTCGGCGCCGATGTCGGCACCACGCCGATCTTCAACTGGCTGCTGTGGGGCTATGGCGTTCCGGCGGCCTCGTTCTGGGGCGCGAGCTACCTCATGCGGCGCCATGGCGACGACGCGCCGTTACGCGCGGTCGAGGCGGCCGCGATCCTGTTCACGACGCTGCTTGCGTTCCTCGAGATCCGCCACGCCGTCAATGACGGCGACATGCTGGCGGTGCCGTCGCTCGCCGAGATCGGCCTCGACGTCTGCGTCGCACTGGCACTCGCCATCGGCCTGGAGCGGCTGCGCGTGCGCAGCGGCAGCATCGTGCACGACATCAGCGCCGTGATCCTGACCGGCTTCGCCGGCGGCGCCACCGTGCTCGGGCTGCTGCTGTTCGAGAATCCGATGGTCTCGGACGTCGCGATCAAGGGCGGCCTGCTCAACATCCTGGTCCTGGCCTACGCCTTCCCGGCGGTGCTGATGCTGCTGTTGTCCTACGCAGTCGCGGGCCGCCGTCCGCCGGCCTATGGCAACACGCTGGCAGCCGGCGCGCTGATCCTGGCGTTGTCCTATGTCAGCCTGGAGATCCGCCGGATCTATCACGGCCCGAACCTGATGAGCGGCGTCACCAGCGCCGCCGAGCAGTACACCTACTCCATCGCATGGCTCGCCTTCGGCGTCGTGCTGCTCGGCATCGGCGTCGTCGTGTCGTCGCAGCGCGCCCGTCTCGCCTCCGCGATCGTCATCGCGCTGACGATCCTGAAGGCGTTCCTGGTCGACATGTCGGCGCTGACCGGCGTCTGGCGCGCGCTGTCCTTCATCGGCCTCGGGCTTGTGCTGGTCGCGATCGGCTGGCTGTACCAGAAGGTTCTGTTCCGGCGGCAGCAGCAGGCGCCGCCGGCTCAGCCGGCGGCGTGAGGATCACGCGGCCCTGACCGACTGCAGGAACGAGGCGACCTCGCGCTTGAGCCGGTCGCTGTCGGACGCCAGCGACTTGGCGGCGTCGAGAACGTGCGAGGACGCCGTGCCGGTTTCGGTCGCGCCGCGCTGCACGTCGACGACGTTCGACGACACCTGCTGCGTACCGTGCGCGGCCTGCTGGACGTTGCGCGAGATCTCCTGCGTCGCCGCGCCCTGCTCCTCCACTGCAGCCGCGATGGCCGAGGAGATTTCCGAGAGCCGCTCGATCGTGCCGGAAATGTCGCGGATGGCGCCGACGGACTCCTGCGTTGCCGCCTGAATGCCGGAGATCTGCTGGCCGATCTCGCCCGTCGCCTTCGACGTCTGCTCGGCCAACGCCTTCACCTCCGAAGCCACGACCGCGAAGCCGCGACCGGCTTCGCCCGCGCGCGCCGCTTCGATGGTGGCGTTCAAGGCGAGCAGGTTGGTCTGGCCGGCGATCGAGTTGATCAGCTCGACGACGTCGCCGATGCGCGCGGCAGCCTTCGACAACTCGCCGACGCGGTCGTTGGTCTGGCGGGCCTGCGAGACGGCCTCCTGCGCCATGCGCGCCGATTCCTGCACCTGGCGGCTGATCTCGGTGATCGAGGACGACAGTTCCTCGGTGGCCGAGGCCACCGACTGCACGTTGGTGGAGGCTTCCTCGGAGGCCGCTGCGACCTGGGTCGAGATCTCCTGCGAGCGCGAGGCGGTCGAAGACAACGCGCCAGCGGAATGCTCGAGCTCGGTCGACGCCGACGACACCGTCTGTACGATCTCGCCGATCGTCGTTTCGAACTGGCGGGTGATGCTGTCGACGCGACGACCGCGCTCGATCTTGGCCTCGGCATCGGCAGCAGCGCGCGCGTCGGCCTCTGGCGATCAGCGCCTCCTTGAAGACCTGCAGCGTGTCGGCCATCGCACCCATCTCGGTCGGCTCGCCGCGGTGCGGTACCTCGGCCGAGAGATCGCCCTCACCGAGCGCCTGCATCGGCTTGATGATCGAGGCGATGCCGGAGGAGACGTCGTGAACCAGATAGAAGCCGACACCGATGCCGGCAGCGACGGCGGCAATGATGATGGACGTCACGACCCAGAAGGTGGTGCTGTAGCCATCGGCGGCATCGCGCGTGGCCGCTTCCGCGCCCTTGTCGTTATAGTCGATCGCCTTGTTCAGAATTTCCTCTGACGCGGTCGCCGCCACGCCGGCGGGCTTGAACAGCGCATCGACATCGTCGGGCAGCTTGCCGATGCTCCTGCGCGAGACCTCCAGCACCTTGTCGACCTCGGCCAAGTACTTGTCCCAGGCGCGCGTCCAGGCCTCGTAGATGCCGCGCTCCTCGGCGGTCGAGATCAGCGGCTGGTAGGCCTTGATGTCCTTCTTCACCTTGTCCAGCGTGTCCGCCATGCGCTTGTCGTTGTTGGCCTTCGCCTCCGGCGTCAGAGCCATCACATGCGCTCGCAGCGTGAGCCGATAGACGTTGATGTCGGCGCGCAAAGCGCCCAGCGCGCGGACGCTCGGCAGCCAGTTGGTGGAGATGTCGACGGTGCGGGCATTGATGTCCCGCATGCTGCGCAGAGACAGCAAGCCCATGCCGGCCATGACCACCAGCATGAAGGCGATGACGGCGATGATCTTGAGGCGAATGGAAAGCCTGGACACGTCCTGATCCTCCGAGAGAAAGCGTCTCGCAACGTCGGTCGTGTCTGCGCGGCCACCGCACCATTGCGACGGCCGCCGCACCGCTGCGAAACGAAAAGCGGCAAACTGCTGAGCTGCAGTTTGCCGCTTTCGCCGCAAAGTTCCGTTAATGCTGAACGTCGTACTAATACGGGTTCGCTTGGCGAACGCGGATCAGAACTAAGCTGCCCGCACCGATTGCAGGAACGACGCCACCTCGCGCTTGAGACGGTCGCTGTCGGTCGCGAGCGATTGCGCCGCGGACAGAACATGCGCCGACGCCTGGCCCGTCTCCGACGCGCCGCGCTGCACGTCGACGACGTTCGACGACACCTCCTGTGTGCCCTGCGAAGCCTGCTGGACGTTGCGCGAGATCTCCTGCGTCGCCGCGCCCTGCTCCTCCACCGCGGCCGCGATCGCCGACGAGATTTCCGACAGCTTCTCGATGGTGGTGGAGATCGCGCGGATGGCGCCGACCGATTCCTGCGTGGCCGCCTGGATGCCCGAGACCTGCTGGCCGATCTCGTCCGTCGCCTTGGCGGTCTGCTCCGCAAGCGCCTTCACCTCGGAGGCGACGACCGCGAAGCCGCGGCCGGCCTCGCCGGCGCGGGCGGCCTCGATGGTCGCGTTCAGCGCCAGGAGGTTGGTCTGACCGGCGATCGTGTTGATCAGCTCGACGACGTCGCCGATGCGTGCCGCGGCCTTGCTCAGCTCGCTGACGCGATCGTTGGTCATGCGCGCCTGGTCCACGGCCTCGTTGGCCATGCGGGCCGATTCCTGCACCTGGCGGCTGATCTCGGTGATCGACGAGGACAGCTCCTCGGTGGCGGAAGCGACCGACTGCACGTTGGTGGAAGCTTCTTCCGAGGCGGCCGCGACCGCAGTCGAGATTTCCTGTGAACGGGTTGCGGTCGAGGACAGCGCGCCGGCTGAATGCTCGAGCTCGGTCGAGGCCGACGACACGGTCTGCACGATCTCGCCGATCGTCGCCTCGAATTGGCGGGTGATGTTGTCGACGCGGCGGCCGCGCTCGATCTTGGCTTCGGCATCGGCAGCGGCACGCTCGTCGGCGTCCTTCTTGGCGATCAGCGCTTCCTTGAACACCTGCAGCGTGTCGGCCATGGCGCCGATCTCGGTCGCCTCGCCGCGATGCGTGACCTCCGCGCCGAGATCGCCGTTGGCGAGCTCCTGCATCGGCTTGATGATCGAGGCGATGCCCGACGAGACGTTCTGCACCAGATAGAAGCCGACCGCGATGCCGCCGATGACGGCCGCGGCGATGATCGACACGACGAGCCAGATCGCACGCGAGAAGCTCTCGGCCGCCTGGCGCGTCGCGTTTTCGGCGCCCTTGTTGTTGAACTCGATGTCCTGGATGAAGTACTTGTCGGCGTCACGCGCGATCGCGGCGGCCGACTTCTCGAGCAGCTCGCTGGCCTCACGCGGCATCCGGCCGACGCTCTTGTTCGACTCCTCCATGACCTGCTTGACGGCGACGACGTACTTGTCCCAGGCCTGCACCCAGTTGGTGTAGATGGTCCGTTCCTCGGCTGAGCTGATCATCGGCTCATAGGCCTTGCGATCCTTGAGGATGGTGTCGAGGATGCCGTTCACCCGCTTCTCGCCGGCCTGCTTGGCTTCGGCGGTGTCCGCCATCACATGGGCGCGCAGCGCGATGCGCAGCAGATTGATGTTGGCACGCAGCTCACCGATCGCACGCACGCTGGGGAGCCAGTTGTGAGCGATGTCGACCGTATTGGCATTGATCGACTGCATGCTGGTGACGGCGACCGCGCCAAGCCCGCACATGGCGACGAGCATGAACGCGATGACCGAGATGATCTTCTTACGAATCGACATTTTGGACACGATGACCCCAGCTGGCTGCGCGGTTCGCCACTCTCTTCAGCGTCACAGACAATCTGAATAGCCAGGTCTGCGCTACGCTGCGCGGCGTCGAGGTCGGAGAAACGGGAGACCTCCGAATTCTCGGACGTCTCACTTGGTTCCGACGGTGCCATTGGGCGGGAAACAGGCTTATCGGAAGTTAACGGGGAACCCGTAAGACTACCGACAAACCATGTAAAATGCGCACCGTCGCGATGGCGCGGTGTCCTGAAACCGGCATGCATCGGCCGGCGTTCGCGAGGCATGGCACGGGATCACGGCGAGTGACACCTTGGGCTATCGCGCCAGCGGTTGTTTCAACTCCTGGTATGCCAGGATGCAGGTTAGAAGGAGGTTAATGCCACAACCTGAACTGGCATCGTCGCAGCGACGGGAATACGCAGCCGGCCGCCGACAGTCCGAACGGAGGGCGGTCGGAAAACAGGGGCGCGCATGGGGAGAGGGATCGATGGGTCTGTCAGGAGGAGACGCAGGACAATGTCTTGTGAGCAACCGTCCCCAACCGTCCCAAGGCATCGCGACGGCGACGACCACGTGGAGAATGGCCTGGCGGCAGATGCTTGCCGCTCCAACGCCGTGTGACGCGGACTGCAGCGGCGAGAAGGTGTCGGAGGGAGCCGCCGCCTCAAGCCGCAGCAAAGCCGCGGCTCCGGCAGTCAGCGGCTCGGATCATCCCCCGATGATCCAGGCTCAGCTGACGGATTCGGACACCAGGCGGATGCGGAACACCGGCTGCTTGGCTTCGTCCAGGAGTTCCATCTGCCACTCTGCGCCCTGTTGCAGAGTCTTCGAGATCCCGCCGATCAGGTCCGAGCAGACGGCCGTCAGTTCGTTCCAGGCAGATTCCCGGTTGGCGAATTCATAAGGCTGATCAGCAGCGCCCGAATAGCGGCCCTGGCTGATACGGAAGAAGTAGAGCGACATTACCGACCCTTTCGATTGGGCCACCCCCCTGGTCGCAAACTGCAGCGCAAGTCGCTACCGAGGCATGAATTTGAGCGTCCGTACGACTACGGCGCAATGACCACTAACGTGCGGTCACCATCTGAAATGTTGCTGTATGTTAATTGGGCTGCATTTTTCAATGATGGGTGAACTAACAACTAATCGGTCGACCGCCGCAACTCGGGCGCGGCGTCGGCCTTCGTGCTCTCGGATTTGGCGGTGTCCGAGCGGCTGTGGTCGGCCTTCGCCGCTTCCTTGGCGGCTTCCGCTTTCACGGGTTCAACCTTGCTGCGCTCGACGCGCGGTGTCTCGACGCGGGCCGCGACCTCGGTGTGCGACGTATCTGCCGGAGCAGCAGCGCGCGTCGCGCGCGGCCGCGCCACGGCGCGGGCCATCAGCATGGTGGCGCCGCCCTGGTGCTGGAAGTCGCAATAGGCGAATGCGCCGAGACCCGAGACCGAGCCACGGAAGCTGCGGTCGTCCTTCTTGTCGAGATTGAAGCAGGGTTCGAACGGCATGCCCTTGATCGAGGCACAGACGTTCTGGCCGCGAATCTGCAGCGTGTTGCCGGGCAGACGGATATGACGAACAGGGCCGGAGCCCGAGAACTGCACCGCGCCGGCCGCGCCCATGTCGTCGAGAATGCGACCCGCACCGCGGGTGCCGTCGACGCAGGTAAACGCGAACACCTTTCCGGCCACGAATTTGCGCGCCTCGTCGGCGGTCATGGATCCCGCGATCGCGGGAGCAACCATGGCGCCGGCGGTCACGGTCCCCAGCAGTAAACGCGCGAGCATGCTCTCAACTCCCACTTGACCCCACGCAGCGGGTAAGGCGGTATCTTTACCCCATGCTTACCATACCAACCATGGCAACAATGGAGCAGCATGGTTTGAAAAGTCTGAAGATCCTCAGGATATTCTTACCACCGTACGGCCGCGGACCTGGCCGGCCAGGATCTGCGGGCCCAGCGAGGCGACTTGGTCCAGCGCAATTTCGTGAGTGATTTCAGATAGTTTTGAACGATCCAAATCGGTGGCCAGGCGCTCCCAGGCCGCCTTGCGGGCAGGCAGCGGGCACATCACGGAATCGATGCCCAGAAGGCACACGCCGCGCAGAATGAATGGCGCCACCGAGGATGGCAAATCCATGCCGGCAGCAAGGCCGCATGCGGCGATCGCGCCGCCATATTTCGTCATCGCCAGCAGGTTGGCGAGAGTGTTGGAGCCCACGCTGTCGATGCCGCCTGCCCAGCGCTCCTTGGCGAGGGGCTTGGCCGGCGCCGACAGCTCGTTGCGGTCGATGATCTCGGCGGCGCCGAGCGACTTCAGATAGTCGGCCTCGGCCAGGCGTCCCGTCGAGGCGATCACGTGGTAGCCGAGCTTGGCGAGCACCGCCGTCGCGACCGACCCCACGCCGCCCGCAGCCCCCGTCACCACCACCGGCCCGCTGCCTGGCGTCAGCCCGTGCTTCTCCAGGGCCAGGACCGCCAGCATCGCGGTGAAGCCCGCGGTCCCGATCGACATCGCGTCCCGGGCCGACAGCCCCTGCGGCAGGCCGACCAGCCAGTCACCCTTGACGCGGGCCTTTTCGGCATAGGCGCCGAGATGGGTCTCGCCCATGCCCCAGCCGGTGCAGATCACGGCGTCGCCCGGCTTCCAGCTGGGATGGCTCGACTGCTCGACCGTGCCTGCGAAATCGATGCCGGCGATCATCGGGAAGCGGCGGACGACCGGCGCCTTGCCGGTCAGCGCCAGCCCGTCCTTGTAGTTCAGCGCCGACCATTCGACCCTGACGGTGACGTCGCCGTCCATCAGCTCGGCTTCGTCGAACTGCGTCAGCGTTGCCGTGGTCCCCTTGTCGGCCTTGTCGATCCGGATCGCCTTGAACGTTCCCACAGCGGTACTCCCTGCGCTCTTTGTCTCACGCCATGTTTAGCCGATCGGATCGGCGGCGCAACTCAGGTCGCGGGAACGGCGCGGGCCACCGGCTTCTCGACGATCGGCAGATTGATCAGCGCCGACAGCACGCCGAACAGGATCGAGAGCCACCAGATCGGCGTGTATGAGCCATAGCGCTCGAACACCAGGCCGCCGAGCCATACGCCGAGGAAGCCGCCCACCTGATGGCTGACGAAGGCAAAGCCATAGAGCGTGGCGAGCCAGCGGGTGCCGAACATGATCGCGACCAGCGACGAGGTCGGCGGAACGGTCGACAGCCATGCCAGCCCCGACACGGCGCCGAACGCGATCGCGCTGGCCGGTGTCACGGGGAACGAGATGAAGGCCAGCGTCGCCAGCGCGCGGGTGAAATAGATGAAGGACAGGATGTAGCGCTTCGGCAGCCGGCTCTGCAGCCAGCCGACGCTGAGCGAGCCGATGATGTTGAACAGGCCGATCGCCGCGATCACCCAGCCGCCGGTCTGCGCGGACAGACCGCGATCGACCAGGAACGCCGGCAGATGCACGGTGATGAAGGCGAGCTGGAAGCCGCAGGTGAAGAAGCCGAGCACCAGCAGCACGTAGGAGCGATGGCCGAACGCCTCCATCAGCGCCGTCGTGAACGACTGCTGCTCGGCCTCCGACGGCTTGGCCTCGGCGGCCGGCGGCGTTGCGACCGCAAGCGACAGCGGCACGATGAACAGCATCAAGGTGGCGAACACCATCAACGCGCTCTGCCAGCCGAACTGGTCGATCAGCGCCACGCCGAACGGCGCGAACAGGAACTGGCCGAGCGAGCCGGCCGCAGTCCCGGCGCCGAGCGCGACGCCGCGCCGCTCGGGCGGCAGCAGCTTGCTGAAGGCCGACAGGATGAGATTGAACGAGCAGCCGGACAGGCCGAAGCCGACCAGCACGCCGGCGCCGACGTTGAGCGACAGCGGCGTCGTGGCGTAGCGCATCATCAGCAGGCCGCCGGCATAGAGCAGCGCGCCGACGCAGATCACGCGCATGACGCCGAAGCGGTCGGCAATCGCGCCCGCGAGCGGCTGGCCAAGGCCCCACAGCAGGTTCTGCACGGCGACGGCCAGCGCGAACACGTCGCGACCCCAGGCGAATTCGCGACTCATCGGCTGCACGAAGAAGCCGAGGCTGGAGCGCGGACCGAAGCTCAGGAGAGCGATCGCGCAGCCGCAAATGATGATGATGAGCGGCGTGCGCCATCCTTGCGCACGGGCGGCCGTGCCGAGATCGGCTGCCTGATTCGACATGGGTATCCTCCTGATGCGCCGCGTCGTCCGGCCGTTCGTCACGGATTAATGCATTTGCATTCATCCCCCAAGCTCAAAAGCGGAACTCAGCCATGAAAAAATTCGAGGTCGCTTCGCATCATGAGCGGGCGTCATGCGATGCGAGTTCCATCAATGAAACTCATGCATGCCATCTCCGTCCTCGCGTCGGGCATCGCGATGCGCGAGTGAACGAGAGCAATTCACCTTACGCGAGAGCGACATTCAGAACGGCCGCTATTTGTCGCCAAACACCGATAAACAGCGACGAATGTCTCTGAAGAAGAACTAACTGGTAGCTTGATACACATGCGCACCGAATGTGGAATTTGGATAGCACATGGACCACGACCAGATCGAAGCCGCCGACCATGTCGTGATCGTGGGCGCAGGCGTTGCAGGCCTGTTCTGCGCGCTGAAGCTTGCACCACGGCCGGTCACCTTGATCTCCGCGACACCGCTCGGCGAGGAGTCGTTCGGCACGACGATGCAGGCCGACATTGCGGCCGCGGTTTCATCCGGCGACAGTCCCGACAGCCATGCTGCCGACATGATCGCCGCCGGCGGCGGTCTCGTCGATGAAAGCGCGGCACACGCGCTTGCGCACGACGCAGCGGCGAGGATCGAGGATCTGCTGCGTCTCGGCGTCGGATTCGATCGCGACCACAAGGGCGAGCTGGCGACGTCCCGCGCTGCTGCGCACGCCACACGACGCATCCTGAGCGTCCGCGGCGATTTCACCGGACAGGCGATCGTCGCGGCTCTCGTCGCAGCGGTTCGCGCAACGCCCACGATCCGCCTGATCGAGCGGCATGTTGCCGACGCGCTGCTGACCGAGGATGGCGCGGTGCGCGGCCTGCAGCTGCGCAAGGCCGGCGACAGCGCAGCCGCGCCGGTGCTGATGGCCGCGCCTGCGGTCGTGCTCGCCACCGGCGGCGTCGGTCATCTGTTCGCCGCGACCAGCAACCCGGATCATTCCAACGGCATCGGCTTGGCGATCGCCGCGCGCGCCGGCGCCATCATCGCCGACCCGGAATTCGTCCAGTTCCATCCGACCGCGATGATGACAGGCCATGATCCGGCGCCGGTCGTCAGCGAGAGCCTGCGCGGCGCCGGCGCGACCCTGATCAACCGGCGCGGCCAGCGCTTCATGCTGCCGCGACATCCGCTGGTCGATCTTGCCCCGCGTGACACGGTCAGCCGCGGCATCATGGCCGAGCTGTCCGCCGGACGCGGCGCCTTCCTCGACGCCCGCGACGTGCTCGACGACGACGTCGCCGAGCGTTTCCCGGTGCTGCACAAGGCCTGCGTCGCCGCCGGGCTCGATCCGACCCGGCAGCCCATCCCCGTGGCGCCGGCGGCGCATTTCCACATGGGCGGCCTCGCGGTCGACAGCCGGGGCCGCACCTCGCTGGGGGGATTGTGGGCGGCCGGCGAAGTGGCCGCCACGGCGACCGACGGTGCCAACCACATTGCCGGCAACGCACTGCTCGCCGCGCTGGTGTTTGCCAACCGGATCGCCGAGGACATGTCCGGTCGGACGCTGGCGAGCCCTGCGGCCCTGCGCAACATCACGGTCGCCGAGCCCGCCGGTGCGGATCCCTCGCTGACCGAGAGAACGCTGCGTGAGATCATGACTAGCCGCGTCGGCGTGATCCGCGACGAGGACGGGCTCGCCGAGGCCATTGCCGTGATCGCCAGGCTCGAGCGCGACAGCGCCGACCCGGCGTTGCGCAACATGGCCGGCGCAGCGCTGCTGATCGCAACCGCCGCCTGGAGCCGGCGCGAGAGCCGCGGCGCGCATTGCCGCGCGGATTGTCCGGCCGAGAATCCCAGCTTTGCACAGCGGACCATGACGACGCTCTCGGCCGCGCGCGCCATCGCCGACGAGCTCGCCGCCCGGCCGACGACGCGGCTGCCGCGGTCGCTCAGCGCGTAGCCGGCCTACCGCCGCGTCCAGTTCGGATTGATCTCGGCTTCGCTCTTGGCGGCCTCGGTGAGCTCGGCCGAGATGGCCGCGGTCTGCTGCGGCGTGCCCCAGCTCGGCGCCTCGCTGCCGTCGCCCCAGCGCTTGGGCCGGTAGAAGGTGTGGACACCGAACTTGTACATCCGCTTCATCTCGGCAACCCAGGACGGCCGCACCCAATACGCGTGATAGTGCGTCGACTTGCCCACTTCAGGCAGCCAGATCAGCCCATCGAGCATCGCCGCCGCGATCTTCTTGGCGCGGTCCCACATTTCGGGCTCGCGGATCACGTCGGCATTGTTGTCGCAGGCGAAGGTGAACTGGCAGGCGAAATGGCGATATTTGTTCTGGTAGACGACGCCGCAGACCGTGGTCGGATAATAGCCGGAGAACGCCCGGTTCAGCACCACCTGCGCCACCGCCATCTGGCCGCGCACCGCCTCCCCGCGCGCCTCGAAATAGATCGCTTCCGCCAGACACTTCTCGGACTTGAAGCGCGACTTCTGGTCGGACAGCCCCAAGCGCTCCGCCGGCGTCCGCGCATGCTGGTTGTCGGCGTTCACCTCGCCCTTGGGCGCGATGCTCTCACCGCCGTCACCCGTCTTGGCACCGTCGTCGGAGGGCTGCGACAGCACCGCCATCGGCTTGAGGTCCGGGTCGGGCATGACGATCAGCGGCGCCTCGCCGGGCTGCCAGGTTTCCATCGTGCCGGCCACGCCGCCGAGGGACGCCGTGCCGAAATAGAGATTCGCGGTCTTGATCGTCAGGCCGTCAGACGTCGCGTCGCTCTCCGCCGGCAGCGGCTCGGTTGCGGGTTTGAGCTCGCCGGAGGGACGCGTGTCCGTCTTCGATGATCCATATTGTGCGAGCGGCGGCGCACTCAGCGCCTCCTGCAGCTCGGGATCGAGGGCCGCGCGCGGCGCGGCCGGCGTGAGGGCCGGCGCTTCGGTGGTCTTGGCACCGAACACCGAGGAATTCGAATCGGGCTGAGCGGGCGTTGCCGGCGCGGGCTCGCTCGGCGCCGCTTCGACCGGCTCGGCCGCCTCGGTCGACGGCGGGTTCGGCGCCGACGGACGGACGACCAGCCGGTCGCCCTTCAGCGTGCGGTCCACCTTTGGAAAATCGGAAGCCTGGTAGCGTGGCGGCACCTGCAGTGCCGGATTGCGCGGTGTCGTGCTGCCGGTGATGTCGAGGTCGCGGCCGCCGAGGCTCGCCAGACGGATGCCTACGCCCTGCGGCGTGGAGGTTCCGATCGGACGGCCGAAACTGTAGGTCGCGAGCTGGACGGAGGCCGCAGCGGCGGACACACGCTTTTGCCAGCGCTCGGCGACGCCCGGCTGGCGGGCGAGCCGTGAAGCGATGTCTTGATACCCGGTCTCTGTCGGCATCAGAGCGAAGACGCAGAGACCGAGTCCGAAGGACGCAATACGCGCGCCCTTCGGACCGGGACGCAGAACTAACATCGATACGCTCAACGCAACGCTACGCTACTCACTCGACCGAACGACAGTGCTTCCGTGCAATTCGATCCGTCATGTTCGTATCGGGTTTAGGTTGCCGAGGAGTTAATCCGCGTTGCATCTTCGAAACATGCAAGCGGCGAGGTTGTGCGACGTCGTGCGATCAATGTGCGTGGTAAACAGCGGCGTGACGAGAGTGGTGAACATTCGGTCAACGAACGCGGTGAAAGAAATCCCGTAGTTGCGTGAATGAAGCGGAACTCGTGCGCGCGCTCCCTCGTCATTCCGGGATGCGCGAAGCGCGGGACCGGAATCCACAGCCATGAACGAACATGAGGAGGCGAGATGCTCGTGGCGCTCGTCTTCGACAAGCTGCCGCTTGTGGTCATGGATTCCGGTCGTATTCGCGCTGCTTCAAAATGGCTGCGCCATTTTGCGCGCGAATGCCCCGGACTGACGGCGGTGGTGATGAGACTTCCCCTTCAATTGCTCGCAAGCGTGCACAATTGCGCGGAACTCATCCCAAACGAAAAAGGCCGGCAACATGTGCCGGCCTTCATCAGTTCAAATCGTTCGCAACCGCATCACGCCTGGCTGGCGATCTCCTTGCCGAGCGCGGACTGGGCGGCAGCCAGACGGGCGATCGGCACGCGGTAGGGCGAGCATGAGACGTAGTTCATGCCGACCTTGTGGCAGAACGCCACGGAAGCGGGATCGCCGCCATGCTCGCCGCAGATGCCGACCTTGAGGTTGGGCCGCGTGGCGCGGCCGCGCTCGACGCCGATCTTGACCAGCTCGCCGACACCCTCGCGATCGATCGAGATGAAGGGATCGATCTCGAGAATGCCCTTGGCGACGTAGGCGCCGAGGAAGCTGCCGGCGTCGTCGCGGCTGATGCCGTAGGTCGTCTGCGTCAGATCGTTGGTGCCGAACGAGAAGAACTCGGCGGCCTCCGCGATCTGGCCGGCCATCAGGACCGCGCGCGGCAGCTCGATCATGGTGCCGACCTGGTACTCCAGCTTGGCGCCGGTCTCGCGGATCACCGCCTGCGCCATCGCGTCGATGCGCGCCTTGACGAGATCGAACTCGGCCTTGGTGGCGATCAGCGGCACCATCACCTCGAGGCCGACGGCCTCGCCGGTGCGCTTCTCGGCCTCGACCGCGGCCTCGAAGATCGCGCGCGCCTGCATCTCGGCGATCTCCGGATAGGCGATGGCGAGACGACAGCCGCGGAAGCCGAGCATCGGGTTGAACTCGGAGAGCTCGCGGGCGCGGTCGGCGAGCCGGCGCGGATCGGTGTTCATGGCGCGCGCGACTTCCTCGACCTCGGCCTGGGTGTGCGGCAGGAACTCGTGCAGCGGCGGATCGAGCAGACGGATCGTGACCGGCAGCCCCTTCATGATCTCGAACAGCTCGACGAAGTCGGCGCGCTGCATCGGCAGCAGCTTGGCGAGCGCGGCGCGACGCTCCTGCTCTTCCTCGGAGAGGATCATCTCGCGCACCGTGCGGATGCGGGTCTCCTCGAAGAACATGTGCTCGGTGCGGCACAGGCCGATGCCCTCGGCACCGAACTTGATGGCGGTGCGCGCATCCTCCGGCGTATCGGCGTTGACGCGCACGCCGGTCTCGCGCACGGCGTCGGCCCAGCCCATCAGGGTGCCGAACTCGCCGGACAGCTCCGGCTCGATCATCGGCATGCGGCCGGCGAGCACCTGCCCGACCGAGCCGTCGATGGTGATGACGTCGCCGGTCTTGAAGGTGCGCGAGCCGATGCTCATCGTGCCCCTGCCGTAATCGACGCGGATGGTGCCGCAGCCGGAGACGCAGGGCTTGCCCATGCCGCGCGCGACCACCGCCGCATGCGAGGTCATGCCGCCGCGCGTGGTCAGGATGCCTTCGGCGGCGTGCATGCCGTGGATGTCCTCCGGCGAGGTCTCGATGCGGACCAGGATGACCTTGCGGCCGTCGGCCTGCAGCTTGGTGGCCTCGTCCGAGGAGAACACGATCTCGCCCGAGGCCGCGCCCGGCGAGGCCGGCAGGCCGGTGGCGACGACGTCGCGCTGCGCCGAGGGATCGATGGTCGGATGCAAGAGCTGATCGAGCGAGGCCGGATCGACGCGCAGCACGGCGTCGTTCTCCGAGATCAGGCCCTCATTGGCGAGCTCGACGGCGATGCGCAGCGCCGCCTTGGCGGTGCGCTTGCCGCTGCGGGTCTGCAGCATCCACAGCTTGCCGCGCTCCACCGTGAACTCCATGTCCTGCATGTCACGGTAGTGCTTCTCGAGCAGCGTGTAGATCCGCGTCAGCTCCTTGAACGCCTCGGGCATCGCGACTTCCATCGACGCCTTGTCGGAGCCGGACTCGATGCGCGCGTCCTCGGTGATGTCCTGCGGGGTGCGGATGCCGGCGACGACGTCCTCGCCCTGGGCGTTGATCAGGAACTCGCCGTACAGCTTGCTCTCGCCGGTCGAGGGATTGCGGGTGAAGGCGACGCCGGTGGCCGAGGTGTCACCCATGTTGCCGAACACCATGGCCTGCACGTTGACGGCGGTGCCCCAGGATTCCGGAATGTCGTGCAGCTTGCGATAGGTCACCGCGCGCGCATTCATCCAGGATGAGAACACTGCGCCGATCGCACCCCACAGCTGGTCGTGCGGATCCTGCGGAAAGTCCTTGCCGGTCTCGTGCGCGACGGCTTCCTTGTACTTCCCGACCAGCATCTCCCAGTCTTCCGACGAGAGATCGGTATCGAGCTGATAGCCCTGGGTATCCTTGAAGCTGTCGAGGATGTCCTCGAAATGATGGTGCTCGAAGCCGAGCACGACATCCGAATACATCGTGATGAAGCGGCGGTAGCTGTCGAAGGCGAAGCGGCGGTCGCCGGACAGCTGTGCCAGCGCCTCGACCGTCTGGTCGTTGAGGCCGAGGTTGAGCACGGTGTCCATCATGCCCGGCATCGACGCGCGGGCGCCGGAGCGCACCGAGACCAGGAGCGGGTTTTCCGGATCGCCGAACTTCTTGCCAGTGAGCTTGCCGATGTAGTCGAGCGCCTTGTCGACCTGCGACTGCAGCTCCTTCGGGTAGGTCTTGTCGTTGGCGTAGAAGTAGGTGCAGACCGAGGTCGGGATGGTGAAGCCCGGAGGCACGGGAAGGCCGAGATTGGCCATTTCCGCGAGGTTGGCACCCTTGCCGCCGAGCAGGTCGCGCAGGCCGGCTTTGCCCTCGGCCTTGCCGTCGCCGAAGGTATAGACCCACTTGTTCGGCTTGATCGCGGTGACCGCGCTCTTGGCCGCAGGCTTCGCGGCGGCCTTTGTGACCGGCTTGGCAGCCGTCTTGGCCGGCTTCTTCGGAGCGGTTTTCACTGGCGCCTTGGCGACAGATTTTGGCGCTGCCTTCGCTGCGGTCTTGGCGGGGATCTTGGCAGCGGGCTTCGCAGCCGTCTTCAGCGCCTTGCGCGGCGGGGCGAGCGGAGCGGCCTTGGCCTTGCCCGGCTTGGAAGGCTTTGATTTCGCTGCGACTTTCTTAGACTTCGCTACCGCTTTGGCCATGAGATGGTTCGATCCGCAAATGGGGAGGAGAAATCGCGCGCCTTACACCACTTTGGGCGCTGCGGCGCAAGCACAGAGGTTCCCGACCTTGGGACTAGTGCTGGGGCTAGTGCAGGTGGAACCACCTGAGCACGCCGAGGCCGAGCAGGCCGTTCACGATCAGGAAGATCGCGATGATGAGGTTCAACAGGCGCGGCATGATGAGGATCAGGACACCCGCGATGAGGGAGACGATCGGCGCGATGTGGGTCGCAGTGAGGGTCATCGGCAAACTCGAAAAGGATTGAAGGACCGGAAGCCGGGGCGATTCGACGAGGCCAGACCTTATCCTGCGTCATCGTGGCGGAATAGGAGACGCACGGCCCGGGTTCCGGTTCCCTACCTCGAGGATCTGCCGCAGAAATGCCGCCGGACGCGCAAGGCCCGGCGCGGAACGATACACCGGTGGTCGCATTGGAAGGCGGATGCCGGCGCACGCCGGTCCCGCTCAGCGGATCAACAGCCAAGGAGTTTCGTCCATGCGAACGCAAATCACCCTTGCCGCCCTCGTGGCCGCACTCGTGATCCCGGCGGCAGCGCAGGCGCAGTCCACCACCGTGGGACGCAGCATCGTGGTCGAGGAGGATGCTCCCGTGATCAGGGTGGAACGTCGCCCTGAATTCCGCGAATACGTCGTGCGCGAGCGTGTTCCCAACTATGTGATCCCGGATCGCGTCATTGTTGGGACCGTCCTGCCCGAGTCGGGTGTTACATACTACGACGTTCCCGAGCGCTTCGGTGCGACACCTTATCGCTACACAGTGGTGAACGGCGAAACTGTTCTGGTCGAACCGAGATCGCGGCGGATCATTCAGGTGGTTGAGTAGTTATCGAGACGCATTTGGTCGCCAACGCCCCCGCAAGCGGCCAGATGTAAAGGCCCTGCCCGGTTCCCCCCGCCGGGCGGGGCTTACTTTTTGGGAAGCCGTTAGCTTCGGGTCGTCATCGCGAGCGCAGCGAAGCGATCCAGGGGCGACACGGACAGTCTGCCTCCACGGCCCCTGGATTGCTTCGGCGCAAGAGCGCCTCGCAATGACGATCGTGGCAAGCTTGGCTACCATCACCACAGCTGCCATCGCCCGGCTTGACCGGGCGATCCAGTACGCCGAGACGATTGCGAGTCCACCGAAAAGCCGCGGCGTACTGGATGCCCGCCTGCGCGGGCATGACAGCGGAGGATGTCGCTCCCTCCTCCGTCATCGCGAGCGAAGCGATCCAGGGCTGCTCAGCCCTCGATCTTCGAGAAGTCCGCGACCGCACGGGTCGCGCTGCGGATCTCGTTCAGCAGCTTGAGACGGTTCTCGCGGATCGCGGCATCGTCGTCGTTGACCTTCACCTTGTCGAAGAACGCGTCGACCGCCGGACGCAGCTTGGCCATGGCGCGCATCGCGGCGGCAAAATCCTCCTTGGCGACGGCCGCGCCCGCTTCCGCGGCAACTTCGCCGATCGCCTTGGCCAGCGCCTTCTCCTCGTCGAGCCTGTAGAGCGCAGCGTCCGGCGCGCCCTCGAACTTGCGCTTGTCCTTCTTCTCCTCGATGGCGAGGATGTTGGAGGCGCGCTTGGTGCCGGCAAGCAGATTCTTGCCGTCGTCGCTGTCCAGGAACTTTCCGAGCGCCTCTACACGGCGGACGACCATCAACAGGTCATCCTGGCCGCCGAGCGCGAACACGGCGTCGACGAGATCGTGGCGGGCGCCCTGCTCGCGCAGTTGCACCTTGAGACGGTCCGCGAAGAAGGAGAGGAGATCGGCTGTGAGCTTGTCCGGCTCCTGCGCGCTCTTCGCCTGCAGGCCCATCAGCGCAGAAGCAGCCACCTTCAGCAGTGACAAGCGCAGCGCGTTCTCGGCGATC
This sequence comes from Bradyrhizobium sp. SZCCHNS2022, assembly GCF_032377575.1. Taxonomy (NCBI): domain Bacteria; kingdom Pseudomonadati; phylum Pseudomonadota; class Alphaproteobacteria; order Hyphomicrobiales; family Nitrobacteraceae; genus Bradyrhizobium; species Bradyrhizobium sp. SZCCHNS2022. The sequence continues at coordinate 198,480 of NZ_JAUHHZ010000001.1, read as the reverse complement.
AGCCGGATCACGCCCAGCGCCGCGCGGCGCAGCGCGTAGGGATCCTTCGAGCCCGTCGGCTTCTCATCGATCGCCCAGAAGCCGACCAGCGTATCGATCTTGTCGGCGAGCGCGACCGCGACAGCGACCTTGTCCGTCGGCACGCGATCGCCGGGGCCCTGCGGCTTGTAGTGCTCCTCGCAGGCCGCGGCGACGGACGCGTCCTCGCCCTGCGCCAGCGCGTAGTACTTGCCCATCAGGCCCTGCACTTCAGGAAACTCACCGACGACCTCCGTGAGCAGATCGGCCTTGGCGAGCTTCGCCGCGCGCGCGGTCTTGGCGGCATCGGCGCCGACCAGCGGCGCGATCCCGGCGGCGAGCTTCTCGATCCGCGCGATCCGCGCGGCCTGCGTGCCGAGCTTCTCGTGGAACACGATCTGCTCGAACTTCGGCAGCCGGTCCTCGAGCTTCGTCTTGAGGTCCGTCTCGTAGAAGAACTTCGCATCCGACAGACGCGCACGGATGACGCGCTCGTTACCGGCGACGATGGTCTTGCCGCCGTCGGTCGCCTCGATATTGGCGGTCAGGATGAATTTCGGCGCGAGGCCACCCGTTTTGGGATCGCGCACCACGAAGCATTTCTGGTTGTTGCGGATGGTGGCGCGGATCACCTCGCCGGGGACCTTCAGGTACTCCGGATCGAACGAGCCCATCAGCACGACCGGCCATTCGACGAGGCCCGAGACCTCGTCGAGCAGAACCGGATCCTCGACCAGCTCATAGCCCTGCGCAAAGGCGAGCTGCTTGGCGTCGGTGACGATGGTGTCCTTGCGGCGCTGCGGGTCAAGCACGACCTTGGCGTCGAGCAGCTTTGCCTCGTAGTCCTCGAAGCGGCGCACATTGAACGCCGATGGCGCCAGGAAGCGGTGTCCATAGGTGGTCTGCCCGGCCTCGATGCCATCGACGGCGAAGCTGACGACGTCAGGCTCCTCGGTCTCCAGCCCGAAGGTCGCGGTGATCGCGTGCAGCGGCCGCACCCAGTTCAGCGCGCCCGGCTTCTCCGAGCGCTTGCCCCAGCGCATCGACTTCGGCCACGGGAAGGTTCTGATGATCACCGGCAGCATCTCGGCGAGCACGTCGAGCGTGGCACGGCCGGGCTTCTCGATCAGCGCGACGTAGAAATCGCCCTTCTTCGGATCGCGCTGGATCGTCGCCTCGTCGAGCGAGGACAGGCCGGTGGCCTTGAGAAAGCCCTGGATCGCCGCATCGGGGCCGCCGACGCGCGGGCCCTTGCGCTCCTCCTTCAGATCCGCCTGTCGCGCCGGGATGCCGTGCACCGTCAACGCGAGCCGCCGCGGCGTCGCGAACGCCTTGGCGCCTTCATAGACCAGGCCCTCGGCGACGAGCTTGTCGGTCACCATGCGGCGCAGATCCTCCGCCGCCTTGGCCTGCATGCGCGCGGGGATTTCTTCGGAGAACAGTTCGAGGAGAAGATCGGGCATGTCTCAAGTCTCTCTGCGCGAAGAACCACCTTCCCCCTCGGGGGACAGGCCATCGCGAATTGCTAAACTCGTGGAAGACAGCGTGCCTTCCACCGTCCTTCGAGACGCCCGCCTCCGGCGGGCTCCTCAGGACGAGGTCTGAATTTGCGGCGAGATCGTAGACCCTCATGGTGAGGAGCGCCGCACGCGGCGCGTCTCGAACCATGAGGCCCGAAAGCAGCCGCGTTCGTTCTAACCTGCCCCCGCCCCGCCCGCTTCCGTATGCAGCCACGCCTCGCCGCACGCCTTCGCCAGTTCGCGGACGCGCAGGATGTAGCTTTGGCGCTCGGTGACGGAGATGACGCCGCGGGCGTCGAGCAGGTTGAAGACGTGGCTGGCCTTGATGCACTGGTCGTAGGCCGGCAGCGCCATCAGGTGCTCCTTGCGGCCCTCGCCCCAGCCGGCGTCGAGATATTTGCGGCAGGCGCCCTCGGCCATCTTGAACTGCTCGAACAGCATGTCGGTGTCGGCATGCTCGAAATTGTGCCGCGAATATTCGCGCTCGGCCTGCAGGAAGACGTCGCCATAGGTGACCTTCTGATCACCGTCGCGGCCGTTGAAGTTGAGGTCGTAGACGCGGTCGACGCCCTGGACGTACATCGCCAGGCGCTCGAGGCCGTAGGTGAGCTCGCCGGCGACCGGCGCGCATTCGAAGCCCGCGACCTGCTGGAAATAGGTGAACTGCGACACCTCCATGCCGTCGCACCAGCACTCCCAGCCGAGACCCCAGGCACCGAGCGTCGGGCTCTCCCAATCGTCCTCGACGAAGCGGATGTCGTGCACGGCGGCATCGATGCCGATCGCGGCGAGCGACTTCAGATACAGCTCCTGAAGGTTCGGCGGCGACGGCTTCATGATCACCTGGAACTGGTAGTAGTGCTGCATCCGGTTCGGATTCTCGCCGTAGCGGCCGTCCTTCGGCCGCCGCGACGGCTGCACGTAAGCCGCGTTCCACGGCTTCGGCCCGAGCGCGCGCAAGGTGGTTGCCGGATGAAAGGTGCCCGCCCCCATCTCCATGTCGTAGGGCTGCAGGATCACGCAGCCCTGCTCGGCCCAGAAGCGTTGCAGGGCGAGGATGAAGCCCTGGAACGAACGTTCGGGGCGCATGTGCGGGGGCAGCGAGTCCATCGTCGATATCGGTCTTTCGCGAGGTCGGAAAAGCGCGCGGACCGTATCGGCGAGGCCCCGAGGAATCAAGGCAATAGGGCCGGATCAGCGGCGGTTCGCGCCGCCGCTTCGTGGCAAGCGGCGGTCAGCCCGGCCGGTAGGCGCCCGTCACGGGATCACGGCGCAGGGTCTTGATCTCGGCGGGCTGCGCGGCCTCGGCGGCGCGCGACAGCCTGACCTCCTCGAGCTCGCGGTTGATCTTCTGAGCGGTCTTGTAGGCCCAGCGAACCGCGGCAAGCCCGCCCAGCATACCCGCGAAAGCGACGAACGGCGGCATCGGTCGATCCTTGTTAATGTGCAGCAGCCACCCCGATTCGTATTGTCGCCGATCCAGGTTCCCCCTGCAATCCGGATTGCAGGGGGCAAAATGGCGCGGACCAGGCCTCAGAAGCCGAATCGGGCCCAGATGGCCCGGGTTTCGGCGGCCGAGATCAGTTCCTCGGCCAATCCAGACCAGCCGAGGCCCAGACCTTCCGCAGCGAGGCTGCCGGCCCCGGCGGCCTTGCGACCCAGCAGGCCCGAGAGCAGGCCGCCCGCCGGCGCCACCACGGGCATTCCGACCTTGTCGCCGAAGCGCGCGCGCAGCACCGAACGGATGTCGCCGATCGCATCGGCGAGGCCGAGCGTCACGGCGGTATCGCCGGCCCAGTATTCGCCGGTGAACAGCGTGTCGTCGGCGCCCTTCAGCCGGGTCGCGCGGCTCTCCTTGACCAGCGAGATGAACAGCGCGTGGATCTCGCGCTGGATCTTCTTCAGCCGCGCCACGTCATCAGGGTTTTCGGGGAGGAATGGATCGAGCATCGCCTTGTGCTCGCCGGCGGTATAGAGCCTGCGCTCGATGCCGATCTTCTTGATCAGGTCCTGCAGCCCGAACGAGCCGCCGACCACGCCGATCGAGCCGAGAATCGAGGAAGGATCGCAGAAGATCTCGTCGCCCGCGCAGGCGATCATGTAGCCGCCGGACGCCGCGACGTCCTCGACGAACACCAGCACCGGCAGCTTCTTCTCCGCCGCGAGCTGGCGGATGCGCAGATAGATCTGGCGCGACTGCACCGGCGAGCCGCCGGGCGAGTTGATCACCAGCGCCACCGCCTTGGCGTTGCGCATCGAGAACGCGCGCTCCAGCATCTTGGCGACGCCGGCGAGGGTCAACCCGGGACGCAGCGGCGTCACCGCGCCGATCACACCGGACAGGCGGACGACGGGCACCACCGGCGCGCCGCGCAGACGCGCCGGCAGCAGCGCTTTCAACCGATCAAAAGGCCCGGCTGCATCGCTGGGTTGTGTCAAATTGTCCACCATTCAGTTACCTCGGATTTACCATTTTTTATCGCGCCGCTGCCATTCAATGGGCTGGAACGAGCCTTGCTATGCGCTGGGCAATTGCACGGCGAGTCACGTTGCAGAGTGCGGCGGAGGAATACATGAAGGTCTACCTGTTGATGCTGCTGATCGGTACTCTCTTGACGGCGATCCGTTTCACGTCGGTAACCGAACGCCAGTCCGAGGCGCAGACGCAATAACGCGCGACCCCGACCGACTGTTCAGGGGGCGGCCAGAGCCAGCGCCCCCTGCCCTTCCAGCACACGCAAGACGTCTTCATTCGGCACACCTGTTGCCTCGTTCAGCATCAGACCCGGCCAGATCCGGGTCGGCGCCCGGCCTCCCTTAACGGCCCTCACCAGGATACGGATTGCCGGCTTTCCGGCCTGACCGTGGACCGGTTGAATGGCAAGGCTGCCGAAGCCGCGCCCCAGCGCCGCCAGCACCTCCCCCAGCCCATCGGCTCGCCAGATCAAGGTCAGCACACCGCCGGATTTGAGCATCCGGCGCGCAGCACGGGTCCAGATCTCCAAGGTCGCCGCGGTCGCCATGTGCGCGGCCGCGCGTGCAGCGTCCGGCGAGGCACGGTGACGCGCGGCATCGTGGAACGGCGGGTTCATCAGCACGACGTCGATGCTGTCTGGCCCGAGCCCCATCGCGGCGAAGGCTGCGGCGTCAGCGGCGACATCAAGAACGGCCACTTCGGCCCGCAAATCATTGGCACGCGCATTGTCGCGCGCCAGGCCCGCCAGATCCGGATCGCGCTCGATCAGCACGAGCCGGATGCCGTCGACACGTGTGGCCACGGCCAGTCCCGCGGTCCCCACCCCGGCCCCGAGGTCGACCACGCGATCACCGGGGCGCGCGGCCGTTGCGGCAGCCAGCAGGATGGCGTCGTGGCCGGCACGATGGCCGCTGGCCGGCTGCCGCAGCCGCAAGCGCCCACCGAGCACCGCGTCCTCGGAGATGGCGGCAGCGTCACTCATCGGGGCGCAGTTCGTGCGCCAGCCCGGCCTCGGTCAGCAATCGGCGGGCCTGCAGATTGTCGTCCTCATGCACCAGTATCCGGCGCGGCAGGATGCCGAGTGAGCCCTCTATGATGCTCATGTTCTGGTCGAGGACGAGGTGATGGATGTCGGCGCCGTCGAGCAGCGCCCCGATTGCTGAAACCAGCACGATGTCGTTGGTCCGAACCAATTCCTTCAATCGTTATGTCTCCATGCAGGCCGGGGTCAAGCAAGGCTTCCAAGGGCGTGGGTCAAGGTTCCGTGTCCGCCCTTGCCGCCTGCGGCCGCAGTTTCTATTGTCGAAACCAGGATAGCAAAATTGGAGACCAGCGTGGCGGTTATCGTACCTTTCGAAAGTCCATCGGGCGCTTCGATCGATGGGCTGGTCGGGCTGGTCGCGGCCGACATGGAACGAGTCAACGCCACGATCCTGTCGCGCACCGGATCCGACGTGACGATGATCCCGGAGGTCGCCAATCACCTGATCTCCTCCGGCGGCAAGCGGCTGCGGCCGATGCTGACGCTGGCGATGGCGCATCTCACCGAGTACAGCGGCGACGGCCACGTCAAGCTCGCGGCCGCGGTCGAGTTCATGCACACCGCGACGCTGCTGCATGACGACGTGGTTGACGAGAGCGAAATGCGCCGCGGCAAATTGTCGGCGCGCATGCTGTGGGGTAACGAGGCCAGCGTGCTGGTCGGCGACTTCCTGCTCGGACAGGCGTTCCGCATGATGGTCGAGGTCGGCTCGCTGCGCGCACTCGACATTCTCTCCGCGGCCGCCGCCACCATCGCCGAGGGCGAGGTGATGCAATTGGCCGCCGCCAAGAACACCGCGACCACCGAGGACGAATATCTCGCGGTGATCCGCGGCAAGACCGCCGAGCTGTTCGCCGCCGCCTGCGAGGTCGGTCCCGTGCTCGCCGACCGGCCCAAGGCCGAGCAGACGGCGTCGCGCTCGTTCGGCATGAATCTCGGCATCGCCTTCCAGCTCGTCGACGACGTGCTCGACTATGGCGGCAAGGCCGCCAAGCTCGGCAAGAATGTCGGTGACGATTTCCGTGAGGGCAAGATCACGCTGCCGGTGGTGCTCGCGTTCCGCCGCGGCAGCGACAGCGAGCGCGCGTTCTGGATCAAGTCGCTCGAGCGCGGCGAGATCAACGACAGCGATCTCGACCATGCCATCGGCCTGATGAACAAGCACCGCGCGCTGGAGGACACGATCAGCCGCGCGCATCATTACGGCGCGATGGCGGTGGATGCGCTGGCGCTGTTCCCGGCCTCGCCGATGAAGAGCGCGCTGGAGCAGGTCGTGGCGTTCTGCCTGGCAAGGTCGCATTAGCTAGTTCACCTGCCACTCCATCGAGAGTGTCACGTGCCGCGTAGACAGCGCCGTGGCTGCGCCCTCTCCCCTTGCGGGAGGGCATGTAGAACAGCGCGGCAAGCTCGCTTGGGTGAGGGGTATGTCTCGACGAGCGGAGTTCGAGGAGAGATACCCCTCACCCAACCGCGTGCGTTGATGGGCCGTACATGCCCTCTCCCGGGCGAGGGCGCTGTATTGGGCAGTCGTTTCGCGGCGTTTGGTTAGTTAGCTCAGCGTCCCCGCATGCACCCACCACTCGGGGTGCGCAGCGGCGATCGCAGCCCCGGCCGCTTTGGCATCAGCCGCGCTGCCATAGATCGCAAAGCACGTCGCACCCGAACCCGACATCCGCGCCAGCAGCACGCCGGAGCTGGCGCGGAGCGCGTCGAGCACGGAGCTGATGATCGGCTGCACCTTCAGCGCGGGTGGCTCCAGATCGTTCTTCAGCCGGTCGAGCGCACTGACCCAATCCCCGATCGACGCACCGGCCTTCGGCCAGGACGACGCCGTGAGCACATCAGTCACCCCCACCAGCAGATCGCCCGGCTTCAGCCCGAGCGCCTGGAAGACGTCCTTTGTCGCGACCGGCACGCGCGGATTGATCATCACGCAGGGCAGGACGGGCAGCGCGAGCGGCTGCAAATTCTCCCCCACACCGGTCATGGTACAGGCGCGTGAGGGAACGCAGACCGGCACGTCGGCGCCGGTCTTCAGCGCCACCGCCTGCAATCGCGGATCATCCAGCGACAGGCCGTTCAACTTCGCCAGCAGCCGCAGCGCTGCGGCCGCGTCCGCCGAGCCGCCGCCGATGCCGGCCGCGACCGGCAGCACCTTTTCCAGCGTGAAGGCGCCGAGCCTCAGGCCGGGGACCGCCTCGGCCAGCAGCCGCGCCGCCTTGAGCACGAGATTGTCGGAGGTGTCACCGCAGGCGTCCGCGAGCGGCCCCGTGGTGGTCAACGTCAGCCCCTCGCCCGGCGCCAGCGTGAGCTGGTCCGCGCAGTCGGCGAACGCGACGACGCTTTCGAGATCATGATAACCGTCGACGCGGCGGCCGACGACCCGCAGCGTCAGATTGACCTTGGCGCGGCCCTGCTCCTGCAGCGCGCCGGTGACCGTGGACGCCAACATCGGCGCTATGCCCCCAACCTCTCCTCCGTGGCAAGGGTCCGGTGTCGCTGTCAGCCCGCGGCTGAAACGAGCGTGGCCGGCACCGCCACACGCTTCATCAAAATCATCCGGGCTCCCCGGTCGACCGAGGAGCCCGCAATCGCTCTCAGACCATGATCGGACGACCTAGCCGCCCTTGCCGTCGTCCTTCTTGGCGTCGGCCGGCGCGTCCTTGGTGTCGGCGCTCGCGGCGGCAGGCGCCGGGTCATCGGCCAGGCCGTTCTGGATCTTGGCCTCGATCTTCGGCAGCTCCTCGGCCTCCGGCTTCAGGTCGCGGGCATGCGCCCACTGGAACTTGGCTTCCAGCTTGCGGCCGATCTTCCAGTAGGCGTCGCCGAGATGGTCGTTGATGGTCGGATCTTCGGGCTTGAGATCGATCGCGCGCTCGAGATTCTTCACCGCCTCTTCGTAGTTGCCGATGCGGTAATAGGCCCAGCCGAGCGAGTCGACGATATAGCCGTCGTCGGGGCGCTGCTCGACGGCGCGCTTGATCATCTTCATGCCTTCGTCGAGATTGACGCCCTGGTCGATCCAGGAATAGCCGAGATAGTTCAGCACGTGCGGCTGGTCGGGCTGCAGCTCGAGCGCCTTGCGCATGTCGGCCTCGGCCTTCGGCCACTGCTTGGAGCGCTCCAGGCAGATGCCGCGATAGTAGTAATAGACGCTGTTGGCCTTGTCGTTGTTGGCGGGCAGCGAATCGACCCCGAGCGAATAGGTCTTGGCGCAATCGGCGAACTTCTTGCGGCCGCGCTCGATGTTGCCGAGCGCCATGATCGCTTCGAGATCCTTCGGGTCCTGGGTGATGACGTCCTTGAGGATCTTGATCGCGTCGTCGCTGCGATCGGCGCTGTCGAGGTCGGTGGCGAGCTGGATCTGCGCATTGCGCTTCAGCGGCGAGCTCGCCGGCACGCGCTCATAGACCTTGATCGCCATCTGCGGCTTCTTCACCGTCTCGTAGAGATCGGCGAGCGACAGCAGCGCCAGCGGATGGTTCGGCTGCAGATGCAGCGCGAGCTGCAGATAGACCAGCGCGAGGTCCTCGCCGCCGCGGCGGCTGAGGGTGGCGCCGATGCCGTACAGCGCCTCGGCTGCGCCGGCCTGCGCGGAGTCGACCAGCGGCGGCAGCTTCTTGCCGGCCTTGGTCTCGCGCAGCCCCTCCTGCACCAGCGGGTGGCGTGCGAGCTTCTTGTCGAACGCCTCATAGATCGCGGTGGCCGCCGCCGCATCCTTGTTGCGCGACAGCCAATGCGCATAGGCCTCGGTGATGCGCAGCATCGAATCGTCGAGCTTGTAGGCGCGCTCGAAGCGGATGCCGGCCTCCTTCTCCTTGCCGGCGAGCTCCAGGATCATGCCGGCGTGCAGGTCCTTGAACAGCGGATACCATTCCGGACCGGTCAGCTTGTCGATGTTGGCGACGGCCGTCTTGGAATCACCCGCTCCGGCCGTGGCCCAGGCGGACAGCAATGTCGCGACGAGATCGGTGATCGGCCCGCGCACCGACTGGTTGATGTTGTTCTGGGCGGCCGCGTATTTCTTCTGCTTGATGTCCTGCACGCCCATCACGAGACGCGCGATGCGGTTCGACTTGTCGACCGCGAGCACGCGCTCGGCGAGCTTCACGGCTTCGTCGATGTCGCCGTCCGCAACCGAGGAGATGAAGGCACGGTCGAGCAGCTCGTTGTTCTTGGGATCGGTGCGCAGCGCCGAGCGATAGAAGGCGGCGGCGGAGGCAGCATCACGCTCGACGCTGGCGTGGCGGGCCGCGAGATAGCTGCCCGAGGTGGTGAGCGACTTCAGATCGACGCTGGTCGGAAACTTCGCGGTGGTGTCAGTCGGATGATCCGGCGTCTGGGCCAGGACGGTACCGGGAAGCAGCAAGGCGGCAACGGCAATTGCGGTCCAGCGATTGCGAATGGATGACATCACGGTGCGCTCTGATTGTTGGGAATGACGGATCGTCACGGACACGAACCCGATCGGCAGCTCTTCAAGGCGCCGACAATGCCGCGTTTAGCGGCCAACCGCAAGGATTTGCAGGATATTCGGGTCAGCCGGAAGCCCCTGTGGCCGAGGTGACCTGCGACAAACCGCGCCAGTATGGCCGTATCGTGGCCGGCTGCCCCTGTCGGGACAGCCGCCTCACGCAAACGTGCGTTAACCTTGCGCTACATCGCCTCGTAGTTCGGTCCGCCACCGCCCTCCGGAGGAACCCAGGTGATGTTGCCATTGGGGTCCTTGACGTCGCAGGTCTTGCAGTGGACGCAATTCTGCGCGTTGATCACGAAGCGCGGGCTCGTGCCATCCTCGACCCACTCATACACGCCGGCCGGGCAATAGCGGTTCGAAGGCCCGGCATAGACGTCGTGCTCGGAGCTCTTCTGCAGCGCCATGTCGGCGACCTTCAGATGCACCGGCTGGTCTTCCTCATGATTGGTGTTGGACAGGAACACCGAGGAGAGCCGGTCGAAGGTCAACTTGCCGTCCGGCTTCATCGCGGGCTTGGGCTGATGCGCCTTGGCCGGATCGAGCGTGGCACGATCGGGCTTGGCGTGCGACTGGGTGCCGAACAGCGAGAAGCCGAGCGTGTTGCACCACATGTCGAAGCCGCCGAGGACGACGCCGAGCACGGTGCCGAACTTCGACCAGAGCGGCTTGACGTTGCGGACCTTGAACAGGTCCTCGCCCACCGGCGAGGAGCGCCAGGCGTTCTCATACTCGACCAGCTCGTCATTGGCGCGGCCGGCGGCGAGCGCGGCATTGACGTGCTCGGCCGCGAGCATCGCGCTGCCCATCGCATTGTGCACGCCCTTGATGCGCGGCACGTTGACGAAGCCCGCCGCACAGCCGATCAGCACGCCGCCTGCGAACGACAGCCGCGGCACCGACTGATAGCCGCCTTCGGTGATGGCGCGCGCGCCATAAGCGAGCCGCTTGCCGCCTTCGAATACGCCGCGGATCGAGGGGTGCGTCTTGAAGCGCTGGAATTCCTCGAACGGCGACAGATAAGGATCGTCGTAGTTCAGATGCACGACGAAGCCGACCGCGACGAGATTGTCGTCATAGTGATACAGGAACGAGCCGCCGCCGGTCTTCATGTCGAGCGGCCAGCCGAACGAGTGCTGGATCAGGCCCTTCTGATGCTTGGCGGGATCGATCTGCCAGACTTCCTTGAGGCCGATGCCGAATTTCGCCGGCTCGCTCTTGGCGTCCAGCGCGAACTTCGCGATCAGCTGCTTGGACAGGCTGCCTCGGGCACCTTCCGCGAACAACGTGTACTTGCCGAGCAGCTCCATGCCGCGCGTGAACGACGCCTTCGGCTTGCCGTCCTTGCCGATGCCCATGTCGCCGGTGGCGATGCCGCGCACCGCGCCCTGCTCGTCATACAGCACCTCGGTCGCGGCGAAGCCCGGATAGATCTCGACGCCGAGCGCCTCGGCCTTGCGCGACAGCCAGCGGCAGACATTGCCGAGCGAGCCGATGTAGCAGTGGTGATTGTCCATCAGCGGCGGCATCGCGAAGGCCGGCAGTGAAATCGCGCCGCTCTCGGTCATCCAGAAGAACTTGTCGACCTGGACCTGCGTCTTCAGCGGGCAATCGTCATCCGTGCGCCAGTCCGGGATGAGCTTGTCGAGCGCGGCCGGATCGATCACGGCACCCGACAGGATGTGCGCGCCGACCTCGGAGCCCTTCTCGACCACGACGATGTTGAGATCGGCGTTGAGCTGCTTCAGCCGGATCGCGGCGGTCAGGCCCGACGGACCTGCGCCGACGATGACGACGTCGAACTCCATGGATTCGCGCTCGGGTAATTCTTCGGTGCTCATGTCTCTCGATCTCAGGCCCGGCTGGTGCAGTGGGTCCGGCCTTCGCATTCCCCTGGCGCATGCAAAGGTCAAACCCGCAAGCTGCAATAGCAACAATGACTTAACTAGGGTTCCTGAAGGCGTCGGCCGGTCGCTGAGGCTGATCCCGAGGGGAGAGCGAAGGCTGGCGCCGGAACACTAGGGCGTTCCGTCCCGTTTTTGGGTTATTCCAAGCTCTTGTTTCCGATTTTTCGGGCCGGGACAACCACGTAAATGCATTCCGCCATGCGCCGAGGCAGCGTAGACTGCTCCTGCGACCGATCATGATGACCCCCGAGCCCCTCCCCGACGTCCGCCAACTGCTCGCCTTCTATCTGGAGGCCGGGGTCGATTGCGCGCTCGCCGACGAGCCGATCAACCGGCTGGTCGAGCCCGAGCCCATCCCTTCGGCCGCGGCGCCCGCCGCCCGTGCTGCGGTGGCGTCGCAGCTGGGCAAGCACGGGGCGCCCGCGATCGTTCCGCCGCGCGGCGAACCGCCGCCTCCGCCGGACGCCGCCATCGCCTCGGCCCGCGAGGCGGCCGTGACGGCGCCGACCCTGGAGGCACTGCGCGACCTGCTCGAGAAATTCGACGGCTGCGCGCTGAAGCAGACCGCCACGCGGCTGGTGTTCGCCGACGGCAACCCGCAGGCGCGCATCATGCTGGTCGGCGAGGCGCCCGGTCGCGACGAGGATATCGAGGGGCTGCCGTTCGTCGGCCGCTCCGGCAAGCTGCTCGACCGTATGCTCGGCGCAATCGGGCTCGATCGCAGCAAGGTCTACATCGCCAACGTCATCCCATGGCGGCCGCCAGGCAACCGCACGCCGACGCCGCAGGAGACCCAGATCTGCCTGCCCTTCATCCGTCGCCAGATCGAGCTGGTCGATCCCGACGTGCTGGTGACGCTCGGCAATCCGTCGACCCAGGCGCTGCTCGGCACCACCGAGGGAATCATGCGCACCCGCGGCAAGTGGCGCGACTACGACACCGGCAAACGCACCATCCGCGCGATCGCCACCTTCCACCCGGCCTACCTGCTGCGCTCGCCGTCCTACAAGCGTCTGTCGTGGCAGGATCTGCGCGCGATCGCGACGGTGCTGGCAGTGTAGGCCCCCGCCCTCGCCGCGTCATTGCGAGCGAAGCGAAGCAATCCAGGAGCGTGGGCGGGACTCTGGATTGCTTCCGCCGTCGCCCCCCGGGCTATGGCGGACAAGTCGTCGCAAGTGCTCCTCGCAATGACGGTGTTCGCGGATAGCGCTACGTTCCCTTCGGCCGCACGATCGCCCAGCCGATGCGCAGCACCGGCTGGCGGCCGTTGATCAGCCAGTCGAAGCTGCGCGGCACCTCCGGCACGAGGCCGGGGAAACGCTGGACCAGCTCTGGCGGCGGCGTGCCGGCCGTGTCCGAAGCGCGCCAGACCACGATGCCGCCGTTCTCGGCGAACTTCGCCGCCGTCATCCACGGCGTCCGCTGCGGCGTGGCATCGAGGAACAGATGCGCGCGGCGGCGGCCCAACGCGACCAGGCTGGCGAGTTGCGGATCGCCGGCGACCGCCTGCAGCCGCTGGTTGGTGCGGCGCTCGAAACTCTCGACGAAGAAGCGGGAGATGTCGCGGGCCGGCATCGCCGTCGCGACCTCGCGGTCGCCGACCAAGGGCAAGACCACGGCGCTGCCCGCAACGAGGACGGCCGGTGCCGCAACCGCGGCTGCCCAGACCATGCGCAGCAGCCGCTGCCGGCGCAGATAGATCAGGTCGCCCGATGCCACCACCAATGCGAGGCCGACCATGCTCAATGTGACTGCGGCCCCGCCGAACACGGTCGGCAGGCCGAACAGACCCGAGATCAGGCTACCCGCCAAGGCCGGCGCGATCGCGAAGCAATAGACGAAGTCGCGTGCGAGCGGCGGAACGGCGCGACGATAGATGATCGGGGCGTCGGTCTCGCTGCGGTTGATCCAGCTGGCGTCGAGCAGCACGAGCAGCACGACGGCCGAGAGCGCCAGCAGGATCCCCCCCGCCAAGGCGAGCCAATGCCAGCCTCGCGTCGAAAGCTCCGCGAGCATGGGCAGTGCGGGCAGCCCGACACTGTCGGAGCGCAGCACGAAAATGAGGTAGGGCAGCGCCAACGCCAGCACGACGAGGAGTGCGAACAGCGGATCGAACGAGCGCAGCACGCGGCGGCCCTGCGCCGTCGACACCACGAAGCCGGCGAGCAGCAGCAGCAGGCCGGCGGCGGCCGGCGTCGTCAGCAGCAACAGGCCGGCCTCGATCGACCACGCGAACCAGGCATTGCGCCGGCCCTGGCCGAGGATCCGCCAACTGTGCAGCAGCAGCAGCGCCCACAGTGGCCGCGCCAGCACCTCGGGACCGAATTCGAGGGTCGGCGCGCCGAAGGCGGTGATCGTCATCGTCAGCAGCACCGCGAGCACCGCCTGCTGGCCACCGACGATCGTCCGCGCCAGGAGGTAGATCACCCACAGACTGAGGGCCGAGCACAGCGCCGCCAGCACATAGACGCCGAATAGATGGTTGCCGGCGACGCGGTAGGCGATGTCCGCAAGCCAGAACGACAGCGGTGGTCCGAGGTCGGTGCCGACCTGGTACTCGCGTCCGAACGCGATGGCGGTGGCGAGCTGGCCGGGCGGGCTGCGATAGAACAGCACGGCTGTGCCGAGCCACATCATGGCCTGGCACAGCACCACGATGACGACGACCAGCCGTGGCCTGGCGCGGATCAGTTCGACAACCAGTGACGTGAAACGCATGAACGGCTGGATCGCTTAGCTGGATCGCTGAGGACGTCGAGGAGGCCGGCAGGACCGTCCCTCATCCGCAACCGCGGTGTCCGGCGCCCGCAATCAATACCGCATGATCGAGGCCCACAAGACCGCCCCGCTGCGAGGAGTGACACGTCGTGCTGGTTGGCTGACTAAAGCTATTAAGACCGCGGCGCCATCGAGGCAACCGGCATCAGGCCTCAAGGGAGATTTCGGTGGATGTCACCACGCTCACCTCGGCGAAGAGATCCGGCTCCGGCACCTCGGTCCAAGGCTGATGCTTGCGCCGGGCCGCCACGACCGGGGCGAACAGGCTGCGGTGATGGACCGAAGGGCCGAGACGATCGAGTGCAGCCAGATGCTCGGGCACGCCGTAGCCCTTGTGCTGCTCGAAGCCGTAGCCCGGGCAGTCCTGCGCCAGCGCGCACATCAGCCGGTCCCGCGTCACCTTGGCGACGATCGAAGCCGCCGCGATCGACATCACCAGCCCGTCACCGCCGATCACGGCCTCGCAGCCGCAGTCGACATCGATGCGGTCACGACCGTCGACGAACACGTGCCTTGGCGCCTCCGGCAGCGCCTTCACCGCCCGCGCAAGCGCCCACAGCGACGCCCGCAGGATGTTGTCGCGATCGATGCGCGCCGGCGAGGCGACCGCCACGGCGAAGGCGGAGGTCTTGCAGATTTTGTCGAACAGCGCCTCGCGCTGCTCCGCGCTCAGCCGCTTGGAATCGTCAAGACCTTTGGGGATGCGCGCCGGATCGAGAATCACGGCTGCCGCCACCACCGGGCCTGCGAGCGGACCACGGCCGGCCTCGTCGCAGCCGGCGACCGGCCAGATGCCCTGCTTCAGCAGAGCACGCTCGCGCCGGAAACTCGGCGGCGCCACCGCAATGACACCCTTGCTGAGCCTGCCGCCAGCCTTGCCGGCCTCCTTTGCAGAGCCAAGCTTGGCCGCCCCCTTCGCAGCGCCGCTCTTCGCAGCGTCAGCCTTCGTAACGCCAGCCTTCGTAACACCAACCTTCGCAGCGCCGCTCTTGGCCGACGCACCACTGGCGGCCTTCGCCCCGCCCGGCTTGTTCGCTTGGTCCCGAATCATGGTCGGCATGGTGCGGACCGGGACGCAGCCGCGCAACCCGCAACCTTTCTCAATTCCCCACTATTCGCAACGTGGGTCCGCGGCCCTGGACTCCTCCGGCAGACGCACCCGACCGTCGTCGCCGACTTCGATCCCCGGCGCCACGACGGCTTCCCAGACATGGCCGTCCGGATCGGCGAAATAGCCGCAATAGCCACCATAGTGGGTCGGATGGGCCGGCTTCAGCAGCGAGGCTCCCTTCTCGACCGCCGCGTCCAGGGCTGCATCGACCTCAGCCTCGGAGCGGCAGTTCCAGGCCAGCGTCACACCGCGGAACGCCCGCGGACGAGGTTCCTCCGGCACACCGGCTTCTTGTGCCAGCGTGTGCCACGGATAGAGCGCCAGAACGGTTGCTCCAGTCTCGAAGAACGCCACGGCCTCCCCGGTCGCCTGGAACTTCCGAACGAAGCCGAGCGAGGCGTAGAACGCGATGCTCCGCCGCATCTCGGAGACGCCGAGCGTGACAACCGTGAACCGCGGAACCACGACCTCGGCACCCATGACGCCCTCTCTCATCCTTCAAAACAGGCTGAGCTGCTGCCCGCCGCCCTTCGGCCGCACGAAATGATCCGTCGTCAGCTTGGTCCGCCGCTTGTTCAGGCCGAGCTTCTCGCAGGCGATCTCGAAGCGGCGGCCGATCATCCAGGCCATAGGACCTGTCCCCTTCATCCGGGTGCCCCATTGCGAGTCGTAGTCGCGGCCGCCGCGCATGTCGCGGATCAGGGTGAAGACGTGGCGATAGCGGTCCGGAAAATGCTCGAGCAGCCATTCGCGGAACAGGTCGCGCACCTCCAGCGGCAGCCGCAGCAGCACGTACGCAGCTTCCTTGACGCCGGCATGGGCGGCGGCATCGAGGATGCGCTCGATCTCGCTGTCGTTGAGCGCCGGGATCACCGGCGCCACCATCACCGTGGTCGGGATGCCCGCCTTCGACAGCGCCTGCAGCGCCTCCAGCCGCTTCGACGGCGTCGAGGCCCGCGGCTCCATGGTGCGGGCCAGCTTCGGATCCAGCGTGGTCACTGAAATCGCGACCTTTGCCAGGTTCTTCTTGGCCATCCGCGCCAGAATGTCGGCATCACGCATCACCAGCGCCGACTTGGTGACGATTCCGACGGGATGGCCAACCTTTTCCAGCACCTCGAGAATGCCGCGCATGATCTTCCGCTCACGCTCGATCGGCTGGTACGGATCGGTGTTGGTGCCGATCGCGATCATCCGCGGCTCGTAGCCGCTCGCCGCCAGCTCCTTCTCCAGCAGCGCCGCCGCATCCGGCTTCACGAACAGCTTGGATTCGAAGTCGAGGCCCGGCGACAGGCCGAGGAAAGCATGCGTCGGCCGCGCGAAGCAATAAACGCAGCCGTGCTCACAGCCGCGATACGGATTGATCGAGCGGTCGAAGCCAATGTCCGGCGAGTCGTTGCGAGTGATGACCTTGCGCGAGGTGTCGGTCGCGACCGTGGTCTTGAATGGCGGCAGCTCCTCGAGGCTCTGCCAGCCATCGTCGAAGGCGATGCGGGCCTCGGCCTCGTAGCGTCCGCTCGCATTGGATTGCGCCCCCCGGCCGCGGCGCCGGCTCCGGTCGATGGTGACCGCGAGCTCGGGGAAATCGGTCTCGGGACGGTTCTGCTCAGGACCCGGGGAAGGCGCGCCCGCCGGCTCGGAGGGCACCTGGACCGGCGGGCGCTTGAGGGCATGTGAAGATGCTCGGCTCATGGCCAAGGTATAGCACAAAAAGAGAACATAACAAGATCAAAATTGAACAAGCTCGGAGGATCCGTTCTGAGCCTGCGCAAGGCCAGCCATCACATTCCCGTTCTATGCTGCGGCCGCGTTGGAACGGGACGGTGCGGCGTTACTCTCCTGTACTCTCCCGCAGGCGCGAAACGGACGGCAAGCGAGGTCCCATGCAGCTCAGTTCTCCCCAACCGACGCTTCCCGCTGACGATCTCGACCTGCTCGACCGCTATTGGCGCGCCGCCAACTACCTCTCGGTCGGCCAGATCTACCTGCTCGACAACCCGCTGCTGAGAGAGCCGCTGAAGCCGGAGCACATCAAGCCACGCCTGCTCGGCCATTGGGGCACGACGCCGGGGCTGAACTTCATCTACGCCCATCTCAACCGCGCCATCGCCGCACAGGATCTCAACGTGATCTATGTCTGCGGACCCGGGCATGGCGGCCCGGGCGTGGTCGCCAACACCTATCTCGAGGGCAGCTATAGCGAGATCTATCCCGACATCACGCGCGATGCGGACGGGCTGCGCAAGCTGTTCCGGCAGTTCTCCTTTCCCGGCGGCATTCCGAGCCATGCGGCACCGGAGACGCCGGGGTCGATCCATGAAGGCGGCGAGCTCGGCTACG
This sequence comes from Bradyrhizobium sp. SZCCHNS2022, assembly GCF_032377575.1. Taxonomy (NCBI): domain Bacteria; kingdom Pseudomonadati; phylum Pseudomonadota; class Alphaproteobacteria; order Hyphomicrobiales; family Nitrobacteraceae; genus Bradyrhizobium; species Bradyrhizobium sp. SZCCHNS2022. The sequence continues at coordinate 180,814 of NZ_JAUHHZ010000001.1, read as the reverse complement.
CGCTGGTGCACGCCTATGGCGCGGCGTTCGACAATCCCGACTTGATCGTGGCCTGCGTCATCGGCGACGGCGAGGCCGAAACGGGACCGCTCGCCGCGTCGTGGCACTCGAACAAATTCCTCAACCCGGCGCATGATGGCGCGGTGCTGCCGATCCTGCATCTCAACGGCTACAAGATCGCCAACCCCACCGTGCTGGGCCGCATGGCCGATGCCGAGATCAAGTCTTTGTTCGAGGGCTACGGCTACGCGCCGTTGTTGGTCGAGGGCGACGAGCCCCAGGCGATGCACCGGCAGATGGCGGATGCGCTCGACGTTGCGCTCGCCAGCATCCGCTCGATCCAGCAGAATGCGCGCCAGCCGGATGCCGTGATCCATCGCCCGCGCTGGCCGATGATCGTGCTGCGCAGCCCGAAGGGCTGGACCGGGCCGAAGGAGGTTGACGGCCTCAAGGTCGAAGGGTTCTGGCGCGCCCATCAAGTGCCGATCGGCAATCCCCGCCGCAATCCGCAGCATCTCGCTTTGCTCGAAGCGTGGATGAAGAGCTACCAGCCCGAGACGCTGTTCGACGCGACCGGCCGTCTGGCGCCGGAGTTGCAGGCGCTGGCGCCGAAAGGCGCGCGACGCATGGGCGCCAACCCGCATGCCAATGGCGGCCTTCTCAAGCGCGAGCTGAAGCTGCCCGACTATCGCGCCTTCGCAGTCGACATTCGCTCCCCCGGCGAGACCATCGCCGAGGCGACGCGGGAGCTCGGCAGGTTCCTGCGCGAGGTCTTCACGTTGAACCAGGCCACGCGCAACTTCCGCATCATGGGCCCGGACGAGACCGCCTCGAACCGGCTCGACGCCGTGTTCGACGTCACCGAGCGCGTCTGGATGGAAGGCATCGAGCCCTATGACGTCCATCTCGCCCAGGATGGCCGCGTCATGGAGGTGCTGAGCGAGCATCTCTGCCAGGGCTGGCTGGAAGGCTATCTGCTCACCGGCCGCCATGGATTCTTCTCCTGCTACGAAGCCTTCATCCACATCGTGGATTCCATGTTCAACCAGCATGCCAAATGGCTGAAGGTCGCGCGCGAGCTGCCATGGCGTCGCTCGATCGCGTCGCTCAATTATCTGCTGACCTCGCATGTCTGGCGGCAGGACCATAACGGCTTCAGCCATCAGGATCCCGGCTTCGTCGATCTCGTCGCCAACAAAAAGGCCGACATCGTCCGCATCTACCTGCCCCCGGACGCCAACACGCTGCTGTGGATCGCCGACCATTGCCTGCGCACCTACGACCGCATCAACGTCATCGTCGCCGGCAAGCAGCCTGCGCCGCAATGGTTGTCGATGACGGACGCGGCAACGCATTGCGACGCCGGCATCGGCATCTGGTCATGGGCCGGCACCGGGCCGGCCGATGCGGAGCCGGACGTGGTGATGGCCTGCGCCGGCGATGTCCCCACGCTGGAGACGCTCGCAGCCGTCACTCTGCTGCGCAAGGAATTGCCCGAGCTGAAGATCCGCGTCGTCAACGTCGTCGACCTGATGACCTTGCAGCCTGCGAAAGAGCATCCGCATGGCCTCAGCGATCGCGACTTCGACAGCCTGTTCACGACAGACAAGCCCGTGATCTTCGCCTATCACGGCTATCCCTATCTGATCCATCGCCTCACCTACAGCCGCACCAACCATGCCGGCATGCATGTGCGCGGCTTCATCGAGGAAGGCACCACGACGACGCCGTTCGACATGGTCGTGCTCAACGAGCTCGACCGCTTCCACCTCGCCATCGAGGCGATCGAGCGCGTGCCGGGCCTCAGCGTGTCGGCGGCCGCCGTGAAGCAGAAGTTCCGCGACGCGCTGATCGCGCATGCGCGCTACATCCGCGCGCATGGCGAGGACATGCCGGAGATCCGCGACTGGGTCTGGCAGAACAGCGCAGGCGGGACGACGACGGTGCAGGCCGGCGACTGAGCCAGCCGAGCGCGAGCCTCGGCCACGCCGCACCTTGAAATAGCAAACGTTCAGGCGCAGCCCGAACGTGCGACGCCGGCGCATGCTGCAAAATTCTGCAGTGCAGCGGGCTGATTTGGTTGTGACAAGATGATAACAACGGAACCGGAGGCGCTGGAAACGACGATGCCAGGTTCATGCTGAGCGTGATCATCCCGACCGCCGGGGTCGAGCAGACCGCCGTGGCCACCTTGTCCGCGCTGGTGCCGGGCGCAGCGGCTGGTATCGTCACCGAGGTGCTGCTGGTCGACCGCTCTCCCGATCCCAGCGTGATCGAGCGCGTCGCCGACGTCGCCGGCTGCCATTTCATGAGTTTCGAGGGCAGCCATGCCGCAGCGCTGGCCGCCGGCGCCGCGAAGGCCCGGGCGCCATGGCTGATGTTTCTGCCCGCGGGCGCGGTGCTCGACGCGGGGTGGATCGACGAGACCATGCAGTTCGTCCAGAGCGTCGCTGCCAGCGGCCGGCCGCGCGCCGGAATTTTCCGCTATGCCCGGTCGCCCTACGCCGCCGTCAGCCTGCGTGACCGGCTGCGATCGGTCGTCCGCGTTCTTGCCGGGCCGCTAGGCGACCAGGGCCTCTTGATCGCGCGGGATCACTACCGGCAGATCGGTGGCTACCAGCCCGAGCATAAGCGTGCTGAAGCGCGGCTGCTGCGTCAGCTCGGCCGCTCCTCCCGCACCATGCTGCGCAGCCGGATCATCATGGTCTAGCGCCGGATACTTGTCATCGTCAATCAATTGATTGATAATGGCAAGTATACGAGGTGCCCCATGATCAACGTTCCGTCCAATGACCAGGTCGCCGCGGTTCGCGCCTTTAACCGCTTCTACACCAGGAAGCTCGGCGCGCTGGACCAACATCTGCTCGACAGCCCGTTCTCGCTGGCCGAGGCGCGCGTGCTCTACGAGCTGGCCCAGCACGACGCCGTCTCTGCCAAGGAGATCGGTCTCTCGCTCGGCCTCGATGCCGGTTATCTCAGCCGCATCGTGCAGAGCTTCGACGAGAACGGCCTGATCGCTCGTACCCCCCTGCCGTCGGACCGGAGGCAACAGCAGCTCAGCCTCACCGCCAAGGGGCGGCAGGCCTATGCCCGGCTCGATCGCAGCTCGCAGAAGGAGATCGCGGCGATGCTGGCGCCGCTCGCGCCCGAGGTCCGCAACCGTCTGGTCGGAGCGATGGGCGCCATCGAGACCGCGCTGGAGCCGCCGCAGCCGCGACGCTCCACCGTGCTGCTGCGCAGCCATCGTCCCGGCGACATCGGCTGGGTGGTGTCGCGGCACGGCGCTGTCTATGCCGAGGAGTATGGCTGGGACATCACGTTCGAGGCGCTGGTCGCCGAGATCGGCGCACAGTTCATCCGCAGCTACGATCCGGCCCGCGAGCATTGCTGGATCGCGGAGCTGGCCGGCGAGCCGGTCGGCTCGATCTTCCTCGTCGACGGCGGCGACGGCGTCGCCAAGCTGCGGCTGCTGCTGGTCGAAAAGAAGGCGCGCGGTCTCGGCGTCGGCCGGGCGCTGACCGAGCAATGCATCCGCTTTGCCCGCGAGAAGGACTACAGCAAAGTGGTGCTGTGGACCCAGAGCATCCTCACGGCAGCGCGTGACATCTATGCCCGCGCAGGCTTCCGCAAGGTCGGCGAGGAGCCGCATGCGTCGTTCGGCATCGAACTCATGGGCGAGACCTGGGAGCTCGAGCTGCCGCGCGCGGCGAGCCGAGGCAACCGGCAGTAGGAACAGCTCCACCATGCAACGCGTCTCACGCGTAGATTGCGGAGTTGCCGCGCTTCAGTAGTATCGCGCCAAACTGAAGCGGGGGATCACGAGTGATCAGTTTGACGTGCCGATCGAAGCTTGCCGTGTGTCTTGCATTTGCGGGCGCCGTTGGGATCGCAGGCTCCGCGCATGCCGCCCCCAAGGGCCGCGCGACCATCGCGATCACCCGCACGACCGATCTCCTCTATCTGGCGGTACCCGCCGCCGTCGAGATCAACGGCGCGAAGGTGGCAAGCCTCGGCCGCGGCGAAAGCTACCGGGGGCAGCTTCCTCCGGGCCCGGTCGCCATCACCGTCTCGACCTGGGCGTCACCGGGGTCGTCGAGCATTCGTTTCACCGCCGTGCCCGGCAAGACCTACCGGATGATCGTGGGTCCGCGCGGGAATAATTTCGCGGCCAGCATGGTGGGCGGCCTCATCGGCGCCGCCATCGAAGGCGGCGGCGCGTTCGAGATCGTGCCGGCGAAGTGACGCCGGATGCTGAGCGCGCAGCGGTGAAAAGCTACGCGGTTGCGCCCTGGGCCTTGGGCCGGCGCAGGTGCTCGTCGAGCCGCGGCATGATCTCGACGAAATTGCAGGGCCGCGTGCGATAGTCGAGCTGAGCGGCGAGGATGCCGTCCCAGCCGTCGCGGCAGGCGCCGGGCGAGCCCGGTAGGCAGAAGATGTAGGTCGCGCCGGCAACGCCCGCAGTCGCGCGGCTCTGGATCGTCGACGTCCCGATCTTGGCATGGCTCAGCAGGTGGAAGGCGATCGAGAAGCCGTCCATGCGCTTCTCGAACAACGGCTCGATCGCCTCCGGCGTGACGTCGCGGCCGGTGAAGCCGGTGCCGCCGGTGGTGATGATGACGTCGACGCCGGGATCGGCGATCCACGCCTTCACCACGGCGCGGATCTTCTCGACATCGTCGGTGACGATGTCGCGCGCGGCGAGCTTGTGGCCGGCCGCGGTCAGGCGGTCGCTCAAGGTGTTGCCGGACTTGTCGTCGGCAAGCGAGCGCGTGTCGGACACCGTCAACACGGCGATGTTGAGGGGAATGAAGCTCTTGGTCTCGTCGATCGCCATCGTGACTCCGCCCTCCCTAGATCATGACGCGTTTCGGCGGAAACGCATCATGATCTTATCTCTTTGTTTGAGCATGATCTTTCGGAAAACCGGTTTCCACTTTTCCGGATCATGCTCTAGAGCTGCGCGTTCGCGGCGAACGTATTGCAGGCCTGCACCGAGCCCTGCTGGTAGCCGATCATGAACCAGCGCTTGCGCTGCGCGGCCGAGCCGTGGGTGAACGAATCCGGCACCACACGGCCCGTGGCCTTGCGCTGCAGCGTGTCGTCGCCGATGGCCGAGGCCGTGGTCAGCGCAGCGTCGATGTCGCCATCCTCGAGGAAGCCCGGCCGCTTCTTGGCCTCGCGGTTGACCCAGACGCCGGACAGGCAGTCGGCCTGCAGCTCCACCTTGACCTGAAGCGCGTTGGCTTCGGCCTTGCTGCCGACCTGCTGCTGCATCCGCGTCACGCGCGGCAGGATTCCGAGCAGGTTCTGGACGTGATGCCCCGCCTCGTGCGCGATGATGTAGGCCGCGGTGAACTTGCAGGCGCTGCCGGAGCAGCCGCGGAAGCGCGTCTCGACCTCACGGAAGAAGCTCGTGTCGAGGAAGATCTGCCGATCGGGCGGACAGTAGAATGGGCCCATCGCCGACTGCGCCATGCCGCAGCGGCCGCCATTGGTGCTGTTGCGAAACAGCACGATCTTGGGGCCGGAATAGTTCTGCCCCGACGCCTGGAAGATCTCGGTCCAGCGATCGTCGATCTCGCCGAGGACGCCGGCGATCATGTCGCCCATCTCGTCCTTCGGCGCACCGGTCTTGCCGGCGGAGCGCCGTTCGGTCTGGTAGCTCGGCGCGCTGCCGTGGCCCAGCATCTCGGCGCCGCCGATCAGGATTCGCGGATCGATGCCGAAGGCGTAGCCGATCAGGCCGAGCACGATGATGGTGCCGATGCCGAGACCGCCGCCGCCGATCGGCAGACCCATACCACCGCCCATCCCGCCGCCTTCGTCGCGACGGTCGTCGATGTCGTCGCTGCGACGGAAATCATCGTAACGCATGGCGGCCTTTCCTCACGATTCTTGCGCGGCTCTGCGCGAAATGCCTAACGCGGCAAACAGGTAAAATTTCCACTGTGTTAATCAATAACCCGGCCGGCAAATTTTGCCTAGCGTGGCGCGAAAAAACCGCGGGCATTGCCGCACCTCGGAGAGCATCGCACGCGCGCAGGAAAACGAAAAAACCATTCGCCGGCGTCACGTTGCGCAGACAACGCCGCGCGTCGATGAACGCCTCTTCATCGCCGGTGCGCGTGATGAACATGCTTGCTGAGATGCGAAAAATTTTCCGGGTTAAGTCCATTTTTACTTTGCCACGTCATTGTGTGGGCAGTCGGTTGTTAGGTCCCGCGTCGCCGACAGCGTCGCCTGAGTCAGAGTTCTTGAGTCATGGTAGAGTCGCGTCGCGGGGCGTCTGCAAAGGCGCCCCGCACTAAATTCCAGGCTCTTGAAGAGCACCGAATCATCGTCGGCGACTGCGTCGCCGAGATGTCGAAACTCCAGGCCGCATCGGTTGACCTGGTGTTTGCAGACCCCCCGTACAACCTGCAGCTCAAGGGTGAGCTCAAGCGTCCCGACGAATCGCAGGTCGATGCCGTCGACGACGATTGGGACAAGTTCTCCTCGTTCGCCGCCTATGACGACTTCACGCGTGCCTGGCTGCTCGCCGCGCGCCGCGCGATGAAGCCGAGCGCGACGATCTGGGTGATCGGCTCCTATCACAACATCTTCCGCGTCGGCGCCATCATGCAGGATCTCGGCTTCTGGATCCTCAACGACATCGTGTGGCGCAAGTCGAACCCGATGCCGAACTTCCGCGGCCGCAGGTTCACCAACGCGCACGAGACCATGATCTGGGCCGCGCGCGACGAGAAGGCGAAGGGCTATACGTTCAACTACGAAGCGCTGAAGGCGTCCAACGAAGACGTGCAGGCGCGCTCGGACTGGCTGATCCCGCTCTGCACCGGCGAGGAGCGTCTGAAGGATGGCGGCGGCAAGAAGATCCATCCGACGCAGAAGCCGGAAGGCCTGCTGGCGCGTGTGCTGCTGTCATCGTCGAAGCAGGGCGATCTGGTGATCGATCCGTTCAACGGCACCGGCACGACGGGAGCCGTGGCAAAACGCCTCGGCCGCCGCTACATCGGCTTCGAGCGCGACAAGGTTTATGCGGAAGCGGCAGAACGACGCATCGCGGCGGTCGAGCCTCTCCCCGCGGAGACGCTCGCGCCGTTCATGACGGCGCGCGAGGCACCGCGCGTCGCCTTCTCCGAGCTGATCGAGCGCGGCATGATTGCGCCGGGCGCCAAGCTCGTCGATTCCAAGCGCCGCTACGGCGCGCTGGTGCGCGCCGATGGCGCCATCATGCTCGGTGACAAGGTCGGCTCGATCCATCGGATCGGCGCCGTCGCCCAGGGGCTGCCGGCCTGCAACGGCTGGACCTTCTGGCATGTGGAGACCAAGGCCGGCCTCAGGCTGATCGACGAGTTGCGCGCCGAGATCCGCTCCGAGATGACGGCCGCCTGACGCTCACGACGTCCGGCGTCCCTGCCCCGAATAGCGCGCCAGGAGGTCTTCGACCTCGTACTGATCATCATAGCGCACGTCGTCGCGTGGCACGACCGAGACCTGCGCCACCCGCTGCGGCTCGCGTCGCGTTGCCACACCGGGATGGAAGCCGTCCACCGGCGGCAGATGCATGCGATCCAGCTCCGGCTCGGCCGGCCAACGGGACACGCGGCGCGCAGCGACCGGCTCGAGACGCAGCTGCCGTTTGGCGCGGGCGCGGGCCAGCAGCACGCTGGTCGAGAATCCTGCAACTGCGACCGCGCCGAGGAAGGCGAACAGCCGTGTCCGCGCCGCGTCGTCGACCATGCCGCCGACCGACATCATCGGCGCAGGGTCGACAGCTGCCTGCGACGGGGCGACGGGATCGGTCGGCGCAGCATCGCCCGTGGCTGCAGCGAGCTTATAGGACGACGGACGCGGCGCCGGCGCGGGCTGCGCCTGCGGCGGCGCGGACGAATCGGGCCAACGCGTCGCAACAGCGGAATCGCTCGCCGCAGCTTCGCTCGCCTCCGTGGCGGGTGCCGGGCTCACCGGCGCAGGCGCCATCGCCGTCGGAGGCGCGGCAGCCGACGCAGGAGCAGCCGGAAACGCGGCGACCGGCGGAAACAGCGCGGACGATCGCGCCCCGGCGCTCGGGATCGCCCCAGCGCTCGGGATCGACGACGTCGGCTTCATCTCGTCGGCGACCTGGGTCGCCGACGACTGAAATTCCGCGCGCGCATCGGCCGCCGACGACGACAGCGCCGCGCGATCCCGATGCGACGCCAATTTTCGCGTGACGAGCGACGCGCCCTGCGCAGCGCGATCATCGTCGCGCAGATACCAGCACTGCTTCTTGGTCGCACGATCGATGCGATAGAACCAATGCTTCCCCGCCGGCGTCGCCGCAGGCTTTGCCAGGCATTCGTCAGCAGCCGATGCCGGTTTAAACTCGATTGTCACCGCAGCCGCTCCCACCAACACAGCGACAGCAACGCACGGCAACAAACTCGTCGTTCGATTCGTCATCAGACCTCCGACGATTCAACGCGCCCCCAATGCGCCGTTTCGACGATCACTTCGTTCGGAATAAGGCTGCGATGGTTCCATTTGTCGAAACAATGTTAGAACAGCGGTGTCCTTTGGATGCGTTCTAATTTTTTCGGGCTGTTTTGTCGCAGCAACAGCGGGAATAGGCGCGGATCTCGTCCGCTGATGACGCATGGTCTTGCTCACGCGGACACGCGGATGTGAGCGCGGATGCACATGAATCTATGCATGCCAATCACCTCAGTCGGCGCGCAGCCGCGACGAGCTGTCGCAAACACGATCAGTTGGCATGTGCGTCTTCAACCTGTGTCCTACACCACGGCGAAACTCCGCGCCGAGGTTGACGTCACGCCCCGCGCGACGCGACTGCGCACCGCCTCCGGGTTCACGTCGTCATCTTCGCCAGCGCCTTCTCGACCAGCTCGCGCGTGTACGGCTTCTGAATTACGGGCGCGTCGGATAGTTCGGCGGGAATCGGCGCCCGCTCGCCGTAGCCGGTGGCAAACATGAAGGGGACGCCGAGCTCCTTCAATCTGTGCCCGACCGGCAGACTGCTCTCCGCACCCAAATTGATGTCGAGCAGCGCAAAGCTCGGGACGGCCCGCTCGATTGCCTTCAGCGCCTGATTGACCGACGCTGCCGTATCGACGTGACGCGCACCCAGCTCGAGCAGGATCACTTCAGCGCCCATCGCAATGATCAGATTGTCCTCGACGATCAGCGCGGCGCCGGAGAGCCGCGGCGCCTGCTCGTGCTGGTGCGAGAGACGGGATGGCGCTCCGGTCATCGTGGGCACGACCTGCACGAAATTGGCGGGGATGACGAAGCGCGCCTGCACGCCGAGCAGATCGAAACGGATCTCGGCGTCGCCCTTGAGATCGAACGGCACCGAACGCTCGATGATCGTGGTGCCGAAGCCGCGACGCGACGGCGGCTGCACCGGCGGCCCGCCGCTTTCCTTCCAGTCGATCACGAGGCTCGATCCCGGATCGAGCCGCCACAGCACCTGGACCTGGCCGGTCGAGTCGGCGAGCGCACCGTACTTCGCCGAATTGGTCATCATCTCGTGCACGACGAGCGCCAACGTCGCGAACGCCTTCGGGTCGAGCGCGACGTCGGGACCCTCCATCCGTACGCGCCCTGCCCGCGAGCCGAGATAGGCCCCCGCCTCGGACTCGAGCAGGTGGCGCAGCGCGACGGGCGCCCAGTTCAGATTGGTGATCTGGTCGTGCGCACGCGCCAGCGCCTGAATCCGGCCGCCGAGCACGGAGGCGAATTCCTCCATCGAGGTCGCCGTGTCCTTGCTCTGCGCGACGAGGCCACGCACGAGGCTCAGGATGTTGCGGACCCGGTGATTGAGCTCGGCGATCATCAGCTCCTGCCGCTCTTGCGCGCCGCGCCGCTCGCGCGCGGCGAGCTCGGACAATTGCAGGATGACCTCGAGCAGCGTGACGCGCAGGCTTTCGGCGATGCGCAGATCCGCCGTCGTCCATGGCTGCGATTGGCCTGCGACGATCTGCTGCCAGAGCTCGAAGCTCTTGCGCGGCGTCAGCCGTGCGCCCAGCGGCCCTTCCGAATACGTCTTGTTGGGATCGCCGGCCCAATTGACCGAGTGCAGCACCTCGCGGCGGAAGAAGATCAGGCAGTCGCGCGGCGCGCGCGAGATCGGGATCGCGAGAAAGCCGGCGGCCCGATCGCGAAACGCCTCACCGGCCGCATAGACCTTCGCGATCTCGGCACTGGCGCAGATGCGCCCCGGCGAGGTGCGGTTGATGAAGCCGATCAGATCCTGCACCTCCGCCTCGGTCGGCGTCTCGCCGTCGAGCGTGATCTCGTCGTCCGACCAGACGGCAAGGCCATCGCATGCGATCATCTGGCGGTAGTCAGCGACGAATTCGAGGATCGCTCGCTTGCTGTGGGCCTGCGCGGCGGCGCGCTCGATCAGCCGCTCCTGGATCTGATGCGCGCGCGTCTCATAGGCGACGTCGCTCTCGCGCTCGCGCGCCTCCAGCAGCCAGGAATACATCTGGCCGAACAGCTCGGCCGCGGTCCGCTTCTCGAACGACAAATGGCGGGGCGAATAATGGTGGCAGGCGAACAGCCCCCACAGCTTGCCGTCGCGCAGGATCGAGACCGACATCGAGGCGCCGACGCCCATGTTGCGAAGGTACTCGATATGAACGGGCGACACTGCGCGCAGCACGCTCATCGACAGATCGAGCAGACCGGCATTGTGCGCCGGCGTCGACAACAGCGGCGACGGCGCGGCATTGATGTCGGCGATGATGCGCAGCCAGTTGCGCTGATAGAGCTGCCGCGCCTGCCGCGGAATGTCAGAGGCGGGATAGTGCAATCCCAGGAAGGGCTCCAGGCCGGAGCCCGCGGTTTCCGCAATCACCTCCCCCGATCCGTCCGGATGGAAGCGGTAGACCATCACGCGATCGAAACCCGTCAACAGCTTGAGCTGGCGTGCAGCCTCCTGGGCGAGCTCCATCATGCCTGTCGTCTTGCGAATGCGGCCGAGCATCAGCCGCACCAGCTCGCCGGAGTTCACGCCCGGCTCGATCAGGCTCGGCTCGGCCTCGACGACGAGATACGCTCCCGAGAAGTGAATGGCGAGATCGAACAGCCGGCCGTGGCCCTGCAGATCGACGCCGAACACGCGCTCGACGGCGTCGGGGCCGCTCAGATAGTCGACGCGCGTGCGGATGGCCGTCACGGCCGCCGCGGAGAGCACGGCGGCGAGCGGCCGCTGCAACAGCCCGCCGAGGTCGCCGCCCAGGTAATCCGGCGCATTCTCCGAGGCCATGCAGACCGTGAAGTCCGACACCAGCACCAGCACGAAGCCGAACGGCTGCACGTGGCCGGGAACGTGGATCGGCTCGCGATCGCAATTGGTGAGATTGACCGGCTCGTTCATACGGCTGCCATCGCCTTCGCAAACATCGCGAATGTTTCGCGCGCACTCACGATCATTCTCTCTTCATCATCCGGATGGGTGCGCTCTCTTGCGAGCTGCGCCAGAAAGCTGCGCCACAGGCCGCGGCCCGCGCCGTGGCGCAGATAGCGCGTCGCGCGCCTGACACGTGGATCCGCCGAGGCGGTGACGACGCGCAGCAGATAGGCCGCCCCCAGACGCGATCCCTCCAGCACATAGAGCGTGCCGAATAGTGCCGGCCGGTCCAGGCTCCGCATCGGCAGGCCCATCGCGACAATCGTGCCGTCGAGGTCGGCGAGATCGGCGCAGATCGCCTCGGTCCGACGCCGCTCTGCCCAATCGTCGATGACCAAGGCCACGCCTGCGTTTTCGAGCGCCTCCTCGAGCGGCAGCAACGCAGCCGCGCTGGCGCAAAGGAAGCGGCGATAATGCGCCGTCGTGGTCAGATCGAGCTGGCTGAGGCGCTCGTCGAGCGCGTGATGGTCGGCGGCGGTGATAACTCTAAGCCTGCCGCGAATTCCCTCCGTGCCGACAGCGCAAAGCGGATCGTCTGAAATGGCAGCCAGCGACATTGAGGGGCCCGAAAAAAAGGAGGTCGGCCGCAGGCGCGCCACGGTCTCAAGCAACGCCGCCTGGACGGATGTGGTTCCCGTGCCGGAGCACTCTTTTTGCCGGGCCAGACCGGGACCCTGATCCTCTCGACCGAGCAGCGAGTTCCCGCCGCTCGGCGGAGGCGGCCTGCATCTGCTCACTTGTCCTCGCTTGTGCTCACCCGTGCTCCACGGCAGAGGGCGGACCGAGCGCAGCCTCGATCAGGAGCGTGTCGCAATATTCGATCCATTCCGTGATGCGGCCGTTCTCCAGGCGGAGCACGTTGCAATAGCTGTTGTCATAGGCGCGCCCATCGACCGTGGTGTTGCGTCCCCGAGCCTGCACGACGACGTGATCGCCTTCCGCGATCAGCCGTTGCGGAATCGTCGTGATGCGGCCGAGCCGCGCCCGGAGCGGCGCGAAAAGCTCGGCCAGAACGGCCTCCTTGCCGTCATAGCTGCGCGACCAGGATCCGCTGCCCATGATGACGAAGCGGAAGTCATCTGCGAGATGGGCCATCAGCGGCTGCGGGTTGCTGTTGGCCAGCGCGTCGAACACGTCCTGGACGATCTGCTTGTTGTGGTGGACCCGTGAGGGGCCGGTCATGGCAAGCTCTTCCTGACCGTGTGGGGCGCTCTGCCTGAGCGCAGCCGGAAACGGCCCGAGCACCGCCTCGGTCAGCGTCGAGTCGCAATACTCCCTGATCTCGACGATGCGGCCCTCGTGCAGCCGGTAGATCAGGCAATAGTCGTTGTTGTAGGGCTGGCCGGCCCTGGTGCGCATCTCGCCCTTGGCTTCGACGACGACCACGTCGTCATCTGCAATGAAGCGCAGCGGAATGGTGCGGCGTCCTTCCGCGAGCAGGCTGGCGAGATGGCCATGGAGATTGCGCAGCAGTGCCTGCTTGCCGCGGATCGTCTGCGACCAGGAATATTGCCCCGTGATCACCATCGTGACGTCGTCGGCAATCGCCGCGACATAGGCCGCACGGTCACCGGTTGCGGCCTTTGCGAGCAGCTCTTGCATCAATCGTTTGTTGGCGCTGGCGGTCATGGCATCTCTCTCCCGATGTCCTGTCGAACGGGAGAAAGCATGAGGGAGAGCGCACCATTCTTCCAATCGATATCGAATATGATGTAAATTCGTCTTATGAATTTGGCCGCGCTCGATCTCAATTTGCTGGTGGCGCTCGACGCGCTGCTCCGCGAGAGCAGCGTCAGCCGGGCTGCGCTGCGGATCGGCCTGTCGCAGCCGGCGACCAGCCATGCGCTGCAGCGGCTGCGCGACCTGCTCGGCGATCCCCTGCTGGTGCGAACTGGGGCCCGCATGGAATTGACACCGCGTGCGCTTGCTCTCAGGGCGCCGCTGACGCAGGCGCTGGATCAGGTGCGCGGCCTGTTCACGCCGGACGCCTTCGACGCCATCAGCAGCGAGCGCCAGTTCCGGCTGATGATGCCCGACCTCGCGGTCGAGCTGCTGATGCCGGCGCTGATGGCCAAGGTGACCCGTGCAGCGCCGAGCGTCCGCATCGACGTGGTGCCGTGGCGGGGGCCTGCGATCTTCCATGCAGAATTTGCCCGCACCATCGACATGGTGATCTCGATCGGCAACGCCTTCAAAGGCTTTCATCGCCAGCTGCTCTACACCGACAGCGACGCGCTCGCGGTGCGCCGCGGCCACCCGGCCGGCCGGCAGCTCAGCCGGCGCGAGGCGTTTCTGGCCGCAAGGCATGTCGCGGTCGTGCTGCGCGGCCAAGGCGAAGACCTGATCGACGGCTGGCTGCGCAGCAAGGGCTGGGAGCGGCGGATCGCGCTGGTCGTGCCGAGCTATATCGAGGCGCTGCATGTCGCCGCGCGCACGGACCTCATCGCTTTCGTGCCGCGCCGGCTGATCACCGCGCTGGCGCGGCCCCTGGCGCTTGCGACCGTCGCGCCGCCGCTCGATCCCGGGATCGACGAGCAGTACATGTTCTACCCGACGCGGGCGCAGCTCGAGCCCGGCTCGATCTGGCTGCGCAGCCTGATGCTGGACACCGGCCGCGGCCTCGGCGGCGCGCCGGCGCCGAGGCCGCGGACCAGATGAGCGCGTGCGCCCGCTGCCGCTGATCGTCAGGCCGCCAGTTCGGCCAACGCCTGCTTGACGGCCGCCCGCTCCGACATCCGCTTGAAGTGATCGGCCACCTTGGGAAAGGCATTGATGTCGACGCCGTCGCCCTCGAGCCATTGCGCGATCGTGAACAGATAGGGATCGCAGATCGTGTACTGCTCGCCCATCACCCACGGACCGCGCAGCATCTTCTGCTCGATCAGCGCGAAACAGGCGCTCATCGTCTCCGGCACCTTCTTCTTCATGTCGGCGAAAGAGGACTCTTCGTTGGCCCAGCGATAGCCGCGCATCTTGTGGGCATGGGCGATGTGGACGGTGGAGCAGAGATAGGACGTGAACGACTGCACCTCGGCGAAGGCGAAGAGATCGTCGAGCGGGGCCAGCCGCGCGTCCGGGAAGCGCTGCGCGATGTAGGCGAGCATTGCGGGCGTCTCGGTCAGGATGCCCTGCTCCGTCACCAGCGCCGGCACCCGCCCCTTGGGATTGATCGCGAGATACTCGGGGCTGTTCTGCTGGTTGGTCTTGAAGCTGAGCTTCTCGACAGCGTAGGGAGCACCGGTCTCCGCCAGCGCGATGTGGGAGGCGAGCGCGCAGGTGCCCGGCGCGACATAGAGCTTGAGCATGATGATCCCCGACAAGATGAGCCGCGAACCTAGCGGCAGCGGCATCGGCCGTCCATCCCGCCGCCCGGGGAACACATCTGCACGGCCAGCATGCGCGCTGGCGGTCGCCGGAAGGAAGGTCGTTCATCCCCCGGTCAGAGCGGCGCCACGTCCATCGTGTGCACCGTCGGGAAATAGCGGAAGCCGTCGCCGGTCCTTGAAGAATGTGATGCGGTCCTTGACCGGCACGAGATTGCGCACCGCCTGCTCGCAGGAGAAACATTGTTTCTGCCGACTACGACGAAACACGCCAGACATGACCTCACCGTCCTCGCCGCGCAAAGCGCCCGAGCTGTTGCCGAACAGGAACCCTCACGACAAAGAGGGCGCAGGGAATGCCGGGTGCTGGCCGCAACCCATGGCCCGCCTGCACATAAGAAAGCAGGCGGCAGTCACCACAGGTCCAGCCGGAACATCCGGCATTCCCTGCGCGATGGGCTTCCGTCTTATACGTGATCTCCCCGGGGACCGGCTGTCTTGCCCCCGTCACCGGCGGATCATCACCGCCAGCTTGGCATCAGCACCGGGATGCCAGGACCACACGATTTCAACGTCCGCGAAAGACCCCGCACCGCGCCACGACGGCAAGCCGCCGCAGCCCTGCACGAGACCGGTCGACGTCGCTCGTCCTCACGACGCCGTCGCAGCCACCGCATCCCGCCCCGCGTGTCGTGACGACGCGTACGCCCCTCCTGTCGGGACGGAACGGGGCTGATAAGACACCTGATTTGGGGGTGAAGTCAAGATAAATTCTGAAAAACGGAAGAAAACCGAATTGAACTTAGCGACTGACCGGGATGACCAGCAACGTCCGCGCATGCTCCGCCGTCAATGCACCCACTTGCTGGAATCTGCCGCTTCGCATGCCCGCCGCAGCAAGCCTTGTGCGATCACCATAATCTCGGTCATTGAGCTTGCAACGTAGCCTGCTCCGGATCATTGGCGAAGTATCTCATGATCTCAGCAATGTCCGTCCCAGCTCCTCCAAATAGCTCACCTGGCTTGTGCTCGCACAGAGAGCGCAAGACGTCATGAAACGAGATGAGCTCAATCCCTCCCTGCTCAATCATTTGAAGCTCAATCCTATCAAGCACGACACCATGAACAAACTTATGTTTCCAAGCCATCCCTTTCCAACACTGCTCGCGCATTTCCTGCTTTCGAATGGAGTAAAACTTTTTTTCTATCCACTGCTGTATCCCCTTCGCAATCACCGCTTGCGGTCGCCTTTTAGCGGAACTAGCACTTTTGGCACCGAGTTCGGCTTGATCTTCTTTAGAGAGCCTTCCGATATAGCTCACAGGTCGAAAGCTCACCTGAACTTCCACGTGCCATCCTTCAAGTTCATGCCCTCTGGGACGGACGCCGAGCAAATCAATTTCGTTCACGCCACTCTTGATTCCGCGAACCGTGAAGAATCCGATCCTGTTCAGCCATTCATCCACAAGCTGCTCCGCCAATAGCGCCACTTTTTGCCTCCCTATCCGAATTGAGATCAAAGTACATTCAATTACACTCGGATAGGCTGGAGAAAATACAACTATGTGCGCCGTCGGGCTGCCGAATCCAACGAATCGCACCTGGGCGGGGAGATCGAGCGAATGCCTCCATCGAGTCGTGACCAGCCGAAGGGTCCGCGATTCAGGGGAAAAACCGCTGTTAGGCCCTACGAGCAGCATCGATTTGCTGTCCGGTAGTGTAGGGTTTCGCCACTTTCTTGGCGCCGGAGTTGAGAGATGAGCGGGAATGAGAATAACCAACTAAACACAACGGAAGCGGTCGACGCAATTTCGTTTAAGCAATTTCTTGAGACTACACCACCGGCTCACTCGTTGATGGTCCGCGATGCCATCAGGATGGATAAGGGAGACGCATATCTCCGCTCACCTATCCTAGAACTGCATTGCCCTGAATGCGGCGGAGAGAGGATGTTTCGGGTAAACCGTTCGCGCGATCAAGAAGTATATTTTAAGGAGAGTTACGCAGAGCTATTCCATGAGTACGTTTGCTCGAATTGTCGCCGGCAACCTAAGAAGTACTCGCTCGTAATACGTAACAATGAGGTCGCAGGAAGCGTGTCGATCTACAAATTCGGAGAATTCCCTCCATTCGGCCCACCGACACCGACACGTTTGCTAGATTTACTTGGCGAGCACAGAGACCTATTTTTGAAGGGTAGACGTTGTGAATTTCAGGGACTGGGAGTCGGCGCATTCAGCTACTATCGACGGGTCGTAGAATACCAAAAGTCAAGCTTGATCGGAGAGATAGTCAAGGCAGCCAAGCGACTTAACGTAGCAGATAGCGTCATCAATGCTCTGCAGGCAGCAAAGGAAGAAACGCAATTTTCAAAGTCAGTCGAGTTGGTCAAAGACGCCATCCCTCAAGCGCTTCTGATCCAGGGACACAACCCTCTCGTGTTACTTCACTCTGCTTTAAGTGAGGGCCTCCACGATCGATCCGATGAACATTGCCTGGAGTTTGCGCAGGAAATTCGAGTGGTTCTCGTCGATCTTGCAGAGCGCATTAGTCAGGTAATGAAAGATCATGCTGAGTTGAAGGCTTCGATCTCGAGACTCTTAAATCGCAAGATTGGAATTGATCAAAACGAGGGCAAGCGGAACAAAGGATTGGAACCCTAAAGGTCACTCCATGTTGAATTGAACTTTCGACGACAGCAATGGGACTGCACTATGAAGCGGCCACAGGAGTATTTGCGAGAACAATGGAATCCACATACTTGCCGAACTGGCGACGCACGCAAAGCGCGCCTTTTGCCCCCGCATCGGCCAGCAGGCGAAGCGCCAATAGCTTAAATCAGACACGCTGCCTCACTTCCCCCAGCCCATGCGCGACGACCTTGCGCATCACGTTGGGCAGCGCCTCGCCGTCGAGCGTGGCGATCGGCACCCAGCGCATGCCGTCCGGCGCACGCGTCCGGGCCGCGACCTTCGCCGTGTAGACCACGAGCTCCAATGGGAAATGCGTGAAGACGTGGGTGACGACGCCGAGCTTGCGATGCCAGCGCTTCACGCCCGAAAGCTCCGGAGCCTGTGCCAGAGCATCGGCATCGTCCTGGCCGGCCAGCCAGTCCGAGCCGGGGACCTCGGTCATGCCGCCGAGCAGGCCTTTTGCGGGGCGCGAGCGGACCAGCAGCTCGTCACCCCTGACGACGACGAAGGCGGCGCCGCGGCGCAGCGTGCCGGTCTTCTTGGCGGCCTTGCGCGGGAAGGTCTCCTGGTCGCCGCGCTGGCGCGCCGCGCAATCCTCGTTCAGCGGGCACAGCGCGCAGGCCGGCTTCTTCGGCGTGCAGATGGTGGCGCCGAGGTCCATCAGCGCCTGGGCGCTGTCGCCGGCGCGGGACGGGCCGAGCAGGGTCGCGGCGAGCGCCTGGATCTGCGGCTTGGCCTGCGGCAGCGCCTCCTCGATCCGAAACAAGCGCGTCGTCACGCGCTCGATGTTGCCGTCGACCGGCATGGTCAGGCGATCGAATGCGATCGCGGCGATGGCAGCGGCCGTGTACGGGCCGATGCCGGGCAGCGCGCGCAGCCCCTCCTCGGTGTCCGGGAACACGCCGCCATGCTCGCGCAGCACGGTGACGGCGCAGGCGTGCAGGTTGCGCGCCCGCGAGTAATAGCCGAGGCCGGCCCACATCCTGAGCACGTCGTCGAGCTCAGCGCTGCCGAGGGCGGAGACATCCGGCCAGCGCGCCAAAAACTTCTCGAAGTACGGCCCGACCGCCTTCACCGTGGTCTGCTGCAGCATGATCTCAGACAGCCAGACCCGGTACGGGTCCGAGCGCTGCCCCGCCGGCGCGCGCCACGGCAGCCGCCGGCGGTGGCGGTCGTACCAGGCGAGCAGTTGCGCTGGGCGCTCGGATGAGCCGCGAGTCTCCGGCTGGCTCTTGCGCTTGGAAGGAAGGGCTGATGACACCATTGGCTTAATCTAGTACGTCAGGAGCCATCGTCGCCCGCTGGACCGACGTCTCGTCCGCGGCATCCACGGCTTTCTTCGTGCCCGGATTGACGATCGCACACGAGAACGCTGTTCATCATGGCAAAGCCCGGCCGTCTCACTGCAAAACCGCTGTCGCTGATGATGGGCGACGTGCTGTCGGCCGCCTATGCCAAGCAGGGGTTTGCCGCACGCGAGCTGGTGACGCGCTGGCCGGAGATTGCCGGGCGCGACATCGCCGAGCATGCGCAGCCGCTGAAGATGCAGTGGCCGCGGCCGGTCGAGGGCCAGCCGCAGGAGCCGGCGACCTTGATCCTGCGTGTCGAGGGGCCGATGGCGCTGGAGATCCAGCATTCGTCTGATGTCATCCTGGAGCGGGTCAACCGCTTCTTCGGCTGGCACGCGGTGGGCAAGCTGGCGCTGCGGCAGGGACCGCTGACCCGGCCGCCGGTGAAGCGCCGCCCGGCCCCGCCCGATCCGAAGAAGGTCGCCAAGGTGGCCTCGACCCTGACCGCGATCGAGGACGACGCGCTGCGCGATGCGCTGGCCCGGTTGGGCGCGGCCATCAAGCGAAATTGACGCTCTCGCGTCGATCCCGCTTTGAGGCCCGGCATTGCCTCTGACTGGGTTTCAAGCTAGCGAAAAGCCAAGTTACGAGCGTTTCAGGCGCCGCAGGCGCCCATTTTGGAGCAGAGCCTTGATCATCACCCGCCGCGCCTTCACCGCTGCCCTGTCGCTGACCGGCCTCGCCGCGCTGGCCGGCTTCTCCCCGCTGCGACTGATCTCGGACGCGATGGCGCAGAGCGCCGCCGACGTGGCCAAGCCGCAGTCGCTGCCCGACATGGGCATCGGCCCGGCCGACGCCGCCGTGACCATCGTCGAATACGCCTCGATGACCTGCCCGCATTGCGCGGCATTCAACGCCACCGTGTTCCCGAAGCTGAAGACCGAATACATCGATACCGGCAAGGTGCGCTACATCTTCCGCGAGTTCCCGCTCGACATCAAAGCCGCCGCCGGCTCGATGCTGACGCGCTGCATCGCCAACGGCGATGCGCAGAAGTATTTCGCCGTCACCGACATGCTGTTCCGCTCGCAGAACGACTGGGTGATGAAGAACACCACGGAGACCCTGACGCGGATCGGCAAGCAGGCCGGCCTCAGCCAGCAGCAGGTCGAAGCGTGCCTCAAGGACCAGGCGCTGCTCGACAAGATCGCCGCCGACCAGAAATACGCCAGCGACACTCTCAAAGTGGATTCGACGCCGACCTTCTTCATCAATGGCGAGAAGATCAAGGGCGAATCCTCGTTCGAGGAGTTTCAGAAGCGGATCAACCCGCTCCTCAAGAGCTGATTCGACTGACTGAGTCCTGCGAGACACAGTGCGGCCCCTTCGTGGGGCCGCTTCTGTTTCGGAGGCTGATTGCCCCGAGAAAGCCTTGGAAAAGCAGGGCGAGCGGGTTGCCCTGAGGACCGCCCGTCGCCATTGTCCCGGCCTCAGAATGGGGCGCCACGGCGACTCAAGTTACTTTGACTTTGCCATCCATGGTATTGTCGGGGCTGGGAGATTCGTTTCCCGCCAACAGAGAATCTGTGCATGAAACTCACGCGTCTTCGTCTCCACGGTTTCAAGACGTTCGTCGAACCGACTGACTTCGTGATCGAACCCGGCCTCACCGGCGTCGTCGGTCCGAACGGCTGCGGCAAGTCGAATCTGGTCGAGGCGCTGCGCTGGGCGATGGGTGAGACCTCGCACAAATCGCTGCGCGCCGCCGACATGGACGCGGTGATCTTCTCCGGCTCGAACACGCGTCCGTCGCGCAACCACGCCGAAGTGGTGATGACGATCGACAACAGCGATCGCACCGCGCCGGCCGCCGTGAACGACCGCGACATTCTCGAAATCTCGCGCCGCATCGAGCGCGAGGCCGGCTCGGTCTATCGCATCAATGGCCGCGACGTGCGCGCCCGCGACGTGCAGATCCTGTTCGCCGACGCCGCCACCGGCGCGCGCTCGCCCGCCCTCGTCCACCAGGGCAAGATCGGCGAGATCATTCAGGCCAAGCCCGAGCAGCGCCGCCGCGTGCTCGAGGACGCCGCCGGCGTCGCCGGCCTGCATGCGCGCCGCCACGAGGCCGAGCTGCGGCTGAAGGCGGCCGAAACGAATCTGCTGCGCGTCGAGGACGTCATCGGCCAGCTCTCCGGCCAGATGGAAGGCCTGCGCAAGCAGGCGCGGCAGGCGATCCGCTATCGCGAGGTCGCAGCCAAGGTGCGCAAGGCGGAAGCCACGCTCTATCATCTGCGCTGGATGGGCGCGCATGCCGATCTCAACGACGCCGCGCATACGCATGACGTCGCCGTGCGCGAGATGGCCGAGCGGACTCGCGAGCAGGCTGAGTCTGCCCGTATCCAGGCGATCCGCTCGTCGCATCTGCCGGCGCTGCGCGAGGCCGAGGCCCGTGCGGCTGCGACGATGCAGCGGCTGAAGAATGCCCGCGACCTGCTCGACCGCGAGGAGGTGCGCGCCAAGGAGCGCGCCGGCGAGCTCGACCGCCGCCTGATGCAGCTCACCGCCGACGTCGCGCGCGAGCAGCAGCAGAACCAGGATGCGCAGGTCGCGCTGCAGCGTCTGGAGACCGAAGACGCGGAGCTGAAGGAAGAGATCAAGGCGCGCGTCGAGATGCGCAGCGGCGTCGACGAGCGTGTCGCCGAAGCCGAGGCGCTGCTGCTCGAGACCGAGCGCCAGTTCACCGAGCTGACGACGCAGCTCGCCGACCTCACCGCGCGCCGCAACCAGCTCGAGGCCAACGTCCGCAGCCATCGCGACCGCCTCGCCCGGCTCGACCAGGACATCGCCAATGTCCGCGCCGACGAGGAGCGGCTGGCGCAGGAGACCGCCCATCTCGGCGATCTCGACACGCTCGCCGCCGCGCTCGAAGCGGCTGAAGAGGCTGAGGCACAGGCCGAAGCGGCGGTGCAGACCAACGAGGCCGCGCAGGCCAATGCGCGGCAGAAGCTCGAAGCCTCGCGCGCCCCGCTCGCCGAAGCCGAGAAGCGGGCGCAGCGGCTGGAGACCGAGGCGCGCACCATCTCCAAGATGGTCAACAGCGAGACCAAGAATCTGTGGCCGCCGATCATCGACGGCGTCACCGTCGCGAAGGGCTACGAGAAGGCGCTCGGCGCCGTGCTCGGCGACGATCTCGATGCGCCGGTCGATGCGTCCGCGCCGATGCACTGGACCGTTGCGGGCGCAGAGGTCACCGACCCCGCGCTGCCGGACGGCGTCGAGCCGTTGGCTGCGTATGTGCAGGCACCGCCGGAGCTGTCGCGCCGTCTCGCCCAGATCGGTGTGGTGTCGCGCGACCGCGGCGCGCAACTGGTGTCGCAGCTGCGGACCGGCCAGCGGCTGGTGTCGCCGGAAGGCGACGTCTGGCGCTGGGACGGCTTCATCGCCGCCGCGCATGCGCCGACGGGTGCCGCGCGCCGTCTCGCCGAGCGCGCGCGCCTGATCGACATCGAGGCCGAGCTGGAGCAGGCGCGCATCGACGCCGCCAGCAAGCGCCAGGCGCTGGAGAGCGCCGAGGCCGAGGTGAAGGCCGCGACCGCTGCCGAGAGCGCCGCGCGCGAAGCCTGGCGCGCCGCGCAGCGCGAGGTCAATTCGGCGCGCGAGCGCCACGCCAATGCCGAGCGCGAGATCAACCGCCATTCGGCGCGCAAGTCCGCGCTGGTCGAAGCCTCGACCCGTCTCGCCCATGACCGCGCCGAGATCGCCGAGCTGCACGAGAATGCGCTGGAGGCAATCGAGGGGCTGCCGGCGACGACCGAGGCCGACGGCCGGCTCGCCGCCGTGCGCGCCGAGATCGAGACCAAGCGCCGTGCGGCCGCCCAAGTGCGCGCCGAGGCGCAGGCGCTGGCGCGCGAGGCCGAGCTCGCCGATCGCCGCGTGCAGGCGATCATCAACGAGCGCAACGACTGGTTCAACCGCATCCGCGGCGCCGGCTCGCAGATCGCCACCATCGAGGCGCGCATCGCCGAGGTCCGGGACGAGCGCGCCGAGCTCGACAACGCGCCGGAGATCTTCGCCGAGAAGCGCAGCGCGCTGATCGACGAGCTCGCGATCGCCGAGGAGGAGCGCCAAGTCGCCGCCGACGCGCTCGCCGAGGCCGAGACCGCAATGGGCGATACCGACCGCGCCGCCAAGGCCTCGCTGGAAGCGTTGTCGAAGTCGCGCGAGGCCGCGGCCCGCGCCGAGGAGCGGCTGGAGAGCGCCAAGCGCCGCGTCGCCGACGTCGAGCGCGAGATCCACGACATGCTCGAATGCGAGCCGAACGCGGTTGCCGCGATGGCCGAGATCGGCCCGGACACCCAGCTGCCGCCGCTGCACGAGATCGAGGACAGCCTGGAGAAGCTGCGCCGCGACCGCGAGCGGCTCGGCGCCGTCAACCTTCGCGCCGAAGAAGAGCTCACCGAGGTCGAGGGCTCGCACACCGCGCTGACCACCGAGCGCGACGACCTCGTCGAAGCCATCAAGCGGCTGCGCCAGGGCATCCAGAGCCTCAACAAGGAGGCGCGCGAGCGCCTGCAGTCCTCGTTCGAGACCGTCAACGACCACTTCAAGCGCCTGTTCACCGAGCTGTTCGGCGGCGGCGAAGCCGCATTGCACCTGATCGAGAGCGACGATCCGCTCGAGGCCGGCCTCGAGATCATTGCCAAGCCGCCGGGCAAGAAGCCGCAGACGCTGTCGCTGCTGTCGGGTGGCGAGCAGGCGCTGACGGCGATGGCGCTGATCTTCGCGGTGTTCCTAACCAACCCCTCGCCGATCTGCGTGCTGGACGAGGTCGACGCGCCGCTCGACGACCACAACGTCGAACGCTTCTGCAATTTGCTGCATGAGATGAAGGGCTCGACCGAGACCCGCTTCATCATCATCACCCACAACCCGATCACCATGGCGCGCATGAACCGGCTGTTCGGCGTCACCATGGCCGAGCGCGGCGTGTCGCAGCTCGTCTCGGTCGCGCTCGACGAGGCCGTGAAGATCCTCGACCAGCAGGTGGCGTGACGCTGCTAAGTCATCCCGGATCGCCGCGGCAGCGGCATCCGGAATGATGCTTGGAGAGCACCGATGATCTCTCCCGATCTTCCCGCCGCGCTCAAGGCCGCACTCGAAGCCAAGCTGCACGGTCTGTCGCGGCAGGATGCAGCAGCCCGCGCCACGCGCATCTCCGACACTTACCGGGGCGGCGGCAATTCCGGAGCGATCACGACCGACGCCGACGCGATCGCCTATGCCACCGTACGGATGCCGGCGACCTATGCTGCGGTGGCTGCGAGCCTGAATGCTTTGATGCAGGCGAGCCCGGACTTCGCCCCGGGTACAGTGCTCGATGTCGGCGCAGGGCCAGGCACAGCCAGCTTCGCGGCCGCCGAAGCGTTCTCCTCGCTGACATCGTTCAACGCCATCGATGCGAATCCTGCCTTGCGCACCCTGGCGCTCTCGTTGGCCGAGGATGGGCTGCGCAGCCGCGATCTGACCTACGCGCTGGGCGCTGCACGCGGCCTGCTCGATCGTGCCGAGCGCGCAGATCTCGCGATCGCGAGCTACATGATCAATGAGCTGAGCGACATTGAGCGAATGTCGGTCGTCGACCTGCTGTGGGAAAAGACGAACCAAACGCTGCTGATCGTCGAGCCCGGCACGCCTGCCGGTTATCAGCGCATCATCGCGGCCCGTGACCAGCTGATCGCAATCGGCGCTCATGTCGCGGCCCCCTGCCCACATGCGGCAGCGTGTCCGCTCATCACGCCGGACTGGTGCCACTTCGTCCAGCGGCTGGCGCGGTCGCGGGCGCATCGCGAGCTGAAGGGCGCGGATGTGCCGTTCGAGGACGAGAAGTTCAGCTTCGTCGCCGTGACGCGCCAGCCGGTCATGCACCGCCCACCTGCGCGCGTTTTGGCACCGCCAATGGTGACGAAGATCGCGGCGACGGCCAAGCTGTGCTTGGCCGATGGGAGCGCGGCCTCGGTCAGCATTCCCCGCCGCGACAAGGTCGCCTTCGCCGCCGCGCGGCGCTGGGACTGGGGCGACGGCGTGGACTTGCCGCCGCGCCCATAGATACCGCCACGGCCCTGAATGGTTAACGTCGGGTCGTGTTTGTCTCTCATTTTCGCGATTTCGCGAAACCCGGGAAAAACCTGCGTTTGCTACGGTGAGCTGCAACGGGCGCTGAAGGCGCTGCTCACAAGGGAACGCGTGTCGATGTTCAGGACGATGACGATCGCTGCAATGCTGCTGGCCTCGGCAGGGACCGCCTTTGCCGGAGGACATGGCGGAGGTCACGGATCCGAGCCGCCGCCTGCCCCCAAGCAGGAAGCCGGCCCGGCACCGGCCAAGGCCGTGATCGGCAAGAACGGCCCGATCCTCACCGACCTCAAGGGCATGACGCTGTATTACACCGAGCGCGACAATACCGGGAACAAGTCGACCTGCGACGGCGACTGCGCCCAGAAGCGTCCGCCGCTGCCCGCCCCCGACAACGCGGTCGCGACCGGCGACTTCACCGTCATCACGCGCAGCGACGGCAAGAAGATGTGGGCCTATCGCTACCGCCCGCTCTACACCTCACAGCTCGACAGCGCTCCCGGCGACATCAAGGGCAACGATCCCGACCAGAAGTGGAAGGTCGCCCGCCCGTATTGAGGGCTCCAGACCGCGCGGCCTGACGCACGCCCGCCCTTCCGGTCGCCAGTCGAACCCAGCGCTTCTGCCGATCCGGCTTGAACGGGCACCCATCCTGCGGCGACCAATGCACGCCGGTCCCATGAGGGATCCGGCGGCGTCGCCATGCGTTGGCCGCCCTGTTCTCCTGCCCTCTCCTCGGAGCCTGTCATGTCCGGCTGGATCGTCCTCGGCATCCTCGTCATTCTCGTGCTGTTCGCCTTCGGCGCCTACAACCGGCTGGTGGCCCTGAGCCAGCGCGTCGGCCAGGCCTTTGCCGACATCGACGTCCAGCTCAAGCTGCGCCACGACCTGATCCCGAACCTGGTCGAGACCGTGAAAGGCTATGCCGCGCATGAGCGCGGCACGCTGGACGAGGTCATCAAGGCCCGCAACGCGGCCATTTCGGCCCAGGGCCCGGCCCAGGTTTCCGCCGCCGAAGGCCAGCTGTCCGGGGCGCTGGGACGGCTGATCGCCCTGTCCGAGGCCTATCCGGACCTCAAGGCCAACGCCAATTTCCAGCAGCTCGCCGGCGAGCTCTCCGACATCGAGAACAAGATCGCCGCCAGCCGCCGCTTCTTCAACAATGCGGTCCAGGAATACAATACCGGCATCCAGCAGCTGCCTGCGGCGCTGTTCGCCGGCACCTTCGGCTTCACCCGCAAGGACTTCTTCGATCTCGGCACCAGCCGGGCGGAGGTCGAGACCGCGCCCAGCGTCAAGTTCTGAGCCCGCGCCCTCGCGCCTGAAGGGCCCGACGCCATGGCTGCCTATGGTCTCTACACCCACATCGCGTCGAACAAGACCCGTTCGATGCTGCTGCTCGGCGGCCTGTTCCTGCTGATCTACGTGCTGGTGTTCGCCGGCGCGCTGATCGCGGAGGTCATGATCAACGGCAATGGCAGCGTCGCCTATTACATGCACGCCGCCACGCGCGACCTGATCAAGGCCCTGCCCTGGGCCACGCTCGGCGCTGCGGCCTGGATCGTGATCGCCTATTTCTTCCACCAGAAGATGATCGACGCCGTGACCGGCGGAGCCGCGGTGACCCGCCAGGAGCAGCCGCGGCTCTACAATCTGCTCGAGAACCTCTGCATCTCGCGCGGCATCACCATGCCGCAGCTGAAGATCATGGACAGCCCGGCGCTAAACGCCTTCGCCACCGGGCTCAATCCGCGGCAATATTCCGTCACGGTCACGACCGGCTTGCTCGCGGCCCTGGATGACCAGGAGATCGAGGCCGTGCTCGGCCACGAGCTCACCCATATCCGCAACGGCGACGTCCAGCTGATGGTGGTGGCCGTGATCATCGCCGGCGTGGTCGGCTTCTTCGGCGAATTGTTCTTCCGCCTGTTCACCAACATGAGCTGGGGCGGCGGCTGGGGCCGCTCGTCCTCCTCCTCCTCCTCGTCCGATTCAGACCGCAAGGGCTCCGGCGGCGGTGCGATCATCGTGGTGATCATCGCGGTGGTGCTGATCGTGCTGGCCTGGCTGCTGTCCCAGGTCGTCAAGCTAGCCTTGTCGCGCACCCGGGAGTATCTCGCCGACGCCGGCGCGGTCGAGCTGACCAAGAACCCGGACGCCATGATCAGCGCGCTGCGCAAGATCGAGGGCCGCGGCGAGCTGCCCGGCGCGACCTCCGCGGTGATGGAATTGTGCGTCGACAATCCCCGCGAGGGCTTCGCCGACCTGTTCGCCACCCACCCTTCCGTTGATGCCCGCGTCCAGGCGCTGATCAAGTTCGCCGGCGGCCACGATCCTGCCCCCCCGGCGCTGCCGTCCGAGACCGCCGAAACGGCGGACGAGACTGCCCCACCGCCACTGCCCTCCGAGGGGCCCTGGGGCCATGCGGAAGCCCCGAACGCCTCGCCCGCTCCGGCCGACGCGCCCCAGGGGCCCTGGACCACCCCGGCCTCCGGTCCCTGGGGTCGGCATTGATCCCGAAGCTCGAGGCACGAATCGCGCGCGGATCGCGGAGCGCGCGCAGCCGTCCTGCCACTTCTTCTCAACTCCATCCGAGCCGGAGCGGAGAATCCGGCAGCAAGGCTCTCGATTGCTCCGGCCCGTTGGGATGAAGGCGCAAATTTCCCCCGTCCCGTGCTGCAATGAATTTGAATTCTCCAGCGTTTCTGCCATGTTCGCGCCCAAAGCAGAATGCAATGCGCCGGCCCCCTGGCCGGCCTCAGGGCTGAAGGACTTTCCATGGCGAAACCGGCAGTGGTTGTGGTGGGCGCGGACAAGGGCGGGGTCGGCAAGACCACGGTGTCGCGGACGTTGCTCGATTATTTCAGCGCCAACAACGTCCCCACCCGGGCGTTCGACACCGAGCATCCGCGCGGCACCCTGAAGCGCTTCCACCCCGAGATCACCGAGATCGTCGACATGAACTCGACGCCGGACCAGATGAAGATCTTCGACACCCTGAGCGCGGTGGCGCCGTCGGTGACCGTGATCGACGTCCGCGCCGGCCTGATGTCGCCCACCCTCGCCGCGCTCCGCGACATCGGTTTCCTCGATGCCGCCCGCTCCGGCCAGATCACCTTCGCGGTGTTCCACATCCTGGGCTCCTCGATCGCCTCGCTCGACGAGATCGCCGAGACGGCGAGCTATATGATCGGCGCGAAATATTTCCTGGTGAAGAACTTCATCAACAACACCAGCTTCTTCGAGTGGGACCAGTCGACCTACAATTCCTACTTCCACCGCATCAAGGATGCGACCGAGCTGACCATCCCGAAGCTGAACGAAATGGCGTTCGAGCAGGTCGAGGTCGCCTCGGTGCCGTTCCTCAAATTCGTCGCCAACAAGGGCCCGCGCGACGAGGCAGCCAACTACTCCTTCGTGCTGCGCGGCTATGTCCGGCACTGGCTCGCCAACGTCTGGAGCGAGTACGACCGCATCAAGCTGACCGACATCGTCGGCTCGACCAAGGCGGCGCCGCCGCGGCCGGCCGGGGAAAAATAGTACCTCCGTGAATGATGGGGCTTTATCGCAAGCACGTTTGACCTGATATAGGTTGGATGCCCGCGACGCCCGTCTACATCGTCTGCTCGCCCCGGCCGCAGTCCGGGAAGACGCTGCTCGCGCGCGTGCTGAGCGAGTTCCTGCTGCTCAAGAACGGCCAGGTGCTCGCCTTCGACGTGACCCTGCGCGAGCCGTCGCTGCTCGATTTCCTGCCCCAGGTCACGGAAACCGCGACCATCGAGGACACCTACGGCAAGATCCAGCTGATGGACCGGGTGATCCTCAACGACGGCATCCCGAAGGTGATCGACCTCGGCTACTACTCGTTCGACGAGTTCTTCAAAATGTCCGAACAGATCGGCTTTTTGAAGGAGGCTGCACGGCGGAACGTGGTCCCGATCGTGCTGTACTGCGCCGAGGGCGACCGCGTCTCGATGCGCTCCTATGACGCCCTGCGGCGCCAGATCCCGAAGGCCCAGCTGATCGTGGTCGAGAACGATCACGTGCTGCGCGAGGAGCTGCCCCAGCTGTACAGCCGCAGCAAGCATCTGAAAATCGCAGCGCTGCCGGCGTTCCTGAAGACCTATATCGAGCGCTACTCGTTCTCCTTCACCGGCTACCTGCGCCAGGAGCGCGATCCGTCGACCGAGCTCTATCAATGGATCCGGCGCAATTATTATGCGCTGCGTGAGATCGAGACCGAACTCCTGATGCAGCGCTCCTGACGCTCCCTAGGCTAGACGAGCGTCTCCTGAGAATCGGTCGTTTCCATGCCGAGTTCTCGCCGTCCCCACCGCTGTCATGCTCCGCGAAAGCGGGGCATCCAGCACTCCGCGGCAGAAGAAAGTCACCGAGACGTCACGGCGTACTGGATCGTCCGCTTTCGCGGACGATGACAGTCGGGGTTACATGATCAATGTGCCAGGACTTCAGAAGCGCTCGTCTAGTGGCCCTCGAACGAGATCAGCGTGCGCACGGGCACGTCGAGCGCCCGCAACTTGGCGGCGCCGCCGAGATCCGGCAGGTCGATGATGAAGCAGGCCGCCACCACCGTGGCGCCGATCTGCCGCAGCAGCTTCACCGCGCCTTCGGCCGTGCCGCCGGTGGCGATGAGGTCGTCGACCAGGATCACGCGCTCGCCCGGCTGCACCGCGTCGACATGCATCTCCATCTCGTCGGTGCCGTATTCCAGAGCATAGGACATGCTGACTGTCTTGTGCGGCAGCTTGCCCTTCTTGCGGATCGGCACGAAGCCGGCCGAGACCTGATGCGCCACCGCGCCACCAAGGATGAAGCCGCGCGCCTCGATGCCCGCGACCTTGTCGATCTTCGAGCCGGCCCAGGGATGCACCAGTTCGTCGACCGCGCGGCGGAACGCGCGTGCGTCCGCCAGCAGGGTCGTGATGTCCCGGAACAGGATGCCCGGCTTCGGATAGTCCGGAATGGTGCGGACCGTGTTCTTGATGTCCAGATCGAACGTCATCGTGCTCTCATCCATTTTATCTGCTGCCGTCATTCCTAGCGAAGCGACGTGTCCGCCGAAGCCCGCTGGGCGAAGGCGGAAGCAATCCAGGGCCACGAAAACAACTCTGGATCGCTTCGTCGCTCGCGCTCCTCGCGATGACGGCAACCACCTGTTACCCCGGCTGATTGAGCCGGAACGCATTCTCCACGATCCTCAACCCCACGGCATCGCCGAGCGACATCAGCGATTCCGGATGGAACTGAACGCCACCCACCGGCAGCGTCTTGTGCTCGATCGCCATGGCCACGCCATCCTCGGTCGCCGCCGTCACCGTCAGCACCTCCGGCATGCTGTCGCGCTCGACGAACAGCGAATGATAACGGCCGATGACGATCTCGTTCGGCAGCCCCTGCATCAGCCGCCCGCCGCGCACCTGGACCCGCGACGGCCGTCCATGCGCGGGCTGGGCGAGCTGGCCGAGCTGGCCGCCAAAATACTCGCCCATCGCCTGCACGCCGAGGCACACGCCGAAGATCGGCAGCTTCTTGGCGAGCGCCGCGTCGATGGTGGTCGAAATCTTGAAGTCCTCCGGGCGGCCCGGCCCCGGCGACAGCACGATCAGGTCCCAGCTGCGCTCGGCCAGCATCTTCAGGGCGTGGACGTAACGCACCACGGTGACGTTGGCGCCGACCTGGCGGAAATAATCGGCCAGCATGTGCACGAAGGAGTCGTCGTGATCGATCAGCAGCACGTTCTTGCCGGAGCCGGTGGCGTCCGGCGCGGTCGAGGACAGCGGCTTCGGCGGATCGCCGCGCAGGGCTTGGAACAAGGCCGCCGCCTTGACCTGGCACTCGCGATCCTCGGCCGCAGGATCGGAATCGAACAGGCAGGTGGCGCCGACGCGGACCTCGGCAAGCCCGTCCTTCATGCGGATGGTGCGGATGGTCAGACCAGTGTTGATCGAGCCATCGAAGTTCACCGCGCCGATAGCGCCGGCATACCAGCGCCGCGGCGAGCGCTCGTTGTCCTCGACGAACTGCATCGCCCACAGCTTTGGCGCGCCGGTCACGGTGACGGCCCAGGCATGAGTGAGGAACGCGTCGAGCGCGTCGAAGCCCGGCCGCAGCATGCCTTCGACGTGATCCACCGTGTGGAACAGCTTCGAATAGGTCTCGATCTGCCGGCGCGCCAGCACCTTGATGGTGCCGGGCACGCAGATGCGCGCCTTGTCGTTGCGGTCGACGTCGGTGCACATGTTGAGCTCGAACTCGTCCTTTTCCGAGTTCAGGAGCTGGCGAATCTGCTCGGCATCGCCGATGGCATCGCGGCCGCGCGCGATGGTGCCGGAGATCGGGCAGGTCTCGACGCGCCGGCCGTCGGAGCGCACGAACATTTCCGGCGAGGCCGAGACGAGAAACTCGCCGTCGCCGAGATTCATCAGCGCGCCATAGGGCGACGGGTTGATGCGGCAGAGCCGCTGGAACACTTCGGCCGGCGAGCGCTCGCACGGCTCGGCGAACAACTGGCCGGGCACCGCCTCGAACAGGTCGCCGCGGGCGAACGCCGCGCGCGCTTTCTCGACCGTCGCCTGGTACTCGCCGGGCGCGTGGTCGGCAAACCCCTGGCGCGGCTCCTTCAGATAGACGCTCGCATCGGTGTCGCGCGGCAGGCCTGACGTCGACTGGCCGTTCCAGGAAAAATCGTAGGACAGCACCACGCCGCGGCCGGTGGCGCGGTCATAGGCCAGCAGGCGATCGGGCACGTAGAGCACGATGTCGCGCTGGTCCTTCTCGCGCGGCCGCTTCTGTTCGAGGTCCTCGATCTGGAACACGAGGTCGTAGGCGAAGGCGCCGAACAGGCCGAGCAGCGGGTCGTCGTTGGCGGCCAGCGCGGCGATCATCGCCCGCACCAGCGACATCACGCTGGCGCGCCGCGTCCGCTGGTCCTCCTCGACCGGCGCCGGGCCGCGGACGATGTGGCCGGCCAGCCGCGCCGGCGACGCCGCGGTGATGACCACGCACGGCTCGCGCAGCGTATCCTTCAGGAACGCGATCAGCACTTCGCCGCGGCGGTTCAGCGCCTGCAACGTGAAGTCGGTGCCCTTGGTCTCCAGCACCAGCGGCGGGTCGGCGAAGCCGAGGTCGAAGCTCTCGTAGCGGCCGGGCACGGTGGTGCCGGAGGACAGCACCACGCCGCGGCGGCGGTCCAGCAGGTCGATCAGGTCGTCCAGCCGGCTGGCGCCGCCGGAAAACTGCTCGACGGCGCGCGTGATCGCGAGCCCGCTGGATGTGCGGTAGTCGCTGCGGGCCGGAAGGGCGAAAACGGTCCTGTTCATGGGGTCCTCTTGGGCGTCCTCTTACGGAATTTGCCGAGGAAACGCCACACAGGACCAACCGGAAGCCGCCGCTGCGTGGCGGCCCCTCTGCGATCGAATGTCAAATGAATCGCACCGGCCACCTTTTACAAGGTGCGCCACCAGAGACGGGCTGGGCGGACAGGGGTGCTCATGACGCGGAACTGACCACGGCGGGAGGCCGTGGTCAAGGGCGGCGGGGACACAGGTGGGCTCGCCGCTGGTGCTTCCGCGGTCGTCACTCCGCTCATCAGGCCGGTATTGAAGCCGAGAAGCAAAGCCCGGCTGATTTTCACCGGCGTCATGCCCGCGCAGGCGGGCATCCAGTATTCCACCAGCGCTGCGGCTCATGTCGATGGGCCTCGGCGTACTGGATCCCCGCCTTCGCGGGGATGACAGTTGAACATGGAGAAACATTCTCGCGACACACGGCCCGAGTTATGATCATCAACACCGCCCTCTCCAAGTCGAGGGCGCAGGGAAGGCCGGGCATCGGCTGATGCCCGTGGCCCGCCTGCAGCAAAAAAAGCAGGCGGCAGTCACCACAGGTCAGCCGGACGACCGGCCTTTCCTGCGCGATGGTCTGACGGATTATACGCATTCTCCCCGGGGACCGGGCTGTCTTGCCCCCGTGACCGGCGGATCATCATCACCACCAGCGTAGCCTCAGCGTCGGGAGGCCAGGACCATGCGACTTCACCGTGCGCGCCCGCCGTTCGTCCGCATGGCAGGAGCCATGCTGCGACGTGACGCGCCCACCGCATCTCCACCCCGCGTCTCGTGACGATCGCGATACGGCGTGCTGGGGTCGACGTGGATGCCCGGGACGAGCCCGGGCATGACGGAGTAACTAACTGGCAGGATCGTTCGTCGCAGCCGTCCCGTCCTACAGAAGCCCTTGCGCGGCCTGCTTGAGATGCGCGGCAATCGCGTCGCGGGCTTCGGGTGAGGCGACGCTGCGGGCCATCGTCACGCCGCCCGAGAGCAGCGCCATCAGCGCCCAGGCCTTTTGCAGCCGGGCGTCGTCGCTCGCTCCCTGGAGCCCTGTCGCGATCTGCCGGGCGACCCGGTCGAGCGCGGCACCGTAGCTGGCCCTGATGGCCTCGCTGGCGCGGGTGACGTCCGGGGTCAGGCTCTGCAGGCCGCAGCTCGCATCCAGCGCGCAAGTGAGGCGCTCACCGAGATAGAAGGCGATGAAGGCCTCGGCCCAGCGGGCGCCCTGCTCCGCCTGAAGGGCTGCGATGCCCGCTCTGAGATCCTCGAGCCCAGCCAATGCGGCGGTTTCGAACGCCGCGTCCTTCGACTTGAAATGACCATAGAACGCGCCGGAGGTGACGCCGGCCTCCTTGGCGAGGCCGTCGACGCCGATCCCGCCATAGCCGAGCCGGCGAAATCCGCGCCCCGCGGCCTCCAGCAATTTTGCCTTTGCTTCCTGCTTGTGCTCGGCCTGGTACCGCATCTGACATCCTTCATAGCGATCGTTATTTTATGATTGACCAATAACGATCGTTATTCTATTGAGAGATCACGGTCGTTATATAATGGACCGTCAGCCCGCGGACAACCGCCACAGGGCGAGCACAGGAGGAGTCATGCCGATCAGTCTCACACTCACCGACGGCGTCATCGCCGCCGACAAGGCGCCGATCGCGGTCGCGCGGATTACGGAATCGTTCCTGAGACATCATGGTCTCGCAGGAAACAGACTCATGACCGCGAACGTCACGGCCCATCTGAACATCCTGCCGAAGGGCCAGACCTTCGCCGGCGGCCAACCGGTCGATGGCGCCTGGATCGAGACCAAGACGCCGTCGTTCGCGCTCGCCAGCCACGACATCCAGACGGCGTTCTTCGGTGAAGCCACCGACATTCTGCATGACCTCTCCGGCGGGACGCTGGCCAGGGACCGGATCTGGTCCAACGGCGTCCATGCCGTCGACGGCAGCTGGAATCTGAACGGCAGGCCGATGACCAACGAAGCGCTTGTGGCGGCCGTCACCGCGGGCTGACGCCAGGGAGATATCAAGCCAGGCGCGGCCGCTACGGCATCGTGCGGTAGCGGCCCGCTTTCAGAAGCGCATTGATCACGCGATCGAGCTCTTCCGCCTGCAGGAAGGGCTCAAGGTCGCCGCCGCCGGGCAACCAGTTCCGGCTGCCCCGCCTGCAGCTCAGGCCGCGGCGCTGGTCGCCAGGGCCTGGGCCTCGGCGGCGGCGCGGGCCATGCTCGACGACATTTCGTTCGTCACCGTGCTCTGCTCCTCGACCGCGGCCGCGGTCGAGGTGACGTATTCGCTGACATTGGTGATCGCCTGCTTGATGGAGCCGAGCGCCGTCACGACGTCTCCGGAGATGCCGGTGAGGTTATCGATTTCCTGAGCGATCTTGTCGGTGGCCTGCTTGGCCTGGTTGGCGAGGCTCTTGACCTCGGATGCGACCACGGCGAAGCCGCGGCCGGCCTCGCCGGCGCGCGCGGATTCGATGGTCGCGTTCAGCGCCAGCAGATTGATCTGCCCGGTGATGTTGTTGATCATCTCGACGATGCCGCTCATGGCCTGGGCCGCGTCCGAAAGGCGCTGCGCCTGGCCATCCGCGGCCGCGACCTGCCCCACGGCCCCGATGGCCGTCTCCCGCGACTTGGTCATCGCTTCCGAAATCTCGCGCACCGACGCATTCAGCTCCTCCGAGCCGGCCGCGACGGATTCCATCATCGCACGGACACGCTCGTTGCCCATCCGCACCAGCACCTGGCGGGTGACGTCGGTTGCGTACTTCACCACCTTGAACGGCTTGCCGTTCAGGTCGAGGATCGGGTTGTAGGACGCCTGGATGTAGACCTCCTTGCCGCCCTTGCCGATCCGCTTGTATTCGGCGGCCTGATATCGCCCCCTGTTCAGATCCGCCCAGAACTCGCGATACGCGGCGCTCTCGCGTTCCGACGGCTCGACGAACATGCTGTGGTGCTTGCCCTTGATCTCGGCCAGGGTGTAGCCGAGCGCATGCAGGAAATTGTCATTGGCCGAGATGACCGTCCCGTCCATGTTGAACTCGATCACGGCCTGTGATTTTCCGATGGCATCGATCTGCCCGGCCAGATCGGCGTTCCTCAGCTTCTGCTGGGTGACGTCCGTTGCGAACTTGACGACGCCGAACGGCTTGCCGGTGGCGTCGAGCATCGGGTTGTAGGTGGCAAGAATCCAGACCTCCTTGCCGCCCTTCCCGATCCGCTTGTATTCGCCGCTCTGATATTGGCCGCGGTTGAGGGCCGCCCAGAACTCGCGATAGGCCGCGCTCTCGCGCGCCGACGGCTCCATGAAGATGCTGTGATTCCGGCCCTGGATCTCGTCGAGACGGTAACCCAGCGCATCGCAAAAATTCTGGTTGGCCGTCACGACGGTGCCGTCGAGCTTGAACTCGATCACGGCCTGGGCGCGATCGATGGCCTCGATCTTCGAGGCGTCGGCCATGCCGCGCAGCTTCTTGGCCGTGATGTCGGTGGCGAATTTCACGACCCTCACCGGCTTGCCATTGTCGCCGAGAACAGGGTTGTAGGATGCCTCGATCCAGACCTCACGGCCGTCCTTGGCGATCCGCTTGAACTCGGCCGCCTGGAATTCGCCGCGGTTGAGCGCCGCCCAGAACTCGCGATAGGCCGCGCTCTCGCGCTCCGCCGGGGACACGAACATGCTGTGGTGCTTGCCCTGGATCTCCGCGAGACGATATCCCAGCGCATCGCAAAAATTCTGGTTCGCGGTGATGATGGTGCCGTCGAGATTGAACTCGATCACGGCTTGGGAGCGGCTGAGCGCATCGACGATCGCCTGCGCGTGACCCTTGGCTGAACTGCGGCCGAACATTTTCTCTTCCTCGATCGGGCGCTTCCAGTTCCGGCTCGGGGGGCGCCGCGTCAACATCCCGAGCCTCGCAAGCTCAGGGGGCGATGAGGCGGCTGGCAGCGCGCTTCGACCCGGAGCGATTAGGGACCCTATTTGAATCGATTTATCGAAATATTTGTCCGATCTCCGACAGAATGGCCAAATTTTGCCGTCGCCATTAAGTCGATGGAAGTCAACATCCCGTCCGGCTGCCGGTTGAGCTGCAAAAACGGTACGCTGATGCAGCGCATGATGACCGCCAGCCCCGCAAAGGGCAGGCCCATTCACTCGCGGTGCCTGTCTTGATCAGGCCAGTAAGACCACAGAGTCACACCATGGAACATTGCGGCTCCTTGACTCGGATTCACGAAACGCCGACCTTCCTCAGCATCGCCTTTCGCAACGGCTCGGATTTGCAATCAAGCGAAGCCGGCGTCTCGTGAGGTCAAGGACCAGGCGGGGACTGATTGCGCGACCTCTCATATCTCGATCGCTATCCGCTGTTTCGATCACGCGACAGCGAGTTCGTGCGCGATCGCATGATCAGCGTCTACGGCGTCGACCGTTTCGAAAGCGGCGACGCCAATTTCGGCGCCGAAGCCAATCTCGCGCAGCTGAAGACCACCGGCCTCGCGTTCTGCGGATATGACGGCGCGACGTCGGTTGCGTTTCCGGAATCGACGATCATCAGGCAGTTCTTTTCGATCCGGGGAACGGCAAGGTATCGGCTCGGCGGCGTGGATCACGCGATTGCGGCGTGGAGCCCCCTGGTATGCGGACATTCGAAGCTGGATCTGGAATTTCCCGCAGGTTATCGCCAGCTGGTGTTGAGGGTCGAGGCTGCACCGCTGCAACGCCTGCTGCAGGCCATCCTTGGCGACGACGGCGATCGCGCATTGAGCTTCGAGGACGACGACATTCCGGATCCGACGGTGATGGCCTTCGTTCGCCAGGATGTCTTCAGGGCCGCGGACGAGTTGCAGAAATTCGGGCAGAACTACTCCCCCGTGGCGATCGCCGAGTTCGAGCGAAGCCTGATGATCCGGCTGCTGCTGGCTCATCGGCACAATTTCAGCAACGAACTGCACGTCACCCCGCCGCGCGCCAACCGCACCGTCGTCGACCTCGTCGAGTCGTATATCGAGGCGCATTGGGACGAGCCGCTCGACATGGAGAAGATCGCCGCCATGACCCATGTGAGCGTGAGGTCGATCTTCCGGGAGTTCTCGGAAGCAGGACGGGGATCGCCGGGCCAGTTCGTCAAGCGCGTGCGACTGCGGCGCGCGTCGGAGCTGCTTGGAACGCCCGATGAAGCCACCAGCGTCGTCTCCGTCGCCTTCAGATGCGGCTTTGGCAATCTCGGCCGGTTCGCCTCGGAATATCGCAGCGCAATGGGCGAGTTGCCCTCGGAGACGCTGCGAAAGGCGCGCAGCAGGCAGGGACATCCTGCCACGGACGATCTCGATTCCAGCGCGTCGTAGATCATGATGCGTTTCGGCGGAAACGCATCATCATCTTATCTCTTTGTTTGAGCATGATCTTTTCGGAAAACCGGTTTCCACTTTTCCGGATCATGCTCTAGCGGCGCCAGGCCCCTGCCCGGTCGACTACGCCTGCTCCGCCGGCTTCACCAGCCCGAGCTCGGCAAACTTCAGCTCCGTTGCCACCACCGCGCTCTCATACACCTCGCCGCGCTCGACGAAGTAGTTGAAATAGCCGGCCGGCGTCTCCGGCTGGATCTCGACCAGGTCGACGCTCTTGTATTTCGGATCGGTGATGACGCCCGCCGCGATCAGGTCGTTGATGCGCTTGAGCGCGTCGACCTCGGCCTTGTAGCCGACCGAGAACCACATCTCGTACGTCCAGTCCTGCACCTCGAACCAGTTTTGCGGCACTTCACCCTGCCATCCCCCAGCGAGCGGGCGGACGGCGAAGATGCGGTCGAAGCCGTGCAGCTCGGAGACGATGCAGGCGCGGTGATAGGCCCCGTCCATCTGTCCCTCGGGCAGCTTGGCGAAGCCGTACAGCGACAGCCACAGCGCCGCCTTGATCGCCTCCGGCGTGATCGGGCGGATCGTGCGCTCGGCCGAAACGTCGGAGGCGTAGCGGCGGTCGCGCTTGGCCGCCGACTGCCGCGCCTTTGCGCCATGGGCGTTGGGAATCGACTTCTCCGACGGCAGCAGCGCCCGCGCGGCGTCGTTGCCATAGAGGCAGCCGGTGCCGGTCTCGGGGTCGTAGGTGTTGAACACGACGCCGATCGGGGTGCCGTTCAGCGTCTCCGCGGCGTGCATGAAATCGGCCTCGCTGCGCACCGGGACATATTGCTGGGCCGGCAGCAGCCGGTCGGCGATCACGTTGAACGGTCCGTCGCGCCAGTCCGGCCACGAGACAAACCGCGTCAACGCCTCCGCATAGGCCGGCCGAAACACACCGGGATAGCCGAACATCACGGTGCGCAGCTGCGAGGTGGGATCACGGAGACGATCCGAAGAGATCAGCTGGTCGCGCAGGTCCAGCCCCTGCAACCACGCCGACAGCACCAGGATCTGGCCAGAGGTCGCCGTGACCAGATCGGGGGTGACGCCCCAGGCGCGGGCGGTGTCGAGGAAGCCGGCGCCATGGGCGTTCAAGCCGCCCAGCCCGGCCAGCGCAAAGGCCACACGCACGGCTCTCTCCGTCAGCATAAGGACCTGATGATGCTACCTCAGATTGCTTTTGCAATGCAACGGGGCAGCCCCCATCGTTCGTCTCGCGAACACGCGGCAGCGCCTGCGAACATGATCACCGGGCGAATCCCCGCAAATCAACGGTGATTCGCGGGCATATGACGTCGGCAAGAGGCGAAAAAACTGCAGCTGCCGGCTGTGACCGCCATCACAACCTCATGTTGCGCGCGTGCGCACAGCCCTTTTCACCTATCCGCGGTTGCCCTGAGCCCAAAAAGTTACATAACTTGGCTCGGCACGAGGGCAACACTGTTGTCAATCTGCAATAGTGTGGCAATGATTGGTTAACCATATTGAATTACCTTGGTTAACATGGCTCGCGGCAAACAGCCTTCCGTGTCGCATGCGCTCCCGAAGCAGCAGACGCTGCTCGATTGCTTCCTCGAAGCGCAGGCGAAGAGGATGAAGCGTCGACGGCGCTCCGCCGACGGGGCGGCCAGCGCGGTCTCTGCGGATCCGACGAACAACGATTCGGTCGGCGACGAGACCGAGCCCCTGCCGACCGACGCCGAGACCGCCCGCGCGGTCTGACCCGCGCGGTTCGGTCGTTCGGCGCGAATCCCTCAGATCATCCGAGATGCTTGTGGAAGAACGCCGTGGCGCGGCCCCAGGCGAGTTCGGCCGCGGCGCGATCGTGCACCGTCATGCGCTGCTCGTTCACGAAGGCATGCTCGGCATCGTAGCGATACAGCTCGAGCGATTTGCCCGCGGCTTGCATCGCTTTCTCGAAACCATCCACCAGCGCCGGCGTGCACCAATCGTCCTTGTTGGCGAAATGCGCCTGTAGCGGAATCTTGACGTCGGCGGGCTTGGCCGCCTGCTCCGGCGGAATGCCGTAGAACACCACGCCGGCCGTGAGCTCGTCGATCCGGGTGGCACCGATGATCGTCACCGCGCCGCCGAGGCAGAAGCCGGTGAGTCCGACCTTGGCACCGTTGCGCGCCAGATATTGCGCGGCGCCGCGCACGGTCTGGGTGGTCGCATCCATGAAGTCGAGCGAGTTCATCTCGCGCCCCGCAGCGTCCGTGTCGTGATACGGCACCACGGTGCCCTTGTAGAGATCGGGCGCCAGGGCATTGAAGCCGGCCAGCGCGAAGCGGTCGCACATCCCCTTGATCTGGTCCTGCAGACCCCACCATTCCTGAATGACGACGACGCCCGGCGCATCGGCCTTTGCCGCCTTGGCAAGATAGCCCTTGGCCTCCTGGCCGTCGGGGCGCTTGAAGCTGATCAGGGTGCCCATGTGGTCCTCCGTCGTTTCTGATTGGGAATTGGGCATGCGGTTTACCGCAAATCCCGTGAAGGTGCGACAACAGGCGCGCCAGCTTCGCTCGAACGTGAGCGCAGCGGCCGTTCTCCCCTGATACTCGGTCATTCCGGGGCGCCCGAAGGGCGAGCCCGGAATCCATAACCACGACTGACGATGAGGATCCGGAATCGGCGTGACGCTGTTCTTCGCCACGTGCCGGCCTGTGGATATGGATTCCGGGCTCGCCCTCCGCGCGCCCCGGAATGACGGAGAGAGTGCACTTGTGGCTCGGAAGCTTCCGGCTGGAGGCGGCTACGCGCACTACACCGGCATCGCGCGCGGCGCGAACAGGATCACGGCCATACCGACGAGGCAGATCGACGCGCCGGCGACGTCCCAGACATCCGGGCGATGGCCTTCGACCAGCCAGCCCCACGACAGCGCCGCAGCGATGTAGATGCCGCCATAGGCGGCGTAGGCGCGACCGGCGAGCGGGCTGTCGGCGATGGTGAGCAGCGCGGCGAAGCCGGCCAACGCGGCGATTCCAGGCAGCAGCCACAGCGGCGACTGGCCGAGGCGCAGCCAGGACCAGAACGCGAAGCAGCCGGCGATCTCGAGAACGGCGGCGCCGGCGAAGGCCAGCAGCGAGGACATCCGGTGAACTCCCCTATGACGGCTTCGCTCGGGCAACAAAAAAGCCCCCGGAGGGGCTTTTCCGTCGCGTCGACTCGTTGCCCCGCTCAGTGCGCGGCGGCCCAGACACGCTTCTTGGTGAAGTACATCAGGCCGGCGAAGATGATCAGGAAGATGAAGACCTGGTAGCCGAGGCGCTTGCGGGCTTCCATGTGCGGCTCGGCGGTCCACATCAGGAAGGTCGCGACGTCGTGGGCGTACTGGGCGACGGTCGTGGGCGAGCCGTCGTCATAGGTCACCTGGCCGTCCGAAATCGGCTTCGGCATCTTGATCGCGTGGCCGGGGAAGTACTTGTTGTAGTACGAGCCTTCCGGAATGGTCACGCCGTGCGGCGGGTTGTCTTCATAGCCCTGCAGCAGCGCGTTGATATAGTTCGGGCCCTGCTCCTGGAACTGGGTGAAGAAGTCGATGATGAACCAGGGGAAGCCGCGCTTATAGGAACGGGCCTTGGCGATCAGCGACAGGTCGGGCGGAGCGGCGCCGCCATTGGCGGCACGCGCGGCCTGCTCGTTCGGGAACGGCGACGGGAAGTAGTCCGCCGGGCGGCCCGGACGCTCGAACATGTCACCGGCGTCGTTCGGACCGTCCTTGACCTTGTACTCGGCCGCAAAAGCCGCCGCCTGGGCCGGCGAGTAGCCGGGACCGCCGGGCTCGGCGAGGTTGCGGAACGCCACATATTGCAGCGAATGGCAGTTCGAGCAGACTTCCTTGTAGACCTTGAGGCCCCGCTGCACGGCGCCGCGATCGAAGGTGCCGAACGGACCGGCAAACGACCACTTGGCCGACGGCGGGTTCTCCTGCCCTTCGCTGGCACGGGCGTCGCTCATGCCGCCGGCGAGCAGCGACACCGCCGCGACCAGCGCGATCACCGTCGAGACCATCGGCGCCGCCTTGCGGCCGGACTTCGCCAGCACGTCGTCGGCGATCGAGTTCGGCAGCGGCCGCGGCGTCTCGATGCGGGCGAGCAA
Source organism: Bradyrhizobium sp. SZCCHNS2022 (assembly GCF_032377575.1). Lineage (NCBI taxonomy): Bacteria > Pseudomonadati > Pseudomonadota > Alphaproteobacteria > Hyphomicrobiales > Nitrobacteraceae > Bradyrhizobium > Bradyrhizobium sp. SZCCHNS2022. The sequence continues at coordinate 139,089 of NZ_JAUHHZ010000001.1, read as the reverse complement.
CGGCAGCACGATCAGGAAGTAGGCGAAGTACAAGACCGTCAGGATGCGGCCGAGCACGACGTAGACGCCCTCCGGCGGCTGGGCGCCGAGATAGCCGAGGCCGATGCAGACGATGAAGAAGATCCAGAAGAACTGCTTGCCGAGCGGCCGGTACTTGTTCGAGCGGGTCTTGGCCGAGTCGAGCCAGGGCAGGAACACCAGCACGATGATCGCGGCGAACATCGCCACGACGCCGGCCAGCTTGTTCGGAATCGAGCGCAGGATCGCGTAGAACGGCAGGTAGTACCATTCGGGCACGATGTGCGCCGGCGTCACCGCCGGGTTGGCCGGAATGTAGTTGTCGGCCTCGCCGAGATAGTTCGGCATGTAGAAGATGAACCAGGAATAGAAGATCAGGAAGCAGGTGACGCCGAAGAAGTCCTTGATCGTCGCGTACGGCGTGAACGGCACCATGTCCTTCTCGGTCTTCGGCTCGACGCCGGCCGGGTTGTTTTGCCCGGCCACGTGCAGCGCCCAGACGTGCAGCACGACCACGCCGGCGATCAGGAACGGCAGCAGATAGTGGAGCGCGAAGAAGCGGTTCAGGGTGGGATTGCCGACGGAGTAGCCGCCCCACAGCAGGGTCACGATGCTCTCGCCGAAATAAGGCACGGCCGAGAACAGGTTGGTGATGACGGTGGCGCCCCAGAAGCTCATCTGGCCCCACGGCAGCACGTAGCCCATGAAGCCCGTGGCCATCATCAGGAGATAGATGATGACGCCGAGGATCCAGAGCACCTCGCGCGGCGCCTTGTATGACCCGTAATAGAGGCCGCGGAACATGTGGATGTAGACGGCGAGGAAGAACATCGACGCGCCGCAGGCATGCATGTTGCGCAGCAGCCAGCCGTAGTTCACGTCGCGGACGATCAGCTCGACCGACTTGAAGGCGAGGTCGGCGTGCGGCGTATAGTGCATCGCCAGGATGACGCCGGTCAGGATCTGCACGCCCAGCATCATCGAGAGGATGGCGCCGAACGTCCACCAGTAGTTCAGGTTCCGCGGCGTCGGATAGGCAACGAAGGACGAGTGGACCAGGCCGATGATGGGGAGTCGCTGCTCGAACCACTTCAAGGCGGGGTGGCTCGGCTGGTAGTCAGAAGGTCCACTCATGATGCGTTCCTGAAAGAATTATCTTGCACGATCGAGCTTGAGCTTGCGGGCGTAACGTCCGCTCAGCCGATCTGGATCTTGGTGTCGGAAACGAACTGATAGGGCGGGACGGGCAGGTTCAGCGGCGCCGGTCCCTGGCGGACGCGACCCGACGCATCGTATTGCGAGCCGTGGCACGGGCAGAAGAAGCCGTCGTAATTGCCTTCATGCGCGATCGGGATGCAGCCGAGATGGGTGCAGATGCCGATGACGACCAGCCACTGCTCGTGGCCGTCCTTGGTGCGGGACTGGTCGGTCGCCGGATCGATCAGGCTCGAGACCGGGACGGCGCGAACCTCCTCGACCTGCTTCTTGGTGCGGTGGGAGATGTAGATCGGCTTGCCGCGCCAGAACACCTTGATGTCCTGACCTTCGGCCACCGGCGTGAGGTCGACCTCGATCGGCGCACCGGCCGCGATGGTCGAGGCATCGGGATTCATCTGGGAGATGAAGGGCCACAGGGCGGCCACACCACCGACCGCTGCGGTCGCGCCCGTGGCGACGAATAGAAAATCCCGGCGTGTCGGATGATCCGCAGTAGACGCTGTCACGATTCCAACCCTTTCTTCGTTGCAGCCGGTGGAACCGCCCCGCTCGACGTCGTGGGATCTCGCCGTTGGAGATCACGTGACCGGGAGATGCCTGCCGGCGCCCGCGTCCCCCGCGGCGGCAGAAAACAGCTCGTACTACCGCCCCGGTAGGAACAAGCTGTCCAGAATCGTTCTATTGGCACCCTTGCGATACGAGCGCAAGCCCGCTATCGGCCCCGCAGCACGCCATGCACCAATTCCCGCTGGCGAAGCGGACTTTCCGCATCATCCTTAAGACCAATTCGCATGCAGATCGCGCTCTATCAGCCCGACATTCCGCAGAACACCGGAACGATTCTACGCCTGTGCGCCTGCCTCGGGCTCGCGGCCCACATCATTGAGCCCGCGGGCTTTCCGGTGTCGGACCGCCATTTCCGGCGCGCCGGCATGGACTATCTCGACCAGCTGGAATGGCGGCGCCACGATTCCTGGAGTGCCTTCGAGCGCTGGCGAGCGGCGGCCGGCCATCGCCTGCTGCTGCTGACGACCAAGGCCACGACGTCCTATCTGGACGTGACCTATCGGCCGGACGACATCCTGCTGCTTGGACGCGAGAGCGCCGGCGTGCCCGACACGGTGGCGGAGGCGGCCGATGCGCAGCTGCGCATTCCGCTCAAGCCGGGGCTGCGCTCGCTGAATGTCGCGATGGCGGCGGCGATGGCCGCCGGCGAGGCGCTGCGCCAGGTTGGACATTTCGTCCAATTGCAATCTGACCAAGGAGAGGAAGCGTGAGCTACGCGGTGAAGGAAATCTTCATGACCCTGCAGGGCGAAGGCGCCCAGGCGGGGCGGGCCGCCGTGTTCTGCCGCTTCGCCGGCTGCAACCTGTGGAGCGGCCGCGAGGCCGATCGCGCAACTGCGACGTGCCGGTTCTGCGACACCGACTTCGTCGGCACCGACGGCACGCTGGGCCGACGGTACGACAGCGCCGCTGATCTCGCCGCCGCGATCGCCGGGCAATGGACAGGCGGGGCGGCCTCCCGCTATACGATCCTCACCGGCGGCGAGCCGCTGCTGCAGGTCGATGCCGAGCTGATCGCCGCCCTCCATGCCCAGGGCTTCGCCGTGGGGATCGAGACCAACGGAACGCTCATTCCGCCCGATGGCATCGACTGGATCTGCGTCAGCCCCAAAGCCGGGGCCGAGCTGAAGCTCCGGCAGGGTCATGAGCTGAAGCTGGTCTATCCGCAGGATGGCGCCGAGCCGGAGCGTTTCGAGGGGCTCGCCTTCGAGCGTTTCTCGCTGCAGCCGATGGACGGGCCGGAGGCCGCGGCGAATACGGCGCGCGCCATCGATTACTGCCAGCATCATCCGCAATGGCGGCTCAGCCTGCAGACACACAAGATGATCGGCATCAGATAGGATTGTGACTGAACCGATGTGGGAATTGACCAAGTCTTTCACCTTCGAGGCCGCGCATACGCTGCCGATCACCACGCTCGGCGAGGCCAGCCAGGAGATCCACGGCCATTCCTTCCGCGCCGAGGTCACGGTGCGCGGCGCCACCACCAATCCGGAGACCGGCATGGTGGTCGATTTCGGCGTGCTGACGCAGCGCCTGGGCGAGATCCAGGCCATGCTCGACCACAAGTTCTTGAACAAGATCGAGGCGATCGGGCTGCCGACCCTGGAGAACCTGTCGCGCTTCATCTATGAGCGCGTCCGCTCCATCGGCCACGTCACCAAGGTCAGCGTCCACCGCGACAGCTGCCGCGAGACCTGCACCTATTTCGGTCCGCAGGACTGATCGATTGTGGTAGGACCTCACCTGCAGCGACAACAGCGCTGTCACTTGCGACTGTCATGGAGTCTTGACAGCGCGGTGAGCGCCAACGTGCCAGGGGGACGTCCATGACCACTGCCGCCATCGAGGATCGCAAGGCCCGCGCCCGCGCCTGGTTCGAGAGCCTGCGCGACCAGATCTGCGCGGCGTTCGAGCGGCTCGAGGACGAGGCGCCGGCCGAGCTGTATCCGCGCGCGCCCGCCCGCTTCGTGCGCGCGCCCTGGGAGCGCACCGACCATGGCGGCGGACATGGCGGCGGCGGCGTCATGAGCATGATGCACGGCCGGCTGTTCGAGAAGGTCGGCGTGCACTGCTCGACCGTGCATGGCGAGTTCGCGCCGGAATTCCGCAGCCAGATCCCCGGCGCCGCCGAGGACCCGCGGTTCTGGGCCTCCGGCATCTCGCTGATCGCGCATCTGTGGTCGCCGCATGTGCCGGCGGTGCACATGAACACCCGCTTCGTCGTCACCACCAAGGCCTGGTTCGGCGGCGGCGCCGATCTCACCCCCGTGCTGGATCGCCGGCGCACCCAGGAGGACCCGGATACGGTCGCCTTCCACGCCGCGATGAAGAGCGCCTGCGATGCGCACGCGGCCGTGGCCCCTTACGACAAGTACAAGAAGTGGTGCGACGAGTACTTCTATCTGCCCCACCGCAAGGAGCCGCGCGGCATCGGCGGCATCTTCTACGACCACCACGACTCCGGCGACTGGGAGGCCGATCTCGCCTTCACGCAGGCCGTCGGCCGCGCCTTCCTGACCGTCTATCCGGAGCTGGTCCGGCGCAATGTCAGCGCTGAATGGACCGACGCCGACCGCGAGGAGCAGCTGATCCGCCGCGGCCGCTACGTCGAATTCAACCTGCTTTATGACCGTGGCACCACATTTGGGCTGAAAACCGGTGGCAATGTGGAGTCCATATTGTCGTCGATGCCGCCCGAAGTGAAATGGCCCTGAAACCCTGGTTTGATTGACCCGTAAGCTTGATATGACCACCGCCCTGCCCCGCGCCATGCTGATCGACATGGACGACACCATCCTGTCGGCCTATGGCCGACCCGAGATCGCCTGGAACATCGTCGCCACCGAGTTCGCCGACGAGCTTCAACCGCATTCGTCCCAGGCGGTGGCGGCCGCGATCCTGGCCTCGGCGCGCAGCTTCTGGTCGGTCGCCGGCGCCGAGTGGCGGATGAAGCTGATCCAGGCGCGCCAGGAGGTGGTCAAGCGCGGCTTCGCGGCGCTGGCGAGCCACGGCCCTGCCCTGCCCGTCGAGCTTGCCGTTCGGGTTGCCGACCGCTTCACGGCCTATCGCGACGAGCAGATGTTCGTCTTCCCCGGCGCGCATGAGGCCATCGACGAATTCAAGGCGCGCGGCATCAAGCTCGCGCTGGTCACCAATGGCGAAGCCGGGCAACAGCGCGCCAAGATCGAGCGCTTCGCGCTGGCGCACCGCTTCGACCACATCCAGATCGAGGGCGAGCACGGTTTCGGCAAGCCGGAGGAGCGCGCCTATTGGCACGCGATGGAGCGGCTCGGCGTCGGCCCCGGGGACACCTGGATGATCGGCGACAATCTGGAATGGGAGATCGAGGCGCCGCAGCGGCTCGGCATCTATTCGATTTGGATCGACGTCCACGGCGACGGCCTGCCCGAGGGTACTCAGGTCAAGCCGGACCGCATCATCCGCTCGCTGACCGAGCTGGTGCCCGCCCGCTAGGCCGCCGGGCCGCGCTCATCTCGGTCGCTTCGGCGGCGCGGACCGCTTGTGCTCCTCCATCAGCATCGCCACGAAGGCCGTGACTTTCGGCGCGCGGAATCGCGCGGCGGGATAGACCGCATGGATGCCGCCGGCGGGCAGCGTCCAGGACGGCAGGATGGGAACGAGCCGGCCGGCTGCGAGATCGTCCCTGATCAGGAAATCGGGCAGCACCGCCAGACCGCCGCCGGCCAAGGTCGCAGCGAGCACCGCAGGCGTCGTGTTGATGGTCAGCGCCCGGCTCATCCGGACGCTTTCGCGCTCGCTGTCGCCTCTCGTGAATTGCCACGCGAGCGGCTCCTTCAGCGCTGCGTTCGCCACGAACGGCAGCGAGGCGAGGTCCCTCGGATGCGCGACGCGCTTGACCACCCCCGGAGCGGCCACCAGCAACTGACGGAAGCTGCCGATACGGCGCGTCTGCAGCGTGGAGTCGTCGAGCCATCCCACGCGGATCGAAAGATCGATCTGGCTCGCGATGAGGTCGACCTTGCTGTCGGAGAGGATCAGTTCGATGCGACAGGCGGGATAGGTCCGCGAGAACGCCGTCACGACCGGGGCGAGAATGCAGGTGCCGTAGTCGTTCGGGGCAGCGATGCGCAGCAGGCCCATCGGTACGGCGTTGGTCTGCGCCAGCTCGGCCATCGCGCTCTCGGCCTCTCGCAGGATCGCGGCACACCGCGCGTGCAGCAGCCGCCCGGCTTCCGTCGGCTCGACGCGACGCGTGGTCCGCACCAGCAGGTCCGTCTTCAGCTCGCGCTCGAGCTGGGCGACCTGCTGGCTGACCACCGCCTTGGTGATCCCGAGCCGGTCGGCCGCGCGGGTGAACGAGGCGGAGTCCACCACCGCTGCAAAGTAGACGAGGCGATTGAGATTGATCGGCTCCACGTCCACGGCCTCCGCTTAATTGTCTGTCACAAGCATACAGTCTGTCTGATTATGCCCTGCTTCTAAACAAAAGAGAACGCGCTATGTCGATGTGATGCCGAACCAAGAAGAGGCGTGGACATGCGATTGACCTATCTGTTCGATCCGTTGTGCGGATGGTGCTACGGCGCCGGCCCGGCGATCGAAAAGCTCGCGGCCGTCGACGACATCGCGCTCGAGCTGCTGCCCACCGGCCTGTTCGGAGGTCGCGGTGCCGGCAGGATGGATGCGCAGTTTGCCGAATATGCCTGGAGCAACGATCAGCGCATCGCCAAGCTGACCGGGCAGCGCTTCTCCGACGACTACCGCAAGCGCATCCTCGGAGCTGGCGGCGCGTTCGACTCGACGGCTGCCTCGCTCGGCCTGACGGCGGTTCACATCACCGATCCCGGTCGCGAGATCACCGCCCTGAAGGAGCTACAGCTTGCGCGTTATGTGCAAGGGCAGGACATCGTGAGCGTCGCCGGCGTGGGCGAGATCCTTCTATCACTGGGCCTCGCAGCCGCCGCCGAGCGGATGCTGAAGCGGGATCATTCGCTCGTCGAAACCCATGGCCGCCGGATTCAAACCGCGCAGAGCTTGATGCGACGCCACGGGTTGTCCGGCGTCCCGTCGCTGCTGGCCGGTGATGACGCCGACCAGAGATCGCTGCCCGGCAGCGTGCTGTACGAACCGATCGATGGTCTGCTCGCGCAGCTTCGAGCGGGCTGACCCAGTCGGCACCACCAACATTCCCACCTCAACCGGCCGTTGCGGGCCGCCGGAGCGCGGCCGGTTGCCCCGCTCCATCATTTACGACGCCAAGGAGACCACGATGCCCACACGGAGACAGATCATGACGTCAGTAGTAGCAGGAACCGCCGCAGCCGTTCTCGGCTCGTCCGGAAGCGGCCATGCCGCCGAGAGCAAGCTCAGCTGGACGCATTTCCCGGCAGGCCCGAACGGCTTCTTCCGCGCGCCCGTGCTGCTTTCGGGCCAAACCGAGGCGATGCTGATCGATGGCGGCTTCAACTATCCGGATGGCCGTGCGGTGGCCGCCGCCATCAAGGCGAGCGGCAAGAAACTCACGGCGATCTATGTCAGCCAGTCGGACCCCGACTACTATTTCAGCCTCAAGCCGATTCGGGAGGCTTTCCCGGGCGCGAAGGTGATCGCCGCGACGGCAACCATCGAGGCGATCAAGGGCAACGTCGAGAAGAAGCTCGCGGTGTGGGGACCGCAGCTGAAGGAGAACGGCCCGCAGACGATGGCCGATATCGTGCTGCCCGAGGCTTTTGACGGCGCGTCGCTCACGGTCGATGGCGAAACGGTCGAGATCGTCGCAGCCGAGGGGCTCGCCAACCGCCGCTATCTCTGGGTGCGCTCGCTCAAGGCGGTGTTCGGCGGCGTGATGATCTTCTCGGGCGTCCATGTCTGGACTGCCGACACGTCGACCAAGGAGCAGCGCGCGGCCTGGATCGCCGCCCTCGACAAGATCGCCGCACGCGCGCCGGCCGTCGTGGTTGCCGGTCATGCCGTCGCCGATGCCGCAACTGATCTGTCCGGCGTCCGGCACACCAAGGCCTATCTCATCGCGTTCGAGGAGGAGCTCGACAAGGCCAAGGACGCCGCGGCGCTGAAGGCCGCGATGGAGGCGAAGTTTCCCGACCTCGGCATGGGCGTCGCCCTCGACATCGGCGCCAAGGTGACGAAGGGCGAGATGAAGTGGGGCTGAGGCAGCCCCGCCTTCGTGGCGCAGTCGATTAGTCCAAATGCGGCACTCGATATGGCGCTCGCGCGCCATGCCGGGCGGCACGTTCACGCGGCATTCACCCTGCCGGCACACCGGACCTTAACCAGCCGCGCCGTTCGCGGCGCCCCCCGGTGCCCTACGGAGCAACCGTAACCCAATCGAAATCGGCCCTGCGTCTGATGACTGCGGGGCTTGGAGGGGGACAAGGCGGCCGGCCCGTGCGTGCCGCTTCGACCGATCGCAAGCCGTTGGTGCAGCATCGGTGTCATGGCTCTCAATCTGCCGCAGATCTCGTTGAGCGTGTCGATCAAGAACTCGCTCCTGACCTCCGTCTTCCTCCTGCTGCTGATCCTCGGCGGCGTATCGGTGCTGGCGACGATGCGGCTGTCGGCGTTGCAGGACGCGGTCGAGAGCATCAACCGCGACCGGCTGCCGAAGATCCGCGCTCTCGGCGATCTCGACGTCGATATCGCCCATGCTCACCTCGTCGCGATCCGTGCCGCACTGTCCACGGCGACCGAGCCGCGCGCTGCGGCCGAGCAGGAGCTGCGACGCCGTACCACCGATGTCGACGCCCAGATCGCGCGCTTCAGGGACACGATCGGCAGCGACGCGCCGATGAAGATGGCGTTCGACCAGTTCGTCAACAAATGGGACATGTACCAGAAGCAGCAGGCGGTGATGCTCGAGCCGGAGGTCGGCGCCGATCGCGACCGCCTGGAGCACGTCGTCAACATCGAGACGCCGCCGGTCTTCCAGGCGGTGGTCGACGCCATCGGGCACGGCATCAAGCTCGCCGATCATCGGGCCGACAGCGCCATCGCCGACGCCACGCTGGACGCTCAGATCTTCCGGATCGTGCTGTGGTCGGTCAACGGCGTCAGCGTCATGATCGGGCTCGCCACGCTGCTGTTCGTCATTCATGACGTGTCGATGCCGATCTTCCGCATCACCCGCAGCATGGAGGCAATCGCCAAGGGCGAGCTGCAGACCGAGATCCCCTATGCCGATCATACCAACGAGCTCGGCATGATGGCGCGGGCGCTGGCTGTCTTCCGCACCAGCCTGGTCGAGAACGAGCGTCTCAACGCCGCGACCCGGACGCTGTCCGAGCTCAGCGAATGGCTGCAATCGGCGAAGTCGGAGCCAGAGCTGTACCAGATGATCTCGACGGTGCTCGGTGGCCTGATGCCGGAATGCACCGGCACCCTCTACATCTATGCCGACAGCCGCGACGTGCTCGAGGTCGCCGCCGAATGGAACGGCGCCTCGACGACCCGCTCCCTGCACCCCGACGATTGCTGGAGCCTGCGCCGCGGCCACGTCTACATCCACGGCACGAGCGAGGTCGAATTCCGCTGCGATCACGTGCACGACGAGGTCAATGAGAACTACTGCTGCATTCCGATCCTCGCCCATGGCGAGACCGTCGGCCTGCTGCACGTCGAGTACAACTTCAAAGGCAACGAGACCGCGGCGGAGGCCAAGGCGCGCTTCGCCGATCGCGCCCGTCTCGGCCTCGCCTGCGCCGAGCATCTGTCGATCGCGATCGCCAATGTGAAGCTGCGCGAGGGCCTGCGCGATCAGTCGCTGCGCGATGCGCTGACCGGGCTGAACAACCGCCGCTGTCTGGTCGAGACCGCACGCCGCGAATTGCTGCGCGCCGCGCGCAGCCGCACGCCGGTCAGCGTGGTGACGCTGGACATCGATCACTTCAAGTCGTTCAACGACAATCACGGCCATGAGGCGGGCGACACCGTGCTGCGCCACATCGGCGAGATCCTCAAGGCCACGTTTGCCGACGACGCCATGCCCTGCCGTCTCGGCGGCGAGGAGTTCGTGGTGCTGCTGCCAAGCTGCGCGATCGAGGAGGCGGCATTGCGCGCCGAGGAGTTGCGCGCCCGCGTCGAGGCCCTCAACATCAGCTATGGCGACGGCATGCTGCCGCGGGTGACGATCTCGGTCGGCGTCGCCGCCTATCCCGAGGCCGGCATCGACCTCACCGAGATCCTGCGCGTCGCCGACGGCGCTCTGTACCGCGCCAAGCATAAGGGCCGCAACCGCGTCGAACTCGCCACCGGCGGCATGGTGCCGCCGATCGACGAGATGACCAACCGGGCGGTGGCGACGCTCGATGCCATCGTCGCGCGCGCGGAGACGAGGACCAACACGCCCTCCGATCGGGTGGCTTGAGGCGGCGCTGCCTACACCGCCGGCAGCAGATGCCGCAGCGCCGACGCGATCATCACGCCGCCGCCGGTGATCACTGCGGCATCGAGGATCGCGGCGTGGATGTGCACCGGCATGCGCGCGACGAAGGCTTTTGCCAGGAAGGCGCCGGGCACCGCGACCGCGCCGATGAGCAGTGCGAAGGCCAGCACCTGCGCGGTGACGACGCCAGCGAGGCCGAACACGGAGATCTTGATGATGCCCGTCGCCACCGAGATCATCGCGTCGGTGGCGATGACCGCCGCCCCTTCGAGGCCTGCGGCCATCAGCAGCGATAGCAGGATCACGCCGGAGCCGGAGGTGCCGCCGACGAGAACACCGTAGCCGACGGCGCCGGCCGCGAGCCCGCCATTGCCGATCCTGACGTCGCGCTTGCGCAGGATACGCCGCAGCGGCACGCTCATGATCAGCATGGTGCCGATCACGAACGCCGCGCCGGCACTGGTGAGCCGCGTGTAGCCGTAGGCACCGAGCGCCGTGGTGAGCGCCGCCGCGGAGATGACGACGACCGCGCGCGCGCGGTCGACCTCGCGAAAATAAGCCCCGACGCGGCTGAGATTGGTGAGGATCGCGGAGATTGCGATGATCGGCACCACGGGCTCGGCGCCGACCATCGGCACAAGGACGAGCGGCATCAAAGCGCCGGTGCCGTAGCCGGCGAGACCACCGATGATGGAAGCAAACAAAGCGACGGAGGCGACGAGCAGGAGCTGTAGCAGCGAAATATCGGCAAAGCCTGCCAGAAAATTCATGACCATCCGTCGCGGTTGACGCGCGCCGCCGCCTGATCGGCGATCGCGGTCAGCGATGCCCCCGTGGCGCGCTCAATGCACCGGCAGCGAGGCATCCTCTGCGAGAGCCAGTCCATCGCCGAGAACCGGCGGTTCCGCAACCCCGTGCGCAATGAATTCGCGTGCATCAGGCGATCACGTCGGCGCGATGACGCACTGCTGCAACACCTCACGCGAAAGGTGACAACTCAGGCAGCCGCAGCGGCCGATCGTCAGAGTTCAGTGAAATCCCGCGCCGTGTGCTCGCCGGACCAGATCTTGTCGGGATCATAGATCCTCTCGGCGCGCTTGGGTCTGAAGTCGTTCAAGCGAACCACCTCTCCCGGTGCTCGGACCTGGGCCTGGACGTCGGACGGCGCATCGGGAAGCCCGACGCGCCGGCTGCGGAGGATTTCGAGCTGACTCACGCGGATGCTCCTGGTATTCGTTGATGTTATGTTATAACATATCATAAATCAAGCCGACGACGGGAGCACCTCGTCGGCGAGGGACCGCTCCGAGGAGCGGTCCCCACGGGCCGCGCGGCCAGCAGCAGTGCCGTGAACGGTCAGCGAGCTCGAGACGCCGAAAGGGACAACATGACCGCCGCGACCACACAGACACCCGTCACCGTTCTGACCGGATATCTCGGTGCGGGAAAAACCACCCTGCTCAATCGCATTCTCACGGAGCCGCACGGCAAGCGGTACGCCGTCATCGTCAACGAGTTCGGCGAAGTCGGCATCGACAACGATCTGGTCGTCAACGCCGAGGAGGAAATCTTCGAGATGAACAACGGCTGCATCTGCTGCACCGTGCGAGGCGACCTCATCAGGATCCTGCAGGGACTGATGAAGCGGCGCGGCAAGTTCGATGCGATCATCGTCGAGACGACCGGGCTCGCCGATCCCGCTCCGGTGGCGCAGACGTTTCTGGTCGACGACGACGTTCGCCGCAACACCAGGCTCGATGCGATCGTGACCGTGATCGACGCGCGGCATCTGCCCGGCGAGATCGACCGTGCCCACGAGGCGCAGGAACAGATCGCGTTCGCCGACGTCGTCCTGCTGAACAAGACCGATCTGGTCTCGGAGCCGGAGCTCGTGTCGATCGAGGCGCGCATCCGCGCGATCAACCCCTATGCGGTCATCCATCGCACCGAGCAGTGCGCAGTCGATCTCGCGAAGGTCCTGGATCGAAGTGCATTCGATATCGACCGCATTCTCGCCTTCGAGCCCGGCTTCCTCGATGAGGAGCATGAGCACGAGCACGACTCTCACGTCAAAAGCCTGTCGCTGACGACCGAGCATCCGCTCGCGCCCGAGACGTTCATTCCCTGGATTCAGCAGACGGTCCAGCATTTCGGGACGGACATTCTGCGCCTGAAAGGCATCCTGCATTTCAGGGACGACCCCGATCGCTTCGTGGTTCAGGGTGTTCACATGCTGCTGGACGGCGACCATCAACGCCCCTGGAAGCCCGGCGAGGCGAAGCTCAGCCGTCTGGTCTTCATCGGGCGCGATCTGCCGGACGACATCCTGCGCGAGGGCTTCCGCCGCTGTCAGACTTCAGATCACTGACATCGTCGCGGACCGGCGGGGTGGCTGCGGCCGATCCCCGCCAAACGCTGTCATGAGCGTCGCACCGGATCGCGGCGAACGGCGTCAGGTCCGTCCGTCGCGATTGACGCGGGCCGCCGCCTGATCGGCGATCGCGTTCAGCGATGCCTCGTCGAGCGGGAAGTCCGCAGCCAGCCAGGCATCCTCGGCGAGGGTGAGCACGTGGCCGAGCAGCGGCCCCTCGGCAACGCCGCGCGAAATGAAATCGGCAGCCTTCAGCGGCAGTTTCGGCGGCGTGAAGCGCTGCGGCAACAGCGCCAGCTCGCGCCAGCGCTGGGCATCGGGATCGGACCCTGACCGCGCCCAGCCGAGCATCAGGCGGTCGCGATAGACGGTCTCGCCGAGACGATACAGCAGGCGCCGGGCCCGCGCCTCGTCGGCCGAGGCGAAGCGCCACCAGCGGTGGCCCATGCCGTCGAGCGCCTTGGTCTCGGCATTGGACAGCTTCAGGCGCGCGCCGAGACGACGCGCATCCTCGGTGACGGCGACCGCAAGCGCAGCAAGACGGCGGACCGGGCTCGCAGTCAGCGCCAGAGCGCGCTCGATCTCGATCATGGCCGCGAACGGGCCGAGATAGGCGACGCCGCCGAGCAGCGACGTCAGCAACCCGCCATCGGCCATCGCCGTAACAGCGCCGACCGCGCCCCCGGTGACGAGGAGCTTCAGCATCTCCATGCGCACGCGCTCGGCCGACAGTGATGCGAGACCCGCACGGCCGGCGATGCAGGCGAGATAGCCGTCGCGATCCGGCTCGCCATGGCCGAAGGCCGCATGGATGCGGAAGAAGCGCAGGATGCGCAAGTAATCCTCGGCGATGCGCTGGGAGGGATCGCCGATGAACCGCACGCGGCGCGCACCGATGTCGGCGAGCCCGCCGACATGATCGTGCACGACCCCATCCGGACCGACCGACAGCGCGTTGATGGTGAAGTCGCGCCGGTGCGCATCGCCGACCCAGTCGCGCCCGAACTCGACCTTGGCCTTGCGGCCGAAGGTCTCGGTATCCTCGCGCAGGGTCGTGACCTCGAACGGATGCCCTTCGAGCACCAGCGTCACGGTGCCGTGCTCGATGCCGGTCGGCACGCTCTTGATGGAGGCCGCCTTGGCGCGCCGGACCACCTCCGCCGGCAGCGCGGTGGTGGCGATGTCGATGTCGCCGATGGCGATGCCGAGCAGCGCGTTGCGCACGGCGCCGCCGACCACCCGCGCTTCCTCGCCGTCGCAATTGAGCAGCGCGAGCACCCGCGCCGCCGGACCGGACGAGAGCCAGGGCGCGCTCAGCACCCGCGCGTCGGTCATTTCTCCACTCCGGGAACGAGCTTGCCGTTCTCGATATGAGCTGGCACGTAGGTCGAATGCGGCGGCGCGCCGGAGAACTCGGCGAGCAGGACCAGACTTGCAATCACCAACACCAGCGCCGCCACCGTCAATTTTGCAACCAGATGCAGAGGCCAGTTCGCCGGCACCAGCAGCCCTGCCCGGGTCGCGATCAAGAACAGCACATAGACGGCAAAAGGAATGAGGAAGATTCCGATTTCCGTCAACACGGGTCGGATCATGACAGATAGATCCGTTCGTACAACACGCGAAGGATTCCCGCGGTCGCGCCCCAGATGTAGCGCTCGGCGAACGGCATCGCGTAATAGGCGCGCTCCATGCCGCGAAACTCCTTGGAATGCAGCTGGTGATTGGCAGGGTCCATCAGGAACGCCAGCGGCACCTCGAAGGCGTCGTCGACCTCGCCCTCGTTGATCTTCAGCGAGAAGCCCGGGCGGACCCGCGCCACCGTCGGCAGGATGCGAAAGCCGAAGGCCGTGCCGTAGACGTCGAGATAGCCGATCGGGTCGACGAAGCTGCGGTCGAGCCCGACCTCCTCCTCCGCCTCGCGCAACGCCGCTTCCAGCGGCGAGGCGTCGGTGACGTCGATCTTGCCGCCGGGAAAGGCGATCTGGCCGGCGTGGCTGGAGAGATTGGGCGAGCGCTGCGTCAGGAGAACCGTCGGCTCGGGGTGATCGACCACGGGGATCAGCACCGCCGCGGGGCGGATCGGCTGCTCGCGGGAAATGATCTCGAGCATGCGATCGGTGCCGGAATCTCCGCTGGCCGGAATCACGTCGGGATCAAGCAGGGCCTGCGGAACGTCGAAGCCCAACCGCTCCCGGCCACGCGCGAAGAATTCGGCCGAGCTGACCTCCGCCGCCGCAGTCCTCACCACCATGGGCTCGTTCAAAGCGCCGCCCTCACCTCTTCTGCGTTGGCCATGGGGAAGAACGCACCTGACGACTCCACCCCGAACATGACCTCCCCATCGATCACCCGCTCCTCACCCATGTCAACCAGCTCATAGTAGAGCGGCCGCGTCACCTTGGCCCAGAGTTCGGCGCGGACGTGCAGATAGGGCGTGAGCCCGCCGCTTTCACTCCGCTCGAAGCGCAGCCGGTGCTGGGCGTCGCAGGCCACCCAATCGTCGACATTGGTGCGAAAATGCAGCCGCACGCCCTGTGCATCGGCCTCCTTCCGCAATTCTACGGCCATGAAGGGCACATCATCGACACGGATACCGACCTTCTCCACGGGCGTGACCAGGAAATAGCGGTCATCCTCGCGCTTCAGGATGGTGGAGAACAGGCGCACCAATGCAGGGCGGCCGATTGGCGTGCCCATGTAGTACCAGCTACCATCGCTTGCGATTCGCATGTCGAGATCGCCGCAGAATGGCGGATTCCACAAATGCACCGGCGGCAGGCCCTTTCCGGACGTGCCAGCCTGCGTCGCGGCCGAGGTCAGCCGCTCGAGTCCCTGATCCGTAGTCTGCCCTTGCTTCGCCATGGTTTGCCTTGAGTTTGCGTCCGCCTTGGCACGATTGGTGCAGGATTTCATTGCGCTCGTCTGTGCAAAAGTTCCTGGCGCCCGCTGCACGTGATGTAAGGTCGCCATATCGTGATGCCGTCAATACCCCGGAATGCCGATAATATGGGGATAGTTTAACTCAACGAATACAGCGCCTTCGCATAGATTGGCAGCCGCATCCCGACAAACTGGAGCGGAACGCCGGTCGACAGGTTGAATCGGCAAGCTGAAGATGCGGGGCAGAAGGAGCGACGGGAATGGCTGAGAGTGCCGAGAAGCTCGAGGATGCGATCGTCCGATCGGCCGAACAGGTCTCCGGACAAATCCGCGCGGCGAAGGAGGCGATCTCCAGCGTCATCTTCGGCCAGGACCGCGTCGTGGAAAACACGCTGGTGACGATCCTCTCGGGCGGCCACGCGCTCCTGATCGGCGTCCCCGGCCTTGCCAAGACCAAGCTGGTCGAGACCCTGGGCGTCACGCTCGGCCTCGATGCCAAGCGCGTGCAGTTCACGCCCGACCTGATGCCGTCGGACATTCTCGGCGCCGAGGTGCTCGACGAGAGCACGGTCGGCAAGCGCTCGTTCCGCTTCATCGCCGGCCCGGTGTTCGCACAACTCCTGATGGCCGATGAGATCAACCGCGCCAGCCCGCGCACCCAGTCCGCGCTGCTGCAAGCCATGCAGGAGCAGCACATCACCGTTGCCGGCGCGCGGCACGATCTTCCCAAGCCGTTCCATGTGCTGGCGACACAGAACCCGCTGGAGCAGGAAGGAACCTATCCGCTCCCCGAGGCCCAACTCGACCGTTTCCTCATGGAGATCGACGTCGACTATCCCGATCGCGACGCCGAGCGCCGCATCCTGTTCGAGACGACCGGCGCCGAGGAGAGTGCCGCCAAGGGCGCGATGACGGCCGATGCGTTGATCGCGGCCCAGCGCCTGGTGCGGCGGCTGCCGGTCGGCGATTCCGTCGTCGAGGCCATCCTGTCGCTGGTGCGCTCGGCGCGTCCCGGCCCCGAGGCGGGTGAGGCCGGCAAGCTGATCGCCTGGGGCCCCGGTCCGCGCGCCAGCCAGTCGCTGATGCTCGCGGTGCGCGCCCGCGCGCTGCTCGATGGCCGCCTCGCGCCCTCGATCGACGACGTGCTCGATCTCGCAGAACCCGTGCTGAAGCACCGCATGGCGCTGACCTTCCCGGCCCGCGCCGAAGGGCGCACCATTCCGGACGTGATCCGGCAGCTGAAGAGCCGGATCGGTTGATGGCAACAGCACCGGGGCACGCCGACAAGGAGATTCTCGCGATACGGCGTGCCGATGGCGAAAGCCGGACGCTGGCGTCCTCGCTGCCGCGTCTCGTGCTCGAAGCCCGGCAGATCGCCGCCAATGTGATCCATGGTCTGCACGGCCGGCGCCGCGCCGGCTCCGGCGAGAGCTTCTGGCAATATCGCCGTTTCGTGTCCGGCGAGCCGTCGCAGCGCGTCGACTGGCGCCGCTCCGCGCGCGATGATCATCTCTATGTCCGCGAGCAGGAATGGGAGGCCGCGCACACGGTGTGGATCTGGCCCGACCGCTCGCCCTCGATGGCCTTCGCCTCGAAAGGCGCGCGCGACAGCAAGCTCGAGCGCGCGCTGATCGTGACCTTTGCCCTGGCCGAGCTCTTGGTCGCCGGCGGCGAACGCGTCGGCATTCCCGGCCTGATCAATCCGACCGCGAGCCGCAGCGTGATCGATCGCATCGCGCAGGCGATGCTGCACGATGAGACGATCAGGCCCAGCCTGCCACCGTCCTTCGTACCGTCGGCGCTCGCCGAGATCGTGGTGCTCTCCGATTTCTGGTCGCCGATATCAGAGATCGGCGCCATGCTCGCCGGCCTGTCCGCATCGGGCGCGCATGGCACGATGGTGCAGGTCGTCGATCCCGCCGAGGAGACCTTCCCCTATTCCGGCCGCGTCGAATTCGTCGAGCCCGAGGGCGGCGAGGTGATCACCGCCGGCCGCGCCGAGAGCTGGGCGCAGGACTACGTGGCGCGCGTCGCGCTGCACCGCGACCAGATCCGTGCCGAGACCGGCAAGCTCGACTGGCTGTTCACGACGCACACGACAAGCCGCTCCGCAGCCGAGCTGCTGCTGTTCCTGCACGCCGGCATGACCACCAGCAAGCTCGGCGCACGCGGCGGCGTCAAAGTGGGCGCTGGCCCGAGAGGGATCGGCGCATGATGGGTCTGCCGCTGTCATTCGCCGAACCGTTGCTGCTGGCCGGCCTGATCAGCCTGCCCGTGCTGTGGTGGCTGCTGCGGGTGATGCCGCCGCGCCCGCGCCGCATCGAGTTTCCGCCGACGCGGCTGCTGTTCGACATCACGCCGAAGGAAGAGACGCCGTCGCGCTCGCCGTGGTGGCTGACCCTGCTGCGGCTGATCGCGGCAGCGCTGGTGATCTTCGCGGCAGCCGGCCCGATCTGGAACCCGCGCACCGAGGCGGTCGGCAGCAAGGCGCCGCTGGTGCTCCTGCTCGACGACAGCTGGAGCGCCGCGGCGAGCTGGGAGACCCGCATCAAGGCGGCCGACGAGATCATCGCCAATGCCGATGCCGACCGGCGCGGCGTCGCGCTGCTGCCGCTGTCCGAGCCGGCACGCGATCTCACCTTGATGCCGGCCGGTGCGGCGCGCGTCGCTTTGCGCCAGATCGCGCCAAAGCCGTACACCACCGAGCGCGCCGATGCGCTGCCGCAGCTCGACCGCTTCCTCAAAGCGACCGGCGATGCCGAGATCCTGTGGTTTTCCGACGGCGTCGATCCCGGCCGCGGCAGCGAGTTCGTGACGGGTCTTGCCAAGACCATCGGCGACCGCAGCCTGACCGTCTTCGAAGGCGGCACGACCTCGCCGCTGGCGCTGGCCGGCGCGGAGAACGCCGCCGCCAAGATGACCGTGAAGGTGCTGCGTGCCGATCTGTCGGTTCCGGGCGGCATCGTGCGCGCGCTCGACGCCAAGGGCTCGCCGCTCGGCGAGGCGCAATTCAGCTTCGCCGGCAACGCGCACGACGCCGAGGCCAGCTTCGATCTGCCGGTCGAGCTGCGCAACGACATCACGAGGCTCGAGATCGCAGGCGAACGATCGGCCGGCGCCGTGCAGCTGCTCGACAAGCGCTGGCGCCGCCGCGCCGTCGGCATCGTCTCCGGCTCCACCAGCGACACCGCGCAGCCACTGCTCGCGCCGACCTTCTATCTGACCCGCGCCTTGGCCCCCTTCGCCGATCTCCGGCTCGGCGATCGCGGCGCGCCGCAGCAGATCATCACGCAGTTCCTCGACCAGAAGGTGCCGATGATCGTGATGGCCGATGTCGGCACGCTCTCGCCGGAGCTGCGCGACCGGCTCAACGGCTGGATCGAGAATGGCGGCGTGCTGGTGCGGTTCGCAGGTCCGCGCCTCGCGCAAGGCGACGACGATCTCGTGCCGGTCAAGCTGCGCCGTGGCGGCCGCACGCTGGGCGGCAGCCTGACCTGGGAAAAGCCGCAGCACCTCGCCGCCTTCGCCGCCGACGGCCCCTTTGCCGGCATCAATGTGCCGAAGGACGTTACCGTCAACCGCCAGGTGCTGGCCGAGCCGGACGCCGTGCTGGCGACCAAAAGCTGGGCCTCGCTGGAAGACGGCACGCCGCTGGTCACCGGCGAGCATCGCGGCAAGGGCCTGATCGCGCTGTTCCATGTCAGCGCCGACATGCGCTGGTCGGACCTGCCGATGTCGGGTGCGATGGTCGAGATGCTTCGCCGCATCGTCGACATGTCCGGCTACACCTCGACGCCGGGGCCCGGCCCCGCGGGCGAGACCGCCAAGGCGACCTTGGCGCCGCTGCACATTCTCGACGGCTTCGGTGCCTTCGGACCGCCGCCTTCGACGGCCAAGCCGCTGCCGGCCGAATTCAACGACAGGGCCTCCCTGGATCATCCACCCGGCTTCTATGGCCCTGCCGACGGACCCACCGCCGTGAACACGCTCAGCCCCGCCGATCGCATCCTGCAGCTCGACACCTCGGCGCTGCGCGCCAAGCGCGCGAGTTACACCACCGCCGAGCCGCGCGATCTCCGGGGCATCCTGCTGTCGACCGCGCTGCTGCTGTTCCTGATCGATGCGATCATCGTCGCCCTGCTCGGCGGCGCGCTCGCCGCGTTGGTCCGGCGTCGGCGTGCGGCTCCGGCGGCAATTGCGCTGGCCATTCTCGCCACCGCCGCCCTGCTCGCGGTCGCGATGCCGACCACCGCGCGCGCCGATGCGGCCAGCGACGATTTCGCCATGCGTGCGGTGTCGCAGACCCGGCTCGCTTATGTCGTGACGGGCAATGCCGACGTCGATTCCATCGTCAAGGCCGGGCTGACCGGCCTGACCTTGTTCCTGGCGCAGCGCACCGCGCTCGAGGCCGGCGATCCCGTCGGCATCGATCCCGCCCATGACGAACTCGCGTTCTTCCCGCTGATCTACTGGCCGATCGTGCCGGGCGTACCGAAGCCGCCGCAGGACGCGATCAACAAGATCGACGCCTATATGAAGCAGGGCGGCACGGTGATCTTCGATACGCGCGACGCGGTCGAGGCGCCTCCAGGCGAGAATGGCGCACAGCAGACGCCGGGCATGCAGTCGCTGCGCGAGATTCTCTCCTCGCTCGATGTCCCCGAGCTCGAGCCGGTGCCGCGCGAGCACGTGCTGACCAAGACCTTCTACCTGCTGCGCGACTTCCCGGGCCGCTTCACCGCCGGCCAGACCTGGGTCGAGGCGCTGCCGAAGGACGACGAGGAAGACAGCGCGTCGCGGCCGGCCCGCGGCGGCGACGGTGTCTCTCCCATCATCATCACCTCCAACGATCTTGCCGGCGCCTGGGCGATCCGCCCCGATGGCCAGGCCATGCTGCCGATGGTCCCTGGCGAGCCGCGCCAGCGCGAATTCGCCTTCCGCGCCGGCGTCAATATCGTGATGTACACGCTGACCGGCAACTACAAGGCCGACCAGGTCCACGCGCCGGCGCTGATCGAACGGCTCGGGCAGTGATGATGCGAATTGTTGGTCCCGATGTCGCAACAATAACAGTCGTCATGCCCGGGCTTGACCCGGGCATCCACGTCTTGCCTTTCATGCAGAACGACGTGGATGGCCGGGACAAGCCCGGCCATGACGACAATTGCGAGTTTGCCTCATGAACTACGGCATCGCGTTCACGCCTCTGGTCCCGACGATCGTGCTGTGGCTCGCGATCGGCGCCATCATCGTCATCGCCGCGCTGCTTCTGATCAGCCGCTCGCGCTCCGCCTGGATCCGCGTCACAGCGCTGGCTCTGATCGCGCTCGCGCTGGCCAACCCGCAATTCACGCGTGAGGACCGCGAGCCTCTCAGCTCCGTCGCGGCCGTCGTCGTCGACAAGAGCCCGAGCCAGAATTTCGGTGACCGCAACAAGCAGACCCAGGCAGCTCAGGAAGCGCTGGTCGACAGCCTGAAGAAGATCAAGGGCCTCGAGGTGCGCGTGGTCGACGCCGGCCAGGCGGATGGCGAGACCGACGGCACGCATCTGTTCAGCGCGCTGACCTCGGCGCTGTCGGACGTGCCGGTCGACCGCGTCGCCGGTGCGTTCCTGATCACCGACGGCCGCGTGCACGACATTCCCGGCAATGCCGCAGCGCTCGGCTTCCAGGCGCCGCTGCAGGCCTTGATCACCGGTCAGAAGGCCGAACGCGACCGCCGCATCGCGATCACCGCCGCGCCCCGTTTCGGCATCGTCGGCCAGCCGCAGACGATCAGCTTCCGGCTCGACGATCAGGGCGTCACTGGCGCCAGCGCCAAGGTCGTGATCCGCCGCGACGGCGAGGTCATCAGCGAGCGAACCTTGACCAGCGGCCAGGCCGGCAATGTCGACGTCGACATCAAGCACGAAGGCCAGAACATCGTCGAGATCGAGGCCTCGCCGCTCGACAACGAGCTAACCTTGGTCAACAACCGCGCCGTGGTCTCGATCGACGGCGTGCGCGACAAGCTGCGCGTGCTCTTGGTATCGGGCGAGCCGCATTCCGGCGAGCGCACCTGGCGCAACCTGCTGAAGTCGGACGCCTCAATCGACCTCGTCCACTTCACCATCCTCAGGCCGCCGGAGAAGCAGGACGGCACGCCGATCAACGAGCTGTCGCTGATCGCGTTTCCGACCCGCGAGCTGTTCCAGCAGAAGATCAACGAATTTCAGCTGATCATCTTCGATCGCTATGCCCGCCAGGGCGTGCTGCCGATCGCCTATTTCGACAACATCGCGCGCTACGTCAGGAATGGCGGCGCGGTGCTGGTCTCGGCCGGACCGGACTACGCGTCGAACACCAGCATCTGGCGGACGCCGCTCGACTCGGTGCTGCCGGCGGAGCCGGTCGGCGTCACCGAGAAGCCGTTCTATGCGCATCTGTCGGATGCCGGCAAACGCCATCCGGTGACGCGCGGGCTGGAAGGCTCAGGCTCCGAGCCGCCGCGCTGGAGCCGCTTCTTCCGCACCGTCGAGACGCGCAATGCCGTCAGCCCGCCGGTCATGACCGGCGCCGACGGCAAGCCGCTGCTGCTGCTGTCGCGCTTCGGCGCCGGTCGTGTTGCGCTCTTGCTGTCCGACCACATCTGGCTGTGGGCGCGCGGCTATGAGGGCGGCGGCCCGCATCTCGATCTGCTCCGACGCATGTCGCATTGGCTGATGCAGCAGCCGGATCTCGACGAGGAAGCGCTGCGGCTGCAGATGCAGGGCAAGGATCTCGCCGTCGTCAGGCAGACCATGGGCGACACCGTGCCGCCGGTGACCGTGACCTCACCGTCGGGCCAGACGCGCGAACTCACCCTGGCGCAGGGCGATCCCGGCGAGTGGCGCGCGACCTTGCCGGCCAACGAACTCGGCCTCTGGCAGGCGACCGACGGCACCTTGAAGGCGCTGATCAATGTCGGCCCGACTAATCCGAAGGAGTTTTCCGAGGTCACCTCGACCACCGAGACCTTGAAGCCGCTGGCGCAGGCGACCG
Organism: Bradyrhizobium sp. SZCCHNS2022; assembly: GCF_032377575.1. NCBI lineage: Bacteria > Pseudomonadati > Pseudomonadota > Alphaproteobacteria > Hyphomicrobiales > Nitrobacteraceae > Bradyrhizobium > Bradyrhizobium sp. SZCCHNS2022. Next base: position 116,631 of record NZ_JAUHHZ010000001.1, on the reverse strand, counting down.
GCGGCGACGCCCGCCGCATCGCCGACGGCTCCGGCATCGACATGCCGCGCATCGTCCCCGTCAGATCATCGACCCTGTTCAGCGGCGACGGATGGATGGGGGTACGGATGCGCGATGCCAGCGTGGTCAAAGGCGTCGGCGTGCTGCCGATGTTCGCCGGCGTGATTGGCCTCCTGCTGCTGCTCGGCGCACTCGCCGCGACCTGGGTGCGCGAGGGGCGCTGAGGAATGCGACGATCGCGCGCCGCCACAGCGCGCGACGTGGCGAGAAGGGCACAGCAACGGGGAATCAAGTCGCCGCCGCAGTTGCATCGATTGACAGCTGCGAACCGCTCCTGCGATGTTACATTGTAACAACGGCTGAGATGATCAGCCGGACGGGGTGGCCGATTCACATGAGCCAATGCTGGCCATGAGCTGGTTTCGCGCGAACATCAAGGCTGGATCGCGGCTCGCGCTGCTTGCGCTGGTGCTGCAGTTCGCGCTCGCCTTCGGACACGTTCATTGGCTCTCCGCGCAGGCCATCGACGGTGGTCGGATCACGACCGCGCAGGCCCATACCGGCTCCGCGCCCGCAAGCCAGGACCCCGACCAGCAGCCTGCCGACGGCTGCGCCATCTGTGCCGTCATCGCGATGGCGCAATCGATCCTGCTGTCGCCGGCGCCGTCCCTGCCCGCGCCGCACGCGGTGGCCTTCCGCCTGACGCCTCCCGTCGTCGCGTCGCTCAGCCGCGTCGCCATTACGACCGCGTTCCAGCCCCGCGCACCTCCTTCCGCCTGATCTGAACCGCTCGAAAGCTGCCCGCTGCGCTCGGCGCATGCGGACAACCTGCAGGAATAGGTCCGTCGCAGGCCGACGGCAGGCGCATCCCACCACGAGGGCTATGGGACGCCTGATCAGGAATCAGGAATTGGGTCATGTTGCCGAGAGCTTTGATGTCGGGCTGCAGCGTCGCAGCCATGTTGTGCGTTTTGAGCGCGCCTGCGCGCGCTGATGATCCCAAGCCTGCCGCGGAGCTGCCTGAGGTCACCGTCACGGCGCCGAGCCCGATCCGTGCCCGCAAGCCGGCCGTGCCGCGCCCCAATCCCGGCGCGCGCGTGGCCCGCAGCGGCGCACGCGCACCGGCACCTGCGCAACAAGCGCAGGCCGCGCCACCTCCGCCGCTGCAAGGCGTGACTCCCATCATCACCGATCAGTTCGCCACCGTCACCGTGGTGCCGAACGAGGAGCTCCGCCGCTCCGGCGCCGCGACGCTCGGCGATCTGCTGAATTCCAAGCCCGGCATTACCGGATCGAGCTTCGCGCCGGGCGCATCGAGCCGGCCGATCATCCGCGGGCTCGACGTCAATCGCGTCGGCATCGTCGAGAACGGCATCGGCGGCGGCGGCGCCTCGGATCTCGGCGAGGACCATTTCGTCCCGATCGATCCGCTGACCAGTGACCAGATCGAGGTCGTCCGCGGCCCGGCCGCCCTGCGCTACGGCTCGACCTCGATCGGCGGCGTCGTCAGCGCCACCAACAACCGCATCCCCCAGGCCTTGCCGACCTGCTCGACCGCACCGTTTCAGACCTACGGCCTGCCGGCCAGCGCGCCGGCCGCAGGCAGTGCGCCTTGCGTCACTGCGGAGACGCGCACCTCGTTCAGCTCGGTCGATCGCGGCGTGGAGGGCGGCGTCCTCCTCGATGCCGGCGGCGGCAACTTTGCGCTTCATGCCGATGCCTATGGCCGCAAGACCGGGGACTATTCCATTCCGGGCTATCCCTACCTCTTCGATCAGACTCGCCCGGTGAACGGCCGGCAGCCGAACTCGGCCGTCCAGAACGAGGGCGCCTCGATCGGCGGCAGCTACTTCTTCTCCGGCGGCTTCATCGGCGCTGCGATCACCCAGACCAACGCGCTCTACCACATCCCCGGCATCGAGGGCTCCGACAGCCGCACGCGGATCGATGCGCACCAGACCAAGTTCACGGCGAAGGGCGAGTACCGACCGGACTCCGCAGCCATCGACGCGATCAGATTCTGGGCTGGCGCGACAGACTATCGGCACAACGAGATCGGCCTTGCCGATCCCGCGGACCCCACTACCGATGGCATCCGCCAGACCTTCACCAACCGGGAGCAGGAAATTCGCGTCGAGATGCAGATGATGCCGGTCAATCTGCGCTTTGCGACGCTGACCACGGCCTATGGCATTCAGGCCGGCCATCAGGAGCTGAACGCGCCGAGCCCCGACAATCCCGGCTCGGTGTTCAACGGCCTGTTCGGCCCCAACACCAACAACCGCGTCGCCGGCTACGTCTTCAACGAGCTCGCCTTCTCGCCCTCGACCAAGGCGCAGATCGCCGGCCGCATCGAGCATGTGTCGCTGAACGGCTCCACGCCGAACTTTCCGGTCGACTATCTGCCGGACGGCACGCCGCAGGCCAACATCGCCCGCAATCCGGAGTATACGCCGAAGAGCGCCAGCGTCGGCCTGCTGCAGAACCTGCCCGGCGATCTCGTGGCCAGCGTGACCGCGCAATATGTCGAGCGCGCCCCGAAGGCGGCCGAGCTGTTCTCGCGCGGCGGCCATGACGCGACGGCCACCTTCGATATCGGCAATCCGAACCTGACGATCGAGACCGCCAAGACCGTCGAGGCCGGCCTGCGCAAGGCGACCGGTCCGTTTCGCTTCGAGGCCACCGCCTACTACACGCAGTTCAGCAACTTCATCTATCGCCGGCTGACCGGCGTGATGTGCGACGACGACTTCGACTCCTGCGGCACGACGGGCACCGCGCTGAACCAGGCCGTCTACTCGCAGCGCAACGCGCTGTTCCGCGGCTTCGAGTTCCAGAGCCAGTACGATGTCGCCCCGCTCGGCAGCGGCATCTGGGGCATCGAGAACCAGTTCGACGTCGTCCGCGCCACCTTCCCGGACGGCACCAACGTGCCGCGCATTCCGCCGATGCGCGTCGGCGGCGGGCTGTTCTGGCGCGATGCCAACTGGCTGACCCGCATCAACCTGCTGCACGCCTTCGCCCAGAACGACATCGCGCCCATCGCGGAGACGCCGACGCCGGGCTACAATCTGTTGAAGGCGGAGGTCAGCTACCGCACCAAGCTCAATCCGAACATGTTCGGCGCGCGCGAGATGCTGGTCGGCATGGTCGGCAACAACCTCTTGAACGAGAAGATCCGCAATTCCGTGTCCTACACCAAGGACGAGGTGCTGCTGCCCGGCATCGGCGTGAGGATTTTTGCGAACTTGAAGTTCTGAGCAACGGCGGCGGAGGGGGGAGCAGCCTTTCCCCCTCCGCGTCATTGCGAGAAGCGAAGCGACGAAGCAATCCAGAGTCGTGTACGGGACTCCGGATTGCTTCGCTCGCTCGCAATGACGGGAGGACCGAGACTATCTCGCGTAATCCCAATCCGGCCGAATCTCACCCGAGACGCCGTCGAACGCGCCCTCGACCAGCTCGTTCACCAGCAGCCGGTTGTAGTCGACCGGGCCCGGCATCGTCGCCCGTCCCTTCGGCACCGGCTTGAAGCCGACCCGCGTGTAATAGTCGGCATCGCCGACCAGCAGGATGAAGCGGTGGCCTTGCGCCTTCGCATCCTCGATCGAACGCTCCATCAGCATGCGGCCGATGCCATGCTTGCGGAACGGCGGCTCGACCGTCAGCGGCCCGAGCATCAGCGCCTTGGTGTCGCCGACGCAGATCGGCAACTGCCGCACCGACCCGACCAGCAAGGTGCCGATATGGGCCGTGAACGACAGTTCGAGCAAATGGTCGACATGCTCGCGCAACCGATAGGCGCTCAGCACGAAGCGGCCGGGGCCGAAGGTGCGCTCATGCAGCCGTTCGATCGCCTGCGCATCGCCCGGCTTCTCGGCTGAAATCGTAATGGACAGGTCACTCATGTGGGGTGGCGAGATAGCATCCCGGGGCGGCGTGGTCCATGGCGTGCGCCGCCGGATCGACAGCATTCGCCCGTTCCGCGTCTCATGCCGAATTTCTGAGCATTTGCGCGACATGACCTAAGATTGTGCTGAGATGTCAAGTTTCCCCGGCCGGCATCCATTAACCTGCGCTCAGTCCTGAGCGTTGCGGGTGGCCAAGGAGCGCTCTGACGCAGCACGAGCGGCAGGTCGAAGATGACGGGTGGATTCCGGTCGCGCCATCGCGGCGAAACGCATGTGTTCGACGATCTCGGAGCGCTGCTGGCCTGCGCCTCGCCACGCCGGTCCGGCGATGAGCTGGCCGGCATTGCAGCCGACAGCGCCGCGCGGCGGGTGGCGGCGCGGATGGCGCTGGCCGACGTGCCGCTGCGGCGATTTCTCGACGACCCGCTGATTCCCTATGAGAGCGACGAGGTCACCCGCCTCATCCTCGACAGCCACGATGACGCCGCATTCGCGCCCATCGCCGCGCTGACGGTCGGCGAGCTGCGCGAATGGCTGATGTCCTGGGAGGCGGATGCCAGCCGGCTGGCTGCGCTCGCGCCGGGCCTGACGCCGGAAATGGTGGCCGCGGTGTCGAAAATCTGCGGCAATGGCGACTTGATCGCCATTGCCGCGAAGTGCCGGGTGGTGACGCGCTTCCGCTCCACCATCGGGCTTGAGGGGCGGCTGTCGTCGCGGCTGCAGCCCAACGATCCGACCGACGATCCGCTGGCGATTGCGGCCGGCACGCTGGACGGCCTCTTGTTCGGCATGGGTGACGCCGTCATCGGCATCAACCCTGCCACCGACAATGTCGACGCCTGCATCCGCCTGCTGACGATGCTCGACGAACTCCGGCTCAAATTCGAGGTGCCGACGCAATCCTGCGTGCTGAGCCACGTCACGACCTCGATCCAGGCCATCGAACGCGGCGCCCCGCTCGATCTGGTCTTCCAGTCGATCGCCGGAACCGAGGCCGCGAATGCCGGCTTCGGCGTGACCTTGGCGCTGCTGGCCGAGGCGCAGGAGGCGGCCCTGTCGCTGAAGCGCGGCCCGATCGGCAGCAACTTGATGTATTTCGAGACCGGCCAGGGCGCCGCGCTGTCGGCGGACGCGCATCACGGCCTGGACCAGCAGACCGTCGAGGCCCGCGCCTATGCGGTCGCACGCGCGTTCTCGCCGCTGCTGGTCAACACCGTCGTCGGCTTCATCGGCCCGGAATATCTCTACGACGCAAAGGAGATCATCCGCGCCGGGCTCGAGGATCATTTCTGCGCCAAGCTGCTCGGCGTGCCCATGGGCTGCGACGTCTGCTACACCAACCATGCCGAAGCCGACCAGGACGACATGGATGATCTGGCGCTGCTGCTCGCGGCGGCCAACGTCAATTTCCTGATCGCGGTGCCCGGCGCCGACGACATCATGCTCAACTATCAGAGCCTGTCGCATCACGACGTGATGCGGCTGCGGCATCTGCTCGGCCGCCGCCCGGCGCCGGAGTTCGAGGCCTGGCTGGCGCGCATGGGCCTGCTCGACGACTTTGGCCGCGTGCCGCCGCTGCCGGGCAGCGCACCGGCCGTGGCCCGGCTGATCGGCCATGGAGCGCGCGCATGAGGCACGATGCGTTCGAGATGCTGCGCCGGATGACGCGCGCCCGCGTCGCGCTCGGGCGTTCCGGCGACGGGCTGCCGACCGCCGCGAAGCTCGAATTCCAGATGGCGCATGCGCTCGCGCGCGATGCCGTGTGGGGCAAGGTCGATTTCGACGGCATCGCCGACGCCCTGGCGCCGCGCGAAGTGATCAAGGTCGCGAGCGCCGCGTCGGACCGCGCCAGCTATCTCCGCCGGCCCGACCTCGGCCGCCGTCTTGCCGCCGGCGAAGCAGCGAAGTTGCGGTCGGGCCCGTTCGATCTCGTCTTCATCATTGCCGACGGGCTGTCGGCGGATGCGGTCGAAAGCCATGCGGCTGAGGTCGTGATCGCCACCGAGGCGCAGCTGTCGGGCTTGACGGTCGGTCCGGTCGTGCTCGCCTCCGAGGCGCGCGTGGCGCTGGGCGACGATGTCGGTGCCGCCATGGGAGCCCGGCTGGTCGCAGTCCTCATTGGCGAGCGACCGGGGCTGTCGGCGGCCGACTCGCTCGGCGTCTATCTCTCATTCAAACCGGCACCGGGCCTGCGTGACAGCGCGCGCAACTGCATTTCCAACATTCACGGCCACGGACTTTCGACAGAGCGCGCCGCCGACAAGCTCGCGTGGCTGGTGCACGAAGCACTGCGGATCGGCGTCACCGGCATCGGCCTCAAGGAGGCGGCCCCGGACGCCGCGCTCCCGACGACGGCACAACCATCATCTATCACCCATCACAAACCGACAGGAGCGCGTGGACATGAGTGACGAGACCAAACCGACGCTTTCGAAGAGCCTGACCGGACTCCATCTCTGGGGCATCGCGGTCGGGCTCGTGATCTCCGGCGAGTATTTCGGCTGGAGCTATGGCTGGGACAAGGCCGGCACTCTCGGCTTTCTCGTCACCACGATCTTCATCGCGGTGATGTACACGACCTTCATCTTCTCCTTCACCGAGCTGACCACGGCGATCCCGCATGCCGGCGGTCCGTTCGCCTATTCCTACCGCGCCTTCGGTCCGCTCGGCGGCTTCGTCGCAGGCTTCGCGACGCTGATCGAGTTCGTGTTCGCCCCGCCCGCCATTGCGCTCGCGATCGGCGCCTATCTCAACGTCCAGTTTCCGGCACTGTCGCCGAAGACCGCCGCGCTCGGCGCCTATGTGGTGTTCATGGCGCTCAACATCGCCGGCGTCTCGATCGCTGCGACCTTCGAGCTGTTCGTGACGATCCTGGCGATCGCCGAGTTGCTGGTGTTCATGGGCGTCGTGTCGCCCGGCTTCTCCTTCGCCAACTTCGCCGCCAATGGCTGGGCCGGCGAGAGCACGTTCACGTTGACCAGCCTCGGAGGCATCATCGCCGCGATACCCTTCGCGATCTGGTTCTTCCTGGCGATCGAAGGCGCGGCCATGGCCGCGGAGGAGACGAAGAATCCGACCAAGACGGTCCCACTTGCCTATATCGCCGGCATCCTCACCCTCGTCGTGCTCGCCTTCGGCACCATGATCATGGCGGGCGGCGTCGGCGACTGGAGCAAGCTCGCCAACATCAACGATCCCTTGCCGCAGGCGATGAAGATCGTGGTCGGCGAGAATTCCGGTTGGCTGCACATGCTGGTGTGGATCGGCCTGTTCGGCCTGATCGCCTCGTTCCACGGCATCATCATGGGCTATTCGCGGCAGATCTTCGCGCTGTCGCGCGCCGGCTTTCTACCGGCCAAGCTCGCGACGCTGCATTCGACCTGCCGCACGCCGCATTGGGCGATCATCGCCGGCGGCGTGATCGGCATCGCCGCGATTTTCTCCGACGAGCTGATCCAGTTCGCCGGGCAGACGCTCACCGCGAACATCGTCACCATGAGCGTGTTCGGAGCGCTCGTGATGTACATCATGAGCATGGCCGCGCTTTTCCGCCTGCGTGCGACCGAGCCCCATCTGGTCCGGCCGTTCAAGGCGCCGCTCTACCCGGTGGTTCCGGCCGTGGCGCTGGTGTGCGCGACGCTGTCGCTGCTCACGATGATTTGGTTCAACCTGCAGGTGTTCGCGGCCTTCCTGGTGCTGTTCGCCGCCGGCCTGCTGCTCTATCGTCTGACGGCGGGCAAGCGCAGCAATGCGGCAAATGACAATCTGCTCGACATCGCCTTGACCGAGGCCCGCGCCCTGGCCGACTGATCGGCCCGGCGCGCGCGGTATCAGATCGTGACAAGCCCTCCGCGGCTCCCCACGCGGAGGGCTCGAGTGACTGCTTCGGCAGGCATGTGACTTGCATAACTACGAGGTGTCAACCGACGGCGTACGTCCTCAAAGGCGAGGATTCATGGCACAGCCTCTTGCAGCCGAACGCGAGCCTTCGCGGGATCGCAGCCGCAACATTCTGGCCGCTGCCGCGACCGGGGTCGCCGAGTTCATCGCCGAGACGGGAGGCCGCCCGGAAGCCGTGTTCGAGCGCGTCGGCATTGATGCCGACTGCCTCGGCCAGACCCGCCGCGCGCTCGATCTCGCCGACTACGTGGCGATGATGGAGGACGCCGCGCAGGAGACCGGCAATGACAATTTCGGCTTGTGGTTCGGCCAGGCTTACCGGCCGCAGATGCTCGGTCTGATCGGCGAGATTGCACTGGCAGCTCCCACTCTCGGCTCGGCGATCGAGCACCTCGCGCTGTGGTTTCCCTGGCATCAGCAGGCCACCGAGACCCGCCTCACGCGCCGTGACGGCTTTCTCCGGCTCGAATATCGCATCCTCGACGGCTCGATCGTCGATCGTCGGCAGGACGCCGAGCTGACCATGGGCATGTTCGCGAACGTGTTCCGCGCCTGCCTGCCGTCGGGCTGGGCCCCTGACATGGTGCTGTTCGAGCACGCCCGGCCTCCTGCCTGGCGCGATCATGAGACTGCGTTCGATGCGGAGGCCGGATGGTCGCAAAGCACCAACGCGCTGGTGTTTCGCGACCGCGACCTGGATCGTGCGATGCCGCAGGCCGATCTGTCACGCCTGCAACGGCTGACGACCGATCTCGCCGGCGTCGCCGGCTCCTGCGGCACGCCGGCGTTCCTCGACCTGGTGCGCGGCGAGATCAGGCGGCGGCTGGCTGCCGGTGCGCTGCATCTCGAGGAGGTCGCCGAGGCGCTGTCGACGACGCCCTGGACCCTGCAGCGCCGTCTGGCCGAGTTCGGCGCCACCTTCTCCGATCTGGTCGAGGCGACACGGCTCGATCTCGCCCGCCACTATCTGCGCCAGGCGCATCTGCCGCTCGGCGATGTCGCCTTCCTGCTCGGCTATTCCGAGGCCTCGGCGTTCTCCCGCGCTTTCGCGCGCTGGGCCGGTTGCAGCCCGCGGCAGTGGCGCCAGCAGTCCCGGCCGGCGCCACGCAGCTGATGCGTGTCGTCAGCCAGCCGGCATCGTCTTCTCGACCAGCCGCACCCAATAGGACGCGCCGTGGCCGAGAACGTTGTCGTTGAAGCGATAGGCCGGGTGATGGCAATCCATGCCGTCGCCCATGCCGAGGAAGACGAAGGCGCCGGGACGGGCCTGCAGCATGAAGGCGAAATCCTCCGCGCCCATCAGCGGCGGCGCGTTGTCGACGACGCGCTCGACTCCCACGACATCGCGGGCGACATCGGCGGCGATGCCGGTCTCCCGCGCATGGTTCATCGTGATCGGATAGAGCCGCGTGTATTTCGTCGTGGCCGCGCCGCCATAGGTGCGGGCAATGCCGTCGGCGACCTCGGCGATGCGACGCTCGACCAGGTCCTGGACGTCGGGATCGAGCGTGCGCACCGTGCCCTTGAGTTCAACCGTCTCGGGGATGACGTTCATGGCCTTGCCGGCCTCGACCACGCAGATCGAGATCACGGCGGATTTGACCGGATCGACGTTGCGCGAGACGATCGACTGCAGCGCGGTAATGATATGCGCGGCGATCAGCACGCTGTCGACCGCCTTGTGAACGCCGGCGCCGGCATGGCCGCCCTTGCCGTGCACGGTGATCTCGAGCTGATCCGACGAGGCCAGCATCGGGCCCGGCCGCAGCGCGAACACGCCTTCGGGCACGCCGGGCGCGTTGTGCAGACCGTAGACCTCCTGGATGCCCCAGCGGGTCATCAGCCCGTCATCGACCATTGCCTTGCCGCCGGCGCCGCCCTCCTCGGCCGGCTGGAAGATCACGATCGCGGTGCCGTCGAAATTGCGCGTCTCCGCGAGATGCTTGGCAGCGCCGAGCAGCATGGCGGTGTGGCCGTCATGGCCGCAGGCATGCATCAGGCCCGGCGTCTTCGACGCATAGGGCACGCCCGAGGCTTCCTCGATCGGCAGCGCGTCCATGTCGGCGCGCAGGCCGATGATGCGGCCGGAATTCGTCTTGCGGCCGCGGATGACGCCGACCACGCCGGTGCGCCCGATCCCCGTCACCACCTCGTCGCAGCCGAATTCGCGCAGCCGATCGGCGACGATGCCCGCGGTGCGGTGCACCTCGTACATCAGCTCCGGATGCTCGTGGAAATCATGGCGCCAGGCCGCCATGTCGTCGGTGAGCGCGGCGATGCTGTTCAGGATGGGCATGGGAGACGGCGTTCTCGTTCAGGACATTGAAGCCCGAACCATGGCCGGAACGGCCGGTCGACACAAGCTTCGACCGGACAATGGCGGCATCTCGATGCGCAGGTCAGCCTCCGACGGGTGATTGCGACAGATAGGCCAGCAGCTTCATCTCGCGCCGCCCTCGCGTGACGGTGTCGAGCACCAGCCCGGATGAGGCCGACAGCAGCGCCATGATCATCAGGCCCATCGACAGCACTGCGGTCGGCAGCCGCGGCACCAGCCCGGTCTCGATGTAGGTGACGAGGATCGGGATGGCGAAGCCGATCGAGATGAGCGCGAGGAAGATGCCGATCGCGGTGAAGAAGCGCAGCGGCTTCTCCGAGCGGTACAGCTTGAGGATGGTATTGAGAATGCGGAAGCCGTCGCGCCAAGTGTTGAGCTTGGACACGGACCCTTCCGGCCGCGCGTAATACGGCGTCGCGATCTCCGCCACCGGCAGTGCCAGCTCCAGCGCATGCACGGTGAGCTCGGTCTCGATCTCGAAGCCGTCGGACAGCACGGGGAAGGACTTCACGAAGCGGCGCGAGAACACGCGGTAGCCCGACAGGATGTCCTTGAAGGCCTGACCGAACACTTCGGCGAGGAAGCTCGTCAGCATCCAATTGCCGGTGCGATGACCCATCCGGTAGGCGGCCTGCTCCTGGTCGACCCGCAGCCCCACCACCATGTCGAGACGTTCGCTGACGAGCCGCTCGATCATGCCGGGCGCGCTCGGCGCATCGTAGGTCGCGTCGCCGTCGACCAGCACGTAGATGTCGGCATCGATATCGGCAAACATGCGCCGGACGACGTGACCCTTGCCCTGCCGCCGCTCGCCGCGGACCTCGGCACCGGCGGCGCGGGCGACCTCGACCGTCCGATCCTTCGAATTGTTGTCGTAGACATAGACGACAGCCGTCGGCAGCGCCTGCTTGAAGTCGCGGACCACGGTCGCGACCGCCGCCTCCTCATTGTAGCAGGGCACCAGCACGGCGATCCGCATCGATGGTGAACTCATTGACCCGTCTCCCATGGCCGGGAGATTGCCCGCATTCGGTGCAGAATCTCATAATGAGCGGGCCGCCACGGCCTGTTCGGGCCGCCATGTGGGAATGACCTTAACGCCATCCAGCACCTCGCGCAGGCGGGACAGCGTTCCGAGTGTGGTCCCCTCCGGCAGCGCATCGCGCGCGAAAAAGCCGGTCTCGACGATCTCGTGGTTCGGCTCCGGCGGCCGGTCCTGCGTAAACCCCTTGATAACGAAGACGGCGACGTGGTCGCGCGGCGAGACGTGGCTGTTGAGGAAGATGCCGTGCAGCTCGGGCTCGCCTTCGAGCGCGATCCGTCCCTCCTCGAACAGCTCCCGGCTCAGGGCCTCGATGAAGGTCTCGCCGACCTCGACCCCGCCGCCCGGCAGGTGCCAGCCCGACACATAGCCGTGCCGGACCAGGAACACCCGGTTCTCGGCATCCAGCACCACGCCGCGGACGCCGAGCGTCATGCCGCGGGCGAAGCGCCAATAGAGGTGGAATCCGCGCCGGAGCACCGGCTCGAACCGGATCCGCAACCTGCTGAGCTGTGCTGTCGTCAATTCTGGTCATCCCCGGTTGGTCTTGCGCTCGAAGGCCGGGCTTGCCATGAGAGCGCCAGCATGAGGGATAGCACGACATGACAGCTGAGCGCGCACGCATCCGCCATCGGCTCCGGGACCAGTGATGGCCGCGTTTACGCTCGCCCATCTGTCCGACCCGCATCTCGCCCCGCAATCGCGGCCGCGATTGTCCGAGCTCGCGAGCAAGCGGGCGCTCGGCTATCTCAACTGGACTCGCAACCGCTACAAATATCACCGCCGCGATATTCTCGATCTGCTGATCTCCGATCTGCACACGCAGATGCCGGACCAGATCGCGGTCACCGGCGACCTCGTCAATTTCGCGCTGGAATCGGAATTTCCGCTCGCCCAGGCCTGGCTCCGGACGGTGGGGCCGCCGGACAAGGTCACCGCGATTCCCGGCAATCACGACGCCTACGTCCGCTCGACCCGGCTGCGCTTCGCCGAGAGCTTCGCCGATTATTTCGGCGGCGACGGCGTCAGCCCGGCGAGCTTCCCGTCGCTGCGCCGGCGCGGGCCGCTGGCACTGATCAGCCTCTCCTCGGCCGTGCCGTCGGCCCCGTTCATGGCGACGGGCCGGATCGGCAGCGCCCAGCTCGCAGCATTGGAACCACTGCTGGAATCGCTGGCGCGTGAGCAGCTGTTCCGCGTGCTGCTGGTGCATCATCCGCTGCGGTCGGCCAATCGGATGAAGCGGCTCACCGACGCCCGCGACCTCATCGCGCTGCTCGCGCGTCACGGCGTCGAACTGGTCCTGCACGGCCACGATCACGTGCATTCGACCATCTGGATCGACGGCCCGGAGCGCAAGATTCCGGTTGTCGGTGTGCCCTCTGCGTCCTCGCTCGCGCATGGCCACACCCCGGCTGCGGCCTACAACATCTTCGCCATTGCGCCCGAGGGCAATCATTGGCGCTGCGACATGACCGTGCGCGGCGTCAACGATGCGCAGCGCGTCCGCGAGATCCGCCAGATTCGCCTGATCTGATCTTTTTGTTTGCGCATGATCCGATCGGAAAACCGGTCTCGACTTTTGCGGATCATGCGTCAGAAGCTGATCGGCTTCAGGCTCTCGTAGAGCGCGTAGCCGAACAGCGACAGCACCCCGAGCACGAAGCCGAGCACGAACGGCCAGACTCGCCCGCGCCTTGGCACCTCGCTGATCGCCTGAGCCTGGATGCGGGCAACGCTGAAGGCGCGTTCGCGCTCGACCATGCGGCGGGCGACGTAGTCGGTCACCGCCTTCACGATCGCACCGATGTCGTGCGATTCGGCGAGCACGATGCGGCCGTTGCGGGTGTCCTGGACGAAGCGATACTGCCGCTTGTCGCGCCCCATCACGACATGAGCGACGACGTCGATCCACAGCCGCGGCGTCTCGCCCTGGCTGATGCCGCGATCGAACAGATCGATCTGGTTCGGCACTTCGGCGAACAGCGGATCGAGCGCCTCGTTGAGAATCTCGAGCCGCGCCACCTCGGCATCGCGCAGATCGACCACGACGCCCGTTCGGTCTGCGGCCTCGATCCGGGCCTGGCGCAGCGCCTCGCGCAGACGCACGGGACGCGGTTCGGTGCTGCTGTCGGGGGCCTCGGACATCGCTGACGCTTTCACGGTTCGGCCCTGGTTTCGCCAGGATTTCTCCGATTAACCTATCAGTAACCCAGTATTCCGCAAACCCCATTTGTCTTCAAAGGGTTATACGCACGCTGAGATAATCAGCCGCGCTCAGATGATGGTTGCAAAACGGACGTGGGCGGCCCCCTCCGGTATGACCCGGCTGAGACCGCCCCGTCCTTGGGCTCTTCCTCGAGCTTTATTCAAATACCCGGCAATGCATTCCCGATCGGCGGTCAGGCCGCCGGCGCGCGCTGCGGCTCCTCGACGATCGAGAAGCGCACGCCGGCCTTGTGGCGGTTCTCCTCGGACACCTCGCGCCAGCAATCCTCGGCCTCCTTGCGCGACTTGAACGGCCCCTTCACCTGGGCCGATCCTTCCACCAGCTTGTGGAAATTCATCGAGCCGAACTCGCCGCCGATCACCCAGAAATTGCTGGTCATGAGACCCTCCTTCAACCGTCACAACTTTGACAGTGCATTGCGATTTGCGTGACCAGAGATAAACGCGAAACCGGCAGTTTCGTATAGAGGCCTTGTTTTCGAATGGTGATGTCATGTAACATCATCACTTGTCATAAATGTCATTTTGTAAATTTTGTCACAAATCCAGGCCGGTCGGCCTGCGGGAGATCGCCATGCCCGGTGAGTCCGGAAAGAAGCTGTTCGTCGGGCCGCGCTTCCGCCGCATCCGCCAGCAGTTGGGCCTGTCGCAGACTCAGTTGGCGGAGGGGCTCGGCATCTCGCCGAGCTACGTCAACCTGATCGAGCGCAACCAGCGACCGGTGAGCGCCCAGATCCTGCTGCGGCTGGCCGAGGTCTATGACCTCGATCTGCGCGATCTCGCCACCGCCGACGAGGACCGCTTTTTCGCCGAGCTCAACGAGATCTTCTCCGATCCCCTGTTCCGGCAGATCGAGCTGCCCAAGCAGGAGCTGCGCGACCTCGCCGAGCTGTGCCCCGGCGTCACCCACGCGTTGCAGCGGCTGTACGCGGCCTATGCCGAAGCCCGCCGCGGCGAGACGCTCGTCGCGGCGCAGATGGCGGACCGCAACGCGGGCGGGCATTTCGAGGCCAACCCGATCGAGCGGGTACGCGACCTGATCGAGGCCAACCGCAACTATTTCGCCGAGTTCGAGCAGCAGGCCGAAAGCCTGCGCGACGCGCTCGACGTCCCGGCCGAAGAACTGTATGCCGCGCTCGCTGCGCGCTTGCGCGAGAAACATTCGGTGCAGACCCGCGTGATGCCGGTCGACGTCATGCGCGAGACGTTGCGCCGTTACGACCGCCATCGTCGCCAGCTGCTGATCTCCGAGCTCGTCGACGGGCCCGGCCGCACCTTCCAGCTCGCGTTTCAGCTCGGCATGGCGGAATGCCTGCCACAGTTCGAGGTCATCATCGGCCGCGCCGGCGCACTCGACGACACCTCGCGCCGGCTCTACCGCATGACACTGGCGAGCTACTTCGCCGCCGCCGTGATGATGCCCTATGCGCCGTTCCTCGCCGCGGCGGAAGCGCTGAGCTACGACATCAACGTGCTGGCGCAGCGCTTCAACACCGGCTTCGAGCAGGTGTGCCACCGCCTCACCACCTTGTCGCGCCCGAACGCGCGCGGCGTTCCGTTCTTCATGCTGCGCGTCGACAGCGCCGGCAACGTCTCCAAACGCTTCTCCTCGGGCACCTTCCCGTTCTCGAAGTTCGGCGGCACCTGTCCGCTGTGGAACGTCCATTCGACCTTCGACACGCCCGACCGCCTGCTGAAGCAGATCATCGAACTGCCGGACGGCTCGCGCTATTTCTCGATCGCCCAGATGGTCCGGCGCCCGGTCGCGCCGCACCCGATGCCGCAGCCGCGCTTTGCGATCGGCCTGGGCTGCGAGATCCGTCACGCCTCGCGCCTCGTCTATGCCGCCGGCATGGACCTGGAGACGGCCGAAGGCACGCCCATCGGCGTCAACTGCCGGCTCTGCGAGCGCGAAAACTGCGCCCAGCGCGCCGAGCCGCCGATCACGCGCACGCTGATCCTGGACGAGACCACGCGCCGCGTCAGCTCGTTCGCGTTCAGCAATGCAAGGGAGTTGTGAAACACCCACTCTCTCCTCCGTCATTCCGGGGCGCGCGCAGCGCGAATCCATTTTGCAGTACAGCCCGCGGCCCGATGGATTCCGGGTTCGCGCTGCGCGCGCTCCGGAATGACTCCGAGTTTGTAGCACCGCTACTATCCCCGCTTGCAATGACGCGGCGAGAACAATGCGCCGACGAAGAGACGCGCGGTGCGGAGACTCATGACGCGCAGAGACTTGGTGCGGAGACTCATGCAGCCACTTTCTCGCGGCGCATCTGCACCCGAGCTTTGCTATCAGCTCGCCCTCTTCGAACAGAGGGCGCAGGGAAGACCGGGAGCCCGCCGCCCCCATGGCCCCCGTGCGAAAGAAATGCACGGGGCAGGAACCACAGGTTCGGCTGGAACATCCCGGCCTTCCCTGCGCGATGGTCTTAACGTCTGCTCCGCGCTCTCCCCGGGGACCGGCTTGATTGCCCCCGTCGCCCGCGCGACACGTCAGGTCGGCAACGAGCTTGGCGCCAGCTTCGGGGCACCAGGACCACACGGCTTGAACGTCCGCGAATTGCCAGTCGTCTTGCGCAACAGCGCCTGACAGACCCGCGGCCACCGCTCCCCGCCTCTCCGTATCGTGACGACGCGTACGTCCCTCTGCATGAGGCGGGATGCAGGAAGGAGAGCACGATTTCCGTAAAAGCGAAACAAGGAAATTTTTGCAGCGGCATCTGGACAGAGATGATCGCGCTGAGGGCGCTACGGAATTTTCGCTTTCGGTGCAGTCCTCGAAGCGGTGTCGCGGGGCCGGGCCGTTGGCGGCTCAGCGGTGCACTTGATCCTCGCGCTTCCACTGAGTCGCCCGTCGGGTCGCCTGCCGCTCGCAAGCGGCGGACGCCTCGAAGGATGGCACGGACGAACCTTACGACCTGATCCGTTGGCCTCTCGTCCTCGTTTCCTGGTGAGTGCCAACCTGACGGGCCACCGCCATGACCGAGAGGCCAACATCGAGGAGACGCCGCATGCTGGTCTGGTCGATTGGCCTCGTCGTGCTCGCCCTGGCCGGTGCCGCCATCGCCGCAGGGCCGATCATGAGCCGGGTCGAACATCCGAGATATGACGTGGTGAGGCGCGACGGTGCATTCGAGATCCGCGCCTATGCGCCGATGATCATCGCGCAGGCCGAGGTGCAAGGTGCGCGCAAGCCGGCGATCGAAGAAGGCTTTCGCATCATCGGCGGCTACATCTTCGGCGCCAACCAGGGCAAGGCCAAGATCGCGATGACTGCGCCGGTGCAGCAACAGGCCGCCACAGCGCCTGCGGAGGGCGTCGGCAGCGACCGCTGGAGCGTCAGCTTCGTGATGCCGTCGAACTGGTCGCTGGACACCCTGCCGCCGCCGGCCGATGCGAGGATCAAGCTGACGCCGCTGCCGGCTCAGCGCATGATCGCGCTGACGTTCTCGGGCTCGTATTCCGACGGCATTCTGGCCGACAAGACCCGCGAGTTGCGCGACTACGCGCAGAGCCAGGGGATCATCGTCTCAGGGGCACCGCTGCTCGCCTTCTACAACCCGCCCTGGACCCTGCCGATGCTGCGGCGGAATGAGATCATGCTGGCGTGTAGTTGTTAGGAATACTCTCTTCCCAGCATCAGTCCGCTCCCTCTCCCCGTCCTTCACGGGGAGAGGGCTGGGGTGAGGGGCAGCGGCGCGGGTGGTGTTGCTTTTTCGGTCCAGAAATCTTGCATCCGTCTTGGAGCGAGCATACCCGTCCGATGGACCTGGAAGCGGGGCCTCGCACGTGCCATGCCCCTCACCCGGATGGCTGCGCCATCCGACCTCTCCCCGCGAAGGGCGGGGAGAGGTTGCAGCGTCCGGGCTGAGCCGGGATGGCTCACCCGTCGATGATCGCCACCGCGCGCGTCCATCCCGCGGACGCCCGCTCGATCTTCACCGGGAAGCACGACACGGCGAAGCCTGTGGACGGCAGCTGCTCCAGATTGTGCAGCTTCTCGATATGGCAATAGCCGATGTGGCGGCCCGCCTTGTGGCCTTCCCAGATCAGGCTGGCATCATGAGTCTCGGCGTATTTCTTTGCCGTGAACACGAACGGCGCGTCCCAGCTCCAGGCATCGGTGCCGGTCAGACGCACGCCGCGCTCGAGCAGATACATGGTGGCCTCGTAGCCCATGCCGCAGCCTGTGTTGACGTAGTCCGCCTGGCCGTAGCGGGCGCCGGCCGCGGTATTGACCACGACGATTTCGAGCGGCGACAGCGTGTGGCCGATGCGCTTCAATTCGGCCTCGACGTCCGCGGCGGTCGCGACATAGCCGTCCGGGAAATGCCGGAAGTCGAGCTTCACACCTGGCTGCATGCACCACTCCAGCGGCACCTCGTCGATGGTCCAGGCGCGCTCGCCGCGGTTCATCGTCGGGTGGAAGTGCCAGGGCGCGTCGAGATGCGTGCCGTTATGGGTCGAGAGATTGACCTGCTCGACCGCCCAGCCCTGCCCGTCCGGCAGGTCCTCGGCCTTCAGCCCGTCGAAGAACTGCAGCATGCGCGGCAGCCCCTGCTGGTGGTCGATATATTGGATCGTCGGGTGCGCTCCCGGCGGGTCGGCCGGCACGTCGTTCTGCAGCGGCACGGAGATGTCGATCAGCTTGCGGGCCATGGGGGTCCTCTCTCTTGCATCTTTCTTGGTTGTTATCGTCGGCCGCAGAATCAGACGTCCTGCCGCTCGACCTTGTTCTTCAGGATGCCGATCTTCTCGACCTCGAGCTCGATCACGTCGCCATGCTCGAGATACCAGCCGAGTTCGAGGCCGCAGCCATTGCCGACCGTGCCGGAGCCGATGAACTCGCCGGGCATCAAGGTCTCGTCCTTGCTGATATAGGCGATCAGCTCCTCGAACGGGAACAGCATGCCCTCGCTGACGCCGCGCGAGCGGACCTCGCCATTGACGCGCGCCTCCATCTTCAGCCGATAGGGATCGCCGATCTCGTCCGGCGTCACGATCCACGGACCCATGACGTTGCCGCCGTCGAAGCTCTTGCCCTTGGACGGGCCGAGGCGGCCGTCCATCTCGATGCGCTGGGTGTCGCGCGCGGAGAAGTCGTTGAAGATGGTGAAGCCGAAGATGTGGTCGCGCGCCGTTGCCGCCGGAATGTCCTTGCCCCGCCCCTTGGTGATGATGCCGAACTCCAGCTCGTAGTCCATCACCTTGCTGTAGCGCGGCCATTTCACGGTCGTGTTGGGGCCGCGCACGCTGAAGCGGTTGGTGATGTAGAAGATCGGGACCTTGCGGTAGACCTCGGGCAAGTCGCCGAGCGGCTCGGCATCGATGCGCGCGAGCTCGTCGGTATCGCCGCGCTGGCGTGCTGCAAGCTTCCGCTGCCCCCGCGGCGCCTGCAGGATGTGCAGCGGAAACGACATGCCGTCGCGCATCTGCCGCGGCTCCGGCACCGGGGCGAGCAGCTCCGCGCCGGCGACGTCGCGCGACAGGTCCGCATCACTTCCGAACCTCTCGAACAGCGCCCGCGCGGAGTCGAGCCCCGCCTCGCCGGCATCGATCAGCGATAGCATCGAGGCAAAGGCCGGATTGGCCCGGCCGGCACGGTCGGCCGCCCCGGCGAGGTCGAAAAGCTTGGAATCGCCGGCATGCACGATGCCGATCCGCTCTCCGCCCTCGGCTCGAAATGTCGCAAGCTTCACGCCGTCCTCCCCTTGTGTTCTGTCTGAAAATATACAAACATACAAAATATCGATAAACAAGAGGCGTCCGGGACGGGGCGCCCAGGGAGGGGTCAACGATGCGTCATCGGCTCATGGATGCTGTTGTCGGCGCGGTGCTGACGTTCGCGCTGATATCCACGGCGGCTCAGGCGGAGAAGATCCAGATCGGCTGCACCGCGACATCCGACTGCGCCTCCGCGATGATCGCGGTCGATGAGGGCCTGTTCAAGAAGCACGGCCTCGACGCCGAGATGGTGCTGATCGGAATCAACTCGAACATTCCCGCCGCCATCCTGTCCAACTCGATCCAGATCGGCGGGCCGACCTCGACGGTGTTCCTGCAGGCGGCCGATGGCGGGCTCGATCTCGTCGCGGTCTCCGGCGCCTCGATCATGAACAAGACATCGAACGACGCCATCGCCGCCTTCGTGCGCAACGGCGTCACCATCACCAGTCCGCAGGACTTCAAGGGCAAGAAGATCGGTGCGCCCGGCATCGGCGCCTTCCTGCACGTGCTGTTCGTGAAATGGCTGGTCGAGAAGGGCGTCGACCCGAAAAGCGTGAACTTCGTCGAGGTGACGTTCCCGACCATGGCCGACACCATCAAATCCGGCGGCGTCGACGCGGTGCTGACCGCCGAGCCGTTCGTGATGCGCATGACCAACGCCAATCTCGGCACCGTCGGCGCGCGCTATGCCGCCGAGCTCGCCCGTACCGAGCCGATCATCTTCTATGCGGCGTCGCGCGAATGGGCGGACAAGAATCCCGAGACGGTGAAGAAATTCCGCGCGGCCATCGCCGAGGCAGCCCAGATCGTCAACAACGATCGCGAGAAGGCCTCGGCAGCGATCGCCAAGTTCACCAAGCAGCCACTCGACCTGGTCAAGCTGACGACGCCGAACTACGCGGAGCCGGTGCTGAAGCCGGAGCAGCTCGCCTGGTGGATCGACATCATGGCGGCGCAGAAGATGCTACAGGGCAAGCTCGACCTCAAGAAGCTGATCCTCAACTGATGACGGCACCGACCCCGATCCTGCAGACGGAGACGACGAGCGGCGACACGCTGAGCGAGCGCGCCGCCGCGCTGATCGAGCGCGACATCGTCGCGGGCACGCTCGCCCCCGGCTCGCGGCTCGGCATCGTCGAGCTCGCCAAGCGCTACGAGATCGGGCCGACGCCGCTGCGCGAGGGGCTGTCGCGGCTGGTGTCGCGCGGCCTGATCAACAGCACCGGCCAGCGCGGCTTTCGTGTCGCCGAGGTCAGTCGCGACGATCTCGTCGACATCACGCGGATGCGCACCGTAGTGGAGAAGGAGGCGCTGCGGCTCGCGATGCAGAGCGGCGGCGATGCTTGGGAGGCCGGCATCATCGCCGCGCTGCATCAGATGCGCCGTTACATCCAGCGCATGCAGAGCGAGTTTCGCGAGGGCGCGCCGGAGTTCGACCGGCTGCACAAGGCGTTCCATACAGCCCTGCTGGAGGCCTGCGGATCACCCCGCCTGCTCGCCGCGCATTCCGATCTCTACGACCAGGCCTATCGCTATCGCCGCGTCATGATGCGCAGCTTCGACGACGGCAGCGGCTTCATCAGGGAGCACGAGGCGCTGGCGGAGCTGATACTCGCGCGCGACGCCGCGGCCGCCCAGGCGAGGCTCGAGGCGCACCTGCGCTCCACCGTCGAGATCGTCTATCCGCAATCGAAGGGAGCATGAGATGGCAGAGCCTGCCCTCGCTTTGGTGCAATCGTCTCCCTCGCCTGCGCGCGCGCAGATCGCGTTCGACAATGTCGCGCTGACCCTCGGCGGCAAGGCGATCATCGACACGATCAGCCTGGAGGTCGCGGCCGGCGAGATCCTGTGCGTGGTCGGCGCCTCCGGCTGCGGCAAGACCACGGCGCTGCGGCTCGCGGCCGGGCTGTATCAGCCGACGGGCGGCAGCGTGCGCTTCGAGGGCGAGCCGATGCGCGCGCCCCGCCGCGAGATCGCGGTCGTGTTCCAGGACTACGGCAAGGCGCTGCTGCCGTGGCGCACCGCAGCCGGCAACATCTCGCTGGCGCTGGAGACGATCGGCATGCGCGCGCAGCAGCGCGAGGCGCGCATCACCGAGCTGCTGGCCAAGGTCGGGCTCGCCGGCCATGCGGCGAAGTATCCGACGGAGATGTCGGGCGGCATGCAGCAGCGGCTGCAGATCGCGCGCTGCCTCGCCCAGGATCCGAAAGTGCTGCTGATGGACGAACCGTTCGGCGCGCTCGATGCGATGACGCGGCAGGGCCTGCAGGACGAGATGCTGGCGCTGGTCGCCTCGACCGGCGCCACCGTGGTGTTCGTCACGCATGATCTGGAAGAGGCGATCTATCTTGGCGACCGCGTCGTCGGCCTGCTGCCGCATCCCGGCCGCGTCGGCCTGGAATTGACGGTCGACCTGCCGCGGCCGCGCGACCAGCTGGCGACGCGGGAGCATCCGGAATTCCTGCGGCTGCGCCGTGCGCTGTTCGACTTCATCAAGGCGAGCGAATGAGCATGCCGGAGCGCATCAAGCCGGTGCTGCTGCCGCTCGCGGCCTTGCTCGCATTCGAGGCGGGGATGCGGCTTGCGGCCGTGCAGAGCGACTCGCTGGCGCCGCCGAGTGCGATCGCGCTCGCGCTTGCGGGCGCGCTGACCGACGGCTCGCTGCTGATCGCGACACGTGACACGCTCGCGTCGGCGTTCGCCGGCCTCATCATCGGCGGCGCCATCGGGCTGGTGCTCGGCATCGCGCTCGGCCTCTCCCAGATCTTCAACCGGCTGATGGAGGTCACGATCGAGGCGGTCAGGCCGATCCCATCGGTCGCGCTGCTGCCGATCGCGCTGATCGCGCTCGGCTTCGGCTATCGCATGGAGATCGCGATCGTCGCCTTCGCCTGCGTCTGGCCGGTGCTGATCATGACCCGCGCCGCGGTCGGCGGCATCGAGCCGCGGCTGATCGAGGTGGCCCGCGTGCTGCGGCTGACGCAGCTCGACCGCATCAGGAAGATCGTCATTCCCGCCGCCCTGCCCCGCATCTTCCTCGCCTTCCGGCTCGCCGCCGGCATCGCGCTGATCGTTGCCGTCACGGTGGAGATCGCGATCAATCCGCTCGGCCTCGGCGCCGGCATCATGACCGCCCAGCAGGCGCTGCGGCCGGACCTGATGCTGGCCTATCTGGTGTGGATCGGCGTCACCGGCTTCGTGCTCAACACCGCGCTGATGACGGCGCAAAGGACGCTGTTCGGCCGCGCGGCACTGATCGGAGACGGCGGATGAGATGGTCGGTCCTCGGCTGGCGCCTCGCCAGCTTCGGCGTCGCGGCTTGTGTCATCGCGCTTTGGCAATTCGCGGCCGACCAGCGTTGGGTGTCGCCCGTGTTCCTGCCCGGCCCGGATCGCGCCTGGGCCTCGCTGATGCGCGGCTTCACGAGCGGAGATCTGCTGGCCAAGCTCGTGGGCACACTGGCGCACATGGCCTATGGCTGGCTGCTCGCCTCGATCGCCGGCATCGCGCTCGGCGCGATGATCGGCTCGTCCAAGGCGATCCGCCTCTACGTTGCGCCAACGCTGGAGCTGCTGCGGCCGCTGCCGGTGTCGGCGATCATCCCGGTCGCGATCGCGGCGCTCGGCCTGTCGCAGGGCATGGCGCTTTTCGTCATCGCGTTCGGATCGCTGTGGCCGCTGCTGCTCGGCACCATCCACGGATTCGGCGCGGTCGAGCCGCGGCTCTACGAGGTGGCGCGGGTGCTGCACATGTCGCGGCTCGCGGTCGTCTTCAAGATCGCGCTGCCGTCGGCGGCGCCCGACATCCTCGCCGGCATGCGGCTGAGCCTCACGGTGGCGCTGATCCTTGCCGTCGTCTGCGAGATGCTGGCCGGCCTCGACGGCCTCGGCCAATGGGTGCTGCTCTCGGCCCGCGCGTTCCGCTCCGCCGACCTGTTCGCCGGCGTCATGCTGCTCGGCGTGATCGGCTACGTCACCGCGCTCGCGATGGGCGCCGCCGAAAGCCGGCTGCTGCGCTGGCAGGCCGCGCGGCGCTAGCTCAGCGCGCCAGCCCTGCCACGCGGCCGAGCGCGACGGCCGTGAGCAGGCCGTTGCCCGAGAGATAGCCGGAGGCATCGGCGCCGGACACGCCGCAGGCGGCGCCGCCGGCCGCGAACAGATTGTCGATCGCGGTGCCGTCCTCGCGCAGCACGCCCGCGTGGTCGTCGATGACGAGGCCGCCTTGGGTGTGGAACAGCGCGCCGGTGACCTTCACGGCGCGATAGGGCGACGCGAGTTGCGGCACGCCGGCGAACCTGCGGCCGAAGCGGTCGGTGCGCTGCTGCGCCTTGGCCTCGTTCACCTCTTCGCATGTCGCCGCAAGAACCTCGGCCGGAACGCGCATCGCTGCGGCGAGGCTCGCGATGTCGTCCGCTTCGAGCACCGCGCCATGCGCGACGGCGTTGCGAAAATCCTCGAACTGCGCGGCGATGCCGGCGATGCGCACGTCGAAAATGGTCCAGGCGATTCCGTTCGGCTGCGCGAGCACGTTGGCCGCCTGTTCGGAATAGCCCGAGGCCTCGTTGGAGAAACGCTCGCCGTTGGCGTTCACCTGAAAGCCGCCCTCTGTAATGGTGGCCCAACTGATGAGAATGCCGGCGGGATGCGCGACAGACCCGTGGCCCTGATGACCACCGAGATGGCGCGTCGCCGCGCCGAGCTGCTCGCCCCAAACAAGCGCATCGCCCTGGTTGCCGACGTGGCCGAAATAGGTGGCGCTCGCCAGGTCGGGGATGTGCCGGGCGACCAGCACCGGATTGCCGCCATAGCCGCTGCAAGCGAGGATCAGGCGGCGGCAGCCGATCTCGTCGCTGCTGCCATCGGGCCGCGTGAAGCGCATCCCGACGATGCGCTGCGCGCGATCGACCAGCAAGGTCGTCGCATGCGCATCGCAGAGGATATCGATGCTCGCCGCCTCTGCGGCTGTGCGCAGCCGGTCGATCAGTTCGCGTCCGGCGCGGCTCGGCAGACCGTGCATGCGATAGCGCGAATGGCCGGGATAGGTGAAGTTATCGACCAGCGAGAACGGCAGTTGATGCCGGTCGGCAAGCCATTCGAGCGTCGGACCGATCGTCGTCGTGACCAGCTTCACCAGCACAGCATCCGGTTCATCATGCGCCTTGTGCATGATGTCCGCGGCGAAGCGCGCGGGGCTGTCGTCGATACCGAGCGCTGCCTGCCAGCGCGTGCCAGCGGCTGGAATGAGTCCGGCCGACAGCGCCGTCGAGCCCTGCGGCACGGCATCGCGCTCCAGCACCAGCACGCTCTCGCCGTTCTCGATCGCCGACAGCGCCGCGACGAGTCCCGCCGCGCCGGCGCCGATGATCAGGCAATCGACCGAGAACTCGAGCGTGCGGTCGATCGTCTCGACCGAGCTCATGACGCCGCCAGTTCCGTCATCGCCTTCGCGATCGAGGCAACACGGCAGACCGGCTTCAGCGCCGCGATTGCGGTCGCATGCGTCTCCGCGGTGAACGCCGCGCAGCCGTCTTCCAGAACCACCGTCTCGAAGTCGCGGATATGCGCATCGCGCACCGTCGAGGCTACGCCGCCATTGGTGACGATGCCGGCGACATAGAGTTTTTCGATGCCGCATTTGCGCAGCACCCATTCGAGCCGGGTCATGTAGAACGCGGAATACGCGATCTTCTCGATCATGACGTCGGCGGGCTGCAAGGTGTCGACGAGCTGATGGCCCCAGGCGCCCGGCAGGAAATCGCCCTTGGCCAGGAACGGCCGCAACTGCTTCAGGTGCGGCGAAATCATCGGCTCGCCGCCCTTGCCCGGCACCAAGGTGAACTGCGTCGAGATCACGAAGCCGCCCTTCGACCGCATCAGACCCGCGAACGGCTTCAGCCGTGGCGGCAGCGCGGCGATGTCCGCCGCCGTCTGCCCGGCGCGGCCATACGCGCCCTTGGGATCGAGGAAGTCGTTCTGCAGGTCGACGATCAGCAGCGCGCTCTGCGCGGCGGGAATGGTGTGATCGTTCATGTCCGCTCCACGATGACGTTGCCGAACTGGTCCACCCGCGCCTTGAAGCCGGGCGCGATCACCGTCGTCGCATCCGGCTGCTCGAGGATCGCGGGGCCCGCGACCTCGGTGCCGACGGGCAGATCGAGGCGGGCGTAGATCGCCGTGTCCCACCATTGGCCGTCGAACCAGGCGTTGCGGCTGCCGAGCTTCGCCTTGCCGAGATCGGCGCTGCTGTCAGGCGCGAGCGTTGCGAGGTCGAAGCGCGGGCGCACGCCGATCGCCGCCGTGCGCAGGTTGACGATCTTGATCGGCACGCCCGGCAACAGGCGGCTGAAGCTCTTCTGATAGGCGGTCTCGAACGCCTTGCGGACGTCCTCGACCGTCAACGCGATGACGCCGTCGCGGATCTCCGCCGGCAAGGTCGCGCGGATGGTGTGGGTCTGGCCGACATAGTGCATGTCGAGTTCGAACAGCGTGTCGATGCGCTCGACCGCGAGCCGCGCGTCCTTGACGACGCCCTGCGCGTGCTCGGCCTCGGACTGCATCCAGCGCGTCAGCGCCGCGATGTCGAGACCGTCGAGGAACATGTTGAGCGTCTGCACCTGGTCGTGGCGGATGTCGGCGATGACGCAGCCGAGCGCCGAGGTGACGCCGGGATAGCGCGGCACCAGCGCCGCCTTGAGCCCGACATCCTTGATCAGCGCCGAGACGTGCAGCGCGCCGCCGCCGCCGAACGGCACCGCCGCGAAGCGCGCCGGATCATGGCCGCGCTCGATCGACATCAGCCTGATGGCCCCGGCCATCTTGCTGTCGGCGATGCGCACGATGGCTTCCGCCGCCTCCATCACGCCGAGGCCCAGCGGCTCGCCGACATGCTTGGCAATGGCGCGCTTGGCCGCCTCGACGTCGAGCGCCTTCAGCTTGCCGCCGATCGGCCGGTCCGCATTGATGCGGCCGAGCACGACATTGGCATCGGTGAGCGTCGGGCGGTCGTTGCCTCCGCCGTAGCAGACGGGACCAGGCCGCGAGCCCGCGCTCTCCGGGCCGACCTGCAGCAGGCCGCCGGCATCGACATGGGCGATCGAGCCGCCGCCGGCGCCGATCGTGGTGATCTCGATCATCGGCGTGCGCACGACGAGGCCGAAATCGATCGTGGTCTGCGCCGCCAGCGACGTCGCGCCGTCGACCACAAGCGAGACGTCGAACGAGGTGCCGCCGAGATCGCCGGTGATGACATTGGGGAAGCCCGCCGCCTTGGCGATCTCCGCCGCAGCGATCACGCCGGCCGCAGGACCGGACAACGCGGTGCGGATCGGGAAGCGCCGCGCCGCGTCGGTGGACATCACGCCGCCATTGGACTGCACGATGTGGAAGCGGCCGTCAAACGCCTCGCCGGCGAGCGCATTCTGCAGCTTCTGCAAATAGGAGCCGACCACCGGCTGCAGATAGGCATTCAGCGCCGTCGTCGAGGTCCGCTCGAACTCGCGGATCTCCGGCAGGATCTGGCTGGAGCACGCGACATTGTCGTTCGGCCAGATCGCCTGCACGGCTTCGAGCGCGCGGCGCTCATTGTCGGGATTGGCGAAGGCGTTGACGAACACGATCGCCAGCGCCTGCGCGCCCTTGGCCAAGAGCTCGCGCGCGGTGGCCTCGACCTGCGCGACGTCCACGGCGGTCCGGATGGTGCCGTCCGACAGCACGCGCTCGTCGACCTCGGCGCGCATGTCGCGCTCGACGACGGGAACGAAGTCGCCCCACAGGCCCCAGGTGTTGCGGCGGTCGCGGCGGCGCATCTCGAGCACATCGCGGAAGCCCCGCGTCGTGATCAGGCCGATGCGCGCGCCCTTGCGCTCCAAGAGCGCATTGGTGCCGACGGTCGTGCCATGCACGATCGAGGTGAGATGCGAGACAGCGCCGAAGCCCTGAAGGCCTTCGAGGAAGCCGACCGCTTCGTCACCGCGGTTCGACGGCACCTTGTTGGTGCGGAAGCTGCGCTTCGCCTCATCGAAGTAGAACAGATCGGTGAAGGTGCCGCCGACGTCGACGCCGACGATGGTGCCGAGCTTGCTCATGCCGCACCTCCTGCGCGGAGCGTGCGCGTCGCGGCTTCGTCGACCGCACCGTCAGCCGTCATCGCGACCTTGTAGACCTCGCGCGCCTGCGCTCGTGAGACGAAGCCAAGCGCGACGTCGTGCGCGACGTCGGTGACGGGCCGCGCCTCCGGCGGTCCCCAGCCGCCGCCACCTGGTGTCTCCAGGCGCACGCGCTTGCCCGCCTTCAGATGCAGATCGGTGATCTTCGAGACCATCGGCGGGCTGGCCTCGCCCTGCTCCGTCTGCCAGGCGAAATGATTGAGCGCAGCACTGCCGCCGCCGGCGACGCCGAACGGCGCCGCCTTGCCGCGCTCGCCGAGCAGCGCCACGTCGGCATCGGCCAGCAGCTCAACCTCATAGACGGCACCGACGCCGCCGCGATGCGTGCCGGCGCCGGCGGAATCCGGGCGCAACGCCCATTGCGTGAACATGACGGGATAGGCTGCCTCTAAGATCTCCACGGGCGGAATGGTCGCGGTCGAGATCGGGTTGTTGGCGTGGTTGAGGCCGTCGGTGGCGGGATTGCCGCCGAGGCCGCCGCCGAAGAACGAGAACATGACGAAACGGCTGTTGTCCTTGCGATGGCCCGCGATCGACAGCGCGTTGATGGTGCCGAATGGCGCGGCGGTCGCGCGCGACGGATCGGCCTTGGCGAGCGCGCCGAGCACGACGCCAATCAGGCGCAGGATGGTCTCGGTATAGCCCGCGACCGGCTTGGGCGGCCCGGCTGCGAGCAGCGAGCCGTCAGTGATTGCGAAGGAGATCGGCCGCAGGCAGCCGGCATTGGCCGGCACCTCGGTGAACACATGCTTCAGCGCGACGTAGCAGGCCGCGATCGTGGTCGAGCGCGAGATGTTGATCGGGCCCTTGCAGGCCGCCGAGGAGCGCGTGAAGTCGAGCGTCATCGTGTCGCCGGCAATGGTGACGTCCAGCGCGACCGTCAGCGGCACATCGACGATGCCGTCATTGTCGAGCACGTCCTCGAACGAATAGGTGCCGTCGGGCAGCGAGGCGATCGCGGCGCGCATCAAGGTTTCGGCACGGTCGGAGAACGCCTCGAACGCATCGGAGACGGTCTTGTCGCCATAATCGTCGAGCAGCGTGCGCAGGCGGCGTTCGCCGAGATCGAGCGCGTTGAGCTGACCGTTGAGATCGCCCCAGTTCGACATCGGCACGCGCGAATTCGCTTCGATGATGCCGAGGATGTCGTGGTTCATGCGTCCCGCGGCGATCAGCTTCACGGGGGGAATGCGCATGCCTTCCTGGAAGCTTTCGACCGCCTTCGGATTGTAGCCGCCGGCGACGTTGCCGCCGATGTCGAGCCAGTGGCCGACCGACGCGATCCAGCAGAACACACTGTTGTCGCGGAACACCGGACGCACCAGGCGGAAGTCGTTGAGATGGGTGCCGCCGTCATAGGGGTCGTTGAAGATGAAGGTGTCGCCCTCCTCGAGCCCGCCCTCCTTCTCGACCTTGGCGATGACGGCGCGCACGGCGAAGGCCATCGCGCCGACGAAGATCGGCAGACCGCCCTGCCCCTGCACCAGCGTGTCGCCGGTCGTGGCGTGATAGATGCCGTGGCAGGCGTCGCGCGCCTCGGCGATGGTCGGATTGAACGCGGAGCGATAGAGCGTCGCGTCCATCTCGTCGGCGATCTGCTCCAGCCGCCCCTTCAGCACCGCAAGTGTGATCGGATCCAAGGTGGTCATGCCCGCGTCCCCTCGTCATCAGCCGCGTAGCGGGCGCCATTGGCCAGGATATCGGCGGTGCCGAGCATCGCGTTGAGGCCGGCGAAATCGAGCATGCGGTCGGCGAACGGCTTGGTCGAGCCGGCCTGCGCCAGCGACTGATAGTAGGCGCGCGCCGAGAAGGCGAGCGCGCGGACGATGCCGCCGGGGAAGATCACGAGCTTGAAGCCGAGCGCGCCGAGCTCTGACGCCGCATGGATCGGCGTCGAGCCGCCCTCGACCATATTGGCGAGCAGCGGCCGCTTCGACGCCAGCCGGCCGGCGATGGCCGACAGTTGTTCGCTGCTCTTCGGCGCCTCGACGAACAGCACGTCGGCGCCGGCCTCGGCGTAACGCTCGGCGCGTTCGATCGCGGCCTCCATGCCCTCGATCGCCAGCGCGTCGGTGCGCGCGACGATCAAGGTCTCGGATGACTGGCGCGCATCGAGCGCGGCCTTGATCTTGCCGACCATCTCGCTGGCGCTGATCACGGTCTTGTCGGTCAGGTGGCCGCAGCGCTTCGGCGTGGTCTGGTCTTCGAGCTGGATCGCGGAGGCGCCCATGCGTTCGAACAGCCGGATCGTCCGCTGCACGTTGAGCGCATTGCCGAAGCCGGTGTCGCCATCGACGACGAGAGGGATCTCGACGCGGTCGCGGATCATGGCGATGGTGTCGGCGACCTCCATCATCGACACCAGGCCGATGTCGGGACGGCCGAGCTTGGTATAGGCGATGCCGGCACCGGTCAGATACAGCGCCTTGAAACCGGCCTCGGCGGCGATGCTCGCGGTCAGCGCGTCGTACACGCCGGGCGCGATCGTCGGCTCGGCTGATGCCAGAGTGGATCTCAGGCTCATTGTCGTTTCCTTGTTTGTCTCAGACTATTCGCTGAAGCCGTGGTCACAGACCGAGATAGGCGCGCTTCAGCTCGGCATTGGATTTCAGCTCGGACGCCTGGCCGGAGAGCGTGATGATGCCGTTCTCCATGATGTAGGCGCGGCCCGCGAGCTCGAGCGACTGCACGACATTCTGCTCGACCAGCATGATGGCGAGGCCGGAGGCCGCAAGCCGCGCGATCAGCGCGAACATCTCCTCGACCATCAGCGGCGACAGGCCGAGCGACGGCTCGTCGAGGATCAAGAGCTTCGGCTCGCCCATCAGGCCGCGGCCGATCGCCAGCATCTGCTGCTCGCCGCCGGACAGCGTGCCGGCATATTGCCGCGCGCGCTGCTTCAGCTTCGGGAAGGTCGCGTAGATCTGCTCGATGCGCTCGGCGCGCCCGCGGCGCGGCCGGCAATAGGCGCCGAGCTCGAGGTTCTCGCGCACCGACAGGTTCGGGAAGATCTTGCGGCCCTCGGGCACGTGGATCAGGCCCGCGGTGACGATGTCGGGCGCGGATGCGTGCTCCAGCGCCGCGCCGTTGAAGCGGATGGTGCCGGCAGTGGCAGTTACGACGCCGGAGAGCACCTTGTTCAAGGTCGTCTTGCCGACGCCGTTGGAGCCGAGCACGGCGACGACTTCGCCGGCGTTGACGTCAAAGCTGACGCCGCGCAGCACTTCGGTTCCGCCGTAGCCGGCGCGGAGATCGCGGACCTCAAGCATGGGCCTGCTCCGCGCGCAGACGTTCGGCCGCACCATGGCCGAGATAGGCTTCGATCACCTGCGGGTCCTCGCAGACGGCCCTCGGCTCGCCCTCGGCGATCATGCGACCCTGCGACAGCACATAGACCTTGTCGCAGAGATTCATCACGGCCTGCATGATGTGCTCGATCATCAGGATGGTGACGCCCTGGTCGCGGATGTCGCGCACCAGCGGCAGCACGTCGCGGATTTCCGAGGGGTTGAGTCCGGCCAGCACCTCGTCGAGCAGCAGCAGCTTCGGCCTGGTCGCGAGCGCGCGCGCCACTTCGAGTCGCTTGCGGCCGGCGACGGTGAGATCGGAGGACGCCTTGGCGAGATCGGCGCCGAGGCCGACGCGCCTGGCAACATCGGCCGCCTGCGCCATCGCCTCCTTGGCGTCCGGCGTGTGCAGATAGGCGCCGACGGCGATGTTCTCCTGCACGTTCAGGCCTTCGAACGGCTGCACGATCTGGAAGGTCCGCGCGATGCCCGCGCGCGCCCGGACATGCGGGGCAAGCGCCGTGATGGCGCGGCCGTCATAACTGACTGAGCCGCCATCCGGCTGCAGGAAGCCGGCGACCATCGCGAACAGCGTCGTCTTGCCGGCGCCGTTCGGGCCGATCAGGCCAGTGATCGAGCCCTTGGCAACCGACAGCGAGGCCTGGTCGACCGCGACGAGGCCGGAGAAGCGCTTGGTGAGGGAGTTGACCTCAAGCATCACGCCTCCTTCGCCTTCGTCGCGCGCAGGCCGAGGCTCTTCATCAGCATGACCAGGCCGTTCGGCGAGAACGCCACCGACAGCACCAGAATGACACCGAACACCAGGAGATCCATGCCGGGAATGCCGCCGGATACGCTCTTGGTGAGTTCGCCCAATCCCAGCAGCACGATGGCGCCGACCAGCGGCCCGAGCACGGTGCCGGAGCCGCCGACGATGGCGGCGAACAGCGCCTCGATCGAGATCCACGAGCCGAACGCGACATTGGCGTCGATGAACAGGTAGTTTTGCGCATAGAGGCAGCCCGCGGCGGCCGTGAGCGCGCCGGAGATCGCGATCGCCTTCATCTTGACCGCGAACACGTCGACGCCGAGCGCCTGCGCCGCCTGCTCGTTCTCGCGCAGCGCCACGAGATAGGCGCCGAAGCGGGAATGCTCCAGCCACCAGCTGACGAGCAGCCCGATCGCGACGAAGCCGAGCGCGATCAGCAGGAAATAGCGGCGGTCGGCGAATTGCAGATACGGCAGGCCCGTCTGCAGCTTCAGCAGGATGCCGGCGGCGCCGCCGGTGAAATTGGTGCTGTTGGCGAGGATGCGGGCGACCTCGGCGAAGGCCAAGGTGATCAGCGCGAAATACGAGCCCTTCAGGCCGGAGCGGAAGCTGAGGAAGCCGATGGCGGCGCCGACCAGCGCGCCGAGCGCGATGCCGATGACGAGCGCGATCCAGGCGTTCACACCGAAGCGGGTCTGCAGCACGGCCATCGCATAGGCGCCGGCACCGAAGAAGGCGGCGTGACCGAACGACGACAGGCCGGCATAGCCGCCGAGGATGTTCCAGCCCTGCGCCGCCAGCGCAATGATCATCATGAAGATCATCAGGTTCAAGAGCGCACCGGACAGGCCAAGGAACGGGACCACGGCGAGCGCCACGACGATCACGGCGAGAGTGGTGAGACGCGGCCTGGTCATGCGCGCGCTCCGAACAGGCCGGTCGGACGCACCAGCAGCGTGACGATGAAGATCAGGAAGATGCCGATCTGGCCGAGGCTGTCGCCGAGAAAGAGACTGGACGCGGCTTCGACGACGCCGATCAGGAGACCTCCGATCAGCGCGCCGGGGATCGAGCCCATGCCGCCGAGCACGACGATCGTGAAGGCGACCAGCACGAAGGCCGCGCCGGTCTTCGGGCTGACATAGAACGACGGCATCAGCAGGCCCGCGGCGACGGCGAGACAGGCGCAGCCGATCGCAAAGGTCATGGCGTAGACATGCGGCACGCTGATGCCGACCAGAGCGGCGCCGAGCTTCTCCTTCGCCACCGCGCGGATGGCCTTGCCGATGTCGGTCTGGTGCAGCACCAGCCAGAGCAGCAACGTGGTGGCGATGGTGACGCCGAAGCCGATGACACGGGGGAACGACAGCAAGAGCGGGCCGAGCTCGACCACGCGGAACGAATAGTCCGTGGTGATCGTGCGGGTGTCGGACTGGAACGCGGCGAGCAGCGCGTTCTCGATGATGATGGACAGGCCCAGCGTGACCAGGAGGATGCCGTTGTCCTTGCCGTGGCTCGCCGGGCCGATGATGAAGCGCTGCAGGGCGTAGCCGAGCGCGAACATGAAAGGCGCAACGAACAAGATCGCGAGATAGGGATCCATCCCGTAGCGGGCGCAGGCGAGCCACACCATGAACATCGCCACCGTCAGCAGCGCGCCGTGGGCGAAATTCACGATGTGCAGCACGCCATAGATCAGCGTGAGACCGAGTGCGATCAAGGCATAGATCGCGCCCAGCATCAGTCCGTTCAACAGCGCCTCCACGACGATCTGGGGCGAGTACATCACATCCTCTATCTCAGCAGACGCCAAGAGCGATCTGCTTGGTACGCGACCCATTCGCCGCTTGCTCGCTGCTCGCCTCTCCCCGCCTGCGGGGAGAGGCCGGATTGCATCGGAGATGCAATCCGGGTGAGGGGGCTCTCCGCACCGTCGGTGGGTGGGGCTGCCCCTCACCCCGACCCTCTCCCCGTAAGAACGGGGAGAGGGGGCGCACCGCTCGTGGTGAGAAAGCTTGGCCTCAGCGGCGAAGGACGACTGCAATCGCGCAAGTGCAGACCGCCCTCGCCTGTCCTGCCCGATCACCCGTTGATCGGGAACACCGGCTTGGCGTCGGCGTACTCGGCCGGGTAGATCACCTTGATGTCCTTGCCCTGGACCTGGGTGTTCAGCGGCAGCGCGCTGGTGTTCTGGCCCTTGGCGTCGAACTTGGTCTTGCCGTAGGGCATGATGCCGCTGTCGAACTCGTTCGCTGCCAGGGCCTCGATGATCTTGGCGCGATCGGCGCTGCGGGCCTTCTCGACGGCCTGGGCGAACACCTTCACCAGCGAGTAGTTGATCGGCGTGTTGTAGGCGTAGAACTTGCCGGCGGCGGTCACGGTCTCGCGCAGCTTGGCGGTGATCGGGCTCTTCGGATCGCCCCAATGGTTGCAGTCCATCACGCCCTGCGCGGCCTCGGGGAATTCGTTGACGAAGCGATAGCT
Organism: Bradyrhizobium sp. SZCCHNS2022; assembly: GCF_032377575.1. NCBI lineage: Bacteria > Pseudomonadati > Pseudomonadota > Alphaproteobacteria > Hyphomicrobiales > Nitrobacteraceae > Bradyrhizobium > Bradyrhizobium sp. SZCCHNS2022. The sequence goes on along the minus strand of NZ_JAUHHZ010000001.1, from coordinate 82,783 downwards.
GGAGGCCGCGCCGCCGAACACGGCGTAGATGCCCTTCGGGCGCACGCGCTGCTGCTGCAGGGTGCGGGCCATCAGCACGAACTCGTTGAAGTAGTGCGAGGGCACGATCAGGTCGGGATTGAGCGCGCGCAGCCGCAGCACGACGTTGGTCATGTCGCGCGCCGGGGTCGGATGCGCGATGGTCTCGACGATCTGGAAGCCGAGCGGCGGCAGCTTCTCCTGCATGATCTTGGCGAGGCCCGAGCCGAACAGGCCGTCCTCGTGCACGATCGCCACCGTCTTGATCGGCTTGCCGGCGTCGTCGTTGAGCTTGACCAGGTTCTTCAGCGCCACCGAAGTTGCCATGCTGAAGTTGGGATTGAAACGGAAGGTGTTCTTCAGGCCACGCTCGGTGATGGTATCGGCCACGGCGCAGTCGACGACGAACGGCAGGTCATAGCGCGACGCAGTCTGCGTCGCCGTCAGCGCGATGCCGGAGGCAAAACCGCCGAGCACGGCAGCGACGCCGGCTGATTGCAGCTCCTCGGTCGCCTGCGCGCCGGCCTCGGCATTCGAGCGGCTGTCTCCGACCACAAGCTCGAGCTTGGCGCCGCCGAGCGCCTTGATGCCGCCGGCGTCGTTGATCTCCTTGACCGCGAACTCGGCGCCGATCTTGGCGAGATCGCCGTCGAGCGCGAACGCGCCGGAGATCGGCTGCAGCAGACCGACCTTGACCGGCGCCGGCTCAGCGCGCAGCAGACCGGGCGCGGCCAGCATCGAGGTGAGCGCGACACCGCTCTTGAGCACGGTGCGGCGTGACAGCGACTTCGAGCTCAACGTCATGACTTCCCCACTTTCCTGACTGGCGGCCGCCGGCGCGGGCGCTCCCTGCGGTACACCTCGGCGGTCGGGCTCCAGTGCCGGTGCCCTTCGTCGCCCGTCCGTTCGAGGTTCATCTGCAATGTGTAGCGGTCGGGACGATAGAGCGCCTGCAGGTGCTCCATCGGCTGACCGTCCTTGCCGTAGACCGTGCGGCGCAGGGCCACGAGCGGCATGCCGACATCGATATCGAGCGCCTCGGCCACATCGGGACTCGACAGCACGGCGCTGATCTCCTGCCGCGCCGAGGCGCTGGTCAGGCCTGAGCGCTCGATCAGCTCCAGCAGCGGCATGCGCGCGAGATCCTCGCGCGAATAGTTGCGGCCGATGCGCTCAGGCACGTTGGCGATGAGATAGGAGAACGGCACGCCGTCGACCAGGCGGACACGCACCGAGCGCTGCGAGCGCTCATCGGGCGCGAGCCGCAGGGCCTCGCGAATCTGATCCGGCGGCGCGACATAATCGAACGAGAGCAAGCGCACGTCGGTCGTGCGCCCCATCTCGATCAGATGCGCGAACACGTTGGAGACGTCGGCAAGAACCGTGCGAACCTTGGACGCCGGGCGATGCACGAAGGTGCCGAGTCCGCTCTTCTTCTGGATGAGGTTCTCGCCAGCGAGCAGATCGAGCGCCTGACGGATGGTCACACGGGAGACGTTATGCTCTTCGGCCAGCGCGAATTCGCCGGGCAGCCGCTCGCCATCCGCAAGCTCGCCGGATGCGATCTTGTCCTTCAGCAGCAGGTAAATCCGTCGTGCCTTCAGTGGCTCGGACGCGGTGCGCAAGGCGGGAAGTCCCGTGGTGACAGAGCTATCTTGCTTCCAATACAGTAGGTGTATAGAAAATATGACAGCTTCGGTCAACCGGCTCCACGACCGTCATCGGAGCGAGGATCAAGCCATGGGCGGCTTCTTCGGAGGATCACGCGATTTGTCGCAGCATCAGCCATATGCACAGGCCTTGAGCCCGCTCGACGTCGGCCATCTGCGCTTCCGGAACCGCATCTTCGTCCCCGCGCACACCACCAATTTCGGCGAGCACCATCTGCCGAGCGCGCAGCACCTCGCCTATCATCGCGCCCGTGCGCGCGGCGGGGTCGGCGCCATCATCTTTGAATCCATCCGTGTGCACGCCAATTCGCTGGGCCGGCCGCAGGCCGTGTGCGGCTTCGATCCCGCCTGCATCGATCCGTTCCGCCGCATCACCGATGCGGTGAAGGCGGAAGGCGCCGTGATGCTCGGCCAGATCATCCATCTCGGACGCCAGGTCGAGGGCGATTTCGAGCGCACGGTCTCGTGGGGCGCCTCGCCCATCCCGTGGTCGATCTCAGCCCTGCCGCCGCGGCCGATGGACGAGTTCGACATGGAGCAGGTGATCGAGGGCCATCTCGTCACCGCGCGTAATCTGGTGGCGGCCGGCTTCGACGGCATCGAGCTGCAGATGGCGCATGGTCACCTGCTGCAGCAGTTCATGTCGCCGCTGTCGAACAAGCGCGACGATGATTACGGAGGTTCGCTGGAGAACCGGCTGCGCTTTCCGGCGCGCGTGCTCGCGGCATTGCGGGCGGAGCTTGGCGACGGTTTCTGCCTGGGCATCCGCTTCAGCGGTGAGGAATATGCCGACGGCGGGCTCGGCATCGAGGAGGCCGAACGCATCGTGCCGATGCTCGCCAGGCAGGTGCGGGTCGATTTCGTCAACGTCTCGCATTCGGCCTATGTCGCGAGCTACTCGCTGGCGACGCAGATGGCCGACATGGCGTTCGATCCGGCTCCATTCCGCACCCTGCCCGCACGCATTCGCCATTCGCTGCGCGCGGATGGCTTCGAAACGCCCGTGTTCGCGGTGTGCCGTTTTACCGGACTGGACGAAGCCGACGCGATGATCGCCGGAGGCGATGCGGACGCTGTGGGCATGGCCCGCGCTCATCTCGCCGAGCCTGCGATCGTGCGCAAGTCGGTCGAAGGCCGCCTCAATGAAATCCGCCGCTGCATCGGCTGCAACCAGGGTTGCGCCGGCATGCTCGAGCGGAACCTGCCGATCCGCTGCCTGATCAATCCCATCGCCGGACTGGAAGGACAGTTCGAGGAACCGGAGGCACTGCCGCGGGAGGCGGCCCGTCGCATCCTCGTGGTCGGCGGCGGTCCGGCGGGGCTGGAGGCGGCGCGCGTGGCAGCGGCGCTTGGCCACGAGGTGACGCTGTGGGAGCGCAGCGATCAGCTCGGTGGTCAGCTGCGCACGGCGTGGCTGATGCCGAAGCGCGCGAACTTCAAGACGTTCGTGGAGCACCAGATCGCGGCCTTGATGCGCCTTGGCGCCACCATCGTTTTCAACAGGGATGCGGACGCCGACGCGATCGAGGCCTTCGGCGCCGACCGGATCGTGCTGGCGACGGGCTCGACGACCAGCGCCTTGCCCGTGGCGGGGAATGGCCCAGTGTTCACCCTGCCCGACGCGTTGCGCTCGCCGGACCAGCTCGGCGCGTCGGTCGCGGTGTTCGACCGCACCGGCGAGTGGGGCACGTTGTCGGCGCTTGAGCATTTCGCCGACCTCGGCAAGGCCGTGACCCTGTTCGTGCCAGCGGCGAGCTACGCGTGGCGCACGACGGTCTACTCGACGCTCGCCAACAGCCGCCGTCTGCGCGAGCGCAAGGTGAGGATTGCCACCTTGCGCGCCGTGCGCTCGTATGACGGCGCGACGCTGGAGATCGAAGATCTCTCGACCGGACACATCGAGCGCCTCACCGGCTTTTCGGCGCTGGTTGCCGTCGATCACAACCGCGCGGATCAGTCGCTCTATCTCGCCTTGCGGCGCGCCGGCACGCCCGTGATGCAGGTCGGCGACAACAACGCGCCGCGCACGGCGCTGGAGGCCGTCTATCAGGGCCACATGGCGGCACGCGCCCCCTTCCCCCCGGCGCCGGGAATCACGACATGAGGATCGCGTGGTGAGATCAACTGAGGACGTTCGGGCATGACGAAGGCAGCGCGGCAGCCGCGGACGCTGTTCGACAAGGTCTGGGATCTTCACGTCGTCACCGAACGCGAGGATGGCGCCGTTCTGCTGTATATCGACCGCCACCTCGTGCACGAAGGCTCGTTCCACGCCTTCAACAAGCTGAAGGACAAGGGAGCACGGGTAGGCCGCCCCGACCTCACGATCGGTGTGGCCGATCACTATGTGCCGACGCGGACGCGCGCATGGGGCGAGATTGCGCCTGATATTGCCGGGATGATCAAGCAGTTGGAGGACAATTGCCGCGCCAACGACATCCGTCTGTTCGGCTTCGATGATCCGCGCCAGGGCATCGTGCATGTCGTCGGGCCCGAGCAGGGCCTCACCCTCCCCGGCCTCACCATGGTCTGCGGCGACAGCCACACGTCGACGCATGGCGCGTTCGGCGCGCTCGCTTTCGGCATCGGCGCGTCCGAGGTCGCGCATGTGCTGCTGACCCAGTGCCTGTGGCAGAAGCGGCCGAAGCGGATGCGCATCACGGTCGACGGCGTCACGGCGCCCGGCATCACCGCCAAGGACATTGCACTGTCGATCATCGCCACGATCGGCGCCGACGGCGCGCAGGGGCACGCGATCGAATATGCGGGCAGCGCAATCCGCGCGCTGTCGATGGAAGGACGGCTGACGCTGTGCAACCTCTCGATCGAGAGCGGCGCCCGCTGCGGCATGATTGCCCCGGACGAGACGACGTTCGCCTATGTCAGGGGACGGCCGTTCGCCCCTGAGGCCGACATGCTCGATCGAGCCATCGCCGCGTGGCGCGACCTCCCGACGGATGCCAACGCGACGTTTGATCGCGAGATCATGCTGCGTGGAATGGATATCGCACCGACGGTGACGTGGGGCATCAGTCCCGAGGATGCGCTGCCGATCGGCGCATGCGTGCCCGACCCTGCAAATCTCGACGACCCCTCGCGCGCGAGCCACGTCCGGGAGGCGCTCGACTACATGAGGCTCACGCCGGGCCAGGCGCTCGACACGATCCCGATCGACCGCGTCTTCATCGGCTCATGCACCAACAGCCGCATCGAGGATCTGCGCGCCGCCGCCGGCATTCTCTCCGGCCGCACGGCGCGCGTGCCCGGGCTGGTGTCGCCCGGCTCGCACCTCGTCAAGCAGCAGGCCGAGCAGGAAGGTCTCGACCGCATCTTCATCGCCGCCGGCCTCGACTGGGTCGGTTCGGGCTGCTCGATGTGCGTCGGCATGAACGGCGACCTCGTGCCGCCGGGCGAGCGCTGCGCCTCGACCACCAATCGCAATTTCAAGGGTCGCCAAGGTCCCGGTGCGCGCACCCATCTGATGTCGCCGGCGATGGTCGCGGCGGCCGCGGTGACGGGTCATCTGACCGACGTCCGAGTCTTGATGAGGAGCAACGCATGAAGCCGTTCGATATCCTCACGACATCAGCCTGCGCGCTGCCGCTCGCCAGCATCGACACCGATCAGCTGATTCCGGCGCGCTTCATGAAGCGCTCACGTGCCGACGGCTATGGACAATTTCTGCTCTACGACATGCGCTACGACGAGTCCGGCAAGCCGCGCCCCGACTTCCCGCTCCATGCCGTGGCATCGCAGGGCGCCGAGGTGCTGGTGACCCGGCGCAATTTCGGCGCCGGCTCCTCGCGCGAGGCTGCGGTCTACGCGCTGGTCGATTTCGGCTTCCGCTGCGTGATCGCGCCGAGCTTCGGCGACATCTTCGCCTCCAATGCCGTCAACAACGGATTGCTGCCGGCCAAGGTGAGCGAGGCCGACGCGGAGGAGATTCTCGCCCAGCTCCAAACGGTGAGCACAGCAATCACCGTCGATCTCAACGACTGCCTGATCAGGCTCGGCAACCGCAACTATTCATTCACCATAGATCCCATCTGGCAGCTCAAGCTGCTCAATGGCTGGGACGACCTCGACCTCACGCTGTCGCTCAAGGACGACATCGTCGGCTTCGAGGAGCGCGACGGAGGCGCCCGCCCATGGGTTCGACTGGCGGACCGGCCCGCGTGATGTGAGGTTCCAGGCAGACGATGAGGCTCCCAAAAGAAAGAAGCCGCCTACACGATCGGTGCAGGCGGCCCAAGTCCAGGGAGGAAACGCCCCAAGAAGGGCTGCAATTGATTTACTAGATCAGGTGAGTCGTGGGTATCCGGATGATACCGGAGGTTGCCGTCCGGTTGACGGGGTCGTTGCCCCGCCCGAGATACCACTCCGCGCTCAGGCTGCCGCCTGGCGCTCCTCGTGCTGAACGAACTGCAGCGTGACCTTCTCGACATTGGAATCGACAAGGAGCCAGCGGACGCGAGACGATCGACAAGCAGTTGGAGCAACAGGAGCAGAAGAGGCCACACGGCACGGCCGGTCCGGTCACGGCTCCGACGCGCAAGTCCTGACTGCAGCTGAACTCCGCGGAAATGTCGGCTGATCACCGCCACATCGTCGGGGTGACGAGCTGGGCCTTTTCACGATCATCCCGCAGGTCATGGTCAGAACCATCGGGGGCGACGCTGGCGGTCGGTTCCGGCTCGAGCTGGATCAGGGGCGTCGTCGTCGTGCCCATGGCGGCTCGAGACTCGCCATCTGCGAACTCGCCCGGCGCGCGGACTCCAAGGGAACTCGTCTGATCACTCGGACGGTCAACGGGGTCGTGCATGTGGCAGCTCCGAGCCCTGATGCGACGGTTACTAATCCTCATCGACAATAGGCGATATCAACTGCGTTAATCCATGCGCGATCTCGCCGCGTGCGGTCGATTCGTGCCGCACGGCGAGCGAGCGCGGTCTCAATGCCATCGTTTCGTGGCCGCGCGATGACCGCCGCAGTGACGCAAAAAATCGTGATGAGCTGGTTCCGCCACTAATTGCGACTTGCGCCGACACGATCGAGCAGCGCCGCCCCCGTGCGGATGCCTCTATAGAAGCAGTCGATCGTCATGTTCTCATTCGGTGCATGATTGGCCTCGTCGGCATTGGCATAGGGAACGACGAAGGCGGGCACGCCCAGGATTTTGGTGAAGACATAGTCCGGCAGGCTGCCGCCGGTGCAGGGGAATTCGAGCGGGGTGACACCCTGCGCCAACGTAACCGCGTCACGGATGATCGCGGCGAACGGCGAATCCAGCGGCACGCGCGACGGCAGCATGCCCCCGCGCGGGATGAACTCGACCTCCGGCGCATGCCTCTTCACATGCGCCTCGACCTTGGCCAGCACGTCGTCCGGCGTCATCGCCTCGACCAGGCGGATGTCACACTTCACGAACGCCTCGCAGGGAAGGACAGTCTTGCTGCCAGGTCCGCCATAGCCGCCATGAAAGCCGTTGATGGTGAGCGTCGGATGGAACATCAGCCTTTCGTAGTAGCCGCGCTCGGCCGGCGCATCGAGGCGGCTGAGACCCAGGCTCGCCTTGGCGGCATCGAGATCGAGCGGCAGGCGCTTCACTGCCGCAACATCCAGCGCGCTCGGCGGCACGATCGCATCGTGCAGGCCGTCGATGGTGATCTCGCCCGCGGCATTCTTCATGGTGCCGAGCAGATGCACCAGGGTCCAGATCGGGTTCGGCACGACGCCGCCGAGGTTGCCGGAATGCACGTCACGATTCGCATGCCGGGCGCGCAGCTCGAAGGAGCACATGCCGCGCACGCCGTAAGTCATGGTCGGGCGGCCGGAGGGATGCATCGGACCATCGGCGGTGACGACGAAATCCGCTTTCAACCGCTCGCGATGCGCGGCGACGAAATCGGCAATCCGCGGGCTGCCGATCTCCTCCTCGCCCTCGAGCAGGACGATGACGTTGCAGGGTAGCTCGCCATGGACCTCGAGATGGGACTCGATCGCCATCAGCTGCGCGAAATGCTGCCCCTTGTTGTCGCCGATACCGCGCGCGTAGATGCGGCCGTCACGGATGGTCGGCTCGAATGGAGGGCTCAGCCAAAGATCGAGCGGATCGGGCGGCTGCACGTCGTAGTGGCCGTAGAGCAGCACGGTGGGCGCGCCCGGCTTCTTCTGCCATCGTCCGAGCACCATCGGATGGCCTGCCGTCGGCACCGTCTCGGCCTCCAGCCCGATCTCACGCAGCATTTTCACCAGCAGTGCTGCGACTTCTGCGATACCGATATTATGGGCGCTGATCGAGGGATGGCGAACATAGTCCATGACGCGGGCAAGGAAATCCTGCTTGTGAGCGTCGATATGGGCGAGCACCGCATCCAGGCCGGCAGACGGAGATGGCAGGCTGCGCGCGTCGTTCATGAGGTCGGCTTTCCCTGGCGAGTGCGGTGAAGAAGCGGACCATGTTCGATCGAAATGATCCAGAAAGCAAATGACGCGCGGAGCAAAGCCTCGCGCGTCATCGACAGGCCGTTGGTCTGATGCGCTGCTCAGCCTTTGACAGCGGTGATCACGATCTCGATCAACGCGCCACCGCCGAGATCGGAGATGCCGACGGTGGCACGCACCGGCAGGTCGTCGCCGAAGAACTCGGTCCAGGCCGCATCCATCTCCTTCTTCTTGGACAGGTCCGTGACGAAGATCTGGCCTGACACGACGCGCGATCGATCGGTGCCGGCCTCCTTGAGGAAGCCGTCAATCTTGCCGAGAATGTTCCGGGTCTGCTCGCCCATCGATACCGAGGTATCGTCGGCGATGGTGCCGCCGATGAACACGAAGCCGTTGGCCTCGACGATGCGGTGGTGAATGGCGGAGCGGATCTTGCGGGTGATGGTCATCATGTCCTCATGCTGTTGCTGACGGGGTGGGTTTGCGGAAGCGCTCGATGCTGAGCCCGCCGATGCGCGTCTGGGTGCCGCCATGGACGATCAGCTCGGCCATCACGGCGCCGGCGCCAGGCCCGAGCTGGAAGCCGTGCGCCGAGAAGCCGAACTGGTGAAACAGTCCCTCATGCAGCGCGCTCGGGCCAAACACCGGAATGTCGTCGCGCATGCGGGCCTCGATGCCGGCCCAGGCGCGCGTGATGGTCGCGCTGCGCATCACCTCGAACAGCTCGGAGACCGTGCGCGCGCTCTCGGCGAGCTTGCGCCAGTCGAGCACCGTCTCGTTGCGGTCCTGGTCAGGCGCGGCAAGATGCCCGCCGCCGATCAGCACCGTACCATTCGGAAACTGCTTGAACGACAGCTTGCGGCCACGCAGGATCACGACGGGATCGATGAAATGCGCGACCGGCGAGGTGATCATCAGCATCGGCGCGATGGTCTCGACCGGCACCGGCTCACCCAGCTGGGCTGCGATCCTGCCCGCCCAGGCGCCGGCGGCATTGACCAGCACCGGGGCAGCAAACGTCTCGGAGCCGACGTCGACATGCCACAGGCCGTGCGCCCTGCGGATGTTGGTCGCGGCGATGCCTTCGCGGATGATCGCACCGAGCTGCTCGGCCTTGCGCCGGAATGCCGTGGTGGTGCGCGCGGGTTGCGCGGCGCCGTCGCGGCGTGACACCACGCCGCCCGGACAGCTCTCCGCCACCGCGGGAACCAGCCGGCGCAGCTCCGCACCGTCGATCAGTTCTTCATGGCTGAAGCCGCGCGCGTTGAGGTCCGCGACGCGGGCACGGCAGGCGTCGAGCTCCGCGTCGTTCTCGGCGACCAACACCTGACCATGGCTCTCGAAGCCGCAATCATCGTCGACGAGATCGACGATGGTCTCCCAGATTGCCATCGAGCGGATCGAGAGCGGGATCTCGGCGACATCGCGCATGAGCTGGCGCACGCCCCCGGCATTGACGCCTGAGGCATGACGGCCGGCATAGTCCTTCTCGATCAGCACCGGCTTCAAGCCGGCGAGACAGAGGTGCAGCGCGGTGGAGCAGCCATGGATGCCGCCACCGACAATGATGGCATCCGCTTGCTTGATCATCCGCGCACCACGGCCTTGATCGACTCCTCGCTCTTCGGCAGGCTCGCAAGCTCCGACAGCATGATCGGCTTCACCGGCGCGCGCAGACGATAATAGCCGATCTCCTGCGGACTCTTGCCTCGGGCCTCCGCCATCAGCTCGGTGACGGTGAGGCCACACAGCCTCCCCTGGCACGGACCCATGCCGGTGCGGCGATAGGCCTTGAGCTGATTGGGGCCGGTGGCGCCGATCGCCACGGAGTCGAGCACGTCCTTGGCGGTGATCTCCTCGCAACGGCACACGATGGTGTCGCCTTGCGGGATGCGGAACTGTCTTGCCGGCTGGAACAGAACATCGAGAAAGGCGCGGCCGCGCTCGGCGCGCGCCAACTCAGCGGAAAGATCGACGATCTTCGCCTGCGGCCGCAGCGCCTTGATCGCATCGCCCGCCGCCCGTCGGCCGCGCACCACGGCTGCCTGTGCCCCGCCGATGCCGGCGCCGTCGCCGGCCATCGCGATGCCGGCAACAGAACCATTGCCGAACGCATCCAGCACCGGCGTCCAGCACAGCTGCAGCTCGTTCCAGCGATGCTCGACGCCGGCGGCCATCGCGAGATTGACATTGGGCACGACGCCCTGATGCAGCAGCAGCAGCTCGGCCGGCAGCGTCTCACGCTTGCCGCCGGCAACATAGGTCACACTTTCGACCTTGCCATCGCCCGCCGCAGACAACTCAGTCACGCCGCTCGTGACGCGCACCTTCGCACGCACCTCGCGCATCATCGCCAGCCCCTTGCCGAAATAGGGCGAGGTCAGGAACGCGAAAGCGTGAGGCAGCGCGGCGATGTAGTTGGCGCGCGGTGTGGTGTCGAGCACGCGATCGATGCGGCCGCCGAGGCGCAGGATCTGCGCCGCGAGCAACCACAGCAGCGGTCCCTGCCCCGCAAGCACCGTCGGGCAGTCAGGCACCAGGCCGGAGGATTTCAGCATCGTCTGCGCCGCGCCCGCCGTCATCACGCCGGGCAAGGTCCAGCCGGGAACCGGAAACGGACGCTCCTGCGCGCCGGTCGCGATGATGACGCGCTTCGCTTTGACAAAGGCGGATCCGCCGCCGACGGACACGCCGATCTCCAGATTGCGATCGAGGCTCCACACGGTGGCACGATGGATGATCTCGGCGCCACTGTCGCGCGCGGCCCTCGCGATCTCCGCGCCCGACCAATAGTCCACGCCAAGCAGCGCTTCGGTCTTCACCGGCGTGGAATTGATCGCACGCCAGACCTGGCCGCCCGGGCCGGCATTCTCGTCCAGCAGCAGCGTGGACAGGCCGGCCTCGGCCGTCAGCGCCGTCGCAGCGAGGCCTGCGGGGCCGGCGCCAACCACCACCACATCATATTGATCCTGCTTCGGCGCGGCGCTCATTTGCCGATCTCCCGCTTGCCCTTCTGGATTTCGATCTGCATGCCCTCGGCAACGGGCACGAGACAGCCCTGGCGGTTGCCCACGCCGTCGACGGTGACGAGGCAATCGAAGCACACGCCCATCATGCAGTAAGGCAGCCGCCTGGCGCCGCTGACCGCGGTCGCGCGCCTGACATCGAGGCCGGAGGCGAGCAGCGCCGCCGATACCGTGTCGCCTTCGCGCGCAGCGATCGCTTGGCCCTCGACATGGATCGTCACCGATCCCCTGCCATCACCGTCTACACGTTTGAACATCATCGTCTCCGTGGCGGCCTTCGCCGCAATCTCAGTAGTAGCCACTTCCGCCGGCTCCGGCCTCGCTGTCGAAGCGCCTGGCCGTGAAGGCCCCGACCAGCTCCGGCTCCAGCGCGCCCTGCTGGATCATGCGCGCGATCTCGAAGGCGTGGTTGGCGGCCAAGGTCACGCCGGAATGGCAGCAGGCGACGAAGGCGCCCGGATGCGTCTCCGACTGCTCATAGATCGGAAAACCATCCCTCGGCATCACGCGAATGCCGGTCCAGCTCCTGACCACGTTGAGCCGCGCCAGATGCGGGAAGGTGCGCTGGGCACGATCGGCCATGACCGCGTTGATCGGGTGGTTCTGCACGCGATCGTCGAGCTCATCCTCCTTGCTGTCGCCGATCATCACCGTGCCCTCGTCGGTCTGGCGGATCGTGGTCAGCGGATGCGGCAGGAACGGCATGGTGCGCTCGGTCACGACGATCTGACCGCGCGTCGGGCCCATCGGCGCCGACAGGCCGACCATCGGCGCCAGCGTCTGGTTGGCATTGCCCGCGGCGAGCACGACCTTCGCCGCACGGATCTCGCCTTGCGCCGTCGTCAACTTGAACTCATGGCCATCACGCATGATCGCGCCGACCGCGCGCTCCGGCAGATAGTCGACGCCGAACTGCTTCATTCCGACATGCAGCGCTCGGAAGGTGCGCAGCGAATTCACGTGACCGTCATAGGGACAGAAGCTGCCGCCGGAGACCTCCGGTCCGATCAGCGGCAGCATCTTCCTGACCTCAGCTGCCGGCAGCATCTCCATCTGATAGTCGGCGGCGCCGACCTGGTTGTGCATGCGCGCAACGAGCTGCGTCCGCTGCTCGTATTCGCGCTCGCCCAAAGTGAGATGGAAGCCGCCATTCTGCTGCAGGACGACGTCGAGACCCGTTTGGGCCTTCAGCTCCTCGGCGAGCTTCGGCCATGCCTTGGCGCCACGCACCGTCCAGCCGGTATAGGCCGGCATGCCCAGACCCTTGCTCTGCACCCAGACCAGCGCGAAGTTCGCACGCGAGGCGCGCTTGGCGATGTCGCCTTCGTCGAGCACCGCGACACGCTGGCCGAGCCGGCCGAGGCCCCAGGCAATCGCGGAGCCAAGCAGCCCGCCGCCGACGACGGCGACGTCGTAGTCTCTCATCATGATGTCTCCTATCGCCCTGCGTCGCCGCCCTTGGCGGTCAGCACCCGGTCGAGTCCATAGACGCGATCGAGCAGGATCAGCACGGCCATGGTGATGGCGATGACGCTGGCGGACACCGATGTCACCAGCGGATCGATGTTGTCCTGGATGTAGAGGAACATGCGGACCGGCAGGGTCTCGGTGCCCGGCGTCGCCAGGAATACGGTCATGGTCAGATCATCGAACGACTGGATGAAGGCGAGCATCCAGCCACTGACGATGCCGGGCAGAATTGCGGGCAGCGTGACGCGGCGGAACATGGTCCAGCCGTCGGCGCCGAGCGAGATCGCGGCCATCTCGACCGAGCGGTCCATGCCGGTGGCGGAAGCCAGCGTGAGGCGCAGCGCGAACGGAAACACGACGACGACATGGGCGATCACCAGCGCGACGAAGGTGCCGCCGATGCCGACGGAGGTGAAGAAGCGCAGGAAGGCGATGCCGAGCACGACGTGCGGGATCATCAGCGGCGACAGGAACAGCGCCGACAGCGCGTCGCGGCCGCGAAAACGCGTGCGGCTGAGCGCCAGAGCCGCCGGCACGGCGAACAAGAGCGCGATGCATGACGACAGCGCGCCGAGCCACAGGCTGACGCCGAAGGCATGGACGAATTCAGGATAGTTGGCGAGCGCCCTGAACCAGCGCAGCGAAAAATGCGTCAGCGGGATCGATAGAAAGCCTTCCGGCGTGAACGCGACCCAGCACACGACCAGGATCGGCGCCACCATGAACACGACGAACAGGGTGTGGAAGATCAATGCGACAGGGCCATTCCGGCTCATCGGAACATCTCCTGGTAGCGGCGCTCGATCAGCGCGTTGGAGCCGACGACGATCAGCACCAGCGCGATCAGCAGCAGCACGGCCACGGCCGCGCCGAGCGGCCAGTTCAACGTGTTGAGGAACTCGTCATAGGCGAGCGTCGCGGCGACCTTCAGCCGGCGGCCGCCGATGATCGCGGGTGTCGCGAACGCGCTGGCCGACAGCGAGAACACGATGATCGCGCCCGACAGCACGCCCGGCATGATCTGCGGCAGCACGATGCGACGGACGACCGTGAGCGAGCCGGCGCCGAGCGACAGCGCCGCGTTCTCGACCTGCGGATCGAGCCGCTGCAGCGCGGTCCACACTGCGAGAACCATGAACGGCATCATCGCATGCGCCAGCGCGATGATCATGCCGGTCTCGGTGAACATGAAACGGACCGGCGACTCGATCAGGCCGAGCGTCATCAGCAGCTTGTTGGCAAGACCGTTGTTGCCGCCGAACAGCAGCGCCCAGCCGAGCGTGCGCGCCACCACCGAGATCAGCAGCGGGCCGATGATCACGAGCAGGAAGAGACCCTTCCACGGCCCCTGCATGCGATTGAGGATATAGGCCTCGGGCACGCCGAACACCGCCGTGATCAAGGTCGCCAGCACTGCGACCCGGAAGGTGCGCCAGAACATCTCGGCGTAGTAAGGGTCGTCGAAGATCTCGATCCAGTTCTTCAGGATGAAGACCGGCTCGATTCCCTTGTACTGGCCCCAATCGTGGAACGACAGCATCACCGTCATGACAAGGGGAATGACGACGACGCCGATGAACAGCATCAAGGCTGGTAGCGCGAGCGACAGGCCGGCGCGGGCGTCGGACGAGTCGGTGGCAGCGGTGACGCTCATGCTGCGGCCCGCGCGGCCCGCAGGCTCATGTCGGAGGCCTGCCAGACCAGATGAACGGCGGCGCCCTGCTCCGGCTGGCTCTGACCGTCATTCTGCCGGATCACGATCGCGGACCCGCATTCGGTGTCGCATTGGAACAGCCAGTGATTGCCCTGGAAGATGCGGCTGGTGATGCGGCCGGCGAGGCCTGCATTGCCGAAGCTGATGCGCTCGGGCCGCACGCTGACCGTGACGGGACCGGCCACGCCGGCCGGCGCCGGCGCGCTCCACGTGCCCGCGACCAGCCTGGGCTGCCCCGAGACGCGATCCACCGTCGCGGAAAACTCGTTCGTCTTGCCGAGAAACTGTGCGACGAAAGCCGACGCCGGCTGCTCATAGACCTGCTGCGGCGTGCCGATCTGCTCGATCCTGCCCTTGCTCATCACGACGATGCGGTCGGACAGCGACATCGCCTCGATCTGGTCGTGGGTGACGAGGATGGTGGTGGTGCCGAGATTGCGCTGGATCTGGCGCAGCTCGATCTGCATGTCCTCGCGCAGCCGCGCGTCGAGATTCGACAGCGGCTCGTCGAGCAGCAGCACGCTGGGACGGATCACAAGCGCGCGCGCCAGCGCCACGCGCTGCTGCTGGCCGCCGGACATGCGGCGAGGATGGCGGTCCTCATAGCCGGCGAGACCGACGAGCGCGAGGGCCGAACGCACCCGCTCCTCGCGCTCGCGACGTGAGACTTTGCGCATTTCGAGACCAAAGGCGACGTTCTCGGCCGCCGTCATGTGCGGAAACAGCGCGTAGCTCTGGAAGACGATGCCGAGCCCGCGCCTGGCCGGCGGCACCGCGACGAGATCCTTGCCTTCCAGCCGGATCGCGCCGTGCGAGGGATCGAGGAAGCCAGCGATCATCTGCAAGGTCGTGGTCTTGCCGCAGCCGGACGGGCCGAGGAACGAGACGAACTCGCCCTTGCTGACGGCGAGACTGAACTCCTCGACGGCCGTATTGGGGCCGAAGGACTTTCCGACGCGATCGAGCTCGAGGAAGGACATGAAGAGGTTCCGAACTAACTCAGGACTTGGATGAGCTGGACAAGACGATGGTTAGCACCGGTAGACATCATCTCGGTCTACCAACGCGCTAGGTGCACCTCGCCCCGCTTGCGGGGAGAGGTCGGATTGCATCGACAGCTGCAATCCGGGTGAAGAGCTACAGGTCTAACGACTTGCACCACCCGTGCGGCTGCCCCTCACCCCTGCCCTCTCCCCGTGAAGAACGGGGAGAGGAAGCTCACTGCCGTCTGAATCAATAAGCGTGGCGACTCATCAGCGCTCGACCTCGCGATTCCAGCGCTTGGTCCATTCCTCGCGCTTCTCGTTCACCACGGTCCAATCCGGCGCGTAGACCTTGGCGGCCCGCTCGCCGATGGGAGCCATGGCGCCGACGCCCTCGGGGACGACGACGGATTTGACCACCGGCCCATAGCCATATTCCTTCAGCATCGTCAGCTGAATCTTCGGGTCGAGCAGCAGCTTGATGAAGCTCGAGGCCAGCGGCGAGACCGAGGCCTTGGCGATCGGGCATGCCGTCGTCAAAAGGCTGACGGCGCCTTCCTTCGGGTAGACGAAATCGACCGGGAAGCCGGTGTTGGCGAAGCTCTGCACGCGGCCACTGCCCCAGACCGCGATGACGGCTTGGCCCGATTGAAACAGCTCGGTCATCTTGCCCGGCGACGGCTCATAGGCGAGCACGTTCGGATTGATGTCGGACTTGAATATCTTGAAACCGGCATCGACATTGCTCTCGCTGCCGCCGTTCATCTTCGCCATCATCAGGAGCACGTTGAGGCCGTAGGTGTTATTGATCGGCGGGATGACGAGCAACTGCTTGTATTTCGGATCCTTGAGATCGTTCCACGATGTCGGCGCCGCCCACCCCTTCTCGGCGAACACCTTCTTGTTGTACATCAGGCCCGTCGCGACGAGGCCGATGGCAACCGCCTTGTCGTCCTTGAAGCGCGCGACATCGAGCAGATCGCCGGGCAGGCCGCTCACCTTGTCGCAGAAGCCGAGTTGGATGGCCTGATACATCGGGCCGTCGTCGACGATGGCGACGTCGATCTGCTGGTTGCCCTTCTGCGCCTGCAGCTTGGCGAGCGTGTCGGTGGAGTTGCCGGCGACGTATTCGACCTTGACCCCGTTGGCCTGCTCGAATTGCGGGATCACCTCCTCGCGGACGGTTTTCTCGAACGAGCCACCGTAGCCGGCGACGTAGAGCGTCTTCTGCTGAGCCTGGACATGCGCGGTGGTGACCAGCACGGCTATGCTGACCGCCGTCACAAAGTGAAGATGCTTCATTGGACCCGATCTCCCGTTTGCCTGGATGCGAGACGGTATTTTGAAACCGTCAGGGAGATCGACCGGTCGAGCCATTGGGCTGTCCGAAAAGCGGACGCCCAAACAGCCTAAAAAACGAGCCGTCCCTCACCCTGCCAAAAAAGATCGCAGTCAGGGCTTTGATCGTCCAATGAATAATGGCACCATCTTCATGCTGAAATGTTATGGGACGACGTGATGGCGCGGATCAACTCGCGGCAGGTCGAAGCCTTCCGGGCGATCATGCTGACCGGCAGCGTCACCGAGGCGGCGAAGCTGATGGCGGTGACGCAGCCGGCCGTCAGCCGGCTGCTGCGCGACTTCCAGGCGCTGCTGAAGATGGAGCTGTTCGAGCGCCGCGGCACCGGCTTGGTGCCGACGGCGGCGGCGACCGCGCTCTACATGGAGGTCGAGCGCTCCTTCGTCGGGCTCGATCGCATCACCGCGGCCGCCGAAGAAATTCGCGGCCGGCGCACCGGCACGCTGCGCATCGCCGCCCTGCCCGCGCTATCGAACGGCTATCTGCCGCGGCTGGCCGGCCGCTTCCTGCAGGAGCGGCCGAACCTCAATCTGGCGTTCTTCGGCGTGATCTCGCCGATCGTGATCGACTGGGTGTTGAACGCGCAATGCGACGTCGGCTTTGCCGAGGTGCCGATCGCCCATGCCGGGCTGCCGAGCATCAAGCTGCCGGCGTTGCCGCGCGTCGCCGTGCTCCCGGCAGGCCACCGGCTCGCAGACAAGGCCTGTCTGACGCCGCGCGACTTCGCCGACGAGACCTTCATCTCGCTCTCGGCCGGCTCCACCAGCCGGCACCTGATCGACCAGATCTTTCATCGCGAGGACGTCAGGCGCGTGCTGCGGGTCGAGACGACGCTGTCGGAGATCATGTGCGGGATGGTGTCGTCGGGACTGGGCGTCTCGATCTGCGATCCGTTCACGGCGCGCGAGTTCGACGGCCGCGGCGTGGTGATGCGGCCGTTCACGCCGCGCATCGATTTCGAATTCGCCGCGGTGTTCCCGCCGCAGCGCAGCCCCTCGCCGGTGGCGCTCGATCTGGTCGAAACCGTGCGCCGCGCGCTCGACGAGCTCAACAAATCCTGATGAATCATTCAATCCCAGGAGTGAACGCGGGCTACGTCACTAGACATAAGTCACTTGAAGGTCATCTGCGAAGCCAGCAGCAGGCAACTAGCACGGTGGTCTTTTCCGCTATCGGTAGGTCGCTTGCAGAAGGAGGGCCTTTGGCAGATTGGCTCGGTCACGAGCCAAGCCGACGGGTCGTCAGCCACTTCCGATTGAAGCCGACCGCGCAACGCCTGCGAGCCGATGGAGGACATTTTTGCAGTCGAGTCTAGGCGGATGTCAAAGCCCCTGCCTGTCTTTGACTAGCCCAACGCCGGATGCGGTCAACCTACCTTGCTCATGACGTTGACCAGATCGGCATTGGCAGGCGCGTCGGCAGGAACCAGGGTCGGAGAGGCCGCACGTTGTGGCCGCACGGACTGAGCCGTGGCGACAACGCTCGAGCGGCCGACGATGATGTGGGCGGTGATGACAGCCGGAACGCCGAGCCCGAACGCAATGTGGACCGTGCTGATCCAGGGCCTAAGCGCTTCGGATCCGACGTAGTAGAGCCCGAACGCCGTCGCGATGAGCAGACCATACATCGCGAGGCTGACGATACCGGTTGCTCGATTCTTCCCGGCACGCCACGCGCGCTGGACGTGCAGGGGACCGAGCGCCCCAAGCAGCATCAGCGTCACCATTGCAGTTCCGCCATGCATGCTCAGCAGGTATGCGGCGGCCTGCTGCCACATCTCGCTGTCCAGCTCCGTGCGGGTCTTCATCTGATCGGCATAGATCCACAGCGCCCCGCTGGCGAACAAGAGTCCGAAAATTCCGTAGAGGGCGAACCGAAACAAGCCTTTAAGCCGCATGCTGGTGAACTCCTTGCCAGTCCGGTGTCGTATGAATGTCGCCGTTCGCCGCAATCAACATCGCGCTCGCCTGGAAGCGCGCCAATGGCGCCGCAGCCTGCTGGCCAGCCACCATCACGACCTTGGTGAGGGCGTCGGCAATCATGCAGGTCGGCGCGCTCACGGTGGCGCCGTGGGCCGCCCCTGTGGGCAGCCGGGTCGAAGGTGTGACGACCGCTGTATCCATTGTTTCCGTCGATCGAAACGGGTCGAAGCGGCGCGCCGACGACGCGAGCGCCCCATTGCTTACTTCGACCTGGCACAAAAGCCTGTCCGGGAAACGCGGGTCCCGAATGTGGACGATGCGGGCATCCGGCCCGAAGGCGGCAAGGTCCCCACCTGCATTGACCATTGCGGAGCGCACGCCGCGCCTCTGCAACGCCGCGATCGCGCGGTCCACGGCGAACCCCTTGGCGATGCCGCCGAGATCGATCTTGACGGCGGAATCGCGGAAACGGACGCGGTCGCCGGCGAGCAACTCGATCGCAGTCGACTGCGGGACGTCCGCTTGCGCCGTCGAGCCCACAGACGGCCGTCCCACGCCGGCGACGGCGACGTCGAATGCGCCGTCGGAGTGATGGGTCACATCGAGTGCCATCTTCAGCACAGCGTAGGTCCAGGAATGCACCTTCACGACGCCGCTCGATGCCGCGCGGTTCAGCCGCGACACGTCGCTGCCGGGATCGTGGAAACTCATCAGCCGATGCACGTCGGTCACCGCTGAAAACGCAGCTTCAACGGCATTCTCCGCATCGCAGCGGTGTGCATCCGTGACGTCGATCTCGACGAATGTCCCGAGCAGGGCCCGTGCTCGTCGAAGGCTAGCGGAAGTGGCTGGCATGATACGACAGCACCTTCTTCACGCCTTCGGTCAAATGGGTCGAAGACAGGGTGGCGCCCGAGATGTTGCGGATATCGGAGTTGATGCGAAGCTCGTTCTTACTGCTCTTGCCGACGAACTGACCGAGCCAGTTCGGATCATGGACCTCGCCGCCATAGGATTCACGATAGTTCAGAATGTCGACGCGGCGCACCCGCCCGTCGGGGCCGACGGCGACGGTGTAGTCGATCAGCAGGTGCTTGCCGACGACGTGGTCGTAATAGAAGTATCCGCCATTGCTCGCCTTCCAGACCCGTCCCGCCTGCACCTCGGCGAAGCTCGCGCCCGGAAAGGCGGCCTTCTGCGCTTCTTCGACGCTCATGTACTGGATGGCGTGAGCCGGTGCGGCGATCGACATGATGGCCGCAGCGGGCGCCGTCCATTTCAACCAATCGCTCATCTCGTCGTCCACCTCGAGCCTGTTGCCATGTCACGTCCTCCCTTGCCGATCATGTTGTCTGGCTACTCAGGATACCGCGCGCCGTCAGCGCCTCCCTGCGAAGCCATCAAATCGGCGGCAGCCGTACTCCAGACCATTCACTCCAGCTCGATGATGAGCCCGAGCAATCGATGACATTCTCGTCGGTCGCCCGGTGCGAGCGACCAGGATCCGCTGCCGTCCTTCCGACGTTCGCAACCAAGCGTTCTGCAAATGGCTCCGAATGTCACAGGCGAGATAGTAGTGTTTCGATTGCGGCGGATTGCCGCGTCGATGTTGGCGATTTGCCGGAGCGGCTGGGGAATAACAATGTTGCCGCAGACTGCGTCATCGAACGCCCCCGCTGTTGCGGCCTGCGGCAAGCAAGCTCGTCATTTCAACGGTATGCAGAGATGCCTACCGCAGTTTAGATCGATCCAAGAAGCGCGGTCCGTCCTTCGAACGACACGCCGAAGGCGCGCCACGGTGGGCAGGCGATCGTGCTTCGCGGCGGCAAGGCGGCTGCGCCACAGCAGCGCTGCGCACAAACGAAGGTCGGCGCCGCAGATGCGGCGCCGACCTCGCGAACGACATGGGAGAAGACCGCCGCCGCGACTACCAGGGCATCTGGTTCATGGCCTCCGACGGATTGCCGCCATAGGGCGAGGGCACCACCTTGATCTTCGCCATCATGCCCCCGTCCTCATGTTCGAGAATATGGCAGTGATAGACGAACTCCCCGACCTGCGAGAACGGGATATCGACCACGACGGGCGTCGACGTGCACTGCCCGTTTCGCCACTGCTCGATGCTGCAAACCCCGCTCTGGGCGTCCATCACCTCCGGGACGTTCGGGGTCGCGACGCCGAGCGGGACGTTGTCCTGCAGCATGCCGCCACCGATGCTCTTGTTCAGCGACATCGCCAGCGGCGTGTTCTCCCCGGCCTTGCTGTTGACGGTCCGGAAGCGCGTCTGGTGGATGTGGAAATTGTGATTTTCCGTCGAGAGCTGCACCAGCTCCCAGGTCTCGTGGACGGGGCGCTGTCCCGGCGCGAGCGGCAGGCAGACGATGTTCTGCGACGGATCGAACTGGCTCACCGGGAGCTGGGTGCCCGGCACCGGGTTGCCGTTCTGATCGACCTCCTCATAGCCGAGACCGAAGGTGCCGTCGTCGGTCAGGTCGGCGATGCCGAAGAAGATCCGGCGGCGATGTCCCGCCGGTAGCGGACGGCAGCCGGCACGCAGCGGCGCGGCGTTCGCGTAAGGCACCTTGCCATCGAGGATGCCCGAGGGCTGCATGGTCGCCAGGGCGTCTCCCCTGATGTCCATGGCGTAGGCGATGTGGTTGCGCCATCCGCGCTGGTGGAAGTGCACCTTGGCGAGATCGACCGCCGGCCATTCATCGCCGCTGCCCATCGTCAGTCCGGCCATCTTGAAGGTCGCGGAGGCGGACCGCCCGAGGCTGGCGATCGCCCCCGTCGCGGGATCGCGATAGGTGACGAACACCTCGGTCCGCGAGCTCGGCATCATGACCATCTGGGTGACGCAGACCGGTTTCGAATGGAAGCCCGACGTCGGCGAGGGCGGACAGGGGACGACCCTGAAACGGGCGCCGCCGAGACGAACCATGGTGTCCATCGTCGTATCCTGCGGCAGGTTCACGCTCACGCCGTCGACCGAGATCAGCTGCATGACCATCGGCTTCTGCGTCTCGTCGTCGGTCAGCTGAAGATTGTAGGACAGGCTGCCGGACGCATTGGTGAGCCGCCAGACCTCGCCATCGGGGTCGGTGACCTTGATCTTCGGAAACGTCCGGCCGTTGACCGTGAAGAACCATTTGCCGCCGGAGAAATTCGAGCCGCCGTCGGCCGACAGATCGACGCCCGGGCACGACCCCTCACGTACTTCGGAGCTGTCTGCCGGAAACTGCGCGCAGAAGCCCGGATCCTGCTGGTTGATAACCTCGCCCGGCTGGACATCGACCGGACCGCTGTCGAACTGCACCGGGCCGCCGGGTGCGACCTGAAGGTCCTTCAGAATCAGATGGCGCACGCTCGCGTCCGGAAACGGCGAATGCCTGGCATCGCCATGCGCGTAGTCCGAGACCTCGCCGACCGAGATGATGCCCGCCAGCCCCTGCGAGACCTGATTGAGCGAGATGCCATGGATGTGCGGGTGAAACCAGAACTGGCCCGACGGGTGGTTGCGCGGAATCTCGATGCGGAAATCCGCGGAGTCCATCTTGTTGGAGCCGTGCTGGTGGGTGGTCTGCGGCACCGGCATGCCGTTGGCCGAGTTGAAAATCTGGACGAAGACGTAGTCCCCGAAGGTCTGGTCGGTCAGCGTCGGCGCGCGCGGCTCGACGATCAGCCCATGGGTATGCAGGTTGGTCGGGTTGCGAAACAGATTGGCCTGGCCGGGATCGGTGTTGTGATTCACCTTGGCCGGGTCGAGCTGCGGCAGCTGGTTCACCAGCCTGATCTTCAGCGTATCGCCCTTCTGCACGGCCAGTCGCACGCCGCCGTAGTCCGCTACCGCGGCGCCGGCCGGGCATTTGTCGCCGGAGGCGGGCCGCCGACAGATCTCGTAGACCCAGCCGGTCGGGTTCATCGGCGAGCCCCCAGGGGGCTCATAGGTGATCGTCGAGATCGGCTTGGCGCGTGCGATCATCAGCAGGTCGAGCACGCCGTGCCAGCTCCTGAACACCGTCGGCTCGGCCAGATCATGGGCCTGCGCCGCAGGACCCGCAACGGTCAAACCGGCCAACATCGCGGCCGCCGATGTCAGTAATCGCAAAGTTGGCTTGCGCACACGCCCGACTAACATGCCTGATCCCCATCTGGCTCAAGATACACCGGTAGGAACGATCGCCGTCCCCAGGACGCGGACATCGCATGAGCAGTCCGAACTCATCGGCCGATCTGCCGCATCGTCCCCTCGGCCTTCGTCGCTATGTCGGGTGGCTCCTTTGTGACGTTTTCTTTCGCTTTGTGAGAATTGCCGACCCGCGTTTAAGAATCGATCTAACTACACGTCCAGCCGCCTGCGTTGTGCGCGTGGCGGACAGCAGCGACACAAAAACGACAACCAGCTCTCGTAGCTCGCCATGAAGCTCATGAGATCGTGTCGGACGCGAACAAGGTCGGACATGTTTGTGAGTGACCCGCTCCGAGGAGACTGAACGATGCTGCTTGCTGTTGTTCTCGCATGGGCCTGCAACGTGACCGGCATGGCCTGTGGAGCACCGACCACCGAGATCATCCAGAAGGCCTATGAGCAGGAGGCGCCGTCATCCGGCGTCCGCCACGACAAGGGCCTCAAGATCGTCGAGGCGACCTGCGACAAGGGGAACGAGGGCGGCCGTTTCCTGTGCCAGGTCTCGTTCGTGTCGGAGGACGATCCGGACAAGCGCCTGTATTTCGACATCGTCTCCGCGGCTCTGACCGACAAGGGGTGGGTGCTGACGAGCGGCTTGTGCAAGCGCTGAGTGCCACCGACTGACAGCCGCATCGGCTTCGATCGGAGCCTGTCGGTGCGATCTCCTGGCGCCCATTGGCGCGCTCGTGCTCCGGCTCGGAGCCGTCCTTAAAATTGACGGCGCCCCGAACGCTGGCGTTGATGCATCCGGAGCAGCCTCGACTCGGGCGACAGAAAAGGCGGCCCAGCTTGAGCCAGCGGAGGCGCGGTGGGGGTCGATGGCATCTGTGCAAAGCTGTCGTTGGCCGTATTCGCCGGCTGGGCCTGCGCGGGCACCGGCAGCAGCGTGAGAACGGTGACGTCCTCGCCCCGCTGCAATGTGACCGATCTCGCCTCGACATGACGCAGCGTCCAGCCCTGATAGTCCGCGCCGGTTCTGATGCGCAGCGGCGTCTTGCTGCTCAGATCGACCAACACCGCGAGGCCGCGATCCCCGTTCACGACGGTGCCCACAAGTGCAAGCTGCGGCCGTTCCGGTGCGGGCGGCTCCTGCACCACCGGAGCAGCCACGGCGGCTGGCGGCGGGGGCTCCGTCGGCGGAGGGCGGCGCGACGGCGAGAACAGCGGGCGCTCGCGCGTCGCCGACAGCTGCTCGAGCGGAATGCCCCACAATGGGTTGCCGGTGCGCGATGGCGGTCGCGGTGCGATGGATGAGCTCTGCGCCAGTCCACTCGGCGGTTCGGCGGAGACCGCTACCGAGATATCGAGACCGGCCGAATGCGCGATGCCGAACGCCGACGCCACCGTCACAACGCGGCAGCAGCCGATCATGCAAAGCCTGGCGAGACTACTCATTGCGGGCCCTGCCACTGTCCGGAGACCGTCATCAGCACGCGTAGCTTTCCGCCGGACGCCGCTGTGGGGGCATTCCCCTCGACGACCAGCTCGTCGACGAACAGACAGGGCATGCCGGCCTCCAGATCGTAGAGGATCGGCTGAAGGTCGGACTGACCGGCCTCGAAGCTCGCGCTCCCGCTGATATGACCGTCTTTGGCGCGGGGGCCCTGTACATCGAGTTGCGACGACGACACGCTGCCGCCATGACGCGTCACCACGTCGCCAAGGCGCTGCAGCAGCGCTGCTCCTGCCACCGTCACCGTCGGTCCTTCGAGAAAGGCCGATCCCGTCATGCCGGCATCGCCGTTGCCCTCCTGACGCGCGGCCGCCATGCTGTGGGCGTTCAGTAAATGAAGTGTATCGGCGAGCGAGGTCACCTCGCTGCGCTGATCGATCATGCCCTTGATCGACAGCGCCGTGACTGAGATCAGCACGATCAGCAGTCCCGCATAGGCGGCCGCGGCGACCGAGGGCGATGCGGGATTGCCCGTGACGAGTTTTGCGACGCTCATGTGCCAGGTCCGAAATGCGGCTTGATGCCCGCTTCGATATGGAATCGTTCGCCGGGATCGTCAGCCGAACGCGTGGTCGGCGCGAAGAAGGTCGCGCGCGTGAAATGCGCCGACTGCTCGATCAACTTGACGAGCGCCGGCGCATCCTGGGTCATTCCGACGATCTGCATTCTGTCCTTCTCGATCCGCAGCTCGGTCACATAGGTGTTGTCGGGCAGGATCCGGGACAGCGCCTCCATCAGCAAGACCGCCGCGGGGCTCTCCTGCTTGCGTCGCATCAGGCCGCGCAGCGCGGCATTGTCGGCACCTTGCAGATCGAGGCGCAGCGCCGCTCGCCGCTCCGAGATCCTCTGGGTGAGCTGACGCTGCTGCGCGTCCAGCTTCTCGTCCATCAGGCTCGCCGCCGCGATAGACAGCGCCGCGGAGATTGCGGCGACGATCAAGAGAGCGGCCAGGACGCGACTGACGCGGCCAACGTCGAGCGATCCGCCCAGCCGCTGCTCGGTCAGCCTCGTTGCGCTGGCTTCGATGAGCGGATCGTTTACCGGCATCGGTGCTGCTTCGGGCGCAGCAAGCAGGACGATCGATCCAGCCCGCCAGGACTCGGCGAGGCGAATGAGAGACTCCAGCTTCGGCCTTGGCGTGGCGATCACCGTTGTCTGGATACGTTCACTCGATATCTCGACCGGCGCAGTGCTGCCAAACACGGCCTCATGTGCCGACCACGGCGTCAGGCGATCGAGCTGCGAGCCGACCATCGCATCGAGAAATTCGACAGCGCGCTTTGGCAGATCCAGCGGCCGCCAGAGAAAGCGGTCCGGCCTCAGCACGACTTCGATCCGGCTGCCGTGAAGGGCCGCCTTCCAGCTCTCCGGAGCCGCAGGCAGACTTGCGTCGCCGTCCGGCAGGAGGATACGACAATCGGGCGGGACGGATCGCCCGGGTCGCGCGATCATCCGCATGATGAAGACGTTTCGTTCCGTCTCGATCAGTCGGACTGGCGGCTTGATCCTGAGCCGGTCCATCGTGGCAACGACGGCTTCGGCGACGGAGCCGATCCAGGCCGTCAGTTCGCGGCGCACGCGCGTCGACATTGTCATCTCGGCGCCTTTCCTGTTTGCCTGCGTATCCCCGCAGCATCGAGATCATCACGCCACGCCAGGACCTGATAGGGATCCTCACCATCGCCCAGCAGGATGACCGCTTCCGTTGCCGCCCTGCGACCGCCGTCAAAGCCGATCGTGACCCACACGCGCACGGCATCGGCGACCTCCAAGGTCGCTCCGGCGCGCGCCGGCCCCAGCGCCGCGTTGAGCGACCTGACGTCGCGGTGCAGGCCACCCCGCTGATCGAGGAAGCTCTTGAGCTGATCCTGGGTCATCCCGGGAAGCGCTGCCACCACCTCAGGGGCGGCCTCCAGCGCGTCGATCTCACGCCGGCCGCTGAAGACGGTGACGAAGGACATTGCTTTGTCGGCGAGTGCCGGCGGCACGTTGAGCACCAGCCGAAGCTCCTCGACGTTCGCGAATGGCGCGGTGCGAGGCATGTAGTCCGCGCCGGCCGTGCGGTAGAGATCGCGCTCTGCGTCCGGAACGTTGTCGGCCGGCAGTGTCCTCCAGCCGACGATCCGCTCGGCATACTCGCCGGCCTTGTCAGCGCGCGCGCCGAGAACCTCGAACAGATTGGCCAGCATCTGCCTGGACGCCTGATTGAGATCGATTCGGGCGGCTTCCGACCGGAACGTGACCGAAACCTGCGCATGATCGAGCCGGAATGAAAAAGCGCCTGCGGCAGGGCGCTGCGGCTTCGGCGACGCAGACAATCTGTAGGCTGCAAGCTCCAGGCCTGCAGAAGCTAGCGCCGCCGATCGCAGGCGAGCATCATCGAGCGACAGGCGTTGAGAGGTGCTGACGAGATAGACGGACAGGGCTCCCGCCAGCGCTGCCAGCGAGATCAGGAGCCACAGCACCGCGACGAGCACGAAGCCACCTTCCCGATCATCGAGATCCGAATCTCGCGGGTGCTTCTGTCGCCACATCAGCATTACTTCGATGCCGTGGAGGCTCGCCCGACCGTGGCATCGGCCGAGAGCGCATGTCTGTCGCAGGTCGGGTCCGCAGGCCGGCAGACGCTGTCGGGCGGCGCTGAAACACGAATGACGGCGATCCGTGACAGCGATGGTGCGCTCGCGCGGCTTCCGTCGTGCACCGTCACCCGCACGGCCGCCGGCAGCCGTTCTGCATTCTGCCACGAGGGACTCCAGATCCGGTCTGTTCCCGCATAGGCGAACGACACCCGGTACTGCGCCGTCAGCAGCACCACCGGATCACCGAAATCCCGAGCGGACGCATGGCCGGGCGCGAATGCGGCGCGGCTGCGGGTGAGGGCCGCGCCGTCGCCGCCGCCTTCGGCGATGCGGACCACGTCCAGTCCCCGGCCCCGATGCGGTCCGAGCGCCGATCGGACGAGCGTGATCGACGTCTCCGACCCGTCGAACAGAACGGACTTGGTCTGCCCATCGGGCCTGATGAATTCGGAGGCCGCGATATCGGCGCCGATGCGGTCGAGCGCCAGGCTCACGGATTCGCTGCGCTGGATGCGATGCAAACCACGATTCCAGTTCGGCAGCCATTGCGACGTGATCGCGAGCAGCCCGGAGACGATCAGCCCCATCAACACCATCGCGACGAGTGCTTCCACGAGGGAAAAACCCGCTTGCGCATCGTTGTCCCGCGTCGCCATCACTTGGCCCGCCTCCGAAACAGCCTGACGGTTTCCAGCTCCATGGTCGCGCCCGATGGCGATCGCACCTGGAGCATGATCTTCTTAGGAATCCAGGCCGACGTGCTGTCCTGCGCGCCGGCATCGATGGCGAAAGGCTCCGCCTGCGCGCGCCAGAGATGAGCCGTCGACTCTCCGGACTGCGACGGCGATGCCGGCGGCAGGCGGGACGGAAAGGCCAGCCACATTGCGTTGTAGGCTACCTGCACCAGAGCGACGTGCTGCTCGAGCTTCCTGCTGCCGCGCGCCGAGGACCCCATCAGCGCGCCGATGGCGACGAGCGACACCGCCATGATCGCAAGCGCGACCAACGTCTCGATCAGGGTAAATCCTGCCGTCGCCTTATCGGCTCGGCAGACCAGTGCCCGGGACAATCTCGATCCCTCCTGTCAGCCAGTTGACGCGAATTTGGTAGCCTGCATCGAGATGGGCGAGCTTGATGACGCCGCCGCACGACATGCCCGATCCGAAGAAGCTGATGGTCTGGAATGAAGGCCGGTCGTCGCAGCGACGCGGCAGCAACGTCTCGACCCGCACGTCCGTCGGCAAGCGAACGACCTGCCCGTTCGCACCCGAACTGAACGAGCGCGCCTGCGCGTCGATGCGCGTCGCGACCTCGAGGCCTCGCCTGATCGCAGCGTTGCGATCGGCCTTCAACAGAGCAGCAGCCTCGAGCGCATAGGCTTCGAGCTGCGGCCGCGAGGTCTGCCGCGAGACGGCGGGGACCGCGACGGACGCGAGCAGCGCGACGATCGCCAGCACACAGACCACCTCGATCAGAGTGAAGCCGGCCTCGCAGCCGTCACGGCCATCCATCGCTATTTGGCTCCGATCGTGAGCGACGACGAGATGTCGGCGGCGAGATCGACGCCGCCTTCCTGGCCGTCCGATCCGTACGACATGATTTCATAGGGCACATGCTGTCCGGGCGACCGGTAGACGTAGGCGTGACTCCAGGGATCGCTCGGGACGTTTCCACCCTTGAGATACGGGCCCGCCCAGCCCGCGATGGTCGAGGCGGGCCGGACCAGCGCGGTCAGACCTTCCGACGAGGTCGGATAGCGCCCGGTGTCGAGATAGAAGAGATCGAGCGCGCTCGAAAAACTCTGAATTTGAATCCGGGCGGTCTTGATCCGGGATTCGTTCAAGGAGGTCAGGACACGCGGTCCGATCAGACCCATGATCATTCCGATGATGGCGATGACGACCAGCATCTCGACCAGCGTGAAGCCGCTCTGAGGGTTATCGCGCGCAATCTTCATCCGCCGCGCGGTGCCGCTGATCCCAGCCTGTGTCATGCGATGGTCCATCTTGTGCTACCCAACGAGTTGCGTCACCGACAGGAGTGCGGTCATCACCGAGACGATGAGGCCGCCGACGACGGTGCTGATGAGAATGATCGCGGCGGGACCGACGATGCCGACGATGCGATCTAGGCCGCGCTGCAGCTTCGCCTCGTAGAACTCGGCGATGCGGCCGGCGAGAACCGGCAGCTGTCCGGTCTCCTCGCCGATCCGGATCATCCGCGTGGCCATGGCCGGCAGAATGTTGGTCGCGGCCAGCGCTTCCGACAGTTTGCCGCCGTGACGAACGCGGTCGGCCGCGGCGTTCCACGCCGCAGCGCTGCCGGTGGCCGCCATGATGTCGACCAGGATGCGCAGCGTCGCCGTCAAGGTCAGCCCGCTGCCGAGCAGGATCGCGAGATTGCGGCAGAATACGCTCGTGCGATACGACCGGAACACGGTCGCGAGGCCCGGGAGCCGGCAGACCCGCGCG
The DNA here is from genome assembly GCF_032377575.1 of Bradyrhizobium sp. SZCCHNS2022. NCBI lineage: Bacteria > Pseudomonadati > Pseudomonadota > Alphaproteobacteria > Hyphomicrobiales > Nitrobacteraceae > Bradyrhizobium > Bradyrhizobium sp. SZCCHNS2022. Next base: position 53,481 of record NZ_JAUHHZ010000001.1, on the reverse strand, counting down.
ATCACGGCAGCGCGCACGCTTGCGCGGCCGAGGAGAAGCAGAGCGGCGGCGATCAGCGCACTCGCCGACAGCGCGATCGCAGCGCCATTGCCGCGGACGAAATCGGAGATGTCGAGAAACGTGTTGATGGTCGCGTCGGACCTGGCGCCGAAATCGCGCAGCACCGCCGAGAACTGCGGCAGTACGACGATGAAGAAGAACAGCATCACCAGAAACGCGGCGATCAGGACGAACAGCGGGTACTGCATCGCATCGCTGAGCTTGCGACGCATGGCTTCCGCGCGCGCCCGCTCAGTGCCGAGCACGTCGAGCACGTGATCGAGGGTGCCCGAGACCTCCCCGACCCGCACCAGCGCGACATACATCGCGGGAAACTGCACGGCATGATGTGCCAGCGCTTCAGCGAAACTCTCTCCGGCCAGAACGCTGGATCGCAACCGGCTGACGATCGGACGCAGCCGCCCGATATCGGCATCGCCAGCGAGAAGCTCGAGCGAATCCTCAAGCCGGGCTCCGGCCTTCAACAACAGCGCCAGATCACGCGTGAACGTCGTGACATCGCCGGGCGTCGGACCGCCGAACAGCGCCAGCGCATCGCGGGCGAGGACGCTCGCGGCCTTTTCCTCCACCGTCTCGATCGGCAGCAGCCGCAGATACTCGATCCGGTCGATCACCTCCTTGGCCGTCGCAGCCGAGATCGTGCCATGCACGACATCGCCGTTCTCGGTCAGTGCACGATAGCGGAATTTGCTCACCGCTCACCTTAAAGTTGTGACGCGCAGGATTTCCGCGATCGACGTGGCGCCGGCCCGGCACTTTGCGACGCCATCGTCGAGCATCGTGGTCATGCCGTTCAGAATGGCGCTGCGGTCGATCACGGTCGCATCGGTCGTGCCCTGGATCAGCGACCGGATCTCCGGATTGAGCTCCAGAACCTCGAAGATGCCGAGCCGGCCCCGATAGCCGGTGCCGCCGCAGCGCTCACAGCCCGCCGGCTCGAAGACCGTCTCGCCGACGGCGAAGCCCACCGCGGCGTAGCGCGGGTCCGCGCAGAAATCGTCGGCGCTCAGCATCCGCGTCGACCTGCAGCGCTCGCACAACCGGCGCACCAGCCGCTGCGCGATCACCGCGCGGAGCGTCGAGCGCAACAGAAAGTCCTCGACGCCGAGATCGAGCAGACGCGGCACGGCAGCCGCTGCGTTTTCGGTGTGCAGCGTGGTCAGCACGAGATGGCCTGTCAGCGCCGCATGAACGGCGACATGGGCGGTTTCGCCGTCGCGCACCTCGCCGACCATGATGACATCCGGATCCTGCCGCACGAAGGACCGCAGGGCGGAGGCGAAGGTCAGCCCGATCGAGGGCTTGACCTGCGACTGGTTGATGCCTGGAATCTCGTACTCGACCGGGTCCTCGATCGTGAGGATCTTGCGCGTCGGCTCGTTGAGGATCGACAGCGCAGTCGCCAGCGTCGTGGTCTTGCCGCTGCCGGTCGGCCCGCAGATCACGATCATGCCGTGCGGCAGCGCCAGCAGGCGGCGGAGCGATCGATCGTCGTGGGGAGAAAAGCCGAGCTTCTCGATCGCGAGCAGACCCCGGTCCTTCGGCAGCAGCCGGATCACCGCCGACTCGCCATACTGCGTCGGCATCACGGCAACGCGCACGTCGAGCTCGATGCGGCCGATGCGGAGCCGCGCGGCGCCGTCCTGTGGCAGGCGCCGTTCCGCGATGTTCAGCCCGGCGACGATCTTGATGCGCGAGATGACGGCCTGGGGCAGCACGCCGGACGGCTCGGCGACCGGCTTCAGCAGGCCGTCGACGCGCATCCGGACCGACAGCCCGCTCCGCATTGCCTCGACGTGAATGTCGCTGGCGCGCAACTCCACCGCCAGCTCGAACAGATCGTTGACCGCGCGTACCACCGGCGCTCCGGTGGCGAGGTCGCGCAGGCTTTCGATGTCGTCGTCGCGCAGCTGCGGCTCAGCCGCTTCGTTGCGTGCCGGCGCCTCATCCTCGCCGGAGAGCCGGTTCAGCGCGGTGGCAATGTCCTCGGCGGAGGCAACGGCCAGCTCGACCGCGCTGCCGAACACCAGCTCTGCGGCGCGTGCCGCCGCGGTGTCGCGGGGATCCGCTACTGCGAGGCATGGTCCGCGCCCGGCAGACTGGAACGGGAAGACCATCGTCTCCCGCAGGAAGCGCCGGGAAAATTGGTCCGTCAGCGGCTTGGACGCCAGCAGATCGGACAGTGCGATCCGCGGCAAGCCGAGCTGCCGCGCGATCTCGTCGGCGGAGTCAAGACCCGCGAGATGGGGCGCCGTCGATGATCCCATCCCCGCGCTGTCCTGCGCAGCGGCGCCGACCCGTCCAGCGGCGAGCCGGACCACCCCTCGGCTATCCCCGAGGTCGTCGGCCAAACGTAGAGGAGGAGGTGAACTCATGGCACGTCCCGTGACGGATCGTTGTCGATCAGCTCATTGCGGAGGTCCGGATCGTTGAACTGTTCATTCTCGACGCCAAAGATGACCCTTCTGCGGTCAGCTGATTAGAACAACTACAAGCCCGAGGCCGATGCCGTCGCGCGAACTTTGCCCGGCAGCGTCGACCGCCATTCGAGCGCGAGCCGCTGGCCGTCGGCGACCTGATCCGGCGACATCTTGAACGCGACGGCATCGCGAATTCGCTGGTATGGCTCGCGCAGGCGATTGGGCGCTGCGCCCGCCGCGAGACTGAGCCATTTGTAGGCCAGCACGTGGTCCTGGTAGACGCCGTGCCCCTTGTCGTAGCTGAGGCCCAGGAGATGCTGCGCCGTCGGGTCGCCGCGCTCGGCGGCTCCGATATAGAGCTCGACCGCGGCGTCGTAGGACTGCGGGACGCCGAATCCGTTTTCATACATGTAGCCGAGCGCGGTCATGGCGCGCGGATGTCCACTCCGGGCCATCGGCGCCAACGCTGCGGCCGCCCGGACATAATCGCCGCGCGCCAGCGCGGCCCATCCGTCTCCGCGCGGCCTGGCGTCGGCCGTCACGATGCCGAAGGCGAGCGCCAGAACAGCGAAGGCCGTCGCATGCCGCATCATCGATTGGCCCGCGACGTCTGGAGAGCACTCGTCGAGACCGTCCCGATCGTGCCGCGCAGCTTGGAGCGCAGCTCTTCGGCGACGTAGTGGGCGTCGGTGCCGTCACGGATGATCTGGGGTCGAATGAAGATGATCAGCTCGGTCCGTCCGCGGCTGCGATCGTTGTTGCTGAAGAGGTCGCCAAGGACCGGGATCTGGTCGATCCCCGGCACGCCATTGCGGGTGCCCTGATGAGTTTCACTGATGAGACCCGCCAGCAGCACGGTCTGGCCGCTGGCGACTGCCACCGAGCTCTTCACCTTGCGCTGGGCGACCGTCGGCGTGAGGCTGTTGGCGGTCTGCGGCGAGACGTTGCTGATTTCCTGCTCGATCTCCAGCCGTACATTGCCGTTCTCGTTGACCCGCGGAGCGACCCGCAGGATGATTCCGGTGTTGCGGTAGTCGATCGTGTTGACGACCGTGTTGTTGGTCGTCAGCACCGTGGCGCTGCCGGTCGAGACCGGCACCTGATCGCCGACCTGCAATGTCGCCGCCTGGTTGTCGATCACCACCAGCGATGGGTTGGACAGAACCTTGACATCGGTGACCGTATGCAGCGCGCTCAGGATCGCGCTCGGCTGGGACTCCGACCCGATCAGGAAATTGAACCCTGGGAAGGCGCGATTGAGGAAGGCGTTGGTGATCGTCCCCGCGGCCGAAGCGACCGATGCCGGCGCCGACGTCGAGGTCGTGTTGAGCATCGACCCCTGATCGGGTCTCAGGCCGAGGTTCTTGCTGGTGAGATAGGCCTGCACGCCGTAGTTCAGCGAATCGTTGAGCGTGACTTCGGCGATGGTGGCGTCGATCGCGACCTGCAGCTGGGGACGATCGCACTGGCGCAGGGTGGCTTCGATCAGCCGGTAGTTTTCCCTGTCGGCATAGATCAGAAGCGTGTTGTTCACGACGTCCGGCGTGATCCGCACGCCCTCCATCAGCGGCTTGCCGCCGGGGCCCGATGCGCGCGCGTCTGATCCCGTATCGAGGCCGGCCTGGGTCGGCGGCGGTGCTCCGCCGAAGCCGCGGTTGGCGACCAGACCGTTGTTGCCCTGCTGCTGGCCCGAGAAGCCGCCCGACTGGGCCGTCGTGCCGGCGGCCGACAGACGCTCGCTGCTCGAGCTCGACGATGCTGCCGAGCCGGGAGCGAGATCCGTGGACGACGCCTCGGCCGCACCGCCGGCGTTGCCGGTGAACATCTCGTTCAGCACCCGCGCCATCTGCCGGGCCTCGCCATACTTGACGCGATAGACATGGACGCTGTTACGAAGCGTGTTGCCGGCATCGAGTCGCTTGATCCAGGTCTCCGCAGCCCGCAGCAAGGCCGGCTTGCGGCTGATGACCATGACCGCATTCATCCGGCTGACGGTCTGGAACTTGACCATGTTCTGGCCGAGCCCGCTGTCGCCGCTGTCCATGATCTTCTCGAGCTCGGCCACGATCGGCTCGGGATTGCCGTTGACGATCGGAAAGATCCCGACCGACTGCCCGCGCATCCAGTCGGCATCGAAACTCAGAGCGGCATCGATCGCAGTGCGGCGCTCGGCGCCCGTCCCTTGGATCAGCAGCACGTTGCGACCGGGATCGGCGCGCACCGTGCCGGGCTTGAGCGCAAAGCTGTCGAGCAGCTTCAGCAGTGTCGGGGCGGAGACATATTGCAGCGGCAGCACGGAGATCCCGTAGCCGGGTTCTGCCGAACCTCCGCCGCGATCGACGTTGCCCGCACCCACCGCGTCGCCGAGCGGAATCAGCCGGTAACCGGAATTGTCGCGGACCAGCGCCGTCCCGGCGAGCCGGAGCGCGTTCTCGAGCACATAGGCAACGTCGGATCTGGGGACCGGGCGCACCGAAGACAGGCTGACCGTTCCCTGGATTCTCGGGTCGATCGTATAGCCGACGCCAAGGACGTCACCAAGCACGACCTTGGCGACGGTCGCAATCGGCGTGTTCTCGAAATTCAGCTCGAACCCGTTGCCGACCGGCTGCGAATGGGCCGCGACCTCCTGGATCGGAAGCGAGCCCGCAGCCGGCGCTTCTGCGCGCGCGTCTCTCGCGCCTCTTGCGTCGTCGTGGCCGCCATAGATTTCGGCGCGGGCACGCCGCGCGGCCGGCGACTGCTCCGGCATGACCTGCCTGGGATAGCGCGGCGACAGGTCGAGCCGGCCGACCCTGTCGAGCACGTCATCGCCGCGGCTATCGCTCCCGAGCGTCGCCGGGTTGCAGCCCGCCAATGCGATCGACATCGTGACCAGCGTTGCGAGCGTGCGACATCGCAGCCAACCTGGGCTCAAATCAGCAATCTCAACCACGCGCCCGCCCACCCGATCTGCCACTTACACTCTCGTTTGAAGCATTCCCGGGCGGAGAGCGGCTGCTTCCCACCCAGGATGTTGCGAGGAGACCCTGCGGCCGTCAGGCCGCAGCCCCTGCTCCCGTCGGTCCGCTACCAGAGCCAGCCGACACCGGCGAGAACCCGGTCGGACATGGCCCCGGCCGCGCTGTGATCGATCACCTTGGTGTAGTTCAGCTTGTAGACCAGGCTCGGATTGGGAAACACGGCGAGGCCAACGTCGTGGAACGTCATATCGCCGCTGCCCGTGGGGTTGTTCAACCCGTTGGTGAGATCGGAGCCGAGCATGCCCGACGTCTGGAAATTCTGCCGGGTATACCGATAGAACGGCACGATGTCGTAGTCGTTGGGCGCCCTGAAGTGGTAGGCGATCTCGCCCGAATAGCCCCACATGTTCTTGCCGACATTGTTGGTGTCGTCGAGATCGTTGTTGGCACGGAGGTTCTCGGGATTCGAGAAATTCACGTGGACATACTCGCCCCGCAGCTCGAGCCCGGTGTTCGGAACGCGGTAGCGAGCCTCGGTATTGAAGATCGTCATCGCATTCTTGCCGAGCGGCGCCTCGCTGCCGTCGGGCAGCGTGGCATAGGCACCGCGCGGCGTGACGTCCGGCGAATAGTAGATCGCCGAGCTTCCGGCGAAGCCCGGAAGGAACGACGGGCTGTAGCTCAGCCGCAGCGTATAGGCGAGCTGGTTGCTCAGCTGCTTGAAGTCGCCGATCGGTGCGCGTGCGAGTTTGAGCGCCTCCCCGCTGCTGATGCCGCCAGCATAACCTCCCGGATTGATGCGACCGTTGTCGCCCCGGTGATCGAAGTCGTCGCCGAAATCCTCCGCGCTCTGACTGGCCTGGAACTGATAGTTCAAGCCGTCGACGATCTTGCCGTAAAAGCCTGCGGATGGGGCATACCAGGTCGACGGGACCAGGCCCCTCGAGAGTTCGGGCCGCTGCACGCTGTAGAACAGCGTCGGCTCATGATAGAGATTGATGAAGGAGATCGGGATCAGGTCGACGCCCGGCGAGCGCAAGGTGAAGTGGTCGTTGAACTTCACGTCGAAGTAGGCTTGCTCGACCTCGATCGCGCCGTGCAGCTTGTCGTCGGCGTCGAACGCGGCGCCGCCATGCTCCCACTCCAGCTCGGCATTGAAGGTGATGGAGTCGTTGACCTGATAGGTCGGCAGCAGGACCAAGCGGGCCATGTCGAAGCCGTTCTGCCACTGACCGTTGGCCGCGGGATTTTGCGCCGAGCCGAGCTTGATCTCGCCATACATGCCGATCTTCATTCCGGGGACCGGCGACGGCGCGACGCCGAACAGCTCTCTGCCGGGCTGCGGCGCGGGCGCCTTCAGATCCGCTGCGTGCTGGAATCGCGGCTTGGGATCCGAATCGGCGAATGCAGCCGCCATTCGCGATGCCGGGGATGACGACGGCTCGCCATCGGCCGTCTTCGATCCACCGGCCTTGATGTCTTTGGGGTCGGCGAGCGCCATGGCATTGGCGACCTGCTGTTTCGACGCAGCCTGCGTGTTGTCGGATGCCTTGGCCGCGCCGGCACGGGCGTCCTTGGTGCCGGTCAGAGACACCGGGTCGGCCGGGCGGCGAGATGCGAGCGACGCAGACTGCCCGACGCCGGTCGGCTTCTTCGTCTTGGCGTCCTTGAGCTCGACCTGAAGGGTGTTGATGCGCTGCTCCATGGACTCGATCTTCGCCATCAGCGCCTTGACGGCGGCCCCGTCTACGGGCCGCGACGCAGCGCCGTCGGCCGCCTGGGCTGCCGCGGCGCTCAACGCCAATATCGATACGGCGGCGAGTAAGGTTGACGGGAGTCCGCCGTAGCCACGAAGCGAGCGACCGCCCTTGCCAATACTCAAAGCACCGTCGTGTGAAGACGCGGAGAAACTTGCGCGTCTTCCGCTGCGGTCAATCAAAACCATCAGTCAGACCTCCCCATGATGATACGCGGACGTGCATCCCCTTCGCCCGCGCCGCCGTAGGCACAGAATTCGTGCGCGACTGCGAGCCATTCGCGCTAGAAGCCCGCGATGTCGATACTTGGGCTCGTCGGGGATGCTCGCGTGTCAGCACTTGGGCGGAGCTCATTGCGCGACAGAGATACGCCTGGGCAGACCAATCGCGCCGACACCTGCCGGGATCTGGCTAAGTACTTTCAGTCATTGATCATTGCTGCCGGATGCGTATCCGGCGTGCCGAGCGTCGAGCAGCACAGCGTAGAGCTGCATTCACGTGTTTCATCGCGAAGTAATAAGCGACGCCACACTTCGTCAACGACGGCCTCACTCCGAAAGAAATTACGTTCATGCGATGGCGCCGCTCGGATGAAGCAATGAAATCCAACGGCAAACCGGAAGCGAACGCGGCTGAGATTGCGGCGAGGCGCCGCATGGCTTACTCACAGCGGCGGCACGCGAATACCAGCCGCCTCCGATCAAGGCAGTCAAACCGGAAAGACGCCCGCCTATTTAAAGAGATTCTAAACGGATTGCGAAAACTGGCGGCAACGTTTCTCGGAATGATAACAAATCAGTTGGTGCAATTTTTCGACCATAACAAAGTCCGGCAGCGCTCCCATCATTACGCCGCATTGCGTAGTGCAACTATTCGCCAGTTAGTGTGGTCTATCTGACGTTTGTTTTAGTATTCCCGCGAACGCCGCAGATGAAAGACGTCGCTTGGCCACAACAGGATCGTGAATATTCAGACGCGTCCATCTCGGCCTTGTTGCTCGTGGCAGAGCTTGCCGCAAAGCGGGACGAACGTCGGGACGGGAGTTGAGAGTGAACCGATTGCTTCACTTGGTCGCCGCTATCATTGGAGAGGCACTATGAACGCTGTCCCTCGGTTGGAGCCGGCCGCCGGACCGTTGCAGAATGTTCTTGGATATCTCACCGAGATGATCATGCGCGACGCACGCGTGGTCGAGCGTCTGGCTGACCATCGGCTTGCGGACGGACGATGCTTCGTGTTTCATCAGCATGAACTGGAGAAGCTGCCCGGCATCACCTACGACACTTTCGACGCCGATGGCCCCGTGTGGCTGTCCATCGAACGCCTGGTCGCCATCGAGCCTCCCGCCGTCGAATACGACCTGGCGATGTGGATCGACGTGTCCGCCGATCCGGACCGTCGCCCGCTGGTTCGACAGCGCGTGACGATCACTGTGAGCGCGGCGGAAAAGGACCGGCTGGTCGCAGCGGGCCACGCACGCGCCGAGCACTGCTCGCCGGCGAACGAGCCCGAGGTGGCCACTGGGCTCTGGAGCGTGCGATTGCACCTGGAACAACGCTCCGACATCGTCGAGCGTCTGGACCGCTATCTCGCTGGCTCGTGGGCCACGTGGGCCGGCGCCGAACGGCCACGTCGAAGGACCATGGCGGTTCACCAGCGATTGCGCGAGATGGCTCTTGTGGCCGGGGCCCGAGGCAGCGACGGCAGCTGCGAGATCGTGTGGGGCGTTGGCGTCTCGCGCTGGCGGCGACAAGGCCGCGAGTTGGATCTGCCGCTGCTCGAACGCTTGGTCGAGATCGAGGTCCTCGACGGCTCCGATGCCGAAATCAGAATCCGCCCCCGCTTGGCCGGTTCGACGGTCAATCTCAAGACATTCGAACTGTTGACATCAGCGACCGGATCGTCGCGTCGAACGACCGAGCAGTTGCTCGAGACGATAGAGCGCGGCGACGAGCTTTCGCCATTCCAGCCAGCCAGCTTCGAACCAGTTCTCAGCGCCATCGGCTCGCAGCTCGACCCACATGGCATCTACTGTCCCACCATGCCCGACTCGGCGTTACTGCCTCCAGAGGAGGGTGAGCAACTGGTCGTCTCCGATCGCTGGGTGATCTTTGCGCGGCCTCGCTCGGACGCGCTGCTGCTGCGCGACATCGAGCGGCTGAAGCGAGCGATCGAGTACGCGCCAGGCGGCGCGTGCTGCCTGGCCGCACTGTCTCACCTCCTGCTTGGCGCGCCAGACCACGAAACCCATGACGGCGCACGCCGGCGGCTGTCCGGCGTGATCGGTGGCCCGATCGACAACGGGCCGGATGCGCAGATCGCGGCGGATCACGGCGACCTGTTCTTTCCGCTGCCGACGAACGCCGACCAGATGGAGATGGTGCGACAGCTCCGGCGATCGGACGGACTTGTCGTGCAAGTCGCGCGCGGGTCCGAGCGCACCTCCGCTCTCCTCAATCTGGTTTGCCATCATCTCGCGCTGGGCCTGCGCATTCTCGTCATATCTCGCAACGAGGCTGCACTCGGGCTGTTGTCCGAGAAGCTGCCGCGCGCCGTCCGTGATCTGACGATCGATCTGACCGGCTCCGACAAGGACGTCTTGAAGCATGCTGAGACAGTCGTCAGCCGGCTGCTGTCGATCCTCGAGACGATGAACCCGCGCGAGCAGGCTGAACAGGTCAATCGGCTGGAGCGTGACATCATCGCGACCAGCGTCGAGATATCGCGTATCGATGACGCGTTCGCAGATGTCGCCCGCCGCAGCATGCTGCAGTTATCCGGTGTCCCCGACCTGCCGTTCGATGCGTTGACGACGCTGATCGCCGACCGCGACGCCTATGCCTGGTTTACCGATGAACCGTCACGGTTCGTGAGCGAGAGCGATCTTCTGGTTGCGGCGGTCGAGCAGGCCCGTGAGGCGCGTGTTCGGCTGGGTGCCGATCTCGCATGTGTCGACGACGCGCTTCCGGAGATCGCGACCCTGCCGGACGCCGCAACGGTGAGGCGTCTGCACCAAGACCTGCAGCCGGCGCGGATCGATGGCGAAAGCCATGACGGCCGTCTGGCCGTGCAGATCGTTGCGGAGCTGGGGCCGGACGGAGCGGACTTGCTCGCCGACGACCTCGACGCGCTCGCGGCGGCCCACCGGGTCATTGCTGACGAGCCTTGGCTCGCAGCACTATCTCCGGTCGGCCGCAAGGCCGATGCAACGTCGGTTGACGGCGGCATCCTCGTCGATTTTGCCCGCGATGCATCGTCCCTGCTATCGCAACGCGCCGGCTTCCTGGTTCGGCCGGTGGAGACGCCGGCGGACGCCTTCGCCAGCCAGGAACTGCTCACGGTTGTCGAGCGACTGTCGGCCGGGGCAAGGCCGTTCGCGACATTCACCTTGTCCGGCCGCGCGTTGAAGCAGACCGTGGAGGCGATCAGGGTGGCGGGCTTCGCGCCGAAAGGCGCGGCCGACTGGGGCCATGTTCGCGACTATCTGACCTGGCGTCGTCACCTGCATTCGCTCGACGCCAGATGGCGATCGCTGGCGGCCGAAATCGGTGCGCCTGCGGCCGAGCCGGACTCCTCTCACACGTTCCACGGTCACGAGCGCGTCGTCAAAAGCGTCGAGGCCGCGATCGTGCTGGCGGCGCTGGCGAAGCGCAATGTTCTCACCGCCGTACCGAAGCTGTCGATGCCGGACGAGGCGATCGCCGGATTGCTCGCTGACGGCCGACGACTTTCTGCGCTGGCAGCTGCGGTGAGGAGCATGGCTCTCCGCATCACCAAGCAGCGGCTGGAGCTCACCCGGCTGAACGGGCTGTTTCGCGGCAGCGGCAAGCTCACAACACTGGCTCATGCGGACGTGCTGTCGCAGATCGGCTGCGATGGTGTCGAGCCGCGCGACATCGAGACGCGTTGGACCACCCTTCGCACCCGGCTGAAGTCGCTGCACGACCGGCGCCAGGATATCGAGTTGCTCGACGAGGTCTGCCGAGCGATGACCGAGGCCGGAGCAGGCGCCTTCGCCCGTCGGCTCAGGACCGAGCCGGCACATCCAGAGACCGGCGATCCGGTGCTCGTTGCAGATTGGATGATGGCCTGGAACTGGGCAGTGCTGATGCGGCAGACCGAAGGCATCGGCCAGCATCTGCGTTTGCAGGAACTGTCCGACCAGCGCGCGGCGCTGGAGACGCAGTTGCGCGCGCTGTTCGGCCAGGTGGTCGTGGCACGGATGCATCTCGGCCTGACACAAAACACCGGCGGCGCCATGAGGCAGGCGTTCACTGTGTTCATGACAACGCTGCGAAAGATGGCTGCGACCTGTTCCGGCTCAACCGCGTGCCGGTTGCGTCAGGTTGCGCGCGAGGCTCTCGAAAGCTGCTATGAAGGCATCCCATGCCAGCTTATGCCGGCATGGCGCGTGGCCGAACAGTTGCCGGCCCGGCTCGGCGCATTTGATCTCGTCGTCATCGACGATGCATTGCAATCCGATCTCCGCGAGCTCACTGCGATGCTTCGGGCACGCAAGATCGTCGTCATCCAGCACGATCGGCAGACCGACTCGCGCATCGCGCAAGATGAGCACCACATCGAAACGAACGCACGCGGCGTCCTGCGCAGCGGTCCGGCTGCCATGCGCCAGTTCGTGCTGTCGGGCGCACCGCTGAGCGATTTCATCAAGATGCTGTTTCCCGACCGGATGATCCGACTTCGCGAGCAGGCTCGCCGGGTCGATCCGGTCGCGCTTGCAACCCTCGGCTCGCCGCCGCCACCGGCACAGACTGCGACCGGCACGCATCCGGCTTCCGCGCGGGTCGCTGGCGCTGCGGAGGATCACCCGGCATCCGCGCGATCCGTGACGCGCCGCGTCTCGCTGGAAGACGAGATCGCCACGGTGGCCGAGAGTCTGTCGATGGCTCGGCTGTCGGAGCAGCGCGCCGAGCAGGCCATCTCGATCGAGAGTCCGGTGCCGGATTGGCCGAGCAACCGGACAGGCGACGGCATCGAGGCGCATCCAACGCGGCGCCGAGGGCGTGAGGTGGCGACCGACGAAACGCGTGCCGCCTCATCGTCTGATGCACCCGCCTTTGCCCCGCCTGCGTCCGTCGGGCCCGCAGCGCCGGTCAACATCGCGGAGGATGGGCCGCCCGCGGCCAATCCGCGCGCCGAGGCTGCAAAGTCGCCGGCCGACGATATCACCATCGCGCAGCTGGCCGTGCCCGCCCATCTGGCGGATGGTCGGCATCGGTGGCCTGATCGCAGGGCGAAGCGTCCGCGCCGCTTGCTCCGCCGACACGCCATGGCCGCTGCCGCCACCTTGGCGGTCGCGATCGTTGGCGCGTCGATGTACTGGCAGCCGGCAGCGAGTCGGATCGCGAGGTCCTGGCAGACGGCCCTAAACCGATTCCCGGTGTCCTGGAACGCCGCCTCACCGGCCGTCGCGCTGCCGGCCGGCAGCGAGCCGCGCAAGATCATCGCTGATCGGATAACGCCTGGCGGCGATGCGATCACCACGGGGAACGCGACCGAGACGATGGTGTCACACGCTGTGCTGTACCAGGAGGATCCACAGGATCCGCACGGCAAGCGCTATCTCGGGAAAGTGACCTGGCACGTCGAGCCGGCTGCCGGAGCGGTGCCGGCGTCGATCAAGGGCGATGTGGAGATCGACAAGAGGATGACGGCGACGTTGTCGCTGCGTCCCAACAAGGAAACCGAGATGCCGGCGAGCCACATCATGGAGATCAAGTTCAGCTGGCCGGGCGCCCCGTCGCATGCCGGGGTGGAGACTTTGAAGGGCGTCAGCATGAAGCCCAAGGAAGCGGGTCGGGGCACCCCGTTGACCACCATGACCGCCAAGGTGACGCCCGAGTTCTTCATGATCGCGCTGTCGGCGGGTGATGTCGACATGAAGCGAAACGTGTTGCTGCTCAAGGGCAAGGACTGGATCGACATCCCGATCGTCTACAATGGAGGCAGCCGGGCAGTGCTGGCGATCGAGAAGGGAGCAGACGGCGAGCGCGCGTTCAAGGATGCGTTTGCCGCCTGGGGACAATGACCAGACGGCAAGGCCGGCGCACGGAAGGCGTCCGCTGATGGGCATCGACGTCCTCGCGCCAACGCAGGCGCCGGCCACCGATCGGGACGAGAGACCGCTGACTGCCGTCACCTATCCGGTGCCTTGCGAGCAGTGCGGCCGGATCGTGCGGGTGGCGATGAACGCGCTGCGCCCGCCCAGCTTCCACCGTGTCGACGAGCAGGTCGCGTGTCCCGATGTCCAGGAGCGCCGAAGTAGGGGTGACGGCGGACTGTTGTTGATGATGTGCGGCCCCTTGAAGCAATCGCTCGCCGCACGATGCGATGCAGCCGAGGTCGAGGCCACCGCTCCCGGCGGCGGACAGGCGGGACGGGTCGTCTGCAGCATTCCCGGCGTCTCGATCGCTCAATACGTCCCGAACGAGGCGCGCAGCCGCGCGGAGATCTGGCAGGCGCACGGCTACGACAGGCTGGCGATGAGGCTTCGTGCGGCCGCGGCGAGGGCGGAGCGCAGGCCGCCGGTCTGGACCCGCGCCGCGGCGGCCGGCCTCGGCGCATTGTTGCTCGCTGCCGCCGCTAGCTGGTTCATGCTGGCGCGGGAGCCGGCCGCTCCCCCGCCGACACAGCCGCAAACCGTCGAGGCCTCCGTGGCCGCGTCAAGCCGCGCAAGCGTCGAGAGTTCGGTGCGCGTCGTCACGGCAGAGGCCATGTCGGCCGCGACCGCCCCGGCGCCGCTGCCGGACGCGCCCTCGGATACTGCAACGCTCTCGCGCTCCGCGGAAACCGCGCCGCTCGAGGCGCCCGCCCTCCCCGCGTCGGCAAGCGCTGCGACAATTGCCGAGACCGCACCAACAGCGGTCTCAGGGCCGGCGGAGGCAGCGACGATTCGCCTGCCCGACATCGTGATGATTCCAGGAGGAACATTCGTGATGGGCGGCGTCGAGAGCTCCGAGCTTCCGGTCCACCGCGTCACGATCAAGCCGTTCGCACTCGGCAGATACCCCGTCACGATTGGCGAGTGGAAGGCGTGCGTGGCTGACAAGGCATGCGCCGACGTGATGAGCGGCCCGGACGACAACCCGGTGACGAATGTCGGCTATGACGACGCCACGGACTATCTGGCATGGCTCTCACGGGCAGTCGGCAAACCGTTTCGGCTGCCGACTGAAGCCGAATGGGAGTACGCAGCACGTGGCGGCGCAACGACGACGTTCTGGTGGGGCGACCAGATGCGCTCCGGCATGGCCAATTGCAACGGATGCAATGGCACCGGCGCGCCCGCGCAACTGATGAAGGTCGGAAGCTTTGCGGCCAATCCGTTTGGACTGTTCGACATGGGCGGGGGCGTCGACCAATGGGTGGCCGACAGCTGGCACAAGAGCTATCAGGGCGCGCCGTCCGATGGTTCTTCATGGATCGACGAGCAGAGCTTCGTGCATGTCATTCGCTCGGGCTCGTGGAAGAAGGACGCGAGCTACGCCCGCAGCGGAAGCCGCGACCGCTATGATGGGCGCGTCAGATATCCAACCCATGGCTTCCGCGTCGCGCTTTCGCTCTGATGCGGCCGCCCTGTGCTGAGCCGGGGCCAGCGTGCCGTCGACGCCGATGCCGGGCCAGCGCCCGCAGGCCTCTTGCAACGCAGCAAATTGCAGCGTCGGGGAGATCCGCAGGACGACTCTTCTGCTGAGCCTTCTTTATTCAAATTCTTATCGGAGTCGCAGGACGAGACCGATCGAAACCTCAAATTCGCCGCGCTAGTGCCCATTCATTGATCGGCTCGATCGTTCGATATTTGCCATCCATGATCGTCGTTATTTGTGAGTTGAGGAGTTATGTGGAGTGAGACATCCGCGCTTCACGCGCCGCTATTCGATCTGAGGTGCTGGCGACGACTTCGTCGCGCTCGATGCGCGACGCTCGGGTCCGCCGTGCTGGCCTGCACGCTGATGCTATCGCCGGCGCCTTCATGGGCGCAGGGCAAGACGGCCCCGAAGGACGCCTACCTGTATTTCATCACGCCCGCCGACGGCGACACCACGAAGAGCGCGTTCTGGTGCCGCTTCGGCCTCCGCAACATGGGCGTCACCCATGCCGGCGACAGCTTTGCCAACACCGGCCATCATCACCTCCTGATCGACGCCGATGAGCCGATCAGCCCGGGCGAGCCGATTCCGCAGGACAGAAAGCACCTGCACTACGGCGCGGGCGAGACCGAGGCTCTGATCGAGCTGCCTCCCGGCAAGCATACCCTGCAGCTCGTCCTGGGCGACGGCATGCACTTCAACTTCGATCCACCGCTGGTATCGAAGAAGATCACGATCACCGTGAGCAGTGCTTCGCAGAGGCACGGACAGAGCGCCACTCACGCCCACCGGCGGACGCGGCATCTTCACGCGCACACCGTGCGTCTGGCGGCGCAACCGTCGACCGCCGAAGCGCCGCCGCCCGATCCGGCAAAATCCGCGGGAGCCGTCGATTTCATCAAGAGCTTACTGTCGGGTGCGAAATGAACCTCCGCCGCTTCCCGATGGAAGCCGGTTCGGCCGGCCGAAGCCCTTCACCGAGAGCTGCTCGCCATAGGTCGTCGCTGCAAAGCCCATGGGCTCCGAAAAGCTGCCGCTCGGCGGCTGGCCGAGGCCGGGTGCTCCGCAAGCGAGATCGCGGCCATTACCGGGCACAAGGCGCTGGCAGAAGTCGAGCGCTATACGCGCGCAGCGGACCAAGAGCGGCTGGCGAGACAGGCGATCCAGCGGCAGTCCGAAAACCAAAGTGGCAAACCGCCAGACAGCGAAGTGGCAAACTCCACCGACGAAGCTTTGGAGATCAATAGCTTGGCCTGGAAAATGGCGCTCCCTAGGGAAACGGGCAACTCCAACAAAATCAACGGGCTAGTCGCCGGTGCGAACCGTTATATCTCGAATATCCCCTTCTCGGTCCGGTGCAGGCATGCCCCCGGTCCTTCGGGACCGATGATGTAGTTATCGCAGATCACCGCAAAGATCGCTTCGGTCTCATATCCCGGATGCACGGCGAGGTTCATTCCTGAAGCGACCGCCATCGTCTCGTCGCGCCGGATCAGCGGGCGCTCCACCATGTCATAGCCCTGACTGTGCGCATAGAGCCTCACCTCCGGCGGCAGGCCGCGTGAGGTCATGTACGCATCGTGAGCCGCCGCAATAGACTGTGCCGATATTCCTGGCTTGAGCAGCGATAACGTATGGTCCTGTGCCGCCTTCACGGCCGCAAAGCCGTCGTGCAATTCCGCACTCGCCTTGCCCAGTGCCAAGGTGCGCGCGATCTCGCAAAAGAAGCCGCCGGGACCGTTGACCTCGATCAGCAGCGACAGATGATCGCCCTCGGCCAGGGTGCGGCCCTGGAAGTGCCGGCCCATGAAGGGCGAGCGGATGCCGATCTTGGCTGACGCACCCAGGAAGATGCCCTGCTCGCTGCCGAGCTGCTGGGCCTTCATCTGAGCGGCCGAGGTAACATCGATGTCGCGAAGGCCAGGACGGATCACGCGGCAGACATGCGCGAACACCTCATCCTGCAGCGCCGCGGTACGCCGGATCAGGCCCTGCTCCTCCTCGCTCTTGATCGCCTTCAGCGCGTCGAGATCAGCGGTGACGTCGATGATCTCAATATTGGCAAGTCCGCCGCGCAGAGCATCACTGAACCCCGCGAGAAATCCGCCGGCATTGGCGAGCCCGACCCGCCGAACATTCCGCGCCAGCAGATCCCTCACGGCCAGATCAGCATCATAGCGCACCGTGTAGTCGATCGACGGAAACGATGGCGTCGTCAGGATGGTGCCGACACCGCGATGGACAGGGTCTTCGCCCTTGAGCGAACGCCGGCCATCGAAGACGCCCATTTCGATCACGGTCATCAGGTCGTCAGCATAGAACAAGACCGTCCGAGGATAGCCGTTATTGGCGGGAATGTCGGTGAGCCACTTGACATTTCCACCGAGCCAATCATTGGTGGCCTGCACAATGACGACATCGATGTCGTGCCGCTTCATCGCTACCCGCATCGCGGCCCAGCGCCGAGCGAGTTCAGAATCGCTGATGCGGACCGGGATTCGTTCGTGCATGCTCATGCGGCAGCTCCAGCTTGACCCAATATGATCCGGTTGCGCATCCGCGCATGATTCCCGGTCACGAATGCCCTTACGTTCTCGACGACAAGCGGCAGCAGCTGCTCGTCATAGCAGTCGCTCATGCCGCCGAGA
This sequence comes from Bradyrhizobium sp. SZCCHNS2022, assembly GCF_032377575.1. NCBI lineage: Bacteria > Pseudomonadati > Pseudomonadota > Alphaproteobacteria > Hyphomicrobiales > Nitrobacteraceae > Bradyrhizobium > Bradyrhizobium sp. SZCCHNS2022. The sequence goes on along the minus strand of NZ_JAUHHZ010000001.1, from coordinate 36,023 downwards.
TGCGGCGTGATCAGCACGTTGTCCAACTGCCAGAGGGCGCTGCTGGCAGGTAGCGGTTCAACGTTGAAGACGTCGAGCCCTGCCCCCGCGAATGTCCGCCGCTGCAGCCTTTCGATCAGCGCGGCTTCGTCCACGACCGGCCCGCGCGCCAGATTGATCAGGAAGCCGTGGGATGGCAGCGCGTCGAGCACCGCTCCGTCGATCAGGTGCCGCGTCTCCGGCGTAGAGGCTGCGAGTACGATCAGGAAATCCGCCTCTCGCGCTGTGCGCACCAGCTCGCCGCGGGGACGGATCGCGTCAAATCCAGCCGCCTCGCTGCGCGCGTCGCTGATGCCGATCACGCGCATGCCGAATGCCTGACAGCGTAGCGCGAGCTCCTCGCTGATCGTCCCGATACCGACCAACACCGCGGTCTTTCCGAGCAGAAGCCGCTGTGGCCAGCGCTCCCATGCCGCGCGACGCTGATTGTCGACCATTCGCGGCAATCCCCGTCCCAGCGCCAGCATGTGCATGAACGCCATTTCCGACATCTGCGGGCCGTGAATGCCGCGCGCCGAAGTGACGAGGATGTGGCGAGGCAAGCCAAGCGCCAGCAAGGGATCGACCCCGGTGGTGAAGGCCTGAATCCATTGCAGCTGCGGGGTCGCCGCGACCAGACCGGGCGTAATCGACTGCGCGAGGCCCATGAGTACCTGTGCCGAGGCTGCGTGCGCCAGCACCTCCGACGCGGCCTCGCCGGCATAGATGATGACCTCCGGACAGGCCTCGGCGAGGCGCCCCGCCAGCCTTGGCACGTCCTGCGTGATAACGACGATCTCGAGCGGACGATCAGCCATACAGGATCCTCGGCAGCCAGAGTGCGAGTTCGGGAAAGATCAGGAGCAGAGCGAGCAGCACGAAAGGCGCAATCAAAAACGGCAGGATGCCGCGATAGATGGCGCCGAGGCTGATGTCTGGCACCTGCGCCTGGATGACGAACAGGTTCATGCCAACCGGCGGATGGATCAGGCCGAGCTCGACCACGATCACCACGATGATCGAGAACCACACCGGATCATAGCCATACTGCGTCACCAACGGCAGGAACACCGGGACCGTGATCAGGACCATGCCGATGCCTTCAAGGAAGCATCCGATCACGACATAGGCGACGATGATGATGCCCATCACCGCAAGGCCAGGCAGGTGCAGCGACTGCGCGGCCGTGGCGAGCAGCTGCGGCAATTGCGTCTGGACGACGAAATTTGCGAAATAGGTCGCACCGATGATGATGGCAAAAAGCAAGGCCGAGGTCGAAACCGCGCCCTCGACCGCATGAAACAACTGGGCCACCGACAGCCTGCGGCCGATCACGCCGAGCAGGATCGCGCCGAATGCACCAAGCGCTGCGGCTTCGGTCGGACTGAAAATGCCGCCATAGATGCCGCCGATGGTCAGCGTGAACAGCAGTACGAATTGCCAGGGCTGGCGCAGCGCGCCGAGACGCTCTCGCCAACTGACGGGCTTGCCGAGCGGGGCCAGCTTCGGGTTCAGCTTCGCCGCAAGCAGCGCCAGCGCGACGTAGGACACGGTGAGGAGGATCGCCGGAAACAGCGCGGCCGCGAACAGCTTTGGCACCGACTGCTCGGCGATGGCGCCGTAGATCACCAGGATGATCGATGGCGGGACCAGAATGCCGATCGATCCTCCCGCCGCGATCGCACCCGCGGCAAGACCATCATCATAGTCTGCCTTACGCATCTCCGGCAACGCAATACGCGACATGGTGGCCGCCGTCGCGATCGATGAGCCACAGACCGCGCCGAAACAGGCGGACGCCCCGATCGCCGCGACCGCGAGGCCACCGCGCACGCCCGACAGCAGCAGGCGCGCGGCGTTGAACAGATCGGCCGACAGCCGCGTGCTCGAAGCGACGTCCCCCATCAGGATGAACAGCGGAATCACCGACAACGGGTAGGAATTCGCGACGTCGAACGGCGTCGTGCCCAGAGTGGTGAAAGCCGCGGCCCAGCCATTGATGATGGTGTTGCCGGTCAGGCCGACGATGATCAACGCCGCCCAGACCGGAATGCGAAAGAACAGCAGCGCAAACAGCGCGAGAACGCCGATCGCACCGATCCACTGGACGCTCATGCCCCCTCCCCGCCTTCGGCATGAGATATCCTGCGCGAGGTCGGCACTGGTCTCACTAAGGGTCCGAGCGCGCACAGCAGCGTGCCGATCAGGCCGACGATCGCAAAAATCCAGAGCACCCAGAGCTGCAGGCCCAGCTCCAGCTTGCGATCGCCGAACTCATAGGCCTGCAGGGCGGGCGCGATCATCGCCGCGGTGACGAGGATGAGGAGCGCAACCGAGATGATGTCCGAGAGGCGCACCAGCACGCGCTCGACCCGCGGGCTCACCAAGGAGTCGATGATGTCGATCACGATGTTCTTGCGGGCAAAGAAACTCGCCGACATGCCGTGAAAGACGAAGACGACGAGGCAGGCCTCGACGATGTCATAGGCCCCGCGGATCGGGCGGTTGAAGAGAAAACGCAAGGTCACGTCGACGCATGTGCTGAGCATCATGATGACCAGTGCGATCATCGCGAGCCGGACCTGAGTTGTTTTCAGACGTGCGGTGAAGGTTTCGAGAGGCGCGGCGGCCATGCTGATATCCTGTCGCAGGACCCTGCCGGGCTTCCGGCAGGTGTCAGGTGGCTTCCGCGTCAGGCCGTGTAGGCGTCGAGAAACGCCTTGCCCGGCTTGCCTGCCTTTTCGAGCTCGCCGAGGGCCTTGTCGCGCAGCGGCGCGAGAATCTCCTTCACGCGGGACAGCTCAGCGTCGGCGAGTTGCGAAATTTGTACGCCCTTGCCGGTCATGTAGGCACGGCCCGCCTTCTCGCTGGCGTCGAACGCGGCGCCGAATCGTTCGGCCATTGCAGGCCCCGTGGTCTTGTCGATCAGCTGTTGCAGATCGGCAGGCAGCGACTTGAACTTATTTGGATTCATGGCCACCGCGAAGGTCGCCGTGCTGACGCCTGGCTCCAGCGAGTATTTGATCACCGTGCCCAGATCGAAGCTCTGGCACGCTTCATAGGGAAATGTGGCGGCATCGATGATGCCCTTGGAGAGGCTGTCCGCCGTCTCGGCCGGCGGCACGGCGAGCGGCGTTGCACCGAGCAGCGGAATGATCTGGGCGAACTGTTCGCCGGCATAGCGCACCCGCAAGCCCTTGAAATCTTCAAGCTTGGCGAGGGGACGCTTGCTGGTGTGGACCATGAGCGGATTGGTCACCGCCATCCACAACACCTTCATGCCCGGATGTTCTGGATAGAGATAGGTCGGCGCCAATTCCGTGAGCCTGCGTGACGTCACGGCGCTGTTGTTGCCGGCCTTCGGCCCCGAATAGGGCAGCGCCACCAGATCTGCCATTGGGAAACGGCCGGGGGTAGCGCCATGGAGACCAACCGCGATGTCCACGACACCGTTGCGCACCAGATCGAATTGGCGGTTGACCGGCCCCAGCTGTGACGCCGGGAAGATATTGAGCGTGAGCTGCCCCTGCGACTGCTCGGCGAGGCTCTCGCCCCATTTTGTCAGCTCGCGGTGGAAGGTGTGGTTGGGCGGCAGATAATGCGAGACCTTCAGCCCGATGGGCTCTGCCCTTGCGGACCGTGAGCCGACCATCCCAATCGCAGCCCCCGAGATGGCTCCAAGCAGAGCCGAACGACGTGTGAACATGGCGTTTCCCTCAAATGCCCGGAGCTTGTTCGCCCCGGTGCTGCAGCGCGGATGTCTCGATCGGACACCTTCTGTCGCTGTACTGTTATCCGGTTCAGCCGTATCGCATCACGGTCGCCTCTGCAAGGCCCGTTCGCACCGATCAGCGCGACAGAATGCCTTCCACCCTCCGCCGGAAGCCGAGCAACTTTTCGGCAAAGGCGTCGCGGTTTTCGAGAAAGCGCTGCGTCGGCACCGGAATCGATACGGCGACGGGGCGGCCAAAATGATCGATGACGGCCGTTCCGATCGCGCTGATGCCGGCACCATGCTCTTCGAGATCATAGGCGAGATGGGTGCGGCGGATGTCGTTGAGTTCATCGATCAGGCGCCTGCGGTTCGCCAGCGGAAAGTCGGGATGTTCAGCAAGGCTCTTCTCGATCAGTTCCTCGCTTTCTTCAGGTGAAAAGCAGGACAGCACCGCCTTGCCGTTCGCGGTGCAATGCAGCGGGAAGCGCTCGCCGACGGCCGACAGCGCCGTGAGTCGACGCCGGCCCGGCACCTGGTCGACGAACACCACCGAGCCGCCCGACAGAACTGACAGGTCGACGGTTTCGCCAACTTCCTCGCCCAAGGCCAGAAGGTGCGGACGGATTATCTCGCTGGAATTCGCACCAATGGAAGCCGCGATCCGCAACAGACCCATGCCGATCCTGACCTGTCCAGGCCCGCTCGACGTGACGAAGTCCTCGGCCATCAGCGCCGCCACGATTCGTTGCACCGTCGAACGAGCGAGCCCGACCGACTTCGCGATCTGGCCAAGGCTCAAACCGTTCGGATGGCTCTCCAGCGTGCGCAGAATGCTGCCAGCTCGCGCCAGCACTTGAATGCCATTGCCACCACGGTCGTCAGACGGTGGCGGCGCGGAGGCTCTCGTTTTCAACGCCCGCGCTGCGGCTTTCGACATCAGTCTCCTGTCCTCTCCATTGGATCGATCATGAGATCGGAATCTCTTGCTAACACTTTAGCGCAGCGGCCGATGCCCGACGATGCCGGGTGCGCGGATCATACCGATGCACCTGACTGACGGACGCAGCCGGCTCGCGTGAACCGTTGTCCATTCCGAATTTCGGTTGACGTTTTCCATGATATGGTACATGTGTATCGCAACGTGGGGCAAGTGCGATCGCTTGCCTCCAGCAAGAACAACTTCAGAAGGGAAGGATGCGCATGTCCATCAAGATTCGGGGCATCGATTTTCAGAGCAATACCGACAACGCCATGGGCCTGAGGTTCACCAATCTCTCCCATCGCTGGGGTTTCCAGTGCCCGAACTGGCCCTATTTCGAAGACGTCAAGATCGAGCGCATCCACTACATGGCGAAGTCTGGCGTGCTGTCGCAACGCATCACGACCTCGATGCATTCAACGACGCATATCGATGCGCCGGCCCACGTCGTGCAGGGCACGCCTTTCATCGACGAAGTGCCGCTGCCGCATTTCTTCGGCTCGGGCCTCGTCGTCTCGCTGCCGAAGAAGAAATGGGAATCCATCACCGCAGATGATCTGGAAAAGGCCTGTGGCCATGCCATCCGCCCGCACGACGTTCTGATCATCAATACCGGTTGGCACAAGGTCTATGAGGACGGCGATTATTTCGCCTATTGCCCGGGGCTGGTCCCGTCAGCGGCGGATTGGATGGTCGACAAGCAGGTGAAGGTCGTCGGTCACGACACCCAGGCCAATGATCACCCGCTCGCCACCGCGATCGGCCAGCATCGCAATGGCCCGCTGCTGCCGCATCTGAGGGAGGAATATCGTGCCTGGTCGGGCGGTCGCGACTGGACCGAGGACTTTCCGGAATGGGAGCCGGTGCACAACAAGCTGTTCAAGCATGGCATCCTCGGCATCGAGAATGTCGGCGGCGATCTCGACGAGGTCACCGGCAAGCGCTGCACATTCGCGTTCTTCCCCTGGAATTGGGATCGTGGCGACGGCTGCATCATCCGCTTGGTTGCCATCACCGATCCGAACCAAGCTTACCGCATCGAGAAGGGCGAGGCGTTCTGATGCGTGTGAAACGCTTCCATGAAGCCAAGCCCTATGACGCGCCCAATCACCGCGGCGTGGTTGGCTTGCGGCTGCAGGGCTTTGAGCCGGGCGGCCCGACCAACCAATGGGTCGGCCTCTCGCAATTCCTGCCAGGCGGCGGCGCCGGTCCGGACTCGACGCCGTTCGAGAAGGTCTATGTCGTCCTTGCCGGCGAGATGACGGTGATGGTCGACGGGAAGGAGACCGTGCTCGGGCCTTACGACAGCTGCACCATCGCACCGAACGAGATTCGCGAGATCGTCAATCGTCGCAATGATGTCTGCACGATGCTGGTCGTCATCCCCTATCCGCCGGGTGTCACACCATGAGCGAGAGCGCAAACTTCCTGAAAAATCCCCTGTCTCTGTTCGACATCAGCGGCAAGGTCGCGATCGTGACCGGCGCCTCAGGTGCGTTTGGCGCGCTGGCCGTGCAGGTGCTGGCCGGTGCCGGCGCCAAGGTCGCTGCGGTCGCCGGCAATCTCGAAGCGCTGGAGCAGACGGCCGCCGACGCCAGGGCGCTCGGAGCCGAGACGCTGAGCATCCAGGCGCGCCCAACTGATGAGAAGATCTGCGACGATATCGTTGCGAAGACCGTCGCGGCGTTCGGCGGCGTCGATATCCTCGTCGTCGCCTCCGGCAAGAACGACGTATCGAAGATCGTCGACATGGCGGCGGATCGTTTCCTCGACGTGATGGACGCCAATGTCACGCAGTCCTGGCTGATGGCCAAGGCGGTCGGCAAGCAGATGCTGGCGCAGGGCCGTGGCGGCAAGATCGTGCTGATGTCATCGGCGCGCGGAAAGCTCGGCCATCCCGCCGGCTATTCGGCCTATTGCGCCTCGAAATCGGCGATCGACGGCATCACCCGTGCGCTGGGCTGTGAATGGGGCGATACCGGCATCACCGTCAATGCGATCGCGCCGACGGTCTTCCGCTCGCCGCTGACGGCCTGGATGTTCGAGGACACCGAGCGGGCGCGCGAGGTCCGCAAGGGTTTCCTCGCCCGCGTCCCCAAGGGACGACTGGGCGAGCCGCAGGATCTCGCAGGTCCCCTGCTCTTCCTGGTCTCGAAGGCGTCGGATTTCTACACCGGCCACATCCTCGACGCCGACGGCGGCTATACGGCGGGATGATCCCGCCGCCTAGCTCCTAACATCTGGAGAAAGGCATGTTGCAGCGGATTGGCGTCATCGGTGGCGGCACGATGGGGCGCGGGATCGCGGCCTGCTTTGCGCTGCACGGTTTTTCGGTGAATCTGGTCGAACCTTCGGCCGCACAGCGTGCAACCATCAGGTCCGAGATCGCGGACGGCTTTCGCCTTCTGGTAGATGAGAATTTTGTCGATGCGGACACGGCTGGAGCCGCCTCCGATCGTATCGCTCTGTTCAAAGCACTGGCGCCGGCGGTGCAAGACCGCGACTTCATCGTGGAGGCCGCGCCCGAGAAGATGGAGCTGAAGCAGGCGCTGTTGGCAGAGATCGACGCTCTGGCGCCAGCTGATGCCATCTTCGCCACCAACACGTCGAGCCTGCCGCTTGGGCCGATGATCGCGGCCTTGCCGGAAACGCGACAGGTCCGCACCCTGGTGACGCATTGGTACAATCCGCCGCTGCTGATGCCGCTCGTCGAGATCTCCGCCTTCGGCAACATGCCTTCCGATCTGCTCGAAGAGGTCGAAGCCCTGCATCGTCAGATCGGCAAGCGCGTCGCCAAGGTGGCGAAGGACGTCCCCGGCCTGATCGCCAATCGCATTCAGCAGGCGATCGCACGCGAGGTGTTCTCGTTGATCGAGCAGGGCGTCGCCGATGCCGCCGACATCGACACCGCGCTGAAATTTGGTCCGGCTTTTCGCTATGCCACGACCGGCCAGCTCGAAGTCTCCGATTTCGGCGGCCTCGATATCTGGCTCACGGTCGGCGACAATCTGCTCGCCGTCATGGATGCTTCAAAACAGGCGAGCCCCCTGCTGCGCCGCAAGGTGGCCGAAGGCAAGCTCGGCGTGAAGAGCGGCGAAGGTTTCTATCGATACGACCCGTCATCGACCTCAGCGGTGCGCCGCGCATTTCTCGGCCGGCTGATCACGCAACTGAAGGCATCACGTACCTATCCCTGACGATTGCAGGACGCGCAAAGACGCGGGCCGCCTAAATAAGAGGAACGCCCCATGTCCGATACCATCATCACCGTCGCACCAACCGGCGCCTGGCCCACCAAGGAACATAATCCCGCGGTTCCGCTGACGCCGCGCGAAATCGCCGAGGACGTCTATGAATGCTGGCAGGCAGGCGCAGCCATCGCGCATTTGCATATGCGCGACGATGCCGGCAAGGGCACGATGGACAAAGGCCGATTTATCGAGACCGTCGGACGCATCCGCCAACGCTGCGACATCGTGCTGAACCTCACCACGTCCGGCGATCTGAATGCGACTGATGAGACCCGCATGGCGCATTTGATCGAGCTGAAGCCCGAGCTAGCTTCCTTTGACGCAGGCTCTATGAATTGGATGCATTCGACACTGTTCATCAATCATCCGGCCTTCCTTGAGAGGCTTGCTGGCGTCATGAACGAGAACGGCGTCAGGCCGGAGATCGAGGTATTCGATCCGGGCATGCTCTACAACGCCATCCACTACATGAAGAAAAACGTATTGCGAGGGCCCGGCTATTTTCAGTTCGTACTGGGCGCAGCCGGAGGCATAGCCGCTACGGTCGAAAACCTTGTGTTCCTCAAGAGCCTCTTGCCACCTCACGCGCAATGGTCGGCTTTCGGAATCGGTGCTGGCCATCTGCCAATCTTGTTCGCGACCCTTTCGCTAGGGGGCCATATCAGGGTCGGCATGGAGGACAACGTCCTCTACGCCAAGGGCCGCCTTGCCAAGAACAATGCTGAGTTTGTCGCCCGTGCCGCACGTCTCGTACGCGAGGCAAACGGGAGCGTTGCAACCGCACCCGGCGCGCGGGAGATTCTCAACCTTTCGGGGCGACCATCTCACGCCGCATAGCCGTGGCATCTTGCGCTTGAGACGAAGACCATAAGCAAGATCGACGATAACGACATCGGGAGGAAACGGTGGAATTCGAGGACTGCAATCAGCTGCTTGATCCCGGCTATCTTCCGTTCGAGTCGGGGTATAAGGACCTCACCGGCGGCAAGAAACTGGTCGCCGCCTTGACCCGCATGCCGGGCTGCCGTGCCAAGATGGTCCATTGGTGGTTCGGCTGGCTCGGCGGCATCAAACAATACAAGCTCTGGCATCCGCGCGATCACGTCGCGAGCGCCTGGCTCAACCGGGTCGACGGTAATTACATCGGCGCCTCTCACGTGGTCAGCGAATATCTCGCGGGTCCCACGGGCCCCGTCTATGACCTGACCATCGACTTCCATCATCCGCACGAGATCTTCGACGCTGCGCGCTATGACGCCTCCGGCGCGGTCGCGGTGTGCGCGCGGATCGGCGATCAGGACGCGCCCGTCCATGTCGGCCGGATGTGCCACTTCGTGCGCGACACCGATTATGGCTGCGAGATGCGCTCGCGGTTCTGGCTCGGCATTCTCGCCAACAAGAAGACACGCGAGCCGGTGCCTGAGCACATCGCGGTCGAAGGGCGCAAGCGTCAGCTCAATGACGATTTTGCCCGTCGCCTGCATCAGCACGCCACCGAGGAGATGGGCTATCTCGCCGAGATCCTGCCGGTGCTGTACCGGCGCTACACCGGCGACAACGGGTTCTGACGCGTCTGCGGAACGCTCCGGCCCGACGGAGCGACCGTCAATAAAATGAGGCGAAACGGCCTCACCCATCATGGAGGAAAACATGGCAACTCGCACGTCGCAGGCGGCGTTATCAGCGCCGCTTCCCGTTTTGAAGCGACTTCTTCCCGTCGCGCTGCTCGCGATCGCAGCAGCCTGGACCGCAACATCGGCCGAAGCCGCAGATGAAATCGTCATCGGCGCGTCGATCCCGCTGAGCGGACCGCTCGCCGGTTTCGGCAGCTTCCAGAAGTGGGGCTACAGCCGGGCGGTCGACGAGGTCAACAAGGCCGGCGGCATCACCATCGACGGCAGGAAGATGCCGGTTAGACTCGTGCTGCGTGACGACAAGACCGATCCCAATGTCACAGCGGCCAATACGGAGAGCCTGCTGTCGCGCGATCAGGCGCGAGCCCTGCTCGGCTCCTGCACTCCGGCATTGGTCAATGCCGGGGCGCTGGTCGCCGAACGCAAGAAGATCCCGCTGGTCACCGGCTGCAATCCGCTCGAAGCGTTCAAGTCGGTTCGCAAATGGAATTACGCCTGGGATCTGTTCTTCCACGAGCCCGAGCTCGCGGCGATTCCGTTCAAGGTGCTGGACGATCTCAAGCTCGAGACCAACAAGAAGGTCGCGATCTTCCACGACAACGGTCCGGACGGCCAAGTCGTCGGCGGCACGCTGTGGCCGCAGATGGCCAAGGCCGCCGGCTACGAGGTCGTACAGAACGCATCATTCCCGGTCGACAATACCCAGTTCACCTCGCTCGTTGCGGAGGCGAAAGCAAAGGGCGCAGAGGTCGTGCTGGTCGATGCCATCACGCCGCAAGCGGTCTCGATCCGCAAGCAGATTGCCTCGGCAGGCTATGCACCCAAGCTACTCGTCATCGAAAAAGGCGCCGAGCCGGTGCAGTTCGCCGAAGCGCTCGGCAAGCTCGCCGACGGCGTTCTGGTTGGCGGCTACTGGGATCCAAGCTTCCCCTATCCCGGTGCCAAGGATCTCGCGACCGCGTTCGAAAGCGAGACCAAGCTCACCTTCAGCCAGCACATCGCCGACAGTTATGCGGCGGCGCAGATCCTGCTCGACGCGATCGCGTCAGCCGGCTCGCTCGATCCCGAAAAGATAAATGCCGCGGTAGCCAAGACCGACAAGACCTATGTGGTCGGGCCCATCAAGTTCGACGAGAGCCATACCGCCAAGCTGCCGCTGGCGATGCTGCAATGGCAGGGCGGCAAGACGAGCATCGTCTGGCCGGCGGACCGCGCCACCGGCAAGATCCTGTTCCCCGTGCCTTGACCGCAGACCGAAGGCCGGCGCCGATCGCGCCGGCCTTCAATGATCTCATGCGGAGCGAACGCGAATGCCCGGTCTCGATGTGATCGTCAATGCACTGATCTCTGGCCTGCTGCTCGGCGGCATGCTGGCGCTGACGGCGCTCGGCCTCTCGATCATCCTGGGCGTCATGCGTCTGGTGAACCTCGCGCATGGCGAATTCCTCGTTGCGGGTGCCTACGCCGGTCTCTTTCTGCTGCAACGAACCGGCATCGATCCGCTCGTTGGACTCCTGCTGATCGGCCTCATTCTCGCGCTGATCGGGTATCCGATCTATCGCTTCCTGCTGGCGCCGCTCGCCGGCAAGGGATCCGAAGCAGCGATGATGACCATGTTCGGTCTCTCGATCATCCTGCAGAACCTGTTCGTGCTGCTGTTCAGCGCCGATACCCGCGCCATCGAGCGGGACTACGCCACAGTTCCCCTGACGCTCGGCCCAATCAGCGTGCCGCAGATCTATGCAATCGGCTTTGCCATCTCGGTCGCACTGATCATGGCCGTGCATGTGTTGATCGCGCGCAGCCGGTTCGGCAGCGAGTTGCGCGCGAGCGCCGACCAGCCCCTGGCCGCTGCGATCATCGGCATCAATGTCAACCGGGTCTACGCCCTGACCTTCTGCCTCGGCACCGCCTGTGCGGGAATCGGCGGCACGCTGATCGGTGTGGCGTTGTCGTTCACGCCGACCAGCGGGGCCACCTATCTGCTGACGGATTTCGCGGTGATCGTGCTTGGCGGGCTCGGCAACGTGCTGGGGACGCTGGTCGGAGGCATCGTGCTCGGGGTGCTGCAGAGCGTCGGCGGGCTCACCCTCGGCGACGGCTATCGCGACCTCGTCGGCCTCGTGCTGTTCCTGGCGATGCTGCAGCTCAGGCCGCAAGGCTTCCTCGGGAGCCGCGCATGACCGTGCTGACAACGTCCGTCCCCGAACGCAGCCTGTTGCTGTATCACCCGTTCGTCCGCGTCACGGTTGCCGGCATCTCCTTCGCGGCGCTGATGGCGGCGCCTTCGTTTCTTCCGGCCTATTTCGTCGAGATCGGATTCAAGCTGCTGCTCTATATCGTGCTGGCGGAAGCGTGGAATCTGCTCGCCGGTTATTGCGGGCTGGTGTCGCTGGGCAGTTCCTCCTTCTTCGGCCTCGGCGCCTATGTCACGGTCGGGCTGCTCAATCACACGGATAGCGGCATCGGCTTGGCGCTGGCTGCCTCGGCGCTTGTGGCTATGGCGCTGGCGCTTGTGATGTCGCGCGGTCTGTTTCGACTGCGCGGGCTCTATTTCACCGTCGGGACCCTGGCGCTCGCCGAAGCGCTGCGGCTGCTCGTCGTCAACGTGCCCTGGTTCGGCGGTGCTTCCGGCCTGTTCGTCAGAGCCGACTTGCCCGAAATCGCGGAGCTGTTTCGGGACGCCGCTCTGCTGCTCGTCGTCACCTCCCTGGTCATGACCTTGGCCACGGGCTCGCGGTTCTCAGTGCTGCTGCGAGCGGTGCGCGACGACGAGGACGCCGCAAGCCAAGTCGGCGTGCGCGCATTCCGGGTGAAGCTCGCGGCTCTCATGGTCGCCAGCGCATTGATCGCGATCGCGGGCGGCCTCCAGGCGATCAAGCTCGGCGCCATCGAGCCCTATGGCAGCTTCGGCCTGCAATGGTCGGTCGATCCGCTCGCAATCGTGATCATCGGCGGCCTCGGCATGCGCTTCGGCGCCATCGTCGGCGCGATCTTCTTCGTCGCGATCGGCGAGCTGCTCGCCGATTATCCCGAGCTTCATGTCGCGATCACCGGGGCCATTCTCATCATCCTGATCCGTTGTGCCCCACGCGGACTTTGCGGCTTGCTGGAAACCGCGCTTCGGCGTGCCGGCCTCACCAAGGTTGCGAGCTCATGATTGCCGCTGACGCGCCTCCCCTGCTCGACGCCGTCGGCCTCGGCAAGCGCTATGGCGGCCTTGTCGCAGTCGAAAGCCTCGATATCCGCCTCGACAAGGGCCGCGTGCTCGGCGTCATCGGGCCGAACGGCGCCGGCAAGTCGACCCTGATAGGGCTGCTCGGCGGCGCCATTTCCGCAAGCGCAGGACGAATCCATTTCGACGGCCACGACATCACCAGCCTGCCCGCTTCCGAGCGGGCGCGCAGCGGCATTGGCCGGACCTATCAGATTCCTCGCCCCTTCCTCGACATGACCGTTGAAGAAAATCTGGCCGTCGCGCAATTCTCGCTGTCTCCCTTCATCGCCTCGGGCACCGCCGCCGCTGAACGGCGCGAGATCCTCGATCGCTGCGGCCTCGGCGATGCTGCACACGTCACGGCGCGCGATCTGCCGCTGCTGCGGCGCAAGCGCCTCGAAGTCGCCCGCGCCCTTGCGCTCAAGCCCAAACTGCTTCTGCTCGACGAGGTCGGTGCCGGTCTCATCGACAGCGAAGTCAGCGAATTGATCGCCCTGATCCAGTCGCTGAGGGACGCGGAACGCTCGATCATCATCATCGAACATGTGATCCGGATCGTGAAGGAATGCTGCGAGGACCTCATGGTCATCAACTTCGGCAAGGTCCTTGCCAGGGGGCCGACGACCGACGTGCTGGGGAGCGACGAGGTCGCTGCAATCTATCTCGGCACCAGCCATGGCGCCGCGGCCAGGACCTCCACTTCAGTCGCACCGCGCGTCGATGTCGTTTCGTCGACGGCAAGCACCGAGCCGCTGCTCGCACTTGATGGCGTGTCCGCGGACTACGGCCAAGCCCGCGTGCTCCATGACTTCAGCCTGTCGGTCATGCAGGGCCAGGTCGTCGGGATTCTCGGCAGCAATGGTGCCGGCAAGACCACTGTCGCCCATGTCATCAGCCGCGCCTTGCCGGTCACCGCCGGCCGGATCCGATTTGACGGCGAGGACATCACACGCTTGCCGGCGCATGCGGTGGCGACACGCGGCCTCGCCCATTGCATGGAGGGGCGGCGCATCTTCAGCTCGCTGTCGGTTGAGGAAAATCTACTGGTCGCCGCACGCCGCGCCGATGCAGCGGAGCGCAAGGCGCGTCTGGCGCACGTCTACGCCCTGTTTCCGGTGCTCGCCGATCGCCGCAACGCGCCGGGCACCTCGATGTCCGGCGGCCAGCAGCAGACATTGGCGATCGGTCGCGCGCTGATGGCCAAGCCGCGGCTCGTCATCTTCGACGAAATCAGCCTGGGCCTCGCACCGGTCATGATGGACCGCCTGTACGCGGCACTCGCCGAGCTCAAGCGCGAGGGCCTCACCATGCTCGTGGTGGAGCAGGATATCGAGCGCGCGCTCGACCTTGCCGACGTCGCGCATATCATCAACAAGGGACGGATTACCCTATCCGGGCCGCCTGCCGTCCTGCGTGCGGACGAGCGGCTGCGTCATCTTTACTTCGGGACTGAAGAGTGAGCGGCCGACGGCCGCAAGGGAGATCGACATGAAGAAGATTGCGGTCGAGGAAGCCTTCGTCACCGCCGAGATCGCCGCGGAATGGAAGAAGGTGCTGGCGCGCTCCGACGTCGAGCCGGGCTTTGCCAAGATGGGCGAAAGCATCCTGGCCGACACGCCCGGCAACGCGCTGCTGCACGGACGCCTGATCGATATCGGCAAGGGCCGGATCGCCCATATGGACAAAGTCGGTATCGACGTCCAGGTGCTCTCCTTGACGTCCCCAGGCGTCCAGGTGTTCGCACCGGATCTCGCGGTACGGCTCGCCGCCGAAGCCAACGATGCGCTAGCTGAAGCAGTGCGCGCTGCACCGACAAGGCTGGCCGGGCTGGGCGCCATTGCGCCCCAGGATCCGGTTGCTGCCGCGCGCGAGATCGAACGGATCAAGGCGCTCGGCCTGCGCGGCCTGATCGTCAATTCCCACACGTTCGGCGAATATCTCGATGCGTCCCGCTACGCCCCGATCTTCGAGGCGATGGAGGCAACCGGCCTGCCGATGTACTTGCACCCGCGGGAACCTGGACCCGGAATGGTCCAGCCGTTTCTCGACTATGGCCTGTATTTCGCCGGCTGGGGCTTTGCGGCGGAGACCGGACTGCACGCCATGCGGCTGATCATGTCCGGCACCTTTGCCCGCTATCCGAAGCTCAAGATCATTCTTGGCCATATGGGCGAAGGCATCCCGTTCTGGCTGCAGCGCATCGACAACCGCTATCTGCTGCAGGTGAAAATCGGCGCCGTCGAACAACTGCCCCGACTTCCGAGCGAATATTTCCTGGACAACTTCGTGATCACCACGGCCGGCGTCACTTCGATGCCCGCACTTCGCCTCTCGATCGACGTGCTCGGCGCTGAACGCATCCTGTTCGCCGCCGATTTTCCTTACGAGGATGATGCCGAAGCCGTTCGCTTCCTTGACGAAGCTGCGCTCACGCAGCGCGAGCGCGAACTAATTGCATACCAGAACGCCGAGCGCCTGTTTGCGCTGTCCTGACGCAGCTCGGCCGGCCGCCGACCGGCGAGACATGTCGCGCGATGCAACGTCCTCAGCGGCGGGCCTTGGCGACGCCATCGAATGGACCTGAACCTGCTGCTGGTGCTGGTGCTGGAGCCACATTTCCGTCGCGCTCGATGAGCGATTGAACGTCCGAACCGTCGCTAAGTTCTTTCGAGGATATGGATCGACGTTGTCGATACATATCCGTCTCGCAGTGCGGCAGCCCTCTGCCGCCTCTTCGGAGCACAGATCCGGACCGCTCTCTTCGTTTCACGCGACGTTCGGTTTGACAGCCGGACAATTTCGAGACTACTCTCAAAAACAATAGACGCGGCCCCCGGTGACCGAACCAGGGCATCCTACGGCTTTGGGGAGGAATGCATGATCGAGGCATCATTGATCATCGACGGCGTGGAGCGGCCGGGCGCCGCCGGACGGTTCGAACGGCGCAGCCCCATCAGCGGCGATCTGGTCACGGAAGCAGCCGCAGCGACATCCGAACAGGCCGTCGAGGCGGTGGTGTCCTGCGCGGCGGCTTTTCCCGCCTGGGCCGCGACGGCCCCCGCCGCCAGGCGCGACATTCTCCTACGAGCTGCCGCTTTGCTCGAAGCGCGCACTGACGAGTTCAGGGACGTCATGATCGGCGAGACCGGAGCCTCGAAGCCCTGGTATGTCTTCAACGCGAAACTTGCCGCCGGCATGTTGCAGGAAGCCGCCGGTCTTACCACCCAGGTGAAGGGAGAGATCATTCCGAGCAACAAGCCGGGAATGTTCTCGATGGCGGTACGACGCCCGGCTGGCGTGGTGTTGGCTATTGCGCCGTGGAATGCACCCGTGATCCTGGCCGTGCGCGCGTTCTGCACGGCCATTGCTTGCGGCAACACGGTCGTTCTCAAGGCCTCCGAGCTTAGTCCCGGGACCCAGTTCAAGCTCGCGCAGGTCATGCACGATGCGGGGCTACCGCCGGGCGTCCTCAACTTCATCACTCACAAGCCGCAGGATGCCGGAGCTGTCGCCGAGGCGATGATCGCTCATCCGGCCGTCCGTCGCGTCAACTTCACCGGTTCGACGCGAACGGGCAGGATCGTCGCCGAGACTTGTGCCCGCTATCTGAAGCCGGCACTGCTCGAGCTCGGTGGCAAAGCTCCGATTCTGGTGTTGAGAGATGCTGATATCGACGCCGCGGTCGCAGCGACAGCGTTCGGCGCTTACATGCACCAGGGTCAGATCTGCATGTCGACCGAGCGCGTGGTTGTCGATCAAGCCGTCGCCGACGAGTTCGCCGGCAAGCTCGCGGCGAAGGCCAAGACTCTGGTCGCAGGCAATCCGTTGACCAGCGATGTTCCGCTCGGCGGATTGATCTCCGTCCAGTCCGTTCATCGCGTGCAGGCCCTGATCGCGGACGCTGTTGGAAAAGGCGCAAAGCTGCTTGCCGGCGGCGAAGCGGACGGCGCGTTGATGAATGCGGCGCTGCTCGATCACGTCAGTCCCGGCATGGACATCTACTACGAGGAGTCCTTTGGACCGGTCACGACGATTGTGCGCGTCAATGACGTCGAGGATGCCATCCGTGTGGCCAACGACACCGAGTATGGTCTTTCCTCCGCGATCTTCACCAGGGATGTCGGTCTCGCGATGGTGATCGCGCAGCGGCTCGATTTCGGCTGCTGCCATATCAACGGACCGACCGTCAATGACGAAGCTCAGATGCCGCTCGGCGGCATGAAGGCAAGCGGATATGGCCGGTTCGGCGGTGCCCCGGGTATCCACGAATTCACCGACGTGCAGTGGATCTCCGTCGAGGATCCCAACCAGCACTATCCGATCTGAGCTCGCGAGGAACATCCAATGTCCAAGAGCTACGACATCGTGGTCGTCGGGTCCGGCCATAACGGCCTGACGACCGCAGCCTATCTGGCCAAGGCAGGCCTGAGCGTGCTTGTGCTGGAAAAGAATGACTGGCTCGGCGGCGGCGTGGTGACCAAGGAGATCCTGGCGCCCGGCTTCAAGTTCGACCTGCATTCGTCGTTGCACGTCAACATCCAGGCCAATCCGCTGATCAGGAATGACGAGTTGAAGCTTCAGTCCAAATACGGCCTGAAATATCTTTACCCGGACGCCGTCTATTCGACGATGTTCGAGGATGGCTCCGCGCTCATTACCTACAAGGATGTCGACCGGACCTGCGAGAGCATTGCCAGGATCTCGCCCAGAGACGCCGAGGCGTACCGCCGCTTTGCGGCGATGAGCATGAAGATCGTGCCGATGGTGACGCAGAGCCTGTTCACGCCGGCGCCGCAGCAAGGACCGTTTTACGCCCTGCTCGACCAGAGCGTGGAGGGACAGGAGATTTTCCGCGCTCTGCAGATGAGCAAGCTCGACATCTGCCGCGAATGGTTCGAGAGCGACAAGCTGATCATTCATCTGCTCAAGTTCGCCGCGGAGACGCTGACCGCGCCGGAGGACATGGGCACCGGGTTCATCCTCTACACCATGCCTGGGATGGTTCACACCTATCCGATCGGCGTCCCGGTCGGCGGCAGCGGCGCGCTGGTCGACGCATTGGTCGCCTGCCTTGAAGATCATGGCGCGGAGCTTCGGACGGAAGCACCGGTCGAAAAGGTACTGGTCCAAAACGGCCGCGCCACCTCGGTCCGTCTGGCGTCCGGCGAAGAGATCAAGGCGCGTGTCGCCGTTGTCGGTCAAATTCATCCTTGGCTGATCGGCGATATGGTCGAGAAAGTGGCACCGGATGTCGTCGCCCGCGCCAGGCGAGTCAAAACCGGCGCCTTCTCCATCATGCCCCAGCATCTCGCGCTTAACGACCCCCCGAAATACAAGGCCGGCGCCGAGGCCGGCCGGGTGATCCTCGCCAATTATGCACCGCCCACGCTTGAGCGATTCCTGCGCGTCTTCGACAATTATCGCTACGGCGACATGTGGAGCGAAGGATCGACCGACACCATTCTTGCCTCGCATATGCAGTGCCAGTTCGATGAGACCCAATGTCCCCCGGGCAAGGCCGCGATCACCGTCTATGGCTTCGGTCCGTTCGACCTGCGGACCGGTGCGGCATCCTGGGATGAGCGCCAATGGGAAATCGGCGACTGGCTGCTGGAGCGTTACCGCGAATATGCGCCCAACGTCACCCATGAGAACATCATCGGCCGCCGGTTCGATACGCCATTGGAAGTGTCACGGCATTCATCGATGTTCCAGAAGGGCGACGTCAGCGGGGCCGGCGAATATCTGCACCAGATCGGCGGCCACCGTCCCAATCCCGAGCTCGCGAAACTGAAGATACCCGGCATTGAGAACCTCTATCTCACGGGGACCGCGATCAACGTCTCGAGCGTCAGCGGTGCCGGCCGAGCGACCGCCATCAGGGCCTGCCAGGATCTGAAGATCAACTTCGACAGCTTGATCGGGTGAGGCGATGCGGATCTTCACACCGGAAGGGACCGAGCTGATGACGATCACCAGCGTCGACGCGACGGAGGACGGGCTTGTCATCGGCGGCACGATCATGGGCGCCATGCCGATGAAGGGCGTCGTTCGCGGCGACGAGTTGCGGGCCGGCTACAGGTTTCTGAGCTGGGCTCTCGTTGTGAGAGCATTGCGCATGGTCCTCGGCGGAAAATGATCACCGGATTGCAGATGGTCGCGTCACTGCAACTTCCCCGCACCGTGTTCGGCGCCGGTGCACTGTCCTGCCTCGACGAGGAGCTCGATTGTCTGGGCATGAGGCGGCCGATGCTGGTGACCGACCACGGGATCACGACGGTCGGCCTGGTCGATCGCGTCAACGCCGCGCTCAAGCGGGGCCCGGCCGCGGCAATCCTGAACGACGTGACGGAAAATCCCCTGTTCTCGGACGCCGACCGGGGTGCGGCGCTCTACCGGGCAAACCATTGCGATGGCGTGATCGCGCTCGGCGGTGGCTCGGTGATCGACACGGCCAAATACATCGCGCTGCTCGCCACCAACCCTGGCAGCGTAAGCACCTATGCCGGAAATCCCACGGCCAGGCCTCGGCGATGCGCCCCGCTTGCAGTGCTTCCGACCACTGCCGGAACTGGCAGCGAGGCGTCGCCCGATGCCGGCATCCACCCGGACGCCGCGACCGCCTCGACGGGAATGAGTTCGCCCGCCATCGTGCCGCATCTTGCGATGCTCGATCCGGAGCTGTCGTTGACGCTGCCACCCCGGCTCACCGCAGCCACCGGCATCGACGCGATCTCGCACTGCGTGGAGGGCTATCTGTCCAGCCGAATGTTACCCTTTGCCGACGCGCTCGCATTGGACGGCATCCGACGAGCAATGGCGGCCATCCGAGACGCAACCGAGCGCGGCGGTGACCTTCGCTCACGATCGGAGATGATGGCTGCTGCCTATGCCGGCGGCGTAGCCATCAGCATGGGCCTAGGGCCGGCGCACGCCATCGCGATCACCTGCGGCGACCAGGGCTTCCATCATGGACTCTTGAGCGGCACTGGCCTGGTCTGCTCATTGGATTCCGTCAGCCGTCACGCCTCCGATCGGGCCGCGGCCATTGCGGCGGCGATGGGACTGCCCCCCGGCGCATCGCTTTCCGCGGCCATCGCCGTGTTGATGCGGACCCTGAACCTGCCGGCGACCTTGGCCGAACTTGGCTATAGGGGGGGCGACGTCTCAGCTTTGGGCTCGCGCGCGCATGCGAGCCCGTTCAACCAGACCGCACGCTACCACCCGTCCGCAGCGGAATATACGGAGATGATTCAGCGCTCATTGGATGGGATGATCGGTGCCACCGCAGCCTGACCGTGCTATTGCTTTGAAATGAGCACGCACGCGCCTCAGACGAAGAAAAGCCGGCACTTTCAGGACGCAAGTCAGGACGACACCAAGCGCCTGCGGACGCGAGCGTTGATCCTGGATACGGCCATCGCGGTCATGGCCAAAAAAGGAATCGAACGCACGTCCGTCATGGAAGTCGCCGAGGAGGCCGGGCTCTCCAACGGAAGCTTCTATTATCACTTCCGAAACAAGACGGAGCTGGTCGATGCCGTCGCCGGCGCCGTCGCGGCCGCATTGGTCCGCGAAGTCGACGAGGCGATTGCTGGAACTGAGCAGGGCACCGAGCGCGTTGCGCTCGCAACGATGTTGTTCATCGAACGCGGTCTGCAGGATCCGACATGGGGGCGCCTGATCGTCCACGCACTCTCCGATCTCGGAGAATTTCGTGAGCAGATCTTTGCGGGGATTCGCAAGGATGTCGGCATCGGCATCCGCCAGGGCTATTTCAAGACGGTCGATTCGCCGGCCCTGTATGCGATGCTGTTGGCCATCGTCAGCGCCGCGATGCGCGAAGCATTGGTCAAAAGAGACGACTCGATTCCGGCAATGGCGGCCCAAGCCATCCTGCGGGTGCTGGGCATCGATATTGTGGCAGCCGAGACCGTCGCAATCAATGCGAAACAGACATTGCGCAAGGGAGATGTCTGGAGCCGGCGCCCACGTTGAGCCTGAACTGCCCATGATGAGTGGCAACACATGCCACCAGACGCCTTGGCCGCATCCGGGCCCACCGCGGTCCGTATCTCACTTTCATGCTTTCCGAGGACAATGCGGCTTTGCCGTTGCGTTCTAAATAAGCCGTTGCGAACACCTCATCATTCGCGGCCAACCTGCGTAAGCTCACGCCGCCCCGTTGTGTCAGCAACGCCTGATGATAACCGCCATGATGCGAAGCGGCAGCGGCGGTCGTCGGGCCCTCGGCTCCCGTGACCAGGATGCGCATCGTTCGATCCGGGCGCGCGGTATCGGCTGCACGAACCACACGCTGATCGATCCGTCCAAACGGACCCGGCCTGCCATCGGCGAAGCAGGCCCGCATCGTCACCGCGTCACCAAACGCAAGAACGGCGTGCGTGCCTCGCGCAGCCGGTGAAGACCACAGTCGGAGTAGCCCATGCGGATGGACGATTGATCGGAGCGCTCAGGCAGCGGCAGGCGCAACGGCAGGGATGGCGCCGTGCGCTAAGTCATTGAGTTTATTGGCGCTCCCTAGGGGACCCATGCTCGCCTGGGAGGGCAATCGCCGCATAACTAGCCGCACCAGTTTCGCACCAGAAACGACCTGAACAAACCGCGTGAAACGCGATCGAAACCGAACGAAAATCCAGGAAAATCAACGAACCCGATCCGTATCCTCCCGCTCATAACGGTCTGGTTGCAGGTTCCTGCCGGGCCCACCATACGCCCTGGCTGCAGATGTCAGAAGGTCCACTTTCAGACGGCCGCGCAATCGGAGAGCGCGGGGGAGAAAAGGATAGGCTGGCGAAGGTCGAAGGGTCGACATTTCGCAACTCTTCTTTCCCGATAAGGCAGCGACGCTCATAACATCGGCAACATCGTTGGATGGTTTGACAATGTCGCGCCGCTATCGTCGATCGTATAGCCGAGGCTCTTGTAACCCCTGCCCCGCTTCTCGCTCATGCGTTTCAGGACTGGCACGGCTTCATCGACGTAGTCGTAGACGATGACCTCGCGCTTGGCATGGTATGATCGATGCAGACGCCCGACATATTGTGCGAGCGTTCCCTTCCATGAGATCGGCATCGCAAGAAAGAGCGTATCGAGCCGAGCATCATCGAAGCCCTCGCCGATGTATCGCCCGGTGGCGATCAGCATCCGCTCGTCGGTCGCGGGAATGTCGCCGAGCCTTTGCGTTGCGCCTCTTCTTTGCTTCACGCCTACCCCTCCGGTCAAGACGATGACATTGCGTGCGAAACGAGAGAGCCTTTCGGCCAGGAGCAACGCGTGGTCCTTGCGCTCGGTCAAGATGACCGGCGACCGCTTATGCTCCAGCGCCTGTAAGACATCGTCAAAGATCATACCGTTGCGAGCCTCGTCAGCGGCAAGCGCCGCGTAGACCTGCTGAATCGGCGGGCGATCGTACTGGAGCTCAGGTGGAAGCACGAAGGATGTTCTGCGCGGCACGACGCGATGACCGAAGGGACGTCGAGCGGCTTGAGATTTTGCGTCTACGCGAAAACGTACGGGACCACATTGCATGAAGATGATCGGGTGATGACCGTCTTTGCGGGTGACCGTGGCGGAGAGACCCAAGACAAACCTTGCCTTCGCACGTCGTGCCACCGCCTCGAAGCTGACGGCCGAAAGATGATGGCACTCATCGACAATCAGTTGGCCATATCCAGCAACCAGATCATCTACGATGCCCCCGCGGGCAAGGCTTTGGATCATCGCGATGTCAATGATGCCAGTCGGCTTGCGCGCTCCTCCACCAACCTGGCCAATACTGTCCTGCGGCAAATCGAGGAAGTTTTGCAGACGTGTGGCCCATTGCTCCATGAGCTGACGGCGATGCACGGGGATGAGCGTGGTGGCCTTGCGTTCGGCAATCATCGCCGCCGCCACGACCGTCTTCCCGAATCCCGTAGTCGCTGCCAGCACGCCGGTTTCGTGCGCCAGCAGGGCTGTGACTGCTGTCTTCTGCTTCTTGGTCAGCGTCCCAAGAAAGCCCGCCTGGATGTCGGCTCCTGCGTTTCGTTCATCCCGCCAGCACAGATCGACGTTCAGGCCACTCGCCAACTCCTCAACACCCTCACGGCACCCGCGTGGCAGGGCGATGTGATGCGAAAGCAATTCGGCGCATGCGATAATGCGCGGAAGCCCAAATGTCGAAAGCCGCATGGCTTGCGCACTGTAGAACGCCGGGTTCTGAAAGGCGGCCAGCCGAATGGGTCGATTGACGAGGCCGGCGGGAAGTCCTTCACGCTGAATATAGATCTGGTCTGCCAGCATGACATCGATGCGGTCAGGCATGGGTCCGGTAATCGAGATCTCCGGTTTCCGCCGGGAGGGCGGCACGGCCCAAGGCGCATCGTCTTCCTCCTCCAGAGGCAACCGCAGTCCCGTCACTCGTCCGTGCCTTCCGGCCTCTTCGGCAACCGCTGTTGCCTCTGCAAGCGTCATACGCCTGACCGTCGCGAGGAAAGCCCATTGATCGGAATGAGGCTCAAAAGTCGTCTCGTCGAGAAAGAGGCTGTTCCCAGCCGAGCGCGGATCATGTTGCAAGGGAAGCGCGATGAGATTGCCGACCCCCCTGCCGGCATACTATCCTGACTGGGGAAGA
The DNA here is from genome assembly GCF_032377575.1 of Bradyrhizobium sp. SZCCHNS2022. NCBI lineage: Bacteria > Pseudomonadati > Pseudomonadota > Alphaproteobacteria > Hyphomicrobiales > Nitrobacteraceae > Bradyrhizobium > Bradyrhizobium sp. SZCCHNS2022. The sequence goes on along the minus strand of NZ_JAUHHZ010000001.1, from coordinate 12,573 downwards.
ACCGGTCATAGGACGAAAAGCCGATGTCTGGATTGCGCTCCATGGTCTCCGTGATGAGATGCGCGCCGAGCCGACGCGCGATCGCGGCTGTTTGCCCTGACGGGAACGCTCGAGCGCCGCCGGAATGCCGCGCGCCGAGCATGCTTGCAGGAAAGCAGCGGAATCATTCGTCCAAGTCGCCTTGTCGAAATCGACTGCCAGAAACCAGCAAGTTTCATCCGTCAGGAGAGGATAGACACCAATCGTATGGTGTCCACGGAGGTGTCCACCGATCACATCATTGGTGACGGGAAGGAAGGCATGATGCGGACAGTCACCGCACTTTACTTTCGGCTTGCCGCAGATTCGCGGCATCCACTCATTGCACAGGCCGGGGCATAGCCTGCCTTGCCAGTCTTCGCGTTCTCCCAACGCTTCGGGAACACATCATGTCGGCCTCGAAATAGCGAACGAAACAGAGCTATCTTGGTGGCGGGGCTCGAGGCATTTGTCACCGAGACGCCGCCGGCAAGATGCGGGCTGGGATGAGCTTCCGGCGTGGAGATCAGCCTATTGAGATTTGCTTGTAGCTCTGCTTTTTCGGATTCGAGCCGTGCCAACCGCTCGCGGAGCGCCGCGATTTCGCGGTCGCGTGTCCCAAGAAGGTCGGGCTGGTCTCGGGTCACGGCTCCTCCCTCGGTTACCATTCTATAGCCCATTGCCGAGGTCCGCGCCTTCAGCAGAACATTTCAGATATTGCAGTTAAGTGAGGGAAGTCATATATTGGGACTCGGCAAGGATCCGACCATGACTACCCATGTGCTGCAATTCGTCCAGCTCTCCGACCGGGACCGCAAGGCGGCCAAGACCTTCGAGAAGCTTGGCAAGGGCGATCAGGTCGAAGTCCGGGTCCGTCGCCGGTCGGGCGAGGATCAAGTCATCAGGCTGCCACCGAATGCAGCGTCGCTGCTGGAGGCGGCGCTCGGCCATCTGCTCCAGGGAGAGCGCGTCGCTGTCCTCGCCGAGGATCAGGAACTCAGTCCGAACGATGCGGCGGACATTCTGGGAATTTCCAGGCCACTGGTCGTCCATCGCATGGACGTCGGTGACCTGCCGTTCCGGTATGTCGGCAAGCACCGCCGTGCGAAGCTAAGGGACGTGTTGGTGCTGAAGTCGCAGATCGACGCCCAGCGCGCAGCGATGGAAGCGCTTGCCGAAGACGCCGCGGGTCTTGAGAAGCGCAGAGGCAGCTCCACGGAGACTATTGCGGCCGATCCCGCAAAAAACAAACCGACGCGTCGCACGACGACATCGGATCCTCCCGCACGCTCCTCCAATCGGGCCACAAAGCGTCAGAGCATCGATCAACTTGTTCTGGGCACGATCAACGCTCCATACCGTCGAACCATGGAAGCTGTCGATCTTGTTGATCGCCTCACCTCAAGAGACTGGCAAAACTGGATCGCCCATGTTGCGACGTTCTTTACAGAAGTACGACCTGAACTCGTTCTGGAATTTGCTCGGCTTCACGCTATTCCCATGCAGAACCTGGCTGCCTCTTATCGATCGATGAAATCGGCCACGGGCGAAAGCAACCCTGCATTGGAGCGCGCACTTGAGCGGCTGGCGTAGACTTCTTGGGCGAACACTCGACGGGCTCCAGGACCTCAAGCAGCAGGGCCAGCCGGCTCCAGATTGGGTGCTGGGCGGCGGCACCGCCCTCATGCTTCATGCGAACCACCGGCTGAGCCGGGACATCGACGCGTTCATCGACGACCCACAGCATCTTGCCTTGCTATCGCCTGAGATCACGGACGTATGGAACTGCGCGGATTGGGACAAGGCCGCCCACTATCCAGAGGGCGAGATCGACTTTATCGTCAGCGGCGCCCTCTCGGCGCTTGATCCAGTCGAGAAAGAGATCGACCTGACGTCAATTCGGAAGGGTTGGAAGCCAACGATCATCGTTGAGCCTCCAACGGAGATCGCGCTCAAGAAGATGTACCACCGGGCGACGATGCTGAAGCCTCGCGACATCTTCGACATCACAGTCATCAAAAAGATCGACGGCGTCTCCCTCACCACAAACTTGAGTGCAGTTGCTTCGAAAAAGGACGACCTCCTTCGTCGCCTCAATAGTATCCGCGTCGACTACCTCAAAGCAGACCTCGCAGAGCTCGACATCCAAGCTGGATGGGAGCACGAACAAGAAACGTGCCTCGAAACTGTTCGCGAACTCGTGGTGCAGATTCCAAAAGCCGGCTAGCCGCACGATACGAGAACAAAGGCTTGAATTCGGCTTCTGCATCCGCACCAGTTTCGCACCAGAAACGACCGCATCAAAACACAACGAATGCGATCGAAATCAAATGGAAACCCAGCAAGATCAACGAACCCGTTCAATATCCTCCCGCTCATAACGGCTTGGTTGCAGGTTTCAAGCCACGAGACTTAGCGACCACGAATACTGTTGGGGGTCGCCGCACCAGAAACGCACCTGCTTTCGAACGCAGCAACAATGCGCGCCTTGAGCTCGTTCAGAGTGCTCCCTCGACAAACTAATTAGCCGTCTCTAAATAACAAATAAGTATCTGGCTTGGAATCGGATTTATGGATATTGGCGCATTTCCGATTGCAGGCGTTGGCAGAGTCGAAGCTCGGAAGCCTGAGACTTGCAGATTGGGCATCAATTGAGAGGGCCATCGTCGGCAATTGCGCCGCGAACTCGAAGCAGTGTTCGATACGCCGCTGCCCCCGCGAACCAGGTCAGGTCATAGCAGCAGCGCCAGTGCGGCTGGAAGCTCCATTCCTGCACGTGCCGGAGATCGAATGCATCCGCAGGGCAAGGCACGGCGCCTTACGAGTTCGGCGTCAAGGCTTCGATCGTCACCACCAACGGGCGAGTCGGGCAGCCAGTTCGTGCTCCATGCGCAGTCTGCGCCGCGTCTTCATCTCCGGGCAGAAGCGCGGCACATTCGACGTTACCGGACGCAAGTTGCGCCGCGCCCAGCCATCGAGCCGATCATCAGCCACATGAAGAGCAATGGGCATCTCGGCCGCAGCCATCTCAAGGGCCGTGAGGGTGACGCCATCAACGTGATCCTTACCGCCGCCGGGCCACAACCTTCGTCACGTCCTCGCATGGCTGAGGGATTTGCCGGCCTCAATTCTGGTCACCCTCAGGTGGGCCGGCGTACGCCATTCGGACGTCAGCAGCTTCTTAACGTTCAAAGAAATTGGATCTGGACAGCACCGAAGATCGTGGCTCGCCAGCCGCACGTCCTCTGGTTCGGTTTTTCAAATTATTGAGAGCAGTATATCGAAAAACACCGTTTGAAAAACGTTTCAGTTTTTCAAGCCCAAACGGTATTTCGGCACAAGTCCTTGAAAGGCTTGGTGGGCGCACTAGGGCTCGAACCTAGGACCCGCTGATTAAGAGTCAGCTGCTCTACCAACTGAGCTATGCGCCCGGATCTTGCATCCGGAGAAAGCCTTCGCAAGAGCCGGTCGTTTAGCAAAGCGATTCCGGGATGTCCAGCGATCCCTGACGATTTTTCGGCGATTTCGATGTAGAAAAACCGCCGGCGGGCGGCGGCTTTCCCCAAGCGAAATTCGAAGCGGAATCAGGCGGATCATCGCCCCGCCGTCAGAGCCGCCCGGACTCCCGATCCTCATCGGACCAGCCCATGCGGTCCATCGGGTGGCCCATCGGTCCCGGACCGAAGCGATGCTCGCCGAAGCGCGGACCATCCCCGGGCCCGCCCTCGCCGCGCTCCATCCAGCGATGGTGGCGCGGACCATCAGGGCCCATCATGCGTCCCATGGGCCGCGTCAACGCCGAGAGCCGACGCTTCTGGCCTTCGTCGAGGGTCTTGTAGAGCGGGTCGGCGGCGTCAGCGACCTTCTTCATCGCATCCGCCGTCACGGCCATGGTGTCGGCGTGGTCACGCAGCCGCGCAACCGGATCGACGTCCTTGTCCTGCGCGTCGTCGGCCGCCTTCATCCGCGCGTTGGCGCGGTCGAACCTCAGCTTGACCAGATCGCGGACGGCGCTCTCGACCGGCGGCCAAAGCTTCTCCTGGTCGGCCGATAGCTTCAGGCCGGCATGGACGGCTGCGATGCGCGCATCGAGCATCGCGGCACGGTCTTCCGGATTCATGCGCGCATGATGCATGTGATCATGAAACCAGCCGCGCTGGGCGTAGACCGCGGTCGAGCCGGCAATGGCGAGCACGGCGACAGCGGCAATGGTGAACTTCCTCATGCCAACCTCCTTGGAAAGCCGGTGCAACATGAGCCCGCCGCACCCGGTCTTCAACTTACAGTTTGGACAGAGTGTGCGACCTTACGAAGATGTAATTGCTTCAAATCGCTTTCTGTTTCTGCAAATCAGTTTCAGTTCATTGCTACGCCTCAAAGCATCCCCAGCATGCGCGGCAACCAGAGCGAGATTTCCGGGACGTAGGTGACGAGCACCAGGAAGCCCAGCATGGTGAGCAGCCATGGCATGACGGCAATGGTCAGCTCAGTGATGCCCATCTTGGCGATGCCGGAGGCGACATAGAGATTGAGGCCCACGGGCGGATGGCACATGCCGACCTCCATGTTGACCACCATCAGGATGCCCAGATGCACCGGATGGATGCCGAGCTTGACCGCCACCGGGAACAGGATCGGCGCCATGATCAAGACGATCGAGGTGGCCTCCATGACGTTGCCGGCGAGCAGCAGCAGGATGTTGACCACCAGCAGGAACACGATCCAGTTGACGCCCGCCGCAGCCATCCAGTTGGCGATCTGCTGGGGAATGTTCTCGTTGGCCATCAGGAACGAGAACAGCACGGCATTGGTGATGATGTAGAGAATCATCGCGCTCATGTTCGCCGAGCCGAGCAGCACCTTCGGCACGTCCTTCAGCGACATGTCGCGATAGACGAACACCGCGATGACGAAGGCGTAGACGGCGCTGACGGCGGCGGCCTCGGTCGGCGTGAACTTGCCGGTGTAGATGCCGCCGAGCACGATCACGATCAGCAGCAGGCCCCACATGCATTTGCGGAAGGCCGTGAAGCGCTCGGCCCAGCTGGCGCGCGGCAGCCTCGGATAGTCATTCTTCCAGGCGCGGTAGAAGGTCGTAAGGCCGAGCAATGTCGCCAGCATGATGCCGGGGACCACGCCGGCGATGAACAGTTGCCCCACCGAGGCCGAGGAGACGCGGTGGCCGGCAGGATCGAGTGCGATGCTGCCGCCGGTCGCCACCGAATACACCACCATGACGATCGAGGGCGGGATCAGGATGCCGAGAGCGCCCGACGTCGTGATCACCCCGGCGCCGAACCGTTTGGGAAAACCCTGCTTCACCATCGCCGGCAGCATGATCGAGCCGATCGCGATCACGGTGGCGGGCGATGAGCCCGACACGGCGGCGAACAGCGCGCAGGCCACGACGCCGGCAAGCCCCAGGCCGCCATACCAATGCCCGACCATCGAGGTCGCGAAATTGATCATCCTTCGCGCTACACCGCCATGGGTCAGGAAGTTGCCGGCGAGAATGAAGAACGGGATCGCCATGATCTCGAAATTGTCGATGCCCGTGAACAGCTTCAGCGCGACCGATTCGGTCGGCACGTTGGTCATGAAGAACACGAACGACAGCACGGTGAGGCCGAGCGCGATCGAGATCGGCATGCCCGTCAGCATCAGGAAGATGAGCAGGCTGAAGATCAGGAGGCTGCTCATCGCAGCACCTCCGTCGCCGTCGGGTCGACACCTTCGACGTAAGCGTGGTCGTGATGCGGCAGCTCGTCGTGGCGGAGATAGTGCCAGGCGACCTGGAGGAAGCGGAAGCACATCAGGTAGGAGCCGAGCGGGATGCACAGATAGACCAGCCAGCTCGGGATCTCCATGTCCGGCGTCACCTGGTCGGTCATCGACAGGCCATAGACGAACTTCGCGCCCATGGTGCCGATGATCGCGGTGAACAGCGCCCCGCACAGCAGGCCGAACAGGATCGTCACCTTGCGCAACGAGGGCCTGAGCATGTTGACGACGACGTCGACGCCGACATGGATGCCGGTGCGCACGCCATAGGCGGCGCCGAACTTGGCCATCCACACGAACATGTAGATGCACAGCTCCTGCGCCCAGGACAGGTCGATCGGGAACAGGATGGGATAGAGCAAGGGAATGCCGACCAGATAGCGGTGCAGCACGGCCACGAAGATGATCGAGGTCGCCGCCGCGATCAGGAATGCGATCAGGATCTCCTCGAGCCGATCGAGGATGCGCAACAGGAAACCCAAGTCCCCTCCCCCCAAACTTCAAACGTTCACGGCGCTTGTCGCGCCGTCTGCTTGTTTTGGGCGTCCCCCGGAACGCCTTGACTGCTGCGATGCGCGGGCGGACAGCCCGCGCATCCTTCGCTCATGCGCTCAATTGGTCGTGCCGCGCGTCTCCTTGAGGAATTCGTCGATCAGCGGCTGGCCGACGCGCCCCGCGACGTCCTTGTAGACCGGCTGCATCGCCTTGCGCATCGCTTCGTCCTGGGCCGGCGTCAGCTTGACCAGTTCGGACTTGCCCGACTTGCGGATCTCCTCCAGCGCGTCGTCGTTCTCCTTCGCCGACTGGCCGTTGCCATACGCGGTGGCCTCCTTCATCGCCTTCTCGCAGGCGGCGCGGATGTCCGGCGGCAGACCGTCCCAGAACTTCTTGTTCACGACCACGACATAGCCGATGTAGCCGTGATTGGTGAGCGTGATGTACTTCTGCACCTCGTGCATCTTCTGCGTATAGATGTTCGAGGGCGTGTTCTCCTGGCCGTCGACGACGCCGGTCTGCAGCGCCTGATAGACTTCGGAGAACGCCATCACCTGCGGGATGGCGCCGAGCGTGCGGAACTGCGCGTCCAGCACCTTCGAGGACTGGATGCGGAACTTGAGGCCCTTGTAGTCGGCGGGATCGACCAGCTTCTTGTTGGCGCTCATCTGCTTGAAGCCGTTGTCCCAGTAGGCCAGCCCGATCATCCCCTTCGGCTCCAGCAGCTTCAGCAGCCTGGCGCCGAGCGGGCCGTCGGTGACCTTCCGCAGGGTGGCGAGGTCGGGCAGAATGTAGGGCAGATCGAACACCTCGAATTCCTTGATGCCGATCGGGCCGAACTTGGAGTTCGACGGCGCCAGCATCTGCACCGCGCCGAGCTGCAGCGCCTCGAGCTCTTCCTTGTCCTTGTAGAGCTGCGAGTTCGGATAGACTTCGACCTTGACCTTGCCGTCGGTGTACTTCTCGGCCAGCTCCTTGAACTTGTCGGCGGCGAGGCCCTTCGGCGTGTTCGAGGCCACCACGTGGCTGAACTTGATCACGATCGGATCGGCGGCCGAGGCCGGGCCGGCCAGCGCGAGCGCAGCCAGCGACGCGGCGGTGGCGATCAGATGGCGGAATTTGAACTGGTGCAAAGTGTCCTCCCGACGTTCGGGGGGCATTGCAACGACGCCCCCGCTTTGTATGCCAAGGACATTGTTAGCGGGTACGCGGCGGGAATGCCATTCACCGTTAGCAGCACGGGCGGGATTCGCGTGCTGCGATGCAGCAGCGATCGCCCCCCTTCCGCCGTCATTCCGGGGCGCGAGCAACGCGAGCGAGCCCGGAATCCATAACCACGATCGGGAGTATGGATTCCGGGCTCGCGCTCCGCGCGCCCCGGAATGACGGAGCAAAACAAGTCCAAGCGACGCTGCGATGACGAGGCCCGCCGCTTCCTGTTCGTCGGTCCAGGGCGGCCCGCAGGGCCGAACCTCAGATGCGCAATTGCCCATCGGGGAACCTCGAGATTGCGACAGCCGGTGCAAACCAAGGTCGGGATTCCGGGTTCAGCCGCTCTCGCGGCTGCCCCGGAATGACGTCTTGGGGTCAGCTCGCTGCCGCAGCCGATGCGCCAGCCCCATGCGCGACGTCGCGCTGGCGCTTCATCACCAGCTTGTTCAGCGCGCCGAGGTAGGCTTTTGCCGAAGCCACCAGCGTATCCGGATCCGCCGCGCGCGCGGTCATCGAGCGGCCGTCCTGCGACAGCCGGACCGAGACCTCGGCCTGGGCGTCGGTGCCCTCGGTGACGGCGTGGACCTGGTACAGCTCCAGCTTGGCCTCGTGCGGCACCAGCGACTTGATGCAGTTGAACACCGCATCGACCGGCCCGTTGCCCTCGCTCTCCTCGATCTTGGTCACGCCGTCGACGTCGAGCTTCATGGTGGCGCGCTGCGGGCCGCGGGTGCCGGCGATCACCGACAGCGACAGCAGCTTGATGCGGTCATGGGCGCTCACCATGCCCTCGTCGATCAAGGCCTCGATGTCCTCGTCATAGATGTGCTTCTTGCGGTCGGCCAAAGCCTTGAAGCGGACGAAGGCGTCCTCGACCTGATTGCCCGCCAGCTTGTGGCCCATCTCCTCCAGCTTGTGGATGAAGGCGTGGCGGCCGGAATGCTTGCCCATCACCAGCGAGGTCTGCTTCACGCCGACCGTCTCCGGCAGCATGATCTCGTAGGTCTGCGCATTCTTCAGCATGCCGTCCTGATGGATGCCGCTCTCATGCGCGAACGCGTTGCGGCCGACGATGGCCTTGTTGTACTGCACCGGGAACGAGGTCGCCGCCGACACCACCTTCGAGGCATGGGTCAGCTGCGTGGTGTCGATCTTGTTCCAGAACGGCAGCTTGTCGTTGCGCACGCGCATCGCCATCACGACCTCTTCCAGGGCCGCGTTGCCGGCGCGCTCGCCGATACCGTTGATGGTGCACTCGATCTGGCGGGCACCGGCGCGCACGCCGGCCATCGAGTTGGCGACCGCCATGCCCAGATCGTTGTGGCAGTGGACCGAGAACACCGCCTTGTCGGAGTTCGGCACGCTCTCGCGCACGCGCTTGAACAGGTCGTAATACTCCTCCGGCACGGCGTAGCCGACGGTGTCCGGGATGTTGATGGTGGTGGCGCCTGCCTTGATCGCGGCCTCGACGCAGCGGCACAGGAAGTCGAACTCGGTGCGGGTGCCGTCCTCCGACGACCATTCGACGTCGTCGGTGTGATTGCGCGCGCGCGTCACCGAGGAGATCACCAGCTCGAACACCTGCTGCGGGTCCATCTGCAGCTTGTACTTCATGTGCACCGGCGAGGTGGACAGGAAGGTGTGGATGCGGCCGCGCCTGGCCGGGCGGATCGCTTCCGCACATCGGTCGATGTCCTTGGCGCCGGCGCGCGACAGGCCGCAGACCACCGCGTTCTGGGTGCGCTTGGCGATCTCGTTGACCGCTTCGAAGTCACCGTCGGAGGCGATCGGGAAGCCGGCCTCGATGATGTCGACGCCCATACCGTCCAGCATGGCGGCGATGTTGAGCTTCTCCTCGAACGTCATGGTGGCGCCGGGGCACTGCTCGCCGTCGCGCAAAGTGGTGTCGAAAATGACGACGCGGTCCTTGTCGGACTGAACGGGATTGGACATTGGCTTTCCTCGAAGTCTGAAGGTGGCGCGCCTGGCTGTCAGGATCTCCAGACATTGGGCGCTGAAGGGTGTTTCGGTGTCGAAGCAGCCCCCTGAGTGCCCAGGCGCATCCCGCCCAGCCGGCCCTCAGGGGCAGCTAAGAAGCAGAAGCTCGAGCGCGCCGGTCAGGCCGCGAGCGGACAGCGAGGCGAGCGCGATCGACCGGGCGTCTGCCCCGGCGATGGCCTCGATCTCTGCGCTGCGAATCAGCATTGCCAAACCCTTTTGCGAAGACACGAAAACAGTGCGGCAAAACCATTGATGGATTGTTGCCGAGGTGCCCTCGACAGCGCTTTTACCGGGAATAAGAGGGCCTCGCAACGCCGAATAAGGGTCAGAAGGGGTGACGTATTGGGGGGCTTGCGGCCTCTGGTCCTCATTCTTTTGCCTAAGGCCCAGTTCTCTTGCGCTGGGGGCCAGCGCCGCCGCCCCATCCCCCGCCGTCATACCCCGCGAAAGCGGGGTATCCAGTACGCCGCCGCCTCTCAGCCGACCATAACTGCCTCTGGAATACTGGATCGTCCGCCTGCGCGGACGATGACAGCCGTGGGTGGGGCAAACTCTCTCCGCGTCATTGCGAGCGAAGCGAAGCAATCCAGAGTCACGCACGCAGCCCTGGATTGCTTCGCTCCGCTCGCAATGACGCCGGTGTTTGACGCACGAGCTGGGCGCCCCTCTGGCCTTGATCGATTGTTCCAATCGCATCCGCACACACCTCTCCGCTCCCGCGGCACCATCGTGCCCAGGCTGATCATCAGCACCGCCCCTCGGCAATCGAGGGTGCAGGGAAGGCCGGGCGTCTGCCGACACCCGCGGCCCCCGTGCGGAAAGAAGTGCACGGGGCAGGAACCACAGGATCGGCCAGGACATCCCGGCCTTCCCTGCGCAACGGCTTTACGGCTTACTTCGTGCTCTCCCTGGGGACCGGGCTTTCTTGCCCCCATCATCCGCACTGCTGCTTCGCGCAACGGCACGAACTTGACCTCAGCATCGGGAGGCCAGGACCACACGACTTCGCCGTCCGCAAGACACCGGTCGTCCACCGGCGCCTCACGGCCATCGCTCCCCGCACTCCACGTATCGTGACGACGCGTACGCCCCTCTTCGATGAGGCGGGATGGCGTAGAGAAGCACGTTTTCTGAAAAAGGGAAAGAGAAAATTTCGCCGAATACGAAGATCGAGCATATGGTACATGACCTCATGACAAACCGCATCTTCGTCCACGGCGTGCCGGATACGCCCGCAATCTGGGGACCGCTGATCGCAGCGCTCAGCGAGACCGTGGCAGTGCCCGCCCTGCCCGGCTTCGGGGGCGATGTGCCTCCGGGCTTCGCCTGCACCAAGGACGCCTACGCCGACTGGCTTGTCGCCCTGATGGAAGCACAGCATGCGGCATTCGGGCCGCTCGATCTGGTCGGGCATGATTGGGGCGCACTGCTGGTGCTGCGCGCGGCGTCGCTGCGGCCGGAGCTGGTGCGCTCCTGGGCGGTGGCCGGCGGCGTGCTCGATCCGGACTATCGCGGCCATCGCATCGCTCGGCTCTGGAACACGCCGGTCCTGGGCGAGGTCGTCATGGCGGTGTCGACCCAGGGGGCGATGGCGCGGATGTTCCGGCAGAGCGGGCTGCCACCGGAGCTGGCCGCGCGTGAAGCCGCGGCATGGCGGGCGCCGATGCGCCGGGCGATCCTCGCGCTGTATCGCTCCGCCGATGGGCTGCGCTTCGGCGGCGACTGGATCGCGCGCCTCGCGCAGCTGCCGCGATGCGGGCTCGTGATCTCAGCCGCGCACGATCCCTACATGTCCTTCGATGTCCTCGGCCGCTTCGCCAGGCGTCACGACGCTACGCTGCATGTCGAGCCGGACGCCGGCCACTGGAGCATCGTCGAGCGGCCAGACAGCATCGCAGCGGCGCTGCGGGCGCATTGGAAAGCCGCCTGAGCCGGTTCCTGAAGCTCACGAAGCGCCCGGCCTCGCCGGCGCGGACGTCGCCATTGACCCAAATCAATCACGGACGGCTTCCGCACGCGCAGGCTGTTCTGACTGCCCAACAACACCAGAGGGAGGAGCCATGCGACCGTCTCTGAAGATGCAAGGGCCGTGGCGCGCCACGCTGTCATCGTTGCTGCTAGCCGCCAGCCTCACGATCCCGGCCTTCGCCGAAGGCCTGCCCAAGGTCGATCGGCCCGAAAACGTCGGGCTGTCGTCCGAGCGGCTGCAACGCCTGACCCATGCGTTCCAGGCCGACGTCGACAAGGGGCTGATCCCCGGCGCCGTGGTGCTGGTCGCGCGCAAGGGCAAGGTGGCCTATGCCAAGGCCTTCGGCTTCCAGGACCGCGAGAAGCAGCTGCCGATGAAGCTGGACGCGATCTTCCGCGTCGCCTCGATGACCAAGCCGTTCACCTCGGTCGCGGCCATGATGCTGGTCGAGGAAGGCCGGCTGCAACTGCTCGACCCGGTCTCGGTCTATCTGCCGGAGTTCAAGGGCCTGCAGGTCGGCGTCGAGAAGATCAATCAAGGCACCGGCCAGCCGGAGCTGACCTTGGAGCCGGCCCGGCGCGAGATGACCGTGCAGGACCTGATGCGGCACACGTCGGGCCTGACCTACGGCATCTTCGGCAAGTCACTGGTCAAGCAGGCCTACAACAATGCCAATCTGTTCGATCCGAGCCAGACATCGGCCGACCTGATCACGAAGCTGGCGAAGCTGCCGCTTGCGGCGCAGCCGGGCACGACATGGGACTACAGCATGTCGACCGACGTGCTCGGCCGCATCGTCGAGGTCGTCTCGGGCCAGCTGCTCGATCAGTTCATTGCCGAGCGCATCAGCAAGCCGCTGGCGCTGACCGACACCGGCTTCTCCGTCGGCGAGGACAAGGCCGCACGCATCGCCGAGCCGCAAGCCGATCCCACCACCGGCAAGCGGCCGCCAATGCCCGACATGACCAGGCAGCCGAATTGGATGTCCGGCGGCGGCGGCATGGTGTCGACGGCCGCCGACTAGGTTCTGTACTCATAAATGGATTCCGTTAGCTGACGGACGGTGATTCACTCCCCTTAGGTGATTTGGGGGGGTG